>CAJXQR010000001.1 GCA_913058345.1 uncultured Gammaproteobacteria bacterium
CGGCAGGGTGGCAATTAACACTCGGCGACAAACACCGCTCTACGCGGTGCTGGATGGCCCTCGCAGGTGCGGCTGCTGTCGTTAGCGTCGAGGAAATCGGGCAGGGATTCAAAGTGCATCCACGGGGTGCTGCGCTGTTCAGCGGTACTGGTGTCGCACACATCCACCAGGCGTGGCGTTTTAAAACCACATTTGCGCAACCAGCTGAGCAGGGTCGGCGGGCTGGGTATAAACCAGACATTACGCATTTTTGCATAGCGCCCCTCGGGCACCAGTACCTCATCTTTACTCCCGTCGATAACCAGCGTTTCTAGCACCAGTTGGCCGCCGGGTTTAAGACAGGCTTTGAGTTCGAGCAAATGATCCATGGCTGAGCGGCGGTGGTAGAGCACGCCCATAGAAAAGACTGTGTCAAAGGCCTCTAGTGTCGCAGGCAGGTCTTCAATACCCAGAGGCAAAATATCCACGGGTAGGCTTGTGTCTACCGCATGTTGTGCGGTTGTGGTGCGTGCTGGGGCTTGTTGCGTGGATGGGCCGGTTTTTTTTAAAGCAAGGGTCTCTGGGGAAGCGGCCTTTGATGGGAACTGAAGGGCAGAGGTCGGGGTTGCAAATTGATTGGCAAAATGTTTTAACGCATAAAATTGCACAACGAAGCGGGGCGAGGGGTCGATGCCAATAACCCGTTGTGCGCCCTCACCGTACATGCGCCAGCAGTGGTAGCCATTGCCACAGCCAACATCGAGTACTAGCTTATCTTTTAATGGCGCGATGTGGGGCAGTAAGCGATCCCATTTCCAGTCAGACCGCCACTCGGTGTCGACATCGAGGCCGAAGAGTTGATAGGGGCCTTTGCGCCAGGGGTGGAGAGCCATCAAGCTCGTGCGCAATTGTTCGCGCTGAGCGTCGCTACAATCATTGGCTTCGCCAATGCGCACGCCAGTGCTGAAATCACAGCTGCTCGCGGTTAGAGAGGGAAGACTGTCCAGACACTGTTGCCACTGAGGGAGATCGCCCCAACGTTGGGGGTTCAAACCTCTGGCGATAGCGTCGGGTAGTTGAGCGGCCCACTGACTGAGAGAGGCTGGCTTGACCGAGCGTTTGTTGGCGGCGCGTTTGCTATGGGCACGCAAGGCTTGGGCCTGCTGTTCACCGAGGGTGTTGAGCCCTGTGAGCAGGTCCTGATAGTCGATTACGGGTTGGTCGCTCATTTTATGGCCAGGAGAGAAGCGAAGTTAAAACATTGAAACCAGATGTCGATACGACGAAAGCCAACACTGGTAAGCCGTTCGCGGTGTTGGTCGAGGGTTTCGGGAATAAGGACGTTTTCCAGGGCCGAACGCTTTTGCGCAACCTCCAGTTCGGAGTAGCCATTGGCGCGCTTAAAGCTGTGGTGCAGCTCTATCATCAGTTGGTTCAAGTGGTCATCGGCAAAGGCAATTTTCTCTGACAAAATGACGATGCCGCCGGGTAAAAGGGCATCGTAAATGTGCTGCATCAGTGCCGTGCGTGTTTCTGGGGGCAAAAATTGCAGGGTAAAGTTGAGCACCACCATTGAGGCATCGGCGAGGGGCTTTTCAAGGGGTAAGTCGAGCAAGTCGGCGCAAATGAGGTCGACCGTGGTGTCGGGCTGCTCATGGGCGAGAATGTTGGCACAGTGCTCAATCATCGCGGGGGCATTGTCGATGGCGACAATGCGGCAGTCGGGCACTTGAATGTGTTGCGCCATAGCCAGCGTTGATGCCCCGAGAGAGCAGCCCAGGTCGTAGCACTTTGATCGGGGTTGGGCGTAGCGCCCGGCCAGGGTGCCCGTCATGGCGATAATCGTTTCGTAACCCGGTACGGAGCGCTGGATCATATCCGGAAATACGGCGACCACATCAGCGTCGAACTTGAAGCCGGCAATATCAGCGAGGGGGCGGGAAAATAGTTTATCGTGGTTCAATTTGGCTTTTCTGTTGTTCGTGGAAAGGGCGTGAGAGGGCAGCCGCTCCTCTGTACATGACACAGCACTTGACACATTGTGAATACATCATAGTACGCTCAATGTCGGCATCCATTGGTTAATGGTCGCCGTGCGTTTCTCCAAGGCCTGCATCCTTGCAGGCGTGCTTGCGGCCGTCATGAATAGAGAGGCGCCTCTCTTTAAGTTCAACGTTGTCGTAAGGGGCTAGTTACAGCGTAAATAACGTTAAATCTAAGGCGTCTAGTTTGGCGGCGCTATCGGCATTGGTGATAACAGCCGTACTGCGCTGTTCTTCGCGCAGATAGTCCCAGCCGACACGCTGCAGGTCGTCCAGTTTTACCGCGCGCACCTGATTGCGGAAGGCTTCGCGTTCTTCACGACCACGGCCATAGAGCTCGGCATGGAAGTTTTGCTTGGCTTCACCGGCGGGCGAAGAGGGTTTGTCGAGACCGGACACGACGCCAAGTATCGCCTCTTCTACCTGCTGCCACTGGTGCTGCCCTTCCTGCAGCCAGACTAATGAGGCCTGGAAGTCGTCGAGGGTGCCCTCAATACGAGGGTCACGGTAGGAGAAGAAGCGGAAGGCGCCACTGTTGTTGTCCTGTCCGGCACCGCCGCCGTAGGCACCGCCCTGCTCGCGAATGGCGCGGTGTAAATAGCCATTGCGTAGAAAGCCGCCGAGCACACTCAGTGGTGCGGCGTCGGGGTGAGCCATGGGCACAGTGGGGTAGGCGTGAGCGCAGAAATTGACCTGGGTGCTAGTGGCCCACAATTGCTGGCTTGGAGAGCAGAGTTTGGGGCGACTAAAGGGTGTAAAGGTGGAATCGTCACCAGGTGCCAGCGCACCGAGAAAGTCTGTGGCAAATTGGCTCATGTGTTCTTGCTCGCCGACCAGCAAAGCCTGTCGTGGTGCCTGTAAAAAGAGGGCGTGAAGCTCGGTCAGTTTGGCGGCGAAGTCAGCGAGTTCAACCTGTGCATTGAGGCTGCCATCGAGTCGTTTGACAAGACGGATGCCTTCCATGCCGCCCCATTGGTGGGATAACCAGGCACAGGGACTGGTATGACTGGCGGCAGCAGTCATGACCAGAGTATGGCCGTTACCGGTAACACTGCTTTCGCGGCGCGCGCGGATTTGTGCAATAAGCTCGCGCAAGCGCGGTAATTCATCGAAGCGAACGGACTCAAAGGTCGTGTTCATTAGCTCAGAAAGTGCTTTCTGATTATTTGCTAAGCCCTTGGTGCTAATAACTAAATGTCCACTAAGATTTTGCAGGTCATCGACCGCACAGCGCACGGAGGCATGAGTATTAATCGAACCACAGACCTGAGACTGCCAGAGTTGAGTGGCGAGGTAGTCTTTGTCACCAACACCGAGTTCGGTAAGGCAGCTGGCGTAAAGGGGTAGCAGGTCAATCTGTTCTTCAGAGAGTGCCGGCAGCTCAATTAACAATTGTTGATAGACCAGACCATTAGTGCCGACTTCGTATTGAGTAAGGGGGAAGTCTCCGTCAGTTTTGCGGGTGGCACCGACATAGGCCATCTCGGGGGAGATGTCTTCAAGGCCGACCTTGGGCAGCACGCCTTCGTCATCGACCTGCATTTGACGTGCATTCAAGGCGGCCGTTTGCTTGATAATTTCTTGTTTTTCTGCATCACTGAGCTGGGTCTTGATAGCGGCCAGTTTTGCGGCTTCGCTTTTTTCGCGCCGTGCTGAGAGGGCGGGTTCTGGGCGCAGGGTTAAGCGTACGCGATGGGGGTTGTCTACCAACAACTCACGGGCCAGTGATTGTATAAACGTGGGATCGGCGATGGCTTCACGCAACTCTGCCAACACAGGTTCTAAATCGAGCAGGGCGATGGGGTCGCCGCGGTGTGTGGCGCTGGTCAAAGAGGTCAAAATCAACTGCAGGCCGTAGGGGTAGCCGTCACCACCAATTTCACGCTGCTGCAATTCGAGTTGATGCAAAGAGGCTTCGACCTGGTCCTGGGCGACGCCATTCTCGGCGACATCACGCAGTACGTCCATCACCAGGTTTTCCAGCTCAACGGCTTTCTCGGGCTCGCTGCCCTCTATGCCGCAGACAAAGCACATTTCTTTCTGCGAGTCGTCCAGTCCGCACAATGGTGATGGCGAGCTGCCGAGATCGCTGGTTTCGAGGGCTTTCAACAGCGGTGATGCGCTGTTGTCCAGCAAAACGCTATTGAGCAAATGGGCTTGCATACAGGCTTTTAAATCGGTGGCCTTGCCCAGTAGCCAGCTGATGATAATGTGGGTTTTGTTGTCGGTAGGGCCTTCCTCGTCAAAAGCATACGCTTCTTCAACGGCAATGGGCGCCAGGTAGCGTTTTTCGTCGGCGACGGCGATGGTTTCAGGCAGCGGCTCGAACCGGTGCAAAGCCTCGCGCTCAAAGTTGGCTTGATGCTCAGCGGCGGGGATGTCACCAAAGGTCATAAAGGTGGCATTGCTAGGGTGGTAATGGGTGCGATAAAAGTTTTTTAGCTGCTCATACGTTAAATCGGGAATCGCTGCCGGATCGCCACCACTGTTGTAGTGATAGGTGGTGGTCGGATAGAGGTAGGTACAAAGGGTGTGCCACAGGGTCGAAGTGACTGAGCTCATTGCGCCCTTCATTTCATTGAAAACAACGCCCTTGTAGACCAGATCAGAGTCGCTATTTTCGGCGTCTTTAAACTCAAGACGGTGCCCTTCCTGGGCGAAATCGAGGGGGTTGAGTCGCGAGAAAAATACCGCATCAAGATAGACTTGGAGAAGATTGTTAAAGTCCTTTCTATTCTGGCTGGCGAAGGGGTAAGCCGTCCAGTCGGAGCTGGTAAAGGCATTCATAAAGGTGTTTAGCGAGCGGCGAATCATCATAAAGAAGGGGTCGCGCACCGGGTATTTTTCACTACCACACAGAGCCGTATGTTCGAGAATATGCGCTACACCCCGTGAGTCTTCAGGCACTGTGCGCAGGGCCACCAGAAAGACATTCTCACTGTTATCGGTGGCAATATGAATATGTTGAGCGCCGGTTTTAATGTGGCGGTATTCACTGACATCGAGGTCGAGGGATTCAATACGCTGGCTGCGCAAAAACTCAAAAGTGGGGTGGGGGGGAGCATTCATAAACAGCTTACCTGGGTGTTAATGGAGCGTGAATTCAGATTGATTGCCAAGGAGCAAAGATTTCAATTGACCAATTATTATTCTACTCTGCGCGGGGCTCCTAGGGTGAAAATTTTTAGGGTGCATCAAGCATGTTACAACGCTAAAGGGTACGACTAAAGCCCTCTGCAAGAGAGCTTATTTAAGTTTGCGAGCAAATAACGCAAAGGCAATATCCCAATGGCGCTCGGCGGCATCGTGGTTGTATGTCATACGTTGGGGAAAGGCGAAGCCGTGTTCAGTGTTAGGCACTTTCTCGAGCACGTAGTCGACGTTGTTTTCGCTCAGACAGGCATCGAGGGCTTTGATCTCAGCATCGGGCACATAGGGGTCGTGGGCAGCGAAGCCGAAGTAAAGCGAGCAGTCGCTTTCGATATTGGGGATCAGAAGGTGGGCGGAATCACTTTTTCTGGTGACGTGGGACACCCCGTAGAGGGAGGCCATCGCTTTAAAACGCTCGGGGAAGCGACAAGTGACGGCAAGTACAAATTTGCCGCTCATGCAATAGCCGATACAGCCCATGGGGCCGGGTAGGGCGTTGGGGTGGGCATCGAGCCAGTCAATCATGGCGCGAGTGTCGCTGATAATCATGCCGTTGGTGTGAGCATCGAGCATGGCCATCATCTGGCCACCGGGATCGCGCACGCCGTAACGGTAGTAAAGGTTGGGAATAATGGCGATATAACCCTGGGCGGCGATGCGGCGTACAAAGTCGTAGAGCTCGCCACGTACACCGGGGGCGTCCATATAGAGAATAACAGGCGGATAGGCTGTTATCGCATCGCTGGCGGGCCAGGCGACAAAGCATTCCATGTCACCATCGGGGGTGGTGATAGTGACGACATCTTCGGTTAAGCGTGTTTGCGTGCTCATCAGTGGGTTTGACCTTTTTATAAGGTTAAGAGCTTGGGTTTGTCTTTCCTGGGCTCGTATTTGGAAATTTTGGCAACACCAAAAAGTGTTAAGCTCAAAACCAGTTTGGGCTCAAACCTGTTTAGAGTTGATGACGCCCTCAGCTTCTAGTACGGCAATATTCTCAGCGGAGTAGCCAAGCACGTCACTGAGAATTTCGTGATTATGCTCGCCGAGAAACCCCGCTGTTTGTTCAGGTATGTCGGGAAAGGTTGAAAAACGCAGGGGGGTGCGAGGAATTTTAAGTGGCCCCCAAACGGGATCGACGACTGTTCGCACCATATTGCGGGCCCGGGTGTGAGGGTGTTCCATCACCTCGGGTACGCTGAGTATGGGGGCGCTGGGTATACGTGCGTCTTGTAAAATGGCTAAGGCTTCATCGGGATCGACAATAGCATCGAGCCAGGTTTGCACAGCCTGGTTGACCGCCTCTTTATTCTCACGGCGAGCGGCGAGGTCGGCAAAGCGCGGGTCGCTGAGCATATCTTCACGTCCCATTGTCTTTGCCAGCTTATCCCACTGAGCGCCCAGGGCGAGAACAAATAGATAGCGCTCGCCACATCTAAAAATGCCTGCTGGGGCGGCGACACCGTGCGTCGCGCCCGCTCGCTTAGGCGTGTAGGCGCCCGCTGACGCATCGTAGAGCTGCACGTTCATTTCGTGGTAACTGAATAAAATTTCCTGTAGACAGAGATCGAGGTGCTGTCCCTCTCCACCGCGAAAACGGTGGAAAAGTGCGGCGACAATAGCGGCATAGGCATGTGTGCCGCTGGAGACATCACCAAAGGTGAGGTCGGCAAAAACCGGGGCTCGATCAGGCTCGCCATTCATGTCGAGAATACCCGCGTAGGATTGGCCAATGTAATCGTAACCGGGCAAGGATGCGAGTGGACCGTCCTGGCCGAAGCAGGAGATAGAGCACATCACTAAATTGGGATTAATGGCCTTAAGACTTGCCCAGTCCATATTGAAACGCTTCATCACACCGGGACTAAAGTTTTCTACCACGACGTCGGCATCTTTAATTAAGTCATGGCAAATTTTTTGTGCCGCAGGTTTGGTTAAATCCAGGCTCATGCTTTTTTTACCCAAATTGTGTTGCACATAAAAGGCACTGCGGCCGTCTTTGTGCATGGGTAACAGACGAGCGGGGTCGCCGTTTAAAGGCTCGATCTTTATGACATCGGCGCCGTGTTCAGCCAACATCTTGGTGCAGTGGGGGCCGGCAACGAAATGGGAAAAATCAATGACTTTAATGCCGTCGAACATGCTCTGTGGGGCCACGGAGAACTCCTGTTATGTTGAAATCGTGTTTATTATTTTTCAGTGTGTTCAATGGATGCTTAATAGATTGTTAGGCGCTCGTCATTAATCGGGGCTGCACACAATCAGTCCCGACTAATGAGGTAAGTTAAAGGCTAGACGTTTTTTTCGCTAAGCACGCCCGATGCTTGTAAAGCGCTAATTTTTTCAGGCGAATAGCCTAATTGTTCACGTAGTATTTCCTCATTGTGCTCACCAAGGAAGGGAGCCTGAAGCTCAAGCCGTTCGGGATACTGCGAGTAGCGCAGCGGTGCACCTGGGATTTTTACTTCGCCAAAAATGCGATCTTTAACCGTTTGTACGATGCCGCGCTGCTGCATATGGGGGTGGGCCATAACGTCGGGCACGCTCAGGATCGGCGCCGCGGGCACATGGTTTTCCTGTACAAGAATGCGCACAGCCTCGGTGACATCGCTCACCGTACTTAACCAACGTTCGATTTCGGCGCTTATTTCATCGCGGTTTTCATTGCGTACCAGGGGGTTGGCAAAGCGGGGATCGTCTGCCCAGTCTTCGCGACCCAACAGCTTGATCAGGTTATTCCACTGAGCACCAATGGCGACGATAATGAGATAATCTTCCTGGCACTTGAAGAGCCCAAGGGGTGCGACGAAGGCGTGTTGGTGGCCACTGCGCTGGGGTACCTGTGCACCACCGGAGGCATCGTAAACCTGCACGTTCATTTCGTGATAGCTGAACAGGCAATCGAGCAAGGCGATATCGAGGAACTGTCCGCCGCCGCCCATGGCTTTGTGATACAGGGCCGTAACAATCGCCCCATAGGCATGAGCGCCGGTGGAAATATCACCAAAGGCCATGCCTGAGAGTGCCGGATAGCCGTCGGCTTCACCGGTCATGCCCAAAATACCAGAGTAGGCTTGGCCGATGTAATCAAAGCCGGGCAGTTTTGCCAGGGGGCCTTCCTGGCCCAGACAGGAGATAGAGCACATGATGACATCGGGGTTGATCTTGCTGACGGCGTCCCAGTCCATATTGAATTTCTTCATCACGCCGGGGGTGAAATTTTCAATCACCACGTCGACAGTTTTAATCAATTCGTGGCAAATTTCCTGGCCTTCTGTGGTACGCAGGTCGAGGCAGAGATTCTTCTTGCCGCGATTGTGCTGAATAAAATAGCCACTGCGACCTTCTTTGATGATCGGCAAATGACGGGCGGCATCGCCGATTTGGGCTTCCACTTTGATCACCTCGGCGCCGGCCTCGGCCATTAAACGAGTGCAGTGTGGGCCGGCTACAAAGTGAGAAAAATCGAGAACTTTGACACCGTCGAGAACGTGCTTTCTTGTCATGAGATATGCCCTTGTATTATTGAACCGGAATGCTTTCCTATTGGCTCAGATCAATGAATGTGCTTTATCTAATTACCGTTACGTTGTATGTGGCGGTTTTACTCTTATAATTTGCGGCTCATTTGTAGCGTAAAGCGCCGCAAAATGCCAGCTTATTGACCGGCGGTTTTACTCGAACGCGAGGATGTAGTTTTAACAATAACGGAAGGGGTGAGTACAATGACAGCAGTTTACGGCGACGGCGATGCTTCGTTTCAGGCAGCCGGCGGCCAGGCAGGGATTCAGCGTTTGGTGGATCGTTTTTACGATTACATGGATAGCCTGCCAGAGGCGGCGGCGATTCGTGCTATGCACCCCAAAGATCTTGCGCTTACGCGGGATAAATTATATTGCTTTCTCTGTGGTTGGCTCGGTGGTGAAAAACTCTTCGCCCCGAAATACGGGCCGATTATTATCCCCCGCGCCCATGAACATCTGGATATTGGCGAATCTGAGCGGGACGCCTGGCTACTGTGCATGGAAAAAGCCCTCGCCGAACAGCCCTACGCGGAAGATTTTAAAGCCTATTTAATGCGTGAACTTTTTGTGCCCGCCGAGCGCTGTCGTATCTTGAGTCAGCGTCGAATACAAGCCGAGCAAGCGGAGCAGTAGGGTTATTCACTGTCATGGAGCTTCTTTTCTAAGGGGCGCCCTTGTTAGGCTTTGTTGATGCCCATTAAGTCTTTTACGACAGATTTCATTATTTTACCGTTAGCATTGCGAGGTAGAGGCTCGTGGTGTTGGTCAATGCGCACCGGTGTTTTGAACGCGGCAATTTGGCCGGCGACGTGGGACTGTAGTTCCTGCGGTTTGAAACAGGCCTTCGGGCGCAGCTGTACCATGGCGCCGACTTCTTCTCCGAGTACCGGGTGGGGTATGCCAACCACGGCAGCGTCAATGACATCGGGATGGTTGAACAGCGCATTCTCGACCTCAATGCAGTAAATATTTTCACCGCCACGCAGCAGCATATCTTTAATACGGTCGACCACATACAAAAAACCCTCTGCATCGACATAGCCAAGGTCGCCGGTATGAAGCCAGTTATCGATAATGGTTTTGGCGGTGGCTTCGGGGTTGTTCCAGTAACCTTTGATGACTTGCGGACCTTTGACACAGATTTCACCGATGTCTCCAGCGGGGCACTCACGACCATCGCTCGCTAATATTTTGATTTGGCAAATCGGTGCGGCCTGGCCGACACTTTCGGGTCGGGCGATGTAATCTTCGGCCACATTCACTGTACTTAAAGCACTGGTTTCAGTCAGCCCATATCCATTGCTGGCATTTGAGTTCGGGAAAGCTGTTTTAACTCGCGCCGCAAGTTCTGGTGCGGGCGGTGCACCACCAAATAAAATGGTGCGAATGCTTGAGGTGTCGTGGTCAGGGAAGATGGGTGACTCCAGTACCTGCAGGGGCATGGATGGTACGCCGCCAAATGCATTAAGTTTTTCTTTTTCAATTAAACGAATGGCATCCTCGGCATTCCATTTGTACATAAAAACAATTTTGCTGCCCATTATGGTACTGCCACAGAGCATCGCTAAGGAGCCAGTGACGTGAAACAGAGGTGCACTGATTAACTGGCCGATTTGCTCAGTGGGGACGGCGGGTTCGCGGCCGTAACGGTATTCGGTGCGCACTCGTAAATAGACACCGCTGAGTTGGTTGCTGCAAATATTTCGATGGGTGTTGATCGCACCCTTGGGTCTGCCGGTGGTACCCGAGGTGTAAAAAATGCTGGCATTATCATCCGGATCAATCACTCTATCGGGCATACTTTGGCCGCTATTCAGGGCTGCCATCAGTGTGCTGAATTCTTTGACGTTGGCGAGAGGACTATCGTCACTTCTGACTTTAATGATGTGCTCGAGTGTAGGGATGTGAGTCCCGACCAGCATCTCAGCCCGTTGCAGGTCGGTGAAGATCAGCCGCGCGCCACAGTGCTGCAGGGCGTATTCTAGCTCTGCTCCCGTCCACCAGGCATTGAGCGGCACAATGACCGCACCGATGGAGACTGTTGCCCAAAAGACAACCGGCCACTCGGGATAGTTGCGCATCGCCAGAGCAATTCGATCCCCTTTTTTAATGCCGTATTCTTCGATCAGTGTATGGCCCAGCGTCAGTACTTGTTGATAGTGCTGTTCATAACTCAGGCGTTGTTCTTCATAGACCAGATAGTCGCGTTCGGCAAATTGCCGACTGTGTTCGATAATCGCCCGCAGGTTGGGAAAAGCGTTTTTCCACACGGACGTGGTGGCGCCACGAACCTCAATTTCTTCAATTTCAAAAGGTGAGCCGGGCGCCGTGAGTTTTTTGTCGAGCAGCTGAAAATCGATGGCCATTTTTGTTCTATGCCTTAATACACGCTTTTATACAATGGCAGCATAGTTGAGGGCTTAAATGAAGACAAATGACAGATCTTAAAACCCACCTTGTTGTGTCAATGCTTATAATGTAGTCATAGTTTGAGTTACGCTGACGATGATTAAATGACCCCTTTTTATGTTCTGTTCTAAGGAAAAATCTATGAATCTCTTTGATCTTACCGGCAAAGTTGCCGTTATTACGGGTTCCACCAAAGGTATTGGCCGGGCGATTGCCGAGCAAATGGCGTTGCACGGCGCTCACGTTGTGGTGTCGAGTCGCAAGGCCGACGCTTGTGAACAAGTCACTGGCGAGATTAACACCTTGGTCGAAGGGCAGGGCGGACAGGCCATTGGCATCCCGGCTAATATTTCCCGTAAAGCGGATCTTGAAAACCTGGTGGCCAAAACGGAAGAGGCTTTTGGCAAAATTGATATTCTCGTTTGCAATGCGGCAGCAAATCCTTACTACGGTTCGATGCTCGGTATCAACGATGAGCAATTTGATAAAATTATGGATAACAATATCAAGTCGAATCACTGGCTCTCTTCAATGGTGATACCTCAAATGCAGGCGCGTAAAGACGGGGTGATTATTATTATCTCTTCGATTGGGGGCGTAGTGGGTCACTCATCACTGGGTTCTTACGGCTTGTCGAAGGCGGCGGATATGGCTCTGGCGCGCAATATAGGTGCTGAGTTTGGTGCTGATAATATCCGCGCCAATGCCATTGCCCCAGGGTTGATTAAGACCGATTTTGCCAAGGCTTTATGGGACAACCCCGAATACCTTAAAACAGCCACCGCAAATTGCCCATTGAAACGCATCGGTGAGCCCAATGAAATCGCTGGGGCCACGGTGTTTCTTGCGTCTGCAGCGGGTGCTTTTATGAATGGCCAAACCTTAATTATTGATGGTGGCCGGACAATGTCCAATTAGATGATGGCCTCTTAACGGTCAATTTTTAGCCCTGTTTTCGTTTCATCGGGATGCCAACCCATAGGCTCGGGTAAAAAAAGCCGCAGTGTGACTTTAGCGTTGTCGGGGAGCCTTTCGATGATGTCGACGTGGCTCTGTGCTGATTTGCCGAGACATCTTGCCAGTGCTGTAAAACGGGCTCCACGAATGGCTTGAAAAGAAAACCATAGCCCGGGCCTAATATCTGAAATTGCTAGAAGCGTTAGAGTCCCTGGACGGGAGCACCTCTTGTCAATGGTCTTTTTCTCACTGTTGTAATGCCAGTACTTAATGAGCGTTTACTGGGGTTTCTAGCTGATACCGTCACCATTGCGGCGGTCTGGGCTTTGTTGCACACTACTCTCGAAAATAACCGGTAGCCGTACTTTTCAATCGAACAATTCAATCGAAAAATTCAAAGGAGATTAACAATGGCGAGTTTGCGCAGTCAGTTAGTAGCGCCCATTATGCGAATGACCATGAAGAAAAAGCTGGGTAAAAGTGGTGACCCGGCGAAAGAGCGAGAGTTTCTCGACAAAATGTCGGGCATGACCTCGCGCCGTTCTCCAGGAAAATACGATGTCGTTGGCGGTGTCTCTGGAGAGTGGCAACAAGCCACACTCGGCAGTGCTGACAATGTGATTTTATATTTACACGGTGGTGCTTTTGTTATCGGTTCCCCAGTCAGTCATCGGGATATGGTCGGTGCTATTGCCGATGCTGCTCAGGCGCGAGCTTTTATTGTGGATTATCGTCTGGCACCGGAAACAATCTTCCCTGGGGCTGTAGAAGATGCCGTCGCCGCTTACAAAGGTTTGCTGGCCAATGGAGAAAAAGCAGAAAAAATCATTATCGCCGGCGACTCTGCCGGTGGCGGCCTGACCATGTCTACCCTGGTTGCCCTGCGCGATGAAGGTGTTGAGTTGCCCGCAGGGGCTGTTTGTATCTCCCCGTGGGCCGACTTGACTTTCACTGGTGACTCGATGATTGCCAAAGATAAGGTTGACGCAATGCTCGGTCGCGGCAGCTTGTCGTGGTTCGCCGATCAATACCTGGCTGGGCAAGATGCAGCACAGCCTCTGGCTTCGCCAATTTTTGCGGATCTTGAAAACCTGCCACCCATACTTATTCAAGTGGGTAGTAATGAGGTCTTGCTCGACGATGCCATTCGTCTCAATAAAGCCCTTAAAAAAGCCGCTGGCGATGTCACTTTAGAAGTTTGGGATGGGCAAATGCACGTATGGCACCTGATGTCGACGATCGTGCCTGAAGGTAAACATGCGATTAATGTGATAGGCACCTTCGTTAAAACCCATACGTAACACTTATTGATCGAGGCGGCCTCCCTTTCTATGAGATAGAAGAGGTGTTCCCGATATTGAATAAATGGCTGTGTCACTCAGCGATTAAAAAGATGAAGGGGTGGTTGACAGGAGACTGTGTAGCACTCAATGGTTATTAGCCTTGCCACCCTGATTTGATCGCCTCGTTTTCAGTTCTGTGATTGACCCTTGCGCTAACGCAGTAAGTTGATCTGCTATCTACTGTACTCTGGTAGTGGGATTAGCGATGTCAATGATGTGAGGAGCAATACATGAAAATCACCTTTCTGGGCGGCACGGAAACTGTTACTGGCTCGAAATACCTGGTTGAAACGGCCAGTACAAAAGTTCTGGTCGATTGCGGTTTGTATCAGGGTTACAAGTGGCTGCGAGAACGCAACTGGCAAACTTTGCCGCTGGATGTTGACCGACTTGACGCTATTTTGCTGACCCACGCCCACCTCGATCACTCCGGCTATATCCCTGTGTTGTACAACAGAGGGTTTCGGGGGCCGGTCTTTACCCACTATGCGACGCGTGATTTGTGCGAGATTTTATTACCCGATAGCGGTCATATCCAGGAAGAAGATGCACGCTACTATGGCAAGCACAAAATAAGTAAACACGCGCATCCTCTGCCTCTTTATGATCGCGCAACCGCAGAACGCTGTATGTCATTATTTTCGCCTCTGGCTTTTGAGGAGGTCTGCGAGGTTGGCGATATTACATTTCACCTACAAAGTGCAGGGCATATTCTCGGTGCCGCCAGTATCATCCTGGAAGCTGATGGTAAGCGTGTTGGCTTTTCTGGCGATGTCGGTCGTCCTGATGACCTCTTTATGCGTCCACCCCAGGCTTTGCCCGAGCTTGATCTATTGTTGCTCGAATCCACCTATGGCAATCGTCGCCATGACAAGCAAGACGCTTTTCAGCAGCTCGCCGATGTGGTGACGGCAACGGCCAAAAATGGCGGTGCATTATTGATCCCCAGTTTTGCAGTCGGCCGGGCACAGGCCGTGCAGTTTATGCTCACGACCTTGATGAAAGAAGGACGTGTTCCAGCCATGCCTATTTATCTCGACAGTCCTATGGCGATTAATGTTTCAAATATTTATTATCGCTACACTGAACTTCATCGGCTCAATCACCAGCAGTGTGATGCCATGTGTAATAGCATCAATTTCGTTAATCACGTTGAACAATCGAAAGCACTGGCTGATATTCATTTCCCCCATATTATTATTGCCGGTAGTGGCATGGCCACTGGAGGTCGAATTCTCCATCACTTGAAATCGCGCCTGGCAGATCATCGCACAACGGTGCTTTTTACTGGCTATCAGGCAGGGGGAACTCGTGGTGCAAAAATGTTACAGGGTGTTGAGAGTGTCAAAATTCACGGCCAGTGGATACGTAATCGCGCACGTATAGAGGTTTTATCCGGTTTATCCGGGCATGGGGATTATCGAGATCTGAGTCGCTGGCTGGCCCAGTCTTCACTGGCGCCGGGCACGGCTATTCAATTGGTTCACGGCGACCCTGATGCACTGGACGGTATGTGCGATCATCTGCGTCGAACGACAAAGTTTGATGTCACGATTGCGGGTTACAGAAAAATACTGAGACTGTAAACCGAGGCACCTTTTTCTCAGTTGATCGTTCGTTCGGTGAGAGAATTTAAGAGGCTCGTTATTGCATTTTATTGATTGGGTAGATATCGACACTGCGTTTAAAGGGTTGCAATAACATGCGATGCAGGGCGAGATCATGTTCAGTGCGAAATGAGCTGATGCCGATACTCATTGCCTGGTGACCGGCTTCGGGCTGGGCGCAGTAGGTGCCAAACCAGCGATCCCAAATGGCGAGATTAAACCCGAAATTACTGTTGGTTTCTTGAGGAACGACAGAGTGGTGAACGCGGTGCATGTCAGGAGTCACGATGACGCGACGCAGCGAGTTATCAAAACCTAAGGGTAAGCGAGCATTGGCATGATTAAACATCGCCAGTGTATTAAGTAATACTTCGAATATTAATACTGCAACAGCGGGCGGCCCTAATGCCGCGATAACAATGAGCTTGATTAGCATTGAGAGAATAATTTCAATGGGATGGAAGCGGGCGCCGGTAGTGACATCAAAAGCCAGATCAGCGTGGTGCATGCGGTGTAAACGCCACAACACGGGTACGGCATGAAACATAACGTGCTGTAAATAAATAGCCAGATCGAGGCAAACAATAGCGAATAGAGAGCTAGACCATAGAGGTAGGTCAATTTGTTGTAATAGCCCCCAACCTGCGGTTTCGGTTGCTAGGGCCAGGCCGACAGCGGTGGTTGGCATGACAAAGCGCAACAGTAGCGTATTGAGGACCACAATGCCGAGATTGCCGAGCCAGCGTGAACGCCTTGTCACTTGTCCTGTACGTCGCGGTGCCAATACTTCCCAAATGGCCATAAAGGCAAAAATAGCAGCGAAAAAACCCAGGCGAATTGCCACCTCGTTACCGAGTAAAAGGTCGTTCATCGTTTTAGGTCCCTCATATATTAAGTTTCAATATATTAAGCCTTTATCTATCGATTTCGGTGCTCTATAGGCAGACTGTTGTCGCATTAGTGCTCGTGAGCGACCCCGGCACCTGCTGGAATACGAATGTCGTCAATCATGTCCTGGACCTGGGCTGGCGGTGGAGGGGTGAAGCGACTAACAACCACTGTCACGATGACGTTCAATATCGCACCAAGAGAGCCAATACCGGTTGGCGAGATCCCCAAAAACCAGTGATCGGCATTATTGATTTCAGGCGCAATAAAACTAAAGTAAATGATATAAGCCAGCGTGCTACATAAACCTACCAGCATGCCCGCAACCGCTCCCGAGCGATTAATGCGCTTGGAAAATATGCCCATCACAATGGGGGGAAAGAGTGAAGCCGCTGCCATGCCAAAGGCGAAGGCGACCACTTGAGCGACAAAGGCCGGAGGATTAATGCCAAACCATCCAGCAATAAGAATAGCAACAACGGCAGCGAGCCTGGCGAAGAGCAGTTCTTTTTTGTCGCTGATGTCGGGCATAAAAGTACGTTTCATTAAGTCGTGAGCGACAGAGCTGGAAATCACGAGTAATAAACCTGCTGCGGTGGATAGAGCAGCGGCGACCGCACCGGCGGCAATGAGGGCAATGACCCAGTTGGGCAGCTGGGCAATTTCCGGGTTGGCCATTACCATAATGTCCCGGTCGACATACATTTCATTGCTATTGTTGGTCAATTCGTTGCTAATGACTCGCTCGCCATAGTCGCCCCGTGCTTCGGTAAAAACAGGCTTGGTCGGAATAAAAGCATGACCTGGACGATACTGCATGATGCCGTCATTATTTTTGTCTTTCCAGGCAATGAGACCGGTATTCTCCCATTTTTCAACCCATGCGGGGGCTTCACTGTAAGCCACTTCGTGAACACTTTCGGTAAGGTTTAAGCGTGAAAATGCGGCGACGGCGGGTATGGTGGTGTACATAATACAGATGAAGGCCAGCGCATAACCTGCCGACTTGCGCGCATCGGATACCTTGGGCACAGTAAAAAATCGCACGATAACGTGGGGTAACCCGGCGGTGCCAATCATTAATGCGGCGATAATGGCCAGTGAGTCAATGGTACTGCGTGTGCCTACTGTGTAGGTGTTAAAACCTAACTCGGTGGTCACCTGGTCGAGCTTTTGCAACACACTAAGACCCGAGCCGTCATTGAGCTTGTCGCCGAGACCAAGCTGGGGTATGGGGTTGTCGGTCCACATAATCGACATAAAAATAGCTGGCACCATAAAGGCAAAAATGAGTACGCAGTATTGTGCGACCTGGGTATAGGTAATACCTTTCATGCCTCCAAGCACCGCGTAACAAAAAACAATGGCCATGCCAATCACGACACCGGTGTTAATGTCGACTTCCAAAAAGCGCGAAAAAACGATGCCGACGCCGCGCATTTGTCCAGCAATATAGGTAAAAGAAATAAAGATTAAACAGATAACGGCGACCACTCGAGCAAGTTTCGAGTAGTAGCGATCACCAATAAATTCGGGCACTGTAAAACGGCCAAACTTGCGCAAATAGGGCGCTAATAGCAGGGCGAGAAGCACATAGCCACCGGTCCAGCCCACCAGATAAACGGCACCGTCGCGTCCGTTAAAGGCGAGTATGCCAGCCACGGATAAAAACGATGCGGCGCTCATCCAGTCGGCTGCGGTTGCCATACCGTTAACAACAGGGTGAACACCCCCACCGGCGACATAAAAGTCTTTAGTGGAGCCCACCCGCGACCAAATGGCAATGCCGATATAGAGCGCAAAGGAGAGACCGACGAAAATAAAACTCAGTATTTGTGCGCTCATGGCTGTGCGCCCGTACCGGTCTGGTTGGTCGGATGATTGTCGATGCTACCTTCGTCGTCATCGACACCGTGGGCGCGTTCAATTTTTTTCATCCAAATATGGTAAATAAAAATAATAGCTACGAAGCAGAGCATAGTGCCCTGCTGGGTGAACCAGAAGCCGAGGGGGAAACCGCCAAGATTGAATTGGTCCAGCCAGTCACTAAAGAGTACGCCACAACCAAAAGAGACCAAAGCCCAGAGGCTGAGTAGAACCGTCAGTACTTTAACGTTGGCTCGCCAGTAGGATTGTACATTGACTTCGCTAAGGGTTTCCTTATCGTGGTGGGAGTGGGGTGGTAGGTTTTCTGCGTCGTCGTGGTGGTAAACTCTACAACCGTCTTTCGGCTGACCTTTGCTATTGGTACTATGATTCATTGTGTCCTCTGATGGGCGTTATTATTTTATTATGCAAGGCTGTCAAGATGCCGTGTCGGTGTCAACCGAAAGCATTGTGTGTCCGTTACTAAATAAACAAAGTCAAAGCAGGCTACCCGGATCTTCGCTGAACCGGATAGGGGTGGTTCAATTATAAACAATGGGCTTGGTCGGTACAGGAGAAACCGCATTATTAACGCTCCACTCTGGAGTTGTAATAATAACCCCAGGTTTTTATAGTGCAGCCCGTTACTAAACGTTGCTACTTCATTGAGCCAGCATTGTCTGAGTTATTTTAGATTTGAGTTATTTTAGGTTGTGATTACGGAGCTATGTATGAATAAAGTACTGATGATATCCCTTGCCATTGTGCTGGGTGGCTGTATGTCGACAGACCCTTATACCGGTGAGCAAAAAACCAGTAATACGGCAAAAGGTGCCGGTGTTGGCGCTATAACGGGTGCACTAGTGGGTATGGCTGTGTCCAGCAAATCGGATCGCGAGAAAGGCGCCCTCATTGGCGCGGCAAGTGGCGCGGCAATTGGTGGCGGTGTCGGCTTTAGAATGGACAAGCAGGAGGCGGCACTGCGTGCCAAGCTTGAGGGCACAGGTGTTCGCGTTATCCGTGAAGGCGATAACATTCGATTGATAATGCCGGGGCATTTAACGTTTGACGTCGATCGCTACGATGTGAGATCTCAGTTTTACGGTACTCTTGAATCGGTGGCTCTGGTGTTAAAGGAATTCACTAAGACGAATATTCGTATTGGCGGGCATACTGACTCCACGGGAAGCGACAGTTATAACCAAACCCTTTCCGAGCGTAGAGCGAACAGTGTCGGTCAATTTTTGATTGCCCAGGGTGTAGCGGCTGGCCGCATTTCTACCACAGGCTATGGCAAGCGCTACCCTATTGCCAGTAATGATGATGCTGTTGGGCGAGAAGCTAACCGTCGCGTTGAACTGGAGTTAGTGTCATTTTAAAGATTTAGTTTGCAAGCGATTGCTAGAGAAGCTCCCAGACCTTGCGCGTCGTATTAAAGTTTGAAGCTGTCTATCAGGTAGAGGCGGAGACCCTGGCAAAGTCTCTGCGAATACCCTTAGTCGCGTATGATCAGGCTCCGACATCAGATATAGACTTCGAGCTGATATTGGATCACGCGGGGCTTTCGCTGCGTCAACAGTCGCTTGAAAGAGACGCGACGCAGCCAGGAAAACGTAAAAACAAAACGGATAATAAAAACAAAGCAGATATTCGTTGCGATTTTATCAGTGGTGAACTGCGCCATCGCCGTCTTTATGGCGGTGGTAAAAATCAGATGATCCTCAAGGCAACGGGGCTCAACAAACACAAACCATCAATAATGGATTTAACCGCGGGACTGGGTCGCGACAGTTTTGTCTTGGCGACTGCCGGAGCACGAGTGACCATGTTTGAACGCCAGCCGATTGTAGCGGCTTTGCTTGTCGATGGTTTGCAACGCTTGCATACCGCCGGTGATGAACAGGAGGTAACGATTGCTGAGCGTCTCACTTTGCATGAGGGAGATAGTCTAAATTGTCTGGCTGCACTCGCCGAGTCTGAGGCACCAGATGTGATTTATCTCGACCCTATGTTTCCTGAGCGGGATAAAGCAGCGAAGGTCAAAAAAGCCATGGCTTTTTTCCATCATTTGGTGGGGGCAGACGATGATGCCGCTGCCTTGCTGCCCTTGGCGCTAGCAACGGCACGCTATCGGGTAGTGGTTAAGCGGCCTCGTCATGCGCCGCCCTTGGCAGGTTTAATACCGGGACTGTGTTTTGAGGGAAAGTCGACACGCTTCGATGTCTATCCCCTAAAAAAAATGACCTAAAGAAAAGACCCTCGTAGCATAGGCTATCTTTTTAGCCTGTGTTGGAGGGTGCTGCCGTTGCTATTGGGGGCTTAGTGCGTAGCGCTAAAGTGCTCCCTGCGGTAATCAGAGCCAGGCCAATCAAGGCTGGAAGCGTCCACTGATAATCTTCAAAGACGGTGGAAATTAACAGCGCAACGATGGGAAAAATCAAGAAGGTATAACCGCCTTTATCAGGGCCGATAAGCTCGAGCAAGCGTAGATAAAAAACAAAACCTAAGGCTGTACCAAAAACGGCTAGATACATAAGTGCGAGAGAATATTGTACTGTGAATTCATAATCGAAGGTTTTTCCGCTAAACAGAGCGACAAGAAATAATAGGCAGCAGCCGTAGAACATACCCCAGGCGTTGTATTGCACGACTGGTAACTGCCGTCGCGTGCTCATCCAGGTTGCTGTAATACTGCCTAAAGAAGCCAGCAAAGTCGCTAGCAAAGCTAACAATAAACCGCGAACACTATCGTTAGCAAATGAAATGCTGGTCAGTTCTGTCGAGAAAACCAGGCCGATGCCGGCGACACCAATCAGTGCGCCCAGTAAGGCAGGGAGGCTGGTTTTATTGCCGAGGATAAGGCGTGCAGTAAAAATATTAATAAATACAATGGTGGAAAAAACAACGGCCACCAGGCCGCTGGTGAGGATGCTCGTGGCCTGGTAGACCAGATAATAATTGCTAGAAAAGAGGAAGAAGCCAAGTAATAGAAAACTGAAATGATCACGTAGAGGGAAATTGAGGGAAAGCTTTTTCCCGCGACACCAGGCAAACATGACTAACGCGGCAATGGCGTTGCGATAAAAGGCCGAAACACTGGGGTCGACTACACCGAGATGAAGTTTGACTGCGATCCAAGTGGAACCCCAAATTAATACGGTGGCACTAAATAATAGAAATACCTGCAAAGCTTGGCCCACTTCTTATTGTGATCACACATTTTGTTATAGGGAGTAAAGAATTAACAGAGTAGTTTGTGTAAAATACCCTGATAAATATTACTAAGTTTGTCAAGATCACTGGCAGCTATTTGTTCATCGACTTTGTGAATCGTAGCGTTGAGAGTACCGAGTTCAATCACTTGAGTGCCGAGTTTGGCGATAAAGCGGCCATCGGAAGTGCCGCCGCTGGTCGACAGTTCTGTGTCAAGGCCGGTTTCTTTTTTAATGCTGTCGACGACGGCTGAAACGAGATCCCCGGGTTCAGTAATAAAAGGCTCGCCGCTTAAATTCCACTCAATGTCATAACTCAGTTCGTGGTTTTTGAGAATGTCTTCAACCCGTGCCTGTAGTTGTGGGGCAGTGACCTGGGTGGAAAAACGAAAATTAAAAACGACGGTGACCTCCCCGGGGATCACATTGGTCGCACCAGTACCGCCATTAATATTCGATACCTGGAAGCTGGTGGCCGGGAAAAAATCATTCCCTTCGTCCCACTGTTGTGCCATTAACTCGGCAAGGGCGGGCGCGGCGCGGTGAATGGGGTTGTCAGCCATATGGGGGTAGGCGATATGGCCTTGTGTGCCCTTAATAACAAGCGTGCCATTGAGGGAGCCCCGACGGCCATTTTTTACCATGTCTCCAAGTTGTTGGTGGCTGGAGGGTTCACCGATGACACACCAGTCGGGAATTTTATTCTGATCTTGTAACCACTCGACAACTTTAACGGTGCCGTTAACGGCGGGGCCTTCCTCATCACTGGTGATCAGAAACGCAATGCGGCCAGCGTGATTGGGTTGTTGCTCAACAAAACGCTCGCAGGCGGTAACCATTGCCGCTAACGCTCCTTTCATATCGGCAGCACCTCGACCGTATAAAATATCGTCGGCAATGACGGGTTCAAAGGGGGGGTGTTGCCAATCGTCGAGTTTTCCTGTTGGCACGACATCGGTGTGCCCGGCAAAACACAGTACCGGGCCAGATTCACCTTTGACCGCCCAAAAGTTATCGACATCAGCAAAGGGTAGACGCTGGATAGTAAAACCGAGGGCCTGCAGGCGATCAATCATCACCTCCTGGCAACCACCGTCGAGTGGCGTTACGGAAGGCCTGCTGATAAGTTCGCAGGCCAGCTGCAAGGTGGTGGATACGGTCTCGTTTTTTTGTGTCATATTTTTGCTTTCGTTAAGGACGATATTGCTCGGCGATCTAATCCGCTGGGAGCCTCTCAATTAAGGGAGCCTTTTTCTTCACTATGGGCACGCTTCTGGTGGTGAAATCTACTGTGTCCAGATTGAATCAGAAGCTCTGTCGATTTATTGCACGTTTAGCCGATCACTATGACGGGTCGGCTAAACTATCGTCGTTCGACGATTAGTTATGGGCGTGTAAGGCCTCGTTGAGCTCAACGGCGGTCTGGTTGGTCAAACACTCAATGGCACCACTCACGGAATTGCGACGGAATAACAAATCCGACTTGCCGGCTAATTCTCGTGCTTTGGTTTCACCAGCGGCTTGTTGGTTGTCATCGAGCATAAGGACTTTTGTGCCAGCGGTAATATAAAGCCCAGCTTCCACAATGCAGCGATCGCCGAGGGGAATGCCGATGCCGGCATTGGCACCTAGCAGGCATTCTTTACCGACAGAAATGATGATGTTCCCGCCACCAGACAAGGTGCCCATGGTTGAGCTGCTACCGCCAAGATCAGAACCGGCACCGACAAAAACGCCAGCAGAAATACGGCCTTCGATCATATTCGGCCCTTCCGCTCCTGCGTTAAAGTTGACGAAGCCCTCATGCATAACTGTTGTGCCTTCACCAATATAGGCCCCGAGTCGCACGCGACGAGTGTCGGCAATGCGAACACCCGTGGGCACAACGTAGTCTGTCATTTTGGGGAATTTATCGACGCTGTCGATGCTAAGGTTTTGACCCTTGATTCGAGCCTCTACCTGTCGCGCGGGGAGTTCGGCGAGGTCAATAGCGCCTTCGTTAGTCCAGGCGACATTAGGCAGGGAGCCAAAAATACCACTGAGATTAATGTCGTGGGGCCTGACCAGACGATGGGAAATCAATTGTAGTTTCAAATAGGCTTCGGGCACTGAAGCAGGCTCGTCATCGTTGGCCAAAATGGTTGCCACGCAGGGCCGAGAACTGTTCAGCAGTGAACGTACAGCAGCTGCCTGGGCATTTTGCTGTTGTTTGTCCAGTGCATCGGCTAGGCTTTTTAGCTTGCTGTCATCGAGGCTAATGACAGTATTGCCTTCACTGTAACCGAGCGCATCGCTCAGCGCAGTGGTGATAGCAGCGTCGGGATTTAGCAGGGGGGCAGGGTAGAAAACTTCGAGCCATTCAGCGTTTCGATTGTGCGTGCCGACGCCGATGCCGATGCTGTAGAGTTTGGTCATTCGTTATACCTCTTTTGTAACTTGGTCGAGTTGTTTGGAGTCATTGTTGGGTTTGGTTGCTCACTGAAAAATGGCGTGGTAGGTATCGGCTTTAAAACCGACATGCACCGCACCGTCGTACTCGAGCACGGGGCGTTTGATCAGTGTTGGCAGTTCGACAAGTAAGGCCTTAGCGCTGTCTGCGTCAAGATTTTCTCGTCGTGAGGGGTCGATTGTTTTCCAGCTGGTGCTGCGCTTGTTGAGTACGACTTCCCAGCCGAGGGCATCTATCCATCTGGCGACCTGCTCCTGGGTTAAACCATCGCTGCGAAGGTCGTGAAAGGTGAAGGCGATATCGTGCGCCTCAAGCCAGCGCCGCGCCTTTCTGACGGTGTCACAATTTTTAATGCCAAAAAGTACAGTCACAATTTTCATCCCTCCGTCGTTATTTAAAAAGACATACTGAAAAACGCTGGCTAGGATAGCAAAAGCGACTCTCGAGCACATTCTGTTTATCGTTAGTTGTCGTCACTCATAAAGTTTAGGCTTTTTGAGTGACGACAGCTTTTTTTCGTCGCGGGTAGCAGGTAGTGCAAATTTCACACACGGTGCCATCGCAGCCACGAGCGGTACAGTATTCGCGACCGTAGTAAATAATTTGCAGGTGGAGAGCGTTCCAGCTTTCTTTTGGAAATAGTCGTTTTAAATCTTTTTCAGTTTGCACGACATTTTTACCGCTGGTGAGCCCCCAGCGTTGCGCCAGCCGATGAATATGGGTGTCAACAGGGAAAGCGGGGTGGCCAAAGCCCTGTGACATGACGACACTGGCTGTTTTGTGGCCGACACCGGGCAGGGTTTCTAGTGCCTCCATGTCTTCGGGCACCTCGCCGTCATACTGGTCCACCAGAATCTGCGAGAGTTCGGCAATCGCTTTAGATTTGCGAGGGGAAAGACCACAGGGGCGAATAATGCCAAGGATCGTGTCGACGGGGACATGACACATATCGGCCGCATTATCGGCCAGCGCAAATAATGCGGGCGTTACCGTATTGACACGAGCATCGGTGCATTGGGCGGAGAGCAGTACGGCGACGAGCAAGGTGTAATGATTGCTGTGGTCGAGGGGAATGGGCTGGCTTGGGTAGAGCCGTGACAGAGTGGCACGAATATAATCGGCCCTTTCTTGCTTTAGCACCTAGAGAGTCTCTATATATTTTTTGATACGTTGTGCGGCCTCTTTACACTGAGCCAGTGGTGCAACCAGTGCCATGCGAATACGTTGCTCCCCAGGGTTGCCTGTTACGGTATCCCGCGCCAGATAGCGTCCCGGTACGACGGCGACGTTTTGTGTGGCGAGTAGCTCACGGGTAAACGTGTCATCACGAATAGGGGTTTCTGGCCATAGGTAGAAGCCAGCATCGGGCTGATTAAATGTCATTACCGGGTCGAGAATATCCGTGACGGCGCTAAATTTTTCACGGTACTGACGGCGATTGTCGAGCACGTGTTCTTCATCATTCCAGGCGGTTACGCTGGCCCACTGGTGTTGTAGGGGCATGGCGCATCCGTGGTAGGTACGATAGAGCAAAAACTGTTGAAGGATGTCGGCGTCACCTGCGACAAAGCCTGAGCGCAGACCGGGCAGGTTGGAACGCTTTGACAGGCTATGAAACACCATGCAGCGTTTAAAATCGTGCCTGCCCAATTCCGCGCAGGCCTGCAATAGACCAGGGGGTGGCAGGTCTTCACTGGCGTAAATTTCTGAGTAACATTCGTCACTGGCGATGACAAAATCATGGCGATCAGCCAAGGAGATCAGTTCTTTAAGGGTATCGAGTTTCAACACGGAGCCGGTGGGATTTCCCGGAGAGCAAAGATAAACCAGCTGGCAGCGTTGCCAGTCAGCATCACTGAGACTGGAGAAATCCGGTGCAAAGTTATTCTCTTTTGTACAGTTGATAAACACTGGTTCGGCGCCGGCGAGTAGAGCCGCACCTTCATAAATTTGGTAGAAGGGGTTAGGCATGACCACAGAAGGGTTTTTATTGGGGTCAATCACCGCCTGAGCAAAGGCGAATAGTGCCTCGCGGGTGCCGTTGACGGGCAAGATATGTCGTTCGGGGTCGGGTATTGCCGACAGTTTAAAACGACGGGCCAGCCACGCGGCAATGGCCTGTCGTAGTTCGGGGATACCCTTAGTGCCTGGGTAAACCGATAGGCCACTGTTCTGTGCCAGGCCGTCGATCTGTTGAACTAATGTGTCGATGACCAATTGTGGCGCGCCGTGTTTGGGTTCGCCAACGGAGAGGCTGATGGCTGGCAGTGTCTGGGGGACCGCTGTGTCGGCGAGTAGGCCTTTTAGTTTTTCAAAAGGGTAGGGCTGTAGGCGATTTAATTCGGGATTCATGGCTCTCTATCTGGGCAGCCCACTGTTTAAAATAACCAGGGGCAGTATCTTTGAATGGACGCATTAATGGCGTGATTGCAATAACTCGACGCTGTTGCCCGGGCTTTCATCTTCCAGGTTCCGCGTGTCCAGTTCTCTGCATATGGTCTCTTCTATCTCACGGCATAAATCAAGGTCTGTAATAGCTTCATTGTTTTCACCGGTGAGATAAAAAACATCTTCTACACGTTCTCCAAGGGTCGCAATTTTAGCGCTATGTAAGTGTAGTTTGAAGCGCATAAATATCTGCCCGAGCTGAGCCAGCAAACCGGGGCGATCGGGAGTAATGACCTCGAGATACGTTGTCCGAGAGTCATGATCATGATCAATATGAGCGGAGGTGCCAATGGTCAGTTGTTTAAGTTGCCGCGGTGTATGCCGCTTGACTTCAATATCATTTTTGTCATTGGCCAGTAGCGCTGCGCTTATTTTACGGATTACTTTGGCGACTTTGTTGCGGCGATGGGCAAAGGGGTGGCCCTGATCATCGAGCACATAAAAAATATCGTAGGTGTGATTATCTTTGCCAGTGTAGAGCCGGGCATCGTGAATATCCAGGCGCAGTGTGTCGAGGGTGGCGGCCGTAATTGGGAAGACATTGGTAAGACCCTTGGTGTAAATAAATATGCGAGTCACGCTGTTGTCTTCCACGCCGACGTCTTCAATCAAAATGACTGGCAAACTGGGATCTTCAGCAGTCAACACGGCTTTGACACCACGGGCAATGACACTGGCGCTTTCGCGTAAAAACAGTTCGTTGTCCATATCACGCCATAGCGCCGTGCTTTGTTCTTCTGGAATACCTTCTTTTTTGAGCAGAGCGAGGGTGTCGTTGTGCGTGTTTTCAATCCATTTATTTTTGTTAACTGGGTTTTCCAGACCTCGTCGTAGGGCATCGCGCGTTTGAAAATAGAGCTGGCGCATTAATGAGCCCTTCCAGTTATTCCACAGGGTTGGGTTGGTGGCATCCATATCGGCGATAGTTAATATAAACAAATGGTCGAGGTGAATTTGATCGCCCACTAATAGAGCAAACTTATGGATAACATCGGGATCTGAGATGTCTTCGCGCTGGGAAATGCTCGACATTAGCAGATGGCTTTCGACGAGCCAGCCGACGAGTTGTGTTTCCTGTTCGGAAAAACCATGGCGTCGGGTGAAATCAATGGCATCGACCGCGCCTAATTTTGAGTGGTCGCCGCCCCGTCCTTTGGCAATATCGTGGTAAAGCCCGGCGATAAGAAGTAACTCGGGTTTCGACAGGTTTTTCTGTATATGAGAGGCAACCGGGAATTTCTCTTCCTCTTTAGCGTTCCCGAGCCGGCGAATGTTGCGAATCAGCTGAATGGTGTGGGCGTCGACCGGGTAAATATGGAAAAGGTCGTGTTGCATTAAACCGATGATGCGATCGAACTCGGGGAGGTATTTGCCAAGAACACCGTAGCGGACCATGCGCTGAAGCTGTGTGGTGAGCTGCCCATCACAACGGAACAGGCGCATAAACAACTCGCGATTAGCCGGGTTGTTACGGAAAGTGTCGTCGATTTGATGACGATATTGGCGAATTTGGCGGATGGTCGTCGAACGCACCCCATGTATAGAAGCGTCTTCACCCAGCAAAACGAAAATTTCCAGTAAAGCTGAAGGGTGGTCAAGAAAAACCGTATCGTTAACGACCTCAATATAGTCATCACGTACCTGGAAGCGTGAATTAATTACGCGTACGGTGTTTTTCTTTTGATTTTTATTGATAACCTCATCCAAATACTGGAGGAGCATGTCATTCTGTTCCCGCATAGCCAGTACCATGCGGTAGTAGCGTTGCATAAACTGTTCGACCGCAAGCCGCTCTTTCGTGTCTACATAACCGAACATTTGTGCCAGCTTGCGCTGAGAGTCAAAGAGCAAGCGTTCTTCGGGACGCCCTGCAATGAGGTGCAAGCCATAGCGCACCCGCCATAAAAAAGCCTGGCCTCTACGCAGTAATTCGTATTCCTCGGCAGCAAGAAACGGGGTGTTGGCCAACTCGACTAGACTGCGTTTGTGGAAGTATCGTTTGGCAACCCAGCCAATGTTTTGGATATCTCTCAAGCCGCCAGGGGCTTCTTTAATATTGGGCTCCAGGTTGTACTCGGTATTTCCGTGCTTTTCGTAGCGTTCGTTTTGTTCGTCGTATTTAGCACGAAAAAATTTGTCAATTGGCCAGATCTTATTGGGTCCCGTGCGTTCCTCCATCTTCAGGCGTAGTTCGATATTGCCAGCCAGCGTACGAGACTCCATGAGATTAGTCGCAACAGTGATATCGGCTTTCGCCTCTTCAACACAGTGGGACAGGGAGCGTACACTGTGTCCGATGTTGAGTTGAATGTCCCAGAGAAAAGTCAGGAAGCCTTCGATACTGTCTTTATAGGGTTTGTGGTTTTTATGCTGGCTTAACAAAAGCAGGTCGATGTCGGAGTGGGGATGCAATTCGCCACGACCATAACCACCTACTGCGAGCAGGCTAATGTCTTTGTCCCACTGGAAGCGCTGCCAGGCGTGTAACAGAATGCGGTCAATAAAAGCAGCGCGTTCATGCACCAGGGTTTCGGTGTCTTCGCCCTGTTCAAAGCGATTGTTGAGAAAGGTGTCTGCAGCGCGGATAGCATCGCGAAATACGGTTTGCGGATCACCTGTGCTGAGGTTGGCGAGAAAACGCTTCTCGTCAAAAAACAAGGGTATGGGCAGGGCTTCGATGGCTAGATTCATGGCTTGTGGTTGGTACGCCTGTTGTCGTGTTTCTAGAAGGTGGTACGAGTCTTGATAAGACCGGAAGACTGAAACTCGAGCTTTTTTAAAATAGCATCGTTGTAAGGTGGTAATCTATAATAAATTATCCGTTAAAAAGACTCTCCGGGGCGAGCCGTCAGTACATCGACGCCAGTTGCTGTAACTAACAGGGTGTGTTCCCATTGTGCCGAAAGGCGACCATCGCGGGTTTCAACCGTCCAGCCATCGGGCTTTAATTTGGTGTGTTGTTTGCCGGCATTGACCATGGGTTCGATGGTGAACGTCATGCCTTCTTCAAGCACCAGTCCGGTGCCCGGCTTACCGTAGTGCAGCACCTGGGGCTCTTCGTGGAACTCACTGCCAATACCATGGCCACAATACTCACGAACCACGGAGTAATGCATACCCTCGGCATGTTTTTGTACCACGTGGCCAATATCCCCCAGACGGTTCCCGGGTTTGACTTGTTCTATGCCTAAGTACAGGCACTCCTGAGCAACCTTGATGAGTCGGTCTGCGTGGCTGGGTGTTTTGCCAATGCCGAACATCATGCTGGTATCACCAAAATAACCGTCTTTAATTACAGTAATGTCAAGATTGACGATGTCGCCATTTTTCAGCACTTTATTTGCTGAAGGGATGCCGTGACAAATGACCTGGTTCACCGAGGTGCAGATCGACTTTGGAAAACCCCGATAGTTTAGACAAGCGGGAATGGCTTGCTGAACATCGACGATAAAGTCATGACAAATAGTGTCGAGTTCAAGCGTGCTAATGCCGGCCTGTACATGGGGGGCAATCATCTCCAGAACATCGGCGGCTAGTTTGCCGGCAATACGCATTTTTTCGATTTCTTCAGGTGTCTTAATGGTAACGGGCATCGGCTCAGGCAGTGGCAGTGAATTAAGCGTCCTATTGTAACCAATTTTGTCGGGCTTGATGTGAGATTACATGTGAGGAAGAACTTTATTTATGAGATGGCGGGTTTCGTGGCTAGGCTACTGCTGTAAGAGATGCTTGTAAGGAGGCCATAAATTGCCGCCAGTTCTTCTAATAGCCCTTTGATTGTGGTATAAAGCGCGCCCCGATGGAATGGCTGTCGGGGTTAACTTTAACGACTCACACTTACCGACACATTGGCTTGGGTGCCTGTTTTTTTTCAAGCGGGTTAGACAATGGGGTGGTGGAGGCTTAACCCAACAGGAAACTTAAATTATGACTATGGTTAGTATGCGCGATATGCTCCAGGCTGGTGTCCATTTTGGTCACCAGACACGTTACTGGAATCCGAAAATGAATCAATACATTTTCGGTGCTCGAAATAAAATTCACGTCATCAACTTAGAGCACACTGTGCCGGCATTTAATGATGCTCTCGAGCAAGTTCGTCAGCTCAGCGCCAGTGGCAACAAAGTTCTCTTCGTCGGCACCAAGCGTGCTGCCCAAAAAGCCGTTCAAGAAGAAGCAGAGCGCGCGGGCATGCCTTATGTTTGTCATCGTTGGTTAGGCGGCATGCTGACAAACTATAAAACGATTCGTGCCTCTATCAAACGCTATCGTGATCTTGAAGCACAGAGTACTGACGGTACTTTCGAAAAGCTGACTAAGAAAGAAGGTCTAATGCGTCTGCGTTTGAAAGAGAAGCTCGAGCGCTCCATTGGCGGTATAAAAGATATGGGTGGCCTGCCCGATGCCCTGTTTGTGATTGATGTGGATCATGAGCGTATCGCCGTGCAGGAGGCCAACAAGTTGGGTATCCCCGTTATAGGTATCGTTGATACTAACAGCAACCCCGATGGCGTTGATGTGGTTATTCCTGCCAATGACGATGCGATCCGTGCCGTTAAGCTTTATGCCATGGCAATGGCTGATGCCGTGCTCGAAGGTAAAGCTGGTGGCGTTGTTACTTCTGAAAAAGACGAGTTTGTAGAAGTCACTGAAGCTCAAGCTGATGCTGCTACAGAGACGGCTGAAGCGGTGGAACCTGGATCTTCAGAGACAGAAGAATCCACGACAGCGACTGAGGCTTAAGTCTTTTAAGGCCAGCTGATTTTCAGTTGGTCTACGATAAATGAAAGGGGGCACGGCCCCCTTTTTTACCAACTATTCACACTAGGCTTTAATTGGCTTGATGTCGATGAAAGCAGAGTTTATTGAGAGGATTTCCCATGGCAGCGATTTCTGCTTCTCAGGTTAAAGAATTACGTGATCGAACTGGTCTTGGCATGATGGAGTGCAAAAAAGCACTGGCTGCAGCCGAGGGCAATATAGACACGGCGATTGAGAATTTACGCAAATCCAGTGGTATGAAAGCGGCTAAAAAAGCGGGGCGCACAGCGGCTGACGGTGTTGTTGCTGTGAAGGTTGCCGACGATGCTTCATTTGGCGTGCTGGTTGAAGTGAATTCTGAAACGGACTTCGTCACCAAAGATGAAGGCTTTAAGGCTTTTGTTGGCGCAGTTGTCGACAAAGCGTTTGCCGACAAACAGCGTGATGTAGAAACGCTTGCCGCTGACATGGAAGATGCTCGCCAGGGGCTGGTGCAAAAATGTGGTGAGAATGTCAACGTGCGTCGTGTGCAAGTCGCTGAAGCGCCCGTTGTGGGTGCTTATGTGCACAGCAATAATCGTATTGGTGTGCTGGTGACGTTGGAAGGTGGTAGTACTGAGCTTGCCAAGGATGTGGCTATGCACGTTGCTGCGGTTAACCCTCAGGTTGCTACGCCCGATGACATGCCCGCTGATGTGATTGCCAAAGAAAAAGAAATTTATGTTTCCCAGGCTATTGAGAGTGGTAAACCCCCTGAAATTGCTGAAAAAATGGTCGTTGGCCGTTTGAAAAAGTTTCTCTCGGAGAGCAGTCTGGTTGAGCAACCTTTCGTGCGGGATCCTGATATTAAAGTGGGCAAGATGTTGGCTGATGCGGGTGCCAGTATTAAAGGCTTCACCCGTTATGAAGTTGGAGAGGGGATAGATGTCGAGGAAGTTGACTTTGCCGCTGAAGTGGCTGCACAGGTTAGCGCTACTCAATAGCTGACCTGCCACGGGCTGCTTAATCGTGCCGGTGGTGTCAGTAAAATAATGAAAATACTACAGTGGTGCCCTGATTTAATGTGATGGCTTAGTGCTGATACGCTGATGCCCAAGGAGAATCGCCAATGAACAACCCAAGTGCAGACAAGAAGTACAAACGCATTCTCCTCAAGCTCAGCGGAGAAGAGCTAATGGGCGATGGCGATTTTGGTATTGATCCTAAGGTATTAAATCGTATGGCTTTGGAGATCGGCCAGTTAGTGGGCATCGGTGTACAGGTTGGTCTGGTAATCGGTGGTGGTAATTTGTTTCGTGGCGCGGCACTCAGCGCAGCAGGCATGGAGCGAGTTACGGGTGATCATATGGGCATGTTGGCTACCGTCATGAACGCCCTGGCCATGCGCGATGCGCTCGATCGCAACAATATCTCGGCCCGGGTGATGTCGGCCATTCCTATGAGTGGTGTGGTCGAGCACTATAATCGACGTCGTGCTTTGCAATATCTGTCGTCCGGGGAGGTGGTCATCTTTAGTGCTGGCACTGGCAACCCGCTCTTTACGACAGATTCGGCAGCTTGCCTGCGTGGCATCGAAATCGATGCTGAGGTCGTATTGAAGGCAACGAAAGTGGATGGTGTTTATTCAGCGGACCCGATGAAAGTACCCGATGCAACGCTTTATACGCGTTTGAGTTACGATGAGGTGCTGGATAAAAAGCTGGAAGTGATGGATCTTACGGCCATCTGCCTCTGTCGCGAACATGATATGCCAGTGCGGGTTTTTAGAATGGCCAAACCCGGTGCGCTTTTGAGTGTTGTGGTGGGTGATGAAGAGGGAACATTGATCGAGGAATCGTGACCCCGGCAGTTTATTTTAAGCAGGTCTACTGCAAAGGATGAGTTGTAAAGAGACCAATTACGCGAGAACTGATGATGATTAATGAATTAAAAGAAGATGCCAGGCAACGCATGGATAAAACCGTTGAGGCACTAGGGCATGCCTTGAATAAGGTGCGCACCGGTCGTGCTCACCCGAGTATTCTTGAGGGTGTAAGGGTGTCTTACTATGGCAGTGAGACCCCACTTAGTCAGGTGGCAAATATCTCTGTAGCCGATGCCCGTACATTGACCGTGACACCCTGGGAAAAAAATATTGTCCAGGATGTTGAGCGTGCCATTATCAATTCTGATCTCGGCCTCAACCCTTCCAGCGCTGGAGAGGTGATTCGTATTCCCATGCCGGCGCTCACTGAGGAGACGCGTAAGGGCTTTATCCGACAGGCTCGAAAAGAAGTCGAAAACTCCCGCGTTTCAGCGCGTAATATCCGTCGTGACGTACTGAGTGACATTAAAGACTTGTTAAAAGAGAAGGATATTTCGGAGGATGAAGAACGCCGAGCTCAAGACGACGTGCAGAAAATAACCGATAGCTACATCCAGAAAATGGATGATATGCTCGCTGCAAAAGAAAAAGATTTGATGGAGATTTAATAAATGGCTGAACGCCGACACAAATGATCTAGAGTCATATTAGAAAGCCGTAAATCCAGAATAAAAAGCTCAGGAAAACCCAGGAAAAAATATGGCAGAAGTTTTGGGTGGCGATAGTGCCCAGCCTCTTAGACATGTCGCCGTGATCATGGATGGCAATAATCGATGGGCGAGAGCACGAGGTTTAGCTGGTCATGAAGGTCATAGGGCTGGCGTAGAGCGCGTGCGCGATATGATAGAAAGCTGTCAACGTTACCATGTAGAAGTGGTCACCTTGTTTGCTTTTAGTAGCGAGAATTGGCAACGACCGGCGCTTGAAGTCAGCGCTTTGATGAAATTGTTTTCTACCTATATTAAGAAAGAAGCTAAAGTCCTTCATGAGCGTGGCATTCGCTTACAAGTGATCGGCGAACGCGGGCGTTTTAGTTCACGGTTGAAAAAGCGTATTGCCGATGCCGAGTTATTAACTGCCGGTAACACTGCGATGACTTTAGTGCTGGCTGTGGACTATGGCGGTCGCCAGGATATCGTTGTTGCCAGTCAAAAATTGGCACAACAGGCTGTCGATGGCTCGCTAGCGGTGACTGATATCGATGAAGACTTGTTTGAAAAAAACCTTTCCCTGGCCGACCTTCCGCCACCTGATTTGTGTATAAGAACGGCGGGGGAGCAAAGAATCAGTAATTTTTTACTTTGGCAGCTGGCCTACAGCGAATTTTACTTTGCCGAGTGTTACTGGCCTGATTTTGATGCTGCTGCTTTTGACCTGGCCGCAGCGGCCTATTACCAGCGTCAACGACGTTTTGGTTTAAGCCAGGAACAAACAGTAGAAGATGTAAAGCAAGTTGCGAAGCCCAGTGATACTCGAGTGAGCGCTTAATGCTTAAACAACGAGTTATGACCGGCTTGCTGCTGGCTATTAGTTTTCTTGCGGCCCTGTTTGCGTTACCGACGATGGGCTTTATCGCCCTGATGTCTGCGGTGCTGGCTTATGCGGCATGGGAGTGGAGTCGATTGGCTGGCCTCAATGGCTTCCTTGGGCGTGGCTCCTATACGTTTGCTGTCGTTGCCATTGGCGCGATAATGGCAGCGTACATTGGGTTTGCAGAGAATAGTTTATTCGCTGAAGAATCTCGTTTCTTATTACTTCTGGCCTGCACCTGGTGGGCTTTAGCCATACTTTGGGTGCAGGGCTACCCCTCTAGTGCGCTTCTTTGGGGCCGGCGTTCGCTCTGTCTATTGATGGGGCTCTTTGTCTTATTGCCGATGTGGCTGGCCTTTGCGGGGTTGCTGTCTCTGGCTGAAGGGCCGAGGTTGGTTGTGGCTGTAGTGCTCTTGGTTGCTCTGGCGGATATTGGTGCTTATTTTGTGGGGCGAGCTATTGGCCGTACGAAGCTCGCATCGCAGGTGAGTCCCGGTAAAACCTGGGAGGGGCTGTTGGGTGGGCAGTTGGCTATTGTTGTTGCCGTGGCAACTGGCGGCTGGTTTCTGGGTTTTGAGCCATCACGCATTGGCTTGTGGCTGGTTCTCGCTATGGTGACAGGACTTGCTTCAGTGCTGGGCGATCTGGTTGAAAGTATGGTTAAGCGCCATCGCGGTGTTAAAGATAGCGGCACTATTCTACCCGGTCACGGAGGGGTCCTCGACAGAATTGATGGCCTAACGGCAGCCTTACCTGTGTTTAGTCTGGGTTTGTCCCTGCTGTACAATCGTCTTTAAATGCTTCTTTGAAAACGACATCCATGAATAGAATTCTGAGTAGGAGTGGTTGCTTGCCCACTAACCGTTTTTTTATCACTCGCGGGGTCGAACGTTAACATTATCATGAAGCGCCCCCTGCAGAAGCTCACTATTCTCGGTTCGACGGGATCAATCGGTGTTAGTACATTGGATGTTGTCGTCAGACATCCAGAACAATTTCAAGTGTTTGCGTTGACGGCTAACCAACGGGTCGAGGTTCTGGCTCAGCAATGTCGGCAATTTCATCCCCGCTATGCCGTGTTGGGCTCAGAGGCTGCGGCTGAACAGCTGCGCCCTTTGGTCGGTCGTGGTGTAGAGGTGCTCTGGGGAGAAACGGGTCTGGCGCTGGTCGCAGCCCACGCAGAAGTTGACACGGTGATGGCGGCGATTGTCGGTGCAGCGGGTTTGCTCCCCACCCTGGCGGCAGCAAAGGCCGGTAAAAAAATATTGCTGGCGAATAAGGAAGCGTTAGTGATGGCGGGCCAGTTATTTATGGATGTCGTGGCTGAATCTAAAGCGACTTTACTGCCCATCGACAGCGAACACAATGCGATTTTTCAGTGTTTGCCGGCCGATTACAGAGGGCGTGAAGAGGCCGGAGTACGTCGTTTGTTATTATCTGCTTCTGGCGGGCCGTTTCGTACGACACCGCTTGCCGAGCTGGCCTCGATGACCCCAGATCAGGCTTGTGCTCATCCCAACTGGAGCATGGGTCGAAAAATATCTGTGGATTCGGCAACCATGATGAATAAAGGCCTTGAACTTATAGAGGCAAGTTGGCTATTTGCTGTGGATGCGAGCGATATTGACATCGTCGTTCACCCTCAAAGTATTATTCACTCGCTGGTGGAGTATAAAGACGGTTCTGTATTGGCGCAGCTTGGCAATCCCGATATGCGTACGCCCATTGCCCACGCATTGGCCTGGCCAGAGAGAATTGATTCTGGTGTTAGTTCTCTTGACTTAATTGCCATTGCCAGCCTGGATTTTGAGGCGCAGGATGAACAACGTTTTCCTGCGCTAGCGTTGGCCCGGGCGGCCGCAGAGAGCCGCGGCGATGCACCGGCGGCACTCAATGCAGCCAATGAAGTCGCTGTCGAGGCCTTTTTGAATGAAGCTATCGGCTTTACCCGCATTGCGGAAGTTGTCGACGGTGTTATGCAGACATGGCAAACGGATGAACCTCGAGACCTCCTTGCAGTCCAAGACGCCGATCAGCGGGCTCGGGCCATGGCAAAACAGGTGATCGATCAGTACGTGTGAAATCTGTACTGTTAAGCGCTGAGCGAAACCTCATAGCAGATTCGGGATAATGACTCGGGTTCACTGCTACAACAAGACGAGACAAGGTTTATGGCATTTCTACAAATGGTTTTTTACACCCTGATTGTACTCGGCGTCTTGGTGACCTTCCATGAGTTTGGCCATTTCTGGGTTGCTCGCCGCTGTGGTATTAAGGTGACTCGTTTTTCTATTGGGTTTGGTACACCGCTGTTGCGCTGGCGTGATCGTCACGACACGGAGTTCGTTATCGCACTCTTACCTCTTGGTGGCTATGTAAAAATGGTCGATGAACGGGAGGGCAATGTTAGCGCAGCGGATTTACCGTATGCTTTTAATCGTAAACCCGTTGGCCAGAGGATGGCCACGGTGGCTGCCGGGCCAATTGCGAACTTTATCCTCGCTATTCTGCTTTACTGGGTCGTCTATCTCTTAGGTGTTCAAGGTGTCGCCCCGATTATTGGAGACGTTAAGCCCGGTTCAATTGCAGCTGCGGCGGGCTTAGAGGCTGGTCAGGAAATACTGGCCGTAGATGGTGAGCCGACCCCAACCTGGCAAACCCTCGGTGAGCGCCTGGTGCACCGTATTGGTGATGATGGCGAGATCCGTTTTACTGTGGCTTACGCAGATTCAAATTTACAGTACGACAGTGCGGCATCTCTGGCGGGGTGGCACGTTGATGCGAAGGTCCCAGACCCCATTGGTAGCATGGGTATTGAGCTGTACCAGCCAAAAGTGTTGCCGCTTATCGACGCTGTTACACCGAATAGCCCTGCAGACCGGGCGGGGCTTGTCAGTGGTGATCAGGTGTTATCCGCCGATGGCATTGCCATACCTGATTGGTACACCTGGGTCGAGTACGTTAGAGAAAGGCCGGATCAAAGCATTGCAGTACTTGTCGAACGAGAGGGGCAGACACGGGAGTTGAGTTTAACCCCGCGTCGTGTCGAGCAGGGCGGCGAAGTCTTTGGGCAGGTCGGTGTCAGTGTCGTGACCCCTGAATGGTCAGAGGATTTCTTCCGTGAAACTCGCTATGGGCCGGTTGGTGCTTTTACTAAAGCGCTTTCCCAAACGGGTTCCACGACACAGATGACCTTTAATTCTATAGGCAAAATGCTAACGGGTGCGCTTTCGGTTGAGCATTTAAGTGGGCCTATCACCATCGCCAAAGTAGCGGGTACGTCTGCTGATTACGGTTTAGTGCCTTTTTTACAGTTTATGGCTATGCTCAGTGTTAGCCTTGGCGTGCTCAATCTATTACCGGTGCCCGTGTTGGACGGTGGCCATCTTGTTTACTACATGCTTGAGCTTGTCAAAGGAAGCCCGGTTTCTCTCCGGGCTCAAGCAGTGGGACAGCAAGTCGGATTGTTCTTAATTATTGGTTTGATGGTGCTAGCACTATACAATGACGTGCTGCGGCTTTAAGTCGATAACCCAATCTAACAACAAGAGTTACTTTACGCGTCTATGAAACGACTTTTTCTGCCGTTGTTGCTTTGCCTGTGCCCTCTGTTAGCTATTGCTGATGTGTTCCAGATTGAAGATATCCGTCTCGACGGCCTGCAAAGGGTTTCGGCGGGAACCGTATTTGCTTCGCTGCCTGTGCAGGCCGGCGAGCTGATCGACGAGGAGGGTGTGCGCGTAGCGGTACGGACTTTGTTCAAAACAGGTTACTTTAACGACATCAATATTGCTCGAGAAGGTAATGTGCTGGTTGTCAGTCTAAAAGAGCGCCCAGCCGTGGCTGAGATTAATATTGATGGCAACAAGGCGATTGAAACACCCGACTTGTTAAATGCTCTGCGAGATTCTGGCCTCGCTGAAGGACAAATTTTTAAACAGACGGTGCTCGAAGGCATGAGTCAGGAGTTGCGTCGTCAGTATGTCAGCCAGGGTCGCTATGGGGCATCGGTTGTCTCTGAAATTGATGTCTTGCCGCGTAATCGCGTAGCCGTCAACTTGACGATTGATGAAGGTCAGGTTGCCTCGATTAAGCACATTAACGTGGTGGGCAATAAGGCCTTTGATGACGAAACCCTTCAAAAACTCTTTGAATTAAAGACCAGTAATATTTTGTCGTGGATTTTTAACGATGATAAATATTCGCGCGAAAAGCTGTCGGGTGATCTGGAACGTATTGAATCCTGGTACCTGGATCGTGGTTATTTAAAGTTTGCTATTGACTCAACACAAGTGTCCCTTAGCCCTGATAGAGATGCTGTTTTTGTCACGGTGAATATCAGCGAAGGCGATGTGTATACGGTTGGAGAAGTTGAACTCGCCGGTGAGCTGATTCTTCCCGAAAATCTTTTGCGGTTGATGATTCTAACCCGTAAAGATATGACTTTTTCCCAAGCCTTGATGACCCGGACGAAAGATATCATTATTCGCCGCCTGGGGGCAGACGGTTACACTTTTGCAGAAGTTGAAGCGTATCCCGATATTGATGAAGAAAATAAGACAGCGAAGATTACCTATTACGTCACACCTGGTAAGCGCTCTTATGTGCGGCGTATAGAGTTTCGCGGCAATACGAAAACTGACGATGAGGTTCTGCGTCGTGAAATGCGGCAAATGGAAAGTGCTTCGGCGTCTAATACCTTATTGGAGCGCTCTAAAGTCAGACTTGAGCGTTTAAGTTATTTTAAACAAGTGGATATGGAGACCCGAGAGGTACCGGGTACCGATGATCAGCTTGATGTTTTTTACACGGTTGAAGAACAACCGTCGGGTAGTGTTGGTGCCAGTCTTGGTGTCGCTCAGGGATCGGGCATTATCTTGGGCGGTAATATCTCTGAGAGCAACTTTTTTGGTACGGGTAATTCTGTAAGCCTTGGGTTGAGTAGTAGTAGTTATCGAGATAGTGCTTCCCTGTCTTTTAATAATCCTTATTTTACGAAGGACGGTGTGAGTGTCGGTTACCGTGTTGCATTTACTGCAACGGATTATGGTGAATATGATGTCGCGGACTACACCACAGATAGCCTTAGCACGAGTGTCAATTTTGGATACCCTCTCTCTGAAACGTCGCGGATCAGTATCGGCTTTGGTTATGAACAACTGGAAGTGGATGTGGGGCTGTTTCCAACACTGGAAATCCTACAGTTCCTCCAGGACAACGGTGATACCTACAAGATGATTACCAGTACCTTAAGCTGGACTCAGTCGACTCTGAACCGTGGCATATTGGCTACGCGTGGCGCATCTCAGCGAGCCAGTGTTGAATATTCCACCCCCATTGGAGATATGGAATACCTCAAGTTTAGTTACTCAGGTCAGTACTTTCGTCCTCTCACTCGCAGTTTGACGCTGCATCTAAAAACCGATATTGGCTACGGTATTGGGCTCGGTGATACAGATCGTTTGCCGTTTTTTAAGAATTATTACGGTGGTGGTTTTGGCTCTGTGCGTGGCTTTGAACGAAATAGTCTTGGGCCCCAGGACACACCGAATGCCTTTTATGGCGATGACTCCGATGCCTTTGGGGGCAACGTTAAAATTACGGGGACGGCAGAAGTGATTTTCCCTGTTCCATTTATGAGAGATAATCGCAGTGTTCAAGCGGCTGTTTTCCTGGATGCTGGTAATATTTTTGATACAGATTGTAACGAGACACAAATCAATTGCTTTAGGCCAGAATTAGGTGAGTTGCGTTATTCGATCGGTATCGGTGGTACTTGGTTGAGTGGCTTTGGGCCAATTACGGTTGCGCTAGCCAGAGCAATGGATAAGGGCGATTTTGATGAAACTGAAGTTTTCCAGTTTTCATTAGGGCAGGGTTTCTAATCACGTTAAACAGGTTTGAAGTAAGTACCATAACTTTAGGATAGGAGAATGGATGTGTTGAATATAAAACGATTGTTACTAGTCGCAGCCTGTATGTTGAGTTTGAGCGCTGTCGCTGAAGAAAAGATTGCGGTTATTGATGTCGCGAGAGCTATCTTTAGCACAGACATTGCTAAACAACGCCAGGAAGAAATGCAAAGCGGTTCTGAATTTGCTTCGCTGCAAGCAAAATATGACAACATCGGTGCAGATATGAAAGCTCTGCAAAAAGAAGTGGAAGGTAAGGCTATGACCTTATCTCAGGAAAAGGCCGCGGAATATAAGAAAAAAATGGAGTACTTACGTGCCGATATGGAGCTTGTTTCACGCAAGCTCCAAGCAGAAATAAAAGCTTTGCAAAACAGAATTATGCAAGAGCTACAGCCCAAAGCTTTGGAATCCATTAAAGAGCTGGTCGAAGAGGGGGAAATTACCTTGTTGCTACAACGCGAGTCGGTGATTTCGGCAACCCCTGATAAAGACTTAACCGGTAAGCTGGTTGAGCGTCTGAATAAAAAACCCTGACCGTTCGATTACGATGACGAAAAGTTACAGCCTGCAAGACATTGCCGACTACCTGGGAGCAGAGCTTCGCGGTGATACAGCCTGTCAAATAACGGGACTCAATACACTTGAGCATGGTCAGACAGGGGACTTGGTTTTCCTGGCTAATAAAGCCTATGAGCGCTACCTGAGCACTACCCAGGCAAGTGCTGTACTTCTTGAACCACGTTATGCTGAAGCCTTTGCCGGGAACGCGCTTGTGCTCGACAATCCCTACGTTGCCTATGCCCGAATCAGCAGCTGGTTTGTTCACAGTACACCGCCCGAGGGTGGTGTTCACCCCTCGGCCGTTATCGCCGATTCTGCCTCGCTGGCGGACGGCGTGTCTATCGGCCCCCATGTCAGTATCGGTGAGCGAGTGAAAATTGGCGCCGGTGTCAATATTGGCCCCGGCGTGTCCATAGGCAATGATAGTACTATCGGCAGCGGCTCTCGTTTGTATAGTAATGTCAGTGTTTATCACGGTGTCAGTATTGGTTGTGACACAGTGATACACAGCAACACAGTGATTGGTGCTGACGGTTTTGGTTTTGCCAATGACGGCGGTGAGTGGATCAAAATTCACCAGCTTGGTAGCGTTGAAATTGGTAATAACGTCGAAATTGGGGCCTGCACGACAATTGACCGTGGCGCTTTGGATAACACTGTGATTGAAGACGGCGTGATTCTCGATAACCATGTTCAAATTGCCCACAATGTGCGTATTGGTGAGAACACCGCAATGGCCGCTTATGCCGGGATTTCCGGTAGTACGAAGATTGGCAAGAACTGTGTTTTTGCTGCGCATGCTGGAGCCGTAGGCCATATCACCGTAGGTGATGGTGTGGTCGCGATGGCGCGCTGTACGATTTCTAAATCCACTGCCAAAGCGGGCTCTTATTCTTCAGGCTTGTTGATGGATGAGACGCGACAATGGCGCAAGAACGCTGTGCGATTTGGCCAGCTTGATGATATGGCGCGGCGTCTAAAACAGCTTGAAAAAGACAGCCAAGCATAACCTCTGTTTTTAATTAAGGAACTTCATGGACATTGATGAAATAAAGAAATTACTACCCCACCGTTATCCGTTTTTATTGGTTGACCGTGTCGTAGAGATAGAGCTAGGTGAGCGTATCCTTGCCTACAAAAACATCAGTGCCAACGAAGAAGTCTTTAATGGACATTTTCCAGAGAGACAAATTTTCCCCGGAGTGATGATTATAGAAGCTATGGCTCAGGCAGCGGGCTTACTTGGCTTTGCCTCGGTGAACAAACAGGCAGGTGATAACTCTCTGTATTTATTTGCCGGTGCAGATGACGTGCGCTTTAAGCGTCCGGTTGTACCGGGTGATCGCTTAATGCTTGAAGCCGAGATTGATTCGAATAAGCGCAACATCTGGCGCTTTAAGTGCAGTGCTCATGTCGATGGGCAACTTGCTTGTCGTGCCTCTATTCTTTGTGCGCTGCAGGGTGATAACGCGAAATGATACGGTTCGTTGATCTTCTATTCAGACTCTCGTGCTGCGAATGGCCTCTATGACAAAGATACATCCCGCGGCGATTATAGATCCAAGCGCAAAAATCGGTGAAAATGTCGAGGTGGGTCCCTGGACTCAGATTGGTGCCAATGTTGAGGTCGGTGACAATTGTGTTATTCATTCCCATGTGGTGCTAAAGGGCCCCACGGTGATTGGTAAAAATAACAAAATTTTTCAGTTTTCAACCCTCGGCGAAGATACTCCTGATATGAAATTCCAGGGTGAGGAAACCCACCTCATCGTTGGTGATAATAATACCTTCCGAGAAGGTGTTACTGTTCATCGGGGCACAGTGCAAGATAATGCAGAAACCCGCATTGGCTCTAATAACTTGTTTATGGCTTACGTTCATGTTGGCCACGACTGTGTGGTCGGCGATCATAATATTCTGGTCAATAACGCCTCTATATCCGGCCATATCCATCTTGGAGACTGGGTGTTTCTCTCTGGCTACACCCTGATACATCAGTTCGTTAGAATTGGCTCTCATGCCTTTTTGGGTGCGGGGGCCTATCTCAATCAAGATTTGCCCGCCTATGTGATGGCAGCTGGGCATCCGGCGATACCACGTACGATTAACAAAATTGGCCTGGAGCGTAGGGGTTTTGATAAGGCGCAAATTGCGGCAATTAATAAAGCCTACAAAATACTTTATCGCCAAGGTTTAAAGCTGGATGAGGCAATGACGCGTATTCTTGCCAATGAACAACACCGCGATGTGTTGCAGCCCTTTATCGATTCAATCAATAACACTGAGCGCGGCATTATCCGCTAACCGTGACTAATCACCCCTTACGCATCGGTCTCGTTGTCGGCGAGGCTTCGGGCGATCAGCTCGGGGCAGGTTTGATAGCAGCCTTGAAACAAAGCCATCCCGATGCGATTTTTGAAGGTGTTGCGGGTCCACAAATGCAGGCCTTGGGCTGCCAGTCACTTTATCCCATGGAAACCCTCTCCGTGATGGGCTTGGTTGAACCGCTCAAGCGTTTACCGGCTTTACTGCGTATGCGACGAGGTCTGATAGAGCATTTTATTGCCCAGCCCCCAGATGTCTTCATTGGCATTGATGCCCCCGATTTTAATCTTGGCATTGAGCTGCGCTTAAAAAAAGCCGGTATCCCGACCGTGCATTACGTGAGCCCTTCTGTCTGGGCCTGGCGACAGGGGCGGATTAAGAAAATTGCTCGAGCTGTGTCCCATATGCTGACTTTGCTACCCTTTGAGGCTGATTTTTATCAGGATCACAAGGTGCCGGTCACGTTTGTCGGTCATCATCTGGCTGACGAATTGCCGTTGCAGCCTGATGTGCAAGCGGCCCGCTCTCAGCTTAACTTACCGAGTGGAACACCGATTATCGCGTTGTTACCGGGTAGCCGGCAATCTGAAGTGGCATTGCTGGGTCAATTATTTCTCGATACGGCACGTCTGTGTTTAAAAGAAAAGCCCGAATTATTATTCGTTTTGCCGGCAGCCAACCCTGCACGACGTCAACAAATTGATGGGATGCTCGCCGAGTATGGGGACTTGCCTGTAACGGTCTTCGATGGCCAATCGCATTTGGTCATGGAGGCCGCTGATGTTGTGTTGCTTGCCTCCGGGACCACTGCACTTGAAGCAATGCTGCTGAAAAAACCGATGGTTGTGAGTTATAAAACCGGTTGGTTGACTCACGCTATTATTTCAAGAATGCTCAAAGTGCCCTATGTTTCTCTACCTAACCTTCTGGCAGGACGAGAACTTGTACCCGAGGTCTTACAGGGTGAGGCCACTGCAGAGAAGCTCGCTGAGCTTTTATTGGCTCGCTTGGGTAATTCGGCGGTGGCTATCAAATTGCGCAGCGACTTCACGCAAATACACCAGCAAATAAAATGTAACGGCAACCAGAAAGCCGCTGAAGCGGTGCTTGCAGTGATTGCAAAACACGGCGGTCATGCCTAATGGCGAAGCGTAGTACACCGCTAGAAATAGACCCGCAATGGGAGACCGTTCGTCTGCTTGCCGGCGTTGATGAAGTCGGCCGTGGTCCATTGGCGGGTGATGTGGTCACCGCTGCGGTCATACTCGACCCACAGCGGCCCATTGCAGGTCTGGCGGACTCGAAGAAACTGACTGAAAAGCGACGTCAAAGTCTCTATCGGGAGATTACAGAGAAGGCGCTGCACTGGACCGTCGGCAGGGCAAGTGTCGCAGAAATTGATGAGATCAATATTCTGCAGGCCACTCTACTGGCGATGGTGAGAGCAGTTGATGGCTTGGCAGTGGTGCCAGAGTTGGTGTTAGTTGATGGCAACCGACTACCTCGTTGGTCTTATAACTCACAGGCTGTGGTGGGTGGCGATGGGCAGATAGCAGCGATTAGTGCGGCGTCAATTATTGCCAAAGTCACTCGCGATGCTGAACTGGCCGATTTAGACATACTTTATCCAGGCTATGGTTTTGCGGGCCATAAAGGGTATGGTACGGCACAGCACTTGGCTGCTTTGAAGTCCTTGGGTCCGTGCCCTGTCCATAGGCAGTCTTTCCGCCCCGTCAGGGAAAACCGCCGTTAAAATTCACCGCCAATGGTAGTGCAGTGCTGGCACTGGCAGTCCGTCGAGTGAGCTATACTTTTGTGTAACCTTTGGGAATGTGTCCACCGTGCTTGATACCCGCCCCCTTTTATTAACGAGCGACTTCCCCGCAGTACACCGTGCACTGCCAGAGACACTGCAGGTTAATCTCGGTTATCTCTGCAATTTGAGTTGTACCCATTGTCACGTCAATGCGGGCCCGAAACGCACTGAATTAATGGCGCTGACACAAATTGAATTGGTATTGGACGTTTTACAGCGGCGTCAATTAAAAACGCTCGATTTAACCGGCGGCGCGCCGGAGATGAACCCCCACTTTCGCTATCTGGTTGAACAAGCCCGAGGGCTTGGTGTGACGGTGATAGATCGCTGCAATTTGACTATTCTAGAAGAGCCAGGCTATGAAGACCTGGCAGAGTTTCTCGCCACTCAGGGCGTCGAAATTGTCGCCTCGCTACCGTGTTATTCCGAGCGAAATGTCGCCGAGCAGCGTGGCAAAGGTATTTTTGAAACCAGTATTGCAGCCCTGAAAAAATTGAATGCTTTGGGTTATGGACAGGGCGAAGGGCTATATTTAAATCTTGTTTACAATCCCAATGGCACGTTTTTACCGCCCCCTCAGGCGGCTCTTGAGCGAGAATATAAGCTTCATTTACAGCAAGACTTTGGCTTGCAATTTGACCAGCTTTTTACGATAACCAATATGCCGATTAAGCGTTATGGCGCTATGTTACTGGCCAAAGGCGAATACGCTACTTACATGCAATTATTAAAAGATAACTACAGTGCTGAAAATGTAGGTACGTTAATGTGCCGGCGTCTACTTAGCGTCGACTGGCAGGGCTATCTCTATGATTGTGATTTTAATCAAATGCTGGATTTACCAATAAACCCAGGGAAAAATGTGCTACAAAACCAGCAGGCTTTAATTGCATCCGATAAACCGCGCCCCCACTTACGCGACTTGATGGAGACTGACTTTTCAACTCAGGCTATTGTCGTTGGCGATCACTGTTACGCTTGTACAGCCGGGCAGGGCAGTAGCTGTGGGGGCTCTTTACATGAGGAATCAACAAATGAGTAAAAACCAGTCCTCGACAAAGACGGTCCCGCCAATAGAGGACGATGCACTACCGCTGTCGATTGTTATTCCCGTTCTAAATGAGGCAGAAGAAATTTACTCCTGTCTGCGACATTTACAGCCACTCAGGAAACAGGGCGTTCAGGTGATCGTCGTTGATGGTGGCAGTGAAGACGCTACCATTACTGTGGCAACACCCCTGGCCGATCAGGTGATTAGCTCCGAAAAAGGGCGGGCGCGGCAAATGAATGCGGGTGCCGCTTTGGCAGATCGTGACTGGCTGCTCTTCCTGCACGCTGATACACGACTGCCTGCTAACTTGTCTGACATTATGATTGTGTGGCGTTTCAGTCCTGCAGTGTGGGGCTACTTTGGTGTTAAAGTCAGGGACGCGCCACCCTTATTGCGTGTCGTCCAGTGGTGTATGAATCGCCGTTCATTCTTGACACGCATTAGTACGGGCGATCAATGCCAATTTGTAAAACGTGAGGTGTTTGAGCAAATAGGTGGCTTTGCCGATATTCCTCTGATGGAAGATGTCGAACTCAGCAAGCGGCTTAAGAAAAAATCTCGCCCCCTTTTCGTCAATGCCAAGGCAGAGACCTCGGGCCGCAAGTGGCAGCGTGACGGCATCTGGCCCACTATCTTTTTGATGTGGCGTTTGCGTCTGGCCTATTTTCTAGGTGTTTCACCAGTGGTTCTTGAGCAGCGCTACTACCCGCCTGAAAAGCCGTGATACCAGCTCTGTGTTTGATCAGAGTGGAGTCATAGCGGGCCTAAGAGTCCTTTTATGAGTTACGAATTTCCCGACGCTCTACTTATTCAGTTTGCCAAAGCGCCTCAGCTGGGCCAGGTGAAAACCCGTATGCAACCAGTGCTGAGTCTCGAACAAAGTCTGGCACTGCACTGCCAGTTGGTCCAGCGTGTCCATCAAACACTTCACGCCGAAGGGCTCTGCCATAGCCAGCTGTGGATTACTGGTGTCGATGATAGCGGTTTTTTCCAAAGTCTTAAGCCGCGACCTGAGGTTAAGCATCAACACGGCGATGATCTTGGGGAGCGTATGTTCTCATCAATTGCGGCAGGTCTAGAACACAGGAGCGCCGTGGTGTTAATTGGCAGTGATTGCCCGGCCATCACTAGTGATTATTTACGCACAGCTTTGTGCGCTCTAAGCAGGGTCGATGTCGTTCTCGGTCCTGCTGCAGACGGTGGCTATGTGCTAGTTGGCATGAAAAAAGCCGAACGAGAAATCTTTGCAGGTGTCGCTTGGGGTACGTCCAGGGTTCTGCAGCAAACCCGTGAGAGGTTGCGGGCCATCAAGCGGTCGTGTTTTGAATTACCCGTATTAAATGATATTGATCGTCCTGAAGACCTTATTCATCTCGACAGCGTGCCAGCCTTGCAACAATAACTTCTGAGCAATAGTTCTTTTTATAGCTTTAATGTTCTTGACGGCTTGACTTTATAGGATTATTTTGCGCCCGACTGGTTATTGCGGTGTGCCGCTATTACGCCAGTAGTTGACGTATTTTGTGTAGCCTTGCTTTGTTGTACAAGGATTGTTGGTAAGCGCTGGTTTACCAAAATATGTTTCCATTTTTTGGTATCGAGGTTGGGAGATTTCGGTATGGGTGACGACGATTTTGATGGGCTAGAAGAGCCTTACACTGAACCACGTGGGGAGCTGAATGCACCCAATGAAGAGAAGCAGTCTAGCAACCTTTCTGGTGAGCAAAGGCGGCGTCTCGAAGAAAAGTTAGAACAGCGCCGTCTGGAACGACAAATTGCCGATTACGAGTTCGATTGACGGCCTTGTCATTTCGCCTAGACAGTTAACACGCCTGCACAGATAACCCATTTGAGGCATAATACGGCCTTCTTTTATGGGGGGCCTAGCGCTTGTCGTCGCAACCACTGTTGGAGTTTCAAGCGCTGACGTTCGAGCGGGATGATTGGCCCCTGTTCAGCGACCTGTCTGGCACTATAAAGGCCGGTGAAATTCTTCAAATCACCGGCCCCAATGGCTGTGGTAAAACAACTCTTTTACAGGTTCTAGCGACGATTCAGCCTGTTAATCGTGGTACTTTGCGTTGGCTGGGTAATAATATTGCCCAATGCCTTCAGCAATACTTGGCCATCATCGCGTTTATTGGCCACAAGCCTGGACTTAAATTATCCCTTACACCGCGCGAGAACCTCCAGTGGTTGGCTAAATTGCAGCCCTTGACCCGCTGCACCAGTGCAGAAGCTTTGGCGCGTATTGGCCTGGCTGGTTTTGAAGATGTGCCTTGTTATACGCTATCGGCCGGTCAGCTACGCCGTGCTGCCCTTGCGGCCTTGTGCATGACGCAAGCCACGCTTTGGTTTCTCGACGAACCACTGACAGCGCTCGATGTAGAGGGCATTGCCAATCTTGAAGCGCTATTACTGGAGCATGTGGCAAAGGGCGGCGCCGTGGTGTTAAGCAGCCACCAGCCTCTGGTCAATCCACTTGTGCGCACCCTCGCGCTGGATACTATGGCAGAGGCCGGGTTATAAAATGATGACCCTGAGCGGTGCCTTCTTTGGTGTCATTCGACGCGATTTGTCTATCGCCTTACGTCACCGTGGCGATCTCCTTAACCCTTTGTTCTTCTTTCTTATTGTTGTGACTTTGGTGCCTTTGGGTATTAGTCCCGAACCGGCTCGGTTGGCAGCAATGGCGCCGGGTATGATCTGGATTAGTGCCTTGTTGGCAACCTTGCTAGCCCTCGATAATTTATTTCGGGCTGATTTCACCGATGGCTCGCTAGTACAGTTGATGCTGAGCCCCCAACCCTTGTGGTTGTTGGTGCTAGCAAAGATAATCGCCCACTGGTTGGTCACCGGTTTGCCCGTGGTTTTATTCTCACCCTTACTTGGTTTGATGCTGTCATTGCCAGAAGCGGGTTTTCTGCCGCTGCTACTGGGCTTGATATTGGGCACTGCGGTGTTCAGCTTATTGGGCGCCGTTGGTGCGGCGCTGACTGTGGCCTTACACAAGGGCAGCGTCTTGCTGTCTTTGCTGGTGATGCCGCTCTATGTGCCTGTACTGATTTTCGGCACCAGTGCGGTACAGCGGGCAGTCGATGGCGTGAGTTACGGTGGTGTGATGGCGATGTTGGCGGCAGCGTCGGCTTTTACTTTATTGGTGGCGCCCTTTGCTGCAGCCGGTGCTCTCAAAGTTGGTATAAACGGCTGATGGGCTTTTTTGTCGAATCGCTTTAGTAGGATAGTAAATATGTGGCAGTGGTTTCACAAGTTGGGTTCACCACGCTGGTTTTATCAAATCAGCGGCAGAGTTTTGCCCTGGCTCGCCCTGGCCTCGGTGGTACTGATTGTTAGCGGTGCGGTTTGGGGTTTGGGGTTTGCCCCTGAGGATGCGCGCCAGGGTAATAGTTTTCGTATTATTTACATTCATGTGCCGGCTTCTTTTTTGGCTCTGGCAGGTTATTACGTGATGGCAGTGGCGGGTGCTGTCGGCATGATCTGGAAAATGAAATTAGCCGATATGGTGATGGTTGCTGCGGCCCCACTGGGCGCCGCGTTAACGTTTATTGCGTTATTTACGGGGGCGGTATGGGGTAAGCCAACCTGGGGTACCTACTGGATCTGGGATGCTAGAATCACCTCGATGTTGGTCCTGTTATTCCTTTATATCGGCATTATTGCGCTATCGCGTTCTTTCAGTACTCGGGAAACCTCCGCGCGGGCCTGTGCCATTTTAGCGTTGGTGGGTACGGTGAATATCCCTATTATTTATAAGTCAGTCGACTGGTGGTACACCTTGCATCAGCCGGCGACGATCAAATTGACTGGTGCGCCATCGATGCACCCCGATATGTTTAAACCTTTACTGGTGATGATTCTCGGTTTTTACTGTTTTTACGCGCTGGTTTTGCTACTCAATACCCGCACAGAAATTCTCCAGCGTGAAAGCCGCACAACCTGGGTTAAACAACTCGCTCAATCGAAATAGTTTTATACTTAGTCATTTTTCCTGGAACAACGAGAAGACAGACAATGTTTCAATTTGAAAACTTTGATGCCTTTATATCAATGGGCGGCCACGGCCCCTATGTGTGGGGTGCGTATGGCCTTAGCCTGACAATTATGACTTGGCTGGCGCTGGCACCGCTACGCCGCCAGCGAGTACTGCTGGCGACACTCCGCCAGCGGATACACGCACAGGATCAGAAAGGTGGGGGTCAATGAAACCAGAACGCAAACAACGTCTATTGGTGGTGGTCTTTATTGTGGTAGTGGCGGGACTTGTTGTGGGTTTGTTGAGTTATGCCTTGCGTGAAAACATCAATTTATTTTATACGCCGTCTCAGGTTGCGGCAGGTGAAGCGCCCACCCATCAACAGATTCGTGTTGGCGGCATGGTAGTGACTGATAGCTTTCAGCGGGCGAGCGACTCACTCGAAAGCTCCTTCTTTGTTAGCGATGGTTCGGCAACATTATTAATTCACTATTCTGGCATTTTGCCCGACCTTTTTGCCGAGGACGAGGCCGCTGTTGCGACTGGGTCATTGGGTGATGACGGTGTATTTATCGCCCAGCAGGTACTGGCCAAACACGATGAGGAATACACTCCGCCAGAAGTCGCTGATGCTATGCAGCAAGCCATTGATAAAAAAGCAAAAGCAGAGAGCACTGGGGCTCAGCAAGGGGAGAGTAAAATTCGGAACATGCCTGAGGCAAGCTACTGATGATGGCCGAACTGGGTCACTTTGCCCTCATATTGGCGCTTTGCCTGGCCTTTGGTCAGGCGCTGATTCCACTCGCGGGAACACTCGCTAATAAACCGCTATGGATAGCCACGGCCCGTCCTTTGAGCTGCGGGCAATTTGTCTTTGTCGCGGTGAGTTTCGCCTGCCTGGTGACTGTTTTTCTGCAGGATGATTTTTCCGTCGCCTATGTTGCCAATAACTCAAATTCGCTGTTGCCCTCTTATTATAAAGTCAGCGCCGTGTGGGGCGCGCATGAGGGTTCGTTGTTGCTATGGGCCTTGATACTCGCCGGCTGGACGTTCGCCGTCGCTCTGTTTAGTGGGGCTTTGCCTGAGGACATGGTGGCTCGAGTGCTGTCAGTGATGGGCATGATTGCTGTCGGTTTTTATTTGTTTATGTTGCTCACCTCCAATCCCTTTGAGCGTCTTTTGCCGTTTCCGCCTATGGACGGTAAAGATCTCAATCCCCTGTTGCAGGATGTTGGCTTGATTATTCATCCACCCATGCTGTACATGGGTTATGTCGGTTTTTCGGTAGCTTTCGCCTTTGCGGTTGCCGCTTTGTTGGCCGGGCGTATGGACTCGGCGTGGGCGCGTTGGACGCGACCCTGGACCAATGCCGCCTGGTCATTTTTGACCCTTGGTATTTTCCTGGGTAGTTGGTGGGCCTATTACGAATTGGGCTGGGGTGGCTGGTGGTTTTGGGACCCGGTCGAAAATGCCTCGCTGATGCCCTGGCTTGCCGGTACCGCTTTAATCCACAGCCTTGCAGTATCGGAAAAGCGTGGTCTGTTTCGCAGCTGGACCCTGCTATTGGCAATACTCGCTTTTTCTTTGAGTTTGCTGGGTACTTTTTTGGTTCGCTCAGGAGTATTGACCTCGGTACATGCTTTTGCGACAGATCCTACTCGGGGTGTGTTCATTTTGGCTTTTCTCGGTGTGGTGATTGGTGGCTCGTTATTGCTGTTTGCCCTGCGCAGTTCAAGCCTTGGCGCGACCGCTAGCTTTAGCTGGTTGTCTCGGGAAGCGGGCCTGCTGCTTAACAACGTGTTATTAGTGGTCATACTGGCGATGATCTTACTGGGCACACTTTATCCGCTGGTGGCTGATGTCCTGGGTTGGGGCAAGATTTCAGTTGGCCCGCCGTATTTTAATTTTTTCTTTGTACCTCTCGGATTACTGCTTGTACTCGCAATGGGCGTCGGCTCCAGTTTGCAATGGAAGCGCCAAACCAGCGGCAGTTTACAGCGTCTGTTAAAAGCCCCCGTGCTGCTCAGTCCTGTACTCGCGGTGCTCTGGCTCTTGCTGGCGGGCTGGCATTTAAAGGTAGCTTCGCTGCTCGGTTTAGTAGCGGCGCTGTGGTTAATTCTTTTCACGTTGCAAGATATCTGGAAAAAATCCGACCATTCCCGTGGACGTCGCATTGGCTTACGCCGCCTGAAACCGAGTTATTGGGGCATGGTGATCGCCCACCTGGGTATTGCTGTGCTCGCTATCGGCATTACGTTGACCAGTAATTACAGTGACCAGCGTGATGTGCGTTTGGTCGCCGGTGAGCGTATTGAGGTTGCCGGTTACGGTTTTTTGTTTAAAGGTATCGAAGAAGTTCGTGGGCCAAACTACATTGCGCAACGGGGTCGTTTTGATGTTTTTACAATAAAAGAGAGCGTTGGGGGTACACCCTTTGCTGACTTGAAACCCGAGAAACGACGGTACCTGGCGACCGGTAACGTGATGACCGAAGCGGACATAGACGGAAGCCTGTTCCGCGATCTTTATGTGGCCCTTGGCGAGCCTTTAGGTGAGGGTGCCTGGTCGGTGCGTGTTTATGTGAAACCCTTTGTTCGCTGGATTTGGCTGGGCGCTTTTATGATAGCTTTGGGCGGAGTCATCGCGGTATTCGACAAGCGGTATCGCAAAAAGCCTGTCGATCTAACGAGAGGTTCTGTGAACCAGCCCGTTGCTGCGCCAGTGCGCGATTCCGATCCGGCCTTAGTACAGACCAAAAAGGGGAATTAAACTGTGGCTAGAATTAAATTATTTATTCCCTTAATTATTTTTGTCGTGTTGGCAGGCATGCTTTATTGGGGCCTCGGTCGCGATCCCAATGCCATGCCTTCTGCGCTAATCAATCGTCCTGTTCCGGCCTTTCAACTACCCGAGCTCGGGTTATCGCAAGATACCGATACGACTAAACCGGCGCTAACAGAGCAGGGTGAATTGCTCGATGAGTCGCTATTTCTCGGTCAAGTATCGCTATTAAATGTGTGGGCAACCTGGTGTGTGTCTTGCCGGGTAGAACATCCCTATTTAATGGATATCGCCGAGACCGGCGTGCGTATTATCGGCCTCAATTACAAGGACGAGGTTGGCGCTGCGCAGCAGTGGTTAGCCAGGTATGGCAATCCCTATGCGCAAACTATTTCAGACCCCTCGGGCGGCTTGGGCCTTGATCTGGGTGTTTTCGGTGCGCCCGAAACCTATCTGGTCGATCACCTCGGGGTGATTCACTATAAGCACATAGGAGTGGTTGATGACCGCGTTTGGCGCACGACATTGCAACCGAAGTATCAACAGCTGCGTGATGCCAGCCCCGGGCAAGACAATGACAGTTGAACAAGCTACCGGCATTCATCACCTTTCAGCACAGGGATTCGCAAATAAAAGAATCTTTTTTCCTATAAAAGCCTTCCTCCTTCTTTTCAGCTTATGGTGTTTGCCAGCATGGAGTGTCATCGAGGTAGATAGACTCTCTAGCCCCGAGTTAAGCGCACGTTATCAACAGTTAGTGGCGGAGTACCGCTGTCCCAAGTGCCAAAACCAGAACCTGGCGGAGTCCAATTCACCCATCTCCATTGATTTGCGTGCGGAAATCCGCCGCTTGCTCGAAGAAGGGGCCAGTGATGCTGAGATTAGCGATTATCTAGTGGCTCGCTACGGAGAATTTGTCCTCTATCGCCCCAGGGTTCAGGCCACAACCTATTTGCTTTGGTTGGCTCCAGCAGCCTTACTACTGATGGGTTTGTTAATTGTTGTTTTCATTATTCGCCGTCAACAACGGGGAGTTAGTGCAACGCAATCAACCTTGAGTGGGGAGGAGCAGGCGGCACTCCAAGCGCTATTACGGGATACGGAAAACCGACAAGATAAAAACACACACCCAAATAAGGCGGAAGTAGAGTGAGTTTCTGGTTAGTGGTAAGCGTTTTTCTAGTCATGGCGCTCAGCTTTTTACTCTATGGCTTTTTCCCGCTTGTTAAACGAGGCCGCAACGACCTCGCTGTGTCTCAGTCAGCGGCTCAAGAAAACGATGACCAACAGCAAGCATTAAATATTGGCCTGTTCTACGAACAAAAAGCCGCTCTTGATCTCCAACGTGATAGCGGCACACTCGCTGACAGTGAATACGAAACTTTACTGGCCGATGCGCAAAGGCGCTTGTTACAGGATGTACAACCGAAGGAAGATAATCGCTCAGCCGCTGGGCAAAACGCCGATACCCATAGCGGTCGCTGGTTGCTGATTAGCTCAGCCCTTGTCTTATTAGTGTTCTCCTTGTTTCTTTACGACAAGCTGGGTGCCGCTAACGATATGGCGATCGCTAACCTGTTGAAACTCAGCCAGAGCCAACAAGCAACAGCTCAGAATGCAAAAAGCACTATTGCCGAACAACTTCACGCGTCTTTAATCACAGGCACTCACAATAGCCCCGATAACCTCTATTACTGGGTATTACTGGCGCGAATTGAATTAGAGCGTAATGACCTTAAGGCAGCGACAGTAGCTTATAGGAAGGCCTTAATCGTCGCTCCTGACGACGCTGATATTCACGCAGAACTGGCTCAGGTTTTATTTTCTCTCGCGGACAATACGCCCACTGACGAGATGCAAGCACATGCTCAAAAAGCACTAGCAGCAGATCCAACAAATGCCGGCGCTCTCGGCTTATTGGGCATCGCTGCTTTTGCCCGTGAAGACTATCGTGCTGCGAGCACTTATTGGCAGGCAGCATTAACAAACACTCCGCCTATGTCGAGTAGCGCGGAAGCTTTGCGTTCGGGTATCAAGCGCGCAAAAGTGTTGTTGGGAGAAACCGTTAACGATTGGTCGATGAGCCTTAAGGTTTCGCTACCCACGCCTTTAGTTGCCCCGCCAGATGCGACTGTATTTATTTATTTGCGTGAGTGGCAGGGGATGCCTATGCCTCTGGTTGCGCAACGTGTACGCGTGGCTGACTTGCCGCTAACGATTAAATTTGATGACACTATGGCACTATCGCCTGAGCGCTTACCCAGCAGTATGAATCAGCTTGAAGCGGTGGCGCGTATTGCCATGTCGAATAACCGGCAATCGAGCAGCGGTGATTTGGAAGGGAGGCTGGGGCCACTAAGCGCTGCGCAAATGGCGGAGCCTTTAGTTCTGGAGATTAACCGGCGTATCCCCTGACCCGTGGAACGATCGGCTCGCAGTCATTATAGTTGTCACCTTTAGAAAGGAAAAAATATGATTTGGACTATCTATCTCTCCGGTGAAATACACACTGATTGGCGTCAACAATTACAGCAGGGTTGCGAAGCGCATAACCTACCGGTTGAATTCACCTCCGCTGTTACCGATCACGAGGCTAGTGACAGTGCCGGTGATGTGTTGGGTAAGGAGGAAAGTGGCTTTTGGCGTGACCATAAGTCAGCGAAAATCAATGCTATACGCACGAAAAATCTGCTTGAACATTGTGATCTGGCGATTGTGCGCTTTGGCGATAAGTATAAACAGTGGAATGCAGCTTTTGATGCGGGTTACTGTGCGGCCCTCGGTACGCCTTATATTACTTTGCATGATGAGGATGTCATACATCCACTGAAAGAGGTCGATGGCTCGGCAATGGCGTGGGCGACAACACCTGAACAGGTGGTTGAAATACTCAAATATCTTGTTAGCAAATGATAAATTCAGGTCTTTCTATCTCTGTTTTCAGTTTTTGCGATTAAAGTACCATGAAAAAAACCGATAAGAAATATGAAAAGGCGATTAGAGAGGCGCTCACTGGGGCCTGTGATATTGCCCTCGATGAAGTGCCAGGCTTTAAGTGGCTGACTCACAAGGTTAACTATAGCTGCTTTCCCGACTCTCTCGCAGTGGTTTGTATATTTGATACGAATAGCGATTTGGCCAATGCATTATTGGCTCAACAAGATGATTTTTTACGCAGTGTCATTCGTGAAAAGTTAAGTGCTGCGGGTATCTCTATCAAGGATATGGCGCGGCAGGTTCGTTTTGATACCGAAGAGGCCTGTGCACTCGAACAGGGTGGCAGGTGGCAGGAGCGTTTGAGATAAAGGGTCAATAGTTCGGGCTAAACTATTTCTGCCTGTTCGCAACAATGACGTGTCTTGTAGTTGGAGAGTGGGATTGTAATATGAGTCAGATTAAACACGAAAATAAAGAAACTTATCAGGCCATTCACACGCCCGAGAAGATTGCTAGTCGTTTGCAGGATGGCCCCAGCTCCGTTTATCTCAAAGATTTTGTCTACGGCGCTATCGATGGTGCGGTAACGACCTTTGCTGTCGTAGCGGGTGTAGCGGGGGCGGGCATGTCGGCTGGTGTGATCATTATTTTGGGTTTTGCTAATTTACTCGCCGATGGTTTTAGTATGGCTGTTAGTAATTATCTTGGCACGCGGGCGGAGAACCAGTTTCGTGCTGAGACCCGCAAGCGAGAACAGGACGAAATTCACAAGTGGCCCGCTGGTGAACGGGAAGAGGTGCGGCAAATTTATGCCTTAAAGGGTTTCGAGGGCGAGCTGCTCGATCAAGTTGTTGCTGTCATTACAGCCGACCATGAGCGTTGGATCGACACCATGCTGCTGGAAGAACACGGTATGACCCTGCAGGATCATCATCCTGGTAAAGCTGGTTTAGCCACCTTCGTTGCTTTTTCCCTGGTCGGGCTTATTCCTCTACTGCCTTATCTTCTCAACTGGATAAGCCCTGGGGCTGTGGTGAGCACTTTTTTCTGGAGCTCTGCTTTAACGGCGGCAGCTTTTCTTTGGGTGGGTGCGGTGAAAGCCCGCTTTGTTAATCAATCGCGACTCATTGGCGCTGTTGAGACTATCGGCATCGGTGGTATTGCCGCTGTATTGGCCTATGGTGCGGGTGTGCTGTTGAAGGGTTTAGTTGAATAGAACAGATTACGGTTATATTGGGTACGGTGCCCATAATTCTCTATTGGCGCAATTTAAATAAAATCATCATTGATAATAGTCCGCATGGCAGTGAGCACTATCTCATGCTCGGGAAACTGCCCACCTACGGGGTTGCTCACCTCGAGGAAAAATGTTTCGTCACTCTCTGGAATGCTATCCGCTATTATTTCGACACCAATAAGAGCACTTGTTTTACCGGCCTCGATAACGGCGAGTCCGCTTGAGGCTATATAATCCTCTCCGGCAATGGCACTGCCATCAAGGGTCCTATAATTAACAGTGGCGTCAATATTAAGGGTTTCCGGAAGAGATAATAAAAAATAGTTGATATGATTTTCATTGCCTTCTTGAGGCTTTAATACGACCTCGCCGGGGTTTTGAGGGATATTTTCGATGTACTGGGCGGTAGCGACGAGTTGGTCATTAAATTGCAGCCACTCAATTTCATTCAATAGATCGCTTTCCCCCGTAGCGGGTGTACTTACGGCGAGCTGGCCAAGGCCCTTGTGGTCAACGAAATAATTGGAAAAATTGCCCTCGTAAATAGCGGTATCAATACCTTGACCACCGATCAAAATATTGCTGCCCAGACCGCCCTCAAGTTGATTGTTAAACTGATTGCCGATAAGTATGTCGTCGCCCGAGCCACCAATGGCATTTTCGATAATAGCGTCGTAGGCAATAGCGATATTATTGTTCGCCGCTGAAACCACAATGCCAAGGTTGTCGTCCCAGGTTTCCTTGATGCCAATGTCGCTAAACTCACCGTCATTGAGGTCAACTCGCAGAGGCGTGTTTTGGTTGGAAAGGTCGAAGGTGTCGATGCCGCCGGCATCCCAGATTGTTTGAAATTCTGCCTGCTCATTACTGAAAACATAGGTGTCGTCGCCAGTTCGAGTAGTGAGATTGGCTCCGTATAAATACTGCATGGCCAGCAGGTCGTACAACATGGGCGTTGTGGGTTGTACTGGATACCAGTTGTAGGAATAGGGACCCGTCTTGATGAAAGTATTACCTACACCGGCGAAATCATTATTGCTCATGATGCTGTATTGAGAAGTATTTTCGATACCAATTAAAAGACTGTTGTTATCGTCTTTACTTTCATAGGGATGAGCCAAACCGAGGGCATGGCCGAGCTCGTGGAGTACGGTGGTATAGCCGAAAGAACTTGGTTGGTAAGTGCCACCGGCAAAGCGATCTAGCCAGATATCGCCTGCTTCATCAGGTTCACCGGGGATATAAGCCCAGCCGGCTGCAGTAGGGTTGTCAGTGACAACCTGGCTGAAGGCAATGCGAATATCACCATAAGTAAGGCCATCATCGACTTCAATGAAAGTGATATTAGCGACTTCGGCCCAAGCGTTTAAGGTCAGGCGGAAAGCATTGATTTGTGAACTATTAAGTGGACTCCAGTTCGAGGGCTCATTGCCGGCGTAATCGTCGACCCAAAAGGCTGTCCCCTGGGGGATACTGTAGCTCAAGGTAATATGCTCACCAAAACGCGGCCCCCATTGCTGACCGATTAGCAGGCTATCAATCCTATAATCAGCAGATAGAGGTGTTGTTATGCTTTTCATGAAGATTCCTTGCTTATCAATGCTCTTTTCTGTCTAGGTTCACTCTGTGTAACGCTCAGTTGAACAAGGCATGGTGGTTTACGCACGATGCTATTTTAGCTCATAGAGTAGCATTGGCAGGCGCAAAAAACTGAGAATAAAGTGCTATTCCTGGCTGGTTCCACTGGTAGTAAAGCATCTGGTGCTGGTAAGCCAGACGGTTTAACTCGCCACCTCTTTCGTCCAGCTTCAATGAGAGGCTTCTGTGCTTTACACGCGCTCGTAATGATGCGGTTGTTGTGCTGTCAATCGCGTTGATAACAGACTGGCCATAACGACAAAGCCAGAGGCCAGTAACAGACATGCTTCCAAACCTTGCCACTGATAGATTAGCCCGGATAGTAATGAACCAACCAGGCGCCCACCGGCATTAGCCATGTAGTAAAACCCAACATCCAGAGAGACCCCGTCACGCTGTGCATAGGCGACGATAAGGTACGAATGGAGAGAGGAGTTAATGGCAAAGAAGATACCGTAAATGCCTAGCCCAAAGAATAAAACGGTTGCCGGTTCAGCCAGGCGGTAGTGGAGAGCAGTGGCTATTACCGCGGGGATGAGGCAGAGGGGCAGTATCCAGTGCAATGCCGTTCTCCCGTCGGGACCCTTATCAGGTTTCAAACTACGGCCCAGCTGGGTGAGTTTTGGTGCGATGGCTTGTACTCCGCCGTAGGCGATAATCCATAGGGCGAGCAAACTGCCAACAGCCGTGTGGCTCCAGCCCAATACACTTTGCAGGTAGACCGGCAGGGCGACGACAAACCAGATGTCCCTGGAAGCAAAAAGAAAAAACCGTGCCGCTGATAGTCGATTGAGAATGGGGCTTTTTGAAAATAAGTCACGAAACTTTGGCTGGTATTCGCTTTTACCCATGCCGCGATCGAGGAGTAGAAAGCTGGCGATGCAAACCAGCATCAAGCCGAGAAATAAAACAAATATAGCGGCGCGAAAACCGATACTGGAAAGTAGCAGTGCGCCGATAAAAAAACCTACGCCTTTTAAGGTGTTCTTTGATCCGGTGAGCACGGCAATCCAGTGGTAAAGCTTACCTTGAGCATTGTCGGGCAGCAGTAATTTGATGCTGCTTTTGGCACTCATTTTATTCAGATCTTTGGCAATGCCTGATAGTGCCTGGGCGGCCATGACGTAAATAACGGAAAGCCAATCGGGTTCGACTAACAGCATGGCCAAAGCCGCCATTTGCAGGACCAGGCCAACATGCAAGGTGGTATTGAGACCTGTGTGAGCGGCCAGCCAGCCACCAAATAAATTGGTTAGCATGCCAAAGAATTCATAAAACAAAAATAGCGCAGCGACTTCAAAGGGGCTGTAGCCCAGCTGATGAAAATACAAAACCACCAGCATGCGCAGGGCGCCGTCGGTTATGGTAAAGCCCCAGTAACTGAGAGTCACCAGGCCGTATTGGCGGAGGGCGTGGCTCATGGGTGACATTACCCTTGCGTTGAATGATTCATAGACGTGCCCACCTTTAGCGCCAGTTCCATCATCCGGTTAACGTAACCCACTTCATTGTCATACCAGGCGAGAATTTTTACCTGCGTTTTATTGATGACCATGGTCGAGGGCGCATCAATAATGCTGGAGCGAGTGTCGTCGGTGTAATCGACAGAAACCAGAGGCGTTTCTTCATAGCCTAGAATGCCCTTTAATCTGCTGTTTGCGGCGTCCTGTAAGATCTGGTTCACAAACTCGACGCTAGTTGGGGTTTCAACCTCAAATACGCAATCGGTCAGCGAGGCATTCGCCAGGGGTACACGCACTGCGATGCCGTTCAGGCGACCCTTTAATTCGGGGAAAATTTCGGCAATGGCAGTGGCCGATCCGGTCGTGGTGGGAATTAACGATAAGCCACTGGCGCGAGCGCGACGTAGATCACTGTGGTATTCATCAAGAATACTCTGGGTGTTGGTGATGTCGTGAATGGTGGTGATGCTGCCGTGCTTTATGCCCAGTTCTTTTTGTATGACCTCGACCACTGGCGCCAGACAGTTGGTCGTGCAAGATGCTGCCGTGACGATGTGGTGCTCTTGAGCCCGATAGAGATGGTCGTTAACGCCCATGACAATATTTAAGGTGCCATCTTTAACGGGTGCGGAGACGACGATCTTTTTTATCCCTTTACTTTTTTCCGGTGACGCTACCGGTGGTGTTAATAGTGGCGCCAAAGCGTGCTTTGATTTAAATTTACCCGAGCATTCAAGTAGTAAATTGACATCAGAATTAAGCCAGGGGGAGGCCTCTAGTGCTGTATGTTGTGTATAGGTGATGGCTTTGCCGTCAATGACAATCTTGTCGCCATCGACGTCAACGTCGTGGGCCCAGGTGCGGTGAACGGAGTCATATTTGAGAAGATGAGCCGCAGTGGCAATATCACCGCCTGGCTCGTTGATATGTACAAACTCTAGTTCTGGCCAATTCCAGGCGGCACGAAGGGCCAGGCGGCCCATGCGGCCAAAACCATTAATCCCAATTTTGATTGTCATTAGAGTTTCCTCTTCATTGTTTGTCTAAGCGTGAATTTAGTTAAACGTGTATATGCGTATAAACAAATGTTTTACTTTGCAGCTGTGCGCGTCGATAAATATAAGCGGCCTTGTTGTGTGGCTCCTGACGGTTTAACGGTAGTAGTTTAAGTGCAGTCTCTACTGGCGCAGGTGCTGAATTTTTTAAGATCAGCTTGAAGTGAAACTGAGTTTTCAGCTGACTGGTGAAACAAGGCCAGCAGCTTATCAATAAAAGGTGACACTTTAATGACCTGATAATAAATCCACACGCCTTCACGGCGTGTGCTAAGCAAGTTGTTATTACGCAAGTAGGCTAGATGTCGTGACACGACACTTTGTGAGAGCCCCAGGGTATCGACGATGTCGCAGACACAAAGCTCACCCTTGTCGAGCAGTAGGAAAAGGATGCGTAAGCGCACTGGCTCTGAGAGGCATTTAAACAGGCTGGCGTATTCGTCACTATTCATCGCGGCAACTATATTTGCAGAGCCAAATATAGTCAAGTTGTCCAAGGCTTACTTCTCGCCTTACATCAAGCAGCGTTGTCGTTATTTAGTTCTGTAGCGCAGCGTTACAATCCTGCTTAACGACTATCGATAGCGCAACTTTCAGATGACGGATGGCGATGGCCTTGAACCGCTGTTACCGATTATGGTCTACTGGTTCGATATGAGCAGAAATAAAACAATAAGCCACCAGAGGAAGGGCGCATCGTTGTCTTCTTTCAGAAAACGTTTGTCCTATGGGCTGGCTTTACTGTTTGTTTTTGTTTCCTTCAATCCAGCTCAAGCGAGGATGATGATGGGGCAGGGCGTCATGGGTGTGGGTACTATGGCTATCAGTGACGCTGCTGTGCCGACTGGCACTGTTTTGAATAGCTTTTCTCTCCATCACAGAAAGACGGGGGAGAGCAGTCACCATCATCCAATGGCTATCAATATGGACAACATGAGTACGACAGGTGATTGCCAGTCTGAGTGTGATTGTTGCCCGGGCTTGTGCTCTGTTTATCTGCCGAATAACGTGGCGGCATCAAACTTCCCTCCCTCTAATCTTGCATTGGCTGAGTCGGCCTTTCAAGGCACCGTTGGCACTCGTACCCGCTTGTTCCGTCCCCCCATTTCCCACTAAGACAGGATAGCTGCGCCTGTACATAGGCGCCACTGGATAGTGGGAGCTGTTATTTCGCTCCTGATTATGTCAACCGCCACTTGGCGGTCACATGACTTTATTGGCTGTTTGCACGCTTCTTCAGGTCGTGTAATGGCTAATGAATTTAATATCGAGAGCAGAAATGAAAAATGCAGTCATTGGTTTGACGTTAATAGCGCTGGGCTTTATTAACGAGAGCCGCGCAGAACCAGCAGCTGGTCCTCACTTGACTTTGGGTTTACAGCAAGCGATTGCTTATGCCGTTAGCAATGACCCCTGGTTAAAGGGCAGTGCACTTAACGAGCGAGCCCTATTAGCGGAAAGTGTCGCCGATGGGGAACTACCTGATCCGAGTTTAAGTATGGGGCTTTTTAACCTGGCGACCGATACATTTGATTTTGACCAGGAGCCGATGAGCCAGTTTACAGTGGCGTTTGCGCAAAACTTTCCCCGTGGCGATACCTTGCAATTAAAGCGTCGTCAGAAACGCCAACAAAGCTCGGCTTATCCCTTTTTGCGTGCAGATAGAAAAGCTCGGGTCGCCTTAAAAGTGAGCTTACTCTGGCTTGACACTTTCCTGGCTCGCCAGAGCGTGGCTTTAATTGAAAATAACCGGCATTTATTTGAGCAGTTGGTTGATGTCGCCCATGCTAACTACACGAGCACATCGGGTTTGACTCGCCAGCAAGATATGATTCGAGCCGAGCTCGAACTGAGCAGGCTTGATGACCGACTGAGCCGTCTTTGGCAAGCTCACGATGCCGCGCAACAGGCGCTCGGTGAATGGCTGCCCGCAACACTTTTGAAGAGAGCCTTACCTGACAACCTGCAAACCAGCAACCTGATTCTCAAAGGTGTTGACGATAAACAACAGATGCATGCGCATATTGTTAAACACCCTCGAGTGCAAGCTCTAGACCGCAACATCGTGGTCAGCGCCACTGAAATAGAACTGGCCAGGCAGCACTATAAACCCGAGTGGGGTATCAATGCGGCCTATGCTTACCGTGACGATGGACCGGGGGAAGATGATCGCTCAAATTTTATTTCCATGGCTTTCACCGTTGACTTACCGCTATTTACGGCCAACCGGCAAGATCGTCGCGTTTCAGCAGCCAGTGATCGTCGAGCGGCGGCCCAAACGGAACGGGTTCTACTTCTGCGCGAATTGATGGCGGGCTTTAGGCAGACAGTCGCAGAATTACTGCGTTTAGATGAGCGTTTAACACGATACCAGGACTATTTGATGCCGCAGGTACACGATCAGGCCGATGCGATTCTGGCGTCTTACAGGTCTGACGGCGGCGATTTTGCCGAAGTAGTGCGCGCCCACATTGCTGAGTTAAATACCCGGGTTATGGCCTTGCAGCTCAAGGTAGAACGTCAAAAAACACTGGCAAAAATGCAGTATTTTCTTGGGGCTAATAGTGTGGCTGAGCCATTAGAAGGAGAATTAAAATGAAAAAAACCGGTATTTTTTTCATCGCCTTATCGCTTGGTCTTATTGTCGGCGTCATCGTCGGTACGAACTTTTTTAATAGGCAATCTGCCAAAGCTGATGAAAGGGCACAGCATTCTGATGAGCCCCTCTATTGGCAAGCACCCATGGATGCTAACTACCAGCGCGATGAGCCGGGTCTGTCACCGATGGGCATGCCCTTGGTTCCTGTGTATGCAGAGCGGTCTGGGACGGCAAAACAAAGCCCAGGGTTGGTGACAATATCCCCAGAGGTTGAAAATAACTTAGGTGTGCGCACGGCGCTGGTTGAATTTAAATCCCTTGAATTAGCGATTAATACGGTCGGCTATGTGGGCTTTGATGAGGACCGCTTGATTCATATCCACCCGCGTGTTGAGGGTTGGTTGGAGCAACTTTATGTTAAGTCAGAGGGCGAGACGGTTCTGGCTGGGCAACCTTTGTACGCCATGTATTCTCCGAAACTGGTGGCGGCTCAGGAGGAGTTCGTGCTTGCCCTGAAACGCGGTAATCAACGCTTGATACGCTCTGGAGAAGAGCGGCTGCAGACTTTACAGGTGGCACAGGCACAAATTAATGCCTTAAAAAAATCCCGTCAACCGACAAAAACCATCATTGTGCATTCACCTCAAGAGGGTGTTATTGCCAATCTGGGTGTGCGGGAAGGTATGTTTGTTAAACCCGGTACGGCCTTGATGTCAGTCGGTGCACTGGACGAAGTCTGGGTCATCGCTGAAGTGTTTGAACGTCAAGCCGGCGCTCTTGCTGTGGGTAATGCCGTGACAATGTCACTGGATTATTTGCCGAGGCAGAAGTGGCGTGGGCAGGTCGATTATATTTATCCCATTCTCGACAACGAAACTCGAACGGTGCGGGTACGTTTACGTTTTGCCAATAACGATAGCTTGTTGAAACCCAATATGTTTGCCCAGGTGATTATTCATAGCGCTGAATCGACCCCGGTTCTACAAGTGCCCCGTGAAGCGCTAATTCGCACCGGCAGTCAAAATCGGGTGGTCCTGGCCCTGGGTGAGGGGCGCTTTAAATCTGTGGCAGTAACCCTCGGGCGCATAGGAGGCGGAGAGGCAGAAATTCTCAAAGGCATTGAGGAAGGTGACAGGGTTGTGACTTCGGCGCATTTTCTATTGGATTCTGAGTCCAGTATTGATTCCGATTTCCAGCGCATGACTAGAAACTGAGGCACAGTAGATGATAGAAAAAATTATTCGTGGTTCGGTTCATCATCGATTCTTCGTCGTACTGGGGGCACTGATAATCATTGGCGCTGGTTGGTTCGCAATTGAAAATACACCGATTGATGCTCTTCCGGATCTTTCCGATGTGCAGGTGATTATTAAAACAGACTACCCAGGCCAGGCTCCTCAGGTGGTAGAAGACCAGGTGACGTATCCACTGGCCACAGCGATGCTGTCAGTGCCCGGGGCAAAAACAGTACGGGGTTACTCGTTTTTTGGTGATTCTTATATTTATGTGATTTTCGATGACGATACAGATTTGTACTGGGCGCGCAGCCGGGTTCTTGAGTATTTGAGTCAGGTGGCACCGACGTTACCAGCAACGGCGAAGCCGCAATTAGGTCCGGATGCCACGGGTGTGGGCTGGGTTTATATTTATGCTTTGGCTGATAAAACCGGCAAACACGATATCAGCCAGTTGCGCAGTTTGCAGGACTGGTTTTTAAAGTATGAATTACAGACTGTGCCTGGTGTCTCTGAAGTCGCAGCAGTCGGCGGTATGGTCAAACAATATCAGGTCAAGGTGGACCCGGAGAAACTCCGCGCCTTTGGTATTCCCCTCAGCCATATTCAACAAGCCGTGCAGCGCAGTAACCAGGAAATTGGTGCCTCAGTGGTTGAAATGGGCGAGGCGGAATACATGGTTAGCGTCAGTGGTTATTTAAAAAACCGTGCTGATCTTGAAAGCATTCCCCTGGGCATGAATATCAAAGGCACGCCTTTATTATTACGTGATATTGCTGAGATTAACCTGGGACCACAGATGCGCCGGGGTATCGCGGAACTGAATGGCGAGGGTGAAACAGTCGGTGGTATTGTGGTGATGCGCTATGGCGACAATGCCCAGCAAACCATCAATGGCGTTAAAGAAAAACTGGAAGAGTTAAGACTTGGCCTGCCAGACGGTGTTGAGATTATCACTGTTTACGATCGCTCCGGTCTTATAGGCAGGGCAGTGGATAACCTTTGGCATAAATTACTTGAAGAATTCGCCATGGTGGCACTGGTTTGTATGGCTTTTTTATGCCATATACGCTCTTCTTTAGTCGCAATTATCAGTTTGCCAGTGGGTATTTTAATTGCGTTTATCATCATGCATCTACAGGGTATTAATGCCAATATTATGTCTCTAGGCGGTATTGCCATCGCCATCGGTGTGATGATTGATGGTGCTATTGTGATGATCGAAAATATGCATAAGCATATGGAGGGGAAAAGTCTCACAGATAGTAACCGCTGGCAAATCGTTGCCACATCGGCCAGTGAAGTTGGCCCACCTCTGTTTTTCAGCTTGCTGATTATTACCGTCAGTTTTCTCCCCGTCTTTGCTCTCGAGGCCCAGGAGGGTCGAATGTTCGCCCCTCTTGCCTACACCAAGACCTATGCGATGGCGGCATCGGCCGTGTTGGCGATTACCCTGGTGCCCGTGTTAATGGGGTACTTTGTACGTGGCAACGTTCGGCCCGCGCAGAAAAATCCGCTTAATCGTTACTTGACGGCACTCTATATGCCGGCGTTAAAGCAGGTACTACGTGCACCAAAAATCACAATGCTGATTGCTCTTTTCTTGACGCTGCTGGCTTTATGGCCAGCCAGTCAAATTGGCAGCGAATTTATTCCTCCATTAGATGAGGGCGATCTGATGTATATGCCCAGTGCCTATCCAGGTATTTCCATTGGTAAGGCGAGAGAGTTATTGCAACAAACGGATAAACTGATTCGCACAGTGCCAGAAGTAAAAACAGTGTTTGGCAAAATGGGCCGGGCCGAAAGTGCCACTGACCCTGCGCCTTTGACCATGATAGAAACGTTTATTCAATTTAAAGACCGCGATCAATGGCGCAAGGGTATGACAGCTGAAAAAATCCGTCAGGCGCTGGATGAGCGCCTACAATTCCCAGGTATCACCAATGCCTGGGTTATGCCGATTAAAACACGTATCGATATGCTGGCCACTGGCATTAAAACTCCTGTGGGTATTAAAATCGCAGGGCCGGCGTTAAAAGATATACAAGCGATTGGTTTGCAACTTGAGTCTATTCTTATGGCGGTGCCGGGTACCGCTTCCGTGTATTCAGAACGTGTGGCCGGAGGGCGCTATATAAAAGTGGATATCGATCGCGAGAGGGCGGCCCGCTATGGATTGACAATTGCCGATGTGCAGCAAGTTATTGCCACAGCCATTGGTGGGGTTAACGTCACTCAAACGGTTGAAGGTCTGGAGCGCTACCCGGTCAATATTCGTTATCCCCAGGCTTATCGTGATTCCGTTGAGCAACTGGCACTGTTGCCTATCGTTACAACACGGGGTCAACGTATAGCCCTCGCTGATGTAGCGCGCGTTTATATTGAGGACGGCCCGCCTGGTATTAAAAGTGAAAATGCACGGCTGCACGGTTGGTCGTTTATTGATATTAAAGATGTTGATATTGGTAGTTATGTGCAAGAGGCGCAGCAGGCGGTCAGTGCGCAAATAAACTTGCCACCAGGTTATTCTCTAACTTGGTCGGGACAGTACGAATATATGTTGCGGGCCCAGGAAAAGCTTAACTATGTGGTGCCTCTAACGCTGATGATCATTATTTTTCTGTTGTACGCCAATTTTCGAAGTATCGCTGAGGTGGCCATTATCATAGGGACTTTGCCGATAGCAGTGGCCGGTGGCTTGTGGCTAATGTATCTCGCCGGCTATAACTTCTCCGTTGCTGTTGGTGTTGGCTTTATTGCCTTGGCGGGTGTGGCGGTGGAGGTCGCTGTGATCATGCTAGTCTATCTGAATCAGGCCTGGGAGGAGACGGTCGAAGCCTGTGCCCACGAAGGGCTGGGTGTCGATGAGGATAAGCTCAGGCAAGCGGTGATACGGGGGGCCGGACTGAGAGTGCGGCCAGTGATGATGACCGTTGCGGCGACTATTGGTGGGCTGCTACCAATTTTACTGGGGTCTGGCACCGGCTCAGAGATCATGAGCCGTATCGCAGCCCCTATGGTTGGAGGTATGCTCAGCGCGCTTTTACTGGTTTTATTGGTCTTGCCGGCAGTTTACTATTTGTGGCGCAAAGCTCAGCTTGGAGAGGCTTCGTATTAGGTATCGTCGGAGGCGCATGATGGGAAGAGATATTTGATGAAAACAATTGTGACGAGCCAAGTTCTTCTCTTTGAGCTGGAGCCGCATCCTCTGGCAGGGTCTTTAGCGCGGCAATTGGGTGTTGAGCAAGGTAAAACCAGCCAGCGCTTGTTTCCCGATGGTGAATCCTATGTGCGTATCGATACGCCTGTGGAAAACAAACACTGCATCGTACTTGCCGATTTATCCCGGCCCAATAGTAAATATTTACCACTGGTATTTTTAGTGCAAACTCTGCGTGAATTCGGTGCTGCTTCAGTGGGTTTAGTGGCACCTTACTTAAGTTATATGCGTCAAGACAGGCGCTTTATTCAGGGCGAAGCTATCACCTCGCGTATTTTTGCGCAGCACTTATCGACACAGATCGACTGGTTGGTGACGGTTGACCCACACCTGCATCGTTACCACAAGCTGGATGAAATTTATTCTATCCCAAGTCGTGTGGTCAGCGGGGCACCGCTTTTGGCCGATTGGTTAAAAGGCCAGACAAACCTAGTGTTAGTTGGGCCGGATGCCGAAAGCGAACAATGGGTATCACAGATCGCCAGACATAGCGGACATCCCTTTATAATAGGCAGTAAGCAGCGCTTTGGTGACCGTGATGTGCAGGTTAGTTTGCCGGATTTAAGTGCTTACCAGCAGTGTACAGCGGTGATTATCGATGACGTGATTGCCAGTGGCCAAACTATTTTGAAATGTATTTTGGCACTGCGGGCACTGGGTATTAATTCTATTAAATGTGCGAGTGTGCACGGTATCTTTGCTGATGGTGTCGATGTTGAATTACTTGCCGCAGGTCTCGATGAGTTAGCGACGACGAATACCATTGTCCACACTTCCAATGCCATGGACATTAGTTCCTTGTTGCTAGAGCCGATACGGGACTCTGTTCGGCAGGTTGGCGATGAGAATTGATGGATGATGAATTTTTTACTGACATTGCTACTAACCTTTATTCTCGTGTCGCTAGGGCTGTGGGTATTTCTTCGTCTCGGTGCTCCTGTCTATCGCCCTGATAAAAATAATATCATTACACTATTAGAGCTTGTGCTGGCAGGTAATGCCACAGAGAATGACTGGCATGTATTTATGGGTATCCCGCTGCGCCATTGCGAACACCTACGGCTTATTCAACAGCGTTGTTCTGATCTCGCCGAGACTGAATACATCGGTGAGAGCAGTGCGACGTTATTTACACAAAAAGGAACACAGGCCCTTGAACAAATTCTCGAAGAGCTCAAGCATCAGGATCTCGATCAATGAATGATATGTCTACAGCCGCGCGATTTATCGTGTTGGGGGCCGCTTTTGTTATTGTCATCGCTGGGCTTAAGGCTGCTGAGCCTCTACTGGTGCCTTTTTTGTTGTCAGTTTTCATTGTTCTCATTTGTTCGCCGTTACTGGTATGGCTCAAATCCAAACGGGTGCCCGGTGGTCTGGCTGTTTTGTTGATTGTGCTTGGCGTTGTTTGCCTGGGAGCCATAGTCGGTGTGGTGGTTGGTTCCTCGATAAGAGAATTTCGTGCCGATTTGCCTGAATACCAGGCACGTTTGCAGTTGATCAGCAGTGGGGTTCAGCAGTGGTTAAGCCATAAGGGGGTCGATCTAGATCCTGCGATCTGGCAGCAAAGTTTTAATCCCAATGTTGCCATGCAGCTGGCGGGGAACACTCTGGCATCCTTCGGCAATGTGATGACCAATGCATTTTTGATTTTACTCACGGTGATCTTTATCTTTGCTGAGGAAGTAGGTTTTCGGGAAAAACTACTTAATGCTCGAGGCGCTAACGGGAGCTCGCTCGAAAGTTTAAAAAACTTCAGCAGCAGTGTGAATCGTTATCTCGCGATTAAAACCTTACTAAGTCTGGCCACGGGGCTACTTGTCTTGTTGGTGCTGTGGATACAAGGAGTTGACTACCCGGTGATGTGGGCTCTGCTGGCGTTTCTTCTCAATTTTGTGCCGACGGTGGGTTCTTTTTTGGCGGCAATACCCGCTGTATTATTGGCGTTGGTTCAACTGGGGCCGGGGCAAGCGAGCTTTCTTGCTTTGGCTTATGTCACCATTAACCTGGTTATTGGCAACGTAGTGGAGCCCCGCTGGATGGGCAAGGGCTTAAACCTCTCGCCTCTTGTCGTTTTCCTGTCACTGGTTTTTTGGGGTTGGGTACTTGGGCCAGTTGGCATGTTGTTATCCATTCCCCTCACCATACTGGTTAAAATCGCCTTAGAAAGTGACGCCGATACAGCCTGGATTGGCGTTATGCTTGGCTCCGGTACGACTCAGCTGCGAACGACGCAAGAAAAGGAAAATCTGCTTTGAAGGGAGAGCTTCATCCCGCACACCGGGAGCTAGACAATCATATTAAGAGTTTATTGCCTGCTGCTCGCTTAAAACTGTCACCTCTACACTTTGAAACTACAGAGTACCGTGAGCTCAAGCTTTGGTTGATTGATCCCGTTGGTATGGATGCTCCCTTGAGCGAAGAAGAGGTCAATGCAATTTTTACGGCCCCCCCTTATTGGAGTTTTTGCTGGGGCAGTGGTTTGGCGTTGGCCGAACGTTTGCTGAATGGCGCACATGCTATTAAAGGGAAAACAGTGCTCGATTTTGGCTGTGGCTCTGCAGTGGTTGGCATCGCGGCCGCTTTAGCTGGAGCATCTAAAGTGATTGCGTGTGATCTTGATCCGCTCGCTTTGAAAGCGAGCGCTTTAAATGCTAGTGAAAATGGCGTTGAGCTAGAATTTTTGGATGATTTCTTTACTTTCGAGGGCAAAGTAGACGTTTTACTTGCCTCGGATGTACTGTACGACCCTGAGAATAGGCCCCTTGTGCAGCGTTTTCGAGCCGTGGCGAATGAGGTGGTGGTGGCAGATTCGCGAGTGAAAAACTTCTCTGAACAGGGCTTTGTTTTGTGTGATCAAGTGCGTGCGGTCACCGAACCCGATCTGGGTGAGTTGGACAGCGTCAAGCAGATTCGTTTTTATCAAAGCGTAGTCAGCTGAGCTGACACCCGCTTAGTTGGTGGAAAGGTGCCCTGTAAGTACGGGCTTGGCTTCGTGTTGGCGCAGGGCCTAGAGGCTAGGGTCGCTGACAGGGTGCTGCTCAAGCCTCCCGCCACACCAATTGGGCAGGAGGCGAGAGCTGCCTACAATGTGCTCATTCAGAATCACTATCGCCGTCGCGAGAGGGAACTTTTATTTTATCTTCAATGCGCTGAACAGTATCAGATGCCGTTTTCTTAGCTTTGGCTGTTACTTCAGATGCGGCTTCTTTCGCTTTGGTGGTAGCTTCGGATGCGGCTTCTTTCGCTTTGGCGGTAGCTTCGGATGCGGTTTCCTTCGCTTTCGATGAGGCGTCCATAACCGCGCCTCTTATCTCTTCTGCTTTATCAACATCTGAGGCGGGCTCATCGCCTCCGCAAGCGGATAAGCCAACAATAACGGCGCTAAATAACGCGGCTATAACAGTGGGTTTCTTAAATAGTGACATTGAGGACTCCTTCGTAGTAAATCTAATGCTGAGTGCACCAGAGTGTGAGCATTTATAGTGATTGTAGGCAAAAGGTCAACTGTTATTCGCTCTTCTTTTTGTCTAGATCAAATGAGTTTATATAGGTCTTCACCAATCTGTTTTATTAAATTTTAGCCGTGATCTTCTGAGCTTTTGTTAAACTTCACCGAATACCCCTTTATATGAGGTCGTCGGTGTTAAAAGAGCTTGGCAATGGGCCCCGTCTGGAAGAGACAGTTGAGCAATTCTTACGTTCTACTGATGACGTACTGCGTTTGCGTTTTCATTTTTCTCAGTATTATCTACCTTTTTCACCATCAATTGAGTTACTGGCAATATTCTTTAAAGCTAAAGACGGTTTGCGTGTTTTGCTGACGGATAAGCCGTCTCAGGTTGACGCGACTCTCACTGCAATGAGTGAACCGTTGTCGGCTGATAACTTGCGACGGTTGGCGACCCGCGTAGACGCTCCTTTTTTTAATCTGGACCAGGCTCTGATTTTATCACCCATTGCGATCGGTAAACCCTGGGGCCAGGAAATCTGGTATACAGGTGTTGAGGCAAGAGGCCAGTCGGGTTTTAGTGACGGTGCTTTTAGCGTACCCATTCCCTGGTTACTGGCGCTATTACCCAAGCGTTTACTGGGTGCAGAGCAGACGAGTTTGAATTTGCTAAAGATTCTCGATCCATTGCCAGAACCTGTTTATGGCGACCTGTATTTTGAGCTCCACGAGGAAAAACAAGAAGTCTACGTCGTCACTCATGTCGATTCCCAGAGTTGGCCCGACGGTGAGGGTGGTATCCGTTTTGGTTTCGAGCCAAATGTTCTCGATGAATTTGACGGCCCCGATGAGTTTCGCCAGGCCTACCTGCAAGCAGTGCAAAACTATGAGCAGATAAGACGTCAGATTGACAAGATCTTTGATCAACGACGTCGAGAGCAGGGGCTGGATTTGAATCAGCCTGTCGAAACGGACTTGTTAAAGGAGTGGCATCGACAATTGACTCCTGAGCTACAACAGCAAGAGTTGGTGTTGCGAGAGGCAATGAATCGTTTTACCCACCTACAGGGATTACGCGAGGGCGATGTGGTCAAAGTACCCTGTTTAACCCCCCATGCACTGCAGCATGGTGTACGCACAGTGGAGTTTCAGACGCCAGTCTATGAACGCAAAATTCTTGCTTTTGGCCAAAAAGTGCTAACTCAGGAGCGCTGGGATACTGAAGCAGCGGTGGACTTGATGTCGTTACAGCCTCAAGTCGAGCAGAAGCTAACGGTGCTTGAGGAAGGGCAGGGTGTCTGCCGTGAGCTGGTTGTTAGTTTTGATGATTTTCAGGTGCAACGAGTTACTCTAGCGGAAGCAACTTGTTGGCAAATCCAACCTGTTGGAAGTTATCAGTTGTTAATTCTAGTCTCTGGTGTGTTGAAGATTGGTGCTGATTGTGTGCGCTTAAGCTCAGAACAGGCTGTCTTATTACCCGCCCTTGATTCAGCGACGCTTATCCGTAATTGTGGACCAGGCGAATGCATCGCTTTGCTGTCCCAGCCCCTGAAAGCCAAATAGTCGCGATTTTGCCTGTTGTTTGGACCCTGTGCGAAATCACACGGAAATAAGTGTTGTGCCTTCGAAGAAGGAATGTCGCTGTATCTAGTTGCTCCCGAGCAGACGCTGTGGCAAAATCTGCGCCCCTTGACAGGGTGAGCTTAGAAGTCACTCTGCACAAGCGTAAACCTGTGCTGACAAACCTAGCGCTGCAGGTGGAATAAATCGCGGTGATAGTGACTGCGAACAGGTATAGCGGAAGTGGTGAAATTGGTATACACGCTGGTTTTAGGTACCAGTGCCGTAAGGCGTGGGGGTTCAAGTCCCCCCTTCCGCACCAACTATTTAATGAACACCTTGTGGTTAAGGTGCTTCAGACTTAATTCATAAATTCAATGACTGTTGTGAGGACAATCCATGCAGGTTTCTATAGAGACAACCTCCGGGCTCGAAAGACGTATGACTGTGGGTGTTCCCGCTGAAGAAATTGATAGCGAAGTTGCTCAACGTCTGCAGAAAGCGTCGAAGACTGTGCGTATTGATGGTTTTCGCAAGGGCAAAATCCCCGCTAAGGTTATCAAACAACGTTTTGGTCTCGGTGTACGCCAGGAAGTGGTCGGCGAAGCACTGAGTCGCAGCTTTTATGAGGCTGTTAGCAAAGAAGAGTTGCGCCCCGCTGGACAACCTGCCATTGAGCCGGTAAAAGATGAAGAGGGTGCGGATCTTGAATATATTGCGACATTTGAAATCTATCCCGAGGTTGAACTACAGGACTTTGCACAAGTAAGTGTGGCCCGTCCCGTTGCGACCATTTCTGACGATGATGTTGCTGCCATGGTCGAAAATCTGCGTACTCAACGTGCTAACTGGAATGAGGTTGATCGTGCAGCAGCAGACAGCGATCAGGTCAATATTGATTATAAAGGCACTCAAAACGGCGAAGAATTCCCTGGTGGCACTGCGGACGCCTCTGATCTGGTGCTAGGCTCAGGTCGCATGATCCCAGGCTTCGAAGACGCTGTCATTGGCCTGTCTGCTGGTGAAGAAAAAACGATTAGTTTGACCTTTCCAGAGGATTATCACGCTGAAGAATTGCGCGGCGCCGCCGTTGAATTTGCCGTAAAAGTGAATGCCGTTAAAGAACAAGTGCTTCCAGAGCTGAATGATGAATTTTACGAACAGTTTGGCGTAAAGGAAGGGGGTGAAGAAAAGTTCCTCGAAGAAATTCGTTCGAATATGGAGCGGGAACTCGAAGCTGCGATTAAGAACAAGGTCAAGTCCCGTTTGATGAATCAGTTACAGGACTTACATAGCGTTGACATTCCTAAAGCCTTGCTTGCTAATGAGATTCAGGCGCTACGCCAGCAAATGGCCGGCCAGTTTGGTGGGGCGCAGCAGATGGATATGTCTATATTTCCTGATGAGTTGTTTGCCGATGAGGCCAGTAAACGTGTCTCTCTAGGCTTACTAATGGCGGAAATTGTTAAAGCCGCTGAAATTACTGTCGATAACGATAAAGTCAAAGCTTTTATTGAAGAGAGGGCTGCTGGTTACGATGACCCCGAGCAAGTGATTCAGTATCACTACTCCAACGAAGAGCTGCTCAATAGCGTTCAATCTGCGGTGATGGAAGAGCAGGTCGTCGATCATGTTTTGAGTATAGCGACAGTGACAGAAGAGGCGACAGATTATAAAGGGGCGCTCACTCCAGACCCAGTTGTAGAGAAAGAGGCTGACGAAAGCACAGACTGATTACAAGACCTAGTGTAGAGTATAGCGTTGTAATACTGAAGCTCGACCCAATAAGAGAAAGTCTTGTCTGCCTATAAATGAGAAGTTAGGCTTAATGAGCTGATTGTTAGGCGAATTGTTACTGATTAATCCGGGAATTGACTATGGTCTATAATGGTATGAAACATAATGATGAGATCAGAGCGGCAGGGGGTCTGGTGCCAATGGTGGTTGAGCAAACTGCCCGGGGCGAGCGTTCTTTCGATATTTATTCTCGCCTATTAAAAGAACGTGTGATTTTTCTGGTCGGGCCCGTTGAAGATTTTATGGCCAACTTGGTTGTTGCTCAGTTGCTATTTCTCGAATCAGAAAACCCGGATAAAGACATTCACCTATATATCAACTCCCCAGGTGGATCGGTGACAGCAGGCATGGCTATTTACGACACCATGGAGTTCATTAAGCCCGATGTAAGCACTATGTGTATTGGTCAAGCGGCCAGTATGGGAGCCTTCCTTTTGTCAGCTGGTGCCCCGGGCAAGCGTTTTTTGCTGCCCAATTCTCGCTGTATGATCCATCAACCCAGCGGTGGCGCCCAAGGTCAGGCTTCTGATATACACATTCAGGCTCAGGAGATTCTTAAAATCCGCAAGCAATTAAACCGGGCGATGGCTAGACATACCGGTCAAACCGTCGAAAAGATTGCTGCTGACACTGAGCGCGACAACTTTATGAGCGCGCAAGAGTCTAAAGAATACGGCTTGGTTGACGAAGTATTGGACAAGCGCGCATAGTCGATGTAGCCTTTTTTTAGTTTTGCTGAAATTGAGAAATGTAAGTAGCTGTATTTTGTGCATTTATGTGATGCGAGGAGAGAGAAGTGAGCGATAAAAGCGGCGACGATAAAGACGGCGATAAACTTCTTTATTGCTCTTTCTGTGGCAAGAGTCAGCATGAAGTTCGCAAGCTTATTGCGGGACCGTCGGTTTTTATCTGTGACGAGTGCGTAGATCTCTGCAACGACATTATTTCCGAAGAGCTACAAGAATCTAAAACCACTGAGACTGTTGAAAAGCTGCCAACGCCGATCGAAATTAGCAACACGCTTAACGAATACGTGATTGATCAACTTCGCGCTAAGAAAGTACTGTCAGTGGCTGTTTACAATCACTATAAGCGCCTTCAGTTAGGCGCCAAAGTGGGAAAAGATGGAGTTGAGCTTGGTAAAAGTAATATTTTGCTGGTCGGACCCACAGGTAGTGGTAAGACGTTACTGGCTGAGACTCTTGCTCGTCTGTTGAATGTGCCTTTTACAATCGCTGATGCAACGACCTTGACCGAAGCTGGTTATGTCGGTGAAGACGTTGAGAATATTATTCAAAAGTTGTTGCAGAAGTGCGATTACGATGTTGAAAAAGCCCAGCAGGGCATTGTCTATATCGATGAAATCGATAAGGTTTCACGCAAGTCAGATAATCCATCAATTACTCGCGACGTTTCGGGTGAGGGTGTGCAACAGGCGTTGCTGAAACTTATTGAAGGTACCGTTGCGTCTGTCCCTCCACAGGGTGGGCGAAAACACCCTCAGCAAGAATTTTTACAGGTCAACACCTCGAATATTCTCTTTATTTGCGGTGGGGCTTTCGCCGGCCTGGAAAAAATTATCCGTGATCGCTCAGAGAAAGGCGGTATTGGTTTTTCGGCCAGTGTCAGCAGTAAAGACGAAGAGAGTAATGTGGGTGATATATTAAAAGATCTGGAGCCAGAGGATCTTATTCGTTTTGGCCTTATTCCTGAATTTGTTGGCCGACTCCCTGTTATAGCAACTCTCGAGGAACTCGATAAGGACGCTTTAATCAATATATTAGTTGAACCAAAGAACTCTCTGGTGAAACAGTATTCTGCACTCTTTGAAATGGAAGACGTAGAGCTCGATATTCGTCAGGATGCACTAGAGGCAATAGCTGAAAAAGCGCTGTCGCGTAAAACGGGTGCCAGAGGTCTGCGTTCTATTATCGAGAACACCCTGTTAGATAGTATGTATGACATTCCCTCAAGCAAAGATGTGCACAAGGTTGTCGTCGATGCGTCTGTTATTAATGGGGACTCTGAACCTTTACTGGTATACGACAATCCCGAGCAACTGAAATCAGCGAGCGAAGAAGCATAAACAAAAACGGGCCCAAGAGGCCCGTTTTTGTTTATGAGTGCTTGTATTAATTAAAACTGGCCCCATACCATAGTGTATTAAGCCGAACCTGCACTGAGCTGGAATAAGAGGTAAAAATGGGACAGAAAACAGATAAAGATTTATCACAGACTCGCTTGCCGATGCTGCCTTTGCGAGACGTAGTGGTTTTCCCGCAGATGGTTGTGCCACTGTTTGTAGGCCGAGAGCGCTCCATCCTTGCGTTGGATGCGACTATGGCCGAGCATAAAAAAATTGTACTGGTTGCTCAACGGGATGCGGCTTGTGACGACCCAGGCCCTGAAGATGTCTATGAGATTGGCACTGTGGCTACAATTTTACAGCTGCTCAAATTACCCGATGGTACGGTGAAAGTATTAGTCGAAGGCTCTGAGCGAATTAATATAGATGCTATTGAGGAATATGACGATTATTTTGTGGCTGATTACTCAGTGGTTACAGATGAAGAAGCGGTGGAGAGTGAGCGTGGTGCGTTGGTGCGTACACTGGTTAATGCCTTCGAGGAATATGTCGGTTTAAATAAGAAGATCCCGTCAGAAGTAGTGACAACCGTTGCAGGTATCGATGAGCCTGGACGGCTTGCTGATACCGTTGCGACACATATGACTCTCAGTCTTGAGCAGAAGCAGGAAGTGCTGGAAATCAGCGATGAAAAGTTGCGGATTGAGCATCTTTTAGTGTTGATGGAGTCTGAGCTTGACATAGCACAGATTGAGCAACGCATTCGCGGTCGCGTAAAGAAACAGATGGAAAAGAGCCAGCGTGAGTATTACCTCAATGAGCAAATGAAAGCGATTCAGAAAGAGTTGGGGGATATTGATGATGTCCCCAATGAGTTGGAACAGCTCGAAAATCGCGTTAAAGAAGTGGGGATGCCTAAAGATGCTTTGAAAAAGGCTACTGCTGAGTTGAATAAACTAAAAATGATGTCGCCAATGTCGGCAGAAGCGTCTGTTGTGCGCAGCTATCTCGACTGGATGGTCAGTGTACCCTGGAAAAAACGCTCTAAAGTACGCCACGACCTCGTGTTGGCAGAGAAAATACTGAATGAAGATCATTACGGTCTAGACGAAGTCAAAGAACGCATTCTTGAATTTCTAGCTGTACAAAGCCGTGTTAAAAAACTTAAGGGGCCGGTTTTATGTCTCGTAGGGCCACCGGGTGTTGGTAAAACGTCTTTGGGTGAGTCTATTGCTCGGGCGACGGGAAGAAAATTTGTGCGCATGTCACTTGGCGGCGTTCGAGACGAAGCTGAGATACGAGGTCATAGGCGTACTTATATTGGTTCTCTGCCCGGTAAGCTGATCCAAAAAATATCTAAAACAACCGTTAAAAATCCGCTCTTTCTGCTTGACGAAGTGGATAAGCTGGGCATGGATCATCGTGGTGATCCTTCTTCTGCCTTGTTGGAAGTTTTAGACCCTGAGCAAAATAATAGCTTCAATGATCATTATCTTGAGGTCGACTACGACTTGTCAGAAGTGATGTTTATTTGTACTTCAAACTCAATGAATATCCCCGGCCCGCTACTCGATCGCATGGAAGTGATCCGTATCCCCGGTTACACTGAAGCTGAAAAAGCGAACATCGCGTCTAGATATCTTTTGCCTAAACAACGTAAAGCGAATGGTTTAAAAGACGATGAGCTTAACATCGAGGAGGCCGCCATTCTCGATATCGTACGCTATTATACCCGCGAGGCCGGTGTCCGTGGCTTGGAACGAGAAATTGCCAAGATTTGCCGGAAGGCTGTTACGGGTTATGCCAAAAATGCCGATCAGCAGGCGGTGAATGTTGGTCCGGAAGAGCTTGAGGATATGTTGGGCGTACGAAAATATGATTTTGGTCGTGCAGAAGATCAAAATCAAGTGGGGCAGGTGACAGGTTTAGCCTGGACATCTGTCGGTGGCGAGCTACTAACGATAGAGGCTTCATCAGTGCCTGGCAAAGGAGGGATTGTAAAGACCGGGTCTCTTGGTGATGTCATGCAGGAGTCAATACAGGCTGCCTTAACCGTAGTGCGTAGCCGCTCACAGGTATTAGGTATTCACCGGGACTTCCATCAAGGTCGTGATTTGCATATTCACGTTCCCGAGGGTGCCACACCTAAAGATGGTCCCAGTGCTGGCATTGCGATGTGTACAGCTCTGGTTTCAGTATTGACCGATATTCCCGTACGAGCAGCGGTGGCGATGACGGGTGAGATCACTCTCCGTGGTCAGGTGTTAAAAATAGGCGGCCTTAAGGAAAAGTTACTGGCAGCTCACAGGGGCGGTATTACCGAAGTGATTATTCCGAAAGAAAATGAACGGGATTTAAAAGAAATTCCTGATAACATTAAAGCGGATTTAACCATCCATCCGGTGAAGTGGGTCGACGAAGTGCTGGAGTTGGCTTTGCAGCAAATGCCTAAGCCTCTAAGCGATGAGGAGTATAGTAAATCATCTGACTCATCGCTGTCCGGTGACAGTGAAAGTAGTTCACAATCAACTTCGCGTATTAGTACACACTAAAATAGCTTGCGTGCTTGACCGCCCTGAGGGCGGTTGGTATAAAGTCTCGTCCCAGCGTATTAGTGAATACGCTGCAGGATATTCAATCAAATTTAGAGGGGTTTACAGTGAATAAATCAGAGCTTATCGACGCAATTGCGGAATCAGCTGACTTGTCAAAAATGTCTGCCGGCAGAGCACTGGATGCAGTTGTAGAAGCGATTACAGCATCTTTACAAAAGGGTGATCCTGTTTCGCTGGTGGGCTTTGGTACTTTTGCCGTTAAGCACCGACCTGCAAGGAAAGGCCGCAACCCAAAAACGGGTGATGAAATCCAGATTAAAGCGGCCAATGTACCCGGCTTTAAAGCAGGTAAAGCACTTAAAGACTCGGTAAATAGCTAGTTAGAGCATAGCGTTTACTTTTAAAACAAGTAGTAAGTAAAGGCGCTTTGAGGCGCCTTTACTTTTTTCGTTCCGCACGAATATTTATCAAGGGAAAGAAATTACAATGCTACAAGATTTTCGCGAAGGCATGAAAGGCATCGCTTTTTTTATTGTTATTTTGATTATTGTGCCATTTGCTTTTGTTGGTATCGATTCAATTTTTTCAAATAGTCCGGCCAGTGATACAGAATTAGAGGTCGATGGACATAATATTTCTCGACTAGTCGTTGATCGTGCATTAGCCATTCATAAGCAACGTTTGTTACAGCAGCTTGGCGATATTGATCCCGCGCTGCTCGATGATACTGTGCTCCGTGGGCCGGTTAGAGAGCGCTTGGTTAGAGAAAAAGCGGCGGAACTCGCAGCAATCGAAACCGGTATGGGAGTTTCTCCAGCCACTATCGCGTCCTTACTTCAAACCGTTGATGCCTACCAAACGGATGGGCGCTTTGATCGTGATAAGTACGAATTTACCATTCGGCAAATGGGTTACACCCCACGAGAACACCATAATTACATGAGCAACGGTTTATTACTTAGTCAATTTGCCAGTGGCGTTGTCGATACGGCATTTGTGACTGAAGCTGATTTAGAGCTGGCGGCAAGAATTTTTGAGCAGCGCCGTGACTATCATTATCTCACTCTGCCAATTGCCCCTCTGATGGCCGAAATTAACATTGATGAGGCCGATGCCAAAGCTTACTACGAAGAACACAAAGAAGAATTTCGCACTGAAGAAAGGATTGAAATAGACTACATACAATTGTCGGTCAGTGATTTACTCGATCAGGTCGAGGTTGATGCAGCCATGGTTCGCGAACGCTTCGAGACTCGCCAGCAGGCTGCACAGGCAGCAGTGCGACGACGAGTGGCGCATATTTTAATAGAGCCTGCCGAGGATGGGAGTCATGCAGCCAAGCTTGAAGCTATTCAGACCAAGCTCGCCAGTGGTAGTGATTTTGCAACGCTTGCACGTGAGTACAGCGATGATTTGGGAAGTGCGGAGCAGGGTGGTGATCTAGGTTTCGTTGAATTGGACGCCTTTCCTGCAGAATTTGTAACAGCAGTACGTGGTCTCTCCAGAGGAGAGATTTCAAAGCCTGTGGCAACCGATAGCGGTATTCACCTGATTCGTCTCACGGAGTTAGAAGCAGGTGAAAGATTGGTTTTTGAAGATGAAAAGCCTGCCCTAGAAACTGAGCTTAAATATCAATTAGCGGCCGAGCTACTGCCTGAAAAAATTGAACAATTGCGTGAGTTATCCTACAACGCGGAAAGCCTTGCAGAGCCAGCGGCAACGATGGGGCTTGATGTTGCGAGCACAGAACCCTTTTCGCGAAATGGTGGTTCTGGTCTTGCAACTTATCCTGCTGTGGTTAATGCCGCGTTCGCAGAGGATGTTCTGAGTAATGGCTATAGCAGTGATATTATTGAGCTGGGAGATGCGGGTGTGGTGGTACTGAAGGTTCGTCAACACTACCCCGCTGGTTATCAGCCCTTTGAAGAGGTGGTGGCTGACATTACGACTTTGTTGAAACAGGACTCGGCGAAACAGGCGCTTACTGCCAGAGCAGGTGCTTTACAGGCACAAATTGCCGAGGGAAAAAGTGTCGAAGCTCTCGCTGAAGAAGAAAGCCTGGCATGGCAGGTGAGTCTTGATACCTCGCGCTTCGATAACCGTGTGGATGGGGTAATCCGCGATTATGCTTTTGGCTTACCCGCGAACAGTACCTTACCTGTAGTTGGTGGGCTTGATCTCGTCAACGGCGATTATGTGATTGTCTCTTTGACCGCTATTCAGCCTGGTGAACTGAGTAATATCTCGGAGCCACGTCGTGATAACTTGGCACAGTCTGCTAGCCGAACGTTAGCACAGCTTGAGTATCAGGGTTACGAATCTTTAATTCTTGCCGGAGTGACGGTGGAGATGGACAAATGAGTACCTGACTTTCGTTATAAGACGTAAGCTTATTTTCGATAAGCAAGATTTTGCGTTCTTGTCGGGTACTTTTTGTCGTCCTTTTTAGCTGGTTTTTCTCTCGACTGAGCCGTTCTTCTTCAAATTGGAGGCTGAAAACTGCTCTATGTGCGGGGAAAAAGCGTAAGAATTTGTCCTGCTTTGATGAAACTGCGTGAATTGAGCTTATTCCAGCGTACAAGATCACTGACACTAACTTTGAACTGTTTTGATATCAGAGAAAGCGAATCACCTTTCTTGATTTTATAGTGCCGTCGCACCTGAGAAATGACAGGGACTGAGGCACGAATCGTCAATCGTTTGCCAATTTGCAACGGGGCATGCGGTTTTAGGCCGTTCCAGCGTGCTAAATTGTGGGTTTTAACCTGGTAGGCTCGGGCAATTTTCCACAGGCTGTCGCCACGACGAACATGATAATACTGGATTGGCCTCGCAAAACTGGGTAGATAAGCGTTGCTGATACTGGGGATTTCCAAAGTCTGCCCAACACGAATCTTACTTGAGCTCATATTGTTTTGTGCCATCAGCGATTGTGAGCTAAGCCCGTGTTGTTGGGCAATTTCACTGAGAGTATCGCCCCGTTGCACTTTGTATTCACGAATTTTAAGCCACCTATCTTTGGGTGTATCGTTGAGGCGTGACGAAAATCCGGCTGTTTTATGTTGTGGGATTAAGAGCCGGTGAGGCCCTTCCGGCGGTGTTGCCGATTGCTGGCAGCCTGGGTTTAGCCGGTAGACACCGTCGATACTCATTTCTGCCAGTAAGCTGACCTGATAAAGATCTATCTGTTGAGGCAGTTCAACAACCTCGAAATAAACCTGCATTGGTATGTTGGGGAGTTCCAATTGGTAGTCAGCGGGAGAGGCGGTAACCTGAGCCAGGGCAATGAGCTTAGGGACATAATCTCTCGTTTCGCGGGGTAGGCGCAGAGACCAGAAATCTGTAGGTTTACCCTGACTCAGGTTAGCTCTCATGGCCTTATTGACGGTACCTTCGCCGGCATTGTAGGCTGCTAGTGTTAGTAGCCAATCTCCTTCGAAGCGTTTATTCAAGTACTTAAAATAACGAATGGCTGCATCGGTCGAGCTAATGATGTCGCGTCTTCCGTCGTACCATTGGTCGCGTTTTAAGCCCAGGTGATCCCCAGTGGGACGCATAAACTGCCAAAGCCCCGCCGCGCCGCTTGGGGAATAGGCGAAAGGATTGTAGGCACTTTCTACAAAGGGGAGTAATGCCAGCTCTAGTGGCAGGTTGTTCTTTTCAAACTCCTCAATGATGTGTGCCATATAAAGTTGAGCTCGAGCACCCAGACTGTCAAAGTAGCGTTGTCTGCCGTTATACCAGTCACGATATTTTTCGATCTCAAGGTTATTTATCTTCTCGGAAAAGCCGTGGGCCCCTGCGATTTTTTGCCAGGCATTCATCGGTATTTTCGAGGTCTGGGCTTCGGGTTGAGCCTTTTCGACAGCAGTGATATCCAGCCTGGCATTACCACTTGCTGATAATTCTTCTAGACCCATAGTCTGCAGTGGATGATCTGGGTGTGCCGCGACTTTCGGTGCTATATTTTGCTGAGCGCAGCCCGCTAAAAAACTCAGAGCGAATGTCAGTGGCAGTAAGAAATATTTCATAAAAACCTAAGTAATTTGTAAAGGGGTTTATTATTTCGATAAGCAGAAGTTTTTGAGCGGCCGATCGGTGTGAGTGAGATCGATCCCACAGTGCTAGTTTGAGAAAGCGCTCAAATTTTAGAAAGTGTCTTTCCAGAGGCGAATTTCACGCAGCACTTCAATAGGGTTGCTTAACTCCCGTGCGCTGTGCTGACTCGCCGCCAATGCAAGAGCGGCTAAATGGCAGCGTAGGAAGGGGTTGGTTTCACGCTCGATAGCCAGTGTGGTGGGTACAGTAGGCAAACCTTGTTGGCGTTTTTTCTCGTCGGCAGCCAATTTATGCTGTAGCGCTTGATTGGAGGGTTCGACGACAGTGGCGAAGGCCAAATTGCTGAGTGTGTATTCATGTGCGCAGTAAATGCGGGTTGTGTCGGGCAGGGCCGATAATTTTTGCAGGGATTGATACATTTGTTCGGCACTGCCTTCAAATAGGCGACCGCAGCCGGCGGCAAACAGTGTATCACCACAAAACACCAGCGGGGTTTCTCCCTCGGGTGAGGCTGTAAATGCAATGTGGTCGAGAGTGTGGCCGGGTATTTCGAGTACCGAGAACTGGGTGTCAGCTAGATTAATGCAATCGCCTTCATAAAGACGATGGCTTATTTGTGGAATGTTAGCTGAATCGGGACCATAGACAGGCACATCGTTACTGGCAACTAGGGCTTTGATACCTCCGGTGTGGTCGGGGTGATGGTGGGTAATTAATATGCCGGCCAGTTCAAGATCATGTTCTTTTAAACAGTTGAGTACCGGTTGGGCATCACCTGGGTCGACCACAAAAGCAGCTCGCTGACCTGCCTGGTGAAATAACCATAAATAGTTGTCTTGAAATGCTGGGATGGTGTGGATCACAAGGGGCATATTGTATTCTCCAGTGTCTTTTCAGCGCATTTTTAGCCATGATAAGATGCATCGCTTCACAAGTCATTACCGGGAGGCCTTACTTTGGGCAAAGACCGTTCAAGTCTTCGATATTTGCTCAAACGGAAATACCGGGTAGCACATTTGCCATTGGTTCAAGATGATTTGGCCGCCTGGTTTGATGAGGGCTTTGGCCAAAAACTCTACGAGTGTCAACAAAGATGTTGCCAGCAGGGTTTAAGGCAGATATTCGGCTATCGTCTGGCGCAAGTCGGGATCTCACCCCGGCACAGTCTTTTGGAAGATTTGCAGCCAAGTCATAAGTTCATATTGTCCCGCGCCCATGACGATGCTTCTTGCCAGTGTGAATTTGATGCCTTGCCTCTGCCATCGGATACTATTGACATTGTCTTATTACACCATGTTCTCGATTTTTCCAGTCATCCCCATCGAGCCTTAATTGAGGCTGCTCGTCTCGTAACGGCAGGTGGGCATATCGTAATTATTGGCTTCAATCCCTTTAGTTTGTTTGGCTTTTGTAAGTGGCCAGCCGTTTTTTGGCCGGGTAAAGCGATCTGGCGGCATAATAGCTTGCGTAAAGGCAGGGTTATTGACTGGTTGCAGTTGCTGGGCTTTCAGGTGAGTTATGGCTCATTAGATTGTGGTAAAACAAAAGGAGGGGAATACAATCGAAGGGAGAATAGATTAATGACTCGGTATCTTAGCCAGAGTGCTTTTTATATGATTGTTGCGAAAAAAATGGTTACGCCACTAAAGCCCATTAAGCCTCGGCACTGGTCTCCATTGAAGGCGGGTTCATTGGTAGGACTAAAACAGGTACAGGTGGAGAAAAAATGCCTTCAGAAAAAGACACTGGAACAATGAAATCTGTAGAAATATTTACTGATGGTGCTTGTCGTGGTAATCCGGGTCCTGGTGGCTGGGGTGTTTTATTGTGTTATAACGGCACGGAAAAACGCCTTTATGGTGCTGAAGCCCATACAACGAATAACCGAATGGAGCTATTAGCTGCGATCCGGGGCCTTGAGGCTGTTACTGAGAACTGTCAAATTGATCTAACATCGGATTCCCAATATGTACGCAAGGGTATTACCGAATGGCTAAAGGGCTGGAAAGCAAAAGGATGGAAAACTGCAGCCAAAAAACCCGTGAAAAACCAGGATCTATGGCAATTACTCGACCAGCAGGCTCAACGGCATAAGATTAACTGGCACTGGGTTAAGGGGCATAGTGGTCACAGGGAAAACGAAATCGCCGACGAATTGGCCAATCTTGGTATTGATAAGCTATTGGATCAGACATGAGACTCGTTGTACTCGATACTGAAACCACAGGTCTTGAGGTCGCTCTTGACCACCGGATTATTGAAATCGGTTGTGTGGAGATTATTAATCGCAAACTGACCGGACGTCACTTCCATCGTTACATTAATCCACAGCGAGAAATCGATGCCGGCGCTATGGAGGTTCACGGCATCAGCAACGAAGACTTGGCCGATAAACCACTCTTTAAGCAGGTCGTTGCTGAATTTATTGATTTTGTAAAAGATGCCGAACTTGTTATACACAACGCGCCTTTTGATGTGGGCTTTCTTAATGCCGAGCTGGAAAAACTTAATGGTCAATACCAACCGCTAGAAAGCTATTCCGGTATTATCGATTCACTCACAATGGCTCGTCAGATGCACCCGGGTCAGCGCAATAGCCTAGATGCTCTATGTAAGCGCTATGGAGTGGACAATTCCCAACGCACGCTCCACGGTGCCCTACTTGATGCTGAGATTTTAGCGGATGTTTATCTGCTAATGACGGGAGGTCAGGTTGACCTTGTGCTGCGTAGTGAGGCTTCCGACAATGATCGAGGGGAAGAGAATGAATCGGTGATTAGACGACTTTCTACTCAACGGCCACCCCTTAAGGTTATTCGAGCCAATGATGATGAGCTCGCTCTGCATCAACACAAACTTGAAGAGATTAATGAATCCAGTGGCCAGCAATGTACCTGGTCACTTTAAGGTTCTTGGGTCAATCATGGCTTGTGGTTCATCCTTGATCTTAAGGCTCATTAATCAATCTTATTTAGACGCCTTCAAATAACGCACATTTCCTGTATGGCCACACGGTTTTAATCTTGAGTCAGTAGCTTTTGAAGAGCTTAAGAGCTCGACTTCGACGGCTAGGGTAGTTAGTTGCCTTGTGACAAGTTATGTCATAGCTGTCCTATTTCACACGCTTTTTTCTCGGTTAAAGCCCCTATGTTGAAGAGTTGACAGGCTTTTCTCCTCCATCTTCTTCGTTCAGGCTTAATTTAGAGTCTAGCTGGCCACAGGTAGGCTGGAAGAGACTGTACTTGTTAAAAGTGGGACTTGTTAACAGCGTCTCTTCGCAAAAGTCTGTTATAGTTTGAAGGGTCATTAGATATAAGATCACTTAAGTTATTTAGTCTTTTGATTTAAAAGGGTTTTCCCGTTTACTAAGAAGAAAGAAGTGAGTCGCTTATGCAAAACATAAACCCTCAAGTACTAGAGTTCATCGGCAAAGAGTATAAGTTGGTGATTCAGTCTGTGCATGGCCTGGTGCAACGACTCACTATTGCTCATTTAGAAGAGCTCAATGGGCAACTGATTGAATTACGTGGTGCCGCACAAATTGCTCAACTTGTTGGTATGAGCCGATTGTTTGTTGAAATGAGCACCGCGGTGGAGGTGGTGATTAATGGCGGTCAAACTATTGATGAGTTGCAGCCACTGCTTTCTCAATCCTTGCTGCTGGCTGAGGGCTTGATTGATACTATTCTCGAACAGTCCAGTGAAAACCCGTGTGTATTACTGCCTGAAATGACTGCACTACGACGCTTTAGAGGTGCGCCACCCCTTTACGAGTATCATTTGCTGAACGACCTCGATTGGCCGTCTTTTGGAAGCCTGACGCAAGGTGAGGTGATGATAGGTCCTCAAATTGAAGGTTTGAAACGTTGGCATCATCTGTATCAGCTGGGTTTGTTAGATATTATTCGTAATAATAACCGACACAAGGCTTTATTTAACTTATTCCGTGTTGCGGGTCGCTTACAAAAAGTGGCTATTTCTGAGCGAGAAAGTGATTATTGGTGGGTATTTGCCGTCATCATTAAAGGTTTTGCTGAGAAGAAATTAAGCCTGCAGCCCGAGCGTATTCGATTACTTGCTGCTGTAGAAAAACAGCTGCGCTTGTTGACAGCGACGGAACACCCAGTAAAAAGAAACCTCTATCCGGAGGGCTTATGGCGAGCTTTCATTAGTTTGCTGGCAATGACCGATATGTCCAATGATAGCCGGTCCAGGTCGATTGGTGTGCCGGAATTATCGTTTTCTGACTCAGCGATATCATCAGTACGTAACGCGATCACTGGGGAGTTGGATGCTGATGAGAGTATTTTTGAGGCTATGTCGGCTTCGGTCGCGAACCTGCGTAGTCTACTTGACAATGGTGATGAACCCTCTTCATTTAATGGCGAAAAACTCGACACATTGAAGCAGGGTTTCGAGACTCTTGCCAAAGCCTGCGAGGAGGCTGGGTTCCGTGGGCTTGCGCGTCAGTACAAGCAATTTTGTTCACGCCTAAAAACAACAGATACGCAGGGCTTGTCTGCTGAATTGTTGTCAGAATTTACTGATGCCATTCTGCATGTCGAGTGTGCGATGGCTGATTTCTATGGAAAAAACCCCAGTGTTGAGCAGATTGAAGCTTGGGAAGATCAACCACTGCTTTCAATTTTACAACAAAGTTTATTAAAAACAGCCGAAGTTGCATCAGTCAATGAAATGACATCGCGGCTGGACGATATCAAACAGTTAGTTGACAGTGTGGCTTCAGGCTATGCTTCCGCCGAAGTTCTCCCCGATCTTGAGCGGGCATTTGCAGAAATTGCAGGTAGCGCAAGCATGTTGAATCTACCACGCCTATCGAGCCTTGCAAAACGCTGCTTGAGTCTCGCTAAGGATGTGCTTTTTAACGATCATGAAAGTGACAGTGATAAAGCGATCGACGTTTTCGCCGATACCATTGTCTGCCTCGAGTATTTCCTTGATGGGCGCATGGTGGGGGATACTGGTGATGAGAGTTCCCTGGATGTCGCGAACGAGTGCTTGTCAACATTAGGTGTTTAGCTTCTGGGGCTGACTTGGCAGATCTAAAATGGCTGTATCTGAGATGCACCTGTCCCTCTTGACAGCGCTTTATCCCATTTTTCTTACGTCCCCGCAGTGACCGTTACTGAATATCGGTTAGAATGACACTAGTTTTTACCCAACAGTGTTTAGCAAAATAATCTACTTATTTGTCACGCTTAGTCGTTGATAAATAGCAGTTGATAGAGGTGTCTCTTTGGAATTTTTGAATGAATACGGTCTGTTTCTAGCCAAGTCAGTAACGGTTGTTATTGCAGTGGCTGTTATCGTGGGTATTCTCGCGAGTCTGGGACAAAAAAGTAAAAAACATGAAAAAGGTCATATCGAAGTGGTCTCTCTGAATGAGACGGTGGGCAGCATGAGTGATGCCCTGGCCGATGTTCTGGAGCCTGCCGATACCCGGAAAGCAACACTAAAAGCAAAGAAAAAAACTGATAAAAGCGAGGCAAAAGCTGAAAAAAAGGCACTGAAAATGGGTTCCGGCCCGGCTATTAAAAAGCGTGTTTTTGTGCTGGATTTCCACGGCGATTTACGCGCTTCTGCCGTGGAGAGTTTCCGAGAAGAAATCACCACAGTGCTGGCTCAGGCGAGCAATGATGATGAGGTGGTGGTGCGCCTGGAAAGTGGTGGTGGCATGGTGCCCGGCTACGGTCTTGCGGCAAGCCAGCTCGACCGTATTAAAAAGAAAAAAATTCCACTGACCGTCTGTATTGATAAAGTGGCGGCCAGCGGCGGTTACATGATGGCTTGTGTTGCTGACCAGATTCTTGCTGCCCCTTTTGCCGTGATTGGTTCTATTGGTGTGGTTGCCCAAATCCCTAATGTCCATCGTCTACTGAAAAAACACGATGTCGATATTGAATTAATGACCGCAGGTAAGTACAAGCGAACCTTAACTATGCTCGGTGAAAATACCGATGAGGGGCGAGAAAAGTTTCGTGAGGAGCTGGAGGACACCCACGATCTTTTTAAAGCATTTGTTGGCGAGCACCGTCCTGGGCTTGATATCGAAGCAATAGCGACAGGTGAAGTCTGGTATGGAGCTCCAGCAGTTAAAAAGGGCCTGGTTGACGACACTAAAACCAGTGACGAATATTTGACTGACCAGTTAGATAATGCTGATGTTTATACCGTTAGCTATGTGCACAAAAAGAGCTTGCCGGAAAAGTTCGGTTTCGCTTTAGAAGATAGCGGTGACCGTTTCCTTATGCGCTGGTTGCGACGCTTAATGAGTCCTGCTCCTCTGGGTTGAATTGAATTTAACCGCTTGATAAGTGATTTTTCGGGAACAGTTAATCTCGGCGCAATGAATCTTTAATGGCAATAGGGTTGGGGAAGTTGAGAATTACGATATAGCTCGATAACAGGAAGGTCAAAATTGCCGCAGCCTGAATCAAGTGAGAGGCGAGAACTCCTATCAGTGACGCATTAAATGCCACATAGGCAATCAGCAGTGAGAATTCGCTAATTTGTCCCAGCCGACAACCAATGTCCCAGGCAAAACGGCTTTTTTCACTTTGTCGGTGCAACAAATAGCGGAAACTCAGTGGTTTTATCAATAGCATTACGCCGCCTAATACCAGCGCCGGAAGCATCACTTCAGACAGCAATCCAAGGTTGAACTGAGCGCCGAGAGCAAAGAAAAACATGACCAAAAAGAAGTCCCTGAGTGGCTTCAGGCTGAGCGCAATATATTGGGCGATAGGACTGTTAGCAATGGTAATGCCCGCAAGGAAGGCACCAATTTCTGCCGATAGACCGAGATATCCCGCCGCCGCAGAAACGCCCAGGCACCAACCGATTGCCAGTAAAAACACATACTCGCCAATACGATCAAAGCGAGCGAATAAGGGTAATAAGAAGTAACGCACCGCGGCAATACAGGCCAGCACGAGTAGCGGAAGGGCCAATAAAGTGATACCGATTTGGCCAATATCAATTTGGCCGTTTTTACCGCTGAGTAAAACCAAAAGTACAAAGATCGCAATAAAGTCCTGCATCAACAGCATACCGACCATCATCTCCCCGATATGACGGTGGTGGAGAATCGTCGTTGGTAACAGTTTGATGCCTATAATAGTGCTCGAAAACATCATTGCAGCACCGATGATTAAGTTTTCGAGATGGGTGAAGCCAAATAAATAGGCAATACCATAGCCGGTGGCGGCAAAAATAACCGAGCTAATCAGGGTGACGTGGGTGACCTTTTTCAGCACACTGAGAAGTGCTTGGGGCTGCATATCTAAGCCCAGTAAGAAGAGCAGAAAAATGATGCCGATATGGGAGATTTCGGCAATTAAATGGACGTCCGGAATCATTCCGGTGCCATACGGACCGAGAATGGCTCCTAGAGCAATATAGGCAACTAATAATGGCTGGCGCCCAAAGAGAGCAAGCGATGCGACAATAGCCGCACCGCTGAAAATCAGCACAAACGAATGAAAGACCTCACTACCCATAAGCTCGCTTTTCCTTTTCCCTGGCTATTTTGCCGACGGGTAGGAGAGATGCAAATATTATGCCTGTCGGCGACGAAACAGGGGTTGTTGCTCGTTAGCGGAGGCTTGGTAGGTAACACTAAAGGATGACAGGTAGTCTTCGAAGCGGTGGGCTTCGTCGACTTCTTGATCAAGAGCGAGTGCGTCAAGACAAAAGGCATCGAAGCCGCAGCGTGTTAAATAAAAAAGCTGGTCCGGAGCAATTTGTCCAATGGCCCGCAATTCGCCTGCAAACTGGTAGCGGTGGCGAATCAGCCGGGCAATAGAAAATCCACGACCATCCGTAAAGGTTGGAAAATTTACAGCGAGATGCTCAAGATTCTTAATATCGCCAGCAATTTCTTCGGGCTCCTGTTCGGAATCGAGCCACACGCCAACCGTCTTAGGGTTTTGCAGCTTGTCTTTGTTCGCTAACCAGTAGTCGAGGGGTACAAAGCATGGAGCATCGGGTAATGTTCCCGTGAAATCTTTCTCTAATACTTGCCAACTATTATCGACAATACCTTTATCTTTAAGCAGCTTTGGCATAAATAAATTCCTTGAAAGGGGCGGTGCCGATACGCCGATGCGTGTCGAGAAAAGTCTCACCTTCGATACGTTGGTCGACATAGATACTGAGAATTCTTTCCAGAACATCAGGTATTTCGTGAGCATAGAAGGAGGGGCCTAGCACTTTGCCCAAAGAGGCATCGTTAAGGGCACTGCCGCCGAGTTGAATTTGATAAAATTCCTCCCCTTTCTTGTCGACGCCGAGAATGCCAATATTGCCCACATGATGGTGGCCACAGGCGTTCATGCAACCGGATATATTGAGATTGATATCACCCAGGTCGTAAAGATAATCAAGATCATCAAAGCGGCGTTGAATGGCTTCGGCAACAGGGATGGACTTGGCATTGGCCAATGAACAGAAATCGCCACCTGGGCAACAAATCATATCGACCAGAGTGCCAATACTCGGTGTTGCGAAGCCCTGTTGTTTGGCCGCTTGCCAGAGTTCTGGCAGGTCATTTAATTTAACGTCGCCTAATACTAAATTTTGATGGTGAGTGACACGAATCTCAGAGAAGGAATAGCGATCCGCTAGGTCGGCAATTGCTTCAAGTTGTCTATCAGTGACGTCACCAGGAGCTACGCCCGTCGGTTTGAGTGATAGGTGGACTGCACAGTACCCGGCCACTTTGTGGTCAACCACATTTCTATCGCGCCACTTCCCGAAGGCTATGTGTTCCGCGGCAAAGGCTTGTAGAGTTGTCTCGCAGCTTTCTGGGTCGATATTTTCATAGGGCGGGCTGGTGAAGAAAGCTTTGGCATGGTTGATTACCGCATCGGTTAGTGTTGAGGGGCTATCAATCTCTTGTAACCATTCTTGTTCAACTTTTTCGGCGAAGACTTCTGCTGTCCAGGCTTTGACAAGGATTTTAATACGCGCCTTGTACTTGTTGTCACGTCGACCATAGCGATTATAGACCCGTAAAATCGCTTCAAGATAAGTCAGTAAATGCTTGGCGGGAAGAAAATCCTTGATGACTTGTCCAATTGCGGGGCTGCGGCCTAGACCTCCGCCGACCAGGACTTTAAAGCCAACCTCATTGTTGGAGTTTTTAAAGACCTGTAAACCAATGTCGTGCACTTGAATCGCGGCGCGATCACTTTCTGCACCAGTCACGGCAATCTTAAATTTGCGGGGTAAAAAAGCGAATTCAGGGTGTAGTGTCGACCACTGACGGATAATTTCGCACCAAGGGCGCGGGTCTTCTATTTCATCGGCGTTAATGCCAGCAAATTCATCGGAGGTCACATTGCGAATGCAGCTTCCGCTGCTTTGTATGCTTTGCATGTCAACAGCAGCTAGTTCGGCCAGAATATCGGGCACTTCTTCCAGTCGGGGCCAGTGGAGCTGGATGTTTTGCCGCGTGGTAAAGTGCGCGTAACCTTTGTCGTACTTGCGGGTTATATTAGCCAGTGTGCGTAATTGGGTTGCCGACACCATGCCGTAGGGAATGTTGATACGCAGCATGGGTGCGTGGCGTTGTATATAAAGACCGTTTTGCAGACGTAAAGGCAGAAAAACTCCATCGGAAATTCTACCTGCTAAGTAATCATCGGTCTGGCGGCGGTACTGAGCGACGCGTTCGCGAATCAGAGTTTTGTCGTGTTGGTCGTATATGTACATAAAGTTTCGCTTCCTTCCCTAACTATCAGAAATCCCGAGTAATTCGAGTATTCCCAGAGGGTGAATGATAGCCTTCCGAAGCCGTCAGGTGAAAAACCCTTTCTTCATATTCCCGTTTAAAAAGGGAATAAGACACCCTGAGAAGAAAGAGGACAGTCAGCCCTTTGGCTGTTAGAATGCAGCCCGTTTTGCATGTCTACAGGCTGTTTGAAAACCTGTAGATTCGTATATCGAGGCTCTGACGAGCTCGGTTATATTTCTTAATTAGTTAGGTAGTTGTATCTGCCGAGGTTGAAAGACGATGAGTGATCAGGATAAAGCAGGGAAAAGTGATAGTTTTGTTGACGCGGTTGCAGCAATAGCGGTTATTTCACTAGCCATATTAACAGCGGTGTTTTTCCTGAGCAACCAGTAACACGTAGGTGCAGTTGTCTTTGCAAAGCCCATCTTTATATAAAACGTCAAAACCATTTTGCTAGTGACGTGATTGCTGTGCGTGCGACGAAAGCCATTTATTGTTAAATAAGGCCTGTTTAATCAGGCTACTCTTAGGAAGAAGGTTTTTCTTTTTGCATTTTATGCTTTCAGCTCGATTCAGCTGATTTAGCGAAAATGGGCCTGCAACTCGTATGCGCATCAGGCGGAGCTGAATAAGGCTATTGATCATGAAAGTAGCAAATAACGTCTGGCTATTTATGCTTTGCCAGGCCTTGACTATGTCGATCCCCTCTTTTGTCATTTTTGTGGGCAGTATTATCGGTGCAACACTGGCTCCTGATCCGGGTTTTGCGACACTGCCCGTTGCCGCTTTTATACTCGGTTCAGCGCTTTCCACTTTACCGGTCATTCTCACAATGCGGCGTTTCAATCGCAAGCGAGTCTTTCTCTTCTGTGCGGCGGTGGCTAGTATTGGTTGTCTGCTAGCTATTTATGCACTGGCATTACAGAGTTTTTCTGTCTACATCGTGGCAATTGTCGTACTGGGAGTCGGCCTGGCTGCAGGACAGCAATATCGTTTTGCAGCGATGGAGAGCGTCCCCCCAGAAGGGGCCCCCCGTGCTGCATCTTGGGTTTTAATGGGCGGCATTGGTGCAGCTTTTTTGGGCCCGGAGTTGGCGGTGCGCGGTGAGCAGTTGATGGCTACGGCTTATCAGGGTTCTTTTGCTCTTCTGATGGCAGTGACTGTTGCCGTTTTTTTACTGCTGCTTCTTTTCGATGAGGCGCCAAAGGGTGATCGGCAAGGTGCCGTTAAAGGCCGACCTCTACTTGAAATCATCCGCCAGCCGGTTATTTTGGTTGCTATTGTTTCTGGCTGTGCAGGCTTTGCCATAATGAGTCTAGTGATGGTCTCCACCCCTTTGCACATGCATTTTGAAAATGGCTATAGCCTGATTGATACCAAATGGGTGATTCAAAGTCATATTGTGGCGATGTTTTTACCTTCTTTCTTTGTGCCGTGGGTCATTCGCCGCATTGGTGTGCTGGGTCTTATCAGCTTGGGTGTTATCGCTTTATTGTTAATGGTAGCAGTGGTCTTTACTAATTATGCCTTAATTAACTACTGGGTCTCTTTGGTATTGTTGGGCATTGGTTGGAATTTTCTATTTGTCGGTGGCACGACGCTGCTTCCCGAAGGCTATCGCGAATCTGAGCGATTCAAAGTGCAGGCTTTAAACGACTTTACTATCTTTGGCATTCAGGCTGTAGGTGCACTGTTAGCAGGATGGATACTAAGCACTCTAGGTTGGCAAAGCTTATTACTCATTAGCTTGCCAATATTGGTCTTACTGATGATTACACTGATTTACTGGCGTAAAACACAACAGCCTGTCATTATTTCTTAATTTAAGGGTTAATTGAGTCTCGTTAACCGAGCTATCGTGTCTATTGGGCGTGCTGGGTAAAAAAAGCTCTGTCCCTCGGGTTGGCGAGACGGAGCTTTTCTTGGTATGGCTGACAGTTTTCTAGCCAATCATGCTGTAACCGCCACTGGCACTGAGTACCTGGCCGGTAATGTAACCTGCCACGTGGTTTGACGATAAAAACACTACGGCATTGGCAACATCTTGTGGCTTGCCGATGCGCTTAAGTGGCAGGGTTTTGGCAATGGCTGCAAACTGATCTTCAGTAAACATCGCATCTTTCTCCTTCCACATGCTGTTTTCGCTGGTTTCCTCAGTAGTCTCGGGTACGGTGACTCCCGGGCAAACGCAGTTGCAGCGAATATTGTAGCGGCCATTTTCTTTGGCGATGGTTTTCATAAAGCTATTAGTGGCCGCTTTTAAACCGCCGTAAACGGCTTCGCGGGGTTCACCCTGGCGGCTGGCATCGGAGCTGATGGAGACCATAGAGCCACCACCATTGGGAACCATATGGGCCAAGGCGACTTTAGTGCAGTTCAGCAGGCCGACGTAGTTAATGGCGATCAGTTTCTGCCACAACTCGGGAGTGGTCTGAGTAAAAAACATCAAATCATCCCAGCCGACGTTGTTGACCAGAGCTTCAACGGTGCCAAAAGTCTTAGCAACCGTGTCAAAGAGGTTTTCGACACTGTCTAGGTCGGTAATATCGGTTTTGATCACCTGGGCATCAGCGGCACCTGCCTTTTTTGCCAGGTCGGCAACTTTCTCTCCACTTTCTACGTCGAGGTCGGCAATGGTGATTTTCGCGCCTTCTTCGGCAAACTTAAGCGCGATAGCGCGGCCAATGTTTGAAGCTGCACCTGTGACGATAACTGAACGAGCTTTTAAATCTAAGTCCATAATAAAATCCTTAATAATCAGTTGGCTAAAGAATAAACCTAGTATTTACTTTACATATTTTCGGAAGTTAGGTTTGCGCTTTTCTGCCAGTGCATTAACGCCTTCACGAGATTCTTCAGAATCGTAATAGAGGCGCAGAGCCTCCAGGCCAAGACTGGCGATGCCGCGAATGTTTTCAGTGGCAGCGTTGAAGGAGCGTTTGCCAATAGAAATTGCCGTGGGGCTACGTTCTTCGAGCTCGGCACACCAAGCATCGACTTCGGCGTCAAGCTGCTCATTGGGCACAACCTTATTAACCAGCCCCATTTCGAGGGCTTCAACAGCAGTGTAGCGACGGCACATATACCAGATTTCCTTGGCTTTTTTGTCGCCTACAATTTGTGCTAGTAGTGCGGTACCAAAACCGGGGTCAATGGATCCCATTTTGGGGCCAACCTGGCCAAACTGCGCGTCTTCACCGGCAATGGTTAGATCGCAAATAGTGGCCAGCACGTTGCCGCCGCCAATAGCGTAACCCTGTACTTTGGCAATTACTGGCTTGGGCACATCGCGAATGACTGTGTGGAGTTCTTCAACGGGTAGGCCGATAGTGCCGCGACCATCGTATTGGCCGTCGTGTGAGGACTGGTCGCCACCGGTGCAAAAGGCTTTTTCACCAGTACCCGCTAACACGATCACACCAATACCGTTATCCCAGCCGGCTTGCTGGAAAGCGTGAATCAATTCATCACAGGTCACGCCGCGAAACGCGTTGTAAACTTCAGGGCGGTTGATGGTGATATAGGCTGTTGCGCCTTTAACTTGGTAAATAATATCCTGATAATCCATAAGGCCTCTTATTCGCGCGTTGCGCATTTAGGGTGGGTGTACTTCATCGCAGGCCGATCACTGGCCAGCGATGAATCTCGTTTATTGTAACGGTGGAGCTTTGATGAAACGAGCCTTATTCATTCTTGCCGCCATAAATTTAGCCATGACACAAACTTAGCTAAACTGGGGTGGGCGCTTTTCTACAAACGCTTTCAGGCCTTCACCGACAGCATCGCTGCGCAGAGCGGGTGTGGCGAGATCGAGTTCCATAGCCAGACCCTGCTCAAGAGGCATATCAAGTCCTCGATCGCTCAGCTGCTTCATCAGTGCTAATCCTGCAGAGCTGCGCTGGCAAAGCTGTTGACAATAGGCGAGGGCACTGTCAAATAACGTGTCATCTTCTTCCACATAGTTAACCAGGCCGAAATCAAGAGCTTGCTCTGCATTTAACCAGCGGGCGCTGAACATGAGTTCAATGGCGCGGCGGCGGCCGATTAAGCGTGTTAAGCGCTGGCTGCCCCCCCAGCCCGGAACTAAGCCAAACTGAGCGTGTTGGTCACCCAGTTTGGCGCTTTTTCCGGCAAAGACCACATCGCCCGCGAGAATCAGTTCAAGTCCTCCAGCCAATGCCAGGCCCTGTTGGGCGATTACCACAGGCAGGGGGGAGACCTCTAGTTTTCGCAGTGTCTCGTGCCCGGTTTTTAGGAAAGTGCGTATACCTTCATCACTGTCGCGAAAGCCACTGACTTCTTCGAGATCCGCTCCAGTGCAAAAATTTTTGCCATTGGCAGCAATCAGTACGGCGCGGATAGTGCTATCACTTTCAAATTGTTCCATTGCTTTGTATAGCGCTTCGTGCAGCGCCATCGATAGGCAGTTAAACTGCTCGGGCCGATTCAGCGTGATAATGCCGACGCCATGACGTTGACTTGTTTCGAGAGCTTGTTTCATAATATTTCTCTATAATATAACTTCATAACTCTATGATAGTTATTTGGTTTGATTTTTCTGTTAGGCAGGTTTTCCGACGTAAGTACGGGCGATAACCATCTTCATAATTTGTGCGGTGCCGTCGCCAATTTGCATACCAAGCACATCACGTAGACGTTGTTCAAAGGGTAGTTCGTCACTGTAGCCACCGTGGCCGTGAGTCAGCAGGCACTGCTGAGTTATGTCGAAGGCCAGTTTAGGTGCCCACCACTTCGCCATTGCGGCTTCTTTCGTGTGGTCCTTGCCCTGAGCTTTTAGCCAAAGAGCTTTCAGGCAAACCAGACGTGCGCCTTCGAGCTGGGTTTCAGCTTCGGCAAGGGGAAAGGTGATACCCTGATTAACAGCGAGCACTTTACCAAAGGTTTTGCGATGCTGAATATATTCCCAGGTTTCGTCCAGGCAGTTTCGAGCCACTGCAAGACATTGCAAGCCGATAAGGGCACGACTGAAATCAAAACCCTGCATGACTTGTACAAAGCCTTTGCCAGGATCGCCAATGCAATATTTTTCCTCAATGCGTACATCATCAAAGAACAGGGACCCCCGGCCCACTGATTTTTCACCGAGATCGTCAAAGCGGGTGCGGGTAAGACCGGGGGTAGTGAGATCAACCAGAAAGGCGGAGACGCCGTGGGCCTTTTCTTCCACAGTGCCGGTACGCGCAAAAACGAGACATAGGTCGGCTTGCTGGGCCATTGAAATAGACGTTTTTTCACCGTTAAGCAGATAAAAGGTACCGCTTTCGTCGGTATGACGTGTTGCTTTCAGGGAAGCCCCCGCAGCATCTGAGCCACCGCGGGGTTCTGTTAAGCCGATACAGACAATAGCATCACCACTGCAGATGCGCGGCATAATTTCTTCTATCACGTCTGCTTGGGCGTGGCTAAGAATGCAATTGCCGACGAGTGAGGCGTTGATTGGCACATAGGCAATATTCATATCGCCCTCGGCAATGGCCTCGGTAATCAAACCGGATGAGAGGGCGTCAAGTCCACTTCCACCGTATTCCTCAGGTGCTTCTGGGGCGATGAAACCGAGCAGGCCCATTTCACTAATCAAGTCTCGATTAAAGGCGTGGGCTTTATCTCCGGCTTTATAGTTGGGAGCGAGTTTATCAGCGGCGAAGCGCTGCGCGCTATCGACAAGTGATTGTTGAAAATCAGTGAGTTCGAAATGCATAGTGAGGTCCCTTATTGATTGAATACTCCTGAGGTGACTGTAGATGTTTTACTTCATTCTTATCGTGAAAGATGACCTACGTCAAAACTACTACTGCAGAGAAGTGTCAAGGTCTTCCCATATAAGGTATATTGCAGTGTAATAAGAATAACACGATGATCAAATTTCATACGGAAGTCATATATGGCAGACACTGACGAATTAAGCTCAGATATTCCTCTTAAGCTGTTTTTTCGCTTATACCAAGCGATGAACCTTTCACTGCGTAGGGCTGCGGAGGTGCTTAGTGAGTTTGATATGAGTGCCCAGCAATGGTCTATCCTCGATTCGCTAACACGCCCGGGTTATGAAAATGGCATGACAGTGAATGGTCTGGTGGAGTATTTGATGGTGAGCCGCCAAAGTCTTAACGGTGTGCTGCGTCGTATGGAGGAATCAGGCTATATCGAGCGTGTGGTTAATCCAGACGATTTGCGCTCGCGACAAATTCGTCTTACAACTTATGGCCGTGATGTCTGTAAAAAGGTTGAGCCCAAGGTGAAAAAGTTTTACCGCGATAGCGTGCGACATATGACGGAAGAGGAGAGAGTCAATAGTCTCAACCTGCTCAATCAAATCCTGGGAAATATGCGTAAAAAATAACTTTTTTTACACGGCCAATTTCCCGCGACCTTCGCGCGTGTTATTTATCGGTTCTCATCAGTGAATTTATCTGCCAGCGATAATCAGTGGATGGCTCGCGCCATGGTTCTGGCCCAGCGTGCTGAGTCTTCGGACGAAGTTCCCGTTGGTGCTGTGCTGGTGGTTGATGAGGCGATAGTTGGTGAGGGCTGGAACCGCTCCATAGGCGCTTGTGACCCTACCGCGCATGCCGAGATACAGGCTCTTCGATCTGCAGCTCGTGCATGCAATAACTATCGTCTTCCCGGGTCAACGCTTTATGTCACCCTTGAGCCTTGCGCCATGTGTCTCGGTGCGATGATCCACGCGCGGGTTGGGCGCCTCGTGTTTGCGGCCTATGAGCCACGAGCGGGCGCAGTGGTTAGCCACCTGCAACTTCTAGAAAAGTCGCATTTTAATCACCATGTTGAGTGGCTTGGCGGAGTGATGGAAGCAGAAAGCAGTGCTTTGTTGAAAGCTTTCTTTCGGCGCCGTCGAAGAAAATCTTGAAAAGCAATCCCATCGTCGATTCTTCAGAATTGCTTGAAGGGGCTAATTGTCTGGCACGTTTTACCGGAACAGGCTTTAGAGTGATAAGGGGGGGGTAGTAGGAGCGAGGCTTGAACTTGAGGCGCTGGGCACTGCATCGGTCGCTGCTTCTTGTAGTGCCTGGGCGATACGTTTCTTTTCGATATAATGCCAGCGCAAGATGGAATGAAAGTGGCGAATGTTTTGTACGTATTTCACGGGTTCCCGACCTCGAGCAAAACCGTAACGCAGAGTGCTGTAGTATTTTTTCTGTTGTAACAGTGGTAAGTATTTGCGGATATCTTGCCAGCGATCAGGATTGCCACCGTGCCTTTCAGTCAGTACCCTGGCGTCCTCTAAGTGACCGTAACCGATGTTATAAGCGGCCAGGGCTAACCAGGTGCGGTCCGGCTCAACAATATCTTTAGGTATGCGCTTCTTCACTTGTAACAAGTATTCAGTGCCTCCGCGCAAGCTTTGTTCTGCGTCAAGGCGGTTGTTGACTCCCATTTCCTTTGCCGTGTTAAGGGTCAGCATCATCAGACCGCGTACCCCGGTGGGTGATTTGGCCCGAGGGTTCCAGTGAGATTCCTGGTAGGCGATGGCGGCGAGTAGTTGCCAGTCTAACTGGTATTGCTCGGCAGTGGTTTTAAACAAAGTCTCATAGTTACTTAGCCGGCTTTCGATGCGATGGCGAAAGAGTTGTGAACCGCCGACACTGAAGTTGTCAGTGTGGCCGAAAAATCTGTCCTGTAAACGCTGTAAATCGCCACTCGCAGCATAGCTGGTCAAAAAACGATTGGCGGCCTTTAATAAGCTGTCATCACCGTGGATGGGGAAAGCCCAGGCTATAGGCACGTTTTGAGACAGGTCAAATGCTCGACGGGCACGGGGATAGAGCCCTCGATTAACGCTAAAAGCGGAGGAGTCGACCACAGCATAGTCAGCCTCACCGTCGTGAATCATTTGCATTAGTTCAAGCATGTCGCTGGTGGCAATGACTTCCCATTGTAAGTTGGGGAACTCATTTTCCCGCAGGGTTTTGAGGCGTTCAATATGGGAGCTGTCCGGTAATACAATTAGGCGCCCCCCCATAACATCGCGTAAGTTTTTGGGACGACGCTCGCCCAGCCTGTAGATTAGCGTTTCATTTACAGTGGCGTAGGGCTCGGTGAAGCGCAGGAATTGTTCGCGTTGTTGGGTTGCGCTCAGGCTGGCCGTTGCAAAGTGTCCTTTAGGCCCGCCTACTGCGTTGAGTATTGCCGCCAGATCATCCATCACTGTGAGGTCGAGCTGGACATTGAGCTGTCTTGCAAATTGCTGAGCCAGCAGGTATTCGAAACCGTTATCGCCCTTGATGTCGTGAAAATAAACAGTCGGGCCAATCATAGAGATGACGCGTAATACGCCTTTATCGAGCACAGATTCTAATATCGATGTGGTGCGACTGGCGCTCAAGGTTAAGCAAAGGCCGCCGATCACCAGAATCAAAGCAAGACGATGGAGGCGGCGTTTCATGCGGATTAATACAAAATTCATTGCAACCTTGGTCTTTGACCTTAAAAAGACAAACTGGTGTGTTGATGGGATTCTAGCACCTTGACGCTGGGCTGAGCCTGTCTGCGCCTGTGAGAGTGATCAAGTCCACGTTCTTCAAGTAATGACACTTGTTTGTTTGGCGTAAGTAGTATTGCTCGCAACCAATAAAGGGTCACGATTTACGGCTATTAAGTCGGGAAGGACCGTTCAGCGCAAGGTCGACGCAGTGACCATCAGGTCAATAATAGTCATTGTATGTTGTAGGGCGGGCACTTACTCTCCTACCGATATAATTACAGTATGGGAAGGTTGTATGGATTTCAATATTTCTGACGAACAAGCCATGATTCACGAGTACGGTAAGAGTCTAAGTAAGACTTTTGACCGCGCCTACTGGATGGAAAATGCGGCCATTCACCGCTTTCCTGAGGAGATGTATCAGCAAGTTGCCGCGGATGGCTTCCTGGGCACCATGGTACCAGAAGCCTTTGGCGGTGCCGGTCTGGGTATGCTCGACATGCTTCTGTTTCAGGAGGGTATTGCTAACGAAGGTATACCGCTTTTAAGTCTGGTGGTCGGTGCCTGCATGACTATGTCCGTTCTTGCAGAACACGGTAGTGATCAACAGCGCAGTAACTATCTACCTGCAGCCTGTAAGGGTGATATTCGTTTTTGTTTTGCCATCACCGAAGCTGACGCCGGTACGAATACGATTAACATTGGTACCCTGGCAAAGTCGACTGGGCAGGGTGGGTTTAAGCTAAGCGGCAATAAAACCTTTATTACCGATGCAGCGGAGTCCGACTATGCACTGGTCGTCGCGCGCACGACACCTGTCAGTGAGGTCAAACGCAAAACGGATGGCTTTACTTTATTTATTGTGCCCACCAAAGCTAAGGGCGTCGAGATGCAGCCCATCCCCGTGAGCATTGCCCTGCCTGAATTACAATACCAAGTGTTTTTTGATGAGGTAGAATTGGGTCCGGAGAATGTTCTCGGCGAGATTGGCAAGGGTTTCAATATCCTTTTCGACTCTCTTAACCCTGAACGAATACTCGGAGGTGCTATATGCACCGGTATCGGACGCTTTGCCATGGACAAAGCCGTTGCCTATGCCAATGAACGGGTGGTGTTTGATGGTCCTATCGGTGCTTACCAGGCCTTGCAGCATCCCCTGGCAAAAGCCAAGACTGAAGTTGAAATGGCATCGCTAATGGCGCGCAAGGCTGCCTGGTTATTTGACCAGGGCAAACCCTGTGGCGCAGAGGCCAATATGGCCAAGCTGGCAGCCTCTGAGGCGGGTATTAAAGCGGTGGATGCTTCCTTGCAATGTTTTGGTGGTAATGGTTTTACCAAAGAATACGGTATTTTTGATCTTTACCCACTGGTGCGTTTAACGAAAACCGCACCCATTAATAATGAAATGATTCATAATTATATCGCCGAGCACGTGATGGGCTTGCCGCGTTCGTATTAGATGTCGCGAATAACACCAACAAATGGCGCACCGAACGGAGTGTAGATAATGGACTTTTCCCTGACCCAAGAGCAGCAAATGATCTATGGCTATGGCGCAAACTTAGCCAAAACTTTTGATCGTAAACACTGGCTTGAATACGCTGATAAGGCGCGTTTCCCCACTGACATGTATCAACAGGTTGCCGAGGATGGCTTCGTCGGCATCATGGTGCCCGAAGCTTACGGTGGCTCTGGCCTGGGCATGATGGAAATGGGGCTGTTAAATGAAGGGCTCGCAGAGCAGGGCATCCCGCTGCTCAGCTTGGTGATTGGTGCGACTATGGGCTTAAGCTTGATATCTAGCTTTGGTACAGAAGAGCAAAAACAGCAGTATTTACCGGAGGCCTGTAGCGGCAAAACCCGCTTTTGCTTTGCTATCACCGAACCGAACGCTGGCACAAACACCATCAAAACTAACACGATCGCCAAAGCAACGAATGACGGTCGCTTTAAAATTAATGGCGCAAAGTACTTTATTACCGATGCGGCCGAGTCCGACTACATGTTGGTGGTCACGCGCACGACACCTCACACTGAGGTTGAACGCAGCACTGACGGCTTCACGCTGTTTATTGTGCCAACCAAGGCGAAGGGTGTCGAAATGCATCCGATCCCGGTGAGTATCAAAATTCCAGAAGTTCAGTATCAAGTATTTTTTGATGACGTCGATCTGGGTCCGGAGCATGTATTGGGTGAAGTCGGTAAAGGCTTTAGAGTATTATTCGACGCATTAAACCCTGAGCGGATATTGGTCGGCTTTATCTGTGCTGGTCTGGGTCGGTATGCCATGGGTCGGGCAGTTGAGTATGCCAATGAACGCGTGGTATTTAATGGCCCCATTGGTGCTTACCAGGCTTTGCAACATCCCTTGGCAAAAGCTAAAACCGAAATTGAACTGGCCAGTTTAATGGCAAAAAAGGCGGCCTGGTTATTTGACAAAGGTGAAGCCTGTGGTGGTGAATCCAATATGGCCAAGTTTGCCGCTGCCGAAGCAGCCTGCCATGCTATCGATGCCTCACTGCAGTGTTTTGGCGGTAATGGTTTCACGGCGGAGTACGGTATTTTTGACCTTTATCCGCTGGCGCGCTTACTTAAAACAATCCCCTTGAATAATGAAATGGTACTCAATTATGTTGCCGAGTATGTACTCGGCTTGCCCCGTAGTTATTGATCGTAAAAAACACACTGGAGAGTTGATCAATGGATTTTAATTTATCCGACGAACATAAAATGATTTACGAGTACGGTAATAGCCTCGCTAAAACCTATGATCGTAAATATTGGATGGAATGTGCAGAGCGACGCGCTTTCCCAAAAGAACTTTATCAGCAATCTGCCGCCGACGGCTTTGTTGGCACTATGGCTCCCGAGGCCTATGGCGGTGCCGGCCTGGGTATGCTCGAAATGGAGCTGTTTACTGAGGGCCTGGCGAATAATGGCATCCCTCTTTTAACCTATGTCATTGGTTCCGTTATGTCTCTCGGCCCCATCGGTGATCACGGCACCGAAGAGCAGAAACAGCGCTATCTGCCTGATGCCTGCGCCGGTAAAACACGCTTTTGTTTTGCCATCACCGAGGCTGATGCAGGTACCAATACCATGCAAGCAAAAACCTTCGCGACTAAAACCGCCGATGGTCGCTTTAAACTCAATGGTAATAAAACATTTATTACCGATTGGGGTGAATCTGACTACGCGCTTGTGGTGACGCGTACCACCAGCCTGGCCGATGCGAACAAAAAAACAGAAGGTTTTACCTTGTTTATTGTCGACACCAAAGCCAAGGGTATAGAGGCTCAGCCGATTCCGGTCAGTGTAGCGTTGCCTGAAATGCAGTATCAGGTCTTTTTTGATGATGTGGATCTTGGCCCGGAAGATGTATTAGGTGAAGTGGATAAAGGTTTCGAAATTTTGTTTGAATGCCTCAACCCCGAGCGCATCATGGTGGGTGCTATTGGTGCAGGACTCGGTCGTTTCGCTATGGACAAAGCTGTAGAATATGCCAATGAGCGCGTCGTGTTTAACGGCCCCATTGGGGCCTACCAAGCTCTGCAACACCCGCTAGCTAAGGCTAAAACGGAAATTGAGATGGCTTCGTTAATGACGCGCAAAGCGGCCTGGCTATTCGATAAAAATGAGCACTGCGGGGCCGAAGCCAACATGGCTAAGTGTGCTGCGGCGGAGGCTTCGATCCATGCTGTTGATGCTTCCCTGCAGTGTTTCGGTGGTAATGGCTTTACCAAGGAATACGGTATTTTTGATATTTACCCGATGGTTCGCCTATTTAAAACCGCGCCGCTGAATAACGAAATGGTACTCAACTATATTGGTGAGCACGTGATGGGATTGCCGCGTTCTTATTAAAAAATTATAGAGATTTTTTATTTATTTTCCTATTTGTAATATGCGACTAACCAAGAGATAACATTTTATGGATTTTTCCCTGAGTGATGAACAAAATATGATCTATGACTATGGCCAAAGTTTGGTCAAGTCTTACGATCGAAAGTACTGGATGGAATGCGCCGATGCTGGACGTTTCCCAGAAGAGATGTATAAGCAAGTTGCCGCTGACGGATTCGTCGGCACTATGGTGCCTGAAGCTTATGGTGGGTCTGGGTTAGGCTTGCTCGAAATGGATTTGTTCCTGGAGGGTTTATCGAACCAGGGCATACCTTTGTTAAGCCTGGTAATTGGAGCCACCATGTCGATGGCACCCATTGGCGATCACGGTACTGAAGAGCAAAAACAGAAGTACCTCCCTGATGCATGCTCTGGCAAAACCCGTTTTTGCTTTGCTATTACCGAATCCGGTGCCGGTACCAATACCATCCAGGCATCGACTATTGCCAAGCAAACCCCCGACGGTCGCTTTAAACTCAATGGTAATAAAACCTTTATTACTGACTTTGTTGAATCCGATTACGCACTGGTTGTCGCGCGTACTACGCCTCACACTGAAGTTGAGCGCAAAACTGACGGGTTTACTCTGTTCATCGTCGACACTAAGGCTAAGGGTATTGCCGCTAATAAAATACCGGTAAGCATTCCCATCCCTGAAATACAGTACGAAGTCTTTTTTGACGATGTCGATCTGGGGCCGGAACATGTACTCGGAGAGGTCGGCAAGGGCTTTAATATTTTGTTTGAATCTCTTAATCCCGAGCGCGTGCTCGTCGGCGCTATTTGTACAGGTATTGGCCGTTACGCGATGGAGAGAGCCGTAGAATATGCTAACGACCGGGTGGTCTTTAATGGCCCCATTGGTGCCTACCAGGCTCTGCAACATCCACTGGCCAAAGCTAAGACAGAAATTGAGCTGGCCTCGCTAATGACCCGTAAAGCGGCCTGGTTGTTTGACCGGGGGGAAGCTTGTGGCGGTGAATCTAATATGGCGAAATACGCCGCCGCTGAAGCCACCTTACATGCTGTCGATGCATCATTGCAGTGTTTTGGAGGCAATGGCTTCACCAAAGAGTACGGTATTTTCGATATCTATCCTATGGTGCGCTTATTTAAAACGGCCCCATTAAACAGTGAAATGATACTGAATTATATCGGTGAATATGTGCTCGGTTTACCGCGCTCCTATTAATAAATTTTTAAATATCGCCGACAGTGACTGCGGCACCCAATTGGAGCAAAGGCTCCTGATTCGTTTTATAGAGTGGAGTGAATGATGGATTTTAATCTCAGCGAAGAACAACAAATGATTTACGAGTACGGTGTGAATCTTGCCAAAGATTTCGACCGTAAATACTGGACCGATTGTGCTGAGCGCCGCGAATTTCCTACGGCCATGTACCAAAAAGTAGCTGATGATGGCTTTGTCGGCATTATGGTGCCCGAATCCTATGGTGGTGCAGGTCTGGGTATGACCGAAATGGTGCTTTTTCAGGAGGGTTTATCGAACCAGGGTATCCCACTGTTAAGTCTTGTTGTCGGTGCAACAATGTCTCTCTCTCCCATTGGTGACCACGGTACTGAAGAGCAAAAGCAAAAATATTTAGCGGCAGGTTGTCGTGGTGATATTCGCTTTTGCTTTGCCATTACCGAGCCAACGGCCGGCACCAACACGATGAAAACCAACACCATGATCAGGGAAGCGGGTGATGGTCGTTATAAATTAAACGGTGCCAAAACGTTTATCACCGATGCCGCTGGTTCAGACTATATGCTGGTCGTCAGTCGCAATAAGGCCTTTGACGAGGTTGATCGAAAGACTGACGGTTTCACGATTCTGATTGTCGACAGAAATGCCCCAGGCGTTTCTGTTCAACCCATTGATGTCAGCATTCCCATCCCCGAGTGGCAATACCAGGTATTTTTTGACGATGTGGATATTGGCCCAGAAGACGTCCTTGGCGAAGTAGGTAAGGGCTTTGATATTCTCTTTGAGTCACTCAACCCTGAGCGCATTATTCTTGCTGCCGTGGCCAATGGACTGGGCCGCTATGCGATGGATCGAGCGGTAGAATACGCCAATGACCGTGTGGTGTTTAACGGTCCGATCGGGGCCTACCAGGCTCTGCAACACCCGCTCGCCAAAGCGAAAACAGAAATTGAAATGTCATCACTGATGACTCTCAAAGCAGCCAGTCTGTTTGATAAGGGAGAGCCTTGTGGTGCTGAGGCGAATATGTCGAAATACTCCGCCGCAGAAGCGGCAATGCATGCCATTGATGCCTCCCTACAATGCTTTGGCGGCAACGGCTTCACCAAAGAGTACGGTATTTTTGACCTCTACCCGGTCGCACGCCTACTGAAAACAGCCCCTTTAAATAGCGAAATGGTACTTAACTATATTGCGCAACATGTGATGGGTTTACCTAAGTCCTATTGATTGTTTGGGTTTGAAAAAAAGCCCAGGTAGGTTTCTGCCTGGGCTTTTTACATGTTTATGCACACCTCACAAGAATTGAGCGATTAACAGCCGGAGCCGAACAAACCTGGCTACTGTTCAGAACTTCCAAACTCTCTATTTCTTCGTTGTCTTTGGTTTTAGTCGATCCTTGTACCGTTCTGCCCTTTGATTGTAATCAAGAGTCACACGAATCACTGAGCACGCAATGGTAAAATTGCGTCAATCAGTCGTGGTGCCCGACCGCTTTCAGAGGACTTAACATGTTGTGGTGGGCGAGTCATACTCAAAGGGTGATGTTGTCCAGGTTGGGTGACAAGGACAATCTATACACAGGAGATGTACGCTCTGATTCAAGATAACTAGAACGGCCCGTTATCTCTGAGTCATGACATCCCAGGGGTGCTTACTTCTCTTTTCTTCAGGTTGAGCAGAGCCGGGCGCAGGGGTAAAAGGTAGGGTTAATGCCGTCTTTATATTACTTTTCATAATCATTGCGTCATGGTCTTTATCGTGATGATGATTCACATCAAGCACACGACAAACACCGGCTCAGGATCATTTAACAGATAATTGATCGAACCAGTGGTTAGAAATAAAGAAATCGTTAGGGTTTGCAGGTCTTTGGATTTGTTCTTAGCTGTGCCTTTTTCGGGGGTGCTGCTCGGTGCGCAAAGCCGAGCAGACTCGTACTGGATGGGGCAGCTCTATCTTGAGCTGCCCCGGTAGAACCACGAACTAATCTTCGATGTCGTGGACCTGCGCTTACTGCCTGGCTACAGCAGCTATTGATTGGGGCTCTGGGCAGGGCCAGCAATTAATGCTAAACAGCATGCTGGATATACGAGAGCGATAGCTCATATATGCTTTGTAATACCCGTTAGAGCATTCCCCGTATCCCAATACTGAAGCCTCGTCCAGGTAGTGGCGCCAAGTCCTTTAGAAAGGAAGAGTGCACCCGTGCCTTTTCGTCGCCTAAGTTACGACCTTTGAGATAGATAGTCAGGTTTTTACTGCTACGGACGAAGGTGTAAGCCAGCTCCGCATCGATGAGAGTATAGGCATCGGTTGTGGTTTCGAATTGAGCTGTCTTGTCTTGCTCAAAATAGTGGGAAATATCCACTTCAGCTTCCCAGCCATTGCTTTCATAGCGCAATTGGCTGCCCAGGCGTACGGGAGGAATGCGGGGAAGATTTCCGCCGTCATCCAGTTTGCCGCGGATGCTGTCGCCCCAAAAGCTCAGCGTGATAGGGGCGGACACTTGCCAGGCCAATTGGGCCTCTATTCCGTACAACGTCGCATCTGCTTGTTCAAACAGATAGACCGGTAGGTCACTGCCATGGTCATGATCATGATCTTCTTCCACTTCTTCGTGTTCAAAGTCTTCACTACTCAGACCCGTATTGCGCTCGTAATAGAAATTATCCACCTCATTGTAGAACAGGTTCACCACCCACCCGATATCGCCTGAATGTTTACGTAAGCTCAGGTCAATATTATTAGAAACTTCTTCGTCAACATCGTTACCGTCATGAAAATGCGGGCTTTCGCCATCATGTAGCCAGAACAGAGCGCCGACTTCAAAGCTGCTGGTGCCGATGTGAGGGCCGTAGGAAAACAACTCCGAGGCACTGGGTGCTCGTTGAGCGTGAGTCACTGAGAGGGCGGCGTTGTAGTCTGCCGCAAAATCCCAAACTACACCTACGGAGAGGCTGTAGGGTGTGAAATCTATTTCGTCGAAGTGCAGTAGGTCGTCTTCATCGTGGCCAAAGACGATGGGGTCAGCGTCGAGAGTGACTTTTTCGACCCGCGCTCCGAGTTGCCATAGAAAATCACCGAAGTGCTTTTCTTGCATCAGGGCAATGGCGTAGCTGTCGGTGCTGCTTGGTGGGGTGAAGGCCTCTTCGCCAACAGCTTCAAAATCTGAAAGCTTGGCTTCGAAAGACAGTGCACCACGCCAGCCGGCGATTTCCTGAAGCATAAGATCGACGCGGGCTTGTAGAGTTTCATTACTGAACACAGTGCCAACCTCGCCATTTTCGAGTTCGGCGTGTTCGTAATCAGTATAACCAATGCGCGTGTTAACACCGCTCAGCCATGGTGTATCCAGCGAGAGCTCACTAATCAGTTGCCAGCGGTCCTGTTTTAGATCGGAGAATACATTGGCATCCTCTTCTTCATACTCATCGTGCTCGTCTTCATGTTCTTCTTCTTCATGGCCATGGCTGTGACCGGGAATACCGTTGGTCCGTTCCAGTCGTCCATAGGCCAGGCCGATATAGCCATTGTCCAGTAGTAGGCTACCACCGATATTGAACCCTTTACTTTCTGAGGCGCTGTTTTCCAGCACGCCGTTTCGATGTTCGTCGTGGCCTTCTTCCTCATGCTCTTCCTCTGTTTCTTGTACGGCGAGACCGGGGACCTCGTAGTCGCTGCCATCCCGCCAGAAACCGTCAAGATGAAAAGCGAATTGTTCGTTGCCGCCGGTATAAGCCAGAGAGGTCTCATCTTCATCAGATACGGTGTTGTGCCCCATTGAGAACACGCCCTTGGCCTCGCTAGAGGAGGGTACCCGATCATCGACAATGTTGACTACACCGCCAATGGCACCGGAGCCATAGAACAAGGTAGCCGGACCGCGCAGGATTTCGATCTGCTCGGCAGTACTTGCCTCGGTGGCCACCGCGTGATCGGGGCCGACGCGTGATGCGTCACTGACATCAAGACCATTTTGGGTGATTAACACCCGTGGCCCACTTAAACCACGGATAATCGGACTGCTGGCCACTGGTCCAAAATAGCTGGAATGTACGCCCACTTCGTTTTTTAAGGTCTCCCCTAGAGTGGATGCCTGTTTTCTACGCAGTTCATCGCCGGCCACGACAGTGACGGGTTGGGCTGATTCCATAATAGAGGTGTGGAAGGGCGTGGCGGTAACATCAATCTGTTCAATGATTGAGCGTCGTAAGGCAATCTGGAGTGCATCATTGTTGCCTGCTTCCACATGGAGGGTCTGGTGGCTGTAACCGGGTGCATGAATATGGAGTTCGGCAGCGGCATCGGTCTCCAGTGTGAATTGTCCCTGGGCATTAGTGCGGGTATTTAGCTGGCTGCCAATGACTTCAATGGCAGCGTCACTGACGGGGTTGCCAGAGGCATCGGTGACCTGTCCCGACAGCGCTTGAGCTAAGTTTGAAAGGGTCAGTCCTGACAAGGTCAATAGGGCGAGAAAGCTCGCGGATTGTTTCATTATCTACTCCTGGCGGTGTGTGGTACGGGTGGGTGATGCGTTGGCTAATACAAATCGCGAGTGGTCAATAATAAAGTGATAAAGACGTCCTTAGCGATGGTGCTGAACATGGTTTACATCGTAGTTTTTACCGTTGTGCAATATTCGGTGGTGGGATGTATCAGTAGTTGGGCAATGCCGATTGGCTCTCCGCTGATTAGACAGTAGCCGTAGTCTCCGTTATGGATACGCTTTAGAGCGGCGTCAATTTCGTGTAGCTTTTTTATTTCTTGTTCCACAATACGCCGTGCTATCCGAGTTTCTTCTTCATCTTGGGCTCGGCCTGTTTTATCGCTGCGTTCAGTGTGTTCGGCGAAACTTTTTTGCTCATTATGAATCTGGCAAAAAGCCGATTCCTTGAGTGTAAGTAGCTTATTTGAGAAGTGCGACAATTGCTGCGCGTTCATGTACGGCTTTAATGCGATATATTTAGGTAATACCATGATGAGTGGGCCGTCTCTGTCTTGTGTTATGACACGAGCTATCTTAATGAAAGTTATAATGTAACATATCATAAATGGCCTGCTCGATTTGGGCAAGCACCAAAAAAACAAGTAGGGGTTGAACAGTGGTCAAGGGAGACAGCTGAAACAGTATTTTGATCAGAGAGAATACAGCTCAAGGGTAATGGCTTTACGACAGCAGGTTTAGCGTTGACGAGTAAATTTATCGGTAGTGAGAAGGTGTTAGTCGAGACCGTTATGGTGACTTTTTGAGGAAGATATCTTCAGGATCTGCCCTCGTTGAACAGCCGTGGAATCGTTAAGTAAAGCTGGGACTTAAATCATGATCGGTGTTGAGGATGCCTTTGCTTTTTCCGGATCCTCTTTAATTGTCGGCCAATAGTAAGTCTTGCTAACACTATCCTCATCAAGAGATTCCAGTTTTATATCGAAGCCCCAAAGACGATGGATATGTTTCAGTACTTCAGGCGTGGATGCCTCTTCCATAGGGCGGTGATCGTGCACATAATGACGGAGTAATAAACTGCGGTCGCCACTAAGATTGGCATTGACCACCTGAATATTTGGCTCGTTATTACCAATATTATGTGTGCCGGCAAGGGCTTCCCTAATTATTTGGTAACCGCCGTCGTTATGTATTGCGGCGACTTCCAGGTAGTCATTTCTATCACTATCGAGCACAGCAAAAAGCTTTAGATCTCGGATTAATTTTGGTGATAAAAACTGCAGAATGAAGCTCTCATCTTTGTAGTTTTCCATCGCAAAGTGTAACGTTTCTAGCCAGGGGCTACCGGCAATATCAGGAAACCAGCGTTTGTCTTCTTCACTCGGCTTTTCGCACATTCTGCGGATATCCTGCATCATAGCAAAACCGAGGGTATAGGGATTGATACCGCTAAAACCGGGATGATCGTAAGGTGGTTGATAAACTACATTGGTGTGGGACTGAAGAAACTCTAGCATGAAGCCCTCGCTGACACGTCCCTGATGGTACAAGTCATACAGCAAGTGGTAGTGCCAAAAGCAGGCCCAGCCTTCGTTCATTACTTTGGTTTGGCGTTGGGGATATAAGTACTGTGCCATTTTGCGCACGATGCGGATGATTTCCCGCTGCCAGGGCTCCAGTAGGGGCGCATCTTTTTCAAAAAAATAGAGCAGGTTTTCCTGAGGTTCAGATGGATAGGTTAATTGTGCTTCTGGTTCGATAGTGTTGCTATGCTGGGGAATGGTGCGCCACAAATCATTGACTTGCTGTTGAAGAATCGTTTCACGTTGCTGTTGGTTTTCTCTTTCTTCTTGCAACGAAAGAGGGTAGGGACGCTTGTAGCGGTCGACCCCGTAGTTCATCAAGGCATGGCAGGCATCAAGTATAGATTCAACAGCTTCAAGTCCATAGCGCTCCTCACACTTGCTCACATAGCCACGAGAAAAAACTAGATAGTCGACGATGGAGCTGGCGTCAGTCCAGGTCTTAAATAGATAATTACCTTTAAAAAAGGAGTTGTGACCAAAGCAGGCATGAGCGATTACAAGCGCCTGCATCGTTAGCGTGTTTTCTTCTTGCAAGTAAGCGATACAAGGGTTGGAATTAATCACCAATTCATAGGCCAGGCCCATGTGGCCGCGACGATAATTTTGCTCAGTACCAATAAAGTGCTTACCAAAAGACCAGTGGTTGTAATTAATGGGCATGCCAATGGAGGTGTAGGCATCCATCATTTGCTCGGAATTAATTAACTCGATCTGGTTGGGGTATGTGTCCAGTTGGTAACCCTCAGCCAGTTCCCCAATTACTTTTTCATAGGTCTCGAGTAATTCAAATGTCCATTCTGAGCTATCTGAAATAAGCAGGCTTTCGCTCATCGGTCTTGCTTCCTGAATAAGGCGCGCAGAACGGGGTAGATGTCAGCAGCGCTAGTAATATGCTGCATGGCAAAGGTTTCACCATGTTCTGCCGCTATTGAAAGATAGGATTTCCACAATACATTATCTCGATGGGCAATTTCGACATAAGCGAAATACTGTAGTTTCGGTAATAAATGGGTGAGTAATTCCTGGCACTGTGTGCTGTCATCGTGCCAGTTGTCCCCGTCAGAAGCCTGGGCCGCATAAATATTCCATTCATTCGTGGGGTAGCGTTTGTCAATAACCTCCTGAGTTAATTTCAGTGCACTGGAGACCACAGTCCCGCCGGTTTCGCGCGAATAAAAAAAGTCGTGCTCATCCACTTCGCTAGCAACAGTGTGATGACGAATAAAGACGATATCTGTTTTTTCGTAGTGCCGGTCAAGAAACAGGTAGAGCAAAATGAAAAAACGTTTTGCGAGATCCTTGGTGGCCTGATCCATGGACCCGGAGACATCCATAATACAAAACATGACCGCCTTTGAGCAGGGTACGGGTTCGAGTATCTGCTGGTGATAACGTAGATCAATATCGTCGAGAAAGGGCACTCGGTTGATTTTGTCACGCAGCCGGGCGATTTCTTCTTCCAGTTCGTCTGCCTTTACGACGGAAAAAGAGGGTTGTTGACGTAGCTCTTTGAGTTGTGTTTGCAGCGCGCGTAGTGCTTTACGCTTAGCGGCACTCATGGCAATACGTCGAGCGCTGGCAGAGCGCATAGAACGGATAACACTGATGTTGGACGGTGAGCCACTGCTGCTAAAGCCCGCTCGTCGTGGTTTAAAATCTCTATCGACAGCCAACTGTTTGCGTATCAGGTTGGGTAGTTCGAGATCTTCAAACAACAGCTCGAGAAACTCCTGTTGGCTGATTTCGAAGACAAAATCGTCATTGCCCTCGCCAGTGTTGCTAGCTTGTGGATCCCCGCCATCGGCTCCCCCTTTGGGGCGTGGCAATTTGTCACCGCTGGCAAATTCGTGATTGCCAGGGAATACGCGAATTTGTCGTCCGCCAGGCCCGTGTTTAAAGTGAGGCTCAGAGGTATCTTTGTTCGCAATATTAATTGACTCGCCTTTATCGATATCGGTAATGCTGCGTTCGCGCAAACGCTCCTCCAGCGAGCGGCGGATTTGTGCTTTATGGCGTTTTAAAAACCGTTGACGGTTAACGGCGCTTTTGTTTTTACCTTGCTGTCGTCGATCAATCAAAAATCCCATGGTATCTCCTTGCGGACTTATTTCACTGCGATTTTCTGACGCGCAAATACCACTCGGAGAGTAAGCGAACTTGTTTTTCGGTATAGCCGCGTTCGACCATGCGGTGGACAAAGTTTTGATGCTTGTTCTTTTCGTCCTCAGATGACTTGGCGCTGAAGGAAATGACCGGCAGTAAATCTTCGGTGCTGGCAAACATTTTTTTCTCAATCACTGAGCGGAGTTTTTCATAGCTGGTCCATTTAGGGTTGTCGCCTTCGTTACTGGCGCGGGCGCGTAGTACGAAATTGACGATTTCACTACGGAAGTCTTTGGGGTTGCTAATACCAGCGGGCTTTTCGATTTTCTCAAGTTCAGCATTAAGCGTTTCTCGGTCAGAAATCTCGCCCGTTTCAGGATCTCGGTATTCCTGGTCCTGCACCCAAAAATCGGCATAAGTGACATAGCGATCAAAGAGGTTTTGCCCATACTCAGAGTAAGATTCCAAATAGGCGGTTTGAATTTCCTTGCCAATAAATTCGATATAGTTAGGCGCGAGATATTCTTTTATATAATTAAAATAACGATCGCGTGTCTCGGCCGGGAACTGTTCCTGCTCGATTTGGTTTTCGAGTACATAAAGCAGGTGCACAGGGTTCGCGGCAATTTCCGTGTTATCGAAGTTAAATACCTTCGATAACACTTTAAAAGCAAAGCGGGTCGATAGACCCTGCATGCCTTCGTCGACGCCTGCGTTGTCGCGATATTCCTGTATTGATTTGGCTTTCGGGTCGACGTCTTTCAAATTTTCACCGTCGTAAATACGCATCTTGGAGTAAATGCTAGAGTTTTCAGGCTCAGTAATGCGCGATAAAGTGGTGAACTGGGCGAGCATTTTAAGCGTGTCCGGTGAACAGGGGGCACTGGCTAGAGAGCTATTTTCAAGCAGCTTGGCGTAAATTTTGATCTCATCACTGACGCGCATGCAGTAGGGCACTTTGACGATATAGACTCGGTCGATAAAAGCTTCATTGCTGCGATTGTTCTTAAAGGTTTGCCACTCCGCTTCGTTTGAGTGAGCCAGTACCGTCCCCTCGTAAGGTATGTTGCCAATAGCTTCGGTGCCGTTGTAATTACTTTCCTGTGTGGCAGTTAGCAGTGGGTGCAATACTTTAATGGGTGCCTTGAACATTTCGACAAATTCGAGGAGCCCCTGGTTTGAGCGGCACAGCCCCCCGGAATAGCTGTAGGCATCGGGATCGTCTTGCGAAAATTCTTCGAGACGGCGAATGTCGACCTTGCCGACCAAGGCAGAGATGTCCTGATTATTTTCATCCCCAGGCTCGGTTTTACAAATACCAATTTGGTCGGGTCGTGAGGGAAATACGCGCGTGACACGAAACTGTGTAATATCGCCACCGTATTCGTGCAGACGTTTCACCGCCCAGGGTGACATTTTGGCGCGAAGGTAGCGTGTCGGAATGCCATATTCTTGCTTCAGAATCTCGCCGTCTTCCGATTTTTCAAATAAGCCTAATGGCGATTCGAAAACAGGTGAGTCTTTGAGGCAATAAATGGGCTGTTTTTCCATTAAGCTCTTTAGCTTTTCAGCGAGAGATGATTTGCCTCCACCGACCGGGCCGAGTAAATAAAGTATTTGCTTTTGCTCTTCGAGACCCTGTGCAGCATGGCGATAAAAACTGACGATATTTTCGACAGCCTCTTCCATACCATAGAAGTCTTCAAAGGGCTTATAGCGGCTGATGACTTTATTGGAAAATATTCTGCTCAGCCTGGGGTCTTGTGACGTGTCGACCATCTGCGGCTCACCAATGGCCAGTAGCAGGCGTTCGGCAGCGGTGGCGTAAACGCTCGGATCTTCACGACACAGTGTCAGGTAGTCCTGAATACTGTATTCCTCTACCTGAGTCTCTTGATACTTTTCCTGATAGTGACTGAATAGCGACATAAGTTAGCTCCTTTGCTATCAATTTAGACACCTCGCTTGAATAAATCTGCAATAAAAATGCCGCCATAATTTCTCTGACTCTGTTGAGGCTTAAAATTTCGCTAAGCCCTGTTCTTTGAAGAAAAGTGACATCGCTGCAAACTAGGCAAAGTTTGAGCCTTACTCCGTCAAACTGCCTTGTACATGTTTGTATCGTGCTGGTCTTATGCTTGACGCTTTTATGCTGTAAATGATTTAAGAAAATGCTAGTTAGGACAAATAGAGCTATATGGAATGAGACATAGAGCAGAAACGCCTCGTGGATTGGCTTAACCCTTGTCGAGCCAGGAGAGTGAATTGAGCGCTCGTTGGTCGATCGCTCATCTATGGTGCACATATAAGGGCACGGTAAAATTTGAACGTTGAGATGATCTACGGGTGTTTCCAAAGCTGCTGGTTGTGGGGATTTACAGTACAATGCGCGCTGTTTTCATCTTCCAACTGATAGAGATTTTTTGATGCTGACTCTCCGTGGCGCTCCAGCCTTATCCCCTTTTCGCAGTCAGAAATTACTTGCTGTACTTCGTTCGATTCAGCCGGCTGTCAGTAAGCTAAGCGCTGAATATATTCACCTCGCCGATGTGAGCAAAGCGTTGACGGAGGCCGAGCTGACAACCCTTGAGGCCTTGCTTCGCTATGGTCCTGTGAGTGATGGTGGGACGTCTTGCGGGGAAACTCGGGCCTCTCAACATTGTTTGCGTTGCATCGTGCTGCCACGGCCGGGAACCATTTCACCCTGGTCGAGCAAGGCAACTGATATTGCCCATAATACGGGCCTTAGCAATATTAAACGTCTAGAGCGGGGTGTGATTTATCATCTCGAGACTCGAACCCAGCTCGAGTCACAGGAGAAGCAAGCGCTGACAGCAGTTCTTCACGATCGCATGACTGAGACTGTCTTTGACGAGTTAAATGAGGCTGAACAGCTCTTTGTTGACCATAAGGCCAAACCGATGACCCTGGTTGATGTATTGGGTGGTGGGCGCGAAGCACTGGTCGCAGCGAACACCGATTTAGGCCTGGCCCTGGCCGAGGATGAAATTGATTATTTAGTGGCGAATTTTATTAGCCTCGGTCGCAACCCTGTCGATGTCGAACTGATGATGTTTGCCCAGGCCAACTCTGAGCACTGTCGACATAAAATCTTTAATGCCAGCTGGACGCTCGACGGCAAAGAACAGGAAAACTCCCTGTTTGGCATGATTCGAAATACCAATGCGTTGGGCGGCGAGAAGGTGTTGTCGGCTTATTCCGATAACGCTGCTGTGGTCGTCGGTAGTCAAGCGGGCCGGTTTTTCCCCGACCCCGCATCGACAACCTATGGTTACTCACTGGAAGATATTCATCTGCTGATGAAGGTTGAAACTCATAATCACCCGACAGCGATTGCGCCTTTTCCCGGTGCAGGCACAGGTTCTGGCGGTGAGATTCGTGACGAAGGGGCCGTTGGCCGTGGCTCAAAGCCGAAGGCGGGCTTGAGTGGCTTCAGTGTCTCTAACTTGCGTATTCCCAATTTTATTCAGCCCTGGGAAGACGATTACGGCAAGCCGGGACGGATAGTCTCAGGCCTCGATATTATGCTTGAAGGTCCCATTGGCGGTGCTGCCTTTAATAACGAATTTGGTCGCCCCAACCTCTGTGGCTATTTTCGCACCTTCGAGCAAGACGTGGCCGGTGAGCGCAGGGGCTACCACAAGCCCATAATGATCGCCGGTGGTTACGGCAATATTCGTGCAGACCATGTTGATAAGCCACCTTTCGCACCGGGGCATAAACTGGTGGTATTGGGTGGCCCCGCGATGCTGATTGGCCTCGGTGGTGGCGCGGCGTCCTCGATGGCGACCGGTAGTAGCAGCGAGGACCTCGACTTTGCCTCGGTGCAGCGGCAAAACCCCGAAATTGAACGTCGCTGTCAGGAAGTTATCGACCGCTGCTGGCAGTTGGGTGATGACAACCCTCTGGCCTTTATTCACGATGTTGGGGCCGGGGGGCTTTCCAATGCGCTGCCCGAGTTGGTAAAAGATGGCGGTTGTGGTGGCAGTTTTGAACTGCGTGCCGTGCCCAATGCTGAGCCGGGTATGTCGCCACTGGAAATTTGGTGCAATGAAGCCCAGGAGCGGTATGTGCTGGCGATTGCCCCAGAACAACTGGATGTTTTCGTCGCCATTTGCGAGCGTGAGCGCTGCCCCTACGCGGTGGTCGGCGAGTCGACCCAAGAGCAGATGTTGACGGTGAAAGATAGCGAGTTTAATAACTCACCCGTCGATTTGCCCATGTCAGTGCTGTTTGGCAAAGCGCCGAAAATGCATCGCGAAGCCGACAAGCACGCTCTCGCGTTAGCACCTATAGCCCTTGATAATGTAGACCTGAGCGAAGCCGTCGAGCGAGTACTCAGTCATCCCACTGTGGCGAGCAAGAGCTTCCTTATTACCATTGGCGATCGCTCGATTACCGGCATGGTGGTGCGAGATCAAATGGTGGGTCCATGGCAGGTGCCAGTGGCCGATTGCGCTGTTACGACGGTGTCTTACGACAGCTTTGCCGGTGAGGCCATGGCTATGGGTGAGCGCACGCCGCTGGCCTTAATTGACGCCGCCGCATCGGCACGCATGGCGGTGGGCGAGTCGCTGACTAATATTGCCGCCACGCGCATTGGCCAGCTAATCGATATTAAATTATCAGCGAACTGGATGTGCGCTGCAGGTCATCAAGGTGAAGATGAAAAGCTTTATCGTGCGGTTGAAGCCGTGGGCATGGAATTGTGCCCGGCTCTAGGCATCACCATTCCGGTCGGTAAAGATTCGATGTCCATGCGCACGGCCTGGCAGCAAGATGGTCAAGACCGAGCTGTCACCTCGCCACTGTCGCTGATCATTACCGCCTTTTCTCCGGTGCTCGATGTGCGTAAAACGCTGACACCCCAACTTCAGGCGGGCAATGTTGATACCACCCTGCTGTATGTGGATTTGGGTCTGGGTCAATACCGTGTTGGTGGTTCTGTGCTAGCTCAGGTTTACGGACAAACCGGTGATAACTGCCCTGACCTTGATAATCCTCAACTGTTCAAAGGCTTTTTTGAAGCCATGCAGGCCTGTCTGGAAGCTGGTGAACTGCTGGCCTATCACGATCGCTCCGACGGCGGCCTGTTGGCGACATTGCTAGAAATGAGTTTTGCCGGTCACTGCGGTATTTCAGTGCAGTTACCTGATGGCGCGAGCGCTTTAGAAACGCTGTTTGCGGAGGAGTTAGGTGCAGTCTTACAAATTGAAACAGCGCTACTGGGTTCTGTTTTGCAGCGTTTTAAGGCCGCTGGCCTGGGGGCATATTGTCACGCCATTGGTACAACCAATAAGTCGGACCGCATAGAAATCAGCAATGCCAGTAGCCTGCTTGTTTCACAGCCGCGGGTCAGCTTGCAGCAATGTTGGGCGCAAACCAGCTATCGCATGCAAGCGTTGCGCGATAACCCCGTTTGTGCGCAGGAAGAGTTTGAGCAAATTGCTAATACGGATCCTGGTTTAAGTGTAAAACTCAGTTTTGATGTCAACGATGATGTGAGTGCACCATTTGTTAATAGTGGGCTCAAGCCTCGTATTGCTGTACTACGTGAACAGGGCGTTAACGGCCAGGTTGAAATGGCTGCCGCCTTTGACCGGGCTGGTTTTTCAGCTGTCGATGTGCATATGAGCGACATTATTGCCGGTCGTGTCGACCTCGCCGATTTTAAAGGCATGGTTGCCTGCGGTGGTTTTTCCTACGGCGACGTCCTGGGTGCTGGTGAGGGATGGGCAAAAACCATCCTCTATAACTCAGCTGTCAGAGATATGTTTGCAGGTTTTTTCGAACGTGATGATAGCTTTAGTTTGGGTGTTTGCAATGGCTGCCAAATGTTGTCCAACCTCAAGTCATTAATTCCCGGTGCTGGCTTGTGGCCACGCTTTGTTCGCAATACCTCTGAGCAATTTGAAGCACGTGTTGCTCTGGTTAGAGTGGAATCCTCACCCTCCATCTTTTTGCAAGATATGGCTGGTTCACACATGCCGGTGGCCATCGCTCATGGGGAGGGCAGGGCGGAATTTGCTGACGCCCAAGCTTTCGAGGCTTTAAATACTTCGGGCCTTGCCGCGCTACGCTATATTGATAACGAGCTTAATGTCACGCAACGTTATCCCGCTAACCCCAATGGTTCACCCGCAGGGATTGGTGGAGTGACTTCTGAAGATGGACGGGTGACATTAATGATGCCCCACCCCGAGCGCGTGTACCGTGCGGTGACTAATTCCTGGTATCCGGATGACTGGAGTGAAGACGGCGCATGGATGCGCTTGTTTAGAAATGCGAGAGTTTTTGTACAATGAATAAGCGAACAGGCATTTTGGCCAGTGGTTCGCAGGTATCTGAGGGAGTTGCAACGATGTCTGAACATATAATTGATGTTAACGAGCAGAATTTTCAAACCGCTGTGCTCGAAGAGTCGAGTCAGCGGCTGGTGGTTATCGACTTTTGGGCTGACTGGTGTGCACCCTGTAAAGCTTTAATGCCGGTACTGGAAAAACTTGCCCATGAATATGCGGGGCAGTTTGTATTGGCAAAAGTGAATGCGGATGAACAGCAGAACATTTCTGGACAGTTTGGTATTCGCAGCTTGCCGACGGTTATTTTTATGAAAGAGGGCCAGCCGATTGATGCCTTTCAGGGCGCGAAGAGCGAGAAAGAAATTCGTGAAGTACTCGATAAACATTTGCCCAAACCGTGGGACGCTCAACTGGAACAAGCCCAGCAAATGTTGGCTGATAAAGATTATCAGGCGGCTTTGGAAACCCTACGCCGCGCCTATAAAGACTCTGAGCAACGCTATGATATTGCCCTGTCATTAGCGTTCGCCCTGATTGAAATGAACCGTTGTGATGAGGCGCAAACGGTGATGGATACCATTGCTTTTGTCGATAGAGAGGCCCATTACGACCGTCTTCTTGCCAGCCTTGAACTCAAACGGGAAGCGGGTAAATCCCCAGAAATTCAGGCTCTGGAAGAGCAACTCAATAATGACCCCGACAATTTACAGCTTGCTTACCAATTGGCGGTGCAATTCAGTCAAAATAATCAATTCAAGGAAGCGCTCGATCTCTTACTTATGGTGCTTAAGGACGATAAAGAATTTCAGGAAGGTGCTGCCAAAAAGGCCTATCTCGATGTGTTGGCAGCGATGGGCAAGGGTGAGCCACTAGCGATTGAGTACCAGCGTAAATTTTTTAATATGCTGTATTAATGTCCGGTCAATGAATAAATCGGCGCTGAATACTCTTTATAAAATAGGCTTTTACGTGCCCGAAAGTCATCTTGAAGCGGTAAAAGATGCACTGTTTAATGCTGGTGCTGGGCGTATCGGTAATTATGATCGTTGCAGCTGGCAGTGTCTGGGTGAAGGGCAGTTCCGACCCTTAGAGGGCAGCCAGCCAGCGATGGGCAAGCAGGGTACTGTTGAGCATGTGCCTGAATATAAAGTTGAATTGGTGTGTGCTAGTGAAAACATCCAGGCTGCCATTGCGGCTTTAAGAAGCAATCATCCTTATGAAGAACCTGCTTACGATGTATTAAAAATCAGCGTAAATCCCACAGGTTTTTAAGTTCCGTTCAATGGTTAATAATGTAATATTTCTTGATCTACGGCAATTAAATTGTCACTTACAATTGTAAATTTAAGCATCGCCCCCAAATAGGCTGTGAGTCATAAAAGCCCCGATGGAGATGCTCAATGAGACAAGACCGTTTAACCACTCAATTACAAAATGCCCTTGGCGAAGCCCAGTCCCTGGCTGTTGGCCGTGATCACACGGCCATTGAACCCCTTCATTTAGTGCAGGCATTGCTTAATCAGCAGGGCGGGGCTGTGCGCCCAATGCTTGGCCAGGCTGGGTTTGATGTGGCTGGTTTGCAGGCTGAACTCAACAGTAAACTCGATGCCTTGCCGAAAATTCAAAATCCTACAGGGGATGTGAGTATTTCGCAGGATTTATCACGGCTACTAAACCTTGCCGATAAATTAGCGCAGCAGCAGGGCGACCAGTTTATTTCTAGTGAAGTTGTTCTCCTTTCATTGTTTGATAGCAGTGATCAAGCCGGTAAATCTTTAGCGAAATTCGGTGATAAAAAAAGACTTCAAGAGGTGGTGGCTCAAGTACGCGGTGGAGAGTCGGTCAATGACCCGGAGGCCGAGGAAAATCGTCAGGCCCTCGATAAGTACACCATTGATCTCACCGAGCGTGCCGAGCAAGGCAAACTCGATCCTGTTATTGGTCGCGATGATGAAATTCGTCGCACTATTCAAGTTTTGCAACGGCGTACCAAAAATAACCCCGTGTTAATTGGTGAACCCGGTGTCGGTAAAACAGCAATTCTCGAAGGTTTAGCGCAGCGTATTATTAACGGTGAAGTGCCCGAAGGCTTGAAAGACAAGCGGGTTTTATCACTTGATTTAGGCGCTCTGCTGGCTGGTGCCAAATTTCGCGGTGACTTTGAAGAGCGCCTAAAAGCGGTGCTCAATGAGCTTGGTAAACAAGAAGGTCGCATCATTTTGTTTATTGACGAACTGCATACCATGGTCGGTGCCGGTAAGGCCGAGGGCGCGATGGATGCAGGTAATATGCTTAAACCCGCACTGGCTCGAGGTGAGTTGCACTGTGTTGGCGCTACGACTTTAAATGAATACCGCCAGTACATTGAAAAAGATGCGGCTCTGGAAAGACGTTTTCAAAAGGTACTCGTTGACGAGCCCTCTGAGGAAGACACTATCGCCATTTTACGTGGCCTAAAAGAGCGCTACGAAGTTCACCACGGTGTTGATATTACCGATTCGGCCATTATTGCCGCGGCTAGATTGTCGCAGCGTTACATTACCGACCGGCAATTACCCGACAAGGCAATTGATTTGATTGATGAATCAGCCAGCCGTATTCGCATGGAAATTGACTCTAAACCCGAGGTAATGGATAAACTCGAGCGGCGTTTGATACAGCTTAAAATTGAACGCGAGGCGATGAAAAAGGATGAAGATGAGGCCTCCAAGAAGCGCCTTGAAAAAATCCAGGACGATATTGCAGACATTGAACGTGAGTTTGCCGATCTGGAAGAAACCTGGAAAGCAGAAAAATCGGCCGTGCAGGGTTCTGCCCATATTAAAAGCGAGCTCGAACAGGCGCGTTTGGACCTGGAGTCAGCGAGACGTAGTGGTAATCTTGAAGTCATGTCACAACTGCAATATGGCCTTATCCCCCAACTTGAGAGTCAGTTAGCGGCAGCTGATGATGCGAAAACACTAGAAATGACCTTGTTACGCAATAAAGTGACGGAAGAAGAAATTGCTGAGGTTGTTTCGAAGTGGACAGGAGTCCCTGTCTCAAAAATGCTCGAAGGCGAGCGCGATAAGCTTCTACGCATGGAAGATGCGCTGCACGAACGTGTGATTGGCCAGGACGAAGCGGTGGTTGCTGTCGCCAATGCGGTGCGACGTTCGCGAGCCGGTTTATCTGACCCAGGCCGCCCCAACGGTTCTTTTCTGTTTCTTGGCCCCACGGGGGTCGGCAAGACAGAATTGTGTAAGTCTCTGGCGACTTTTCTATTCGATAGTGATGAGGCCATGGTGCGCATTGATATGTCAGAGTTTATGGAAAAACACTCTGTCGCACGTCTGGTCGGTGCACCTCCAGGATATGTGGGCTACGAAGAGGGCGGTTATTTAACTGAGGCGGTCAGACGTCGTCCTTATTCTGTGTTGCTACTCGATGAGGTAGAGAAAGCCCATCCGGATGTCTTTAACATCCTCTTGCAGGTGCTTGATGATGGTCGCTTAACCGATGGTCAGGGCCGCACTGTGGACTTCCGCAACACGGTCATTGTCATGACCTCTAATCTGGGCTCGGATATTATTCAGGAGCTTTCCGGTGAAGAGAACTATGAGTCCATGAAGTCGGCTGTCATGGAGGTTGTCGGTACACACTTTCGCCCCGAATTCATTAACCGGGTTGATGAGGTGGTCGTTTTCCATCCATTGGCAAGAGAACAAATTCGAGGTATCGCAGATATTCAAATTAGCTTACTGCAGGAGCGTCTGGCCGAACGGGAGCTTAGCCTTGAACTCGACGAAGATGTGATGGAAATCATTTGCGATGCTGGTTTTGATCCGGTTTACGGTGCGCGCCCATTAAAACGAGCGATTCAGCAGTTACTGGAAAATCCGTTGGCCCAGGAGGTTTTGGCTGGCCATTATCACCCAGGCCACACCATACACGTGACATCGAGCGAAGCAGGCTTAGTTTTTCAATAGAAGCAGGCTTAGTTTTTCAATAAATGATCTTTGCTTAAATTGGCCCCCGGGTGCGAGTCAGTACAGCGGGGGCTTTATTTGAGTGTTATCTTCTTACTCGTTTTCCAGCTCACACAAACGACTTGTCAAGACACTTATGTTTACTAGCTCTCAGACTGGTGGCCTAAGTATTGGTTGTGCCGGAAGCTTGAATTAGACTCAGGCCGTTCAATTTCTGGAAAGCAATTTGTGACTCTGTTTCGACAGTTATTAAACGCCATGCTGGCGGCCATGCTCCTTCTTTACATCGGTAATATCGCCGTTGGTTTGAGCAATGGTAAAAGTCTGGTGGAACATCAAATGCGCAGTCACGTTGAGGATACGGCCACCTCTATAGCGCTTTCGATGACGCAATCGACGAACAGCCTGGATATCCCTGCTTTTCAGGCAGTGCTCAGTGCAGTGTCTGACAAGGGCTTTTATCGGCGCATCTATTTTCGTGATGTTATTGGTAACTTGATCATCGATAAAGACTTCGCCGGGGCAAAGCACACAGCACCCCGCTGGTTTGCCAGCTTAGTTGCCCTGTCGACCTATGAGGGCTCGGCAGAAGTGTCGTCTGGGTGGACCAAACTTGGCACAGTGGTGGTGGTGAGTGACCCCGGCCACGCCTACAATAATTTATGGCATTTTGCACTGGAGCAATTGGCCTGGTTTACACTGGTGAGTGTTCTTATCAGCTTGCTTTTATGGCTTACTTTACGTCACCTTCTCAGCCCTCTGCGGGCACTTGAGGTGCAAGTGAATAATATTAGCCGCCAAGATTTTGTCGAACAGGCAGTTTTACCCCGTACGCGAGAGTTGGCCAACCTGGCCACTGCGGTGAATCGTATGTCTGTGCAACTAAAAAAACTCTTTAATAGCCAACTTGAACTGATCGCAAATTTACGTGTGCAATCACATACAGATCAATTGACGGGCTTGTCGAATCGTGCCGATTTTGACGCTCGACTTAACAGCTGCGCTGGTGATGACTCTGGCCAACACTCTGGGGTGTTGATGATTTTTGCGGTACAGCAGCTTGAACAGATTAATCAGTTAGCCGGGCGGGTTGAAGGTAATAACGTACTCGTCGCACTTGCTGATTGCTTAAAAGCATCGCTTGGTGATTATGAGCAGGCTGTGGTCGCCCGCCGGCAAGGTCGTGAATTTGCTGTGTTTATCAGCGATATTACTGCCGAAGAGGCTGACCGACTCGGTGAGAATCTATTCAATGCTGTCACCCAACTCAGCTGGGTGGGGCAGCACGATAGCCCCTTGACCATACACATGGGTTTTACCTATAGCGACTGTGTGAGCAATGGCCCTGAACTACTGAGCGAGGCCGATATGGTCCTGCGTTCTTTTACCCGGGCTGGGTCAAGTGAATGGGGACGTTTTGCTGACATCGATGGCGCAGACGCACCGTTGGTGTCTATCTCGGCCATCGATTGGCGAACCTTCACTGAACAGACCATTGCAGAGAAAAAACTACAACTCAATATTCAGGGCACTTTCAGCTCAACGGATAGAGAACTGCGCGCTTACGAAGTTTTCTCCAGCTTTCCCGATGCTAACGATTGTTACAATCTGGCTTCCCGTATCGTGATGCCCGCTTTCGAGCGTGCGGGTCTAGCCACCGAGTTGGATCAATTGGTGCTGACAGAACTCTGTGAGAAATGGCAGGGTAGGGCCTGCCCCTTAAGTGTGAATCTCGCTCTGAGTTCTTTGAGATCTGCCGACTTCCACTGTTGGGTCAATGAATTCCTTACCGAGAATCCTGCGTTTGCAGAATTATTAACCTTCGAATTCTCAGAACACATGCTGCAGCTTGCCGAACATGATATTCGTCTTTTTGAAGCAATATTGTCGAGTCACGGCAGTGGTTTGGCCATAGATGGTTTTGGGCTCGCTACTTCAGGTTTCGCTTATCTGGGTAGTTTGCCGCTACGTTATTTAAAAGTGGATCGCAGCTTCAGTCGCAATATTCATGCGGTACAAGATAATCAGTTTTATATCAAAGCACTGGTACATTTGGCCGAAGCACGTTCCTTGCCCGTTATTGCCGTGGGTGTTGAATCGCAGGCCGATTGGGACACATTAATTGGCCTGGGCATTGCTGGGGGGCAGGGCTATTTGTTTAGTCGCCCGCAATCTATTCACCCGTTGAGCTAAAGCACGATATAATTAGCGACTTCTCTTTCCATTTCCATTGGTGTTTCCTCTTATGACTGTTCGCACGCGCATCGCGCCTTCCCCGACGGGTGACCCCCACGTCGGTACCGCTTATATCGCCCTGTTTAACCTCTGTTTTGCGCGACAACACCAGGGCCAGTTTATTCTACGGATAGAGGACACGGATCAGGTGCGCAGCACTGCAGATTCTGAAAAAATGATTTTCGACTCCCTGCGCTGGCTCGGTCTAAGCTGGGATGAAGGCCCCGATGTAGGTGGCGATTTCGGCCCCTATCGTCAAAGTGAACGGATGGAGATTTACCGCCAATACGTGGACCAGCTCGTTGATGATGGCTACGCCTTTTACTGTTTTGCAACCCCGGCTGAACTCGATGATATGCGTCGTGAGCAAATGGCGCGGGGTGAAACACCCAGATATGATGGCCGCAGTTTGGGCTTGAGTGCTGCTGAGGTTGAAACGCGCCGTGCCGCTGGTGAACCGTATGTCATTCGCATGAAAATACCGGAAGAGGGTAGCTGCATATTCCAGGATATGCTGCGCGGTGAGATCGAAATTCCCTGGTCACAGATCGATATGCAAGTGCTTCTCAAAGCCGATGGCATGCCGACTTATCATCTTGCCAACGTAGTTGATGATCATCTGATGGCAATTACCCATGTGATACGCGGTGAAGAGTGGATCAACTCCGCCCCTAAGCACCAGTTACTGTACCACTATTTCGGCTGGACCATGCCGGAGCTGTGCCATATGCCACTACTACGCAATCCAGATAAAAGTAAACTCAGCAAACGGAAAAACCCCACCAGTATTAACTTTTACAAGGCAATGGGTTACCTACCTGCTGCTGTCATTAACTACCTCGGGCGAATGGGTTGGTCGATGCCCAATGAAGAGGAAAAGTTCTCCTTGGCCGACATGATTGCTAATTTTGACATCAATCACGTTCACCTCGGTGGTCCGGTGTTTGACGTTGAAAAACTCGACTGGCTCAATGGTCGCTGGATACGTGAAGACCTCGACAACAATAGCTTTGCTCAGGGTATGGCTGAGTGGGCAATTAATGAGCAACGCTTGATCGAATTTATTCCGTTGATTAAAGAGCGCGTTGAAAAATTCAGTGACGTAGCCCCATTGGTGGCCTTTCTTCTCTCAGGCTTGCCAGAGCTGAGCGAAGAAAGCTTTGACAACAAAAGCCTTGATAACGCGCAAATGCAAAAAATTCTACAGTACAGTGTCTGGCGACTGGATGAGCTGCAAAACTGGGAGCGGGACAGTCTGTACTCCGCATTGTCTTCATTGGCTACAGCCCTGGATTTAAAGCTCAAAATATTTCTGGCACCCTTGTTTGTTGCCATAGCGGGTAGCCCCTCAGCGCCACCCCTGTTTGATTCCATGGTCGTCCTAGGCCCCGACATGAGTCGTGCTCGCGTGCGTCACGGTCTCGCTGTACTGGGTTCGCCATCCAAAAAGCAGTTAAAGAAGCTTGAAAAAGAATATCGACAAATAAGTGCTAAAATTTAAGAGTTTACCTTGACAGCAAAGCGCCGGCTACATAGAATGCCGATCCTCTTTTGGGGCCTTAGCTCAGCTGGGAGAGCGCAACACTGGCAGTGTTGAGGTCAGCGGTTCGATCCCGCTAGGCTCCACCAAAACGTTGTTATATTAACGACTTGAAAGCTCGCTTAATCGCGGGCTTTTTTTTGTCCGTGGTTTTAAGTTCATATTAAGCCCATTTCATACCAAGATTTCGATGTCTTCCTAAAACCTTGTGACTTCATTGAACAGGCGATTTCGTTACAAGGTTAACGCTGAGCGCACCGCTGGCCTTGACGTAGAGGATAGAAGACAAGGTCATCTATGTGCCGCGTAGTGTTAAAATTTATCTGTCCACCCTAGTAATTTCACCCTCGAGCAGCTTCGCATAAAAGCCCAACCTCGGTAATGAATAATGAACGTTGAAAGCAGACACATACACACCAAATATCACGATGGTGATAAAGAGCGTGATATTTTCATTTTGCTCTGACATGGCGGCTATGACCAATGTTATGAGGCCGGGTACGATGCCAACCTTATCCAAGGCTCCGGCCAGAGCACCTACTCTAGTTTCAATGGCCGCCTGCTGAGCAGAAATCCTATTCTTGGCCAGCTGCAACGATTCAATCGAATGCTTTTGAAAAGCTTTTACTAACGCCGAATCTGCTGAAGTACTTTGACAAATACCATCAATAACCACCTGATTCGAATTCTTGAAAAATTGCATAAACTCTGTGCGATCAGCATATATTTCCATGAGTTGAACAGTCGGCAGCGCGACATACCAAAAGAGCAATAAAAGAAGTAATGAAAATTTGAAATATTCTGACGACAAGCCTGCGAAATAAACCATGGCCGAGAAGCTTAGGAATATCAGAAAAGGAAAGAACATGTATCGCACAAGAATTTTTCGCGATTGAGGATGCTTTAATGAGGGGCACTGAAATAAAGGGACTGCGACGTTTTTCTCGTAAACTGAAATCGCCGCGTAAATATCGGTAAGTTGTGACTTGAGATCTTTACTGTCATCTGATTGCTTTGACACCTACTACCCCCTGAATTTTAACGCTCACATAAAAGGCGAGCGTTTTTCGCGAGTCCAGCCTACGTTTTTTGTGGAAGATTTTTGATGTGTTTGTTATGCATTGCTATAACCTAGCACCTGCTCTACAGAAATACAGGCTGATTTAGATATATAGGCACCCATGTTTTTAAATATGGAATATAGTGATTGGCCATATTGATTTATAAATAGTGGATTATCCGTAGCTATTTCAATTTCGTTTGCCACTGTTAATTCGCAAAAATCATGAAGCTGCTGTGAACCTAACTGGAACGATTGACCAGTAAATCTATTTTTGAATCGTGGCTCAGACACAACGCCAATTTGAGGCCAAAAGTGTTCTCTATCGCAAGCGCAGTATAAGTAAACTATATCTTCTGCCTCATTACCGATTATTTGAGAAATTTTATCTCGCTGCTCTATGGAGACTATTATTTCATTGAATCCCGCAGTGCCATAAGTAGCATGATACAACCCAGCATCTTGCAATATGGCTGAGGCAGACCACTCCTTAAGGAGTTTTTGAGTGCCTCGTAGATGATCAATTAAATTTCCATCTATATGATCAAAATCTCCAGCACCTAATTTTGAAAGCTCCTCAAATTTCTCATTCATTGCTATGTGCCTACGATTGCATGTCTATGTAAGAGGCTGTTTTGGAGTTGATGCTTTTGTGGTATTAAGAACAAAAGAATCGACGTAAAAACAGTCCTTCTGGACATATTTGTTAAGCGTTACTTTAACTTTTCCAATTCTCTTTGCATATCTTGCTGTAACTCTAAGAGTTTTGGTTGAACACTCGTTAGCTGAGCTTCTGCTACTTTAGTTATCCCTGCCATTACCTGAGGAAACTTCTGCAAAAATGCTTTTCCAGCGCCTGTAGAATAAAATTTAAGAATGTCCTTTAGCTCCTCGTTCGAAAAGTTAGATGCATATAACTCAGCATACTTTTCCTTAACTTTTGGATCTTTAAATGTATTAAATATGAGAGCCATAGTGTCATTCAGATACTTTTCCAATATTGGTTGCGCCTCTTCCGGAAGATCTAGCTGGGACAACTGCCGTTCTTGCATGCCTCTAATATTTTCAGCCATAGTCTTTAACTGGGAGTCCATATCCATAACAACCAGCAACTCTCTTGCTAGGTCAATTTGTTTTTTCTCTGCATATGCACTGACAGAAAAAAATAGGAATAATATCAGTAAGTATTTCAAATTTATCTCCATGATTGGTTTTGATGCTTAACGCCCACAACAGCGGACGTGTTTTAAGTTGATTGAGCGAAGCGAAAGCAGCTTAAAGCCGTTCCGCTGATTGTGTTTGTTAGGGCTATTTGAGCACATAAAGACTGCACTTATGAGCAACTTCTTCGATTTCATCCCACCCCTTGCCGGATGGAATAAATATTGGAAATGTGAGGTCGAAATTACCTAAAATAACACAATTCAATTTTTCTGAAGTAAATGCATCAAACCTTTCTTCACGGACATTCTTTGTAACAGACTCTTCGCTCAACACTGATACTGAGCTTGATGCCGAGTTATTAATGTTTTGTTTTAAAACTGATAGACCAAAATCAGCATCTAGTATTTTGAAGAATCGTATAAAATTATTCTCAGACCGTAGGTAATTTTCCCTGTTAGGATCATTCTTTCCTTTGATTGTTACAAAGGACATCCAATGGTTCGAGGCTTCCTCTGCAGAAAGCCAATGCGAATGAATAGATATACAAGCCGATTTCCATCCCTCTGGAACATCCTCTTGTAAAAAATCTTCATACTTCAACTGATGCATAGCTTCGATGAGCCCTAACAGTGAATTATAGAGCCAGTGGCCTTATATCACTTTGGCACTCTCTTCCAGGAAGTGTGGCAAAGTAATTGGCTATATTGTATTTAAAAACAATAGGTTGGCTGTTTTTTGGTATGCGAGAGACTAACATGCTGCGCCATCCTTAGCTGCGTTTATATTTGTTCCTAGCCACTTATGATATTCGAGTATTTCTAAAAATCAAGGACTTAGACATTATTTTACTGTGATATAGAGCCAGTGGCTCCTGATCTCGGGCATGACCCAATTTACAGTCTGCTTAATAATGTATGGGCAAACAGTATTAGCGAGATAGGGTCATGGATGACATTCGACACAAATTACCCGCCACACCCATGCGCTTCATCGATTGTTTACGTGTGCCTATAGGGGAGAATGGGTTGGCCTATCGAACTGAACAGACTTACGTCCATTGGATTAAGCGGTTTATACACTTTCACAATAGGCGCCACCCTAAAGAGATGGATGCCGCTGAGATTGAAGCATTTTTAAGCCCTATTGGTGTCCAGCTCCATTGCTCGGTTAGCACACAGCGCATTGCACTAAATGCCCTCGTTTATCTCTACAAGCGATATATGGGGTTAGATATAGGTGATTTGAGTTATTCTTTAGCGAGTGTGCCAAGGCGCTTACCCGTGGTCTACAGTCGCGATCAAGTTGTCGCGATTTTGGCGCAATTACTCGGTACATACCGCTTACAGGTCGGATTAATGTGCGGCACTGGCCTGCGCAGTGCGGAGTTACTCTCGTTGCGAGTAAAGGAAATCGATTTTGTAATCGTAATATTTTTGTTGGGGCGGCAAGGGTAATAAAGATCGCACGACGATGTTGTCTCAGCGTTTAGTACCAGCCCTTGGACGCCAAATAGAGCACGTCAAGAAAAGCGATGAGTAAGATAAGAAGAAAGCTTATGGTGAAGTTTATCTTCCCGACGCCTTTATATGCTTATATTTAAGCGTTAAAGTTATTATCGTGATGGGTGTTTGTTCGTGTTTTTACATACTTGTTTGTTACTCTCAGAGATTGGCAGTGTTAAGGTCAGCGGTTCGATTCCGCTAGGCTCCACCAAAGCGTTGTTATATTAACGGTTTGAAAGCTCGCTTAATCGCGGGCTTTTTTGTGTCCGTGATTTAAATTCCTTTCATACAAAATGTCGGTGTCTTCGTGAAAACCTTGTGGCGTCATAGAGCAGGCAGTTTTGGTTCCTGGCTAATCAAACCAGGTGGCGCGTTAACAAGCGTTCGGGGGAGGTTCTAGGCCGGAACGCACGTAAGCGACGGGTTAGCTTGACAATTGCTTGCTCATGAAACAGGAGGATGCTGGGCACAAACCTGAAAACTGAGCGGTCGTTTTGATAGATTCAGGCGCGCTGTCTCGTTGGTGATGCATATAGCCAAGTCGCTCAAAGAAGTTACTGGCTGTAGTGGTAAGAAGGAAAAGAGACTCAATGCCCTTTTTTCTCGCCATTTCCTCCGCAAACTGAACTAACAAACGACCGACTCCTAAGCCCCTGATGTTTGAAGTTACAGCTAAAGAACGTATTAGAGCCACCGTACCGTGTATTTCCAGACCAACAACACCGGTTATGTTTCCGTTACTATGACAGCCATAAAAAAAGAGTGAATCAGATGAATCCAAATCTGAAACCAGCAAGTCACAGCGCTTTAAGAGTTCTCGCATCTCGGCGTCTGGTGAAACAGGGACAAATTCCATATTGATACCTATAAAGCCAAGAGCTCGTTGGTCTCTGGTCGAAACGACTTTTCCAGAAAGGTCGCTTGCTATATCGGCTTGATGATAAACCTATTTCTATCCTCGCTATTATTACTGGACACTACGACCAGCTCTAACGCTTAGTTTTGAGGCGTGATCTTAGAGAAGCGTCGAGGTGCGTTCGAGAACAGCCACTGGTGGTGTAATGTTCGCTCAATCTGGTAGCCCCTCGAACCTAGGCACTTGCTCCAACTCCCCATCCCACGCAGCTTTGCTGGATAATAAAATGTGCGCAGTTGGTGGCATAGAAATCTCTGTGTCCAAACAACCTGCAGGAACCACAAGCAACCCCGCAATCTGAGTATTTGGCAATGCTGAGCCACACAGTGTACAAAAGCTTTTACTATGACGAGTGCCTGGAAGCGTAAAGGAAGCCACAGCATCCGCGCCCGACCGTCAGACCAATTTAGCTGACTGTGAGAATAGGCTGGCCGCATGAGCCGAACCTGTATCTTTTTGGCAATGCTGACAATGGCATAGGTAAAAGTTATCGAAATCGCCTTTTATTTCAAAGCTCACGGTGCTACACAAACAGGAACCGAAATGACTCGCCATCAGAGCTTTTTCCATAAGCTGTGGAAGAAGTCCACATAGCTAAGCTGTAGAAAAATAATGTCTTTCACGTAAAATTTCCTCCTCACTATAGATCGGGGTTCTTCTGCATAACAAACATGGTTTTCCCCACACAGGCATGACCCCATAGATTTTTCATTTCACTCGCCTATGTATAAGACCTGAGTTCAGGCCTTGCTAATTGTATTGTTATATTTCTCTGGCACGTATTTGAAATGACCAGTGATTTTGTAACCAAATAACATGTCTTGAAGTTCGGGGCCGCTACCAATGTTATGCACAATCATTGGGTTACCGGTAGCAGGATTGATTTTTTCAGTAACAATGCCTATGTGCGGTAAATTACCTGGCAGTACCCAGGCGACAAGATGACCTGGCTTGTAGTCTTTGGCATCAGTTGAAATAGTAAGCTCTTTACTATGACGTTTAAAGAAAACCTGAAGAATAGGTACACGCCTATGATCTATATTTTTGTCGGGCCGCTTAAGCCCCCATATTCTTTTTGAAGGATACTCACCAAAATTAACTTTTATATTTTCGTGTGTTAATTTCTGGAGATCGATGCCAAGCGTACGATAAGAACGTATCACGACATCTGTGCAGACGCCTATTTCCTTCGGCACGTCACCCCACGGATAGTCGATGCGAATGTAGGCCCCATCGTACCGAATGGCATGCTTCGTTCTTTCGTGCGCCGCGCTTACGATATCTTGATAAAAACTTAATGCGGATACATTTAGCGAAGCGATAGAGGCCAATACGAAAAGTATTTTACGCACGAAATTCTCCGTAATTTGTCTCCACGAGCAGCTTTTGTCAGGAGGCATCTAGCCAACCTTGCTCGACAGCATATTCGAGTTTATCAATAAACCAGTTGTATATTTCTAAACTTTCATTTTCAATAAATTGATGCATTTTTAACACTTGGTTCTTATGTATACCGTTGTCTTTCCATGCACGGCCTTCGCTCGTAATGTTATGAAGAAAAGGCAACAAGCGATCGATGACCTTTAGTAGTTTGGCTTCTTTGCTACCACCGGCTTCTTGCTCTTCCCAAAGCTCGACAATATCTCCAATTGGGTTGCCCGGGTGCGAGGCGATTTGCTTTACGCTCTCACGCTCTTTAACGTGAGCGGTACCTCGTTTACTGCTATAAAGAAATGTGTCTCCAGCGCCTATTTCACCGAGATCATGAAGTAATGCAAGCTTGATGAGTTTCGGGACATCGTATTCGTCCTTCAGCATTTCCGCGAAGGCCCAGCAGGCCATTGCCAGATGCCATGAGTGTTCAGCTGAGTTTTCGACTCTCTCCCCACCATTGATGTAGGTTCGGCGATTAACAGATTTCAATGCGTCCAATTGAATCATGAAATCTGATATTTTTGAGATTCTATCTATCAAGTATTTTCTCCTAACACTTAAATATAGGGTGGGCCGCTTTTGGCGTATCCCGGTGAGCGGTAGCGAATAACTTGATTTTTTTGTTAGCTGTGAATATTTTCATCGCGCTCAAGAACCCAACAACGTGAATTATTTGAAAACCCAATGTGATCATAATATAAGTTGGCTGCTGGAGCCGAAATGAGAATTAGCTTACAACGTGGCCCAAGTTGTGCTTGCGTCAGAATTTGTAGTTGTTTGCCAATGCCCAACTGCTGATATTTCTTAGAAACAGCCAGATCTGACAGATAGCATGCATAGTGGAAATCTGTCATGCAGCGAGAAATACCGACCAGTTTTCTTGAGTCCCACGCAGTAACTGTAAGATTACTATTTGAAAGCATGCCTTCTATGCATTCACGATCCTCAATAGGACGACGTTCACCTAATGTTGAATCAGCTAATAACGAAATAAATTGCTCTGTACTGATTGAGTGGTTGATTTTGTATTCAATGCTCATAAATTCCTTTTTCCACGTCGTCTTTGATCTTGTAGGGTTACATCACCCTGAATAATGTTTAGATAAAGCCCGTTGAATAAAAGGCCATTTTTTCTCTGTGTAGGCTTCTCGGTCTTCTTTATGAAAATTGGCTAGGTCACGCTTTAGCTTTGCATATTGATAAAAAACTGATTTATCCGAGCGAAGTAAATCACGAAATATTATACGTTCTTGCCAGAGCGGACTTTCAAATGGTATTAAATGAAGATGATGAGTTCTAAATGCATCTGAAGGTTTGCAGAACCAATGCATTACTTCAGTTTTATAAGGCGAATATTCGTATCCGTCTTCAATAAGAACTTCAATGGCTGGCTTTGAACTCTCGAGTGATTTAACACCAAACATAATATCAATGACTGGTTTGGCAACCATCCCTAAAACCGCAGTACTGCCCACATGTTCTATGCCTCCATAATTCCAAGAGTCTATGATAGACATCAAGTGTTCTTTTTCCTTCTCGAATTTTTCAGGCTATGAAGAATCATATTCTTCGAGAATGACAGATGCGATTTTCATATGCTTTGGCATTCTCTTCCAAGAGGAGTGGCTAAATAATTAGTTATATTGTATTTAAAACAACAACTTGTCTGCTTTATTTGGTAGGGGAGGCTAGCATGCTGTGCCAGCTTGAGCTGCGTGTATATTTTCTGGGCGATTTCATAGTCAAGCATTTTTAAAAATCAATAACTTAGAGATTATGTTTTTGTGATAGAGGGTCAGTGGCTCCTGATCTGGAGCTTGACCCAATAGACAACCTGTTTAAGGCAGTATGTGCCGACAGTGGTGTCGAAACAGAGTTATGGATGACACCTAATTACACATGACTCGGCACCCCTACGCGTTTTATCACTTTGTTCAGAGTAAAGACTTAACCCGGTAAGTAGAGGCCGCCATTGACGTGTAGGGTTTGGCCCGTGACATAGGAAGATTCTTCTGAGCAAAAGAAGTTCACTACACCGGCGATTTCCTCTGGTTTACCGACGCGCTCTGCCGGTACGCGCGCTTCCATTTTGTCAAATTCGTCCTGAGGCAGTATGCCGCGCAGGCGTTCGTGCCATATGATGCCTGGTGCAATGGCGTTAACGGTGACGCCATGTTTCGCGAGATCCAGTGCCACAGACCGCGTGTAGCCCGTGACGGCGGCTTTGGCAGCGGCATAAGGGGATTGGCCGACGCCAGGGTGGTAGGCATACATCGAGGCAAAGTTGACCACGCGGCCGAAGCCTTTATCGACCATGGCCTTGCTGAAAGCGCGGGTTAAATAAAAGGTGCCATTGGCGTTAACGGCCATTACCCGATCCCAGGTTTTTGAGTCTAGCTCCCAGGGCTTATCATTGCCCTGAATACCAGCGTTGTTAATAAGGTAGGCGATATGTATGTTTTCTTCTGCCAGGTTTTTGGCCAGAGCATCGACTTGTTCTTCCTTGACCACATCAAGGGGATAGCCGGTAAACATAGGTTTTTGCGCGTCATTGAGCTCAGCTTTTATCCAGGGGTCGATGTCAGTGACGCGGCGATCTGTGCCGACAACGGGAATACCCGCTGCAATTAGCCGCTTAACGATGGCCGTCCCCAGGCCACCAATTGCGCCAGTTACCAATGCGTGTCCTCTACTCGTAGTACTATTCATAGTCTTTTCCAGGTTTCTCAATATGTCGATTAAAGTGAATAGATTGCCCTAGATCGGCTCGGGCAATGATAAATTTGCAAAGGGATTTGACCAGTAAACGGGCCAAAATGGCAAGCCTTCATAAGATCTGATGTAAAACCAGACTGCTGGTAAGAGCCATAGAGTCGATGTCGTGTTTGCTGAACAGGTTTAAAATCAGAGCCCCTAAACCGGCACTGACTGGTCCATGGTCTGTGTCATCTATTGCACCAAGCCTTTGACTATCAAGGAACACTGGCAGATATTATGCTTGCTAGCACAGTGGTGCTGGTTAAAATGCCTTGACCCAAAAAGCCAATATCTGAAAAGTAGAGTCGTCGAATCCCGCGAGGTGACATGTCAGAGCAGTCGCTAGAACACTTAAGTTTTACAGTCGCCCAGCATTCTGTGGCCGGTGTTAAACCGCAAAATGAAGATGCGATTGGCATCCGTATTCCCCAGGGGTTAACGTTGACTAACAAGGGAGCGGTGGCAGTGATTGCCGACGGGGTGAGTGCCGCAGAGGCGGGCAAGGAAGCCAGCGAGACTTGCGTTCATAATTTCCTTTCCGACTACTATTCTACTCCCGATAGTTGGGGCGTAAAAAAATCGACAACCCAGGTGCTTACCGCGCTCAATCGCTGGCTTTTCAGTCAGGGGCGTAGTTTTAGCGATGCTCAAAAGGGCTATGTCAGCACATTCAGCAGCGTCATTTTTAAATCGCAAACAGCACATATCTTTCATGTAGGCGATTCTCGTATTTACCGTTTGCGTGATAATGATCTTGAGCAATTGACCCGTGACCACACCACATTTATCAGTGAAGAACAGTCTTACTTAGCGCGAGCAATGGGCCTGGACGTAAAGCTCGATGTCGACTATCGCAGTGTCGACCTGGAACTTGGTGATATCTTTTTGCTGACTACCGATGGTATTCACGACTTTGTTAAAGACAGAGACTTGAGTTCAGTGCTGCGCATATTGGTGGATGAGTCAGCAGAATCGGTGTTCGATGACTGTTGCAGAAAATTGGTAAACATTGCTCTCGATAATAAAAGCCGTGACAACTTAAGCTGCCAGATTCTACGTGTTGATAGTTTCCCCAAACAAAGTATTGATGATATTAGTCACAAATTGTCAAAGCTACCCTTTCCTCCAACTCTTGAGCCTGGAATGGTTCTCGATGGCTATCGTATCGAGCGCGAGTTGCATGCCAGTAGTCGTAGCCAGGTGTATTTGGTCTGTGACATCGACACCAGCCAGCGTTATTGCATGAAAACCCCCTCGGTAAATTTTGACGACGATCTGGCCTATATTGACCGTTTTGTCATGGAAAGCTGGATAGGTCATCGCATTGCCAGCCCCCATGTCGTCAAGGTTATCGATAGCGGTAAATCAAAATCGTGTTTGTATTATCTCACCGAGTATATTGATGGTATTACTCTGGAGAGATGGATAAAAGAGAACCCCAATCCGGCCGTGCAAGATGTGATTTTGTTGGTGCAGCAAATTGTGAAAGGAATACGAGCTTTTCACAATAGAGAAACGCTGCATCAAGATATTAAGCCCGGCAATATTCTTATTGACCGTAATGGACAGGTTAAAATTATTGATTTTGGCTCCTGTTTTATTCAGGGGATTGCTGAAATTGCCACACCTTTAGAGAGTCAAGGCATACTGGGTACAGCTGCTTATTCGGCCCCTGAAGTGGTTCTTAATGCTAAAAGTACTGTGCAATCTGATATTTTCTCACTGGCTGTTATTGTGTATGAAATGCTGACAGGAGAGCCCCCGTTTTCTGGCAAGCTTGAAGAGTGTCGTACATCAAAAGCCTATTTAAAAACAAAATATATCCCTTGCTATGAGATCAACCCCCTAATACCTATCTGGATAGATGGTGCCGTAAAAAAAGGCCTGCGCTTTAGCCCAGAGCGGCGCTACGAAGATGTTTCTGAATTTCTACATGAGCTGCAAAAGCCCAACCCAATCTATAAAAAAGGGGAGGGTGGTGCGCTACTCGAGACTAATCCCTTATTATTTTGGCAGGTTTTATCTGGGCTACTGTTTATTAGTCTTTGCCTTTCTTTACTGTTCTGACAGCGTGTTATTTTCTTGAACCCCAGCCTTCTATGGGGGAATCAATAAGCGAATCAACAGGCCAATAAAATCTCTGAATAACTTAGGATTTTAATAGTTAATAATGTGTTTTCGTTTCGCTTATTAGTAGGGTGGTACTTTGATCATGAACGCGTTAAAGCAATGATACTGGATTGTCAGTGTTGGTTTTTCCTGGTTCATCAAGGTATTCACCTACGCAAAGTATTTTCTCTATGCTTTATACGGTGTCTCTGGCTGTACGCCTTTCACCAAAGTGAGTTTAATCGAGCCTTTCTTGTGCGGCACCAACGAGGTATAGCACTGTCGTAACGGTCCTTTGCTTGATCGCTTGTTTTGCAAAGTGTTGAAGGCATCATCCAGTATTACCGTTCTACCGGATAACCCGCGGCGATCCAGTTGGGCATGCCGGTATGGCTAACACAAATGAGATTGTTAAGCCCAATAAGTGATAAATTCGTCAGGGCTGTTTGAGCCCGTCGTCCAGAGCGGCAGTACATGTACACTTTGCTGTAGGCTTTTAGTTCTTCTGCATGATTACTTTCTGTACCTAGAGGAATGTTGCGACTACCCGGTACATGCCCTTCGGCAAACTCTTCAACACGCCGGTTGTCGACAATGATTTCGTTTTTGCCGAGTTGTTGCCAGGCCTTGTGCAAATCAGTCATTGAAAAGTCATCGTGGACATAACGTCTGGGATTGTAATCGACACCAACGGCAACATTAGCGGGTACCGCTTCGTTAATTTTCTTGGGCATATCAAGATTGAGATTGTCCATAATGCCAATAAAATCGCTGGCACTTCGTCCGCCGCCTAGTCGGGGGTTCCAGCGTTTTTCTTCGCCAATGCTGGAGCTAGTGCGACCCTTGTAGTCGTGGGCAGGGTAGACAATCGTGTTGTCAGGGAGAGAGAACAGCTTATGGATCACATTGTCGTAGAGCTGTTGTGAGTCGCCTTGTTGAAAGTCCGTCCTGCCACAGCCGCGGATTAAAAGGGTGTCACCAGTAAAGACCTTGTCATCCACGTGGTAACTCATGCAACCGCTGGTATGGCCGGGCGTGGCGAGGGCTTTAATGGTGTAGTTGCCGAGTTTGAGCTCATCTCCATCCGTCAGGGCAAGATCAATGGCCTCAATACCCGCATCTTTGCTAAAGACAATTTTTGCTCCAGTTTTCTGACGCAGTAAGCCGGCAGAGGTAACGTGATCAGCGTGGGCATGGGTTTCGCAGACATAAAGTAACTCAATGCCGAGTTCCTCAACATATTGAAGATCGCGCTCAAACTGTTCAAGCACCGGGTCAATCAGTGCGCCTTCATGTGTTGCTGTATCGACGAGCAGATAAGTGTAAGTAAAGCTATCTCGATCGAATAGCTGACGGCATAGCAAAGTAGAAGTGGAAAAGTCCGTTGTCATAGCGGGTCCTCATACCCTTGTTGTATAACCAGCATAGAGAGGATGAGGTGCAATTTAAAGCCCTTAAAAGAATGCCGTTAAAAATGACTGAGCCGGGCTGGCTTTGCTGCTCAGTAAACACCGATATCGAGATAAGAACGGGAAATTTTGTCGATGGCGACAACATAAGACGCTGTACGATAATCACTGACTTTGTCGTTGCTGTCGAATACCGCTTTAATTTGCTGAAATGATAAGCGCATGGTGTCATCAAGGCCTGAGCGAACAAGGTCCAGTTCGTCGGCACCTTGTACTAGTTCTTTTTGTATCCACTCGGGAATCGGTTGCTCGGTCATGCTTTGAATAGCGCTAAGCATATGGCCGCCACGCATTTCGTCGTAACGCCTTTCCATGCGGCCAAAACGAATATGGGCGAGGTTGCGTACCCACTCAAAATAGGAAACCGTAACACCACCGGCGTTGACGTAGGCATCGGGAAGAATGGTGATACCGCGTCGACGGAGTATTTCGTCCGCTTCAAAAGTAATGGGGCCGTTAGCCGCTTCGACGATAAGTGCTGCTTTAATTCGACCAGCGTTGTCAGGTGTTATCTGCCCCTCCATAGCGGCGGGTATCAGAATGTCACAATCCATTTCCAGTAGCTTTTTACCATCGGCGACAAAGTGAGCATCGGGGTAGCCGATAATGGTCTTGTGCTCGACGATGTAGTCGTTAATAGCCTGGATATCGAGGCCAGCCTCTTTAAATAGAGCCCCATCTTTTTCAATGATAGAGGTAATGAGGCAGCCATCTTCTTCTTGCAGCAGTTTAGCCGCGTGATAACCGACATTTCCAAGACCTTGTATCACTACCCGTTTGCCACTGAGAGCCCCCGTAAAGCCGGCCTTGACAACACAGTCCAGGTGGCGAAAAAATTCACGCATGACGTAGACCACGCCGCGTCCTGTGGCCTCGGCACGGCCTCGAATACCCCCGTGGGCGACAGGTTTTCCGGTAACACAACCGGTGTAGTTAACATCTTCAGGGTGGAGGTGTTTGTAGGTATCGGCAATCCAGGCCATCTCACGTTCACCAGTTCCCATATCTGGGGCGGGCACGTTGGTGGCCGGGCTGAGAAAACCTTTACGTATGAGCTCACGGGCAAAGCGCCGAGTAATTTTTTGCATATCATCACGGTTGTATCTGCCAGGGTCAATCAATAACCCACCTTTTGACCCACCGAAGGGTACGTCGACAATGGCGCATTTGTAGGTCATTAGTGCCGCCAGTGCTTCCACTTCATCTTTATCGACAATAGTGGCGTAGCGAATGCCACCTTTAGAGGGAAGCCTGTGACTACTATGGACAGAGCGCCAGCCGGTAAACACTTCAATTTTGCCATTAATTTCAACCGGGAAATTAACTTCTAGTGTTGCTGTGCACGCCTTAATAGCAGTTGCGATACCTGGATCAATGGTAAGCACCTCAAAAGCGCGGTCCGCCATGTGATTGACACTTTCAGTGAAAGATAAAGTTCTTCGTTGATTTGACATAAAATGTCTCTTTGATTACCCATATGTTGTTACGGTTAATTTTTATTTTTAGAGGTACTACACGATTGGGTTAAGTGGCATGAGGTGTGTCAGTTTTATACCTTAGCAACGGGTTGTATTACAAGCTGTGAGCTGATTTGACGTGTATAAAGGCGTCATATAAAGGAAGTACAGGAGAGTCTTTACGTTTGTCATTGCGGTGAAATATTTTAATTTTATCTTTCTCGGTGGGTGCCAAACCATTAATTGATTGTTTTTTCAACAGTGACGCCTTTAATAAAAAGTCCCGTCACTGGAGATATTCAATGAACATCACTCTCTCAGGCAGGCATTAAGCTGGCACGGGTAAATCAAGCCATTAAATTTGGCGTAAGCCAGCCTTACCCTGTCAAGCGGAGCTCGACGGGGCGTTGGCGTGACAGTCTATTTATTCTTCTGCAGGCCAAACTTCTGCTAACACGCGAAAAGCACTGGCTGCTACGGGCCATCCTGCATAGTGGGCTGCATGGGTGATCATCGCCTCGAGTTGTTCGCGTTTGACGCCCAGATTCTTTGCTCCTGGAAAGTGAATACGTTGTTCGGCTTCTCGATTAAGCCCGACAAGAAGGGTACAAGTGATCAGTGAACGCTGCTCGAGACTTAATTCGTCCCCTTGCCACACATCACCAAACAGGTGCTCGAGTGTGTAATTGGCAAAGGTCTCTGGCATTGCGCCTTTGTTTAATGAGGGTGCTTTATCGCTACCTTCGGTGAGTTTCTTAAAGAAAGCGATGCCCTTTTCTCTTTTTTCTGGATCTGACATGGTGGTGGTAACTCCTAATGATGATTGAGTGATGAGTTTGAACAGGTGCATTTGTCACTGGATGTCGTTATTCTGGGGCTACTTCGAAAAATAATTAACGATAGGAAGAAGCTAATAATAAAATAGCAGGATGTCGTGAGAAATGAAAAGACTAGACTAGCAAGTGTCTGTTGTCATCGGGACAGAGAAAACCGTGGTAAGACGAACGCTTCTTAAAGTTTACCCGTGACGATTGCTCAACATGGCGAGCAGAGTGGTGACAAATTGGCAATAGAGTGAATCATTTCTTGCGCTCGCAAACTGTTTGACAGCATCGTCTCCATAAAGTGTTTCAGTGAACCTTGCTATAGGGCTGGCCATGTTGTTTTTATGTCATCCTACTTAGCCCGTCATATTATCGACCAGTCATAGAATATCTATGGAGGGCAGGGCTGTGGTAAAAATTATCGACAATAAAATATGCGTTAATAATTTGATACAGAAGGAGGTAAACGCTTGAGCGACAATAGGCAAAGTACAAGTGGTGAGTTTACACGCAGTACGACCTTGAGAAAAATTGATGAGACAGTCTGGGCAAGTGATTTTTCTGCCGATTGGTGTATCGGTCAGGTGCCTAATGGGGGCTATACCCTGGCACTGGGCGCTAAAGTATTGAGCGAAGCCCTGCCTCATAAAGACCCTTTAAATGTCACGGCTTATTATTTGGCACGCACGGAGCCTGGCCCCGTTCGGTGTGAGTTTGAACTCTTGCGAGTTGGCAAATCGACCTCGAATGGAATGGTGAAGCTGATTCAAAACGGACAGGTAAAAATACAATTAATTGGCGTTTTTCAGGATATTGAACGCCTCAATGGTGAGACGCAAACGAAGAGAGCTATACCCGACATCCCAGCTTATGACCGCTGTGTTGATATGCCTCATGCGCCCAACCTTAAGCTTCGCGATCGCTTGATACAACGCTTGGCCCCAAATAATATCAATGCGCTGATTAATGGCCCCGACGGTGATTCGACGTGGAGAGGCTGGCAGGCATTTAAAGACGGCGCAGATATCGATCTGTTTGGGGTGCTAATGTTCTGCGATGCGCTACCTCCACCCGCTTTTGCCATTTATGGCGCGAAAGGCAGAGTGCCGACAATAGAAATGTCAGTACAAATTCATCGCCGTCCTTGTTCTGGCCCATTGCGCTGTCAATTTGAGACTGCTTTTATCACCGAGGGCGTGGTCAATGAAGATGGCATGATCTGGGATAGTGCGAATAATTTGGTGGCACTATCTCGACAAACCGCTAAGATTCGAGTGAGTCCTTAGCGAAATAAGCAGTTTTAAAACTATTTAATAAAGTATAAAAAAGGTGGTTTAAATCATGAGTACAGTAAGGTTTACCTTGTTATTTTCTGTTATTTTTTGTTTCTCAGGCGCAGTCGTTGCCGGTGTTTCTAATACTGCTTCAGCCGATGACGAAGAGCGTCGAGCACGAGGCATGGCTGTTCTCGGTTCGCTCACCGGGCAGAGCGATCCTCGCCAAATGGCTGCCGAGTTCGAGGCTGACAATGGTGCGTTGGGTTCTTTCGCTCTCGACTTTGTGCTGGGTGATATTTGGAGTCGTCCTGGGTTAAATAAGCGCGACCGCAATCTTATCGTCTTGACCATGCTCGCGACGCTTCATCAAACTAATCAATTGAGTTATTACGTGCCGGGTGGTTTGAATCACGGACTGACTGCCGTTGAGATTCGCGAAATTATGACTCATGTCGCGGCTTATGCCGGTTTCCCCCGGGCTTTAGATGCGATGACAGAAACTAACCGCATACTCGCGAAATTGGGCCACGGGCCGGAAAAGGGCAAATTACCTCCAGCCGAGTCATTCTCCAATGCCGAGCGGCGCGAACGCGGAGCAGCTGTGATGGCCAAACTCTCGGGCAATCCCGCTCCCGATCCCGATAAAGTGATTACAACGATGGCTGGCAAACTCGGGCCTCTCGGTGCTTACGGTATTGATTTTGTTTTTGGTGAAGTCTGGGCGCGTTCACAATTATCGCGACGCGACCGGAGTCTTCTGGTGGTCTCTGTTTTGACAGTACTCGGTCGAACGGAAGAGCTACATATTCATGTGCCAGCAGCGATACGTCACGGCGTCACAAAAGCAGAGCTAGAGGAGTTGATGTTGACAGCCTTTGCCTATGCTGGTGCGCCCCTGGCCGTGGAAGGCATGCATGTCGTACAGGAACTGAAATAGATCTGGCCTAACCAGCTTGTAGCGGTGTTTTATGGTTTGTCCCAGTAAATTTCAACAAGCTGTGCGGGGGAAACAAGGCCTAAGGAGTGATTGTGAGGGCAGGTATCTTATTGTGGGATAGGTTTTCTATTGCCCCTCTATCTATCAACGCGCTATAGGCTCTCTCACATGTTGATAGTAGCCGGGACAGGCAGTCTTAAAGAGTGCCTGTCCCGATTGTTAAGGCGGGGTTCCTCTCTAGCCTTTCATCCCTGCGGCGGCGCTGCTCGGATGAAGGCTGCTTTTAGCACTGGGGCGCTGCTCCATGCGCTCAAACCAGGCGCTGAGATTCTTAAATTCAGGGTTCAACGGTTGACCAATGCCCTGAGCGAAATCGAGGCAACAGTAGAGCACCAAATCGGCAATACCCAGTGAGTCGCCACCGATATATTCACTGTCGTTCATTAAACCATCGAGCCATGCCAATTGACCCTGAGCTTTGGCTTTAAGGCCGTCGGCGGCTTCTGGCAGACAATGCAAACGGTCTTTAAATAGTTCTAGCCCTTCGGCATAACGAAATGCGTTGTAAATATTTTCCGTGATATTTAATTCTACTCGGCGAGTCCACATGCGGTTTTTGGCACGTTCTTCTAATGTTTCACCGAGCATCGATTGGCCGGGGTATTTTTCATCCAGATATTCGCACATGACGGTGGTTTCGGCTAACACTGAGCCATCGTCAAGCTCGAGGGCTGGCATTTGCGCTCCCGGGTTACGTGCCATATAGGCCGCCTGACGGTTTTCGCCGGCTAATAAATCAACCTCCTCTGTCTCAAGCTCGATATTCCGTTCAGACATAAACATACGAACCATGCGGGGGTTGGGGCCAAAAGAATTGATGAGTTTCATAGTTACCTCTTGTTGTTAGTGTTTTTTTTGCGAGGTTGGATATTAGCACCTTTGCCGCAGGCTATAACGATGATTAGAGGACGCAAATACCTTTGTTAGAACGGCTTAAACAAAATAACGACAAAGTTTCCTCTCCGGTGTTTTCCAGTTAAGCTGTTTTTGTGTATCTCGCCAATCGTTTTGTGACCAGCACTTTGCATAGGGTGGGGCGGTTGTAAGATCATGCGGTTCAGAGCCTTCCTCAACCCTATACTTGAGAAGCCTCAAGTAACTCTATCTACGTGGCAACGGTGGAATAAGTTTTCAATGCGGCCTGCTCAACAATGATAACCTTCAAAACCTATAGCTTGTTAGGCAGTTTAATGCTGTTGACACTACCCTTGTGGGCAGAAACGATTGCGCTTAGTGATTTTACCGCCGAGGGACTTTCCGGTTGGACCGAAAAAAGTTTTTATGGTCAAACCCGATACACGCTCGTTGAGCGCAATGGTGGCAAGGTGTTGGCAGCAGAAAGCCAAAACTCGGCTTCAGCTCTGTTTAAAAAAATACGTGTCGATCTTGAAAAAACACCCTACTTAAACTGGAGCTGGCTCGTTGTAAATAACTTGGGTGATATTAATGAACGACAAAAGAAAGGCGATGATTACTCGGCCCGGGTTTACGTCGTTATTAGTGGCGGTGTGTTCTTTTGGCGAGCTCGGGCGATTAATTATGTTTGGTCTAGTAATGAGTCTAAAGAAACCACCTGGCCTAATGCTTATACCGATAATGCACGAATGATCGCCCTAGAATCAGGCCGGGAGTTTCTGGGTCAATGGCGCACAGAAAAAAGAAATATTCGTGCCGACCTACGGCAGCAGTTTGGTGAAGACGTGCGTTATATTGACGGTATCGCGGTGATGACCGATACAGACGATAGTCATGGTAAAGCCCTCGGCTACTATGGGGATTTGTATTTTTCCAGCGAATAGCGGGCAGTGGTCGTCAGGCTTTTTACCTCTCAGCTACGTTTCACTAATGAGCCTAATAAAACTACAGTGTATTAATGAGTGCCTGGTCAATTTTTTCTTTCTTAGACCAGAAGTTCACATTAAATTGTGCGTCTTCACTGAGTTCAACCCGGTGCCAATATTGGGGTGGAATAGTGGTAAATTGCCCGGCATTAATAATAATAGTCATTTCGGGCTCGGAGGAATGCTGATCGCTAAAGCCGTAAAAGGTCACGCTGCCGGCCATTACGCAGAGCTGACCAAAGACGCCCTCAGCTGTATTGTGGTGATTGAGTAAAGCCGGCGGCACGTTTTCCCGAGTGAAAAAAGGCGTGGAGCGCTGGATTTTCCAGTCTGGGGGTATTTGTTGGTGCATTGGCTTGTGCATACAGGGCCTCTTTTTAGAGCTGGCAATGAATGGGTTTTAATGCCTGTGCTCAGTTAACAATAGGGTACCGACAACGCTCGGGCAATAGGGTATCTACCCAGCCAGTATACTAGCCTGTTCAACCTCGACATGCAGGGTTTTTACAGACCCTTATAGCGAAACAAGTTGGCTGTGACAAATCAAGGCTTAGCCCTGAAGCGAAGCGTGACAGACTGCGACGCTGTAAGCCTTGTGATGAAGATGGCGCGATGGCCAACGTTGCCTCTCGACAATCAGGGCTAGTGGCAATGCGAAGGATTTACGACACCTTTACTTTCGCTGCAAACCGACTTTAATGGCATATTGGGGTAAGGGTGAAAACGAGGGGTCGTAAAATAAGGAGATATCAGCTTTTGAAATGCGTTATGGGTTGTGCGTTGTGCTTAGAATTTAAAGGTAGGGCATGTATAAGGCGCGAAACTGATTGTAGCAATTGCTTCTAATAAAAGGCCCGGTTAAAAACCGGGCCTTTTATTAAATTACGCTAGACGTTTAACGTTGATCAATGGGTGTGACTGCGCGTTCGCTGGGGCCAGTATACAGCTGACGTGGGCGGCCTATTTTGTAGCTGTTGCTGATCATTTCATCCCAGTGGGCGATCCAGCCAACAGTGCGGCCGGTGGCAAAAATAACCGTGAACATCTCTGTGGGGATCCCTATGGCTTTCATAATAATGCCGGAGTAGAAATCGACATTGGGGTAAAGTTTTTTGCTGACAAAGTAGTCGTCTTCCAGAGCGATTTTCTCGAGACGCTTGGCAATCTTCAGCAGTGGGTCATTTTCCATGCCGAGTTCGGCCAGCACTTCGTCACAGGCTTCTTTCATGACTTGTGCGCGGGGGTCAAAGTTTTTGTAAACGCGGTGACCGAAACCCATTAAACGGAAGGGGTCGTTTTTGTCTTTGGCGCGCTTAACAAAGGTGTCGATATTTTTCTCGTCGCCAATTTCGTTAAGCATTTCGAGTACGGCCTGATTGGCGCCACCGTGTGAGGGGCCCCACAATGCGGCGATGCCGGCTGCAATACAGGAGAAGGGGTTGGCACCGGATGAGCCAGCAAGACGCACGGTAGAGGTTGAGGCGTTTTGCTCGTGGTCGGCGTGCAGGATAAACAGCTTGTCCATGGCCTTGGCGAGTACAGGGTTTACATTGGGTTCTTCGCACGGCGTACCGAACATCATATGCAGAAAGTTTTCGGCATAGTTCATGTCATTTCTGGGGTACATATAGGGCTGGCCGATGTAGTGCTTGTGGCACATGGCGGCGAGGGTCGGCATTTTTGCGATTAAGCGATGGGCTGTTATCTTGCGGTGCTGAGGGTCGGCGATGTCCAGAGAGTCGTGATAGAAGGACGACATCGCCGCGACGACTCCGCACATGATAGACATGGGGTGAGCATCATATCTAAAACCGGAAAAAAACTGTTCGATGGAGCGGTTGACCATTGTGTGGTTGCTGATCAGGTCTTCAAAATCGGTTTTCTGCGTGGGGTTGGGTAGCTCTCCGTTAAGAAGGAGGTAACAAGTCTCAAGATAGGTGGTATTTTGCGCCAGATCATCAATAGGGTAGCCACGGTGCAGTAGCACGCCCGCGTTACCATCAATAAAGGTGATTTTCGATTCGCAGGAAGCCGTAGATGTGAAGCCGGGGTCGAAGGTGAAAACGCCATTACCGGTCAGCGAGGCAACATCAATTACATCGGGGCCGAGTGTGCCCGTTCGTATAGGCAGTTCAACGGCGTCTGCGCGGCCCTCAATGCTGAGAGTGGCTTTCTTATCGGTCATAGGGTTCCCCTGGTAAACATTTCGGAAGGCGACAGCGTGGCCAGCCGCTATTGCAAAGCCCGGAACTCTAGCCTTCTCGACTAAGGTTTGTCAATTTGCATTGAGTGTTTTTTGGGGTTTTCAGGATGGGGTAATATTGTGGTGCGTTGGTGGGTTGGCGTGCACAATAAAAGGGCGGAAGATGTGATTGCAGCCCTATATAGAGGTGTTTTAGCGTTCTTATATGGAGGTGTTGGAAAATCTTGGTTCGTTGTAATTGAGAGCTAATACTCCTATACTGCCCCGCGTTATTAAAGTTGCTCTGGCTTGGCTCTTGATGGGCTTTTCCGGCAATAATGTTTCTTCATTTTTAATTTGACGCCTAAAAATAACGCCCCTTGTGGGTTTGAGGTATAGCTAGTTGTGAAAGATAAAAGACCTGTCAATTTGGATATTGGAACGATTCAGCTTCCAGTTACCGCTTATGTTTCCATTCTTCATCGCATCTCCGGTGTCGCGCTCTTCGTTATCAGTGGGCTGTTTATCTGGATGCTTGATCGTAGCCTGACGTCTGAAGAGACTTTTGCGGCCTTGCAAAGTCTGCTCACTCACCCTCTGGTTAAGCTGGTGTTGTGGGCTATGTTGGCGGCACTAGCCTACCACCTGGTGGCGGGTATTCGGCATATGTTTATGGATTTCGGCATTGGTGAAACACTGGAGGGCGGTAGATTGGGTGCGAAGCTTGTACTTATTATCGCTGCACTATTGATTCTTTTCGCAGGAGCCTGGGTATGGCTGTAACAAATGTAACGAGTTTTGGGCGCAGCGGGCTATCTGATTGGCTTGTGCAACGTGTCAGTGGTGTCGTGCTGACAGTTTATTTGCTGGTTATCGCTGCTTATTTGCTGTTCACGCCCGAAGTTGACTACGCGAGCTGGAAAGAGCTGCACAGCGGCTTATGCATTCGCCTGTTAACAGTTTTTGCCGTTCTGTCACTCGCAGCACATGCCTGGATTGGTATGTGGGGTGTGCTGACAGACTATGTCACGGTTCGCTTGATGGGACCTAAAGCTACCCCGTTGAGGGTGTTTTTGCAGTTGGGCATGATCGCAGTCATTTTTGTCTACGTGGCCTGGACTGTCGCTATTCTCTGGGGGAAATAGGTTAATGGCTAAAATGAGAACAATCTCTTTTGATGGCGTCATTATTGGCGGTGGTGGTGCGGGTATGCGCGCCTCTTTGCAGTTAGCGCAATCGGGCTATAAAACAGCCGTGATTACAAAGGTGTTTCCAACACGATCCCACACCGTATCCGCTCAGGGTGGTATTACCTGTGCTATTGCGAGTGATGATCCGCAGGATCAATGGCAATGGCATATGTATGACACAGTCAAAGGCTCTGATTATATTGGTGATCAGGATGCTATTGAGTATATGTGTCAGGTTGGCCCCGAAGCGGTGTTTGAACTTGAGCACATGGGCTTACCTTTTTCTCGTACTGAAGAAGGCCGTATTTATCAACGCCCCTTCGGTGGTCAATCGAAAGATTACGGCAATGGAGGTCAGGCGGCGCGCACGTGTGCAGCAGCAGATCGCACCGGCCATGCTTTGTTACACACGCTTTATCAGGCCAACCTTAAAGCCAATACCGTTTTCCTTAACGAATGGTTCGCCATCGACCTGGTGAAAAATAAAGACGGTGCGGTGGTCGGTGTTATCGCCATTGATATTGAAACGGGAGAGACGGTTTACGTTAAGTCGAAGGCGACAGTCTTTGCCACGGGCGGGGCGGGGCGTATTTACGCCTCGACTACCAATGCTCATATTAATACCGGTGACGGCATTGGTATGTCGCTGCGGGCGGGCTTCCCGGTACAAGATATTGAAATGTGGCAGTTCCACCCCACAGGTATCCACGGTGCTGGTGTTCTGGTTACCGAAGGTTGCCGCGGTGAAGGCGGTTATCTGGTCAATAAAGATGGCGAGCGCTTTATGGAACGTTACGCGCCCAATGCCAAAGATCTTGCTGGGCGCGATGTTGTCGCTCGCTCAATGGTACTGGAAATTCTTGAAGGCCGTGGTTGTGGTCCCGATGGTGATCATGTGCACTTGAAGCTCGATCATCTTGGCGAAGAAGTGTTGCACAGTAAGCTGCCTGGCATTTGTGAGTTGTCTGAAACCTTTGCCCACGTTGACCCGGTGACTGATTTGGTGCCTGTGGTGCCAACGTGTCATTACATGATGGGCGGCATTCCCACTAACGTGAGTGGCCAGGCCTTGACACTTGGCAGCGACGGCAAAGAGCAGGTTATTGATGGTCTTTTTGCCTGTGGTGAAGTGGCCTGTGTTTCGGTGCATGGTGCTAACCGTCTCGGCGGTAACTCATTGCTAGACTTGGTGGTCTTTGGTCGCGCCGCGGGTTTGTTTATTGAAGAATCACTGCGTGAAGGTTCTTCTTTAGCGGATGCTACCGATGCCGACATTGATGCAGCCTGTGCTCGACTCAATCGTTTAAACGGTAGTGAAAACGGCGAGAAAACAGCCGACCTGCGCAAAGAGTTGCAGACCATTATGCAAAACCATTTTGGTGTCTTTCGCCGTGGTGACTATATGCAGGAAGGTGTAAAGAAATTAGCCGATCTGCGTCAGCGTATCGAGAATGTAAAACTGGATGACAAATCAGCGGCTTACAACACCGCGCGCATAGAGGCATTGGAATTACAGAATCTGCTCGAAGTTGCCGAGGCGACAGCCATTGCTGCCGAAGAGCGTAAAGAGAGTCGCGGTGCTCACGCCCGTGAAGACTTTACTGAGCGCGATGATGAAAACTGGTTGTGTCACTCCATTTATTTTCCTGGTGATAAAAGCGTGTCCAAGCGCGAGGTTAATTTTGCGCCCGTTACGCGCGAAGCCTTCGCGCCGAAAGCACGTGTTTATTAATCTACGTAGGGCTGCCTAAGATATGCTCAAAGTAAGTATTTATCGTTATAACCCCGATATAGATTCTGCACCGTATATGCAGGATTTTCAGTTGGACACCCAAGGCAAGGACATAATGGTGTTGGATGTGCTCGAGCAGCTTAAAGCCGAGGATCCAACACTCGTTTTCCGCCGCTCCTGCCGTGAAGGCGTTTGTGGCTCCGATGGTGTTAACATCAACGGCAAAAACGGCCTGGCCTGTGTCACGCCACTCTCTGAATGCGTCAAGAACAACACCTTGATTTTGCGTCCTCTTCCCGGATTACCGGTGATTCGCGATCTGGTGATCGATATGGCGCAGTTCTATGCTCAGTACGAAAAAATTCAGCCCTATCTAATTAACGACACCCCAGCACCGGCGATCGAACGCTTGCAGTCGCCGGAAGATCGGGAAAAACTTGATGGTTTATACGAGTGCATACTTTGCGCCTGTTGTTCAACCAGCTGTCCTTCGTTCTGGTGGAATCCCGAGAAGTTTATCGGTCCAGCGGGATTGTTACAGGCTTACCGCTTTTTAGCGGATACCCGTGACACAGCAACAGAAGAGCGCTTGTCAAAACTCGACGACCCCTTTTCGGTTTTTCGTTGTCACGGTATTCAGAACTGTGTGGCGGTCTGCCCCAAGAGTCTTAACCCGACTCAGGCAATCGGGCATATTCGCACAATGCTACTTAGCAGCGGCACCTGAATAAAGTTCGCTCAGCACTGCAGGGGGAACGTAGACTTCCCTCTGCTTAGCAAGCCCCCTATTCGCTAATCATTAAGTCAGGACTAGAAAGATGCAAGACAGCATCATGGAGCAGTTTCTCAGTTCGTCCCACTTCTCAGGGGGCAATGCAGCCTATATTGAAGGCTTGTACGAAACCTATTTGCATAATCCCAATGGGGTGCCAGAAGAATGGCGGGCCTTTTTTGATTCCCTGCCGCATATTAATGGTTTTGCAGGCGCTGACTCCTCCCACGCGACTATTCAGTCGCACTTTGAATTATTGGGCCGCAAACGCTCTCGGCCTTTGCCGACCCCGGGTTCCGGTGGGATCAATGTTGAGCACGAACGCAAACAAGTTAAAGTACTGCAGCTCATAGCGTCCTATCGCGAACGTGGTCACCAGAAAGCCAATCTTGACCCTCTCGGCTTGATGGAGAGAGAAGATGTTCCGGATTTAAAACTTGGTTTTCACGGTTTAACGGACGCCGACCTCGATACAACCTATCAGACCGGGCCTCTTTACATCGGTAAAGAGGAAGCATCCTTACGGGAAATTATTGAGCATATGGAGGCGACCTACTGTGGGCAGGTAGGTCCTGAATTTATGCACATCACCTCACTGGCTGAAAAACAGTGGCTGCAACAGCGCTTTGAATCGGTGCAATCGCGCCCAACCTATGGCAATGAGGCGCGCATTAGTGTGCTACAGCGCTTGACCGCTGCTGAAGGTCTGGAAAAGCACCTCGATTCGAAGTATCCGGGCACAAAGCGCTTTGGTCTGGAAGGCGCTGAAAGCATGATTCCTATGCTTGACGGTTTAATTCAACGTGCCGGTGAGTATGGCGCGCGCGAGATTGTTCTCGGCATGGCGCATCGTGGCCGCTTAAATGTGCTGGTCAATGTGCTGGGTAAAAACCCCGCTGAGTTGTTTGAGGAGTTTGAAGGTAAAAAGCTGCTCAACACCTCGGGCGATGTCAAATATCACCAGGGCTTTTCCTCGAATGTGATGACGCCCGGCGGCGAGCTGCATCTGGCCCTCGGCTTTAACCCCTCTCATCTGGAAATTTCCGCTCCGGTTATTGAAGGTTCGACCAGGGCTCGTCAGGACAGGCGTGGCGATACCGAGGGTACGCAAGTGGTACCCATAATTATTCATGGCGATGCGGCTTTTGCTGGCCAGGGTGTGGTGATGGAAACTTTCCAGATGTCACAAACCCGCGGCTACAAAACCGGTGGCACCGTACATCTGGTGCTTAACAACCAGGTGGGCTTTACGATTAGTCGGCGTGAAGATGCGCGCTCTACGGAATATTGCACTGACATCGCGAAAATGGTGCAGGCACCGATTTTCCACGTCAATGGTGATGATCCTGATGCGGTGATGTTCACCACTTTACTGGCGATGGACTATCGCTATCAGTTTGGTAAAGATGTTGTGATTGATCTGGTTTGTTATCGTCGCAGCGGCCATAACGAAACGGATGAACCCTCCGGCACTCAGCCATTGATGTATGAAAAAATTCGCCAACACAAGACCACGCGCACGTTATATGCTGAAACCCTCGCAGCTGAAGCGCTGATTTCGGCAGAAGCATCGAAGGCAATGCTCGATGATTATCGCGATAGGCTTGACCGTGGTGAACACGTTGCCAGTAATCTCGTTTCACAGCCTGACGAAGACTTGTTCGTCGACTGGGCGCCTTACCTTGGTCACGACTGGGATGCAGAGGCTGATACCTCAATTGACCTGTCTGTGTTGAGGCAAGTGGCGGAAAAAGCGAATCACATCCCCGAGGGAATTGTGGTTCAGCGACAGGTGCAAAAAATTTACGACGATCGTCGTAAAATGGCTGGCGGGGCTTTACCACTGAACTGGGGGATGGCTGAAATTCTGGCCTATGGTACTTTGCTGGAGCAGGGCTACAGCGTACGCATGACTGGGCAGGACTCCGGCCGCGGCACTTTTTCTCATCGTCACGCAGTCGCGTACAATCAAAAAGACGGCGAAACCTATACTCCTTTACTGCATATCAAGGAAGATCAGCCCCTTTTTGCGCTGTACGACTCTTTCTTGTCCGAAGAGGCGGTACTGGCGTTTGAGTATGGTTACAGTACTGGAACCCCGCATGGCTTGGTGATCTGGGAGGCGCAATTTGGCGATTTTGCTAACGGCGCTCAGGTTGTCATCGATCAATTTATTACCAGTGGTGAGCAGAAATGGGGGCGACTGAGTGGCCTTACTATGCTCTTGCCACACGGTTACGAAGGGCAGGGGCCTGAGCATTCCTCGGCTCGGCTCGAACGTTTTTTACAGCTGGCTGCCGAACACAATATTCAAATTTGTAATCCGACCACACCTGCACAACTCTTTCATATGTTGCGTCGCCAGGCCATCCGTCCAATGCGCAAGCCCTTGATAGTGATGAGTCCCAAGTGGATTTTACGCCATAAGCTGGCCACTTCTTCTCTCGAAGAGCTTTCGGAAGGTGAGTTCAAAGCGATTATTCCTGATGATCTTGACCAGAAGAAGGTGAAACGTGTCGTCCTGTGTAGCGGCAAAGTCTATTACCACCTGCTCGAAGAACGCGAGTTGCGCGAACAAAACGATGTGGCTTTGATACGTATAGAGCAGCTTTATCCCTTTGATGAGAAGGCACTGACCACTGTATTAAAGGGATACAAAAATTTACAGGATATTTTGTGGTGTCAAGAAGAGCCACTGAACCAGGGTCTCTGGTTTAACGGCCAGCACCACATACGCAAAGCAATACAGGCAAGTAAAAGCCCTCTTTATTTGCGCTACGTGGGTCGACCTGCACGAGCAGCACCCGCTGGGGGATATATGTCTACCCATTTAGAAGAACAAAAGAAATTCGTCAACGAAGCCCTGGATCTTAACTTTTAGACCTGTGTGAATGGCTTAAAGTGATCCGTTTTAATCAGGAAGGAAAATAGCCGATGCTAATCGATATTAAGGTCCCAGCTTTCCCAGAGTCCGTTCAGGAAGGTGAGGTCGCAACCTGGCATAAGCAAGTGGGCGACAGTGTGCAGCGGGACGATTTATTGGTGGATGTAGAAACCGATAAGGTCGTGCTGGAAGTCGTCGCCGCCCAGAGCGGCGTGCTGGTAGAAATTCTCAAAGAAGAGGGCGCCATCTTACTCAGCGGTGAGGTGATGGCGCGCCTTGATAGCAGCGCTACAGGTAGCGCAGAAGCTGGTAGTACCCAAAGCGATGCTGCAGAAGTTGATGAGTCCGGCTCGTTAGAGGCTGCGGATGGTGATGCCGCCCCGGCTAGCCCGGCAGCACGGAAGCTTGCCGACGAAAAGGGTATTGATCTCGCCGCTGTTGTCGGTAGTGGTAAAGACGGGCGGATTACCAAAGAAGACGTCGTTAATTTCGTGCCAGCACCAGTGACGCCCTCCGCCCCGGCAACACCGGCTGCCAATCCAACACCCGCCGCTCCACAGGAGTCTGTCGATGGAGGGTTGAACCTCAGCGCTGGTGAACGTATTGAAAAACGGGTGCCGATGACTCGCATGCGTGCCCGCATTGCCGAGCGCCTGCTCGATGTTACGCAAACGACAGCCATGCTGACCACCTTTAACGAAGTGGATATGCACCGCATCATGGATTTGCGCAGCCAATTTAAAGAACAGTTCTCCTCGGTACACAGCGGTACGCGGCTAGGCTTTATGGGTTTCTTTGTGCGCTCTGCCGTCGAGGCACTGAAACGCTTTCCACTGGTAAACGCCTCCCTTGATGGCTCTGATATTGTCTATCACGGCTATCAGGATATTGGGGTCGCAGTATCTAGTGACCGTGGTCTGGTGGTGCCTGTGTTACGTGATGTTGATCAAATGAGCATCGCTGAAATTGAAAATAAAATTGCCGAGTACGGGGGTAAAGCCCGCGATGGTAAGCTGAGCATCGATGAAATCACCGGTGGTACTTTTACCATTACTAATGGCGGGGTGTTTGGCTCTCTTCTTTCAACACCAATTTTGAATCCACCACAGTCAGCCATTTTAGGTATGCACACGATTAAAGAGCGGCCCGTTGCCGAAGACGGGAAAGTGGTGATTCGTCCAATGATGAACCTTGCTTTATCCTATGATCATCGCATCATTGACGGTCGCGAAGCAGTGCTCTTTTTGGTCGCCATCAAAGATATGATTGAGAATCCAGCAAAGATTCTACTTGAGATATAAACGTTAGTTTATTGATAAATAAAGGTTATCCCCATGTCTGATAAATATGATGTTCTTATCATCGGTTCCGGTCCCGCTGGTTATGTGTGTGCTATTCGCGCTGCCCAGCTGGGTTTGAAAACTGCCTGTATTGAAAAATATCAAACAGAAGACGGCTCAGGCGTTAACGGTGGCACCTGTCTCAATGAGGGTTGTATTCCCTCCAAAGCCTTACTCGATAGTTCTATGAAATATCATGAAGCACAGTGTGAACTTGATAAACATGGAATTAGCGTTAAAGGTGTCAGTGTTGATGTCGAGCAGATGATTGCGCGCAAAAACGACATTGTAAAAAAATTAACCGGTGGCATTTCGTCGTTGTTTAAAGCCAATGGCGTCACTTCGCTCTACGGTACCGGCAAATTACTGGCCGGCAAGAAGGTTGAGTACACGGATTTTGATGGAAACGTCTCGGTGATTGACGCAGAGAACGTGGTTCTTGCTACGGGCTCTAAGGCGATTGATATCCCGGCCGCACCCCTCAATGGTGAAACCATCATCGACTCTAAAGTCGCTCTTGATATGACGAAAGTACCAAAGCGCCTGGGCATCATCGGCGCGGGCGTCATCGGCCTCGAACTGGGCAGTGTCTGGAATCGCCTTGGCTCCGAGGTGGTATTACTCGAAGCCCTCGATGTTTTCCTCGCCATGATGGACAAGCAAATCGCCCGTGACGCGGGTAAAATTTTCGCCAAGCAGGGTCTCGACGTGCGTATGGGCAGTCGTGTGACGGGTAGTGAGGTTAAACGTAATAAAGTCCATGTGACTTATCAAACGGCAGATGGTGAAGAACATCAGGAAGTGTTTGATAAGCTTATTGTTTGCGTCGGTCGTAGCCCCTTTACTGAAAACCTGCTCGAAGAAGATAGCGGCGTTAACCTCGATGAGCGTGGCTCTATCTATGTTGATGAGCACTGTGCCACTAATGCACCTGGCGTGTGGGCGGTGGGTGATCTGGTGCGCGGTCCGATGCTGGCTCATAAAGGGTCGGAGGAGGGCGTGATGGTCGCCGAACGTATCGCCGGACAAAAAACCCAGGTTAATTACGATATTATTCCTAACGTCATTTACACCCATCCGGAAATTGCCTCCGTGGGTTTGACAGAGCAGGAGATCAAGCAGTCGGGTGAAGATTACAATGTTGGCATGTTCCCTTTCGCGGCCAGTGGTCGTGCACTGGCTGCCGACGACACCGACGGTTTGGTCAAGATTCTTGCCGATGGGGAGACTGATCGCATTCTGGGATGCCATGTCATTGGTCCATCAGCCGCCGAATTGGTGCAGCAGGTTGCGGTGGCAATGGAATTCGGTTCTACAGCCGAAGACCTGGGCTTAATGGTGTTTGCGCATCCAACCATGTCGGAAGCTGTTCATGAGGCTGCTCTGGCTGTTAATGGTCATGCTATTCACGTCGCTAATCGGCGCAAGCGCAACCAAAAATAGTAATCGAGTTCTGAGCACAGGAGACAAGAACGTTTCTGTGCAATGGCTTTTCGTTTTTTTTCTCGTCAACGAGTTGGGACTACAACATGAATTTACATGAATACCAGGGCAAACAGCTGTTTGCGGAGTATGGTTTGCCAGTATCCAAAGGCATTGCTGCCGCGACAGCTGAAGAAGCTGTGGCAGCGGCCGATAAAATTGGTGGCGACAAGTGGGTGGTCAAAGCCCAGGTGCACGCTGGCGGTCGCGGTAAAGCTGGCGGTGTTAAGCTGGTTACTACCAAGGAAGAAATCAAGGCGTTTGCGGAGCAGTGGTTGGGAAAAAACCTGGTCACCTATCAAACCGATGCCAACGGCCAGCCCGTCAGTCGGATTTTGGTTGAAACCTGCACCGATATTGCTGACGAGCTTTATCTCGGCGCTGTTGTCGATCGTTCCACTCGCCGCATTGTGTTTATGGCTTCAACCGAAGGCGGTGTTGAAATTGAGACGGTTGCCGAAGAGACACCGGAGAAAATCCTAAAAGCCGAAATTGATCCCTTGACAGGCGCCCAGCCCTATCAGGGCCGCGAGTTGGCCTTTGCCCTCGGTCTGAAAGGCCCTCAAATTGGTCAGTTCACGAAAATCTTCCTCGGTCTGGCCAAGTTGTTTAAAGAAAAAGACCTGGCACTACTGGAAATTAATCCGCTGGTGATTACTGATGAGGGCAACCTTCACTGTCTCGATGCCAAAATCGTTATCGACAGTAACGCCATGTACCGCCACCCCGAACTAAAAGAGTTTCACGATCCCAGCCAGGAAGACGCGCGCGAAGCACAAGCTGCTGCGTGGGAGCTTAACTATGTTGCCCTCGACGGCACTATTGGCTGCATGGTGAATGGCGCTGGCCTGGCCATGGGTACGATGGATATTGTCAAAATTCATGGCGGCTTCCCTGCTAACTTCCTCGACGTGGGCGGCGGTGCGACAAAAGAGCGCGTTACCGAAGCGTTTAAAATCATCCTCTCTGACGACAACGTGAAGGCCGTCCTAGTCAATATCTTCGGTGGCATTGTCCGTTGTGACCTGATTGCCGAGGGTATTATCGGTGCTGTAGAAGAAGTCGGCGTCAACGTGCCAGTTGTCGTGCGCCTCGAAGGTAATAATGCCGATGTGGGTTCTAAGGTCCTGGCCGATAGCGGCTTGAATATTATCGCTGCTACAAGCCTGACCAACGCAGCAGAAGCAGTCGTTAAAGCAGCGGAGGGTAAATAATGAGTATTTTGATCGATAAAAACACCAAGGTCATTTGCCAGGGCTTTACCGGCTCGCAGGGCACTATGCACTCTGAACAGGCGCTGGCCTATGGCACGCAGCTGGTTGGTGGTGTAACTCCGGGTAAGGGTGGCCAAACTCACCTGGATCTGCCCGTGTTCAATACGGTCGCCGATGCCGTTGCTGAAACGGGCGCCGACGCCTCAGTTATTTATGTACCTGCACCTTTCTGTAAAGACTCTATCCTTGAAGCCGCCAACGCTGGTATCAAGTTGATTGTCTGCATCACAGAAGGCATCCCGACGCTGGACATGCTTGATTGCAAGGTTAAGTGCGACGAGCTTGGCGTCATCCTCATTGGTCCTAACTGCCCAGGTGTTATTACTCCCGGTGAGTGCAAAATTGGCATTATGCCTGGCCACATCCACCTGCCAGGTAAAGTCGGTGTTGTTTCGCGCTCCGGTACCTTGACCTATGAAGCAGTGAAACAAACCACTGACTTTGGCTTCGGTCAATCCACCTGTGTTGGTATTGGTGGTGATCCCATTCCCGGTTCCAGCTTTATCGATATTCTCGCTCTGTTCGAGAAAGATCCTAAGACTGAAGCTATTGTCATGATCGGCGAAATCGGTGGCACAGCTGAAGAAGAAGCCGCGGCCTATATCAAAGCCAATGTCACGAAGCCCGTTGTTTCTTACATCGCCGGTGTGACTGCACCTGCAGGTAAGCGCATGGGCCACGCTGGCGCCATCATCTCCGGTGGTAAAGGCACGGCTGACGAAAAATTCGCTGCTCTTGAAGATGCCGGCGTAAAAACCGTACGCAGCCTTGCCGAAATTGGTAACGGCCTGAAAGAAATCACTGGTTGGTAATGTTCGCCCTGTGCTGAAAAAGCGGCTTCGGCCGCTTTTTTTGTGTCTGCTGGTGCTCAAACTTTAGCGCGCTGTTCATCCGTTTTTATAGGACTGGCAGGTCTATCCGAGTTTTTCTAGGGACACAAACTTATTCCTGGCATCGTATTTAAGTTCAAAATGCCCCTGCACACCATCGTGGTTGACAAAGCGCCGCAAGTGCTCTGCCGGAAAACTCAAGCTCGTCCCATCTGTACCGCGTACCACCACCTGCCGTGCACTACCTTTATAGACGCGCAAGTATTCCTGGGCTGAAATATTAAGATTAAAGAAACTACTGGGCATGGGGCTTTATTGACTCTCACAGCGCTATCATTTGGCGGCCTATCTTAACGCAAGTGTCTGGTATCCAAGTAAATCTGACCCTCTTTGGTTCTCTATAAGCTAAAATAAACGCCGCTATCGACAACAGCCCGCTAAATGAAGGATGACAGATGAAAGCACGCCTGAGCGCCATGCTCGACCTGCAAGATGCTATGAATAGCAAAGTGAATACCAACTGGCGTCAGCAGGGCTTCCCCTGGTATCGAGCGATTTGGGTTGAATGCGCAGAACTACTCGACCATTACGGCTGGAAATGGTGGAAACACCAGCAGCCCGACATGGAACAGGTCAAGCTCGAGCTCGTTGACATCTGGCATTTTGGCCTAAGCCAGTTATTACTTAGCGAAAGCGAGCCCGAGGTCGTGGCTGATCAATTAGTTGAGGTTTTCAGCAACACTACTGACAGCGGTGGCAGGGCAGTAGATTTTCGCGATCAGCTTGAAACCTTCACCCTGAGCACCCTCAGTACCCGTGACTTTAACCCCGTTGAATTTGCCCTACTGCTGCAAACAGCAGGCTTAGATTTTGATGAACTATATACCCGCTACATTGGCAAAAATGTCCTCAATTTCTTTCGCCAGGATCACGGCTACCAGCAGGGTACTTATAGCAAAGTCTGGGCTGGGCGGGAGGATAACGAACATCTTGTTGAATTAAGTGGTGAGCTGGATAGCAGTGATCCGGGCTTTAAAGATGCACTTTATGCGGGTTTGGCTGCTCGTTATAAGGCGTCTGGAGCTTGAAGTATTAGCGAGACAACTACAACTATTCATACTCTTCCCATTTCAATGTCTTTATCAACTCATAGCGTTAAATAGTGCGTAACACGGTCTCGGCATTGAGCAGAAGCCATCCAATATTAGAGAAGAGTATTTGGAATTATAGTGAGATAGTTAGTGAATACATATTTAAATGACTTGAGCTAAGTTTTCAGATAAAACTACAGGGTTCGATGATCTTTCTGTTTTAGACTTTTTAAATTATTTACTGATTCGCCGGGTTTGACACACTCGATGATTGCTGAAAATAGAGGCGTGCAGCGCTGTATTACCGTATAATTTGCGCCTCGAAAACACCTCTTATTGGATGACTACGGAGATTTCCTGTGAAAGCACCTGTTCGCGTTACGGTTACTGGCGCCGCTGGCCAAATTAGCTACTCCCTCTTATTTCGTATTGCCGCTGGCCAAATGCTGGGGACAGATCAACCTGTAATTTTACAACTGCTGGAAATCACGCCCGCTCTCGAAGCACTGAAAGGTGTGGCGATGGAGCTTGAAGACTGTGCTTTCCCACTGCTGGCAGGCATTGTGCAAACTGATGACGCTAACGTTGCTTTTAAAGACACCGATTTTGCGCTGCTCGTAGGTGCTCGTCCTCGTGGCCCCGGCATGGAGCGTAAAGATCTGCTCGAAGCCAATGCCGCTATTTTCTCAGCCCAGGGTAAGGCGATCGATGCCAATGCCAGTCGGGATATTAAAGTGCTGGTGGTTGGCAATCCGGCCAACACCAACGCGTTGATCACCCAACGGAACGCGCCGTCTATCAACCCCCGCCAGTTCACTGCCATGACGCGTCTCGATCACAATCGTGCGATGTCGCAGTTGGCTGACAAGACAGGTACGACGATTAACGACGTGACCAATATGACGATTTGGGGCAACCACTCGGCGACACAGTACCCCGACCTGCATCATGCCAAAGTAAATGGCAAACCGGCTATCGATCTGGTTGAACAAGATTGGTACGAAAATGACTTTATCCCCACGGTGCAGCAGCGCGGCGCGGCAATTATTGCGGCGCGTGGTGCCTCTAGTGCGGCATCGGCTGCCAATGCAGCGATTGCCCATATGCGTACCTGGGCTCTTGGTACCGCCGAAGGTGATTGGGCGAGCATGGGCATTTATAGCGACGGAAGCTACGGCATTGCCGAAGGCCTGATCTACTCCTTCCCCTGTGTTTGTAAAGATGGTGATTGGAGCATTGTTCAGGGCCTTGAAATTAATGACTTCTCCCGTGGCAAAATGCAAGCTACTGAGCAGGAATTGACTGAAGAACGTGACGCTGTACAACACTTGCTACCCTAAGTCCGTGTTGTTGGAAAGGGCGCCTGATTGGCGCTCTTTTTTTCGTCATGTGTTGCAGGCGACACGCGATAAAAAGATAAAATACCGTTAACTTTCAAAGAGGAAAGCACCATGACGCTACCTAAAATCGGTAATTTAGCCCCCGCTTTTCAGTTGCAAAATCAGCGCGATGAAACCGTTGCATTGAAAGATTTCCGCGACAGTAAAAATGTTGTTTTATATTTTTACCCCAAAGCCATGACCCCAGGATGTAATGTGCAAGCCTGTGGTATTCGCGATAGCCAAGCGGAGTTTGCCGCGCTTGATACGGTGGTACTAGGAGTTAGTCCAGATGCGGTCGATCGCTTGCAGCGCTTTGAAGAGAAACAGTCCCTTAACTTTGATTTATTGTCAGACGAAGATCACGCCATTGCTGATAAATATGGTGTCTGGGGGATGAAAAAAACCTTTGGTAAAGAATATATGGGTCTTAAGCGCACTACTTTTATTATTGGTAAAGATGGGCGCCTCAAGCATGTGATCGACAAAGTGAAAACCAAAACGCACCATGACGATGTGCAACAGTGGATAAAGGACAATCTTAGCGATTAGTTTTCCGGGATTAAGTAAAGGTTGAAGTCTGTGATGTAATCCTTTTTAAATCAGCAAGTTAGAAGTAATATCTTCAGGAGTTTATAGTATGTCATTTTTTATACCCTCAGCTCACGCCGCCGCGCCGGCGCCCGGCGAGCCCGATCCGCTGATAACTATGGCGATGTTTGCCGGTCTGTTTGTCTTTATGTATTTTATGATTATCCGCCCCCAGCGAAAAAAGCAGAAAGAGCACCGAGAGCTGGTCAGCAGTGTTGCCAAGGGCGATGAAATTGTCACCAATAGCGGCATTATTGGCAAAATCAGTAAGCTCGAAGGCGACTATCTGGTGCTTGAAGTGTCCGATAAAGTCGAGCTTAAATTTCAGCGTAATGCCATCCACGCCATTTTGCCAAAGGGCACTATCAAAGCGATTTAAGGCGTGATGATCTAAACCTTGAGTCTTTTCGGGGGCAAACGGCCCCCGTATTTCCCCTCCTGTTTATCTCACATGCTATGTTATGGTCTTAGAGATTGCCTGGCTAAGGACGAGCATCGACGATGATCAACCCCACGATTAATTATCCCGACAGGCTACCGCTGGCCCAGCTGCCAACGCCCCTCCAGCTCTTAGAACGACTATCCACGCAGTTTTCCGGCCCACGTATTTGGGTTAAACGCGATGATCTGACCGATTGTGCTCTCAGTGGCAATAAAATTCGCAAGCTTGAATTCACTCTGGCCCGAGCTCTGTCTCAGGGCTGTGACACTCTCATTACCTGCGGCGGTGTGCAGTCTAATCACTGTCGCGCTACTGCCATTCTCGGTGCTCGTTTGGGGCTTAAGGTGCACCTCATCCTTAGGGATGAAGAGCTTCAAGGCAAAGGCTTGAATGGTGATCGACAACTGACAGCCCCCGATGGCAACTTATTTCTTGATTACCTCGCCGGTGCCGAAATTTCGATTTACCCCAAAACTGAATTTCAGACTCGTCAGGGTGAGCTCTTTGAGTATTGGTCTCAGTATTACGCGACGCAGGGCCGCAAGCCGTATTTAATTCCCACCGGTGCCAGCGATGGCACCGGCGTTTGGGCTTATGTGCGCTGTATCGAGGAGCTGGTCGGTGATTTCCAGCGGGCTGACATACAACCCTCTCATATTATTCATGCAACGGGCTCCGGTGGCACACAGGCAGGATTGAGCCTGGGCTGTGCGTTGCATCAGCTCGACGCACAGGTCTTAGGCATTGCGGTGTGTGATAACACGGTTTATTTTCAGCGCAAAGTGATGGCCGATATTGTTGATTGGCAAAGTCGTTACAAGGTTTCTTCTTTACCCGAGAGTTTGTCGGTTCAGGTGAATGATGACTTTATTGGGCCGGGTTATTCCAGGGCGGGCCCCGAGGTTTTTGCGACCATTAAACACGTCGCCGCTCTTGAAGGTTTATTACTGGACCCGGTTTATACGGGAAAAGCTTTTCATGGCATGCTCAGCTTAATTGAAAAGGGCTATTTTGCAGATACGAGTGACATCGTCTTTGTGCACACAGGTGGTTTATTTGGCTTGTTCGCACAGCGTGAACAGCTTTCTTTTTAACTGCATTTCTGCCTGCCCCTTGTTTTGGTAATACCCAGTGGCCGTAACCTTTGAGAAAAAACAAGAACAATGAAAATAATTGAATCTCTATTAAGCAGCCTCAACAGTTTTGTCTGGGGTCCGGCGATGCTGTTTTTCATTCTCTCCACCGGGCTTTACTTAATGCTGGGTCTGCGCCTGGCGCCTCTGCGCAAGTTAGGTTTTGCTTTTGTTCAATTATTTAAGGGCGCTAGATCGAGGGGCGAGGGTGATATCAGTCCCTTTGCCGCTTTGATGACCTCGCTGTCGGCCACAGCCGGCACTGGCAACATTGCGGGGGTTGCCACCGCTATCGGCATAGGTGGTCCCGGAGCTCTGTTCTGGATGTGGTGCACGGCCCTGGTTGGCATGGCGACTAAATACGGCGAGGCCGTGCTCGCTGTCCACTACCGTGAGACCGACGAGGCAGGCCGCAAGGTGGGCGGCCCGATGTACTATATTCGCAATGGCCTGGGCCAACGGTGGTTGTGGCTCGCCACTTTGTTTGCACTATTTGGCATGTTGGCGGGTTTTGGTATTGGCAATACCGTGCAGGCCAGTGAAGTGGCGCGAGTGATGGAAAGCTCATTCCAAGTGCCTCAGTGGTTATCTGGCGCAACGATGGCAACTCTGGTAGGCATTGTTCTTCTCGGTGGCGTTAAGGTCATTGCCCGCGTTGCCTCGACGCTAGTGCCGCTGATGAGCGTGGCCTATATAATGGGCTGCGGTTTTGTCATCGTCCAAAATCTGAGTGAAATCCCTGCAGCCTTCAGCTTAATTCTACACAGTGCCTTTAACCCAGTAGCGGCTGAGGGCGGCTTTGCGGGTGCTGCGGTGATGCTCGCCATTCGGATGGGTGTCGCCAGGGGGGTTTTTTCTAACGAGGCGGGCCTGGGCAGCGCTCCCATTGCTCACGCGGCGGCAGAAACTGATAGCCCAGTGCGTCAGGGCTGTATTGCCATGCTGGGTACCTTTATCGACACCCTGGTGATTTGCACCATGACTGGCTTGGTGATTATTCTTACTGGCGTATGGACGGGCGATGCCCAAGCGGCGGCGATGACGGCCTCAGGTTTTGCCGCGGTCTTTCCCGAGCTTGGGGATAAGTTTGTCGCCGTTACGCTGGTGCTTTTCGCCTTTAGTACCATTATTGGCTGGAGCTATTACGGTGAGCGCTGTGCTGAATTTTTGTTGGGTATTAAAGTGATTATTCCCTATCGTATTTTATGGACAGCAGCGGTTTATATCGGTGCCGTCAAAGGCCTGGGCATAGCCTGGCTGCTGGCTGATACTCTTAACGCCTTGATGGCTATTCCTAATTTAGTGGCTTTGCTTTTGCTCAGCCCCGTTATTTTCCGCTTGACCCGCAACTGGTTTGCACGACAGAGTACGAGTGAGTAGCAAGTTGCCTCGCACCTAATTGAGGAGAGTCATAGCGTGTCGAATACGCCAAGTAACACGAATGAAAAACTGGTTATTGCCATCTCCTCGCGGGTGTTATTTGACCTGCGAGAAAGTGATGATGTTTTTCAGCACGAGGGCCTGAAAGCCTACTCGCAGTATCAGATTGAACACGAAGATGAGCCCCTTGCGCCGGGAGATGCCTTCCCACTGGTGAAGAAACTATTACGTATAAACGAACGGTTCGAGACCCCTCGGGTAGAGGTGATTTTACTCTCGCGCAACTCGGCTGATACAGGTTTGCGGATTTTTAATTCCATAGAACACCACAAACTAGACATTACCCGTGCCGCTTTTTGCGGCGGCAGGAGCCCCTATCGCTATGTCTCAGCCTTCGGTTGCCACCTGTTTTTATCAACCCATGCAGAAGATGTTCGCAACGCACTGAAATCCGGCATAGCGGCCGCGACCTTGTTATCGTCGGGTAAAGCGACTGATGATAACAGTGAGGAGTTGCGTTTTGCCTTCGATGGGGACGCTGTGTTGTTTTCCGATGAGGCTGAGCGGATCTTCAAAACCGAGGGTTTGGTCGCATTTGCCGAGAGCGAAAAGGCTGCCGCCAAAACACCGCTCAGCGGCGGGCCCTTCAAAAACTTCCTGCAAGCTTTACAAGTGTTGCAGGCAGAATTCCCCCCCGAGACAGGGCCTATTCGCACTGCTCTGGTTACAGCGCGCTCGGCGCCGGCTCATGAAAGAGTTGTGCGCACCCTACGGGAGTGGGGTATTCGCATTGACGAATCGTTGTTTCTCGGTGGTCTCAACAAAAGTGAGTTTCTACGTGCTTTTGAAGCGGATGTGTTTTTTGACGACCAGCAGGTTCACTGTGAATTGGCGAGCGTCAAGGTGGCGACGGGGCATGTGCCCCACGGAATCGCCAACGAAGAAGGTTAAAAGTCAGCTTAGCTGGATGCGAAGTGCAAACCCATACCGAGCAACAAACAGGCGAGCAGGGATTGCAGGATATGACTGGGCAGGCGCGAGGCCAGATGGGTGCCCAGTTGAATAGCGGGCAGGGAGCCCGTTAACAGGCAGGCGAGCAATAGAAAGTCCACGTTGCCCAACAACAAGAGATGGCCAAGCCCTGCGATCAGAGTCAATGGCACCGCATGGGCAATATCTGTCCCCACTACATGCAAGGCGGGCAGGCGTGGGTAGAGCGTCATCAACAGAGCGGCGCAAAAAGCTCCGGCACCCACGGACGACAAGGTCACAAAAACGCCGAGAAAAACGCCACTACACAAGGTCACATACTTTGCATGACGTTGAAAAAATAGCGCGATTTGCCCCGGTGGCTTTTCATTCTTTTGGCGCAGGGCTTTTTTGAACAGGAGTACCAGAGCGGTGAGGATGAGCATAATGCCGAGACTGCGGGTAAGAATGTCCTCGTAGGCGTCAGCTTCCTGAAAGAAGCTGTTGAGAAAATAGCTGGTCAGTAGTGATGCGGGAATACTACCGGCGGCGAGGTAGCCAACAATTGGCCACTGAATACTCTGCTTGCGTTTGTGGGCGACAACACCACCGGCTTTGGTGGCGGCGGCATAGAGCAGGTCGGTGCCAATCGCGACATTGTAGGGGAACCCAAAGAGGATCAGCAACGGCGTCATTAACGAGCCGCCACCGACGCCGGTCAAACCAATTGCCAATCCGACGCCAGCGCCGGAGAGAATGTAAAGCAGAATATCGGGCAAGCGGGATCCGTTAAGAGATTGATAATTTAGTTGGCAACTTTACCGAGAAGACTCTATGCTTGAAAGGAATAGTTGTTTATATTTTTAGATCTTAGTCGTCTAGGAACAGTGTCCATGAAATTACAGCAATTGCGCTATATCTGGGAAGTCTCCCGCCACGACCTCAATGTCTCTGCCACCGCTCAAAGTTTGTACACCTCCCAACCGGGTATCAGTAAGCAGATTCGACTTTTAGAAGACGAGTTGGGTGTTGAAATATTTTCTCGCAGCGGCAAGCACCTGACCCGCGTGACAACTGCGGGCGCTGAAGTACTGGAAATAGCCGGGCAAATCCTCGGTAAAGTTGAGAGTATTAAGCAACTGGCACAGGAATATAGCTCGCCGAATAAGGGTAGCCTGTCCATTGCCACCACGCATACCCAGGCGCGCTATGCTCTGCCCGATGTCATTGGATCTTTTATAGAGCGTTATCCCGATGTCTCTCTACATATGAATCAGGGCACGCCGGTACAAATCTCCGAGATGGCGGCTGATGGCGATGTCGACTTCGCCATCGCCACAGAAGCTCTCGATTTGTTTAACAATTTATTGATGATGCCTTGCTATCGCTGGAACCGCTGCATTCTTGTGCCCAAAGATCACCCCCTTTGCCAGGTTTCTGAACTGACACTTGAAGACGTGGCCGAGCACCCTTTAGTCACTTACGTGTTTGGCTTTACTGGCCGATCAAAGCTGGATGAAGCCTTCCGCCAGAAAGGTCTAGACCCCAAAGTGGTCTTTACAGCCACAGATGCCGATGTTATTAAAACCTATGTCCGCCTAGGCCTGGGAATAGGTATTGTCGCCCACATGGCCTATGACCCGGTGCAGGACAGTGACCTCGTTGCCCTCGAAGCCAAGCACCTGTTTCAGTCGAGTGTTACCAGCATTGGTTTTCGACGCGGCACCTATTTACGTACTTTTATGTACGACTTTATTGAACACTTTGCCCCCCATCTGGATCGTGATGTGGTGGATAAAGCCTGTGGTATCAGCGCCAAAGAAGATCTCGATAACTTCTTTGCGGGTTTCGAATTGCCGGAATACTAACGTGGCTTCTAATTGACAAGAGCCCGTTCAGCCAGAGAAAAGCACGACACGTGAATGGGCTTTTTCAGGCGTGTCGGTTCATTGTCAGCGTATGGCCTCAATTGATTGACGAAAGGCTTCGGTGGCATTCGGTAGTGCCATTACTTACTTGCACCACCGCACCAAGCTGGTAGAGTAGCGCGCAGTTTTTTTAACCAATTGGAGCCTTGTTGTGGAAATAGCCTGCCTTGATCTTGAAGGGGTATTGATACCCGAAATCTGGATTGCTTTTGCAGAAGAAACCGGCATTGACGCCTTAAAAGCCACAACACGGGATATTCCCGACTACGATGTGCTGATGCAGCAAAGGCTGCGAATACTTGACGAGCACGGCTTGGGTCTCAATGAAATTCAGGCCGTTATTGCTCGCCTCAAACCTCTCGACGGAGCCATAGAGTTTGTCGATTGGCTGCGTGAGCGTTTTCAGGTCATTATTTTGTCAGACACCTTCTACGAGTTTTCTCAACCCCTGATGCGTCAATTGGGTTTCCCCACGTTATTGTGTCACCAGCTTGAAGTGGATGAAAAAACCGGACGAGTGACTGACTATAAACTGCGTCAGGCCAACCCCAAGCGCCAGGCTGTCCTCTCTCTGAAAAGTTTGTATTACCGTATTATTGCCGCTGGTGATTCCTACAATGACACCACCATGTTGGCTGAAGCCGACGAGGGCATACTGTTTATGGCTCCCGATAATGTGGTGGCTGAATTCCCTCAGTTTCCCGCGGTCTATGGCTACGATAATCTTAAGCAAGCGTTTATTGATGCCAGCAATCGACCACTGAGTTTGTAAGCTAGCTCGACTTTTTGAGTTTAATTATTTTCTAGTAGCGGGTCAGAGTTTAGCCAGGGTAGCCATCAATAAGGCCACCTTGGCCAAAGACTCTCGATATTCACTATCGGGCAGTGAATCACTCACAATGCCACCGCCACCCCAGCAGTGAAGCTTGTTCTTTTCAGCGAGCAGGGTGCGGATGGCAATATTGCTATCCATTCGCCCATTGGCACTGACGTAGGCGATACTGCCGCAATAAATAGTGCGCGGCACTTTTTCCAGCTCGGCAATAATTTCCATGGCACGCTTTTTCGGTGCACCGGTAATGGAACCCCCGGGAAAACAGCCTGCTAGCAAATCGAGTGCGCTGACATCGCCACGAATGCGCCCGGTAATGGTGCTGACCAGGTGGTGAACGTTGGCAAAGCTCTCGAGATTAAACAGCTTCGGTACACGGATTGACCCCGGTTCACAAGACTTGCCCAAATCATTGCGCAGCAGGTCGACGATCATTAAGTTCTCGGCTCTGTCCTTTGGACTGTTCATCAAGTTGATGGCCTGTTCCTGATCGTCCTCAACAGAAATACCTCGGGCAATTGTGCCCTTAATCGGCTTGGTTTCAACTTGCTGGCCAGATGTTTTAATAAAACGCTCCGGCGACAGCGACAGCAGGGCCTTGTCATCCCAGCTTAAAAAGCTAGAGAAAGGCGAGGGTAGAGCTCTGCGCAAGTGCAAATAAGCAGCCCACGGGTCGCCTTGAAATTCTGCTGAAAAATGCTGGGCATAATTCACCTGATAACAATCACCAGCGGCGATATAGTCTTTGATTGTGGCGATATCATTTTCATAATCGCTACGTGAAGTGCTGGCCTGGAAATCTGCTTTTAAGGTAAAGGGCTTTTCGGTCAGCGCTGGCGGTGCGGCGAGCCTCGCCTGTATGTCGTGCCGCAAACGCCGGGGGCAGGCAGGGTGAAAAACCAGATGCGCCTGAGATATTTGATGATTAATGACCAATGCCCAAAGATAGTAGCCCTGACGCATGTCGGGCATATCGGCGGGGCCTTTATGGCTGTCGACTGTAGGTGCGGTGCCAAGCCCATAGCCAAAAAAACCGGCAAGGCCGCCAACAAAGGGTAGTTCGGTGAATTTGTCGCCCTGTAAGGCAAAGTCATCCATCGTCGCCTGACACAGTGCAAAGGGGCAAGCCGTGCTCGTTTCGCTGTTGCCCTCGCTATCGCGAATTTGGGTCAAACTGCCGCGGGTCTCTAGAATACGGGCTGGTGCCGCACTGATAATATCCAGCCGCCCCTGTAGAGACCGTGGCTTGCCGCTGTCCAACCATATTGGGCTGGGCAAATCGCGCACGGTATTGAACAGAGCCTCAACATCACTGCGAAAAGGGTAGTCCAGTACGATCATCTTGGGCATTGGCCTTGGGTACTCATTATGAAAAGGCTTGGGCGTTCATTAATACAATAAAGAAGCCGCTATTTTATAGGCTCTTGAGCCTCGATAGGGTGTTTGCCAAAGAATTAATCAGGCCTCAGTGTGAGCTTTGCGTATAATTGGGGCTTACTAAACTGCGTACTAATGGAGCAAACAATGACCGATCTCACCCCTGACTTATGCGATGACAACCCCGAGCTTGTGCGTGTGCTTGAGCCTATGCTCTCAAACTTTGGTGGCCGCGAAGCCTTTTTTGGCGAGATCGTCACCGTGAAGTGTTTTGAAGATAACTCTCTGGTGAAAGAAAATTTGGCCACGCCGGGCCACGGTCGCGTGCTGGTGGTTGACGGTGGCGGCTCGCTACGCCGGGCACTGCTCGGTGATATGATCGCCGAAAATGCCCTGGAGAATGGTTGGGAAGGAGTGATTATCTACGGCTGTATTCGCGATGTGAGCACCATCTCTCAACTCGACCTTGGCGTGCAGGCGTTGTCGGCGATCCCTTTGAAAACTGACAAGCGCGGTATCGGCGACTTTAATATCCCCGTCACCTTTGGTGGTGTTACCTTTAACCCGGGTGAGTATATTTATGCTGACAGTAATGGGATCGTGGTTTCTGAAGAAGCCTTGACTGAAACGACTTAAACGCTTGTATTTCCACCTCGATGGATAGTGCGCAAGGGAAAACTGCATGCTGCATATGTGCGTTTCGGGAAGAAGAGAGTTTGATTTATTTGCTACTAGCAATTTAAATTCATCGGCTGGGGATGCTTTACGAATATCAGATTAAGCAAAGTGCGATGGACAGTATAAAAATCTCAGGAAAAAGACAAAATATCCGCTTTTCGTGGAAAATATGTCTTAATAAAATGGAGGGAATAATGAAAAAGATAGTATACATTATATGTTTGTTACTTGCTTTTATGTCTGGTGGGACGTTGATTTTTACCCTGTTTTCTTCAAGTCTCGTATATTTAGAAAAAATACCTGGTGTCCTACAGATTATAAAGCTTGTTATAAATTTGATATCGTCAATAATCCCTTTGCTTGTACTATATCGGACATTGGTATTTATAAAATTAAGATCAATAGTCATCCCTGCTAATTTCAACGGGGTGATCTATTTTGTCGGATGGGTTGCTATGGTTCTGGCAATAATTACATTACTAGGCTATGCCTATGCTCTTTCATACGGTGCTGGCGTTTCAGGGGTGCCATTCGCATATGCACTAGTGCTGACAGGGCTATTTTCAGTAATTCCTGTTATCTATTGTGAGGCTAAAGAATTTTATGCGATTATTCCTGAAAATGAAGCCGAATGAATTAACTTAGATCGTGATCCCGCGTAGGGAGAAGCCCCGATCTTAACCCTTTGTTGGACATGTCCGGTGGTTGGGTTATTCAGGAATTAATGTAGTAGTGCTGAAAAGACCTTTTAGATAAAAGAAGATCTTCTGTGGATATCATTTGACTGTTCTTAATGGCCTTCCGGTGACGCATAAAACACTTAACAGGATAGAAGTGAAAACATAATAGGGTCTTATAGTATTATTGAATTGCTAATTCAAACCTGATGTTCGGTTCTTTTTTCAAAAAGCAGTGTTTTCAAACCCTTGCTGGCATCGCTTTCAGGGAAGGACTGAGGTGGTTCAATAACTTTTCTTTCAACAAAGCCGCCAAGGTCTTTAAATAATTCGCGTAAGAAGTCAAAGCACAAATCTGGCGAGTTCAAACAGGCAATGACCTCTGCTTGTGTTGCGAGCAAGCCCGGTAATTTACGCACTATTTTCTGGTAATCTTTTCTGACATTAAAGCTGCCCGCTTGAAAGCTGGGCGGGTCGATAACGACCATGTCATAAGGCCCGTACTTGCGGATCTTGCCCCAGGATTTAAAAATATCGTGGCTCAAGTAGGAAATTGATCGGCTATCGATGTTGTTCAGTTGATGGTTGAGGCGACCGGTATTTAAAGCGCCCTTAGCCATATCGACATTCACGACTTTCTCTGCTCCGGCCGATGCAGCGACCACTGAAAAGGCACAAGTGTAGGCAAAAAGGTTGAGTACACGCTTGCCTTTCGCCTGCTCACGCAGTACTTGCCGGCAGTTGGCCATATCGAGAAAAAAGCCCACGTTTTGATTAGCTTTAAAATTGAGTTTAAATTTAAGGCCTTTTTCCACCGCGTAATAGTCGCCCGCAATCTCCCCTTTGAGGTTTTCGCTCGGTGCACCTTTTAAATAACGGTGTTGCAGTAGGATATTTTCAATAGCTTCGTCACTAGCAAACTGCGTGATTTCATCGACCAATTGTTTCAGCCACTGGGCCTCTGGCTCTTTATACAAGCTGATTAAGACCACCGGCGAAAACCAGTCGACGCTAACAAACTCAACCCCGGGGTAGCAGTGCCCGCGCCCATGAAATAAACGACAGGCGTCGGCGCCTTTTTTTGCCCCACGCTGAATACTTTCTATGATTGGCTGCATTGATTCACTGAGCCCAGGAGTTAAAACCATTAGTTCAAGTTGATCCTAATTGCTACCCGTGTGTATTTTATGGAATTTCTTGGCGACTAAAAGCATCATAATAATCGCCAGTCTTTCCACCACAACTTGTTGTTCTACTTTCTGTTTTTCACTGACGAGTAATGATCGAATGACAGCTTGCAAGGCGCTAAAGCGATTATCCTGGCTGGCATCCATTTTGGCGATGGCTTTAATCACGGTGGCCATTACCGCGTCATAATCATTTAGCCCAAGTTTCAGCAGGAGCTTGCGGGTATGGCGTTCCAGTTCTTTACTTTTCATGCGTTTGAGCTCTGCCGTCAGTGTGGTTTCTGGGCAGGACAGGAGATCAATTGTTTTCATGTATTGAAGGGCTGTATGGGCTTGCTAAAGGTTAGCGATCATACCCAAGCCGCCCGGTACATACTACCCGTTGACCAATGGATGGAGGTAGTTAACAAGGGCTTTTGGCCTGTTACAATGCGTCAACATATTTCCATTCTCTATCCTGACAAGTTCTATGTGCTGTATCGAAAATTGCAGTCGCTGGTTGGGCTTAGAGGTAAACGTCTTTACTGAAGATAGGAACACCATTATGAACAATGCAACACACCCATCAATCGATCTGTCTGAGCTCGATTTCGACCCCAATGCCCTGCGTGAAAAATATCGTTTTGAGCGAGATAAACGCATTCGTAAAGAAGCGTCTGAGCAATATCAGACGGTTACTGGCGATTTCACCCAGTACGTGGACGATCCCTATATCGAGGAAGAGATCAAACGTGAACCACTCAATGACGAGGTCGAAGTGGTTATTGTGGGCGGCGGATTTGGTGGCTTGCTGGCTGGTGCTCGTTTGCGCGAAGCAGGCGTGAAAGATATTCGCGTGATAGAAAAGGGCGGCGATTTCGGTGGAACCTGGTACTGGAACCGCTACCCCGGTGCTCAGTGCGATGTAGAAGCCTATGTCTATTTGCCTCTGCTCGAAGAGTTGAACTTTGTGCCCACTGAAAAGTATTCCCACGCGCCTGAGATTCTGGCTCATTCCAAGGCCATTGCTCGTCATTACAAGCTGTATGACAACGCCTGCCTGCAAACAGAAATCACCCATATGCAGTGGGACGAGGATGTGGCGCGCTGGATTATTGAAACGAATCGCGGCGATCGCATGAAGGCGCATTATGTCGTGATGTCTAATGGCCCTCTCAACCGGCCAAAATTGCCGGGTATTCCCGGTATTAATGACTTTAAAGGTCACACCTTTCACACTAGTCGCTGGGATTATGACTATACGGGTGGCTCGTCTGAGGGCGACCTTAACAAGCTTAAAGACAAGCGCGTTGGCATTATTGGCACAGGTGCTACTGCAGTACAGTGTATTCCTCACCTGGGTGAAGCGTCCCAGTCTTTGCATGTTTTCCAGCGCACGCCGTCGTCTATCGATGTGCGCAATAATCGCCCGACTGACCCGGAGTGGGCGAAGAGCCTGAAACCCGGTTGGCAGCAAGAACGCATGGACAATTTTAATATTATTACCGCTGGTGGCTATCAGGATAAAGACCTGGTGAGCGATGGCTGGACGGAAATTTTTCGCAATTTGTCGGGCCCTATTCAGCGTAAATTAAACCCCCATATGAGTTCAACAGAAGTGGCCGCCGCCCTGGAAATTGCCGATTTCAAAAAAATGAATCAGGTGAGGGCTCGCGTCGATAGTATTGTTAAAGACCCTGAAACGGCCGAAAAACTGAAGCCCTACTATCGTCAGTTCTGTAAGCGTCCGGGTTTTCATGATGAGTACTTGGCTACCTATAACCTGCCTAATGTCACTCTTGTCGATACCGAGGGTCAGGGTGTTGAACGCATCACTGAGAAGGGCGTGCTCGTTGACGGGATTGAATATGAGTTGGACTGTTTGATTTTTGCGACTGGCTTTGAAGTAGGCACTAATTTTACTCAGCAGTCGGGCTATGATTTGGCGGGTCGCAATGGCGTGACTCTCAGCGAAAAGTGGGCAGACGGACTCTCCACTTTTCATGGGCTGTATACCCGCGACTTTCCTAATGTCTTCACTATGGGGCTCACCCAAACCGGCTTTACTACCAGTATTCCCCACGCCTTAAACGAGCAGGCCAAGCATCTGACCTATGTGCTAAAACACGCGATGGACAACAATGCTCGCACTGTCGAGACCACTGCTGAAGCAGAAGCTGATTGGGTGGCGACCATTAATAAACTCGCTAATCTAGGCAAACGCTTTTATGCCGAATGCACGCCCGGCTATTATAACGAGGAAGGCAAAGAAAACGGGGCAGGGTTCTTTAGCGGCCAATACGGTGGTGGCGCACCGGAGTTCTTTAAAATACTGGATGACTGGCGTGCCGAGGGGCAACTGCAGGGCCTGGACATCAAATAACTTTAGAGTGCCTCGAGTGGCGCCCTTTTAGGGTACGCCACTTATAGGTAGGGCACTTAAAGTTGCGCCATTCCAGCCTGTTTAATGAGCGATTTTAAAGCGTTGGTCGTCGAGTGATTAGTTCGATAAGCATTGCTGCAAAGCCGTATTATGGGCACACATCTTTAGGACGGTTTGCTCAAAGCGATGCAGCTTGCGGGTAATTTTCTTTTTTGCTAAAGAATCAATATAGCTGCAAATAGGAATAAAGTCTGAGTTGCCAATATTGTCAATCAGAACCAGACGGCCTTCGTTCGAGCTGGTTTTTTTATACATAATATTTTTCGGTGACAGCGTCATGGTGATAATGGACTGTCGGTGGAGTTCCTGTTTAAAAACGCTAATAGCCTGGCTTAAACCTGGGTTTTCTGCCTTATCTAGCTGTTCGGCGGCAAGATAATACTCCAGCGTTTTTGAGACCTCACCATCAAAATCTCTGATCAAATCGAAGACGGCGCCCGCACCCATGTTGGTTTCGATCACGCCATGGTAGCGAGGTAAAATATCCCAGCTGATCCCCCTTTTTTGCAGGAGTTTGTAGTAACTCTGTTCGCGTTTACTTTCGGATAAATCGCCGGCGACAACAACTTTGATACAGAGTTGTTCGTCGTCGGGGTGGATATAACACTCACGGTGTAAACCCTTGCCGACGAAATATGAGGTATTGAGTAAAATCATTGTTTCCTGAGTTGTGCTAGTTTTGAGGATGGAGCTAATTGTAAACGATAGTTGCCTGATAAAGGCCTATTGTTGCACAAGAGTGGTGAGTGGCAGTGTCGCAATGAACACAACGCCATCATGGCTGGGGAGGTTTTCCGCTTTTAAATCGCCGCCGTGACGCTCGCAAATCAGCCGTGCTATGTACAGGCCCAGGCCGAGGTGTTCGCCACTATGCGTGGGCAAGGAGTGACGACGGCTGTGGAAGAGTTGAAAAAGCTCAGGGATTTCGGCTTCTGCTAGTGGTGGGCCTTCATTTTTTATGCGGATAAGGCAATGGGTTTTTTCGACAGCGAGCTCGATTTCTAGATTCGTACCCTGCGTCGCGAAATCGACAGCATTGTCGAAGAGCTTGTCGAGCAGTTGTTCAATATGAATATCTGATCCTTCTATCCAGACATCCTCTTTGGGCATTGTGAGTTCTATGTCGAGCGGGTAGCCACTGCGCTGATTCTTGACATAAGTACTCAGCAGGGTGCTTAAATTGATCGGCATTATTTCGTCACTACTCAGTGCATCTTCAAGACAGGCGGCTTCAGCGAGACTATCGACAATGGCACTAATACGCTGCAAACCCCGCTGCGCACTGTCTATGTAAATTGTGTCCCCACCCTGGGATTGCAGATGCTCAAGAGAGGTCGATGCGGTATTAAGCGGGTTGTTAATTTCGTGACGCAAGGTGCGAGGAATAGCGCTGAGGAATTGCTGGTAACGGTGAAGTCGGGCGAGTAGCTGCTCAATATTACGGCTCAAATCACCAATTTCGTCACCTGCATAGATACCTCGAATGTGGACACGTTGCTGCATGCGCCCCCATTCATCACTCGCTTTTTCAGTATCGCTGCCTAGCCGCGTAATGCGCCAGGTAAGACGTGCAGAAAAGAGTAATAAAACAATAACGATAACACTTAAGCTCAGCAGCGATAAAAGGGCTATCTGCTGCAGTGATTGGCGTTGCAGGCTCAAAATAGTGGCGGTGCTTTGTTCGATCAATACAGCGCCAATCACAGTGTCGCCTGCAAAGATAGGCTGTGCAGCGGCAATAATTTCATGACGGCCGTCGAGGGAGGGCCGGCGCTGCGAGCTGCCCACGCCGCTTATCGCTGCATGTAAAAGAGCATCGTCACGGCTAAGCGTTTGCAGGGGATTAAAGTCCTTCAAGCCCTCAGGGCTAGCACCGACCAACTTGCCCAATAGGGCATCAATAAGGCTTTGCCAAAGGGGTGTGGCCCGCTGCTGTTCTGTATTGAGATAGTCTTCTCTTTGGTTATCCAGGCCACCGGCGATAGCGCGAACATTAAGGCTACGATCGAAGACCCAAATTTGTGCTTCTTCCTTTTGTAGCCCTTGAATAAGTGCTTCAGTAGCGACGGAACGAATTAGCACCCGATTGTAGTGACCTTGATTAATGTGCGGGAAAGTGCGGCTAATATGGGTGATGGTGCGTTGCTGAGGGTCATCGACATCGACCACGGCTAGCCCTAGCTGGCGCTGTTCTCCGAGTATTGACAGGGGCAGACTAAATTCAATGCTATAACCTTGTTCATCAATATCAACGTGGCCCTGTAGGCGGTAGTCGGGTTTGCCCGGTGTGGCGATGCGCCAGTCTTCGTCGACGGTATAGGCGGTGGTTTTACCGCTGCCTTCAAAGGTGATGAGTAGGCGTTCTTCGCTGTTGCCGGCGCCCTTAAAATAAAAGCGCACATGGTCACTATTGTCGAGGCGCAGGTAGGCCGGGTGGCGATAAACGGGCGATGTATCGTGGACTTTCAATAGTCCATAAATGCGTTCTTCACTGGTGCCGAGAATCAGCGAAAATGTCGGGCCGGGGGCGGTGCCATAGCGTTTACTATGCCGCTCCAATCCCTGCCAATCTTCGGCAAAACCATCAAGTAGGATACGCCCGGGAAGGGGGTAGAGCGGCAGTTCGGCAAGCTGATTAGCAGGAGAGGGATTATCATCGAAGAGTTCCCTGCGGCCATGTAACAGAGTAGCAATACCGCTGGCCGTAAGACGTTGCGCTTCAGCTTGTCCCGCGGTTAAAAACTGCTGCATAGCGCGCAGAGATTGCAGCCCGAGCCAGGGGATCAGTAGCAGCACACAACCCGTCAGCAATAACTTGCTACCCAGACGGGGGCCAATAATGCGTGAGCCTAGTTTCATTCTCCGATAGCCGCTTAGTCGTCCTGTACCCAGCGATAACCGTGCCCGTATTCATTGTTGATACAGTTAAAGCGGCTGTCGATGTTGCAGAATTTTCGGCGAATATTGCGCATATGGGTATTGATGGTATTGCGTGTCACAAACTGCTGGATAGTGGCCTGCATTAACGCCTCGTAGGCCACGGGGTAGCCAGGCCTGCGGGCCAGTGCAGCGATAAGTCGAAACTCAGTAATGGTCAGCTCCAGTAATTGCCCACGCCAGTGAATCTGCATGGCCTCTTCATCTATAGATAAATGACCAGTTTTGCGGGTGTGGTGAGTATTAGGTGCGGGGTTTTCCCGTAGCGCTTTTAAGCGTAATAAAGAGGCGATCCGTTCGACCAGAAAGCTGAGGCTAACAGGCTTGGGCTGATAGTCCCAGGCGCCGAGGCGCAGACCCGAAATTTTGTCAATTTCATCGACCCGTTCGGTCAAAAACAACACCGGCAGCCGGTCATCTATAGCGAGTAATTCGCGGCACAATTGGAAGCCGGCATCCACTTCATTACCGAGAATAATATCCAGTACCACCAGGTCGGGTATTGCATGAGTCATGGCGTCACGGGCACTGGCTCTGTCAGCGTAGGTGCTAATTTGGTAGCCCTGCTTTTCCAGTGCTGTGGCGTAGTTATGCCGTTGGTCGGGGTCGTCTTCGACGATGGCGATCTTATAGCTCAAGTGGATTTCTCTTCGAGTCGAGGCCTTGTCTCTAGCATACCTCTTCGCCTGTATGAGATCCCTATTGGCCGTCATAAATCCATGACTTCTCCATTTTTTCACCATAAATACTGCAGCTTCTTGCGCTTCAATGACTGTCAATCAATGAAGAGGATGCGTGTGATGAAAAAGTTTGTAGCAATCTGTGACGATCTGCTTGAGAGCCAACCTCAAATCCTGGGTCGGTTGGTGCCCTATCACTGTGACTATCCCTGCCAACGTTTGTATCGACAGCCCCTTGATGAACTGCCGGGCTTTGCCCCCGTGCCACTGACCTTAACGTTGCAGACTGAGGACAAGAGTCATGACTAACTATGGTTTCCTGTTGGTGCAGCGGATGACTATGCTGGCTCTATTGCTGGCAGGTTTTTTATCCATACAGGCCTGTCAGCTCAATGCGCCAGGCCCGCAAAAAGAGGCGATTGCTTCCAGCTCCTTAAGCCCGATTGCATCGGTCAGCGCCGATAAAGTGGCAGCGTCTATTGATAGTGGTTTTGTGAATAGCCCGTCTGGACAAGCTTCTCCTGAGGAAATCTCTTCTGCGAAAATTTCTTTGGCGATAGAGCCTGATGTATCCCTCCAACAACGACCCCTGGAGCAGTCCGGCCCTTTGGCTGAGCTCATGGAAAAACACTTTGTGATTCCTGTTGCCCGCAGTGGTGATTTTGCGCCGGATGAACTCGATAAGTATGTGCTGAGCATTATCAACGAGTCCCGTCAGTGGAACACGATCGCTGAATTGCAAATTCACGGACACACCGACAGCGAGGGCTCTGAATTGAGCAATATGCTGTTATCGATTCGCCGCGCCAATCGCGTTGCCGAGCGTTTTGAAGAGCTGGGTGTTGAGGCCGGTTTACTATTGATCGAAGCTCACGGTGAAACACAGCCCATCGCCGATAACACGACACTGGATGGACGCATCGCTAATCGACGCATAGAGGTTGTCTTAATTGGTTATGCCGGTAAAGCATCTGACGAACAGGCTCAATACCAAGCTGTGGTGACTAAACGACACGCTGAAGGTGAGAGACTATGAACGCTGTGTTGCGTTTCATTGGGATAACTCTGCCTTTCTACCGCCATGTTGACAAGAGACGCTATGGACTGTGCTTGTTACTGGTGCTGGTGGTGAATGCCAATGCCATTGCTGCGTTTACTCGCGAAACAGAGGATAGGGCTTTATTAGGGCGTGCTGTATTGGCGCTCAACTTTAGCGATGGTCGGCCAGAAGTAATCGCGCCGCAGTTGCACAGCAAGGTTGATATTCATGTGACGGGGCCCATTGCACGGGTGAGGGTAAAACAAATCTTTAGTAATCCGTCTGATAGCTGGGCTGAAGCGTTGTATACCTTTCCATTACCTCCAGATAGTGCTGTTGACCAGTTGCAAATACACCTTGGTGAGCGAATTATTGAAGGGGAAATACACGAGCGTAAAGCAGCCCAGAAAATCTTTCAGCAGGCGCGACAGGACGGGCAGCAGGCGGCACTTGTCGAACAGCACCGGGCCAATATATTTAGTACCAACGTGGCCAATGTACCCCCAGGTGAAGAGCTGACGGTCGTGATTGAATATCAACAGCAAGTGATACGCCGGGGCTCGCGCTTTAGCTTGCACTACCCCATGAGTATCACGCCCAGATACTCGCCGAGAACTCAAGATAATCAAACAGGTGCGGAAACCAATGATAAACCGCTGACGCAACTGGCGGCGTCACTCCCTGGTATCAATAGGGCTGCGAGTGCTGATATCAGTCGGGGTAAGAATAATAACGCGACTGAAATTTGGCTTGATTTACAGGCGGGTTTTGAGCTCGATGATGTCGAAAGTCGTTACCACTTTGTGAGTAAACATCGTATTGATGATAGTCATTGGCAGCTGCGACTCCACCCGCAGACACATTTGGCTAATGCTGATTTTGTGGTCGAATGGCAAGGGCGAGAAGTGGCCGTGCCCCAGGCTCACATTTTCAGTCAAACTTTTGCAGGCCAGGAATATGCCTTATTGCAGGTGATGCCACCGCAAGTCGAACTCGAACAAACTCGTCAGCCTCGCGATATCGTTTACGTGATTGATACCTCGGGTTCAATGGGTGGTGAATCATTGCGCCAGGCAAAGCGGGCTTTGCTCTGGGCAATCGACAGACTGGATGAACAGGATCGTTTTAATATTATTGAATTTAACTCACAAGCCTGGTCTCTATTCGACGCCGAGCGAGAGGCCAACTCACAAAACATCAGTCGTGCTCGACGTTTTGTGAAAGCGTTGGAAGCGCGAGGTGGTACCGAAATGCGTAAGGCGATGGATCTGGCGTTATGTGGTCATTGTGTCGATAAGAACAGCACTGAGCGAATGCGCCAGGTCATGTTTTTGACCGACGGTGCTATTAGTAACGAAGCCACATTGTTTGCTGCGATTAAACGTCAGCTGGGTAATAGCCGTTTATTTACAGTGGGTATCGGCTCAGCACCTAATCGTTATTTTATGCGCAAAGCAGCCAAAATGGGCCGCGGGACCTTTGTCGATATTGGCAAGATCAGCGAAGTTGAGGAGAAGATTACGCAACTCTTTGAGCGCATTGACGCACCGCTGATGAATGATATTGAACTGCAATTTGTGGCTGACAATCTCGACATTAGTCCAGCGCGAATACCCGATCTTTATGCCACAGAGCCACTGGTAGTGGCTATCAAAGCCGATGATTTACCGGAGCAAATAACCTTGCAGGGACGGCGACAGGGCAAGGTGTGGCAGCAGCGATTGTCACTGGCTAATACATCAAAATACGCGGGTATTCACGTTGCCTGGGCGCGAAAAAAAATTGAATCACTCTTCGATGACAGAGCCATGCAGAGCGAGGGCGAACAGCGGGATGCTTTGCGCCATCAAATGCTTGCTATTGGCTTAAAACATCATTTAGTCACGCCCTTTACCAGTTTGGTGGCCGTGGATAAAAAATCGGTGAAGCCTGAGAGTGAAGGGCTGAATCATCATGTCATCCAAAATAATGCGCCTAAAGGCACCCGGTTTGGTTTGGCGCGCACGGCAACGGGCATGACTTACTTTCTTGGCATGGGGTGCGTTGTGTTGATGTTAGCGATAGGTCTCCTCTGGCTGTCACGGTGTTACGCGAAAAGCACATGTCCGGAATAATAGCGAAAAAGGGCCGTATAGCGACTGTGAAAATGGAGACTGGAAGGAAGGGAAGCGTTGTCATTGCCCTAAAACTTTTCGCGCTCGTGCTATTCGTTATGGGGGCCGGTTTATGGATAAAAGGAGGCTATATCTTTCTTAAAGCTGAACTTGGTCAATATTTAATTGAGCGAGCTTGGCAACACAGTTTAACCACGGGGAATGAAAAGAAACCCTGGTTTTGGGCAGACACCTGGCCCGTTGCTCGCCTATGGGTTCCCTCACAAAATATTCATCAAATAATATTGTCTGGCGACAGTGGTCAGGCCTTGGCTTTTGGGCCTGGGCATACCACTGTGAGTGCGCAACCGGGTACTGAGGGTTTAGTGGTTATTTCCGGTCATCGCGATACGCATTTTCGCTTTTTGCAGCATTTACAGGAGGGTGAACAAATAATTGTACAAAACTGGGAAGGGCAGCACACCGTTTACCGTGTTAGTGCTAGGCAGGTGGTAGATGAAGATGTTTTGATAGCGGGTAATAACACTATTCGACGTTTGCTGTTAGTGACTTGCTGGCCATTTGATAGTGCGTCACTTAACTCAGCTTATCGTTTTATCGTTCAGGCTGACCTCGTAGATGAACAGTTTGATTCGATTTTCGATGCAGAAATACGGCATTGATGAGTGATTATGATTCGTGCAAGACAGGTTTTAAGACAAACAATAAACAGTAGAGAATGACAGAGTTCGGCAGATATTTTTCCAGAGAGTCCCTGTTTGGGTCTGGGCAAGCTTGATGGCGCGCTAATATTTTTAGCTTCAATAAAAGTAGGCCTTATGGGGCGACGAAGAAGCTAAGGATGTTTACCGTCACAGGCGAGTTCATGACTTGGTCGGAGGTTTTCTGGTAAGTGTTACCTGCAGATGTTGTCAAAAAGCTTCAACTTTGAGGAAAGGTAAACGATGATTACTGATAGTAACGATGACGATCGCGCAATGGCTGCTCAGCTTTCTAATCCGCAGGGCGAGCGTGGCAAAGAACTGGCCTCTAATATGAATAAAGCCAATGCTCTAGTGACAGCGTGTACCATCGACTGCCTAATCCCCGAAGCGGGACAAAATATCGTAGAAATTGGTCCTGGTAATGGCATGTTGTCGTTTAGCTTAACCTATACGCTGGAGGGCAATGGACATTATCAGGCGGTGGAGCGTTCAGCCGATATGGCGCAGCAGGTGCGGGATAATTTGGCGGAATATGCCGAATGTGAAATGACCATACACAATGAAAACTGCTTCGATGCGCCTATTGAAGACGGTTCAATCGACGCCGTGTTTGGCGTCAATATTATTTACTTTATCGAAGACATAACGGCACTGTTTACTCTCTTTGATCGCTGGTTGAAGCCAGGCGGTCGAGTGGCTTTGGGTATGCGTACTTCAGATACGTTGAAAGCGCAAAGCTTTACTCAGCATGGTTTTAAATTGCGAGAAAAAGCAGAAATTGAAGAGGCAATGATAGCCGTTGGCTGGCGACTGGCCGGCAGTGAGTATTTTGAAGAAGACGATATCGAGTTAGATGGAAAAACCCTGAAGGTCGATGCCCTGGTGCTTGCTGCACAGAAAATGTAGCGCTTTGGATTCGTCTTTCTCTAAAGCACCTCAGAGAGAAGTTTCTTTGTGCTCTGCGGCATCCATATTTCTTTACTAAGCCCCTTGAGTAAGATATTTTGAGCCGTTTATTCGAGAATTTGACGGCTTCCCTATGTCTTCTTCTGAGCGTTCTTCACATAAAATAAAAATTGGTCTGGCACTGGGTAGTGGCTCTGCCCGTGGTTGGTCACATATCGGTGTTATTGAGGCCTTACAGGCCCACGGTATTGAACCCGATATTATCTGTGGCTGTTCGATTGGTGCTCTGGTGGGGGCATCTTATGCAGCCAACAAAATTACGGCACTTGAAGAATGGGTGCGATCCTTAAACCTGCTTGAAACTGCTCGCTTTGCCAGTTTCGATACCTCTTTTAATGGTGTGATCAACAAGGCTCGTTTACAAAAGGTGCTAAGGCAGTTTATCGCCGAAGACAGTTTTTCAATAGCTGATTTGCAGCGCCCCTTTGCCACCGTAGCAACGGAATTGAACAGTGGGCGGGAAATTTGGTTTACCGAGGGCCCCTTACTCGACGCCGTTTGGGCTTCAATATCCTTACCGGGTTTGCTCCCTCCAGTAAGACACAAAAATCGCTGGGTGGTTGATGGTGGATTGGTCAATCCTGTGCCGATCTCTGTGTGTCGAGCTCTGGGGGCTGATTTCGTCATAGCAGTTAATCTCAATGGCACTCTTCTTGGGCGCCATCGCGACAAAGTTGTCAGCAAAGAAGGGACGGAAAGGTCCTCTCATTGGAGTGACAAAATACGCTGGTCTTTAGGGAATGATTTAAAACAGAGCGCGAATGCTGATGAGCTTGATGTGAAGATTCCGAGAGTATTCGAGACCATTGCTGGCTCTATTAACATTGTTCAGGACCGCATCACCCGCAGTCGCATGGTCGGGGAACCACCAGATATCTTGATTACCCCTGAACTGGCCGATATTGGCTTGCTGGAGTTTTATCGTGCCGCCGAATGTATCGAAGAAGGTAAAGAAAGCGTACGTCGTGCACTATCTGAGATCGATCGTTTGCTTAAGGCGCCAGTAGGGCTCTAGTGGGGCTTTTGTGTTGTACAATTTTACCAAGCTAAAAAATTAACGGTTAAGTTCAAGAACGCACTAACACTGAATGTAGGGGAAGAGTAATGCGCAAAGTTAAAATAGCTGGAACCGGAATGACACATTTCGGCAAGCGTATGGATGCCACTTTACGCAGTCTGACCACAGAGGCTTTAGATGAGGCCATGGGAGACGCCGCCATCAATGCGGACCATGTCGATAGCATTTTTTTTGGCAACGCCGTCGGCGGCTTAATTACAGGGCAGGAAATGATTCCTGGGCAAATAGCACTGCGTGAATCGGGGCTCATGGGTAAACCCATTATTAATGTTGAAAATGCCTGTGCTTCGGCTTCGACGGCAGCGCACCTGGCCTGGTTGTCCGTGGCCTCCGGGCAAAGTGAGGTTGCCCTTGCCATTGGTTCAGAGAAAATGACCCACAAAGATAAAATGTTATCGTTCAAAGCCTTAATTGCGGCCATGGATCTCGAGGAAATAAAAGCAGAAACTGGCTCTGATGACCCCTTAACCGCAGGCAGCGAACCGGGACGCTCTGGCTTTATGGATGTTTATGCCGCTAAGGCCCGCCAGTATATGGAGAAGACCGGGGCAACCATGGAAGACTTTGCCCGTGTTGCAGCCAAGTCTCACAAGTTTGGTTCACTCAACCCCAAAGCCCAGTTTCAGAAAGCCCTGTCGGTGGATGAGATTTTAGCGAGCCGTTTGATTATTGACCCCTTAACGCTGGCGATGTGCTCGCCAATTGGTGATGGTTCAGCCGTTCTGGTTTTTACCTCCGAGGATTTCGCACGTAAGCACGGTTGTGACGCAGTTACGGCCGAAACGATTACACTGGTGTCCGGCCAACCCGGTGGCCGTAGCTGCAACGACAGAGCAGGTGAAAAAGCTTACGCCATGGCCGGTGTCGGCCCGGAAGATGTTGATGTGGTTGAGCTACACGATGCCGCCTCGCCCGCTGAACTTATGTACATTGAAGAGCTGGGGCTGTGCCAGGTGGGTGAGGGCGTGCAGATGATTCGCGATGGTCAAACTGACCTCGGCGGCAGGGTACCAGTCAATACCAGCGGCGGGCTGGTGGCCAAGGGACATCCGGTCGGTGCTACCGGCTGTGCCCAGTTGGTTGAACTGACCAATCAGTTGCGCGGTCGTTGCGGCAAGCGTCAGGTGGAAGGCGCCAAGGTGGCTCTCGCGCAAAATGGCGGTGGTTGGATAGAAGACGATACCGCCGCGACAACGCTGAGTATTCTGACGCGTTAATTAGTGTCGTTTAACCTAGATGCCAGGGGTCTTTGCTGACACTTGAGAGCTTGATAATACTGAAGCCTGGGATAGTGTTCAGGGAAACGTCCAAAGGGTATTCGTGACAGGCTACCTAGGAAGTACAGTATAGAAGTCGATTAGTACCACTCCGCTTTGAACGAGCAATTCAGGTATGCAGTCCGCACTCCAAATGCTCCGCAGCTTTGGTGGGATCGTGATATTCCATTTCACTGGGCAGCTTGTGTTCGAGTAAATAATCGACCAAATTCATGGTGGTGCAATGAAAGCAGGGGGCAACTTTAGTGGTTGCACGGGATGCGTCCCAAGTGAATATGTTTTGTGACTTCCTGAATTCAGTTTCTTCGCGGCGAATACCGTTAATCCACAGATCGGGTGTTAATTCACTGAAAGCCCGAGAGAAAGGCTCTAATTTGACCATTTTTGTAAACTCAGCGTGTTCAGTGGTACCAATGTCTGGCACGCCCTTATAGCGTGCTTCCAGATGAGCCGCTGAAAAAGAGGGGTGGAAAACCTTCAGGTTTAGATCCAGGTCTTTCACCAATTGGTCGACAAAGCGATAAGTGGCAGCTGTATTAAAGCCACTATCACACCAGACGACGGGTGTGCCGGGTCGCAGAGTTTGTACCATGTGCAGTAGAACAGCAGAGTAGGCTGAGAAGCTGGTGCTGATAATTGGTCGGCTGGCGGTATTGAGCGCTTTAGCAAGTATATCTATCGGTGATGCCTCTGCCATCGCCAAATTGGCGGCGTCAAGATCAAATAAGGCTTCTCGCCTTGCTTGAGGGACATCGTCGGTAGTGGATTGTTGTGCTACTGCAAGGCTCATAGTTTGTCGAATAAACACGTTTGTCTTTGAGCTGGCGATTAAAACGCCGTAGGGCGGACAAGTAAAAGAACCCTTTTAAATATGCTTATTTCAAAACGAGCTTTTAAGAATATTAAAAGCAGTTTTTAGAAGTGACTAGCTTCGGCTCCCTTGCTTGAGGGATATAAACGACAGAGCAAGGAGCTGCTATTTATCCTATCGATAGAGCGATAAATCGATAGGAAATGCCTGCTCACTGGTGAATTGGGATCGTGCCGATTATTGATCCTGATCCTGTGTGCAGTACAACGACCATTCCAAGGCTTTGTTCCTGTTACTCAGCAGAAACGTGAAGCCCAAGCCGCCGACAGTATCGTTGTAGGCATTGTTTAATCTCCAAAACGGCAAGAGTGTTGAGGGTCTATCAGAAACTCCTTAAATCAGAAATACTTTAAGTGGCCTGGTTCTCAATAACCAGGTGTGACAAATCTATTGATGAGGCCGCTAAAGGCTTTGTTGTTCATCACTGTGGCTTGTTCGCGTTATCGCTGGGCTTCTGCCAGGGCCAGCGACCTGTGAGCTCGAGATCTAAAGTGAAGCTGAGGAATGTCCGTATTATAACGACCAGAGCTAACACGCCAACGGATTCAAACGTGAGCTCCACAGCGACTGTGTGAATAATGTCCGCAGCGACGAGGAACTCTAAACCCAGCAAAATACCATGCCCCAGCATTTGCCGGACTTTTTTAAAGGTTTCCTCTTTCGCATGCCCTTTGATAAGAAGGTTGGCGCCCATGATGAGCGAGGCGGCTGCGAATAGAATGATTATAGCCAGCCCAAACAGCTCGATTCCCGCCGCGCACCATTCCGCAATCGGTCTGACAAATTCGTTCATAAAAATAGCCTTTTTTAAATTTTTCCACCGCTGCAATTATCAGGCGGTGCAGTAAACAAGCATCAACAAACTGACTGACACAGCCGTAATGCTCTATGCCTCTGTTAGTCAGAAAATACAATATAAGTAGCTCACATTCGATGGGCAAGCGCAATACGGAAGGGCGAAGTATTGTTGCTGAAAATACACTTTATGGTGAAGTCTGTTTGGGTCGGGCAGAGTTAGTGGAAGGCTTCTTCCTCAACGTGCCGGTCAATGTGTGTTGATAAAATCGATATATCAAGTATTTTAAGTTGCTCACAATACATCTTAATTTTTTATGGTAGGCCAACAAGATTGGCATTCATCATCGAGAAGGTAATACGTTCTTGATTGACTCTACTCAAAATGAATGGGGAATAAAAACGCTAGAGTCTGGAATAGTGAGTGCTGTAATTGGGTGAAAAACACCAGATAACAACAAATTATTGAAAAATTTTATCAAATCCTTAATTTTTTAGTCGCCAGCCTTAAATTTAAGATTTATTCGCAAGTTCACTGGCATAAGTTCACTGGAAATAATGCAATTAAATCGATTCTCTGGCTACTACGTCTTGGTTAGATGAAGAACTAAGGATGCGTTTTATCGTTATATGCTGATAGGCATCTTCAATATTGAATCGAAATCTGTTTAACTACGATGCCTGCGTGTAGAAAGCCTTAAAATATAGCTTTTCAGCGCGGATGGATTTAGTATTTTTAAACTAAATCTACTGGATATAACAATTACTAAACAGGGAAAGTAAATTTATGAGTAATCGTCCTGATTATATTTATTCTGGCGGGTCGCCAGTTATGCACACACCATTAGCGCTAAAAAAAGCCAATATGTACGGCTTCTTTCTGAAGGGTAAGCGGCCTCTTTTACAAAAAACTGTCGAAGAAACTTTAAATACAGTGGCCTGCGGAAACATGACCCTCAAAGCAATTTCTCCCTATGTATTAACGACATTTACGGAGGTAGGTCACGCCAACTCAACCGTCAATGTCGATAAAGATAAGGGTTGGATCACCGAAGTAGATATTGTTACCTGGGTGATGATCGGACAGATGGATGATGTAGGTAAAATCTCCCATGTGTACTGGTACCCATGCCATATTTTTGTCGACAATGGTATGGCAATGATTAATGGCCGTGAATTATATGGCTACCCAAAATATCTTTGCGAATACGATATGCCGGGGCTGGATGATGATCCCTTGCATTTTTCAATGAGCGCTCAAGGTTTTAAAACGTTTTCTCCGCAGACTGAAATTGCGTTGCACCCTTTATTGGAGGTGAATGCGACCAATAGAAATAGCGCCCACCGACCGGTTAAAAGTTTTATCGATTTTTTGGAGCAGGCTTTTGAAGTGCTTAGCTCGATGCCCGACTTTCTTGATTTCGATAAGGCGGGTTGGAAAGAAATTATTTCACTGTTGTTGAAACCTCGTATTCCTCAGATATTTTTAAAACAATTCCCTGACTCTGCCGGCATCAAGGCAGTTTATCAGGCCTTGATAGCAGCCCCAGCGAATATTGATAAGGTCCACAGTGGGGCAATATTGGGCCATGAATATGAAGCGACCTTGCATGCCTTTGATAGCTTTCCTCTGGATAAGACGCTCGGCATCGGCCTTGGTAACTCGCCAGCTATTCTAGCCTACAATTTGTATTTTGATTTTACAGTCACACCGGGTGAAGAACTGGTTGATAATTCGCAAGTTCAACCTGAAAAAATAGCGATTCTTGGCGGTGGTGTTGGCGCTATGAGCAGCGCGTTTCATTTAACTAATCAAGCGGGCTGGCAAAATAAATACGATATCACCATCTATCAAATGGGCTGGCGTTTGGGTGGTAAAGGTGCCAGTGGGCGTAACGCCGAAAGTTGCGAGCGTATTGAAGAGCATGGTTTACATATCTGGTTTGGCTTCTATGACAATGCATTTGCGATGATCAAGGAAGCCTACGCTGCGCTCGACCGTCCCTCTGGTGCGCCCTTGGCGACATGGCAAGACGCGTTTAAACCCCATGACTTTATCGCGCTGTCTGAGAATATTGAACAGGAGTGGAAAACCTGGTCATTGATGTTTCCAACCTTACCTGGGGAGCCTGGAACAGCCTTAGCATCACTCACTCCCTGGAAAATGGCGGTGGCAGCCTGGGATTGGCTTAAACAATTATTGCTTGATTTTCATGCATTACAAGGAGCCAATTCTGATACGCGGGAACCGATTAAGTCTGAAGAAAGTCTATGTTGGTTTAGACGACTAGCTGAAGATGTCAAAGAGGATTTCGACGAACTCGATGATGATATGGACAGCGCAGTAGAAATTCTGCATCGATTGTTTCACCGTACCTCAGACCTGAGTGTTAGCCATTCACTCTCTCGACGTTTACTCTTGATACAAGGTTTAAACGTCGTTAGAGAGTTAATTGTCAGCAGGTTCAAGGCTGAGCTTGGCTCTCACGATAAATTGCGACACCTTTTTATTACCATTGATCTTGGGTTCACCATTCTTAGTGGTATGTTAGAAGACGGTGTTCTTGAGCATGGTTTCGATATTATTAATGATATCGATTTTTATGCCTGGCTCGAGAAACATGGGGCGAATAAGAAATATACTGTCCATTCTGCACCTGTTCGCGGCTTTTATGATTTGGTTTTTGCTTATGAGGGTGGCGACTTCAATAAGCCCAATGTTGAAGCTGGTACTTTACTACGCGCAATGCTGCGTATTGGCCTTTGTTATAAAGGCAGTATTATGTACAAAATGCAGGCGGGCATGGGTGACACGGTGTTTACACCGCTTTACGAGGTATTGAAAGAGCGGGGTGTTAAGTTTAAGTTCTTTCATAAAGTCGATGAGTTGATTCCCAAGGAGGCGTCTATTGAAGAAATTCATCTTACCCGACAGGTGACTGTGGTTGATGGGGATGAATCGTATGATCCCCTGGTTGATGTTAAGGGTCTCGGTTGTTGGCCAAGCACACCGCTTTATTCACAAATAGAACCGCAGCAAGCGGCCTTGCTGCAGGAAGGAAATATTAATCTCGAATCCAACTGGAGCTCCTGGCCTGAGCTGTATGAGTCCGCTTTTGGTCGTTCGTTACCTCAGCTGACTCTTAAGAAGGGACGTGATTTTGATCATGTTATTTTTGGCATTTCTCTGGCTTCAATCCCCTTACTTTGTCCAAAGTTAGTGGCACAGAGCCCGGCTCTAAAAACCACTACGCAAGAAGTAAAAACCGTAGTCACCCAGGCCTATCAGGTTTGGTTGAACCAAAATCTGGAGCAACTAGGCTGGACAGATCAACCCGAAGGCCAGGAACCCGTGCTCAGCGGTTTTTCAGAACCCTTCGACACCTGGGCACCGATGGATCAGTTATTGTGCCGTGAAGAGTGGCCGCTTGATAATAAGCCAAGAAATGTGTCCTATTTTTGCAGTGCAATGCCGCTTACTCACTTTCCTCCCGTCGATGACTACGGATTCCCCGAGCGCTGTAACCGACAGGCAAAAGACAATGCTATAGAGCAGCTTAATCAACGTATAACGGGACTTTGGCCTAATGCGGGAAGTGTCGGCAACTTTAAATGGGAGTTTCTGGTTGATCTTAGTGGGCTTAATGGTGAGGCACGTTTTGATAGCCAATATTGGCGCGCAAATATTGATCCCTCCGAGCATTATGTCATGTCAGTAGTTAATAGCAGTCAATATCGCATTGATACCGATGGATCAGGCTTTAACAATCTCTATATGGTGGGCGACTGGATTAAGACGGGCTTAAATGCTGGGTGTGTTGAAGCTGCTGTGATGGCAGGTATGCAATGTTCGCGGGCAGTGGCAGGTTATCCAAAAATAATTAAAGGAGAGACAGATTTTTAATTGAGGAATTACGGAAAGCACTGAGCTTAACGAGCGGTTCAGTGCCCCACAATCTGGGTCAAGGGCGTAGTATCGTCGGCTCTCGCATGACGGTTTAAGGTTTTATATTCATACATGCGCTTATCAGCTAGGCTGAACATATCGTGGGTTGATTGGCATTCGTGGGAATGGGCTATACCATAACTTACGCCAACTCCCCGAAACTCGTGTTCATGAAGCTTTTTTTCAATGTTCGCTATGGCAATATTGATATTACTTTTTCTGTCTATAGGTGCAATGACGGTAAATTCATCGCCGCCGATTCGGTAGACCTTGCAGTCATCAATTTCCAAAGTGCTTAAATGCTGGGCGAATGTGCATAATAATTTGTCGCCTGATAAATGTCCGTGTCGGTCGTTAATACGCTTCATGCCGTCTAAATCGATGAGGTAGAGGGCTTTCTTGGAGCCGTCAAGTTCCTCGGTTGACAGGTTAAAAACCTGGTTGAAATCCTGATCGAAAGCATGACGATTGGCAATACCTGTTAAATGGTCGGTGCGGGTGATGGCCAGCATTTTGTGAAGACTGTGCAGGGCCTCATCTTTGTCGCTGGAAAGAATTCGAATTTTGTCGGCCAGTGCTAGGGCTAGAAGAATGGCGTCAAAAGTACCTCCAAGTAGGGTAAACAACTCGGAATTACGGACTAAATCAGGAATTAAACCCAAATTGGCAGGTAAAATAATGAGGCCTGGTAGCAGAAGAGCAGTAAAGGCAAAGACAAAATAACGCGCTGGTCGAAAACCTCTGCGCATGCAGACTATCGAGCTAACCAACGCCAGGATTAGCCAATAGCCAATCGCCAAGGTGGCTAGTACGTGGGCATAGTGCAAAGCGATAAAGCAGCTCGGCAGTAATAATAATGGCAACCAATAATTAACACGACTCCATGCGGCTAAGCGTGGTGCGCGTTTCTTCAATTCTAGAAATTCGATGTAAAACAAAGTGTTCAAGATGGGGAGAAAAAAGAAAAATATATAGTGCAGTTGTAGATTGTGTAAGTCGAATAATTCAGCCGGTAGGTGGAAGGTGAAAGCCCAGGCTAAAAAATAGGCAGTAAGATAAAGTGCATAATATAAATAGGCTCTGTCGGTGGTGGTGATGAAGATGAAGAAGTTATAGAGAGCAAGAGTAAGTAAGGCTCCAAAAGCAAAGAGAGCCAAGACATTTTCCCAACTTACGCGGTATTTAAAAGCCTCTACGGATAGCCATTCAAAATCTGGAAAAGACGCAAAATACGGACTATCAAAACGCAGGAGTAGTTGCCCTTTGCTACCGGGAGGGAAGAATACTTCTTTGCCATAATGCAGCATATAGTCGTGGTCGGCGGTATAACCCGTTTTAAACGCCTGCACGAGGCCGCCCTCTGAATAAAATTTAACGTCGACATTTTCAATCAAGGTACCGCTGGGGTTCATTACCCAAGTCGCAATGTTACTGCTATTACGCAATTCTACGTGATACCAGTAACTACCACCGAGTAAGCTAACGTTTTGCACAGGGCTGCGCTGGGCGATAAAGTTAGGGATATCGGCCACAGAACTGGGAAAGGCTTCGCTGTCAGCGTGGTATAGCTGGCCACCTTGATTGAGGTCAGTCGTCTCGACGGTGTCGATAGATACGGCTTCAGATTGCCCGATCGGTGTGTATAAACCCAATAAAATGCCTAAAAAAAGTAAACATAGCAATAATAAGGGCGCAACTTTGCCGCTTTTGGGGGAAGTATTACTGGGGTGATACGCAGTCATCATTCACCCAGCTAATGCCTATCTAGTCCTTTAAATACGTTCATAGCTAGAAGCCGATGGATTGAGTTAATCACTTGTGGTTGCCACTCACACTAACTTAGTTTACTTGAAAATGCATCTTCGTTAATGGTACTGGTTGGCGATTTTCCTCTGTAAAGGATTGCAAGCTTTAAAACCTCAGTAATTTATTCCTTGCTAAGTAGTGACAGGTAACGTCGCCGAACATGTATTAAAACGCCTGATTTTTATTAGGATGCTGAGTCGTTGGTCTAGTTAAAAAGGGTCTTAAATGGTAATTCTTCTCATATCTCAGTCGTTTATTTCTTTTCAAAAAATGTGAAAGGTCTCACAGTTCTTTAGTTTTTCCATCATTAAAGTTTATCAAACACCTCATTGTTGTAGGAATTTGTGTAAGCGCTCTTAAATCAGCTGTCGGTTGGTGAAAGCATACAGGCCGCCGTCAAAGGGATTGTGTTCCAGCTCTTGTTCAACGATGGCGGCAAGACCATTACATTGTTTGCGAAAGTCGACAGGATCACGATAGAGAAATATCCGTGGCATGTTGTTGGCTGGTCGAAGGTAGCGCGTCATCAGCAGTGATCCAACAGTTGACGCACCACAGCTATATTAGCGGCAGTGATACCACGCACGACAAGCCCACTGGGCAACGACAATGACAACCCATCATCCCGCTCTGGCTGAACGGCGATACGCGTAAAGCCACTCGCTGTCGGTGCAGTCTTTTTGGGTGCCGTTGAACAACCCAACTTTTGCCGCCAGTAAACAAAACGGTGATAGGATAAATCATTGGCTTTGTAGAATTTGGCACCTGACAGGCCGGACTCTTTCCAGATGCTCACTTGTTGTTGCCAATAAGCGTGGCGTTCTTGGGGGCCGGATAATTCGTTCATGGTTTTCTCCTGTGTGATAGTCAGGAGAAAGTCTGGCCGGAAGTGTTATGGGAAATAGGGCTGATTTAAGGGCGCTTACGAATTTGTTGTGAGAATGCTCTGTAGCAATAAAATCTGAATCACCCCAGGTTAATCGGAGGCTAATTTGCTTGAGAGGGTCGGCTAATGAACAGGCGACCCGTCTATTCAAATAAGTCTGCGAACGTGTAGTTCGGTTGGTATTAACCAGTGAGCATGACTATTCATCATCGCTGGATGGCCACCCAATCAATCGCATCCAACGTGGGTTGCACCTCAGACATTTTCCTCACATGGGGTATGGGTAATGAAGATGGAACGCGACCCTGGTGCACGGCCTGGCATAACAAACGACCAGCATCAACAGACCAAAGAGTTAGAGCGTGAGGTTCGCGCACTCAAGCACTAATGTGATATTGCGTAAAGCCTGTCCTGCGATACCCAAAGCGCTACGCGGAGTGCGCTGAGTGCTTTGGGTACAATGCACTAGCAGCGGCAATGAGTGGCTTATACAAAGCGGAAGTTACCCGCAAAGACGGCTCTTGGCGTGGGCTTGATGACGTAGAGCGAGCAGCACTAACCTGGTGGATTGGTTTAATCACCGCCGATTGCTACGATCCATTGGCGATGTGCCGCCGGTTGAGTTTGAGGTGATGTACTCTCAGCAAGCTGAGTCAAGCAATCTCGCATGATTCAGATAAAACTACCTCTGATAAAACCTGTGCGATTTACTCTCACTACATCTTGCTCGTTCGCAGGAGGAAAAATAAGGCATTAAATGCTGGTATGTATCGGTAAGGCGACGCACCTTCCTTGAAAGCCGCCCTGATAGGCTGAAGTCATAATGTTGAATTGAATGAAAAACGCGTTTTCGTGTTATGGCCGCGTTTTTAGATAGCAAGACAACTTTGACAGCTTGCTCTTTCTCGAACCTTTGATTGATAGTGTTGATAGTCAAGCGTCTTCGGGGGGACGGCAAGACCACCCCTTTTTCTAGAAATATATCTAAGTGCTTTTCTTGGTATTACTTTTACGTTTTTGGCCCTTCTTTTCGGAAGACTTTATCAGACAGCTCGAAAAGTGCGCTCGATGAAACTGCGATAACTAGCGTCCCTTCTTTTGGATATAATATTTTCTATCCGTATCGAATCGAATGGTAACCCTGGAAAATCAGAAATCTAAGCGCCTAGACAGAATCTATGATTCTGTCTAGGCGTACCACGAATATTCACTGGCAACTCTTAGTTATTCAATAGGTTGCAGATAGTTCTTCAGGATCGCGTTAATATATTTTTGCGTTTTTAATCCCAGCTCAACGCCCCTCCAGTCTGATATTCAATAACCCGAGTCTCAAAGAAGTTTTTCTCCTTGCGTAAATCCATCATTTCGGACATCCATGGGAAGGGGTTCTGGGCGCCGGGATACTGTTCGGCGAGGCCGAGCTGATTGAGGCGGCGGTTGGCGATAAAGTGCAGGTATTCTTCCATCATCGCGGCGTTCATGCCGAGCACACCACGGGGCATGGTGTCGCGGGCGTAAGCGATTTCCAGTTCGGCGCCCTCCAGTATCATTTGCGTGGCTTTTTCCTGAAAGGCGTCTGTCCACAAATGGGGGTTTTCCAGTTTGATTTGGTTAATGACGTCGACACCAAAGTTGAGGTGCATGGATTCATCGCGCAGGATGTACTGAAATTGTTCGGCGACGCCAGTCATTTTATTGCGTCGCCCCATGGAAAGGATTTGGCTAAATCCGCAGTAAAAGAAGATGCCTTCGGTGACGCAGCAAAAAGCGATGAGGTTACTGAGTAGTTCCTGGTCGGTTTCTGGGGTACCGGTGGTGAAAGTGGGGTCACACAAGGCCTGGGTGTGTTTGATGGTCCAGGCAGCTTTTTTGGCGACAGCGGGGACTTCGCGGTACATATTGAAGATTTCGCCTTCATCCATGCCCAGTGACTCGACGCAGTACTGATAGGCGTGGGTGTGAATGGCTTCTTCAAAGCTTTGACGCAGTAGATATTGGCGGCATTCGGGGTTGGTGATAAGGCGATAGACAGCAAGCACCAAATTGTTGGCAACCAGAGAATCGGCGCTGGAGAAGTAGCCCAGCGAACGTTCGACGATCTTACGCTCGTCGGCGCTGAGGCCGTCTTCGCTTTTCCAGGTGGCGACGTCAGCGGTCATGTTGATTTCCTGAGGCATCCAGTGGTTGGCACAGGCGTCAAGGTATTTTTGCCAGGCCCACTCGTACTTAAAAGGCACGAGCTGGTTGAGGTCGGCACGGCAGTTGATCATGGCTTTATCGTCGACTTCAATGCGTGCGGCACCCATTTCAAGCTCTGCAACACCCGCCTCTATATCGAGGCTTTCGAGTCCGGCCTTGGCACGCTCGGCGGCGGGGAGGTTGGGGTCAATGTTCAGGTCTGTTGCGGTTTCGACAGGTGCGGATGTCGTTTGTGGATCCGCCGGAGCAGGCGCTGCAGGGGCGGGCTGCTCTTTTTCTTTAAGAATGGCCTGTTTAACGGCTGCCGCTTGCTGTGGCGTTGGAGCCGGCTGGCGTACGGGTGTGGCTGGCTGTGTTTGCTTCAGGGTTTCTTGCCGAACGGAGGCGGGCACGTTCTGGGGCTTAAAGGTTTTGATTGGTGCGTCGCTGTTGAAGTCGTCCCAACTTAACATTATTTTTCCTCAAATCTTGTGCGTTGTGTTTGTGGTGTTAAACCTGTTCTGCGCGTTCTGTGTGCTGCTCATTGACTTCGACTTACCCGCCGTCGTTGGTCGTTGAGAGGCGGGTAAGTTGAAGCGAGGCAATTACTGGCAGGCTTCACAATCGGGATCGTCCAACGAGCACGCCTCGGGCACGGGCGCAGGGCCTGCGGCGAGGGGTGCTGCCTCAGACGATACGGCGTTCAGCTGGCCGGTTTGAATGGTCGACTTTTCTGTGGTGGTGGCGGCCAGTGAGCGCAGGTAATAGGTAGTTTTTAAACCGCGAAACCAAGCCATACGATAGGTCATATCGAGCTTTTTGCCATTGGCTTCAGCCAGATAAAGGTTGAGGCTCTGGGCTTGGTCGAGCCATTTTTGGCGACGGCTGGCGGCGTCCACAATCCACTGGGGGCCCACTTCGAAAGCGGTGGCGTAGAGTGCCTTGAGGTCGTCGGGAATGCGCTCGACAGGTTGGGCTGAGCCGTCGAAGTATTTCAGGTCATTGGCCATCACCTCGTCCCACAAACCGCGCTCTTTGAGGTCGTGAATCAAATAGGCGTTCACTACGGTGAATTCACCGGAGAGATTCGATTTCACATAGAGATTTTGGTAAGTCGGCTCAATTGACTGGCTGACACCGGTGATGTTGGCGATGGTGGCGGTCGGTGCAATCGCCATGACGTTGGAGTTGCGCATGCCCTGATTTTGCACGGTAGCACGCAGGCTGTCCCAGTCGAGGGTTTGGCTTTTGTCAACGTCGAGATAGTCGCTACCGCGCTGTTGCTCGAGCAGATCGAGGGAGTCGATAGGCAGTATACCCTGACTCCACAGTGAGCCGTCGAAGCTGGGGTAACTACCGCGCTCAGCGGCGAGTTCGGAAGAGGCCTGAATGGCGTAGTAGCTAATGGCTTCCATGGAGCGATCGGCAAATTCCACCGCCGCGTCGGAGGCGTAGGGCACTTTGATTTGATAGAGGGCATCTTGAAAGCCCATCAAGCCTAATCCCACGGGTCTGTGACGCATATTGGACTGACGGGCGGTGTCGACCGAGTAGTAGTTAATGTCGATCACGTTGTCGAGCATACGTACGGCTGTGCGTACAGTGCGGCGGAGCTTGTCGTTATCGAGCTGGCCATTTTCGTCAATGTGCTGGGCGAGGTTGACGGAACCAAGATTGCACACGGCAATTTCTTCATTGGCCTTGGTGTTCAAGGTGATTTCAGTGCACAGGTTGGAGGAGTGCACAACGCCGACGTGCTGCTGGGGTGAGCGGACGTTGCAGGGGTCTTTAAAGGTCATCCAGGGGTGGCCGGTTTCAAACAACATGCCGAGCATTTTTCGCCATAGGTCCTGAGCGCGAAGGGTTTTGAAAAGGCGCATTTCTCCTTTTTCGGCAAGGGCTTCGTATTCGTTATAACGCTGCTCGAAGGCGGTCCCGTAGAGGTCGTGTAAGTCAGGTGCATCATTAGGCGAGAACAAAGTCCACTGACCGTCTTCGAATACGCGCTTCATAAACAGGTCTGGGATCCAGTTCGCGGAGTTCATGTCGTGCGTGCGGCGACGGTCATCACCGGTGTTTTTGCGCAGTTCGATAAACTCTTCGATGTCGATGTGCCAGGTTTCAAGGTAGGCACAGACAGCACCCTTGCGCTTGCCACCCTGGTTCACGGCAACGGCGGTGTCGTTAACCACTTTCAAAAAGGGAACAACGCCCTGGGATTTACCATTGGTGCCTTTGATATAAGCGCCAAGGCCCCGTACGGGTGTCCAGTCATTGCCCAGCCCGCCAGCCCACTTGGAGAGCATTGCATTGTCCTGAATAGCACCGTAAATACCTTCGAGGTCGTCAGGTACGGTGGTGAGATAGCAGCTCGATAGCTGGGGGCGCAGGGTGCCGGCGTTGAAGAGTGTCGGCGTTGAGCTCATGTAATCGAAGGAGGAGAGCAGGTTGTAGAACTCGATGGCGCGGTCTTCACGGTTTTCTTCCTGCGCGGCAAGACCCATGGCGACGCGCATAAAAAAGCACTGGGGTAGCTCGAAGCGGGTTTCGTTACTGTGTATGAAGTAACGGTCATAGAGAGTCTGCAGACCGAGATAGGTGAACTGCAGGTCACGACTCGCATTAATGGCTTGCCCCATTTTATCAAGGTCATAGTCGGCTAACTCGGGGGCGATCAACTCTAATTTAATACCGGTGTTGATGTAGGCCTTCAGCGCATCGGGGTAGAGACCTTCCATCTCATGTTGTGTGGCGGCGGCAGCGACGTTGAGGAAACCCAAGGCTTCGCTGCGCAGGCCGTCCATCAGCAGACGAGCGGTGGCATAGGTGTAGTTGGGTTCTTTTTCAACCAGGGTACGGGCGGTAATGACCAGTGCGGTGTTAACGTCGGCAATGGACACGCCGTCGTAAAGGTTGCGCAGCGCTTCGCTCAAAATGGCGTCGACTTCGACATCTTTCAGGCCAGCACAGGCCTCACTGACGACTGTATGCAAGCGGGCCATATCGAGGGGACCATCGGTGCCGTCAGGATAGGTGACGCGAATGGCGGGGCCTGTGTAATCACTTTCTGTTTCTGTCGCCGCTGCGGCAGAGGCGGCATTGGCTTCGGCGGCGCTGCGCTCCTGAGCCCGTTGCTCACGGTAAATGACATAAGAACGGGCTATTTTTTGTTCGCCACTGCGCATCAGTGCCAACTCGACCTGGTCTTGAATGTCTTCGATATGCACAGTGCCCCCCGAGGGCATGCGGCGCTTAAAAACGTCACTGACCTGGGCATTTAAGGCATGGACCGTTTCGTGAATGCGACCGGAGGCCGCTGCTGCGGCACCTTCGACGGCGAGGAAGGCCTTGGTAATAGCGACGATGATCTTCTCATCGGTATAGGGCACCACGGCGCCATTGCGCTTAATAACCTTGAGCTGTCCGGGGGCTGTGGCCTCTACGGCGCTCTTTGCAGCCTGCGCTGGCATGTCGACAGCTGATTGGCCCGTGGTTGGCTGTTGATTCTGTGTTGATGTTTCCATTGTGTCCATCTGCCCTGTGAAGTTTTCGTTGAGTAGCACTTGAGTGAAAGGCTCCAAGTGCGGGCTATTTTTCCGACAAGATGTGTCTCTTGCCAATGTGTAACACTCTTTTTCGCCGGTGGCTGTGTGAGGTTTCGCTACAGCTTGCCTCGCGTTGAGTTTTCAGTAACGGCTTTTGCCACTGTTCAGTGTCGTATCAGTTATAAGTAAGGGTTGTGATTGCTTTTATTATGTTGATCATGGTTCTCGTTAAATATGGTTCTAAAGTTAAGTCAGTCGTTTTTTAAAGAGTCCGTTGACCATTGATCGTGGAGTAAGGTTTTCTGGCACTCATTTCTAAGCACAGGCGTGTTGTCCTTACTGCATTTGGAGTCTGTTAGGTAGCATTGAAACCTTATTGGCGCGCACTAGATATAGTGCTTGCTTCAGTAGAGATACAAGATAGGCTGTTTTGAGATGGAAAGCAATACAAGATGTGCTGTTAATTGGGTTTTTATGAACAATGCCTTACCCTTGGTTTCACTATAAAACTTGCTCAATTCAAGACTTCCGTCACAAGCGCTCAGTAGTGAAAGTAGTCACTTACAGAGTGAAAAATACTTGCTTTTTTTCGATCTGAATACTGTAAGAAAGCGCTTCATGCGGTGCCGATTCTTTTATTAGCAGAGGCAGTTAATGGTTTGCCTGGCGACATCAACTCTTGCGACGGGAGAGTTTAGTTCCCATTGAATTTTTAACGTATTGTTTATAGAGCGAGCTGAAGTAGGTGGAGTATCAGCGCTTTTTGGGCGTGCAGGCGATTTTCGGCCTCATCCCAAACCACGGAAATATTTTGATCTTCGAGCAGTTCTGTGCTCACTTCCATACCACGATAAGCGGGTAAACAGTGCATAAAGAGTGCATCATTAGCAGCGAGTGACATTAGCTCGTGATTGACCTGAAACCCTCGGAATTGCTCAATACGCTGCTGCTTTTCTTCTTCCTGTCCCATTGATGCCCAGGTGTCCGTAACGACCAGGTCAGCACCGACAACGGCATCGCGGGGGTTTTGTGTCATGCTAATACGATTGGCATGACGCTGAGACAAAGTAGCATCGGGCTCAAAACCTTTGGGACAGGCAATATGCAGCTCAAAATCAAATTGTGCAGCAGCATTAATATAAGACTGACACATATTGTTACCATCACCCACCCAAGCGACGGTTTTACCGGCGATATCGCCACGCTTCTCAACATAGGTTTGCATATCGGCAAGTAGCTGACAGGGGTGGTAGTCGTCTGTCAGAGCATTGATGACGGGGACTTTTGAGTATTCGGCAAAGGTCTCTATCTTGCTGTGAGCAAAGGTGCGTACCATGATGATGTCGACCATTGAGGAGATCACCCGTGCACTGTCTTCGATGGGTTCACCACGGCCGAGTTGAGTATCGTTGGGCGATAAAAATAGTGCGCTGCCGCCGAGTTGTGCCGTGCCAGCCTCGAAGGAAACACGAGTGCGGGTCGAGGATTTTTCAAAGATCATCGCCAGCACCTTACCTAGCATAGGCTGGGTAGCGGTGTTATTGCGCAACTGGCTTTTCAACTCGATAGCATTATCAATTACGAGTCGTAGTTCATCGGCGGGCAGATCGTTTAAGGTTAGAAAATGCTGAACCGTCATGGCGAATTCCCCCAGCGAGCGCTGTTGCCCACTAAAAATCTTTAATTAAAGGCGCGAGTATATTGACCAATGTCTCTGCTTGCTCGTCATTAAGCACCAGTGGTGGCAAGAGGCGAATAACGTTACCAGCAGTAACGTTAATAAGCAGCCCCTGATCAGCAGCTCGTGCAACCAGTTCGGCGCAGGGCTTGTTGAGCTCAATGCCAATCATTAAGCCACTGCCGCGTATATCTTGCACCGTTTCACAGTCGACGAGTGCGCTACTAAAGGCTTGTAGTAGCTGCGTACCGAGTTCGCTTGCGCGCTGAGCCAATTGTTCATTTTCAATGGTTTCAATGGCGGCCAGTGCCGCTGCGCAGGCGATGGGGTTGCCACCAAAAGTCGAGCCGTGATTGCCGGGTTGCATGAGTTCAGCGGCAGGACCGTGGCTCAAGCAGGCTCCGATAGGAACGCCGTTGGCAAGGCCTTTGGCGATGGTAACTACGTCGGGCAGAATATTGTGCTGCTGATAGTGAAAGAACGTACCAGTGCGACCGTTCGCGGTTTGAATTTCATCCAGCATTAACAACCAGCCTTTGGTATCACACAGGACGCGCAATTGCTGCAGGTAGTCGGGGGCGGGGATGTTGATGCCGCCTTCACCCTGTATAGGCTCAACTAACACGGCGACGATATTGGGATTGTTTTCGCCAATAGCCTGTATAGCCTCAATATCATTAAACGGAGCGCGGGAAAACCCTCTCACTAGTGGTTCAAAGCCGGCGTGTACTTTACGGTTGCCAGTCGCCGTCAGAGTGGCAAGGGTGCGGCCATGAAAGGCCTGATCAGTGACAATAATGGTCGGCAGATCAACCCCCTTTGCATGGCCATGGAGGCGGGCGATTTTAATAGCCGCTTCGTTGGCTTCCGCGCCGGAGTTGGAGAAAAACATATTGCGCATACCCGAGAGGGCGCTGAGTTTATCGGCCAATGCCTCCTGAGCAGGAATATTGTAGAGATTGGAACAATGGGCGAGGGTTTGTGCCTGATCGGTAACGGCTGCGGTGACAGCGGGGTGGGCATGACCCAGCCCACACACTGCGATACCGGCGAGAGCATCGAGATATTTTTTGCCGTGGTCGTCCCACACGTAGGCGCCTTCACCTTTCACGAGGGTCAGGGCGCGTTGTCCGTAAGTGTTCATTAGTGAGTTACTCGTCATGGCTTGCTCAAGGATGTCTGTTTAGTCAAGTGTCCGGCAAAAGTTGCGCCAAAAAAATAGGCGGCACTAAGCCGCCCGAAAAAAGCGAATCATATTAATTAGCTTTATGGGCCTTGGCAATAGCATTGATGGCCTTTTTGTGACTGATATAACTTAGTTGCGTGAGCTGGCGTCATGATCATTTGATTATCGGCGTTTCTTTTTTGATTGAAAACAGTTAGAATAACCGAGTGTTTTGCTAGGTTATTACTTGAGGTGCTTTAAATGGACGTGCTGGATACTATCCGCGATCAAATCGAAACCAATCCCGTTATTGTTTACATGAAGGGGTCTCCCAATCAGCCCCAGTGTGGCTTTTCAGCGCGTACTGTACAGGCTTTGATGGCCTGCGGTGAGCGTTTTGCCTATGTCGACATTCTGTCAAACCCGGAAATACGCAGTAAGCTACCCGAATATGCTAACTGGCCAACGTTTCCACAGCTGTGGGTCGGCGGTGAGCTAATTGGTGGTTGTGACATTGTGACTGAAATGCATGAAAAGGGGGAGTTGCAGCCTTTGGTTAAGGAGGCGGCATTACCTGCTGATGATGCCTAGCCCTTGGGCGAAGCCGTTGATCTAAACATAAGGATCAGGCAATAAAAAGCGGGTAACTCCCGCTTTTTTATTGTCTGCAATTTAACGAAATCCCAGGCTTAAGCTGGCTTCCAGCCACCTAATTCACGCCATCGATTGACAATCGCACAAAATAATTCCGCCGTGCGTTCGGCATCGTAGGCAGCACTATGTGCCTCTTTATTGCTAAAGGGGATGCCGGCCGACTGACAAGCCCGTGCCAGCACAGTCTGCCCGTAGGCTAGCCCCCCGAGGGTCGCGGTGTCGAAGCAGGAAAAGGGGTGAAAGGGATTGCGCTTAATCTGACTGCGGTTGACAGCAGCGTTTACAAAGCCGAGATCGAAATGGGCATTGTGAGCAACGATCACGGCGCGGGTGCAATGGTGCTCGCTGATGTTATGGCGAATTTCTTGAAAAATATCGCGCAGGGCGTCCTTCTCACTCATTGCGTCGCGGTTGGGATCGTCAGGGTTAATGCCGGTAAATTCGAGGGCGGCATCGTCACAGATAGTATCGACGTGGGGAACGATATTGCGGGCTATGGTTCTATCGCGGATCAGGAGGCCTGAATCGTCCATCACGAGGGATACAGCGGCGATTTCCAGTAGGGCATGCTTGTCAGACTCAAAACCACCGGTTTCAACATCAATCACTACGGGCAGAAAACCACGGAAGCGTTCGGCAATAAATTCACCACCAAAGTCGCCCATAGAAGCAGCGGCGGGCATACTCATGTCGTCCATTTTATTCTCCATCGACAACGGCCCATTGTAGGGTTTCAGACGCGTAAAAGGGCACCATGGGGTCTCCACCAAGTTGTGTCGTTGCAGGTAGTTGCCAGGGGGCACGGCGCAGGGTTAATTTTTTTTGATTGACGGGCAGGCCGTAAAAACTCGGGCCGAAGTGGCTGGCGAAATTATCGAGTTTATCCAGTGCGCCAGCACGATCAAAGGCCTCGGCATAGAGTTCGATAGCCGCATGGTGTGAGTAACAGCCGGCACAACCACAAGCGTTTTCTTTTTTGTTTTGTGGGTGGGGAGCGGAGTCAGTACCGAGAAAAAATTGACCACTATCGCTGGTCGCAGCTTCAATTAATGCTTGTTGGTGGCTTGAGCGTTTCAAAATGGGCAGGCAATAATTGTGAGGGCGAATGCCGCCCGCTAGTAAATCGTTGCGGTTATAGAGCAAATGTTGAGGCGTGATAGTGGCGGCTAAATTTTCGCCGCCACTAGCCACAAACTGAGCGCTCTGTGCTGTAGTGATATGTTCGAGCACAATTTTTAAACCTGGGAACTGGACGCAGAGCGGGTTAAGTGTGCGCTCAATAAAGACGGCTTCCCGATCAAAAATATCGATGTGGGCATCAGTCACTTCGCCGTGCAATAACAGGGGTAAACCGCATTTCTGCATGCGCTCTAGCACCGGATATACTTTTTTTATATCGGTGACACCGGAGTCTGAATTGGTGGTTGCCCCGGCGGGGTAGTATTTAATGGCGTGGATAAAACCACTGTTGATGGCGCGGTCAATTTCATCCGCCGGGGTGTTGTCCGTTAAATAGAGTACCATCAACGGTTGCCAGTCATTGCCTTTAGGACGGGCGGCAAGAATACGCTCGCGATAGTCGGCGGCTTGCGCGGTGGTGATAACTGGCGGCGCCAGGTTGGGCATAACAATGGCGCGGGCGAAGTGACGTGCGACGTCGCTGACAGTGTGGTGCAGGGCTGGGCCGTCACGCAAGTGCAGATGCCAGTCATCGGGTTGTGTAATGGTGAGTGTGTCGAGAGTTAAAGTTGTAGACATTATTTACCGGCGAGCTTGCTTGCTGACTTGAAGAACGGCCATCCTACCGGAAAGCTACGGTACAGGACAGGCTTCTATCAGCATCGAGCGCTATCAAAAAGGCGGAGCAAGGTTTAGAATTTAAGTTTATTCAGTTGCTTCTATTCATTCCAGGAGATTGTTTGTGTCCGATATTAAAAAAGTGGTCTTAGCCTATTCCGGAGGGCTCGATACCTCGGTGATTGTCCGCTGGTTGCAAGAGACGTATCAATGTGAAGTGGTAACTTTTACGGCAGATATTGGACAGGGCGAAGAAGTCGAGCCGGCACGGGCGAAGGCTAAAGCTCTGGGTATTGAAGAGATTTATATTGATGATTTGCGCGAAGAGTTTGTGCGTGACTTTGTTTACCCCATGTTTCGCGCCAATACGATTTATGAAGGTGAATACCTGCTCGGCACCTCCATTGCGAGACCATTAATCGCTAAGCGTTTAATTGAAATTGCTAATGAAACCGGGGCCGATGCTATTTCTCATGGCGCCACCGGCAAGGGGAATGATCAGGTGCGTTTTGAGTTGGGTGCCTACGCTTTAAAGCCGGGGGTTAAGGTCATTGCGCCCTGGCGTGAGTGGGACTTAACCTCTCGCGATACGCTGATGGCCTATTGTGCAGAGCACGATATCCCCGTCGATTTTTCATCCAGTAAAAAGAAGTCACCCTATTCGATGGATGCCAACTTGCTGCATATTTCTTATGAGGGTGGTGTGCTTGAAGAGCCCTGGGCTGAAGCCGAAGAGTCAATGTGGCGCTGGAGTGTGTCACCCGAAGCGGCACCTGATAAACCTCTGTATATGGAATTAAGCTTTGAAAAAGGCGATATCGTTGCCATTGATGGTAAGTCAATGACACCGGCTGAGGTGTTGACACTACTTAATAAAATAGGTGGCGCCAACGGCATTGGCCGTGCCGATATTGTTGAAAATCGCTATGTGGGGATGAAGGCGCGAGGCTGTTATGAGACGCCCGGGGGCACCATTATGCTCAAAGCCCACCGGGCGATAGAGTCTATTACCCTTGACCGGGAGGTGGCACACTTGAAAGATGAATTGATGCCCCGTTACGCCAGCCTGATTTACAACGGCTACTGGTGGTCCCCAGAGCGTGAAATGCTACAAACGATGATTGATGAGTCCCAGCGATATGTAAACGGTGTGGTTCGCCTGAAGCTTTACAAGGGCAATGTGATAGTTATCGGGCGTAAATCGGAAGATAGTTTATTTGATGAACGTATTGCGACCTTCGATGACGATGCGGGTGCTTACGACCAGCAAGATGCAGAAGGCTTTATTAAGCTTAATGCCTTGCGCTTGCGTATTGCAGCTAATAAAAACCGCTAGTAATTAACACTATTGCAAATAGTCATGGACAACCTGTTTGAGGCAATCGGTTAATTGATATATATCATGTTATAGCGGCGTTCGATCACTAATAATTGCGCCGCTTATAATTTAACTGTGTAAGTTCTCCTCCCTTTTCTTATCAAGGAAATACAAAATGAGCGTTGTTAGCCTTGCGAATACCACCCCCACATACAACATAAGGGTGGTCAAGCAATTTGCTATCATGACCATTGTTTGGGGTGTCGTCGGTATGTTGGTGGGTGTGATTCTCGCCGCCGAAATGATATGGCCCGATTTGAATATGGGAATACCCTGGCTGCATTTCGGGCGCCTGAGACCGCTACACACCAATGCAGTAATTTTTGCTTTTGGCGGCTGTGCACTATTTTCAAGCTCTTACTACGTCGTACAAAAAACCTGTCAGGCGAGGTTGATATTGCCAGGGCTTGCGGCCTTCACTTTTTGGGGCTGGCAGTTAGTCATTGTTGCGGCGGTCATCACTTTGCCCATGGGTTTGACGACCACGAAAGAGTACGCCGAATTGGAATGGCCTATCGATATATTGATTACAGTCGTATGGCTTTCTTATGCCGTTGTATTTTTCGGCACTATCGCAAAACGGCAAACCTCTCATATTTATGTCGCTAACTGGTTCTTCGGGGCCTTTATTCTCTCCATTGCCATGTTGCATGTGGTCAATAGTGCCGCCATCCCTGTGTCGCTGTTTAAATCCTATTCGGTGTACGCTGGCACTATCGATGCCATGGTGCAGTGGTGGTACGGACACAATGCGGTGGGCTTCTTTTTAACAGCGGGCTTCCTTGGCATGATGTATTACTTCGTGCCCAAGCAGGCGGGACGGCCTGTCTACTCCTACCGCCTGTCCATCGTCCATTTCTGGGCCTTGGTTGCGGTTTATGTTTGGGCCGGCCCGCACCACCTGCATTACTCGGCTCTGCCGGACTGGGCGCAAAGCCTGGGTATGGTGATGTCGCTGATACTGTTGGCGCCATCATGGGGTGGCATGATTAACGGTATTATGACGTTGTCCGGAGCCTGGGGTAAGTTGCGCACCGATCCGACTCTACGCTTTCTGGTGGTATCACTTTCTTTCTACGGCATGGCGACCTTTGAAGGTCCTATGATGGCTATTAAGACGGTGAATGCTTTGTCCCACAATACAGACTGGACTATTGGTCATGTGCATTCCGGTGCTTTGGGTTGGGTGGCGATGATTTCGATAGGCAGTATGTATCACTTGTTTCCTGTGCTCTTTGAAAAACCGAAGATGTACAGCATCAAATTGATTAACACCCACTTCTGGCTGGCGACCATGGGCACCGTACTTTACATAGCTTCTATGTGGGTTAATGGCATTGCTCAGGGTTTGATGTGGCGAGCTTTCAATACCGATGGCACATTGACGTATAGCTTCGCTGAATCTATTGAAGTGAGTATGCCTGGTTATTACGTGCGCTTGTTGGGTGGTGGCATGTTCCTCCTCGGTATGGTGGTGATGGCCTTTAACGTTTGGATGACCTGTCGAGGGCCAGGTATTACAAGAACCGATGACCGTCAAGCCACGGCCACAGTGTAGGGGCACGACGATGAAGCATGAAATAGTTGAAAAAAATGTTGGTCTGTTGATTGTGCTGACCATAGTGGCGATGAGTTTTGGCGGTTTAGCACAAATTGTTCCACTGTTTTTTATCGGATCGACAACCACCCCTATTACAGGTTTAAAACCACTTCCACCGCTAGTTCTCGAAGGGCGTGACATTTACATTCGGGAAGGCTGTCACGTATGTCATACCCAAATGGTTCGTCCTTTCCGCTCTGAAACTGAGCGTTACGGTCACTATACTGTAGCCGGTGAGCAGATTTACGAACACCCTTTTTTGTGGGGATCAAAGCGTACAGGCCCTGACTTAGCTCGTGTTGGTGCTCGTTACAGTGATGAGTGGCACCGGGCTCACCTCTACAATCCCCGGGATGTCGTACCTATTTCAAATATGCCGGGCTTTCCGTGGCTATTCCACAATGTCGTTACGGGCAAGGATACCGTAGCGAAAATGCGGGCACTGCGCACCGCGGGTGTGCCTTATACCGACAGCGATATTGAAAACGCACCAGCTGTTTTTGCTTCCGGCGAGGTAAAGGAGATTGATGCACTGGTGGCCTACCTCCAACAGCTAGGCACACTGATCAAACAGAAGCGTTAGGGCGTACAGGAGGGTACATGGATCAAGGTACATTAGAAGGTATTGGCACTTTACTGGCGATGCTAGCGTTTATTGCCGTTTGTGTATGGGCTTACAGTGCACGAAATAAGGCGCGATTTGATGAAGCCGCTATGTTGCCATTTGCAGATGAAGAGAAAGCTGATAAAGAAGAAGGGTCAAACGGTGACAAAACTGATGATGAAGACGAACCCGATGACGGTGACGAAACTGCTGACGATGACACCGCAGTTGATGATGAAACAGGTCGGCAGACAACAGAGAATAAGGTAGGAAAAAACCTATGAGCACCTTCTGGAGTTTGTGGATTAGTATTATCACTATCATTACCACCGTCGGTGTTTGTTGGGTATTACTCTCCAATCGAAAAGTGGTCGTCAAGGAAAAACCCAAAGATGGTGAAGCACCCAAAACCGGCCATGTCTACGATGGTATTGAAGAGTACGACAATCCACTGCCGGGGTGGTGGTTCAATATGTTTGTGGGAACGGTGGTATTCACGATTATCTACTTGGTACTTTATCCCGGCATGGGAAATTTCCCTGGGGTGCTAGGCTGGACTTCCGATGGGCAATGGCAGGAGCAAGAGAAAAAAGCAGAAGTTCGATTCGAAGCGGTTTACGCAACGTTTGATGGCTTATCTATAGAAGAGCTTTCTGTCAATCCCGAAGCTTTTAAGATTGGTCGCCGCCTGTTTGGTAATAATTGTGCGGTTTGCCACGGCAGTGACGGGAGGGGTAGTTATGGCTTTCCCAATTTAACGGATGATGACTGGTTGTATGGTGGCACACCGGAAGCGATTGAGGCTTCTATTACCCATGGCCGCAGCGGCATGATGCCCGGCTGGGCCGCGGCGATTGGTGAAGAAGGTGTTAATCAGGTGACTGAGTATTTATTCAAACTGGGTGACAGTGAACATGACGCTAAGCTGGCGGAGGGTGGTGAAAAAGTGTTTGCTAGCTTCTGCGTTGCTTGTCACGGTGTCGGTGGCGAGGGAAATCAGGCTCTTGGCGCCCCGAATTTGACTGACGATATTTGGTTGTATGGTCGTTCACCGGAATTGATAAAAACCACCATTCGTTCCGGACGCCAAGGCTTAATGCCCGCGCAAAGCGAACAGTTGCGCGAGAGTAAAATCCGTTTGTTGACAGCTTATGTTTACAGTCTGGCACATCAATAGCTTACGAAAAGTTTAGCCGCGTAGTGAATGTTGGCTGAGAGAGGCGACCATGAGTTCGCAAGAGGAAAAAAAACCGAGTCTTGAGGAAGAAGCTCATGTGCTCTATCTCTACGAGACAGAAAAGAAAATTTACCAGCGACGTTTTGTAGGTTTTTTTCGAAAGCTAAAAAAGCGCAGTGGAATACCGCTATTATTGGGTTATTTACTGCTCCCCTGGATTCAGATTGACGGTCGTCAAGCAGTCTGGTTCGATTTACCAGCGCGTAAATTCCATATTTTATGGATGACCTTCTGGCCTCAGGATTTTATGATGTTGGCCTGGCTGCTCATTATCGCTGCCTTTGCTTTATTTTCTGTGACAGTCGTTGTAGGACGTGTTTGGTGTGGCTTTAGCTGTCCGCAAACAGTGTGGACCATGATGTTCTCCGGGGTTGAACGGTTTTTTGAAGGCGGCCGTAACAAGCGCATTAAGCTCGATTTGGCGCCCTGGGATTTCAATAAAATCTGGCGAAAAAGCGGCAAGCATTTCGTTTGGCTAATCATTGCCTTTATTACGGGTTTTACTTTTGTTGCCTATTTTAACCCTGTTCGCCAACTCAGCATTGATTTACTAACGTTTTCAGCTCATCCAGCTGCTGTTTTTTGGATTTTCTTTTTTACACTAATGACGTACATGAATGCGGGCTATCTGCGTGAACAGGTCTGCAAATACATGTGTCCCTATGCGCGTTTCCAGTCGGTAATGTTTGATGCCGATACCTTGATTGTCTCTTACGACAAAGAACGGGGCGAAACACGGGGACAGCGTAAGAAAGGTAGTGACTACAAAGCCAAAGGGCTGGGTGACTGTGTTGACTGCAGTCTCTGTGTTCAGGTTTGTCCGGTTGGCATCGACATTCGCGACGGTTTGCAATCAGAGTGTATTAGCTGTGGTCTTTGCATTGATGCCTGCAATGCGATTATGGAAAAAATGGAATATCCGAAGGGTTTAATTAGCTTTACCACTGAGAATAAGTTGGCAAAAGGTAATACCCATATACTCAGACCGCGTTTGTTGGGTTACGGTTTGGCGTTAATAGTGATGGTTGGTGTCTTCAGTTATACCTTGCTCACCCGGGTGCCTTTGGAACTCGATATTATTCGCGACCGCTCACTGCTTTATCGCGAAACGTCTCGGGGCTTGGTTGAGAATATTTATACGCTGCGTATTAACAACATGGATAACCAGGCCCATCAATACGCCATTTCCGTAGAGGCTGAGCAAGATTTTCGTTTTATTGGAGATAGGCTTGTTAATGTGGCTGCGGGTGAAGTCTACACTCATGTTGTTCGTCTGGAGTTAGACCCAGGCTTACTTAACCGCGGTAATATAGATATCGCTTTTACCCTTCAGGCGGTGGATGATGCCGCGATGCGTGATACGGAAGAAAGTCGCTTTATTGGACCATTTATACCTTAACTTATTGAGGTTTATTGTTTATTTTATTTTGAGGGCCTAGACATGAGCCTGGACTTTAGCTACAGGGTTTTAGGTAGAGAATGTTAGAGCAGAGTTTTAGGTCCTTCACTTTATATTTCCAGCTTCCTGTTCTCAACAATACAAGCGATTTTACTAACTTGCAGGATAAAATGAGTAATGTTTTTCAACAGTAAGCGTGGCAACAGGGTATATCAATGGTAGACAAGCTACCTCCAGAAAGCACACCACTGCCTTGGTATCGCCAGTTCTGGCCGTGGTTCTTGATTGCCTTGCCAGCAACGGTAGTGATAGCTGGTTTCTTTACTCTCTATTTGGCAATTAAATACAGTGATGACTTGGTCAGTGATAACTATTACCGCGATGGCCTGGCAATTAACCAGCAGCTTACTCAAGACCTCCGCGCCACTGAACTTGCCTTGTCGGCAAGACTTGATTTTAATGGTGGCAGTGATGATACGGTAAAAGTACTGGCGCTTACGTTGAACAGCGCAATAGAGACTTTTGTCATGCCAGCTGCCTTAAAACTCTATTTAATTCATCCCACAGACGCGAGTGCAGATCACGCAATACACCTGATAGCAGCGGGCGATGGTCGTTATCGGGGGCAGCTGCCAGCATTACCCACACAACGGGTTTATTTACGATTAATTCCTGTGGTTCCCAGTGAGGAGGGTGCGCAACACACCTCCCTACAAGATGCCGCGTGGCGCCTGGCGGGTGATATAGATTTCACCCAGGGTCATGTTGTCGAATTAAATGCTAATCCAGTACCTCCCACTACAAGCAGCGATTAAAGATGTCGCAACAGACCTGCTTTCACTGTGGTTTGCCCTTAAATGGCAGGGACGACTTCAAGCTAATGATTGGCGGTGAAATGCGCTCGATGTGTTGCACCGGTTGCCAAGCGGTGGCCAGTGCTATCGTCGATGGCGGTCTGGAAAGTTTTTATGAGTATCGGTCGGTCAGTTCAACACGCAATAGAGACAATGAGAATAATGACTTTAGTGCTTACGATCTTCCTGCGGTGCAAGCAGATTTAATCAATATTGACGAGCAAGGCGTGGCAACGATTGAACTCGGTGTCTCTGGCATTAATTGCGCCGCTTGTGCCTGGCTGATTGAGCACCACCTACAGCGATTATCCGGAGTGATTAAAGTGGGCGTTAATGTCAGTCGCCAACGCTGCCGACTGCAATGGGACAAAGACCAATTACCTTTAAGCCAAGTACTAACAGCCTTTCTTGATATCGGCTATCGCGCTCGTCCGGCACGAGAGTCGAACAAACTTGAGCATATTGAACGGGACCAAAAAGATTATTTACTGCGCCTCGGTGTGGCTGGTATTGGCATGATGCAGGCGGGCATGTTGGCTATTGCTCTCTACGCAGGCGCCTTTCAGGGCATGGATGAACATTGGCAAAATCTTTTACGCTGGGTGAGTTTTCTGTTTGCTACCCCTGTGGTTTTTTATTCGGCTCAACCCTTTTTTAAAGGGGGCTGGCGTTGTCTTTCGCGTATGGGTCGGGGGGTCGAAAGCAGCCAGGACGAACGTTGGAATGAGGATTTACCCTGGCATCAATCCTTGACGATGGATGTGCCCGTTGCACTGGCAATTGGCCTGGCCTACGGCGCTAGTATCTGGGGTACTGTAATAAAAGGGGGGGAGGTCTATTTTGATGCGGTTTCCATGCTGACCTTTTTCCTTTTGTTGGGGCGTTTTCTGGAAATGCGAGTACGCTACCGCAATGAATTAATGGCTGGTGAGGCTACTGATTTATTACCCCTGTCTGTCCAACGTTACGAAAACACTGGTGACGGGGTTTGTCTTGAACAAGTGCCTGTCAAATCCCTTTGTGTTGGCGATAAGATTCAAGTTGGCGAGGGCGAGTGCCTGGCCGTTGATGGTGTGGTCTTGGCTGGCCAAAGCCCTGTTATTGAAGCCGTGCTTAGTGGTGAGCAAGATCCGGTGGCCAAGGGCCCCGGCGATATTGTTAGTGCCGGTACAGTTAACACGACAAACCCTCTGAAAATAAAAGTCAGCGCGGTGGGACAAGGTACTCGCCTGGCAGCAATTGTCGATATACTCGATGGTGTGGCTGCAGAAAAACCTCGGCAATTGGCCTTAGCGGATCAACTTGCCGCTGCGTTTATTATCTTTGTTTTACTGCTCGCAACTATAGTGTTTTCTGTGTGGTGGCTACACGATGCCAGCAGAGCGTTATGGGTAACATTGTCAGTGCTAGTCGTAACCTGCCCCTGTGCTTTGTCATTGGCGACACCGGTAGTACTTGCCGCAGCGACGGGACGACTGCAGCACAAGGGCTTTTTAGTGCGCAGCTCCCATGTGCTGGAGACATTGAGCAAAGTGACCCGCGTTGTACTCGATAAAACCGGCACTTTGACGACAGGTAAGCTTGAAATCGATCGTATTGTTCCGTCTTCATCAGGAACGCTAGATACTGAGAGCCTAATGGCTATCGCTGCGGCCCTAGAGCAGGGCTGTCGACATCCAATCGCTGGCGCTTTTAAACAACGTGACTCTGAAAGCCAAAGGCAGGCTGAACAGCTTGTTTATCAGGTGGGCGGGGGAGTTAGTGGTGTACTCGATGGCAAACGTTACGCTCTGGGTAGCGCAGCTTTTCTTGAGCAGTGTTTTGCCTTACAAGTCCCCGCAGAAATATTGTCATCGTCGCACTCAGCGAGTGATAGGGTGCATTTAAAACACCGTCTTGACGTTATATTGGCTAGCGAAGAGGAAGTATTGACAGCTTTTGTTCTCGTTGATGAGCTACGTCCCGGTGCGCGAGGTTTAGTCTCCAACCTGCAAGCGCGGGGTCTTGCTGTAGAATTGCTCAGTGGCGATCAGGAAAGTAACACGGCTGCTTTAGCGACAGATTTAGGCATCAAACAATGGCAAGGCAATAATAGTCCGGAGGACAAACTGTCCATCATCCGAATGAGGCAAAACCAGGGAGATATCGTGCTGATGGTGGGGGATGGGATTAACGACGTGCCGGTGCTCAGCGGTGCTGATATTTCCGTGGCAATGGCCGAAGCGACCGATTTTACGCGTTTGGCCTGTGACGCAGTACTGTTATCGAGCAACCTACAGACCCTGGTCGACACACTGGCAGTGGCGCATAAAACTAAAGCGATTATACGCCAAAATATCAGCTGGGCTCTGCTTTATAATCTGAGCGCTCTACCCCTTGCCGCTTTGGGCTGGATCCCACCCTGGGCTGCAGCCATCGGTATGTCAGCTAGCTCTCTGGTGGTAGTTTTAAATGCCCTGCGTCTGCAACGGCGTAAGAAAGAGCGGGGCGGGGATCTCGACAATACAGCACTGCAATGGCAGGGGGCTGTACCGTCTGGCCAGCAGGTAGAAACCTGATGGAAAGTCTGTATTTTTTGATTCCTCTCTCGATGGTGGTGGTGGGTGTAGGTATTTGGCTATTCTTTTGGGCCGTTAACAACGGCCAATACGATGATTTGGATGGCGAGGCTGAGCGTATTTTATTCGATAATCTCGATGGCGATGCAAACGCTGAAAAAGACGTCAAGCGAGTATCTGGCTGTCATGTTAAACCGGAATTAAGCCCAAACCCAAAAAAATTAATGCCAAAGTCAGAGGCACCTCCAGAAGCAAGCCCGAACGGTGTTAACAGCGAAAATGATTGAAAGCCTACCACCAATGATAGCGGCCTTAGTAGCAATGTTTGGTATTGGTTTACTCGGTACTGGGCATTGCTTTGCTATGTGCGGGGGTATTGCTTCTGCTCTGGGTTTTGCGAGTAAAAATGGCGCTAGTCGTTATATCCTTGCCTATAATTTGGGTCGTATTTTCAGTTATGCTTGTGCCGGCGGTGCTGTGGCTAGCCTCGGTTATATTAGTACTAACTATCTTGCTTTAGCACCTGTATTGCGTGGCATTGCAGGTTTTTTGTTGATTGCTATGGGCTTGACCATGGCGGGTTGGTGGCGTGGTTTAAGCTATCTTGAGAAGGCCGGTGGTTTATTATGGCAACGCCTGCAACCCCTTGGACTGCGCCTTTTGCCGGTGCGTTCGTTTCGAACGGCAATATTACTGGGTTTGGTATGGGGCTGGTTGCCCTGCGGACTGGTATATACGGCATTGGCTTATGCGGCTACGGCGCAAACTCCATTAATGGGTGTGGCGCAAATGACAGCTTTTGGTCTTGGCACGTTGCCTGCTGTTTTACTGGGTGGGCTTTCCCTTGGCAAGGTAGGTAATGTGTTGCGCAGTCACCATTTTCGCCTTGTTTTTGCGCTTTTATTAATGGCCTACGGCGTATGGACCTTGCTGCCCGTGATCTCGCCGCATCATCACCATTAATGGAGAAGGGGGCTCGGGTGAAAAGAAGACGCTTAAGGTGAAGCTTGATATTTGTCAATACGCTGCCGTGTTTTTAGCGGTATAAATATAACGAAACCAAAATGGCAGGAATTTATATGTTCGGATATATCCCGGGATTGATGATTAATCCTCGTAAACAATGGCATGCTATCGCTGCTTTGACTGATGAAGAAATCAAACGCCTGCTACCTTATCCTATTTTTATGGCACTACTACCGCCTTTGGCTTGGTATATCGGTACGACAAAAGTCGGTTGGACCGTGGGCGGTGACGATGTCGTGAGAATTACCGAAGGCAGTGCTATTCCGCTAATTGTGTTGGGTTACATTGCCTTGCTAGGGGCCGTAGTCTTTATTGGTTTAATGATTAACTGGATGTCACAGACCTATCAAAGTGAAGCATTCCCCATTAAAGGGGTGGTGTTAATGGGTTATGCGTGTACACCCATTTTTTTGGCCGGTGCCTGTGCCGTGTACCCGGTTTGGTGGATCGATATCGCGCTTGGTACTGTGGCGGCAATCTATACAACGTATTTGATTTACATGGCTATACCGATAATGATGGGCGTACCTTGGGATAGAGGGTTTCTTTACGCGAGCGCTGTTTTTATGATTGCACTGGTTTATGTGGTGGTGATATTAGTAGGGGTGACGATTATTTGGGAATATATCGCTACCCCTATATTCATCAACTAAAGTGCAATGAATATTCTCGTCTATTTACTATTTCGACACCGAAAAATTAATGAGTGGCAGTGATAGAAAACTATTCGCAACAGCAATAGCTATTAAAAAAAAGGGGTTCACACATGCCCCTATTCACACCTCTGCTTAAGGATGGGCACGCAGGCGGTGTGTGCACCATTAACGCCATACTCTCAGCGTGCCACGCTGCAAAACAAGAATAAGAGCTAAAAAAGCCTTACTGTATTTCAACCTGAAGAAGATTAAGCCGATAGCTTATAGGCGGCTCGCCTGTGAAAAAAAGTAACGTCATCAACGCTCTTACCCACTTGTGGTAAAGCAATAATCGAAGTCCCCACGTAATGAAAACCCTCGTGGATTTGTTGGCCAATAGGTCTCCAAACAGAAGATAGAAAGAGTTGAATGGTGAAAATATGCAAAGACACTGATGCGCTATTATCGCAATTCAAGTTTGATACTGGGAGTATCTCAGAAGTGGCGCGGGTAAATTCTGTATAAAGCTCATCGGGCCGGTGTGAACCCTTATAAGAACTGAGAACTGTCAACCGCGGAGATTGTGTTGCTCTTTTATTGAGAGATTTCTATAGCAATAGCAGCTCAAAAAAAACGCCGACATCTCTACGAGTTGTCGGCGTTTGATATGGCTTGTTCGCCTATGCTAATAAATTAGCGTGTACCACGGCGGCGAATTGAGGATGCAGTGAAGTAATCATCGTTAAGCCGGATGGTGAAGTCTGGAGCGCTATCTTCGTTATCCAGCAAAATGGCCAACATACGACCTGCTTGCATATCGTAGAACGTTTCTAGGGTTGAACCCAGGAAGCCTACGTCGTACCACATCAGGTTGTGTGCTTCTTGCAGACGCCAAATTTGACCGCGACGATCATAACCATCCATCAGCGTGATCCACCAGGAGTCTTCGTCGAGATAAAACACACGGCGCCCGTAATCGTGTTTCGTTCCTTCGCGCAAGGTACCTTCAACGACCCAGACACGGTGTAACTCGTAGCGTGCTAGATCCTGATTCAAACGGCCATTTTCAGTGATTATCTCATCATTCTTAAGATCACCCGAATTCAGCTTATAGGCATTGTAAGGCACATAGATCTCTTTTCTACCAAGCAATTTCCAGTTAAAGCGATCATTGGGACCGTTGAAGCCGAATTTCTGATCTGTCGTTGCCAAACCATCACTGGCACTCAGAGGGTTGTCGTAAACAATTTGCGGTGCACGTTTAACGCGACGTTGGCCGGGACTATAAACCCACGCACTGCGGAATTTGTCCATAAAGTGCACAGGGTCATTTGCCAATACAACTTGACCTGCAATTTTTGGGGGCGCGGTAATCGTCTGGTAATAAAACATAGAGTCCACACCGGGATCGTAGTCTTCAATGGTGTTAGTGGGCTCACTCCATTTCCAGTGCTGTTGTACCAACATTTTGTTGACGACATACTTGCCTTGGGTAGTGACGGCTGCCGCGTTATCCCAGCTCTCTAGCCAGGGCTGAATCGGACGCGTCGCCTGATTCATCCAGGCTTCATTACCATCTTTGGGTATGGGGAACGCCCAGGAAATCACAGCATTTTTGAAACCAACTACGCCCTCTGGGGTAACTACCACTTCGGCCCGTGGTGCATTCTCCAGCGCCGCTTTATAGATATAGGGCTTATAGACAGCAGTACGACGTGTTTGATAAATATTCATGTAATAGTCAGGATATGTTTTGAACATATGCTTCTGACCATCGGTTAATTTATCTGCATACTCCGTGTAATTACTGCCATTGATGGTGAACAGTACTTTGTCGTTTGGAAAGGGGTCAATATGAAAAGAACCCGGTTTAAAGCCTGCGGGAACCTTAAGAGGCTCATTCTTCCACGCGGGGATAGTGCCTTCGGCATTACCGGCCCGAATTGCCCCTGCTGGCGTTAATTCAGTGCCTTCGAGACCCAATTTAGCGAGCTCTTCTGCACTAGGTGCGGCCTGCCCCGAGACCGATACCGCTAGGGTCAAAGCGGCAAGCGCCTTTCGACCCAGGTTCAAGTTACTTTTTTTGATACTACGTGTAGCCATTAAAATGACCTCCTCAAAAACTTGTTTTAAAGACGATAGATACGTTGTCGCGATCATCATTGACGCCCGCTGTTCCCAGCCAGGTAACATATTGAAGATCCAGTGATGAGCTCAGATAGGTAAACCCTACTTTTGCAACAATACTACGCTGATTTTCCACTAACGATCCTGCACTAACGGGTGTATAGCCTTCGACGTGATGGACAAAAATTATTGTCGGGGAAACGTTAACGTTGGCAAACGCATTGTTGTAAACCAGACCAGCGACCGCTGCATAACCCCAGGAAAAGTCTGTAATCGGACGGTCTAATCCATCAACACCCTCGAAGATACCGGGATCAACAGTAGTACCAAATTGATCGGGTTGAATGTCGAGGCGATCTGTTTTATCACCATGCTCAAGCTCAGTAATCCATACTGCAGAACCATCAAAGACAAGATTAATAGTGTCCGCGCCAAGGAAGTCAGTACCACCGGAGTAGGTAAAGTTCAGTAGATAGGTGTACACGTCACTGGCATTGATATCACAACCGTCGATTGTATTGGCGTATTCTGCCGTTGGATCAAAGTCGAGGCTTGGGCCAAATACCTGACCAACCTGCAGGCCTCCGAGGTCTGGCACCGAAACACCACTAATACCAAACAAATTACGGCACTCACGGGTATCGAAGAAGTTCTGCTTGAGGTTCAGTTCCATTGCGAACGAAGCACCAAACAGGGTTTCACCATTGAGTGAGACGCCATACGTGTCTTGATCTTCACCGTACTTCCACTCGTACCCCGCCAGGGTGTCGTGGCCAGGGCGCGCGGGATCAGGTCGGGGAACGTAGTCCTCGTCCAGGCCAATGTATGGCGTGTAAGCGTGCGAGCGAACATAGTAAATGCCGAGGTCGGCGAAATTCAGCGACTCCAGAATGAAGTGCATATTCACACCCCACTGGCCGCCGGAAGGCTCGTCCCGCCCGGCAAATTCAATGCCACGAACGAACAGATCGGGGTTATAACCCTCACCTAAAAAATCGAAAGGGCTAAACAATGTTCCGGCAGGAACAAAGATTGAGTTGCGCCAGTTCCAAGTGTAATACGCTTCAAGGCTAACGTTTTCGCTAATACCCAGGTTAAAGTAAGCGGTCTCCTGAGGCAGCAGGGTTTCTTTGACTTCAGTGCCTGGAGTCGTTGCCTTACCCATGTCTGTGGGGTTTTGCATCTGGCTGATACCGCCACCCATAATGTTGCTCTCGCCCCAACTCACCACCTGTTTACCCACACGCACATTCAGAGGGCGATCTAAAACGCGAAAGTTGCCGTAGACAAAAAGGTCGTACAGGGTGAATTTCTTGCCGACTAGGTTTTGCGCGTCATCGGAAATACCGTCAACCAGTTGTTGTTCTGGTAGACCCTGGTTGAACGCGGGTGGGGCCCAGGGCCAGAGATTAGATCGTTCGCAATTTGTACAATCCTTACTTCTAATCGTATAGTCATAGCGATAAGAAAAACGAGTAAACATGCCGAAATTACCATTGCTAATGCCCGCATCAGTCAATAGTGAAAGTGGTGAGCTATAAATATCACCGGCATCGTTAAAAACTGTCCAGTTGCCTGATGGATCAGCTGCACCGTGATGCTTAGCGCTTTCTGTGCGCATTGCGGTACTAGCGGAGAAAACGGTATCGACGAAGGCGTCGAACTCACCGATTTTAAATTCAAAGGCCTGTGTTTGGCTCGCCGCGAGCACAAGTGCACCGGCACTCGCTTTTCGAAGGAACGAGTGTAAAGCCGTTTTAGGTGATTGAAAGGTTGGTGAAACAGAACGCCGTTTTATATTTAGCGTGGAATTCAAGTTAGAACGTGCAAATATTTGATCGAACAAAATACTCCCCCCATTTTTATAAGACTATGGAATACCGAGGTACTACAAAGCATAAAAGCATTGCTGGTATACACTGAATGGCCACTTTTTTTGTTATGGACACCTCAGCGTGGGGACAAACTAATGGCCATAGAAAACTATGTCAATATATTTCCTAACTGCTCAATTACCCAGGCTTAAAAGCGAGCTTTTTTGCAAAAAATCTTCATAGGATTGGGTGTTCGAATCACGAAATATTAGTTTCGTTATTAACAACTTAGCGTATAAATCAGGGTCATGTCCTTTATAATATCTCATAATTATGATTGTTTGTTATTGAGAATATTTCCCAAAAGAATAATATCAATATCCATATCTTCAGGTTATCAGTTGTATTCCCTTGAGTTGTGTAAGCCCTTTTTTGTTGGTGCGATGTTATACGGCGTCTTTGATCAATCGCACTGATACTATAGGGGGGGGCAAATAATTGCACCTCGCTTACGCTATTAATGGATATGCCGTTTACAAGCTCCTCTGTTCACGACATTTGTTGCGCCTAGAGAAGAAGAATATTCACAGCACGAGAATAGGGTGAGCGCATTAAAGTGTGAGTTTAAGCAAAGAATTCTTGGTGAGCAGACAATTGTAGGGAAAAGGGATCGACGACACCTTCATTGATATACTAGGAGAGGAGCAAAAAAAATTGGTCACTATGGGAGTATGATAATGAAATTACTACATACAATGTTGCGGGTTGGCGATCTGGAGAAATCAGTCACTTTCTATACTCAAATGCTCGGCATGAAGTTGCTGCGTCAACGAGATTTCCCCGAAGGCCGCTTTACCTTGGCTTTTCTGGGTTATGGTTCAGAAAAAGAAAACACCGTACTTGAGCTGACCCATAACTGGGATACCTCAAGTTATGAGCTTGGTGAAGGTTATGGCCATATTGCCATTGGCGTGGATGATGTTTACGCAACCTGCGATTACATTAAAAATCAGGGTGGTGTAGTGGTAAGAGAAGCGGGGCCAATGATGCACGGTAGTACTGTTTTGGCCTTTGTGGAAGATCCTGATGGCTATAAAATCGAATTGCTATCCCTCGATAAATAACAAAATACCTTAATCAGCATTTTCGGCGTCGATTTCTAGAGGTGGTGTGTTAACTTTCCTTCGTAACCAATTGAGACTATTGAGGATTTTTGGCTTTCTGACTATCTTGCGTTCCAGGCTAAATTTGCCTGGATAGTCCATTAATAATAATCCCATCGCAATGGTCAATAGGCCCTGGCCCGGTATAAAAAGCATAATAAGGCCTCCCAATAGGAGCACCCATCCGAGTAGGTTTTTACCTACTAAGCTCACAATTCTAAGGATGGGGTGCGTTTGCTTTAGGGGCGTAGGGTGTCGTTTTTCATGGCAAAAGTAATCCACGGGAATACGCGCGACTAACCAGGGCAAGGTTAGCAAGCTAATAAAAAAAGTGAAGGCTGAAACGACGGCCATCCAGGTAAAGAGTGCCTGGTACTCTGCTAACCCAGCCATTATTCCGCAGCAAGTGTATAGGGGAGGTCCACTATATGGACGGCTGTGGTTTGGTTATTGATAATTAAGGAAGTCGCATCTGCTTGTTCTTCGTGCAGAATAGCAAGAACCTCAGCATTCTTTTCGTCCGCTGGCGCTGCTGATAATACACTGCCGACGAGTTTGTTATGAGGGCTTGAATACACTTCTGTACCCCGCTTGGGAGGCGTTGTATTTTCAATAATGACTCGATAAGCACGTCGTTTGAGCTTGCCTAAATATTGCATACGAGCGACTATTTCCTGGCCAGTGTAACAACCCTTTTTAAAACTCACAGCGCCGATAGCCTGTAGGTTAAGCATTTGTGGCACAAATTGTTCGAAGGCTTCGGAGCGCACCTGGGCTAAACCGGCGCGAATAGATTGTAATTCCCAATAGCCGACACCTGCAGGTTTAATAGTAGTCGCGAGCTCTAACCAGTATTTTTCTGCGCCAGACTTATCGACGATCAGTAAAAACTGCTGGGCACTGATGCGAAGCAACAAGTAATTCTCACCGATGCAAAGTTGGGTTATAGCCTGTGGCACAGCGTCAAAGACCTGATCGAGTAGAGATTCACTGTCTGGGCCGCTAACGCCAAATAGGCGATAGCCTTCACTGGCATCGCTTAGAGTGGTTTTAAAAAAAGCGGCATATTTTTCAAGGCGACTAATGCTTGATTCAACAAGAGGGCGGTGCATTACCAGTAGAATGGTATCTATCGCGGCTTCAACGGCCTGATAGGAGGTCAGCATTCTGCCTTTGGGATTACAAATAGCGCCCGGCAAGAAAGTATCCTTGTTGAGCAGACGAGTATCGCTTGTGCTCTGTCCCTGTAAAAACTGCTTAGTGTCGACGCCCTCAAGAGCCAGCACGCCCAAATCGCTAAGATCTGTCAAGGCCGCTTTTAGCTCTGGATAGTCCGCTGGGGTTTCGCCAAAGGAAGTGACAAGTCCTTCATCGATCGTGGCTCCCTCTTGAATAAGAAAATTCTGCCAGTTGTTCATTACGTCAGCCATTTTCGCTCGCTATTGAGATGGGTAGTTGTTCAAGCTTGCATTATAATGCCAGCTCAACAATTTGTATGTGAATTACCGTATTGCTGATCAATCAACGGTAAGCGCCACAATGGGTATAGGTATGGATAAAGATCGTCTTTTCTGGGCCAGTCGTCGCGGTATGCTTGAGCTGGATATTATATTGCAAGCTTTTCTTGAGACGACTTACGACCAATTGAAGTCTGAAGAGCAATTGCTCTACCAAGAATTGCTGAGCTGTGAAGATCAGGATTTATTTGCCTGGTTAATGGCTCGAGAGGAACCGCAGGACGAGGCAACGGCAACCATTATTGCGATAATTCGTGCTAGTCAGCGTGCCCCAGCAGGCTGAGTTTTCTTTCAAAGAATCGATTCATGCACAGCGCCAAAAAATATGGCGTTTGCAGAACTTCCTGCTGGCGGTGGTTGCCTTGCTTATTCTCTGTTTAACCAACAGCGTGATCATTTGTATCTTGCTAGAACTATTGCTCTTTCTGCTTGCGATTCATACTCGGCGCAGCTTGGCGAAGGGCGTTTGTATAGAAAACCTGATGGTCAGAAATAAACGTGTGACAGTCACCATTGACGGCAGCCACTATGCTTTATCCTCATATCATTTAGATTATATGAGTCGTTGGCTTGCCACTGTCCGGTTAACAACTACAGCAGGGACGAGTTATTGTCTCGTAGTTTTCCCGAGCTTAATGGGTACAGGTAAATACTGCCAGTTGATGGCTTTGCTCAAGGCAGCGCGGCCAGATGTTCCCAGTCAGATTCGCTGATGTGGTCAATTTTTACTAACAATAATATCCTGCCCCGCAAAATTCATGGGCACCAGGATAGTGTCTTTAGCGACGGCTGACAATTGCGGGTGATCGAGAGTGAAATGCAGACCTCGGCTTTCCTTGCGCAGCATCGCCGAACGAATAATTAATTCGGCAACCACGGCAAGATTGCGCAGTTCAAGCAAATCGCGGCTTATCTTATAATTGCTATAGTACTCTTGGATTTCCCTTTGTAAAAGACGCACGCGGTTTTCTGCTCTTTCGAGACGCTTACGGGTTCGCACAATACCCACGTAGTCCCACATAAAATGACGTAGTTCTTCCCAGTTGTGGGAGATCACTACATCTTCATCAGAGTAGGTAACGCGAGATGAATCCCACTCCTTGGTGTAGCTGGGTTCGGGGATCGTTTCGATGTGTTGGCGAATACTTTCAGCGGCTGCGCGTGCAAATACCAGGCATTCTAGTAAAGAATTACTTGCCATGCGATTGGCCCCGTGTAAACCAGTAAAGGCGCATTCGCCAATAGCATACAAATTGTCCAGGTCAGTGCGTCCGTGATTGTCCGTCACAATACCGCCACAGGTGTAATGGGCCGCGGGCACAATGGGGATACGTTCACGGGTGATATCGATACCAAATTCAAGGCACTGCGCTTTAACAGTGGGAAAGTGTTTGTCGATAAAGTCGGCAGGCTTATGGCTAATATCCAAGTAGAGACAATCACAACCAAGGCGTTTCATTTCATGATCGATGGCGCGAGCGACGATATCCCGTGGTGCCAATTCACCTTTTGGGTGGAAGTCAAACATAAAGCGCTTGCCATCAGGCAGTAATAGGTAGGCTCCTTCTCCTCGCAGGGCTTCAGATACCAAAAAAGCCTTGGCTTTTGGATGAAAGAGGCAAGTTGGGTGAAATTGATTAAATTCCATGTTAGCGACACGACAACCCCGGCGCCAAGCTGCGGCTATACCATCACCGCTAGCACCGTCGGCATTACTGGTATAAAGATAGACTTTGCTCGCGCCGCCAGTGGCGAGAATCACAACCTTTGCCTGGAACAAGCAGACCCTATCTCGCCTGGTGTCGAGTGCATAGGCACCATTACAGCGAAAGCTTCGAGAGTTAGTATCGGCCTGGGTGGTCAGGTCAACGACGACATGCTGCTCAAAAATATCGAGATTGGCTGTTTTGAGAACGCGTTCTGCAAGAGTGCTCGACAGTGCTTGCCCTGTGGCGTCAGTGCTGTGGAGGATACGTCGATGACTGTGCCCTCCCTCTTGGGTGAGGTGGTACTCACCATTTTCAGCATTGCGACTGAATTCCATGCCAGTGTCGATTAGCCATTGCAGTGCTTCAGGGCCCTGTTCTACTGTTTGCCGTACGACGTCCTCGTGACAAAGCCCAGCCCCCGCAGTGAGCGTGTCAGCAACGTGGGAATCGAGACTGTCTTCTTCGCTAAACACAGCTGCGATTCCGCCCTGTGCAAGCCAGGTCGAACCAGTTTGTAATTTGTCTTTGCTCAACAGAGCAACGCGATGGTCAGGGGCCAGGTGCAGAGCGAGGGTCATGCCAGCAGCACCGCTGCCTATGATAAGTATTTCGTATTGGTAGGTTTTTTTCACGTCAGACTAATCACTTAGGGTTTTTCATAGGGTATGGAGGGTGTCAATAGGGTGACTGGCAGAGCGACATGATAGTATAGCGCTCGAAAAAAGCCCACATGCGATTACTCAATGGTCATGAACGAAAAACCTGGCTGGCGGTCAGCAGGAGGGCTTAAAAGTACAACAAGTGGAGAGAGAATGGCGACCAACAATGATACAGATACTGATAAACAGCTGGTCGCACGTGTGCAAAAGGGTGATAAGCGCGCTTTTGACTTGTTGGTGATTAAATACCAACACAAAGTCGCAGCAATAGTTGGGCGTTACATTTACGATCGGGAAGAGGTCAGAGATATAGTGCAGGAAGCTTTTATCAAAGCTTACCGAGCCATCGGTTCTTTCCGTGGTGATAGCCAGTTCTATACCTGGCTTTACCGCATCGCTGTAAATACAGCGAAGAACTTTTTAGTTTCACGCAGTCGACGCCCGCCAGCAAGTGACATTGAAGTGGAAGATGCTGAATTTTATAGTGATGCTGACAATATGCGTGACGTAGCATCCCCCGAGAATCTGGCTTTTCGCGATGAGCTACAAGACGTTGTTGATAAGTCGATACAAGCTTTACCTGAGGATCTGCGTGCTGCTGTCAGTCTACGGGAATTTGATGGGTTGAGTTATGAAGACATTGCTGCTGTGATGGATTGCCCTGTGGGTACAGTGCGTTCACGGATTTTTAGGGCTCGAGAGGCGATCGACGCTCAGGTTAAAGCGTTATTAGATGGTCGCCTTTAGGTTTTTCGACAAAGTACAGTGTGTTGACATCACTTCGGGAACTTTCCTAGATTGCTTAAGTCGGATTAATTGTGAATGATCAGCTCCTGTGGTCTCACTCGTTTAGTAACGTTTACAGATTAATAATTAAAGAATCATTAGAAGGTCTGGTCCTATGAATGAACAGCCTGGCGCTAAATTGCGAGAGACACTTTCGGCATTGATGGATGATGAAGCATCCGAGCTGGAGCTTCACCGCATCATGCGGGAAACAAGTTCAGAAAAATCTCTCAACGAGACGTGGTCTCGCTACCATCTTGCCGCTAGTGCAATGCGGAAAGAACTGCCGGTTGATTTTGTTGATTCTTCAGCTGAGTTGAGAGCTGGTATTAGTATGGCTTTGGTCAATGATCCTCTGCCCCGACATCGTCGACAGTGGGGCCAGGCAGTAGGGCGGGCGGCAATAGCGGCAAGTGTGGCGGTGCTTGCCATTTTTGGTGCTCAACAGTATCAGTTTTTTGAGCCGACAAGGTCTGAACCCCTTGCTGTCCAGACTAATACTCAAAACCAGGTGCAACTAAAAGCAGCGCAAAATGATCATCAAGGCCCTCAATTTCAGTTGCCCTCTGGTTTTGAAGTGCCTCAGGCGACAGCTCGCACAGTGAGTTCAGGTGCTTATACCAGTAATCAAAATCACCTTTTAGTAAAGCAAACTGAAGTGCAGGAGAGCTTAAGTGACTTTGGCAGTGATCCCCAGATTCAGGCTTATATGAAGCGCTTAATGTTGCAGCAAGCCAATCGTACTCACCGCTCTTCGAATGCTATATTTCTACCCGCTGGAAGCCCTTCAGAACACCTCACAGGGCAATAATCAAAGAAGCATCTATACCCCAGTGATGTGTGAGGCATTGAGCGAATGCGTGCGATGACAAGTTCTTAGCTTCCTCTCATGTGGAGAGCCCTTTCCTTGATTGAAGAAATTGTTAAAGTCCTTGATATCCATGCTGAATATTTGTGGGTTGAAGGTGTTCAGCGCTCCGCCTGTCAGTCTTGCGTGGCTCAACAGGGTTGTGGGCAACGTATCTTGGCGCGGTACACGGCACACCCGGTCCGCTTACGTGTTGCGCTTGACGGACGCAGCGCGGCAGCATTTCACGTCGGGCAAAATGTCACCATCGGTATTGAGGATCATGCAGTAGTTCGTGGCTCTTTGTTGATTTATCTGCTGCCATTACTCCTGCTTTTGTTGGGAGTCGGTCTTGGTGATATCTTATTTGCCAATGATTTGGCCGCTATTAGTTGTGGCCTGCTCGCTTTATTTAGCGGTGGATTATTTAGTGGCCGCCTCTTAAATTCCCCTGCCTGTGAGTCGATGTTACAGGCGCAATTGCTTGATGTTTGATGTCTGCCAAACGTTTAAATTAGGTTGACTGATAGTTGGTCTTGTTGAATAACGAATTGAAGAGGAACCTTTGATGGTGACACGAGCTGTTATCGCTTTTTGTATGGTGTTTTCATGTGCTGTTGCTACCCATGCGCAGTTGCCAGACTTTACCGTGTTAATAGAGAAAAACTCCGCCGCAGTCGTTAAAATCACAGCGGTTGAAACCAGTTCAAGCCGACGTAGAGAAACTATTCCTCAAAACCGAATTCCTGATGCACTGAAGGAATTGTTCAACCAGCGTCGTGGCCCAGAGCGCAAGGCTCGCTCCATGGGTTCGGGTTTCATTATTTCCTCCGACGGTTATATCTTGACGAACAACCACGTCGTTGGCACTGCAAAAGAAATTTCAGTGCGCTTGAACGACAGACGTGAGTACGAGGCTGAAGTTATTGGGCTTGATCCACGGTCAGATTTGGCCTTGCTCAAAATTAATGAGACAAAACTCCCCGTAGTTCATTTTAGCGAGCCTGACAAGCTAAAGGTTGGTGAATGGGTGGTTGCCATTGGCTCACCGTTTGGCCTCGATTATTCGGCAAGTACCGGCATCGTTAGCGCTATTGGACGCAGTATTCCCACTGCGCGCGGTGAGGACTACGTGCCCTTTATTCAAACGGATGTCGCTATTAACCCCGGCAACTCGGGGGGCCCATTGTTTAACCTAGATGGCGAGGTTGTCGGCATTAACTCACAAATCTATACCCGTTCAGGTGGCTCTATTGGACTATCTTTTGCTATTCCGGTGAGCGTTGCCCTAGAGGTGGTGACTCAGCTTAAGGAAAAGGGGCATGTCGATAGGGGCTGGCTCGGTGTCTATATACAGGATGTTGATAAAAATCTTGCTCAATCTCTTGGTCTTAAAAAGCCTCAAGGCGCTCTGCTTGCTCAGTTGGAGCCCGATGGTCCAGCCGATAAAGCAGGCCTTAAAGCCGGTGACGTGGTAATTCGTTTTAACAACCAGGCTGTGGTTGAGGCAAGTGATTTACCTCATATTGTTGGGCTTATCGGAGCGAGTGAAGAGGTTGAAGCCACCATAATTCGCCGCGGTAAAAAAAGGACAGTGTCAGTAACCATCGGCGCTCGCCCCGGTGAAGACCGGACAGCAGCTAATACTGGCGGTGACATTCTGGGTTTGGAAGTCGGCGATCTCGATGAAGATGCGCTGGAGCAAAGTCGCTTGCCGGGGGGCATCGTGGTGCTCAAAGTCTACCCTGAATCCTCTGCTGCCGATGCCGGCTTACAAGTGGGTGATGTGCTAGTGCAGCTTGGTTACCAGACATTGAATGATATGAACGATTATGACGCTATATTGGAAGAGTTGCCGGCCGGCACCCCGGTAGCTTTGCGGTTTTTTCGTCGTGGTCGTTCGATCTTTCGTACTATTGAGGTGAATTGATATTGTCCGTCCTATAGACCTGACACCACGTAAAATGACCGGGTCTTCTGGTTAGAGCACCTTTGGTTAGTAGGGTCTCTGATTAGAAGGGGGTTCTGGCTAAGTCCAGGGACGTAGAAACGCGCAAAATCACTAGGTAAGCATAGATTTTAGCTGCCCGATGTGCGCTGACAAGGTATTCAAAGCCTCCTTGGACCAGGTTCATAGCTTAGCGGGGCTAAATGCGCTAGACTTCGCGTCGCTCAATTTTCTCTAAGCTATGGATTCGAAAAACTCTGTGTCAGATCTCAGTCATATTCGCAATTTCTCCATCATCGCCCATATCGACCACGGCAAGTCGACGATTGCAGACCGTTTTATACAATTCTGCGGTGGCCTTAGCGAACGGGAAATGGCCAGCCAGGTGCTCGATTCAATGGATATTGAACGCGAGCGTGGTATTACCATCAAAGCGCAAAGCGTGACGCTTAACTACAAGGCAGCCGATGGGCAAACCTACCAACTGAATTTTATTGATACGCCCGGGCATGTTGACTTCAGTTATGAAGTGTCCCGTTCTCTTGCTGCGTGCGAGGGGGCTCTGCTCGTTGTCGATGCAGCTCAGGGTGTTGAAGCTCAGTCGGTCGCCAATTGCTATACTGCTATTGCTCAGGGCCTCGAAGTTATCCCAGTACTAAATAAAATGGATTTACCCCAAGCAGAGCCGGAGCGGGTATGTCAGGAAATTGAAGATATTATCGGCATCGATGCCTCAGGGGCAGTACTGTGCAGTGCAAAAAGCGGTCTTGGTATTGAAGATGTTCTCGAGCAGCTGGTTGCTGAAATTCCTCCGCCTGAGGGTGACCTCGATGCTCCGTTACAAGCCTTGATTATCGACTCCTGGTTTGACACCTACCTCGGCGTTGTCTCTCTGGTTCGGGTGATACAGGGCACTTTGACGCGTCGTGACAAGATCATCACCAAAAGTATAGGCAAAGCGCATATAGCCGATAGCATTGGTGTGTTTACACCTAAGCGCACAGAAACCGATGTGCTACGAGCTGGTGAAGTGGGTTTTGTGGTGGCTGGTATTAAAGATATTCATGGCGCACCTGTCGGCGACACGATTACGCATGCCAGCAGCCCTGATGTTGAGGCGCTGCCAGGTTTCCAGAAAGTCAACCCGCAGGTTTATGCGGGAATGTTTCCTATTAACTCTGAAGACTTTGAAGATTTTCGCGAAGCGTTGTCTAAACTCACTCTTAACGATGCCTCACTTTTCTACGAACCTGAAAGCTCCGATGCGCTCGGGTTTGGTTTTCGCTGCGGTTTTCTCGGCATGCTGCACATGGAAATTATTCAGGAGCGGCTGGAGCGCGAGTATAATCTCGATCTAATCAGTACGGCTCCAACCGTTGTCTACGAGGTGCTACACACTAACGGTGAGTTACTGTATATCTCCAACCCCTCGGATCTTCCCGACCCGGGTCAGATTGATGAAATGCGCGAACCTCTCTGTGAGGCTAACATTTTGGTGCCCAAAGACTATGTGGGCAACGTAATTTCTCTTTGTGTGGAAAAGCGCGGTGTACAACAGGATATGCAGTTTACCGGAGATCAGGTTTCAATTACCTACGAAATGCCGATGGCTGATGTGGTGATGGACTTTTTTGATCGATTAAAATCGGTAAGTCGCGGTTTTGCCTCTCTTGACTACAACTTTAAACGTTTTCAAGTAGCACCTTTGGTACGCCTCGATATTTTAATTAACGGTGAAAAAGTGGATGCCCTTGCATTGATTGTTCACCGCGATAATGCCCAGCAGAAAGGCCGTTTAATCACCGAAAAAATGAAAGAGCTGGTGCCACGACAGATGTTTGATGTAGCTATTCAAGCAGCCCTCGGTGGGCATATTATTGCACGCAGCTCGGTCAAAGCGCTGCGTAAAAATGTGACGGCAAAGTGTTATGGTGGCGATGTCTCACGCAAAAAGAAACTACTGGCCAAACAGAAAGCCGGTAAAAAACGTATGAAGCAGGTGGGTTCGGTGGAAATCCCTCAAGAAGCTTTCCTCGCCGTACTAAAAACGGATAATTAATAATGGATTTCGACTTTCCTCTCATCCTAGTCCTACTTACGGCGTTTGCTGGCTTTATGTGGCTCGTCGACAGGTTCTTTCTCTCGAAACGACGGGGAGAAGATCACACCGCACCTTGGTATATTGAATCGACGGCACCTTTTTTTCCGGTATTGCTTCTGGTTTTAGTCTTACGTTCCTTTATTGTCGAACCCTTCCAAATTCCTTCCGGCTCGATGATTCCTACCCTCAAAATTGGCGACTTTATTTTAGTGAATAAATTTGCCTACGGCCTGCGTCTACCGGTAAGTGGCACTAAAGTGGTATCGCTGGGTGAACCCGAACGGGGTGATGTGATGGTGTTTTTCCCTCCCGGTGAGAAACGCTACTTTATTAAACGCGTGATAGGTTTACCCGGGGATGAAATTCGCGTTATTAATAACGTTCTGTTTGTCAATGGCGAGAAAATGCCGCAGTCAACGCTCGAAAAAGCAGAGCCTTATTTTGTCACCAAAAGTATTGCCGAACGAAACTCACCCAGTAATGCACAGGTTATGATGGAAGATTTAGACGGCGTTGACCACTTGATTCGAAAACACCAAACACCGGGGCGATATGGGCAACGTTTCAGTACGGTCGTACCTGAGGGACATTATTTCATGATGGGCGACAACCGCGATAACAGTAGTGATAGCCGAGAGTGGGGGCCTGTGCCCGAAGAAAACGTGGTCGGCAAAGCCTTCGCTGTCTGGATGCGCTGGGAGAAAGTGCTAAGCATACCCAGTTTTGATACAGTGGGCGCCATACGTTAATACGACGGAGAAAGGTCTATTTATGCGACATAATAAACAACGAGGCTTGTCAGCATTAGGTCTTTTAATAGTGTTGGCCATCGGCGGTTTTTTCCTGACGGTAGCAACAAGGGTTGGCCCTCTCTTTCTCGACAACTCTTTTGTAAATGCAGCTATGCAATCCCTGGAAAATGAATCCATCCATACACTGACAGACAGGCAAATTCGTCGAAAACTCTCCGATTATTTTATGGTCAACAATGTGCGTGATGTAAACGTCAAAGATCTTGTTATCGAACGTAAGAAAACGGCTACTGTTGTTCACCTCGATTATGAAAGGCGAGTCAACTTCCTGGCTAACGTTGATGTTATCGTCGCCTTTGAAAATACCTACGATAGCTCCGCACCGTGATTTTCGATAAGTCTTAATTGCCAGTGAAAATATCGTTTCGACGTTTTATTAACCGACTCGGCCATCAATTTTCCGATTTATCCTTGCTGGAACAGGCATTAACGCATCGTAGTTTTGGTTCGTTCAATAATGAGCGACTGGAGTTCCTTGGCGATGCGGTGTTAGACCTGATTGTCAGCGAAATGTTATACCAACAATTTCCGACGGCCAGTGAAGGGGATTTAAGTCGCCTACGCGCCGTTTTGGTCAGGGGCGAAGCGCTGGCTAAAATGGCCCGAGGTATCGAACTGGGTGACCAGTTGCGTCTTGGCTCTGGTGAATTAAAAAGTGGTGGTTTTCGGCGTGATTCTATACTGGCTGGTGCTTATGAAGCCGTCATCGGCGCAATTTTACTCGATGCGGGCTTCGATGTTTGTCGCGTCCGTGTTGCGTCTTGGTTCAAGCCTCTATTAGCAGATTTGACCTTAGGTGATGCACATAAAGATCCCAAATCTCGTTTACAGGAATATTTGCAGGGCAAGGGTGAAGCTCTACCCGTGTACAAGCTGCTCACGGTTAGCGGTGAAGGGCATGCTCAGCAGTTTGACGTGCAGTGTTGCTTTGATGGTGATTCTAATGATTATCGAGGAGTGGCGAGTAGCCGTCGCAAAGCGGAACAGGCGGCTGCGAGTGCAGCACTTAATGATCTACTACGCCAGGGTGAGAAAATGAGCAATGGGTAATAATTTAATGACAGAAGGGCAAACGCAACAGTGTGGTTATGTCGCGATTGTTGGTCGCCCCAATGTGGGAAAGTCAACCTTGCTCAATCATATACTCGGCTTAAAACTGAGTATTACATCGCGCAAACCACAAACGACACGTCACAATGTTCTGGGTATTAAAACCTCCGATAATTGCCAGCTTATTTTTGTTGATACCCCGGGTATTCACAACGATCAGGACAAGGCGATCAACCGTTTTATGAATAAAGCGGCTCAGACTGCAATCCGTGATGTTGATGTAGTTGTGTTTGTTCTTGACCGCCTGTTATGGACAGAGGCTGATAAAGTGGTCGCTGAGAAACTCGCCGCCTCGAACGCTCCTCTTATTGTTGCGATCAATAAAGTCGACAGAATAGAAGATACAGACGAACTTTTGCCCCATATTGAGCACCTACAGCAGCTAATGCCAAATGCTGAGATTATTCCGGTATCAGCATTGCAGAAAAAGAATCTCACTTTGCTCGAAGAGCAAATTACAAAGCATATTCCCGACGGTGCTTTCCTTTTCCCCGAAGATCAGGTTACCGACCGCTCAGAACGCTTTCTCGCTGCTGAGCTTGTTCGTGAAAAAATTACTCGACAACTCGGAGCAGAATTACCGTATCAGATAACTGTTGAAATTGAAGCCTTCGAGATGAAGAAGCATATTCGCCATATCAAAGCATTAATCCTTGTTGAGCGAGAAGGGCAAAAGAAAATAATAATCGGCGAAAAGGGACTGCGTTTAAAAAGCATTGGCCAGGCAGCTCGAATCGATATGGAGCGTCTATTCGACAGCAAGGTTATGCTGACCTTGTGGGTGAAGGTGCGAACTGGTTGGTCGGATGATGAGCGAGCATTGCGGAGCCTGGGTTATAAAGACTAGCCAGGCGGTGTTATACCGCCGTATTGGTTTTTCTCATCAAGTGACTGTGGGCTCTTATCGGGCTCTGCGTTAAAGAACAATGAATGCCAGTAATGAAAAGTCCTATATCTTACATAAGCGAAAGTTTCGTGAGAGCAGTCAGTTGGTGGATTTTTTCTCCCGAGATTACGGACGTGTGCGTGCGGTAGCAAAAGGAACACGAGGGCGCAAGCGCCCAAAAGGAGTCAATTTACAGGCTTTTACACCCTTGTTATTGTCGTGGCGGGGTAGGGGTGAGCTTAAAAACCTGACGGCAGCAGAACCTTTTGGCAATAGTGCCTGTTTCCAGGGTGAGATGTTGTACGTTGGTTTGTATCTGAATGAATTGCTGGTGCGCCTCTTGCCTGAGCATGTACCCCACGAAAGCTTGTTTGATTGCTATGAGCTATTAATTAGTCAACTCAGTGCGTGCAATGACCCAGAGCCTTTGTTGCGCCGCTTTGAACTACGGTTGTTAGAAGAAATTGGCTATGGCCTCGATATGACCGTTGAGCTGAGTGAAGAGCGGAGCATTACTGCAGATGAACGCTACCACTATACCTCTGATCATGGTTTTGTTCGCTCTAATACCTTGGTTGTCCAGAGTAAAGAAGACCTTTATGAAGGTGCACATCTATTGGCGATAGCAAATGCTGACTATGAGTTGCCAGCAGTAAGGCGTAGTGCAAAACGTTTATTACGTTGTGCACTGCAATCTCAACTCGGAGATCGTCCGTTACTGAGCCGGCAATTATTTCACCAGGCTCGGGTTTGTAGGCCTTCAAAAAAGGATAACGAATAATGGGGCTTTTGTGATAGTGGGTATCGGGAGTGATCTGGTACATGTTAGCCGGATAGAGTCTGTATTGGCGCGTCATGACGAAGCTTTCGCAAAACGTATTTTACGTCCAGAGGAGTATGAAACTTTTTGCCAAAAAAGCAGCCCAAGGCAGCAGGCGGCTTTTTTGGCAAAGCGTTTTGCGGCCAAAGAAGCATTGAGCAAAGCACTAAAAACGGGTATTGGTAAAGTATCGTGGCAGCACATTTTGATCAGTAATACAGCCAGAGGGGCACCTGAAATGACATTGTCTGATCAGGCCTTACATGTGTTTAATGACTTAGGTGCCAAGAGCATTCACCTCAGCCTGTCGGATGAGCAGGATACTGCCCTGGCTTTTGTTGTGCTTAGTACCTAGCAATGCCTTGGGATTATGATGTCGCAATAAGCACTAAGTAGATTTGTAAAGCAGGTCAATATGTCCAAGCTGTCTTAGGAGAGGGGACTATTTGGTCGATAGTAGTGGCCAACGGGCCTAAAATAGAATTTTTGTGAGTGGATACACGTTAAAGATGGAATATCCGACCATAGAGTCCTGTATTGGCAACACCCCTCTGGTACGACTACAACGTCTCCGAGCTGGGCGCAACAATACGATCCTGCTTAAACTTGAAGGTAATAATCCTGCGGGGTCGGTAAAAGACCGTGCGGCGCTTAGCATGATCGCGCGAGCTGAAAGCCGGGGTACGATTAAGCCTGGTGACACCTTGATTGAAGCGACGAGCGGCAACACAGGGATTGCGCTTGCCATGGTTGCGGCAATTAAGGGTTATCGAATGATTTTGATCATGCCCGACCATATGACAAAAGAGCGTAAGGAGGCAATGCTTGCCTATGGCGCGGAACTCGTTCTGGTTACCCAGAAGGAAGGGATGGAGGGGGCGCGAGACCTGGCTCTACAAATGCAAAATGAAGGTAAAGGTTTAGTGCTTGATCAATTTAATAATACAGATAACCCTCTGGCACATATAGAAGGGACAGGGCCTGAAATTTGGCAGCAAACAGGAGGCGAAGTCACGCATTTTGTTGCGGCTATGGGTACAACGGGCACGATTATGGGTGTCTCTCAAGCCTTAAAGGCCTTCAATAAAGACGTGCAGATCGTTGGTCTACAGCCGATTGAGGGTGCCAATATCCCCGGCATTCGTCGTTGGCCAACAGCCTACCTACCTGGCATTTTTGATGCTGCGTGTATTGATACGATATTGGATATTGGTCAGGAAGAGGCCGAGGAGACCATGCGTGACCTGGCCCGCAAAGAAGGCATTTTCTGCGGCGTATCATCAGGCGGAGCCATGGCGGGAGCATTGCGGCTGGCAAGCGAATTGGAAGACGCGACTATCGTTGTGTCGATTTCTGATCGTGGCGATCGCTACCTTTCCTCTGGGCTTTTTCATGCCTGATTACGACGACTATTTCGTTGTTTTGGCCTAGGAGCTTTCATTGGTACAAGTCCGAGAAATTCATGCGACCTCATTGGCAGATCCTGGCGACATTGAAGCCTGGCTAGATAAGATTGCGCAAAAATGCCAACTTGACAAGCCTGCTCGAGAAAGCCTGGGAGAAGCAGCTGACCTGGCACGGAAGGCAGAAGAGAGTGCTCAGTTGGCAGGCGAATCAGTTTTCCGCGGTAGTATTTTACAAATGGGCTTGGAAATTGCCGATATTCTCTCCGATTTGCGCATGGACTGTGAAGGGCTGCAAGCGGCAATTTTGTATCGCGCCGTGCGTGAGGGAAAGCTAGATCTTGATGTTGTTCGTAATGATTTTGGCGAGAGAGTCGCCACCCTAATTAACCATGTACTCCGCATGGCGGTGATCAGCGGTTTGTGTAATGACTCTCGGCAAAATGTATTCGGGCAGGATGCAGGTCAGCAAGCTGGCAAAGTGAGAGAAATGCTGGTGTCGCTAATTGATGATGTGCGTGTTGCGCTGATTAAATTGGCTGAACGCACGTGCGCCATCCGAATGGTTAAAACGGCTCCAGAACAAAAGCGCAGGGAGGTTTCACGGGAAATTTTTGATGTCTATGCCCCTCTTGCAGATCGTCTTGGGATTGGGCAGTTAAAGTGGGAGCTGGAAGACTTGGCATTTCGCTATCTGGAGCCTGATGAGTACCAACAAATTGCTCGTTTGCTGGATGAAAAGCGGCTTAATCGGCAGCGATATATTGATTCTGCCATCGCGACGATTAAAGCTGAGCTCGATAAAATTAATAAGCACGCTGAGGTGACTGGACGCGCAAAGCACATTTACAGCATTTGGCGGAAAATGCACCGTAAAGATATTGGTTTCTCACAAGTCTATGATATTCGAGCCATCAGGGTGCTGGTGCCAACGATTAGTGATTGTTACGCGGTGCTAGGTATCGTCCACAGTAAATGGCGGAATATTCCCAACGAGTTTGATGATTATATCGCTTCACCTAAGGATAACGGTTATCAATCTCTGCACACTGCCGTTATTGGACCGGGACGCAAAATTGTAGAAATACAGATTAGAACCTTTGAAATGCACGAGGAATCTGAATTAGGTATTTGTGCGCACTGGCAGTATAAAGAAGGAGCAAAAAGTAGTCCCGGTAAAAACTATGAAGGCAAGATTGCCTGGCTAAGGCAAGTGTTGGAATGGCATGAAAATATTGACGACTTTATCGAACTGGAAAGTGGTACAGAACAAGTTTATGTCTTCACCCCTGATGGTCATATCATTGATCTGCCAATAGGCGCAACACCGGTTGATTTTGCCTATAGAGTTCATACCCAAATCGGCCATCGTTGTCGTGGCGCGAAAGTTAATGGTGATATTGTCAGCCTAAACTCAACATTAAAAACAGGGGACCAAGTCGAAATTATTACGGGTAATTCAGATGCTCCACGCCGAGATTGGCTGGTAAAGTCTCTGGGTTATTTGCAATCGACACGTGCCAGATCTAAAGTGCAGCAGTGGTTTCGTGCCCAAAATCGCGAGCAAAATATCGAGGCTGGACAACGCATACTTGATCGAGAATTCCGCCTCCTCGGGCTCGATTTGTCTCAAGTTGATAGCATTGCTAATAGATTTAATAAGCACGGTGCGGATGGCTTGTATGCAGCAATCGGTGCTGGCGACATCAGCGCGACTCAGGTTATTAGCGCTGCCCGGAGTAATTTAAAAACCAACACTCGCGAACCAGCCTCAAAGACAAAAAATGCAAGTCGTTATGCTAAATCAACGTTCTATATTTACGGTGTCGGTAACTTACTGACTCGTATCGCACATTGTTGTGAACCCCAACCAGGTGATGATATTAGTGGTTATTTGACGAATAGTGATGGCGTAAGCATTCACCGCTCTGATTGCGCGTCTCTACTGCGTCTACAGGCTGAAGAACCGCAGCGCGTTCTCAAGGTAACCTGGGGCGGAGCACCAGAACAGCGTTACCCTGTTAATATTCGCATAAGCTCTTATGACAGGGCTGGCTTATTAAGTGATATTACCCGCTTAATTAATGGCGAAGGACTTTCCATTGGCACTTTGAAGAGCTCAGAAACAAAGGATGGAATGATTGATACGGAGTTCTCTACTGAAGTGCTCGATATCGAAGAGCTCAGCGGATTACTGAGTAAGCTGTGCCAAATTGAAAATGTCGTGGATGCCCGCCGTTTGGTTGAGTCAGAATCTAGTCATGTCAATTAAAAACAAAACTGACAGTATCGATGACCTGCTTCGTATAATGGCTCGCCTGCGGAAGCCAGAAACAGGCTGCCCGTGGGATATTACGCAAGATTTCCAGAGTCTCATACCCCATACTCTGGAAGAAACTTATGAAGTGATTGATGCCATCGAGCGAAACGACTTTACACATTTGCGAGAAGAACTTGGGGATCTCTTTTTTCAGATTGTCTTCTATTGTCAGATAGCAAAAGAGGAAGGCTTTTTTGAATTTACAGATGTCGTTGACGACCTCAATCACAAACTTCTAAAACGTCACCCCCACGTATTCCCCGATGGCAGCCTGAATAGCGAGCGTATAGCGGAATCTGCTCCCCAACAGACTGAAATTCGCAACACATGGGAAAAGTTAAAAGCACAGGATCGTTTATCCAAAGGGCAGAAAGGACGCCTGGCTAACATCCCATTGGCGATTCCAGCATTGAGTCGCGCTGAAAAGCTACAAAAAAGAGCAGCTAATCATGGCTTTGACTGGCCCGATTACCCACCCGTATTAGATAAAATCGATGAAGAACTTGCCGAGTTAAAAGAAGCGATTGATTTAAATGACGAGCAGCATATTGAAGAAGAGCTGGGTGATTTAATTTTTGCCTGTGTCAATCTTGGTCGCCATCGTGGTATTAATCTTGAGTCTTGCTTGCGAAGGGCCAATCGAAAATTTGAAAGCCGTTTCCAGGCGATGGAGGGGATTGCCAATAATAACAATCTTGATTTTGAAAGCTTGAGCCTTGGGGCGAAAAATGATCTGTGGGAACAGGTAAAAAAGTTGAAAAAAAACGCTTCTAGCTAGCAACTCGCGCTTATGCGACGACTTGTGGAAAAATCCTATTCAGTGTAAGGTTCGGCCTTTTTTTTGGTGCCGTTAAAGTTATATCAAGAGTCGAATCTGCCAACGCTTGGATGACTGTTATTTTCATCGAGTAAGTCTGTATTTTGATATTCGGTATCTGCCCGCCAATCGGAGAACATAATGCGATTAATCCTTCTAGGACCACCCGGAGCTGGGAAAGGAACCCAGGCACAATTTATTTCAGAGAAATACGGTATACCTCAAATATCCACCGGTGACATGCTTCGCGCTGCCGTGAAAGCCGGCACAGAGCTTGGTTTAAAAGCCAAAGATATTATGGCTTCCGGTGGTCTTGTTTCTGATGATTTGATTATTGGGCTGGTCAAAGAACGCATTCAGGAAGCAGATTGCGTGAATGGTTTTCTCTTCGACGGATTCCCGCGCACAATTCCTCAAGCTCAGGCACTTGTTAATGCAGAGATTGACATTGATGTCGTACTGGAAATTGATGTTGCCGATGATGAAATTGTTTCCCGTCTGAGTGGTCGACGAGTGCATGAAGGCTCTGGGCGTGTCTACCATATTGCCCACAATCCGCCAAAAGTAGAAGGCATTGACGATGTTACAGGTGAAACACTGATTCAGCGTGTTGATGACAGTGAAGAAACCGTGCGCAATCGTTTAAACATTTACCATGAACAAACCGAACCTTTAGTTGCCTTCTATAATGCACAGTTAGAAGACAGCGCTAGTTCAGCGCCGCGTGTTGTCCGTGTCGATGGTGTTGGCGCTCTGGATGATGTTCAGGGGCGAATTATTGCAGCGCTTGGTTAAACTTACTTGCGTTTGTGGCCCCCCGGTTTTGGCGTTGTCAGTTAGCGTTGATCAGGGCTTGCTTACTTTATTCAGCAGTCGGGGGGATTATTCTTGTCAGTAGAAAAAACTGGTGTCATTTTAGTTAACCTCGGAACGCCTCAGGCACCCACTGCATTCGCTGTGGCTCGCTATTTACGTCAATTTCTCTCCGACCCCCGTGTCGTTGAAGTGCCCAGACTGCTTTGGTGGCCATTACTTAATTTTTTAATTATCCCCTTGCGCTCAAAAAAGGTCAGCAATAAATATCGTTCTATTTGGCTTGATGAGGGCTCACCACTTCAGGTCATTACAGCGCGGCAAGTCGCCGATTTGCAAAAGGCCTTTGATAATGAGTACTGTGAAGAAAAGCCCTTAGGTACTGCAGGGGTAAAAAACAATCGTGAGTATATCTGCACTTATGCCATGACCTATGGAGACCAGTCTATTGCCAGTAGCGTAAAAAGTTTGCGTGCCCGCAATGTTAATAAAATAGTTATCCTGCCATTATTCCCCCAATATTCTGCGAGTACCACGGCGGCGGTTTATGATCAACTTGCCGAGCTGGTCAAAGCATATCGTGATATTCCCGATTTTCGAGTCGTTCATCATTATTATGATCATGCGGATTATATTGCAGCACTCGCAAATTCAGTTCGCGAACATTGGCAAAAAAATGGTCAGGCAGAGTGCTTGTTGATGTCTTTCCATGGGATACCTAAGAAATATGTTGATCAGGGTGATCCCTATTACAGCCAGTGCTTAAAAACAGCACGGGCCTTAGCTCAACAATTAAATCTATCTTCTCAAGAGTGGGCGTTTAGCTTTCAATCGCGCTTTGGTCGGCTAGAGTGGGTAAAACCGTACACTGACGTAGTGTTGCAGAGGTGGGGGGCGCGTGGTCTCCAAAGCGTCGATGTGATTTGTCCTGCTTTCTCCAGTGATTGTCTTGAAACTCTGGAAGAAATTAATCAAGAGAATCGGCAGTTATTTTTAGAGGCAGGCGGGAAAAAATTCACAATGATCCCTTGTTTAAATGACGCGCCTTCACACATCCAATTGTTTAAAAAACTGATTTGTGACCAGTCATAAAGTCTTTGGCTAGTCACTGTCAACAGCCTCTCTGATTCCCAGCGATTGATTACTCTTTGCGTATTTCGTCTCAAATAAAATACGCCTTAGACATATAAGGCCGTATTGCCTTGTTTTAACGGGCATTTTGTGGACAGAAAAAACATTATCAACTAAAATTCGCAGACTTGAAATAAATTCAAGTCATTTTTGTTTATTGCTTTAAATTATTTTTTCAGGAGCATTTATATGCCACGCCCTGCAAGCAAGAAGAAACCCGCAAAGCCAGTAGTAAAAAGCACTACTAGTAGTGTCGAGTCTGCTGCGGAAAAAGAATTGAAAAAAACGCTGAAACAGCTGGATGTTCAACGCGGAAAACTACGTATTGCCAGGGATAAGCTTCGTGAAAAAAGAGCGGCTGCTAAAAATAAAGCAACCGCCAGCAGCGCTGCCGCTTTAGAAAAAGCCTATGCTGCTGTAACAACACATTCAGTAGCGGTGTCTGAATTGACGAATTCTGTGCGACTTGCCAAAGCTGAAGTCCGAATTGAAGCTGTTTTGAAAAAAGCTCAGGAGGCGGAAGCTGCGGCCCAACTCAAGCTTGAGAAAGCTGCGCAAAAGATGGCAGAAAGCTCAGCTTCTGATCTTAAGTTGGCGGTAGAAAAGTTCGAACAGCGTTGGTTGAAACAACGTGAACAAGCCAATGCCAAAAAGTTAAAGTTGGCTGCTTCTCGCTTGAAAGCAAAAATTAAAAGTGTTGAAAAGAAAGCGAATGCAGAGGCGGCGGCTATTCGCAAGCGTGCACAGAAACTGAGTGCGAAGCCGGTTGCAACCCCTGGTCGACCTGGGCGTCCTGCAGGTTCTCGGGCAAGCACTACGGCAAAAGCCAGTGAAACACCCAAGCGTAGAGGCCGCCCAGCTAAAACAGCTGCTAGTGCGACAACAGAGACCCCCAAGCGTAGAGGCCGCCCAGCTAAAGCAGCTGCCAGTGCGACAACAGACGCCCCCAAGCGCAGAGGCCGTCCACCGAAGGCAGCGGCTACTCCGGTAAAGCAGTCCACCGCTAATACACCGGACACGCCAAAAAAACGAGGTCGCCCCGCAAAAGCTAAGGCTACGACGTCCAAAGGAACTAAAACAGCCAGTACGTCCAACGCACCGAAGAAACGAGGTCGTCCACCAAAAGTTGAAAAAACCTAACGTCGACTCGTCAACAAAAAAAAGCCCCTTCATTGGGGTTTTTTTTGGGGTAAATTTTTCCTGGCGCAGTAAATATCCCAGCAAGTGTTTATAATCAGCCAGCGTTTTCTAAGCCAGTGATAGTGTTATTTGGCAATACTATTGCACTTAGCCCCTTGGTTCAGATTTTGGTGATAAAAAGTTCAGGCCTATGACATCTATTCTCTCAATTGATACATCGGGAACGTGTTGTTCTGTTGCTCTTGGTGTCGATAATAAGCGCTTGGTTAGGCGTACGGATACGCCACGTGAGCATGTGCGCCTAGTGCTGCCCATGGTCGATGAGATTCTGGCCGAGGCGGGTATTAAATTGTCTTGCTTAGATGCGATTGCTTTTACTCACGGCCCGGGTTCTTTTACGGGCTTGCGTATAGGATTTGGTGTTATACAAGGCTTAGCCTTCGGCGCCAGTTTACCGGTGATTGCTTGTTCAAGCCTTCAAGTGATGGCTCAAAGAGCTATCAATCGAGGTGGTCACCATGACAGCATTCTTATTACCGCTAATGATGCTCGTATGGATGAATTGTATTGGGGTGCTTATAAAGCAGTGAAAGATTTTGCTATCCCGCTTGTGCATGATGGTCTGTGCTCTCAGCAAGAAATACACTTGCCCGTATCCGAGTGGTCTACTGCTGGCACACCTTTCATTGCCGTTGGCGATGGTTGGCGGTATCAACCGGCTTTGATCTGTGGTGGCGAGGCTTTCAAGCCTACTACTATTTATCAGGATATTGGGCCCGATGCCGAAGATATACTCACTCTTGCCTTTTCCGCGTTGCAACAGGGGAAAGTCGCGAACATTGAAGATATTGAGCCTGTTTATTTACGCAACACAATCAGTTGGAAAAAACGTCAACGCTTAAGATCTTAAATATTCTCCTTTGTCTCAATAACGGGTTAGCGTATGGAAACCATTCAGGTCTTTGTTTTGGCACTTATCCAGGGTCTGACTGAGTATTTGCCGATTTCGAGTTCTGCCCATTTAATTCTTCCCTCACATTTACTCGGCTGGTCCGATCAGGGGCTGGCCTTTGATGTGGCAGTACATATTGGCTCGCTACTGGCCGTTTGTACGTATTTTCGACACGAGTTGAAAATCATTTTTACCAGTTGCTGGGCGCAATTATTTCAAGGCAGCGGTGATGAGCACAGTCGTCTGGGTTGGCTATTAATGCTTAGCACGATTCCTGTCGGCCTAGCGGGCTTATTGTTTGATGATTTCATTGAAAATCATCTGCGCTCTATTGCAGTCATTGCATTAACGACAATTGTTTTTGGTCTATTGCTGGGACTAGTCGATAAAAAAAGCTCCCAACGATTATCAATGGCGCAGATGAATTGGCGTTCTGCCACGCTCATTGGTTTGTCTCAAGCTTTGGCGTTAATACCCGGCACCTCTCGCTCCGGCATCACCATTACTGCTGCGCTGGCTTTAGGATATGACCGTCAAAGTGCTGCTCGTTTTTCCTTTCTTCTAGCGATTCCGGTCATCATCCTCAGTGGTGGCTATAAAGGGCTGCAGCTTGTTGGAGAATCTAACGCTGTCGTTTGGGGCGATATTTTTCTTGGTATTAGTATTTCGGCCGTGACCGCCTTTACCTGCATTCACTTTTTTCTCGCCCTGGTTAATCGTATTGGTATGATGCCTTTCGTTTGGTATCGGCTTATTCTGGGCGGATACTTGTGTACTTTGTTAGTCAACGGGAGCTAACACCATGAAGCAAAAAGTAGCCTTTCTTGGCCTTGGGGTAATGGGTTATCCCATGGCTGGTCATTTAAGTCGTCAGGGCTTTGAGGTCACGGTTTACAACCGCACAGCGGCACGTGCTGAAAGCTGGATGAGTGAATTCTCTGGCCAAATGGCGGCAACACCTGCTGACGCGGCATACGGTGCTGAAATTGTTTTTGCCTGCGTCGGCCAGGACGAGGATGTACGGGCTATAACGATCAGCTCACAGGGGGCCTTTGAAACATTAAAAAAGGGCGCTATTTTTGTCGATCACACGACAGCGTCTGCTGCTTTAGCTCGCGAGCTGGCAAAGCATTGTCAGCAACAGGATTGTCATTTTATTGATGCGCCGGTTTCTGGTGGCCAACAAGGTGCTGAAAATGGCCGTTTAACTATCATGTGTGGTGGCGAAGAATCCCCTTTTACCAAAGCGACCACTGTTATGGAGTGCTATGCACAAAGCGTTAAATTATTGGGCCCTTCGGGCAGTGGTCAATTGTGCAAGATGGTCAATCAGATCTGTATCGCCGGTTTACTACAGGGGCTAGCCGAAGGATTGCACTTCGCCCAAACCGCCGGGCTTGATGCTAACGACGTCATAGAGGTCATTTCCAAAGGCGCGGCACAATCCTGGCAAATGGACAATCGTCATAAAACTATGTTGGCGAATGAATTTGAACATGGCTTTGCCGTTGACTGGATGCGCAAAGACCTCGGTATTGTTTTACAGGAAGCGCGTCGCAATGGTTCGCAATTGCCGGTGACTGCCCTGGTCGATCAATTCTATGCCGATGTGCAGGCAGCCGGAGGAGGGCGTTGGGATACGTCGAGTTTGTTGACGCGCTTACAAAACAAAATGAAGCTCGATGAAAAATTGGTTTAGGGACCTGTACAGTGAAGAATCAAGATAGTTTTAATGACCAGTTATTAGCCTTTTTAAAAGCTTCCCCGAGCCCTTTTCATGCGGTTCAACAAATGGCTCAACGGCTTGATGAGGCGGGCTTTAAATTTCTTCCCGAGCAAGATAATTGGTCGATAGAGGCTGGTGAACGTTATTATACGACTCGCAATGGCTCGTCGCTGATTGCCTTCACCAGCACTGAATTTAACCGGGGCATACGTATGGTCGGCGCCCATACCGACAGTCCTTGTTTAATGGTTAAACCACAGCCGGAAAAAACCAAAGACTATCTGCAAGTCGGGGTAGAGGTTTATGGTGGCGCTCTATTGAACCCCTGGTTTGACCGAGATTTATCACTGGCGGGCCGGGTAATTTATCGTGACGAAGCTAGCGGTCAACTAAAACAAAGCTTACTCGATTTTACTCGGGCGATAGCGACGATTCCCAGCTTGGCGATTCATCTCGACCGAGAAGCGAATAGTAATCGTACGGTTAATCCTCAGACGGATATCCCTCCAATTTTATGCTCTCTTCACGAACAGCGCACTCAGGACTTTCGCGAATTGTTAGTCGTTGAGTTATTGGCGCAAAACCCGCAGTTAGCGAAGAGTGCGGATGCTATCAGCGTGCTCGATTATGAATTGTGTTTTTACGATACTCAGCCTCCAGCCATCATCGGTTTACATAAGGACTTTATTGCCTCGGCGCGACTTGATAACTTGCTCAGTTGTTTTACTGGCTTACAGGCTCTTCTAGCGGCCGATGGTCAGCAGGCCAGTCTACTCGTCTGCACCGATCATGAAGAAGTGGGCAGTGCATCCGCCTGTGGCGCCCAGGGCCCCATGCTGGCATCCGTGCTTGAGCGTTTACTCCCCGATGTGGGTGAGCGTACCCGCTGCATTGCTCGCTCGCTGATGGTGTCGGCTGACAATGCCCACGGCATACATCCCAACTACCCCAGTAAGCACGATGCTAACCACGGCCCGCTACTCAATGCTGGCCCGGTAATAAAAATTAATGCGAACCAACGCTATGCCACTAACAGTGTCACGGCGGCACTTTTTCGTAATTTATGCGCGCAAGCAGACGTGCCGGTGCAAAGTTTTGTGACTCGCACTGACCTGGGTTGTGGCAGTACTATTGGTCCTATTACTGCCAGTGAGATTGGTGTGCCGACCCTCGATGTCGGTGTGCCCACCTTCGCTATGCATTCTATTAGGGAACTTGCCGGCAGCCATGATGCCTGGTCTTTGTATAAAGTGTTGCGAACACTTTATGAGCAGTCCGACCTTACTTGTGCTTAAAACTCATGGTTTTTGTCGTAGGGTAGTGTGGCTTTATCCGCCACCCAGTTGACAGGCTGCCGATACATTGGTGACGAGCATTTCTCATCAATAGTCTTTCCAACCACTATATTTGCAGCAGCGCCTCTTCTTATTAGCATTGAGCGAGCTTGCTTGTTGGGATAGGCGTTTATTTACTCGCGATAGAGTAGTGCGAGTGCCGCAATTTCGTTAAAATATGTCGTTTTTAGGCGATGTCATCCGATGCTCGAAGTTAACCCCATCAGAAATACTCTAGCCGACTTGCAAGCGCGCACTGATGTGCTTAGGGGGTATCTTTGACTATGTCGAAAAGAAAGACCGCCTTGCTGAAGTAGAGCTTGAACTGGCCGACCCCGATGTCTGGAACGACCCGGCCCGAGCACAATCCCTGGGTAAAGAACGCGCTTCTCTAGAGTTAGTTGTTGAGACGATTGACTCTCTCGACAACGGTGTTGCAGAGAATAGCGAGCTTCTCGAAATGGCCGCTGAGGAGGACGATACCGACACCTTGGCTGACGTTGAGTCTGAAGTGGCCTGTTTAACAGCTCGTCTTGAAATATTAGAGTTCCGCCGTATGTTCTCCGGCGCCATGGACTCCAACAGTGCCTACCTGGATATTCAGGCTGGCTCCGGGGGTACTGAAGCGCAGGACTGGGCCGAAATGCTACTGCGTATGTACCTACGCTGGGGTGAGCAGAAGGGCTTTAAAGTCGAACTGATTGAAGCCTCTGCGGGTGATGTCGCCGGCATCAAAAGCGCTACAGTTCACTTTCAGGGTGAATACGCCTTTGGTTGGCTTCGCACCGAGACAGGCGTGCATCGCCTGGTGCGAAAGTCACCCTTTGACTCAGGTAGTCGTCGCCACACCTCTTTTTCTGCTGTTTTTGTCTCACCTGAGATCGACGACGATATTGACATTGAAATCAGTAAAAGCGACGTGCGCGAAGATACATACCGCGCTAGTGGTGCCGGTGGCCAACACGTTAACAAAACGGATTCGGCAGTACGTTTAACCCACCTGCCCACGGGTACAGTAGTGCAGTGTCAAAATCAGCGTTCACAGCACCAAAACCGCGACAATTGCTGGAAAATGCTGAAAGCCAAGCTTTATGAGCTGGAAGAATTACGTCGCAAAGAAAGTGCCCAAATGGTGGAAGACAACAAATCAGATATTGGTTGGGGCAGCCAAATTCGCTCCTATGTACTCGATGATTCGCGTATCAAAGACCTGCGCACCAATATTGAAACCCACAATACACAGCAAGTGCTCGATGGTGATCTCGATAAATTTATTGAAGCCAGTTTGAAAGCGGGACTTTAATCCGCTGTACTCTACACCACTGCTTATCATTATCTTTGCTAACTCTTATCACCCAACCCCGGAATATTCCCATGAGTAAAGAACAAGCCCAGCCCGCCGATGAAAACAAGCTGATTGCCGAGCGTCGCAACAAACTCGCCGCCATCCGCGAGAAAGGCCAGGCTTTTCCCAATGAATTTCGTCGCGAAGACTTTGCCAATAAACTCCAGGAAGAATTCGCGGAGCAGACCAAAGAAGAGCTTGAAACCCTGGGCCACCAAACCAGTGTAGCGGGTCGTATTATGGCTAAGCGCGGCCCCTTTATGGTACTGCAAGATGTCTCTGGTACGATTCAACTCTACGCCGACAAAACAACACAGAAAGCAATTCGCGATCGTTGGGGCCACTGGGATGTGGGGGATCTTGTCGGCGTACGCGGTACGCTGCATCGATCCGGGCGCGGCGACCTCTACGTTAATCTCGAAGAATATGATTTGCTGACCAAGTCTCTGCGGCCACTGCCGGAAAAATTTCACGGTCTTGCGGATCAGGAAATACGTTATCGCCAACGCTATGTCGACTTAATCGTCAATGAAGAGTCGCGCAATGTGTTTCGCTTACGCTCAAAAATTGTTGATTTTATTCGCCACTATTTGAATCAGCGAGACTTCATGGAAGTGGAAACACCGATGATGCAACTCATTCCTGGTGGTGCCACAGCTCGCCCCTTTGAGACGTTTCACAATGCCCTCGACCAACCTATGTTCCTGCGTGTTGCACCGGAGCTTTATTTAAAAAGGCTGGTAGTGGGTGGCTTTGAACGGGTGTTTGAAATAAATCGTAATTTCCGTAATGAAGGTCTGTCGACGCGGCACAACCCCGAATTTACTATGCTAGAGTTCTATCAGGCCTACGCCGATTATCGCGACCTGATGGATTTGACGGAAGATATGCTACGGCACTTGTGTGAAGAGGTGCTGGGCACCAGTACAGTGACGTATCAGGGCAGTGAATTTGATTTCTCGAAGCCTTTTGACCGCTATACCGTGGTCGAATCGATTTTGCACTTTAATCCCGATTTGGCATTGTCCGATATCGATACCTTGGAAAGCGCTACAACAGTTGCTGAAGGCTTGGGTATCCCTCTGAAAGACATCTGGGGTTTGGGTAAAATTCAAATTGAAATTTTTGAAAAAACCGTTGAGCATCGTCTCGATAACCCCACCTTTATTACCGCCTATCCGACTGAAGTTTCTCCTTTGGCTCGACGCAATGACAATGACCCTTTTGTTACGGATCGCTTTGAGTTTTTTGTCGGTGGGCGCGAAATTGCCAATGGTTTTTCAGAGTTAAATGATTCGGAAGATCAAGCCGAGCGTTTCCTTGAGCAAGTCAAAGAAAAAGACTCTGGCGATGATGAAGCCATGCACTACGATGCCGACTATGTACGCGCACTGGAGTACGGTTTACCACCGACAGCCGGCGAGGGCATTGGTATTGATCGCCTGGTGATGTTGCTCACTGATGCGCCATCCATTCGCGATGTCCTCCTCTTCCCGCACATGCGTGCTGAATAAGAAGCCGGATTGACGAGGTGCTAAATAAACGAAACAGCGACATTCAACTCGATGCCTCATGGCTTGCCGTTTTAGGTGACGAATTTGAAAAGCCCTATATGCAAAGCCTGAAAGCCTTTCTTGTTGAGGAGAAAGCGCAAGGGAAGGTCGTTTTTCCCGCCAGCCAGCGTTGGTTCGCCGCTTTTGATAGCACGCCTTTCGATCAGGTAAAAGTAGTTATTCTTGGACAGGATCCTTATCACGGGCCTAAGCAAGCCCATGGTTTGTGTTTTTCTGTGCCCCCAGGCACTAAAATCCCACCTTCACTGGCAAATATTTATAAAGAGTTGGCGAGCGATCTGGCTATACCGGTACCCACACAGGGCTGTCTTGAGCACTGGGCGCAGCAGGGTGTGTTATTGCTGAATGCGACCTTAACCGTTGAAAGCGGGCAGGCGGGATCACATCAAAATAAAGGTTGGGAACAGTTTACTGACCGCGTCATACAAGTATTAAATGAACAGCGCGAAGGTCTGGTTTTTATTTTATGGGGCAGTTATGCACAGAAAAAAGGGGCCTTTATTGATGGCCAACGACACTTAGTGATTAAATCACCGCACCCTTCACCGCTATCAGCCTACCGCGGTTTTTTTGGTAGTCGGCCCTTTTCTCAAACCAATATGTATTTAACGTCTAATAATAAAAAAGCCATCGATTGGCAGATTAACTGACAAAGGATGGCTCTAGTCTTGAGGGCTTAAACGCGCAAGATTTAAGCTTTGATGGCACCGGATGCTTTTAATGCGGCAACCTTATCGGCACTCATGCCCCAATCCGCGAGCACTTCATCGGTATGCACACCCGTTGGCGGCGTAGGCGATTTAATGGAGGATGGGGTGGCGCTAAAACGAGGAGCCGGTGCAGGTTGCATAACGCCATCGACGTCGACGAAAGATCCCCGTTCTTTGTTGTGAGGATAATCGGGCGCTTCGGCCAGGCTCAGTACTGGGGCAAAGCAGATGTCGGTATTTTCCATCAAAGCACACCACTCATCGCGGGTCTTGGTGAGAAAGATTTCCTTAAATTTCTCTTTCATCGCGGGCCAGCTTTCACGTTCCATCTGGGGGGGGAGCGAGTCCGGGTCGAGACCTAATTTTTCGAGCAGCATCGCGTAAAATTTGGTTTCAATAGAACCAATGGAGACGTATTTCCCATCGCGAGTTTCGTAGGTGTTATAGAAATGCGCGCCGCTGTCGAGAATATTTGAAGCGCGTTCGTCACTCTGATTGCCACCGGCGTGCATCCCATAAATGGAGGTCATTAATGACAGAGCACCGTCGACCATGCCCGCATCAACTACCTGGCCCTTACCTGAGTTTTTGACTTCGTGCAGGGCGGCGAGTATACCGACCACGATAAACATAGTGCCACCGCCGAAATCGCCCACCAGGTTGAGTGGTGGTGTTGGGGGTTCGTCATTACTTCTACCGATGGCGTGTAGTGCACCTGAGAGGGCGATGTAGTTGAGATCGTGGCCAGCACTTTTAGACAATGGGCCTTCTTGTCCCCAACCCGTGACACGACCGAACACCAGTTTAGGGTTGCGCTCCAGACACACATCGGGGCCCATGCCTAAACGCTCCATAACGCCGGGGCGGAAGCCTTCGATCAGGATGTCAGCTTTATCAATGAGCTCAAGCAGGGCGTCAATACCCTCGGGGTTTTTCAGATCGATAGCGATGGACTTACGGCCACGACCGAGGAAGTTGAACTTCTTGGGCATGGGAATACCCAGACCCGATGCTGTTAAACGGTCAACTCTAATGACCTCTGCACCCATATCTGAGAGCATCATTGCTGCCATTGGCGCGGGGCCAATGCCTGCAAGCTCGACCACTTTTAAACCGGTTAATGGACCACTCATTGGTATTTCTCCTATTGCTGGCGAGTCACTGGACTCAATTGTTGTGGTGATAGAAAGTCGTTCAGCCGCTCAAGGTATAGCGAAAGCCCCAGCGTTGCAATCATGGCGATAAAATCGCCTGATGCTCTTTGGTAGGCAGCCCTGAAATACACTATTGCGTGCGTCATCAGCTGCTCGCTTTGCTCTGTACTGAGCGGCCTGCATGAACAGTGCCGGGTAAATAGACCGGGACTTTTTAGCCTCTTGAATGTAAAGTAAGCCACTGATTTTTAATACCCCAATACACTTACAGCATTAACTGGAGGCTATTATGGATTTCGATTATTCCGACAAAGTACGGGATCTGCAGTTGCGGGTTCAGGATTTTATGGATCGCGTTATCTACCCCAATGAAGAACTTTTCTACCAGCAGCTTGATGAAGGTGGCCGCTGGTGTAAACCGGCTGTTCTGGAAGAGATGAAAGATCAGGCGAAGAAAGAAGGATTGTGGAACCTGTTTTTGCCCGAGAGTGACCGAGGAGCCGGTCTTACTAACCTTGAGTACGCGCCCCTGTGTGAAATTATGGGTAAAAGCAAGTTCGCAGCCGAGGTGTTTAACTGCTCGGCACCCGATACCGGCAATATGGAAACCATCGAACGCTACGGCAGCGACGAACACAAAGAAAAATGGTTACAGCCCCTCTTAAATGGAGAAATTCGCTCCGCTTTCTGTATGACTGAGCCTCTGGTTGCCTCCTCCGACGCTACCAATATTGAAACCAGTATCATTCGTGACGGAGATGAGTACGTTATTAACGGTCGCAAATGGTTTGCCTCTGGTGTGCATGAACCCGATTGTAAAATCTGGATTGTGATGGGTAAAACTGATCCCACTGCTGCCAAGCACGTACAACAGTCGATGATTTTGGTCGAGCCTGATAGCCCCGGTATCACCGTTGAGCGTTGGTTGCCGGTGTTCGGTTATGACGATGCTCCACACGGTCACGCCGAGGTGGTTTTTAAAGACGTGCGGGTACCCGCATCCAATATTCTCCTCGGTGAAGGCCGTGGATTTGAAATCGCCCAGGGGCGTCTCGGCCCAGGCCGCATTCACCACTGCATGCGCGTGATTGGCGTCGCCGAACGAGCGCTTGAGTTGATGTGCAAGCGGGCGATGGATCGCGTTGCCTTTGGCAAGAAAATATCCGAACAGAGTGTCTGGTTAGAGCGTATTGCCGATGCCCGCATCAACATTGAAATGACGCGGCTGCTAACACTGAAAGCGGCCCACATGATGGATACTGTTGGAAATAAAGTGGCCCGTGCTGAAATTGCCATGATTAAAGTGGCAGCACCCATTGCTGCTTTGAAGATTATTGACGATGCGATCCAGGTCTATGGTGGCTGCGGTGTGACCGAAGATGTCGGTCTAGCACGCGCCTATGCCCACACACGTATATTGCGTATTGCTGATGGCCCCGACGAAGTACATCGCAATCAAATTGCCCGACTTGAGTTGAAAAAACATATGTAATGGCGTTCTTTTAAATGCCATTGCCCGCGTTATGGGTTTTTCCACACCGCAAAAAGGCCTGTCTTTATCGGTAAAGCAGGCCTTTTTTATTTAACAGGATTAAACAATTTCGTAATAACTGTCTAAGTATTGACTACACTCACTCGCGTTTAAACTATTGAATAGGAATGGAAATAAACTGTATTCTGTATTTTTCCGACTGATTTTAAGGCGTACAGCCAAAACATTTTATAGAAAAGAAGGCCAAACGCTTTAGGGATTGAACACCGCGCTGATTAATGATGTTCAGACGCTAGATAAGCAAGAATTTTTTCATTGACCTCGTCGGGTCGTTCCAAATGCAAAAAGTGCCCTGTACCTTCCAGTACGACTTTCTCCAAACCATTGCTAAAGAGATGATCCATACTTTCAAAGGTTTCCAGGCGGCCGGGGCGGTCGCGAGTACCATGGAACGCGAGGCAGGGCACGGTTGTTGGCCCCGCTAGTGTTTGCGTCAGCTCTGCTAGCTTTGGGTCTGCTCCTGCGGGGTTAAACGTGTGGCGATAATAATTGAGGGCGGCTTCCAGCGTGCCCTCATTGCGAAAAGTGTCTTTTACACCGGCAATAAGATCAGCGGGAATAGCCAGTCCCGGTGAGGCATCCTGCCACCAGCGCAGGAGAAAGTCGTAATCATTGTGTGCCACAGCCTGCTCGGCACCGGGCATTTGAAAAAAGTAGGCGTGCCAACCGCCTTTTATCACTTCGTACTCGAGCCCTATTTTGCCGAGTAGGGCGCCGGGGTGAGCAATGGCAATGGTAACGATTTTACCGATCTTTTCCGGCACAAATGCCGCCGCGCTGTAAGTGGCAAAAGCGCCCCAGTCATGGCCAATTACCGCCGCTGCATGGCCTGTACCAAGGACATCGATTAAAGCAGAAACATCGAGCCCTAAAAGGGCAGAGTCGTAACGGCCATCGGGGGCGAGCCCTGTTGGTGCATAACCTCGCATAAAGGGAGCTACTGCGTGATAGCCGGCATCGGCCAACAAGGGCATCAGTGAGCGATATGTATCGGCATTATCGGGAAAACCGTGCAGACACAGCACCAGAGGGCCTTCTCCCGCCTCTAAATAATGGAAGTCGATGCCATTGGCGCTAATATTGCCTTTATATATTTCATTCATGTTATTGCTTTATTATGATGGTGAAGGTTATTGACATAAATTATTTTGCCACAGATTAACGAGAGCGGAAACAGGCTTTGAGAGTAGGCTTGAGAATAATAAGGCAAAGAGGCCAGACCCTTATTGATAGGGTTCAGCGGTGCACATTACCCGGCGACTATAGGCTGAACGAACTGCCGGGCTACAGCATTGTTCTATAGTGCAGTCTTAGAATGAGAAAGCCCTTTGATTCTACAACGCTACACTTTCGTACTATGATGGAAATATGAATAAACTGGTGATCGTGCCCCAAAATATACGGCTAAGAATAATGGCGGTGAAACACTTTAGCTTGCTGATAGTTTTAGCAGCCCCTCTCTATATCTCCGCTGAAGACTCGGTCGGCATGACTGACAATAGTGTAAGGCCAGTAGATATAACAGAAAACAATTTGATCTATAAAACGGTTGATGCTCAGGGTCGTGTCAGCTTTGGCGATAAGCCCGCTGCCGATGCTGTTGAGCTTGAAACGCTAGAACGCCCCAAATATCAAGAAAACGCCTCAACAGAAGAGCTACAAGTCCGGCTCGAGCAAATGGCGGCCACCACCAAACGTTTGCAAGAAGACCGCAAACTGCGTTCAAAACTGCGCCAAGAAGAGGCCGAGTCTAAAAAGATCCAGGACCCGGCACCTGTCGTCGTGGTCGAAAACCGAGTTTACCGCTCCCGATCTTACCCCTACCTTTATCAGCCTCATCGTTACAAAAACGAAAAGAAACGCAATTCACACCGTTCAAGCTCGTCGCTGGGACTTCATCTTGGTGGCGGCAATTCACGTTTTCACTATGGACTGTCCTACGGTAATCGGCAAAGAAATAGTGAAAGTAGCACCATTCAGGCGCCTTATCGCCGAGGGCAAGAGCCTCTTCGTTCACCACGCCGCATTAAACAGCGTCAGAACTAAAAACGACCGAGGCAGGGGCTTCGTTGATATCGCATATACTTGTGCTTTGAGCGTATCGACTCTTACTTAATGGCCGCAAAGTTATTACTTTATTTGTCAGGCCAATGCGAGCTTAAACCTACACTAAAACTCATATTCGAAAGCAGTTTTAATCGTTAGATCAGGGCTATCGCTGTTGAGTGCGAAAATGGCGCCCAACTCCCAACGCAGTTTTTTCCCCTGACTCAACATCTCACGCCCCATGATAAGAGGACCGATACCTTTGTAATCTTCACCGGTGAATATTTCAAGGGCGGGCTCGAAATGTGGCGAATGGCGGTAACGCATCTGCAAGGCCAGTTTACTTTCCAGTTCATCTTCGATGCCATCGCCCCATTCATAGATAAACGCCAAATTGGCGGTGCCCACAAAACGCCCCAGCTCCCGCTCGACGAGGATAGAACTCGCCACCTCCCAGCCACCGCTTTCCTCTTTTTCCAGCTCAAATAGTAGGCCCCAGTCTGCTGAATATTCTCCTTGTTCTGTCATCTGCCATTTCAGCTCGGCTTCATAAGTCTCAATCTCTACAGCATCGCCGCCGTCTTTACTGCCAATTAAATAGAACTCTCCAAACCAGGTATCCGAGATTGACTGGCCGTAAGCTAGTTTGTATTTCTGCTGATCGTTTCGATCATCATCTCTTTCATAAATGGAGCGAACTTCAATTTCTTTCTCAAGTGCTTGTACATAGGGGTGATAAATTTTACTCACCACCGTTCCATCAGCCAGTACCGGAGGCATCAAAAATACAGAGAATAAACAGAGAAAAAATAGATATCTTTTATCCCAATAAGGAAGGCGTCTGGGCATTTAATTCTCACTCATTGCTGTTTGTAGACCGGCTGTACAAATGATGGAAAACCACAATGACCACAAATGAAACCAAGACACTAGCCACGTAAATACCCACTTGTAATGGGCTGGGTGTCGCCTCATAACCCATCAACGCATAAAGTAATTGACCGGGAAGGGAGGATTCAGGTATCCAGCTAGAAGTGTTCCAGAGTGGGCGCTGTGACGGCAGAACATCAGCTTGTATCAACAACATAGTCGCCTGGGAACACATCCCAGCACCCACGAGTACTAGCAGCGCAAGGGCTATTTTGAGAGAAATCGATTGATCAAAGGCACTGAGCAGGAAATAAAATAGAGCGCCTATACTGAAACCAACCCCGGCACCAATAATAGAACCAATCATGACACTACTCAGCGCTTCTTTAGTGTGCATAAACCCAGAGAAATAAATCAATATTTCCGAACCTTCGCGAGTAATACTAAGACTAAGAGCAAGCCCCATAAAGAAAAATAGCGGCTTTTTCCTCGTTGCCGTGCGCAAATAGACTTTGATCAGCATGGCTATTAGCACTAAAATCACCACATAAATGAAGGCTTGTAAGAGGGCATTACTCATTTCATAGCCCAGGCCGCCGTAAAGATTTGAAATCCAGCGCAATTGCCAGGCCAATAAAAGGGCGCCCGCAATACCGCTGCTAATACTTATACGCAGCCAATTATGACTAATACAGATAAAACGCGTCGCGGCAAGCAGCGTGGAAATGAGCAGCGCTGCTTCCAGAATTTCTCGCAATACAATAATGACGCTGGTTAATAGCATGTAGTCTTATTCCACAATCACTTTCCCTTGAGCCGTCTTTGGATTAAATTCACCAAAAAACGGATAGGCTCCAGGAAGTAAAGGGCCAATAAAAATAATGGCGGTACTATTGCCCATAATGACTTTCTCACGGTTTAACTCCCAGCTCTCAAACTCCTCTGGTGTGGCATCACGGTTGTGTATACGAAGTTTGACTTTGGTGTTGGCAGGGATAGTAATTTCCGAAGGAATGAACAAGTGCTGCTCAATACTGATATCGACAAGAGGTGTTCCCGCTTTTGCCAAGGTGGGTAGTAACACAAAAAACAGCATGTAAATAACGCGCTGACGACACAAATAACATTGGATCTTTAGTGTTTGCAAGAGACGAGGCTCCGCTGCTGCGTTAACCTTGGAAACACAATGACCACTGCCAGGCCAGTTGTAAAAATTGAATTTTTGAAATAAATCTTTGCTTGATAGAAGTCGACTATGAGTTTGACAATAGATAGACCCAGGCCACTTCCCTTTACGTTGATATCTTTTCGCTCACCACCGATCTGATAAAACCGTTCAAAAACACGTTCTTGTTCAGCTTTGTCCATGCCGGGGCCAGAATCAATCACGCTCAGGCTAACCGTGCCATCAAACTGATCGACAAGCACTTGAATATGACCCTGTTCAGGCGTGTGTTTGCGAGCATTGCTTAATAGATTTTTCAACAGAGTGATGAGAGTGAAGGTGTCGCCATTGATGATGCAAGTATTGCCAATAAACTCGATCGACTGTCGTTTGTCCTGAAAAGCATTGTATTCGTCGGCGATCACCTGTCTGGCAAGCTCGCTAAGATCAAGCGGTATCATTCTGGCCTGATAATGCTCAGGTGAAATGCGATAGAGCAAGAGCATCTGTTCGATTAAATGCTCCAGCCCCAACGTTTCGTGTTGTAGCTGTACAAGGACAGGGTTGGTGGAGGGCAAGTCATTGCTTAAATTGTGAATATGTAACTTCAACGCGGCAATGGGTGTACGCAGTTCGTGGGCGACATCAGCGCTGAGTCGACGCTCTCTGGCCACTGATAATTCAAGTCGTTCAAGCAAGGCATTGACCGCATCGATAACAGTTTTTAGCTCTTTCGGCGGGTTTTCTAGACTCAGGACAGATAAATCATCAACCTGTTTTTTTTCCAGATCATGGGCAAGGCGGCGCAACAAACTAAGCCCATGGCCAATAATGATCCAGACAAGCAGAGCAGTGATAGGCAGACTGATAGCGGTGGCCAGAACGGACTCTATAACGATATTGTCTGCTAACAGAAACCGGACATCTGCCCGTTCTGCCACGACAACCCAGGGAGCATCATTCGATGCTTGTGCCACCAGAACTCGCCAGCGGTAACCATTGAAGTTCTCATCGTAAAAACCTTTTTTGAAAGGTACGACAGCCTGAAGAGGGCTATTTGCAGAATGATAGAGCAAGGTGTTCTCATTGCGCCATATTTGGAAAGCGATATGACTATCATTTGCCGGTGCCGTAGAGAACGTTTCCAGACGGGTGTTTTCGCGATGAATCGTGGCAATGAGGCTAGCAGTATCAACCAGTTGTTGATCAAACATGGCTTCAGCGGCAAACATACTCGAACGATAACCGTGCAAAGCAGCAAGAAAACTAATTAATGTTATTGCCGATAGCACGGCAGTAATTAAGTAAGAGCGAATGGACTTCACAGTGGCCATTTCATGATTTTTTAGAGCTTTTCAATCGTGTACCCGACTCCACGAATGGTTTTAATCAGTCTTGCCCCAAGTTTTTTACGTAAATGGTGAATATGTACTTCGATGGCATTGCTGGCAACTTCCTCACCCCAACTATAGAGCTTGTCTTCCAGATTGTCGCGGGTCAGTACCTTGCCACTATTTAGCACTAATGATTTCAGCAGTGTGTATTCTCGTCGTGATAAATCAACTAACTGACCCGCTTGTCTGACTTCGAGACTGGCCGTGTCGAGGGTGATATCGCCACATTCAATCTCGCTGGTGCTTGATGTGCCGAGCCGACGCTCGAGCACGCGTAGTCGCGCTTCGAGCTCTTCAATCTCAAAAGGTTTGCATAAATAATCGTCAGCGCCAAGATCGAGCCCACACACTTTATCCTCTGTGGTATCCCGAGCGGTAAGAATTAAGACAGGTAATTGACTGTCGAGTTTGCGAATTTGGCGCAGCACCTCAAGACCCTCCATATCAGGCAAACCAAGATCAAGGGTGACGATATCGGGTTTATCGATTTTTACAGCCTGTAAAGCTTGCTGACCTTTGTCGACATGATTGACACTAAAGCCTTTATTCGAGAGTGCCAAACTCAGTCCTGCAGCGAGGGAAGGGTTGTCTTCTATTAGCAAGAGCCGCATGGTTCTAATCTCCTCGAACTTTTAGGCCAAGCATTTTAGCTACTCGCATGGCTTTTTTTACAATGGCACTCATCAAACTACAGTGGATATTTTTTTTGCAACTCAGCCAACAGCGCTGCAACTTCCGCCTGACGTCCCTGATCAGCCAGAGGGCGTTGGGGACGGGGTTGAGCATTTTGTGCCTTTAACAGGTATTGCTCCGCTTTGTGAAATTGTTTTTCACCCAATAGATATTGGGCGTAAAAGAAGTTGCTATCGATACCCTCTGGATTGATAGCAATTGCTTTAATCAGTAGCTCTTCAGCTTTTGCATTATCGCCAAAGCTTATAGGCCAGCCGGGCACTTTATAATACAGCGTACCAAGGCTGGTATAGGCTGAGCCCTGCAGTACATTGCCGTCAATTTTAATGGCCTGCTCTAAATCAGACTTGGCGGCCCTGGCGTATTTCAACGCACCAAGCCCACCTTTAAGACCGGCAAAGGTCGATTTTATAATACCCGCCCAAACCCATATACCCGCTTCGTGCGCCTGAGCGCTTGTTGCAGCTTCGGCATCAAGGATAAGTTGTTGAAACGCCTCCCGCTGTTTTTCCCCCGTCAATTCATAATTTGCAATAGCCCAGCGACTTTGTAGATTCGCAATAATGCTGGGGGCATTTTCTTGGGTATGCGTCGTATTCAGTGCAAAAACGGGCATGCTAAAAAAAATGAACCCTAGAATCATAAGTATTGTGCTTTTCATTTTAGTCCCTATGACTGTTGGCCAACCGGCGAATAACAGGTAGTTGTTTGCGCAGGCTCGTATCAACAAGCACAGGCAGTAACGCATTGAGGCGGGCAAAGATTTTTTCTGGCCAGCCGATATAGCAGTTTATTTTGTCGGTGTGTAATTGTTTAAGGAGTGCCTTGGCAACGATGAGGGGGTCATCCACCGTATTACCCAGTTCTCGATTGAGCTCGGTGATGCGTGAGCTATTGAGAGCCGTATTCGTTGCCCTTGGTGCCAGGTAAAAGACCTGTAGCCCACTATCGGATAACTCGCGGCGCAGTGCTTCACAATAGCCTCGCAAGCCAAATTTACTGGCACAGTATGCACTAAAGCCGGGATAGCCGATGGAGCCAAACGTCGATCCGACATAAACCACACCACCATCACCAGCCATTTGTAACAGGGGTAATAAGCCTTTAGTGACTAAAATTGGCGAGGTCAGATTAGTGCTTAGGAGATCGCTAATCTCACTGTCGTTTTGATTTTCAACCATCTCAAAAGCACTGACCCCAGCATTATTAATTAACACATTGATGGGGCCATTGCGTGCACAATACTCAAAGAGCTGATGTCGGCCATCATGACTTGAAAGGTCAACCGCGATAGATAAATGCTCACCATCGAGAGATTGTGCAAGAGTCTCAAGTTTAGCGGAATGACGACCAACCAGTATGAGTCGTGCCCCCTGTTTAGCGAGTTCCTGGGCCATTGACTGACCAATGCCGCCTGATGCTCCTGTCAGTACAACGGTTTTATTTTGCACATCCATCAACAATCTCCTTTGCCAAGCCTACAGCGCAAGGGCGCGACCTTGCTCTGGAGCAAGACTGCGGAAGACATTGCCGTAAAGTTGATAAAAAACCTGCGCGCTGTGAACAATTTGCGCTTGAGCCTCGGGATCCGTCACCTTATCCATGAGCCCTTGAAACAGTTTGACGTGCTCAACGTCAAGAGCACCGTGGGAACGCAGGTAATGGAAGGCGCTATCGGGTAGTCCAAGGGTGGTTTGTATGGCACTGGCTGCAGCGTCAGCCATATTAATACTCGTCCCTTCCAGCACTTGCACCATACCGAAAAAGCCCAGCGGGTTAATTCGTTGCACGGTGTCATAGGCGTAAGCGACGAGCAGTTCTGTCGCCAGGTTGGGCACATTTAGTCGGGCCTTTTCCGAATCGTAGCCAGTGGCGGCAATATCATCGAGAATCCATTGTTCATGACCGAATTCTTCATCTATATATTCCGCGACTGCTTTCAAAAGCCAACTCTTATCAGCGGATAAACGAGCACCCACCGCCATTAATAACGGCACTGTGTGTTTCACGTGTTGATATGCTTGAGCCAGGAAAGCGACATAATCTTCGCGGCAGATATCACCGTTAAACAGACGAGCAAAAATGGGTGCGGCCATTAAGTATTGACGCTGGTCTTCAGTTTGTTGTTGTAGCGAGTCGTAGAATGACATTAGTGGTGAACCTCTTCATAGCCCTCGTAGAGCGCGCTTATTTCATCGGCGAGTTGCTGCTGAATAGCCTGACGACGAGGCCGGCCATTACTGGTTAATAATTGCTTGTCTCGCGTTAGTGGCTGGTCTAAACATTGCCAGCGTTGAATCTGAGCGTAGTCGGGCAGTTGTTGATTGACAGAGGCAACCCACTGATCGATCTCAGCAAGCTTCGTCTCAGGTTTGCACGGATGTACTAGCGCCGCGCAATACGGTTTTGCATCACCGACGACAATGGCTTGTGCAAGGAGAGGGCCGGCCAACAATTCGCTCTCAATCCACTCGGGACTAATATTGCGGCCAAAGCTCGATATCAGACGGTTTCCTAGCCTACCTTCAATAAAAACATAACCGTCATCATCGATATAGCCAAGGTCCCCCGTTGCCAACTCGTGCTGTTCCCAACTTGCGGGGTCGTTGACATAGCCAAGAAAAACCTTGCCAAGAATATGTACTTCGCCATTGTTGATAGAGACATCGGTGAAAGATAAGGGTTTGCCGACGCTACCCGTACGGTTCTGTTCTGGGCTATTAAGGCAAACCACTGAGCTACACTCCGACAGCCCATAGCCTTCATAAACGGGCAAACCGTGTTGGCGGGCACTCTCCAGAAGAGCTGGAGAGACCTTGCCGCCGCCAACGGCGACGAACAAAAGTGACTGAGGTGGCTGCCAGCCATTTTCACAGGCTTGTATCAGCACCTGCAATAATTCAGGTACCAGTATTAGGCTGTTGGGTTGGCAATCGCTGAGTTGCGCTAATAGTTTATCCTCACGGAGAGTAGGGCGACTCAGCATGCCGAGATGCTGGAGCGAGACTGTATGAATGCGACCATTGGCAAGCAGTGGTGCATAAACCCCCGCTATATTTTCGAGCAGTGTCGACAATGGGAGCAGGGATAAGTGACGTGGCTTGCTAAGTTGTAAGCGTTCAACAATACCCTGAGCAACACACAGCTGCTGTTGACTAGAAAGGCAAACCCCCTTGGCTTTGCCCGTGGAGCCAGATGTAAAGGTGATTTTATCAGTGCCCGCGGGTAGGGTGGCGCTGTGGGCCGCTAATTGCTGGCAAGTAAGGTTTGCAACATTTAAGCAGCTGATTTCGACGGTGTTCCCGTCGACCACCATTTTCTCTTGACTGATAACGGCATCGACACCACTGCTTTTCAAAACGTGCTCTTTTTGGCGCGCAGAGAAAGACAAAGGCAAGGGCACAAGACAAATTTTGGCGTATTGACAGGCGAGGTCGACAATAATCCAGGTCGGGCTGTTATCGGCATGCAGCGCCAGTGATGTGATGCCCGCTGTGTGTAACTGTTCAGCGCACAGCAGTATCTCAGTATAGAGCGTATTAGCGGTCAAGGCCTCCTCGGCACCTACCAGTACAATGTCATGAGGGGCACGGCTGGCGCGTTTTGCCAGTGAAGAAATTAGGGTCTTGTACAAAGGCTTGTTGACTCCTCAAGTGCTCAATTGATCATGCCTGTCTTAGCGCAGCAGCAACTAAACGCGACTGGCAATAGTGTTGATGCTTTGCCTGTGGGCTTTTATCCACTTTCGTAGCGTTGGAGAGAGGGCTTGGCGCATAGCCTCATCAATACAGCCCACCATGACTTGCGGGTGGGCGTCATAGTAAGTACCCCACTTGCTGGCAGCATTGATACGCTCAGCTTTAGCTTCACTAATGGCTTGTAATGAAAAGCCCATGCTGATGACTAGAGCTTGCACATATGGGGTAGCTGTGAATACGATCCAGCGGTATCCGGCCTGGTCGAGTAAGGCCGACAGTAGAGTGAAAAGCAGGGTGCTCGCGGTTCTTTGAGTGGCCGCAAGATTGCCAATTTCGACCACCCTTGCTCTATCAACAGGGATGCAAAGCTGTTGACTAATAGCTTGCTCAACTGGCTTATCGAGATAAGCTTCCAGGAATAAGGTTTGTTTAAGCGCACTGTTCAGCCCTAGTGCCGCAACGGTTCGTCGCCCATTTTTTAGTGCCAATAGATGGGGTAGGTAATTACTGATAGCGGCCTGGTGGCGGCGGGCATAGCGTTGTGCGATGTAATCTTCGAGCCCAGGTCTGAGCGGGTGACACGCGCTGTACAGGCTCAAGCAGTAAGCATTCATAGAACCTGCCCATCCTGATGTCGTCTGGGTAGCTTGAGACGTAAGAGCTTGTGGTAACTGCAACTTTGTTTTGTTGCGCAGAGCACCTTTCGTTTCTCTCAACCGCGTGGTTTTCATGGCTACCTCGATAGGAAATTTCGTTTCGAGAATGAGCTTACGGTTGAAAACTTAAGGTTGACTTAAGGCTGAAGTGCTTTTTTTGGGGTGAAGAAATTCCACTAGGCACGGCAATAGGCAAAAAGTCAGGCTAAGTCTCGATTAAGCGTGCCTTTTCCATCAGTGCTTGGGCGAGGAAATTACGTTTATTTCCGCAATTAATGAAATCAAACTCATTATTGGGTTGCCCCACACAGGAATAGGTTTAAAATTAGCCCCCTTTTTTGGCTCACTCGGCATTTTCTTTGTCAGAGCACAACTTCTTTGTTTTGACACACTGCTGTAGGCATGGCTAAGGCCTCATTAAATTATTGGGGCCGTGTATTCATCTGATGTCTCAGTCTTAAATTTCAACGCAGATGTTTAACCCGAAGTAACTTGTAATCTGGAGGCAGCAATTGATTAAACAGTATACGGCTCTGGCCCTTGGCTTGTTAATGGCCACGCCTTTATGGGCATCCGTCGAGGGCGGTGGTGCCAAGCTTGAACTGACTCACAACTGGGTCGGTTATCTGGCCATCGGAATTTTTGTTTTCGCTTATATTTTTGTCATTCTTGAAGAAAAAATACATCTGCGAAAATCTAAGCCCGTACTCCTCGCTGCCGGGCTGATCTGGATTTTAATTGCTCTGGTCTACAACTCACACGATATGCCCCATGCGGTTGAACCGGCGATTCGACACAATTTTCTCGAATATGGCGAATTGTTTTTCTTCCTCTTAGTGGCAATGACCTATATCAATGCGATGCTCGAGAGGGGCGTTTTCGATGCCTTGCGCAATTGGTTAGTTGACAAAGGCTTTAGTTATCGCAGTTTGTTTTGGCTGACGGGTATTCTGGCTTTTTTCATATCACCGGTGGCTGATAATCTGACGACTGCCCTCATCATGTGTGCTGTGGTGTTGGCCGTTGGTACAGGTAAACCAGGGTTCGTCTCGATTTCCTGCATCAATATTGTTGTTGGTGCTAATGCCGGTGGTGCTTTTAGCCCTTTTGGGGACATCACAACGCTGATGGTCTGGCAAAAGGGCATGGTAGATTTTAGTGAGTTTTTCGCGCTGTTTATTCCTTCAGCCGTGAATTTCCTGGTGCCTGCTGTCATTATGCAATTCGCTCTCCCATCCGGTAAACCCGCTAAAGTAGAGGGTGTGCAAGAGGGCCTCAAATTCGGAGGCTTAGCTATTGTTGGCTTGTTTTTATTGACTATTGTTACTGCAGTTTGCTTCCACAATTTCCTACATATTCCTCCCGTCTTTGGCATGATGCTCGGTTTGGCCTACCTCAAGTTTTACGGTTTCTATCTCCGCCAGCGCTCAAAGTCATGGACGGTGGCAACCGAGGCGCCTCCCGGTTCAACGGCTGACCCTTATAATTTTGATGTATTTTCGAAAATTGCACAGGCCGAGTGGGACACTCTGTTTTTCTTCTACGGTGTCATCTTAGCCGTCGGAGGCCTCGGTTTTATCGGTTATTTGGGTATGGCCTCAGAGTTCGTGTATGGCGAGCTTGGCGCCACCACCGCGAATGTACTGGTGGGCATAATGTCAGCTATTGTCGATAATATTCCAGTGATGTTTGCAGTGCTGACAATGAACCCTGAAATGTCTCACTTTCAGTGGTTACTGGTAACGTTGACAGCGGGAGTGGGTGGCAGTTTACTCTCAGTTGGCTCTGCCGCAGGTGTTGCCCTCATGGGGCAGGCCCGTGGTCAATACACTTTCTTTGGCCATTTGAAGTGGACGCCAGTTATTGCCCTGGGCTACGGTGCCAGCATCTGGGTACACTTTTTAGTGAACGCTTAATAGTACGAGGCTAATATGTGAGGCCAACAAGGCCCACGGTTTTAGTCAAAAAAGCCCGCTGACAGCACTGTCAGCGGGCTTTTTTATGGTATTTGAAATCTGGAGTCAGCTTATGTATTTACAGTTTCAGGCGGTTGAGCAACCAGTACAATCTTTCGTGAGCTTTGGTGTAGGGGGGATAAAACAACTCGGGTTTGCCGACCTTGGGGAAAGTGAAGCGGGGACGTAATTTACTCATTTCCATAAAGCCCTCATAGCCATGGTAGTGACCCATGCCGCTGGCCCCTATACCTCCGAAAGGAATGCTGTGTTGTAACACATGGAAAATACAGTTGTTGACCGTCACGCCTCCTGACAATGTGCCATAAAACAATTTTTCCTGAGTGGCTTTATCGTCGCTGAACAAATACAGGGCCAGGGGTTTATCGCGGCTGTTGATGTGCTCGAGAACTTCATCCAGGGAGTCATAACTGATGACGGTGAAGAGGGGGCCAAATATTTCCTCCTGAGCAATTCGCATATCCTCGTTAACATCCAGCACAAGGTGAGGTGGAAATTTACGCCACTCATCATTAAAGCTCCCTGTGGTTAACTGTATGGCTTCAGCCCCCTTGTCGACAGCATCATTGAGAGTTTCTTTCAGTCGGGTGTAAGAGCGTTCATCAATAATCGATGTGTAATCATCATTATTGGTATCGGGGTAACGTTCTCGCATAATTTCACCGGCAATGCGCACAAAGTCATCGCGCTTGTGCCGGGGTACAAAAACGTAGTCCGGAGCAACGCAAGTTTGCCCCGCATTGACATATTTTCCGTACATAATACGACTGGTCGCTTCCTCTAAATCATAATCCTCACAAATAATGGTTGGTGACTTGCCACCGAGCTCGAGAGTTACTGGGCAAAGGTTTTGGGCGGCCGCCGTCATGACATTGATACCGCTTTCCGCAGAGCCGGTATAAACAATATGATCGAAGGGCAGGCTAGAGAACTCTGAACCGCTTAGACCCGGCAAATAGGCCGCGGTGTCATCGCCGAAGGTCTCTCGGAACAAACCCTGTAATAAACGACAAAGATTCTGTGAATTAGCGGCAAGCTTAACTATACAGCGGTTGCCGGAGGCGAGTGCATTAATAAGCGGTCCGATCGACAAATAAAGTGGATAGTTCCAGGGGGTGCCGATGCCTATAACGCCTTTGGGCTGGGGAATAACTTCATTTTTACCGGTAAAGAATAGAATAGAGGTGTGACGGCGTTGGGCTTTCATCCACTTTTTGAGGTTTTTCCGGGTGTCGCGAGACGCGGTTAAGCAACCAAAGATTTCAACCATCTTTGTTTCAGTGGGATTCCGGTGGCCGAAATCTGCAGAAATCGCAGCGGTAATAGCATCGGTGTTTTTTGATAGCAGACGTTCAAGCTTAACCAGGTTATCGAGTCGTTCTTGAAGGGAGGGGTAAGGGTTTTGGAAATGAGCATCTTTTTGTGCCTTTAGAATGATCTCGGCTTCAGTTTGCGGGTTTTCATTTAACGATGTTTGTCGACCTTGTCCCATAGCTTCTATCTACCTCACTGTAAATTAAATTACTTTAACGTTCGAAAAGAGTAGCTGTTTCACGAGATGTAAGCAATTTTGTCAGTTACAAGCCAACGGTGCTCAGTTGTTATTTTTGCCGGTGTCAAAAGGCGTAGTAAAAGATCACTTGAGGTAAATCAAATGCTGACTTCGCTTGACGGGGTACATTTCAATCCTGTGCGGTCGGTCAGTCGGCTGCAGGGTTAAGCGATCAAACGCTGACATCTGATAAGGCCAATACCAGGGTGTCCTTGTAGTTGCTTTGTACTGTCTCCATAAAAAGTTATGTCGACCAGTGTTTGCATTTTTGTCCAGAAATTAACGAGGTATGAACTATGTCAAATCAATACGATGCCATTATTATTGGCGCCGGTATTTCAGGAATGTATCAGTTACATAAGTTGCGAGAGCAGGGGCTTTCGGTAAAAGTGTATGAAACGGGTACGGGCGTTGGTGGCACCTGGTACTGGAATAAGTACCCCGGTTGTCGCTTTGACTCTGAGAGCTATACCTATGGCTATTCGTGGTCAGATGAGGTGCTACAGGAATGGGACTATAAAGAGCGATTTGCTGCACAGCCGGATACCGAGCGTTACTTAAACTTTGTCGCTGACAAATTTGATTTCCGTAAGGATATCCAGTTCAACGCACGGGTCACTAAAGCGACCTACGATGAGAGCAATAATCAGTGGGACATAGAGCTGGAAGACGGCAGTACAGCAAGCGCTGAAATTCTTATATCTGCCTCTGGGCCTCTCAATGCCTACACTCTACCTCGCATTCCCGGTATTGACAGTTTTAAGGGGGAGTGGGCTCACACTGCACGCTACCCTAAAGAGGGTTTCGGCGGTCGCGGCGCTGATCAATTTAAAGGGAAGCGAGTTGGGGTTATTGGCACCGGTGCAACCGGCGTACAGGTGATTCAAGAGGTCGCGAAAACGGCCGATTCATTGACTGTTTTTCAGCTGGCACCCGAGTGGTGTGCGCCCCTTAAGAATGGTCCGATCAGTCGCGAGGAAATGCAGGACATTAAGGCCAATTACAAGAAAATATTTGCCGAATGTAATGAAACTTTTGGTGCATTTCACCACAAATTTGACGAACGCTCAGCACTGGAGGTGTCTGATGAAGAGCGTGAAGCTTTCTTTGAGAAAAAGTATAACGAACCCGGTTTCGGCATTTGGTTGGGCAATTTTCACGACATCATGACTGACCGCAAAGCTAACGATTTGATTACTGACTTTGTTGCTCGAAAGATTCGCAGTCGAGTGAGCGATCCCAAAACAGCAGAAAACTTGATCCCTAAAGATCACGGTTTTGGTACGCGTCGTGTACCCATGGAGACCCAATATTTTGAGTGCTACAACCAGGACAACGTTAAGCTGGTGAACCTCAAAGAAACACCCATCGAAGAGATTCTACCTGCAGGAATCAAGTGCAGCGATGAAATGTACGATCTAGATATTATCATTTACGCCACTGGCTTCGATGCAGTAACAGGTTCGCTGAAACGCATTGATATTACGGGTAAAGATGGCCTAAAACTAACGGATAAATGGGCTAATGGTCCGCGTACCTTACTGGGCATGCAATCAGTTGGGTTTCCCAACTTATTCACACTAGTTGGCCCGCACAACGGCGCTACCTTCTGTAATATTCCGCGCTGTATCGAACAGAACGTTGAATGGGTTTCCGATACTATTGCCTACATGAAAAAAAATGGATTCCATTCGATCGAACCTACGCAGGCAGCAGAAGATGACTGGACTAGTCACGTCGACGAGACCGCACAAATGACATTGTTCCCTTCTGCAGACTCGTGGTTTATGGGCGTTAACCTGAATGATCCGAGCAAAAAACGCACCTTTATGCTCTACGCCGGTGGTCAACAAAACTACCGTGCAGCCTGTGACAAAGTGGCAGAGAACAACTATGAGGGGTTCATTCTTAAATAGATGGCAGCACTATTTTAGTGTATTGTACAATTCAAAGGGCTGCTGAAATAGGCGGCCTTTTCTTATGTCTGCCATTTTCTCATAGCGATTAAGGTGCGTATTTGTCGCACTTTTTTGATGTCGCTCCACACAAAGAGGTCTAAGCATGTCCAACCAATATGATGCCATTGTCATGGGAGCCGGTATTGCCGGTATGTATCAGTTAATCAAGCTGCGTGAACTGGGGCTCAACGTTAGAGTCTTTGAAACAGGTGATGGCGTCGGCGGCGTCTGGCATTGGAACAATTATCCGGGCTGTCGTTTTGACTCTGAAAGCCACACTTATGGTTACTCTTTTTCTGACGAATTACTCCAGGAATGGAACTGGACTGAGCGTTTTGCACCACAGCCAGAAACCAAGCGTTACCTGAACCATGTTGCCGATAAATTTGACCTGCGAAAAGATATACAGTTTAACAGCCGCGTGGCCAAAGCTACTTATGACGAGGCCGCTAACCAGTGGCAAGTTGAGCTAGAAGACGGCAGTACCGCCAGTGCTCGCTTTTTGATTTCAGCAACTGGCCCACTCTCAGCCTATACCATGCCGCGCATTCCCGGGATCGATAGCTTTAAAGGCGATTACTGCCATACAGCGCGCTGGCCAGAAGGCGATACTGGCTGGAAAGGTAATGATTTTAGCGGTCTGCGGGTCGGTGTTGTTGGCACCGGTGCCACCGGTACACAGGTGATTCAAGAAATCGCAAAAACGGCTAAAGAACTTACTGTGTTTCAGCTTGCCCCCAATTGGTGTGCACCGCTACATAATGCACCTCTCGAGCAAGCTGAGATGGATGAAATTAAAGCGAACTATAAAGAAACTTTTGAGTATCTTAGTACTACTTTTGGCGCTTTCGCCCACAAATTTGTCGAACAGTCTGCCCTTGAGGTCCCTGCTGAAGAACGTGAAGCTTTTTTTGAAAAACTCTATGCCGAACCCGGCTTTGGTATCTGGTTAGCCAATTACCAGGACATTATGACCAGCCCAGAGGCCAACGCCCTTATCACAGAATTTATTGCCAACAAAATTCGTCAGCGCGTCGATGACCCCGCCGTTGCCGAGTTGCTCATTCCAAAAGATCACGGTTTTGGCACTCGCCGCGTTCCCATGGAAACCCGTTATTTCGAAGTCTATAACCAACCGAATGTTCACCTCATTGACCTCAACAAAACACCGATTGAAGAAATCATGCCCGAGGGAGTACGCTGCAGCGACAAACTCTATGAACTCGACTTGATTGTCTACGCCACAGGTTTTGATGCTGTCACAGGTGCACTAAAGCGCATCGATATTACCGGTAAAGGCGGTCAGAAGTTGACGGACAAGTGGGAAGATGGTCCTCGTACCTACCTAGGCATGCAGACTGCAGGCTTTCCCAATCTCTTTACTCTGGTTGGCCCGCACAATGGTGCTACATTCTGTAATATTCCACGTTGTATTGAGCAGAATGTTGAATGGGTTTCCGATCTCGTTGGCTACATGAACGACAAAAATCTCGTAGAAATAGAGCCAACACTGGCAGCTGAAGATGAGTGGACCCAGCATGTCGACGAAATTGCCCAGCATACCTTGTTTCCTACTGCCGACTCCTGGTTTATGGGTGTCAACCCCAACAACCCAGATGCTAAGCGCACTTTTATGCTATATGCCGGTGGGGCGCCCAACTACAAAGCAAAATGCGATGATGTTGCCGCACACGATTACGAGGGCTTTGCACTTAAATAACGACTGCATTACTTGATATGTCGTGATAAGTAAGCATTAAACTAAGGCGGGGCTAACGATTCAATCGTTAGCCCCGCCTTAGTTTTAAGAGGTATGAAATGTTTACGCGCAGTTATAAACTGCACGAGAAGCTCTTTAGCACCGTTTAAACACCTCTCGTTGCCGTGGTTTTTTAGTCATCACTTAAGGCAAAAGCACTAGAAATATTGCTGAAGAGGAGGGCATTGCTCTTGCCGGTCAAAGCTCAGCCGTTTAGGCTAGTTCGCAAGGCATAACTGACGCTATACAAGGCTCGTCGACCTGGCGGGCATAAATAAGGGAGGTGTTATGGCAAAATCTAAACAATCAGTAATGGGGCGCCGCATGAAGGGTGTTTTTCACGCGCCCTGGGAGAGAGCCTTTAATAAAGTTCTAACCCCTTTTGAAGAGTTTATTCATCGCCAAACAACTAGCAGCTTACTGTTGATGGGTACGGCGGTAGTAGCCTTGATTCTCGCCAATGGCCCGTGGGCCGCGGGTTATGCCCATATTATGCACGCCCCGGTCAGTATCGGAATTGGCTCTTGGTCCCTCAACATGAGTCTGCATCACTGGATCAATGACGGTCTAATGGCGATGTTCTTTTTCGTCGTTGGCCTTGAGTTAAAGCGAGAAATACTGGTTGGTGAACTGGCCAGTCTACGCAATGCAGCGCTGCCTATTGGGGCCGCTATTGGCGGTATGGTAATGCCGGCATTGGTGTATTTCCTGATCAATCCGGAGGGTGACGCCGCCGTGGGCTGGGGCATTCCGATGGCTACCGATATTGCCTTTGCTATTGGCGCATTAGCATTACTGGCCAGTCGCGTACCCAAGGCTTTAATCACTTTTTTGGTCGCTTTAGCCATCGTGGATGATCTGGGCGCAGTATTTGTTATCGCTGTGTTTTACACCAACACGATTGCTCTTGAGCCATTGTCTGTGGCCGCAGGTTTATTTATCTTAATGCTGGTCTTTAATCTTGCGGGTATCCGCAAGCCTTTGCCTTATTTTATTGTTTCTCTGGTTTTTTGGTACGCGGTTTTACTATCGGGAGTACATGCAACACTGGCCGGAGTGCTCGGCGCCCTATGCGTGCCCACAAATCCCAAATATCAACCTGAACGCTTCAGCATGTTGGTAAAAGGCCTAATGAAGCGCTTTGATAGCAGTTACCAAACAGGGGAAAGTATTTTAGTCAACGATGAGTTGCGCGCAGTGGTGCAGAGCCTTGAAAACGGTGTGCTCAGCGTACAGGCACCTCTGCAGCGCCTCGAACACGCCTGGCACATGCCCGTTGCCTATATTGTTATTCCGATCTTCGCGCTGGCTAATGCCGGAATTCCTCTGGAACTGGCTTCTATGAGCCAAACACTCAATCACCCGGTTTTCATTGGTGTATCTCTGGGCCTGATTCTGGGTAAATTTATCGGTATAACTGGCGTCAGCTGGTTGATGCTCAAGTTCGGTCTTGCCGTACTACCCAAGGACACGCGTTTTACACAAATTGCCGGCGTGTCGCTATTAGCGGGTATAGGTTTCACGATGTCTATTTTTGTCGCACAGCTAGGCTTTAGTGAACGCGATGATTTATTGCTCATCTCCAAAACAGCCATACTCCTGTCCTCACTTGTAGCAGGTCTGGTTGGTATTCTCTGGCTTTACCTCGTTAGCAAGCCTGTTGCTGTTGATAGTGTTGACGATGAAAAAGGTCATACTTAATAGGCTCAGGCTTACACTTAGGCTAGCCATACCAACTCAAGAGCGGCGCACTTGAACTCATCAGCTGTGATTTTGTCTCAGTTGGTGGAAATAGTGCCCGCTCGGCACACCTAGAAGGATTGCGTATAATGTATATTATGTTAAATCAATTCTATTGAACTTCCTCCAAGCCTGTAAATAACTGAACTGTGTTCGATATACCCAGGCCTTGATGTTTTACGAAGAATCAACTGAGATCTTAGTGCTACACTCCTAACCTACTATTCAAGACTGAGCCCCTATGAAGTTACTGTCGCTAACAATCACCCTGCTTTTATTGACTGCCACGGCTTACGGAAAAACTGAGCCACTGGTGTTTACGAAAGAGCACTCGCAAACGGCAATGGAAATCATTGATACGCTAGGCAGCAAACACTATAAAAAACAGGTGATCGATGATGACTTTTCCAGCCATTTACTCGACAGTTACTTCGATGCACTCGATCCCGTTAAAGTCTATTTTTTAAAATCCGATATCACGCAATTTGAAGCGAATCGGTACACCTTTGATGATGATTTAGAAGATGGCGATCTAACACAGGGTTTTGACATTTTTAATCTCTTTCGTGAGCGTATCTCTGACCGCCTGGAAAGCAATATAAGACTTCTCGAAAGTGATTTCAGCTTTGACTTCAGTCTTGAAGAAGCCATCAATCACGATAGAGACGCTCGTACCTGGATGACAAGCCAGGAAGAAGCTGACGACTATTGGCGTAGACGTATGAAAGATAGCCTGCTGCGCCTGGTGCTGTCGGGCAAAGAACCTGAGGCTGCGCGTGAGCTACTGCGCAAACGCTACGTCAACCAACTAAAACAGCTGGCTCGTCAAGATGCGGACGATGCGGTACAAGGCTTCGTTAATGTGCTGGCAGGGATCTATGACCCCCACACCAGTTATCTCGCGCCACGCACCCTTGAAAACTTCAACATATCAATGTCTCTGTCGCTTGAAGGCATTGGTGCTGTGTTGCAGTTAGAAGATGAATTTACCAAAATTGTACGTATCGTTCCCGGCGGCCCCGCCGATAAACAAGGTACGCTAGCTGCTGAGGACAAAATTATTGGTGTTGCTCAGGACGATGCCGCCATGGTCGATATTATTGGCTGGCGTCTGGATGATGTCGTCGAGTTGATTCGGGGTAAAAAGAATAGTCGAGTGCGGCTAGAAGTTATCCCGGGTACCTCTAAGGTAGGTGATAAAACAAAAATCGTCACTATTACCCGCGACAAGGTGAAGTTGGAGGAACAGGCCGCCAAAAGTAAAGTCATTGAGCTGCAACAAGGTGACAAAAAATTTCGGGCTGGCGTTATTACTGTTCCCGCATTCTATATGGACTTTGAAGCTTATCGCCAGCGGGATCCTAACTTTAAGAGCACTTCACGCGATGTCATGAAGCTCATTGCAGATTTAAAAGAACAAGATGTTGACGGCATTATCCTTGACTTGCGAAATAACGGCGGCGGCTCGCTTTATGAAGCGACAGCGCTGACGGATTTGTTTATTCACCCAGGTCCTGTGGTGCAAATTCGCCATGCCGACCAACGCGTTTCTCGAGAGCAACGCGCTCGGCAGCGCCCCTTTTATGACGGCCCACTCATTGTTTTAATCAATCGTCTTAGCGCCTCGGCTTCAGAAATTTTTGCCGGTGCGATTCAAGACTATGGTCGGGGTTTAGTGGCAGGCACGACCAGTTTTGGTAAAGGTACAGTCCAGGTTCTCGCGCCCTTAAAACAAGGCCGCCTTAAGTTAACAGAGTCAAAATTTTACCGCGTGTCCGGGCAAAGCACCCAACACCGAGGCGTTGTTCCCGATATTACCTTCCCTTCTTATTTCGACCTTGAAGAGGTCGGCGAGAGCAGTCAGGACAATGCACTGCCCTGGGATAGTATCCGAGAAGTCAGGCATCGAATGTACGAAGATTTCAATCCCTTGTTATCAGTGCTAAAGACTCAGCACCAACGACGCATTGAGACAGATCCCGATTGGCAATTTATGCTCGATGAAATCGCCCTCATTCGCGAACAGAGCGCACTTCAAACAGTGACCCTGAACAAAACCCGTCGCGAGCAACTGAAAGATCAACATGAAGAAAAATGGCTGTCCATTGAGAATAAACGTCGTCTGAAGCGCCATGAGCCGGTTTTCGAAACCACCGACGCCGTGGAGGCTTTCCGCAAACAGCAGAAAGAAGATGAAAAGACGCCCGACCCTATTTTGCAGGAAACGGCTCATCTACTGGCTGATTATACCCATGTCGCCGCTTCTTCTCTGGAAGTCCGTTTGGTCAACAAAGAGGCTGTAAAATAAAAAAGGACTCAAACTGTCAACCCTTCTTGCCTCGAAGCGTTAGTGTTTATATCTTTCTCTAAAACGCTAGTCACTGGAGTGTTAAAATGCTTACGCCAAAGGTGGTATTGACGAATCTATTAGCGCTGCTTTTTTCCACAACCGTATTTGCCGAATATAAACACCATGTGGCACACAAAAACCAATACCGCCATGCCTATCATCACGGCAAGAGCCTCCATCAGGAGAAAAGTAAGCAATGGGCAGCGCATAAGATTGAACGTCACTACCGCTCCCATCGTGGTTTTGTGGAGAATAACCAGAAGCACCAGCTAAGTTATCATCGCCACCCAGGGCGAACGGTTTATCGTGCTGTCAAAAGCCACTCCACTTATCGAGACACGCACCACCACGATCGCCATGACCACCGCTTTTCCTACGAGTATGAAGACCGGCGACACGATGCCTATCGCCTTATTGCCGGGACTATCGTGCTCAATGAGGTGTTACATCACCTCCATCACTAGCGCTTTAGTTTCGTGTGGTTATGGACCTTGCGGTACGCAAGTCTGATTTGAGCATCGAAACTAAAGCCTCACGACTGGCTATAGATGGCTTTTTAACCTCAGTGCAGCGTCGTGCGCTTGCCATGGCACGAGCAGCCTTGGGCAATACTGACGACGCGATGGATGCGGTGCAAGACAGCATGTTGCAGCTGGTCAAATCCTATGCCGACCGCGATGTGGACGAATGGCGTAAACTTTTTTATCGTATACTTAATAACAAAATCAATGACTTATTTAGACGCCGTAAGTTGCAACAACGCTTTGGCGGTTTGCTACCGGGGCTTTCTTATCAGGCCAAGGACGAACAAAATACGGCGTCAGACCCCTTCGACAGAATACCTGCTACAGACAGCGATCCTGCCACTCATATGGAACGCCACCGCACAATTATTAACCTTTATGTCCACATCAGCCGCCTGCCCCGCCGCCAACGCGAAACCTTTATGCTGCGTTGCTGGGAAGGCTTTTCAACACGGGAAACAGCTCAAACTATAGGTTGCAGTGAAGGGAGCGTAAAAACCCATTATTCGCGAGCCCTGAGCGCTTTACGTAAAAACCTTCTCCAGTCCGATGAGGAAGATCTCAATGAATTCTAAATTTGAGCAAAGCCTACAAAGTGATTTGCGCCACAGTGAGCAAATTTTAAATGCTGAGCAACTTCAACACTTGGCGTGCTTTCGCCAACAAGCGCTTGTGACACAAGCCCCCCGCCGTTTATGGCGCGTGCTATGGCCCACTGCAGGTATGATACTGGCGTCAATACTGCTACTTGTTCTCGCTATGCCCTTGTCGCCTTTAGGGCCACCAGCAGTGAATGACTCTGTGAATGATAATCTAGATCTCTATGTTGACCTTGAATTTTATTATTGGTTGGCTGACAGTGAGCAGGATCTAAGAGGCTGAGATGGCAGCCCCCTTACCCTTGACGATTCTTCTCACTCTGCTGCTAAGCAGTCTCTCTTTGCAGGTTTTCGCACGCTTTGAACCTCAACCTTCAAATTTAAATACAATTTATTATCAAGAGGTTAAAAGCACATTAGCGAATCCATATCAGGTTTTTACCTCGCCTGAGAAGCTTTTGATGACAAGCCGAGCAGACGATGCCGATCGCCAAAGAGAAATGAGTTCAGAGCAACGCAAGCGCCTTAAGGAGCGTCGAAAACGCTTTGAGGCCCTGTCGCCAGAAGAAAAGCAGAGGCTTAGAGCCGCACGCAACAAATTCAAGCAACTGCCTCCCGAGGAAAGAGAAAGACTGAAACAGAAATGGCGCGCCCTACCCCCCGAAGAACGGAATAAAGCCATCAGGAGAAATGACAGTAAAAAGCCTGGGCTTTAATAATGATTAGACTTAACAAAGGGGTAAAACAAATGCCCCTAAAAAAACCGGCATAGCGCCGGTTTTTTTAGGGGAGTGAAGAGCGTTTTACAGCGCTGCATCCAGTTCTGGCAATGCCTTAAATAAATCGGCAACCAGCCCATAATCAGCCACCTGAAAAATAGGCGCATCTTCGTCTTTATTGATAGCAACAATCACTTTAGAGTCTTTCATGCCCGCCAAGTGTTGGATGGCACCAGAAATACCTACGGCAATATAGAGTCCAGGAGCGACGATTTTACCCGTTTGACCGACCTGCATTTCATTGGGCACAAAGCCAGCATCAACTGCTGCGCGTGAAGCGCCAACCGCAGCGCCAAGTTTGTCTGCCACTTTGTAAAGTAGTTCAAAGTTCTCGCCGTTCTGCATACCTCGGCCACCGGAAACAATGACATCGGCTGCAGTCAGCTCAGGACGATCAGACTTGGCGACTTCTTCGCCTTTGTACTCAGAGACACCAGCATCATGAACAGCGCTGACTGCCTCGATAGTGGCACTGCCACCCTCTTCTGCGACGGGGTCAAATGCAGTGGTACGGACGGTCATCACTTTAATGCTATCGCTGCTCTGTACTGTGGCGACAATGTTGCCAGCATAGAAAGGACGTTGAAATGTATCTTCGCTAATCACAGCGCTGATGTCTGAAATCGGCTGCACATCGAGTAGTGCACCAACACGGGGAATAACATTTTTGCCGTTAGTTGTCGCAGCCACAAGAACGTGACCATAGTTGGCGGCTAACTCCGCAACCAGGGGCGCAACATTTTCAGCCAGCATAAATTCGTACGCTGCGTTATCGGCAACAAGCACTTTATTGATGCCAGCAATTTTTGCAGCGGCATCGGCCGCAGCGCTGCAGTTGGCACCGGCGACAAGAATATCGACATCGCTGCCGATGGCCTGAGCGGCGGCAACGGCATTCAGTGTTGCACCCTTGATTTCGTTGTTATCGTGTTCCGCAATTACCAGAATACTCATGAGATCACCTTGGCTTCGTTTTTCAGTTTGTCAACCAGTTCTGCTACGTCCTCTACTTTGATACCAGCCTGGCGCTCTGCTGGCGGTTCGGCCTTGAGCAAGGTTGTGCGTGGAGCCACATCCACGCCTAAATCAGCAGGTGTCGTGCTGTCGATCGTCTTTTTCTTGGCTTTCATGATGTTAGGCAGTGACGCATAACGAGGTTCATTTAAGCGCAAGTCAGCAGTAACAATAGCTGGCAGCTTGATTTGAATGGTCTGTAGGCCAGCATCAACCTCACGTACAACCGTAGCGCTGTCGCCGTCAATGTTCAGTTCTGAAGCAAAAGTTGCCTGTGCCCAACCGGTCAACGCACCTAGCATTTGACCCGTGTGGTTGTTGTCGCCATCAATTGCCTGCTTACCTAACAAAACAATGTCAGGATTTTCGTTATCACAAACGGCTTTCAGGCATTTGGCAACGGCGAGTGACTCGAGATCAGTATCCGTCGTTATGAGAATGCCGCGATCAGCACCCAGTGCCAGAGCGGTACGAACCTGTTCCTGAGCGGCCTGTGGGCCAATAGAGACAACAACAATCTCAGTTGCAATGCCCTTTTCCTTTAGTCGAACAGCCTCTTCGACAGCAATTTCACAGAACGGGTTGATGGCCATTTTAACATTGGCCAGATCGGGGCCAGTATTATCTGACTTGGCCCTTACCTTTACGTTGTAGTCGGCAACGCGCTTAACAGCGACAAGAATCTTCATGAACCACCCTTGGTATGTTGTGGAGTGTGACAAATAAACTCGGTGCAATTGCTCTAGCAGCACCTTATTTAGGGGGCGTCATAATGCCGATTTCACAATCAAAAATCAAATTTTACCCCTCGGGGTAACTCTTCTGCGCAATTCGCGCTGAATGGAACCCAATCGTCACAGTTTTCTCCCTTTCCAGCATAGTTTTGTTCGTTAACAGTAGGGTAAAATGCGCGATTGTCTTAGCTGCCTGAGGAAGAGTGATGGAAAGAGAATATATGGAATACGACGTTGTGATTGTTGGCGCCGGCCCTGCTGGCTTGTCGGCGGCCTGTCGTTTGCGTCAATTGAACCCAGAAACCACAGTCTGTGTTGTTGAGAAAGGCTCAGAAGTCGGCGCACATATTCTCTCTGGTGCGGTATTTGAACCCACTGCGCTTAACGAGTTATTTCCCGATTGGAAAGAAAAGGGTGCGCCACTAAACACCCCGGTTGATGGTGACGACATTTATGTGCTCACCAGCCAGGAGAAAAGTATCAAAGTGCCTGGATTGTTTGTGCCCAAAACCATGCACAACGAAGGCAACTACATCATCAGCCTCGGCAACCTGTGTCGCTGGCTTGCAGAGCAGGCCGAAGCCCTGGGTGTTGAGATTTTCCCCGGTTTCGCTGCCGCTGAAATTGTGTATCACGATGACGGCAGTGTAAAAGGTATTGCCACTGGTGATATGGGTCTCGATGTTAACGGCGAGAAGAAAGACAGCTATATGCAGGGTATGGAGCTACACGGCAAGTACACCCTGTTTTCCGAGGGCTGTCGCGGCAGTCTCGGCAAGCAATTAATCAATAAGTTTAATCTCGACGCTGGCAAAGATCCCCAACACTATGGCATTGGTATTAAAGAAATCTGGAAGGTTAGTGACGAGCAACACCAGCAAGGCTTAGTCGTACACAGTGCTGGTTGGCCACTGGATGAAAGCAAATCAGCGGGCGGCGCCTTTCTCTACCACTTCGAAGACAATCAGGTGGCACTGGGCCTCATTACTGATCTCTCTTATTCCAATCCTCACCTCAGTCCTTTCGACGAATTTCAACGCTTCAAGCACCACCCGGTCATCAAACAGTATATTGAAGGTGGTGAACGTATTGCCTACGGTGCACGTGCGCTCACCAAAGGCGGTTTGCAATCACAACCGCGTATGAGCTTTACAGGCGGGCTGTTAATTGGTGACGATGCCGGCACCTTGAACTTCGCCAAAATCAAAGGCAATCACACCGCTATGAAATCGGGCATGATTGGCGCCGAAGTCGTTAGCGCGGCACTAAGCAAAGAGCTCTCTGGCACTGAACTCACCGAGTACGCGGCCGCTTATGAAAGCTCCTGGGCTTATAAAGAACTTCACGTACAGCGTAATTTTGGTCCGGCTCAGCATAAGTGGGGCAACATTATCGGTTCTGCTTTTGCCTTTATCGATATCAATATTTTCAACGGTAATTTACCATTTACATTGAAAGATCCAAAACCCGATTACGCACAGATGAAACTGGCTAATGAGTGCAAAAAGATCGACTACCCCAAGCCCGATGGAAAGCTGAGTTTTGATAAACCGTCGTCGGTGTTCCTGTCGAATACGAATCACGAAGAAGATCAACCTTGCCATCTGAAATTATCGGATGACAGTATTCCGCTGACCAAAAACCTGCCCTTGTACGATGAGCCCGCGCAGCGCTATTGCCCGGTCGGTGTTTATGAGGTATTGGAAAATGCAGCCGGTGAAAAATCATTCCAGATTAACGCTCAGAACTGTGTGCATTGTAAAACCTGCGATATTAAAGATCCCGCACAAAACATTACCTGGGTAACACCCGAAGGTGCAGGCGGGCCCAATTACCCGAATATGTAAAACTGATAGATAGAAGTTTCGGCCCGAACCGGTATTTATTACCTTTGTTCGGGCTTTTTTATGAGGATAAAGACAGTGCTTGCGGCATTCTAGAGCGCTCTTAAACGCACCAACTTGCGTATGAACTTCACCTTCAAACGTTGCGCCGTGATGTTCACTGCTTTGATAGCGTCTTGCCAATAATCTAAAAAACAGGCGGTGGTTTTATGTTAAGCGAACAGGTCTCCTACCCGGCAAACAGCTTGAAACAGCCATGATGAAGCGTATTGAAGTGCTGGAAACAGACATCACTCGGCTCAAGGTGGATGCCATCGTCAATGCGGCTAACAACTCGCTACTCGGGGGCGGCGGTGTTGATGGTGCAATTCACGCGGCCGCTGGACCAGCGTTGCTTGAAGCCTGCAAAACCTTAAAAGGTTGTGACACAGGTGAGGCCAAAATCACTCCGGGGTTTACACTACCGGCAAGATATGTCATTCACACTGTGGGCCCTGTTTGGCACGGGGGCCAGCATAACGAGGCGCAACTACTGGCAGCGTGCTATCGCAACTCTCTTAACCTGGCTGTAGAACACGGGCTGCGTACTATTGCATTCCCCGCTATCAGTTGCGGGGTTTACAGTTACCCGATAAACGAAGCCTGCCAGATTGCTGTGACTGTCGTTCAGCATTTCCTGAGGCAGGATAAAAGACTCGAAAAGGTGATTTTTTCCTGCCTCAACAATTCTGTTAAGAAAGCGTTGTTACATGCTGTTTCAACAAGGTAATTCAGCCTTTATTGATGCTTTATCATTATTTTCAAAAGTGTAATGACCCGCCTTGGCTGTCAAGGCCGGCGACACAGCCAGAGCATTTTCTTTTAACGTATCTTCACCACGCTCTTCCTAACGACCTAACGACCTAACGACCTAACGACCTAACAACTAACCCCGGTGCCACGCAGTCCGCAGTAGCCATTGGGCACTTTAGCGAGGTATTGTTGATGGTAATCTTCGGCATAATAGAACGCTGGGGCTTCTCTTATCTCGGTGGTGATGGCCGACAAGCCCGCTGCCCGTAGCGCCGCTTGATATTTAATAGAGCTCGCCTGTGCTTCTGCCAATTGCTCTGAGCCATAACAGTAAATAGCTGACCGGTACTGGGTGCCAATATCGCCGCCCTGGCGCATGCCCTGTGTGGGATCGTGGGCTTCCCAAAATAACGTTAGCAACTCGGCAAAACGAATGACCGCCGGATCAAAAACCACCAGCACGACTTCCGTGTGCCCAGTGCCTCCACTGCACACTTCTTCGTAAGTAGGGTTGGGCGTCATTCCGCCAGCATAACCGGCTGCAGTGGTATAAACCCCGTTCTGCTGCCAAAAGCGGCGTTCTGCACCCCAGAAACAACCCATGCCAAATTGCACCTGTTGCATGTTTTCGGGGAAAGGCCCTTTTAAAGGATGCCCATTCACGAAATGCGCAGTTGGAACCGGCATCTCTTCAGTGCGCCCAGGGAGTGCTTGTTCGGCAGAGGGCAGTACATTTTTCGAGTGTCCCATTGTCTCTTCCTTTATAGCTATCTTGATGTTGGATAAGGCTAAATATAGCACTATCTACCCGGACTCGTGCACCGCAGGCGACGACTCACAGGGCTGGTGCATTGCCTCGGTTCTTTCCCCTGCGTTGAAAAGTTACAGTCCTACACCTATTATGTGGGATCGATGTTAGATCACAATAAAGTTTTGTTTAAGCCTTCGGGGCAAGCTTGCCTAACCTCTTTTCTTACCGACGATGACTCAACGTAGGGCCTATGACCGACAAAGCACTAATGGAGCGCATTGTGCGCTTTCGCACCAAAGCGGAAAACCAATCACCCTTTGGCCTGTATTTAGGCCTGGAAATTATCGATATTGATAAAGGTGAGGCAACCCTTGCCGTACCTTATGCCAAACATCTTGCTGGAAACTCTCTGACCGGTGTTCTTCACGGCGGTATTATTACCACTTCTCTTGATTCTGCCTGTGGTTTGTCCGTTATCGCAGCATTAGGTGAGCCGACCACTATCGCCACTCTCGACTTACGCATTGATTACTTAAAGCCAGCAAGTCCTGAGGAAACGGTATTCGCCTACGGTCATTGCTACAAGGTAACGAAAAACGTGTGCTTTGTTCGAGGCATTGCCTACCAGAAAGATAAGGCTAAACCTATTGCCAATGCGACGGCGACATTTATGATCACCGCAAAAGGCACTGGCAGGCAGGTGCAAAAAAATGCACAGCCGCTGCCCGCTGCGGGAGGGCCAACAAAATGAACTTTATGGAGTTGATTAAACGAGCAAAAGAAACTGAAGATTTCTCTATTCTCTCTCAGAAGATTCCTTATATGAAGTCCCTGGGTATTGAAGTCCATCAATATGGCGGACTGTTAATCACCACGCTTAAGGCTGACCCAAAATTGACGGGCAATCCCTGGATTCCAGCCCTACACGGCGGCAATATCGGCGGCTTACTGGAAATGGCCGCCATTGTGCAACTGGCTCATGATCAAGAAAGCGACGACTTGCCACGTACCATTAATATCACTGTGGAGTATTTGCGCACCGGTTTTATCAAAGACCTTCACGCCAAGGCACTGGTCACTAAACGCGGCCGCCGTGTAGCCAATGTGCAGGTACAGTGTTGGCAGGACGACCCTGATAAGCCTGTCGCCTCTATGCACGGTCATTTCCTCATGAGCTAAAAACCCAGCCAATCCTTCAAAGACAATAAATTGTAAAAACAACAGGAGTATTCCATGGCACTAAATAGTCAAGCTGAAGAATTACTAAAACGCGCTGCTGAAAGTGGGACACCAGGGCTCGGCGAAGGGACACCCGAAGAAGGTCGCGCCATTTTTGCCACCACCACACAACTACTAGGTCTGCCAGCCCCCGACGTAAAAGACACTAAAGAGATTCAGATTAGCGGCCCCAACGGTCCAATTCGCACCCTGGTGATCACGCCCGACGGCGTCGAGACTAACAACCTGCCCCTCTTTATTTACTATCACGGTGGCGGCTGGGTGATCGGCAGCCCCGAGACACACTACGAAGAGTGTTGCTACTACGCCAACGAGGCACAATGCATTGTTTTAGTACCTGACTACCGCCTCGCTCCCGAGTATCCCTTCCCTGCTGCCCCTGAAGATTGTTATGCCGTACTGCAATGGGCGGCAGATAATGCAGAAAGCCTCGGTGCTGATAAAAGTCGCATTGCCGTCGGTGGCGACAGCGCTGGAGGTAATCTCTCTGCTGTCGTTGCACAAATGACCCAGCAACGTAACGGCCCGGAGCTCGCCCTGCAATTGCTCATCTACCCCGCGACACGTATGGGGGCAGACACCCAGTCGTACAAAGATTTCGAGGACGGTTATTTCCTGACGGCTAAAGCCATGAACTGGTTTTTCGGCCACTATTTAAAGAAAGCGGAAGACTGGGACAACCTGCTAGCCTCTCCATTGCTTAATGATGATTTGGCGGGCTTGGCACCTGCCTATGTGGTGACAGCGGGCTTCGACCCCCTGCGCGATGAGGGCCGCGCCTATGCCGACAAGCTAAAAGCCGCTGGTGTGCCCGTTGAGTATGTCTGTTATGAAGGGCAAATTCACGGTTTTGCCTCGATGGCTGGCGCACTCGATGAAGCCCGCAGCTTCCTTGATGAAGCCGCTAAGGTATTGCGTAAGGCTTTTAATAAGTAGGCCCTTAATAGTTAATCTAATTTATTGAAACAAGATCTAAGCTATTAAATTTAAAGACTAACGATGAATGGAGATAACAATACATGTCACAAGCCCAACTCGAAAAACTACTGACAATTTTTGAAAAAATGCCGACTCTGGGGTCCTTGTCTCTGGAACAGGAGAGAGCCAACCTTGATGAGGGCGGCGCACGTTTCCTAGTGCCCGATGATGTCACACAGGAGGTAATTGATGCTGACGGTGTCCCCGCTGAATTTCTAGTCGCCCCCGGCGCTGCCGATGACCGCGTTGTACTCTACCTCCACGGTGGAGGTTATGTCATTGGTTCAATAAAAAGCCATCGCTACTTGATGCAAAACATATCCCGTCACGCTGGCGTTAAAACCCTGGGACTTGATTATAGACTGGCTCCCGAAAACCCATTTCCCGCTGCCGTAGAAGATGCCACCAAAGCGTATTGCTGGCTACTGGCTCAGGGCTATAAAGCAAAAAACATCGCCATTGCCGGCGATTCTGCCGGTGGCGGCCTGACGTTAGCGACGTTAGTCAACTTACGTGACAAAGGCATCGATCTACCTGCCGCCGGTGTATTGATTTCACCCTGGGCAGACCTTAGTGGCGAAGCTGAGTCAGTCCAAGCCCGTGCTGACATCGACCCCATGGTTAAACCAGAAGGCCTGTACTCACTGGGCGATAAGTACCTCAACGGCACAGACGCGAAGAACCCACTAGCATCGCCAGTCTTTGCCGACATGACAGGCTTACCACCGCTATGCATTCATGTGGGTGGCAAAGAGATTCTTTACGACGATGCGATTACCGTTGCTGACAAGGCTCGCGCCGCTGGCGTAGAGGTTGAACTTCTGGACGAGCCCGAACTCTTCCACGTTTGGCATGCCTTCGCACCTATGCTGGATGAGGGACAGGAAGCTGTCGAAAAAATTGGCGCCTTTTTGCAGCAGCAATTTAACTAAAAACAAAAATAAGGAGAAAGCTTGATGGCGAGCCCAGAGAGCAAAAAACTACTTGAGTTACTGTGGAAGAATTACCCCGGCCCCTCAAATTACGAGATGATGAAAGACAAAGTTGACAAAATGCGTGCTAATTTTGTCACGGCCACGGCGAGTTTTTCCACTCCGCCCAGCGATGTCACGGTTACTGCCGTCGATGTTGATGGCACGCCGGGGGAGTGGCTCGATGCGCCCGGCGTCGATACGAATCGCGTATTACTCTATCTCCATGGTGGCGGCTACGTGATTGGTTCAACAGCCACTCACCGGGGCCTGACCGCAGCGTTATCAAAGGCCGCTAACTGCCGAGTGCTGTCTCTCGACTACCGCCTTGCCCCTGAGCATATCTACCCTGCGGCTGTAGATGACGCCACCAGGGCCTATCGCTGGCTGCTTAACGAGGGCATTGCCGCCAATAAAATCACCATAGCCGGTGACTCAGCCGGCGGTGGCTTAACGCTTGCCACTCTTATTGCGCTTCGCGATGCCGGTGAGACTCTGCCTGCTGCTGCCATCCCCATTTCGCCCTGGACTGACATGGAAGGCACAGGGGAATCAATGAAAACCAAGGTTGACCTAGACCCCATGGTAGAGCCCGGGGGTTTATTGGGTATGGGCAAAATTTATATGGGTGGTGGTGATCCGAAGCAAGCAACAGCCTCTCCGTTGTATGCGGATTTTACGGGCCTGCCACCGCTGCTGATACAGGTCGGTGATCTGGAGACCCTGCTCGATGATGCCACGCGTGTTGCCGCCAGTGCTGAAGCCGTTGGTGTTGACACTACGCTGGAAATTTGGCCCGACATGGTTCATGTCTGGCATTTATTCGCACCCATGGTGCCAGAGGGTCGCGAGGCCATTGAGCGCATTGGTGCGTTTATTCAGCAACAAACAGCTTAGTACTGAGCCTCAATATCTGCTCGTCCACAAACCCCACCGCTAGTCATAACAGTGGCGGGGGTTTTAATAAAATCCCGAACCAACCGAAACCAAAGCACTGGCAGTGCTTACTCTAATTGACTTGCAATCGTTGTCACTATCCTTTCAACTGATCAATATAGAAAAAATAAATAAATAATTCATTCTATAACTTGAGGTTGACCTACATGAAAACGCCTATCGTTTCAGCAGATTCACATATTGTCGAACCCCCCGAGGCTTACTCTCAACATATTGATCCCAAATACCGTGACCGTGTGCCACGCATCGTCGACGACGGCAAGGGTGGTGATGGCTATTTGTGGGAAGGTATCAAGCGCCCACTCGACTTAGGCCTGATGTCGGCCGCTGGCATCCCCGACGAAGTCATGCCGAAAGAAGGCCCCCACCGTCGTTTTTACGATATGCACAAAAGTGGCTGGGATCCCAAGTACCGTGCCGCCGACCAACAACGGGACGGTGTTGATGCTGAAATTATTTACGCTTCTGTGGGTATGGTTTTGTGTAATGCCAAAGACCCTCTCTATAAAGACGCCCTATTTCGTTCCTACAACCGCTGGTTAGAGACCTACTGTGGCGAAGTGCCCGACCGCCTGTTTGGCCTTGGTCAAACCGCTATTCTCAGCGTCGATTCAGCCATTGAAGATTTTCGTCGTATTAAAGCCGCCGGCTTTGTCGGTGTGATGATGCCCGGCACGCCCATTGAAGAAGACTACGACCATCCTATGTACGATGCCCTCTGGGAGTGTGCCGTCGATCTCGACCTGCCTCTTTGCTTCCATATTCTCACCTCAAAAGAAAGTGCGGCCAGTATCAGCCAATTCCGTGGTCACAAGCTCAATGGTTTTATGAAACTGATACGTGCCATTCAGGATTTAATAGGGCTGTTTACGCTGGGCGGTGTGTTCGAGCGCCACCCTAAGCTGCGCTTTGTCGGTGCCGAGGGCGATGCCGGTTGGCTGCCCCACTACATGGCCCGTATGGATCACGCCATGACTCGCCACGGCCACGGAAAAAGCGGCCCCCTACTACCGCGCCTGCCGAGTGAATATATCCGCGAAAATGTTTGGCTCACCTTTCAGGACGACTGGGAAGCCTTCGGTTGCTCGCATCGCATGAACGATGAACGTTTACTCTGGGCCAACGACTTTCCCCATAGTGATTCAACCTGGCCCCATTCAATGGGCTTAGTCGATAAGCATGCGGGGTGTGTGACGCAAGAGGTAAAAGAACAGATTCTGGGTCTTAATTGTGTCAATTTATTCAACCTGCCATTGGGTGACAATATCATGACAAAACCTGCTTAAATCCTTGATATTTTTAAATAAAAAAATGCCGAGTGGCTGATGACTCGGCATTTTTTATTCTCGCAAGTAAAGGGCTGTATAAAACGCGTTACAGTTTGTGCAACTCGGGTATGCACTTCTCTGCGAACAAGCTCATACTTTTAGTGGCGTAGTCGTAGGGCATGCCAGCGAAACTAAAGCAGCCACTCATTTTAAAGTCTCCCAGCGTTTTCTTACGGGCCTCGGCTTTTTCGATTATTTGTTCGGGGGTACCCCAAATTTGAAAATCGACGAAGGCCTGAGCAACGGCGTCGACACCCACATCGTTTAGCACCTTTGAGGCTTCGGCATAAGAATTGTAGCCGCTGGTGCCATCAAAGTGATCACCGGCCATTTCATAGTGATTAGCAGCCGTGTGAAAGTAGTCAGCGGCGTATTTGCGGGCCATTTCTTCGGCGCGTTCGGCATTGTCATCACAGACAACGAAGTCGATACACATGACGGGGGGCGCGGTGGCCTTGTGTTTTTCTTTGAAAAGGTCGCGATAGCGGTTGACCTCAACGGCCATGGTTTCCAGAGGCTTCTGCATAAACAACATGATGGTGGTGCCCATGTTGGCGCCAGCGTCGATGGAGTCAGGCGACATCGCAACCGAGTAGATACGATTATCGAAGCTATGAGGAGGACGCGGACGAATTTCAACGCGAGGCTGCTTAATTACCTCGCCGTCGTATTCGGCAAAGCCGGTTTTTAAGGCATTGATGATCATTTCAGCGCTTTCATCAAACTGTACCCGACTCTTGCTCATATCCAGTCGGAAATTGTCGTACTCAATACGGGCTAAGCCACGGCCCATGCCGAAAATGGTGCGGCCTTTAGAGTAGTAGTCGAGTAGAGCAATTTCTTCAGCGACGCGAAGTGGGTCGTGCCAGGGTAAAATGACAGCGCCTGTGCCAAGCTTGATTTTGCTGGTTTGCCCAGCCATATAGCTAAGAAACTGGGTGACATCGGGGCACATCGTGTAATCGGTGAAATGATGCTCAACGCACCACAGTGAGTCGAAGCCTAAGGGTTCGGCCAACTTGGCAATTTCTAATTCCGCGTCATAAACGGCGAGGTCTGTCATATTACCGGGGTTTTGGAAGAGCATGTGAATGCCAACGTCCATAAAAGTCTCCTGTCCAGATATTGGTTGCTTGAGCCGTCAATGACGAAGCCTCTTATAGGGCTTTCGTGCCAGAAATGGCTCTATTGAAGAAAATTAGCGAGCATAACTTACCGCAGAATCGAGGATATTACCAGTGAGTAGCGCTATGGCGAGTGATAGCCGGTACCTCGTATTGTCTGTTTCTATAAACCCTAAGCTAATCAGAGCGGTTTCGACCCTCACCGGGAATATTCAAGAGGTGATACTCTAATAAATCCTGCCAAAAATCGTCATTGGTGTCAGTCAAAAGATTCAATCTGCGTTGATTAAAGCGCGGGCTATACAGATCTTGGCAGGGGCAGATTAGACCGAAGCTTATACTCCCTCGACAAACGGTTATCCATCTGGCCCTCCTTCGAGGGAAGCATTACAATGACAACTTTGACAATAACCACTTAAGCACAGTGACTATGATTAGCATTTACCACAATCCGCGTTGTTCGAAATCCCGCCAAACTCTGCAGCTACTCGAAGAAAAAGGTATTAACCCCGAGATAATTCTCTATCTTGAAACGCCCCCCGACAAAGCCACCTTAAAGGGTTTGCTCGACAAGCTCGCCATGAGTCCGCGCCAGTTACTACGCAAAAATGAAACGGACTATAAAGAAAACAACCTCAAAGAGACCTCTCTTTCCGATACGCAGCTGATCGATTTTATGGTCAAATTCCCCAAGCTAATTGAACGCCCCATTGTGGTTAATGGCGATAAAGCCGCCATCGGTCGACCTCCTGAATCCGTACTGGAAATTCTTTAATCGTGCCAGTTACTGGCAGACACGGCGCAGTATGTAGTCGTAACGGAAAGAGTCTTGAGGCATTATTTTTTGAAGGAACTTAACGCGTTACTCAAAAAAGCGCGGATAGTGACTCGCGCGAGTTATGGCCTGCTCGTCGTCAGCCTTATCGGCGGTGGCCTGATTAGCGGCACACCGTTCATACTATTAGTTTTTGCTGTAGTGCCACTTCTGATTTTTATTCCTGGACTGCGCCGGGAAAAACACCGCTCCATTAGTCTGTTGTGCTTTGTCACCCTGCTTTATTTTACGGCGATCGTGGCTAACTTATTTGAACCTGATCACTCTTTCTTTGATATCACTGCCGTTATTGCTGTGGTGACACTTTTTGTCGCCTCGATGATGTACAGTCGTTGGTTGCAACGTGAACAAGCTAAGCCAGTCATCGATTACAGTAACGAATGCTAAACCACACTTTTTGACAACGCTGTATGACGACAATAAACATCGACGACCAAAGATCGGATAAGCGGAGAACACAACTGTGACAGGAAGCAAGAAAGATAAGAAACAAAAGGGCTTTTTCAGGAAAATATTTTCTTTCATTAGCACCACCGTTAAATTTCTTCGCACGGCGATTAGCTTGATTGTGCTGCTCTTTATGATCAGCATCATTGCCAGCCTGTTCGGCGGTAACGTCAAGCCGCTACCTGAAAAAGCTTTTCTGAGACTAATACCCAGCGGTATGTTGGTAGAGCAATTAAGTTACGCAGACCCGCTTTCACAAATTATCGGCCAGGGTGCACAACGCCCAGCTGAAACACTGGTCAGTGATCTTACCGATGCTTTGAAAATTGCCAAAACCGATCCCCGCATTACCGGGCTGGTACTGGAGCTAGACTTTTTAGCGGGTGGTGGCATCAGTAAACTGAAAACTATCGGTGACGCCATTAACGACTTTAAAGAGAGTGATAAGCCGGTAATTGCCATTGGTAATAACTTTAGCCAGGAGCAATATTTTCTCGCCAGTTTTGCCGATGAAATTCACCTCAACCCAATGGGGACTATTGTTCTCAGTGGCTATGGTAACTACCAACCCTTTTTTAAGGAGGCTCTGGACAAGCTAAAGATCAACTTTCATGTGTTTCGCGTTGGTGAATATAAAGATGCTGTAGAGCCCTTTGTTCGCAATGATATGTCCCCTGCCGCAAAAGCCCAGGCGTCTCTCTGGCTCAATGAACTCTGGCAAGCTTATAGCAGCGGTGTCGAAAACAATCGTCAATTACCCACCGGCAGCGTTGACCACTACGTTCATAATATAGCTCAAAATCTCAAATTGGCCTCTGGCAATGGCGCTCAGTTGGCACTACAGCACGGGCTGGTGGACCACCTAAGCCCTCAGCCAGCGCTGCGTCAGCGCTTGGTGTCAATGGCCGGGCTGAATGAAAAACGCGAAGACTATTCGCACATTGATGTTCAGGAGTACTTGTTTCACCAAACCCTTCAACTCTCTGAAACCTTAAGTAAGGATAAAATTGCACTGGTCGTCGCCAAGGGCACTATCTACGATGGTGAACAGCCTGAAGGTGATATTGGCAGTAAAAGTTTCAGCGAACTCATCGCTAAGGTGCGTAAAAATAAGGATATCCGCGCCCTAGTGTTGCGCATAGATAGCCCTGGGGGCAGCGCTTTCGCCTCCGAAGTAATACGCCGTGAAATTGAGCAAATTCAAAAAAGCGGTATTCCCGTCGTCGTGTCGATGGGGGCTCTCGCCGCATCAGGCGGCTACTGGATCGCAGCAGGTGCTGATCAGATCTGGGCCCTGCCGACGACTATCACTGGTTCCATTGGTGTCTTCGGCGTCATCCCTACTTTTGAGAACACATTGGCAGCATTGGGTATTCACAACGATGGTATCGGCACTTCACCCATCGCGGACATTTATCATCTCGACCGACCCATGAGCCCTCAGGCAAAACAGTTGATCCAACTGAGCGTCAATAACATCTACCAGCAATTCCTTGATCTGGTCGCGAATGGGCGAAATAGCACCCCGGCACAAATCCATCAAATTGCTCAGGGGCGCGTGTGGACAGGTCGTAAAGCGAAGGAGTTGGGACTGGTGGATGAGCTGGGTGATCTGGATGAGGCTATTGCTGCTGCTGCCACGCTGGCGGAACTGGATGATTACGAGTTGATCGATATTAAACCCACGCTTACTTTTCAACAGCAATTATTGAAAAAATTATCTCGGGGGGCGCAAAAAACGGCTGAAAAGCTGGGGCTCAAAGCCGAGCAAAGTGGTTTACTGAAGCCCGCCTTGAAACAGTATGCCGAGCGAGTATTGTCGCAAACTTACACCGATACTCGAGCACCTGGACATCTCTACTTACAGTGCTGGGAGTGTCGCGTTGATTAAATGCCGTGCTGAGTAATTACTGATTCGCAAACAATACTGACTTTGGTTAAAAACAGGCTCTGATTGCGACAAAAACACCTTGATAACTGGTTCAGAGGCCTGTCGATGCTTCTTGAGCTTACCAGCCAAACGCTTTTTTCATTAGAGGAATGGTTGCTTTACTCTGGTATTGCAACGCGAAACTATCTAGCTGGTGCAGGTGATCAATGAGTGAATGGAGGTCACGAGGGGCTCTGTTCATTAAAAAACCAAGGGCTTCTTCACTCATGATCAAACCCAGACGCGCAGCCCGAAACAAGACAATAGCGGATTTTTCTTCTTCGCTATAGGCCGGCAACTGAAACACCGTGCTGGCCGCTAGCCGGGATTCCAGATCGGCCAGACGGATCGATAAAGCACGAGGTGCTGCGCTAGCGCTGATCAAAAGCCTACCACCTGTTGCCGAGAGTTCATTCAACAGGTGAAACAGCTCTTCCTCCCAGTCTGGTATACCGACTACCAGCTGAAAATTATCCAGGCAAACTAGCTGGCAAGCGCCTAAACCCTCTAACACATCTCGCGCGGGATAATTTGCCATTAGCTCCAGGGGTAAATATTGAATACGTTGACCACAAGCTACTCCCTCGTGGCAGGCCGCCTGCAATAAATGGGTGAGACCACTACCCATGCCACCCCAGAGCAATATATTGCCCTTACAGCTTGAAGTGCCCCCCGCGCTAAACAGCGCCTTAAGGGAACTCAAGGCTTGTTGGCGGATACTTAAAGGGGCACTTAAAAAATTGTCAAAGAGCGTGTCGTCAGCAAGAGAGACTGGCAAATTAAGCTGTTGAGCTGTCATCGATTAGCGAGCTGCCTGCCAGCGGAAATGCTCAAAGCTAGTGCTTGGCGGTGAAATCGAAGGTGCTGAACTGCTAGCAGGGAGTTCGACAACATCAGTAGTAACCATTTGTGTCACGCGCGATAAACGTGGCTCTTTATTTAAAGCCCGCAATAAAACTCGAGAATCCCCTTCAGTGACCAGGTCGAGAACTAGCGTATCGCCCTCGATACTGCGTACATGGATGCCATTGACAATCTGCAGACCCTCAAGAAAATGATCCAGCTGTGTAAAGTCTGCAAAACTGCCGATATTGTCTACGACCAGACGAAACAAGTTGGCTTCGACATTGGCGAAATAAGTCATTTGTTGTGCAAAACGATCGGCCACTTGATCAACACTGATATTCAAGAACTCATTCGTTGAAGCCGCTTGCAGTGTATTGAGTAGTGCGCCGTTTCCGGAAAAGTCACCCGTACTTCCCGCCAGATACCAGGAACCTCTAAGCTCACCACTGGAAAGCGGGCTGTACCGCAATACCAACCAATGATCAGCGCCATAGCGTTTCGCTGCGCTCTGCAATTGTCGTTGATTAAGAGACCAGGCCGCAACGGCGTTTAGCGTTAGCTGGTCATCCAGATCGTACAATGGCAATTGGTAAGGTAAGCCGCGACGCTGAAAACTCTCTTCTAAACGCCGGGGTAGATCATCTGTATCGACAAAACGATATCCTCCGGAGCGCGTTTGCTCGACCACCCAGACCAGGACCTGTGGGCGATTCGATGGCCATATTGGTAAATCGAGGGTACGCATTAACTCATCGACGGCAGCCCTGGCAAACTGTACTGATAGTAAGAAGCCTGATGAAGCTTGTGTATCTACCGATCCGGCGTCTGATTGTGGTAAGTAAGCGTACTTAACCATGTAATTGCTTGCCTGAGATAGAGCCTGACTCACCCCGGGGCGGGCAGCAATATCTTTTGTGCCAGTGGTTTTAATTAAAACGTCAGCCAACGCCTGAGAAAAACCCTGCTGTCGCTGAGAGCGGCTCTGGTCCGCCACCTCAACCGTTGCCGAATACAGGCCTTCAACGGCAGTCGCCAACGTTAGCTGAGACAGGCTAAACAAGCAAAGGACGAGCAGTGTCTTATGGATTAAATTCATGGGGTAATTGTAACAGCCCAGGCACGCCCAGGGCAGTCACAGACGAAAACAGAATTTCACTGTTCGTTTCACATAAGACTTCTACGTTTGACAGATCTAAAGGCTTTAACTGGCACCTACCACCTCCGGGCTTAATCAGAGGCGCCAAATTGACGGGTAAGCGATGATCTCATTAGAGTGTTTATTGACAAACTAGCGCCGTAGACTCAGTAATACGACCGCGTTGTCATACTGTCCCACGAAAAAACTCGACGCCAATGTAAAGTTGCACCTGCTTTTCTTCGCCAGTCCCTATAAAATGCGCGCTTTAATCAGGATAGTACACATGAGTCAGAAGCAGCCCCCTTCAATTACCTATAAAGATGCCGGCGTTGATATTGAGGCAGGTAATGCTCTGGTCGAACGCATTAAGCAAGTTGCGATGCGCACTCGACGCCCTGAGGTTATGGCCGGGTTGGGAGGCTTTGGTGCTCTGTGCAAAATCCCCGCGGGTTACAAAAATCCTGTTCTGGTGTCTGGCACCGATGGTGTCGGTACCAAACTGCGCCTCGCCATCGACCTGAAAAAACACGACACCGTGGGCATAGACCTGGTGGCGATGTGCGTCAATGATCTGATTGTTTGTGGCGCCGAGCCCTTATTTTTTCTCGACTATTACGCTACTGGCAAGCTCGATATTGACATCGCCGCTGCGGTTGTTACTGGCATCGGCAAAGGCTGCGAGCTATCGGCCTGTTCACTGGTGGGTGGCGAAACGGCTGAAATGCCTGGCATGTACGAAGGTGAAGATTACGATCTGGCTGGCTTTTGTGTTGGCGTGGTCGAAAACGATGATGTGATCGACGGCAAAGAAGTTGCTGCCGGAGACGTGCTGATTGGCCTCGCATCCAGCGGTCCTCACTCCAACGGGTACTCACTGATCCGCAAAATACTCGATGTTAACGAGATTGACCCTGCAACAATTGAACTCGATGGTCAAAACCTGGGCGATACTTTACTAACGCCAACGCGCATTTATGTGCAGTCACTGCTCCACCTGATTCGCGAGAGCAAAGTTCACGCCCTGGCCCACATTACAGGTGGTGGCTTGCTGGAAAATATACCCCGCGTCCTGCCCGAACATACCAAAGCCTTGATTGATAGCAGCAGCTGGACGGTGCCACCTGTTTTCCAGTGGCTGCAGGAAAAAGGCAATATCTCTTCCACTGAAATGTTTCGTACCTTTAACTGTGGCATAGGCATGGTCATTTGCGTGCCCGAATCTGAGACCGATACGGCTCTGGGCTTATTGGCGGCGGCCGGTGAAACGGCCATGGTGATTGGGGCTATTGCCGCTGCTCAAGAGGGTGAAGACGCTGTCGAGCTGAACTAAATCAGCTTTGGGAACTCGAAACTAATCTAATCTATAAAAATCGGCAGAACGTATTGAATGCGCGCTCTGCCGCTGGTTCCTTCTACGACGGTTGATTATGCGTGCCCCTTTTACCACTATTTGCACCTGTTTTGTCTTCTGCCTCATAAGCACCCCGCTTATCGCCAACGAAGCGGCCTCGCTACAGCTCTATCAGGCAAACTACAGCGCCTCATTCAATGGCATTCCCATTGAAGCTAAACGCCAGCTGACTAAGCACGAGCAAGGTTATCGTCTTGAAACATCGGCGCATAATTTCATTGGCAATATGCAAGAGACAGAGCGGCTCCACCTTGATCCCGAGGGCGCTATTCGCATTGACGCGTACACATCAAAGCGCTCTTTTTTTGGTAGCAAACGCAAAGAACAACTCATCATCGATCATCAGCGCAATAAGGCCATTTATACTCGTAAGAAAAAAAAGCGTGAAATAGATCTACAGCCTGACTACCTGGGTCCAATTAGCTATCAACTACAATTGCGACGCGATCTGGCCGAGCCTGATTCAACCCTTAAATATACGGTCATTTCCCATGGTAAAATCAAGCACTATCAGTTTGAACGCCTTGGTAACGAAGTCATTACTACCGAACTCGGCGATATCGACTCGATAAAAATACGCCGCGTGCGAGACAAGCAGGACCGTGAAACAATTTTCTGGATGGCTGAAAAATACGCCTACCTTCCCGTCAAAGTCTGGCAGCGAGAAGAGGATGGTGAAAACTACGAAATGCTATTGAAGTCATTGACGCTAGAAGGCCGGAAGTAATTATCTCTCAAGTCCTGGGTTTTGAATAAAGCGCTAAATAAAGGAGTACGTTATGCCACTGTCACCAAACGACCCTCTGGATGGAAACGACCGCCACCCGGTTTCAGCGTCCAGAACCCGATTAGGCCTGCTTATCATCGCTTTTTCTCTCCTCGGCGCAACGATTTTTTTCCTCTATACCAATCAATTGTTACCAAACCAGGAAACATCTAACGAGCTTATCGTGCCGATGGAAAAGGATGTCCTGGCGGAACCAACGCCAGCCAATATTGACCCTGAGCCGGTACTCAAAATACCACCCTCGTACTTTGAAGCAGAATCCGCACCCATTACAGGCGAGCCTCTCCCCCCTCTGCCGTCTTATGACAAGGCAAATGACTTTATTAAGCAGCAGTTTGAATTAGAGAACTGGCAAGCATTAAATATCAGTCCGCAAATTGTTCCAGCACTCCATAAAGACTTCTTATTACAACGCAGCGTTGCTTTTCTCGACGGGCTCGCAAAGGGTGCCCTGCTTGATAAGCTCATGCCCTTTGAGCGTCCTAGTGAAGCTTTTATCGCTGACAAGGAGGGGCAAACTCTCTCGATGGGAGCGACAAATTTCAGTCGTTACGATGCCTTTACCCAGAGTATCGTCGCCATAGACAGTCAGCAGGCTGCGACCTTTTTCCATTGGACACGCCCTCTTCTGGAAACAGCTTATAGTGAACTGGGCTATCCGGGTGATGAACTGGATACAGCCCTGATTGCTGCCATTGATACCCTTCTCGCGACGCCTGTCATTGATGGCCCTATTGCCCTCAAACGCGAATCAGTGCGATATCAGTACGCGGACCCGGCATTGGAAACCCTGCCTGGAGCGCAGAAGCAACTACTGAGAACGGGGCCCAAAAACACTCGTCTCCTTAAATCCTGGTTAAGGGAGCTCCGATCAGCGCTGTTAACGTCAGGTTAAAAGAAAATAATTGACCGCTAAAAACATCAAAAAAACGCATCACTTGATCTGTGTTGTGATGCTCGCTACATTGGGCGCCGCTTTGTGGACCATGCCCTTAACATCAAACTGGAAGTAAATTCATCGTGACACAAAAAGATCAGCCACCAGCCAGTTCTTCAAACACTGTCTTCTTTGAAACAGAAAAACCATCAACCACTACCATGACAGAGGCACTGCAACCCTTCCTCGACAAAAAAAAGGCGCTAAATGAACTCGATTACAGCAAGCGCCACGCCAAAGGTATGCTGTCAGCCCGAGAGCGCGTTGAGCTCTTATTTGACAAAGACGCTTTTACCGAAATCGCCCCCTTGGCCAGAGAGTGCGACTTGGCAGCCGCGACCAAGCCGGGAGAAACACCGCGTGATGCTATTGTCGTCGGCTACGGTAAAGTCAATGGCCGTATGGTGGGTGTCGCCGCCTATGACATGCAATACCGTGCTGGGTCCATGGGCAAAACCTGCGAGTGGAAATTCACCCGCCTCAAGCGGCTAATTCTAGAACAAGGCTTCCCCCTGGTGATTCTTACCGAGGGTACCGGTGCTCGACTAGAAGAAGAAGTGAGCTCCCAGGGGGCCTACGACAACCCCCAATTTGCCAATCTGGCTTGTCTAAGCGGTTATGTGCCCATAGTCGTTGCCGTGATGGGTATCTGCATCGGTGGTCACGCCAACCTCACAGCCATTGGAGACTTTGTACCAATGACCGAAAACTCGGCGATGATGATTGCTGGGCCACCCCTGTTAAAAAGTAAAATGGGCATTGATACCACTCTGGAAGAACTCGGCGGAGCCCGCAAACATGTCGAAGAAAGCGGCATGGGAGACTTACTGGTTGCCGATGAAGAGAGCTGCATCGACAAGATCAAAGAATTTCTCAGCTACCTGCCCAGCAATTGTAACGAGCCGCCACCACAGCGCCCCACTCGCGATGACCCTGAGCGCCTGTGCGGCGAATTACGCGATATTGTGCCCACCGATTTACGTTTCGCCTACGATATTAAAAAAATTATTACAGGGCTGGTAGACGACGGTAAACTCTTCGAACTCAAGCCGAATTTTGCCCAAAATATCGTCACCTGTTTGGCTCATATGGACGGCCGTGTCGTCGGTTTTATTGCCAATCAACCCGCCTATATGTCCGGTACTCTCGATACCAAGGCCTGCCAAAAAATCAGCCGTTTTATTAATTTCTGTGATTGCTTTGGTATTGCCCTCATTTTTCTGCAGGATATTCCCGGTTACTACCCCGGGCCTCAGTCAGAACTTGACGGCATAATTCGCTGGTCGACGCGCCTGCTTTACGAAATTGAGCACGCCACCGTGCCTCGCTTCACAGTGATGCTGCGCAAGGCCTTTGGGCTCGCCCACTACGGCATGAACAGCCTCGGCATGCAACCCAATATGCTGGTCGCTTGGCCGCTTGCCTCGTTCAGCGCCATTTCACCTGACGATGCTGTCGATATACTTTTTGGTCGAATGTTGACTGAAATGGAAAATGGCGAGGAACGCAGACAAGAGCTGGTCGCGGAATTCAAAGCCAAAACCACTATTTTACCCGCAGCTGAAGCCGCCCTGGTCGATGATGTGATTGATCCAGCCGATACCCGTAAAGTATTAATCAGGGCGTTGGAAATGGCGAAAAACCGCCGTCCAGAGCACGCCTTTAAACGCCGAGGTATTGTACCCATTTAAGTATTTAATGCCGCTCAGGAAAGCACTCATTCACACGAGACAAAACCACCTCTCTTGATGGCGCGGAAGACATCCCCTCTTTTGCGTCATTATTGGTGTTTTTTTGCCTCTGTGTGAGTGATATTACCCCTGGAGGCAATGGCAATTGTTGCTCAATGTGTAGAGACAGAATTAAACGCCTCAATTAGCAGGTTTGGCATCATGGTGAGTAAGGCCCGTACCCGTAAGAGGTCTTAATCGCAGAGCTCTTAACCATAACGCTTTAGGCATTAAATCGTAATAAGCGAAAACAAAAACCAATGTTTATCTAGCAATTGAAATCATTGTCGCGCGTAACAGGGCTTGCATTTACGTATCTTTCTTCATGATCGGGAGTCGGTAGAGAACAGTAGTTATATTTCCCAAAAAGGACATACCTTTTCAGAGCAACCCTATCGTATAGCCAGTTTCTTATTCCCACTGGTATCAACGAAAAAATTAAAACCAACTTCCACGGAAAGCCCAGGGTTTTCATAACAAAGAAAAACGCATCGCTTTTTTCAAGGCACTCAGCCCCATTAACAACCAGCATTGTTTCATAGACATCTATTGGATAATTGAAATGCTGAAGTATGTCTTTACCCGCTTGAGACTGCACACTGGCCAGCTTAAAAGCATGGCATTTATCATGGTGAATAATAAAGTTAGCCCAGGCGTTGCACAACTTACAGACACCATCAAATAAGATAACCTTGTCATTTTCTCCCAAGTGTGGGGGTAAGGTTTTTCTATTTTCTCTCACTGTTCAAGCATCATCCACTTTAAGAACAAGTACTTTAAGAACAAGTACTTTAAGAGCAAGTGTTGCTCCCAATAGATCTCTGGGCTTAAGACCTTTCTCACTGACAGACGCTATAGCAACTCTTTGCGCCTTCACCAAAAGAGAACCAGTCGCCTTCACATCGTCCGTGTTTTCTCGGCAAATTCGACAAAGTAGTCAATCGCCTCCGGGTTGCGCATTGAGTCTCTATTCACCGATTTTTCCACATTAAAATTCATCAATATTTTTTTCACTGGCGTTTCGAGTTTTTTACCCGTCATGGTGTAGGGTATTTCATCAATTTGAAAAACCTCGTCGGGCACATGGCGTGGGCTAAAGTCTTTGCGCAGGGCGACTTTTATTTGCTGAATAATATCATCATTTAAAATCATCCCTGGTTTTAACTGCACGAATAAGGGCATATATGCGCGACCGCCGCTGAGCTCAATACTCACCACGAGACTATCGGCGATGGCGTCAACACTTTCAACACCGCGATAGACTTCACTGGTACCGATGCGAATACCGCCGCGATTAAGCGTTGAGTCAGAACGCCCCATAATTTGCAACGTCCCTTCGCTAGACAACACCATCCAGTCGCCGTGACGCCATAGGCCAGGGTATTCCTCAAAATAGCTTTCTTTATAACGTTTATGATCAGTGTCATTCCAAAAATAAATAGGCATGGAAGGCATGGGCTGGGTAATGACCATTTCACCAACCTCATCGACCAGGGCATTGCCCGCGTCGTCGAGGGCACGCACATCGACACCGAGCAAACGGCATTGAATCTCACCGGAATACACCGGCAGTAACGGTGAAGAGCCAATAAAGGCAGAGGCAATGTCGGTGCCGCCGCTCATTGAAATCAGCCAAACATCTTCTTTTACACTGTTGTAAATCCATTCAAAGCCCTCTTCCGGCAAAGGTGAGCCGGTGGAACCAATAGCCTTTAGAGGACCGAGGTCAAACTGCTTTCCGGGTTCTAGCCCGGCTTTCATAGCGGCAATATAGTAGGCGGCACCGCCACCAAACTGTTGCAGTTGTGCGCGCTCGGCTAATGACCAGAGGTGGTCCACCGTGGGGTAAGCGGGGTTACCGTCATATATCACCAGCACCGCACCCGCAAGCAGAGAGGAAAGAGCAATATTCCACATGACCCAGCCGGTGGTGGAAAACCAAAAAAAGCGATCGCCAGGTTGAATGTCACAATGCAGGGCCATGTGCTTGTATTGTTCCAGCAGAATACCGCCGTGGCTGTGGGTAATGGCCTTGGGGATGCCCGTGGTGCCCGACGAATAAAGCGTCCAAATAGGTTGATCAAAGGGCAGTTGCTCAAAAACGATATCGGTAGCGGTGTTATCCAAGGCCTGCTGCCAGTCAACAAACATCTGGCCCTGAGGCTTTTCGTCGTCTACGCCGGCACTAGCCAGGTAGTTCAGTGTCACCACCCGTTCGAGACTGGGTAATTGCTGCTGTAATAAAGCCACCTCCCCACAGCGGTCTATGCTTTTACCGCTATAGGAATAACCATTAACGGCAAACAGTACCTTCGGTGATATTTGTTGGAAACGATCAACCACACTACTGGTGCCAAAGTCGGGCGAACAGCTAGACCACACCGCACCAATAGAATTAGCCGCGAGGAAAGCGATAACGGCTTCAGGAATATTCGGCATATAGGCCACCACCCGGTCGCCCTTTTCAACGCCAAGCTGACGTAAATAGTGGGCGAGTTTAGCGACCTTGTCCGTTAACTCGGCCCAGCTGACATCGTACAACTCACGAAATACTGACTCCGCCAGTATGGCCGGACGGCTATCGTCACGGGCGCGAAAAATACGCTCCGCAAAATTAACACTCGCCCCTTCAAACCAGCGGGCACCGGGCATGGTATGACTCGACAGCACTCGCTGATAGGGCGTCGGCGATTGCATCTCAAAATAATCCCAAATGCTCTGCCAGAATTCTTCGAGGTTTTCTATCGACCACTGGTAGAGGCTGTCGTAGTCGCTAAAGTTCTGCCCTATGCGCTCACCGAGCCAGCCCATATAAGCCGTCATATTAGCGGCTGACTGTCGTGCCGCCGAGGGCTCCCAGAGTTTTTTCATCGTTTGCGCTCTACCCTATAAAAAAGTGTGCCGGTTATAGTAAAAATAGCTTGTCAATTAACCTGCGTTTTATTTTTGATTGATCTCTACTGACAGAAATCCTTGTTTAAACACGCTCAATAATCAAAGCGATGCCCTGCCCCACGCCTATACACATTGTGCAAAGCGCGTAGCGCCCGCCTGTACGTTGCAGCTGATACATGGCCGTAGTGGCCAATCGGGCACCGCTGGCGCCGAGGGGATGCCCCAAAGCAATTGCACCACCATTGGGGTTCACATGGGCAGCGTCATCAGCCAGCCCCAGTTCGCGAGTCACCGCTAAACCCTGGGCAGCGAAAGCTTCATTCAATTCAATAACGTCCATTTGCTCAAGGCTTAACCCAGCTTTGGCGAGCACTTTGCGCGTTGCAGGTACTGGACCTATACCCATCACCCGTGGCTCAACACCGGCGCTGGCCATAGCGACGATACGAGCTTTGGGCAGTAAGCCGTACTCCCCGACCGCGGTGGCGGAAGCCAAAAGCAGCGCACAACTACCATCGTTTACGCCAGAAGCATTACCGGCAGTGACTGTGCCATTTTCCTTAAAGGGAGTGCCTAACTTGGCCAGGGCTTCAAGGCTGGTTGCGCGGGGGTGTTCATCTTTGTCAAAAATAACTGGCTCTTGTTTGCGACGGGGAATACTCACGGGGCAAATTTCCTGAGCCAAGATGCCATTGGCCTGCGCCGCTGCAGCCCGCTGCTGGCTGGCCAGGGCAAATTTGTCCTGCGCTTCACGCTCAATGCCATAGTCAGCGGCAACATTTTCAGCGGTCTCAGGCATCGAATCGGTACCGTACTGACTCTTCATCAGTTTGTTGACAAAACGCCAACCCAATGTGGTGTCGTAAATTTCAGCATTGCGGCTAAACGCACTGTCAGCTTTGGGCATCACTAAGGGCGCACGCGACATGGATTCCACCCCTCCAGCGATCACTAGATCAGCTTCACCACAACGGATCGCTCGCGCCGCACTGCCCACTGCATCAAGACCCGAACCACACAAGCGGTTGAGGGTGACGCCGGGGACGGCGCTATCGAGACCCGCCAGTAACGCACTCATACGCGCCACGTTGCGATTATCTTCACCAGCCTGATTCGCGCAGCCGTAGTAAACATCATCCACGGCCTGCCAATTGACTTGCGGATTGCGCGCCATCAAAGCTTTGATGGGGATAGCGCCTAAATCATCGGCGCGAACCGAGGAAAGAGAGCCGCCAAAACGGCCGATCGGGGTGCGAATGGCATCGCAGATAAATGCATCTTTCATGTTTGCCTCGTTGTTTTACATGATGTTCTGAAAAGTTGTTTGAAAGGGTTAGCCGGCCTCACTGTCAATAAAAGCTTGCTCAAAATTATGGGACCGGCCATGGAGTAAGGCGATTTGTTTGCCGTTTTGATTCTCGACAACAACCTCAACCAGACTCGCCGATTTGCCCTGGTGGCGCACCGTCGCTGTGGCAGTGAGTACATCACCCTCCAGGCCGGGGCGAATATAATCCATGGCTGCATGGGCCCCGACGCCGGCCTGATTATTCGACACCGTAGCGCAAGCAAAGGCGGCATCAGCCAGGGTAAAACTCATGCCGCCATGGCATTGGCCTAAAGAATTGAGCATGTCGGCACGCACTGTCATGGCCAGCACAGCTCGCCCCTGCTCAGCACTGATTAAGCGAATACCCAGGCCATTCACCACCGTGTCGTTGTCGATCATTTTTGCCACGCATTGTCCGGCGATTGTTTTGTCTGTCATTCTTAGTCCTTAAAACGTTGTAGTAAACCAAATCCCCCTGCTCACGCAGGGTTTCATTGCCTCAGGGCTATTTCCACACTGACGGGCTTGTCCCTTCTTCACTGCGACGATATTTGAGCTGCACGCCCTTAAGAAAATTGCGCAAAATCTGATCGTGACAAGTACGGTAATGCTTATGTCCGGGTTTGCGGAAAAAGGCACTCAGTTCGTGCTTGCTCATGGCAAATCCCGCCAGTTCAATAATCGATAAGACCTCTTCTGCCTTTAAGTTCAGTGCAATTTTCAATTTCATAAAAATCGCGTTATTCGTGAGATGCTTTTCGGGTTCAGGCTGGGGGCCCTCTCTTTTACCCCGTCGGTCAATAATCAAGCCGTTGAGAAAGAGTGCTAAGTACTTATCTTTACAAACCACGGCATTAGGATCCTCGTCTTTTTTCAGCCAGGCGCTAATTTCGGCCCGTGTTGCCTTGTAGTCTGCCAGAGCAAAAATTGCCATCATTTTGTCATCGCTAAAATCAAAGGTGTAGCGGATACGGCGTAGCACATCGTTATTGAGCACAAAGAGATCCCGATCGGTAAATAGAGGTGAGCTATACATTGTACTGCAAGATCCAGGGTATGGGCGCAGCCAAGACCCAAAGCCATTACAGACCGGTATTTTTACTGTAGAATTCGCCTTCGGGCTTGCCGGCCCACCCCATCGATGTGTGTCATTGATAGTCCCGCATCCGGTTACCACCGTCACGGGTAAAGTCAACCAATCAAAGGAAAAATACCGTGCTAGAAGCATACCGTAAACACGTAGACGAACGCGCAGCTGAAGGCGTTCCCCCCAAGCCTCTCAGTCCCGAGTGGACCGCCGAACTGGTTGAGCTGCTCAAAGCGCCACCCGCTGGCGAAGATGAATTACTGCTCGACCTCATTACCAATCGCGTACCGCCCGGGGTTGATGAAGCCGCCTACGTCAAAGCCGGTTTTCTCTCGGCTATTGTTAAAGGTGAAGCGACTTCACCCCTGATCGACAAGGCTCACGCAATTAAACTTCTGGGCATGATGCTCGGCGGTTATAACATCAGCACCCTGGTTGATGCCCTGGATGACGCCGAACTGGGCGCTCTGGCTGGCGAACAACTAAAACACACCTTGCTAATGTTTGATGCCTTTCACGATGTCGACGAAAAAGCCAAAGCAGGCAATGCCAACGCTAAAGCTGTAATGCAGTCATGGGCCGATGCCGAGTGGTTCACCAAGCGCCCCGCCGTTGCAGAAAAAATTGTCACCACGGTCTTTAAAGTGGTTGGCGAAACCAACACGGACGATTTGTCTCCGGCGCCCGATGCCTGGTCGCGCCCCGACATTCCCGTTCACGCCAAAGCAATGTACAAGATCCCCCGTGAAGGCATTCAGAATAACGAAGAGCAAATACTCGAATTACAGAAAAAAGGTCACCCCGTTGCCTTTGTTGGCGATGTAGTCGGCACCGGTTCTTCACGTAAGTCTGCTACCAACTCTGTACTCTGGTACATGGGCGAAGACCTACCCGGCGTGCCCAATAAGCGTGGTGGCGGCATTTGCATCGGCGGTAAAGTCGCACCAATTTTCTTCAATACGATGGAAGATTCCGGCGCATTGGTTTTTGAAGCCCCGGTTGAAAAAATCGACTACGGCCAGGTCATCGAAATCCGTCCCTACGAGGGCAAAATCCTTGACCACGAAAGTGGCGATGTGATCTCTGAGTACACATTCAAATCTGATGTCATCCTCGACGAAGTCCAGGCTGGCGGTCGTATCAACCTGATCATTGGCCGCGGCCTCACTAAGCGTGCCCGCGAAGCCCTCGACCTGCCGCCAAGTGAAGTCTTCCGTGCACCAACTCAGCCTGATGATACGGGCAAAGGTTACACACTGGCACAGAAGATGGTCGGTAAGGCCTGTGGTGTCAAAGGTGTTCGCCCCGGCACGTATTGCGAACCCCTAATGACCACTGTCGGCTCACAGGACACCACTGGTCCTATGACTCGCGACGAGCTGAAAGACCTGGCTTGTCTGGGCTTTTCATCTGACCTGGTGATGCAGTCTTTCTGCCACACTGCGGCCTACCCAAAACCCGTTGATATCCAGACCCAGCACAGCTTGCCCGATTTCATTAAGAACCGAGGCGGTGTTTCTCTGCGCCCTGGTGACGGTATTATCCACAGCTGGTTGAACCGCATGTTGCTACCCGACACTGTCGGCACTGGCGGTGACTCACACACTCGCTTCCCAATGGGTATTTCCTTTCCAGCGGGCTCCGGTCTGGTAGCTTTTGCAGCGGCCACTGGCGTAATGCCATTGGATATGCCCGAATCCGTACTGGTGCGTTTCAAAGGTAAAATGCAGCCTGGTATTACCTTGCGCGATCTGGTTCACGCCATTCCTTATTACGCTATCCAGCAGGATTTGTTGACCGTTGCTAAAGAGGGCAAGAAGAATATTTTCTCTGGTCGCGTACTGGAGATTGAAGGCATTGAGGGCCTCACAGTTGAGCAGGCTTTTGAATTATCGGATGCCTCCGCCGAGCGTTCGGCTTCAGGCTGCACCATTAAAATGGACGAAGATGCCGTTGCTGAATACCTGCGTTCAAACATTACCATGCTGCGCTGGATGATATCTCAGGGCTACGGTGATGTTCGCACCCTTGAGCGCCGTGCCTTAAAAATGGAAGAATGGTTGGCGGCACCATCATTGATGTCAGCCGATGTCGACGCCGAATACGCGGCTGTCATCGAAATCGACCTCAATGAAGTCAAAGAGCCGATCATCTGTGCGCCCAATGACCCAGACGATGCCCGCTTACTCTCCAGCGTGGCAGGCAGCCGTATTGAAGAAGTGTTTATCGGCTCGTGTATGACGAACATCGGCCACTTCCGCGCCGCCGGTAAGTTACTTGAGCAAACCAAACCCGACGAACTTAATTCGCGCTTCTGGATTGTGCCGCCTACCCGTATGGATGAGCACACGCTAATGGAAGAAGGCTACTACAACATCTATGGACGCGTCGGTGCCCGTACTGAAATGCCCGGATGTTCATTGTGCATGGGCAACCAGGCCCGCGTTGCTCCCGGATCAACGGTCATTTCCACCTCGACCCGCAACTTCCCTAACCGTTTGGGTGATGGCGCCGATGTCTATCTGGGGTCAGCCGAACTGGCTGCAATCAGTGGCATTTTGGGTCGTTTGCCCACGCCTGAGGAATATCTGGAGAAGGCTTCGAGCATCGATTCAATGTCTGATGAAATATACAGCTACATGAACTTTGATCAGATTGCTTCCTTCCAGGCAGCTGCGGAAGATGGCAAGCGGATTGCGGCGCAGCAAATTGTCGAAAGTGCCTAATTTGCAGTCTTAGATTAGCCGATGTAAGCACTCTAAAAACCCTGCTCCGGCAGGGTTTTTTTTATATCCACGCGTTTATTCCCAGCACCTGTGCTCGCCTCTGCGAGTGCAACTTCAAATAAAAACATAAACCGGAGTTATATCGCCTATAACATTGGTTGACCTATCAACGTTGACGCATCAACGTTGCCCCCGTAAAATCCGCGCCCTAACCCAACCCGCCCGAGACTGAGCTCTTTCCGCTTTGCTTGCAAGCAAAGCGGAAAGAGCTCACACGCAAGAGAAATTATGAGACGTTCCTGGAGCTTGCTTGTCGTTATCCTGCTGCTGAGTGCTGTCAGCTATGCAGTGGTAACTTATTTAGAAAATCGACAGTTTGTGTCAACAGATAATGCCTACACCACTGGCGATATCATTACCGTCAGCTCACGCATGGAGGATATTGTCCTCTGGCTCGGTGCTGAAGAAGGTGACTACGTTGAAGCAGGCCAGGCGCTGGTTAAACTCGATGGAGACACGCCAAGAAATTCTCTCTACCGCGCACAAAGCGAATTGGCTCGCGCTGTACAAGAGGTCGCGGCCTTAAAACAGAAAGTTAAACGTCGTCAGGCCGAGGTCACCGAACGTCAGGCCGCTTATGCGCTAGCCAGAAACGAAGCCGAGCGACGTAAAAAGCTGGCGAAGAAAAAGATGATTTCCAAAGAAGAGCTCGATACCTCCGTGTTGCGAATGGCCGTTACTGCCGCTGCCTTGAACACTGCCCGTCAGGCTCTAGCTGAGGCAGAAATCAATGCAACTAATTTGCCTATTGCTCAACACCCGGATGTTAAACGTGCGGCGGTCTCAGTAAGAGGCTTTAGCTCCGATCTCAACAAGAGCACAATCGTCGCCCCCGTTTCTGGGCATATCGCCAAGCGCTTTGTCTCCCCCGGCGATATTATCAAAGTCGGTAAGCCGCTGTTTCAACTCGTGCAGTTAGACAAAGTGTGGGTGGAAGCGAATTTTAAAGAAACCAAGCTGAGGTATTTGCGCCTCGGTCAACCCGTTACCATTACCTCTGACCTCTACGGTGAAGAGACCCATTACGACGGTAAAGTGGTTGGTGGTGGCACCGGTACCGGTGCGGCCTTTTCTCTGCTACCGGCACAAAATGCTACTGGCAACTGGTTAAAAATTGTTCAACGCGTGCCAGTACGTATTGCCTTGGCAGATGACACTGTTCGTGAAAAACCCCTACCTATAGGCACCTCACTGCACGTCTCGATTGACACGAGTCAACGCGACGGTCTGCAATTGAATCAAACACCGAAGGCCACTCCCGTCGATGTCAGTAACGTCTATGCTTACTGGGAAGCCGATGGTCAAGCCATGGTCGAGCGAATTATTGCCGAAAACTTACCTTCTAGCAGTGATCCCATAGAAGAAGCACGTAGACAGGCTAAATGGTGACGCCTACCACGCGGCTACCGCTAATGCTCACGGCGGTGGCCATCGCCACTGCCAACTTCATGAACATTCTCGACACCACCATTGCGGTGGTAGCACTGCCCGCTATTTCGGGCAGCTTAGGTGCAACACCTTCCCAGGGCGCCTGGGTGCTCACCTCTTACGCGGTGTGTCTTGCTATTATGCTCCCCCTCAGCGGGTCGATATGTAAACGTTATGGTGAGATTAAAACGTTCACCGTAGCTATTGGCTTGTTTACCTTGACCTCCTGCCTCTGCGGTATGGCGGCCAACTTTGAAACACTGATCTTTTTTCGTGCATTGCAGGGCCTTTCCAGCGGTTTGATCGTGCCCCTCTCCCAAACCGTACTACTACGGGTTTTCCCACCCCAGCAACACGGGTTTGCCCTCGGTCTTTGGGCACTAACCTCCGGTGTTGCCCCAGTATTAGGGCCCATTATTGGAGGCTTTATTACCGACACCATCGGCTGGCCTTGGATTTTCTATATGAATGTGCCGGCCGGAATATTTTGTGCCTGGGTAGTCTGGGTCAGCATGAAGCATGACGAAACAGAGACGAAAAGGGAGCCTATCGATCTGGTCGGCATGCTGCTACTCTCCATCGTCGTACTGTTCGCACAATTAGTGATGGATAAGGGCCACGAACTGGACTGGCTTGGCTCGCCGGAAATCCGTTTAATGCTCAATATTGCGGTGATTGGTTTTATTGGTTTTGTCGTGTGGGAGCGTCGTGAACCCCACCCCATTGTCGACTACACCTTGCTGAAAATCCCCAGCTTTGTGATCTGCTCGGTTATAGCGGCGATTTTTTATATCAGTTATTACACTACTACCGTGCTCTACCCCATCTGGATGCAGTCCGTACTTGGCTACACCGCCACCTGGGCCGGACTGGCCATGGCGGGTACCAGCCTGGTGCCTATCTTCGGCATGCTGATTGTCGGCAAACACCTGGCCAAATTAAACCTGCGACATTTGATGGTGATTGGTAGCGGTTTTATTGCCTATGGTATTTATTTACAGTCACTGTGCACCGTCGAAACCACCTTTAGCTCGATGTTTTATGCCCGTGTCATTATGGGCGTTGGCTTTGGGTTTATGTTCCCGCCGCTAATGGCCTTATCACTAATTGGAGTGCCGCCAGAGAAAACCCCCTCCGCTGCCGGTTTTTTTAACTTTTTTCGCATGTTCTCTTCGAGCTTAGGCATCGCCATTGGCATTACGGCATGGCAGAACCGCACAATTTTCCATCGCCAGCACCTGGTTGAAAACCTCACGCCCCTGGAAGCGGGTAAAGATATTGCCTTCCAGCCCCTAATTGAACTCGCCGGTGATAATGAAGCCGTCATGTGGGCGATGGCGGAACAACTCAGTAACTTGCAGGCATCGACCCTCGCCCTCAGCGATACTTTCATATATTGTGCGCTGGCTTATATCCCCGTCGTGATGTTAACGCCCTTTATACCGAAACGGCTTCCCCAGCGACCGGATACGGGTGAAACCGTTAACAATGACAAGGAAATCGCCTTAGCTAATGATTGATCTCGCAGATAACCTGGTACGCCAAATTGGCTTACTTTATCGGACTATGATGAAAGCGCTGGAAACGGAAACGGCGCCCTTAGGCATAGGCTCCGGGCGTATTTCCTACCTCTTTATGCTCTATATCAACGAGGGACTGACCCAGCAAGAAATGGCCAATCGCCTGCAGGCCGATAAGGGCGCCGTGGCCAGAACCCTCGCCCAACTTGAGGACCAGGGTTACGTTAGCCGACGGCGTGATCCCGCCGACAAACGCGTGACGCGGGTTTATTTAACCGATAAGTCGAAAGCCCTTCAGGGTGATCTTGAGAACGCTGTAGAACGAGTGATCACCCGCTTAAAAGAAAATATTGCCGTGGATGAGCAAGACAATATCAATGCTCAGCTCAAGCAAATGCTAGCGGCATTAAGCGCTCACTATAGCCCAAATCAGCTCAAGCAGCGGCAGCTTGTTAAACAGGAGGCTAGTGATTGATGCCTTTAAAAAGGCTATTTAACGATCACTATGCCCTGGGCGGTATCGGGGTTAAAAGCCCCCAGAAAATGATACGAACCCGCTTTTAAAGGGCCAATTTTAATTTTCCCCGTTTTCCCGGCAGCGATAATTTTCTCACGATGTAAATCGCTGCTTTGAAACTCCTCTGCGCTAGTATCTTTATTTTCAATAACTAAGTAGACCAAGCGATTGGCTGGCACCTGTATTTCAGCCGGTTTAAAAATGTGGTCTTTTAACACCACGCGATATTCTTCGCGCTCAGCACTGGCAGCCACTGACAGTAGGCTGATCACTAAAGCCAATAAAAACTTATGCATATTCTATCCTCCGTTTTGTCCAAACGATTTACGATAAGCTCACGGTAACACTGGCTGACGCTTGACTGGCTTTCACTTTAGCTGCGTCAATAGATTCAGCGCGCGCAAGACAAACACCCATGCGCCGCCGCCCTACAACCTCGGGTTTGCCGAAGAGGCGAACTTGTGTATCGGGTTCTTTCAGGGCCTGCTCCAGATTTGAAAATTGAACATTGTTCGACTCACCTTCGACCAGAATCACCGCAGAGGCCGATGGCCCAAGCTGCTGAATATTGGGCACTGGCAAACCGAGAATAGCTCGTACATGCAGCGCAAACTGGCTAAGGTCCTGAGAGATCATCGTCACCATGCCGGTGTCGTGAGGACGTGGTGAGACCTCGCTAAAGATCACTTCGTCACCCTTAACAAACAACTCAACACCAAAAATCCCCCAGCCCCCCAGGGCGGTGGTAACTTTTTCAGCCATGGCCTGAGCTGCGGCCAGGGCTTTATCAGACATTGCCTGAGGTTGCCAGGATTCGCGGTAGTCGCCATCTTCTTGCCGGTGACCAATCGGCGCACAAAAGCTGGTGCCATTGCGATGGCGCACGGTTAAGAGCGTAATTTCGTAATCAAAATCAACAAAACCTTCGATGATCACCCGCCCTGCTCCGGCGCGCCCTCCCTCCTGAGCGTAGGCCCAGGCAGCAGCCACTTCACGCCCTTCACTAATCAGGCTTTGCCCCTTGCCGGATGAACTCATAATGGGCTTCACGAGGCAAGGTATGCCTATCTCTGCAACAGCGGCTTCAAACTCATCGAAGGTACTGGCAAAACGGTAGCTCGAGGTCGCCAGGCCTAAGTCTTCACCCGCCAGGCAGCGGATGCCTTCGCGATTCATGGTTAATTGAGCGGCCTGGGCCGTGGGCACAACATTGACGCCCAACGCCTCCAGTTCCACCAGGGTATCGGTGGCGATAGCTTCGATTTCAGGGATTACATAATCGGGCTGCTCCCGGGCAATAATGTCTCGCAGGGCGGGACCATCTAGCATCGACAGAGTGTAAGAGCGATCGGCGATTTGCATGGCCGGGGCGTTGTCGTAGCGGTCGAGAGCAATCACTTCAAGTCCCATACGCTTCAGCTCTATAGCCACCTCTTTACCGAGCTCGCCCGAACCACAAAGCAAGGCTTTCGTCGCAGTGCCCGAAAAAGGCGTGCCTATGCTTAAAGAATCTGATGCTGTACCTGACATAGCCATGGGGCTCTCCTCTTCGGGGAAATAGGTGGGCGCCTATTATAAGACATGCGCATAAGCGATGAGCACAGTCAGTTGTTTATTTATCGTGAAAATACCCAGTGGCCCTGTCATAAGATGCCGTTGGTAATAATTGCTCTTTCAAAGCCCGTTATAGGCTAAAATAGCGTCTTCTTTTACTTGTCTTGATATCCTTCGCTATGTCCTTTATGCCCGAACTGCTCTCCCCCGCCGGAACGTATAAAAGTATGCGTTACGCTTTCGCCTATGGCGCCGATGCTGTCTACGCCGGACAACCGCGTTACAGCCTGCGTGTGCGAAACAACGAATTCAATCACCTCGACATTATGGCCGAGGCCGTTGACGAGGCTCACGCCCAGGGTAAAAAGTTTTACATCGCCAGCAACATCTCACCTCACAATAACAAGGTGAAAACGTATATTCGCGATATGGCCGAGGTCATCGCCATGGGGCCAGACGCACTGATCATGTCCGATCCGGGGCTGATTATGCTGGTGCGCGAGAAATGGCCTGAGATGCCGATTCATCTCTCGGTGCAGGCGAATGCCGTCAACTATGCCTCAGTGAAGTTCTGGTATCAGCAGGGTCTAAGCCGGGTGATTCTGTCCCGCGAGTTATCCCTCGATGAAATCGCCGAGATTCGCGACGAGTGCCCTGAAATGGAGCTCGAAGTCTTTGTACACGGCGCGCTGTGCATTGCCTACTCCGGTCGCTGTCTGCTATCAGGCTATATGAATCATCGCGACCCCAATCAAGGTGCCTGCACCAATGCCTGCCGCTGGAAATACCAGGCACATGAGGCCACTCAGGATGCGACAGGAAATATCACCCCGGTCGACCCCAACGTGCAAGCCTGGAATCCGGGTGATTCAACTGCACAAGCAGGCGAACCGGCCACTGCCCAGGGCTTTGATGAACCACCCCTGGTGCTGTTGCAGGAAGCTAATCGCCCCGATGAATTTATGCCGGCCTATGAAGACGAGCACGGCACTTACATCATGAATTCAAAGGATCTACGCGCCGTGCAACATGTGCCCCGTATGGTCGACTTGGGCATTCAGTCCCTGAAAATCGAGGGCCGCACCAAGTCCCACTACTACGTGGCCCGCACCGCGCAAACCTACCGTCGCGCCATTGATGAGGCTGTCAATGGCAAGCCCTTCGATATGAACTTAATGGGTGAGCTTGACCACCTCGCCAATCGCGGCTATACCGAAGGCTTTTACCGCCGTCATGTACCGGAGTCTTACCAGAACTACGGCAAGGGTGCTTCCAGCAATAACCAGCAGCAATTTGTGGGTGAAATTGTTGATGCGGATACGCAAAACGGCTGGTTAACGATTGAGGTAAAAAATCGTTTTGAACGCGGGGACACCCTCGAACTCATCACGCCTCAAGGCAATCACACCTTCCAGCTCACTGATTTAGAAAATACTGAAGGCACTGCAATGAGTGCCGCCCCGGGCTCTGGTCACGTGGTGCGGATACCCATCGACGATACGCGTTTGACGAATGTTGATTCCCATTCTTTGTTGATGCGCTACTTGCCTGCTTAAATTAAGCAAATACTTATTAAGCAGGCGCTTTAGGCAAAACAAAAAGTGCCCGTTATCGCAGGCTGTTGTGTGTTTATTCCAGGGGCTTAATAGTATCGGCGCGCTCATGACTTATGTCAGGCACCCCACAACAGAGGCTTAATTGAAAATGCGATTAACAGGGACCTCATTCAACAGTATAGTAATGGTCCCTAAGCACTAACGATCATTCATGCCACGTTTAATTCTACTTGTCGCCCTCGTTTTTATTGTCTGGTACTTTATACAGCGGATCAAAGCGCTACAGAAAAAGCCTGAAAAAGAACGCAAAGCCGCGCTGTGGCGGCTAATATTCATTGGCCTTTTTGGTGTCACACTTGCGCTGGTACTCAGTGGCCGCGCCCACTGGCTCGCCGCTGCTCTAGCAGGTCTCTTTCCGCTACTTAAAGGCTCTGCGGGCCTACTGATGCGCGCCTTGCCCATGCTGCAGGCCTGGCTACGCAGGGGTGGCGGCTCAAAGTTTGGTCCGACACTGCGTTCAGAATCACTAGAAATTAAAGTCAATATTGGCAACGGCAGCATTGATGGCAAAATACTCAAGGGAGAGTTAGCCGGGCAAAGCCTGTCTAGTTTAAGTCGTGAGCAACTCGACCCCCTACTTGCCCAGTGGCGCAGCGACGATCCCAAGGCTGCCCGCTTACTCAATGCCTACCTGGCACGACGCTTTCACAACACGGGCAACGATCATTATCAACAACACAGCCAGCCTGAAACGGCTACGGAAAAAGGCGAGGCCTGGCAGATTCTGGGTCTTGAAGAGGGTGCCAGCAAAGAGGAGGTCATCAAGGCTCACAAACGGCTCATTCAAAAATTACACCCCGACAGAGGCGGAAATGATTATCTCGCCGCCAAGATCAACGCGGCTAAAGATACGCTGATTGGTAAGACCTAAACACAAGCCCTCAACGCCGTTATTGAATCAGGCTTCAATGGAAAAAGAGCTCTCAGCCAAAGAACATTAACAAGAAACAATGAGTAGCGGGCTATCGTAGTAAAGAAGTGAAACTTCGAAAAAATAGCACACAAGCATCACAGCGAATGAGTGCGGGTATTCTCAGGTCTTCAATCTATTTTCATCACCGGTTGAGTTGGGGCATCGATAAAATACGTGATGTATCGACGCCCCAAAAGGTCAAGCATTGATTCAATGTTATTTCTGTATTGACTCAATATAACGCACGACGTTTTTAATGCGGGCGCTGGCTATACTCGACCTGCCATCACTGTCGTCAAGAAAAATATTTCCCCACACCGGCATAACAGAAGGGCCGTGCGTACGGAATTTTTTATCGTAATCCTTGTTTCCCTGAACCACGTCCATCACGTGCTTTTTAGGGAAGCTGCCGCCATTGTTAGCAGAAAGTGTCCTAAGGTCAGTCGGTGGATTTTTAAGCGAAGGCGCAACGGGACCATCACCCTTGCCACTAACACCATGGCAAGAAGCACAATACTGTTTAAAATCGTCCTCTCCAGCTACCCCCTTATGATTATCAGCCACCACCAACCCAGAGCCACCAATAGCGGCAACTAACACGCTTGTTTGTAGCACAGACTTAAAGCCAGAAATAGCAGGCCCTTTCTTCCATTGACTATCCATACAATGTTCCTTTTATGTTTTTTTAATCGGAGTTCTATATATAGCAAGGCAGCAATATATTGCAAAGGAGTTCATCAACGCGTTGACATATATCATCCGCTCAAGCATTACAAGGCTACTGCGTCAATTTGATTATTCTAGAAAGGGTCACTGCCTGTTAATTCGCACCGCTCGCTAACAGCCCTTAACGCGATGAGCTATGCAGAAGATGTCTCTCCTTAAGCATTGGCTACTACATTTGGAACTAAATGTGGTTCTAATGGCGGTAGGTTGTCATGGTCATATTTGACTGGCTCACCCGGCCAATCATGCCGTGCTGGTCGTACAGAACCGCCTCGACCATTGAGATACCCTGTGGTTGAGCACGAGTGAGGGCATCAATGGCAATCCAGTCATTAACCGGCATCCGGTGTAAATTCAGCGTAATATCCGCATTAATAAAACCTTGCTCGGGACTTAAATACAGCTGAGCAAAGCCGTTGCTAAAATCAGACAAAGTGGCCACAGTGACCAGTGGCGAGTTTGCAAGGCCCTCTCGCACCTGCAAAGGTAGTCGCACCCAGGAGCAGCCTCGCCCCACACCCATGTTAAGAAATATCGGTTTTAAAGGGATGAGCGTGTGCAAGCCGGGGGGATATGTCACGCCTGCCGCTTTGTTAATGGCATTAATGCCGATCACCTCGTCCTGCGCAAAAGCATCGGCAATTTTTTGGGGTGGCCGCTCGGCTAACTGAGCATGGGCGGGTAATTCAATACTTTGCTTTTCCAGAATTAAGGCATTGCTACGACAGATTTCCTGATTATCGTGAAATAACGACAACTCGATAACTTTTATCCGTTTTCCATCACGAATGATACGACTACGAGGCTCCAGTGCAGCCATGGGTACCGGGCGGAAAAGATCGACGGTTAAACGCGCCAACTGCATGGTGTCTGTGGGAAATTGATCTTCGAGTAAGCTCGTCATTAATCCGGCAGAGGCACCACCATGTAGAGTGATTGCGCCCCAGGGGCTGGCCGCATTCTCTGTAGGCATGTAATAGCCATTTTCTTCAACAAATAATGATTTCAAAATTAACGCTCTTCATTGGGTTTGATTATTGATGAGCCAGTCTTGAGACGAGTCTAGCACTCAGATGTGTTCTCTATCGCTGTGGCTCTTTTGAGTAGAACTCTATTTTAGTAGGACTCTATTTTAGTAGGACTCTATTTTATTTTAGTAGGGTGCTATGTTACGTAATTTGTTTTATATCGTCTCTTCCATAGACTCCCTTGAATCAATTCACCTTGCAATCTCCCCCCATTTTTACAGCGACTGTTTAAAAGTCAGTGATTTGCTTGTCGTTAAGTTATCACGATTCACATTGTCGTCATTCAACCCTGACGTCAATTATAATGGCAATGCCCCTCGGTTATGGCATTCACTTCGGCTGTGGTTTATGCTCTAAACAACAAACTTAATAAGAAAACTGTGGCGTGTCGGCAAATAACAGCACACAGCCCCAAGACCAAGAAGCGTCATAGTAGTTGTTCAATAATTTCTTACACTGGCGATGCCTGCAAAGCGCATCGGGAGCTATAACATGAACTACGATCTCATTATTAAAAACGGAGCCATTATCGATGGTTCTGGCGCTGCACGATTTAAAGCAGATATTGGTGTTAAAGACGGCATTATTATGACCGTTGGCCGTATCGATAGTGATGCGACAGAAGTCATCGACGCTAAAGGCCAGGTAGTCAGCCCCGGCTTCATAGATGGCCACACGCATATGGACGCACAGGTTTCCTGGGACCCTTTGGGTACTTGCTCGGTATGGCATGGCATCACCACAGTTGTCATGGGTAACTGTGGCTTTACTCTGGCACCCTGCGCCGCTAAAGACAAGCATCTGGTGGTACGCAATCTTGAACGCGCCGAGGACATTTCCGGTGCGGCGATGGAAGCCGGTATTGACTGGACCTGGGAGACCTACCCCCAATACCTTGACGCCCTGGAAGCGTTGCCCAAGGGCATCAACTACAGCGGCTATGTCGGCCACTCGGCCCTGCGCACATACGCTATGGGTGAACGCGCCTTTACCGATGAAGCGACTGACGCTGATATGGCAATTATGAAAAAGGAATTAAGCGATTCGATTCGCGCCGGTGCCATTGGGTTTTCGACTTCGCGCACGCGCAACCACCAAACGCCTGAAGGCCGCCCTGTGTCCAGCCGACTCGCGACCTGGGATGAAGTCAAAGAGCTGGTTGGTGTCATGAGTGAGCTCGATGCCGGTATTTTTGAAATCGCCAGTGAAGAAGCCGGTCGCTCGCCCGAGGCACAGCGCGAATATCAGGTGCGCCTGCGTGATCTGGCTGTAGAGTCAGGTCGCCCCGTCACCTGGGGTATGTTTAGCGCTCGACGTGCCCCCGATATTTGGCCCCCCTACTTTGACCTGCTCAATGAAACTGCGGAAATGGGTGGCACCATGTTCGCCCAGGTTCACAGCCGCGCCCTCAACGTGTTGATGTCTTTTGAAACGCGACTTCCCTTCGATAAATTTCCAGTTTGGAAAGAGTTTCGCGAACTATCCCTGGCTGAACAAAAGGCCGGTTTGCAAGACCCCGCTATGCGTGCCCGCCTCGTTGAATCTGCCAGCACCAGCCACCAGACAACGCAAGGTGTGGGCGCCGAAATGCGCCGCCCTGACTATCATTGGTTACTGGTAATGGACACCATCGAAGGCCCCCATAGAACCGTCGCCGAGATTGCTGAAGAAATGCACCGCGACCCGGTCGATGCCATGATAGAAGTTGCTTTACAGAACGATATGAAGGTCTTTTTCCGCCAACCACTGTTTAACGAAAATCAGGACCACGTGCTTGAAATGATGCGTCACCCACGCTCAGTGGTGACCTTTTCTGACTCTGGAGCCCACGTCTCGCAGATTATGGATTCATCACTGCAAACCCACGTACTGGCTCACTGGGTACGGGAAAAAAATGCCTTTACTCTTGAAGAAGCCATCAAAATGATCACCCATGATACGGCCAATGCCTGGGGCTTTGAAGACAGAGGACTAATAAAAGAAGGCATGGCCGCGGACCTTAATATCTTCGATCCCGAAACTATCAACCCTTTAATGCCCGAGGTGAAAAACGATCTGCCCACTGGCGCACGGCGCTTAGTACAAAAGGCCGAAGGGATTTTGGCCACTATTGTCAATGGCGTGGTGCTAATGCGCGACGGCGAACACACTGGCAGCTACCCCGGCAAGCTCTTGCGCGGGCCACTAGCCGAGACCTTATAAAGGGGTGCTTTGCATGAATGAACGGGATTAAATACTTGTGGTCACGCCACAGAACGCGAGGCTTGAATGGCGGTTTCTCAAAGGAGGGTCAGCATAATTATGATGCCGCGCACCTTTATAGTGACTTCATGTTGGTGCTTATGCTGACTACAGTGATACACCACTGATCCCATCATTGACCCTTCTACTCAGCCACCCAATAGCTTCTCAAATCGCTTTTTACTTACAACAAGCGATCACATCATCCTAAAAAAAGCCCGCAATACAGCGGGCTTTTTTTAGATTCAATTAATATCTGAGCAAAGGCTTAGCCTTTAGGCTTGGGTTTACGGGGTATATAACCGATCATAGCCTTAGTCTCGAGATATTCCTCTAGGCCCCACTGACCATGTTCACGGCCGTTACCCGACTGGCGATAACCTCCGAAGGGTGCCCCCTGGTCAAAGCGAGCACCGTTTAACTCAACGTGGCCAGCTCGAATTTGGCGTCCAACGCGACGTGCCCGCTCGATATCGCCCGATTGAATATAGCTCGACAATCCGTAGGGATTGTCATTGGCAATAGCGATGGCCTCTTCTTCTGTGTCGTAGGGAATCATGCACAGGACGGGGCCAAAGGCTTCTTCCTGGGCACTGAGCATATCATTGGTAACATTAGTGAAGATCGTGGGCTTGATGTAGTAGCCAGTGTCACAACCTTCAGGCTTCTCGGCACCGCCGGCCAATACGGTAACACCCTCATCAATACCACGCTGAATAAAACGTAATACGCGCTCATATTGTGCTTTGTTTGCCAGAGGACCCATATAGGTATCATCTTCCAGGGGGTTGCCAACTTTAATAGTGTCGATCGCTTTTAACGCAATGTCTTCAATTTCAGCTTGATCTTTACGGGGAATCAGCATACGCGTTGGACCGTTACAGGCCTGCCCGGTATTGAACATGGCCAAACGTACACCGCCTTTGACACAACGTGCGTAGTCAGCATCGTCGAGAATAATATTTGCCGACTTGCCACCCAGCTCCTGACAAACGCGCTTAATAGTCGGTGCAGCGGCAACAGCGACGGCAGCACCGGCACGGGTTGAACCAGTAATAGACACCACATCGACTTCGGGGTGACTTGACAATGCTTCACCTACCACGGGGCCGGCACCGACAACCATATTGAAGACACCCGGTGGGAAGCCTGCTTCATCAATAATTTCAGCAAGAATAAACGCATCTAATGGTGCCAATTCACTGGGTTTTAAGACCACGGTGCAACCTGCGGCAAGTGCAGGAGCGAGTTTGCCGCCGATTTGATTAAGGGGAAAGTTCCAAGGAGTGATTAAACCGCAAACACCAGCTGCCTCACGCACCACATGGGTGCTACCGTGGTCTGTTTCAAATTCATAATTACGCGCCAGCTCAGCCGCTTCCTTGAAGGTAAATAGAGGATTACCAATTTGCGACCCTTTGCACAGCATGACGGGGATACCCATCTCTGAGGTGATGGCATCAGCCAAATCATCCGTACGTGCTTCTAATCCGGCAACGATTTTATCGAGAAAATCAGCTCGTTCTGCAGCCGGCGTTTGCGACCAGCTATCAAAGGCTGCGCGAGCGGCTTGCACAGCCGTATCGATATCAGCCTCATTGCCCAGGCTCACTTTAGCGACCACTTCCTCTGTTGCCGGGTTAACAATTTCAGCGACACCTGTGCCAGTAGGTGTTTGCCATTGGCCGTTTACATACATTTTATCTCTAGTAATCACCAGATAAGCCTCCTAAGCGTTTAATTATTTCTACGGTTTTAAGTCCTGATGCAAGGCTACTGCTACAAATAATCTGCAACACTAGCTGCGCCTGTGTAGGGAAACCTTTAACGTAGCAATATACCACGAGACTCCACACAACGTTAGCCGCTATTGCAGCACTTCAGTCCAGAATTGACGCGTCACGCAGACTCCTGACTTCAATCATCACACGTTAGTACGAGCCACTCGATCTGGTAGTACGAGACGGGGTAAAATGTAAATTTTGAACAACACTCGGGTAAATCGCCAACAAGATGTCCGTAAGCAAGCCAGATACCACGTCGAGTAAAAGTAGTGTAGCGTCATCACAGCAGCGACGCATATGCGTGGCCCCCATGCTCGACTGGACTGATCGCTATTGCCGCTACTTTCTACGACTCATTAGCCAGCACAGCGTGCTTTATACGGAAATGATCACTACCGGCGCGCTATTGCATGGCGACACAAACTACCACCTCGCCTATGATGAAGCCGAACACCCTGTCGCCTTACAACTGGGAGGCAGCGACCCCAAAGCCCTGGCTGCCTGCGCAAAAATCGCCGCGCAATACGGTTATGACGAAATCAACCTGAACTGTGGCTGCCCCAGTGACCGGGTACAAAAAGGACGCTTCGGTGCCTGTCTGATGAAAGAGCCCGACTTGGTTGCACAATGTATTACCGCCATGAAAGATGTCGTCGGAATACCGGTGACCCTGAAGCATCGCATCGGTGTCGACAATCAAACCAGCTATACTGAACTAGAAGATTTTGTAGGCGTTAATCGAGAGGCGGGTTGTGATGCTTTCATCGTCCACGCCCGCAATGCCCTATTACAGGGCCTTAGTCCGAAAGATAACCGGACAATACCGCCGTTGAAGTATCACTCAGTTTACCGTTTAAAACAGAGCTTCCCTGAGAGCGAATTTATTATCAATGGTGGCATTAATAGTATCGAGCAAATAGACCACCACCTGCAACACGTCGATGGCGTCATGCTGGGTCGCGAGGCCTACCACAACCCCTATCTACTCGCGGAAATGGATAGCCTCTATTTCTCGCAGCCTGGAACACACAGCACACGCCTCGAAATTTTGGAGAATTTTCTTCCTTTCGCTGAAAAAGCACTATCCAGAGGGGCGCGATTGCACCACCTAAGTCGGCATATACTGGGTTTATTTCACGGCCAGCCTGGGGCCAGAAAATTTCGTCGCTTAATCAGTGAAAAAGCTCACGAGGAGAATGCCAATATTGCCTTACTACTTGAAGCTTTCGAGGTGATGAGTAAGTATTGCACGACATCGCCAAGCGGCAAAAATCACCAAACGACGACAGCTCACAATACACGGGTCAATGGATAACATAGCGAGGATTTATGCGTACAAAACTCGAACAGCTTAAAACCATGACATCAGTCGTTGCCGATACGGGCGACATTAATGCCATTGCCACTTATCACCCTGAGGATGCGACAACCAACCCCTCGCTCATCCTCAAAGCTGTGCAAATGCCTGAATACCAACAACTCGTGCAAGAGATCTGTGCACAGGCTAACGCTAGTAGCAACCATTCTATTGCCGACGTCTGCGACCAGGTAGCCGTGCGCCTTGGCTGTGAAATACTCAAATTAATTCCCGGGGTGATCTCCACCGAAGTCGATGCCCGGCTCTCCTTTGACACCCAGGCAACCATCGCACGAGCGACCAAATTGATCGATCTCTACGCACAACAAGGTGCGAGTAAAAGTCAGGTGCTCATCAAAATAGCGGCCACCTGGGAAGGAATTCAGGCAGTGAAGGCACTACAGGAAGAGGGTATTAACTGTAATGTAACCCTGGTATTTAATCTTGCGCAGGCGGCGGCGGCGGCAGATGCCGGCGCTTATTTAATCTCTCCCTTTGTTGGTCGTATCTATGATTGGTATAAAGCTCGCGGGGAAGATAATTTTGCTAGTGCTGAACTGGACCCAGGCGTTATGTCGGTTAGCAGCATCTATGACTATTATAAATTCAATGGCTACAGCACCATCGTTATGGGAGCCAGCTTTCGTAACACCGACCAAATAGAAGCCCTTGCCGGCTGCGATAAGCTAACGATTAGCCCCAGCCTGCTCGCTGAGCTGGAGTCTGATAACGACGTACTCCAACGTAAGCTATCAAACGATAAGCCCAAAAATAACGCAGAAAAACGGCACTACGGACCCAGTAACTTCCGCCTGGAAATGAATAACGATGCCATGGCCACCGAAAAGCTGGCCGAGGGCATCCGCCTGTTCATCCGTGATCAAGTCGCACTCGAAGACAGACTCACCCCTATTATTGAAGGGCAAGCCGAATGATAAGTAAAATCAAAACCTTTTTTCAGGACCAGGTACTCAGCCCTGATAGCGAAGGCCAGCCAAGTGCATCACTAAAGAGTATTCACAAAGCCAGTGCTGCGCTGATGGTTGAAGTCATGCTCAGCGACGGCCGTCTGAGTCGTCAGGAAGAAGAAGCCATCAAGGCGCTGTTAACCAGTGAATTTGATCTTACAGCGACAGAATGTGACGAATTATTTTATCTTGCCCAGGAAGAGGTCAAGGACTCCATTTCGCTCTACGAGTTTACCGGTCAGGTAAATCTGCATTTTTCTGCCGACGAAAAATTCGAGCTCATCAAGCACATGTGGCATATTGCTTTCATTGACAATGAGCTCGACAAATATGAAGAAAGTTTGATCCGTCAAGTAGCCGACCTGATCTATCTGCCCCACAGTCAATTTATTAAAGCCAAGAGTTTAGCCAGAAACACAGTCGAATAAAATCGATAGCATGACCTGACTTGTGACATGATTAACATGTGCAGATCTAATGTCGACTCGTTATCAAAAACATCGGTATAGCCCACTTTCACCTATTTAGAAAGACTATAATTCATAACATTGTCGCTAATCATTATTCTCGCCCATGAAAAAAGCCACCATAAACCTGTTCGCAATGCTTAGCGTTAATAAAATCATATTGCTTGTCATCGCCAGTTATTTTGCAAGCCCCGTCAATGCCGAAAACACTGACGAATTGACCTATAAACACGCTATTGCACAAGCCCATAACGCGGACTACCCCCCCGCTTTAGCCTCACTGAAAATCCTGGCTGACAAATACCCTAAACCTAACCGCTATTTCTACGACTATATTTCTATCTTAGGCTGGGCTGAGAAACACCACGAAATAGTTAAACACACGGACAGTATCTCTCTCCAGGAAGCGCCACAATATGTATTAAACACGCTAGCAATAGCCCAGCGGCAACAATTAAATTTTACTGCCGCAGAGAAAACCTACCGTGTAATAAACAAACGTTTCCCAAAATTCATTGACGGAAAAATTGGCCTGGCGCTCGTCTTGATCGATCAAGAAAAATTTGCACTAGCGCACACTGTGCTGTTTTCACTGCAACAACAACACCCTGACGACTTAAGACTACTGAATGCCCTGATCTATTTTTATGAATCCCAACACAATTTCATGGCTTCCTTGAGAATCTATCAACACATACTCGAAATAAACCCCACCGATACAGACACCTTAAGAAGAAAACTAATAACACTCAATAGAATGGGAGCCTCTCATCTCGCTGAGAGCCTAATTAACAACCCCGATATCTTCAGTAATGAAGATCTAGCACGCATCAAAACGGACATGAGCGCTCACCAAATTCGCTGGGCGGGAATCCCTCAAAACAATGAGAAGAATAGATTTAATGAAATAGAAAGTGCCATTGATGAACTTGAGAAAAATATCAAAGACTTTCAATCACAATTTGGCGACACCTCGACCTATGCACTGAATGCCCAATTTGATCTCTTAGTTGCTCTGAGAGATCGTTATCGAATGAGCGATGTTATCAAACTGTACTCTGAGCTAAGCACCTCAAAGATTGACATTCCTGCTTACGCACAAATAGCGGCGTGTGATGCGTACCTTTACTTAGAACGTCCCGCTGAGGCTGAAGACTGTTATAGGAACGTAAAGCAGTTAGTGGCTGAGGAAAATGTTAATCTTGATTTTTCTCTATTCTACGCCTATGTAGAAAACGAAAATATGGATAAGGCGCAGTCCTGGATCAAGGAAGTCGCCGACAAACAACCACCCTATATTATGGGCAAGGGCAAGAAACCTTTTAAAAGACCGAACCCCAGAAAAACCGAGGCCGAAACAATTTCTGCACTGAGTATCGCTTATGCTGACAATCTGAAAGATGCCGAACAAAAAATAAAAAAATTACATCAGCTTGCCCCTTACAATACAAACATTCGCAAAGAACTTGCCAATATTTATTACTGGCGAGGTTGGCCTCGCAAAGCCCAGGAAGAATATGATATTGGTCTGACTCAAGAGCCGAAACATCTCGGCTTGCGCATCGGCGAAGCAAGAAACCAGCTAGCCCTCAAACACTACGAGAGAGCAGAAGAGTCAATTGCAGGGTTAGTTGAACTGTTCCCAGAAGATAAGGGTATTGCCATACAAAACGAGCTTTGGGGCATCCACAATATGCGCGAATTTAGAACTGAGATCAGCACATCAAATAGCTCCGGAGATATTTACGGCAGTCGAGGACTAGATATCAGCAGTTATCTTTACTCACGCCCCTTGAATAAAAATTACAGGGTCTATGTTCATCAACACCACAGTCAGGCAAAATTCATCGAGGGTGATGGACTACTCAACCTTGCAGGTATCGGCCTGGAATACACAGCACCTAACATTTTTCTCATGACTGAATTACACCATAATCATTATGAAAACAACCGTTTAGGCATCAATCTAAACGGCAGTTACGAGTTCGATGACCACTGGAGTAGTTCGCTCAGTCTCGAATCTTTAAGTGGACAGACACCGCTACGCGCACTTAATCAGGGCGTTTATGCTAAATCCGCATCCGTGGGCACGCAGTATCGCTGGCACGAATCCAGGTCAGCGGGATTAAACGTGTCCTATATGGACTTTTCTGAAAACAATACACGCAAAAGCATTAATGGATTCTGGCAAGAGCGCTGGTATAGCCAATACGCATATAAATTTTCGACTCGGGTTGATCTCTACTCCTCCCGTAATTCAAGGTTAAATACCATCTATTTTAATCCAGAAAGCGATTTAGCCGGATCAATCGCTTTCGAAAATGAATGGTTAAGCTGGAGACAGCATGAAGACTCTTTTCATCAGCGTTTGATTCTCAGTACAGGTTTCTACAATCAGGAAAATTACAGTGCTGGCGATACATGGGGGCTCCAGTATGAGCACCGTTGGACAGCCGATTATCGATTGGAACTGATTTATGGCGTTAAGCGCGCGAGTAACGTCTATGACGGCAATGACGAGCTATCTTGGAGTTACTATTTATTGCTCGATTGGAGGTTTTAATGGCCCTCAAGCCTCTTCTTATTTTATCGCTCATGCTTTGTAGTCAGTTGAGTTTAGCGGCCAATGGTTTTATTGCACTGTGCTATCACGATATACGCGATGATGTTGATGGTGTCGTCGATAAAGATCAAATGGCGGTTAGTACAGACAACCTTATTGCACAGTTTGAATGGCTAAAAGCACATAATTACCAAGCTATCAGCCTTGATGACATCATAGCTGCGAGAAAAGGACTGAAACCCTTACCAGAAGATGCTTTTCTCTTAACCTTCGATGACGGCTACAAAAGCTTTTACACGCATGTACTTCCATTATTAAAAGAGTACGAATACCCTGCGGTGCTTGCTCTAGTCGGCAAATGGTCTAGCACACCATCAGGGGAGCAAGTGCTCTATGGCAACAAAGAGCACAAACCAAGAGATTTCTTTCTAAGCCTTGAAGAAATACAAGCGATTAGCCAGTCTAAACTCGTTGAAATTGCATCGCATAGTTTCGATTTACATCAAGGGGTTTTGGCCAACCCACAGGGTAACACTCAACCCGCCGCCGTCACTTTAAAGTTTGACGCAAAAAGCAAACTTTACGAACAAGAAGACGTCTATCGAAAGAGAATTTTAAATGACCTGCAACAAAACAGTGACTTTATACAGACCGTAACTGGCAAAAAACCACGGGCTATTGTTTGGCCCTATGGCGAATTCAACCAACTCTCTGAAGAGCTAGCTAAATCTTTAGGACATCAATTATCTCTCACCTTAAAAAGTGCTATTAACACTGCTCAACCAGGGAACTCAGTCAATAGGATACTTATTCTAGGCAACCCACCCCTCGCCGATTTTGTCTATTCACTGCGTCATTTTGCGGCCGAAGACCCCGTCCGAGTTGCCCATGTTGATCTGGATTATGTCTACGATGAAGATCCCATACAAGAAAACAAAAACTTGGGCCTTTTACTCGATCGCATTAAAAAAATGAAAATTAACACTGTTTTCCTACAGGCTTTTTCTGATCCAGACGGCGATGGTAATGCAGATGCCCTGTATTTCCCCAATCGTCATCTGCCTGTCAGGCGCGACCTTTTTAATCGAGTGGCCTGGCAATTAAGAACTCGTAGCAATGTCAACGTTTACGCATGGATGCCAGTACTCTCTTTCTTAATACCTGGAACAGAAGAGCTGCGCGTGCAAGGTCTTGTGAACGAAAAAATTATGACGAATACGAACGGATATATACGACTTTCCCCATTTAATGGTAAGGCAAAAAAGCTTATTGAAGAGATTTATGAGGATTTAGCCTTGCATGCTAACTTTTCAGGGCTTCTGTTTCACGATGATGCTTATTTAAGCGATTATGAGGACTTCAGCCCTGCTGCACTACATTCTGCTGCCAGCACCCTTGGTATTCACGATGTCAGCATCGAAGATTTGAGGGGGCCTTTAAAACGTAAATGGCAGGCCATAAAAACCCACACCATTACACAGCTCACAGTCGACCTCACGAACAAGGTTAAGTACTACAGGCCTTTCGTGAAAACGGCGCGAAACATTTATGCCAATGTTATTTTAAATGAAAACAGTAAGGAATGGTTTAATCAAAACTATGATGAGATGTTAAGAACCTATGATTACACTGCCATTATGGCAATGCCTTATATGGAACAAGCCAACAACCCTATGCAATGGTTATCAGATCTCACCCAGAGTGCCGCCAAATACGATCCGAATTTTGATAAGACGGTGTTTGAACTTCAATCCGTTGATTGGCGTACGAGTACACCCATTCCAAATAATACGCTTGCGCGCCAATTCCACTTGCTCATGCGGCTGGGGGTCAAACACATTGGTTATTATCCCGATAATTTTTTAGAGAACCACCCTAGTTTGAATACCGTAAAATCTAATATTTCTTTAAAAACCTCGCCCTTGGCTTTGTAACATAATGATTGAACTTTCTACCGGTAGTGATCTTCTTTTTGGCTTTGCTCTCTATTATCCATTATTTATGGCTTATTTATGGATGGCAGGCGCTCTTATCTATTATTTCCATTGGGAAAGAAAAGAACTTCGCACAAAGCCATTATCTAGCCCATCTTCTCCGGCAGTCAGTATTCTTGTACCTTGTCATAATGAAGGAGACAATATTTGTGACACTCTGGAACAACTCCTACGACAAAATTACCCCAGTTTCGAAATTGTCGCCATAAATGATGCCAGCACTGATAATACTGGGGAGCTTCTTGACCACTTAGCAGAAAAACATGAACAAATACGTGTTATTCATTTTGAACAAAATATGGGTAAGGCTACGGCGCTTAATATGGGCGCAATAGCTTCCAAGCATGAATTTCTTATCTGTATTGATGGTGACGCCCTACTCGATGAAGATGCCACTTCCTGGATCATGGAACATTTTAACAATGGCCCTCGTGTTGGAGCGGTGACGGGTAATCCTCGAATAAGAACACGCTCTTCGCTCTTAGGAAAAATACAGGTGGGTGAATTTTCAGCAATTGTTGGGTTGATCAAACGAGCCCAACGCATTTACGGGCGAATATTTACTGTCTCAGGTGTCGTCGCTGGTTTTCGAAAGGCAGCTTTGCATCGGGTCGGTTATTGGTCAACCGATATGATCACTGATGACATTGACGTTAGCTGGAAGCTTCAGCTCGATCATTGGGATATTCGCTTTGAACCCAAAGCGATGTGTTGGATTTTAATGCCTGAGACATACTCGGGTTTATTACGCCAAAGAATACGCTGGGCGCAAGGTGGCGTAGAAGTGTTTATTAAATACTTTACGAACTTGGGGATATGGAAATCCAGGCGCATGTGGATGGTTTATATCGAATTTATAACCAGTGTTTTTTGGTCTTTTAGTATCGTCATCACTATGCTGCTCTGGCTTGCTGGCTTCTTTCTAGATTTACCAGAAGAAATTCGGGTTCATAGCTTACTACCGAGCTGGGGCGGCGTTTTATTAGGTATTACCTGTCTTTTACAATTTGCAATTAGTCTTTCTATTGAATCTCATTATGAGAAAAATATCTTGAAATATTATTTCTGGATGATTTGGTTTCCCATCGCCTATTGGCTAGTTAACGTAATTGCAATCGTCTTAGGTATACCTCGTGCTTTAGTGCGCAAAAAAGGCAGCAATGCAACCTGGGTCAGCCCTGACAGAGGGATTCGTGAAAAATAACTTTATTATTGATACGCCAAAATTACAAACACTCCGACTGAGATATACATCCACCTTTCTCACCTTGGTATTTTGGATTCTTTGGTTTTATTTGTGGGTGCCTCTTATAACGCTCGCGGGTTGGTGGTTTCAAATAAGACTTTTCGAGCAAGAAATGGTCATGGTAGAGGGGTTTGATGCCTTTTTGGAAGTATTGCCGACCTTTATTGCTGTTATTTTTGCACTGACAGGAACCCTCGGCTTTTGGGCTTTGTATAACTACCAACGCTTTAAAGGCATAGACCGCCGCAAACCTGTACCTTCTGTGGGCAAGGATGACCTTATTGAATTATTACCTATTACAGAAAGCGGACTAACCGCAATGCAGTCTAATAAAATATCAGTAGTGAAAATTACTGAACAAGGAGAAATAATAGTAGACGACGGAAGATAAAAGCAGGAATGAGTTAAAACACCTTAGCTTTCCTTACCGACCTCTTCTTCAAGATAGCGAATCAAGTCTATAAATTCTGGTTCACAGTGAGGGTTGACCTCAACTAACAGACGATGAGCTTCCAACACGCTACGGCGAGCTTCGGTTTCATCACTTTTGTCACAAATCAGTTCATTTAACGATTCTGACTTATCACTGTCTGGCGGTGCCTCACGAATCACTGTGAATAGCTCATCAAGAGACATTGCTTCAAGAGTCTTTAAAATACCGGGGTTATCACAAAATAAGAGCGGCACAATATCGTAATAACGTTTACTGAGAAGCGCTAGTTTTGTCAATAAACCAAGGGTCGTGCTATCAATGCCTTCTGTTTCAAGCAAATCAACTAATACACTTTTTACATTACGGTCGCCAAATATACTTTCTACATAATGGTTAAGTGAAGCACACAAGGTCACTCTGACATCACCACACATTCTTATTAGGTAATTGCCATTAGTCTGACCGACAAAGATTTTGCCTTTATCCATGCTGTCTCGTTACCGTCATCACCGAGACATCATCTGGTGCATTTTCAATCCTATCAACGCCCAGTTCTCGACAGATCGCGTCATGTCCACCAGTTGGCCCTACACGTTGGCAAGCGTCTAATATTGTTTGTTCTTTTTCTTCCATGGAATCACCTTTGACGCAGTCAAATAAACCATCAGAGACAGCTAGCAAAGTGAAATTATCAGGAAGTTTCATTTCCTCAATGGCCCAGGTGGCGTCCTCAAACAAACCAACCGGTTTACCCTTACCCGGTAAAAAGGCCGCTTTCTCTTCGGTAATTACGATTGGCAAAGGCAGCTGCGCACCCATGACATAGCGCAGTACATGATTCTGTGTATCGATAGAGCCGGCGAAAATAGTTAAATGTTTATCAAGCTCCAGCGCCATAATATGTCGATTAACATGCTCTATGAGCCCCTCAGGCGCATTTAACAGCGCCGATGGCTCACCCTCATTGATATGTCGGCGTATGATTTGGCGAATAATGTAACTCAACATGATGGTAACGAAAGCGGAAGAAGCACCGTGACCCGCTACATCTGCCACATAGAAAAGTATAAACCGTTCAAAAGCTACGGAGTAACCAACAAAGTCACCACTGAGAAATAGAGAGGGGACAATTTTATGGGAGGCGGTGTATTCACCCAGTCTAAGAGGGCCACGTGGTAGCAGGTTAAGCTGTACTTGACGCCCCGCCATTTGATCCATACGCAAAATATTTAGGCTGTCCTGCAGCTCTCTATTGGCCCTTTCAAGCTGGCCTTGATACCCTCGATTTTGTTGATAGAGATCTTTAAAATCCCCTGCTCGGGCAATAGCTCGAAACATGTCATTTTTATCAAAGGGTTCAATAAGAACATCAATAGCACCACGGCGAAAACTTATCGCGATATCTTCAGGTGTTGCGTCAGCAAAAACAACGATAACAGCCAGGCCTGAATCTCGACAACGTTGAGCAAAATTCTCATCAACTTCGCTCGCTTGTTTCTGAGTTTGTATATCAAGGAACATTAAAACGGGAAGGAAGTCTGGAATGGCAGCAAGCGCATCATCCCGGCTTGCAACACACTGCACCTGCCAGCCTTCCGATTCCAGATCCTCCGTCCATTGTTCCTTGTGTTCAATACTTGAGGAAACAATTAAGACGCGGCTATTAGGCACTCTTATACCTCATTGAAAGACCAGCGGTAGCGACGACTAAATACTCGCTAATTGTAGTCATCATCACCAAAATCGTCTTCCACTTCGCCATCATTGACGAGGAATTGACGCCGTTGCAAGTAAACATCTCTGACAAATGTATATCTATCACCTTTTACCAGTTTTTCAGCTTTAAGCAAGTCCGCTCTAGCAGAAGTAACCCTCGTACCATACAGTTGATTGCGGGTAGGTACGTGATCAACGTCACCAATGGGATTGAAAACACTGTCTAGTACTAAGCTAGGGGCATCACGTAAGGTACTTGGGCCAAAAAAAGGTAAAACCACATAGGCTCCTTCGCCAACGCCCCAAGCACCAAAAGTCTGCCCGAAATCCTCACCATCTGATTTTTCGAGGCCTGCATACTTTGCTACGTCGAAAAACCCAGCAATACCAACAGTTGAGTTAATCAATAGGCGACCACCGTCATTACCCGCCTGCCCCACTTTACCCTGCAAAAGGTCATTAGCGACATTGAGTACCTCGCCAAGGTTGGAAAACATGCGAGAGACACCACGCTCAAAAAAATCCGGCATGACATAGCGATAACCCTCTGCTATAGGCTTTAATACCCAGCGATCGGCCTTGTCGTTGAAAGAAAACATAACACGGTTATAACTTTCGAGGGGGTCACCTTGCTCGGAATCAGCCATCACCGCCTCTGGCAACAACAAAGCTGCAAATAGCAAGCTTTTCAGCACGTACCTGTCGATCAACATCTACTACACCACTCTGTCATTGAATATAGGGCCCAAGTGTAAACTGTGGCCCATTCTAGTCAACCTTGCCGCTAGATAATAGCTGATAACAGGTAGACGTATCAGACCATAACGCAGGCACAAAAAAGCCTCGTTAAAGCGAGGCTTGAAGAAATAGATTACTGGCACTACCTGGTCATCGCTTTCACTCGCAGCGTGGATAACAGATCAGTGAAAACGTCAACGACCTTATTGCACAGTATCTGTACAGGTAAATTCATAATGTAAGTAATAGTCGGCAGCTATCGGCCTACTCCATTGTCTGTCCAGTTCCCAGCCTTGTGGGCAGTAAGTGGCCATTTGTTGGTGCAGGGAAACCAGCGCTAGCTGAGGAGCGGCGAGCTTATAGCTTGCACGAATTATGAAAGTGGCGCCCGGTATGTGAACAGGCTCATCAACAGTGGCTGTACCCACGCCGTCACGCTGTTGATTTTCATAGGTTTGAGGAGAAAGGGCTTTGCGGTCCAGAAATTTTTGTCGAGATTCCTGATCATAAATAATAACCGCCTCTTCATTACACTCAATAATGTTGTCGGCAAAATTGATATCATCGACGGCATCGACACTTTCAGTACAGTTCGCCTGAGCCGTAGAAGTGCCGTTATCGGTGCTAGCCGCTAACAAACTGGAGGGATACAACGTGCAAGCTAACAGGGGAACAAGCAAAAAAACTTTCATAAATGTAAAATCTCAATCACAACAGCATTATGCACACTGAAATAGCCGAGAATCTTGCAACTCCCGGCTATTAAATGCAACACTAAAAAATATTACAGACCCATTGCTCAGCTTAGAATTTGTGTTCGAGGCCTACCCCAACCCAGTCGTAATCGTCCGAGGCTGTACTTTCGTCAAGAGTGGTGTAAAAAGCAAAAAGCTTCGTTTTCTTACCCAGCTTCTTATCGAGACCTAAGGACCACATATCGGCATCATTTTCAGATATATCATCATCTGACTCTGTGTACTGGGCTTTTAGCGTGTAGCCATTAGCCACTTTCCACTTGGCACTGACATGCCAGCTATCTTCATCCAATTTTACGCCAGTTACTGCGCTATCGCCCTCTTCGGCATTTTGCCACATGGCACCCAACGTGACGGGGCCCAGGGGAAATTGACCGACAACACGGAGTATATTGACGTAATCTTTACCCATTCCCTGTGATCCACTGCCCGACTCGACATTTTCATCAACCGCTACGGCGACATACACGCCATCAGCTTCATATTGAACGAGCGCAGAATAGCTATCGAAAGCCCCATCTTTATCATCGTCATTGCGGTCTTCACCAAAGATAGTCGCAACGGAGGCAGAAAAACCACTAAAATCAGGTGTAGTGTAATTGACGATGTTTGATGCGCGAGTTTCACCGGCCATCACATTTTTGATATCGCCTTCAAGATCATTAAACAGGTCGATTTTCTTCTGTGCCAGCTTAGTCGGGGTATCGTGTTTACCACCCCAGATAGTACCGAAATTGCCTTTTAATCCACCGATGATATTGCGTTGTGAAAAGGTATCACCATCGTCTTTTTCACCATCATCCCAGAATGACTCATACTCCGCTTTGTAGATCACATACAGCGTATCTGTCAATTTAACTTTACCTTTAACACCAATACGTGAAGCATTGCTGTTTAATTCCATTTGGTCATCAGTGCCATTGTCATCGTTAACAACACTGATATTGACTTTACCGTAAATACTGCCGTCGATTGGACCGACGGCGTAGGCAGAAACAGGAAGTGCCAGTGCCGATGCAACAGCTGCGGCCAAAGTGGTTTTTCTCATCATAGTCCCCTCTTAAATTGGACAATACGCTAATAATAGAGGTCATAGCCTCTGCTTTGAACTGGGCGTATTGTGAGAAATCAATATGACAGGAGGCTTGCTTTTTTATGACAATTTGGTGACAGCCGCACTAAAAACCTCATAAATCGAAGTTTTATTGATAGTAAAGCTTTTTAGAGACCTAAGCCTTGTAGAGGATGGAGAGATGAAGCAATTCCTGAATAATTTTTCCGCCCATAGCCATTAACGTCTCAGGCTCAGGGTGCTTTAACTCCAGCGCCACTTGTTCGAGAGCCTGCCGAGCATTGCACTGACCGTCTTCAAGTAATTGCAGTAACCGCAGGGTGACCGCATTACTTTCAAGGAAGTGTACTTTCTCATCCGGGCCACGATAAACGACGAGTGAACTTGGCTGTTCTGGTGCCTCTAAGGGCTGGTAATCGAGACTGATTTTATGGACCGGATAGCTGTAATTTAAACGCCAGGCCAAGGGTGAAATTTGCAGATTATCATCGAGAAATGTCATACCACCATCAGGGCGGATCTCTTGGCCTGGTAGCACGTCAGGTAATACTTCGGGCGATACATCAAGGGCCAACTCAACCCACTCATAGTGAGCAAGCTCGAGAATAAACGGCAAATTCTTCGGAATAGACGCTTTGCCTTCGCGCAGATAAACTAAAAACTCCTGGCTGATCTCAAGAAAATAAGGTGTATGGCAGCGGTGGTCCCTAACAAAGCCTCGTACCAACTGATGCCAGGCTTCATCGCTCATTAAACTGCGCAACACGGGGAAACCACTGCTTAAAAAGGATTCAATATTGTTATAGATAAGATCCCGGTAAATGGCCACGCGACGATCTTCAATATCAGCCGGTGCTGGATTTACTGCCGGATCGCGCAGATGTGCGGCAAAGGTAAATTGCCCCGCTTGGAAGGACGCCTCAAGGGCTCCATTATTACTCGCAGCAGCCATCACACCAAACCACTAAGCTTGCAGTTCACACTGATCACTATCAGTCTTTAAGAACGACGGTTTTTCGGCAATTTTTTGCCGCTCTTTTATTGTATTGACTTCGGCCAGCAATTGATTGACTGGCGGCAAATTAAAATCGCGTTCAAGCAAGGTGGGAAAAACACCAAAGTGTTGGTAAGCGCTATCCAACAGACGCCAAACGGGATCAATAACATCAGCACCGTGAGTATCGACTAATAGATCTTCAGCTTCAGCAAAATGACCGGCAATATGGCCGTAGGCTATTCTGTGACCTGGCAATGCAGCAAGAAAGTCTTCCGCATCGTAATCGTGGTTAATACTGTTAACGTAAATATTATTCACATCGAGTAACAAATCACAGTCGGCCTCTTCAAGCACCGCACGAATAAAGTCAATTTCACTCAACTCCTGTTGGGGAGCTGCGTAATAAGAGATATTTTCAATCGCTATCGACTGCTCTAAAAAGTCCTGAACCTGGCGAATTCTATTAGCAACAAATTTCACAGCATCACCCGTGAAGGGTATGGGCAAGAGGTCGTAAAGGTGGCCGTTATCACTACAGTAGCTAAGATGTTCAGAATAACAGCGCACTTGGTGGTCACGCATAAATTCTTTAATATTTTTTAACAATGCCCAATCGAGCTCTGTGGGACCTGCTATGGACAAAGACAAACCGTGGCATAGTAAGGGGTAGCGTTCTGTGTATTCGCGCAACTGGCGGCCAAAACGCCCCCCTACATTAATCCAGTTTTCAGGGGCCACTTCCAAAAAATCGACAGTGTCCTCAGCACTCTTTAGCGCTTCTAATAAGCTGCGCCGTAGGCCCAGCCCAGCCCCTGTCACTGAATAATGATTGACCATGGCGAATTAAGATTTACCACCACATTTGCCTTCACCGCACTTGCCTTCGCTTTCAGCTTTGGGTTTAGCCCCGCCACACTTACCTTCACCGCACTTGCCTTCACTTTCAGCTTTGGGTTTAGCCCCACCACACTTGCCTTCGCCGCATTTGCCTTCGGCATCTTTACCAGCCACTTCATAACCATTACTCAGCTCATTGAGCTGAAAGGGGTTGCTATCTGCAGAGGCAACAGGGGAAAGAGCGAGCGATACCATAAATGCTGCACCCACTGCCGCGGCGATAGGTTTGATTTTTTGTTCAGACATTGTAGATCTCCTAAAACATTTTGTTATTACAATATTGGTTACAACATTGAGGTTAATTTAGCCCGCCTCTATCGTCTTGCAAGCCGCAATATATGACTAGACACTGGACACTTAGTTTCCGCACAGCGGAAAATTTATAATACCGAGGTAAGCTACCGACTCACAAGCGATAAGAAGTAGAAAGTTCTGGTTCTCAGCTGTTGTGTAAAGCAGATTTGATTTTTATCAATTGTTTTTGCAGCCGTTTAGCCGATACCGGAGCAATAGTTTTCAGCTGCTGCGCAAAGCAAGACACACGATATTCTTCGATCATGTATCGAAAAGCTTCTATTTCCATAGAGATATCCTGAGGATACTCCTGCGCGTCCTCTTGTAATGCCTTCCATTCTTGCCAAAAACTGGCAATTTCAGCCATAACAACACTGTCCCTGTCGCCATCACCCATGCGCTTGTCCAAGCGTACTAAAACCGCTTGAGTGTAACGCGAATACTGCCTCAGCCAATGCAGAGAGGTTTGGCGGACAAAACTGCTGCTGTAAAGCCCAGCTAACTGATCCTGTATATCTTTAGTGACAACCGGGAAACGCTGCTCATTTTCTCTTAGCAGCCCATAAATTGTCTTTAAACTCACCGCCTGCTTAAGCAACAGTGACTCTATTTCATTGGCAATAGTGACGATAGCGGACTTACCCTGCTCAATACAGGCCGCAAAGCTCTGTGGATCGCGGGGTATCTCCTGTTGGTCAAAACAAGCCCTTTGAAAAGCAGCAAAAATAATATCGCCATTGAGTAAATCCCGCCCCGGCAAGTGCGCCGCTTTTAGCTGCAGATCTTTACCCTTGAGAAGTGACTTGCGTAAATACTTAGCCGTCGTTGCGTTTTCAAGTATCGCCAGGCGCACCAGAGCGGTACGCGTTTTATTTTTTGCCAACTCTGGCGTGTCATAAATGCGCACAGACACACTGTCGTTATCGTCATTGAGCGCCGGATACGCACGAATTTCATGCTTACCTTTTTTAATAACACTCAAGGCTGGCAGCTCGCCAAAATCCCATTTAGTCAGGCCAGACTTCGCCAGATCGGCATTGCTATCGCCTTGGCGAATGCTTTCCTGCACCCGATCCCGGTATTTGGTTTTCAATAGCTCGAGATCCCGCACGCTCTCCAGTAGCATCCCTTGCTCATCAAACAGCCGATAATTCATGCGGTAGAAGGCTTCAAGCTTGTCCGGTGCCCAACAATCCAGAGGTACATCCACCCCACTCAGGCGCTTGAGCTGCATTGCCAAGCCCTCGTGCAAAGGGCGATTGTCTGGCACCAGCAGCGGCAAAACCTTATCGACAAAAGACGGCACCGGTACAAAGTGTTTGCGCCATTGCTTAGGCAAACCCTTCACAAGGGCGATGCACTTGTCGCGTAGCAGGCCTGGCACCAGCCAGTCGAAGCGATAACGAGGTACTTGATTAAGGTGTTCGACAGCCAAATCGATACTAACGCCATCCTGTTCATTGCCTGGTTCGAAAAGATAGCTCAGCGGATAATCGTGATCAGCCCAGCACAGGGTTTTTGGGAATTGTGCCTCTTCACTGTCTAGCGGCTGGTTCTGGGTTAACAGCTCACGGCTGACGTAGAGAAGTTGCGGCTGACTCTGTTCAGCTCGCTTGCGCCAGCGTTCAAAGCTGGCGAGGCCAACGATCTCGGCAGGCAATCGCTCATCGTAGAACGCCTGTAGAGCCGACTCATCAGCGACAATATCGCGCCGTCGCAAACGATCTTCAAGCGCATGAAGCTCATTGAGAACGGCCGTATTGTGGGCAAAAAAAGGGACCTTTTTATGATTGCCACCACGTCGACCGCCAGAACGACTATTACCGTAAAGCCCTTCCACCAACGCGGATTGAATAAACACTGCCCTCGCCTGCGCGCGATCTATCTTGCCAAATTCAACTTTTTTGCGTTCGACAATGGTCAAGCCATAAAGGCTTTGTTTCTCGTAGGCCATCACTTGACCACGGGCTGCGTGATAGTGGGCCTCGCTGTGGCTTTTTTTTACCAAATGGTCGGCTAGTGAGGGCAACCACTCTTCGTTAATGCTGGCACAGTGATGGGCAAAAAGCCGGGTCGTTTCCAGCAACTCGACGGCCATTACCCATTTCGGTGGCTTTTTTGCCAAGCCAGAACCGGGGAAAACATGGAACTTGCGATTGCGAGTGCCGAGGTATTCGCGACTCTCGTGGCGAAAACCAATATGACTCAGTAAGCCCGTTAACAGCGCTTTATGAATACTCTCCGCGTCGGCAGGTTGCTTTTTATAGTCCAGGCCGAGATCCCGGCAAGCTGTATGCAGCTGATGATGCAAGTCACGCCACTCAACCATGCGCAAATAGGAGACAAAGGATTTTTTACAATATTTGGCAAACTGGTTGCGTGTCAGTGTCTGGCGCTGCTCTTCAAAATGCTGCCACACGTTTAAAATACTCATAAAGTCAGAGTCTTTATCGAGCCACTGACGATGCTTCTCATCTGCCGCCTGACGCTTATCGGCCGGGCGTTCGCGAGGGTCCTGAATACTCAACATGGCGACAATAATCAGCACTTCACGCAGGCTACCCTCCGCTGCCCCTGCAAGTAACATACGCCCCATGCGTGGATCGACGGGCAATTGGGATAAGGGTTTGCCAATAGGGGTTAATCGTTCCTGAGCATCGACGGCACCCAACTCCTTGAGTAATAAAAATCCGTCGTTAATTAAACGGCTATCGGGTGGTTCGATAAAGGGAAAGTCTCGTACGGAACCAATATTCAGGCGCATCATCTGCAAAATAACGGCCGCAAGGTTTGTGCGCACAATTTCGGGGTCGGTAAATTCGGGGCGCTGCAAGTAGTCTTGCTCGCTATACAGACGAACGCAAACGCCCTCACTCACCCGGCCACAGCGGCCCGAGCGCTGATTAGCACTGGCCTGCGAAACTGCCTCAACGGGTAGACGCTGAACCTTCGTGCGATAGCTGTAACGGCTAATACGCGCATAACCGCTATCAATGACATAGCGAATGCCGGGGACAGTTAAGGAAGTTTCAGCCACATTGGTGGCCAGTACCACACGGGTACCACGATGGGCCTTGAATACTTTCGACTGCTCAGCAAGGCTCAAGCGGGCATACAACGGCAGCACATCGAGGTGAGGAAAGTTGCGCTGGCGTATTTCTTTGGCCGCTTCGCGAATTTCACGCTCGCCGCTGAGAAACACCAGCACATCCCCCCGCTGCGGTAGACGTAGGAGTTCTTCCAGGGTATTGGCAATACCAGTGGCCAGCTCTTCGTCTTCCAATAATGGACGGTAATTGATTTCAACCGGGTACGTACGACCTGAAACCTCAATCACCGGGGCGTTATTAAAGTGCTTTGAAAAGCGCTCAACGTCGATGGTCGCCGAGGTAATGATCACTTTTAAATCGGGACGTTTGGGCAATAATTGCTTCAAATAGCCGAGTAGGAAATCAATGTTCAGGCTACGCTCATGGGCCTCATCGATAATCAGCGTATCGTAACGGTTGAGAAAACGGTCATTCTGAATCTCAGCCAGCAGAATGCCGTCGGTCATTAATTTGACCAGAGTCGTGTCGTTACTATGATCCTGAAAGCGTACTTGGTAGCCCACCAGTTCACCCAGAGGCGTATTCACCTCTTCCGCAATGCGCTGGGCCACGGTACGTGCCGCAATGCGCCGAGGTTGTGTGTGACCAATTAGCCCTGTAACACCCCGACCCATCTCAAGACAGATTTTTGGTAGCTGTGTGGTTTTACCCGAACCCGTTTCACCAGCAACAATCACCAATTGATTGGCTTCAATAGCCTCTCGTATTTCTTCACGTCGCGCACTAACCGGTAGGGCTTCGGGGAAACCCAAGAGTGGAACCAGCTGACTGCGCGTTGCCACCAATGCTTCAGAGGCCAGCGCACGAGTTTCCAGACGCGACAAGTCGCGATCGACAGGTTTACCCTGTCGACGACGCTGCTCAATATTTTTCAACTGGCGAGAAAAGCGAAAGCGATCCCGGCTCATGCACCCGCGGATCGCTTTGCGCAGCATCTTTTCATCAATGCCAGTTTGATCTAGCTCTTTTTGTGTAGCCTTTGTCACTGATTAACCTGTTATTTGCCAAGCTATTACTTGGTAAGCAATGACATACCCTCTTCAAGGCCACCCAGTGTTAAAGGAAACATACGGTTGTCGACCAGTTGCCGTACCCGTTGAATTGAGGGAGTGTGCTCCCAATAATCTTCACGCACGGGGTTCAACCAAACGACTCGGTCCCAGCAATCGGTAACGCGCTTCATCCAGTCGGCACCAGACTCTTTGTTGTAGTACTCAACACTACCGCCGGGGCTCTCAATCTCGTAGGGCGACATGGAGGCGTCACCAACAAAAATGATCTTATAATCCGACCCATACGTGCGAAGCAAATCATAAGTTTCTGTCTTTTCCTGAAAGCGTCGAAAATTATCGCGCCAGACAAAATCGTAGAGCATATTGTGAAAATAATAATATTCCAGGTGCTTAAACTCTGTTTTAGCAGCGGAAAACAGCTCTTCACAAATTTTCACGTACGGATCCATCGAACCGCCGGCGTCAAAGAAAATAAGTACTTTTACAGCATTTTTCTTTTCGGCTACCATCTTAATGTCGAGCAGACCCGCATTTTTGGCGGTGGAGCGAATAGTGTCGTCAAGGTCGAGTTCTTCCTCAAGACCAACCCTGGTAAATTTGCGCAAGCGACGCAGCGCAACTTTAATATTGCGCGTGCCCAGCTCGACCGAGTCGTCGAGATTACTGAACTCGCGCTTTTCCCAGACCTTTAAGGCTTTTTTCTGCTTGCCCTCACCACCAACACGAATACCTTCGGGGTTATAGCCGTCGTTACCAAAGGGTGATGTGCCGCCTGTCCCTATCCATTTGTTGCCGCCCTCGTGCTTACCCTTTTGCTCTTTGAGCCGCTCTTTAAAGGCTTCAATCAGTTTTTCAAGGCCACCTAGGCTATCGATTTCAGCTTTCTCTTCATCCGTTAAAGATTTTTCAAACTCCGAACGCAACCAATCTTCGGGGATGAGTGCTTCGAGAAAATCTTCAAGGGTATCGAGCTCCTTAAAATAGAGGGAAAAAGCCCGGTCGAACTTATCGTAATTGCGTTCATCCTTCACCAAACAGGCACGGGACAAATGGTAGAAATCTTCCATGTTCGCAAAAGCGATACGCTGTTTCAGGGTTTCAAGCAGGGTCAGCAACTCATTTATCGATACCGGCAGGCCACCCTTGCGCAGTGCGAAAAAAAAGTTGAGTAACATTATTTGGCATCCCTTCGGGTCATAAAGGCCAGGCGCTCGAGCAAGTGGACGTCTTGTTCATTTTTCAACAAGGCCCCGTACAAAGGCGGAATCGCTTTTGTCGCATCGCGCTGTTTAAGAATGCCATCGGGGATTTGATCCGACATCAGCAGCTTTAACCAGTCAACCAGCTCTGAGGTGGAGGGCTTCTTCTTCAAGCCGGGGATTTTGCGCACATCAAAGAAGATATCGAGGGCTTCATCGACCAGGTCTTTAGTGATGTTGGGGTAGTGAACGTCAACAATCTCCTGCATCGTTTCACGGCTAGGGAAGTTAATAAAGTGAAAGAAGCAACGTCGTAAAAAAGCATCGGGCAATTCTTTTTCATTGTTGCTGGTGATAATCACGATTGGGCGCTGCTTGGCAACCACTCGCTCGCCGGTTTCATAAACATGAAATTCCATTTTGTCGAGTTCGAGCAGTAAGTCATTGGGGAATTCGATATCGGCTTTATCAATTTCATCAATGAGGAGTACGACTTGCTCGTCGGCGGTAAACGCCTCCCAAAGCTTACCCTTCTTAATGTAGTTATTGATATCATGAACATCGTCGTTACCCAGCTGTGAATCACGCAGACGAGAAACCGCATCATAATCGTACAAGCCCTGCTGGGCTTTAGTCGTAGATTTCACGTGCCAGGCGATTAAAGGCATTCCGAGGGCACTCGCCACCTCTTCGGCCAGCATGGTTTTACCCGTGCCTGGCTCACCCTTAATCAACAGCGGCCGCTGTAAGCTCACGGCAGCGTTTACTGCCATTTGAAGATCGTCTGTTGCTACGTAGCGGTCTGTCCCGGTAAATTGCATTATATTCCCCCTAATTAAGAATGATTGTGCGTAGGCTTGCTGTTGTTAAGAATTTGTAAACTAAGCCAGACATTTTAGCGACTCCACCGCATTGACGCCATCCCCCTATAAAAATCAGCGACGTAGCCCTCCCTTTACACTACGGCTCACTGCTATTACCGACAAATCATCACTGCTACTATGCAGGCACTTTGCTTAGTAGCCCTACTCTTTGAACCCAATGCATCGGACCCCATAATGTCTCCCACGCCCCAAGCTGACAGCACCACAGACACTGCTTTTTTCGGCCACCCGAAAGGTCTATACGTCTGTTTTATGACCGAAATGTGGGAGCGCTTTTCCTACTATGGTATGCGTGCCCTGCTGATTTTCTATCTCACCCAGCATTTCTTGTTTAGTGATGAAAAAGCCTACCTTATCTACGGTGCCTACTCCGCACTGGTCTATGTCACTCCGGTGATTGGCGGTGTGCTTGCCGACCGCTATTTAGGCTCACGTAAAGCGGTAACTTTCGGCGCTATCTTGTTGGTTTTTGGTCATTTAGGTATGGCTATTGAAGGACCCGTCGCTGTTGAATCTGTCAGCACAATCAACCGAGACCCCTTTTATCTGCAAATATTTTATCTCTCTCTCGCCTTTATTATTTGCGGCGTTGGTTTTCTCAAAGCCAATATTTCCACCGTGGTGGGCGCCCTGTATAGACGTGATGACCCACGCCGCGACAGCGGCTTTACCCTGTTTTATATGGGTATCAATATCGGTGCCTTTTCATCCTCTCTCCTCTGCGGATGGCTTGGCCAAACCTATGGCTGGAAGTATGGCTTCGGACTAGCCGGTATTGGCATGCTGCTCGGTCTTGTGGTTTTTCTCAGAGGCCAGCAACATCTGCAGGGCAAGGCTGAACCACCGACCACCGCGCGACTCACCACACACGTTATCGGCAGGATAAACCGCGAGCAATTTATTTATCTCGGCGGTTTTGCCAGTGTCTTCGCCATCTGGCAACTCGTGCAATATCAATCACTCGTGGGTCAGGCCTTAAGTGGCTTTGGCGGTCTCATGTTACTGGTGATCCTCTCTTACGCTTTTCTCAAATGCGACCCGGTCGAGCGCCACCGCCTGTTTGTTGCCGCAACACTCATCCTTTTTTCAGTGCTTTTCTGGGCGCTATTTGAACAGGCCGGATCGTCCCTGAATTTATTTGCTGACCGAGCTGTCGACCGAGTGCTGTTCGGCTATGAACTCCCCGCATCAGTATTTCAATCCTTCAATGCTTTTTTTATCTTTCTGCTGGCTCCGGCGTTTTCCATCCTCTGGACACGCCTCGCCGCTAGTGGGCGCGAACCTTCAACGCCGGTAAAATTTGCCCTTGCCTTGTTTCAGGTCGGCCTCGGTTTTTTAGTCCTGGTCTTTGGCGCCCAGCTAGCCCATGAGGGTCAAGGAGTCGGCATGATCTGGCTGGTGCTGATCTACCTACTCCACACGACTGGTGAGCTCTGCCTGTCACCGGTTGGTCTATCGATGATTACCAAGCTCAGTGTGCCGCGCATCGTCGGCATGATGATGGGTGTGTGGTTTCTCGCTACAGCTGGCGCCAACTTCATCGCCAGTAAAATAGCCCAGTTGACGAGTGGCGAAACCATCGAGGGAGAAGTGCTGGGGCAGGCCGACGCATTGGCCAAAACCATCGACGTATACAACAATGTGGGTTGGTTTGCGGTGGCGATTGCCGCCTTTTTATTAGTACTATCGCCGCTGTTACGAAAAGGTATGCACGGAATTAATTAAGCGACGAGGTTTAAAGGGTGTTTTAAGAACCAACACCCGCCTTCTGGCCTTCATCCTCAGCGCCCCTCGCAAGATCAGTGCCCCTCTTTTCGGCTCTTGTTTTGAATAGTTGCCAGATACTCAGATTTAAGGCGTAAAGCACAGCAAAGCTAAAACTAATGGGGATGAGTACGCGGCGCACACCATGGTCCATAGTCGGCTTAATCAATTCAAAGGCTGCAGTGGCCCAGGCCGGGGCCAGATACGTCATTCCCTCATAGGGAAAGGCAGGAGTGAGCAGTAGAGCCACCACCAACATACGAACAAAAGCACGAAGCGGATACCAGGACAAAGGCCGCGACGCCCACCAGACAAATGGCACGGTCATCAACACACCCAGCACATAGGCGATGCAGCCCCACAGGTAGTTTTCAGGTGTATACATAATGCATCCTTTTCAACTTACCGGTGATTTTACCCGGTTTTGGTGCCTAGGGGGCAAACTGAAGCTAAGCCGATTTGTTGTGTGCCAGTTAAGTAGGTGAGCTGACGTAGTGTTTTACAACACACGACATCAACCAGGTATCTTCACCCAGCACACCGCGATTAAGGGTGTTGCATTAATCAGGCCGGTTGCTCTGAGGCGGAAGACATCGATAACGCAGACTCAAGCAATATCACCCTTGCCAATTAAAAACAGAAATAAAGAGGACGAAAACTTTGGCACCTAGCGGGATTAGGCCGAAGCACTATATTTTTTAGTGAGTCATAGAGTCTTGGGTGTCAAGGGAATATCGCGATATCAGTCTCTCCATACTCTCTTGCGGTGCAGATTAAGCATCCACTTCTGACTGGCTCGAAAAGAAGTACATGAAAGCGCAGCTCGATGGGTATTAACCAACCAGCAAACATAATCACCCTCCCTCTGGATTGCCATCTAATCGGTAGTTTTCGAAATGGGCTACACCGCAGAATTTTGACGCCCTTAGGTGAACAAAATTGAAACAGTTCCGGGCACAGCGCCTGGTGTCACTACTGAGCAGTCTCAGCGCACAAATAGAGCAGCAGGAGGTAGGTGAACAAAAACTCACCAATTAGAGGTCACTTAAAGCCTGCCCACGAAGTCCTTTGGGTAAATTCGAAGCTTTTTCAAACTACCGTAAGCCTGAGTGATCGTGGCCTTTGTCGATCAGTTTCGTCATCAACAAGGTGTCGTTAAACGTGGTTTTTCGTCCGGCCATCTTAACAAAGCCTGGGTTGCCGATCTTACCTATATCATCGCCACTGAGCCAAAGATTACATATATCGTGTTTATAGCGTTGTCGTTTCATGTTCTGTTGTTGACGGGGGGGGGCCGAAGCCTATGTCAACGTATCTGTTTTTAGATGCATTCGAAGAATGCCCCATGAGCGTGAAGAAAACCGACAGATGTCATCCATCATAATAATCGTGGTGGTCAGAAGTTATCGATTCGCAACCCCAGTCGACTCAATCAAGCAGGTTTTAATACCTCAGTGGGCAATGTTGGGGACGCCTATGCAATTGCAATGCGTTAGCAAAAACAGTCAAACGCTTATACTTATACAGTAGGCGTAAGACATTCATAAAGATGGGCTTTGGCGTGGTCCCGACGGCGTAGAATGAACCCGACTCACCTGATTGGGTTGATTCAATCATCACCGATGGCTACGACCCACTGGTGATATGTCGCCAGTTGAATTCAGAGAATAATATTGGCTATATTAATTAGCAATAGTATAGTCGGGTTGAAACTGGTCATCAGCTAGAACAATCAAGGTGTAGTTATGATTTTCAGGCAGTTATATGAAGAACTAAGCAGCACTTATACTTATTTACTAGCCTGTGAGGACTCTCGTGAGGCAGTTCTCATTGACCCGGTGTATCCAACAGTTGAGCGCGATCTTCATATCATCAATTCGTTAGGCCTGAAACTGGTCTATTCTCTCGACACCCATATTCATGCTGACCATATCACCTCGGCCCGTCGATTGAAGGAATTGACGGGTAGTCAAATCGTTTATCCTGTGACTTCACAGTGTGACTGCCCTGATGTTAGGGCTGAAGAAGGAAAAGCTATCGTCGTTGGTAGTATAACAATTGATCCAATTTATACGCCAGGCCATACTGATGATCATTATGCCTATAAAATTGGCAACAAAGTCTTAACAGGTGATGCTCTACTTATTGACGGTTGCGGTCGCACTGATTTCCAGAACGGAAGTGCCGAAGACCTCTACAAGACAGTGCGTGAAAAACTCTTTTCTCTACCCGATGAAACGCTAGTCTACCCCGCACACGACTATAATCATCGACACGTATCTTCAATAGCACAGGAGAAAGAGCGTAATCCACGCTTAGGTGGTAATACCAATATTGAAGAATTTAAAAAGACCATGGCTAACCTGAATCTTGACTACCCGAAATTCATCGACCACGCAGTTCCAGGTAATAGACTTTGCGGCGTTTGCCCGAAGGATTTACCCGATAAGTATGATCAGTACTGTCAAGAAATGAGCGCAAGCCCACAGGGCTAGACTGAATGATGCATTAACTTGTAAGGAGTATTAATGATGGCTAAGCAAGAAATTGATATAGGAATCCCAGAAGATAAACGACAACAGGTGGCCGACAAGCTCAAGGTGTTACTTGCCGACTCTTATACACTCTACTTACAAACACATAATTTTCATTGGAATGTCACCGGCCCCCAGTTCCGAGAGTTACATCTGATGTTCGAAGAACATTATATTGAACTGGCCACAGCTGTCGATGAAATCGCCGAGCGTATTCGTACATTGGGCGTATTCGCACCAGGCACCTATGGACAATTCGCAGAGCTCAGTCATATCAAGGAAACAGCAGATATCCCCCCCGGCAAGGAAATGGTGGCCATTCTGACTGAGGGACATGAGCAAATCGTCAAAACCTGTCGCGAAGTATTGAAAGTAGCCCAAGCTGCCGACGATGAGTCCAGTGTATCGCTGGTATCTGACCGTATGGTACTCCATGAAAAAACTGCCTGGATGCTGCGTTCAATACTGCAGTAATGCTTCGATATGCTCTGTCGGGCCTATACTCTGCAGTTTCTCAGACTCTTTTGCTGAAGAATGCTATTTCTCACTTTTTGATTCGTACTTGGAAGACAAGCAGTCCAGCCTTTTTATAAGTCTACCCTGCCGAGGATAGCTAGAACCCTGTGGAAGCACCGTAATCAGGCAATATCAATCCACCCAATAAATAATATGCTCTTCAATACTGTCGGGATGGACGTGAGCTTCTGAGATCACCCGTCCGCTAACGGAAATACCTGCCTCGTGCACTGACTCAGGATTACCCGACACCAATGGATGCCATTCGGGTAAGGGTTCACCTTCGTGGCGCAATCGATAGGCACAGGTCGAAGGCAGCCAGTTGATGCTTTCAACCTTCTCGGCACTGAGTTCTATGCAGTCGGCAATTTTTTGAAAGCGCTGATGATAATCCTGGCAGCGGCAGGTCTCAGTATCAAGCAGTTCACAGGCAATGCGGGTGAAGTAGATTTCGTCGCTGTCAAAATCTTCCAGCTTGGCCAGGCAGCAGCGTCCGCAACCATCGCACAGGGCCTCCCATTCCTCGGGATTGAGATCATCGAGGGGGCGATTTTGCCAAAAATTCGGGGCTAGATCGGCCATTAGAGCTTCTCGTTGCGCTCGCGAATAATTTGCATGTATTCATCCGCTGTCGATGCCATTTGCAGGTAGTAGCCCTGCTCGTCAAGCTGCGCCAACACTTCGTTAACATCAGCCTGGGCCAATTTACGTTCGGGGGTTAACTGCAAGGTCATTGCTGTCTCGAGCTTGCCGAGATGCTTTAACAAAGGCTCGGGTACGTCCTCAAGGTCTTTCTCATGAGGTACATAAAGATAGCAGTCAGTTTTATTCATGCTTCTATAAATTTTACACAATACAGTCATGTCAACTCTTTATTGGTCACTGTCGGCAGTCACACCGGCCTGTAGCTCAGTGGCGTGACTGAGCAGGGTTTCACCCACGGCCTCATAGCGCCAGCCGCTTGCCAGTATGGCGGGTAATTGAACTTCACCGCAGGCAATGGAGCGCACGAGAAACTCAAGGTCGACTTTACGCGCCAGTACTTCCGGGGCAAGCTCCAGCTTTTCAGCCATCTCGACCACGACCTTGCGGCAGGATTTCAACATGGAGCCGTGTTCACGGGGAATGGCTTTCGGCAAGAGCGGCGGGAAGTCCTTGTCATCACTGCCATCAAGGTCGGCAAAGACCGATAACACTTTTTCACCGTATAAACGTAACTCTCGAGGGTGGAGTATGTTCGCGCCTTTAAGCTGGCCCATGCTCAGTGGCGGTTTTAGGAAGGCAAGTGTGAGCAAGTCTTTATCGGCAATAATACGACCTCGGGGGCGATTTTCTTGCCGTGCCACCCCTTCGCGCCAGGTCGTCATGGCCTGTAAAATGGCGAGGCCTCGTCTATCCAGTTTCCAAGCACCCTTCACGCGGGTGTAGTAATTTTCGGGCGGCACAATGCGACGGGAATTCGCCAACTTTGCGAGCATTTCATCTTCCACCCAGCTTAGACGCTGCTGACTCTCAAGCCTCTCAACTAACACTTTATAGACGGGCAAGAGGTAATGCACGTCTTCCGCCGCATAGCTTAATTGCGAGGCACTCAAAGGACGCTGCAACCAGTCGGAACGGGTTTCGTGTTTATCCAGCTCCACACCCACCAACTCCTTAACCACGCCGCGATAACCCACAGAGAAGCCAAGCCCACAATAAGCGGCAGCCGTTTGTGTATCAAATAAAGGGTCAGGTAATTGTCCAAGACTGTGAGCCAGGGTTTCTAAATCTTCTGAGCAGGAGTGCAAGACTTTGACAACGTTGGGGTTAGCCAGCAAATCGATCAAGCCTTTCGGCTCTGGTAGGGCTAAAGGGTCAAGCAGCCAGGTAGTTTCACCATCGCAGAGCTGTACTAAAGCCAGTATCGGGTAGAAGGTATCGGTACGGATAAATTCAGTATCCAGGGCAATAACATCAAGTTCTTTCCAACGCTGCGCAGCTTTCTCTAACGCGGCACTATCGGCGATCATAATCGGTGGTGAGTAGTCGGTGCTCAAAATGGCCTGCTCAAAGTTAATTTATAGTGAGTTTTGTTTTATTTATCAAAAGGAAAGCGATTAATATTAAAGTAAAGTGCGACTGCTGAAAGCGTGACTCAGAGTGCCACCATCGACATATTCTAGCTCACCGCCTAGGGGTACGCCGTGTGCAATGCGCGACACACCCACACCTAAAGCCTGAGCATGACTACCGATGTAGTGGGCCGTAGCCTCCCCTTCCACCGTTAAATTAGTAGCGAGAATGAGTTCTTTAATATCTTCATCGACCAGCCGTTGCAAAAGTCGATCAATGCCAATGGCCTCTGGGCCAATGCCATCAATCGGCGACAAGTGACCAAATAGAACAAAATAGCGCCCACGGTAGGAGCCACTTTGTTCGATAGCAAATAGGTCAGCAGGTGTTTCCAGCACGCAGAGCAAATCGGGCTGGCGTCGCGGGTTGGCGCAGATTTCACACACAGATGCTTCTGTGAACATACGGCATAGTTCGCAACGGCCTATCCGCTCAACCGCCTGCTGAATGGCAGTCGATAAACGACCGGCAGCGCGGGGGTCTTTGTCGAGTAAGTGCAGCGCCATGCGCTGGGCCGATTTGGGGCCAACACCTGGCAGGCAACGGAGTGCATCAATTAGTTCATCAATGACAGGACCAAACATTCGTCAGAGGCCCTGAAGGAAAAAGTTCAACTGTAAAAAAAGCAACGATAAAATCACAGAGGCTCTCATTAAAAAGGCATTTTAAAGCCAGCAGGCAAGCCCATACCAGCGGTAAGACCACCCATCATTTCACTGTTCTTAGACTCTATTTTGCGCACTGCATCGTTAACAGCGGCTGCTAATAAATCTTCAAGAATTTCCTTATCTTCTGTCAGCAAGCTCGGGTCAATCGTCACCTTGCGCACATCGTGACGCCCGGTCATTAGCACCTCAACCATACCGGCGCCGGACTCCCCTTTGACCTCGGTATTTTGCAGTTCTTCCTGCATCTTTTGCATTTTGCCCTGCATTTCCTGGGCTTGCTTCATCATATCGTCTAATTTCATGGCTTACTCCTCATATCATTCGTGGTACGCATTGCTATACCTGGGTGAATCGACGTTAGTCAACAGGGTGTTTTATTCAAGATTTTTATGAATCAACGATTAGTCTATTGGTACCACACTGGCTTCATCAAGCGTCGCACCAAAACGCTTTTCCAGTGCTTTAGCCACTGGGTCGTCGCGCAGGGTTTGCACAGCCAACGCCTGGCGTTCGGCCCGCTTGCGTAAACGGTAAAGGTACGGCGTTTCAAGGCTAACCTCACCAATCACAATTTCAACCTGCACAGCTTGGTTAAAATGTTCACTCAAGACATCTGCCAGGCGCTGCTGGTAGGCTGGATCATAGACCGCATCGTGACCTTTCTCCAGACGAAACACCAGGCGCTGGCCCTTGTTTTCTGCCAGTATAGCGTTTTCCTCAAGGACGGAGTTGGCCGCCACTGTGGCGAGCAGGCCAGAAACGGGGAGCGCATTACACAACACCAGCCAACGATCATTATCCAGATTGTCGATGGGGTAATCACCCACTGGTGCCAAGACAGGCTGCTGATTATCGACAGTAGTATGAGAGAGAGGAGCAACAAGCGGCGGCGCCATCGGCTTAGGCGCAGGCTCCGATACTGACTCAACAATCGACATCGTAAAGTCTGACGCTGGATTCTTAGTCCGCTCTTGCTCACGGGGGACTTGAAGGGGCTTTTGCTGAATAGCTACCGTCTCATTTTGCGGTGCCACATCTGATGCCGCCTCTACATCAGAATGTTGCTCCTGAGACTCATTAGACTCGGAGGCAGGATCAACAACAGGCCCGCACGCTGGCGGTGCCAGGGCTTGCCCCGTCACATCCAACGCTTCAGGCTTTTTTACAGATTCAACCACCTCCCGAGCAGAGGCTAAATCAGGTTCACCGCTGGCGGCAGGCCCGTTAGCTAACCGTGGCGACAGGCTCGCAGAAGCATTACTCTCCTGTGTATCCTGCTTGGGCGCTGGCGTCATCGCCATTTCTGGCGCCGGTTGAAAGGCCAGCAAACGCAACATCACCATTTCAAAACCACTGCGCGGATCGGCAGCCAGGGGTAAATCTCGCTTACCGAGTAGACAAATTTGGTAATACAGCTGCACTTCTTCACGGCCAAGGCTAGTCGCTAACGCCATTATCACCTGCTGATCACCAAGACTATTATCTGCCGCCTCGGGCACCACTTGAGTAATGGCAACTCGATGCCACACCGAGAGCATTTCACTCAGGGCCCCAGCAAAGTCCGGCGCATGTTCCGCCAGCAAGGCCACCTGGGCCAATACTTGCGCGCTATCGCGCTCGGCGAGGGCCTGGCAAATAGCGATAATCCAGCTGCGATCAATACTGCCAAGCATAGTACTCAGCTCAGTCTCGCTGAGTTTGCCGCCACCGTGAGCAATAGCCTGATCGGTCAAACTCAGGGCATCGCGCATACTCCCATCGGCGGCGCGAGCCAAAGCCCAGAGCGCAGCTTCTTCACAGGGAACTTTCTCCTCGCCCAGTACAAATTTCAGGTGTTCAACAATACGCTCGGGACTGAGGTTTTTGAGGTTGAATTGCAGACAGCGTGACAAAATCGTCACCGGCAATTTCTGTGGATCAGTGGTCGCCAGCAAGAACTTGACATGAGCGGGCGGCTCTTCCAAAGTTTTTAACAAGGCATTAAAACTGTGGCCCGAGAGCATGTGCACTTCATCGATTAGATAAACTTTGAAGCGTCCATGGGAAGGCATGTACTGCACATTGTCGAGCAGTTCTCGGGTGTCTTCAACCTTAGTGCGCGACGCCGCATCGACCTCAATCAAATCAATAAAGCGGCCATCGGCAATCTCTGTGCAGGCGCTACATTTGCCACAGGGGGTCGAACTTACGCCCTCTTCACAATTCAAACACTTGGCCAAAATACGAGCGATGGTTGTTTTACCCACACCACGCGTACCCGTGAACAAATACGCGTGGTGCAGGCGGTCATTGTCGAGGGCGTTAATCAGTGCCTGCAGCACGTGCTCCTGCCCCGCCATTTCGGCGAAGGTTCGCGGACGCCACTTGCGGGCCAGCACCTGATAGCTCATCGTTTTTTTGCCTCGATAGAATAGGATAAATCGAAAGCGAGCATTATACGGAGATGGGGAGATTCGGGTAGTTTATTCAAGGAAATCAATATCGCTACGAGAGTCAGTATGCCAACGTTCGGCGTATATCTTGAGCTCGACCTATGCTTTTAAGCAGGATGCAGATTGCCAGCCCAGTATCGAAGAAGTAAAGAGGAATTGGGTGGCAGCCCTCATCAGCCACACCCCAGCACACGAATTCTCTGCTACCGTTGCTCCCTTCCGGGCCTGGCGGGGTTTACAGATGTCCATTGCGGGGGGACCGATAAGGGCCACCATAGCGGGGCGGATTATGGTGATTTCGAGGGACGAATGCAACAGCCTTAAAGACATATCCCAAAATGCTAGCGCATCAGTCATAAGCCCACGCGCCAGACGCCTGTCAGAATAGCTAGAGACAAAGAAAGCCTGGTGGGTGTCAAAGCTATTTTTGCGTTTAATGGACTGCGTAAAATTTTTCGCCTGCGGGTCTTAGGATATCAACGTATCTAATAAGGAAGCCCAGTACAGCATCTAATAAAGCTATCTCGCTGCCTGGGGTCAAGGCCATCCAAGCATACCACCCCAATAATGCGACGCTTTCAAGCCGCTGCAAGCTGAGGTAGTATCACCGCAAAAATCATCAAACGCGGGCACGCATGCCCATCACTCCAGGACTCTAGGGACACCTTTATGGCCCCATGCTCGCCGCTACTGACAAGTGATCCTTCACGCCCACCGCGTTTTTTACCCGCCCTTTTCTGTATTATTAATTGCTTACTACTTTTCGCCTGCGGCAATGGCGAGAACAATGTCACCAGTGGACTGGCCAGCCAAACCCTGCACTGGGGTAATGGGGCAGAACCTCAAGAGCTGGATCCTCACATCGTTACCGGCCTCCCCGAGCACCATATTATTGTCGGCCTGCTTGAAGGACTGGTGCTGAAAGACCCAGCAACACTAGAGCCCATACCCGGCATGGCCGAGAGCTGGGACATTAGCGACGACGGTAAAACCTATACCTTTCATATTCGCGCCAATGCCCGCTGGTCCAATGGCGACCCGGTAACCAGTGCCGATTTTGTCTGGTCCTGGTGGCGGGCTCTACAACCGGCGCTGGGTAATCTTTACGCCTATATGTACTACCCTATTAAAAATGCCGAAGCCTATGCCACCGGCAAGCTCGACGATTTTTCTGAGGTGGGTGTTAAGGCGATTGACACCAAAACCCTCGAAGTCATATTGGCCAATCCGACACCCTATTTCCTGCAATTGCTCGACCACTATTCGATGTTCCCAGTGCATCGCGCCACTATCGAAAAGTTCGGCGACCCGTCCGAGCGAGGCACCCGCTGGACTCGCGCCGGCAATTTCGTGGGCAATGGTCCTTTTATTCTCAAACAGTGGGATTTAAACCGCTTGGTGATGATTGAGAAAAGCCCAACGTATTACGATGCCGATAAAGTGCGGCTCAATGCGATACGTTTTTACCCGACCGAGAATGTATCAACTGAAGAACGTATGTTTCGTGCTGGTCAACTCCATGTCACCGGCTCCTTGCCTGCCGACAAAATTGCGGTGTACAAAAAAACCAACCCGCAAGCCCTGCGCATATCGCCCTATCTCGGTACGTATTTTTATCGCATTAACACCACCGTTGAGCACCTGACAGACAAACGCATACGTCGCGCATTGGCGATGGCCATTAATCGCCAGCAGATTATCGACACCGTTACGAAGGGCGAGCAAATGCCAGCCTTTACATTTACACCGCCCAACACGCTCGGTTATACCGCAGAAAACGGCTTTGCTGAAGATCTTGAGACGGCGAAAGCCTTGCTAGCCGAAGCCGGCTATGCCAATGGCGAGGGCTTTCCGCCAACAGAACTTCTCTATAACAGCAGCGAGGGTCACCGCAAATTGGCCGTGGCCATTCAGCAAATGTGGAAAAAGCACCTCAATATCGACATCAGCCTTAATAATCAGGACTGGAAGGTTTACCTCGACAGCGTTACCACGGGCAACTATCAAATTGCCCGCGCTGGCTGGATCGGCGATTACGTTGACCCCAACACCTTTCTCGATATGTGGCTCACCGATGGTGGCAACAACAGTACCGGCTGGCACAATGACGAATACGACAGGCTGATTAGCGAGGCAGCACCAAGAGCCAAAGAGCGCACACAGCGCTATGCACACTTTCGTCGCGCCGAGGCCCTTTTGTTGGATGCCATGCCCATCATCCCCATATACACCTACAACAGCATCCACCTTGTGCACCCCAATGTTAAAGGCCTGCCGTCGAATATTCTCGACTACGCGCTGTATAAGCAAATGTATTTGAGCGAGGAGTAAAGCACGATGGCTCGCTTTATATTGATACGCTTATTACAGGCGATACCCGTGCTACTGGTGGTCATCACCGTGACTTTTTTCCTGGTGCGCCTCGCTCCCGGTGGCCCTTTTAGTGCCGAGAAAGCCGTACCAGCGGAGGTGTTAAAAGCCCTCGAAGCTCGCTATCACCTCGATCAACCGGTGATTAATCAATATTTTTCCTATCTCGGCGATCTGGCTCGCGGTGACTTTGGCCCTTCGTTTAAATACCCGGGCCGCTCGGTGAATGAAATGATTGCCGCCGGCCTGCCCGCCACCGCCGAACTGGGCCTGTACGCCATGTGCTTTGCCCTGCTGATAGGTGCCAGCGCGGGTGTTATAGCGGCGCTAAAGCCCAATAGCGCCCAAGACTATATTCCCATGTCGACCGCCATGCTGGGTATTTGCCTGCCCTCGTTTTTACTCGGCCCGCTATTAATGCTGATATTTGGCGTGTGGCTGGAGTGGGTGCCGGTATCGGGCTGGGGCGATATCCCCGGCGACAAAATATTGCCCGCCCTCACCCTCGCCTCTGGCTACACCGCTTATATTGCGCGGCTTTCGCGGGGCGGTATGCTGGAGGTGATGTCCCAGGACTATATTCGCACCGCCCGCGCCAAGGGTCTGCCCGAGTGGAAAGTGGTGCTCAAACACGGTCTGCGCGGCGGTATGATTCCGGTCATCGCCTTTATTGGCCCCGCCTTCGCCGGCTTGCTCAGTGGCTCTTTTGTGGTCGAAACTATTTTTCAAATACCCGGCCTCGGGCGCTTTTATGTGCAGGCCGCTTTTAACCGCGACTACACCATGATTATGGGCACCACGGTGTTATTTGCGACGCTGATTATCCTTTTCAACCTACTCGCCGATATTGTCGCCGTATGGCTTAACCCGCGTTTGCGCGATCTCTACCGCAGCGGAGGGGCGTAACGATGAGCAGCCTTGATCAGAACAACAGCCCTGAAATTAACAGTACGAAACCGAACCACATCAATCCATCAAAATCTTCAGCATTCGAGGAAAAAGGCAGCTCCCTCTGGCGCGATGCCTGGCACCGCTTGCAAAAAAACAAAATGGCCCTGCTCGGCCTGGTGGTTATGGTCACGATGTGCATTGTCGCCCTGCTCACGCCGTGGATTACCGTCTATGGCTACGAAGAGCAGAACCTGGTGCTCGGAGCTTCCCCACCCTCTGCCGCGCATTGGCTGGGCACCGATACCCTGGGACGAGATTTACTGACGCGCATCCTCTACGGTAGCCGCATCTCCCTCGCGGTTGGCTTTATTGCCACCGCCGTCGCGCTGTTAATTGGCGTTATTTATGGCACCGTTGCCGGCTATATGGGTGGCCGTGTTGACGCAGCCATGATGCGCTTGGTTGATATTCTCTACGCCCTGCCCTTTATGATTTTTATTATCTTGCTAATGGTAATTTTTGGGCGCAATATTTTCCTGTTATTTCTCGCCATTGGCGCTGTGGAGTGGCTGACCATGGCCCGGATTGTCCGCGGACAGGTGCAGTCCTTGCGCCAGCAGGAGTTTGTCGAGGCGGCCGTCTCCATCGGCCTCGGACCCTGGGCCATTATCCGACGCCACCTTATCCCCAATACACTCGGCCCAGTGATTGTCTATACGACACTGACCATACCCAACGTCATGCTACTGGAGTCCTTCCTGAGCTTTCTCGGCCTCGGCATCCAACCGCCACAAAGCTCATGGGGCTTGTTAATTTCTTACGGTGTCGAAACTATGGAAGAGTACCCCTGGCTATTGATCTTTCCCGGTCTGGCCCTGTCGCTCACTCTTTTTGCTCTTAACTTTCTCGGGGACGGTTTGCGCGATGCCCTCGATCCCCGTGCGGCAAAGGACTGAGTGATGAGCGAGAAGACGCAGGAAAGCGTGCTGAGAGTTGATGACTTAAGTATCCGTTTTAAAACACGCAATGGCTCCAGCCAAGCCGTTGACAGTGTCAGTTTCGAGGTCGCCCGTGGTGAAACACTGGCTATTGTCGGGGAGTCCGGTTCGGGCAAATCCGTTACCTGCTATAGCTTATTGGGGCTTATCCCCCAACCACCGGGTGTAATTGAAAGCGGCGTCGCTCAATTTGCCAGCCAGGGCCAGCAGCGCGATTTACTGCGCAGTGACAAGCAAACATTGCGCAGTTTGCTAGGTGATAAAATTGCGGTTATTTTTCAAGACCCGATGACCTGCCTCAACCCTTATTTAACCATTGGCGAGCAACTCGTCGAACCCCTGCGCCAGCATAAAAACAAGAGCCGCGAGCAAGCCCGTCAACGGGCCATCGAATTAATCGAAGAGGTTGGCATTAACAATGCCAAAATGCGCTTTGCCAGCTACCCCCACGAATTTTCAGGCGGTATGCGCCAGCGGGTAATGATCGCTATGGCGCTGATTACCGAGCCCGAGCTACTGATTGCCGACGAGCCCACCACGGCACTGGATGTGACTATTCAGGCACAGATACTCGATTTGCTCGACGAGCTGAAAAAACGACGCAATATTGCCCTAATTTTTATCTCCCACGATCTCAGTGTGGTCGCCAGTATTGCCGACCGGGTCGCGGTAATGCGCGCGGGGGAAATTGTCGAAACCGGTGAAGCACAGCAAATCTTTAAGCAGCCCCAGCATCCCTATACCCAACAGTTACTCGCTTCCGTACCGAGTGGGCCAAAACCCGCACAAAGCTCCCAAGTCGACCCGCAGACACAGCCGCTATTAAAGGTCGAGCATTTACAGACAGTTTTTGAACAGGGTAAAGCGGGTCTATTTGCAGCCAGCCCGGCACCAACTATTGCAGTCAACGATGTATCCTTTGAATTGCGCCACCACGAAATTCTCGGGCTGGTGGGCGAATCGGGGTCGGGGAAATCAACGTTGGGGCGCTCGCTGATTCAGCTGATTAAACCCACAGCTGGCAGTGTACAGCTCGATGGGCAGGAGCTCACGCAGTTGAACCCCAAACAGCTCAAACCCCTGCGTCAGCGTATGCAAATGATTTTTCAGGATCCCTACGCGTCGTTGAATCCACGCATGACCGTTTTCGATACACTGGCTGAACCTTTGCTCTACCACCGCCTTGCCACCCGTAAAAATGTTACCCCACAGGTGCTCGCCTTAATGGACGATGTCGGTCTCGCGCACGCCGATATCCGCAAATACCCCCATGAGTTCTCCGGTGGTCAGCGTCAACGCATTGCCATAGGCCGCGCCATTGCCACCAAGCCAGAGCTGATCGTTGCTGATGAGCCCGTTTCAGCACTGGATGTCACGATTCAAGCACAGATTCTTGACTTGATTCTCAGTCTCGTCAACAAACATAATCTGAGTATGTTGTTCATCTCTCACGATTTATCGGTTGTCAGGTATATTGCAGATCGCGTGTTGGTCATGCACCAAGGTAAGCTTATTGAAAGCGGAGACACTGAGACACTATGGGCCAATCCGAGCGAAGCCTACACTCAGACACTATTTGCGGCAGTACCCCAACTGGGGAGCCACTGAACAGGCCATAATTCGTTATCTACCTCTACAATCAGACTTAACCCGAGACTCCTTAGTCAATGATCCGTAAGCTACAAAAGTTAATTGGCCAACTACGCTCAAAGCCGAACAGGGTTGCGCCGTTTTTGAATAAAGAGGCTATTACGGCCATCAAACTCATACGCTTACGGCTGAAAGATGAATTTGGTGAAATGCCAGATTTACACGACCCCCGTCTTCTCGAAGAGTTTATTGACTGCGCCTTCATATCAAAAGATGCTATTAGCCGTTCACACATTCGCAAGCTAATGAATTCTCTAGGGGAGCCCTGGGCAGGTCTGTACAAAGAATCAAACCAACGACGCATCGATAAATGCGACTCACTAAAATAACGCTTATATCAATAAATCTAATAACACTGGGCAATGGTCAGAACCCATCACATCATTGAGAATATCCACACCGGCCACCTTGCCCTGCAAACTTGCTGACACCAAAAAATAATCAATGCGCCAACCAACATTCTTCGCCCTGGCACCGGCGCGGTAACTCCACCAGCTATATTTGACCTCTTCTGGACGCTGATCACGAAACGTATCAACAAATCCTTCTGCAATCAGATTGTCCAGGCCATCGATTTCGACCTGGGTATAACCAGCACTTTTATTATAATTGGGCTTAGGTCTGGCGAGATCGATATCGCGGTGAGCGACATTAAAATCGCCACACACGACCACGGGTTTTTTTTCTTCAAGCTGTTTTAAATAAGTGAGAAAATCGACGTCCCACTGCTGACGGTAATCAAGGCGCTTCAGCTCACTCCCAGAGTTGGGGGTATAGACCGTCACTAAATAAAAATGCTCAAATTCGGCCGCAATAACTCGGCCCTCCTGATCGTGCTCCTCAATCGCCATGTCATACTGAACAGACAAGGGCGCAACTTTTGACAATATCGCAGTGCCAGAGTAACCCTTTTTTTCAGCAGAGTTACTATAAAGATAATAATCCTTTACCTCGGCCAATGCTTCAGCCACTTGCTCGTCCTGTGCCTTGGTTTCCTGCAGGCAAAGCACGTCTGTCTCCATCGCCACCAGTGACTGTACAAAATCTTTTTTAATGGCAGCTCGAATACCATTAACATTCCAGGAAACTAAACGCATTGACACTACTTCCTCGTGTAAATTTAATGAATCACTATGGAGTGAATGTATAAAAGTCGCCTATAGTAAACCCAAGAACCGGCTTTCCAAACCTCTTTAGATCGTCACACCAACAAATTTCATTAAAGCGTCACCTTGAAAATCGTAGCGCCGGTGACCTCGGCGCCAAACTATTCATTGAAGTGTAAGTCGGCCATGCTCACCACTTCCTGGTCGACAAATTTCTTAGTCGAACGCAACAGCGGTAAAAGAAACGTATTCGTATAGATGCAATGAACAGCCCCAGGGTCAATTTGACGGTGTTTCTCTGAGGCCTCAGCGCTGTGGCAAAGGCCTCTCGAATGGTAACTCAACATGGCTTTATAACCGGGCTGCCAAGCCGTAATGTTCGCAAAACTCTGGGTCAGCGCAGCCAGTATCGCCATACCTGAAAAATCGAGATCGCCCCAAAAGTAGCAGGGAATGTACAGGCTCCCCTCGTTGAACCACCACTGCTGGAAGGTCTGAAATTGCTCATCATTATAAGGCTGTACATGACTAAACTGTGTTGCCCCCCGTTGACGAATACGATGAGAGGCACCGCGAAAGCCCGCACTATTAACCAGCGTCGTATTACTACAAAGAGAGCCACAACACTGGAGCGCCAGCAATTGTAAAAACGTATCCTGGTTCTCTATAAACAAGACCTGCTCAGTTGTCTCGGCCATGGCAATATGAATCAACAGGGGCCGAGTGATTAAATGCGTAGCAGCAGTGGGTAATAAACGACGCACAAGATCTTCCCGTGAATCGAGAAATTTAGAATCGGCCCAAAAGCATTTGGCCGACAAAGTCCGCAAAGTCATGGGCTCATGTAATATCTTTGCCGCCTGGGCAAAGCCGTCGACGACTTGTTCAGCTGTTTGCCCCTGTCGGCGAATTGGCTTGGCCAGCAAGGCAGCACCATCGGCCATAAAATACGGTGCGTTGCGCTCCACTGCCCTGTTCCAACTGACAGTGTAGGGTTCCATTCGTGGGCGATTCAACCAATCGCGTAGCAGAGATTCCGCATCGGGCTGGAGCACTAAACGGGCTTTTTCATAGACTTCGACACCCGGTCGTGCTCGTGCCAGGTCAATCAAAAAAATCCCGTATTTATCAGCGAGATCGACAATTAAACTCCAGTAATAGTCGGTATTCCCGCTACTGTAATCAAAGAGTGCCGGCAAGGTTTTATTATTTACTCGCAAAGGCCGCGCGCGCCCCTTGTCGATATGGTTAAGTAGTGTATTCAACAAAACCGACACGAAGGGGTCATGTAAATAGGCAGGTGGGGGTCTTAAATCTGGCTCAGACATTGTCATTGCCAGGCACGAAAAATAACGGCTCCTTATTAGTCCTCACCATCTATAAATCTTCCATAAAATCCAGCATGGCCTGGTTGCGAATGGTTTTTCGATGGCGCGCCCATAGGGCCTTGATTTTTTCCTGATTACAGACTTTTCGGTCAACCAGCACCTGTGTATCTAACTCACCCACTTTTTCGGTCGCCGGGCATTTGCTGAACACCACCTGGTTGGAAATTAAATCTAAAAATGGCCCCGACTTGCTGGTGGGCATAATAAAAATTAACTGAAGACCCAGGGCCTCAGTGAGATAATTAATGACCTCGCGAGACCGCGCTTCATCCATTTTCGAAAAGGCTTCGTCGACTAATACCATGCGACAATGTGAATTTCCTTCATTAAAACGAAAGGCCGAGGTTACCGCTGCAGAGCGGATAATATAGGCCGGAGTTTCTAACTGCCCACCTGAGCCGGTACCGTATTGACTGAGAGCAATGGGTTCTTTATTTTCCGGTTTTTTATATATTTCGTAACGGCGGTAAAGGCGATAGTCACTGATACGGCGTAATTCGCGGAGCGCCGCCTGCTCATCTTTGTCGAGCAGCATAGCGACGAGCTTGTCTCTAACCTGACAAGAGTGTGGGTTCAAGTCAGCATCAAACAGTGAATTACCGTCGCCAAGGTTGGGCAATTTAACCACCTCTTTAAAAAAGCGCCAATACTCTTTAAATTCAGGCACCCATTCCCAGGCGAAATAAAAGCGTTCGCGATCAGAACCAAAGACGTGGTGGTCGAGTTCTTTATTGAGGTCTTCTAAAATGTGTTTGCCATCGTTGATCGACTGATAAATAGAGTGGCAAAGGTTGCTAACAAAAGCAGTATTGAAGCTATCGCGCAATGTGCCCAGCTTTTCCGCTTTATCCACCAATACATTATTTTTTAAGGCATTGTGCACAGTCTGTATTCCAAGCGCTATTTTTACAGCACCTTGGAAGTATTCGGCATCGTGTTGTTCACCATGGCCAAGGGTATAAATAATAGTATGGGCCAAGGAGGCCATTTGATTGTGCTGCATAATAGTTTGGTACAGCGCTCTTTCATGCTGCTCTAAGAGCTTAAAATATGCCGTGTTTTCCTCTGCGAAACTAAAGTCACCTTTGCCAGAACGGGCCTTTTCTTCGGCTTCTTTCAGGGCTTCGTCGCTATCAAAATCGGGATAAACGCTGGCGATACTCGTTACACTCGCTTCACAGGCATCTCGGGCCTCTTGTAGTGTTTCCTGTTCGGCCACTATTCTGGCAATTAAAGCCGAAAAACTATTCTTTTTTTCGTTTAAAGCCCCCAGGTTTTTACTAAAGTCATTGCCACTCCTTTCAAGCTCATCAAGGTCTAACTGTAGGGCTTGCATCCGTGCTTCAAGCTCTTCAAAATCGCTTAAATCAAGATTTTGCAATTGCTCTTCACTGTGTTGTCGAGCGCGATAAAGCGCCAACATGTCTGTTAGCAACTCACTGCACTGCACTGCTTTGATACTTTCTATTAACTCGTAGACGCGCGCCGACTGACGATATTCATCCTCTTGCTGTTGACACTGCTGGTGTAGATCGTTGGCTTCTTGTCGTTTGGCCTCTAACGCTCGCTGGCGTGCGCCCTGGCCAAATACCAGGTCTGTGTCATTAAGGTCGCAGCGGAACATGGCGTAGTTACCAGAACCCAAACCAGCACTGGTGACACCACGCCGAGTTCGGCGTAAGCCCTCTTCGTCTTTCACTCGCCGTACAGAACCATAGGAGGCCTGTAAATAATATTGGACGATCTTGTGCTCAAAATTCATAAGCTCAACAATTGAATCTTGCGCCAATACAATTTTCGCCGCGTCTCGCTGAGCTTTTTCACCCTGAATAACACGGGCGTTATTGCGACCACCCTTCATGCTACGCACCACGCGAATGGCCTCGGCCTCGTACTCGGGTTCAACAATAATGGCAAAGCGCGCGCCACCCATATAACCCTCAATAGCCATTTGCCATTTCGGGTCAGTAATTTCTACAAAGTCGCAAAGCACAGCGGCCTGTGCCTGGGGGCACTGCATATTGATCGTATTCAGGGCCGCCTCGACGTGGGGCGGGTAATTGATTTTATTGTGTTCAAGGCGCTTAATTTCCAGGAGCTTGCGCTCATAGCGCTCTTTACTTTGGCTCCACTGGCGCTGCCTTTCGTTGCTCAGCGCTAGCACCTGGTCGCGAATGCTGCACGAACCCTCACTGTACTCAGCGCTGTGTAGAGCCCTGGCTACATCACTATGGTGGCGATCAAGTTGTTTGACTTGTTCTAGCTTGTGCTCCAACGCACCAATACCGACCCAGTCTTTAGTCATCAATTGGGGCATGTCTAAGCCAGAGTCCTCAGGGCCTTTTAATAAGTTTGCGATCAAGAGTCGCAACGCTTTGCTCTCGAGCGCCGCAACCTCTACGCCAAGGGAACTCGTTGTTATATCTTGCTGTAGTTGCCGAATCGCCTGATGGTTTTTGGCAAATTGCGGCTCTTGCTCAAGTAATGATTTGGCACTGTTAACAAGACTCTGCTCACAGCTTTCAAGGTCTTGTTGAAGCTGGTCTTTGTCGCGCAGTGCGCTGATACCCTGGCGCTGGGCCTTAAGATCGACCAATTGATTATTGGCCGCGCGCTTCAGGTCAACATTGTCCTGTATTTGTTGCTCAGTTTGCGCAATGGCCATGACATTAGCGCGCTGCTGCTCTTTGATCGCCAGATAGTCCTGCTGCTTCACCCACACCTGGCGACTAAGCTCGCAGAACTGTCCAACACAGTGACCAAGCCAGTTATCAATATAAGCCTGCGCATGGTGCTGGGCTAAATCGAGGTTTTCAAGCACCTGCTTGATAGCCTGCGTTTCCTCGTCCATGCTGTGAATGGTTTTCATCAATTCAGAGACTTGACGAATATCTTCACTTAAATCTTTGGGTTCAAGAATTTCTCGCTCGACAAAAGCACTAATACTTTTTACCGGTTTATAGGCCATAAAATTCGCAAAGGTACGTGCAGCGTGCTTGGCTTCTCGGTCTGATATGGCACCCGGCAAACCACGGAAAGCACCGTAGAGGCGGCGCAAATACGGCCCTTTTTTATCGTAGATTTCTACCGCATCACTACCGAACTGGCGCTTAAGGCGGTGGGCAATTTCTGGCAGCGGGACGATGGTTTGACCCGCCGGGTCCTCTCGAAGAAAATCCTGCAAACACAACTGCTGGTTGGGAATAATTAAAAACAGCAACTCGTCCTGCCGTGCCTGGCGACTAGTGGCGGCGCTATCTAAATGGGCACGCACACACATCACTGCAGTAAATACTTCTCCCGCCTCGCCCTCAGTGGGGTGAAATATGCCAGCCACATAACCATCACAAGCCTGGGGGCGAGCGTAACTGCCATCGTCACAACCCAGGACATAGGAGGCCAGAGTGCGCACTTGCTTGCCCCCACGCCCTCTCTGGGTCGTTTCATCCTGCCCAGGGTTATAGGTAAATAAATTTTCGTGAGCCGCTGTCATTAACGACTGGAGTCCATCGGCAGCCGTCGTCTTGCCCGAACCATTGCCTCCCGATAATAAATTAATTGGGCCAAAATCAAATTCAAGGGGAGGAATATTGCCCCAATTGAGATAGATAACACGCTTACAGAACATCGTTATCGCCCTCGTTATTGCTCTCTATGTTTTTCTCCGATTGCGCAGGCGTGTAAGCGTCACTGGCATTTAGCTCTACACTTTCTGAGGCTGTCAAATTAGCCAGCACTTCGTCGTTGACGAATCGGGTAATTGAGGGATGAATACTGATCCAGCCCTCGGCGAAATCTAACTCTTGCTCGGTGTCATAGCGGATTAAACGTAATTGTCGCAGCCGTTTGAAAAGGCTTTTTCTATCACTCGCCGTATCGGGCAGCGGCCGTTTTAATAAGTTTTTGTAGGCAATGGCCAAGCCTTCTAACGCCAACATAACGCAACCTTTATCGTCCACCTGAGCATCGCGCAGGGCTTTTTCATATTCGACCCGCAAAACCAATATTAAAGCCACCTCTTGTTGGCTGGGGCGTTGACGGAAGCCGCTGTTAAAAGCGCTATGGTCATCGTCATTCATACCTGGCGCAACGGCACCGGGTGGAAAAATGCGCACGAAAGAAAAACGACTGTCGTGTTGAATGCGTATTTTTATAACCTCTAAATAATCTTCGACCAGCTCACTGCACTGTAGATAACGGTCGTAAAGTAAACTTTCAATTTGGCTTTCATCGCGACACAGCACACCGTAATCGAGCAGGCGAATCAATAATTGCGAAAACTCGTCAGCGCTAATACCCAGCTCGCTGAGCCCTTCTTCAATTTTTTCTGTAAACATAAATAACGCAACCTAAACCCTGTCGATGGGACGTTCTAAACGCGAATGGTGTTTTGATGGCAGCAAGCTAGCCCCGTAAATTGGCTCCTCACACACTGAGCCCAGTTTTCACTTAAGGGGTTCGCCTTAACCGGTTCTTTTACTTATGAGACGAACTCACTTTGGGTGTCATCGCCTGTGCTGTTGGGCAACAGCTCGATCGTAAACTCATCGTAATTGGCATAATACTCACTGTCTGTCACCTGCCGCCCCGTGGCCTCGACCCTGAATACCAGCTCAGAACTGAGGTTATTAAGTGCCCCGACTTCAATAACATGGGCCATGGCCAACAGCTCTTCAGCATTATCAATCGTCAGAGCTCGTGTCGAAATACGCTGCCCACCGCGCAGGGCGTGCAGCACATAGCGTTTTAGTTGACTGTTATTGACCATAAAAGCCTGGTCCAGCAATTGCCGAATCATCAATTCTCGCTGTGCCTCCTTATCGACGACTGGCGCAGTCGTCAGCACATTGTCAACCCATAGGCGAGACGGACGTTCCTGTAATTTAATGTGTTGGGGGTCGACCAAATTGATTTTTAGACTGGCCATCGCGTCAGCAGCGCCCTCCAGACGCTCGCCGAACTGCTCGTCATTAAGGTCGGACAGTTCGGCACATAGCGCCAACAGGTCATTGTTGTGACGACTGTTTATATAACTGAGTTGGCGAATAATAATATCGGCGCGCCGGGTAAAGCTGTGTAGAGCACTGCGTAAAGCGGGCAGCATAATCTCGGCTGCATTGCGCATACGCTGTTCGATAGTATCGAGAATAAACCACAAATAGGACTGCTCATCAGCACAGAGGTCCGGCACGGTACGCCGTAAACTACGCTCGATCTCTTGCTTGAACGCCCGGGGTTTGCGACGAATTCTCGCCACCGCACGACTTATATCTTCACGATGTTTTTCTACGCTATCGGCCGACAGACGCACGGCGATGTCGGGCTGGAAGCGTTTTTCCATAAAGTCAAAAAACTGCTCGGCTGCCTGCTGTGCTAATTGCTGCGACTCGACCTCCCGGATCAATTCGCGTTTGCGCTCGTCGAGCTCGGCAATCACATCAGTGAAATCGGTAATAATACGCTCGGAATATTCGTAGGCATCGAGTAGGTCATAAACCTCCCCTCGATTGAGCAGAGCCTCGAGCGCATTCAAGGTATTGCGGGTGTTTCGGTGTCGAGTACGAATTTGCCGCGTGTCGGCCTCAAGCAGTGCCAGGGCAAAGACTCGCCCCAGCCGTGTAAAAGGGAAACTTGAATGCAAGGTGGCGGTATCGACCTGGCGTTCCAGCCACCCTCCTTCGAGTAATTGTTTAAGCACCCAGCTAGCTTGTTCACGGTGGTTTTTAAAGCGCGGTTCGACATCGTCACCCTTAACGTCAGCAAGTTCATCATCAAGCACCTCAAACTGGGGTCTGGCCAAAGCTTCAGTCAAAATTTCCAGGAGCTGTTCGCGATTCAAGGCCTGGCCGTAGTCGGCCATTGAACTGTATTGGCGCTGATAGAGCAGGCACACACACTGCACAACTTGCTCGCGGTATTTACCGGTTAGGGGTTTAAAGAAGTGTCGGCGTGGCGCACTGAAAAACATAGGGGTATTATCGCGAAACGGATTAAAGCTGACTAAAAAGACTCTACGAGCCACTCGGGATGACAATCAGCCGCGTACTCTAGCCTAAAACCAGTTGTCTGGGTATCAACAAGCGTGCAACAAATCCATGAACCCTACATTCTTTAAATGCAAACCACGACAGACCTATCATCGCTGGCCTTATGCTTTATATTCACGCTGCGTTACACTGACTGCCATGGAACCGATACAGGAAACCGCTCCCAGCGGACATAATAATGATGAACAACTCCAACGAAACACCTGACAAGCACGCCAGTGACCCCTACGCCGATCTCATCAAGCCCAGCGATAAACCTATTACAGAAGGGGCTATTCCCGCCGCCACCGTGGTTTTATTACGTGATAGTGACGCCGGCATAGAAACGTTGATGCTGCGTAAAAACAAAGATATCCACTTCGGAAACATGTGGGTCTTTCCCGGTGGGCGCATTGATCCCGACGACTACCCTGCCAATGGTGATAAAACCGAAGCAGCTCGTTTTGCTGCCGCGCGTGAGACACACGAAGAAGCGGGTATTCACACAGATCCAGAGGACTTTATCTGGTTCTCTCGTTGGACGCCGCCGCCCCTCACACCGAAACGTTTTACCACCTGGTTTTTTGCTGCTCGTGTGCCGGAACACAAAGAAATCCTCATTGATGGCGGGGAAATTCACGACCACCAGTGGATTAAGCCGCAAGATGCCCTTGCAGGTCATCGAGAAGGCACCCTCAACTTTGTACCTCCCACTTGGGTTACCCTGCATTATCTGGCGAAATATGCTGCCGTCGATGAGCTACTCAAAGCATTTGCATCACGCTCACCTAAAATCTACGAAACCCACCTTAGTCAAACGGAAGATGGCGAGAGGGTCGCTCTTTGGCACGGGGACGCCGGCTATGAAGCCTGGGATGCTAAAGTTGAAGGCGACCGACACCGGCTGACCATGGGGAGAGAGGGTTTTATTTTTGAAAATTCTTTTAAGGGTTATCGGTGACATTCACTGCATTTATCTCAGTATATTCTTTACATTTTAGCCTCGGGAAAGCACCGTGAAGGAGACGGCTACTTAAATGAAAACGCCTAAGCCCGAAGTTTCCCTAACTAATGAGGCCGCTGGGGTAAAAGCAGTATTGGCTTAGTTCTACAACCCTCAGCACTCATCCTTCTGTTAGCAAGTTGTCAAAATGCGATTCTGACCAGTCAACCCAATGCAGTTTCTCTCTTACGCGGCTTACAGGATTACCTGTGGGACTCTGGGCATCACTGGCGATGCCCAGCTTCTGCCTGTGCTAGGAGCGAGTTAAACCCGACATAATACTTTTAAGATTCGCCCTGGGTGAGCGCTTAAAAACACCTTCAAGCGACCCTGGGGAGCTGCTAAAATCGCCCACCCCTTCCAGCCATTCTGTGGGCCTTAAAAAATCCGGCTCGCTACGATAATCAGGTTTCCCTATGTCAGAGCAGGCTCCAGCACCCGTCCCCCAACAAGCCCCTGCTTTCATCCATCTACACCTGCACAGTGAGTTCTCCATTGCCGATAGCACCATTGGCATCAAACCTTTAGTCAGTAAAATTCGCGAGCTCGACATGCCCGCTGTTGCCGTTAGCGATATCTGTAATTTCTTTGCTCTGGTGAAATTTTACAAAGCGGCTCAGGGGGCGGGTATTAAACCCATCTGCGGTAGTGACCTGACCATTGCCGGCGATAAAACCGACGACCCTCAAAGCCAAATCACCCTACTGGTACGAAATCAGACGGGTTACCAAAACCTCACCCAACTGATTTCCCGCGCCTACCTAGAGGGCCAGGTACATGGCCTGCCCTGCATCCGCCGCAGTTGGCTAAAAGAGCTGGGAGAGGGGTTGATTGCCCTCTGTGGACATAAAAGTGATATCGGGGTGGCTCTGGCTAACAACCGTACGCCCCTGGCCCAACACCTCCTCAAAGAGTGGATGATAGATTTCCCGGATAGCTTTTATCTCGAACTCGTGCGCTGCCAACGCCCCGGCGAAGAAGATTTTGTGCATAGCGCTGTCCAGTTGGCACAAACCTCCAACTGCCCGGTTGTGGCTACTAACGATGTGCGCTTTATCCATCAAGAACAATTTGAAGCCCACGAGGCGAGAGTCTGTATCGTCGAGGGTCGCACCCTGGATGACCCACGCCGCGAGCGCCGTTACAGTGACCAGCAATATCTAAAATCGAGCGAACAAATGCAGGCGCTGTTTGCAGATATTCCCGAGGCACTGGAAAACTCCGTTGAAATCGCCAAACGCTGCAACCTGAACCTGACACTGGGCAAACCCCAGTTACCGGAATACCCCATTCCCGAGGGAATGACGACCGAGTCTTTCTTCCGCAAGTTGTCCGAGGAAGGGCTCGCTAAGCGATTGAAGAGTATTACGCTCAATCCTGAGACGGGCCAAAGCCTTGACGATTACCAACAACGCCTCGACTTTGAGCTGACCATTATTAATCAAATGGGCTTCCCTGGTTATTTCCTCATCGTGATGGATTTTATACGCTGGGCCAAAGAACACGATATCCCTGTTGGCCCTGGTCGCGGCTCGGGAGCTGGCTCGCTGGTGGCCTACGCTCTGGAAATTACCGACCTCGACCCCCTTGAATACGATCTGCTATTTGAGCGCTTCCTCAACCCTGAACGGGTCTCCATGCCGGATTTCGATATCGATTTTTGCATGGACAATCGCGACCGGGTCATCTCCTATGTCGCTGAGCGCTATGGCCGGGACGCCGTATCACAGATCATCACCTTCGGCACCATGGCGGCTAAAGCCGTGGTGCGCGATGTCGCTCGCGCCCAGGGCAAGTCTTACGGACTCGCTGACCGCTTATCGAAAATGATTCCCTTTGAAATCGGCATTACACTTCAAAAGGCCTTTGATCAGGAAGAAATACTGCGAGACTTTCTCGAACAGGATGAGGAGGCACAAGAGATCTGGGAGATGGCCCTGCAACTCGAAGGCCTAACCCGTAACGTCGGTAAGCACGCTGGCGGTGTTGTCATCGCCCCCACACGGCTAACCGATTTCGCAGCGCTGTATTGTGATGAAGCCGGAGAAGGCCTGGTCACCCAATACGATAAAGACGATGTTGAGGATGTCGGCCTGGTGAAGTTCGACTTTCTCGGTTTACGCACCCTGACGATTATTGACTGGGCTCTGAACAACGCCAACGTCCAGAACGAGCGAAACGGCAAGCCGCCGGTAGTGATAGAAGACATTCCTCTCGATGATCCCGGCAGCTACCGGCTCTTGCAGAGCGCCGAAACCACTGCCGTGTTTCAGCTCGAGTCCCGAGGCATGAAAGATTTGATTAAGCGCCAGCTGCCGAGCCGCTTTGAAGACATTATCGCACTGGTGGCCCTGTTTCGACCCGGACCACTCCAATCGGGGATGGTCGACGACTTTATCAACCGTAAACACGGTCGCCAGGAAGTGGCCTACCCCCATCCCAAGTACCAGCACCCCGATTTAAAACCGGTGCTCGAACCGACCTACGGTATTATTCTCTATCAAGAACAGGTCATGCAGATCGCGCAGGTACTCGGTGGTTACTCACTGGGCGAGGCCGACATGCTACGCCGAGCGATGGGCAAGAAAAAGGCTGAAGAAATGGCTCGTCAGCGCCAACTTTTTGTCGACGGTGCCGCCAAAAATAATGTCAGTAATGAACTGGCAGAAAATATTTTTGATTTGATGGAGAAGTTTGCCGGCTACGGCTTTAACAAATCCCACTCCGCCGCCTACGCCCTGCTCGCCTATCAAACCGCCTGGTTAAAGACCCACTACCCGGCCGCCTTTATGGCCGCCGTGCTATCGGCCGATATGCAAAATACCGACAAGGTCGTGACTCTAATTGATGAGTGCCGAGCGATGGACTTGCTCGTCACCCCGCCCGATGTCAATATCGGCAAATTCCAGTTTTCAGTTTCCCTCGAGTCCGCCGTGGTCTACGGTCTCGGTGCTATCAAAGGTCTGGGCGAAGGCCCTGTGTCTACTATTATCGCCGCCCGCAGCAGCGGAGGCCCCTTCAAAGATCTGTTTGATTTCTGCACCCGCGTCGATCCACGCAAAGTCAACAAACGCGCTCTTGAAGCGCTTATTCGCTCCGGAGCACTGGACAAAATTGGTCCCAATGACGACCCCGGCTACAGCCGGGCGGTAATGCTGGAAGCAATGGAAGAGGCCGTCAAGCTCGCTGACCAGCACAGTAAGAATACCGCTAGCGGTATGGCCGATTTATTCGGTGCCACGCCTGCCGAAAGTGCCCCTGAAATTGGCTATGCCGCCTTCTCACAGGTTCGTCGTTTCCGCCTGCGCGACCGACTCCAGGGCGAGTGGGACACCCTGGGGCTTTACCTCACCGGGCACCCCATTGAAGAATACGCGGGGGAGCTGAGTAACTTCATTAGCTGTCGTCTCAAGGCGCTACAACCCTCGAGAAGTGTACAGGTGGTCGCCGGCCTGGTGCTCGACATTCGCACCATCAAGACCAGTCGCGGCGTCATGGGCGTGATGAGTATTGACGATGACAGCGCCCGCATTGATGTCACCATTTTTTCCGAGCAATATGCTGCCTGCCGCGACAAAATCAGCAAGGGCTCCATGGTCGTGGTCAACGGGGTACTTAGCGAGGACGAATACACCGGCGGCCTGAAAATGCGTGCCCAGGAAGTACGCACCGTTATTGAAGCCCGGCAAACTATGCTGAAAGGCCTGGCCATTGATCTTTCAGACAGTACCATGACATTAGCCACGGTCGACACTATTGAACAATTACTCACACCCTACAAAGCGGGTCATTGCGATATTAAAGTAAAATATCGCTGCCACAGTGCAGAGGGCGAGTTCACATTCGCTAAAGACTGGGCAGTTCAGCCTGAAGACGAATTGCTACACCTTTTGCGAGACAGCTTCGGCGCTGGCAATTTACAACTTATCTATTGATATCTAATCGAGAGAGTGTCGATAAAGAAATTGTGTAAAAACTCAGTTCGATGTTTCGATTCAATAAAGTATCTGTATAATTTGGCCATCAACCTCGACGGCACCAGCGCGACATAAAGCAACCGGAATTAAAGTAATTATGAATCTTGACTACCTTGACTTTGAACAGCCCATCGCCGAACTCGAGGCAAAAATCGAAGAGCTGCAATTGGTGGGTAACGACAACGAACTCAATATTGCCGATGAAATCAAGAAATTACGTGGCAAATCACGTAAATTGACTGAGAGCATTTTTTCCGGTCTCTCCTCCTGGCAGATCGTCCAGGTTGCCCGACACCCCTTGCGTCCCTATACCAATGACTACATCCCAAAATTATTCACAGAGTTTGAAGAGTTACACGGCGATCGTCATTTTGGTGATGACAAGGCTATTGTGGGCGGTGTCGCTCGGCTCGACGGCAAACCGGTAATGGTTATTGGCGAAGAAAAGGGGCGCGGTGTTAGTGACAAAGTCACGCGCAATTTTGGCATGCCAAAACCCGAGGGTTACCGCAAAGCCCTGCGGCTGATGGAAATGGCTGAACGCTTTAAAATGCCCATCCTCACCTTCATCGACACACCTGGTGCCTACCCTGGCATCGACTCTGAGGAACGAGGCATTAGCGAATCTATCGCCCAGAACCTCGCCGTTATGTCGCGTTTAAAAACACCTATTATAGCCACCGTTATCGGTGAAGGTAGCTCCGGTGGCGCTATCGCGATTGGTGTCAGCGACTGGCTGAATATGCTGCAATACTCGACCTATTTCGTTATCTCCCCCGAAGGTTGCGCGAACATTATCTGGAAAACTGCTGAAAAAGCGCCACTCGCTGCAGAAGCCATGGGGGTGACCTCCAGTGTGCTTGAAGAGTTGGGAATTGCCGATGAAACGATCCCCGAGCCCCTTGGCGGCGCCCACCGCGATCTCGACACCATGTCTGAAACACTCAAGGGTCGCTTAATCGAGCAGCTCGATCGCCTACAAAGTGAACCTCTCGACCAACTCATTGAAAAACGCTTTAATCGTTTAATGTCTTACGGCAGCAGCCAACATTAAAAAGAAAGTAGCAGCGCCGTGGATGCAAAGGACGGAACTGCTAAGACAACCGGCACGAACTAGGCCCTAAAAAACCACTTACAACACGGACAAACCGAAAGGGGTAGCCAGCTTAATACGCCACTGTCGTTTGCCACGATATTGAGCCCCATAGACCCAGCCCTCGATTTCAAGCTGTTTACCTTGCCAACTACTGACTGTTGACTGCTCAAAGTAATGTTGGTTTTCAGGGTAAATCACCGCCACAAAGCCATCGTCAAAACTAATCCACCAGGCTTTGTCAAAACTCACCTTGCGTACAATACCACGCACCCGCTGATAACCACCCTGCTTAATATTTTTCGTGGTAACGGATTGCGACAAAGAATTCTGCCACAAGCCTTTTCCCTGACGTTTGGCTCTCTGTTCCGCCGCGGCAAAGCAAGAAGCCAGTCCAATGTTGGGAGGCACCACCACATGCCAGGCCAGCCCATTGCTCAACAACATAGCAGACAGACTTTGCCCATCAACAAATAGATGGCCTAATTGTCGACCGTAGCTATCACCTTGCTCTCGGCCCACGTACAGCCGCACATCTCGCTGCTGGGCATTGTCATGGTGAACGGCATCTTGTACTGCCTGTTTAGCCGCCCGTGCCAGAATCTCATCAGGCTGACCCCTGCGGCCGCGCTCAGGTGTGTTGACGCCAATTAAACGTATTTTTCGACCATCCTTTAAGGTAAGGGTATCCCCATCATAAACCGTCTTAACGGCAACGCGCTCACCTTCACCGCGTTTGAGGTCAGTCGCTCGACAGCTATCCGCTAACGATAAGCTTGGCGTAAAAAGTACGGTAGAAAAAAGGGAGACGAAAAAAAATGCGCTACGAGTATTAACCCCGAGCGCATTCTTCATTGGCCGGTCAACCAGCTGGCTAAATTTACTTTTTGCCGCTGCTGATACCACCAAAACGCTGGTTGAAACGGTCGATTCGACCACCTGCGTCAGCTGTCTTCTGCTTGCCCGTATAAAACGGATGGCACTGTGCACAGACGTCGAGATGAATTTCGCTCGCCAGAGTTGAACCAACTTCAATTACATTACCGCAGCTGCAGGTTGCCGTCAGCTTGCCATAAGTAGGGTGTATTTCAGCTTTCATTTTACTTGCCTCATTGTTGCAGGATTGTTGCACGCCGCCACCCAATCTGTTGCCGACTTGAATTGCTCACCAAGAGCGAACAGTACATTTTTAGAGGGCTACTTTGTCGGGCACCGCATGCAGACTTGCAGGAGCGCGAATAGTACCAGAAAAGCCCGGTGATTCAAGCACAAAGCCAAAGAATTTCAAGAGCTTGCTTGCCTCGAGCTAGCGAACCGTTATTCATCATTCCGGCGATTGCACAGGATCTCACTTCACCGGACAATAGTCGCAACAGAGTGACATCTTCAAACCATATCTTGGTGCAATGTAACAGTAACAGCTGAGTTATCACCCAAAATGACAGAGACGCTATTTTATCAAGTTGCCGTGCAGTCGCCATTGCGCCGCTTATTTGACTATCTGCCGCCCGACGATGCCAACGTCGCTGTACTCCCTGCCGGAGTTCGTGTCACCGTCCCTTTTGGTAAGCGTCAGGTCACTGCTATTGTGGTGTCCAGCACAGTAAGCAGCGACTACCCGATCGAAAAACTAAAGCCCATTACGGCCGTACTCGATAATGCCCCCCTCTTACCACCGATACTCTTCGATGTATTGCTATGGGCTGCACGTTATTATCATCATCCCCTCGGTGATGTACTAGCTAGTGCTATGCCGACTTTATTACGCAAGGGTGGTGAGTTGCCCAGCCAACGCCTATGGCGCCTGAGTACCCTCGGCAAGGGCTTACCCGATGGGGCTTTGCGTCGAGCGCCCAAACAACAAGCTCTCTTGCAATTGCTCCAGCAGCACGAAACCCTGAGTAACGATGCACTCGCCGCCGCCGGTATTAGTGCTGCCACGATTCGCAGCTTAAAGAATAAAGAGTTGATAGAAAGCTGTACCCGAACAATATCTGGCCCTGCGTTCGACGCCGACGGCAAGATCGACATTCTTACCGAAGCCCCACTAGACCTGTCCGACGACCAACAGAAGGCGCTAGAACGGATTGAGCTTCACAGCTACCACAGTTACTTAATTGACGGGGAAACGGGCTCGGGCAAAACTGAGGTTTACTTACAAGCTATCGCTAAGGTTTTGCGCTATTCCAGGCAAGCACTGGTGCTGATCCCCGAGATCAATCTGAGCCCGCAAACCCTGGCCCGTTTTCAAGCGCGGTTTTCTTGCCGCATCGCGTTGATACATTCCGGTCTCAGTGAGCGACAACGACTAGAGGCCTGGTGGGCAGCGGCTAATGGCACTGCTGGTATTGTGATAGGCACTCGTTCCGCTGCCTTTGTGCCGATGAAATCACCGGGCATTATTATTGTTGACGAAGAACACGACAGCTCCTTTAAACAGCAAGAAGGCTTTCGTTACTCTGCTCGAGATGTGGCAGTCATGCGGGCCAAGCGCGAGAACATTCCCCTCCTACTCGGCTCGGCCACCCCATCGTTGGAAAGTTTACACAACTGCCAGCAAGAACGTTATCACCACCTTTCAATAAAAGGCCGTCATGGGGGAGCGAGCCAGGCTTCCTGGCAACTGGTCGATATTCGTCACAGCCAACTCAATACCGGGTTTTCACAAACCGTTATTGAAGCAATTAATATGCAACTAGCCGAGGGCAATCAAGTACTTGTATTCCTCAATCGCCGGGGCTTTGCGCCCACGTTGATGTGTCATGATTGTGGCTGGGTTGCCAACTGCAGGCACTGCGATGCCCACCTTACCGTGCACACCAGCCGGCCGGGATTGCTCTGTCACCACTGTGAATCGCAACAGCCACTGCCATCGGCTTGCCCTGAATGCAATAGCCAACAACTGAACTATTTGGGTCAGGGTACTGAGCGCAGTGAAGCCACCCTGAAGGCACTCTTCCCCGATACGACTGTTCACCGTGTCGATAGAGATAGCACAGGGCGTAAACACGCGATGGAAGGACTTCTTACACAGGTCAACAAAAATTCACCCTGTATTCTCGTTGGCACACAAATGCTCGCCAAGGGCCATCATTTCCCCGGCGTGACATTGGTGGTGGTGCTCGATGCCGATACGGCTTTATTCAGTGCCGACTTTCGCGCCCTAGAAAAAATGGGTCAGCTCATTACCCAGGTTGCCGGTCGGGCCGGTCGCGGGGATAAACCCGGTGTGGTCATGATACAAAGCCACCATTGTGAACATCCTGTCTTTGAGTTGCTGAGCCAGCATAGTTACGCCAAATTTGCCCAACACATACTGAGGGAGCGCCAATTCAGTGACATGCCTCCTTTTACGAACGCTGCATTAATTCGCGCCGAATTTCATCGCCGGGAAGATGCTTTTAACCTGTTGCAAAGAGCACGCGACTTTCTGGAAAGCCAAAGGCCATCGAACCCTGCACTGCGTTATCTTGGCCCATTTCCCGCTGCTATGGAAAAACGGGGGGGGCGTTATCGCTACCAGCTGACATTAATAGGTGCCGAGCGACGCGATCTGCAGTCACTGCTGAGTAGACTCAGCCATTGGCTTGAACAAAATAAAAGCGCGCGAAAGATCAGATGGTCAATTGACGTCGACCCGCAAGAAAGCATTTAATTAGTTTAAAAATCAATAAGTTATAAAAGAATTGTGAGGATTAATTTAAAAAAAAGTTAGCGCTCATTATTCAGAGCGAATACAATGCCAACTAACCACTGAACACGAGCTGACATGTCTCGAGATTACGCCAATAAAACCAGAAAAAAGTCCCCAGCCAAAGGCAGAAGCCCTCGCAAAAATACCCGTACTAATGCTAGAAAGCAGCCCGCCAAACAATCTCCCCAGTGGCTATGGCTATTGAGTGGCTTTCTGCTCGGTGCCTTATCAATGGGGCTATTTCAGCTGTGGAAAACGCCTCAACAAGATATCAGCCGAGTTATCGATGAAGTCACTGGCATCACTCCCACTACGACACCTAAGCCCCAATTCGAGTTTTATGATCAGCTGCGCGATGCCAAAATTGTCGTACCTGACAGCCCGCCTGACGCGCTGAGACAATCAGAGCCCGATAAAGGACAGAATGAAGTATTTATCTTGCAAGCCGGTTCCTTTAAAAACTTTCAGGATGCCGACAGCCTACGGGTCAATCTGCTGCTCTTAAACCTCAATGCCCAAGTGGAAAAAACTCACTCCAGTAAAGGTGGCACCTGGCATCGCGTTTTAGTCGGACCCTTTGAGTCCAGTTCAAAGCTGGCGCATGCTCGCTCTACCCTACTGCAAAACGGGATTGATAACTTAGTCTTAAAAAGACCAAAAAAATAGATCTGATGTTTTAAAAGGAACACACTAGATGCTCTCACCACACACATAATTCAGCATCGATTAAAAAGGCTAAGAACAAAAATCTGCTTAACGTTCATCAATATTAACATAGCATATGCAGGTACTTTGATGCTCTCACACCTGAACGACCTTGATTCAGCATAAATCGTAACTATTTATCCATCGGACGGCCAGGCAGAAAGAACTTAGGGAGCAATAATTGAAAGACCTTATGCTTCAAAAACAGACTAATCAACTTGTGGCTACACATACTGGCGTGTGTTTTTAATGTGATTTATTACAGACTACAAGAAGATGCACAGTTAGCGCTGAACGAGGCTTTTACCTATTAAAAAAGATTTCAGCAGCCCCTCTAATTTCATGCGGTAGTTAAACCTCATGAGCCCTACAACAGCAGTCATGAAGGCGATCTCCCGGGGTTAATTCGCTACTAGAGATCAGAGGCAAAAGTACTTTGTTGAGTCTGAAGGTGTTGCGGCTTATGGCAGAGGCAAAGATTGAAATGAGTAGGCAAACTCATTCTGACTGGCAAGGACCAGCTAAGGAGAATACTTCCGTTACCCCGCCGCGATGAAGATAACAGAGCAAATAGCAGCTCACTCAATCAGCGCAGCAGGATGGCCTTTTTCTCAGTTAGTTGATGCTTAAGCAGATCTTATAGCAAAACGCTTGAGGAATAGAAGACCAATCAACAAAAGGTAGATCACGGATGGCGTGGGAACATGGGATATACTATCAATGGATATACCATCAATGGATAAACTATCAATTCGAACAGAGTAAGCACCACTGTTATCACTGAAAATACCATCGTTCGTTGCTAGGAACAGGTAGAGAGGAGAGATTGCATTTGGGACGACAACATCAAGGAAATCGCCGATAAAGAAAGCCGGATTTACACCAGAGAATAATTCAAGTGGGTCAATCGATAATGGGCTTGTGCTCCATAGTCCAATCAGCGAGTAAACAGGTAAAGCTCGAAAAGCGCCCCCGGCATAACCCGGCTCAGTACATTGGCTGCCAGCATCAACAACACATCCACCCGCACTAATCTGCAACAAATCGCCTGAAGAAAACCCATAGGGCTGGCTATCAACTGCAAAAGCTCGTGCAGCATCGCCTCTGTCTAAGGCGTTAAATTGGTTGTTGTTGCCCGTAGTATAGGCGTGCCCCCAGTCGTCGTAATACAGGTTATTACGCCCCTCAACAGTATCTTCACCGATTAATAGAGCACTCGCAGCCTGGCTAAAACTTGCCACGCAGATAACAACTAGTAATGTATGAAGTTTCATATATATCCTCTATGCATGCTTAAATAGCTCGACGCCATTGTATTCATCTGCAAGCTTGTTCCCATACAATCCTGATGAAGTGTAATTTTTGTAGACAAATGGTTGTCTAAGCTCAGTTTACAGGACGTCATGAACACCATTTCCTGTTTGACCCATTAGATTTGTTCGTACGAGACAGTATTGCAGAGAGTAAAAATATCATGAGGCGGCGACAGCTGCATTTTTAGGCGAGGCAAACGGAGGGGCCTAATCCGAGCCTGCTACGCTACCCAATAGACGAGTCTCAAATGAGGCACGCCTTATTGCTGCTAACTAAACTAACTGGAAAGCTCGGAGATAGTAGCGCCTATTCAGACAGCCTTATCAACCACTAAAACTAGCTTTCTAGTTCGTCGGGAGCATCGATTGCCACCTCGACATCCTTCTTCTCAGCGTCTGGGTCACCAAGTAATTGCAGACGAATATTGTCTTCAATTTCCATCGCAACGCTAGGGTTTTCACGGAGATAAGTACAGGAATTGGCTTTACCTTGACCGATTTTATCCCCTTTATAGGAATACCAGGCACCTGCTTTATCGACAAAGCCACATTTAACACCAAGGTCAATAATTTCACCCGGGCGATTAATACCAATGCCGTAGAGAATCTGAAACTCGGTCTGACGGAAAGGAGGCGCCACTTTGTTTTTGACTACTTTAACACGGGTTTCGTTACCAATGATTTCATCGCCATCTTTAACAGCACCAATGCGACGTATATCCAAGCGTACAGAAGAGTAGAACTTCAGAGCATTACCACCAGTGGTGGTCTCTGGGCTGCCAAACATGACGCCAATTTTCATGCGAATCTGGTTGATAAAAATCACCAGGCAGTTAGAGTTTTTAATATTGCCCGTCAATTTACGTAGGGCCTGAGACATGAGACGAGCTTGCAAACCCACATGGGTATCACCCATGTCGCCTTCAATTTCCGCTTTTGGGGTCAAGGCTGCGACCGAGTCAACCACCAGTACATCAATGGCACCCGAGCGCACCAGCATGTCGGTCACCTCAAGAGCCTGCTCACCCGTATCGGGCTGAGAAAGCATTAAATCGTCAACATTAACCCCAAGCTTTTCAGCGTAAGTGGGGTCGAGAGCGTGCTCGGCATCAATAAAGGCACAGGTACCACCCAGCTTTTGTGCCTCGGCGATGACCGACAGTGTTAAGGTGGTTTTACCCGATGACTCTGGGCCATAAATTTCAACCACACGGCCCTGCGGTAAACCCCCAATACCCAAAGCGATATCCAAACCCAGGGAGCCTGTGGAAATCTTTGGTATGGCGACGTGCTCCTTATCACCCATACGCATCACAGTGCCCTTGCCGAACTGCCGTTCAATTTGACTCAGTGCGGCCTGTAATGCTTTCTCTTTATTGGGGTCCATCGACATCGCTTTTATACCTCGTTACCAGTGTCATGTGCTTAGTGTATTGACTTCGAATTTCCAAGTGTATTTGCTTCCAACTCTTGTTTCTATCTTTAAGCTGCCATCTATAAGTGGGCTGCCATCGTAGCAGGACCTTGTCCCGCCTCCAAGGTAGAGAGCGCAGCTTAAAGGAAAACCAGATACCTGTATAGTCATACAGTGAAATATTATTTAGAGGAGCAGTTGACCTCGCTGGTAACAGCCGCTAGTTTAACAACCCATGCACTTAGCAAGAATATAACAACCATAGTGAGCTCAATATGAGTAACGACGCCATTAGACCCTTCGTAATAGCGGTAAGCGATGGGACTCTCGACGATTTAAAACAGCGGCTTGCTAACACCCGTTGGCCCGAAAAAGAAACCGTTGACGACTGGTCCCAGGGCATTCCCCTGGCTTATACCCAGGAGGTTTGTGACTATTGGCTCAATAGTTATGACTGGCGAGCACGAGAGGCTTTACTCAATAAAAACCCTCAGTTTATAACCGAGCTCAATGGCCTCGACATCCATTTCATACATGCACGTTCGCCCCATCCACAAGCGCGTCCGTTACTAATGACACACGGCTGGCCCGGCTCCATCGTTGAGTTCCAGAAAGTGATTTCGCCCTTAATCGACCCGGTGGCCCACGGAGGTAACGCTGAAGATGCCTTCCATGTGGTGTGCCCTGCCCTACCGGGCTATGGGTTTTCGGACAAACCAAAAGATACCGGCTGGAACGTCGAGAAAATTGCCCAGACCTGGAATCAACTGATGCTAAGGCTCGACTACAATACCTATTTCGCTCAGGGCGGTGATTGGGGAGCAGCGGTAACGGCTGCTATAGGCATGCAAAATCTGGGTAACTGCCAGGCAATTCACATCAACATGGTGATTGTTGAGCCCGACCCAGCGACGCTCGATAAGCTAACACCCCTCGAACAAAGTGCCCTGGCCGGCATGCAGCATTATAGTGATTTCGACTCGGGCTACTCTAAGCAACAAAGTACTCGACCTCAGACTGTCGGTTACGGCTTGAGTGATTCCCCCGTCGGGCAAATGGCCTGGATACTCGAGAAATATTGGGCCTGGATGGATTGCGATGGCCACCCAGAAAACGTAGTCACGAAAGACGAGCTGCTGGACAACATTATGCTCTATTGGTGTAACGCCAGTGCAGCCTCTTCTGCCCGTCTCTACTGGGAGAGTTTTAACGATTTGTCCCGCGACGAGATTGTTCTACCCACCGGTTGTAGTGTCTATCCGAAAGAGATATTTCGCGCGTCGCGTCGTTGGGCTGAGCGGCGCTTTAAGAATCTCATCCACTGGAATGAACTTGAAAAAGGGGGACACTTTGCCGCCTTTGAAGTACCAGAGACCTTTATTAGCGAAATACGGCATTGTTTTCGCCAGCTGTGCTAAAAATGCCATGTAAAAACATCAGCAAAAGATCAGTCAAAAGATTCTTCTGTAAAGTGCTTTTAACGGACTTTTTATTGATGAGTCCAAATGCCACACCGCAGCCTATCAACAGCTCGGGGGCTCCCTCATCGATAACCCTATGACTGCTCCACCGCTGCTCACTATTGCCACTCCGGCTATTCGATGTCGCTAAATCTTCATGCGAGTACCAAGTAATCTTTGCGATTCTTTTATTAAAAAGCCATTTGCTTAGCCGCTAGCTCACGCATAATTTCTTCCGACCCACCGCCAATAGCATAGACACGCACCTCGCGGTAAATGCGTTCTACTTTATTACCGTGCATAAAACCACTACCGCCAAAGACCTGAACTGCCTCACGAGCGCAAAATTCCATCGTTTCAGCGGCCATTAATTTGACCATGCTCAATTCGCTAATAGGCATACTTTCGTTTTCCATTTGCCAGGCGGTTTTTTCAATAAATGCCTGAGTTGCAGCAATGCGTTTAGTCATTTCAACAAACTTATGGCGAATCACTTGATGATCAACTAAACGCTGACCAAACGTTTTACGCTCCCTTGCCCAGGCGACAGCCTCATCCATACACACCATGGCCAGAGCATTAGCCATTGCTGCCAGGCCCAAACGTTCAGCATTGAAATTACCAACGATAATACCGAAGCCTTTATTTTCTACACCAATCAGGTTTTCCACGGGCACTTTACAGTCATTAAAATACAGTGCTGCTGTATCGGAAGAATGCCAACCCATTTTTTTCAATGAGGTCGCAGTAAATCCCGGCGTGTCTTTTTCAATTAATAACAGAGAAATGCCGGAACGACCCGAACCACCCGTGCGTACCGCAACGGTAAAAAAATCTGCCCGCGTGCCGCTGGTAATAAACATTTTAGAACCGTTAACAATGTAGTGATCACCTTCACGCCTGGCTGTGGTCTGCAGATTGGCAACATCAGAACCACCCGATGGCTCTGTAATCGCCAGAGCGGAAATTTTTTCGCCGGACACAATCCCAGGAATTATCCTCGCCTTCATCGCCTCGGTGCCTTGATTGACAATGGGCGGCATGCCAATAGTGTGGGTAATCAAGCTGGAATTAACGCCCCCACCTCCAGCCCGGGCTTGCTCCTGGGCCGAAATAATACTAAAAAAGTGATCCGTTTCAGGCACACCGCCATACTCCTCGGGGTAGCCCATTTGCAGAACACCCAGCTGTGCCGCCTTTGGGTAAAGCTCACGGGGGAAAATGCCCGCCGCTTCCCAGTCACTGAGATTCGGTGCTATTTCTTTATCGACAAAACGACGATACATATGCCGCCAGGCGTCATGATCCTCATTGTAGTAAAGTTTGCTCAGAGGCTGGTCGAACCAGGACGTAAAATCACTAAGGGGCATGTTAATTCCTCGATAACTTTTCGCTGTCCGGCCTAAACCCAACTGCGTCAAGTATCATCCCTAAGGACAGTGATCAGCCGACAAAATGTTAAGTCCGGTAACGAAACTCAAGCACGACTTTAGGGAGCGTCGTGCTGGTTAGATAATGGGAATTATTTTAACGATTGATCGGTGTCTGACCCAGCGTTCAACTATTTATCGTTCACTCAAAGGGGAAGCACAAAAAACAGCAAGGCCTTAACCTGGCTGCTTCACCCAACGGCAAGCATGCAGCTTATAAGGAACCAATTGGCGAGGCAGCCCAATTTCAATAGAGAGGCGTCTTAATTGAAGGACTGGAAAATACTGACGTGGCGACTTATAAACCCAGCTGTCGAGCAGCCAGGTCTCGCATGATTTCTTCCGAGCCTCCGCCGATAGCATAGACCCGCACTTCGCGATAAATACGCTCCACTTTATTACCACGCATATACCCCATGCCACCAAATATTTGGAGAGCTTCTCGCGCACAATATTCCATGGTTTCTGTTGCGTGGACTTTAAGCAGGCTTAGCTCGGTGACCGGTACTTCACCTTCCTGCATTTGCAGTGCTGTGCGCTCCATCATTGCCTGTGAGGTAAGAATTCGTTTCGCCATCTCAGCAATTTTATGTCGAATGACCTGGTGTTCCATTAAACGATGACCAAAGGTGATTCGCTCGCGAGCCCACGCAACAGCCTCATCCATACACACCATCGCCAGGCCCGTAGCAAAAGCAATAATGCCTAAACGCTCAGCGTTAAAATTGAGCATAATGCCCGGGAACCCTTTATTTTCAATGCCAATCAAATTTTCAACCGGCACACGGCAATCATCAAAAAACAAGGTGGCGGTGTCGGAAGACCACCAGCCCATTTTCTTTAATGCAGTTTGCGTAAAGCCCGGCGTGCCTTTTTCAATTAACAGCAAAGAGATCCCTTTACGCCCCTCTTCGCCGGTACGCACGGCGACAGTGTAGTAATCGGCACGCATACCACTGGTAATATAGGTTTTAGAGCCATTAACAATGTAGTGATCGCCCTCTCTGCGCGCTGTCGTTTTCAGATTGGCAACATCCGAGCCACCCGCTGGCTCGGTCACAGCCAGGGCCGATATTTTTTCGCCACTAATCACTTCGGGCACAATACGGGCCTTCATTGCTTCTGTGCCCATTGCCAGTATCGGTGGCATACCAATACTGTGGCTATTTAAACTCGGATGTACGCCGCCACCGCCAGCGCGAGCCAGCTCCATACAGGTCACAATATCGAAGAAGGGATCGGGCTTGTCGATACCGCCATACGCTTCGGGATAACCCAACTGCAGCAATCCAATATCGGCAGCTTTCTTGTAAAGCTCCCGAGGAAACGTTTCCGCCTCCTCCCATTCTTCAACATAGGGTGAAATTTCTTTATCGACAAAACTGCGCAGTGCACGACGCCAGGCTTCGTGATCCTCATTATAGTATTGCCCGGAAAGGGGTTGATCGAACCACGAAGTAAAACTGCTTAAAGCCATAATAATCTCTAATTTTCAATTTATTATTAATCGTAAAAACTCAAGAAGGTCGTACAGCTGGCAATTCAAGCGTCAGGGCAGCCGGCACACAAAGTCCACTCTCGGTAGATATATTAATTCTTACGTCCACCAAATGCTGATCATTTTCGTTGTAACACTTTTCGACTGTTCCCTCGCCTTGTAAAGTGTCACCCGCATAGATAGAGCTACGCATTTGCATTTGTCGTTTGCGAATAAAGACGTGGGGGCCAGCCCAATCAGTGACAACTCTATCGATAAAACCTTCAATCGCCATGGTATTTAAATAAATTTCTTTTTGTCCCTGATGTCGAGCGTAGGCCGGATTATGATGCCCGGGAAAATAATCCTGTGTGGCAGCGGCATCGAGAATCACTCGTTCAAAAGGGACGTCCATAGTGATTTGTGTCACAACATCCCCCTCGCTAATTTCATTCCAGTATTTAAAGGTAATGTCGCGACTCATGATTCACCCTCCGGCACGTAATATCGAAATAAGCTATTGGTTTGCTCAGCAATGAGCTGTTCTCGCTGATTAAAGAATTTCGCTTTGGTAGTAAGAAAATGACCAACGCCTAACCGGGTTGTCTTTTCTTCTGACACATCAATCAGCTCGTCGACAACTGAAATGCGATCACCCAAATACAAGTGGCGATGAAACTCCGTATCCGTCGCAACATTAATTAAAGTATCACCTGGCAGCGGTATCTTCATGGCAATAAAATAGTGTTCCCGCTCTTTCTCCGGGTGCCACTGTAAGGCCATGGCCCAGGTCAGCAATAGCCCTGGCGGGGCTACGATGCCACCCCATTGTTTATTGGCATAATCTTCGTCCCAATAACTGGCATTGCCATCTTCCACCATAGAGCAATAAACCTTGATCATTTCCCAATTCACGGAGAATTCAGCAACAACGTTTTTACCCGGTTTATTCAGTAGTTTGACGGCATCTTCGTAGGTGCCGTAAGCCAGCGGAAAAGGCTCGTTAAATATTTCACTCATCGTACATCCTCACTCGTTATCTCTATCTATGCAGGTTGAAATTGCGGAATTTTCATGTCGCCCCGCGTTTCAAACAACACTTCAACCGCCATATCCACACGCACCTTATCGACATCACAATTAAGCACGTTGGCCATCATTCGCGGGCCTTCGTCCAACTCAATAATAGCCAGTACATAAGGCAAATCCGCCTGATAAGACGGTAAAGGTGACTGGTAAATGACCGAATAGCTATAGACCGTGCCTTTACCACTGAGCTGCTTCCAGCTGATGTCCTGGTTAAAACAAGTGGGGCACCAAAGGCGCGGATAATAAAAACTGGCGTCACATTGGCCACAATAGGGCAGCACCAGCTTTTCATCTTTGGCATGCTGCCAATAAGGCGCTGCGCAGTCAGTAATGCGCGGTTGGGGTTTGGCAGGAGGCGTTGCCGCTGCCGGCGTTAAATCACTCATACTTATTACCTGTTATTTTTTCGGCGCACTCATTGCTGTTTAAGCACTGCGACCCAGAATTAATGTTGAATGCTCACTCATCATGCCACCGTAGGAATGCACAATACCGGCATTGGCTTTGTCGAGCTGACGCTCGCCGGCAATACCCATAATCTGGCGTATACCCTCAACGATCATCGACATCCCCGAGGCATCGCCGGTATGACCAAATGACAGTAAGCCGCCAAAGGTATTAACCGGGAAATCGCCACCTGGTCGCGCTGCACCCGACTGGAAGAATTCACCGCCCTTGCCTTGTGGACACAGACCCAGTTCCTCCATAAATACCAACGGATTAATACTAAAGGCATCGTAAATTTCGGCGAAATCCATATCATTCGGTCCTAGGCCAGACATCGCATAGGCTTGCTGGCCCGACTTACTGCAACCGATATCGGTCAAACTTGTTGCCTGATGAATGTTGCGGTGGTTGTGAAACTCACCCATACCCAGTACATAGGCGGGTTGTTGATTGAGGCGTTTAGCGTAGGCCTCGCTGCACACCAGAAAGGCAGCGCCACCTTCCAGGGGAATGGAGCAATCGTAAAGATTAAAGGGTGAGGCAATGGGCCGCGACTGTCTTACTTTTTCAACGCTTAGGGCTTCGCCACCATAGGTACTGGCATCGGGGTTTAGCAAGGCCCACTCACGGCTCGCGACACAAACTTCCGCCAATTGTTCAGCGGTTGTCCCGTATTCGTGCATATGCCGGGTAGCCACTTGCGCATAAAGTGCGGGTATAAACGTCCCGTAGGGAAACTCATAAATTTCATGGCTAACCATCCGCGCCATAGACTCAGCACCACCCGTACTCACTTTGGGAAACTTGCCCGCGCCGACACACAGTACGCTATCGACCTTACCCTGTTGGATAGCCAGCACCGCCCGTTGCACCATCAAGCCATAGGTAGAGCCACCAGCATTCATAGTATCGGCAAACAAGGGCTTAATGCCGAGTTCTTCATAGAGTTGCTCGTGAACAAAAATATCATTGCTGCCGCCGCCCGCCATGCCTGAGGGACAAGCCAGTAAGCCTTGAATATCGCTGGGCTTAAGTGACCACTCGGCAAGAAACTGGCGAATAACTTCAATGTAGAGATCGTAACCATCCATATCAGGATAGCGACCGGGTTTCATTTCAGAGACGGCGGCAATGGCTACCGGGTTTGTATGGGACATCTGTGGCTAAGCCTCCTGAATTTGTTCCTTATAATTGCCTTCTATAGTTACTCAAATGAAGTCAGTATTCTATTGCGGCAAGCCTGAACCGCGCAAAATCATTGACCCACGGGTACTACTTTTGGGACGACATCTGTTTGCACACGCTAAGCCGCTATACCTTATGACATGCGCTCGGGCCCCTTAACAAATAAGAGCGAGCCCCTTCAAATCACGGAAAGAATTTCAATAATCGACATAAAAAAATCAAAAAAAACCGCGCTCCAAAGAACACGGCTTTTTTATTCAACGATTAACTTACCATTTAACAACCGTCGTACCGACATTGCCAAAACCGTGCATGGAGTCAATAACAGAGGCAGCCTCTTCTACGCCAATCACATTTGTCACCATCGCTCCAGGCGTTAGCTTTCCAGATTTGACCATATTCAACATCGCGGGATAGCGTTGAGGTTGCATACCAATAGTGCCGACAAACTCAATTTCTCGGGCAACCATCACGTCGATAGGTAGCGCTATAAAGCCCTTCTCCGCCTGTGTGGTCAAACCAATTTGCAGGTGTCGACCGCGTGAGCGCAGGCTCATCACTGAGTTCATGCAGGTGGTAGCAATACCCAGAGCGTCGACTGATATGTGTGCGCCCCCACCCGTAATTTCAACAACCTCTTCGCCAACATTACCGCTGGAGGCATTAACAGTGGCAACAGCGCCCATCTTCTTGGCCATCTCCAGATTTTGGTCATTGATATCAACAGCCACGACATTGGCGCCAAGCGCATTAGCAATTTGCGTTGCCGCAAGACCAATACCACCACAACCGTGGATCGCCACCCAATCACCGGCACCCACTTTTGCCTGGTCGACAATGCCGTGGAAAGAGGTCATAAAACGACAGCCCATGCTCGCAGCTTCAACAAAGTCTATCGACTCATCCAGCAACACAAGATTGAGATCGGCACCGACCACGTGGGCGTATTCACCGTAGCCCCCCGAACAACCAAAGCCAGCAAGATTGGCGTTGATGCAAACATTTTGATGGCCAGAATGACAGTGAACGCAGTTGCCACAACCAAAAATAAAGGGGCAAATCACCCTGTCACCCGCCTTATAGGCGGTCACATTTTTACCGACTTCTTCGACCACACCACAGAACTCATGGCCAATGACATGAGGCAATTCAGGCTGCAAACCAATCCATTCCCAATCACCATCGCACACGTGGCAATCGCTACGACAAACACCATTGGCCGCCACTTTAATAATGGCATCGTCAGGCCCGCACTTGGGTTCAGGCCAGTTATTGTGGATTTTCATGGGCGTTCTAAAGGCTTCAAGGACAGCTGCTTTCATGGTCTTGCTCCGTGTTATAACCCGAGAGAATCTCTGGGCAATTATTATTGTGTACCAGACTATTTTTTGCTGCAGGCTCTGTCAAGCTTATACGCTGTGTTGCTTAAAAGACAAGAACAGCTACTGTTCAAATTGACCCAGCATTGATTCACGATCGCGAATACCCATTAAATAGAGCACCCCATCAAGGCCAATATTTGAAATCGCCTGTTTAGCATTAGCTTTAACCAGGGGTTTGGCACGAAAGGCAATGCCCAGCCCCGCGATGCCCAGCATCGGCAGGTCATTGGCGCCATCACCCACGGCTACCGTTTGTTCGAGACAAATATCTTCCGCTTCCGCCAATTGTCGTAACAACTCCGCCTTACGTGGACCATCGACAATTTGCCCGCTCACCTGGCCACTCACCACGCCGTCCTTGATATCCAACTCGTTGGCATACATATAATCGATACCTAAACGCTGGCGTATGCCCTCGGCAAAATAGGTGAAACCACCGGATAAAATCGCAGTTTTATACCCCAAAGACCTCAGGGTGTTGATTAAATATTCCGCCCCTTCAGTGAGCTCTAAGCGTGCTGCTACTTTGTCCAGAACATTCGCATTCAAGCCTTTTAGCAACGCCACCCGTTCTTTAAAGCTGGTTTGAAAATCGATGTCGCCGGCCATCGCACGGGCAGTAATGCTAGCGACGGCATCACCAACACCGGCTTCAATAGCCAGCTCGTCGATGACCTCGGCATCAATGAGAGTTGAATCCATATCAAAAACCACCAATCGGCGGTGACGACGAAAGACACTGTCTTCCTGGTAAGCAATATCGGCGTTTAATTGCCCAGCAAGTTCTAATAAGGATTTTCGATATTCAACAATGTCACGGCCATCACCGCGAATAGAAAACTCAACACAGGCCTTACCTTTAGCATCCACACAATCGAGGTCAACACGTCCTGATAGACGTAAAATACTGTCGATATTCAAACCCTGCTCAGTACTAACTTGCGTAATCCGAGCAATTTGCTCCGCACTGATATAGCGTGCCAGCAAGGTAACGATATGTTGAGGCTTCCCCTGCTGGGCAACCCAGGCGGCATAGCTCGCTTCACTGACCGGCTCAAACCGTACCTGCATATCGAGATCATGAAGTTTAAAAAGCACATCTTTTAATACTGGCGAGGAATCCCGATGTGCTGGCACTTGGGCCAGCACACCGAGGCTAAGGTTGTTATGAATCACCGACTGACCAATATCGAGAACATTGACCTCGTATTCAGCCAGAACATTGGCGACGGCACTGGTGACACCCGGCTTGTCTTCACCAGAAACGATAATCAATAGAATTTCTTTCACAGAACGCCCTTTACATGTGTTTGCAGCAACTATAGTCAGCAGTAAATAAAAGTAAGCCAGCACTATAAATCGATATTTCAGCCATTATAATTGAGCTCTTGATGAGATAGAACGTAGAATGAACACTCTAAACGCACATTTAAAAAAAATGGGCCTGCAAAAAAAGCTTATGCTGTCTGCCGCCCTATTTTCATTCTTTTACTGCCTGTTAGTCCTTCCCCTGCTCTATTTCCAGCTGAACTCACAAACTGAGTTGCAGACAAAACTGCTTGGCGAAGCCATGAACCACCAGCTAGCTGACCAGGTGCGCCAACCTCTGCTTCAACAGGACGCGGTCAGCCTACAAGTTATACTCGATAATCTCGTCGTGCACACAGGCATGATCAAACAGGCTGCGGTGTTTAAGCCGGACAAGAGCCTCTTTGCCGAGAGCCTCGACACCGCCCCTGTTTCAAAAGCAGTCAGTCGTGATGTGTTTAATCAGACCCTGACACTTGCTAATGGGGAAAACTGGCAGATTCAAATCACTCTCGACCCTGGCGACATTCAACACCAGGCAATGACTATTTTCTGGTCGATAAGCGCCCTTGGTTTCTTACTTTGTGCCTTGTTGCTCTATTGGGCCAGCCGCCTGGGCAATGACATCAGTGCTCGGCTGCAAAACCTGACAGCCTGTTTACCCAGTGGCGAGACCGGCACCGAAGCCAATACCGACGCTGATGAAATCAGTCGACTGGAAAAGCGTATCGAACCGCTTTTACTCCGACCAGCAAGTACCGACAGTGAGCTCAGAGCGACTGAACCTGTCTTAGAGTCCTGCTGCCTGGCGATTCGCGGGATCAACCTGCCCCAATTACAAGCCCACCTCAGCCACGACAATCTGCTCCGAGTACTGAAACGCTTTGACGATATTATCACCACCATCAGCGAACTGTTTAAAGCTGAGCGCTTGAGTGGTGCTAACAACTGCGTTTACTTACGTTTTGTCGCCACTGCCGACGATAGCAATTTTTTGCTGCGAGCCATTAGCAGCCACCTGGCATTGGCAGAACTGCAACGCGAACAAGCCAATGAAGAAGGGGCCGGATTAATTCTTAGCAGTGCACTGGCGATCGACCCCATTCACAAGGGAGACGAAGACGCCGCAAACGACAGTTGTCGATTTATGCAAGACACAGCAGCCGAGGCCACCTTTGCACAATTATCAGCGACCAGCTTGCTCGCCGACCCCTGGCAACTGTTAACCCACGAAACGGTAAAAACAAAAATACCCGCCGAAGCGGGTATCTATTTTGAAGCGCTGGCCGGTGCCAGCGACAATGCTAGCCAGACCAGCGAAACCTTTCTATTTGCCGACTTAGGCAGTGAAGAGCAAGCGCTTTTTGAGCGCCAACTCGCCTACCTGCGCAATCGACTCAGCGAAAATGAAGAGCCCCACTGGCAACCTTCAACATCGGGTAATCCGCTGATACACATAGCTTCTTAGCGCGGTTGCATTCTGATGGCACCATCAAGACGAACGGTCTCACCATTCATATAGCCATTTTCGACCATGTGTCGCACTAAACGACCATACTCGTCGGGCTCACCCAAACGGCTGGGATTGGGTACTGTGGCCGCGAGTGAGTCCTGAACTTTCTGCGGCATGCCGCGTAGCAATGGTGTCCCCATGATGCCCGGCGCGACGGTATTGACGCGAATACCGACAGTCGCCAGATCTCTTGCCATGGGCAGAGTCATACCGACAATACCACCTTTACTGGCAGAGTAAGCGCACTGACCGACCTGTCCTTCATAAGCAGCAACAGAAGCCGTGTGTATAATCACTCCTCGCTCACCATCAACCAGTTCGTTCTTTGCCATCACAGCGGCACAGCAACGCGCCACGTTAAAGCTACCGGTGAGGTTAATAGCAATTAGTTTGGAAAAGTCTTCCAGCGGCATGGGGTTATTTTCACGATCGATAATTTTCTTCGCGGGACCAACACCTGCACAATTAACCAGCACGTCAATGCGTCCAAACTTTTCAACCACAGCGTCAACCGCCGTTTCAACTGACTCAGCAGAAGCAACATCAACCTTCCAAAAACCGGCCTTATCCTCTCCCAGCGCTTTAACAGCCTCGGCACCGAGTTCAGCATTCAGGTCGAAAATAGCGATCTTGGCGCCACCAGCGGCTAGCACATCCGTTGTTGCTCGGCCCAGGCCGGACGCACCGCCTGTAACGACGGCCACTTTATTGCTTAAATCCACAATGTCTCTCCTCTCTTGGTTGGCAGTCTTAGCGACTGCTTAGAACTGTCATTAAAACAGCATCATATTTTTTGGGTCTGGCCAATCGCCTCGTTTAAAACGCCTAAGGCGACCAGGCCAATGTCTATCTGACAGCAATACCTAGCTCTTCTACCATGGCATCACGCATTTTAAATTTCATGATCTTGCCTGTTACTGTCATCGGGTAGTCCTCGACAAAACGAATATAGTGCGGCACCTTAAAGTGAGTAATTTTGTTTTTACAAAACGCCCTCACCTCATCCTCTGTCAAGGTTTGCCCCTCGTGAAACTTGATCCAAGCACAAACTTGTTCACCGAGTCGCTCATCGGGCACACCCACAACCTGCACTTCCTGAATCTTTTCGTGGGTGTAGAGAAATTCCTCTACCTCGCGAGGGTAAATATTTTCACCACCGCGAATAATCATATCTTTAATACGCCCGGTAACGCGTACATAACCCTCGTCATCCATAATGCCAATATCGCCGGAATGCAGCCAGCCCCCAACATCAATGGTTTCACGGGTTTTTTCTTCGTCGTCCCAATAGCCGCGCATCACCGCATAACCTCGAGTGCAAATCTCGCCCTTCTCACCGATGGTAACCACCCGGTTATTCTCATCAACAATTTTGGTTTCAAGATGGGGGCAGGGCTTACCCACGGTGCCAACACGTTTTTCGAGAGCATCGTCCGGCTCAGTGGCATGACTCACGGGGCTTAACTCTGTTTGGCCGTAGGCGATCAAAATTTGCTGCATATTCATTTTGCCAATAACCTGCTTCATTACTGACTCTGGGCAAGGTGCACCAGCCATGATGCCAGTACGCAAGCTCGACAAATCAAAGTTCTCGAATTCGGGATGATCGAGCTCGGCAATAAACATGGTTGGCACGCCGTGCAATGCGGTACATTTTTCCTCGGCAACAACGCTCAGAACACTGTGCGGTTCAAAGGCTTCAGCCGGAAAAACTGCCGTTGCACCGTGACAAATGCAACCCAGATTGCCAATCACCATGCCAAAGCAATGGTAGAGCGGCACAGGAATACACACGCTGTCTTCCTGTGTAAGGCGCATGACATCACCATTCACCTTGCCATTATTTAACACATTACAGTGTGTCAATGTCGCGCCCTTGGGGTTACCCGTCGTACCGCTAGTGAACTGAATATTGATTGCATCGTCGGGCATCAATTGATCTTTTAGTTCACCGAGCTGCTTGTGCTCTGGCTCGCCCCCCATCGCACAAACTTCGTCAAAATTAAACATACCCGGTGTTTGGGTCTCACCCATGCGGATCACGGTTTCGAGACTGGGGAATTTAGCGGCGCGTAATTGACCCGGCTCGCAGCTCGCTAGCTCTGGTGCCAACTCAAATAGCATCTCCAGATAGCGACTGCTTTTAAAAGCCTCGGCACTAATAATGGCGCGACACTGGACTTTATTTAACGCATATTCCAGTTCATAAAGGCGATAAGCTGGGTTGATACACACCAAAATAGCCCCTATTTTTGCCGTGGCAAATTGGGTCAAACACCACTCATAACAGTTCGGCGCCCAAATCCCCACACGGTCACCGGGCTCAATGCCCAAAGCCAACAGCCCCGTAGCAAGCCTTTCGATTTCGTGCTGATATTCGCTGTAGGTCCAGCGGATATTTTGATGGGCCACCACCAGAGCCTCATTATCGGGAAAGCGTTCAACAGCGAGGTCAAATTGATTGCCAATAGTGTCGTAAACCAGCGGCTCAGTTGCAGCACCGCACATATAACTTTTTTCCAGTTTCATTCTGTCTCCGACCATTGGCCTAGCCTAAAAGATTGTTGTTTTACTTAATAAAGTATACCGCCATACTTATTTGTAAGGCTTAAAGCATTTAGTGTGTTAAGCCCGCACAAAGCAATAAGGCCGCGCAATTTACCAATCTCCAGCGACACTGGCAAACACCCTGCATTGGAATTGCAGCTTACGTTAACGTAAGTTATATTTCAGCCCCCGCACTGGTTGGTAATAATGGCTAAAAAGACGAGCACTTACAGCATTTCAGAATTGGCCAAGGAATTCGGCGTCACGACACGTGCAATCCGTCACTACGAGGAGCTGCAACTTCTACAACCTCTACGCCAGGGGCAGAAACGTATTTACAGTGCTGCCGACCGCATTAAGCTGAAATTAATCGTGCGTGGCAAACGTATCGGTCTATCACTTCAGGAGAGCGGTGAATTACTGCATATGTATGAACCCGGCAGCAGCAATGTCGGTCAACTTGAACGCATGCTGGAATATATCAGCACCTCACGACAAAAGTTAGCCCAGCAATTGCGCGATATCAGCGCCATGCTAGACGAGCTCGACAAAGCCGAGACAGGGTGTAAGAGCGAACTTGAAAGCCTCCGCAAAGCCAGAGAGCCATTGTAGAGTCCACCCCACAATCCGCACCCAAGGAATACAGCGATGAACACACCTTTTAAAAGTATGAACTTCGATCTCGGCCAGGATGTCGATATGCTGCGTGATGCGGTCTATCAATTTGCCCAGGGCGAAATCGCCCCCCGCGCCGAACAAATCGATATCGACAACAATTTCCCCGCTGAACTGTGGAAACAATTTGGCGCTATGGGTTTGCTGGGCATGACAGTTGAAGAAGAATACGGCGGCACTAACATGGGCTACCTCGCCCATGTGGTGGCCATGGAGGAAATTTCCCGCGCCTCAGCTGCCGTCGGACTGTCTTATGGCGCCCACTCCAACCTGTGCGTCAACCAAATTCGCAAGAACGGCAGTCACGAACAAAAACTCAAATATCTGCCCAAGCTTTGCTCTGGCGAGCATGTCGGCGCTTTGGCCATGAGTGAGCCCGGTGCCGGTTCAGACGTAGTCAGCATGAAGCTGCGCGCCGAGAAAAAGGGCGACCACTATATTCTCAATGGTAATAAATTCTGGATAACGAATGGTCCCGACGCCGATACCTATGTGATCTACGCTAAAACTGAACCGACTAAAGGATCAAAGGGCATCACAGCCTTTATCGTTGAGCGCGACTTCCCCGGCTTTAGCCGTGCGCAGAAACTCGATAAGCTTGGCATGCGTGGCTCCAACACGGGTGAACTGGTATTTGAAGACTGCGAAGTTCCAGCCGAAAACATTCTCGGCAAAGAAAACCAGGGGGTAAAAGTCTTAATGTCCGGTCTGGATTTTGAGCGCACCGTACTCTCAGGTGGCCCCGTCGGTTTAATGCAGGCCTGCATGGATATTGTGATGCCCTACTACCACGACCGCAAACAATTCGACACGCCGATTGGTGAATTTCAATTGATGCAAGGCAAGTTGGCCGACATGTATGTTGACCTCAACACCTCACGCGCTTACCTTTACGCAGTCGCTAAAGCCTGTGATCGGGGTGAAGACTCGCGCAAAGATGCCGCCGCTGTGATTTTGTACACCGCCGAAAAAGCCACGCAAATGGCTCTGCAGGCAATACAGGCACTGGGTGGCAACGGCTACATTAACGAGTACCCCACGGGGCGCTTACTGCGCGATGCCAAGCTTTACGAAATTGGCGCAGGCACCTCCGAGATTCGCCGCATGTTAGTTGGCAGAGAACTCTTTAATGAATCTAAGTAACTACTTGATTAAAAAAATAAACAAGTAACCTGGCAACGGCTAAAGCAACAATAATTATCGACAAGGGAATTAACGTCATGAGCTATCAATCTGTACTGAAAGACGACCACTTTAAGGGCAAGACCATACTGGTCACTGGCTCCGGCAGTGGCTTTGGCCGCTGCATCGCCCACGAACTGGCTTCACTGGGCGCAACCATTTTGATGATGGGCCGCACGGAAGAAAAGCTGGCCACAGTGAAAGCTGAAATTGAAGGCGATAACCCCGGCGCTATCGTCGATTATGGTTGTGCCGATATTCGCGATGCCGAGGCGGTTGATAGCGTCATCGACAAATTCGTTGCCGACCACGGACAAATTCACGGTCTGGTTAATAATGCTGGCGGCCAGTTTCCCGCCGACCTGGAGAACATTAGCCCCAACGGCTTTCTTGCTGTGGTACGCACCAACCTGCTCGGCGGCTTTATTGTCTCCAAGGCAGTCTTTCTCAAATCGATGAAAGAGCACGGTGGCGCTATCGTCAACATTACCGCCGACAACTTTGGCGGTATGCCTCGCATGTCTCACTCTGGCGCCTCTCGCGCCGGTATGGAAAACCTCACCCAAACTGCCGCCGTCGAATGGGCCTATGCGGGTGTGCGTCTCAATGCCGTGGCACCGGGTTATTTGGGCTCGTCCGGCCTCGACACGTACGAAGACCCGGAAATGGTTGAGTGTATTCCCCACTTCCCCGAGTCCGTACCTCTCAACCGTGTCGGTACCGAGTCAGAAGTCAGCTCGGCGGTATGCTTTTTACTTAGTGATGGTGCCAGCTATATCAACGGCGTCACTCTAAAAGTCGATGGCGGTAGTTCACTGTGTTTAAGCTCGCCACTGGGTCGAAAAATTAAACGCGCACAGCGTAATAACGAAGCTTACAACGGCTTCCACCGCGCGACATTCCCCAAGGTTCTACAGAAAGACTGAGCCTTGAAAAACCAACTCCAGCAACAATAGCCGAAGAGAATTGCTTCCATGGCCGTATTGAAATCGAAGATCAACACCCGCACTACCGAATTCGCCGACAACGCCGCGCAAATGCAAAGCATCGTCGACGACCTGAACGAGAAGATCGCCCAGCTCAGCCTGGGTGGCAACCAAAAATCGCGCGACCGCCATGAGAGTCGTGGCAAACTTCTGCCCAGGGACCGGCTTAAACACTTGCTCGACCCCGGCAGCCCCTTTTTAGAATTCTCACAATTTGCCGCCTGGGAATGCTATGACGACTACGTACCCGGAGCCAGCTTAATCACCGGTATTGGTCGCGTCGCCGGGCAAGAATGCCTCATTGTTGTTAACGACCCCACGGTCAAGGGCGGCACCTACTACCCCCTGACCTGCACCAAACAAATTCGTGCCCAGACCATCGCCGACGAGAACAACCTGCCCTGTATTTACCTGGTGGACTCCGGTGGTGCCTTCCTACCGATGCAGGCCGAAATATTCCCCGATCGCCTGCACTTTGGCCGCAGCTTCTTTAACGAAGCGGTCATGTCATCAAAAGGCATCCCGCAAATTGCCGTGGTGATGGGTTCGTGCACAGCGGGCGGCGCCTATATGCCCGCCATGGCCGATGAATCGATTATCGTTAAAGAACAGGGCACCATCTTCCTCGGTGGCCCGCCTCTGGTAAAGGCAGCAACCGGCGAAATTGTGAGCGCTGAAGATCTCGGTGGTGCCGATGTGCACTGTCGCACCTCGGGTGTAACCGACCACTACGCACAGAATGACCATCATGCTCTGCAGCTGGCACGCCAGTCTATCGGCCGTCTCAACCGCGTGAAGCCAGCACAACTCGATGTACAAGAGTCCGTTGAACCGCTGTACGACGCCAAAGAAATTTATGGCGTGGTGCCTAAAGACAGCAAAAAGCCTTACGACGTGCGCGAAGTGATCGCCCGCGTTGTCGACGGCTCTGAGTTTGACGAATTTAAAGCCCTGTTCGGTACCACCTTGGTTTGCGGCTTTGCCCGCATACACGGCTATCCAGTCGGCATACTTGGCAACAACGGCATTTTGTTCGGCGAGTCGGCACAAAAAGGAGCGCACTTCATAGAACTGTGCTGCCAGCGCAAAATTCCTTTAGTGTTTCTGCAAAACATCACCGGCTTTATGGTCGGCAAGCAGTACGAAGCCGGCGGCATCGCCAAACACGGTGCCAAGCTGGTCACCGCCGTGGCCTGCGCCAAGGTGCCTAAGTTTACCATTATTATCGGCGGCTCTTTCGGTGCCGGTAACTATGGCATGTGCGGTCGCTCCTACGATCCACGGTTTTTATTCATGTGGCCCAACGCACGCATCTCCGTGATGGGTGGCGAACAGGCCGGTGGCGTACTAGCGAGCGTTAAGCGTGACCAGATTGAAGCTAAGGGCGAAACCTGGAGCGAAGAGGAAGAAGCTACCTTTAAACAACCGGTAATCGATCTTTACGAGAAACAAGGGCACCCCTACTTTGCCTCGGCACGCATTTGGGACGACGGCATTATCGACCCCGCCGACACTCGTACCGTGCTGGGTCTGTGTATCTCGGCCAGTCTTAACAAAGAGATTGAAGACACCAAATTCGGCGTCTTTAGAATGTAAGGCCCTCTTTTCAAAAAGATATAAAACAAATAGTTAGCGTTATTACTTAATGTAAAAACTAATAGCAGTTAAAGCGACAATACTACTTTAACTGCAGGGAAGAAAACGATGTTCGATAAAATTTTAATTGCTAATCGCGGCGAAATTGCCTGCCGCGTTATTCGCACCGCGCGTAAGATGGGTATTCGCACTGTTGCCGTATACTCCGATGCCGATGCCAACGCCCTGCATGTCACTATGGCTGACGAGGCCGTCAACATCGGCGCGGCGCCATCGAAAGAATCCTACCTGCTGGCTGATCGTGTACTCGATGCTGCAAAAAAAACCGGTGCCCAGGCCGTCCACCCCGGCTACGGTTTTCTTTCAGAAAATGCCGCCTTTAGCGAAGCCTGCAAGGCCAATGATATTATTTTTATCGGCCCTCCTGTGGGGGCTATTGAAGCCATGGGCTCAAAATCTGCCGCTAAACAAATTATGGAAAAAGCGGGGGTCCCCCTGGTGCCCGGTTATCACGGTGATGACCAAAGCCCCACCATTTTAAAGAAACACGCCGACGACATGGGCTACCCCGTTTTGCTCAAAGCCACCGCCGGTGGTGGCGGCAAAGGCATGCGCGAAGTGTGGAGCAGCGAAGAGTTTGACGAAGCATTGGAAGCCGCCAAGCGCGAATCTCTGTCAAGCTTTGGCGACGACCGTATGCTGGTTGAAAAATACCTTACCCAACCCCGCCACGTTGAAATACAAGTCTTCTGCGACCAGAATGGCAACGGCGTGTACCTGTTCGAACGCGATTGCTCCGTACAGCGACGTCACCAAAAAGTTATTGAAGAAGCGCCCGCACCGGGCATGAACGAAATAGTACGCGCCGCCATGGGTGACGCCGCTCTCCTCGCTGCTCAGGCCATTAATTACGAAGGTGCAGGCACCGTCGAATTTTTGCTCGACACCGATGACACCTTCTACTTTATGGAAATGAACACTCGTCTGCAGGTCGAACACCCCGTGACCGAAATGATCACAGGCCAGGATTTAGTCGAATGGCAACTGCGTGTCGCCGCTGGACAAGACCTGCCACTAACCCAGGACCTACTGCACATTAATGGCCACGCTTTTGAGGCACGCATTTACGCCGAGGACCCGGACAACGACTTCTTACCCGTTACCGGCACCCTCTCCTACCTGCAGCCCCCCGAAGAGAGCGCTAACGTGCGCGTCGATACCGGCGTGTTGCAGGGTGATGAGGTGAGCATTTATTACGACCCGATGATCGCCAAACTCATTGTGTGGGACGAGAATCGCGAGCGCGCCTTAAGCCGTCTGGCCAATGCGCTGAGCGAATACCACATTAGTGGCATGACCACCAATGTCGATTTCCTCTATAACCTGGCCACTGCCGAACCCTTCCGCAAGGCTAATCTCGACACTGGCTTTATTGAAAAACACCGGGACTTGATTTTCCATAAAAGTGAAGCCGAGTTAGAGCGCTATCTGCCATTGGCCACCCTCTTTTTAATCCTCAAGCGCAATCAGGATGCTGCCAGTCTCGCTTCCCAAAGCACCGACCCCCACTCGCCCTGGCACACGACCAATGGCTGGCGCAGTGGCAGTGCCAATATTCACGACTACCACCTGTTGATTAATGGCAGCGACATCACGGTGGTCGCCGAAGAAACCAGCCCCGGTCGCTTTAGTCTGAGCACACCTGATGCCGACACTGAAATGAATATTCAACTCAGCGGCAGTCTTGATGGCAAGAACCTGCACGCCGATGTCGACGGCCACCGCATTCACGCCTCGGTAGTGGCTCACGACGGTATTTATAGTTTATTTACCCAGGATGCCGCCCTGCAATTTAGCATCGTCCAACCCGACTGCGGCGACCAGGATGACGATGCTGAAGCCGGTTTCAACGCACCGATGACCGGAACCATCGTCGCCCTGCCCGTCGAGGCCGGGGCCACGGTGCAAAAAGATCAAGCGATTGTGATTATGGAGGCAATGAAAATGGAGCACACCATTCGCGCCCCTGCCGATGGCACCGTAATCGAATTTTACTGCCAGCCCGGTGATTTAGTTGATGGTGGTGCCGAGTTAGTTAACTTTGAAGCGACTGATAGCGAATAAAAGCCTATCATCTGAGGGGGCAAGGACGCTCCTCAAGCATAACTCGTTGTCACTACATTCTTAAGAGGTTAAGCCCCCAGCAGCCAGCAAAGGTAAACCCATGAGACTGCATATTAAAAAGGTTCTGATGAAACACCTGCTAACAGTTCTCTTCTCTTTGCTAATAACGACAAGCGTTTATGCAGTAGACGAAGAGCGGCTAATACAAGAAAGTCAATTGGCGATAAAGTCCTTTGCAGGTCAATTAAAGAGCGAACTTATGGCTGGTATGCAAAAGGGCGGGCCGCTTCACGCCATGACCGTTTGTCATGACCTTGCTGAAGACATTGCCAGAGATCATTCGCAAAAACTGGGCTGGGAAATTTCTCGCACCTCGTTAAAGCCCAGAAATACCAAGAATAGTCCCGATTCATGGGAAGCTGCTGTTTTAAACACTTTTGAGCAGCGCAAAGCAGCGGGTGAGCCAATCGACAACATTGATCATGCTGAAATAAACTCTATTAACGGTGAATCACAGTTTCGCTATATGAAAGCGATTCCTACACAGCCTCTTTGCTTGAGCTGCCACGGTGACAATATTGCAGCCGATGTTTCAGAAAAAATTGATCATCTATACCCTAATGATAAGGCACGCGGTTTTAAGTTGGGTGATATTCGTGGGGCTTTTAGCATCAAAAGAACCATTGAGTAGACGGGAGTGATCACTTCAACAGGACAGCCCTGATCATGAATGTGGCACTTTTTTTAATATCGTCTCAAAACGCTTTCTCCCACCCTTGGACCAACGGTCGTGAGCAAAGCGCCCCTTCCCCACTCAGCAAAGTAGAAAGCAAAAACCGGAGCAAAACTTATGAGCCTGCCACAACGCGTTAAGATTTTCGAAGTTGGTCCCCGCGATGGCCTGCAAAATGAGCCCATGCCAGTGGACACCGCCACTAAGGTCGCACTCATCGAAAAACTTGCCGCTGCCGGTGTATCGGCCATCGAAAGCGGTAGCTTTGTCAGCCCTAAATGGGTACCACAAATGGCGGGTAGCGAAGCCGTGTTCGGCACATTAACACGCCAAAGCGGCGTAACCTACTCGGCGCTGACGCCCAATATGCGCGGTCTTGAACGCGCCATATCAGCTGGCGTCACCGAGGTCGCCGTGTTTATTGCCGCCAGTGAGACCTTCAGCCAAAAGAACACCAACTGCACCATTGCCGAAGGCCTGGCCCGGGCTAGCGAACTCACCGAGGTGGCCCGCAGCGAAGGTCTCGACGTGCGCGGCTATATCTCGGTCGTTGCCGGCTGCCCTTACCAGGGTGCTATTGAACCGAGCACCCTCGCCCCACTCTCTAAAGCTCTCCTCGATATGGGCTGCTATGAAGTCTCTCTCGGCGACTCCACCGGTGTCGCTACGCCGGGACAAACCAAAGCTATTATCGACGCTGTAGCCAGCGCTATCCCCATCAACAAAACAGCCATACATTGCCACAACACCTACGGCCAGGCACTGGCCAACATCTACGCCGCCCTGGAAATGGGAGTCAGCGTTATTGACAGCTCTGTGGCGGGGTTAGGTGGCTGCCCCTACGCACCCGGGGCAACCGGCAATGCCGCAACAGAGGATGTGGTTTATATGCTCAACGGCTTGGGTATAGAACACGGAATTAATCTGGATAAGCTAGTGATGGCCGGTGATTTCATCACTCAACAACTCGGCAGGCAAAGTGACTCTGGTGTGGCCCGGGCTATGTTGGCAAAGGCCACCTCATGATTGAATGCCCGGATGGGTTTTAACGCTTTTCTTCAGCCCTCAAATAATGCACTCATTTGCATAAACATATTTTCTGGTTGTCTAATATTTCACCTTCGACGATTCTCAGGCGTGATAAGCCCATAGATAAAGCAAGGCAACAATAGCAATCCAACCGTAGACTACTCTACAGTTGGATTAGCAGAACTGGCTGCGATATTAAGTTCTACTGCTGCATCATTCCAACTGACAGCCCTCCTTTCTACACCGAAATACCTGCGTCACTGCCTGATTCCATTTACCGGTAATACCCCTTTTCCAGTGGATGACATTCAGGCAAAAATTTTCTCTTGTCAGCACAAGGAATAAATCAGGGTCTAGACATTTACACCCTGCCTACTCTGATATTTGGGTTAATCTACAGTCTTGTGATGCTCCGGGGACAATAGTTTGTCTTAGTGTATCTGCGTGAATGATGCGCGTGACTTTAACAAAGCCTAAAGGAGCACAGTAAGAGGTATTACCTCTTTCATCGAGGCTCCAATATCATGAGCGACTACGAACTCTTTACCGCGTGGTTTACCCGATGACAAACCAATTCTGAAACATAACCTTGAGGGGTAAAACTTAAGTAGACAAGATGCTATTATTTTTCGGCAGCTTCATCCCACTCTATAAAAATTGCCACAGAGCACTGCGCAAGGTTTCATAGTGTTGCTAAGTGCAGGTGGCGGCAATACACAGGAGGCGATATGGAGATTCAAATTCATCGTATTTACGATGATGATTTACCGCAGGGCTATCATGCTCTTGTAGACCGCTTATGGCCCCGCGGTATATCAAAAGAGAAAGCGGATCTTGACGGCCATTGGAAAGAGTTAGCGCCGAGTAATGATTTACGAAAATGGTTTGATCATGACCCTGAAAAATGGGGTGATTTTAGAAAAAAGTACCTGAGCGAACTGAGCAAAAATAAAAAAGAAGCGAAAGATTACCTAAAGGATGTCAGTCAGAAACATCTTATTCTTCTATATGGTGCTAAAGACACAAAACACAGCCACGCTCATGTTTTAAAAGAGTACTTAGAAAAGTTAATTTAAGGGATGATGGGCAATTGACAAACCCATATCATCAGAGGGTGGTACCACGGAACAATACACCGCATTACGCAACGGTAATAGCGTCGTGATGGCAGCATCCCATGAATGATCTGGCTCAAATACTTGTGCTGACGTTGATCGCTGGGCTCACAATGCCAATAGGGGCAACAATTGCCGGTTTCGGGCAAATTCGCCCCCACTGGCTTGAAACTGAAGTTCGTCATAGTGTCATCGCCTTTGGTGGAGGTGCACTCCTCGCTGCAGTTGCGCTCGTTCTTGTTCCCGAAGGGGTACGCACACTATCACCCACTGCCATTATTATTTGCGTTGCCGGGGGCAGTATCATCTTTATGATGCTCGATATGCGCCTGGCTAAAAACAATACGCCGTTTAGTCAGTTGATGGCCATGTTATCCGATTTTATACCCGAAGCCTTAGCGCTTGGAGCGACCTTCACCGTTTCAGGCGACGCGGGGTTTCTTCTAGCTGGCATCATCGCTCTACAGAATCTACCAGAAGGCTTCAATGCTTACCGAGAAATCAAGGCATCGACGCAATATTGCCGGATAAAAATCATCGGCGCCTTTGCCATGATGACTTTATTAGGCCCAATTGCAGGCCTCTCTGGTTATTATTTTCTTTCAGGGTATCCGCAAATTGTTTCGGGTATTATGTTATTTTCAGCAGGTGGTATCTTGTACATCATTTTTCAAGATATCGCACCCCAGTGCAGATTAGATAAACACTGGGCGCCTCCATTGGGCGCCGTTGCTGGATTTTTACTGGGTGTACTGGGGAAAGTCGCAGCCGGGACCTAAAATAGCTGCAACTAAAAAGGGCAAAGCCTCTACCTTACCTTATCTACACCATGAGCTTTCACTGAAGCTCCTATCTACACTTTATAATATGGCATTTTTTTCAAGACAAGAATAGACGCGCTTAGGCTCGTAAACAGTTTTTGCGGGGTTTTGTGCTGCGTGTAGACGATTTGTGAGATACAACTCTATTTGGTCGGAGCGGCCGGATTTGAACCGACGACCACCACACCCCCAGTGTGGTGCGCTACCAAGCTGCGCTACGCTCCGATATTTGCCCTTTGAGACAAGGCGAGCATCTTACCTGATGGCCTTTTGAAAGCAAGTAAAAAGTGCTTTTAAAAGCAGCTTTTCTCTTATCCTTTTCCTCTATCAGTAATGACGAGAGCCTAGGCTTTGAGCATACTCAGTACGTCTTCTAGCTCACTAACGGTTTGATTAATAATCTGACGAATTTGTGTGGCTTCTTCCTTTACCGTTTCACCACCTAAACGTTGTCGGGCACCACCGATAGTAAAGCCTTGGTCGTAGAGCAGAGAGCGGATCTGGCGAATTAACAGAACATCCTGACGCTGGTAGTAGCGCCGATTGCCTCGACGCTTGAGAGGGCTGAGGCTGGGGAATTCCTGCTCCCAATAACGCAGCACATGGGGTTTGACTTCACAGAGTTCACTGACCTCGCCAATGGTAAAATAACGCTTACTGGGGATTGGCGCTAGCTCGCTGTTGTTACTCGCTTCCAGCATAGTTCTCTACCCTCACCTTCAATTTTTGACCAGGCTTAAATGTGACAACGCGGCGCGCTTCAATGGGTATATCTTCACCCGTTTTTGGGTTTCTACCAGGCCTGACGCTTTTATCGCGAAGATCAAAATTACCAAAACCAGAAATTTTAACCTGTTCATTTTCAGCTAAAGATAGTCGAATTTCTTCAAAAAAGCATTCGACAATTTCTTTAGACTCTCTCTTGTTAAGGCCGAGTTCTTCGTAAAGCATTTCAGCAATATCGGCCTTGGTTAATGCAGACATTATTATCCTCTTAAATTTGCGTCGTGATCGCTTTTTAAGGCTTTAATAACAGCAGCCATACCCGCGTTCACATCTTCATCATTAAGGGTGCGTGATTTATCTTGAAAGGTCAAGCCAATGGCGACACTTTTCCTATTACTTTCAATGTGTTTGCCCTCATAGACATCAAAAACCTTTAAGTCAATGAGGTGGTCCCCAGCATTGGCTTTGGCCGTTGCCACCAGTTCTCCAATAGCTATATTTGCACCGACAGACAGAGATATATCGCGTCGAACTGCCGGGTATTTACTCACTTCATGAAAAGCGGCTATTTGACCCTCAGTGATCTCGCTTAACAGCAACTCAAAGACATACACTGACTGACTCAAACCCAACGCCTGCTGAAGCGTTGGATGCAGCTTGCCGAGATGGCCAAAGATAAGGCCTTGCTGATTGACCAGCGCCAGAGTTTGCCCAGGGTGAAGTGCTGGGTGCTCAGCAGCCGAAAACTCTACATCAACTTTCGTGTCACAAATATTAAGTATTGACTCTACATCGCCTTTAATATCGTAAAAATCGACTTCGGTGGCAGGGTCTGCCCAGCTCTCCTGTGTACGGGCACCGGTAATTGCCCCGGCGAGCATTTTTTGTTGACTCAACTGGGCGTCATCCGCCACAAAGCGGAGGCCGCTTTCAAACACTCGCACACGCGATTGCTGGCGGTTCAAATTGTACTTAAGGGTATTGAGCAACCCGGTGAGTAAACTAGTCCGCATCACTGCCATATCGGCGCTGATGGGGTTAGCGACATCAACACTGGCAACACCGGGATTAATCTGGTGTTGCAATGCGGGATCGACAAAACTGTAAGTTATCGCTTCCTGATAGTCTCGACACACGAGTAGTTGACGAATTTCCGCAAGGCTAGTGGTTGCCTCAGCCCTAGCTTGAATTTCAAGGGGCATAGTGATGGTTGCAACGGGCAGGTTGTTGTAACCATAAATACGGGCGATTTCTTCGACTAAGTCAGCTTCAATGGCCAGATCGAAACGCCAGCTTGGCACTGTACATAGCCATTCATCGGCTGATGGCTGGCTAACAGCCAGACCCAGACGAGTGAGTATGCCAGTAACGAGATCATTACCAAGCTCCAAAGTTAGTTGCTGCTTCAAGCAGCTGTTACGCAGAGTAATTCTCCTCTCAGAGCCCTCTTGCGGTGCGCTGCCAGCCGTTACAACAGGTCCAGCCTGACCGCCGACTATTTCTAACAAGAGCTCAGTCGCTCGCTCAAGAGCAACAAGAGGCAACTGCGTATCGACACCGCGCTCAAAGCGATGTGAGGCATCAGTATGGAGCCCGTACTCACGGGCTTTGCCAGCCAGTGCCAGCGGCACAAAGTGAGCACTTTCAAGAAAAATTGACTTTGTGGTTGTGCTGACGCCACTGTCTTTGCCACCCATAATACCCGCTATGGCAAGTGGTCCGCTTTTATCGGCAATCAATAGCGTTTCAGCTTTCAGCTCAACCTCTGCATCGTCAAGCAAGGTGAGCCTTTCACCGTCTTTTGCAAAACGCACATCAATATCGCCCGACAAAGTATCGAGGTCAAAAGCATGCAGCGGCTGACCGAGTTCGAGCATTACGTAGTTGCCAATATCAACCACCGGATCGATGGAGCGAATACCGCTGCGGCGCAGTTTTTCCTGCATCCACAGCGGCGTAGGCTGATTCATATCGACAGCACTAATCACTCGCCCCGTATAATGAGAACAAGCTGAGGGAGCAGAAATCGTAATAGATAAACTCTTTTCACTACTCGGAACCACCGCCGCTGGTTTTACTAACTGGGGTGTAAGCTTATTCAGCACGCCGACTTCACGCGCCAGACCTTGTATGCTCAGGCAATCCCCGCGGTTAGGGGTTAAATCAACTTCGATAATATTGTCATTAAGACCATAAAACTCTATAAGCGCCTGTCCCAGTGGCGCATGACTAGGCAACGCCATAATACCGCTAGTGTCTTCATTCAAACCCAGCTCGTCGCCCCCACAAAGCATGCCAAAGGAGTCAACGCCACGCAGCTTGGCCTGACCAATTTTCAAACCGTCAGGTAGCATCGCACCAACCGGAGCAAAAGCCGTTACCAAGCCCGCACGGGCATTGGGCGCACCGCAAACCACTTGTACGTCGGCATTAGCGCCGTAATTTACCTGACAGACTTGCAGCTTGTCAGCCTTGGGGTGAGCCTCGACAGATTCTATGCGGGCCACCACAACACCTTCAAAATTTGCAGCGGCTTCAACACCATCGACCTCAAGGCCGGCCATAGTCAGCTGGGCGACAAGCTCATCGCAATTAAGGTCGGGATTAGCCAGCTCGCGCAGCCAGGATTCACTGAATTTCATCGCAATTAATTCTCGAGTTTACTTAAATAAAATTACATAACTTACTGAAATTAAAACTGTTTTAAAAACCTAAGGTCATTTTCAAAGAAGAGACGCAAGTCGTTAACTCCATAGCGAAGCATAGCCAGGCGCTCAACCCCCATACCAAAAGCAAAGCCGCTGTACTGGTCCGGATCAATGCCGCTATGGGTGAAGACATTCGGGTGTACCATGCCGCAACCCATAATCTCTAACCAACCAGTCTGCTTACAAACGCGACAACCTTTACCCTTGCAATTAGTGCACTGAATATCGACCTCTGCGGAGGGCTCCGTAAAGGGGAAATAAGAGGGCCGAAAACGCACGGCTAAATCTGCTTCAAAAAAGGCTTTCAGAAATTGATCGACCGTGCCTTTTAAATCCGCAAAGCTAACATTCTTATCAACCACCAAGCCTTCTACCTGGTGGAACATGGGCGTGTGGGTTAAATCTGAATCACAGCGGTAGACACGGCCCGGGCAGATAATGCGAATCGGAGGCTTCTGCCGCTCCATGGTACGCACCTGTACCGGAGAGGTGTGAGTGCGCAGCACGGTGGTCGGGTCGATATAAAAAGTATCGTGCATCGCCCGCGCCGGATGGTGAGCGGGAATATTCAGGGCTTCGAAGTTGTGATAATCGTCTTCAACCTCTGGCCCCTCCTCCACCCGATAACCCACTGCAGTGAAAAATTCTTCGATGCGTGCCATGGTCTGTGTGACTGGGTGTAAGTTGCCCACTTCGCTCTTGCGCCCAGGCAGGGTGACATCAATGCGCTCACTGTCGAGCTGTGCTTGTAACTGGGCTGCTTCGAGTACTTGCCGACGAGCATTGATAACATCTTGCAGGGCAGTTTTTACCTCGTTAATCACCGCCCCCGCTTTGGGCCTCTCTTGTGGAGAAAGTTTGCCCAGGGTCTTTAACATGCCGGTAATTTTACCCTTCTTACCTAAGTACTCGACGCGAAGCTGATCCAGGTCTGCGACTGTTTCAGCCGCCTTTATAGATAACTCTGCCTCGTCGGAGAGGGTGTGAAGATTGTCCATGATTTTTCCTTAAGCTAAACGCTTAACCTGGCTCAGCTTATTGTATCGATTGGGGCTTAAAATTTATTGTAACGGTGGTGCTAAGCAAAAAGGGAAAGAGCCTTAGCCCTTTCCCTTTTTGTAATCGAGAACAATGTCCGGACAGGCCGGAATGCTTTCGACTAAGCCAAAGCAGCTTTGGCCTGGTTAACAATTTGCGCAAACGCTGGTTTGTCGTGAATCGCCAGGTCTGACAAAACTTTACGGTCGAGTGTTATACCCGCCTTTTTAAGGCCAGCAATAAACTGACTATAGCGCATACCCTCTACGCGAGCCTGAGCATTGATGCGGGCAATCCACAAAGCACGGAAAGTACGCTTCTTAACACGACGGTCACGGTAAGCATACTGCCCAGCTTTTGTTACAGCCTGGGTCGCAACGCGATAAACGCGGCTACGAGCACCGTAGTAACCTTTAGCTTGTTTGAGAACTTTTTTATGACGGCGGTGTGCAGTTACACCTCGTTTTACTCGGGGCATTTTCTATCCTCCTGTCTGATTAAGTACGTAGCATGCGATCGACGGCTGGTACATCAGCGGCTTCTAAGGTGCTGGTGCCCCGCAATTGTCGTTTACGCTTCGTCGTCATCTTAGTGAGAATATGGCTTTTATTAGCATGTTTATGCTTATAGCCTGAACTGGTTTTTTTAAACCGTTTTGCCGCACCACTGTGCGTCTTTGCTTTTGGCATTGGATTACTCCTCGATAGAGGTTAAATAAAAGAAAAAGACTGTCGGTTAGCCTGCCAAAAGGCTAATGGCGATCAGTTAAGAAGTGCCGCGTAAATCAGCTCTTACTTAAGACTTTTTCTTGCTTTTGGGAGCGATGACCATCGTCAACTGCCGGCCTTCCATTTTTGGAAATTGCTCGACATTCCCCAATTCTTCAAGATCCGCTTCGATGCGCTTTAACATCTCCATGCCCAGTTCTTGATGGGCCATTTCACGTCCACGAAAACGTAGCGTGATCTTTGCCTTATCGCCATTCTCGAGAAAACGCACCAAATTGCGCATCTTGATATCGTAGTCACCAGAATCGGTACCCGGACGAAATTTCATTTCTTTAATTTGTGTCTGTTTTTGCTTTTTACGCTGGGCTGCCTGTTGCTTCTTAGCTTCAAACACATGCTTGCCATAGTCCATGAGTTTACAGACTGGAGGCTGGCCATCTGGCGCAATTTCGACTAGATCGAGAGACTTTTCAGCCGCCAAACCTTTCGCTTCCTCCAAACTCACTACACCTATTTGTTCGCCTTCCGCACCCACTAAACGCACTTGCTGCGCTTCAATTTCATCATTCAGTTTGGAACGCTTACTCGAGCTCTTGGCGTAACTTTTCTTAATAGTGTTTCTCCATTTCCGCTAACTAACTGGTAGCCGCTTTATATATGACGCTTATTAGATTCAAACTGCACGACCGCGACGCTGTATATCGTCATTGAGCAACTCGGCAAAGGCATCAATTGTCAGGCTGCCGAGATCTTTGCCCTCACGGGTGCGCACGGCCAAGGTTTGCGTTTCGACCTCTTTATCACCCACAACGAGAAGATAAGGGGTTCGCTGCATACTGTGCTCGCGGATTTTAAAACCGATCTTTTCATTTCTCAAGTCATTTATGACCCGGTAGCCCTTGTTATTCAAGGATTCGGTCACTAAACGCACATAATCGCTCTGCTTGTCGGTAATATTCAACACTACGGCTTGCTCGGGCGCCAACCAGGCAGGAAAGGCACCTTCGTATTGTTCGATTAATATACCGATAAAACGCTCAAAGGAGCCGAGCACCGCACGGTGCAACATCACCGGCGTTTGACGCGAGCCGTCCTCGCTGACGTACTGCGCATCCAGGCGACCCGGCATCGAAAAATCAACTTGGATAGTGCCTAGCTGCCAAACGCGACCAATACAATCCTTCAGTGAAAACTCGATCTTAGGTCCATAAAAAGCACCTTCACCAGGCAGCAATTCCCAGGGTAGATCTTTCGCGTCGAGGGCATCGGCCAGGGCTTTTTCGGCCTTGTCCCAAACCTCATCCGCACCGACGCGTTTTTCAGGGCGCGTCGAGAGACGATAAATCACCTCACTAAAACCAAAGTCCGCATAAATGCTGTGCAGAAAGTCAATAAACTCAGACACTTCTGACTGCACTTGATCATCCGTACAAAAGATGTGTGCATCGTCCTGCGTAAAACCCCGCACTCGCATAATGCCATGTAGCGAGCCCGATGGCTCGTTGCGGTGGCAGGAGCCAAACTCGGCAAGACGCAGAGGCAGATCGCGGTAGCTCTTTAAGCCTTGATTGTAGACCTGAACATGGCAAGGACAATTCATGGGCTTAACGGCAAAGTCACGATCATCAATATGCAGCGCAAACATATCATCGCCAAACTTGTCAGCATGACCCGAACGCTCCCACAGAGAGTAGTCGACTAATTGCGGGGTGCGAATCTCTCTATATCCAGCAGCACGTTGGGCGCTGCGCATGTACTCTTCAATCTGAGTATAAAGCGTCCAACCTCGGGGATGCCAAAACACCATACCCGGCGCTTCTTCCTGTATGTGGAAGAAATCCAGCTTCTTGGCAATCTTTCGGTGATCGCGCTTTTCGGCTTCTTCTATGCGGTGCAGGTAGGCTTTGAGTTCTTTTTTACTTGCCCAGGCAGTACCGTAAATACGCTGAAGCATTTCGTTACTTGAATCACCACGCCAATAGGCACCCGCCACCTTGGTCAACTTAAAAGCTTTAATTTTGCTAGTGTTCGGCACATGCGGGCCACGGCAGAGATCAGTGAAATCACCCTGAGTGTAGAGGGAGAGATCCTCTTCGCTGGGGATCGATTCAATAATTGCGGCTTTGTAGTCTTCACCCAGGTCGCGAAAGAAAGCGACGGCATCATCACGGCTCTTAACGTCTCGAGTGACCTCAAGACTGGCCGAACTCAGCTCTTTCATCTTTTTCTCGATGGCTAGCAAGTCTTCCGGCGTAAAGGGACGTTCGTAGGCGAAATCGTAATAAAAGCCATCATCGATAACAGGGCCGATGGTGACCTGAGCTTCAGGATAGAGAGTTTTCACCGCCTGTGCCATCAAGTGGGCACAGGAGTGACGAATAACCTCAAGGCCTTCTTCATCCCTCTCGGTAATGATCGCGACGTCGGAATCGTGCTCAATCAAAAAGGACGTGTCGACAACAAAACCGTTGACCTTACCAGCAAGGGCAGCTTTAGCTAAACTAGGGCCAATATCGAGAGCAACATCATGAAGGGTAACGGCGGCGTCAAAACTGCGTTGACTACCATCAGGGAGGGTAATAAGCGGCATTTTACTTTCCTTTATCTCAGTGGTGACCCCTACTAAAGGCCACTTGCTTATGTCATGGACAAGATGACTATCTAATCAGCACCCACACCAACCATAACGGAGGGAGATTACCTTCACGAGGTGCTGCTACCAAAATAATTGGTAGGCACGAGTGGATTCGAACCACCGACCCCCACCATGTCAAGGTGGTGCTCTAACCAACTGAGCTACGTGCCTGCTACGAAGGGCGCACAATGTAGCAGCGAGCCTCGCACTTTACAAGGCGTGTTTTCTGTTTTTCAGTGATTTATTCATATTTTCAGCCTATAAAACAGGGCTTTTTAACAAATCTTCCGCACTCAGCCCAAAATGCACTCTAGTTCGCACCAAGGCGACAGCCCAGCTCCAACAAACCATAGCCAACACGGCCATCGGCGAGGCGAAATTCGAAAGCCCCTTCATTGAGCACATAGCCATCAAAGGGCCAGTGCGCTACGGCCTGGCGGATGCAATCGATATCATAGCGTCGTCCCTGGCCGTCAACAGCAGCGACCCGAGCTGAAAGCGCCCTGCCCTCATCGTTCAAGGTGATTGCAAACGCCTCAAGTGTTAAGGTTTCAATAGTGCCATCGACATAGGCCCAACACAGATCGGCAGAACCGCCACCTTCAAAATAAATACGCAAAAGGCCTAGCGCTGTACCATCTTCAAAAACCGGCCAGGCCAGTTCATGATGCGTAAAAGCGGCCCAATTTCTGACGCCAATAGAGTGATCCCGATTACCGACGCCTTCCACCTGCCACTCGTCGTCACGTAATTTCATCAAACCCGTTATCTTACCCGCCTGCTCGAGATGGAAGCGAGTGGCGGCATTATGCTGTAAACCCGCCATCGAGTCATGGGATGGCATCAGCGACTCCCAGCAAAGATCAAAGCTCAAGGGGGTCTGTTCGTCGGCAAAACTGAGAGAATAGCTATGCAATAGTTCATTGGCCCGATATGTCACCCCCCCGAGAGAAATGCCCGTATCAATATCCCCTTCCGGCAGGGGCAAGTTGTGCCAGGCTCGGTTGTAGACTTCGCGACCATCGGCCACCACCAACACAGCCATATTGGCAGCACCTTTATTGGGATAGAGCCCCATGCGTGTAAACAGACCCACACGATTTTGGGGATCATAAAAATTAAAATACCAACTTTCTCCCCACAGTGGGTCGTTAGTATCAGGCTGATGGCGCTTATCGTCACTGGCTTGAATCATTCTTCTCTATCCTTTTTATTGTATTTTTTGTTCTTATTATTGCCTTAGTCTCACTTTTCTAAAGACACCATAGCGTCGGTTTAACTCTACAGCGTAAAACGCTTTTGAAGGTGTGTTCTAGCGGCCTGATCAAGCCCCAATTCTTCTCGCATGAAGTTACCCAGGGAGCCCGATTTCTCGCGCATTACCTGCCAGGCTGTCGCCAGGTACTGAGTCCGCGCATCGAGAATGGGTACGACGATACTCTCATCGACCGGGAGACCTTCGGCGTTGAAAAACTGCTCAAACTTACCGATGGCCAGTGCTTTGTTGGCGTAAGCATTAGACGATAGCAGGTAATCCTGCTCAATCTGCTCCTCCTTAACACCAAGCGCACTGAGTAACAGAGCCGAGGCAATACCCGCTCTATCCTTACCAAAGGAGCACATCACCAGAATACCGCCCTCACTTTCCATCATGTGATCAAACATTTTTCGATAGCCCGGCACCTCCTCCTCGGCCAGCTCCCGGTAGCGATCCGCCATAATTTTCTCTGCACCTTCAGGGTTCAAACCTTCTTTCATTAACATTTGCCATAGGTTTTCTACGCTGGCCACCAGCATACCGAGCTCGACGACCTCTACGCTGTTGCCGACTTGCAGATCATTTTTAAGGCGCTCCATTGGGCTCCGAAAATCATAGATAGTACTGATGCCGAGAGATTCAAATTTTGCCACGTCCCCATCACCCATAAAGTGTAAAAAGCCCGAGCGATAGAGCAAAGTTTCGTGGGTTTTACGCGCATCGTCAGTGTCATATCCACCCATGTGACGGAGGTTCATAGTTTTTCCGATAGGTAAAAAGCGTGTCATGAAATCAATTTTCCCCTAAGAGTTAACGCCATAAAACGAAGGAAAGCTGTCGTTAGGCTCTTAACGTTTCAGCATAAAAGAGTCGCGACAATAATCTATGCTGAGAAGTCAGTTTAACCCCCTAATGACAGAAGGCACTATTGCTTCACTCTATCTACCCACTGAGTCAAAAACGATAAAAATTAGCTTTCCCTTGACCCGACCACAAGCTTTCGGTTTATGATACAGGTATAGCTTCAGATTATATTATAAATAATAAAAAGTAATAGAACGTCCGGTATAGAACCCACACCTACCCACAAGACAAGAGGAAAAACCGTGATAAAAGATAATGACATGTATTTCCACACGCCAACGTCTGACCATTACAGCTGGGCAGAGACTAATTATTTCGGATTTTATATCGCGGAAGAAAATATTTTAGTCGGTGTGTACGCCCAACCTCGCACCAACTTGGGCTCAGTGCTATCGAGCATCCGTATAACCGACGGCTTCTCTAATACACCGCACGAAGTGTTGTACGACAATTGCCATGTGTTTCTGCCCCTGCCCAAGGGCAATCTCGACGACTATGAATTGGAAAATGGCCTCAAAATAAAATGCACCAAACCTGTTATGGATTATCACATCCGCTACGACGGCGGCGAAGGTGTCAGCCTTGATGTCAACTATGAAGGCCTCATGACCCCTTACGACATACACGACCCCGAAATGGACCCACTGGCAAGTGCAGATCAGGCTGGCGATGTTGTTAGCCAACACGCCTATGCAGGGCACTGGGACCAAAGCGGCCGCGTAACTGGCACCTTAACCATCAAGGACAAAACGTACACTGTGGATTGTGTCGCCAGCATGGACCACAGCTGGGGCTTACGAGATGAGAAGCAACTAAAGAATTTTTGTTGGATGAACGCGAATTTCGAAAACGACATGAGCATCCATTGCATCTATCTGGTCGACCCGAAAAACCTCAGCACTTTTCCTTCCATTATCCACGGCTATGTACGCGAAGGTGATCAGGTTTATGGCCTCAAACGTGGCACCGGCAAAATACGCCGCAACGGCTACCGACATCAGTTTTTTGCGCTCGAAGTCGAAGATGTCCGCGGCAAAGTGCATCAGTTTACTGGCACACCCATGACATCGAACCCCTGGATGGCATGGCCTCTCATGTACCTGGTTCAGTCATTGTGCCGCTGGGAATTGCAGGGTGTTGTCGGCTGGGGTGAAGTGCAGGATCTTTGTAAAGAAACCGTCAACGACAAGCTTAAATAAACACAATGCCTCCTCCTGCCGACATTAACGGCAGGAGTGGCAGATTGATAGAGACCCGCACATTAAAAATAATTAACGGGAAAACCTGTGTCATGAGCCCAGAAATAGAACAGTTTTTATCCGGCATGAAAAAAACCATTGAAGACGTTGTTATGCCTAACCTGAGCGACCGTTTTGCACAGGAGCAAGCGAGCATAGTCGCCGCCTCCCTCGGTTTTTTAGGTCTTATTCAAGATAAAACTTTTCACTACGAACTCTTGGAAAACCAGGAATACAAGCGCGTATTAACAGATATTAACGAGCTACTCAGCAACACCTTTTCGGCTCCTGCCGCTATTATCGAAACAACCACTAAGGTCACAGACCATTTTGATACGGATAAAGTCGACGACCCTACTTATTTACGCCCGTATAAATTTATCCGCGGCAGCAACGAGGCCATGAAAGAACTGCTCTGCGAATTTATTCAACAACAAGCAGAAATGCCCACCGAACTACGCACTGCTTTTGAAGCACTCATGAAACCTTTCTTTAAATCCATTGAATTGCGCGAACGCTCCTGGGTGAAAGCATTAGGCTTTGACCCCGAGGCCGAACAACAGGCTGACATTGCCGACCTGCTTTATAAAGACGGTTTACTTAACATCGGCAAACGCTAGTTAATTGCACAGTAGAGCTCCTTACATTGGCCGTCATTATTGGTAAACGTTGTTAACCCATAAAAATAAACCATACATTCTGGGCCTAATTTATGCGTGAATATTACACTCCGACTTTAAAAAACAGAGCACAGCCAAATGATGACTGGATACACAGTATCCGGCAAAAATATCCAACTGAAAGAACTCTCGACGAAGTGCTGACAAAAAAACTGCGTAACCGTACTCACACAGCAGAACACAAAACTGATTTCAGTGATTTAGAAAATCAGCTTGTCAGCTTTTTAAAAAAAGCCACGGGCCAAGATGATCTTGTTCTGAAAAACCTACATAGACTTTCCGGTGGTGCTTCCAAGGAGCAGTTTACCTTTGATCTCACCTGGAACCAGGGAAATAGCATCCGCAGCAGTGAAAAACTCATCTTACGCATGGACCCCACTGAGTCAATTGTCGAAACGCATCGACTGCGCGAGTCGCAAATGCTCAACGCCATGTGGGGTGAGGTGCCTGTGCCAAAGGTTCACTGGACCGACCCCGTAGGTAAAGAACTGGGCCACCCCTTCCTCATCGCTGGTTTTCTTGAAGGCACCGTGCAACCGGAGGGTGGTGATAAAGCCAGCGGCCTGGGGATGTTCTTCGAGCCCAGTTTGCGTCTCGATTTGAAAGAGCAGTTCGTTCAGCATTTGGCAAAAATTCACACCATCGACTGGCGCAAGAAAGACCTGACAGCCTACGAATCACCACGAGAAAATCATGTTGAAGGGAATGAATGGTCGCTCGGCTGGTGGGAGCGAGTTTGGCAAGAAGATGCCGTTGAGGCCCACCCGATTGTCGAAAATGCGGCCCTCTGGCTGCGAGAAAACATGCCGACGGTTGAAAAACCAGTGATTGTGCACGGAGATTACCGCTCGGGTAATTTCATGTATACCGAGGAGCACCAAATCAATGCAGTGCTCGATTGGGAGCTATCCCATATTGGCGATTTCCACGAAGACCTCTCCTATACCACCTGCCAAATACTCGGTACGCCGCTGGAGGACGGCTCTGTGCTCACCAGTGGCTTGCTATCGAAGGATGAATTCCTCGACAAATACCAACACTACAGTGGCAATACCGTCGACCCCAAACGGCTATTTTATTTTGACGTGTTTTCTTACTACAAAGTCGCAGTGATTTCCGTGGCTACCAGTTCTAGAGCAGCCTACGGCCGCAAGACCCATCTCGATGCAATGATGAATTTACTCAGTGGTTTTGGTTACACGGGGATATCTGCCTTACAGCGTTTACTGGATCAGGGCAGCTAAACAGTAGTTCGCGGGGCAGCCAATACGACGACGAATGAGAATATAAGTGATGAGTAACTACACCCCGACTCTGGCTGAGCGGACTCAGCCTTCTCAGCAATGGATACAGCAGGTGCGCATCAGCTACCCGGTTGAACGGGCCATCGATGAGGTGTTTACGCGAAAGCTGCACAACCGACTCAGGCCTGTCGAACATATTATGGATTTCTCAACGCTGCAGGCACCACTGCTACATTTCCTGAAAGAGGAAACTGGACAGAGTAATATTGTCGTCGAAAACCTGAAACGCCTTTCTGGCGGCGCTTCGAAAGAGCAATTTACCTTTGATCTCACCTGGCAGGCAGAGTCCGGCCAGCGGGAAACTCTGTGTTTAATGATTCGTATGGACCCCACTGAGTCGATTGTCGAAACCCACCGTCTGCGCGAGTGCCAGATACTTCGCGCTATGTGGGGCGAAGTGCCGGTACCGGAAGTATTATGGATAGATCCTCTCGGTGAAAAGCTTGGCCGCCCGGCATTGATTGCCCGCTTTTTAGAAGGCACCGTACAGCCTGAACAGCCCGCCAATAGTGAAAAAATGAGCGGTGTAGGCATGTATTTCAACCCTGCACTACGGGCCGGACTCGGTCAGCAATTTGTCAATATTCTGGCAAAGATTCACGCCGTCGACTGGCGTAAGAAAGACCTGTCGACCTTTGACACACCCGCACTGAACTCTACGCAGGCTAATGAATGGGCTATCGGCCTGTGGGAACGGGCTTGGAATGAAGACACCTTATCCGCACATCCCATTATGGAAAGAGCTGTACTGTGGCTCAAAGAAAACATGCCCGTTGTTGACGAGCCGGTGATTGTTCACGGCGATTACCGCAGTGGCAATTTTATGTATACCCCTACGCTTGACATCAATGCCATTTTTGACTGGGAGCTCGCCTATTTAGGCGACTACCACGATGACTTGTCCTGGGCCACTCTTGAGCTCTTCGGCGGTCATGATGAAGCCGGGGATCCGCTCGCTAGTAGCCTAATGCCCCCGTCCGATTTTCTCGAGCGTTACGAACGGGCCAGCGGCAATAAGGTCAATACGAATACCTTGGCTTATTACCATATTTTTTCATACTACAAAATTGCTGTTATCGCCGCCGCGACGAGTGTCCGCGTAGCCTACAGTCGGCGCACCCATCTCGATGCAATGATGAATTTCGCCAGTGGCCTGGGCTCTGTCGCCATATCAGAGCTCAATCGTTTACTGGATAAGGCCACGACCTGACTTAAAAAAGTATACGTCAACTAGGGTTGTGCGATAGCTCCGCCACCGGGCCAGCGCGTGTCATTGGCACCGTAGGTATGCTCGCCGTCACTACTGATCGTTTGAGTACGACCAATCACACGGGTTGAAGGTACGATATTGTGCCCTTTCTCATGAAGTAAACGCCGGGTATCACTATTCAGGCCCGGCTCTACAAAAACCTTATCCGGCTGCCACTGGTGATGAATGCGCGGTGCCGCCGCAGCTTCAGCAACATTCATCTCGAAATCAACAACATTCAACACCGTCTGCAACACGGTATTAATAATCGTACTACCCCCTGGGCTACCCGTAGTGAAAGCCGGCTTGCCTTGTTTGAATACAATCGTCGGCGTCATTGATGATAGCGGTCGCTTATGGGGTTGAATGGCATTAGCTGTACCGCCAATTAAACCATAAGCATTGGGTACACCCGGTTTGGCAGAGAAGTCATCCATTTCATTATTTAGCAGGAAGCCCGCGCCCGTGACGGAGATACCACTGCCATAAGAAAAGTTAAGGGTATAGGTATTGCTGACGACATTGCCTGTGTCATCCCAAACAGAAAAGTGCGTGGTTTGCGGGCTTTCATGAGGCACCTTTAAAGCCGGAGCGATGTCATTGGAGTCACTGGCTTTATTAAGATCGATGCCCTGGCGCAATGTCTGCGCGTAGTTTTTGTCAATGAGCTGAGCCACCGGCACCGGTTGAAAATCCGGATCCCCCAGATATTCACTTCTATCAGCATAAGCCCTGCGCATGGTTTCAATTAAACGGTGTAAATAATCGGCGCTATTATGGCCCAGCTTATCCAGTTCCCAGCCTTCGAGAATATTCAACATCTGCACTAAATGTACACCCCCGGACGAAGGTGGCGGCATCGCGGCAATCTTGAAACCCCGGTAAGTACCCATAACAGGTTCGCGTTCCACCACCTTGTAATTAGCGAGATCGTCGAGATTTATCAGCCCCCCATGCTGGCGCATCTGAGCGACAATTTTGTCAGCCACACTACCTTTATAAAAACCATCCCGCCCCTGGCTGGCAATTTTTCTTAAGGTGACAGCAAGGTCTTTCTGCTGCCAGTGGTCACCAGGGCGTAACAAACTACCATCTTTTCGGAAAAAGTAGCCTACAGAAGCCGGCCATTTTCGTAGTCGCTGCTCGGCATGTGTTAACGAATAGGCCAACGGTCGAGTCACCGTAATGCCTTTTTCAGCCAGTTCAATCGCAGGCTTTAAGACCTCCGACAAAGGTAAATTGCCGTAATTTTCAAGAGCGTGAACCAAGCCCGCGACGCTCCCAGGCACCCCCGCGGACGCGTGACTGAAACGAGCTTTACTAACATCAACCTCGCCAAACTCATCAAGGAATAAGTCTCTACCAGCAGCATTTGGCGCAACTTCTCGATAATCAATAGCAATGGTGCGTTGTTGCTCGGCAAGATAAACGAGCATAAAGCCTCCGCCACCGATATTGCCTGCCTGAGGCAAGGTCACCGCCAGAGCGAAGCCAGTAGCCACCGCCGCATCTATAGCATTGCCGCCCTGCGCCAGAATGTTGGCACCAATTTGACTGGCCAATACCGACTGAGAAACGACCATACCCTTGTTACTGATAACTGGGTGAAAGCGTGAGCCATAATCGATAATGGCAGGCGCTCGTGATACCGAGGTCTGTGAAAAGACACCCGGCGTTAACAATACAAGGAAAAGAAAAAAAGAAAAACGGTGGAATACAATCGACACGGGGCACCCTGTTCAAGCAATGGAATTGAGCCATTATTTAAAAATTGAATGACGAGCAACAATAGGCCCCACCGATTAGAGGCGTCAAGCGTTTCGTGATAAAGAGCAAGTCACCGACTAGTTAAAACATGCTATAAAAAGCGTCTCAAGCTGGCTCTACCCTATAAAATCCACCGTAGCCAATAGATGTTCCGAGGAGATTACGCGTGAATAAGAGCGATGTAAGCGACATCGAGTTTTTCCCCATTGATGTAGAACAGTGCGACTGGGCAACATCCCAAGCGGTACTCATGAACATTCGACGCGAAGTCTTTATTGACGAACAGGGGGTACCAGAAGCAGAAGAGTTTGGTGAAGACGATTACAACGCTATCCACTGGATCGCCTACGGCGCCGATAATATTGCCATGGGAGCCGCCCGTTTGCTTGGCGATAAAGTTGGCCGCATGGCGGTATTAAAACCTCATAGGCAGCGCGGTGTTGGTGGAGCCTTGCTACGCCAGATTATTCACTATGCGGCAAAAGCAGAGCTCAATAGCATCCAGCTCGACGCTCAGCTGCATGCCATACCCTTTTACGAAACGATGAAGTTCGAAACCGAGGGCGCCGTTTTTGACGATGTGGGCATTCCCCATCAGCACATGACCCTCGCCATGAAACACTTTTTCAGCCCGCGAACGGCTCCTCCGACAACCGATATCAGTGCAGAAGATCGCCGCCACATAATTCTGGATAGTGCCGATGATTTTCGAGTCCAGGCAATAGCGCTCACCCAGAGAGCTCAGCGCCAGATACGTATTTTAAGTCCCCGTCTCGACCCCAATATTTTCGATACCGATGCGCTACGCAATGAGCTCTTCAATTTCGCCAGCCAACATCCCTATGCCGAGATCCATATTCTCGTGCAAACTCCCCAACAACTCGTGCAAAAAGGGCATCGCTTATTACACCTGAGCCACCGACTACCGAGCCGGGTTCAGATACGGACCTTCAAGCCCCAAAGCAACACCTCCCACAGCGAATTTATGCTCATCGACCAAGCCGGCTTACTTTATAAGCAATCTCTAAACCGTTATACCGGTTACGCCGTCAATTGGTCGCCATTAGAGGCCGGGGAGCTTGCCAATGAATTTGACACCCTGTGGAATGCTAGCCAAATCGATCCCGAGCTGCGTAATCTTCCTTTGTAAATGAGTACCTGCCTGGGTCAGCCAACGTGTCTATTAAAACTTGACCATTAGCTATCACGTCGATAATTAACACTATTCGAGCACCCGACAATCTCTGTTCAAACCTTAACGCGAGCTAGTATCTTCAACTTCACCCACATTAAAGCTTTTAGACAAGATGAAAAAAGTACGTCGTGAGCTTATTGCGCGACTTTTCTCAGAGTAACTGAAAAGGTTAGCCGCCACGTGAAAAGTCGAGTTAAGACCGTGTTCAGAAACCCCCTGGCGAATTTAGCGCTAGTTATTGACCACTACCACTGATCTTGATAGAGCACATACTTATTATGGAATAAGGTACAATGAAAATGTAATTTAAGGCTAAACACCCTATGTCTTATCGCAAGCAATTGCCCATAAAAACAGTCCTTAAAGGCTCAGCCACCACTCTGCCAGTTAGTCTCATATTTTTTAATTTCACTGTTTTTGCTAATGATGTAGCGATCTACTCTGAAGACGATTTTTTAGAGCCTATTCCCAGCGTCGAAGCCGCCACTCGCTACAGTATGCCTCTGTCAGAAGCACCCTCTTCTGTAACTCTGATCAGTCGCGAGATGATCGACGCCATGCCGATGGTTAATTTTGTTGACGTATTGAAATTAGTTCCGGGATTCCAAGTATTTTTTGCCAATGGCTCCATTCAAGCAACCACCATTAACGGCCAAAGTGACCGCTTTCCAAGGCGACTAGAAATCCGCGTCGATGGCAGAAGCGTTTACACCCCTATCAACTCATCTGTGTCCTGGGAGTCCCTCGGCCTCGATAGTAATGATATCGCTTATATTGAAGTGGTTCGAGGCTCCAATGTTGCCGCCTACGGCACCAATGCCGTACAAGGCGCAGTCAATATTGTTACCCGCAATCCCCTAACCGATAGCGGCACTGAAGTAAGGCTTACAACCGGTGACTGGCACACACGCAATACCAGCATACGCCACTCTTTTAAAGGAGAAACCGCAGCCTACACTCTGCGGGTTAATTACCGTGAAAACCAGGGCTTTAGCGGCCTTGATGACCAAAGTTATGCCGACAGCGCCGTTCTACAGGGAGTTTATACCCCTTCTCTTTTCAATGAGTTTCAGTGGGAATTGGGCTACAGTGATGGTAACTTCGGTTTTGGAGATGGCGATCGCCCAGAAGAATTTACTGACGAAGACATTGCCACACAGTGGTTTGCGCTGAGCTGGAAGCATCAACAAGGGCGCCATACCTATAAATTGAATAGCGCTATCAACCTAGGTACTTACGAGAGAAGCCAACAGGTCTTACTGACCGAAGAGCTCGATATTAGCCCTAATGAGCTCTACACACTCTACCCTGGTCAGAACGACAAACTTATCGAAATCGAAGAGGGAGAACGCGAATACCAACAGTACGATATTGAGTGGCAGCACCACATTGCCCTCAATAGTGCTAATCATTTGCTCTGGGGAGCGGGCGCCCGACATCAGAGTTTAAATGCCCCTGCCGAGTTCGGCAATGACTCAGACTCCAGTGCCACGATTTATTTTCTGTTTGGCAATATCGATTGGTCGTTTAATCGACACTGGCGTGTGAACCTGAGTGTAATGACCGAAGACCATGAGCACAGAGACACTAAGTTTTCACCCCGTCTTTCTCTTAAATACCAACTCAATCAGGATCATCATTTTCGCGTCAGTACCAGTGTTGCTTATCGCCAACCCTCTCTCTATGAACAAGAACGCCTCATCCAGCGCGAACTCGACTCGGGGCTGATTGCTGATCTCATTTTCATCAGTGACCCAGACCTTGGTTCAGAGAAATTTCAAACCTATGAACTGGCTTATCTAGGCTACTGGTTTAACAAAAAGCTCAGCCTCGATTACCGACTGTTTAGGGAATACCTCGATGACGAAGTACTCTATGTAAAACACGCTTACGATGACATTAACAGCAAGTTCCGTCAGCTAGAAAATGCTGACAGCAATAGAACCAGCGGTTATGAAACACAAATTCAGTGGCGCCCCGATAATACCTGGTTAATTGCCGCCCAATATTACAATACGCGAATGCTGAAAAAAGTGCGCTCACCAGAGCATATTGCCAGCATGTTGCTCAGCAAAAGGTTCGCCGGCAACTGGCAGATTAGCGGTACTTTTTACCACCAGTCCGAGGTCAATTGGTTGAGGGGGACCAGCGTTGCCAGCTGGCACCGCTACGATCTGAAAGTGAGCAAGGGGTGGCACTTAAATGGAAGCGATATTGATCTAGCCCTCATCGTGCAGAACATGAGTGACGAAGAGTACGTCGAATACCAAGCTGGCAACGCGTTTGAACAACTGACCTTTATTAGCCTAAAGGTCAGCTTCTAAAGTCTTGTGACCAACATCAGCTTGCAGGACAGCGCTTATTTGGTCTCTGCCGCCCATACATCGCACTCGCCACATACTGATATGTGCAGCGAGTACGATTTATAAAGCCGCGTTTTTAGTGCGGCTCACTCTTAATAGACGACTTTTAACCAATAAAGTCTAAGCAGATAGCTTCGCACGACGTCGCATGGCGTGCAGTACTGGCTCGGTGTATCCACTGGGCTGCTCACAACCCTTAAAAATCAGCTCACAAGCAGCTTGGAAAGCGATATTATTGTCAAAATCAGTCGCCATATTCTGATAGGCAACATCGCCAGTATTCTGAGAATCAACCACGACAGCCATCTTTTTTAATACCGCCAGCACCTGTTCTTCCGTACAAATACCATGACGCAACCAGTTGGCAATATGCTGACTGGAAATACGCAGCGTCGCTCTGTCTTCCATCAGACCAACGTGGTTAATATCGGGGACTTTCGAGCATCCCACCCCCTGATCAATCCAACGCACCACATAGCCAAGAATGCCCTGTGCATTGTTTTCCAGCTCACGTTCAATGTCTTCAGCAGACAATTGCATATTGCCCAACAGCGGGATGGTTAATATGTCGTCGAGACTGGCGCGAGGATGGCCCATTAAGGCCTGCTGACGTGCCGCAACGTTCACCTGGTGATAATGCATCACGTGCAGACTTGCCGCAGTGGGTGATGGTACCCAGGCACAATTAGCGCCAGCCTGGGGATGTGCAATTTTCTGCTCCATCATACTGGCCATTAAATCTGGCATGGCCCACATGCCTTTACCAATCTGAGCTTTGCCACTCAAACCGCAGGCGAGACCCACATCAACATTCCAGTCTTCGTAGGCATTGATCCAGACCTGTTGTTTCATCAAGCCCTTGGGCACCATAGGTCCCGCTGCCATACTGGTATGCAGCTCATCGCCAGTGCGATCGAGAAAGCCCGTATTAATAAAAATCACCCGGTCGCGGGCCTCACGAATACAGGCCTGCAAGTTGACCGTAGTACGGCGCTCCTCATCCATAATTCCGACTTTCAATGTACGTTCTGCCATGCCCAAGGCCTGCTCAATACGGGCAAATAACTGCACAGTGAACGCGACTTCGTCGGGGCCATGCATTTTCGGCTTAACGATGTAAACACTGCCGGTACGTGAGTTTCGATAGGGGCCATTGCCCTTTAGATCGTGGAGAGCAATTAAGGAGGTGATCATGCCATCCATAATCCCCTCGGGAACTTCTTTACCACCGTCATAGAGAATGGCGTTGTTAGTCATCAAATGACCGACATTGCGAATGAGCAATAAACTGCGGCCCGGCAGGCTCAGGTCACTGCCATCCAAAGCCGTATAAACTCGGTCTGCATTGAGCGTGCGACTAACAGTCTTTCCGCCCTTTTCAAAGGAGTCCGTGAGGTCGCCTTTCATCAAGCCCAGCCAATTACTATAGGCCGTACATTTATCTTCAGCATCAACCGTGGCAACGGAATCTTCGCAATCCTGAATGGTGCTGATGGCCGACTCAAGGTATAAATCTTTGATGCCAGCAGCATCGTCTTTACCTACATAGTGGCTAGCGTCGAATTGAATTTCGATATGTAAACCATTATTTTTTAATAGAATACTCTCTGGATTTTCCTTATCACCAAGAAAAGCGAGTAACTGTTCTGGTCGCTCGAGAGTGACGACATCGCCACTGTTTAGAGTGACGGCGAGAATACCTTTGTCAATGGCATAAGCCACGGCATCGTGATGTGAGCCCCCTAACAATGGCGTACTTTGATCGAGAAAATCGCGACCGTAGGCAATAACTTTGGCACCACGTACCGCATTGTAGCCTGGCCCTTTATCGGCACCGCCCTCTTCGCTAATCACGTCGTTGCCGTAAAGGGCATCGTACAAACTACCCCAGCGGGCATTAGCCGCGTTGAGCGAGTAACGAGCATTGGTAATAGGTACAACCAACTGTGGGCCGGCGATAGAGCAAATCTCCGCATCAACATTTTCGGTAGTGATTGAGAAGCTATCCACCGGCGCGACCAGATAACCAATATCTTGCAAAAACTGACGGTAAGCAGAGGCATCGTGGGGTTGATCTGCTCGCGCCTCGTGCCACTGATCGATTTGCGTTTGGAAGCTTTCACGTTCCGCCAGTAATTCTGCGTTGCGTGGCCCCAGATCATTAAGGATAGATTCAAAATCTGCCCAGAATTTGTCGCTGTCGACCCCCGTGCCCGGAATGACCTGTTCGTTGACAAGTTGGTAAAGTTCGCTGGCGACCTGTAAGCCGCCGATCTCGATTCGTTCGTTCATGGGCTTTGTTCTCTGCTGTAGCGTTGAGCGCTTATTCTAGTACGCAGACGGGTAATTTATCTAATTTATCGCTTTTATTCTCGGTATTCACCGTAAGTATTTAGCTGGGCCCGTATGTGCTTGAATGCTAGCCTTCTCGACGGGCGATATCCGCCAACAAACGACGTATCCATTGATGGTCAGGGTTGTGCTGTAATAGCGGGCTCCAGGCCATTTTTAATTCAAAGCTCGGAATTTCAAAAGGTGGAGGCCGTAAAGCAACACGCTGGTTACTGAGCTGTAGACGAGCAAGACGCGTGGGGATAGTAACAATCAAATCCGGCTGCTGCGCAAGTTGAGCCGCTACCTGGTAGTGGCGTGTAAACACAGCAATATGGCGTGTTTTACCGATGAGTTTGAGCGCCTCATCGACGCGGCCCACGCGTTGAGCATCTCGGGGATTCATACCGACGCTAGCACCCATGCCGGTTTTACTGACCCAAACGTGCCGGCCAAGTAGATAATTATCGAGGCTAAATTCGTCAAGCAAAGGGTTATCGGCACTGAGCAAACAGGAAAAATCATCCTCCCACATGGTGAGTTGATGGAAAGATTGGGGCATTTCGTCAAATCGGTTTAGCAACATATCGACCCGACCCTGCTCCACGTCTTGCAGGCGCACATCGCTTGGCGTCAAAATATCAAGAGCAATACCCGGCGCTAGACGGGAGAGTTCGCTAAGCAGGGGCGCAATCAAGGTCGACTCCGCATAGTCACTGGCCATGATGCGAAACACTCGCTGCGCAGTGAGCGCATCAAAATCTTTCTGAGGCTGCACCGCCCGATCAATATTGGCGAGAATATCGCGCACTTGGGGTTGTAGCTCAAGTGCGCGCTGGCTAGGGCTCATACCATCACTGGTACGAATCAATAGAGGGTCATCAAATAAATCGCGCAAACGCCGCAACCCGTTGCTCATTGCCGGCTGGGTAATGCCCAACTGCGCAGCTGCCTTAGTGACATTGCGTTCGTGAAGGAGTACATCCAGATAAACTAGGAGATTTAAATCAATACGACGTATATTCATATTATTAATAAACGATCGGACAAGAATAAATTTAAGGAATTATGCCACGGGGAAAAACCCTTCGCTATTACTGGTCATTTCACAATGATTGAGAACAGAAGCGCACAATCTTTAAACTCACCTCATTCTTAGCGAGATTGGAGCGTGCCTGGCTTCCAATAATCCAGTATTTCGTCCTAAGCTGACTCGTTAATCATCCACCATCAATCTATTGGGTCGTCGCCACGCAGCGATGTCAAGCAGCAACAAGTCCGCGCAATTTTACCAAGGATCCTGTATCCAGCGGCCACCCGTAAAAATGGACTAGACTCAACATAAGGCTTTGAGTAAAGCATTTGAGAGAGTTTATGTCGTGCTAAGACGCTCGCAGTAAGCGCTTATGAGCACCCAGCATGAGGGCTAAGAGCTATCGCCAACAAAAAGGATTTTGCCATGAATACGAGAAAACTAGCCTTCTATAACGGGCTTAAAATGCCCCGCAGCAACAGTCTGTGGTTTGGCATAAAAAATCTCTTCACAAACGCCTCTTATCAGCTTTTACCGGGAGCCTGCCTGCTGTGCGGTTTATCAGCTAGACGCAATATCGACCTTTGTCATGCCTGCGAGGCAAGCTTGCCCCGCTTGGGAGCGCACTGTGATATCTGTGCTACTCCCGTCCACTCATCCGGTATTTGTGGACGTTGCCAAAGCCAGCGCCCCGCCTTTAGCACCGTGCAAACAGATTTGCTCTATCAATACCCCGTCAATCTATTGTTACAACGTTTTAAATTTGGCGGCCAACTCGCTGCTGGCAGAGTGCTTGCACAATTACTCGAGTGGCATATTAGAGAGCAGGTCAACAACAATAATTGCACATTGCCAGACCTATTAATTCCTGTGCCTTTACATTGGAAAAGGCGTTTTACGCGCGGTTTTAATCAAAGCGAAATTATCACCCGAGAACTATCCCGACAACTGAAGATTAAACACTGTCTACAGGCGGTAAAACGCGTTATCAACACTCCTGCTCAGCACCACCTGTCACGCAAAGACCGCCAGAGATTGCCAGGTAATGCGTTTGCTCCAGGCCGGTCAGCAAAGGTTTTGCAAGGTGCTCGCGTTGCTCTGATCGATGATGTACTCACCACGGGAAGTACTGCACAGTCGTTGAGCCAAACCTTACTAAAAGCAGGGGCCAAATCAGTAGAAATATGGTTGCTTGCCCGTACACCACTGGATAATTAGGCTCGGTATTCGGATAATGGTACGACGTCCAACATAACGGCCCAACAATGACTCCCGCAAACAGTTCACATTCCAACGCGTGCGACGCCCACAGTAACGAAAGCCTTTGGCAACAGCTGGTTGACGAAGTCTCCGTCACTGCTCGCCGTGAACCCGTACTCGCTAGTTTTTTACACGCCACCATTTTAAATCATCTTGATTTGGCTGCTGCTCTGAGTTTCCATCTCGCGAATAAATTACACAATGACATCACCCCTGCTTTATTAGTGCGAGAGGTGTTTGACGATGCTTTTAACAGTGACCCGGCAATTATCGACAAAGCACGCTGCGATATCATTGCCATTTACGAACGGGATTCTGCCAGCCACGATTTTTCCACACCGTTCCTGTACTACAAAGGCTTTCACGCCCTCACAGCCTACCGCGTCGCCCATTGGCTGTGGCACAACCAACGTCGCCCGTTGGCATTGGTCCTGCAAAATCGCATCTCAGTCGTTCTCGGTGTCGATATTCACCCCGCCGCAGAAATTGGCAAGGGCATTATGTTTGACCACGCCACGGGTCTGGTGATCGGCGAAACAGCCGTGATTGAAGACTGCGTCTCTATTTTGCAATCGGTCACACTGGGCGGTACCGGTAAAGAATCGGGTGATCGGCACCCCAAAGTCCGGCGCGGCGTACTGATTGGCCCCGGCGCCATAATACTCGGCAATATAGAAATTGGTGAAGGTTCGAAAATTGCTGCTGCTAGCGTGGTACTAAAAGATGTGCCACCCCATTCGATTGTTGCTGGTGTGCCGGCAACAATAGTCGGCTCAACGAATGACGAGGACCCAGCAGAGAAGATGGATCACGGGCTGGATAGCTGTACTGGTGATTAATACCTGGAGTTCTTGTAGCTAGAGCCCTTGTAGATAACGCCTTGCAAAAACAGTGCGATTAACAACAATGTAATTCAACGAGTAAAGGCTATCACCTCGTCGATGTGCTGCGCGCCGACAAGATGCATCAACAGACGATCGATACCCAATGCCACCCCGGCGCAAGACGGCAAGCCCGCGTCGAGAGCCGCCAATAGCTTTTCATCCACCGCTATTTCGGCCTTACCCAGGGCTTTTCGCTGACGATTATCTTCACTAAAACGCCGGCGCTGTTCGTCGGCATCAAGCAATTCAAAATAACCATTGGCTAGCTCTGTGCGATCGAGGAACACCTCAAAACGCCGTGCCACGGTCACTCCTTGTGTATCAACGCCGAGCTGTGCCAGCGCGCATAGCGATTCGGGGTAATCGTGTACAAACACGATCCCCGGCGGCAAACGAGCCTCTATTTCAAAACTAAAAATCAAATCTAGACAAGTGGCTCGGCTTTCACCACTCATATTTCGCTGGGCAATCTCACTCGCCAACTGCGTTAATTGAGTGAGACTCGCCTGATGCGGATCAATATTGACCGTCGCAAGAAAAATATCTCGATAGGTCACTCGATGGGCTGCGGCCTTGGGGGTACACCCCACACTGAGCAATAGTTCAGCGAGTTCTGCCATTAACTGCCCTTCATTCCACCCCGGGCGATACCATTCCAGCAGGGTAAATTCAGGATTGTGTTGACGCCCTATGTCATTGGCCCGAAAAGCTTTAGCAAGTGCGTAAATTGGCCCACAGCCGGCTGCCAGCAGGCGTTTCATAAAGTACTCAGGAGAAGTTTGTAAGTATTGTCCTGAACCCTCGATAGACAAGCTATCGAGATGAGGATCACTCACTGTACGCTCACCCAACACCGGTAGATCAACTTCTAATACACGGCGTAAAGCAAAAAACTCTCGCACTTGCGCCAGCAGACGCGCCCTTTTAATCAGTACCTCATGCGGCGCTGTGGGACGCCATTGAGTGCTTGTATTGATTGGGTCAGGCACAATTAAAAAATTTTGTGAGAATCATCTTCAGGCGCCTAATGTAATCGCAGTAAGACCTAGCCCTGGAAAATAAACCACTCATTTTTTGGCGCGATTGAGATATTCTCCAGTGCGCGTATCGACGCTCACTAATTCACCTTCATTTAAAAACAACGGTACTTTAATCACAGCACCCGTACTCAACGTCGCTGGTTTAGTGCCCCCCTGAGCCGTATCGCCCTTGAGCCCAGGATCAGTTTGAGTAATCTCTAAATCAACATGGTTAGCTGCAGCCACGGCCAGCGGGGAGCCGTTATAGAGCGTCACGACGCAGGTGTCCTGCTCGCGCAGCCACAGAGCAGTATCACCGACAGCGGTTTTATCGGCCTGATGCTGCTCGAAAGTCTCAGGTTCCATAAAATGCCAGTACTCTCCATCATTATAGAGATACTGCATGTTTTGCTCGCTGACATCGGCCCCTTCGAGGCTTTCACCCGATTTAAAAGTGCGATCCCACACACGCCCTGTTTTCAGGTTTTTCAAGCGCACTCGACTAAAGGCCTGTCCTTTACCCGGCTTAACAAATTCATTTTCAATAATTGAACAGGGGTCACCGTCGAGCATGACTTTAAGACCGGAGCGGAATTCATTGGTAGAATAGTTGGCCATTGTTACCTCTTTACGTTATTCAGGGACCATTTTGACGGCCGACATCATACCCCACACTAGCCCCGATGCGCACCAGCCATGTTGGCAGGAGCAGCTCGCCACAGCTATCCGCGACCCCGCTGAGTTATTAAAACGACTTAACATTGACCCAACACACTTAGACAGCAGTATCGAGGCTCAGCAAGCCTGGTCTATTCGCGTACCCCTGCCCTATGTACAACGAATGCGCAAAGGCGACATCAACGACCCCTTGCTGAGACAAGTCTTGCCCCTTGGCTCAGAAATGCTTTCCGTACCCGGTTTTAGCAATGACCCTCTAGGCGAAGAAGACGCCAATCCAATTTCTGGTGTGGTTCATAAATATCACGGACGTGCTCTGTTAATAATCAGCCCCGCTTGTGCAATTCATTGTCGCTACTGTTTCCGACGCCACTTCCCTTACGAGGACAATTCGCTGGGTAAAAGTGAATGGCAGACGGCATTTGATTATCTGTCGAATGACATGAGTATTAGTGAGGTGATTTATAGTGGCGGGGATCCACTCGCGGCAAACGACAATTTTTTGTTATGGATCACAGAGAAAATTGCTGCCATTCCCCATATTAAACGCCTACGTATCCACACCCGCCTGCCTTTAGTAATACCTTCACGCATCACCGATAGTTGCTTGCACTGGTTGACCGCGACACGTTTAAAGGTGGTTATGGTATGGCACATCAACCACCCCAATGAAATAGATCACGCTGTTAGACGGACAGCAGGTCTATTAAAGCACCATAATATTGAATTGCTCAATCAATCGGTTTTATTAAAGCAGGTTAATGACTCAGCACAAACACTCATCTCCTTATCGGAAGCACTTTTTGAAGCCGGCATTTTGCCCTATTACATTCACCGTCTGGACAAGGTGGATGGTGCGGCACATTTCGATATTGGTCACGACAAAGTGCAACAACTACAACAGGCCTTATTGGATTTCTTACCCGGGTATTTAGTACCCCGCTTTGTGTTCGAACAAGCCGGAACGAGCTCCAAACAGGCCTTAAGTAGCCTCTGAACACCTCATGAACGGGCACTGGTAGCTAAGAGCTTGGGCTTGCTCCTCATTTCATGGCGCCTACTTTTGCTAGACACCGTCGCAATAGTCTGCCCGTACACCGCTTTAGTATGAGCTTGCCTTTTTCATCTCACTGAAAGTACCTATTGTTGATGAACCTTAAGGGATTCCGCCATAGCTACGTTGCCCGAACCTAAGTTGATATCACCGAACTTAACGCACAGCACCTAGCTACTGAAAACAAGATAAATGCCACACTGTCCTTTAAAACACATCAATTGCTATATTTTTACAAATTTCTATCTCGACTTTGCTACACAGCAAGCATTATTCAAGCCAATTAGTGTACAAGGGGTCCTCATTGAATCGTATAATCCTGTAATAATAGTAACGAGAAAAGCACGCCGTGCTTGTGCAATTTTTTCATCATCCTGTAGCTAAAGAAGACCATCTATGGCAAAAGAAGGAATTTTGAATCTACTCATCGCATATGATGATCGTGGTGACGCCAGTCGAATAGTCAGCCTATTCGATGGCGCATCTTATCAAGTGGATGCGGAAATCGTAGATTCTGCTGAAGAGCTCACATCCTTATTACAAAGTCGGCACTGGGATTTAGCCATTGGACATTTACAGGCGACTACCCTGCCCGCCAAAAAGTTAATGGCCAGTATTCGCAGCCAAGGCCTGGATGTACCCGCAATACTCATCAGTAATAACAATGACACCGTCAGTGTTGTTGAGGGCATTCGCATGGGGGCTACTTACATAGTCCCTGAAGACGAAGATCAATACTTTCTGCTCGCCACAGCCAATACGCTGCAACAGCTAGAGCAACGCCGCGTGCAGCTCGACTGGAAGGAACGCTATCGCTCTGCTGAAATGCGCTGTGAAGAATTAATGGGTTCTTCAAAAAACGCCATTGCCCTTGTTCAAGATGGTACCTACATCTATGCCAACGAGCCTTTTAGCCAACTGATGGGCTACCATGACCCCGACGACATTATTATGGCACCGGTCATCGACACTATCGATTCCAGCTTCCAGGCAAGAGTAAAGCCTTTTCTGAAGCCGCTGGATCCCGACAAGGAGATGGGGAAATCCACACTTTCTCTCAGCTTTGTCGCAGCAAGCGGGCAAAAAACTGAGGTCGAAACCAGCATTTGCCAGATCGAATATCAGGGTGATGCCGCTTTACAATTCCTTGTTAAGAATAGCACCCCCAGAAATGTTCTCGCCAATATTAGTGAGGCTATAGCAAGTGATCACGCTGATATTGAAGTCGACTCTTCTGCTATTGAGCTAGAATTATCCGAAATAGAACTAGAGCTACCCGAAATAGTTGTCGACAAAATAAACCTTGAATTGCATGAAATTGATGAAGCTGATACTTCTCAAGTAAACCCCAAGTTGCCTGGATTAGAGTCAGCCGCAACGAAGATAAACGCGTTTGAAAAAGAGAGAAATACCGTACCCATTCAGACTGAAACAAGTCCGTCGTCAGATAACATTTCAGTGCAAAAAAACAAGCCCCTCACAATAGACCCGCAGGTTACCCTTAACAACATTCAACGGGCCATCAGTTCAGCTCAGAGCAGTAGAGGAAAAGACAGTATCATTCTCTGTATTCAGTCTGAACAAGATGCGCAAATTCGAAGAGATACTAACGAGGAGAATGCCCATCAGGTTTTAGAGGCACTGACCAATTTTGTTGTAGAGCAAACAAGCAACCCTATTGTCTATAGCCAGGATATACAGGGTGTCATCAACTTCGTTATTAATGACTTGACGCTACAGGAAGGGAAGCAATTCGCTGTAAGCTTATGCCAACAAGTCTCCGAACATACATTCCAGGTGGGGGCGCAGAATATGCTCCTGTCAATCAGCGCAAGTATCGGGCTCATTACCAAAAATACGGCCTCTGCGCAGATCTGCATTGAACATTGCCTAAAAACGCTGGCTGATGCTAATACGGGTTTGTCAGATATCGCGGGCGGAGAAAAAGTTTATGTAATGGATGCGTTGACGCAAACCGACTTCAGTGTTGAATCGGAAGAAAAAATCACTTTGTTTGGTCAGCAATTGCTCGAAAAGCGGCTAATCGGGATAGCCTTTCAGCCTATTGTTGGTCTTAATGATGAAACGACAGAATTCTACGAAGTACTCATGCGACCAAAAATTGAAGAGTACCCCGAGAACATACCCGCCGACTTCATTAGCAAAGTGTTTGATAGCCCCATTGCAGCTGAAATTGATCGCTGGGTTATTCTCGAAACTATCAAAAAACTCAGTGCAAAACACAAGACCGCTCCCAATACTTGCCTTTTCATTAATCTTTGTGCGGCAACAATCAATGATGAAAAGTTTTGCCCTTGGCTAAAGTTGGCCTTAAGAACAGCCAAAATCCCTCCGCCTAATATCACCTTTCAATTATGTGAAAATGATGCGGGTCGCTACATTGCGCAGGCTAAAGCACTCACAGGAGGCCTGAAGACCATTGGCTGTAAAGTTGCCATGACCCATTTTGGGCTTTCCAGCAATCCACTACTGGTCCTAGATAAATTAGCTGTCGACTTTGTAAAACTCGACAAGCAACTTATCGAGGGAATCAAAGCTGGAGGGGAGGAGCAGGAACAAACACAACAACTCATCAGCTTATTAAAAGAAAAGACCCAGCACTGCATCGCGCCCTTTGTTGAAAGTCCCACGCTAATCCCCACACTATGGCAATGTGGTGTGGAATATATACAAGGTCACTATATTCAAGCGCCTGTCGCTGAAATGAATTATGACTTCAATGAAGAAGATTAATAACGCCTACAAACCGCCAGGAAGAAAAAGCGCTCACTAAAAAAGGCTGACAACAATTGGCAAGCCGATTAGAGTTTTGGTCTTTTAAACAACCTCTGTAGCGCTTCTTATCAGACAACCTCGTCACCCAATTAGCTTACCAAGCGTAATATACCCTTCCTACTGGCGTCTACCTAATAGCTACCCAGCTCACATCGGATTGGCTATTAAGGATTAAAAAATTTTAATGCCTGCTCTTCAGGATCTCGACTCAATCCAGCGGCATTGAGCATGCTTAAATATTTCTCCCAGTATTCCACCTGCTGATCGCAAAGCTCTTTTAAATAACTCCAACTGTAAATCCCTGTGTTGTGCCCATCATCAAAGTGGAGTAATAAAGCATAGTGCCCAGCGGCTTCCAAAGATGCAATTTTAACGTTCTTTTTACCGTGTTGAAGTACCTCTTCACCTGGGCCATGACCCCGCACTTCCGCACTTGGCGAATGTACACGTAGAAATTCTCCACTTAGTACAAAGTGGGCTCCATCACTATAAGCCAGCTCAAGGCTGCCGGCATTTTTGTGGAGTTTTACAGTTGTCGGTGTCATTGCAATCAATGCCTTTAAATAAAAGTTTGTCTATTACTGCGATAAACCAGTGAAACCTAATGCGGGTGAATACTATGAAAATTTTAGCTCTTTAATCCGTTCGGTAGCAGTTATTCTCTTGATTCAGAGGTGATCGATAGCAATACCGACTCTAAACTCTGTTGTGTTTGTGGACCCACTAAAACTTCTTGCACTTCGCCTTTACGATTCAAAACTATTGTTTCTGGAAGGCCTCCGCTAGCAGGCACAGAAAGAGTATCGCGAGGGTCTTCTAACAGCGTATCGAATTTGATATCTAAAGCAGCTACCTGCTCTGCCAATTGTTCACCTTCAACACCATCGAAGTTAACTGACAAAACGCGAACACTGCTAAGATGATCCTCTGCAAACTGATTTAACTCTGGTATTTCTGCACGGCAGGGGTGACACCACTCCGCCCAGTAATTAATCAGCACCACCTTTCCTTCCAGTTCTTTCAAGCTTAGAGAACCACCATTTAGCAAATTGTAACGCGGCGCTAAAAGCTCCCCACAAGCTGCCACGAGGCTAAAGCCGAACAGTAAAACCAGCAGTTTCGACTTATTATAAATTGTCTGGGTTGGAAGGTATCGCGGTTTGAGCATCGAATAAATCCTGCAATGAAAGAGAAAATTGCTCCCTGGCTTGCGCACCGACAGTATCAATAGACACCCGTAAATGAGCAGACCAGGGGTATTGCGCTAAAACCTCACTACCTCGTTTCGAAGGTTTATTAAAAACGCCAGCGTCTACTAAACTATTTAGATCCCACAAGGTGAGTTCGGATGGATCTCGCGTCAAGACATAATGGTTGTTAGCTGTGGAAACCAGAATTTTGTTCTCCAGCAACAATAGACGTAAACGAGCCCACTGTTGTCCATCAAGGCCCGCTTTAAGCATATCACTGTCTGCTATAGACTCACCACGCCGCTGAAAGTCTAAACATTGAGCGCAAATAATTAGCACTGCAATCAAGTCGGGAAAGTAACAGGGCCGATAGGTCTGAGTAAATGTTTCAAGAGAACGAATTAACTCAGCGCCAGCTAGTACAATCACCCAACATAAATAAACCCAGAGTAAAAACATCGGTACCATGGCAAAAGCACCATAAATGGTATGGTAGTTTGAATTCACGACAAATAGTCCAAAAAGCCCCTTGGCTATTTGAAAAAATAATGTTGTTAACAAGCCACCCCACAACGCATAGCGAAAATTGACGCGACAATTCGGCATAGCGACAAACAAAAGGGTAAAACCCGCCCAGGTCATTAGCCAGGGTAAATACTGAAGCAAAGCTGCACTCAACTGGAACGTATCGAACTCGTCGACCAACAATTGAAATGACAGCAGGTAAGTATGCATGAGCAAGCCAATGCCAATCAACAGGGGGCCAAAACTCAACACACCCCAATAGAGAAGAAAACTGCTCAACCCACGCCGTCCACCGGCCGTCTGCCAGATGCGATTGAACGTTTTTTCAATATTCGACAGCATCAGATAGGACGTCACAATCAGTATAAAGCCCCCCAAGGCACTTAACTGACGCGCTTGAACGGAAAATTCTCGCAAATACGCTTGCACCTCGACACCACTCGCCGGCACCAGGTTTTCAAATATCAATTGCTCTACCCGATTACCAAAGCCTTGGAAAGCGGGAATAATAGCGAACATGCTATACATCATCGTCATCAGAGGGACAACGGCGAAAAGTGTCATATAGGTTAGCGCTGCAGCACTTTCCTGACAGCCATCACGTTTATACCTATCTTTTAAATAAACAAGAAAGGCGATGAAAACTTTCATCTTGGCACGTGAAAAAAGCGGACTTGTCTTTGCATTCATCACTGCGATGCCATCGTTAACTCGTGAGGCCAGTCATTATTTGATCCGTTCTTGGCGGTAAACGGTAGATTTGGGAGTAGAGCCGTGTACCGTAGCGCTATGCAAAGCACTCCAGCCCAGGGGTTCACCGATAATGCACCAAAGCGGGAGCATTATCGGATTAAACAACTTAACTTAGGTTGCCGTATAGCCGCCATCAATGACTAATTCTGAGCCCGTCATATAAGACGACTCATCGCTTGCCAGAAAGAGCACGCCCCATGAGACTTCCTTGGGCTCTGCTGGGCGACGAATTATTGCGCCTCCTAGCATTGCATCTGTCGCTGCGGGGTCCGCTACGATTTCCGCTGTCATCGAAGTAGCAATCACCCCGGGGTGAACCGAATTGACCCGGATATTGTAGGACGCATATTCAACCGCAGCCGATTTAGTAAAGGTACGTACCGCCCCTTTTGACGCTTGGTAGGCCGAAGCACTAGGCGCACCGGCAATACCGTAAATCGATGAAATGTTAATAATTGATCCACCACCGGCCTTTTCCATCGCGGGTAGCACATGTTTTACACCAAAAAAGGACCCTTTGGTATTGATGTTATTAACAAAATCCCAATCTTCAGCTGTGGTTTCCTGAATGCTCTTGAGAACAAGAACACCTGCATTGTTCACCAGCACATCGATTTTTCCAAAAGCCTCAACAGCAGCGTCAACAACCATCAACCAATCATCTTCTGAGGCGACATCGTGTTTAACAAAAATGGCTTCGCCACCCATGCCCTTAACCTCATCAACTGTCGCCTTCCCTGCCTCTTCATTGAGATCAGTCAATACAATGCGGGCACCCTCTTCGGCCAACAATAAAACATGCTCACGACCCATACCAGCCGCCCCACCTGTCACCAGGCACACTTTGTCTTGAACCCGTCCCATAAACTACTCCTCAATACTGATTGTAAACTCATTCAATCGGCCCCAATGGCCGCAAAGCAATCTAACACGGAGTGGCAAAATTGTCATCGTAGACATCATAGCAACCGCCAGCGATCTAACTAAGGTAGAAGCGCGCTGGCCTATCGGCAGCCCCTGCAGCCTTATATGAAGCTATGGGTAACAGTAGGAAGTCAAAGAATGGTCGGATAGAACCTATCGACATGGATAATGTCACTTAACCAGCGAAAGAGCTGCCAGATGCCCATTGCGGGTATCATAATGCTAAATACCGAAGATGATCTTTAGCATGACTTTTCCGCCGGACGCAGTAAACCTCGGCTGGATGACTACGATTTCTCAAGCTTATTCACATATCCGCTTTGCCTAACAAGCACTGACGCGACGTCAATGGTTAGCTTGAGCTGCCTGATGCAATTTAAGCTTACCATGATTAAAGCGGAGACTATAAAACACCCGAGATATCTATCAGATATATCAACAGTTTTTCAAGGAGCCCAATGCACAAACTTCTGGAATTGATTCTGCCAACCAATAACCCAGTGGGGTGAAGAGCTACCGACACCAGCAGGCTTTAGACCCCGGTGATGATCTATTACGCCTTGCAGCAAAGGTACTTGTCGCTCATTAACATCGACAAAAAAAACGTGCCAACCCTCGGCAAGCACTTCTTCAAACTGTTTGAACTGGGCATTGGGTATCTGGAAACCAAAAAAACCACCCTCCCATGTACAAAAGCCTAATAGAACAATAGATAAAAATACAAAGGGCAGCCAACCGATGCTCTCAGTTGCCGAGGAATAATGAGCAAAAACAAGCACTGATATCGCTACGACAACACCAATAACGGCACCCCGTAAACTTGATCGAACAACATCCGTCTTCATAAACGCATGCACTTCATGCAAGTTGCGTCGCGCCAGAGCCTCATCATCCTTGCTGAGAACGTGAATTTGAGCAGTAGTTAGGCCTACATTTTCTAGCTCCTCCTCAACCCTCGCCATTTCGTCGAGGTCACCACTGATAAAAAAATACCGGTCCATTAGCCATCCCCTTTTCATTCTTGAAGAAAATAATTGATAAATTCAAGCGATGTCTCAATCAGTGTAGTCAAGCAATAAGGAAATTGCCGCAGATGGAATAGCAAAGCATTAGACAAAAAAATTATGACTCTGCGTATATTTATGGCGCGTCACATAGTGACAATATCATGTCATGATATGTTCTGATCTTGCCTTTGGGTAAAAAAATAACCAGTGGAAAGCGGAGCTCCAATCTCTTGTTCAAAAAGGCTTGGGAGGCCGGGGTCCAGGTGATTCAGACATCGTCGAGGTCAGCAGCTAAAGATTGACTAACTTGAGCTGTTACTGTGACGGGAGACAAAGGATAATTAGCGTGATCAATTCCCATCTGTAATAAAGACCCTGCCTTTAACTCAGCAATCATAGCCACACTCAGCTCAAAACGCATAAAATGGACAGCAGACGTTTTAATGTCATTCTCTCTGTCCATATCTTCGTCGGCAATCGCATATACTTTCTCGCAATTCCCCACCTGTACCCAAACCTTATCTTCTATACCCAGCAACCGCGTGAGCGCTGCTGCACGCTCACCGGGATCCGAGTATTCGAGCATGAATGTAGCCTTCCAGTTGCTACCATCCCCAATCAACGGATTATAGGCATCCAGTTCTTCTTGGATCGCTGCTGCCTCAAAGGTTTTTTCTATCCGCAGCATCTCCTGGATTTGATAGCGAATGGTTATTGGGTCCTCAAAATACAGCCGAGCGTGTTCACCCAAGGCCACTTGACGATTCTTCTTGTGGGCCATCACCTCATTACGAAACTGTACGCGGCGCTCTGAATATTCTTCCAGCGACCATAAATCCTTCCTGCTTAACTTTTCCACTCTCTACTCCTAAATACCGTAAGCCATGCGCAATAAGGTCATGGGGTGTTCGGGCTTTTCCCCAGTTTCGGCCAAATCCGCAATATGCGTTGCCGCCATTGGGCAATCACTAGATAAGTGCTCTGACTTCAATGTGTTGACTTTACGTACCACTGGACGGGCAATTTTCACTGCCTTGTCGTAGGTTTCTTCTTTCACCGCGTAGGTGCCGTCGTGTCCAGAACAACGCTGCTGTGGATGCACTGTGGTATCGGGCACCAGGGCGAGAATATCGCGTGTTTTCATGCCAATATTCTGTACGCGTAAATGGCAGGCCACGTGGTAGCTAATATTATCCAGACTACGGACAAACTCAGTATTGAACTCGCCCTTTTTGTGCCGCAGATAGAGATATTCAAAAGGGTCATAAAAAGCGTCTTTCACCTTTTGTACGTCGACATCATCGGGAAACATCAGCGGTAACTCCTGCTTATACATCAGCACGCAGGAAGGCACCGGTGCAATCAGGTCAAAGCCTTCATCAACCAGCTTGGCCAACACCGGAATATTGGCTTCTTTAGCGCGAGCAACAGTATCGAGATCCCCGAGCTCAAGTTTCGGCATGCCACAGCATTGTTCTTTGGGCACCAGCTCAATATGAATATTGTTGTGCTGGAAGACGCGATAAAAATCTTCACCCAGCTCTGGGCTGTTGTAGTTGCCGTAACAGGTAGCGTACAAAGCCACTTTGCCCGTCGTCTCACCAACAGCTTTGGGACTAATACTATCGCCAAGGTTTTTCACCGATTTACGTAAGGTTTTACTATGATACCGAGGGACAGGTGCATCTTTGTGCACACCCATCGCTGCCTGAAATGCCTTTCTAAATAATTGATTATTATTGAGGGCGTTAACCGTAACATCCACCAGCGGGATGCTGGCAAGTTTGCCGACGGCATTTGTGTTGGTCAGTGTTTTATCACGGAAAGAAGCACCTTTTTCTTTGAATATATTAGCTTTGGCACGCAGCATCAAATGGGGAAAGTCAACATTCCATTCGTGCGGCGGCACATAGGGGCATTTACTCATGTAACACATATCACATAAAAAGCATTGATCAACCACTTTGGTATAGTCGCCCTTATCAACCCCATCGACTTCGAGGGTTTCGGATTCGTCAACCAGATCGAACAGAGTTGGAAAAGAATCGCACAGACTCACGCATCGGCGACAACCGTGGCAAATGTCGTAGACCCTCTCAAGCTCTGCTTCGAGATCTTGCTTATCCCAAAAAGACTCAGACTGCCAATCGAGTGGGTGTCTTGTTGGTGCTTCCAGACTACCTTCCCGCATTTTCTTCCCCTCTATCAAAATCGCACAATGGCCCGAGAGCCTTGTTAGCGAATCTTGCTATCAATCACTTTTATAAAAAATATAGGGCCTTGGTTTAACACCAAAGCCCTATATTCAATCACACACCCGCTAGGCGGGCCTAGCCTAAGCTTTAATTAAAGCTTAGTCGTCAAGGTTATCGAGAGCTTTCTGGAAACGGTTAGCGTGACTACGCTCTGCTTTACCCAGCGTCTCAAACCAATCGGCAATTTCATCAAAACCTTCTTCACGAGCAGTTTTAGTCATACCAGGATACATGTCAGAGTACTCGTGAGTTTCACCAGCAACTGCAGCTTTAAGGTTATCTGACGTCGAGCCAATCGGCAGGCCAGTTGCAGGATCGCCTGTCTCTTCTAGATATTCTAGATGGCCATGAGCATGTCCCGTTTCACCTTCTGCGGTAGAGCGAAACACCGTTGCAACATCGTTGTAGCCTTCAACGTCAGCTTTGGCAGCGAAGTATAAATAACGACGATTTGCCTGAGATTCACCGGCAAAGGCATCTTTTAAATTCTGTTCGGTTTGCGTGTCTTTGAGTGACATCGACATTCTCCTTTCAGTTGTTATTCAGAGATAAATTTTTTTACAGCAATATCAGCATACCAGCTCTTAAACGAACTTGCGGCACAATATCTATCTAATTTAGAATCGGTAAAATGAATTTTTTGATGACAGCTAATCGGTTTTTTCAATGGCATCACAACCGACCTTAAAACAACTTCGCTACCTCTGTGCAGTCGCTCAGAGCCTACACTTTGGCAAGGCGGCAAAAGCCTGTTTTGTCACCCAATCAACCCTTAGTGCAGGCATTCATGAACTTGAGCAAACACTTGGGGCTGCGTTGCTAGAGCGCAGTAATAAGCAGGTGTTAATTACTGATATTGGGCAGAAAATAGTTGCTCGCTCGCAGCATATCCTCAGCGACATCGAGGCATTAAAAGAGGATGCAGTTCGAGCTCAAACACCTCTCACCAATCCAGTGAGAATTGGTATTATCCCGACAATAGCACCTTTTATTCTGCCGAGAGTTCTGCCCACTTTGCACCAGGATTTTCCCAAATTACAATTACTCATCCGCGAGGATTTGTCAGAAAACCTGGCTAATTTACTGTTACAGGGCGAGTTAGATCTATTACTTATGGCACTGCCCTACCCCGTCAACAACACCACCAGTTATCATTTATTTAACGACCCTTTTGTGCTGGCCTATCCTGCTGGTCATCCAATCGGAAGCGTAAGACAACTTAAAACTCGCGACCTCAAAGGTCAGGATATTCTCTTGCTCGAACATGGCCATTGCCTGCGCGACCATGCTCTAGAAGCCTGTAAGCTGCAAAGTAGCCAGTTATCACTCGCCTTTGAAGCGACAAGTCTGCACACTATTGTACCCATGGTCGCCAATGGTGTAGGCGTTTCGCTATTACCGGCAATGGCGATCAACGAAGGGATATTGTCAGGCACAAAAAATGTCTCAACAAAAGAGTTTTCGGAGAAAGGTGTATGGCGTGAAATCGGGCTTTTATGGCGTGCGAAAAGCCCTCGAGACAGTGAATACCGCCTGTTAGGAGAGTACTTCAAGAGCAGCAATGCCACGAACAAAGATATAAAGTCGGGACAGCTAAAATAGCCTGTCCCGACTAGTTTACTCACCGTTTATTCAAAAACAGATCTCTTGTTGGAACCTTGGCAAAGTCTGTGAAAAGTTACAGCGGCGTTACATTCTCCGCCTGTGGCCCTTTCTGCCCCTGGGTCACGTCAAATTCAACTCGCTGGCCTTCATTGAGCGATTTAAAACCTTCACCTACAATAGAGCGAAAATGAACAAAAACATCGGGGCCGTTTTCTTGCTCGATAAAACCGTAACCTTTATCAGCGTTAAACCATTTTACCGTACCAGTTGCACTAGACATATTCTAAAACCTTTTTGAACTTTACTCCTGAAGAGTAAAAAACTGTTTATTTAAGCCGTTAGATGGCTATCCTTCGCCGTTAAACCTAATTTTTATTGATGACTAGCTATCGTGCAAGTTAATAAAAGGATTCACAATTCCAGTCACAAGAAAAGAAGTATTTTCAGGCTGTCTTCACTATATATGAAAAAACACACAAGTAAACCCACATTAAAGACAATAAACAGTATAAAAAAACAAGCCTGACATTTAACGGCAAGAACCCTTTTCGAGAGCAGGAAATCCCTTATGCCACTACGTATAAAACACTATTGCACATAGAGCAATAAACCGAAAAAAGGACGTGCACCATCTTGTCCGTTTTATATGACAACCGTGTTAAAAGTGAAAAATGATAACGTCTGGAAAAACACAGGCGCAACAACTATCCCGCTTCAATGCGGAGTAAAGCACCAAATGTTGCCTCTTGATCCACTTCCAAAACACCCGGAGAATCGGCGCAAGCTCTCACTTTTAGCCCTCGATCCACAAGCATTTTCTGCGTCGCAGATATATCACTGGCATGCAGTACTAGCGCATACATACCCTCGCGCTTTTTTTGCAAGAATTCGGCAACGGCTTTGGCGAATGGCCGAGATGAATCATCGACGGCCACCAGCTCTATCACACCTCCCTCTTCAGGGCGACAAATCGCTGTATAGACACCCCGCTCCACATCAATTTCAGTAGCCTCCATTGTCATATTAAACTGAGTTCCATAAATCTCGATGGCGCAATCAATATCTTTCACCGCGATGATGACACGCTTAATACCTGTCACCCACTGACCATCGCGTTCGCCGATAGGAGCCCTATAGTCAGAGACAAAAGAATTCACCGGATAGACACGAATCAACACCCCATGTGTCGAACTCGGATGCACATCTCGCCCAAAGGCGCCAGGCATTAAGGGCATCACGTTGAGGCCTCGGTTAGCCAACACAACAGCCTCGTCATCGGGCACAGGGGCTTCGAGCATCAGGGCAAAGAGTCCTTCACCACGACGATCAAGAAAGCCTTGTAAGCTTTTACTCAACGGCGTATTAGGATCGACAGGTGACATTAATTCGATATTACTCCCCCCCTCCGGCACACACATACCCAGTGCAGCACCATACTCGGGGATACTTTCTTTCGATAAATCAATAACGGGCATGCCAAATTTATCTCTGAACAAGCTGACAACAGCCTGGAAGTCATGAACGGCGATGGCAATACGAGGCATACCTGTGATCATAGTATTACTCCTTTTATTTATTATTCACTATTTGAGAGTTATTGGCTGGGTAAACACTGGGGAATGCGGTGCTCTAAAAATCTAATTTAAAGTGCAACAAGCTTTTTAAGTCCGCCGACAAGAGGCTATAATAACGCTATACCCCCCTTCTTAATATAATATGCCGTTATGAGCTATGCTGAACGCCAACAGTTTTTCAAACAGTTGCTCACTGTCTTCGGCCGCAAAGCTGTACTAGAAGCACTGCAGGAAACATCAATCCCTGCCTATCGCTTGCACTTGGCTAGCAGTAACCGCAGTGATGCCACAATGAAAAAAATCATCTCTCTCGCGGAAGCTCGGGAAATTGAAATCCAACATCATAGCCGTAAGGAACTGTCGCGGATATCCCGAAATCAACGCCAGGACCAGGGTGTCGCTCTGGACCTGCAATGCCCCAACTACGGTGACTATCAGAGCTTAATCAAACAACGACCTGAAAAACTCTGTCTCATTGCACTGGACCGTGTTACCAATCCACAAAATCTTGGCATGGTGATTCGCTCTATTTGTGCTAGCCCCATCGACGGTTTACTTTTGCCCTCTAAGGGCTGTGCACCCTTGTCGCCGTTAGTGATTAAAGCGAGTGCTGGCACGCTGTTTCGCTGCCCCATTTATCGCTGCGACAGTCTTCCGAGCGCACTGAATGAATTCGCGGCCCAGGGCGTGAATATTTGTACGCTTAATTCAGCAAAAGGCACTGATATCGCTCAGCATAAGGTTCAACCTCACACAATTTATGTGCTCGGCAACGAAACCGATGGCGTATCAAAAGACGTTAATCAGCTTGCAAACGAGCAACTGAACATCCCCATGGCTAACGGTGTTGAATCACTTAATGTTGCCGTTACCGCGGCCCTGCTTGCTTTTCGCCAGGTGATCGCCAGAGCTGGGTAAAAACACCGAGAGACGCCACAATCAAAGTCGCAGCACCGAGAACGGCAAATGATTGAAGCACGCCCTGGGCGCTGATCAGCTGTCCGGTTACCCAGGCGCCCACGGGCGCTGTGCCAAAAAAGGCCAACTGGTAAATCGATACCACTCTCGAACGATAGGCTTCTGGAGCCTCGGTGTGGGTCATCATACGACCCAGACTAATCGATATGCCGGAGAACATACCCCATATCAATACCGCCGGAAAAAGAAGACCAACGGGCAACTGAGTGCCAATCAGTACCATAATCAAACCCCGGAAAAACAAACTCATCACCAACACTCTACCTGGCTGGCGAAAACCACCACTCAACCGTAAATAAAGCCCATTTGCAAGTAACACTCCCGCCGTGAAGCTCAATTGCAAGCCGGCATAAAATACCGCAGTCTGACCATACACCTCTCGCGTCATCAGTGGCATTGCCACGAGATAGACGCCAAAGCCGAGGAAACCGGTGGCGCCAACTAACAACATTAAGGGTAGTAATCGGGCGTGGTGCCAGACGGCCCTTAAGCCGGCAGTAATGCTTTGGTTTTGCCGCTGACAGCCCTTGTTTAAGTTTGACTCGACCGTTTGACTTGCGCGAAGAAATAAACCTGCGGCAATGAACATTAACATCTGAAAGACAAGCAAAATACTCAAGCCGATGTAATCAAACAGGCCCGCCGATAAATAACCCAGGCTTTGCGCCGCAAACTGAACCAGTGTCGTATGCACGACTGAGCGCTGCAAGTCTTCACCAGCAACTTCGGATAGCAAGCTTTCCCGAGCTGGCTGAATAAAAGCTGTGATGACACCATAACTGGCACCAAAAACGATCAACAACTCGTAGCTCAACAAGTGTTGATTCACAGCAACGAACATCACGCCAAAGGGTAATAAATAGAGTAGATAAAGCCGAAAAAGGTAGCTGCCGAGGTGGCGATTATCCGAAAGAGCTCCTCCCAGCAAAATCAGCAGCAAGTTGGGTAACATGACCGCCATCTGCGCCAGACCAACACGGTCAGCAGGCTCGTGTAGCACACCCACCACCAACCAGGGGAAAATAACCACCTGCAAGCCCATAGCCATTGCACTACTACCGAGCCCACTTAGATAGTATTGAAATGAACTTAAGCGTCGGTTAGCGAACATAGACGCTAGACTTCCCTTCCCGAGGCAAAGGCACACCGTGTCGAATCACATAATACGGGCTCACCTTACTCTCAAATGGCTTCTTTCACCCATTCACAACGCAGCTGGATATCATCACTGCCTGGACTGTGATATTCGGCATTAATGCTCTCCCAGATAAACGAATGGACACCTGACATTTCCGTCTCGAGATGCACATAGGCACTCACCCAATACATTTTATGTAACAGGGCTTCAAACTGCTCTATCCACAGTTGCCACTCGTATTCGATTCCCTGATAAGGCGCGCCAAAATGAACAATCTCGGTGTGCTGGCTAATATCGCCTGCGAGCTGGCTAGAGGAGGTGAACATTTCGCGACACAGGAGAGGCCAGCTATCGGCGCTGGGTAATGAGGCCATCGCCTCACGATTAACCATGATACGATCTATACCATCGGGCCGGTAAACCGAGTCTTTAATACAACCGTAAACAACGGACTCTTCTTGCATGATTAACCCCTGGAAACTTAAAAAACCGCGAAACGCGCGCCGCACATTATAGGCGACTCAGGGTAGTTGAACGACAAAACCCAAGAACAACTCGCTCAAGCCCCCTCATTGGTTAGCCTGCAGTAAAGCTAAAAACTCGCTTTCATCGATTATCTTGATATTGAGTGAACGTGCTTTTTCCAGCTTCGAACCAGCGCTTTCACCCGCGACCAAGCAGGTCGTTTTGGCAGATACACTACCCACGACTTTAGCACCCAAGGCTTCAAGCTGTTCTTTGCCCTGTGCACGACCCATCGCTGCCAGCGTGCCGGTTAAAACCCAAACCTCTCCCGCCAGGGGTAATAACTGTGGACCCCTGCTTTCAATATCCGGCCACTCAACACCTGCCTCGCGCAAGCTGTCAATAATAGCTAAATGATGGGGATTTGTTAAAAATTTAATCACAAAGCCCGCAACGACTGGGCCAACATCAGGCACAGCTAATAAAGCCTCTTCGTCCGCTTCTTCTAATTTCTCCAGCGAGCCAAAATGAGCTGCCAGCAATTTTGCCGTGGTCTCTCCCACCTCACGAATGCCCAGCGCATACAACAAACGAGGCAGCGTCGTTTGTCGTGCGGCGGCGATCGATTGCACCAGATTCGTTGCCGATTTATTTGCCATCCGCTCCAAACCCGACAATTGTTCGACATTCAGGCTAAATAAGTCGGCAACGGTGTGAACCAGTCCTGCATCCACTAATTGATCGACTATCTTATCACCCAGACCATCAATATCGAGGGCCTTGCGGGAGGCAAAGTGCTTAATCGCTTGTTTGCGCTGGGCTGGACAAACGAGGCCGCCGGTACAGCGCAACACCGCCTGTTCAGCACTGCGTTGCAGAGCTGAACCACAGACGGGGCAGCGCGTGGGAAAGACGATAGCTTGCAAGTCATCCCTATCGGTATCACTCGGCATAATCCCAGCAATTTGCGGTATGACATCCCCCGCTCGCCGCACTACCACTTGATCGCCGACCTTCAAACCGAGACGATGAATCTCATCCTCATTGTGAAGGGTAGCATTGCTTACCGTCACGCCGCCGACAAACACTGGCTCGAGGCGAGCCACTGGTGTAACAGCACCTGTGCGACCAACCTGAAACTCAACATCTACCAACCGAGTAACCGCCTCTTCCGCGGGGAATTTTCGTGCTATTGCCCAACGTGGTGCACGGGCCACGAACCCGAGAGCCTCCTGCAGACGAAAACTATCGACTTTATAGACAATACCGTCGATGTCATACGCCAGATCGGCGCGCAGTACTGCAAGCCGCTGGTAGTAATCTATACAGGCCTCGATACCAACAACCGCGGTCATCAGGCTGTTGATGAGAAAACCCCACTCTTTGAGAAGCCGCATAGTGCCCAAGTGAGTATCGGGTAATCCGCCTCCCTCAGCCTGCCCAAGGCTATAGGCACACATTTCAAGGGGGCGAGTTGCAGTGATGCGCGAATCCAGCTGGCGCAAACTACCTGCTGCTGCATTGCGGGGGTTGACAAAAGGCTTTTCGTTCTTGGCCAATGCCTCCGCATTAATGGCCTTAAAACCCGCGCGAGGCAGGTAGACCTCCCCTCTTACTTCGAGGACTGGAGGATAGCCCTGACCTTGTAGTTTAAGGGGAATTGACGCGATGGTGCGCACGTTAGCGGTAATGTTCTCACCGTTGAAACCATCCCCACGCGTCGCGCCCTGCACCAGTATTCCATCGTGGTACAGCAAGCTAACGGCTACCCCGTCGAGCTTGGGCTCGCAGACGAAGGTAATGGGACGATCGTCGCCCAGCCGCGCATGCAAACGTCGCTCAAAATCCCGTAGCTCATCATCATCAAAGGCATTAGCCAACGACAGCATTGGCACTTTGTGCTCAACCGACTCAAACATAGGTAGTGGCGCTGAGCCGACACGCTGGGTCGGGGAATCGCCACGTCGCAATTCAGGATAAAGCGTTTCAAGATGCTCTAGACGTCGCAAGAGCTGATCGTATTCAGCATCGGTAATTTGCGGGTCGTCAAGGCTATAGTAGCGGTAGTTATGTTGATTGAGCTGCTCACGCAGCGTTTCAGCTTCTGTCTCAGCCTGACTAAAGGCTACATTAGGCTTATCACTCATGATTCGGCAGGTTTTCCAGGGCAGGGGACGGGGCCTGTGACTCAGGACCAAGTAGCGAAAAGCTAAGCGTTGGCCGTTAGACGACGACGATTGAAATCCATGATACGTTGACGATAGTGTTCCGCTGTTTGTTGGCTAAGGGCACTGCGTTGTTGGTCTTTTAACTCACCCCCGATAGCAGAATTAACACCGTGAATGCACTCAAGCATCATATCAAAAGTACCTAACGGGTCATCACTATCTTCCATCACCATCATAAAAGTTACCCCAGGCGTAGAAAATTCATCCATTGAGTTCAACTCAAAAGTGCCGGGGTTTATCGAGTTAGCCATGCTAAACAGCACATCACCAGAGCCATCTTCACGCACGTGGCGGTGAAATATTTTTAATGAGCCATAGCGCAAACCGTGATTGACCACCGCCTTGAGTAGTTCTTCGCCCTGAAAAACTGCCCCTGGCTCAGCCATCAAGTGGAGAATAATAACGTCATCCTCGACAATATCAGATGCCGCCTTACTCTCAGGCTTTCTCCCCTCGACCTTATTCTTGTTTGCAGCGGCTTTCCCTGGATGATTCAGGGAAGTTTGCTTTTTAGCCACCTTGCTTTTATGGCTTTTTTTAAGAGTTTTAGGGGCGGGGTTCTCAACAGGTTCGCAATCTTCAGAAGCAAAGGCGCTTGCATCCAGACCGTCTTCACGATCGTGAGGGACAGAGGTTTCACCAAAAAGAGAGATTTGGCTGTCCTCTTTTGCTTCCTCAAAACCCCATTCATCACTGAGCCTTGAACCAATAACTTCCTCTCCATCCGACTCTTCGTCCTCATAGTCAGATGATTCAGACGATTGCCTATTTTCTTCAGGCTTCGCCGCTACGAGCTCAGTTTGACGAAAAGGTGCTGTCATTCGACTCTTATCAAATTCTCGATTAGCCTTGATAGCTTGACTAAGCTGCTCAGCACTGTCTTCATCACGAAAAGCTACGACACGTGCCCCGCCACCTGGCAGCTCACTACCAAATTCGTCAAAATTATCATCTTCAAAAATGGGTTGTTTACGACGTTTGACACGCAGCTTTCCTTTACCGGCACGGTGCACGCGGCGAAAGCCATCCAGCAAGATAGCGACTATCAAGAGAGCGCCAAGGGCGAGGAGAATTTCGCGACCACCTAGTTCCATTGCATCATAGCCTGTCTAAATTTATTGATGCCCGGGGGAGAAAGCTCATAAAATCTCATGTAATTTACTTCACAAAGCATTGCTAGGTAATTGTTTTAGCTATTATTGTGCCAGCTCCACGGCTTTGTCAACATCGACAGTGACAAGACGCGAAACACCTGGCTCATTCATTGTAACCCCCATCAATTGATGGGCCATTTCCATCGCAATTTTATTGTGGGTGATATAGATAAACTGCACTGTTTCAGACATCTCTTTCACCATCCTCGCGTAACGCCCCACATTAGCATCATCGAGTGGCGCATCCACCTCGTCGAGCATACAAAACGGGGCTGGGTTAAGCTTGAAAATGGAAAACACCAACGCAATAGCCGTAAGCGCTTTTTCACCACCCGACAATAAGTGAATGGTGGAGTTCTTTTTGCCTGGAGGCTGGGCCATAATTGTGACCCCCGTGTCGAGTAAATCATCACCCGTTAACGCCAAATAAGCGTGGCCACCACCGAACAGTTTGGGAAACAAAGACTGCAACGAGCGATTAACCGTATCGTAAGTCTCTCGAAACCGAGTGCGCGTTTCTCGATCAATTTTGCGAATAGCACTCTCCAGAGTTTCTAAGGCTACGTTGAGTTCACCGTCTTGGGCATCGAGATAAGTCTTTCGTTCCAACTCAGTCTTAAATTCATCTACTGCGGCGAGATTAATAGCACCAAGGCGTTGCACGCGACTTTCGACCTGCTGTAAGCGCCGCTCCCATTCTGACTCTTCAGCCCCTTCAGGCAAGCCGGCTAACACCTCATCAAGTCGGTAGCCTGTTTCCGTTATTTGCTCTGTAATGGTTTTGGCCCGTGTTTCCAGCGCCTGAGTACTCAGGCGCTGTTGCTCAAGCTCACTGCGCTGTTTTTCCAACGCGGTTTCAAGACGAGCGCGCTCATTTTCACATTGGCGTATACTGAGCTCGGCTTGCTGGACGACTGCCCGCACACCAGACAGCTCTTTCTCAACAGTTAAACGTTGCTCTAAGCGTGCTTCAAGTTCAAGTTTGAGGTCATCCCCAGGCCCCTGTTCACCTTGAGAGGTTTTCAAGAGGGTTTGCTGACGTTCCCGCAAACGAGCAAGCTGCACCTCAAGTCGGGTAATACCCTCTTTAATCGATGACAATTGCGTACCTACCGACTGCTCGCGCATCGCCAACTCATGCACTTTGTCGCGATCATGTCGGGCACGTTGGCGGTCATCATCCAGTGTTTTGCGTAGCTGATCGCGCCGGGTCGATAATTCTTCACGGCGCAAATTATCGTTGGTCATCGATTCGATGCCCAGTTCCAACACCTGACGGCAGTCGCGCAGTCGCTCTTTGTCTTGTTCCAGCTGCATACGCGATTCTTCCAGCTCTTCAGTGATACGCGCTCTCTGCTGGGCGATTTGGCCAATACGCTCTTTGGTAACATTTAACTGAGATTGCAGTTGAGCATTTTGCTGCTGTAGTGCGTCCCTACCAGTGTCGAGAGTCGTGCGTTGTGCTTCACTAGCTTTTAAGGCTTGTTGTTTGCTCTCTTGCTGTTGAACTAATATTTCCACCTCATCGCGTAACCTCTGCAACTGGCTATGGGTTTCATCCAGATCACGCTTGCGCAATAGCACACCTGCCGAGGCATCGACTTCACGGGCAACACGTACCCAGTTGGGACCAAACCACAAGCCATCGCGAGTAACCACCGATTGATGAGACTCGAGGCTTACGCGCAACGCCAAAGCGTCGTCAAGGCTTTCGGCCGTCAACACGCCAGCCAATACAGTTTCCACACGCCGATCAGCACCACTCACTTTCGCCAGTAAGCGATTAGATGCAGCGTTATCAGTGCCATTTGTAGAAACAGCGGTATCCATCAACAACACACTACCGCTATCTATTGACGCAATAGATTCGGCATAAGTCTCAATGGCATCGACACAGACCGCCTGTAAAAAATCTCCCAGTACAGTCTCAACCGCTGTTTCCCAACCACTATCAACATTCAGGCTATCAGCCAAACGCGACGCTGAATCCAGCTGATGGCTCTCCAACCAGAGGCGTTGACTATCATCTTCCCCGAATGAAGCCTGTTGTAGGGCTTCTAGTGATGCAGCTCGGCCACTCAAGGTTTGTACCTGTTCTCGAGCACTACTCAGGGCATTGGCAATTTCCACCCCTTCACTACGCTGTTGTTCGATGCGATAACGCACTTCTTCAATTTCACAATCGTGGGTCGCCAGATCTTCGTCGCACTCGGCAACCCTGGCCTCGAGCAGTTCGATATCGTCACCCTCGGCTTTCTGCTCCAGATTAGCCAATTCGTTGTTGAAACGCTGAATGCGCTGTCCCAGTTTATCGATAGAGGTGTCAAGGTGTTGAATACGCGACTGCTGGACTTCCACTTCGCGTTGAGCCGTCGACGCTGTTTTGTTAAATTCATCCCAATCAGTCTGCCAGCTCTGCATACCCTGCTCGGACTGCTTCAGGGACTCAGTCGACAATACTTCTGCTTCACGCACCGCCGTCAATTGTTGGCTTATCTCTGCCAGCTCAGCCTGCCAACCCGTCGCTTTACGTTGATCCGATTGCAGGTGCTGCTCCGACTCGACGAGGTTGCGCTGGGTTTGCTCGAGGTCATCATGCAACTCGCGAGCTCTATCCTCTGCATGTTTTATCGACTGTTCGATACGCGCAACTTCAGCACCCGCGGCATAATAGCGGCTTTGTATCTCATTAAACTTATCGTTGTTTTCGCTGTGCTCTAGACGAAACTTTTCCAGCTCCGCCCCCTGATGAGCCCTGTCGACCAGCAAGGCTTCAATTTGCAAGCTTTGCTCAGCGATAATTTCACGCTTAATTTGCGCCTGCTGGTCAAGCTCCTGCCAATACAGAGCCTGTAACTGGGCGCGCAACATACGCTCTTCTTTTTTCAGACTTGTATATTTTTCTGCCGCTTCGGCCTGTCGCTCAAGGCGTGACAGCTGACGGCCCAGCTCTTCGCGGATATCTGTGAGACGTTCAAGGTTTTCTCGGGTGCGGCGAATACGGCTTTCGGTGTCTTTACGGCGCTCTTTGTACTTCGATATACCAGCGGCCTCTTCAATAAAAACCCGCAGCTCTTCAGGCTTCGACTCGATCAGATTCGAGATCATGCCCTGTTCGATGATTGAATAACTGCGTGGCCCCAACCCGGTGCCCAGGAATACATCCGTTACATCCCGGCGCCTACATTTACTACCATTTAAGTAATAATTGGACTGCCCCTCACGGGTAACCATGCGCCGCACAGACACTTCACTGTAACCGGCGTATTCGCCACTGAGGGTGCCATCGCTATTGTCGAAAACAAGCTCTATAGACGCTTGGCCCACGGGCTTGCGGCCCCCGGAACCATTGAAAATCACATCGGTCATCGACTCGCCACGCAAATGTTTTGCTGAGCTTTCGCCCATCACCCAGCGTACGGCATCAATAATATTGGATTTGCCACAACCATTGGGGCCAACCACAGCGCACAAGCTGCTGGGAAAAGCAACAGTCGTGGGGTCAACAAAAGACTTAAAGCCTGCCAGCTTGATACATTTCAGGTGCATCGATTACTCGTTAATAGAATTGCGGGAGCACCCGTTGTCGGCTGACATGGCGCGCATCAACAGGTAATTTTACACGCAGTCTGGTCAGGCACAAGGCCTATATTGAGGTCTGCATGCGGTAGCAATAGAGAGCTTGTAAAAGCACTCTCAATAAGGCGAGAATTGGGCTTTCGGTACGCAGTAAAACCATGCCACACATTGTACTTTTTGAGCCAGAAATCCCCCCTAACACGGGTAATATTATCCGCCTCTGTGCCAATACAGGCTTCCAACTCCACCTGATTGAACCCCTCGGTTTTGACATGGATGACAAAAAACTGCGCCGTGCCGGACTCGATTATGGTGAATGGCAGCGTGTTAAAATCCATCGAAGTTGGCAACACTTTCTTGTAGAGCAAGGGCTAGTAGATCAAAAATCTGCGCGGATTTTCGCCATTAGCACCAAAGGCACAAAAAGTCATTGTCAACCCCGCTTCCAGGTCGATGACACGCTCGTTTTTGGCCCGGAGACAAGAGGTTTATCAGCCGGTTTCCTCAAAGCACTACCAGAAAACAATATCTTACGCATTCCCATGCAGCTCGACAGCCGCAGCATGAATCTCTCGAATGCAGCGGCGGTAATCGTGTATGAAGTGTGGCGCCAGCTCGATTTTCAGGGCTGCCGCTAATGCCGCAGAACAACTCACCGAAATCGACAGATCTTGACAAACGGTTCGGCAAAATTGCTTTATTTTATGGCTCATCGACCTGCTACACTGAAATCGCTGCTGAAAAAATTGCCGCCTTTTTTAATGATCCACAGAATAGTCAACAGAGTGACCAGCACGTTGACCTCTACAACATTGCCGATACAGCAATTGATATCGCCGAGCAATATGAACATATTATTTTAGGCATCCCCACCTGGGATTACGGAGAACTGCAGGAAGACTGGGAAAATATCTGGGACAGTATCGATGCCGTCAACTGGATCGGCAAGACCGTGGCTATCTATGGTCTTGGCGATCAGGAGGGCTATCCCGAATGGTTTCAGGATGCCCTGGGTTATCTCTGGACAAAAATCGATAGCCTCGGTGCGACAACTATCGGTAAAACCAGCGCTGCTGGCTATCGTTTTAGTGCGTCAAAAGCTCTGAGCCCGGACGGCAAACACTTTCTCGGCCTCGCTCTGGACGAAGATAGTGAATTTGAACGCAGCGAGCAGCGTATCATCGACTGGTGCCAACAAATAATGGAAGAATTTAAAGCATAGCAACACATATTTAAAAAGCGTCAGCATCCACCGCCATTATCGCACTGTGGCCAAACTTTAAGGAACGAGAATAAGCCTCTGTTCGCGGCAATACATGTTCAATATAAAACTGCACAGTAGCCAATTTTGTTGTATAGAAGGACGTTTTGTCGCTACCAGCATCGAGCTTTAGCTGAGCAGCGATTGCGCTTTTCACCATTAAAGCCCCTGCAACGCAGTTGCTGACTAGCAGCAGTAACTCGAAAGCGACAGCGCCAGCAAAATTCGCATCACTACGCGCTTGTTCGAAAATATACTGAACCGCCTCCTCGCACAAATCAAAACTCTTTAATACGGGTTGCGACAAATGTTCTAGCCCCAATTTATCCGCAGACTGCAAATCCTGTTTCAAATCAGACAGCAATTCACCCAAGGCAACGCCCTTATCACGCAACAATTTACGGCCGATCAAATCTAAAGCCTGGATGCCATTAGTCCCTTCATAGATCGGCAAAATACGTGCATCGCGCATATGTTGTGCAGCACCCGTTTCCTCAATAAAACCCATACCCCCGTGTACTTGCACACCGATATAAGCAACCTCATTACCTATCTCTGTACTCAAAGCCTTGACCAGAGGAGTGAGAATATCGACACGCCGCTGGTGATACTCGCGAGTATCAGCATCTGGACTATGGCTAAGATAATCCCAATGGGCAAAAGCTGAATAGCTGAGTACACGGGCCGCTTCAGTCTGAGACCTCATCATCATCAACATACGCCGTACATCGGGGTGATGAATAATCGCCACCCGCTCAGCCTGGCCTGGAAGGTTGCCCTGCACACGTTCGCGGGCGTAGTTAACGGCTTGTTGGTAGGCTCGCTCGGCGACGGCCACCCCTTGCAGACCAACAGCAAGACGAGCGTGATTCATCATCGCAAACATATAGCTGAGGCCTTCATTCTCCTCACCTATTAAATAGCCGACGGCGCCACCGTTGTCACCAAAGCTAAGGACACAGGTTGGGCTAGCGTGTATACCCATCTTATGCTCGACGCTCACGGGATAAACGTCATTGCGCTGACCCGGCTTTCCTTCAGCATCAAGAATAAATTTTGGCACAACAAATAACGAAATTCCCTTCACTCCCTCAGGCGCATCAGGGGTACGGGCCAGAACTAAGTGCACGATGTTGTCCGTGTAACCATGGTCCCCCCAGGTGATAAAAATCTTTTGCCCAGAGATCAAATAATGGTCATCTACCGGCAAAGCTTTAGTGCGTACCGCCGCCAAATCACTACCGGCCTGGGATTCTGTCAAATTCATGGTACCCGTCCACTCACCACTGATCAGTTTCGGCAAATAGGCCGTCTTTTGCTCATCACTGGCATAACGCTCAATAGCTGTAATGACACCTTTCGTTAATAGTGGCAGAAGGGAAAAACTTAAATTAGCACTTTGACACATCTCTTCAACGGCCACACCGACCAAATGGGGCATGCCCTGGCCCTCGAATTGCGGATCACCACTTAGTGCCGGCCAGCCCCCTTCCACAAAGCCCTTGTACAAACCATCAAGACTCTCGGCAGTCACAACAGCTGACTCTTCAACTCGGCAGCCTTCCGTGTCGGCACTTTGATTGGTCGGTGCGATAATCTCAGCAAAGTAGCGTCCAGCCTCGCCATAAATAGCTTCAACCAGTTCTGTGGAGCATTCTTCATAACCGGGCAAGCTCGCTATATCGTCAATGCCTAATACGTCATTGACGAGAAAGGCCATTTCATTAAGGGGTGCGGTGTAATCTGTCATGGTTTTTCTCGTTGAATTACTCGTTGTAAAAGCAGCGACTCAAGCGTTGGCGCTGGGGATTTTCGCGCAGAGTCTAGTGGCAGGCAGAAGATTTTGTCCACCATTTTGTGACCTGCCAGTATCCAAATTATAAACAAGGCAAATAGCGCCAACATAAACTCAGGAGGCACCGGTCAAGCCTAAAGAAAAGCTCGGCAGTGGAGATAGGGTTAATTCAAACGAGATGGCCGTTTGGCCGCTAATTGACTATAGGCTTTGCCAAAATAATCGGCATTCATCGGCTTACCGTAAAGATAGCCCTGAGCAAAATGACAACCAATTTCGGCCAGCACCTCTTCCTGACGAATGCGCTCGACGCCGACAGCAATGACTGTTTTATCCAGAATATCGCCAATACCAGTGAGCGCCTGGATCAGGTCAATATGTTGACGAGTGTTATTCACGCCCATCAACAGCTTCTGATCGAGCTTGAGCGCTTCAACAGGCAGTTCTTTAAGATAATTAGAATTTTTTCCACATGAGCCGAAGCTGTCAATAGAGAAACGAATTCCCATTCGGCTCAGCGTGCGGACAAATTGCGTCACCTGGATCAAATAATCCAGTACCAGTGATTCGTTAATTTCAAACATTAAGCAAGAAGCATCGAGCTTATACTGCTGCAGGGTATCGAGTATCAACTCAGGATAACTGGGGTCTTTTATCTGCGATATTTCAATATTGACAGACGCAAACCCCACGTCCAGACCCTGTAAGTGCCAACTGCGTAATTGCCGACAAACTTCATTCAACGTCCACGCGCCCAACTCACCAGTAATACCGGCCTTCTCAGAAATAACCATAAAATCGTCAGGTTTGATTAAACCGCGAGCGTGATGGTTCCAGCGTAATAAACTCTCGCAACCCACTACTCGACGTTGCTTGATATCAAACAGTGGCTGGTAGACGAGCCTCATCTGATCCCGTCTCAAAGCCAGCCGTAATTCTGATGGATAAAACAAACGTCCAGAGACTCTACTATTCTCACCATCGTGTAAGCTGTAGTAACCGTTTCTGCCCGCTTCTTTAGCCTTGTACATCGCCACATCGGCCTGTTTCATCAATATTTCAAGGTCGTTCCCATCATTAGGGTAGATAGCAACACCAATACTAGCCGTTGCCTCCATCTGCTGGGTGTGGGATTCAAAAGACTTTTCAAAGCACGATAGGATTTTTTCAGCTATCGACCTTACCTCAATTAAGTTATTAATATTTTCAGCAACTACCGTGAATTCATCACCTGCCAAGCGTGCCACTGTATCGCTTTGTCTGACTGCCGTAAGCAAACGGCGAGCCACCTTTCTGAGCAAATCATCACCAAAATGGTGGCCCAGAGAGTCGTTGATCATTTTAAAATTATCCAGATCAATATAGAACAAAGCGAGCTGTCGTTTACTGCGCTTAGCCCGCTGAATACCCTGCTCGAGCCGGTCCAGAAATAAGCGGCGATTAGGCAGGTTGGTCAAATTATCATGGGTCGCCAAATAAAGTAGCTCCTCCTGACTACGTTTAATATGGCTTAGATCTGAAAAAAACATCGCATAATGCGTCAGTTCTCCGGCGGCATCACGAATAGTGCTCAGTGAGACATTGGCCGAAAATTGTTCTCCAGAGCGCCGGCGTAGAACCACCTCTCCGGTCCATCGGTCATTTTCATTGAGCGCCCGCAAGACAGTCCTAAAGAAAAACAGATCTGGATGAGCGACAAGACCTGGTTTGTCACTACGTTTTGCCGTTAGCTTCTGCAGGTTCTGACGAGAGAAACCAGTAATGCGTGTAAAAGCCTGATTAACCCGAAGTATCTTATGTCGGCGGTTTAAAATGACCACAGCCTCACCGGCAGTAGCAATAACCTGCTCGGTAAAGGCCAGACGATTATAGACCCGCTGATCCTCTGTCACATTGAGTGAAACGCATTGGAAACCCACCCGCTGCCCGTCACTATTCGTTAAATGAGTGAAACTATGTTGATAGCTCTGTGAGCCGAACACACCATGGGCAACGAATTCCTGGCCTTTCTGCGCTCGCGATAGTAGTGCAAAAAAATCGGGATAGTCATGCTTGAGAACAGCAATGTCGCGGCCGAGTAAATCTGCAGTGTCAACTTCTCGGTTAATGCCCTGCCAACCCAGTATTTGAACGAGCCGGCCTTGTTTATCGACTTGCCAAACCACCACTTTGCAGATACTGGAAATATCTTCCAGAAAATCCCTGCCTTCATTTGAGATATTTTCAAAAAAAACGGCCGAGTCGGTGCTTTTAGTAACGAAGCAACAAGAACGCCAGTGGTCGTCAACAAAAGGAAGAGCAGAATATTTGTATCAATAGGAAAACCCGCAAAAAAATGCAGGTAAATGGCGACTGCTAGAAAAAGCAGACTTGAGAAAATGGGAGCCAGCCTCAACGACGACACTCTTTCAACATAATTGCCAGATGAGCAGAGGCTGCACCCGATACACTCAAAACTCGTTAACCGACATATAAAGACTCACGGCTAAAGCCCATTGCTTAACCAAACCAGTAGCAGGCCGAAGATCACAAAGAGCGCAGTATAGGGAACCCTTCGACGGCCGGCAGGGCTGACGACGATTGAAGAGATCAAAGGTTGAATAGCTTCTCAAACGGCTATCACTCACGATTTTGGTTAGATTTCCGTCCTCCTATCGCAAATCTAAACCCACCCAGCACCGCCATTCCTGCAGTTGCCATTTACTTATTTATTGTCCTTTACAGGATAAGACCTGACAGTGCATAAGCACTACAAACTACGCGCCACAACTTCCAGCATGATTTCACTGGTGCCAGCATATATTCGCGCAACGCGACTATCGGCATACATGCGACAAATCAAATATTCGTCCATATAGCCGTAACCACCGTGCAATTGCAAACACTCATCGACTATCTTCTGCTGTAACTCTGCAATCCACCATTTAGACATTGAGGCGGTGGCGTTATCGAGTTCTCCACTGACAACCTTTTCGACACAACTGTCGATAAACACCCGTGCAGCACGGGTTAGCGATGCCACTTCAGCCAGCTTAAAGCGCGTGTTTTGCATCTCCATTAAAGGCTTGCCAAAGACCTGCCGCTCTTTCACATAGGTGAGCGTTTCAGCGATGGCACCTTCCATCAAGGCCACGCCTTGAATGCCGACAGTAGTACGCTCATAGGGGAGGTCACTCATCAGCTGGTAGAAGCCCCTACCCTCTTCACCACCGAGTAGCTGGCTTTGATGTACGCGTACATCTTCGAAGAACAACTCAACCGTATCCTGGGCTTTCTGACCCATTTTTTTCAGTTTTTTACCGACACGATAGCCCGGTAAATCATCTGTCTCTAATAGCAGCAGCGATACGCCTTTACCCCCGGCACTGGTATCCGTCTTCACAATCAGCACTAACAGCTCACATAGGTAGCCATTGGTGATAAAAATCTTCGAACCATTGACAACGTAGTGTTCGCCGTCTTTCACGGCTTTTGTGGTAATTGCCTGCAGATCTGAGCCCGTACCTGGCTCTGTCATAGCAATGGCTCCAATCATTTCACCGCTGGCCATTTTTGGCAGGTACTTGCGTTTTTGATCTTCAGTACCATGGTTGAGAATGTAGTGGGCGCTAATACTGTGCACACCCTGGCCCATACCCGTTAGCCCACGGCGCCATTGTTCCTCGAAAAAAACCGCCTCATAGCGAAAATCAGCATCGCCACCGCCATATTGAGCAGGAATATCACTGCAGAGAAAACCCTGATCCCCTGCTTTGCGCCAGACTTCTTTGTCAATGTGGCCCTGCTCACGCCAACGTTCATCGTGGGGCTGCATTTCGTTTTCAACGAAGCGGCTAACGGAATTGCGGTAAATATCGAGATTCTCATCCATCCACGAAGGGCGGTAATCGCTCATTTATCATGACTCCTATTTGAATATTGTCCCGGCCCCAAGTCCTAATAGTCTGTGAGGCTCAGGGCGTCATAGTATTATTCGCCGACCTTTGGGGCACTAACACGTACCTGGGCATCACCTGTCAACTTTGATTCGCCTTTTTGATCCACTGCCTTTAACTTCAGCTTGAGGATATATACGCCATCAATTTCGACTTTATCAACCACCTCGCCATGGCAAGTAATGGTATCACCCACGTAAACGATGGCACCAAATTTGACCCCAAAGCTGCGAATAGCCGCCTGAGGCACCCAGCCCGTCAACAATTGCGCCATATAGGCCATATCTAGCATACCGTGAACAAAGACATCATCTGCTCCTGCGGCGCGGGCAAAATCACTATCCACATGCACCGGGTTGTGGTCATTTGAGGCGCCACAAAAATAGGCCAAAGTGGTACGTGTAATGGGTGGTTTGGTTAAGCTCGGTAGTTGCTCGCCAATGGCGATTTGATCAAAAAAAATTTCTTTCATAGTCTCCTTACTATCAATCCTGGTCAGATAAGCCCCCACATTGTTTAGGCTCGGTCAACTACCGTTTGACGAAACCGGGTGGTGAGTTGGCCCAACTGGTTCGTCGCAACCGTTTCCTCAACCATAAATTTAAAGGCACCGCGTCTCTTTTCAAAAACATCGGTAATAGTCGCCACCAACGTGATTTGGTCACCGCCACAAATCGGCTCAAAGTATTCGAAGCTCTGGGCGGTGTGCAATATTCTAGTAGCATCCAGGCCCACGGCTTTGGCGCGGAAAAAAGGGTCAGGCACAGCACAACCCAGCGTTACACCGTATGTCGGTGGTGCGAGTATTGACCGATAGCCCTCTGCAATAGCCGATTCTTCATCAAAATAGATGGGATTTTCTTCGCCTACGGCTTTGGCAAAAAACTTTAATTGCCACTTTTCCACATCGACCATTAATGCCGGAAAGCTCTTACCAATCAAGGTCTTATCTAACATACCATTACCGTTATTTTTTCAGCACGCAATGTATCGGTATCGCCCGCTCAATACAAGCGCAAACGCACAACAAATAACGCAACGCACAACTGCGACAAATTGTCGCATCGGTACCCACTCATGGAAAAGCTATCATACGTCAAACATTTGACGACGGACTTAATAAATGACCCATTCCTTCCCTCTATCGCTTATGGCGGTAGCTGTTGCCCTTTGCTCTCAGTCTATCTACGCTCAGGACAGTTCAGCGCCAGTCACGGTAAAGATCAAGACACAAACATCTTCTAGCCCCATTATTGAAGAAATTATTGTCGAAGGTGAAGCACTGGATGCCGTAAAAATACTCAGTATAAAGCCTGATGTCATTAACCAGCCCGACAGCGCCGCTACATTAAAAGCGCTGCCTGGTGCCAATATCAACAGTAATGGCCCGATTACCGGTATCGCTCAGTACCGAGGCCTTTTCGGTGATCGCGTAGCGGTGTCTATGGAAAACGAAGCCGTACTTGGCGGCGGCCCGAACGCGATGGACACGCCGCTCTCCTATGCCCCCCCACTGTTATTGAAGTCCATAGAACTCACTCCCGGTATTGCGTCTGTTAGCCGCAGTCAGGAATCTATTGGCGGACTGATCGAAGCTAAACTTGACCGTGGCAATTTTTCTCAATCCAGTGAAGCCAGCATTTCTGGCGACATAGCGACCCGCTATAGCTCTGTGGATGAGGGTAGCAACAGCGCAGCAAAAGTCGTCGCTGCCAATAACGCGCACAAGCTAGCGATCCTCGCATCTTTTGATGAAGGTGACGATGCCGAAACCGGCGATGGGAAAACCCTACGTGACACCGCTTACCGACGCGAGCGCTATGACCTCAGTTACGGCTGGCAAAATGAGAGCAGCGAAGCGGAGGTCTCTCTCGGCAAACTGGAAACTAGTGATACGGGCACGCCAGCGCTACCCATGGATATTATCGATATCGATACCGACATAGCGAATTTTAACGGTATGACCCAGTACAATGGAGCAATCATTCGCACCCGTATCGGCTATCGCCACGTCTACCATTTGATGGACAACTTTTCTCTCCGCTCAAATAGCAACAGCATGGGCTATCGTGCAACGGAAGCCACTGGACAACAATTGACTTGGGGTGCCAGTGTGGAATTTCCTATCGGTGATGACTCTCTAACGCTCGGCATCGACAGTGCCGATACCATCCACGACGCAGTCGTCAAAAACCCTAATATGGCGATGTTTCGCGTACAGAACTTCTCCGATGCCGAGCGTGACATTTATGGTTTTTTCACGGAATGGAAAGGTTCGCGTGGTGACTGGTCTTTAGAAGCTGGCGTGCGCTACAACCGTGTTGAAATGAATAGTGACGTGGTTTCCGCCAATGGCATGATGGCAATGATGCAAATGCAGGCCAACCAACTGGCCAATGACTTCAACAACGCCAACCGCGATCAAAACTTTAACAATATTGATGTTGTACTAAAAGCCACTCGCGCCCTCAATACCCATACTGATTTCAACATTGGTCTCGGTAGAAAGAACCGCGCTCCGTCTTATCAGGAGCTCTATCTGTGGTTGCCCATGCAATCCACAGGCGGTCTTGCCGACGGTCGCACCTACATCGGCAACCTCGACCTCGACAGTGAAACCAACCATGAAATCACTCTTGGACTGGATTGGAGTGCTGGAAACGTCTATGTCAATGGTCAGATCTTTTTCCGCAAAATAGATGACTTCATCCAGGGCACCCCTTCCACCAACATGACCGCTAATATGTTATCGACCATGATGAGCGGCCAAAACCCCCTGCAATTTAATAATATCGACGCTGAGCTCTACGGTCTCGACGGTCGTTACGGTATGGTACTCAACGACAACTGGCGCCTCGACGGCGTACTCAGCTATGTCCGCGGTAAGGACAAAGACGGCAATGATAACCTCTATCGCGTTGCTCCCTTAAACAATCGACTGACACTCACCTGGGAGCAGGACAAGCTAAGTGCCAGCCTCGAATCGGCACTCTACGCCAGCCAATCAAAAACCGCGTCCTATAACAACGAGGAAAAAAGTGCCGGTTATGGTTTGCTCAACTTCTACAGCCAATACAAGATCTCATCCGACCTACGTATCAACGCGGGTATCGAAAACCTTCTCGACAAAGATTATGTTGATCACTTGACAGGCTACAACCGCAATGGCGATAGCGATATTCCCGTCGGCGATCGCCTACCGGGGCGAGGTCGAAATTTCTTTGTCAGTGCCGCTTTATCCTTTTAGGCCCAGCGACAAAATCGCACGAAGACACACAGCGCAGAAGCGCTCAGCCTCTTAAAGTCAGCCTTAGCATGCCAGGGCTGACTTTATTTTTTGGCGAAGGCCCAAAGCTGCGCGCAGGCGCGGCAATTTGTTAGCATGGATACATTAACGACTCCCCATCCATTCTGCCTATGTCTGCCTATGAGTACCCATCCTTGAACAAACCTTCGGCCAATATTTCCGCCGCTCGGCAGAATCTCCGCCGCCTGAGCAACATCCGTTATATCGCCCTAGGCGGCCAAATTCTGGCCCTCTATTATTTCACTCAGATCTACCCACTGGGTTTACCGATAGGCACTATCTGCACTCTGGTTATCGGCTTCGCTATCATCAACCTACTCACCCATTGGCGTAGCCACTGGGCAAAGACTATTTCAGAAATGGAATTTGGTGCCCATCTCCTGGTCGACATCAGTGCCCTCACCGTCCTACTCTATTTTAGCGGCGGCGCCACCAACCCCTTTATTTCCTATTATTTAGTGCCGATCAGCATCGCCGCCATTAGCTTACCCATGGCAATGACCTGGGCCATCACCGGTCTCTCCATCCTCGCCTACAGCGCGCTTCTCATCTACTACCAACCTTTTACCCAACTCGCCCCGCACCATGGCAACCCCGGCTTTAATCTACACATCATTGGCATGTGGATAAATTTCGCCCTTAGCGCCGGACTTATCACCTATTTTGTCGTACGAATGGCCGCTGCTCTGCGCATGCAAGAAGCTGAACTCAGTACACAAAGAGAAGAGCAAATGCAGGATGAACAATTACTCGCCATCGCCACTCTTGCCGCTGGTGCCGCCCACGAACTGGGCACGCCACTCAACACAATGAAACTTCTGATCGATAATCTTGCTGAAGAGGTGACTGACCGCGAGCAACAAGAAGACGTCGCCACCCTCAACCAGCAAATAGCGCGCTGTCGAAAAACCTTACAAAGCCTGGTAAATGCCGCCAGCATCATAGAGGAAGGTTCCAGTCCTATCCCGGTAGCCAGCTATGTAGAAGGCTTGCTCGACAACTGGCTGCTGATCCGCCCAGATATTAAGCCCGACATTAAAATTGCCAGCAATAGCCCCGCTATCAACGCCTGCTTTCACCCTGTCATCCAGCAATCCCTGCTCAATCTACTTAATAATGCCGCCGAAGCCAGTCCTGAACAAGTGAAAGTCACTATTCACTGGGATGCTCTCAGTCTTTACATTAATATCCGAGATTATGGCCCCGGGCTCAGCTCCGATCAAATTGAGAAAATGGGCAAACCGATCCCTAGCGGCAAACCCGGCGGCCTCGGTCTTGGCCTATTCCTCACCCACAGCAGCCTTAACCGCCACGGCGGCAGAGTCAGCCTGTCAAATGCCGATGGAGGCTTACTCACCTCCGTCGTACTGCCATTGAAGGCGGTATGTAAACCAGGAGATGTTCAATAAATCATGAGTATTAATCCCAATACCGATAGCTACTTAATTGTTGATGACGACGAAATATTTGCCGACACTCTAGCGCGCAGCCTGCGACGTCGTGGAGCGACCTGTCATGTGGCCAACGACGAAGTGCAGGCTGTCGAATTCTGCAAACTGCATCGTCCCACTCGCGCTATTGTCGATTTAAAGCTGCTTAATTACTCAGGCTTACATTTAATCGAGCAGCTCAAAGCAATTGACAAGCGAATTAAAATTGTCATTTTAACGGGTTATTCCAGTATCCCAACGGCGGTTGAAGCCATAAAACTCGGCGCTAATAATTATTTGTGTAAACCCGCTGGGCTGGGTGATATCTTATCTGGCTTTGAGGCCAATGAAGGCAATCCAGATTCCCCTCTCGCCGAACAACCTCCCTCCGTCAACCGTCTCGAATGGGAGCATATTCAGCGCGTACTGAAAGAAAATGGCGGTAATATATCGGCTACCGCCAGAGCGCTGGGCATGCACCGGCGAACCTTGCAAAGGAAGTTACAGAAACGACCCATGCAACAATAAATCAAACACACCAGACATAGTGTGGTCGAGGATGTTAATGTCAAATAAAACAAGAGCTGACCATGAAAAATAAGCAATGATAAACCCTCAAATAATGACAAAGCGCACAACAAACCGATTCTTCCTCTAAAATGCCAAAGGACTCGTACACCAACAAGAATTAAATACAAAACATAATAATAAGGAGACAACTATGTCGAAACGAATGCTGGACGGTTTTAAAATCATCGACTTTACCCATGTCGTAGCGGGACCCCACGCTACCAAAATACTCGCAGAACACGGCGCTGAAGTGATCAAAATAGAGCCTCTCAATGGTGAGCTCGCACGCACTCTGCCCATGCAACGCGATGGCAAGAGTGCTTATTTTATTCAGCACAACCTCGGTAAGAAAAACATGGCGGTAAATATCGCCACAAAGGAAGGTCAGCAGATCTGCTACCAACTGATTAAAGATGCCGATGTGGTGATAGAAAATTTTTCACCCGGCATCATGAAACAGCACAATATGGACTGGGACACCCTCAAAACTATCAATCCCGGTCTGGTGATGTGTTCTATCTCCTGTTTTGGACAAGACGGTCCTCTCGCTAACCTGCCCGGTTTTGACTGGATCGGGCAATCTTATGCCGGCATTATCGATCTTCTCGGCAAAAAAAATGAAACGCCAGTCTTCGGCGACTTTGCCTTCGGTGATATCGCCACCGGGGCCCACGCCTACGGCGCCATTGTCACCGCGTTAATGCATCGTATGCGGGGTGGCAAGGGCCAGCACATTGACATTTCACTCATTGAGGTTTTGTTTAGTTTTCACGAATTAAGCGTACAACTGTATGACACGACTGACGGCCAAATGCTCGCCACCCGCGCCGGCCCCGACCATCACCTACTGGCTCCCGCTGGCATTTTTAAATGCAAAGACCGCTATTTGTTTATTGTTGGCCTTAACCAATGGGCCGGCTTATGCAAAGCCATAGGCCGCGATGACTGGGTCAAAGACCCACGCTTTAAAAACCCCGGCGATACCGGTAAATACCGAGAAGAAATCAATGCCGCCATTCAAGACTGGCTCGATTCACAAGCCAGCCCCGACAATGCCATCGCAGCCTTGGAAGCCCACAAAGTGGCCTGTGCTCCTATCCTCAATATCCCAGAATTTATGGAACACCCCCACGTCAAAGCACGCGGCTGCGTGAGAACCATCAAGGATGATGTGTTTGGTGAAATTCACATCCCCCGTACGCCTCTGCGATTTTCAGAGTTCCCCGAACCACCCGATCTCAGAGCCGGGACGCTGGGACAAGACAACCACGACATCCTCCGCGAACAGTTAGGTTATAGCGATATAAAAATTGCCGACCTTGAAAACGCAGGCGTGATTGCCACTAAAAGGGATTGAGCTAATTACACCAGTACCTAACTTAGGCACTGGTGTAATTGTGTTGATACTTCTTTATTCATATTCCTACTTTTTAAGATAAGCTATGAATATGTAATTTTTCGAAAAAAGCCTAATGCCGCTAAAGCCAAGCCAAAAAGTGCTAGCATTGGCGGCTCTGGCACGGTAGGGGCTCCAGGCGGGAATATTTCATCCGCTGTACCCTCAATACCGACAGTAAAACCATTCCAATACTCATTGCTCAGGCTCCTCCAAGTCACTGTATCGAAAGCACCTGTAAAGCGCAGTGAACCATGAGGTTCGCCAGTACCGAGTAACTGATACTCAAAGACCCCTCCACCAAGATCAACAATGTTTTTATAGGAAGTTCCACACCCCCAATAGCCACAGTCATTTCCGTCAGAGGCATTACCGAAACTTAAAATGTCAAAATCCTGATCAAAAGAATAACCATTACCATTTAAACTAACATAAGAAAAAACTGGATTGGCTATAGTTTCAGTAAATGATAATGACTGTAGTCCAGCATACCGCAGAGCGACAATATCTGTACCCGTAGGAATATTGTCAACAAAAGCACCAGTATAAGGAGAGGTTGCCGCATTCCTTCCACTTCTATTATTTTGCCAATAGTCAGTGCCGCCTGAACTTTGAAAAAAACCAACACCTTGAGGATTATTATAAGTAACCCCTACTGCTCCATTACCGGTAGTGATACTCCCTAGTGCAGTAAAACCATTCGTATTATTGCTGCTCTCCCAATCTGTCCACTTAATTGGGACGGCTGAGGCTGAGAGGCTTGACACCAATAACGCCACAGCAGCAAAGCCACGAGCTACCCATAAATTCTTGCAGTGCATTTTTCTACCCCTTAAATTTTGATGCAAAAAACCTATAATCAAATTTCGATGCACTAAGCTAATTAAAGGTATGCTGTTGATAGCCTCTAATTGCCTAACTCTCATTTTTTGAAAGCAAAGCGCACGCCAGATTTATAACAGACTGTTTTATATATGATTGTTGCTCAATTAATAAAATAATATTGCAACTTTGTAAAGAAAGCTGACACGGCTCATGCATAATTTGTATTGGCTGAGCGATCAGTCATGTCTACTGCGTATAGCTCGGAAAAACCATTAGCTCTAATATATTAGGCATCTAATTTGAACGAATCGTGCCTTATTCCTGGTCTGCTTTACGCTCCAAATCCGCCCAATCAAATAAAGCCGGCTCTTTATTTAGGAAGCGGTTTATTGCATCCCGGTGATAGTCGGTATCAAAACACACTGCCTGGCCATAGGCTTCCAATTCAGAAATCGTGCGATGATCGCTATGAAAGGATTGGTTCAGGATATTTTTGGTGATGCCGATAGAGGTCGTGGAGGCATTACGAAAACGGCTGGCAAATTGGAAAGCATGGTCGAACAGATTTTCTTCATCGACGATATCAGTCACGAGACCCAGGGCCTGTATTTCATCGGGCTTGAGGATTTTCCCGGTATAGAGTAATTCCCGCGCTTTTTGCAAACCGACCAAACGAGGCAACAAAAACAGACAGCCCATATCGGGAATTAAGCCGGTACGCACAAATATCCCAGAACAACGGGCGCGGGGCGTACAAAAAATGAAATCGCAGGCCAACATAATACTGAAACCTGCACCCATAGCGGCGCCGTCTACAGCGCCAATAACCGGCACTTCAAGATTGACAAATTCGTCGAGCCAAATATGAGAGCGGCGCACTCGCTCGCGACGTGCCGTTGGCTCCGGTGCCATTTCCTGAAAAGATTTAATATCACCACCGGCACAAAAGTTACCGCCCTTGCCGGTCACCACGAGGGCTTTAATGTTTAATTTTTCACGGATTTCCAGCATAACATCGGTAATACCGAGGCGAATCTCCGTCGTTAAGGCATTGCGAGCCTCTGGCCGATTGAAGGTCAGAATGCCAATTTCATCTTTTATCTCATAGGTTATAGCGCTGCTTGAGCCACTTAGGTTTGTCATAATCTCAGGTATTTACTTATGCTTGCGGCGAATTTGCTTGATCATGCCACCACCAAAAAACTTTAGCATTCCCGACATCGCACTCATATCCCAATCCACATCGAGTCCCTTGCCCATGCGCTCAATTTGCACACAGTGCCAGCCGACATCGGCAAAACTGTTTAAGTGTCGAATGCGTTTGTTATCACTTTTAGGGCTAAATGTTTTTTCGCCGAGATCTAAATTTAAATCGGCTATGCGGGCACGTTGAAAGCTACCACTAAGAATACTGTTAGGCAGTTCTGGCTCTGACGAGAGAGGCCGACCCAGGCCAACAAGGTTAGTGACACCGCTCTCGACAGCCTCTTCCATGCCCTCCAACGTGCGAAAGCCACCCGAGACCATCAGAGGAACATCACTCATCTGGCGGATTTTTTGTGCCATATCCAGGAAGTAAGCCTCCCGTTTAGCCGATGCCGCGGCGATGATTTTCTCACCACCGGCAGTGGTGCTACCCGCCTCATCAAGCAAAGCCATATGTTCGTAGGTGCCTCCCGAGAGCTCAATTAAATCAACACCTTCCACCTCCAGCCACTGAATAACGGTGCGTGAATCCTCTTCTGAAAATGCCCCTTTTTGAAAATCAGACGAGTTTAATTTAACACTAATAGGATAATCCGGTCCCACTGCTGCGCGTGTAGCACGCACACTTTCGAGCAATAAGCGAGCGCGATTTTCAAGACTCCCTCCCCACTGATCTGTGCGTTTATTGACCAGCGGCGAAAGAAACTCGCTGATCAAATAGCCGTGGGCAGCGTGCAATTGCACACCAGTAAAACCGGCCTTTTTCGCAATAGCGCCAACCCGCGCAAAACGCTCGATAATGCCTAGAATTTCAGCCTCACGCAGTGCTCGCGGCTTCGCGTGCACCCACAGCATGTCGACCTTTACCTCGGACGGTGCCAGTGGCTCGCGGGTGATATAACCGGGTGATTGTCGTCCCGGGTGACTAATTTGCATCCACAACTGGGTGTCGTTGCGAGTGCCTGCCGCCGCCCAGTCTTTTAGTAAATCGAGATTATCCTCATTTTCAATCACCACATTGCCTGGGCGCTCCAAAAAACGGTGATCAATCATCACGTTTCCTGTGACCGATAGCCCTGTGCCTCCCAGCGCCCAACGCTCATAGAGCCGACATAATTCCGGGGTGGGCCTATCCCAACGATCGGCAAGCCCTTCAGTCATAGGCGCTTTACCAATGCGGTTTTTTATAACAACTCCGCAGGGAAGTGTGAAGGGTTGAGAGAGAATACGGCTCATATTTATGCCTCAATTGTTGTTGCTGGAGTCCAGCATAACTGTACTACTTTATTAAATAATAAATAGTAAAGCTGGCTAGAGCTTAACCGTTGGCTAATTGTGCTTCGCGAAAATCGAGCATCCGCTGCAGAGGCAACATGGCCTTTTTACCGAGTTCTGGATCTACATGCATTTCGTTTGCACCGCGCTCAAGGCTCTCTGCCAAGTTTTTCAAATGATTCATCGCCATCCAGGGGCAATTAGCACAGCTACGACAAGTCGCCCCGTGTCCTGCTGTAGGGGCAATAATCAAGTCTTTATCAGGAGCCGATTGCTGCATTTTGTAAAAAATGCCTTCGTCTGTGGCGACAATTATTTGTTGGTTGGGCAGGGTTCTGGCCGCCTCAATCAATTGTGATGTAGAACCTACCGCATCTGCAATATCGATCACTGACTCGGGTGACTCCGGGTGAACCAAAATAGCAGCGTCGGGATACACCTGCTTTAAGTCAAGCAGGCCACGTCGTTTAAACTCCTCATGGACAATACAACTACCGTCCCACAGCAATACGTCCGCCCCAGTCTGCTTCTGTACATAGCGCCCTAAATGCTGGTCAGGCGCCCAGAGGATTTTCTGTCCTTCACTATCGAGATACTCCACCACATCCAGCGCAATACTGGAGGTCACGACCCAATCAGCCCGCGCTTTAACTGCCGCGGAGGTATTGGCGTAAACCACAACGGTGCGATCAGAGTGCTCGTCGCAAAAGGCATTAAATTCATCAATGGGGCAGCCAATATCGAGAGAGCAGGTCGCCTCGAGGGTGGGCATTAGCACCGTTTTTTCGGGGGTGAGAATTTTTGCTGTCTCGCCCATAAACCTCACTCCGGCAACCATCAGCGTAGAAGCCGAGTGCTGTTTTCCAAAACGCGCCATTTCCAGAGAGTCGGAAACAATACCCCCCGTCTCTTCTGCAAGGGCCTGTATAGCGGGATCCGTGTAATAGTGGGCAACGATGACGGCATCGCGCTCTACTAACAAGGCTTTAATTTTTTCGCGATAAAACGCTTGCTCTGCCGCCGACTCCTCGGGTTCAAGTTGTACTTTGTCGAGATGTTGCTCGACCAGTTCGCGGAAATGAGGGTTCTCGGCAACGGAAATACGTGTAGGGGCATTCATATTCAAAGAGCAGTTACTGCTGAATAGTTGGATCCAGAAATTTTACCACAGACACTATGAACTTCGCTCTTACTCGACGATAACAAAGCGCCAGCAACTCGTGGATGGCGCTTTGTTAAAGCTTTTTGACAAAACTAGACCTTAGCAAGTACCGACTCCGCAAATTCATTGAGCCCGCGCTTAATGCCCTCGGCGTCATAGGCGGGTGGGTTAATCATCATACGCGACGCCCCCATATCTTCGTACTGACGAACGCGACCCGGATCAAGAGGCCCCGCCGCTGTTGTCAGTTCAATTTCACTGGGGTCACGACCAATTTTTGCGCACTCGTCGCGCATGGCATCGAGCAGGGTCGGCAGCGTTTTAAGGCTACCTGAAGCGGGATAAAAGCCATCACCTACGCGCGCGGCACGGCGGGCAGCACCCTCGACATTACCACCGACAATAATCGGTACGCCGGGCTTTTGTACTGGCTTGGGGTTCGAGTGTAACGGTTCCCAACTGAAATACTCACCATGAAAAGCCTCTGGCTCCTCGCGCCACAGTGAGCGTATCGCCTGTACCGACTCTTCGGTGCGCGCAGCTCGCTCTTTGAAGGGCACACCGACCACCTCCATTTCTTCTTTCAACCAGCCAATACCAACTCCCATCATTGCCCTACCCCGCGACAACACATCGAGAGAGGCCCATTCTTTGGCGACATAAAGCGGGTTGCGCTGGGGCAAGATCATAATGCCCGTTGCCAGACGAATGTGTTTTGTCATGCCTGCCGCGTAGGACAAAGCAACAATGGGATCTGGGATCGCCGACGTCTCTCCACCAGGAAAGCGGCCATCTTTATTATAGGGATATTTCGATTGAAAGCCGGCAGGCAACACAACATGCTCGACGGCCCAGATGGATTCCATGCCGATATCTTCAGCAGTCGTAACGAGGGTTTCAAACAACTCAGGGTCAGCCAAAGGGCCAGCGGTGGCAAAAGCAAGTCCAAATTTCACAGGTGCTCTCCTCAACAGATTTAATTCAAAAAAGACTAATTATTATCGTCCAAACATCCACTAGAGAGGTTAACAGGCTTGCTATACTCACTCCAGCCAACAACATTTCCTGCCCCCATTGGTATTCAATCAACAGCAACAGGTTGCCCATGCGAATTAACTGGTACCCCGGCCATATGCACAAAGCCGGTAAAGAACTGAAACAACTCTTGCCCAAAATTGATTTGGTGATTGAAGTCGTTGATGCACGTATCCCTTTTAGTAGTCAGAATCCGATGCTGGAAAATCTACGGGACAATAAGCCCTGTATCAAAATCCTTAACAAAAGTGACCTCGCAGATCCTGAAACCACCGCACTGTGGCAGGCCTATTTAGAGCGAGATTCGGCAATAAAAACCCTGGCGCTGGATACGGATAAAAGTGATAAAAGCCAGCTTTTACTCGGTCTATGCCGAGAATTGGTGCCTGACAAAGTGGACAGTGTTCACCCGATTAATTGTTTGATTATGGGCATTCCCAACGTGGGAAAATCTACACTGATAAACAGTCTCGCCGGGCGCATTATTGCCAAAACTGGCAATGAGCCCGCGGTGACTAAAAGCCAACAGCGCATCAATTTAAGAAACGGCGTAGTCTTATTCGATACACCGGGCATGTTGTGGCCAAAGATCGAACATATCGATAGTGGCTATCGCCTCGCTATCACCGGCGCGATCAAAGATACCGCCCTGGAATATACCGACATCGCTTTTTACGCCGCGAAATTTTTGCTCGACAACTATGCCGGCTTTATCGGCACTCGATACAAACTCGATGCCCTACCCCAGAGCGAGCTGGAACTACTCGAAATCCTTGGCCGTCAACGGGGCTGTTTGCGCGCCGGTGGCCACGTTGATTTAGAGCAAATATCAACCCGGCTCATTCACGAGTTTCGCACTGCCACTATCGGACGGATTAGTCTTGAAACACCGGTGATGGTCGAACGGGAGCTAATTGAACTGTTAGCAAAACAACGCCTCGATAATGAGAAAAAAGAGCAGCGGAAAAAGGCTCACAGCAAGAGAAAATCTAATGGCAATAAAAAAATCAAAGCTCAGGAAAAAGTGAAACGATAATAATTTTATTCCCCTACTTTGCCCCCTGCTGCAATTTTATCTAAGCAGCTCAAGCAACACAAAACATGCCTGTTTAATCAACCAATGCCATCAAGCGCGCCCTATTGCTTTAGCGATTTCTCTCTGAAAATGAATTAGCGCCGGCTCGTTGCGGCCAAAGGTGCTATGGCTAATGGCTCCGCTACTCAAGCCAGCCTGAATACCTTCCACGCCGGGGATATCTTCTTCCAGCACGGTGCGTACAGCCAGGTCCATATTGCGTTCCCAGTGGTCTTTCGCTGACGGTGTTTCAGCGGGCTCAGGAATATAGTAATCCATTTGCACGGTGCATTCGTTGGGCTTGCCAGCAACAGGGTAGGAGCGCCACAGCTCAACATGATCGCGCTGCATCACCAAACCCGCATTGGGAAAGAGTAAATAAACCAGTGCTGAGTCGGGCACAATATCCCAACTTTCTCTCGGTTGTTGGCGTTGCTTTTCGATGGATTTACGAATCACAGCTTCGCGTAAATTTTGTCCATAGGTGTCGAGTAAACAAAGGTTGTGATAAAGCAAGGGCGCAACCGTGGTGGCGTGCAGAGGGGCGAAGTGATAAGGCTCGAGAAAGGTATCTAGCATTAACTTCCAGTTCATTTTGCAGTGCAGTCGACGCTGGGCATAGGGGTGATAATCTTCAAACTGATAGCTTTTTAAATCGTCAACCAGACCCTTATCGATGCCACCAAGCTGAGCGTCAATATCAAAATCCTTACCCCTTTTAGGACATACCCAGATCATGCCGTACTTCTCGACTACCGGGAGCTTCACCAAACCATGTTCAGCTTTATCAACACCGGGGAAGCTCACCGGATCCGGTAGAACTTTGAGATTGCCGGTAAAATCATAGGTCCAGGCATGATAGGGGCAGGTCAACCCAGTTTGAGCCCGGCCACACCCCTTGGCTAATTTAGCGCCTCGATGGCGGCAGGTGTTATAAAAAGCATTAATGCCACCTTCTTTGTCCCTCACTAACAACAGGGGCACACCGGTAGCATCGTGGGTAATAAAGTCGCCGGCGCTGGGCAGGTCACAGGAAAAAGCCACCAGCAGAGGATAATCTCTAAAGAGAATCTGTTCTTCCAGTGCCAGCCAATCCTTGCAGGTATAGGACTCGACAGGGCTTAAATAAATAGCGTCGACCCGTGTAGTATCCTCATTATCGAGTAGCGTCAATGCCCGTTCGACCATATCAATACGCGTGTTTTTCTTCATAGCACTTTTCTCACTCAGGCTTTCTCTTGTTGTTATAGCCATAGAACCACCGCCAAGATTGACAGTGGTAAAGCAATTATCTAAGCGCTTAATGAGAAAAGCAATTGCGTAACACTCAATACGACGGCCTTATCCCCTCTACTCCCCACTACGTCGTCAGAGCGAAATCACGCAACCTGAATATGAACCCGCATTTAATGCTCGCGAGTTGAAAAGAACTCAACGTCTGGATAGCGTTCAATGGCCAAACTCAAATTAACCCGAGTCGGTGCGAGGTAGGTGAGGTGCCCACCGCCATCAATGGCCAGATTGTCAGCCGCTTTGCGCTTGAAAGCATCCAGGGCTTTCTCGTCATCGCTATCGACCCAGCGAGCCGTGTAAATATTGACCGGTTCGTAAATGGCCTCAACGCCGTATTCATCCTTCAGCCTATAGGCAACGACCTCATATTGCAGCTGGCCCACAGCACCCACAACAATATTATTATTCTGTTTTGGGTAGAAAACTTGAGTTGAACCTTCTTCGGAAAGCTGCTTTAGACCCTTGTGTAGCTGTTTCATTCTTAGCGGATCTTTTAATCTTATTGAGCGGAATAACTCCGGTGCAAAATGAGGAATTCCAGTAAATTTAAGGTCTTCGCCCTCAGTAAATGTATCACCTATTTGTATGGTCCCGTGGTTGTGCAAGCCAATGATATCGCCGGCAATAGCCTCGGACACACTGCTGCGTTCACCGGCGAGGAAGCTCACCGCATCAGCAATTTTGACGTCTTTATTAATACGCACATGGCGCATTTTCATGCCCTGGCGATACTTGCCCGAGCAAATACGCATAAAAGCAATACGGTCTCGATGGCGAGGGTCCATATTCGCCTGAATCTTAAATATAAAACCCGTCAAGGGCTCCTCAACAGGTTCGACGTGTCGATCGGTCGTCTCGCGGCCTATCGGTGCCGGAGCCCACTGTACGAAGTGGTTGAGCATTTCCCGCACACCAAAGTTACCTAGTGCCGTGCCGAAAAATACCGGTGTAAGGGTGCCATTGAGATAGGACTCGATGTCGAAGACATTGGTCGCACCGCGAACCAACTCAATTTCTTCACAGATATTGTCATACTCAAAGCCGAGAAGATCCCGGGCAGCATCGGAGTCAAGACCGTCAATCTTCACATCGTCGGGTATCTGGTTGCCCTGACCCTGCTGGTAGACATGAATCGTGTCCTGGTAGAGGTCATAAACCCCTTTGAAAGCCTTACCCATGCCAAGGGGCCAGTTAATGGGAGCGGCTTTAATCTTCAGTACCGTTTCAACCTCATCAAGCACATCAATGGGTTCGCGCACCTCGCGATCCATTTTATTGATGAAAGTCAGAATAGGGGTATCACGCAGACGACAGACATCCATCAGTTTAATGGTACGATCTTCCACACCCTTAGCCCCGTCGATCATCATCAATACCGAGTCAACAGCCGTTAAGGTACGGTAGGTATCTTCGGAGAAGTCACCGTGACCTGGGGTATCGAGCAAGTTCACAGTACAGTCATTGTAGGGAAACTGCATCACCGAAGAGGTCACTGAGATACCCCTCTCCTTTTCCATCGTCATCCAGTCAGAAGTAGCATGACGATCACTTTTTTTGCCTTTAACAGTACCGGCAACCTGAATCGCATTGCCAAACAACAGCATCTTTTCCGTCATGGTGGTCTTACCCGCATCCGGGTGAGAGATGATAGCGAACGTGCGTCTTTTGTTGATCTCATTGACAAAATTGCTATCACCCATACCTTCAAAATCCTAATTTGTACTTGTTTATAAAATCACCCCTACGGGGCTGAAAAGCGCACTATTCTACAGAATAATCGCCACGCCATACATTAATGCGCAAGAATCCTTACCAGCTCTCTCAATTACTGCTGGTAAGGTTTTGGATTTCCCACTTATATTTCAACTTTCCCTCGTTTTAGAGCTCCCATCTTCCTCGCCAATACTCATAAGGGTCACTCATAGAGCAATCGAGTTTTCAGCGATTAAGACTTAGGTAATAACCTTCAATCCTGCCCATACTTTCAAACACAGTGCATTTGCCTGACAAATACGCACTCGTTAGCTCGAAGGGGGCCGTTATATAAAGTCACGGAAATCCTGTCACCAGAAAGTTGCCTCAAAATCACAGTTGGTACTCAACAAAATCCTCAAATCTGTCTTGAGCCGCCTCACAACTCAAACGCACCTTGGAGCTCATCTAGAAGCCCTTTGCTTATCATCTGTCGTGTTGATTTTTCTCTGGATGAGAAAACGGTGAAAGTCGCCCGCTTCAATGGACACAAAGTCTTAACTAAGGAACATGAGTCCTATGCCAAACACAAAAAGGGAAGTGCCGTGCAGCAATACAGGCAAAGCAGATCTCTATAGCTATGTTCTGCAAAGGCAATTTATAAAAAGAATCATCATTGATCATGAAATTCTAGAATTTAACCGGAAAGCTCAATATTCATAGCGACCAGTCGAGCTTGCTGTAATCAATCGCCCTGCTTTTCGATGATGGAGCATCATCACAGAACTGCTTACAACGACTTTAAAAACAAGCAAAAGATACCTGTCAAACTCACATTCAACCAACTTCCCTCGATAAGATATTATCGTAAAAAAAATTAGTGTTCAATAAAGCCAAATCCCTCGGGCTTCTTTAAATATATTTGATCTTTGTGCGAAATTTTTAGCTTTAAAAGATTTTCGAAAATCATTCCATCGCACTTCTTATCTTCATCCTTTCCTCATCGCTTTGGTTGAATTATTTTAAGTGAACGACTGGTGACAATCAGAAAAATATTAGAGCGCAAAACAAGACTTATTGGAATCCTTACAGGTATTTTTGCAAGGCGGTTTGACGTCACTCAGATTGGCTGATTTTATAGAGAACATACTCACACTGCGGATGAGACTCATCAATACCGGGGTGCATAAAATTTTGTCCGCTGTCCTGCATTCCAATTTTTTTCATCACAGATACAGAACGCACATTACCTACGGTGGTAAATGACACTACTTCACTGAGCTGTAAGGTATTAAATGCGAATTCAAGTGCAGCTTTAGCTCCTTCTGTAGCATAACCTTTCCCCCAATATTGGCTCGATAGACGCCAACCTACCTCCACACAGGGCGAACATGGCAAATCATATTGAGGCGCATGTAAACCGATAAAACCAATAAACGCATGCTGATTAGGGATTTCTACCGCCCAAAGCCCCCAACCACGTTCGTTTATTAAGGACTGAATTTTTCTGGCCATTTCATAGCTTTCTTCAGGCGTTTGAATTTTTGGAAAAAATTCCATCACTTTTTTATTACTGCACATTTCTGCAAATGGATGGAAATCTTCTGTAACCCACTGACGAAGTAATAATCTATCGGTTTCTATCATGATATTATCTCACTTCATTTATATCAGATCGCGAACAACGACCTAAATAAACTCACTGATTTTTTTAAAAAAGGTAAAACAATTTTAACAAGAATAGGCCAACTAATTCTATTATGCATTATTGGCCAAACCTCGCCGGATAGCTTGTACCTGTTTCCTCAATAAAGCCAAAGCTCTAATAAGTTGCTAGCCCAGCAACTTTACAGCGACAAGAACAATAGAGACTGACCGCCAAGTAAATCACCAACCTAAAGAGCGGATAGTGCTTCAACAGCCTCCGCAATCAACGCAGGGCCTCGGTAGATAAAGCCGGTATAAACCTGCACCAAACTGGCTCCAGCATTAATTTTGTCACAGGCATCCCCGCCGCTAATGATACCGCCCACACCAATGATTGGCAGCGCTCCGTCAAGTTCTTTTGCCAGTTTTTCGACCACTTCGGTGGCTCGCTCGCGTACCGGCCAACCGCTTAAGCCGCCCTGCTCGCTCGCTAGTGGCGAATGTTTAATCGGCTCCCGTGACAAGGTGGTATTCGTGGCAATAACACCATCGATACCGTGCTTAATGAGTTGACGCGCCATATCGACGATTTGCTCGTCGTCTAAATCGGGGGCAATTTTTAATGCCAGCGGTACGTAGCGACCCTGTTCATCGGCGAGGCGAGCCTGGGTTTGTTTGAGTGTTGCCAGTAATTCGCTAAGTTGCTCAGCGTGTTGTAAGTCTCTGAGGCCCGGAGTATTAGGGGAAGAAATATTGACCGCAATATAATCAGCATAGGCATAGACTTTTTCCATGCACAGGCGGTAGTCGTCACTCGCGCTCTCGACGGGCGTATCAAAGTTTTTACCAATATTGATACCCAATATGCCTTTAAATCGTCGTTTGCGCACCTGTGTCACCAGGTGGTCGACGCCCAAATTATTAAAGCCCATGCGATTAATGATGGCCTGGTGTTCGGGTAGACGAAACAGGCGGGGTTTGGGATTGCCCGGCTGGGGCCGAGGCGTGATGGTGCCAATTTCAACGAACCCAAAACCCAGTTCAGCTAAGGCATTGAAATAATCGCCATTTTTATCGAGCCCCGCCGCCAAACCGACGGGGTTGGGAAAGGTTAAACCCATGATTTCAACAGGCTGGGCCGCAGGTTGTTTGGGCCAATGTTTTAACAAGCCCAACCGAGACGACAAGGCAATAGCATTTAAAGAGAAATGGTGAGAGGTCTCGGTGGGCAGCAAAAATAAAGCCTTACGGGCTAGTTGATACATAGTGTCCTCGGTGATGGTGGCCGATAAAGCGCCCGTTTGACTTGCTGAGATGGCTATCACCACCCCAAGCAGCCGTCGTAAAATGGGCGGCAAGGATAAGCCACACTCGCAGGCAAGTCACCACTGACGCAGCCTAAGTGCCAAATCTCTTTGGCTCCTTGTAATTTAGCCCAATACAAGCTGCTGTACAGCCCCATCCATCGCTTACTTTGATACGGAAAATGTCTGTGAACTGATGGACCTGAGCCTTGTCTTACCAACCAAATATTGGTGCTGATTAAAAAGCCTTGCCCTGAGGCCTGTAACTAATACAATCACCGCCATAACAAAAGCCGTCATTCTTTATTTATAAGGCCCAAGTAGTTGCCCATGAGTGTATTTACACAAGTCAAATCGTTACTTTCCTACCTCAATCAAACCATCATCGGCCAGGAGCACCTTGCTCAGCGGCTGGTTATGGCGCTATTGGCCGATGGCCATTTGCTGGTTGAAGGGGCGCCCGGTCTCGCCAAAACCAAAGCCATTAACACCTTGGCGAAGGGTATTGACGCCGACTTTCACCGCATACAGTTCACGCCGGACTTATTACCTGCCGATGTCACGGGGAGTGATATTTACCGCCCCGAGAATGCCAGCTTTGAATTTCAGGCCGGGCCGATTTTTCACAATTTGGTTCTGGCCGACGAAATCAACCGCGCCCCCGCTAAGGTGCAATCGGCCCTGCTGGAAGCGATGGCCGAGCGACAGGTGAGCATAGGCAATAAAATCTATCCACTGCCCGAGCTATTCCTGGTAATGGCAACGCAAAACCCCATAGAGCAGGAAGGGACCTATCCCCTGCCCGAGGCCCAACTCGACCGATTTTTAATGCATGTCACCGTGGACTACCCGGCTGCCGATGCAGAGCGAAAAATTCTTGCATTAGTCAGGGACGAAGCCTCTGGTAGCGCCAGTGCCCCCGGCCCTGAAATCGACCAGGCGACACTATTCACCGCCCGTAAAGAAGTGCTCGGTATACATATGGCCACGAATGTTGAGGAGTACCTGATTCAGCTCATTCAAGCCACTCGCCAGCCTCTCAGCTATGGTGAGCAGCTCGACAACTGGCTCGAATACGGTGCCAGTCCCCGAGCCACCATAGCGCTGGATCGTTGCAGTCGTGCCAATGCCTGGCTCGATGGGCGAGATTTTGTCACGCCCGATGATATCCGAGCAGTTGCCCACGACATTCTCCGACACCGTTTGCTCCTCAGTTTTGAGGCCGAGGCCAACGGCGTTACTGCCGACCAGGCGATTGACGCCCTGCTCGCCAATGTCCCCTCTGCCTAGCCTGTAGGGCCAATACTGTTGATCAGCATTAACCAGCACTATGCCCTTGCTCACTAAGCCTTCTGCAAATTCAGGAGCTGTGAACACTAGCCCTCTGCCTAGCCCACCAGCCAGTGTCGTCGCCCCTGTTGCCGACCTCGCTAAATTACGTTTTGCCGCGCGCGAGTTAACACTCTTCCCGCAACACGCTGTAAAAAGCGCTCTCAATGGCACTCGCCGCTCGCGCTTTCGCGGCCGAGGAATGGACTTCGACGAAGTGCGGCCCTATCAACCGGGGGACGATATTCGCTCCATTGACTGGCGCGTGACTGCCCGCACCACCAGCCCCCACACCAAGATATTTCGCGAGGAACGCGAACGCCCGCTAATGGTGGTATGCGATCTACGCCAAACAATGTTTTTCGGCGCTCGTCGCTTGAAGTCAGTGTGTGCTTGCGAGATTGCCAGCCTACTGGCCTGGGCTGGGCTCAATGCGGGCGAGCGCATTGGCGCCCTCGTTTTCGGTCCTGACAAGCAGCGCGATATTCGCGCCCGGCGCAGCCAGCACAGTGTGCTGCAACTCATTCAGGCTCTGCACGAAACCAGCATGGCGCTATTGCCCACGAACAAACCTGCAAGCAAGCCACACGGTGAACAAGACGCATCGATCACCGAACAGGACAAGCGCTATAACCTGAGTGAAATTCTAGAAGACACCCGCCGCGTTGCCCGCCCCGGCACCAGTTTAATGATCATCAGCGATTTTCACGACCTCGACGCAACGGGCGAACGTCACCTGTTTGAACTGGCTCGCCATTGCGACCTCAGCCTTTTCCACATCCATGACAGTCTCGAGAGCCAACTACCACCGCCCGGACAATATCAGGTTTATAACGGTACCCAACGCTTTTTATTGAACGCAGCCAATACCCGGCTACGGGGCCATTTTGAACAACGCTATCGCGATAGAGAGCAGTATTTGCAAAATACCGCTTTGCGTCTCCAACTGCCTCTGCTCAGCTTTTCCACCGAGCAACCCGTGTTCGACACACTACGCCAGGCCTTTGCCAGGCGGGGGCGGCGCAAACGCTCATGAACAATCCCGCGCTCGAACAACTCAGAGATATTCACCTGCCCCAGGCCGTGCACTGGTGGCCGCCTGCACCGGGTTGGTGGGTCGTCGCAGCTTTGATTTTAGCCTTAACCATTTGGCTCGTCCGCTTTTTACAAAGACGTTATCGCCGCCAGTATTTCCGCAGTGAAAGTCTGGATTTACTGAAACAGATTTGGCAAAACTATCAGCAGGCTTACCACCAGAGTAATAAACAGCAGAGTGATGAGGCAGTCAGCGCCGACCGCGTGTTGATCGAAAAAACATTAGCACTGCTACGCCGAGCCGGAAAAACCGCGCAGCTATCGACCGTTACCCACAGCGAAGAGAATCTCCCAGCGCGTCAGCAAGAGCACATCGAATCCATGCCCAGTCCGGAGCTGCTGAAAATTCTTGATGAACACAGTGCTGGCAAACTCTCTACACGACTGCCTTTACAATTGATCAGCGAGCGGCTCTATCGCCCAGAAAGTTCTGCGCTAAGCCCAGAGCAAGCTCGGTGTTTTTACGACGTTGCCAAGAACTGGCTAAAGGACAAAGACTTTACACCCAAACAACGAGCAGGGAGTCGCTAGCCAATGTTCAGCTTAATCTGGCCCTGGATGCTGGCACTGGCTCCTCTGCCCTTTATCTATCGTTGGTGGCGCAAACCCGCCGATGACCAACAAGCTGCATTGTTCGCCCCCGTCTATGGCCAACTCGTCGCCGAGAGCCACAACGCCCCCGCGGTGAGTCGCCGCAATTGGCCTCATTTTGTTCTGCTCACTTTAATTTGGTTTGCCTGTCTGTTGGCTGCTAGCCGCCCCCAATGGATTGGCGAGCCCATTGCCCTCCCCACCAGTGGCCGTGACCTCCTATTGGCAGTTGATATTTCTGGCAGTATGGAAGTCGAAGATATGGAGGTGGGTGGCTCCCTAATTGACCGCTTAAGTGTGGTTAAAGCAGTGGTCGGCGATTTCGTCGAGCGACGCAGTGGTGACAGGCTCGGGCTCATTTTGTTTGGAGATCACGCCTATCTACAAACGCCGCTGACCTTTGATCGACTTACCCTCAATACGCTATTACAGGAGGCTCTGATCGGCTTTGCTGGCAAGGGCACAGCGATAGGCGATGCCATCGGTCTCGGTGTCAAGCGGCTGAAAGATAAAGACGAAAATAGCCGCGTGATCATTTTGCTCACTGACGGCGCCAATACAGCGGGCGAAGTCGAGCCCCTAAAAGCTGCGGAACTAGCCGCCGCCTACGGTGTAAAAATTTACACCATTGGCGTGGGTGCCGATGAGATTTTACGCCGTAGTTTATTCGGTACGCGCCGCGTGAACCCCTCTGCCGATCTTGACGAAACCACCCTGCGAGCCATTGCCACACAAACAGGTGGCCAGTATTTTCGCGCCCGCAATCCGAAAGAACTCGTACAAATCTACGCCACTCTCGACCTACTCGAGCCGGTTAGTCAAGACGCGGAAACCTTCCGACCCACCCGAGCACTGTTTTACTGGCCCCTGGGTGGAGCGTTGTTATTGAGTGGCTTGCTGCTGCTTCTACGAGGGCTAAAGTCATGAGTGAGTTATCCACCGAGCTAGCGGCAGCGATCGGCCAATTCCACTGGCTGCGCCCTTGGTGGCTAATGGCCCTGTTACCTGGCATTGCTCTGTCTCTATTACTTGCTCGTCGCAGTGGTAACAATAGTAACTGGCAGAGTGTTATCGCCCCCGAACTTCTTCCTTATTTAGTCGAACAAGGTGCCAACACACAACGTCAGCGTTTGCACTGGTGGCTGCTCACCCCCTGGCTCTGTGCCTGTCTTGCCCTAGCCGGCCCGAGCTGGAGCAAAATCCCTCTGCCCATCCACAAGCAACAAACGCCACTAGTTATTTTGCTCGACTTATCACCGTCTATGTTGGCGGAAGATTTAAAACCCAACCGCTTGACCCGTGCGCGCCTGAAATTAATAGACTTGCTGCAGACCCGGCAAGAGGGAACCAGCGCGTTGGTGGCCTACGCCGGTGATGCCCACGTCGTCACGCCTCTCACCGACGATACAGCGACGATTATTTCACTGCTGCCAGCGCTCAATCCAGCAGTGATGCCCGTGGCGGGCAACCAGCCCCTGCAGGCACTGGAAAAAGGGCTCGCGTTAATTCAAAAAAGCGGCTTTGCTAATGGGCATATTCTGCTGGTGTCCGACGGTCTACCCAATGCCGACTTAGCGAAAATGAAGGCACAGCTGAAGGATATTGACGGTATTCGTGTTTCAGTATTATCGCTGGGTACAAAAGATGGCGCGCCCATACCCGCCACGTCGAGTGGCAGCAATGGAGGCTTTTTAAAAGATGGACAAGGCAATATCGTACTTGCCCAGCTTAAAGAAAAGCCCCTGCGAGCCCTCGCCCAGAGCAACGGGGGCCTCTACCGAAAGCTTTCGACCAACGATACGGATATTAAAGCCCTGAATCAGCTTTTTAACCGTGCTGACAGCGAGCAAAGCCAACAACTACAACGCACCTTTGACACTTGGCACGACAGTGGTTTCTGGCTCGTTTTACCACTGCTACCTTTTTTAGTACTGGCTTTTCGCCGCAATGTACTGGCTTTATTGTTACTTGCCCCTCTCGCCTTAACGCCGGATAAAGCTCACGCCCTGGATTGGCAGGACCTGTGGCTACGCAGTGACCAACAAGGACAAAAGGCGCTAGCTGCCGGTGACACAGAATCCGCCGAGACACTGTTCAAAGACCCCACATGGAAAGGTGCAGCGGCCTATAAAAATGGTCATTTTGACGCCGCTGAAGAGCATTTTAAAAAGGGTGAAACGACGGCTGACAGTCTCTATAACCTGGCGAATGCTCAGGCTAAAGCGGGACAACTAGAGGCGGCGCTTGAAAATTATCAGGCAGCCCTCGAATTAGACCAACAGCATGAGGATGCCGCCTTTAATAAAGACTTGGTTGAAAAAGCCCTGCAAGAACAACAAGAACGAGAACAATCTCAGGGCGACGAAGACCAGGAAGACAGAGAACAGGGCGACGGAAATAACGACGAATCGACGCCGGAAGAGTCGTCGGATTCTACACAAGAAGGAGAACAAGGCGACAAAGATTCCGAGCAAAACAAGGATAATGCGGATAATAAAGAGCAGAAATCAAATTCTGACGCTGATCCTGACTCGGATTCAAAACCAGAAAATCAGCAAGAACAGAGGTCGGAAGACGCTGATGAAGCAGCCGAGAGTGAGCCCGAAGAAAAAGATGAAAGAGCTTCGAGTAACGACCCCTCGCAAGAGGCCGACGAAAAGCCGCAGAGTACGGCAGAGACAGAAGCCTCTAACGCCGACGCAATGCCCGAAGAGCAGCGCCAGGCACTTGAGCAATGGCTGCGCCGTGTGCCCGATGACCCCAGCGGCTTAATGCGTCGCAAATTTGAATACGAGGCCTGGCAGCGCCAACAGCAAACAGGCCGTGCCCGTTCAAACCAGAACCCGCCTAAGCAGCAGGAGACAGAACGTTGGTAAGCACAGAAATGGCCACTCGAGCCCTTAAAAGACACTACTTTGGGTCCTATGTTATCGGCTTATTCTTAATGTTATTGACAGCCAATGGCTACGCCGCGAGTCTGTCAAGCAAGGTCGATCGCAGCACTGTTAATCTCGGCGAAAGTTTCGAGCTCACCGTTACATTTAGTGAACAAGTTCTATTCGGTGAGCCGGACTTCAGCGTATTGGAAAAGGACTTCAATCTTTTAAGTCGCAATCAGCAAAGCAAGTATTCAAATATCAATGGCAATGCCACCTCACTCACACAGTGGATTATCAGACTTTCACCGAAACGCACCGGCAGCTTATTGATTCCTTCTTTTACCTTCAAAGGCGAGGTGAGCAATGCCCTGGAAATACAAGCGAGCAAAGCAAAACCTAGCACCCAGGCTACCGGCGCCGCTGTTTTTACCGAGACAGTGCTCGATAAAAACCGTGTCTATGTGCAAGAACAAGCCCTGCTGACCCTGCGTTTATACACCTCCGTACCCATGAGTAATTTTTCCGTCAGCGAGCTGGCCGTACCCGGGGCACAACTGCTTAAAGTTGCGGAAAGCCAGTACCAAAAGGATGTTGAAGGTAAGCAATACACGGTGGTGGAAACCCGCTATGCCATTTTTGCCGATAGCAGTTCGACATTGGAAATACCGGCGATTCAGTACAGTGGCATAATTTCAGACCGCAGTGCCCGCTACAGCGGCTCGCTCTTTCGACAGCGAGGTAAACAAGCGTTTTTTCATAGCGAGGCGAAACAACTACAGGTCAAACCTAAGCCCAACGATAATTCTCTGCCCTACTGGTTGCCGGGTAAAGGTCTGGCCTTGCACGAGCGTTGGAGTAATACCACCGGCGACATCACACTGGGAGAACCATTGACTCGCACCATCACCATTACCGGGCAGAATTTGATGGCTAGCCAATTACCCCCATTGCAAATGCCAGACAGCAAAAACTACAAACTCTATCCCGATCAGGCGCAAATGGAGAACAGTGTTAGTGAGAATGGCGTATTCGGTAAACGCATAGAATCCATTGCCATCGTGCCCACCCAGGTTGGCAGCATTAGCCTGCCGGATATTACCGTGCACTGGTGGGACACAGAGGCCAACCTGCCACGTCAGACCGTGCTCAAGGGTCGCTCGCTGAATGTTCTGCCCGCAACAAATAGCGCAACAGAGTTAGTCGACAACTCAATTGCGCCGACAGAAAACAGCGATGCAATTATCCCTGCTCCTCAGGGACAATCAAAGATCAGCACACCGATTACAGGTGTTTACTTCTGGCTGCTAGCAGCGAGTAACCTCGTGCTACTTTTGGTCGCTGCTGGCTTTGCCATTTTGTGGTGGCGCAATCGCCCGACTGCAGCCATCACACCAGTAGAAAACACAGCAACCGTCTCTGATAAAGAACTCTTTAAAGAAATCCGCATGGCCTGCGCCATGGACAATTATCCGGGCCTGCGACAGGCTATTATCAACTGGGCCCGTGTGCATTGGCAGCAGCCGCACCTACACAGCCTAGACGAAGTCGCCAAACTAGCCGACAACGAAGAATTAAGCGCCGAATTTGCCGCTCTTGATACAAAGCTCTACAGCGATAGCGATGCGCAAACGTCAGTGAATTGTGACACGATTTTTCTGGCGCTTGAGCATTTGAAAAAAGCAGGGGCCGTGAGCGCCTCAAGTCGTAAAAAGGATAAACGGCAACATTTAAAGCCACTCTATCCCGACAACACTGAAAGCAATGTGTAACAAACCAAGGTAGTCTACTATGAGCATCTGGAAAAAAACTTTGTCACTCGACACACTCAACAACGACTTTCCCGATGGGGCCGCTACTAACTCGGGTATTGAGTACACCGACTTTGGTGATGACTATATTACCGCCCGCATGCCCGTCGATGCACGCACCCGCCAGCCCTACGGCATTCTCCACGGCGGCGCCTCCTGCCTACTTGCCGAAACAGTCGGCAGCCACGCATCGTCGCTGTGTATCGACATGGAAAAACAATACTGTGTTGGATTGGAGATTAATGCCAACCACATCCGTTCGGTGTCGGAGGGTTTTGTCTACGGCACGGCTAAACCGATGCACCTGGGGCGCTCAACCCATGTCTGGGAAATTATGATTCGCGATGAAGCGGGAAAAACTGTGTGCATTTCCAGATTGACAATGATGGTGAAAGACCAATAGCACATAAAACTAATCGCAAACACTCAAAAGGGGCAGACTGCAAGACAGTCCGCCCCAGCCCTTCAACTTTTCAAGGCATTTTAAGGCGCAGGATTGGAGTAACGCTGATGTAGCGCCTCTATACCCTGCTCCACGTCCTTCGATAACACGCAGTCAATGCTGGCAATATTGGTCTTTAATTGCTCAAGATTCGTGGCGCCAATAATGTTGCTGGTGACAAATTCTCTGCTATTGACATAAGCCAGGGCCATAGTCGAAGGGTCAAGTCCATGCTCACGAGCCAAGGTCACATAAGCCTCAGCCGCTGTAACAGCCTGGGGGCTTGAATAGCGCTGAAAACGATCAAACAAGGTCAAACGTGCGCCTGCTGGTCTCTGACCATCCATGTATTTGCCTGATAACATCGCCATCGCCAGTGGTGAGTAGGCCAGCAAACCGACATCTTCTCGAATCGCCATTTCGGCAAGACCCACTTCGAAACTGCGATTCAGTAAGTTATAGGGGTTTTGAATGCTCACGATGCGCTGAAGATCCTCTTCTTCGCGCGCGTTACGCAAATACTCCATCACACCCCAGGGGGTTTCATTTGACACGCCTATGTGACGCACCAAGCCTTCTTTCACCAATTCTGAGAGCGCACCCAACGTTTCTGCAATAGAAGCCAGGTCAGATTGTTCATTGTGACGATAACCCAGCTGGCCAAAAAAATTGGTGGTGCGTTCCGGCCAATGTACCTGATAGAGATCAATATAATCGGTCTGTAACCGCTTGAGAGAGTCATGTACTGCCTGGCGAATATGCTCACGGTTTAAACGCGGCCCACCGCGCAGGTGCTTCCAGTCACCCGTGGCTTCTGAGCGACCCGACACTTTCGTCGCCAGTACAACTTCGCTACGTTTACCCCGGCGGGCAAACCACTCGCCAACGTACTCTTCGGTTCGGCCCTGAGTCTCAGGTCGGGGTGGCACTGGATACATTTCTGCCGTATCAAAAAAATTAACGCCATTGGCGAGGGCAAAATCCATTTGCTCAAGGGCCTCATCGAGGCTATTTTGCTGTCCCCAGGTCATGGTGCCCAAACATATAGCACTGACCTTAAGGTCAGTGCGACCCAATGTACGATATTCCATAGTCATTACTCCGTGCTGCCAAGCCGCGAGCTTTAGCATGTGTGATGAATTTGAGCATCTATTTAACCTCATCGAACAAGATAAAACACTACAAACACAGACACTAAATCAGGTAGTATCAAAAGACGTACTTACTCACACGAAGACTAATAACACTACTAATACGGGAGCCACCCCATGAGAATCAGCGCTAAACAGCTTGTCGAGAACGCTCTAAAAGAGATTGAAACCATCAGCCTCGATGAGGCCCAAAAACTGCTCAATGATGACAACACGGTCTTTGTCGATATTCGCGATGTGCGCGAACTTTACCGTAGCGGCAAAATACCCGGCGCTCTTCACGCACCCCGAGGCATGCTAGAGTTTTGGGTCGACCCGGAGAGCGAATACCACCGCGACATTTTTTCATCGGGCAAAAAATTCGTCCTGTATTGTGCCAAAAGTCATCGCTCCGCTCTGGCGACGCTTGCTCTGCAAAATATGGGTTTAAGCCCTATCTGCCATATTGATGGTGGCTTTGAAGCATGGACAAAAGCGACACTTCCAACAGAAGTGGTTGAAAACAAATAGCGTTGACGAAACAAGCGGGAGGCTCTGAAAAAATGGTAATAAAGTCGGTGGCGTGCTATTGCGAAGCTTGACATCAAGAGTAGGCGCCATGAGACGAGAAACAAGCCAAGGCTTTGTCCTCATAGACGAGGACATGATGTGTTCAGAGACTCCCCAGGCTAGTGTTAAAAATTCAAAGCATCGCGACAGCTTAGTCTCCAAGTTTAATAGCGGCAACACCCTATAGTTACTGAGCCTAAAAATACTGAGCTTATAAATACTAAACCCACAGATACTGAACATCCCTCTTATCTGTACGTTGGCTAAACTGCTTATATCAGCCAATACCCGCCCATCTAAGGGCATCACAACACTGTTCTCTGGAAAAACAAGCGCAACCTCAATTACAATGGTTCTTTACATTCTCGCTTCGAACTCACATGGCAAACTCATTACTCGATCAATTACAAAAATCCGGCTTAGTCGATAACAAGAAAGCGAAACAGGCGGTAAAAGCGAAGCGCAAACAGGACAAAATCCAGCGTAACAGTAAGCAGCCCGTTGTCGATGACAATAAATTGCACGCCGCTCAGGCTAAAGCTGAAAAAATGGCTAAGGATAAACGTCTTAACCAGCAGCGCAATGAAAAAGCACAGCGCAAAGCTTTCGCTGCACAAATAAAGCAATTAATTGAAATGAATGCCATTGAAGTGACAGGCGACCAGCCCTTCAATTTCACGGATGGCAAACACATCAAACGTATTTACGTTGATACCGCTCAGGTCGGCCGCCTGAGCCGGGGCGTCGTTGCCATTGTCAAACTGGGCGATAAATACATTGTCGTGCCCAGCCCGGTCGCCGAGAGAATTGCAGAACGCGACCCCGAACGCATCATTTTCAAAGCCGATAAAAACCCGGAGATCGTCGAAGAGGATGATCCCTATGCGGATTACAAAATCCCCGACGACTTAATGTGGTGAACAAGCCTCACACACCATGTTGACCATCACGCCACGACTTAGCATCCCTCTGCACGAAGTGGAGTTCACCGCGATTCGCGCTCAGGGCGCGGGTGGGCAAAATGTCAATAAAGTGTCTTCCGCTCTGCACCTGCGGTTTAATATTAAGGCCTCATCACTACCCGATGACATCAAAGAACGCCTGTTGAATAGTCGTGATAGCCGCGTGAATAAAGAGGGTGTGCTGGTGATTAAGGCCCAACAATTCCGCACTCAGGAAAAAAACCGAACGGCGGCACTAGAACGGCTGCAAGCCTTTATTGCGGCAGGGGCTCAAGTGCCTAAAACCCGGCGCCCCACCCGGCCTTCGCGCAACTCTCAGCGTAAGCGCATGGACAGTAAAACCAAACACGGCAAAACCAAATCCTTAAGAAAGCCGGTTAAACTCGATCACTAAACAGCGGTAGCTTCAGGCTCGATTTAGTGGCCCCGGGCACTTGCCCATTGCCCTTCCCCTTTGTCCACACAGCACCTTAGACTTCCTCGGCCTCACGCAGACGCTCCTGACGGCTCTGCTCTTCGGCCAGCGCCTCTTTAATCTCGAGTAGCACCCCATCCACATCAGCCGGGCCAGCGTCATCCTCAAACTCGCCACTGAGAGCCACTTCTGGGTGCAAACTACCCTCTTCAAAGAGCATCCATATCTCTTTAGCGTAGCGGGTTTGTAGTAATTCAGGTGCGTACTGCCCGTAGTACTGGGTAATATTGTCGACATCGCGAGCCAGCATCGCCTCAGCATTATTATTAGCGGCAGCGTCAACGGCCTGGGGTAAATCGATAATGACCGGGCCGTACTCATCAACGAGTACATTGAACTCTGATAAATCACCATGCACCAGGCCCGCGCAAAGCATTAACATCACGTAGTGCATCATCACCGCGTGATCTTCAAGTGCCTGTTCTTCAGTGAGAGTCACATCGTTGAGACGCGGTGCCACATCACCTTCGTCATCAGTCACCAGTTCCATAATCAGCACACCGTCAAAACAGCCGTAGGCTTCTGGTACGCGTACCCCGGCCCTCGCCAAACGATAGAGGGCATCGACCTCGGCATTCTGCCAAACTTCTTCTTGTTGCTTGCGACCGAATTTCGACCCCTTCTCGATAGCCCGAGCACGACGGCTGTTACGTACCTTGCGCCCTTCCTGGTATTTCACCGCTTGCTTGAAGCTACGTTTGGCCGCCTCTTTGTAAACCTTGGCACAGCGAATATGCTGACCACAGCGTACGATAAACACGTCCGCCTCTTTGCCACTCATTAGGGGGGCGATGACTTCGTCAACGATGCCATCTTCAACCAGGGGTTTTATGCGCTTTGGTATTTTCATGGCGTTTTTATACCTTATTTTAACACTTGAAGAAACGTGAACCTGCCTCTTATCGGCTCTGGCAAGGTCCAGGAAGAAAAGAAGGTCAGCGTAGTTAAACCGCCAACAAAAAAGTTACACATGTTTCTTACAAAACTATTGAAAATAGCCTTGCTAAGCTGATAAAAATACTTTGGTTTTTTATTTTTATTAATATCCACCGACGGGCCCGGAGAAAACCATGCTCTTTGCAGCGGATGAGTTTCGCCAGTTTATTGTTCGCGACACTTTAAAGGCAATCGATGACTGGGCTCCGGCCCATGAAAACCTCCTCCTTGGCACCGCCGCTCAGGAATCTCGCACGGGCCTAAACCTCAAATGCGGCAGACTGCTGGGCATTTACCGTATATCGCCCAAGACCCACCGCGCCGTGTGGGATAAATACCTTCTCCATCACCCGGAGTTGGCGAGTCGAGTTCGCGGTTTAGCCGGTCAACACAGTTTTATCAAAGACCCCCATACGGAACTCATCACTAATCTAAAATACGCCACTGCTATCGCCTGGCTGATCTATCGCCGTGTTGAGCACGCCCTGCCAACAGCTGAAGATGTGCCTGGCCTGGCCAGATATTGGCATCGCTTCTTTCGCGCCAAAGCCTCTGGCCAAGTAGCCGACTTTATCGCCAGTTATCAGCATCATATACTCGAAAAACAAGAGTTCGCCGCCTAAAACCCATTTTCCTCGAATACACTACGCCGTGCGCAAGTGCTACTCAATCAAAACTCGCAGACAAAAAAAACGCGAACTGCCAGTGGCAGGTTCGCGCTTTTTAATTGAGCGGCTAAAATTGACTGGCTAAAGTAGCCAGCTGCAGGTAGAAGCCAGGAGGGAAACAGTACGCTTTAAGTCGTGATGAAAGCATCCCCAATGTTATCTTTCATCTCATCAATTAACTCGATATAACGTTTAAAACCACCGTTGTAGGTGCCATCCTGGCGGCGATTATCTTCGCCCTCAAAGTTATAGTAACCCGGCGTACATTCCTTATTGCGGTCTGTTTTACCGCGATGACTAATCACCTCCTGGACCCACCACTCCTCAATTTCAGGCGTGATGTCGATCGACTGGCAGTTATTTTTACGGGCATAGTCAATACACTCAGCTATACGCCTACCCTGCACCTGCAGAACATCGGTAATATTGAACTGAAAGGAAGCCTGGTAGCCAGCCATAATAAACATGTTGGGATAACCGGCAGACTGGATGCCAAACAAAGTTCGAATACCATCCTTGTACTTTTCATTAATTTCCAGACCATTCTTACCGATAATCTGATTGTAAATACCGGTCTTTTGTACCTCAAAACCCGTGGCATAAATAATCAAATCAACATCGTATTCTTTGCCTTCAAACACAGGGCCATTTTCAGTAATTTCGTGAATACCCTTGCCGTGGGTATCAACCAAATGGACATTCGGCTGATTGAAAGAAGGCAGGTACTCATCATGGAAGCAGGGACGTTTGCACATAAACATATACCAGGGCTTCAAAGAATCGGCCGTCGCCTTGTCTTCAACGATCTCATCAATGCGTTCGTGGATCCACATCATGTAATCAATGTTGGCATTTTCCTGCTTCCGAATACGCTCTTCTTTACTCATAGCTTCGCGCGCTTTCTTCTGCTCTTCGGTCATTACTGGCCCGTCAATGGTGCGCTGACGTCGTTTAGCCTGCCATCCCGGCTGTAATTTACGCGCCCAATTAGGATCGGTCGGCCAGTCATTGCGAATATCAATTGACGAAGGTGTGCGTTGAATGACATACAACTCTTTCGCCATCTTCGCCAGCTGGGGCACAGCCTGGACCGCCGTCGCACCGGTGCCAATAATGGCAACCCGCTTATCTTTCAAATTCTCAAGGTCTTTACCCGTGTATTCGTAATCCCAGCGCGAGGTATGGAAGGAATGCCCCTTAAAACGCTCAATGCCATTAATCTTAGCCAGTTTAGGCTTAGACATAGGACCATTGGCACAAATCACAAATTTCGCTTTCATGTGATCACCGCGATCAGTTTTCACATGCCACAAGTTTTCTTCTTCATTCCAGACAGTAGACGTCACAGTGGTCTGGAAAACAGCGAGATCGTAAAGGTCATATTTTTTTGCTATTGCCTGACAGTGCGCATAAATCTCGGGCGCCTTGGCATAGCGATCTTTGGGGACATAGTCCATTTCATCAAGCAGTGGTAAGTAGTCGTAAGAAACCACATCACACGCCGCACCTGGGTAGCGGTTCCAATACCAGGTGCCACCAACATCGGCACCGCGTTCGACGATGCGAATACTTTCAACACCAATATCGCGCAACTGTGACGTTGTCAGCAGTGCAGAAAAACCACCACCAATGAAGAGTACTTCAACGGTGTCGGTCAAGGTATCGCGGTCTTTAACATCACGGTTGTAAGTATCTTCACCGAAATGGGCTAAATCACCATCCAGGTCAGAATTAAATTGCCCAGTGCCTTCAGGGCGATAATTCAAGCGCAAATCACGCTCTTCGGAAAATTTCGCTTTTATCGCATCATAGTAAGATTGCGGGTGTTTGCCATCACCAGCCCCTGGTTCAAAAGAACTGAGCTGGGCAACGCCATCCGTACCCGGCTTTTGTTTTGATTTGGCCATTGTAAAACTACCTCAAGATTAATAAATAGGGTTAATAAGTGCATAAACCAGACCCTAACACTGTAGAGGCAAAGAGCAAAAACACCCATTGCCAAGCGCTAGAAATACAGGCTTAAATTAAAAATTGAGCCACTGATTATGACGTGGCGAACACGCCAAGGTCAATGACGCGATAGATGGGCAACCTTCGACCGGTAGCACTTAAGAGGCGTTCTGCAAATGCCACCAACAAGCCCAGTCTGCAAGGATGTACAGACTTTCTTCATCCTCTCATTCCCACGGCTTCTGCCCAACAATTCCTTAAGGGAGTGCGGTTGATCCTGATCAATGTTTACCTATCCAAAGCTTGTCCAGGATTCTCGTCGTCTTTATTATCGCCGCTCTAAACTCTTATAAAGTCCAGCTAAGAATAATAGAACGGTCGCAAGATAAACCACTGAGGAAACTCAACATGAGCGGATCAAATACCGGCCAGTTGTACGGGCGAATGGACCTGAATGGCAATGTCACTCTCGAAGATGCCAACGGCTCTATTGTTACCCGTATCGATGCTGATGTTCAGCCTGTCGATAGCCACCAATCTGCCCGCGAGGAGCACCCCGATGGCATTACTCTGACACGCTCTGACGCCGCCAAGCTCGGAGTGGTCCTCGAAGGCATGTAAATAGTAAAAACCAAGGCGCCAACTTAACGATAAGAAAACTTAACGCGCTGATTCACGCCCGTTAACAATTCATAGGCAATTGTCTCACTGTGCTCGGCAACAGTTTCGACGGGCAAGCCTTCACCCCATAGCGTAACGACATCACCCACCTTAACGTCGGGGTTGGCGCTGATATCGACCGCCAGTAGATCCATCGATACACGCCCAACAATACAGGCAAGCTTGCCGTTCACCCGCACAGGGCAACCATTACGAGCATGGCGCGGATAACCATCACCATAACCGGCAGCCACGACGGCAATGCGCGACGACGGCGAGGCACTGGCGAATTGCCCCGGCGCACGCCATGCTTCACTGTAACCCACCCCTTCGCCCGCCGGCACTGTTTGTAGAGCCACTACGCGCGAGCGCAATGTCATCACTGAGCGCAGCTCTATCTCTGCGGACAAAAAAGTATCGGCACTTAAGGGGTTGACACCATAGAGCATGACGCCTGGTCGTACCCAGTCAAAATGCATATCGGGCCTTGTTAGCAGGGCCGCCGAATTTGCCAGGCTCACTCTCTCATCCGTACGTACTCTCAGCTCATCGAGGCTCCGCTGAAAATTCTTCCGTTGTCGTTCATTCAAAGTGGCAGGTGGGTTGTCAGCACAGGCTAAGTGGGAAATAAACGTCAATTTATCGACTTGCTGCGCTGAGCGCAGCCGTCCTGCGGCTTGGTGAAAGCCTTTGGGGCCAAAGCCGAGTCGATGCATACCCGTATCGAGTTTAAGCCATACATTAATGGGTTGACTTAGCTCACTATCGAGAAGTAGCTGTAATTGTTGAGTATTGTGAATAACGGTGGCAAGACCATAGCGAGCCACTTCGCGCATTTCAACACGGCCGAAAACCCCGCTCAGCAATACAATAGGGTTTGCAATGCCTGCATCGCGCAACTCCACAGCCTCTTCAAGACTAGCAACGCCAAAAGCGTTAGCAAAAGAGCAAAGTGTAGAGGCAACCTGAACAGCGCCATGCCCATAAGCATTGGCTTTGACCACCGCCATAATTTCCACACCCGGTGCAAGGTGTCGAGCCTGGGTAAAGTTGTGGCGTAAATTAGCCAGCGAAATAAGCGCTTCGATCGGTCGCGTCATAAAATCCATTGATCAGAATAAAGAAGAACTGAATCAGCAAATCAACAGCTCTACGGAACGCGCGTAGTGTCACAGGGCGGGTTCGCAGAAGCAAGCGTCTCCCCGCTAAAAGCCGTCCTCTTTTGTTTAAGCACATACGCAGGCGTATACTGCGCGCAAAATTACCAAACACCTTTTAACTAACCTTTTTGAGGAGAAACCTATGGCCGCCGACTGGGCTAGCTTTAACTGGGAAGACCCCTTCCTTATCGAAGAACAACTGAGTGAAGACGAGCGCATGATCATGCACAGCGCGCGGCAATATGCCCAGGACAAGCTACTACCTCGCGTGCAATTAGCCTTTCGCAATGAACGCATGGACCGTGAGATTTTTAATGAAATGGGTGAATTGGGGCTTCTTGGGTCTACGATTGAGGGCTACGGCTGCCCCGGCGTTAATTATGTGAGCTATGGCCTGATCGCCCGCGAGGTTGAACGCATTGATTCCGGCTATCGCTCGATGATGAGCGTGCAATCAAGCCTGGTGATGCACCCTATATATACCTACGGCACCGAGGCACAACGGGAAAAGTACTTGCCCAAGCTGGCCAGCGGCGAGTGGGTCGGCTGCTTCGGCCTCACCGAACCCGACCACGGCTCCGATCCCGGCGGTATGAAGAGCCGCGCGACATCCGTCGATGGCGGTTACAGCCTCACCGGTAATAAAATGTGGATCACCAATTCACCCATTGCCGATGTGTTTGTGGTGTGGGCGAAAACCGACGACGGTGTCATTCGCGGCTTTGTCCTGGAAAAAGGCATGAAAGGACTTTCGGCACCAAAGATAGAAGGTAAACTGGCTCTGCGCGCCTCAGTTACTGGTGAAATTGTTATGGATGAGGTCTTCGTATCGGAAGACCACCTACTGCCCAACGTGAAAGGTTTAAAAGGCCCTTTCGGCTGCCTTAACAGCGCCCGCCTGGGCATCTCCTGGGGTGCCCTGGGTGCCGCTGAAACCTGCTGGCAAACGGCGCGACAGTACGTGCTTGATCGCAAACAGTTCGACCGACCACTGGCGGCCAATCAGTTGATACAAATGAAACTGGCCAATATGCAAACCGAAATCAACCTCGGCTTGCTGGGTTCACTCAATGCAACGCGCTTGAAAGATCAGGGCCAGCTTGCTCCCGAATTGATTTCGATGATGAAACGCAATAACTGCTCGAAGTCATTAGATATTGCCCGTGTTGCCCGCGATATGCTCGGCGGCAATGGCATTTCAGATGAGTTTCCAATTATGCGCCACATGATGAACCTGGAAGTAGTCAACACCTACGAGGGCACCGCAGATATTCACGCGCTGATTTTGGGTCGCGCGCAAACGGGTATTCAGGCGTTTTTCTAAACGTCTTATAGACAAACGACTAGCAGAACGCTCTAAAGCACAGCCTATTTGAAGTCTTCAAATTGCTCAGCCCCTGGCCCCAGGGGCTGACCATAACTAAACTCAACGAAGTTGCCATTGGGGTCGCGCAAACCACAATAATAACCAACCGGAAAGCCCTCATCCCGCGGTGGCCATACCAGGCAACCTCGCTGACGACCCAATTCGGCCATAGTATCAACGGCGGCCCGACTTTCCAGTGCAAAACCAAAATGCCGGTAATCAGCATCTGGTAATTCAATATTTTGCCCACCATTCATCAACACGAAGATAAAATCATTTTCACGCCCCGGCTCGGCCATCCAGACAATACGTTGTTCACCCGCCGTGCGCGAATGCACAATGCGCATGCCGCAGCACTGTTGATAAAAGTCGATGCAAGCATCGATATCGACAAGATGTAAAGCAATATGAGTAATTCGCGGGCCGGGCATGATTTAAGTCCTCCACTGACTGCACAGACTGAAGTGTATATCGAACGGGGCTTAGAGAACCACCTGCTGCCAGACTTGAATAGCGGCAAAAGCAGTCAGAGCTTGTTTTACTGCCCAGGTTTTTTAACGGTGTTGGTTACAGAGAATTATTGGCAGGGCCTGCAGCGTCGTCTCGCGTCCAGCGAGACAGCAGATTGGACGCAACACCCAATTCCCGAGCTACCTGGGCGCCGCTAGCACCCCGTTGAAGAGAAAGAATTGCCATTGTGCTGATGCCGGAAAAGTACAGCGGCGATTTTTATGGCAACTGGGGGCGTGGATAAAAAAAGTTACCCTTGAGGCCGACACTATCGAATTAGAGAACCCCCATGCCGAAGAGGAAGTCCACAGCCACCTTCTGGTGGAGTTTACCCTCTATAACCTTTCCGCCGGTGTGGTTTGGGATGTCGTCGCGTATTACAACACTGGAGTTTCAGCTCCGTTCCGCCTCAGCATTACTCGACCTGCAGGTTGCAAACCGTGCTTATTAAAATTGGTAACTAACCCCTGCGGATAGAGTGCGTGACGCGCCGGGTCTAAATCTGCCTTCAGGTGCCCATACCGGCGCTTCCGCCGTAACAACGTGGTCTTTATCGAACAGATTTTGCACCTTTAGATCAAGCATGAGCGATTGCGTCATTGCATACTCAGCTCTTAAGTTAAACAGAGTTTCCGCATCGGTTTCAATGGTATTAGCTTCATCAAGATACCAACTACCGGTGTACTGCATTTCAAGCTCAGTGGTTAAACCACTGAGGTACTCTGGCTGATATTGCAAGCGGATATTAACGATAGGATCAGGCGAGCTGACCAGGGTTTTTCCGTCAAGATCACTGGACAGATCAGAAAACTTTTTCTCAACCTCATTGTTCGTAAACGCAGCGGCCAAGGTGAGATACAAAGCCGAGTTTAATTGTGCCTGAAGCCCCAGCTCTATCCCCTGATACTGCTCCTCACCACCGTTAACGGAAATATCCCCAGCTGGTGTGGCAACGCCCGTAACTATGCCGTCTTTCGCCACCATGTGATATATAGCCGCATTCAAGCTGACAGATTCGCTCAACCAGCCTCGGTATCCTACTTCAAAGCTTTGTATAGTTTCAGGGTCAAGTTCAAATTCGGCCTGACCGGGGCTCAACACATACAAGTCAGAGTCATCCGGAATTCGGAAACCTTTGGCGTAACGAGCATAGATAGTGTGCTGGTCAGAGAGTGCATAACTTAAGGAAAATTTTGGTAATAATTCACTGAATCTATCGTCGCGATCACTAAGAAGTAAAAAAGGGGAAGGCTCCACCTCAGAAAAGTCTGACATACTCAGATTATTATTATAAGAATAATCGGAATGTTCGTATCTTAGTCCAAGCACTATGGTTAACTTGTCGGTAAGCATTTGCGTGTGCTGAAGGTAAGGCGCAAAACTTTGATAGCTCACTTCGTAATCGAGGTTAGTGCCTTGTGGATAAACCGTACCCCATACCACCTGGGTTGGGCGTGTTTGTTCTGTTTTCCTCTCAAATTCGGTCAATTCTATATCCAGACCAAAAATCGTCGAGCTCCTGTCATTCCACTTCAGGTAGAGTCTGTTGAGCAAGCCTAAGGTATCTGTCACACCCTGAGTAACCGGAGTCGTTGCCGGTTCCCAAGTGTGCATGTACTGGGTGTCAATCCTGCGAATATAAGGGGTTATTTGCAGGGTAGCCCGACTCGACAAAACTTTGCCAATCTGCGAGCTCAGTCGAAAATACTCAGCCTGATCCCGAGCTTCATTGCGGTTCACTTCGGCAGCCAAACCATCGGACTCGGGATTATTGGCCAGCGCGTCGGGCGTCAGCGAGCCCGCCATTTGTGAGTCAAAATCAGTGTAACTGAGAATATTATGAATTTCCCAACCGTTGCTTTCATAAAGGTGACGGCCGATAACCTGAGTACGCTCCCACTCAGTGGTATCGCGCCAACCGTCATCGCTCTGGTAAGACACCGCCAGACGCGCCGCATTGGATTCATTCAACCCGCCGGATACATCAAGACGCATATCCTGCAAATTATTTTCACCCGTGCGATAACTGAGTAAGCCCTCGCGCTGAAATACCGGTTCTTTACTTTTGACATTAACCACCGCGGCCAACGCATCGGAACCGTGTATTGCGGTACCGGGGCCTTTCAATATTTCCATACCGCCAGGGGAAGTTAGCGCACCAGAATATGAGAAGGCAGCGTGATTAAACGATATGGGCGATTGTAACGGCACATTATCCTGGAGGAACAAGTAAACATTATCGATGGCAACCGGCAAACGAATGGCGGGGGCATCCACCGGACCGCGGAATTTGGAAAAGTAGACGCCGGGCATGCGGTTGACGGTTTCACCGATCCAGGTCGCCCGATCAAATTCACTGTCTTGCGCAGAAACCGTATCGATCGTCACGGAAGAGTTAAATAATACTTGATCTGCACCGGATGCGGTAACTACTACTTCTTCAAATATGTCGGCATTTGCTAGTTCTAAGGGTGGGTCTGCAAACAGGTGCGACGAAAACGCCACAAAAAAAAGACTAAGTTTTGCGCCACCATAACGACATGTGCTCATTTTTCTTGTCTCAAGGTAAGAATTGTTTTCAAGAAATTTGGCGCGACACTAGTTGAAGGGCACTGAAACAACAATGTGGCAAATTGTCACGGTGTTCAGCAAAGCGCTCAGTGCATCTGAGAAAGCGACTTAGGCTGTATCATAAAATACGCGGCGAACTCTACAGGCTCGCCTACGGGCTCAATGATTTCCTGTTCTGGAAACAAAGCCTGATTGAAAGCCTACCTCGCGTTCAAGCCGCCATCGTAAAACTGGCCGACAATAAGCGATATATCGAATCTAAAATATCAGCCAAGGATAATAATCATAAGATGAAAAAACAGAGCCACAACGCCGGGTAGGCTGCGTGCATCCAGTCTAGATGCGCTGCCCTTTATTCTGTCGAAAGGTAAAGAAATCGACGATGGTTTTTTATGGGTGATAGCACCGCTGACATGCGGCCACCAAGATAAACATGGAAGAATAACTGTGCAACCTATTACTTTGCCAACTGTTATTCCAGATAATTGGCCCACCACAGCATCATCAACTTGATCGCGAGCGAGTTACGGCCAATCCCGGGTATGCCTCTGTCTTTAATTTCAACTCGGGCAACTCTCTAGCGGAGAGGCGCGCATAGTTAGTGCTTTTGGGCATAGTGAAGAGACCTCCAACTTGACGTCAGTTGCAGGATTCAGGGCTACAAGCCCATGGGCAACAGCGTAAAGGAAAATCTGCACTGTTATCTGGTAGGCCCGTTTCTCAAAACCCTGGGCGTCTCTTTTTTCAATTGCTTTGACCATGGCCACTAGGCCCTGAGGTTCGATTTTTGCTAAGGGTTTTCGGCCGATAGCGGGAAAGGCGTCCTTTTCTAGCCTTCGTACGACATAGGGCATATGCCGTTGACTTTTGGGCGGCCCCCTCCAAGCTAGCCACGTTATGGCAACCGACTCGAATTGATGTTCCGCAGCCAATTACTCGACACATTTTTCCTTGCGTTTGGCTTCGACGGGATCAATGCCTTGTGCCTATCCTTTTCGGATAACTTGCGCTTCTCCTAAGTAGGACTTTCACGTAAATAAGACTTTCTCGTCGAATTAAAAAGCTTTAATGAGCGTTGATGGGCTTCTTTAGAAGCTAATATGGCGGTGAGGGAGGGATTCGAACCCTCGAAGCCTTTCGACTTACACACTTTCCAGGCGTGCTCCTTCGGCCACTCGGACACCTCACCGTAATGCGCTCCACTGTGTTTATATCTCTGAGTTTATAATGGCTTTAATGAACTTAGCCTGCCGGTGGAAGCGGCCGCAACTCTACACAAAACAGTCTTGAAAGGCAATCAAGTTCAGGAAGATGCTTATTATTAAAAGCCCTGTATACCTATCACAGGCTAAATTTGCGTTAGCAGCCTCGCGTCACGACAGGTTCATCGTCATCCATTGATTCAACCAGATAGTCAAGCTCCTGGCCGATATCATCGATAGTGCGGTATTTCAGGTAACGTTCAACCACAGCCTGGATGATGGCACGGCCCATGGCGTCGCTATCCATTGCAGCGCTGTCAGTGGCTTGTTGCCAGGCTTGCTCGACAATTTTATTCGCGTAAACGGATTCTCCAGACATACATCTCTTCCCCCTCATGGCTAATTTTCAGCCAAAGATTATACGTCACTCTGATTGAAGCTTATTGATACCTGTCAAGATAGGGGGACTTTCACTACTGTGTTAGTGCAGGGGTAGATCACAGCGCATAATCAGAGCATCCTCTCGCCCACTCTCACTATGGTAGTAAGCTTTGCGCTCGCCAACAGGGTGAAAGCCCCTACCCTCGTACAGTGCGATAGCGGGAAAGTTGCTGACCCTGACTTCAAGAAATAAAGTGACTGCCGAGGCCGACACTTCCGCGAGGAAAAAATCCAGCAGACAAGCACCCAGACCCTCGCCCTGAAAACTACTTTTGACCGCGATATTCAGCAGCTCCGCTTCATCCAGAACTTGGTGAAAAATGATAAAGCCCACTGGCCTGTTGCCTTTACACAGCATGTAACTGCGGTGGTTTTGCAGGCTTTCTGCAAACTGTTTTTCATTCCAAGGGAAGGGGCTTACATCTCGTTCGATTTTAGCCAGAGTGGCAATATCACCAACTTTTGCTGGGCGTAGTTTAAAGCCTGCTCTCATCGTTATTTCTGTAATAGCACTAGCCGAGGTGCTATCAGGGCTACTGTATCGGACACGGTGCTATCTATCACCACGTAAATGACGCAATGTCTGCCACACTTCGCGTTTACAGCTCGGCTCTGCGAGCATCGTTTGCAGCGAGGGAATAAAAATAGTGTCTGCTGAACCCGACTCAGAAGTACTCGCAGCATGATTTTTGGCCAATAAACGCACTGGCTCATCACCCATCGCTAGTAAGTAACGAAAAGGGCGGACTTGCTGTCGGCCAAGCAGGAACATCGACAGCTGGGTTTTTGCGCCTTCCAGCGTGCTTTCAGCACCGGGGCTCAAGGGCCATTCTATAAGCTCGGCAGCCGGCAAATTTGAGGGAAGTTGACCGATGGCTCGCAACATATTAGCAAGTAATTCAAGGTGTGTTCTATTCGCCCTCTCACCTTGAGCAAAACCGTTAATCACCAGTACGTCATCACTGACGTGCCAGCAGGCCAGGGTAAAACTGATATTTTCTAGCTCTACAATCGACTCTTGTATCTGCTCCGAATTCTGCTCTGGTGCAGCGGGCGGTGTCGTTTGGGAAATCTGTGCAGCTTGGGGAACGATTGACGCCGGGGTTTCGCTTAACACGTCAAGGGGCTTGCTTTGGCGAATTTTCGCAGCATCCACTGGGCGTTTTTCTACTTCGCTTTGCGCTGTAGGAATAGGTTTCGACTGACCAGGTACTGGCTCGGCTTGCAAGGTATCTCGAAGGCCCGCCAGAGAGTTCAAAACTTCACGCGTACCACCCGGATCGCCAGTACTAACAACGCTCCCAGATTCGGGAATAGACATAGCACCACGATTAAGCGCTAAGGTATTCAGGGCGGGCTGACCGGCGCCTGTGTTAAGCACCGGTTCACCGGGTAAGCGTTGCCGATACTGGTTGATACCCAGCATCGACAAATACCAGTCCCTTTGCTCTGTCACAGCGGTTTAGCCATCGTAGAAACGGTCACCTCAATACAGCGCTACGCCTTGCTTAAACGCCATCCCGTTGTGGGTGAACGCGGTCGGGATCACCCATTATATTAGCCGCATTGAGATAGGCCTTGGCGCTGGCAACCAGAATATCCGTGTCAGCACCCTGCCCATTGACGATGCGCCCTTCTTTAGCGAGCCGTACAGTGACTTCTCCCTGAGAATCAGTGCCGTTAGTAATGGCATTGACCGAGTAGAGCTTCAGTTCGGTACCACTGTGGATCAGTTTTTCAATGGCTTTAAAGACCGCGTCAACTGGTCCACTGCCATCGGACTGAACAGTGTGCTCCTGCCCGTGTATACGCAACACTAATTCAGCCTGGGGAGAGCGACCCGTTTTAGTGGCGACATCCATTGACACCAATTGATAGTTCTCTTCAGCTTCACCCATTTGCACATCTGAGACCAGGGCCTGCAGGTCTTCGTCATAAATTTCGCGCTTTTTATCAGCCAAATCTTTAAACCGTAAAAAGGCGGTATTCATTTCAGCCTTGCTATCAAAGGTAATGCCAAGCTCTTCCATACGGGCAGAAAAGGCCGCGCGACCAGATAATTTGCCGAGCACTAAACGATTGGTATTCCAGCCAACATCTTCAGCTTTCATAATTTCGTAGGTTTCGCGAAACTTAAGCACCCCATCCTGGTGAATACCGGACTCATGGGCGAAGGCATTGGCACCTACTACCGCTTTATTCGGCTGTACCGGAAAGCCAGTAATAGTCGATACAAGGCGAGATACAGGCACAATCTGCTCAGTATTAATCCGCGTATCGAGCTTATAAATATCTTTCCGTGTGCGCAGAGCCATGACAATCTCTTCCAGCGAGGCATTGCCCGCACGCTCGCCGAGGCCATTAATCGTGCATTCAACCTGCCGCGCACCGTGTAAGACAGCAGACAGCGAGTTGGCAACGGCCAAGCCGAGGTCATTATGGCAATGCACTGAAAAAATAGCTTTGTCGGCATTCGGCACATTATTGATAACCCGACCCATCATCTCACCGTATTCATCAGGCGAGCCATAACCGACTGTATCGGGAATATTAATGGTGCGAGCTCCCGCATCAATGACCGACTCGACGATCCGACACATATAATCAAATTCAGTACGACTACCGTCTTCCAGGGAAAACTCCACATCATCGACAAAATTACGCGCTATTTTGACTGCACCTACAGCTTGCTCAAGAACCTCTTCAGGGTTCATCTGCAGCTTAAACTCCATGTGAATCGGTGAGGTAGCAATAAAGGTGTGGATACGGGGTGCTACAGCATTTTTGAGTGCCTCGGCAGCACGTTCAATATCGGCGTGAGTGGTTCGGGCCAAACTACAAACAGAACTGTCTTTAATAGTATCGGCAATACTTTTAACTGCAGCGAAGTCACCTTCACTAGAAATGGCAAAACCCGCTTCGATCACATCGACACCGAGCTTTTCCAGGGACCTGGCGATACGCAGCTTTTCTTCTTTGGTCATCGCGGCGCCGGGGCTTTGCTCACCGTCGCGCAATGTTGTATCAAAAATAATTAAACGTTCACTGCCCATGATCTTACTCCATCAACAGCCGCCACACGGCGGACAAAAATATAAACAGAATTTTCCTCTCTTAACGAGAAGTATGCAAAACAAATGAGGTATAACGTAGATGCCCCTCAGGGCAGGAGAAGACGTAGCAGGCAGGCAGCGGTGCACAAAGCTTGTTGAAAGCCTTGTGGATAGCCGTTGTTTATAGTGCGTTTATTTATCATTGTTGCCTTCGCTACTTAGCCGTCAATACGAAACATAGACGGCAAAATTAGATGTTGCATTCTGACAAATTTTTAGACGACTGCCAAGCTTTTTACTAAAAATGGAACGCTCGCCCTACGTTAATAGACTGTCCCACTACGGGCAGTCTGAGCCATTTAGACTGCATATTAAGCACTTTTCCGAAAGAATTTAACCCAAAACCAGAACAAAGGCCCAGACAGGGCATAGGCAAGCGCTAACGACAACAACACTCTGGGCGGATCGATCGTCACAATGACCATACCCACTACCACCGCTAAAAAGGTCACAAAGGGCACATGACCCTTAAAATCGAAGCCTTTCATACTGTGATAACGGCAATTCACCACCATCAGCAAACCTGCTCCCGCCGTCACCACAAAGGCCAGCATGGCAGTCACAGTACTCGGCTCAACATCGTGACCAACCCAGACCATCCCGGCAACAAGAGCCGCTGCAGAAGGACTGGCCAGACCCACAAAATAACGTGAATCAGCCGACTCAACAGCCACATTAAAACGGGCAAGGCGCAGAGCGGCACAGGAAACATAAAGAAAAGCCGCCGCCCAGCCAACTTTGCCGAGATCAGACAACATCCAGCTGTAGCAGACGACTGCCGGTGCCACGCCAAAGGACACCATATCGGAAAGACTATCGTATTCGACACCAAAATCACTCTGAGTATTGGTCATACGGGCAACGCGGCCATCGAGCCCGTCAAAAACCATCGCGACAAAAACCGCGATAGCCGCCGCTTCGAACTTGCCATCCATTGAAGCAAGAATGGCGTAAAAGCCACTAAACAGGGCCACCGTGGTGACAAGATTCGGCAACAAATAAACACCTCGGCGACGGGACGCCTGGTCGCCAGCATTCGATTTAGCTTCTTCCTGCTCCAGCTCTTCAGCGGGCTCCAGTAGAGCGTGAACCAGGGCAGCTACAGGCGGCGTCTCAGCGTTATCCTGGTTCACCGGCTGACTAGAATCTGATGTTTTTTTGTTAGTTGAATGACTAGACTCTGGTGTTTCTTTGTTAACTGAATCCTGAGTATCAGACATTGTGCACGCACACTCCCAAGTCAATAACCTGCAAATTTATACGACCCCATCATTTGGCCGCTTGAGCAAAGTACTATACGCATCATACATTTTTGGCAATAAAAAAGCGGCAAGCCAGAGGCTTGCCGCTTTTTAAAAAATCAATGATTCACAAGGCTCAACCCGCTAACCTTAAACCATTAATTATTTTCGACTAGTTGCGAGACTTATCAACTAACTTGCTCTCGCCAATCCAGGGCATCATCGCTCTCAACTTAGCGCCCACTTCTTCGATCGGATGTTCTTCCGAAGCGCGACGACGAGCTTTCAGTTTAGGGTTACCCGCCTGGTTATCCAACATGAAGTCATTGACGAAATTGCCATTTTGAATATCAGTCAAGATGCGCTTCATTTCTGCCTTGGTTTCATCGGTAATCACCCGTGCACCACTGCTATAATCACCGTATTCAGCAGTATTGGAAATAGAATAACGCATGTCAGCGATGCCGCCCTGGTACATTAAATCAACAATTAGCTTCAGCTCGTGGAGACACTCAAAGTAGGCCATTTCAGGCGCGTAACCCGCTTCGACCAGGGTTTCAAAGCCAGCCTGTACCAGTGCTGTTGCACCGCCACACAATACCGCCTGTTCACCGAACAAATCGGTTTCAGTTTCTTCGCGGAAATTCGTTTCAATAATACCCGAACGACCACCACCGTTAGCAGAGGCGTAAGACAAGGCAACCTCTTTAGCCTGGCCGGAACCATTCTGGAAAACAGCGATTAATGTCGGCACACCACCACCTTCTACATAGGTACCACGCACTGTGTGTCCAGGGCCTTTAGGCGCAATCATAATAACGTCGAGATCAGACCGAGGTTCAATCAACTCAAAGTGGATATTCAAACCATGGGCAAAGGCCAATGCTGCACCCTCTTTCAGATTCGGTTCAATTTCCGTGTAGTAAACCGCTTTTTGATGTTCGTCCGGGGTGAGAATCATCACTACATCGGCACCGCTAACGGCATCGGCAATTTCAGCCACTTTCAAGCCTTCGCCTTCAGCTTTAGCCCATGATGATGAGCCTTTACGCAGGCCGACAACGACATTTTCAACACCTGAGTCGCGCAAGTTTAAAGCGTGGGCGTGGCCCTGTGAGCCGTAACCGATTATGGATACTTTTTTGCCGCGAATAATAGAAAGATCACAATCTTTGTCGTAATAGACCTGCATTTTTTCACCTCATTGTTTGTACGGTTTACATGTACATCGCTGTTGCGAGTACAAATTTAGTCAGCACTCAAGATATGTAACAGAGACCCTGAGCACTGTGAACTTATACCTTTAAGGACTTTTCACCACGCATCAAGCCACAGACCCCGGTGCGTACCACTTCAAGAATAGGGGCATCGCCCAATGCTTCAATAAAGGCATCGAGTTTAGTACTTTCACCCATGATTTGAACCACGTAAGTCGTCTGGCCAACATCAACAATTTGGCCACGAAATATATCGACGCTGCGCTTAATTTCAGCACGCGCAGCACCGCTAGCTTTCACTTTAAGCAGCATTAATTCGCGTTCAATATGGACTCCTTCGCTCAAGTCGATGACTTTAACCACATCGATTAACTTGTTTAACTGCTTGGTAATTTGCTCAATCGTGTGGTCATCACCAACGGTGGTCAGCGTCAAACGCGATAGAGTTGTGTCCTCGGTTGGCGCTACGCTCAAGCTGTCAATATTGTAGCCCCGTTGCGAAAACAAGCCCACAACTCGCGACAGGGAACCCGGTTCATTTTCAAGTAAAACGGAAATTAAACGTTTCATTATGTGCGCTCCGTTTTGCTTAGCCACATATCGCGCATGGAACCTGGCGCTACGTGCATGGGGTAAACATGCTCGTGCTGGTCGACACTAATATCCATTATCACGACGCGATTTTTCATCGCAAAACACTCTTCCATGCTACTTTCAAGTTGGTCGTAGTGCGTGACCTTCATGCCGACATGGCCATAGGCCTCGGCCAGTTTAACAAAATCAGGCAGTGAATCTTCGTAAAGTACATGGGAATAACGACTACCGTACTGCATATCCTGCCACTGTTTAACCATGCCCAGAGCCTGGTTGTTGAGGATAATAATCTTCACCGGCAATTGATGCTGGGTACAGGCTGCTAGCTCCTGAATGCACATTTGTATACTGCCCTCGCCCGTCACACACGCGACATTGGCATCCGGATAAGCCATTTGTGCTCCCATGGCGGCTGGCAAGCCAAAGCCCATAGTCCCCAGCCCGCCGGAGTTGATCCATTGCCGGGGCTTGTCGAATAAATAATACTGGGCGGCAAACATTTGGTGTTGCCCCACATCCGATGCCACGAATGCCTCCCCCTTTGTCACCTTGTGCAGGGTTTTAATGACATCCTGCGGCTTGATGTTTTCACCCTCGCTGGGCTCATAACGCGACGCGGTATAAAGACCGTGGCGATTGCGCCACTCTTCGATCTGCTGCCACCATTCACCGATTGCTGGCTCGTCGATTTGCAAATCTGCCTGTTGAATTTGATCGAGCATATCGCTGAGCACCACATCACAGGGGCCAACAATAGGAATATCGGCGCGCACAGTTTTAGCGATGGACGAAGGATCAACATCGATATGAATAATTTTTGCCGAGGGACAAAAACGCTCGGTAGCATTAGTAACACGGTCATCAAAACGCGCACCCACCGCTAAAATAACATCGGCATGATGCATGGCCGTATTCGCCTCAAATGTACCGTGCATACCCAGCATACCGACAAACTGCCGGTCGGTGCCGGGAAAGGCACCGAGCCCCATCAGTGTATTGGTTACGGGATAATTCAGTCGGTGCGCTAAAGCTCTCAACTGCTCGGAAGCATTGCCCTGCACCACGCCACCACCGCTGTAAATCACCGGGCGCTTCGCCGATATTAATAAATTAACAGCGCGCTTGATCTGCCCGGAATGACCACGCGTCGTCGGCTGATAAGAACGCAACTTAACTTTTTCGGGAAACTTATACGCCACCTTATTATTTGGGTCAGTAACATCTTTCGGCACATCGACGACTACCGGGCCGGGACGGCCCGTGCTGGCAATGTAAAACGCTTTAGCAATAGTTTCTGCGATATCTTCTGGGCGCTTCACCATGTAACTGTGCTTAACCGTCGGGCGACTCACACCGATCATGTCAATTTCCTGAAAGGCGTCCTCACCAATTTTTTCCTGGGGCACCTGAGCTGAAATCACCACCATGGGGATGGAATCCATATATGCCGTGGCAATACCGGTAATCGCATTAGTCGCACCGGGACCAGAGGTCACCAGCGCAGCACCCACCTCACCCGTGGCACGAGCGTAAGCGTCTGCAGCGTGTACGGCAGCTTGCTCGTGACGCATAAGAATATGATTAAGATTATCTTGACGAAAAATGGCATCGTAAATATGCAGCGCCGCACCACCGGGGTAACCCCACAAGTGCTTCACTTTGACATCGGTCAATGCCCGGATAAGAATATCACCACCGGAAAGTAATTCCACAACGCAAACCCTCAAACAAATACACAACAATTAATCAGGGAAACAATGCGCAATCGCTGTGACATTACAGTAGGTTTGCAATAACAACTGCAGTCCCCGCAAAGCGTGGTTTGGACTGCCGCAAGATCGTGTGGATAAACACGGTCTTCTCTGTAGATGACCCGCGAGCGCTGATTACGCTCCCCTGCCTGATGATATGTGCCAGATCAAAAATTGACCCATACCGAGACCGCGCAACATACCCTCATTTTCTTGAATCGTCAACAGCCAGTCAAAACACAGGCAATAATTCAACCTTCTGGGCGACCTGAGGGTAGAATTTAGACTTTCTAACTTTTCATCACCACGTGCTGCAACAACTCTTTTTAAACAAACCAGGAAGGAAGACTGCTCACGGGAGGAGCTTTATTTTATTTTCCTCCACACCTCAAGATGCCTGACTACGAAACGTCGCGTGCACTACCTTTAATTCTCGTTTTAAAATCACCCGATAAACAAGACTATCAGCCTCTTTTGAATTCAGTAGTGTTTCGTGTCTATTTTTTCCGCTTAAACGCCTTTTCAGCAGCAGCTTTACAATACCTCTAAGTCTTAATGTTTACCGCTAGATAAAATGCAAGACACCGTGTGATATTCAGTAAGCACCTACGCCTATTTCTTTTCTTAACGAAAAAGAGATTACATATAAAGCAAGCTAAAACAGGCCAGCCCGTAGGCACAAACTACATCCGCCGCCAGCGTGTACCCTCAGGAGAATCCTCAAGTACTATGCCGTGCTCTTTTAATTCTTCACGCACCTCGTCAGCCCGTGAGTAATTTTTCTTTAACTTTGCCGCTTCACGTTCAGCAATAAGAGCGCCAATATCAGTAGCCGATAATCCGTTGTTATCTTTTGCTGAGCCTTGCAGAAATTCTTCAGGGTTTTCCTGTAATACACCGAGAATTTCTCCCAGAGCTTTTAACTCTCCCGCCATGATATGGGCTTTGCTCTGATCTTCACGGGCAGTGGTGTTCAATTCGCGAACCAGGTCGTACATCACCGAGAAAGCTTCGCGGGTGTTGAAATCGTCATCCATTGCCGCAACAAAACGCTGGTAATACTCGCTGCCTTCAAGTTGACTCTGCGCTGTCGCTTTGACATCAGCAAAGTTTTGCAGGGCAAAATAAAAGCGCTCAAGTCCCTGCCGAGCCTCTACCAGGTTATCTTCTGAGTAGTTAATAGGGCTCCGGTAGTGACTGGACAATAAAAAGTAGCGCACCACTTCCGGGTGGTATTTTTTCAACACTTCGCGAATCGTGAAAAAATTATTCAGCGATTTGGACATTTTTTCATTGTCGACCCGCACCGCTCCAGCATGCATCCAGTAATTCACATAATGTTTACCGGTTGCCGCTTCGCTTTGAGCAATTTCATTTTCGTGATGAGGAAAAGGCAGGTCAGGACCGCCGCCGTGAATATCGAAAGTATCACCCAGCAGGCAAGTCGACATGGCCGAGCATTCAATATGCCAACCAGGGCGGCCGTAACCCCAGGGCGAGGGCCAGCCCGCTTCACTTTCATCAGCTGCTTTCCACAGGGCAAAATCGCGAGGGTCTTCTTTCACACCCGTGACTTCAATGCGCGCACCGGCGAGTAATTCGTCGGGGTTTTTATTACTTAATTTACCGTAATTGGGAAAGCGTTTCACCCGGTAGTAAACGTCACCGTTATCAGCCCGATAAGCGTAATGGTTATCGACCAGCGTTTGCACCATATCGAGGATATCATCCATATGGCCGGTGGCACGGGGCTCGAGTGTGGGAGGCAATACACCCAAGCTACGCTCGTCCTCGTGCATTGCATCTATCATGCGTGCGGTCAGGTCGGTGTAGATTTCTTTATTCTCATCGGCACGACGCAAAATTTTATCGTCGATATCGGTGATGTTGCGGACGTAATTAACGTCCCAATTCTGAGAACGAAGGTAGCGTGTAATCGCATCGAAGGCAACCAACACACGAGCATGGCCAATATGGCAGTAGTCATAAACGGTAATACCGCAAACATAGAGGTCAATTTTGCCAGGATTAATTGGTTTAAAGGACTCTTTCTTGCGTGTCAGGGTGTTGTACAACTGTAGGGCCATTATGACTTTTCTCTCACCGTTACAAAGCTAAACATTAAGCGCACGACATAAAATTCGCAAAACCGTTATTTTTTCTGTTGCCAGTTATCACGCAAACCAATGGTGCGATTAAACACTGGCTTATCTCCATTGGCACAATGATTGTCGAGACAAAAATAACCCTCGCGTTCAAACTGATAGTGATCTTCAGAGCTGGCACACGCCAGGCTTTGTTCCGCTTTACAGCCCTGCAATATTTCGAGAGATTGCGGATTCACACTATCGAGAAAGTGCTTATCGCCAGCATCTGGGTCGGAATCACTAAACAGACGATCATAGAGGCGCACTTCGCAGTCGATGCTGTGCTCTGCGCTCACCCAGTGAATCACGCCCCGTGGCTTAATACCTTCAGGTGGGTTTTCACCGACTGTATCGGGTACGATACTGGCAATAATTTCAACAATATTACCGGCTTCATCCGTTACCACGCCATCAGCTTTAATCACATAGGCGCCACGCAGACGGACAAATTGCCCGAGCACCAGACGCTTAAACTTCTTGCGTGACAAAGTCGTATCATCGCTGAAATCGGCACGGTCAATATAGAGGGTGCGAGCAAAGGGCAACTTTCGCTCGCCCAGCTCTTCACGATTGGGATGACAGGCCGCGGTTAATATTTCGACTTCGCCCTCTGCCCAGTTAGTTAAGGTCACCTTTAGCGGATTGAGGACGCACATAGCCCGTGGCGCATTATCGTTGAGGTCGTGGCGAATAAAGTGATCGAGCTGCGCCATATCGACCGTGCCGTCAGTTTTCGCCACTGCCAGACTGTCGCAAAATTCGCGCACGGCTGCCGAAGTCACACCACGACGCCGCAGGCCAGAGAGCGTTGGCATACGCGGATCATCCCAGCCATCGACAATATTCTCTTCAACCAACTGACGCAGTTTGCGCTTACTGGTCACGGTATAATTTAAATTGAGGCGTCCAAATTCGAACTGCCGGGGTTTTGCGGGCACGGGCAGGTTATCGATAAACCACTCGTACAAAGATCGATGGTCAGCAAACTCCAGGGTGCAAATGGAATGGCTCACGCCTTCAATGGCATCCTCCTGGCCGTGGGCAAAATCGTAGGAGGGGTAAATATTCCATTCATTACCAGTGCGGTGATGAGGCACGCGCTTAACCCGGTAAAGCACGGGGTCGCGTAGATTCATATTTGGCGCAGTCATATCAATTTTGGCGCGCAGGGTCATCAGGCCCTCGGCAATATCGCCAGTGCGCATTTGCTCGAGCAGAGCCAGGCTCTCGCTGGCGGGGCGATCGCGATAGGGACTGTTTTTGCCCGGCTCGGTGAGCGATCCGCGATATTCACGTGTCTGTTCCGGTGTCAGCTCGCAGATATAAGCTTTACCATCATTCACCAACGCTACAGCCCACTCGTAGAGCTGGGCAAAATAGTCAGAGGCATAACGCACCTCACCGTGCCATTGAAAACCCAGCCAGCGTACATCTTCAATAATCGCCTGTACGAACTCATCACTTTCTTTGTCGGGGTTGGTGTCGTCAAAACGCAAATGACAAATGCCATCAAACTCTTCAGCCAGGCCAAAATTAACGCAAATAGCCTTGGCATGACCAATGTGTAAATAGCCATTGGGCTCAGGTGGAAAACGGGTGACGACTTCTTTTATCGCTGAAGATTGCAGATCATGCTTTATCACTTGTTGAATAAAGTTGAGCGGCTTGTCGGTGGGGCTAGAATCGTCCATTATCAGTCATCAGTTAGTGGGTAAAATAGTTCGTCTGCTGGTAAAGGCAGCCGCAGCAACATCGCAGCAGCCAGGCTGATTAAAACAGGCGCGAATTATAACGGCCTCAACCAGCTTTGATAAACCGATTATTCCAATCCTCTGACAAAGCCCTTATTATCGCCCTCCCAGGTTGTTTCTATTCCATCATTTCCACCCACAGTGCAGGTCTAACTATGATTACTCTACACACCAACCACGGCGACATCGTCATTGAACTGGATTTTGATAATGCACCCATCAGTGCCAACAATTTCCTGCAGTACTGTCGCGATGAGTTTTATGCCGGCACCATTTTCCATCGTGTGATCCCCGGCTTCATGATTCAGGGCGGAGGTATGAACGAGGACATGAGTGAAAAAAGCACTCGCGAGCCCATCAAAAACGAAGCCGACAACGGCCTCAGCAACGATACCGGCACCCTGGCCATGGCTCGCACGATGGTGCCCGACTCAGCCTCTTCACAGTTCTTTATCAACATTGCCGACAACCACTTTCTCAATCACACCGCACCCACTGCTCAGGGCTGGGGCTACGCTGTTTTCGGCAAAGTCGTTGACGGTATGGCCGTGGTCGATAAAATCAAAACGGTAGAGACTGGCAACAATGGCCCTCACCAGGATGTACCCACAGAAACAGTGGTCATCGAAAAAACATCAATCTCTGACGCCTACGCTGAGCGCTAAGTTGAACTGGGGCGGTAGTTGTAGATTCACAGAGCGGCCTCCCCTTTGACCACCCTCTTTATTGCCGATCTCCACCTCTGTCCGGAAAGACCCGAAGTCAACCAGGCTTTCTTCCACTTTCTGCAGACCCGCGCAGCCGAGGCCGACACGCTATATATTCTTGGCGATCTCTTCGAAGCCTGGATTGGCGACGACGACCCCGCGCCCCTTTCTCAACAAGTGATTCGTGCTCTGCGCGCGCTCACCGACAGTGGCACCAAGCTTTTTTTCCTCCATGGCAATCGTGACTTTATGGTTGGCAAACGCTTTGCCAGAGAGACCGGAGCCACTTTGCTCAATGATCATGCACTGGTCGTCATCGGCGACGAACAGGCATTGGTGCTACACGGAGACACTCTTTGCACCGATGATATCGCCTACCAGAAGTTTCGACGTCGGATCCGCAACCCCTTAGTACTTCGTATTCTGCGTCATCTACCGTTGAAGACTCGTCAGAATATCGGTATTAAGGGACGAGAAAAAAGTATGGCGACCAACAGTAATAAAAGCGCCAGCATTATGGATGTCACCCCCGCCACCGTGACCGCGATGATGAAAAAATACAAGGTAACAACAATGATTCACGGCCACACCCATCGACCTTTCTGTCATGAGCTGGTACTCGATGACGGCAGCCCAGCACGACGTTTTGTACTGGGTGACTGGGGCAGTAAGGGTTGGGGCCTCAGCTCAAATGGACAAGCGTTGACGCTTTTTTCATTTGATATTTAACACCCAGAGAAACATCGGAGATAAACGCTAAGCCAAGGGCGGCCCCGAGTGGAAGCGAAACTCTTCACAGGGGGCTTCAATCAACTGTCTTTCCTTTTCCGCAAAGACAGCAATCCGCTGGTCGACGTCAATTGGTTCGCTATGGCAGGTGGCCACTTGGCGAGCTAATGTTAGATAATCTTTAAAATGACGCGATTCCGATTTCAGCAGGGAAAAATAAAAGGCCGATAGCTCCTCATCGAGGTGAGGCGCGAGTTTGGCAAAGCGCTCGCAGGAGCGAGCTTCTATCAAAGCACCAGCTACTAGAATATCAATCAGCCGCATGGGTTCCCAGGTCGAAACCAATTTGCGCAGCTCACCCGCATAATGAGCAGCCGGAAGAGAAGCATACACAATATCGCGCTTTTCCATCAAAGCGATCACTTGCTCAAAATGACGCAGCTCTTCACGCGCCAGGCGGGACATTTTGTGCAGCAGTTGATACTGCTCAATATAACGGAACATCAAATTGAGCGCAGTGCTCGCGGCTTTTTTCTCACAGTTCGCGTGATCGATAAGTAGTATGTCTTGATGCTGTAGGGCAGCCTCTACCCAGGCGTCTGGGGTGACGCAGGGTAGGAAAGCTACGACGTCATCGAGATCACTCAAGGCCTTGGATACTCCCACATAATCCGAAAAACCTCATGCTGTCATCGCTTTGAGGGCCGCATCGCGGTCAGCATTAACTTTTTTCACCAACGGATTACCCTCCATCATCGTCAACCAGGCAGTAAGACCTGGCAGCTCATCACACAGATCGCGGTCCAGGGCCTTTTTTGTCGCCATATTGCCCAGAGTCACCGTGTAATAAAGCATGAAGTCGGCATAGGTCATAACTTCACCAGCCGCAAAGGGTGAAAATATCAGAATACGATTCAGCGCGGCCACGCCTTTATCCAGTTCGGCGTTCACTTTCTCGTTTAATTGTTCATCGGCCGGAGCACCAAAGAAAACGGCACCCAGTAACTGGCGGGTCACTAACTCCAGATAGAGTTCAATTGACTTAGTCAATTCACGCACCTTGGCACGCTGATAAGTATCCGTGGGATAGAGAGGAACATCTGAAGAAAGGTCTTCAAGAAAGTCAAAAATCACACTGGTTTCACTCAGCGGACCCTCTTTAACTTCCAGACAGGGAATTTTACCCATGGGGCTTATGTTCAAAAAATCATCTTCCTGACTGGGGCGAGTCATCACTTCTTCAAACTCAAAACCTTTTTCTAGCAGTGTCAATTTGACCATGTTGTAGTAATTACTGACCGGAAAACCGTAAAGTTTAAACATTATCTTTCTCCAGAAATTTCTTATTAATTAGAGTGCTGACTTGCCGCCACTATACCCGGTGCAAAGTAGCGCTGATAGTGGGCCTGTGAGAGCCGATAAAGCTCATCTTCAAGCGCTTCATAAAACCGTGGTAACGCGATATCAGTATAAGCCGATGACAAACGAAAGCCCCACTCCGCCGTATTAAGGTCTTCACCGCGAGTTTTTTTCAGCAGGGCATAAACCCAGCAATGGGGATCGCTGTATTCGCGAAAAACGATAGGTGTTGCCTTTAGTTTTGATTTTAACAAGTTAATATCAACAAGCTGTATTTTATGAGTGAGAATTTGAATCAATAGTGAATCCAGCCTTTCAAACACGGCAATACGCTGTTCTTCAGGATAGGCGTTCCAGTTGACTACCTCATGGGCAAAACGATGACAGCCCCGACACACATCGTCACCCATGCTCGATGAGCAAATACCAATGCAGGGTGTGGCGATGGTTTGAGTCACGCCTCTATCCGATAAAAGTCATTCAAACGCTGGGCTGTTGGAGCAACGGTTTCTTCCATATGGAAGTGGTGACTACCTTCGATGATGTCGACGACAAGGCCAGACGCATGCTGTTCCATACCGTAAAAACGTGCCATTCTTTGCGGGTCAGAAAGTAACAATAAACTCGGGCATTGGATGCGTTCCACAAAAGTTTGGACAATGTTAGGCGTTAATTTAACTTCTGATGCCACTTTTAATTTTTCATCCGCACGCCAGCGGAAGCCATTGCCTTCTCGGCGCAAGCCCCGTTCGGCAATCAGCTTGGCCGAAGCCAGCGACAGGCGAGTTTCACCGCGATGGGTGCGCGAGGCAATGGCTGCATCTCGGGTGGCATAAATACGCGGCTCACGCCGCAAGCGTAGGTGCTTGTCGGTTATCGACAGGGCCAATTGCTCTGGGATCTCAGCTTCACTCTTGGCCTGAGGCACAAAGCTGTCGATTAAACCGAGATGGCTAACGCGCTCCGGGTACGTACCCGTTGTCAACGTGGCTATCATGGCCCCTCGCGAATGACCGAGAAGGGCAAATGTTGTCAGACCCAATTGCTCCACCACAGCGTAGACATCGGCCACGTCCTGCCAGATGTTATAGGTATTATCGCGAGAGCGATGGTCACTTAAACCGTGGCCAGCAAGATCGAGAGCAATTAAACGCACGCCCTCCAACCTTGCCGCTAAAGGCGCAAAGCTCGCGGCGTTATCGAGCCAGCCATGCAAGGCAATGACCGGCAATCCAGCGGGGTCCCCCCACTCCACGGCCGCCAGGTTGATACCATGATTGTCAAAATCGTGTTCGATCGCGTTGTCTAACAGAGCAGTGCTTGTTGAAGTCATTAGCTAAAGTTTTCGTTCATTGTTGTTTCAGATTTGAATCTTAGTGTTATTCACAGGAGCTTTCTAACAAACAAGAAGGCTTTCTAGCAAACAAGGGGCTTGCCGGGAAAATCTCAGCCTGGAATCTGTGCCCAGCGCACATCGGCAAAACCCGGCACTGGCGCTTCCGTTCGCAAAGCGACCAGATTGGCTGTGCCCGTGACCTGCCAGCGATTATCACCACTGAGCAAACTCAACACATTCCCCACCAATGGCTGGTGTGTCACCAGTAATAGGGGCCTGGCATCGAGCCCATCGATAAAGTGAAGTAGCGCCTGGGGATCAGCACCCGGTTCGAGCTGCTTTGTGACCAGCAATTCTTGTTCGACGCACAAGGTATGGGCCGCTATTCTTGCCGTTTGTAATGCTCGCCTGTAGGGACTCGTTACAATAAGCTCAACGGCGGCCAGCTCAACTCGGCGGGAATCAATGACCCCTTGCACATCCCGCTCTCCACTGCGTGTCAGTCGACGCTCAGCATCACTGGCGGCACGTGGTTCGGCTTCGCCATGGCGCAAAAAAAACAAATCCATAACGACCTCTAAAAATTTGTGGTTTAGTTTGTGGTTTAGGCAGTAGAACCGACGGTAATAGCGGCTTGCCCCCGCTAATGATTCACCCGAAATTCGACATCATCAAGCTGCTCGGAAAGCATCACTCTTAAAAGCACCCGAGGCAATGAGCCGCCTTTAAACATAACATCGTATAGACCACTGGCGAGAGGCATATTAATGCCCAATTGCTCGGCCTTTTCTTTAACGATGCGTGTCGTATTAACACCCTCCGCCACCTGCCCCACCTCTGCAGTGGCCTGCTCAAGGCTTTTACCCTCTCCCAGGGCATAGCCAATACGATAATTGCGACTCAATTGAGAAGCACAGGTCACGAACAAATCACCCACACCGCTAAGTCCAAGAAAAGTCATGGGATCAGCCCCCAAATGCGCAGCAAAGCGCGTCATTTCCGCCAGACTACGGGTAATCAGCACCCCTAATGTATTTTGTCCAACATTCAGCGACGCAGCCATACCAGCGGCAATAGCATAAATATTTTTCAGCGCACCAGCCAGTTCAACACCATACCTATCGCTGTTTGAGTAAACCCGGAAGAAAGCCGTCTGCAAGACACTCTGAACCGCCTCGCATACTGCCTTGTCAGCACTGGCGATGACCGTAGCGGTAATTTCCTGTGCCGCAACTTCCTGTGCCAGATTAGGGCCGCTAATAACACCGATGCGTGGCTGATTAAGCTCCTCTGCCAAAATCTCACTCATCAATTTAAAGCTATCGCCCTCAATCCCCTTCACTGTACTGACAACGATAGTTTCGGCGGGGATCAAGGCGGCCACTTGCTGGCAGACACTGCGAAAAGATTTACTGGGTATCGAAAAAAAGACCACTGAAGCACCATCAAGTGCCGCCTCAAGGTCTGCAGTCACCTGCAATCGTGGATCGAGCTTATAGCCAGGTAAATACGCCTTATTCTCACCGCTAACCATACTGTGGAGGGCATTGTCAGCATCGCGCATCCACAGACTCACCGGGTGGCCATTAGTGGCTATCATATTGGCGATGGCGGTACCAAAACTGCCGCCACCCAGCACAGTGATTTTATGATTCTTCAAAATATCCTCAAGGCAACACTTGCTCAGTAACCATGAATTGACTCTCTAACCGTTGGCATACCCAGAGGGATCTCGCTGCACCTCCCTGTGCCGTACTGTATTAAGTAAAAGTCTTAACTAAACCTCTTAACTGAATAATAAGCGATTGAGGCGCTGCACGAACAAGGCGGGGTTTTCCAACTGCTCGCCCGCAGAAAGTACTGCCTGATCAAACATCACGCCAACTAAATCTTCAACTTTGTCATTGTCCTGTTCATCCTGCAAACGCGCAAGTAGTTCATGGTCAGGATTAATTTCAAGTACAGGCTTGGTCTCTGGTACCGGCTGGCCAGCGGCTTCGAGGATTTTACGCATTTGCGGGCCAACATCGCCTTCACCTAGCACCAAACAGGCTGGTGATGACGTCAGACGCGTAGTGGAACGCACATCGTCAACCTGGTCGGCAAGCACCGATTTAATACGCCCCAGAAGATCATCACTAATAGTCGAGCTTTCTTTGTCAGCCTCTTTGCTGCTTTCACCGAGTTCACCCAGATCAAGCTCGCCACGACTAATATCCTGAAGGGGTTTGCCATCAAACTCCTGCAAACTCGACATGGTCCACTCATCGACCCGTTCGCTGAGCAACAGTACTTCAATACCCTGTTTACGGAAAATTTCGAGATAAGAGCTGTTCCGTGCGGCGACATCGGTTTCAGCAATAAGGTAGTAAATTTTGTCCTGTCCAGTTTTCATGGCCGCCACATAGTCGGCCAGTGAGACTAGCTCATCACTACCACGGGTGCTGGCAAAACGGAGCAGACCGGCAATTTTTTCTTTGTTAGCAAAGTCTTCCGCCGGGCCTTCTTTTAAGACCGAACCAAACGCTTCCCAGATTTTTTTGTATTCTTCGGGCTGTTCTTTGGCCATTTTTGTCAGCAGGTCGAGTACACGTTTGGTCAACGCCGAACGAATGCTATCGACTGCAGGGCTATCCTGAAGAATTTCTCGCGATACGTTAAGAGGCAAATCAGAACAGTCGACCACACCTTTGACGAACCGTAGGAACATCGGCAGGAACTGCTCGGCGTCGTCCATAATAAACGTGCGCTGAATATAGAGTTTCAGGCCTTTCGCGCCATCGCGGTTGTAAAGGTCGAAAGGTGCGTGACTGGGTATATAAATCAGGCTGGTATAGTCGAATTTGCCTTCGACGCGGTTGTGGCTCCAGGTCAGGGGATCTTGAAAATCGTGGGAGATATGCTTGTAAAACTCAATGTAGTCTTCGTCACTGAGCTCACTGCGGGGGCGTGTCCACATGGCAGTGGCTGTATTAACGCGCTCAAATTCAGGGACGTCGACAATATCCTCTTCTGACTCTTCACCCTCTGCTGGCGGTGGTGTTGGCTTAAGCATTTCAACCGGTACAGCGATATGGTCAGAATATTTTTTCACCAAACTGCGCAGCCGCCAATCACTCGCGTATTCAGAGGCATCATCCTTAAGATGCAAGATAACTTTAGTGCCACGCTCTGCTTGCTCGATATTTTCAACCGTAAACTCAGCTTCGCCATCACAGGTCCAACGGACGGCTTCATCTGCGGACTTTCCGGCAGCGCGAGACTCAACGACCAGCTTATCGGCCACGAGGAATCCGGAGTAAAAACCGACACCAAACTGCCCTATCAACTGGGAGTCTTTCTTTTCGTCACCACTCAGAGCATTGCAAAATTCTGCTGTACCGGAGCGAGCAATAGTCCCCAAATGAGAAACAATCTCATCGCGACTCATGCCAATGCCGTTATCAATGATGCTCACGGTTTTAGCATCATCATCCACTTCTATGCGAATCACCAGCTCGTCGCCCCCCTCAAGCAACTCGGGTTTTTGCAAACCCTCAAAACGCAACTTATCGCAGGCATCGGAGGCATTGGATATCAACTCTCGCAGGAAAATATCTCTATTGCTGTAGAGAGAGTGAATCATCAAGTGCAGTAGCTGCTTGGCTTCTGTTTGAAAGCCCATGGTTTCGGCTTGCTGAGTGGCGGACATGCAGATCTCCTCGTGTGTCGTCGGTAATAGGTTCAATGGCTTATTAAAGCAAGATGTGTAAGCCTACGATTCTGTGCCGCCAGTGGAATAAATCATCGTCCACTGGCCAACACCACAAATATTAGGTGCAGCCCATAAATAGGGACGATTTATGGATTTTCAAGCACGACTTAACATTCTAATCACCCTGACAGATTGCAAAACGCCTCTAAAATGCTGAGGAATAAAGCCATGACAAGCCCCAAGCTTTCGAACAAAACTCATAGCGCTGGGTTACATGGCTTTTTTTAAAGGCTATTATTCGCCCATGACCCAAACCCTATTACATGTCGTTAAACGCTATAAAGGCAGTTATCCTCTGTTTGATGCCATGGTGCCTCGCGATTGTGAGAAGGTACGCACCATTGTCTGTTACCTCAGTGGCAAACCCGATGGCAAAAACTCGGTGGACAACCTCGTCGATCGCACCATTTACCTCGAACTGGACAAAAAGGCAATCAACTGGACGCAATTTGGGACTCTGCGAGCCCTGGCAAAACTTATTGATGAAGAGGATGTTGAACTCCTGGCCTGTCAATTGAGGCGCACCATTTCTATTGGCGTCTGCGCGACTTTACTGGCGCGCAGGAACCCAAAGGTCATCGGTATATTGCACGGTATTGTTAACGGTAAAGTCAGCGTCTCTCGGCGACTACTAAACTGGTTCATCTTCAAAGGCCTGGCAAAATTGGTTTGTGTTTCGAAGACCTGCGCAGAGGATTTGGTGGCAATGAACTGGAACCTCGATCCGGCAAAGGTAATGGCCATCCAAAATGGGATGGACCCAACACCTTATCTTGCTGAGCAAAGCACAACGGCATCAAAAGAGGTAAGTAGAGGAGCTCTTTTTGGTGAGGAGCTAAGCAACAAACGGCTCTTCGCCACAATTGGCCGCTTATCAGAGGTTAAAAATTACCGGCGTTTTATTGAGGCCTTCGCCCGAGCTAGTCAGAGCACGTCAAACATTTCCCTGATAATCATAGGCACCGGCCCACTGGAGCAGGAATTAAAAGACCTGGCGGCATCTTTAAAGATTGATAAAGACGTCTTATTTCTGGGTTACCGCAAAGACATCACCACCCTTTTACAAAACATCGATGTCTTTGCCCTGCCTTCATTACGCGAAGGCATAAGTCTGGCTCTACTTGAAGCCATGGCATCTGGGCGTCCCGTCCTGACGTCTAACAGAAGCGGAATGAAGGAAGTGGTCAGTGATAGTAGCTGTGGCTGGCTAATTGACCCAGAAGACAGCCATAATATTGCTGAGGTCATCACTGTCATCGCCGGGCAGACACCTGAGCAACTCGTCACGATCGGTAATAATGCACGTCAACGGGTACTCGAAAAATTTCATGCCGAGCGTATGACAAGAGACTACGAAGTGTTATACGACGACATTCTCAATAATCGCTAATTCGCCATAAACCCTAAATAAAAGAACCGTTGTGATTATTCCGAATGCTCTTTTAAGTAGCGCTGCCACTGAGCTTGGGTAATAAGATTACAACTTTCGATAACGTCATCCCACATTAACAGCACCTCGCCCCTGTCCAGCTGCCTCCTCACCTGATCAACTTTATTGGCGAGGCTGAATTCAGCCTCACCATAATCCGTACCCTCACGCATAATAAAGCTCTCGATAACAGCGCGCAGCGTTTCGGGGGCAAGCTCAGAAGTTGGAATTTCAATCATTGACCTGTTGCCTGAGGGGTCTTGAGATTCGGCTTTTTAAAGCGCAGGGTCATACGATCACTCTCACCTATCGCTTCATACTTCGCGCGATCCTTATCTTGCAAACGAAGAGTCGGCGGCAAGGTCCAGACGCCTTTAGGGTGGTCCGCAGTGTCTGCGGGGTTAGCATTAATTTCACTGCTGGCATCAAGCACAAACCCGGCCTTCTCAGCCAGTGCGATGACATAGGCTTCTGTCATATAACCACTCTGTTTCATGGTCTCCCAACTGGTGTTGGGCTTGGCCCTGTGCTCAACCACACCGAGGATACCACCCGGTTTTAAGGCCTTATAAAACAGTGCAAAAGCTTCTGCCTCATTAATACTCCGCAACCAATTATGGACATTACGAAAGGTCAATACGACATCGGCAGTGCCATCGGGAACCGTCAATTTATCCATTTTTGGACTAAATTCAGCCATCGTCATAGCCTGGTAGACATCGGGACGGGCTTTAATTTTTTCTTCGAAAGCGCGGCGTGAATTAAGAAAATAATTAACCTTCGAGTCCTTTGCGAAGTGGGCGGCATAGAGTTTGCCACCCTGTAGATAAGGCGCAAGTATTTCCGTGTACCAGCCACCACCTGGCCAAATTTCAACAACGGTCATTGTCGGCTCAACGCCAAAGAAAGCCAGCGTCTCACTGGGGTGTCGATAAGTATCGCGTGACACAAAGTCAGGCGTTCGATCGGGGCTTTTCAGAATATCCTCGCCAATAACATCACCCGCCTGAAGGCTTATAGCGCTTAAGAAAGTAAAGAAAGACATCAAACAAACCAGCAATTTTCGAAACATGATTTACCCTGTAATACAAAATTTTGTAGAAAAAATGCTAGGGTCAAGCTAGAGCTTAGCTTTGACACTGGCCACCTTGTCGCTGAGGCTCTGCTCTCGATCGATACGCGTACCGATTTTCAGCGTTGAGTTAACGCGCACGCGTCCTAACTGGTGCACTTGCTGATGGCACTCTTTAACCGCAGCCATCACCTCATCCCACTCACCTTCGATATTGGTGCCGAAGGCGTGGAGCTGGTGACTCAGGCCAGCCTTTTGAAATATCTGCTGACAGACGGCTATTTCTGCCGAGACAGAAACATCACCACCCATCGGGATCAAACATAAATCGACGTGAACCTTCATTATTCGCTCTTTTACTGACACTGTTGTTATACGACCCTTTTAGAGAGTAATGATTCAAAGGGGTGCCAAATTTACCACTCTCTAATCCGCTAACTAATGCCTTAAAGGCAACTGTAGCCCCGTTAATACACGGATCAATAAGGGATTGTAGCCTAGATAGACACATAAACCACCGGAACTACCCAGCTATCGAACATTGAATTTTGTGGCCGTGTAAGCTGTGGATAATGAATAGCTGGGCCATCAGACAAGCTCCTACAAAAAGCTCATTCCGTATCCATCAGGTCGCCAGAACTAAGACTGCGCTCGGTAAAGGTTGACAACAAATGGGACGGATCAGATGCCTGTATAAGCGCCTACTTAAACATGCCGGTGTTGGCAGCGCCATCGATCGCTAAGCCGACGGACCCGCTGATAAAAGATCCCTCGTGCACACAAAATCAAACAGATGTCCCCTCATTAGCCAATCCCTGCTCATTGCGCAATACTTACTAACTCACCCGTAGGTAGGCGACATAAAAAAACCCGGAAATTTCCGGGTTTTTTCGGCGATTAAGGCTAAATCAGACTAGCTATCAAGTCTTTCGATAATCGTACAGTTAGCCGTACCACCACCCTCGCAAATTGCCAGCAGGCCATAGCGGCCTTTTCGGCGCTCGAGTTCGTTTAACAAGGTCGTCATCAGCTTGGCACCCGTGCAACCCAGCGGGTGGCCATTAGCCTGCGCACCGCCATTAACATTGAGCTTATCGAGGTCAGCGCCAACGGCTTTGGCCCAGGCTAAAGGCACGGAACCAAAAGCCTCGTTAATTTCATAAAGATCGATATCGTCAATGCTTAAACCCACTTTCTCGAGGGCTTTTTGGGCCGCGGGAATAGGACCTTCAAGCATAACCACAGGATCGGAACCAACCACAGATAGCGAATGAATGCGAGCGCGAGGTTTCAAGCCGTATTGCTTTACAGCCTCGGCATTGGCCATCATCACCGCTGCTGAACCATCGCTAATCTGACTGGCTGAACCGGCGGTAATCACACCACCTTCAGCCAGTGGCTCGAGACCGGCCAATGCTTCGAGACTAGCGTTAGCGCGAATGCCTTCGTCGGCATCGTGAGTGAAAGGGCTGCCGTCTTCTAGCGTCACTTCAATGGGCATGATTTCATCGCGGAAACGGCCTGATTCAGTAGCATCCAGCGCTTTCATATGACTTTGATAACCAAAATTATCCAGTTCTTCACGGGTCAGCTCGTACTTAGAGGCGAGTAATTCAGCACCCATAAACTGACTGAATTCAATACCGGGATAACGCTCTTCCAGTCGTTCACTTTTGGGCATGCCGCGACCTTTCTCAGCACTGTCGGAGATATTGGAGAACATGGGCACTCGGCTCATTGATTCCACACCGCCGGCAATGACGACGTCCTGAGTACCCGACATCACCGCCTGGGCGGCAAAGTGAATCGCCTGTTGAGCAGAACCACACTGACGATCAACAGAGACGCCCGGCACTGATTCACCCAATTTCGAGGCCAAAGCCACGTTGCGCGCGACGTTACCGGCCTGCTCGCTGTTTTGGGAAACACAACCAAAAATCAAATCATCAACGTTCTCGGGGTCAATGCCGACCTGGTCGATCAAACCATCAACTAACATACCACCCAGATCAACCGGATGAGTCTGGCTCAATCGCCCTCTATTTTTACCTGTCGCCGTGCGCAATGCACCGACAATATATGCTTCTGCCATGTTCGTCTCCGTAAGTGGTAGTAATAAAGATCTGCAGCCGTCCGGCCGCTGGGCCCGTATTAAAGCGCAAAGCGGCGAGCTGTTCAATTTATCCCAGTGACTGACAAAACCCGCATTTTTTAAGCACCTTCTTTATTACATCGAATTGCATCCATCGCGATGATCAACTATAAGATAGCTGTCGTCATCGTTTTCTATATCGTGTTTACCGACACTCGTATCTATCGCCGTTTATCATTATCGCCAGCAAAGGCAAGCTACAAAAAGCTGTATGACTTTACTTGAAACTATCAACACCACGTGCCCTTACTGTGCCGAGCCAATCGAGCTGGTCATTGACTGCTCTGAGGATGAACAACAGTATATTGAGGACTGCTTTGTTTGCTGTCGTCCCATTTCACTTGATATATCAGTTGATGCTAGTGGTTTTCCCGCTGTGCAGACAAGGCATGAAGATGAAGCGTAAAGACCTATGAGCGAGTCATCCAAATTCACCATTGGCCAGCTTATCCAACACCGCTTGTTTGGTTATCGTGGTGTGATCTATGAGGTCGACCCAGTATTTATGCTCAGCGAGCAGTGGTACCAGCAAATGGCCAAATCCTGCCCACCACGCGATGAGCCCTGGTATCACGTACTGGTCGACAACGCGATCCACACCACTTATGTCGCCCAGCAAAACCTGATCACCGACCCTTATGGCGAACCCATAAAACACCCAGGGGTCGATCAGCTATTCGAACGTTTTGAAAATGGCTTTTATTACTTACGCCAGCGGCACCTGCAATAAGCCCCTATTCCCTAGTGTCACAGGCTGTCAACGGTTGCCTCTCGTAAGCCGTCTCCAGCTTTCCTAACACTCCGTTTTAAGTCTTTCTGTCCTTACGCCAAAGAATCAGACCACTGATAGCCAGTAACATAAATAGTAAGGCCATGGCATCAACCAGGTAGACACCCCACTCACCGAATATGCGACCACTGTGAATATCGAGCAGCAGGCGTTCGTAAGTAATATCCTCCCTATCGATACTTTTAGCCAGCTCCCGTTTTAAAGTTTCTGGTGTCAGCGCGGATTCTGACCACTGACTAGAACGTGGCATTTCGCCCTCTTCTATAGCCGTCCAGGACAGCGTATCAAGGTCAGCGAAGAATAATCCACTACTGGTGTCGACAAGCAACACATTATCAACAAGACCGATGCGCTGTACCTCGAGCGGCAAACCAAAAGCTGCCCCGACTTTTTCTATCAATTGAAAAGTCGGGGAAAAAAGCAATAGCTCCTGACCACAGGCAACAACCATTAACGGCGCAGTTTTTGAACTAAGTGCAACCGCTCCCGCCAGAGAACCATCACAACGGCCGATGCCTTTAGTCTGATAAAAAAGCTGACCATTACTCTCGCTGATGTAGGCATCACTGAGGGGGTAGCTAACCACAGTGCCGACTTCTGCCATGCCATAGAGAGCTAATAAACTTGGTGACTGCAGCGCTTTAGTATCAAAATCCCAGCTCGACACATGGTTTAAACATAAACCGGTGATGGACAAAAGCAACACGAAAGAAGCGGCAATCACTCCCATGCGTCCGTGCCAGCGCTTGAGCAACTTAGAGAACATTATCAATCGGAGAAAAGTTAACACCAGCTTGTATCAACGCAGAGCTACCCTTTTCGAAGCTGTCACGTTCTGGCCAGACGCCGTGGCGTTGCGGGTAACAAGCTGGTGAAGAAGAAGAGCAAACCGAGCGCTTTTCTTCACGGCTTTAACCGACAGTGTGGCACCGGTGACGCCATCGATAGTTTCACTGAGCTGACTATTCGATGCCTGGAGTGTCAGGCCAACAAACTGACGGGTAAAAAAAGGCATGCGTACTTCGCCACCACGGCTTTCACGAAATTCAAGAATACGTACCCGCTCAATTTTGTAATTAGCAATCGTAATTCCAATGGTAATGGGCCGAGTTTTACCAATCTCATTTATAATCCAGGCAGTTCGCTGGGCGCTCTCTTCGCTATCGCGCCAATAGCGAATACGCAGGCCCGGGTAGGCGTGATTAAATATTTTTTTTGCCGCATCGCGAATCTCATTCGTTAGCCACAGCGATTCAATTAGCGGTTGTGTCGAAGAAAAGGATTCAGCCAGAAAATCTTCCGACGTCATATAAACACCCTTGCCCAGCACGCTAAAAGGACAGAGACAAAACATCAAAACGCTAAGGTATCTAAATAACTTCATCGTCCGCCTAATTGCCTTCTCTTCAACACGAAGAGGCTGCTCAAGAGTCGACTCCCTTAAACAGCCCTTCGGTAATTTAACAACCCTATTTGTAAGGCCAAAGCAGACTTAGAAGCTCCAGCCAACGCCGAGGTTAAAGCTGTCTTCGCCATTTTTCTGGTCGGCCCAATCCGCCTTGAAAACAACATTCTCAACCAGCCAGAAGTTAAGGCCCAGGTCCCACTCTTCAATTTCAGTCTCGACGCTGTCACCGGCATTATTATCCCACTCGCTATAGCGAACAAAAAAGCCCAATTTGGGTGAGAACTTGTAAGAAGGTTCGATATACCACCCATCTTGCTCGTCACGGCCCAGTGCCTCAGCTTCATTGCCTTCGATATCCCACATCGCGTATAGCGCCCGCAGAGAAAAACCACCTGTTTGATAAACCCCATGGGCTTCCCACAATAATGCACTGGCATCATCTGCACCCATGCCCTGGGCAATATCTTCCTGATACATAACTGTTGCTGCCAGTTCTAGACCGGGGATAGCGGTATATTTCAACCGGCCGGTATAGGCAAACTCTTCCGCCGTAGCCTTACTGCCTTTCTGACGACCCTCGCGCGGCAAATAAGCATCTTTTCCTGAAGTCGGTGTTTCCAGACCACTGGTAATGGCCAGGTCATAGCTAAAGCCGGGAGCAATTTCTCCCCCAAGCATAATGCCAGCTTCCCACCAGGTGGCAGGAATAATATTTTTCTCTACGGAGTTTCGCTCAACACCATAAAATGTGTCGGGTTCGTGGGTTTCATTGATCAAGCCGATCGGAATAAGAAACTGACCGAAGGTGGCACGATGGTTTTTAGCGTAGTCCCATTCGATGTAGGCTTGCTCCAGCTCCACCTCTCCACTTTTCCCTTCACCTGATAGAGAGTGCTCCAACTCGACTTCGGAGAAAAATCGCACGTTATCGGTAAACTCATGCTCGATAAAAAGCACAAAGCGATGGGCGTCAACTTGATCATCACTGCCGTTTTTGTCGTTGTAGTGTAGCTCACCGTAACCACCGATGTGGGTTTTGTCAGCCCAACCAGCAATTTTTTCATAGCTTTCACTAGCCGCGGCAACCGATTCTACTGTCTCCGCAGTGGCTTCAATTTTTTGCTCACTAATAACGACCTGCTTATTGGTCTCGGCCAATTGCTTTTTTAAAGCGTTAATTTCACGTTGCTGACTTTTCAACAATTCCATAATTTGTGCCATTGATACGGCTTCGCCGACTTTTTCAACTGCGAGTAGCGGGGTTGAAACGCAGAGCGCTGTGCCAAGCACTACGGCTGTCATACTATTTTTCATCGCTGTTCAATCTCCTGATCGTTATTGCCTAGTCATTATTGCCTGGTCATTGTTATAAGCGCCGGAGAAATCGACCCAGCCTTTAAAACGAAGACGATACTATACAGACAGAAACGCGAATGCAATCCATTATCAAGTGATAATGGATTGCATTGTCAGAAGGAATACAGTTTTAGCGTTTGGGGCGCCTTTTAGGGCTACTTCCTAGCGCTAGGCACGAAGGAAGCGACAACATCATAAAAATACCACTCTAGTCCCACTACGCACTAACCCAGTATCCGGAGGACGCCTAAACCTCTCGGTCGCGCCCTAGCCAATAGGGCTTACGTAGCTCGTTTTTCATAATTTTGCCGGTGCCCGATATCGGCAGAGGCTGGTCGCGTATCACCACACTACGCGGGCATTTAAATGTGGTCATCTGACTTTTACAGTGTTCGATCACCTCTGCCCCGGTAATATGACGCCCCGGCTTGGTGACCACCTCCGCATGCACAGTTTCTACCCAATCTTCATGGGGGATACCAAAAACAGCACATTCGCTCACTGCATCAAGCTGATAGATACAGTTTTCGACTTCCACCGAAGAGACGTTTTCACCGCCGGTTATCACTAAGTCTTTAATACGATCGACAATGTAGAAAAACCCCTCACTGTCACGATAACCAGCATCCCCCGTGTGCATCCAGCCATCGCGTATAGCCTCTGCAGTGGCCTCCGGGTTTTTCCAATAGCCTTGCATCACCATCGGGCCTTTGACCACAATTTCTCCTATTTCACCGTCGGCCAGGGGCCGATCGTTTTCGTCGACAATGCGAACATCGGCATTGAAAACCGCTTGCCCGCAGGAGGCCAGCCGACCAGCGTCGGGGCCTTCGAGCACATGGTAACGAGCCTCGAGAAAAGTCGCAGCCGGGGACAACTCCGTCATGCCATAAGCCTGGGTAAAAGAGACATGGGGTAATTCTTCCAACGCCTTTTTTAATACCGTCTGCGGCATAGGCGAAGCGCCATAACTAATGTTTCTCAAGCTCGACAAGTCAAATTTGTGTAAATCTTCGTGATGAACAAGGCGGTTAATCATCGTAGGGACTAACAGCAGCGCGGTCACACGGTGCTTCTCAATAGCAGCCAATAAAGCCTCCACATCGAAGGTGGGAAGAATAATATTAGTAGTACCCGCACCAATCATGCTGTAAACCCGCGATGCACCCGCCGCGTGAAATAAAGGTGTCGCGTGCAAGTAAACAGTCTCTTCATTAAGGCCTGAATTTAACGAGGCACCCATGGCGTTGGCAATCAAATTGCGATGGCTTAGCACCGCGCCTTTAGGTCGCCCGGTCGTTCCACTGGTGTATAAGATACCAGCGGCATCTTCGTAACCACGCTGTTGGTCTTGCAGCGCCTGGTGTCTCTTGATCAACACTTCGTAATCACTATTCTCATTCTCAGGATCAAAATATATCACCCCTTCGAGATTGGGTAATTGAGGTAAAAAACCGTCAATCACTGCTTTAAAATGCACGTCGGCAATTAATATGCGTGTACCCGAGTCATCGAGAATAAACCTTAGCTCCTCGCTGCCCAGGCGGTTATTGAGTGGCACGACGACACCGCCCGCCCAGGGCACGGCAAAACTAAATTCGAAATACTCCGCACAATTGTGAGACAGCATAGCTACCCTGTCCCCCGCCTCTAGTCCTGAGGCAACGAGCCCTGCCGCCAATCTAGCACAGCGGTTTTCGAAATTTCCCCAGCTCAAACTTTTTCCACCACAGACCAGTACTGTTTCAGATCGCCGCCGCAGGGCCGAGCGTCGCAACGTTTGCGTTAAATACATAAAACCCTCATTAATTAATGTCCTTTTTGCAAGCTGTAGCAGCAGGTGGACCAAGCTGATAAATGGAAATAACCACCTATTCTAGGCTAAGTACCTTATGGAAGACCACACTGTTTAAAACTGTACAGTCGCGCTTACAGGCTTCACTGATGATCCCTCGTCCATTAGACTCGCAGGCTTCAGCACACCACAAGGTCAAGTCCTCATGCGTTTACAAACACAGCCTCTCGCCACTTTTGATCTCTCGCAGAAAGTCGCTCTCATCACCGGCTCCACTGCTTATATTGGCCGTGCCAGCGCCCACAAGCTTGCCAGCCTCGGCGCCACTGTCGTCATCAATGGTCGCAACAAGGAAGCTGGCGAGGCTGTCGTTGAGGAAATTACTGCAGCAGGGGGTACTGCCATTTTTGAGCAGGCCGACCTTACCCAGGCCGACGCTATGACTCAAATGGCCGCCAGAATTGTCGAGCGGCTGGGTAAAATAGATATTCTCGTCGCCAGTGGTGCCGGTGCCAGTCAGGATTCTCTGCCCTTTCGTCTATTTCAAGAGATGAGCACCGACGATCTCGATTATTACATCAAGACCCACTGGTTAACCCGCGCCTATGCCCTGAAAGCGGTGACACCTCATATGGCCAAAGCCGGGGGCGGCAAGGTCGTACTCGTCGGCACCGATGCTGGACGCATCGCCACCGTGGGCGAATCAATGATCGGTGGCTCTACCGCAGGCATGATGCAAATGTCACGGGCATTGGCCCGAGAATTGGGCCGCGATAAAATCCGTATTAACACTGTCTCAATGAGCTTTATATCTGACGCCATCCCTCGCTGGGGGGAGAGCTCAGAGCCATTGCAGGATGAAAAAGATGCTGCAGGCAATCACAAAAAAGGCATGCTCGATAAATTGAAAAAACGCATGATTTTCGATGTGCAGTGTGAAGATATTGCCGAGACGATTGCTTTTTTTGCCAGCCCTGCTTCCGACGCTATCACCGGTCAAACCCTTAGTGTCAACGGTGGCCTATCAACACCAGGCTAGCCGCGAAAGGGTGTTCGAAAAGAGAAGCAAAAACCAAAGAAACAGACTAAACCAAGGGCATTGCGCAAATACCTGGGGGCTGGCTTCACCCGGTAGCCCCCAGGATTCTGTAAGCATCGTTCAGTGATTTACCTCAGTCCCGCTCAATGAAATCGATATTCCTCTCACTGAGGAACAAGCGCTCACGGTATCTTCGGATTTGAAGAGTTACAGATGGATAGTTGATGCGTCGCTGCTCGCGCTTAATTAACTTTAATGTCAATTACTCTAACTTAAAGAAAAGCAATTATCGCTTTTCTTTAAGGTTGAAATCGCAGTATTGATCAGCTCAAGTCAGAAATATTTAATGCAAAACCCTCGGCTCGAGATCTTCATCCTCCACAGAGGACGACTCATTGCCCAGTAACTCCACCGCATCAATCCCTGCGTCAATCATTGCTTTAGCAACGTCCATGCTGCCTTCACGCAGATAATAAAGCGCCTCTTCCGAAAAATTAATACGGATTAAAGGTGCACCTTGTTCATCAGCGCGCTGCAACACGACCTCACCGTCGGGCAACATAACAATTTCATAAAAGGAAGAAGACATAAAAAGTCCGCAATCAATGATTAGTGACAATTGTAATAAGAAGGATCAGCATAACATGAATTACGCACACGCTGAATTCAGATAACAACTGCAACGTTTGAAACCTATACAAGAATTAACTGCCGTTTAAGTTGGCAGCTCTGGCCCAACCAATTTGAGCAGTCACGAAGAAGCTATACCGACAGCTAACCCAGCTGTAAAGATACCAGATCCGGGGCGACGAAGAAGCAGAGCGTTCGAAAACCGCTAAGCAGTACCGATTGGATATCGTAATTCAACTATTAGCCGTGAACATCAACGCTGTAGGGCCAGGTGATCTTCCCACGATAAAACGGGCATGGCTGGTCAGCAGCCTCTAAAATAGACCGCCTTACATTGTAGGAGGAATCAACGACGTATTAGTCACGAGACGATCTATGCAATGGACCTACCACGCAAACAGGAAGAGGGGCATCACACCAAGGGTTATTACGGGCTTTCCGAGTATCTCTAAAGCCCCCTAGCCTATGATGGTAGGGCTTAATGCGAGACAGTTTAGCCATTTATTGATAATAACGCCCTTGATGATATTGACTTTGCAGAGCCTCATGTCTCACGACAACGGGGAGTAATGTAAAAGCTAATGAAAGTTTAGGATCAGAGCTCTCCTAGAGAAGTCATCTGTCTATGAGTGAACGCATTTACAGGTACTTCTTCGCAGCCGACGAGCGTAGATTGACGATAGATCTGCTGGCAAATCTTGATGTCAGCCCCTCCAATACTAGAGCTCCTCCAATGCCACAGCCTGTGCAGATTCGCAGCATGGTATCGAACCGACCAGCATAATGGTCGGGCTACGCGGTTGCGGTTGCGTCGACCGATCGGTCGAAACCCAGGCTAACACGCACAACAGTGCGACACGGAAATACTTAAGTTTGCTACGATTTTCAACGGATACACTAGAGCTCAAATAACGAATACTGATCCTTTAGAGGGTTTGAGCGGAATAACCCATAGTAGTTTTCGCCAATGATTTTTCATCATTGTCGGCACAATGAGCAATCACGGTCCAGCGGCCTGTCTCGCTCGCACTACGCGTTTTTTCGATCAATGGATCATGATCGGGCCGCAGAGATATAGCACCTGCCAACATCAGACCCAGAGCAGGGAAAAGGAACCCCAGCGCGATAAAAGTCATCACCGGACTTGAGCGGGTCAGCACAGGGCCAACTGTGACTAGTACAGCCGCGGTCACCAGCCCAACCACGAGCGCTCCCAGACCGAGCACGATATGTGTTTTGAGCAACGTACGCGCTACCCCTCTGGTCTCAGGCTCAACCTTGGTTTCCATATGAGTGTCATCTGGGCGCACCACTCGGATTTGTGAAGGCGGTAATCCGGCTTTATGAACCAGAGACCAGGCTGCTTCTTCTGCCGCTGAATGGTTGTCAAATCCAGCACTGACCTTGTGTGGAAAATCCTCTCCCAACAGCACACCTTGTTCAAACATACTGAGCTCTCCCATAATAGAAACGATTTCAATCCCGGGCTATCGCATCACGTCAGATGCTCCGACAAATTTCATGTTTCAAGCATGCTCGCGAACTATGTAGCGTATCGAGCATTCCCGCCCATGATGCTTCTGACTTTTGTAATTAAATAGGCAAAGCCTGTGCCACGAACATCGAGCGGCGATATCTCTCGCTCACACTGTCGTTTCTGACATGCTCTCTGTAATACTTAAAAACACCCTAAGAAAACGACGTAGTCTAGCGACTTATTGCGTCTTGATTGTCGTCTCAGAGCGTCCTGAATTCATGCTTGCAAACCAAATTTTGCTATCCGGAGAGATTGATGGCTAGCGTTGCAGGCATACTTCCAACCAACCACCGCCAGGCCAAAGCAGCATCATGGATGCCTGTGGTCAGGGTGTTGCAACACAAGGATTTTTGCGAGCTAGCCCACTATTACTCAACACTGACCTCGCCAGCGCGGGGACAAAATGTGACCGAATATCAGGCGCAGCTTGAGCAAAGTGATACGCTTGCTGAGCAAGGTGATCTCTCAAGCCAGATACCCGTTTGTAATGGAGATCACAGAACAAAGGACGTGCCAGCTACCCCCCTGCTGAATAAATCAGGATGGCCGCCCTCCACGTAAGCGTTCCTGCTCACGATTATGCGTGTACTCACGGTTCTATATAATGATCGACATTATTTGGGCTACTTCAAGCGCCTTCTTTGTACCCAAATGTGGATTGGAGTGTTAAATGCAATTGCAATTTATTTCATCTATTTCAGTTATTTCAATAGCCGCACCAATATATTATATAGCTGTCCTCGACTTGAATTTTATTATTCTTCCGTATTAAATTCGAAAACCACAGGTGTCGCATTGGGCCTTGAGACCGTGATATCGAACTGCGTCGGAAATGCCGACGTTGTGCTATAAGTCCCCAACCATGTCTGTTCAGTATGTTTCGCTCCACGCCGCATATCCAGATCTTTTTGGGCAGCCCCGATGGTTCGATAAGTGCCTGTTACGCTATCTGCAAGTGGGGCCACACAGGACAATACACCTGTGTTCAAGTCTGGCTGGATATTATGGGCGGACGTGTTTTCTTCCGGCAGCTGAGTTGAGTTAATTGCGCTACAGCGTATTTCGATGCCGTCGACGGTTTCTACATGATAAACATTCTTAAAGGCTTTCTTTTGCTCAGATTCATTGAGTGAGCCATCTTCACAGGATGCCAAGAGAGGAAATCCGATCAATAAAAACACCCATGTTCCGATTTTCGTTATGGTTTCCATTTCAGCTCCTTTATCAATATTGACTGACAGCTCTCTGCCGGTGGCTGTAGCAAGGCTCGCACGTGTGCATAATGTTGTCATAAGATCGCTGATATACACTATATTTCTCGACATAATTAGTAATTACCCGCTCGCTCTCGATTACCCTGTTTGCTGGCGGTCTGTGCTAGAAATTTCAACTATAAAATATCCAACAAAGCTCATATCAACCTTCATAGCAATAAGGGCAAGCTTTATACCAAGACACCCTCATGAATGCCTGCCGCAAGCAACTCCGCTGCCCATCAAGAGAATTCAGATAACCTGAACGGCTAACCGAATCATGGAAATCTTTATATTCATCAGCTCCACATCTCTGCACAGAGCCTTGATGGCTCACTGCAATGTCACCGAGGCCTATTTTTCTGACAGATCTCGCAACATTCCGATGAATTCCCTATTGATTTCCGTAAGGTATTTCAATGTATCTCCGAGCGTCGCGGACACGGTGGGAGGATTACTCTTCAGTGTGCATTGAACGCTGTGTGAGGGATATTCCTGAGTTTTTTTTCAGAGTTTTCTGCCAAATTGATCCCCAGCCGGTGCCCTGCTTTGCATCAACTAGCATTTCATCGTATGCAGTATTAGTTTCGTGCAGATGTTTTCTAGGCGCATTCTCAACCTCCATAAGGCGCTGAACCCTGCGGAGAAACAGCTCTCTGCACGACAGAAATGTCTCGTGATTTTCTGCATCTATAATGACGCTCCTTTAGAGCGGTACGCTTGTCGTAACCTTTCTCACTGACGATCAGAATAACGCCGCCGTCCTGTAACCTTCGATAGCTCTTGTCCAGTCACATCCTGCAATATCACCTGCCAAACTGCTTGTAATAAGCCCCTACCCCCACTGGCTTCTTCAGTCCAGATGAAATTTCGGTCGCCTCTTTTATCACAACACTATGAAACTGGGAGCCAGCCAGGTGATCTCGAATGCCCACGCGACCGGAAACGGTACTTTGCGACCGGGCTTCACTCTCATCGTAAGTGACCTTAATAGGCCCTACTACCAACGGGACTTCTTCCCCCGGTATTTCCAGAGTATGCCCATGGCCCCCAAAAACCTTTCACCGGACCCGCAATACAACTGACTAAATGCTGCATACTCGGCCTCATACTGGCGACACATAGGCTGAAATTTCCCAATTCCGGGCTATTTTCGATATCAGTTTTCGTCTAATTAATCGGGCGCCGTCCCGAGCGGGAACACCATACTTTTGCGTTCGGGCAACTGAGTGTACGTTAGCCCCAGTGCTAAATTGAGACATGGCTTGCTTTGCTTATGTTAGCCGGCGGCCAAGCTGCCGGTTCAGTTCGAGTAGAGTCTTATCATTAAAAGACCCCGACAGCCCGCTTTTCCCTTGTCATAACTTCGATAAGTACCGTCTTCGTTTATCCGCCTATAAAACAATGGAGATTTATATCTCATCGGGTTCAGTTCATCAGAGATGTCGGTGCGTCACTGTTCGGTAAGTTATTAATGTCATTCAAGAGGCCGGATTATGAAAGAATTACAAATTTGAAGGTAAGAATTTCAAAGAAATTAAGACCACAGAACCCTTATCGCTGACGACAATTTGCCGGGGGACGTAACAACACCTCTATTCCATATCGTTCTGTATTCCATGTCACTCTGTCACTGCTCCCAATCTTTTTTGATAACAGGATAAAATAATCGCGTAGATTCCACTTGGGCGTAAAGCCTTATCCGGAGGCAAGGCACCAGCCTCAGTGCTTCCGAAATGGCTAAGACGACCTCAATTTCTTGGCGATGCTTAACTTCAACCAACAGGCCAATGGCTCCCAATACGATAATTTGTTCGCGTTTCGCTGCTAAGCAGTCATTTGATAACTGTTCCGCCCAAACAGAAATAAGGATCCTTGTAAATAACGCCTTGCTTTAGGGGTTATCATATTCTCTGCAGACTGTTTATGTGTGTCGCCCTGATCGACCACGAGCAGTGCCGCTTCAAGACGAAATCCCAGGCTGAAGTTTCTTTTCCTGGTCATAACTCAAAATCAGGTGGCCAAATTCACGTGGCACTGCAGAGGTCATAGCGAGAAACAGCAATGTAATCTGAGCCCAAGAAGATGGCTCAACACACTGTCGCTGAGGGCTTTGCCTGTGGACGGGAAAGCAATGTTAATAATTGATTCCTAACATGATGGGGCGCCACTCCTAAAAAGCCTGATGACCTCGATCAGATCCTGACAAGGAATGTGGGCTTCCATCTCTTCCAGAAACTGTTCTTTGCGGGTCTTCTTACGAAACTTCTCGAATCCGGCAACGGAAAAGGAATCTTGGCGCATGACGTTCTACTCGTATATGAGCCTTGACTGTAATAAATGAACGTTGAAATAAATCAGGGACGCCTTAAATGATAAATCACTGATCGTAGTATCGTGAATTGCATTACCGGAGAAAAGACTAGCAGAAGCCTGATTATGCGTTGGGCATCTTAAAAACCAACTACAGACCAGGTTTCGTAAAGAGCCACACCCTTAGGCCCTGCATCTTATTTGTAATAGCGCTGGCACTAGTACTTAAGCCTTCAAACTTTTTTATTAAGCGAGGCAAATTTTGCATTTATGATCATAAAGAGCCTGTGATACGGAAGGCACAGTTCAAAAAATGCCTTATACAGACCAATCTTCCATTTAAATTTGCTGTTTGCTGTTTGCTGTTTGCTGTTTGCTGTTTGCTGTTTGCTGTTTGCTGCCAAATCCTATCACGGCAACACGTTTTATTTTGCACAACTCTTCCTACAAGCCAGCACAATTAAACTCCGCCGATAACTTGCAAAAGAACATCGTCATACAGTCATTTTACTCAGTGACTCTATTAAACCGATTTGTTGACACTCTATGTAGAGGAAAAAAATGACTAAAATTAGCGTAGAAGAGTCATGGATATGCGCTAGGCTTTATTAAGATATTATTATTTTTCAGATTAGGGGGAAAAGGAATAATTGGCATGCACTGAGAGAGGCTGGTTTAGGAAAAACCTTCTTCTCTGCAAAAATGCATCATTTAAGTCTAGGATTGTTAAAACATAAAATGGCGGACCGGACGGGACTCGAACCCGCGACCTCCGGCGTGACAGGCCGGCATTCTAACCAGCTGAACTACCGGTCCGTTAATGCTTAATGGTGGGTGGTACAGGGGTCGAACCTGTGACCTACGGCTTGTAAGGCCGTTGCTCTCCCAACTGAGCTAACCACCCCTTGAAGCGAGATGCGCATTTTACGCATTTCTGCAGACGAGTCAAACGTTTTAGCTATTTAAGTTATAATTAATTACATATTTTTTTCATTACCACTTTCGTTATAACCACATGAGCCCATCGACACTATGGAAATCACCAAATCTTTCTCCTTTGAAGCCGCTCACCACCTACCGAATGTACCTGAAGGGCACAAATGCGCCCGCCTTCACGGGCATTCCTTCCATGTTGTGGTGACGGTATCCGGCCCCATTGATCAGCATCAGGGCTGGGTCATGGATTTTGGCGATATAAAAGAAGCCTGTAAGCCCGTTTTCGAAGCTCTCGACCACCGCTACCTGAATGAAATCAGCGGCCTTGAAAACCCAACCAGCGAAAATATTGCGCTATGGATTTGGGCGCGGCTAAAACCCCAGCTAGCACAACTGAGCCAAGTCGAAGTGCGCGAAACTTGTACTAGTGCCTGCATCTATCGCGGCGACTAAGATCGCGATGACTAAGGCCAATAAACACTTTAGCCGCCAACGAATTCACTGTGTTTGAGCACCTCTAGCGCATCACGAACAACAGACGCCTCTTCAAATTCAAGGTTGCGTGCGTGCTCGTACATTTTTTCCTCCATTGATTTTAGTCGTCTCGCCAACTGAGCAGGACTGAGACTGTGGGCTTCATGACCCACCTCATACTGTACCTTTTGCTCCGCAACAGCCCGTTGTTGCTTACGCTTGCCTTTTGCAGAGCTCATCGCACCTTCAAGTACGTCTGGAATCGCCTTAACAATACCCTGTGGTACTAAATTATTGGCCGCGTTGTAAGCCTCTTGCTTGGCCCGACGCCGATCTGTTTCATCTATCGCACGTTGCATGGAGCCAGTAACTTTATCCGCGTAGAGAATCGCCTTGCCATTAATATGCCGAGCGGCTCGTCCAATGGTTTGAATCAACGCCTGTTCCGAACGCAGAAACCCTTCTTTGTCCGCATCAAAGATAGCCACCAAAGAGACCTCTGGCATATCCAAGCCCTCTCTTAAGAGGTTAATACCGACCAGCACATCAAACTCACCACGGCGCAAATCGCGAATAATTTCGACGCGTTCAACCGTGTCAATATCGGAGTGTACGTAGCGCACACGAACGCCATGTTCGTCGAGAAAATCCGTTAGGTCTTCTGCCATGCGCTTGGTTAAGGTTGTAATTAGCACTCGCTCATCAAGCGCCACACAACGTTTAATCTCGTTCATCACATCATCGACCTGATGACCCGCCGGGCGAATTTCAATCTCCGGGTCGACCAGACCCGTCGGCCTCACTACTTGCTCGACCACCATTCCCGCGCGCTCGGCCTCGTACTTACCCGGTGTCGCGGAGACAAAAACCGTCTGCGGAATCAACGCTTCCCACTCATCAAAACGCAAAGGGCGGTTATCCAGAGCCGAGGGCAAACGAAAGCCATAATTAACCAGCGTTTCTTTACGTGAACGGTCGCCCTTATACATGCCACCAATCTGTGGCACTGAGACATGGGACTCGTCCACAACTAACAGCGCATCATCGGGCAGATAATCAAACAGAGTTGGCGGTGCATCACCGGGCTCTCGGCCCGATAGATAACGACTATAATTCTCGATGCCCGAGCAATAACCCAGCTCCTGCATCATCTCCAGGTCATAGCGTGTACGCTCAGCTAAACGCTGGGCCTCAACCAGTTTGTCATTGCTGCGCAACTGTTCCAGGCGCTCCTGAAGCTCCACTTTAATATCCTCCACCGCATCCATAATCGTCGAGCGCGGAGTTACATAGTGAGATTTGGGATACACCGTCACCCGCGGCAAGCGTTGCAGCACTTCGCCAGTCAGGGGATCAAAGAGGGAAATGTTCTCCACCTCTTCGTCAAATAACTCGATACGCACCGCATCCTTTTCCGAATCTGCCGGAAAAATATCAATCACATCGCCACGCACCCGGTAATTAGAGCGCTCAAAAGCAATATCATTGCGCGTGTACTGTAGCTCGGCGAGGCGCCGCAAAATACTGCGCTGGTCGATGATGTCGCCGCGCACCACATGCAACAGCATCTTTAAATAGGAGTCTGGATCACCCAGCCCGTAAATTGCCGACACCGTCGCCACCACAATGACATCACGACGTTCCATCAAAGCCTTAGTGGCCGACAAACGCATTTGCTCAATGTGCTGATTGACTGAGGCATCCTTTTCTATAAAAGTATTCGAGGCTGGCACATAGGCTTCTGGCTGATAGTAGTCATAATAAGAGACGAAATATTCCACCGAGTTTTTCGGGAAGAATTCCTTCATTTCACCATAGAGCTGCGCCGCCAGCGTTTTATTATGGGCCATAACAATAGTCGGCCGTTGTACCTCCTCAATCACCTTGGCGACGGTAAAGGTCTTACCCGAGCCCGTCACTCCCAATAGCGTGAGGCCGGCAAGCCCCGCGTCCAACCCGGTAACCAGTTGTTTAATGGCCTCCGGTTGATCACCGGCGGGTTGGTAGGGACTGACAACTTCAAAGCGTTTTGAGTGAGAAGAGATAGAGCTAACTGTACTCATAGGACTAATTTACGGCCTGTTAAATAATAAACACGATAAGTCGTCAATAAAGCTCAAGGAACGCTTGACTGACCCAAGACCCGACTATATCATGGCGCCGCTTTTGCAGTTCCGCCTTAGCTCAGTTGGTAGAGCAAATGACTGTTAATCATTGGGTCGCTGGTTCGAGCCCAGCAGGCGGAGCCAAACAATGAAGAAAAGGTCTGTAGAAATACAGGCCTTTTTTTTCGCCCCACATTAAATCGCCTTAGTTTCACACCGGCTTCTTTTCTCCATGAAAGGCTGGCGGCGATTATTGACAGCATCTTTGTTCACGCCTTCACGCCCTGCCCTCTCCTCAATCCTAGTCGTTATATAAAGCACTCTCCGTTTGCATCTCGACTAAACATGGCTCTCACCTATCAGGCTATGTTATTTTATACGGTGATAAAAATTCCTATAAACTTCAAACAGGAGTGCACCATGTTGCAGGCCCTTAAATTTCTCCCAAAAGCTAGCCTCATGGCTATCTTTGTTGTTTCGGTATCCGCTTGCTCTGACGCCAAACAAGAAGACGACAAACACAAAGCTACTAACGAAAAGAGTCCGGCTGAAGCGAAAAGCTCCGCTTACCAGGCCCCACGTAACTCCAGTGGTCAACCAGACTTACAGGGTATTTGGGATTTCCGCACCCTGACACCGTTGGAGCGCCCCATAGAGCTGGGCGATAAAGCCGTTTTTACCGAGGAAGAACAAGCCGCCTTCAAATCAAAAACCATTGATTCTCTCGATGTTGATAAGGCAAGAGACGAAGATGCCGTTACCGACACCAATACCGATGTAGAAGGGGCCTACAACAATTTCTGGTTCGACTACGGTAGTTCAATGAGTGAGGACAGAAGAACCTCTCTGATTATCAAACCAGAAAACGGCCGCTTACCCGCGCTCACCGAAGAAGCTATAGCACGAATGAAACAAAATCATTTACGCAATTACCCCGTTCGCGACATTCTCTCCATTGGTGTGAAAGATTTTCGTCCAGTGGGGCCCGAGAGCCTCGGCCTGTCTGAACGCTGCCTGTTAAGCTTTAACGCCGGCCCACCGCTGACGCCTAGCGCTTACAACAACAACCTACGCATCATTCAAACACCCCAACACGTGGTGATCTTTACTGAAATGATTCACGACGCCCGCATTGTGCCCATCGACGGTAGCCCCCACTTACCCGCAGAAATGACCAAATGGACAGGTGATTCACGGGGTCACTGGGACGGCGACACGCTCGTCGTTGAAACCACTAACTTCACCGGTAAGACACCGACCTTCCAGATGCCCATCAACCTGGTCGACCCGACAATGAACGGTGTGGTTGGCACCGGTGAGAACTTTACGCTAGTCGAGCGTTTCACGCGCACGAGTGATTCTGTCATTGTTTATGAATACACCGTGACTGACCCCAGCACCTTCACTGAGCCCTTCACCGTTGCTATTCCTCTAAAAGCAAATGACAGTCAGTTATTTGAGTACGCTTGTCACGAGGGCAATCACGGTGCTGCAGGCATGTTGTCAGGTGCCCGCCAGGAAGAAAAAGAAGAAGCAAAAGAACAGAATTAATCACCTTCAGTCATCACAAGAGAACGGGGCATTCAGCCATAACACGGCGAATGCCCCGTTCCTTTTGCATAGCAACAATGAGCTTCAACCCCGGCTCTTCACACCTTAACCTTCTCAAATTAAAGAGAACCTAAGAAAATATCCGGCACCTCGTTCCATGCTTCGCGTTCGATGTCATAAGGTGCACTTTCGCGGTGACAGTTTTCTCCAAAAATTTGAGTTGTTCGGTGTTCTTTATCGTAGGCACCCCAGCCCGGTTTACCGTCACGGGCAAAAGCCACCCAAGCATCCATGGTGTGTTTTGCTAGCGCATCCGCCGCCGGCCCTTCACCATAAAATTTCGCCGCACCCTTCTTCTTATGCGTACCAAAAACATACGCTAATTCTATTGCGTGACAAGACTTCATCGCTCCTTTGGCCGCAGGCGACTGCCAGTCAAAGAGGTACGCATAAACTTCACTATTATGAGGCTGCTGAGCTTCCAGCAAGCGCAGTGCTGGCAAACGAAAAATGCGATCCGTTTGTATAGCGATAAAAACTTGTGGCGGCGTAGGCTCAATGCCACGCTGCACTAAGGCTTCTTTATAAGCTGCAACCAAACTCGGAATGTAAGCGGGGTCGACCAAATAACCCAGGCGCTTGGCCATGGTCTCGTCATTGAGTTTCGTAATCGCGGGCTGAAAAGCACCAAATAGCTGCCACTCATCGAGGGTACTACCGGCCATAATCGGCACCTGGGCGACACCACCCTTGCGCACGGTTTCAATGGGCAGGTCGGGCAAGACCTCACCATCGACGACGGGCCGAAATGGCAAACCACCCACTTTTGACAGCGGATAGCCGTCCACCTTGCCACCTTCAATGCGCCGTTGAGCACGTAAGAGATCGTCCATAGTTGCCGACATCAGGCCCTGAGCATTGAGCCCGGTACATTTCATAATCGCCTCGCCTATCAATGCGCCCGAGGCTTTTGTCGCAACAGTGTGGCAAGCACCCGACTGAGGAATGGCTTTGTGAAACAGGCCCTGCGCCGCTGGTAACCCCAGCAGTGCTCCCACACTCATTCCCCCTGCTGATTCGCCAAATAGCGTGACATTGTCAGGGTCTCCACCAAAAAATGCGATATTGTCCTGCACCCACTCAAGCGCCTTCACTTGATCGAGCAAGCCCTCATTACCTATAGCGGGAATACGTCCCTCAGTGGCTTCGTTTAAATTGGCAAAACCCAACAAGCCGAGACGGTAATTAATTGTGACCACCACTACGTCACCGTGGCGGCTCAGCTCACGCCCCTCATAAACGCCCTGACTGCTAGCCCCAACGGTGAAACCGCCGCCGTGTATCCACACCATTACGGGACGGTCTGCAGAGTCGGCAGCGGGAGTCCAGATATTCAGGCTAAGACAGGCTTCGTCCTGCTCGCCCTGATCCGCTCCCATAATAGCCGCCATGTCAGAACGATTTTGTGGTGCCCATTTACCGTATTCGCTACCGTCGATCACGCCGGCCCAGGCCCAGGGGTCCTGCGGTGGCAGCCAACGCAATTCACCCACCGGCGGAGCCCCATAAGGAATACCCTTGAAAGCCCAGATACCTTCTTGTTTCTGCCCTTTAACTTTGCCAAAACAGGTATCGACGACGGTCATTTTATGACTTCCTTAAGATAAAACGCGAAAGCTTGCCCCGTCTCTGAAAATCAAGCCGGGGTTCAAGCCAGGAAAAGCCTGCCTAAAGCAGGTATTTTTATTGTTAGTGTGTCAATTAACACGCCTATCGGGAGTATTTATTATCCAATAAGCATTAATTTTTTAGTTGGTTTTGCAGTGCATTCAAAAAACTGTCGATACGCGCCGCATTCTTGCCCAGATCAGAAACACCGACCCTGGACACCGAGCGCACATCAATAACAAGGTTTTCTACGGGCGGTGATCTTGGTTCGTCGCTACCGCCAACAGCTATGTCCTTGGACACCGCAGTACCAATACGAATGACAACATCATCGGTAAAACCCATCAATGGCGTAGTGGCTGCCGCTTCAATATGGCCCCGGTCTTTATCTTCGCCCAGTATCCGCCATTGCTTATCGGCAATAACCGCCTTGGCAGCAGCCCAGGCGTCGGCTTGACTAGCAGTGACATGTAGAGGCTTGAGTTGCGGATAGCCCAAGCGTTGCTGCTCGGCCAGGGCCGCCCCCCCATGCTCTAGGGTATTATCGCCCGGCACTCTTTCCGACTGGGCAAAAACAAAAACCGGTGGCTGCTCCAAATCCGTACTGATATCGTGAATTGGGGGCGCATGGAAACTATCCAGTCCCACTTGAGATACAACCACGGCCACTGGCAGCAGGCAAAGACATAACCACATTACCAGCTTTCCCAGCTTCTGCTTTCTTGCCAAGCGGCGAAAAATCAAGGCAGCCGCTGTCATCGACACAAGCACACAGGCAACCAGGCCCAGCGCCAGAGTAGAGAAACTGGTGCCAAGGGGCAGCAGCCCCAGACGAAAGCTCAGAGCACCAGCGAGAACAAGAGCAAGGCTTAGGAGGCTAGCAAGACGAAGCATTTAGCATGAACTCTCGTCAGCTTCAGGCTCAAACTTCAATGACAGAGAATTAACGCAATAACGCAGTCCCGTCGGCTTCGGACCATCCGGGAAGACGTGCCCCAAATGACTGCCGCAGTGAGAACACATGATTTCCGTGCGCTCCATACCGCGAGAGGTATCGGTCTCTGTATCAATACCATTTTCTTCAGCTTGCGCAAAAAAGCTCGGCCAACCGCTGCCGGAGTCATACTTAGCGTCAGACTCAAATAAAGTATTTTCGCAACAGGCGCAGACATATTTCCCGGGGGATGTCTCAGTGTAATACTCACCAGTGAACGGCCTTTCAGTGCCTTTCTCGCGACAAATTTCAAATTGCTCCGCAGAGAGTTTTTCACGCCAATAGTTTTCGTCTTTCTCTTTCCAGTTTGTCATGGCTTCTAATCCTCATTCGTTTGTTTTCTCGATTTGTTAAAGTCTGCATCCTGCTAAACGCCTACAAGTGCAGACAATACGCTACAATTCGATCTACTCAAAACCTTAACACCTTTCATTTGTTGGGAAGCAAATCCTCATGAGGCATTTTCAAAAGTCTACCAAATTAGACAACGTTTGTTACGACATTCGCGGCCCCGTACTCGATCAAGCCCACCGGCTTGAAGAGGAAGGACACCGTATTCTGAAATTGAATATTGGCAACCCTGCGCCCTTCGGTTTTGAAGCCCCTGACGAAATTATTCAAGATGTGATTCTCAACCTGGTTGAAGCCCAGGGCTACAGCCACTCGAAAGGTATTTTCAGCGCTCGCAAAGCGGTCATGCAACGCTGCCAGATTCAAGGCATCGCCAATGTCGAAATCGACGACATTATCCTCGGCAACGGCGTCAGTGAACTCATAGTGATGGCCATGCAGGCCCTGCTTAACGATGGTGATGAAGTGCTCATCCCCTCCCCCGACTACCCCCTTTGGACAGCCGCCGTTACCCTTGCCGGTGGTAAAGCCGTGCACTATCGCTGTGACGAGTCCGCCGACTGGCAACCGGACCTCGACGACATGGCCAGTAAAATCACCCCCAACACCAAGGGCATCGTCGTTATCAACCCCAACAACCCCACCGGGGCGGTGTACAGTCAAGACGTGCTTAAACACATTATCGAGCTCGCCCGAGTCAACGACCTGGTCATGTTTGCCGATGAAATCTATGACCGCATCCTCTACGATGGCGCCGTGCACCACCCTATGGCCAGCCTCGCCGATGACATCCTTTTTATCACCTTTAATGGCCTCTCGAAAAATTATCGCCTGGCTGGTTTTCGCTCTGGCTGGCTCATTGCCAGCGGAGCCAAACACCGTGCCCGCAACTATATACAAGGCATGGAAATGCTCGCCTCCATGCGCCTATGCGCTAACGTGCCATCCATGTACGCCATTCAAACAGCACTTGGCGGTCGCCAAACCATCGACGACCTGGTAACTGAAGGTGGACGCTTCTATGAACAACGCAACCTCGCCTGGGAAAAGCTCACCGCCATCCCCGGTGTTAGCTGCGTCAAACCCAAAGGCGCCCTCTACCTCTTTCCGAAACTCGACCCGCAGGTTTACCCTATCGCCAATGACGAGCAAATCGTGCTCGACCTTCTCCTCCAGGAGAAAATGTTACTGGTACAGGGCAGCGCCTTTAACTGGGGCGACACTCAGCACTTCCGCATAGTCTTCCTGCCTCGCGAGCACGAATTAAACGATGCCATCGAACGACTGGCGCGTTTTTTAGGGCGTATGCGTGAAGGAGGCTAAGACTTCCTCCTTCTGATAAATATCGACCGACACCTGTAACTTTTAGACGAATAGCATTGCGATAATTTGCTCGACCAGCCGCCCGTCGTAAAGTGGGCTACGGATAGAGGGCATTCGAAACGACACCCTCTTTTACACTAACAACTCTCCAGCTATAAACACACGATCAGAGTGGGTGCTCGCAAGACACCCCTTCTAGCACGCGAGTCAAAACCAGCTACTAAATAATGTGCTACTAACCTAGTCACTCCTTCTTATATTCTTTGCTGTTCAACAACCATCAACCCAAACTCAACATGAGAGTTTTGACAGACATCATAAAATTAAAACGGAATACCAGGACCTGAACAATCAGGGGTAATGTAGTGGTTTATGATTTTTTATTGTCATAAAGCTATGCTATGTTCAGCATCAACTATTGGAAATGTTGCAGTAAGAGGAGTCGACAATGAACAAAGAAACCCCGAGAAATAAGCGTGAAGTTGGCCCACTCGATTTTGAGGGTGCTGCGCTTATTAATCCCGATGGTAGTGAAACACCCATCACCGATGAGATGATTGAGAAGGCCTGTAATGATCTTGAAGTGAGATCACAGAAAGAAAACAAGACTCATAACATGAGTCGTCTTGGCTTAGCCGGGCTTAGCCAGCAAAGACACGCCTTACTGAATGTTAAAACCCAGTAGTTCTAACTCGCCGTGGCAAGCTGGCTCACCGGGGCCGCTCACGGTGTAGTAACTGAACTCTCGGCGCTGAGCGTAGTGTTTACGTAAGGCATCAAATACTCTGCCTAGCTCCCCATCCGTTTTATCACCTCCATCAGCGAGGGCTCTACGCATTTGCTTGTCATCACGGCTTACTGAGTAGGCGCCCAATATAGCCTGATCAAGTCCCTGTCCTTCGCCGATCATTAGAGAACCACCCACACGCTCTTCATCCCCAGCGGGCACGTCTATTCCCAGGTCATTCAATGTGTTATCAAAGGCTAAATCGAGGAAACGACACAAGGCATCGCGCACCATCTGTGTTCCACGCAGTCGTCCTTCCTGGCTATAACCGGCAATATGAGGGGTGGCTATGCTGACCTGGCGCAGCAAGGCCAGGTTGATTTGCGGTTCACCCTCCCAGACATCCAACACGACTCGCAGATCAGCCCCAGTGTTGAGATGGGCCTGCAAGGCAGCGTTGTCAATGACCCCGCCACGACTCGCATTGATCAACAATGCACCGGGGCGAAGTTGTTCCAGTATTTGCCGATTAATCAGATGATGGGTCGGATACGGTCCCCCTCGTGTCAGGGGTGTGTGCAGGCAAATGATGTCTGCACTGAGCGCCGTTTCAACGTCTGTCAGCAGAGGGCATTGGGCATCATTTAGAAAAGGGTCATACACCGCACAGCTCACGCCCAGGGCAGAGAGCCGGTGATACAGACGACCACCCACATTGCCACAACCCACAATGCCCACTGTTTTATCGCGCCACTGGGCTTCGAGTGTGCAGAAAACGGAGAGCATATATTGCACCACGGCCTCGGCATTGCAGCCGGGGGCATGGGCAAAGTGAATACCTTTTTGCTGTAAATATTGGCGGTCGATATGATCGGTGCCGATGGTGGCAGAGCCGACAAATTGCACGCTACTGCCGTCAAGTAATTGCTTATCGACTTGTGTTACCGAGCGCACTAACAACACATCAGCACTGGCCACTGTGGCGGCTGTGATGTCGCGGCCGGGCAAAGTCTCCACGTCACCATAGGGCGCGAAGATCGCCTGCACGCCACTCATGTTTTCATCGGCAATAATTTTCAGGGTTCGCTCCCGTCATAGTGTCTTTCTGCCAGGGGGTCGGCCACGCCGTAAAACCCAGCCACTGCAAGAAAAAACTGCTTAGCACGCGGTGGCAGCCCTGTCTGTCGGTAACGCTGCACCTGGGCGACAACAGCCTGATAGAAATCCCCGCCCTCTTCCTCATCATTCGCCATGCCCAACAAGTTATCGCTGCTAATACGGAAAGGCGCAGCCGCCGCAACAGACAACATCCACTCCAGCGCCTGAGGTTTGACTTCGACGGCTTCAAAGGCGCGCTGTTGGGCCGGACTACGACCATCGGGACAATACCAGTAGCCCCAGTCCTCCAGTTGCCGGCGTTGTGCACCGGCGATACACCAATGGGCAATTTCATGCAGGGCGCTGGCGAAATAGTCGGCGCGATAATAAAGACGATGGGGTTCAGCGGGTGATGTTGCAGGACTGTACAAGGGCTCATCGGCACCACCCATTAACAGAGTTTTATATTCCCTGTAAAAACAGTGTTTAAACAGCGCTTCGAGATCAGTACTACGATGCACTGGCGTGCGTTGACTAGCCGTTGTTTGTAGAGCCATCACTTATTGTCGGCCCGTGCGCGCCCAGTCGACAGGTTCAGCGCTTAAACTACGTGTAGGATTAATATCGAGCCCGCCCCGGCGCGTGTAGCGCGCACTAACCATTAAGCGGGATGGCTGACAGTGTTTTAGAATATCAAGAAATACGCTCTCTACACAGTGTTCATGAAAGCCTTGATGTTCACGATAAGACACTAAATAGCGTAGTAAACTGCTATGGCATATTGGCCGACCACTATAACGCACATAAATTGTCGCCCAGTCTGGCTGACCCGTAACGGGGCAATTGGATTTCATTAAATGGCTGTATAGCGCTTCATCGACCCGCTCATCAGTCCTATCAGAAAACGCCAATAAGCGGGCGTCGGGTTTATACACCTCACAATCCACATCGAGTTCATCCAGGCATTGACCGCCAAACACAGTTAAACCTTTGCGAGCATAGTCATCGATAGTATAGAGCCGCACGGCAACGTCAGCACCCGCCACACGACTTACATCATCGGCAATGGTTTGTCTCGCCGCCTGCAGAGAAGCAAAGCGATGCTGGTTAAGAGAGTTAAGGTAAAGTTTGAGAGACTTTGATTCGATGATAAACGGCGAATCACAGGGCACACTCAATTCACCCACCGCAACCCAGGGTTTGCCTTTCTTATCACAGCCGCTTATTTCGTAGGCCGTCCAAAGGTCTTCACCTGTGAAGGGCAAAACATTCAGGCCCACACTTCCATAGTCAAGCTCAGCGCGACCGGCATCTCGCGCAATGGCAAACAGTAATTGCGGTGCATAAACCGAAGGGTACTCAACGGTTTTACCGAGGGGTGTATCACTATCGCTTGAGGAGCTGTTTGACAAGTCAGTTGGGGTAACAGGCATAGTTAAAATCGCAGTATCAGAAACACATTCATGAGCGCAGGTTTTTGCCGTTTTTCAAAAGATGCATGGCGAAAAGGAAAAGGCCGGCAATCACGAATGACAACATTAAAAATGCGGTACCCACTTCGATATCGGAGACACCCAGCAAACCGTAACGAAAGGCATTAACCATATAGAGAACGGGATTTAACAACGATACTTTCTGCCAAAATTCTGGTAATAAACTTACTGAGTAAAATACGCCACCCAGGTAGGTCAAAGGCGTAAGCACGAAAGTAGGAATAATCGAAATATCATCAAAGTTTTTTGCAAAAACGGCGTTAATTAATCCGGCCAAGGAAAATAAAACCGAGGTTAAAATAACCACCGCAATGGTAACCCCAAAATGCTGGATGTGCAGCTTGGTAAAAAACAGCGATAAAAGCGTCACAATCAAGCCCACTGTCAAACCTCGTGTCACACCACCCAGCACATAGCCACTGAGAATAATGTAATTCGGTGTAGGTGAAACCAGTAGCTCCTCAATATTACCGGCAAACTTACTGCCAAAAAAAGACGACACCACATTGCCAAAGGAATTCGTGATAACCGCCAGCATAATTAAACCCGGCACCACAAACTCCATATAAGTAAAGCCCGACATACTGCCAATACGGGGGCCTATTAAGGTACCGAAAATTACAAAATAGAGGGCAATGGTAATGGCCGGTGGCAACAAGGTTTGTTGCCAAATACGGGTAAAGCGGCGGATTTCTTTCACCATCAAGGTCATAAAGGCAATCCACTGTTCCCTAGGGCTCATTGGGCAAGCTCCTTTAAGGTTGTCGTTTGTGATTCTGAACCGCTGCTAACCATGGATAAAAATAACTCCTCAAGGCGATTGGCTTTGTTGCGCAAGCTGGTGACTCGGATCCCCTGCTCGGTGAGCGGAAGAAACAGGTCGTTCAGTGACTGGCCCTTTTCAACCACGACTTCAAAACTGTGACTGCCGATTAATTCAACGGCATAACCATCGAGCTGCGGACAAGTCGTGAGGGCCTCCTGGGTATCAATCACAAAAACCTCTTTATCGAGCTGCGCCAGTAGCTCACGAGTTGTCGTGTTCTGGGTAATGGTCCCCTGGTCAATAATGGCAATGCGGCGACAAAGGCTCTCGGCCTCTTCCAAATAGTGGGTGGTGAGAATAATTGTCGTACCTTGCGCATTAATTTCTCGCAAGAAATCCCACAGTGAGCGACGCAGCTCGATATCCACCCCGGCAGTGGGTTCGTCGAGAATCAACAAACGTGGCTCATGGACCAACGCACGGGCGATCATCAAACGGCGCTTCATACCGCCAGAGAGCATGCGCGAGCGCTGGTCTTGTTTATCCCACAAATCGAGCCGGCGCAAATATTTTTCCGCTCGCTCTTCCGCCACTTTGCGTGGCAGGCCGTAATAACCGGCCTGGGTGACAACGATATCAAAAACTTTTTCAAACTGATTAAAATTGAATTCCTGCGGCACCACACCGACATCTTTTTTAGCGCGGGCAAAGTCTTTATCGATATCCTGACCAAAGACAGCAACAGAGCCCGTGGTTTTTCTCACCAAGGAGCTAATGATGCCAATGATGGTCGACTTACCGGCACCGTTGGGGCCGAGCAGGGCAAAAAACTCACCGGGCATCACATCGAGATCGACCCCTTTCAGAGCCTGAAATCCGTTGCCATAGGCTTTGGTCAGCCCTTTTATTCGTAAAGCGGGAAAATCATTATTCATTGCAATAACCGGCTAGCGTGATAAAACGATACCCGACGATATTGATGATCAGTCTGGGTAGGGTCTTGAATTGTAATGGCACTATTTCTAATTTTATCTTTTAACTTATCTTTTAATTTATAAGAGCAGTATCTTTTGAATTGTAAAGCTACGACAAATAAAAACTTTTCGAATTGATCAGTAAACTCCTGACTATATAGCAAGGCAATCTTATCGACTGGGCGAAGCGATTTTATTCGAGAGAGATCGGGTAACCAAAAAGTATTCAGCGAGTACTTTTACCGTGAAGAGTCATTCGAAAACCAGCAGCCAGAACGACCGAGGAATAGATGGCGGGAAACCGGACCAGAATCTTGCCACTAACTCTCTGATTAAAAGAGCTTTTCCCCAAAAAATGCAAGCTATTATTATGGACTTATTCGATGCTGCTTACAAGGGTTGCCAACGAGACAAGGATTTGTGTCAAACCTTACAATGATTAGCACGCGGTAGTAGGCGTAGACCGACGCTACGGCAACCATTGGCTCACCATTGATACGAAACCACTGGCGTCAGTAATCCTAGAGCCCTGCCTTGCGTACCTGGATAAACCTCTTTTTGCATTCATCCAGTAACGCTCAAGCTGACGTCGTTGAAAACAGCCTGGGTATTCAATCGCCAGCCAATGCACCCAGGCCTCCATTTTTCGCAACTGGCCTTGTATTTAACGGCAATGTATCCTGCGCAGTGTCAGTAGACATCCCGCAGGTAGCGCCCAGCCGCCTCCAGCTCATCCAGAACATCCCGCCCCACGATATCTGTCAGCGCTTTGTCGACATCTTGAGCCATGCCTTGTCGACTGCCACACACCATGATCGCCGCTCCGCTGGAAACCCACGCCTCTACATTGTCCTCATTCTTGTAGAGAGCGTCCTGCACATACATCGGCCGACGGGGACAACGGGAAAAAACAAGGTTCAGCCGCTCCAACGTGGCGCTCTCAAGCCAGGCATTGATTTCGTCCGCAAAAAGCCGGTCTGCTTTGGGGTCCCGCTCACCAAAGATTAACCAGTTACGCTTCGCTCCATGTTCCCGGCGACGGTACAGATGGGCACGTAGGCCCGCAATTCCAGAACCATTGCCAATTAACAATAACGGCACCTCAGGTTCAGGAGAACGAAACAAAGGGTTGGAGTGGATTTGTATTGAAACGGAATCATCGATCTCGATCTGACGAGTCAACCAGCCGGAAGCCAATCCCAACCTGCCGTTTTCATCCCGCTGTTGGCGAATAACCAGATCCAGAGTTCCACCCGTCGCTATGGAGGCAATGGAGTATTTCCGCGACTGAATTATTGGTAACTGAGTGATCCATTGATCGATTGTTTCGTCATCGAAGCGAGAAAGTGTTGGAGGCACGTCGGGTAACTCACGTGATACCAGTGCATCCTCAAAAGACATCAGGCGATTCGGATCTATTGATTGAGTCTTAGGGTTGAGCCCGAGCTGGGTCAACACTTGTCGACAGCGCGAACGATCGTTAGTGGGAGTAACATCGACAATATCGCCGGCCTGCCAATCACATGCCTGACCTTCTGCAGGGATAAACTGGACCAGGAAAAGAGGTCCGCCAGGCGATCCAGGATTCAGTAATGTACGCTGCTTCATCACCCAGAGCTGACGCAGCGATGCCGCCTCGGACTGAAGCGGTTCTATTTTTGCCGCGTCGTCCAGGGTTCGGAAAAGAGAGTGCCAGCGCTCCAGTGCACTGGCAGTTGCCTCTTGCTGAGACGCATCCAGCTCCACCGGCTGCGACAGTGGCTGCGCGCCACGTTCCAGCAAGCCCTGATGAAGACTGCGGCCGAACCTGCAATAACGAGGGTAGCTACTGTCTCCTATAGCCAACACTGCAAATTCAAGATTCGCAAGAGGTTTGCCGGTCACACAGCGCTGTGCAAAACGGGCGCCGTTATCCGGCGCCTCGCCGTCACCGTACGTACTGGCAATAATCAACGCCCGTCGCGCACTCGATAGCACCTTGTCATCCACCTGATTCAGGGGCAACAGTCTGGTGTTAGCTGGTAGTACCGCCAGCATCTGTCGGGCCAGCGCCAACGCTGTCCCCGTCTGGCTGGCATAGGCCACTAAGGTGTCTGAGGCAGCGACCAGACCTCCACGTCGAAAGTAACCCCGCGCAAACCACAGGCAGAACAGACCATAGACCAACAGCACCAGTGCGACCAGCAACAGGCGCTCATTACTCGACATACGAGACGACGACTTATTGAGGCAGAACTTCCAGCGTCGCGATGTAACCGCCTTTGCGGAGCGTCGCAGGCGCCCTGGCGCGATCGTCTTCATATTCAGCTTCGAGCCAGTACATGCCGGCCTGAGACCATTCCACGACGATCAGTCCATCCTCACCGGTGACCAGCTCCAATGCCTCAGGGCTGTTGCGGTAACGTGAGCCGTCGCGGATCAAGGTGATTTTGACACCTTCCGTCGGCTCGCCGTCCATCAGGAATCGAAAGCGAGCTTCCTCACCGTTGTACAGGTCGTTAGGATGGGTCAGGGGCTGCATCTCAAGGCCTTTTCCCGTCACTTCTAATACACTCTCGGTGGGTGCACCGGCGGTGATGAACGTCTCCATACGACGTGAACTATGACTAACTTTGAGATTCTTGGCATCCTTGGGTACAGCGGTATCGAACTCGCCCGGTGCTGGGGTTTCGCCGCGACCCGGCCAAAACCGGCGTTCGCCCTCTTCAGTCTCCCAGCGAGCCTGTAGCCCAGCACTGGCCATAGCCAGCTTATAGGTTCCGCCCTGTGTCAATTCGAGATCAAAGACAGTGCGGTGCTTCCCGACAGAAACGTTCTGAATCGCCAAGTCAGAGCCATCAGGTGCAGTCACCTTGAGACTATCCACCTTTAAAGAGTGATGATTGAAGTAAAAAATATCATTAGAGACTGCAGCATCAACAGTGACCCAGGGTTTCTCTCCGGACAACACGGTGGCAGCTGGCAACAGCCACAAACGATGCGCCTGTGCTGTCAACGGCAAGTTCATGACAACTAATCCCGCCAGTATTAACAATTTACTTTTCATCAATTTACTTTTCATCAATTTACTTTTCATAATAGCCCCTTTGATTTGATTTGATTTTAATGTCTTAAGGTTTGATTTGAAGCGCCACGGTACCCAGCTCACTCTCACCGACCGCCTTCACAGTTATCGGCTCTTTAGCAGGCAAAGTGGCGGGCAATTTGAGTATCTCCCGCCCCCCCACTTCCCGGGACGCTTCTATATATAGCGTGTACTGACCAGCGGGCAGCGCCTCTAGCGCCTCAGTCACGTCAATACTGTAGCTTCCGGGCCTGCGAGTGGCTCCGGTAAAACTGTCCACTGGCATTTCCAAACTGCGACCGCTTCGCCGCCACCACTGGCGCAGATCCTTCAGCCATTTTTCACCTTCACCTCGCTCATCTATCTGGTACCACAGGGCCAGATTGGTAATGTTGCCCGTGCTCTTGGACTGAACCCAGACAGCGACATAAGGATTGTGGTACTCGGCCACTTGCAGGCGGGGAACCTCCAAAGCGAGAGTCATCTCGCTCGCCTGAACGTTAGTCGCTGTCCCCGCGACTAATAAAATTGCAGCAACTGTTTTTCTCAACATACCTATCCCTCAGTGAACAAACAAAATAATTAGAACCAGTGGCACGACCAACCCCAGGCCGACAGTAGGCCAGGTTGCCGGGCGGTGATCGGCATGGCGTATTAACAGTAATAAGCCAGTGACGCAGAAAACGATACAAGCAATAGCGAACACATCGATAAACCAGCGCCAGATCATCCCCGTGCTGCGGGCCTTGTGAAGGTCGTTGAAATAACTAATCCAGCCCCGATCGGTGCGCTCATAAAACAGCTCGCCCGCAGCCAGATCCAGACTCAGCCACGCGTCACCCCCGGGTTCGGGCAAGGCAAGGTACACCTCCTCCTCGCTCCACTCGCCCAGCCTGTCAACGCCAACATGCAGATCGAGATCTGCGGCCAACCATTCCAGCACCGGCTCGGGCAGAGGCCCAGCCACTTCCTGCGCCTTCAAAACTGCAGCAATCTCTGCCGGCAGCTCGGCTTCAAGAGTCGTGATGCGAGGATCTGCGGGGATAATGTCGGCGTGGTTGAGCGTTATACCCGTAATGGCAAACAACACCATTCCCACCAGGCAGACAGCAGAGCTTATCCAATGCCACTGCCTGACAGTCCCCAACGACCCTCTTTGTTCTCTCATTGCGTCACAACTCCTCCAGACGGGAGAAGCCAATTCTCCTGATCATCCAATCCAGCGGCATTATAGGGGGAGAGATCCTCGACCAGAAGCTTTTCCATCACCAAAGCCCGTTGTACTTGTCTCTACAAAACTCGCGATACAAGCGCCCGCAGTTAGAACGTTATTTGTGCACTCAACCAGAAATTACGGCCTGCACTTTTAACGTTATAATCGTCGGTGAAAACGACCTCGCTCACGGCGCTTTGCCCTGTGTTATAGACACCATCTCCATTCAGATCGACAAACTCAGTACTATAAGAGGTAAAGTCTTCGTCCAGAAGGTTGTTGACACGGCCAAAAAGAGTAATGCTGTCACTAAGATCGTAGCGCAGTCCTAGATTCCACACTTCGTAATTTTCGTAGTACTGAGTCCGATTCAACACGCTGTCCCATCCCCGATAGCGATCAGAGCGCAGCTCGGCTTGCAGTGACAAGGTCAGGTTATCCAACGTCTGCCATTCCAGACTAGCGTTAGCCATGTGCTCGGCGGTATTGGTCAGTGGCTGGCCGGCTTCAGACCCGCTCTTTTGCTCACTGTCAGTCCAGGTATAGTTGGCTGCCAATGACCAGTTGTCGCTGATTTGATAGCGTCCGGCTACCTCGATCCCCTGAATATCTACTTCATCAATATTGATCTTCTGGCTATAAGTTGTGTAACCCAGTTGATCATAGGAACCAAGATTGACGCATGGCCGTACGCCTGCGGTTACCTCACAGCTCTGAATGGTGTCGCCACTGGCGATCTTGTCATCGAAGCGGGTAACGAAATAGGTGATATTAAAATTGTGTCCCTGCTGGCTGCTCCAGTACAGAGCGATCTCACTGTTGACACTGCTTTCTGGCTCCAGATCAGGGTTTCCCGCAAACGGAGAAGTGCCCTGACCTCCAAAACCGGTGATCCCGTCATACAGGTCAGTGGTTAGGGGTGTTTTGTAGCCGGTGCTGACACCCCCCTTTACCGTCCATTGGTCACTGAGCAAGTAAACGCCGTACAGCCGAGGAGAGACCTGGCTACCGAACACATCATGCTCGTCATAGCGCACGCCAAAGGTGATGGTCAGCGGTTCGATGGGCGTCCAGCTATCTTCCACAAACAGGGAAAACATTTCTTGATCCTGAGTTCCTCCGGGCTGGCCTTCCTCCATACCAAACACACCGTCTTCAAGCTCGCCATCAATCATTTGGCCACCGATCACCAGAATGTGATGACCGGAGGCCTGAAAGGGAATGTCCACCCGCGCATCCAGTGTGTACTGGCTACTTTTGAGAGGCCGATTTGGGCGAGGCAGGAAAGTACTTTCCGCTAGCGCTTTGCGTTCAGCTTCCGGCATACCGGCATAGGGACCAGCACCCGTGTACATATCCTGAAGCAGCAAACGTTCATACACCGTAAGAGGCTGTGTTCGACCCTCATTCGCTGTATCCACGTACGATAAAGCGAGATAACTGGTGCCAAATCCCCACGAGCCCTCATGAGTCACAGACCACCAATCCCGCGTAAATTCCTGGTCTGCCGCATAGCCTGCCCTGGGGTTCACCCGTCCATTACTTGCCTGCCACAAGGCCTCAATATTGTCCTTAGTACCCAGGGGGTAGCTGATGGTGCCACTGTCGGGATCAGTTATTGGCGTATTATCGTAGACTTGACTTGAGGTGTCGTAGTCAATTCGCAGGGTCTGATTACGACTCAGTGCCCAGGTCAGTGTGGCCCCATAGTCTTCAGTATCACTCTCAACGGTTTTGCCGCCACCGCCGAAACCAAGAGAGCGCACGTGAATGTCCCCATTGGGGTCTACAGCGGGTTCAAACTGGGGAGACGATGCATCCGTTTCATAGTAGCTACCGCGTAACGCAATGGATAATTTGTCGGCAATCAGTGGGCCGCTGACATAAAAATCGCCCTTCATATCATCGCCAAACTGGTTATTTTCTTGAAAGGTGCCACCGACATTGATCGCACCAAACCAAGTGTCGGAGGTTTTTTTCGTTATCACGTTAACCACGCCACCTAATGCATCAGCGCCATAGAGCGTGGACGCTGGCCCGCGTATTACCTCGACCCTTTCGATGGCTTGAGTAGGAGGCAAATGTCCGAACGCGTTGCCGCCGAAATTGTTGGGATAAATGTTCCCGTGATTATTCTGACGTTTGCCGTCAATCAATAACAAGGTGTAGTCACCAGTGAGGCCGCGCATACTGACACTACCCTGCCCCGTTTTGTCGTGGGTTGTTCCAATATCAATACCTTCCTGATACTTGAGCATATCCAACAAGTTGGTGTGGGGCCTGGACAAAATATCATCTTGAGAAATAACCGAGATACTGGCTGGGGCATCCGTAATCTTCTGTTCGAAACCCGTGGCTGAGACTACGATCTCTTCGTACGATTTTTGAGCTTGTTCGGCATCAACTGCCAGCGAGACTGATGCCAGCGCTATCGCTGAGGCCAACCTGCTACACCCCCTTCCGGTCATTAACAAATTCATAGCTTGCTCTCCTGTTTGCTTTAGCGCTATTCGAATCAATCGGCGCGAATACTAATGAAACTTATTATCAATTGCAATCCATTATCAATTGCTATTTATTATTATTTGATATTTATTATCAACATCGCCTATTTGGGGTAGACTGGATGCCCCGCGCCCTCCATGACAACGAGGGCTCCTCCCTTCACGTAGAGGGATGTTCACGCGGCGTTACGCGAAGCTTTAACAACGTAAAAATGCGTAAATTCGTTATCACGGTTGCCTAAATTGACCTAGAATCGCCCGTCACAAGACGCTTGACCGGCATAACTTTCACTCGAATATTGACGTTAACGGGACACGCCCTGATGACTCTTTCACCCCGCAATTCACTGCTTGCTCTAGGCATCGCGACTCTTCTTGTCGTTGGCGGCGTCATGTATCTATCGAGTCGTGACTCAACGTCACCCGAGCAGGCATCAAAGCGTCGGGGCTGGAACGCCCCCGCCGTGGTCCGGGTTGAACCCGCCAAACGAGGCAACCTTGATGTTCTGATCAACGCCATCGGCACCGTTACGCCGCTGAATACCGTGATAGTCCGCAGCCGAGTTGACGGCGTTTTAAACCGTATCGTCTTTGAGGAGGGAGCCGCAGTGGAACGTGGCGACCTGCTGGCAGAGATCGATCCTCTCCCCTACGAAGCGCAACTCGAACAGGCCGAAGGGAAGCTACAACAGAACAGAGCAAAACTGGAAAATGCCCACGAGGATTTGACGCTCTATGAAAATCTCTGGCAGCAAGACTCAATCGCACGCCAGCAGCTAAGTGGGCAGCGAGCTCTCGCTAACGAACTCATGGGTACGGTTCGAACCAACGAGGCAGAGGTTGAGGACGCCCGCCTACAATTGTCCTGGACTCGTATAACAGCCCCTCTATCCGGCAAGTTAGGATTGCGTCGGGTGGATCAGGGCAATCTGATAAGCAGTGGCGACAGCGACGGTCTGGTGAGTATTACTCAGATGCAGCCCATCGCTGTCAATTTTACCGTACCAGAGGTGGAGGTATCGGTTCTGCGGCGTGTGCACCAAGCATCCCCACCACTCAGAGTGGAAGTGCTCGACCGTGATAAGCAGCAGGTTCTGGCCGTGGGACAATTGACAACGCTGGACAACCAAATCGATACAGCTACCGGCACCCTGCGGGTGCGGGCGCGCTTTGACAATGAGGACCTAGCGCTTTTCCCTAACCAGTTCGTCAATGTCCGATTGCGCATCAAAACACTGAACGCCGTGCTTATCATCCCCAGCGATGCCGTACAGTACGGCACCACCCGTACCTACGTTTATGTCATGGAAGATGGTAAATCCTATGTCCGAGAAGTCACGTTGGGGGCAATCAGCGACAACCGGGTCGAAGTGGTCACGGGTATCGACGAGGGCGATCTCGTGATTCTGGAAGGACTGGATCGATTGCGAGACGGTAAGCAGGTCATCACCCCCGACAGTGACGCCCAGCGTCCGCCCCGCAACTCCTCGCGCAACCCCTCCCGCAACTCGTCACGCAGTCCATCGCGCGACCCATCCTGACCCAGGGTATGAACAGTCTTTCCCGTCCCTTTATCCTGCGCCCGGTAGCGACATCGCTGTTGATGTTGGCCTTTCTGATCACCGGTCTAATCGCCTGGCGACAGCTGCCGGTGGCGGCTTTGCCCCAGGTGGACTACCCCATTATTCAGGTGTTTACCTTTCAGCCCGGTGCCGGGCCCGAAATCACGGCCCGCACTATCACCGCTCCCCTGGAGAGGCATCTCGGCCAGATTCCGGGGCTCAAACAGATATCATCTACCAGCTCCAGAGGCGCTTCGGTAATAACGCTCCAGTTCGCCCTGGATGAAGATCTGGGCGTGGCAGAGCAGGAGGTGCAGGCGGCTATGAACACCGCGCAAAATCTCTTGCCGGCAGATCTCCCCACGCCGCCTATCTATCGCAAGGTGAACCCCGCAGACGCCCCCATCCTCACTCTGGCCATCACTTCTGACAGCCTACCCCTACCAGAAGTACACGACCTGGTGGATACTCGTATGGCACAGAAGCTCGCCCAGCTTTCAGGTGTTGGCATGGTGAGTCTAGCCGGAGGACAGCGCCCAGCCCTGCGAGTGCAGGTCAACCCCATGGCGCTGGCATCCTACGGCATCAGCCTCGACCAGGTGCGCCTGGCTATTGCCGCTACCAACGTCAACCAGCCCAAGGGCAGCTTTGATGGCCCCACCCGATCCACTATGCTCGACGCCAACGACCAGATTCGCTCAGTGGAGGATTATCGACAACTGATCATCCTGGCAGGACGGTGCGCCATTAAGACTCGGGGATGTTGCCACTATCATCAACGGTGCCGAAGACCGGTTTCTCGCTGCCTGGGCGGGGAATCAACCGGCAGTACTACTCAATATCCAGCGCCAACCCGGCGCCAATGTCATCGAAGTCACTGACCGGGTTCGTGAACTGTTGCCCAGATTGACAGCGACCCTACCCACCGCAGTGGATGTCACAGTACTCACCGACCGCACCCACAGTATCCGCGCCTCGGTGGAGGACACGCAAAAAGAACTCCTGTTTGCCATTGCTCTGGTTGTGCTGGTCACCTTCGTGTTCTTGCGCAGTTTGCCGGCCACAATTATTCCCAGCATCGCCGTACCCCTATCGCTGATAGGGACCTTTGGCATCATGTATCTGCTGGACTTTTCCATCAATAACCTGACCCTGATGGCGCTGACTATCGCCACCGGCTTTGTGGTGGACGACGCCATCGTTATGCTGGAGAACATCGTTCGCCATCGCGAGATGGGCAACTCGCCCATGAACGCGGCCCTCAAAGGGGCGAAAGAAATTGGTTTTACCCTGATCTCACTGACCTTTTCACTGGTCGCGGTGCTGATCCCTCTCCTCTTTATGCCCAATGTGGCGGGACGATTGTTCCACGAATTTGCTGTTACCCTGGCGGTGGCTATCAGCATTTCCCTGGTGGTATCGCTGACACTAACGCCCATGATGTGTGCCCGCATGCTGCCAACATTACCCCAGGAGAAGGGTGAAGGCTTTCTCGACGGCATTATTGAAAGATACGGACGCGGTCTCGATTGGGTGTTGGCACGCCAGCCAGCCGCCATGGCCGTAATGGTGGCCACCATCGCCATCACTGGCCTGCTGTATTTGATGGTGGACAAGGATTTTTTTCCCATCCAGGATAGCAGCGTTATTCAAGTGGTCACCGAGGCACCTCAGGATATTTCCTTTACTGCCATGGCGGAGCGTCAACAAAGACTCGCCAAGGCTTTGCTGGACGACCCGGGTATAGAAAGCCTGTCTTCTTTTATTGGTGTTGATGGCGTCAATACCACCCTCAATAGTGGTCGCATGCTGATTAATCTGCCACCCCACAGCCTGCGTAATGAAAGTATCTTCGATGTCATGGCTCGGTTGCAGGAACTGAGCGCCGGAGTGAATGGCATTAGCGCCTGGTTCCAGCCGGTGCAAGAGCTGACCATCAAAGATCGAATCAGCCGCACACAGTACCAGTTTACGCTCACCAGTCTGGATAGCGATGAGCTGCAAGAGTGGGTGCCGCAATTGCTTGATGTCCTCAATGCCCACCCGGCGCTGGCGGATGTGGCGGCTGATCTGCAGCAGCGCGGCCTGGAAGCCTATGTAGATATCGACCGCGACGCCGCTGCCCGCCTGGGTGTGGATGTCTCGGATATTGCCAACACCCTGTATAACGCTTTTGGCCAGCGCCAAATTAGCACCCTCTTTACCCAGTCCAATCAATACCGGGTGATCCTGGAAGTCAATCCCCTCTTCGCCGGCAGTCCTGAAAGCCTGCGCCAGATCTTTGTCACCACGGCAGGTGGGACACCGACACCACTGTCTGCCCTCGCCACTGTTCGCCCGCGCCCTGCGCCACTGCTGATAAACCACCAGGGTCAGTTCCCCGCCACCACGGTGTCGTTCAATTTGGCCGAGGGTGTATCTCTGGGCGAGGCGGTGACCGCCATTGAGGAGACCCAGGCAGCGTTGGAGATGCCCGGCACCATCGAGAGCCGTTTCCAGGGAGCGGCAGAGTCCTTTCGCACGTCTTTGGATAACACTCTGTGGTTAATTCTGGCGGCGGTACTAACGATGTATATCGTCCTTGGGGTGCTCTATGAGAGCACCATTCACCCTATTACTATTCTTTCCACCCTGCCCTCGGCGACAGTAGGTGCACTGTTGGCCCTATTAATCACCGACCGGGCATTAGACATGATCTCGGTAGTGGGCATCGTGCTGTTGATCGGACTGGTGAAAAAAAACGGCATCATGATGGTCGACGTTGCCCTCGACGCCCAACGCAACCTCGGGCTATCCCCGCGCCAAGCCATCCACCGGGCTGCCCTGCTGCGCTTTCGCCCCATCCTCATGACGACTCTCGCCGCTTTGTTTGGCGCACTGCCACTAATGCTGGCTGGTGGCTCCGGCGCTGAATTGCGCCAGCCTCTGGGCGTAGTCATGGTGGGCGGGTTGCTAATGAGCCAGGTGTTAACGCTGTTTACCACCCCGGTGGTGTATCTATTTTTTGACCGCTTTTCCAGACCTCGTGATGATACAGCTCCAGAAGCAGCCACGGAGGTAGCCCCCTGAATCCGGTGGGGTTTGTCGTTGACCGACCAGTGGGGGTCGGTCTGCTGGCGCTGGCTTTAGTGCTGTGCGGCCTGCTCTGCTATCGCTTGCTGCCGGTGGCTCCTCTGCCCCAGCTCGATATACCCATGATCAGCGTCACCGCCAACCTGCCCGGTGCCAGCCCGGAAAGCATGGCCAACACCGTGGCAACCCCACTGGAGCGCTCTTTGGGCAGCATTTCAGGGGTCACTGCCATTTCTTCCCAAAGCCGCCAAGGGTCTGTTCAGGTGGTTTTAATGTTCGAAATGGACCGTGACATTAACGAGGCAGCCCGGGAGGTGCAGGCGTCTATTAACACAGTGCGTGGCGACTTGCCGGCGGGCATGCCTGGCAATCCGCAATACCGCAAAATTGACCCCTCCCAGGCACCCATCATGGCGCTGGCGCTGAGTTCTCCCAACCTGTCAGCCAGCGAACTATACGATGCCGGCTCCACCATCCTGGCGCAGAAACTGGCGCAGATGTCCGGGGTGGGACAGGTGACAGTGGACGGCGCCTCACTCCCCGCTGTACGGGTACAACTGGAACCGGGAGCATTGCTCCACTACGGCATTGCGCTGGACGAAGTCCGTAGTGCCATCTCCCGTACCAACGCGCTTCGCCCCATGGGGGTCATCGAGGAAAGTGATCGGCGCTGGCAAGTACAGACCAGTGACCCATTACGCACTGCAGAGGCCTACCGCCAGCTGATTATCCGTCACAGTAATGGTGCTGTGGTGCGGCTTGGGAATGTCGCGGAGGTCACTGATTCGGTCGAGAATCGCTACAGCAGCGGCTTCCATAACGATCGACCAGCAGTGATCCTTAGTATCAGCCGCAAAACCGGCGCCAATATTGTCGAAACTATCGACAATATCAATGCCCAACTGCCTCAACTGCGCCAGTTACTGCCGGCGGACGCAGAGTTATCCGTCGTGATGGATCGCTCACCCGTCATTCGGGCCACCCTCGAGGAGGCCCAGATCACTCTGGTTATCGCCGCCTTACTGGTCATTGCAGTGGTATGGCTGTTTCATGGCAACCTGCGCTCGGCGTTAATTCCTGCGACAGTGATTCCAGTGTCGCTGATCGGCAGTTTTATCGTCATGTATTTTTGGGGTTTTTCCCTCAACAATCTTTCACTGATGGCCTTGATTGTGGCCGCTGGACTGGTGGTCGACGACGCCATAGTGGTACAGGAAAACATTGAGCGGCACTTAGCCGATGGCCTCCCTCTCCGCCAAGCGGTGATCAAAAGTACGGGGGAAGTCGGCTTTACTCTGGTCTGTATGACTCTCGCACTGTCGGTCGTCTTTCTCTCCATCCTATTCAGCGGCGGCATCGTCACCCAACTGTTCGAGGAGTTCGCTATCACCCTGGTGGCAGCCATGTTAATTTCCCTGGCAACCTCCCTGACCCTCACCCCGGCCCTGTGCGCCGGCTGGATCAAGCATCGTCGCGCCGCGGCCACTACGCAGAAACCCTCCTTCGATTCATTGCGTCGCAGCTATGAGAAGTCCCTGAACTGGACGCTGCGTCACCGGCCGCTAGCATTATTGGCGCTGGTTCTGGCCATAGGCGCGAGCGGTTATCTGGCCACGACCTTGCCTACCGAACCTTTACCCAAGCAGGACACTGGCCAGATTCGCGGCTTTATCCGTGGCGACGACGGTTTTTCCTTCCAGGTGATGCAACCGAAGATAGAAATCTTTCGTCAATATTTGCTCACGGACCCGGCGGTGGAAGACCTCACCGGCACCAGCGGCGGTGACCGAGGCCTGACCAACAGTCAAGTTACTATTAAATTAAAGCCCCTCACTGAGCGCAAGGTCTCTGCTCAGGAGGTAGTGGATCGTTTGATAGCGAACGCCCCCAAGGTCCCCGGCGCTATGCTGCGCCTGATGGTGGACCAGGACTTACGCTTTCGCTCTCCCTGGGGGAGCAGCGACTACGAACTGGTGCTGCGCTCCGACTCCCTGCCAGCCCTGAAAAAATGGGCACTGATTGTTTCGTTGGCGATGAAACAGAGCCCCCTGCTTCAAGAGGTGGATTCGGTGGACAGTGATGAAGCCCGCCAGGTAATGCTAGAGATCGATCGAGAAATGGCTCGCCGCCAGGGCATCGATATGCAGACGGTCGTATCAGTACTCAACAACTCCTTTTCCCAACGCCAGGTGGCCACCCTCTACGACGAACTGAACCAATATCGCGTAGTAATGGAATTGGCACCCCGTTACACCGCCCACCCCTCCACGCTCTCTCAGCTCGAGGTGCTCACCGATGATGGCGCACGGGTGCCGCTTTCCACATTTGCTACCTGGCATTACGGCATGGCGGAAGATCGTGTCCGGCACGAAGGGCAGTTTGCCTCCATGGGCATCGGTTACAATCTGGCGCCCGGCGTAACGTCGGTAGAAGCGGAAACCGAAATAGATAACATACTTAACGACGTCATGTTACCCAGCGAAGTTCACGAGGCACCGCCATCACCCAATGATCTCAGTCAGGCGCTCGAAGATCCCTGGGTTTTTATCTGGGTCATTGCCGCTGTCTACCTTCTGCTCGGTATTCTTTACGAAAGTACCTTGCACCCCTTGACGATCCTGTCCACGGTGCCACCAGCGGGCCTGGGGGCTCTGTTGGCCCTGATGCTGACCAAGCAGGAGCTCAGCCTGATGGCCTTGCTGGGGCTTTTCTTGCTGATCGGCATCGTCATGAAAAACGCCATTATGATGGTAGACTTTGCTCTGGTCAGCCAGCAGCGTGACGGCCTGACGACTCGTCAGGCTATAGAGCGCGCCGCCATATTGCGACTACGCCCTATCCTCATGACCAATATGGCGAGTATGCTGGGCGCAGTTCCCCTCATCATAGGCTTTGGTGAAGGCGCTGAAATGCGACGGCCGCTGGGCACTGCTATATTTGGCGGCCTGGCTTTGAGCCAATTTCTCACTCTCTATACCACACCCGCGATTTATCTTTATCTTGAAGAATTGCGTGAAAAATTCTCGCTGCGCCGTTCCACCGAGCCCCCCGTACCTAAAACATGACACTGATTGCTACCATGAACCGATCCTTTAATACCCTTGCCATCGCAACAGCCCTCTTAGTTATCAGCGCATGTAGCCTGGGCCCCGACTACCGCAAGCCTTTGACAGTAGAGGCTGAAAATTTTAAATATCACAAGGGATGGCAGCCCTTGCCCGAACAAGACTGGGAAAGCAGTGACCGTTGGTGGCAGCTGTTTAATGACCCCACGTTAAATAGCCTGGTGGCAACAGCCAACGAAAACAACCAAACTGTCGCGCAGGCTGAAGCCCGTTATCGAGCGGCCCAGGCTCAGCGGCAGCACAGCCGTAGCAGCTTTAGCCCGGAGCTCAATGGGTCCGTTTCGGGCTCCCGTAGCGGTGGCAGCGATATCTCTGTTGAGGAAAGCACCAGTGCCCAATTACGTCTGAGCTGGGAAGCTGACTTCTGGGGCCGCATCCGCAGTCAGGTCGAAGCAGACCATGCCGCACTGCAAGCGAGCGCAGCCGATCTGGCGGCAGCCCGGCTCGCCATACAACTGTCTGTGGTCAGCGGCTATTTCAACGTGCTCACCCTGGATCAGCAGCGCCGCATACTTGAGCAAGCATTCCAGGCTTTTACTCGCTCCGCCCAGTTGACACGAAACCAGTACCAGGCGGGGATCGTATCTAGAGCAGACGTTATTCAAGCGGAAACTCAACTTCAGTCCCTGCGTAGCGACCTGTACGACTTACAGAATCAGCGGGCGATTGAAGAAAATACTATCGCAGCTCTTCTCGGCCAAACGCCGGTAACCTTCTCATTGGCCGACACCAACAATTTGCCGGCGGTTCCCACATTGCCCGCACAACTACCGAGTGAATTGATAGCTCGCCGCCCGGACGTGGTCGCCGCCGAGCGTTATGTGGCTGCAGCTAACGCCAATATCGGCGTTGCTGTTGCGGCATGGCTGCCCAATATCAGCATTGGCGCCAGTCGCGGTGTTAACGGTATTTCCTTTAACGACCTGTGGAATGCGCCCATTCATTTCTGGTCACTGGGGCCAAACCTCGCCCAAACACTGTTCGACGGCGGAGCAAGACGCGCGGATCACGATGCAGCCATCGCCCGTTACGATGAACAAGTGGCATATTATCGCCAGGTAGTCTTTGATAGTTTTCGAGATGTGGAAAATGCCCTGGCCACAGTCAGTATTCTCGCGGAAAAAACCGTCCAACAGGAAAAATTGGTCGCGCTGGCAGAAGAAAACGAGCGCCTCATCACCAACCGTTACAAATCCGGTCTTGTTTCCTTTTTGGAGGTAGCCACTTCTCAAAACACCACTCTCAATGCCCGGCATGGACTGGCGAACGTCAATTTAAGTCGACTTACAGCAGTCACTGAGTTGGCGGGTGCGATTGGAGGAGGCTGGGAAATCGGCGACACGGTTAAGCACCGCGTAAAATAAAACTCATTGTCACCTGAAGCGCCGTGCTGACTATTCTAATATGGGTCAGCGCTGAGCTAAGCAGCACTCAAGTGATCTTGTGAGGGCTCTTGAGCACTGTTTAGAGCCACGGAGCCTGCCTTTTAGATCCAGACCATACCAAGCTTGAAATCTTTGCCCAGTCAGCCCGTCGATAGAAAGAACTCTTCAGAAGGAGCTCTTCGATTTCCCTGGGTGCGAATTAAAGTACGGTAACTCAGCGATGGATCTATTTTTCCCTACTTTTTGAAAACTGCTCGCATCAACTTGTCTGTCAATAATTCAACGTTTTGTTGGGCAGACCATGCCCGCAAGCGGGCCGATTGTGAGCATCTCCTGACGTCGGTGCTGAGGACTGCATGAGAAGAACACGCGCGGGCCGAGGCCTTTTCCTACCGGCAAACGATGTATTCACACAGATAACACCAGCGCATGGGCAGACAGCTTTTATTCTGTCTGCAACCAGGCTTGTGCTTGGGCTAAAAACTACATTTTGTTGCGAAGGATTGACAGGGTTGCGCAGCATTTCATTATTTTCTGGAGGATCGATGATCCACAGACAGGACAGAAAGAGTTGTCGCGATGAAGTGGTCGAGGCGATGAAAACACGCCCTTATCAATACGCCATACAGTCGATGTCGCAACTGCTGATACGGCATCCATCTAGTCTGTTTAAAATGGCGTTAAATGAAAATGGATTTGGGACAGAAATGGACTTGTTAAAGTCTTGTCTCGCGACAAGTTTCAGCAGATTTTGCCGTTAAAAAAGTTTTCACTTTCCTTAACGATTGACAGACCTTACTGAAACTCTATTGACGATAAATTGGAGCGGGAAACCGGGTTCGAACCGGCGACCTCAACCTTGGCAAGGTTGCGCTCTACCAACTGAGCTATTCCCGCAATTGATATAGTTAAACTATACCAAAAAAATTGGCGTCCCGTAGGGGAGTCGAACCCCTGTTACCGCCGTGAAAGGGCGGTGTCCTAGGCCTCTAGACGAACGGGACACTGTGCTCTCAAGTGCTTATCACTGAAGAGGCGCGCATTCTATGAACACAACCCTTAGGTGTCAAGCGCGATAACAAAATTAGCTAAAAAAAGTGTATTTCATCGAACAAATCAGGAGTTTGCCAAACAACAAGAGGGTTTCGTTATACCCGAGCACGTCAAGGTGCTCACATTCATTCCTGTCCTTGAGGCCAAAAAGCGACAACAAAAAAAGCGGAGCTAGCTCCGCCTCTTACCCAGAATTCCGTCAGGCAATGCCCTCAAGCACACAGCCCCGAATCAAGTTTTAAGGGATATCGATGATATCGCCAGGAGGTCCTTCGTGGTGTGGGTGAACCGCATGGGCCTTCTGTACGGGCTCACCAGCTATTGGCACGGTGCGCGACAGGAATTCAATGACGCTGGTACCAAAAACATCATTGCGATCGCCCGCCACCATGTGCCCCGCATCGGTGACATTGACGTACTCACTGTGTGTGCACAGCTTAAGGAAACCCTGAGCGCCCTCTTCACTGAGCACATCCGACAACCCTCCACGTACCAGCAGAGTTGGCAACGTTAAATTGCGAGTGCAGGCTTCGAGCCTCTCCTTCCGTTTGTTCATGTCACGACGAATGGTGCGAAACTGCGGATCCCAGTGCCAACGATATTTGCCGTCCTCACCCTCACGCACATTTTTCGCCAGGCCATCGAGGTTTTTCGGCGCTTTACGGTGTGGCTGATAACTCGCGATAGCATCGGCAACTTCCTGCAAAGAACTAAAACCTTCAGGCTTCTGGCTCATAAAGGCCATAATTTTATCGACGCCTTCAGGCTCAATCTGTGGGGCGATATCGACCATCACTAACGCCGTGGCATCGATATGATCTTCACCCGTGGCAACCAGGCTGGTGCCGCCTCCCATCGAGGCTCCAACCAGAACGGGGCGCTTACCGCCGAGCGCCTCAATCACACACTTTAAATCTTCAACCATGATATCCATTCCATAGACGCCGTCTGGCGCCCAGTCCGAATCACCATGACCACGCGCATCAAAGGCCACTGCATAATAACCTGCCGCACCCAGGGTTTCGCCTGCGCCTTTCCAGGCATGGCGAGTCTGGCCACCGCCGTGCTGTAGTAATATCAACGGCCCATCAGGGTCGCCCCATGAATCACCCGCAATGGTGACACCATTGGCACCTGGCCAACGGTGCATGGGTTCCGGCGTACCCGGTAATCTTTTTCCTGCACTCACATCACTACTCCTGTTACATGATAAACGATGGCTTAATGCCGCCCCGCTCTTGCTACTCGGTCTATATGGCCTGGTTTAAACAAGCGCTAGTCCAGGCCATCAGCTCCGTGCTGGGGTGCATCGGCTATTAATTGTTGGCGATTATAGGCGATACCGCGGCGATAAGTTGTATCTGGGTCGCCCAGCACTTCTGCAACCTTCAGATAACTGCCTCTCGGGGAGCTCCTGATTAAATCTCAGCAACGCAGGTTTAGCCTGCCAGGATTAGCCCATAACGGGTACAGAAGCTCTCTTATCCAAGAATAGGACAGCGAAACTGATGAAAAAATTTTAACGTCAGCTGAGCTGTTACTAAGATTTAACCTGGCGACGATGAATACGTCACAAGCCAATCCCGATCAGCGTATTTATGTTCGACGGACAAAACTATCACGGCTGTCGCTATCATCGCAGCGCATTCTTTTGTTTTTTGGCAGAACACCCATCTTGCTCTAGCTCGAGATAGCATGTATAACAGCCCGGGCAAAATAAGCGTCATTTTTTATTTACTCTACCAATAAATCAACAATAATTTAGGAGTTTATAATGTCCAACTCTAACCTTTATCGCGAAGTTGAAACCCTGCCCAGCGGTGAGTCACTGATTTATCTCCGAGAAAACTTTTGTCATGACGTTGACGAAGAAGACAGGGTCGCCTACATATCCGTGGCACGACAAATCGCCACCCAAATCCAGTGTGAACTGGCGGTTGCAGAAAACACCCTGACTTTTACCAAAAAAGACGAAAGCACGACATACTGACAACGCAGCGGCCTAATTAAAGAGCCTCTCGCCACGTGCTGGCTAGAACAGTACGTAGCGAGAGGCTCAATCCAAAGGGGCTCAATCCAATAGGAAGAGCTCAAGGTAAAACCAGCGGCCAGTGCAAGCCCTCGGCCTGGCGTTAAAGCACCTTACCTTGTCTATTCCAACACGCCTCTTTGTATCTTTGCATGCCTATGAAAGACGTCATCAACAAAGCAACACTTCCCATCTTCACGTCATCAGGTTAAATTAAACCCTCTCTAAACACCTCTTGCAGGCCAGGCACAAAGCGTCGAATAAAGACAGCTAATCACGCCAGAGTCAGTAAGAAAATTTTGCCTCTAAAACCACTCTATCTGGCAAAGTTGCATCACACCTCTATGCAGTACCCTGTGCAGAAGTAGAGCACACCCATCAACGCCACTTAATTTTCAAGGAAAACCAATGTCTACTATCGGCGAATACCAAGATATACAGGTCACTCTGGCAGAACATGTTGCTACCGTTACTATCCAGCGTCCTCCCTTTAATTATTTTGACTACAACTTAATTTGTGCTATCGCCGATGCCTTTAACGACCTCGACAAGTTGGATAACTGCCGCGCTATAGTGCTCGCTGCCGAGGGCAAAGCCTTCTGCGCTGGCGCCAACTTTGGTGGTGATGACGCCATTAATCGCGAAAACGAAGACGAGAAGTCTGGAGAGAGCGCCTTTCGACGCCGTTCTGGCCGTCTCTATGGTGAAGCCGTACGGCTCTTTGGCAACAAAAAACCCGTGGTTTGCGCAGTACAGGGCGCAGCTATTGGCGGCGGCCTGGGGCTCGCTTTGGTCGGCGATTTTCGTGTCACCTGCCCTGAAGCACGCTTTGCCGCTAATTTTTCGCGTCTTGGTTTCCACCCCGGCTTTGGCTTGTCTCATACTTTACCGGCGCTTATCGGCCAGCAAAAAGCCCATTTGATGTTTTACACCGGGCGCCGTATCAAAGGCGAACAGGCCCTCGAGTGGGGATTGGCCGACCAAATTGTGCCACAGGATCAGGTACTGACAGCCGCCACTGAGCTGGCCAGTGAGATTGCTGGATCTGCACCCCTGGCCGTGCAATCGATTCGCGCCACCGTGCGCTCTGGTCTCGCCGATCGCGTTCGTGCCGCCACTGACCACGAGCTTGACGAGCAGGAATGGCTCATACAAACCGCTGATTCTGCTGAGGGTATTAAAGCCACCGCCGAACGCCGTGAGCCCCGCTTTACTAATCAATAAATGACAATCAATCATCCATCCACCGAAGTTGCCTTTATTGCAACTTCGGCATTGCAACTTCAGCGCCCCTTGAAGACGTCCTGAAGGCAGTATTTCCCAAAGAGTCTCTGAATACGTCATCAACCTATATGAGACTTAATCAGAGGCTAGCTGACGAGACCTCGGTGCAGATATCACTCGAATTGTCGACCTTATTCAGCTTTTTTCTACAACGAGTACCACCCAAGGACAGCTCGATTTCGTAGCTGAAAAAACCTCATCAGAGCGTGCTCAAGGCCTGATTCCAGTATTATAAAATTCTCTAGTTGCGGATCTTTCACGTCATTGCCAAGCTCGGTGGTCAGGCCCACTCTCTACGGCAGCTTATGAGGCCTCTCGCTTTAGCATAGAATTCGGTGGTTAGACTATCGATCAGCTCGTTGAGTTAAAATGTTTAGACGTAAAGGTTTAAGGCAGGAAGATCGCCATGGCTGCAGGCTAAATCAGTACGTTTTATCCCTGTAACAATTGGCACGTCATCTCAACAAAAATAAACATAATAATTAACAATATCAAATAGATAAGATATTTTATTAAAGTCATATAAATTTAAAAAAGCTGGGCGTGTCAATGACCGCCTAATACGATGTAGCGGGACAACTTGGCCGGGCATAATGACCTCTATCAGGGCTAATAAGCCAGCTACCGCTCATTAGAACAAATCCACTATTTCCAAAGACCAACAACTAAAACAATAACTTACGGATTAGTCATGAACTATAAAAAGAGATTACAGCGCGGATTAGCCCCGCTATTTATCACGCTTGGTCTAAGCGCCTGTAGCACCGACACAGATACTGACAAGGGCTTGCTGCAGACCAGCGGCACTAAAGACCCCTATCTGGTGCAATACCTGGTGCCCGGCTCTGATTTTCTCAGCCTTCATGGAATTAGCTTTGACGATGATGACAGCCTTTACGCTGGCAGTGTGATGGGACAGAGCATCCACAAAATCGATACCCAGACCGGCGAGTCAAGCGTCTTTGTCGGCCCACCACAGGGCATGGCCGATGATCTTGAATTTGGCCCCGATGGCACTTTAGTGTGGACATCAATACTCACCGGCCAGGTACACGCCCGTCGCCCCAATGGCGATGTTTTTGTGGTCGCTGATAATTTACCGGGGATTAACGCCATCGCTTTCCACCCCTCCGGTCGCCTCTTTGTCACTCAGGTATTATGGGGCGACGCGCTGTGGGAGCTCGACCTTTCCGGGCACAATCCACCGCGCAAAGTGATTGAGAATATGGGACATCTCAACGGCTTTGACTTCGATAAAAAAGGCGACCTCTACGGCCCCCTGATCTATAAAGGCACCGTGGTACGGATCGATGTCGACAGCGGCGAAATGACGACCCTGGCCAGTGGTTTTAAAATTCCGGTGGCGGTTAACTTCGACAGCCAGGACATGCTGTATGTGGCGGATACCGCACTCGGGCGTCTGGTGCGCATCAATATTGCTACGGGTGAAAAAAACCTGATCGCCACTGTTGAGCCGGGTATCGACAATCTTGCCCTGAGCAGCCGCGATGAACTCTACATCACCAATATGAACGATAATGCGCTGCTTAAAATCCATACCCGTACTGGGGCAGTACGCACGATCGTACGTAGCGATATTGCCGTCCCCGGCGGCCTCGACCTGATCGAAGAAGAAGGTAAAGAAACGCTCCTGCTCGCCAACCTTTTTACTTATAGCACTATTGACGGTACGAGCGGCGTGGTGACGGATATTAAGCGCGGCCTTCGCGACCACTTCGAGATGCCAATGTCGGTCAACATTCGGGGTGAAAGGGTTGTCGTCACCAGCTGGTTTACCCGCGGCGTCGAAATCTTCGATCGCAACAGCCACCAGAGTCTGGCGGTACACCATGACTTCCAACAACCCGTGGATGCTCTCGAACTGAAGAGTGGCTCTCTGCTCGTTGCCGAACATGGCACCGGAGCGATTATTGCAGTCTCCGAGGACGGTGACCGCAAAGAGCTCCTCAACGAACGTCCCGGCATCGCCGCGTTGCGTCAGGGCTCCGACGAGGATACTTTTTATGCCACTGACGTACTCAATGGCCAACTGCTGGAAATCGACAGCGATGGAGACATTAACATTATCGCCTCGGGGCTCGACCGCCCCGAGGGCTTTGATGTCGCCGCCGATGGCAGCATAATACTCGCCGAAGTCGGTAGGCAGCGCATTGTCCGCCTCGACGTCAAGAACGGTGAAATCAGCGAAATCGCTCGCAACCTGGCCATCGGTCTCGCCCCGGCACAAGGCACACCGCCGAGCTATATCCAGACCGGGGTCGCGGTGTCCAGTGCTGGTAATATATACGTCACCTCTGATTTAAATACGGCCGTTTATAAAATCACACCACAGTAGGAACACATAAGCGGATTCAGTAAAACGAATCCCTTTAAACCCATCACCAGGCTCAGCCTGCTCTCACAGGACAACGAACATGAAGCTAGATTCTATCGCCCTGCACCACGGCTACGAAGCGGAAGCCACCACCAAGGCCGCCGCCGTGCCGATTTATCAAACGACCTCCTATACTTTCGATAATACCCAGCACGGTGCCGACCTCTTCGACCTAAAAGTACCCGGCAATATCTACACCCGCATTATGAATCCCACCACCGCAGTACTCGAAGAACGTCTGGCAGCAATGGAAGGCGGTATTGGCGCTTTGGCAGTGGCCTCGGGCATGGCGGCCATCACCTATGCGATTCAGTGCATTTGTGAGGTGGGTGATAATATCGTCAGCACCAGTCAAGTCTACGGCGGCACTTATAACCTGTTTGCCCACACCTTTCCCCGCCAGGGTATTGAAGCGCGGATGGTTTCGCACGATGATTACGCCAGCTTTGAAGCACAAATTGACGATAAAACACGCGCCCTGTTTTGTGAATCTATCGGCAATCCCGCAGGTAATATTGTCGACATTGAGCGATTGGCCGAGATCGCACACCGCCATGGCGTGCCATTGATTGTCGACAACACCGTGGCGACGCCTTACTTATGTCGAGCCTTCGAGCATGGCGCCGATATCATCATCCATTCCCTCACCAAATACATTGGTGGTCACGGCACCTCCGTTGGCGGCGTGATTATCGATTCCGGCAAATTCGACTGGGTGAAACATAAATCCCGATTCCGCGTACTCAGCGAGCCTGACCCCTCCTACCATGGCGTTGTCTACACCGAAGCCTTTGGTCCAGCAGCCTACATAGGGCGCTGCCGGGTGGTGCCTTTGCGCAATACCGGCGCTGCCATTTCCCCTCAAAACTCGTTCCAAATTCTTCAAGGCCTGGAAACGCTTGGGTTGCGCATGGATAGGCACTGCGAGAACAGTCTCGCGCTGGCCAACTATCTGCGCCAACATGACAAGGTCACCTGGGTGAACTACGCGGCTCTCGGCGACAGTCCCTTTAACAACACTTGTAAGAAAATTTGTGGCGGCCGCGCCTCGGGCATTCTTAGCTTTGGCATCAAAGGCGGAGCGGAGGCCGGAGCGGCGTTTATCGATGCCCTACAAATGATACTGCGCCTGGTCAATATCGGCGATGCCAAATCATTGGCCTGCCACCCCGCCTCAACCACTCATCGCCAATTAAGCAGCGATGAACTTGCCAGTGCTGGCGTCAGCGAAGACCTGGTGCGTATCTCGGTAGGCATTGAACACATCGACGATATTATTGGCGATGTTGAGCAGGCACTGAATGCAGTGGACTAAGGTATTAAGCCATTTCCCGGAGCGACTGAAGTCAACCAACGCCAGCCGCTCCGATCACCATTACAGGCAGTTGCGAAGGGTTTGAATTACTTACCCCTATGAAAATAAAGCCATAAAAAAGCAAGAATATATCGAGAAATAAGATTATAAGATGTTTTCAACTTGCTGATTAATAAAATATTTTGTTTGGCTAATGATAGTCTTACCCGCTGGTATGAAGGGTTACTGAAAATTGAAAAATAACTGTATATAAGGTACACTGAAAACCCTCACCAACAAGCGGTCAACGACAACAATGAGCAAAGCCAACAAAACGCGCTGGGGTAAAACCATCCAGAGTAAAGATGTACAGCACGATTTGAAGCGCACCGCTATTTTGAAAACCGCTGCCCGCTTGTTCAACCAGAATGGCTTTCGCGAAACTTCTCTGAACGAGCTTGCCAAGGAATTACAGGTCACCAAACCGACTCTGTATTACTACATTGAAAACAAAGAAGACATTCTCTTTCAGTGCCTGCTGACCGCTATCACGCAAATGCTCGAGCAAACGGCAACCATACAAAACGCCGATCTGACAGGTCTGGAAAAACTCAGCCGCTTTATTAATTTGTTCACCTCTATGTTTGATGATGAATTCGGCCGTTGCCTTTCTCGTCCCGGCCCCGATCCCCTGTCAAACAATTACCTCCAACAGATCGATCCCCTCTATCAACAGCTTGACGCAGCGATGCGGGATATCATTAACAGTGGCATTGCGGACAAATCCATTCGCAACTGCAATCCCAAAATAATCGCCTTTACTATCTTTGGCGCTATTAACTGGATGACCAAGTGGTATCAGGTAGATGGCGAAATGACCACTCATGAAGTGGCTGACGAAATGGCCAAACTGTTCGTCCACGGGCTCACCGGCTAGGATCACACTTTAGGGCATCAAGTATTGTGTAGTTGCAGATTGGAAGGTACTGTATGTAACGTCGGTTGCTGCTTCATCCAAGACAAGGTAAACACGGCTTCACCGCAACCGTTTTCTATAGTCGTGATTACACACCCGAGATAAGGAGTACGTTATGACGACCACCGTACCCGAGCACAACAGCGGCAATGTTGTGAATATTTTCACTGGCAAGGCTTGGTCACCTGAGTTAGAAACCCCATTTATTCGCCTTGCCCCCGAGCTTGATGGCCTCGAAATGCTCTACACCAATAGCGCCCATCCGGACACCAGCTTCAGCATCAAAATTCTTTGCTGGGGTTTACGTGAAAGCGGCGATATTGTTGGCATGGTACCCTGGCTCAACAAAATCACCCCTTGCCCCGATATTACCGATCCCCTGGGCGGTAAATGGGAAGGCTATTACGACCCCCGTACTGAGGAGCTCTTCTTCGATGCGCCCCTACACAAAGCCTTAGAGCTGGAGATGGCTGCCGAGTACTATGACTGCGACTACGCAAATCCAGACGATGTCGTACAGGAAATACCCGATACTATTGGTACCCATGCGGTGTTTTCCAACGACGGCTTTAAGACCTTGCATCTAAAAGAGGTGATTAGCTGGCATCTGCTTAACAGCGGCGAAATTCACGCTCTGGTTGCCGATGAGCAAAAAATAGAAACTACGCCCGTTCTACCCGGTGATATCAGTCTGTACGAGGTCGATTCTGATACGGAGTTTCGTTACTTCTTCCAGCACCACATCGCCAACAAAATCAAGGCCAAAGACCCCGAAGCTCTGGCCGCCATTGCCATCTTGTCGGAGACATAGCGTCACCAAAACTTGAGGAAGCGTTTTTACACAGCAACGAGCCCGTTATTTGAGCTTTAGAAGATCACTGCGTCGCCTGTTTCTGGAGCAATAATGATGGCTTGCATCCAGAAGCAGCTATCGCGATGCAAAGAGGGGCTATTAATAAAGAGGAAAAAAACAGTCCATGCTTTGGACGCCAAACACTTCCTTGCCTTCGATCTGTCGCGCCTCACTTATATCCGCTAACTGGTAATAAACACTGCGGCTGAGCAAGCCTTCCATACCGCCACGCACGGATAAATAGGGCGAGGGCTCACCACTGTCAGCATCGACAGAAACCCTGAGCGGGTGTGCTGATGCAGCAATGACCTGATCATCCGTGGTACTACTAAAGACCAAAGCCTGCCTACCATCCTTGCGCTCGACCTCCAGGCGGGTAAAGAAAAAAGGGGCATCATCAACCGCTATACGCCACTTTTCTTGCGGTGTCACCAGAAAGTAATCATCGTTTTCGCGCTTGAGGATACTGGAAAAAAGCTTCACCAGGGGCTGACGTTTTATTTCACTGCCCTCGTGAAACCAGACTCCCTGGCGAGTAATTCGAATATCTATATCACCTAAAAGTGGTGGATTCCATTTTTCCACCGGGGGTAAGCCCCGCTCTGTCGACAAGTTATCTTGTAGTATTTTATACCAGTCATCTAATGATTGGTCCGTCATTTTAGCGCTCTCGAAATTGGCCACGGTTGCCCATGGTGACACCAATATTGGCGATGAAATTGAGCAGCTTTTCCTTATCATCAAACTGATCGGCAAAACCCTGATTAAAACAGACATCAACTGCGCCCTGAGCCAATGCCCAACAAGCCAGATAATGATAATGAGGCGGCACGTCTTCCAACAGGCCACGTGCGATCAATTTGGACACCATGTTATTCAAGGTTTCGACCATCCCGTGGCGAATTTTGTGAAGACTCGCCATTTCAGTGGCGACTGACTCATCGGCCTCGAGACGAAATTCCAGCTGCTGTACCAGCCGGTCCAGTGCCGGATTAGCGAGGCGCGAATCAAAATAGGCCTTGGCCGCTGCCCCTGGATCACCATTTTCAGTGGCTTTTATACCCTCATTCACATTGCTTACCAACATCTGCTCATAGTCGGAAACAATACGCATCATAATTTCAGCTTTGCTTTGAAAATGCTTGTAGACCGTGCCCTTGCCAATACCCGCTTCTGTGGCAATGGCTGATACGGTAACCTTTTCTACACCATCGCGAATTAGCAAGCCCAACGTCGTCTCTTTAATGAGCTCTTCCCGCTCAAGGAAGCGCTGCTTCTTCTGCCGTATTCTGTCTGTACTTGTTGTTATCACAATCCCACCAAAAAAAGTTTTTAGTATTGTCGCACCGCTTGACAGAGCTAATCAAACCTTCCTTCAGCGTCTAATTATCAAGCAGCTCATGGCCATTAGCCTAGCAATGCTCGTGCTAACATTTAATCTTGCGTCGACTTCCTGTAAAGATGACTAGCACTCCCAAAGCTGAACATCGAACCAACCTGTAGAATGTTACTGACGTTAACGCAAAGGAAACCCCATCACACGACGCCTCGTTAACGTATTCGCAAGCCCAACGCCATTTTCTTCACCGTGGACTGTAATCAACGGGCTTAATCCCATCATCACTGCTATTTTCATACTACTTGTATGGCTCTCTCAGCTGAAGCCTTTGTGTCAACTGCCCACGATGATTGTCTCTGCTTTGCCTGGCTCATTTTGGCGGGGCAAGAAAACTCGCTCAGGAAACGGACAGGCCGCGCCACTGACCCTGATTGTGCAGATAATATAATGGCCTCTATTCTGTCACCCCGTACTAAAGAAAAGTTGGTGAGCCCAGCTCACCATTGTCACTGTCGCTTGCGACAATACCTCGCCCGATACCTATACCGGAAGGACCATAGCCAGTATTATTATTTTTCTCGGACTTTGCTATTAACATCATTTGCCGCAGGCTTCACCAGCTTTTCTATCTGCCAGCAAGAAGAGTAAATCATCCCTTCTGAACAAAGCGCGCCCAAACAATTAAGCGCTATAGAGCCTCAATAAGCAAGGCTTAAAGGGGAAATTAACAGCATCATTCGGGCAGGCGAAAAGAGCGAGTTGACTAGAAACATAGACACCTTCGGTGCACGAGACCTATACACTAAGAAAGCAAAGATTTGATCTGACTCACCACGGCAACAGCTTCGAAGGGTTTACTAAAAAAAGCCTTTACGCGTAAGTTCGCCGTCTCAAGTTTCTCAGTTTCACTATTGTTTTGTGTCAGCATAAATAGAGGGGCACTACAGCTAGCACCTATTGCTCGATAGAACGCAGCACCATTATCACCTGCCGCCTGAGTGTCAAGAATGATAGCGCCTGCGGCACGCTCCCCTATCCACGGCAATGCGTAAGAGCCATGGGTCAAACCATGGGGCGTCAAACCTTGGTCAAGGCAACAATCACTCAAATCACCCAGTAACTGCACATCACTGACCACAATCAATATATTCTCCACAGAGTTCTCCTCACAACACTCCCGCAGATTATACAATCACTCCTTGTAGATTGAGCCACGCCGCTTTTAATAAAATAGCGCCCTATCACATTACAGAAGCCTTCTATTCCAGTACAGTCAAGTGCCAACTCAACAACAAGGATCAGCAGTAGACGATGTGTGAACTCCTCGGTATGAGCGCCAGTGTACCAACGGATATTTGTTTTAGCTTCGCAGGCTTAATACGCAGGGGGGGCCATACCGGCCCCCACGAAGATGGCTGGGGCATTGCCTTTTACGAAGGTAAAGGTTACCGCGCCTTCCACGACCCTGGCGCCAGTGCGGATTCGGAAATTGCTCATTTTGTGCAAAGTTATTCGATAAAAAGCAACAATGTCATTTGCCATATCCGCAAAGCTAATCGCGGTAAAGTTAGCCTGGAAAACACCCATCCCTTTGCTCGAGAGCTATGGGGACAAATTTGGTCCTTCGCCCACAATGGTCAATTAAGGGGTGTCAAAAAGCTCGCTCTAAGTCACTACAAACCTGTCGGCACCACTGACAGTGAACATGCCTTTTGCTGGTTACTTGGGGAGTTGCGCGAACACTTTGTGACACCACCAACAAGTCAACGAGCCTTATGGATATTCATCCAGCAAAAAACCCAGGCCCTAAGCCAACTCGGAATTTTTAATATGCTAATGAGCGATGGGCGCTCACTCTATACCTACTGCAGTACTAAGTTGACCTGGCTAACCCGGCAGGCTCCTTTCGGAAATGCGCAATTAATCGATGCCGATATGACTGTCGATTTCGCCCAGCATACACAAGCTAACGATGTCGTGACCGTTATTGCTACCCAGCCCTTAACCTCAAATGAAAAATGGCAGACGATGGACAAAGATCAGTTTTCAGTATTTCGACAAGGCGTACGAGTGTGGCCAGCCCCTAAAAATATTCGCCAGAAGATCAAAGATGGATCATAAAAAAAGGGGGGCAAAAACCCCCAAAGGACAGAGACAAGAAAATCTAAAACTGCTAAAACTGCTAAAACTGCTAAAACTGCTAAAACTGCTAAAACTGCTAAAACTATATATCTGCTAAACGGAAAGCGGCACGAGACAAACGATGTAGTTCGTTATCTTCCAACTTGATCAAACTTTTAAAAACCTCTTTTCCCGCGTCAGAATCAACTTCATCGGCCATGCTTTGATAGCATTGAATTAAATAGTCATCAACCGCGAGAGCAACAGATATAATACTATTGACATCATTCAAGTCGACACCACGTACCTTATTGATCAAGTCATCAGGCTGAAGCTCAGGCACATCCTGCATCCAAAGCGCCGCAACGTTCTGTGTCATATCATCTGCGTATTGATCCATCGCCCGAGCGAGATTCTTTTCGTGACGATTTAAGTAATCCAACATCAGGCCTGCTCGCTCAGAGCTCGAAAGTTGCTCTAATTCTGCATACTGGTCGGACAAAGCTCTATGTAACTTCCCGGCAAAATCGACCACATCCTTAATCGTTCCAAAGCGCATCAGTTGATCCGTTTTATCTGTTTAATTGGCATTTTCCAGCTTTTCGTCATTTCACGTATTGATGCTAATCAAGTACCTACTCTATTTCATCGATCATTAATCACACAAACAATTAAATTCAAGGAATAAACCAACAGACCTCATGTCACTTGGATGAATGGCCAGTAAAGACAAAAGTACCTGTCTTTTTCTCGCGGCTTATGAAGCAGCACCTAGTGCCGCAAAAGACAATGTAGCGATGTACGACACACTATTAAGCGCTATCACCCAATTGACCGATAAACAGAGCGTGCTAAGAAAGTTACAAAAAACATCCCAGGAAAGTCACCCCCAGCTTTTAAACACTGTGTTGATAATCAAGGTGTTTTTTACGCCCTAACTTAATCGAGCTTAGTTCATCCAGTAAAGGGCTATCGCCCCCATACCCGATAGGCTGCATATGCACAGTGATGCAATGCGAATATGGCGATTAGCTATGCGCTCAACATAGCGCGTCGCCAGCCAGTAGCCCAGACACATTGCCGGAATAAGCGGCAGGGTAAGCGATAAATGGTGCCAACTCATATAACCCGTGTAAGCCTGCACCACGAGAGAAAGAACACAGCTAACAATAAAAAAGGCCGACAAGTTTGCGCGAATATGATTAGCCTGTTCGTGCTGTAATAACAGTGCCAACGGTGGCCCCCCAATTGCAGTGCTAGTACCCATAAAACCTGACAGAAACCCCGCCAGTAACATTCTCGGTGTCGTAGGCGCTATTCGCACAGGCAGCAAACTCACCGCAACGGCGATTAATACCGTCAATCCAAGCCACAGAGAAAGCGACCGGGCATCCACCCATAGCAACAAAGCTCCGCCCGCCACCGTGCCGGGGATGCGACCAACGATTGCTGCACCCAAGCCCTTTAAAGAGATATTACTGCGATAGCGATAGGCATTTGCCAGTGATAGCAGCAGTGCGATAAGCGTAATGGGCGCTGGCACGTAGTCTGGAGATAGAAGAAACAGAAAGGGTGCCGAGACAATCGCCAGACCAAAACCAATACTGCTCTGCACAAAAGAACCCACGAAAATTATCATTACCGCAAAAAAAGTATCCATAGGCTCCTAATATGTGTTTACAGAATGACCGCCTCAAGATAGTACTAAGAAAGCTCTGGCTACGTCATACGTTTGCATCTGACGGCTAAAATCTTTAGCTCGCCATCAACTTCATCAAGACTTGATCAAAGGCTTGTTAATTTTCACTATCCACATCTTCTATCGCGCGCATGCGGTTTTTCAGGCCTTGGTTAAGCATTGTCTCCACGCTTTTTGCTTGCTCTAAGTGCTCTAGTTGCTGCTGATAAGGCTTCAGCGGGATGAGGTGAGTGCTGCCGGTTCCCAGCTCCCCTTTCTCAACAGCCTCCACAGCGGTGTCGTGCGATGCCGCCACTGGTTCAGGTGGAGCCTTGCAGAATAATAAATACAGAGGGGCCATAACCAATAAAGAAAGTAGTAATACTTTCATGAGTCTCTCCTGACGACTATATTTTAACCGGTCTAATTCTACTAGACTGACAACGAAGCAACTTTCAAAAGGCACGCTTATCGAACACTCTCGTAGAGAGACCGGGGCGGTGAAATTAGCAAAGACACACAACTATACGCTCAACACTAACTAACAATCAGCTCAATTCAATGTAACTGTAAACGTTTTAAAAGACGGTAAAAATTGCTCCGGTTCATGCCAAGTTGACGTGCAGTTTGAGCCTGGTTGCCCTGATTATGTTCCAGTCGTTCGGCAATCCAGAGTCGCTGGAAGTGATCAATACCCTCTCTCAATGTCAACCCTGCCTCATTGGCTATCGCCAGCGTTTCCTTCACTGCGTCAGTGCTCTCCAAAGGCGTGCTCGTAGATTCAAGTTGATCGCGGCTGATATCCAAATGTTTAGGCGTAATAGAAACGATTGGACTCCTACCTGGCTGATGGTCACAGCGTGCCTTCAGTAATGCCCGACTAATGCAGTGCCCCAGTTCACGCACGTTGCCGGGCCAGAGATAGCCCAACAATAGGGTTTCACATTCCGGCGTGAGTCGCGCCCTGGGCAAACCCATACGACGACTATTACGCTCGAGAAAATAGCCACACAGCAACAGAATATCCCGCCCTCTGTCGCGCAGCGGTGGAACATGAATCGGGTACACGCTGAGCCGATGATAGAGGTCCGCACGGAATCGCCCATCGGAAACCTCATTTTTCAGGTTGCGGTTAGTTGCCGCGACAACGCGAACATCCACGGTCAAATTTTGATCGCTACCCACACGCTGAATTTCGCCGCTCTGGAGCACCCTTAACAATTTTGTCTGGGTAGCCAGGGGAATTTCTCCAATCTCATCCAGAAACAGCGTACTACCATTGGCCAGTTCGAATTTACCGGAACGGGCTTCCGAGGCACCCGTAAAGGCTCCTTTGACGTGGCCAAATAATTCGCTTTCAACCAGGTTTTCCGGCAGCGCAGCACAATTAACGTAGACTAAAGGGCCTTCCCTGCGGCGAGACTGGTCGTGGATTGCTCGAGCCACCAGCTCCTTGCCAACACCTGTCTCCCCACACACCAACACAGTAAGATCCGATGCGGCGACCGTTGAGATTTCCTTTTTTAAACGTTTAATCGTCGGGCTGTGACCCACCATAGACTGCTGGATGTTGGCCTGCATCTCCCGCGCAATCTGGTGCTCATGTTGAATCTGATGTTCTAGCTTGTGAATCAGGTCGGCGGCTTTCACCGTGGCTTCTGCAAGATGGATAAACGCGTTCAATTGAGGGATATCGAGAACATCAAAAGCGCCTGGATCCAGCGCATCGAGGGTAATCACCCCCCAGGGGCTATCATCAATATAGAGCACACACCCCATGCAATCGTGAACATGAAGATTGCCGCCGGCCAGAGGGATGAGCCCGTCATAGGGATCAGGTAGCGGTGTATCGGCTGGAAACCGGGTCGGTTGGCGGCTACAAAGAATACCTTCCAAGCGGGGGTGGTCAGCAACATTAAATCGCCGACCCATCGTTTCTTCCGCAAGTCCGTCGATGGCCAGCGGAATTAATACCTGACCTTCAAGCCGCAATAAAGCTGCCGCATCACAGGGAAAAGTGCTGCGAAAAGTACTCAGCAAACGTTGGTATCGATTCTCAGGGGTCAAATGCCTGGACAGGTCAGCAACGATAGTAATAAAAGGTTCAGCAAACTGATTAGTTGTCATACTTACACCATAGTTATCATAACGACATCTTAATGCAAGTTATCAAAAATACAACGCCAATATTAACCCCATGACAATCAAACACTTACAGTTTGGCCTGCCATTTGCACTGGTAATAGTGTGAGCAACACTCTCACACCACACCCATTGATGGGGCACATTCAGGAGCTAAGAAGATGGTAAGTCAGAAGTCCAAAGACATTATTGCAGCCACCTTACCCGCGGTCAGAGAGAACGCGATGAAGATCACCAGCACCTTTTATCCGCTAATGTTTGAACGCTACCCGCAGGTTAAGGCCTACTTTAACGAGAATCATCAACGTAAAGGCACACAGCGCCAGGCCCTGGCCAATGCCGTTGTCGCCTACGCTGCCAACCTCGATCAACTGGAGGTCTTAGGCGACGCGGTTTCACTGATCGTACATAAGCATACGTCGCTGACCATTCTTCCGGAACATTACCCCATTGTCGGTGAATGCCTGCTGGAGGCAATCGCCATTGTATTTGGCGACGCTGCAACGGAAGAGGTCCTGTCTGCCTGGGGAGAAGCTTATCAGCAACTGGCCGATATCTTGATCAATGCCGAGGAAGCCGTCTATCAGGCTAACGAACAGAAAGAAGGCGGCTGGCGTGGTGAGCGCGAATTTGTTCTTCTCCGCAAGGAAAAAGAGAGCGAAGTCATCACCTCTTTCTACTTCGAGCCTGCCGATGGCGGACCCGTAGCCGATTTCAAACCCGGCCAATATATCGGCATCACGCTGACCATTGATGGGCAGGAAATCCGTCGGAACTACAGCCTCTCCAACTCTCCGGGCGAAAGCTACTATCGCTTAAGTGTTAAGCGCGAAAATGACGGAAAAGTCTCCGCTTTTCTGCACGACAAATTAAACGAGGGGGATGCGATCAAACTCACTGCACCAGCCGGTGATTTTGTACTGGAGCAATCACAACGGCCCTTGTTGCTACTTACCGGTGGTGTTGGCATTACTCCCGCGATTAGCATGCTCAAGCCGGCCTTGCAGAGTGGACGCCCTGTGCAATTCTTTCACTGCGCCATGAACGGTGGTCACCATGCCTTTAAACAGCAGGTAGATGATTTAGCCGACCAACATGACAACTTGTCGGTGACTTACTGTTACAGCGACCCATCGGCGAACGATAGCGGCCACCTCACCGGCTTTATCGAGCAGGAAATGATCGCTCCGTTGGTGCGGAAACCGGCAGAGACAGACTTTTACTTTCTCGGCCCAAAACCGTTTATGGAGAGTTGCCATCGCATCGCAAAAGACCTGGGCATTCCAGACGAACGCGTCCGCTTTGAGTTTTTCGGCCCACTGCAGTCGCTTGATACCAGCAACAGCGTGGATGACAAGCTAACCGCCTAATCCCGCCTGATACTCCCCACAACCAACAACACACACTACCTCGCGTAGTGTGTGTTGTTGGTTGTGGCTTACAATTTTCACCCATTCATCATCGAGATAAAATGACCAAAATTGATCCAGTCCGCCAACGAAAACAATGCTGTAAAAGGGAACGACTGTGAAGGCATGGGTCAATACCGCCCGACTCTACCTCGGCATTGAGTCCAGTTCGACCACCCATCTGGAAAAAACCATTTCGGGTATCGGGGCCTTTATAGGTATGTATTTAGTCTATCTAAATGCTAATTGGACATTCGGACAAGAGCTAATCGGCAACATCGCACCACAACTCGTCGTCGGTTCAATGGGGGCTACTGCAGTATTGCTGTTTGCTGTGCCTCATGGGGTTTTATCACAGCCCTGGGCGGTATTGGGCGGACATTTACTGTCAGCCTTTATTGGTGTTTCCTGTTACCGCTATATGCCGGCTGGCTATTTTCTGCCCGCGCTGGCCGTAGGTTTGTCAGTCTTCGCAATGTATTACCTGCGCTGTATTCACCCTCCCGGCGGCGCTACTGCACTTGCCGCCGCTGTCGGCGACAAACAAATCACCGACCTCGGCTACAGTTACCTGCTCAATCCCATATTGTTAAATGTTGCAACTATCGTGCTGGTGGCCTTAATTTTCAATTTTGCGTTCAGCTGGCGCCGCTATCCCGCACATATCGCCAAACGACGTAGCGTTCCAGTGGTACAACAATCGGCACGAATCCATGAATTGACCCATGAAGATTTTTCGGCCGCGATCCGCTCCGTCGATTCCTTTATTGACATTAGCGCCGAGGATCTTAGCGAATTACTGGAACGTGCCAAGTTTCACGCCGAAACCACTGCCGAACACCCCGGTGAAGTTGTCGAAGGGCGGTGTTATAGCAATGGAAAAATTGGCAGCCTGTGGAGCGTCCGCCAAGTAATTGATGCGGCCAACCACCCTCACCCGGATAAAGACTCAGTGATTTTTAAAGTCCTGGCAGGTGACGGCAACTATCAAACCGGCATCTGCACTCGTGAGGAATTCAGACTCTGGACGCGCTTCGAAGTCGTGCAGAAGGAAGGACACTGGGTCAAAGTGGCGGATGAATAAGAAGCTTGCATCAATGCTGTGGGCGGTTTACGTCAGAAAATCCATACAACAGGAGCGACATAAAAATTTCGAGCGGTATGACGATTGTTGCAGCACTGCTCTAAACCTGTGGACAAAAAGACCCGAAATCCGGTATACAGGCACCGCAAAACCTCAATCATGCTTGAGTGCCCTGGCCATCAGTTCTTGATGTGCCGAGTATCCTCACTCGAAGAACTGACTTATATGCACCCATGGGTTAAAACACTGCACGATGAAACGGCACACTCTACGCCTGGCAGGTGGCCTGGAGCAGGGTATGTTTAAACCCCTGATTGTTGTCGATGACACACTGCCATTACCCTTGCAAAAGCTGTCAAATGCCATTGGTTTTGAAGAGTATCTCCATGACTACCCCAAGCTAAACGAGCCTAAACCCCGAATTATCAATCTGTGCGATACGTTTCATTACTTAAGTAAGGGTTACTACTGCTCTTTATTGGCTGAAGCGCGTCACCACCCTGTGTTACCCAGCGTAAAAACGATTAACGCCTTGCGTGCTAATGATGAGGGGGAAGACTTCTGGTTAATGGAGTCAGGCCTCACCACGCTTGTGCCTAATGATGATACCGAGAGCATACTTATCTGTTTAGGAAAAGTCGCAGACTCGAACTGGCAAAAACTGGCGACACAGGTTTTTCAACGCTACCCGGCGCCACTTTTAAAACTTACGCTAGATAGCGACAACGACCAGCTGCGGATTAGTCTGCACCGGCTATGCTACGACGATTTGACTTCGACCGAACTCCTTTTATTCGTTGAAACATTACGTGATTACACCCATGAGACCTGGCGCAAAAAAAGCGCCTCAAAACGCTATCGCTGGGATATGGCTATTCTGGTTAACCCCAATGAAGCCCTGCCTCCCAGTAATAGCGGAGCGCTATCACGCTTCATTAAAGCCGCCAAAAAACTGGGGATTAACGCCCGGACAATATCTGCAGACAAGCTGATAAATATCAATTACTACGACGCTTTGTTTATTCGCGAAACCACCGCCATTGATCATCACACCTATCGACTGGCCTGCAGAGCTGAAGCCAATGATCTTGTGGTTCTGGATGACCCCGATTCCATTTTGCGCTGTTGCAATAAGGTCTACCTACATGATGCATTTAATTACCAGAAAGTACCTAGCCTGCGTACTCAGGTAGTTAATTCGCTATCGGAGGCAACCCTCGACCAACTAGAACAACAGTTTGGTTATCCACTCGTACTAAAAATGCCTGAAGGCTCTTTTTCTAGGGGTATTTATAAAATAGAGCAGCGTGACACGCTCCGCGCCAGGCTAGAAGATTTATTCGAAGTCTCTGCACTGGTACTGGCCCAGGAGTACCTGTTCACTGATTACGATTGGCGCATCGGCGTACTCCATGGACAGGCCATTTACGCCTGCCGATATCATATGGCACGCAACCATTGGCAAATATACAACCACGACTCCAAACGTTTCAATTCAGGTGGCTTTGATACATTACCGACATTTGAAACACCAAAAATTGTTCTTGATGCGGCACTAAAGGCCGCCAAAATTGTTGGCACTGGCCTTTACGGCGTCGATATAAAAGTACGCGACAAGCGCGCTTATGTGCTTGAAGTGAATGACAACCCCAGCATTGATCATGGTGTGGAGGACGCCTATCTGGGCGAAGAACTCTATATGCAGGTAATGTCAGAATTTTTGCGCCGCTTGGAGCGGAGAGGTCTTTAATGTCAGCGACAACAACCCTGCATCGCGCCACCGTCAAAGACAAGCACAGCCTGTTGGCTATAGAAACTTGTTGCTTTAGTACTGACCGGATAAGCCCTCGGCAAATGCATTATTTGCTCACCCAGGCAAAAGCGACCACACTTATGGCACTGTTTGGCAGCCAGATTGTTGGCTATGGCATGTGTTTATTACCACGCCCACCCAGACCTGCACGGCTCTACTCTCTGGCAGTGTTGCCAGACTGGCGAGGTCAACAGCTAGCGCGTCGACTGTGCGAAAGCTTATTGCTAGAATTGCGATCACTTCATTATTCACGCTGCCGTCTAGAAGTGCGCCGCAGCCAAACTGCTGTACAAAATTTATATCTCTCACTGGGATTTCGCCCCATAGACGAACTACCCAGTTATTATCAGGATCAGGAAGATGGCTTACGTATGGAGTGTACGTTGAATGCCTAAAACCTCTTTACTAGAACTCAATCGCATTATTCAAGGTGCTGCTCTCGCCAAAAGCACCGAAGAGCACGTGCAACTCATTGTCGATGCCGTCAGCGACGTAATCGCCACTGACGTCTGCAGTCTATACCGACAAACCGCCGAGAAAGATATGGAGCTTGTCGCCAGCCATGGCCTGGCAAAGGGACACCCCATTATTATTCCCGCAAATCAGGGCCTGGTGGGTCGCGTGACGCAATCACGCCACAGTATTAACGTCATTAATCCAGCCTCGCTTCCCGACTATTATTTTGTCGCGGGTTCCAACGAAGAGCAATTCCACAGCTTTTGCGGCGTACCCCTGGTACATCGGGGCGAGGTCATCGGCGTACTCGTCGTGCAGAGCCGTCGCGCCGAATCACTGGCAACGGAACAGGAAGCATTTTTAACGACTCTCGCTACCCACCTGGCGCTGTTATTGGCGTCTTTACCCACAAAAACAGCCCAGCAAGCAAAACGTTTACTGAACGATTATCGCCTGGGTATCAGTGGCGCACCCGGTATCGCCATTGGCAAAGCCAGTGTACGGCAAGCGGCTGGGCTTAATGCTGTTAAAGAGTCGAATAGCGACAACATCAACGCCGAACTCGCCCAGTGGTTAAAGCTAAAGTCAGCGGTTATCGAGGTGCTAAAACACGAAAGACAGCTTGTCGAACAAAGCCTGGGGGACAATCTTGCAGCGGTTATCGACGCGTATCAGCTATTACTCGAAGACCCGGGCTTTGGCACGCAAATAACCGAAGTGATTAAAACAGGGAAAACGCTAACCTGGGCACTCAAGCAGGCCGTCACTTATTTTTCTGATCTGTTTAAAGCAATGGACGATCCTTATCTTCGTGCTCGCCATGAAGATATAGAACAGCTCGGCGATAAAATATACTTAACCTGGTGCGGTAATAAAAACCCTGTGCTGGAAGTGGAAGATGATAACTCTGCCATTATATTGGTTGGTCATCAATTAAGCATTTCGGATATTGTTAGCCTGCCAGCCGCGCGCTTAGCAGGGATTGTTTGTTCTGCAGGTGCGGCCCTTTCACACATTTCCGTATTCGCCAACGCATTGGGCATTCCGGCGGTCATGGGTGTTGGAACGGTAGAGCTTCAGACAGGGCAACAATTAATTGTCGATGGCGATAACGCCCAAATCATTATTGCTCCTAGTAAAGCCGTCACCGCCGAATATAAAAGTTTGATCAAGGCGCGACTAACATTTTCACAGCGTCTGGCGGCAGACAATAATCTTCCCGCAATAACAACCGATGGTACTCGAGTGAGCCTGATGGCTAACTCTGGCCTGCACGCAGATCTAATGCCAGGGCTAAAGCAGGGTGCTGAAGGTATCGGTCTCTACCGCACCGAAATCCCTTTTATGATACGCCAAAGCCTACCCTCTGAAGCTGAGCAGGTCGCAGTGTACCGAGAAGTCATTGACGCGTATCCAAACAAGGCGGTGTATATCCGCACACTGGACATTGGCGCCGACAAACCGCTGCCCTACTTGCCGATTGTTGATGAAGAAAACCCCGCGCTGGGCTGGCGTGGCATCCGTTTCACCCTCGACAACTTGCAGCTATTAGTGACGCAGTTTCGAGCCATCATGAAAGCCGCAGCAGGACGCGATAGCGTACATCTGCTATTGCCCATGATTGGCTCAACGAGCGAACTCGATCGGTGTATTGAATTGCTCGACGAATCGCTTCAGCAATTGTTGGTCGAGGGCGAATTAGTCTGCCGCCCTCGCCTGGGTATTATGGTAGAAGTGCCGAGTAGTATTTCTCTGCTCCCTTTCTGGCGTGACAAGCTGGATTTTATTTCTATTGGCAGTAACGACTTAAGCCAATACCTGCTGGCTCTCGATCGCAACAGCCCTCTGGTCGGCAAGCTCTATGACCCACTGCACCCCGCAGTGATTCACGAAATACAACGCATCGTACATATTGCCCGAGAGTGCCAATTGCCGGTGAGCCTGTGTGGAGAAATGGCCTCAGACCCCATAGCCGTACTGCTGCTTTTGGCCATGGGTATCAGACAGTTGAGTATGAGCGCGGCTAAATTGCCTTTAATCAAGTATCTGGTGAGAACCACGAGTATTAAAGACGCCGAAGCATTCTTAGCACAAGCACTGACGATGGATAGCGCCCAGGCTATTCGAGCCTCCTCTGATGCACTGATAAAAAAATCTGGAATTTACAATAATGCCGGCCTTGAGCCGACCCACAAGCAGTCATAATGCCGACAAATTGATGTCACACACCACCAAAAAAGCTGCGAAAATAGACTCAACATTTAGCGCCCTTACGTTTAACGTCCCTGCGTTTAGCGCCACTATTAGGTAGACACCCACAAATGAACGCAAGCCATTTATTCGATATAACGCCTTACCACTGGCACGCCATCGGTGCGGCTATGTTTTGCGGCGCCATCATCGGGCTGGAGCGTCAACTTCGTGGTAAACCCGTGGGGATAAGAACCTCTTGCCTCATTACCCTGGGCACCTACCTATTCCTGGCAACAGCCTCGATGATGCAGGGTGATACGGTTGACCCATCGAGAGTGGTGGGCCAGGTCATTACCGGTATAGGCTTTCTTGGCGCAGGGGTGATGCTGGCTAAAGACGGTGCGGTCGTAGGCGTCACTTCTGCGGCAACAATTTGGGTATTAGCCGCCCTGGGGGTGATGATTGCTTCCGAGCACCTTCTACCTGCTATTAAGCTGGCCATTTTAGTCGTCATCATTCTCTATGGCATCGACTTTTTGGAAGATCGCATCAGAATACTCGGGCGCGGTGTACACACCTCGACAAAATTATCACTCAAGAGAAAGCGGCAAGAAAAATTATAAAAACTGTCTTGGAAAATCACCCCGTCTCACAGTGATTATCAAAATTGCATAAAATAAAAACGCTATTTTCGAGGTTTTAAATTCGACACTCTCTGCACTATACCCATCAACTTATAACTGAGTAAAGCCGCAGAAAAATCATAGGCGTGGAAGCTTTCAAGGGGCGAAAACTCCATGATGTCAAAGCCAATAATTCGCCGCTGCCTGGCAATAGACTCAAACAAATTCAGGGTTTGATACCAACCCAGACCACCCGGTACGGGAGTGCCCGTAGAGGGAAAAACTGAAGGGTCGAGGCCATCAATATCGAGGGTAAAAAACACCTTGTCGGGAAACGCCTGAGGTAGCTCAAGCGATTGAATGGCATTAGGCACCAGTTCATCGGCATCGCTGTAATAAATGTCTGGATGCTTATCCCGAATGATTTTTTCTTCCTGACAATAAGCCCTAACCCCTAGCTGATAAATAGGAATACCCGCATCGCAGACGCGCTTCATCACCGAGGCATGGCTTAGCGGGTCGCCTTCATAGGCATCACGTAAATCTGCATGGGCATCAACTTGCACCACTCCGAAATCGCTTATCCCCGCATCAAGGTAGCCTTTAATCACACCATAGGTGACGGTGTGTTCGCCCCCCAGCACCACGGGCATACTGCCTGCGACTAGTATCTGCTTCACCGCCCCGGCAATCTCATCAATCACATTGGCCGCTTTATCGTCACAGTTGACGGGGAAACAAGTATGAATACCGAGTGCCGAAGGGTTGGAATGACCATCCCAGGTTTCCAACTGTTGAGAAGCGGCCAATATGGCCTCTGGGCCCTTTGCCGTACCCGAGCCGTATGACACGGTTTTTTCATAGGGCACTGGCAATACAGCAAACACTGATTGTTCTATGGGGCACTGGTCAATTTCCGAGGCCAGATAAATAGTCTGTTCCCCTTGTTTATCCTTCATCTGGATACTCTTTAAGAAAGCCGTGTTTTAAAATCTTCATAGTCAAATTCACGAACCAGCCGCAGCTCATCGCTGCTGGAATTCCAGATAGCAATGGCTGGCAATTGGGTACCATTAAAAGTTGTTGTTTTAACCATGGTGTAATGGGCCATATCCTGGAAGACCAAACGATCACCAACCTGCAAAGCCTGGGCAAAACTGTAATCGCCTATCACGTCACCGGCCAGGCAGGTCTGGCCACCCAGACGATAGGTATGGGACGATGCTGTTGCTGCAACCTCACCGATAATATCTGCCCGGTAAGGCATCTCCAGAGTGTCCGGCATATGGCAAGTCGCAGACGTATCAAGAATAACCTGGGGCAATTGATTAAAACTGATATCAAGCACCTCGCTTACCAACACACCGGTACCAATGGCCACCGCCTCACCGGGTTCAAGATAAATCTCTAGCTGATAGCGTTTTTGAAGTTGCTTTAGGCAATCTACCAAGGCATCGAGTTGGTAGTCAGGGTCTGTCATATGGTGCCCGCCCCCCAGGTTCAACCAGGCCATTCCATCTAACAAGTCTGAAAAATTTTCTTCTACAGCAACCAATGTGCGTTGCAACGGTGCGAAACCCTGCTCGCACAAGGTATGAAAATGCAGGCCCGATATTAAGGTAAACGCGCTTTTAAAATTGTCCTGCTTTAAATAACTATCGAGTTGTTCACGGGTCACACCCAAGCGAGAACCTTCGGCACAGGGATCATATAGGGGGACCTCACCTTCAGAGTGCTCGGGGTTAATACGCAGACCAAACTGTAATTCGGGGCGCAATTTTTTTGCCTGCTCACACTGGCAGTAAAAACGTAATAACTGTGAGCAGCTATTAAATACAATGTGGTCAGCAAAACTCAGCAGCTCCGCTAGATCTTTCTGCGAAAATGCCGCTGAAAACACATGCACCTCACCGCCGTAATATTCTTTACCCAACCTGGCTTCATGCAAGCCACTGGCACAGGTGCCCGACAAATATTTTTGTGTCAGCGGTGCCAATGACCACAGTGAAAAAGCCTTCAGCGCCTGCAAAACCTTTGCCTGACTGCGGCGCTCTACTTGCTGCAAAATTTTCAGGTTGCGCTCCACCGCCACCTCGTCAATAACGAAGCAGGGAGATGGCAGGCGGCTCAAATCGAGCTGAGTAAAATCCGTGAATTGCATTATGTGCTGGCTTGCTCATCCAGATTGACGTCATTTAGGTTGAGGTTATCCAGGCTGAAGTCATCCAGCTCAACCACTTTCCAGGGCAAACCATAGGCTGTCATTGCCGCCATAAAGGGGTCGGGGTCAAATTGCTCCATATTAAAAACCCCGGGGGCGAGCCATTGCTTTTCTAACATCAGCTTGGCGCCAATCATGGCAGGCACACCCGTGGTATAGGAGATCGCCTGAGACTGTACTTCGCTATAGCAGCTTTCATGGTCGCTGATTTGATAGCAATACATGATCTTGCGCTGCCCGTCTTTAAGACCCTGCACCACCGTACCAATACAGGTTTTGCCTTTTGTTCGGGAACCGAGCGTGGAAGGGTCCGGCAACAATTTGGCGAGCAATTGAATCGGTACAATTTTCTGCCCCTCATATTCCACCGCCTCGATACTGGTCATACCAACATTTTCCAGTACCTCCAGGTGCTTGAGATAATTATCTGAAAAACTCATCCAGAACTGCGCGCGTTTAAGGCTGGGATAATGCCGAGACAGTGACTCCAACTCCTCGTGATACATGCGATAAATATTGTAAGTACCGACACCGTCTGGGCAGGTGAAAGATGCCTTTTTACTCATGGCGGGTGTGGTGACAAATTGTTTATTTTCCCAATGCCTGCATTCTGCGCTCACTTCACGGATGTTAATTTCTGGATTGAAGTTGGTCGCAAAGGGGTAGCCATGATCTCCGCCATTAACATCGATAATATCCAGCGTCTGAATCTCATCAAAATAATGTTTGGCCAGATACGACGTAAAGACATTGGTTGCACCCGGATCAAAGCCGCTACCTAGCAAGGCAGTGAGGCCCGCTTGTTTAAATTTATCCTGATAGGCCCACTGCCACTTGTACTCAAATTTAGCAGTATCCAAAGGCTCATAATTGGCGGTATCCAGGTAGTGCACACCGGCAGCCAAACAGGCATCCATGATCGTTAAATCCTGGTACGGCAGTGCGACATTAATCACCAAAAAGGGTTTTTCTGCCTTTAACAGACGCGTCAGTTCAGGCACTTTGTCTGCATCGACCTGCGCGGTACGAATAACAACGCCGATACTTTGTTTAATCGAATCAGCGATGTCTTTGCATTTTGATTCGCGCCGACTCGCCAGAATAATGTCTGTAAATGTTCCGGCTTGTTGCGCACATTTGTGGGCAACCACGTTGCCGACGCCACCGGCGCCAATAATTATCACTTTACTCATTAGTGTTGCTCTTTTTCAAAGTAGGTATAGCCGTCAAGGCTGGCTTTAAAGGCTTTCATCATCTCTTTACGCCTTGCAGCACTAATTTTCCCGGCTTTCACCGCCCTTTCGGCACGTTGGCGAAATTCTTCAGTCATGGTTCTAACATCGTATTCCACATACGAGAGCACATCGGCAATACTGTCACCGTGAAATTCACGTACAAAGTCATAACTACCATCGGCATTGATGTGCACGCTGACAACATTGGTATCGCCAAACAAGTTATGCAGATCACCCAAGGTTTCCTGATAGGCTCCGACCAAAAACACGCCTAAATAATATTCTTCGCCCTCTTTCATTGAATGTAGGCGCGTGGTGCGCTGCAACCCTTGGGCATTAAAAAAGTGATCAATTTTTCCATCGCAGTCGCAGGTGATATCGGCAATCAGGGCATCGCGATCTGGCTCTTCATGCAAGCGATGAATCGGCATAACAGGAAACACCTGATCGATCGCCCAAATGTCGGGCAGCGATTGAAACAAACTAAAATTACCGTAGTAAGTATCCGCGAGCATTTCTGGCAAGTTATCCAGCGCCGGGTAGCTTTTGTCTGTTGTCTTTAATAGCGCGGCGATTTTTTCCAACACGGCCAGAGTGATGTTATCTGCTATCGCTCTATCACTTAAAGTGGCTTGACCGTGCCGAAAGAGTTCACGCACTTCATCGCGATAAAATAAAACGTCGTTGTAACACTCCTGAAAATTAGTCGATGTCACCACCTGATTCACCTGCCATAAGTTATGCACTAACTCGTGGCATTTTTCGGGCAAGGTCGCCGGCAAAGGTACCGGGCGATGATCGCGAACATCGAGCACGTTAAACAGCAGCATTGATGAATAGGCCACTGTAGAACGCCCCGATTCAGAAATAATCACCGGGTGGGGAATCTCCAGTGGGTCTAAACATTCACAGATTGTCTCAACAATATTCACGCAGTATTCATCGAGCTGATAATTCATGCTGTGATGGTGGTTGCTGCGCGTCCCTTCATAGTCAACGGCAAGGCCTCCACCCAAATCAAGAAAACCCATGGGTGCGCCCTCCTCAATCAGCCCGCTATAGAAACGGCAAGCTTCGAGGGTGCCACTGCGGATATTTCGAATATTAGGAATTTGCGAGCCAAGGTGGCAATGTAATAATTGTAAACAATGCAACATCCCACTTTGCTTAAGCTCTTCGACCACCTTAATAAGTGACGAGGTTGATAAGCCAAAAATAGAGCGATCACCGCTGCCTTCATTCCAGTGGCCATCGACAACTACGGTAGGTCGAATGCGAACACCCAATAAAGGCTCGATACCGCGCCTTTGACTGATCTCAAGGATGATGGGCAGCTCAGATGGGGTTTCCAGCACGAAGAAACACTTCAGGCCCATTTCTTTGGCATACAGGCCTAGCTCAATAAACTCAGGGTCTTTATAACCATTACAAATAATAAGACTCTGGTCATCTTTTAATTTACTGAGCGCGATAATCAACTCAGCTTTGCTACCCGCTTCGAATCCGTAGTGGTAGCTCGCACCAAAGTCTGAAATTTCTTCAATAACGTGACACTGCTGGTTTACCTTGATTGGAAAGACGCCACGATAATCATTCTGGTAACGATACGTTTGTATCGCGCGTTTAAACGCTTCATTCAAAGCACTTACTCGCTCATCCAGAAGGTTTTCTATACGCAAGATACTCGGCATTTCTATGCCTCGATCCTTCATACCTTGAATAATATCGAGCAGTGCGACCTGGCTGATTTTATCGCCAAACGTCAGTTGCGTGACCAGATTGCCCGCCGGGGATATATCAAAATAACCTTCGCCCCAATCGTTCACGCCATAAAATTCACTGCTTTGCTCAACTGACCAGGCAGTGTCAGTCGTTTGTATTACCTCTGGCGGTACAGATGGAGGCTTAAGCACCATCAGATAGTCCTCACGATATAGGGTTGACTATGGCCCCCTGAGACCATAAATAAAGCCACAAATAAGGTCATAGGATAGGCTTGCGAGCCTCCTCATCAGTGGGAAAAACGCCTGAGCTAAGCGCACATAACAATTCAGTGGGAGCTTAAAAAAAGCTGGCGAATTCTATGCCTAATTTGCTAAAAATCAAGAAGATTATGATCGCGACTATCGGGGCTAAGATTCGACATCCTCGCGAGCTCCCGTTAGCACAATGCACATTTCATTGCGCTAACGGGGTCCATCATCACTCACACTGGCCGATATTATAATCAGCGCTAAAAGTACTTCCGGCAGTGGCGGCGTAGCCCTGCCCTCTTCCACTGGCCGTCACCCATTTACCACCGACTGTTCAGACTTGAGCGCCTGCAGCATGCCTACGACAATAAAGATCATGACAACCGAGAACGGTAAACCCGCAGTAATCACTGCATCCTGCAAGGCCTTGACGCCACCGGCGACCAACAGAACCGCCGTGAGTGCGCCCCCACTCAGGCCCCAGAGTACGCGATGAAAACGCGGTGGCTCAGGATCACCGTTCGCCATGATGGTGGTTATCACCAACGTACCGGAGTCTGCTGACGTAATGAAATAAACAGCAATCAACAATGTCGCCACACCACCCACAAAAGCTATCCATCCCCCCGGTATCTGGAGCAAATCAATAGTTTGATACAGCGCCACAGCAACATCCTCACGCACTGCATCCAGAATCCCTCCGGGGCCCGTTAGCTCCATGTGCAGAGCAGTGCCGCCAAGCAGACCGATCCACACAAAGGTGATGAGCGACGGCACCAACAGAACACCGAAAACGAATTCTCTGAGGGTACGCCCCTTGGACACGCGGGCAATGAACATGCCCACGAAAGGAGCCCATGAAATCCACCACCCCCAATAGAACACCGTCCAGTCGAACTGCCATTGGGAGTCGGTGCTGGCGCCCGTCCACAGAGACATGGCCAACAGAGAGTCGAGATAGTCCCCAGTGGCTTGAATTAACATGGCGCAAAGTACAGCGGTTGGGCCGGCAATTAAAAAAAACAACAGTAAAACAACCGACAATGCCAGGTTGAACTCGCTCAAACGACGCACACCGCGACGTACACCCGAGACGACAGAACACGTGGCGATAAGGGTAACCACGGCAATAATTGACAACTGAGTCGTCGTGGTGACGCCAATGTCAAACAACCAGTCAAGACCCGTATTCATTTGCCGTGCCCCCAACCCCAGGGTAGTGGTGACCCCGAAGATCGTAGCGACTACCGCAAAAATATCCACAACATGGCCCACGGGACCGTGAATACGCTCACCAATCAGCGGATACAGTGCCGAGCGAATGGTCAGGGGCAGATTACGCCGGAAACTGAAATAGGCCAAGGAAAGACCGGTGACGCAAAAAATTGCCCAGCCGTTAAGCCCCCAATGGAAGAATGACAGACTCAAACCCTTGATAGCCGCCGCTGATGTACCCGGTTCCTCGCTAAAAGGATTACCACCGAAATGAGTCACTGGCTCGGCAATACTCCAGAACAACAGGCCAATCCCGGTGCCAGCGGCAAACAACATTGCGATCCACGGCAACGTGGCGAATTCTGGTGGCTCGTTATCAGGCCCCAAACGTACATGCTTATAGCGTCCCATACCCAGCCAAACAACGAATATGAGGAAAAAACCCACTAGAACGACGTAATAAGAGGCCAAGATTGGAGACAGAACCTCACGTACCTGTGCTAACCAGGCCAGACTACTGTCTGGCAGAGCCACAACTATAGTCATAATTCCCAGAATCAGACTCGCTGCCCCCACGGTGACAACCGCATTCATGCCATCAAAAAACTTCTCACGAAATCGCCCTAACAAACGCAATTATTTCTCCTCAGTTAACCCGGTTATATTGTATGTATTGCCTGGCGATTCGCACTTGAGTGCAATGATGGGAATACCAGAATTGTCAAACTGAAGCGCCCCCACGTGTATCGAAGGCCGTTTTGTTTGAGGCATACAGCCTTGTTTGACTCGGAAAGTTAACGATATATCCCCTCAAATTGAGATCTCACATCAGCGAGGGCCCATAGCAACCGGTAGAGGATTACATTGATCCATCCCTATTAATGATGCTCGGACTTTTCGCTGATGACACACCAAAGAGCATGCGGATAAATCACTCCCGCATGACATAAACCATTGATGACCCCGCCTGAAGCCTGAGGCTAAATACCCTCTGTATGGGCTGCTTTTTGATAAGCCTCGCTGTCTTCAAACAGACCGAGGCATTGGTATCGAATTGCGCTTCAACAGCTAGAAACCTCATACGATTGCCTGGAAAAAAACAATCAAAACTGGCACTTCGTTCAGCTCTGGTGCAACATATCTCTGCAAATATATTATTAAGAATAACTATCAATAAAAAAGGGACATCTTATGAAAATCAATTCAGTATTAGGCCCAATCGATGTTGAAAGCCTGGGGTCAACCTTAATACACGAGCATCTGGGTATAGGTTGGACGGGGTGGGAACTGGACAACCAGGATTTTGATCGTAAAAAAGCCTGCGCCAAAGCCGTCGATAAATTGAAAGAATTGTACGATTTGGGTATCCGTAGTTTTGTCGACCCCTGCCCTATGGAGCTGGGTCGCGATCCTGAATTTGCCGCCGAAGTCTCCGAAAAATCGGGTATACAAATCGTCATAGCCACCGGCTTATACAACGATGCACTGGGTATCCCCCCGCACTTTCGCTTAATGGATGTTGACGGCATCGCCCAACACTACGTGCATGAAATTGAAGAGGGCATCGGCAAAACAGGTATTAAGCCCGGCATCATCAAAACGGCCGTTGGTGGCATTCACGGCGTTACAGAAGCGGGACGCGGTATTCAGGAAACTGAAATAAAATGCTTACGCGCCGCAGCACGCACCAGTAACGCAACCGGCACCCCTATTCTCTGTCACAACGATGAAATGGAACCGCTAGGGCGTGAAACCCTCGATATTTTCGAAGAGGAAAAGGTCGATTTTAACAAGGTGCTCATTGGCCACGCCTGTGGGGTTGGCGACATGCGCTATTATTTTGACATTCTCGAGCGTGGGGCATGGTTGGGCTTCGACCGCTTTGGTATTGAATCCATCGCCTCAGACAAGCTACGACTGGCTTCCTTACTTGGCTTACTTGGTGTTGGTTACGACCGCATTATGCTATCGCACGACTCCATACAGTGCTGGCGTGGCCGTGATACCGGCGCATTAGATGGCATGATTGCCTCGTCTCCCAACTGGGACACCACCCATATTTCACGCAATATACTGCCCGCCATGCGTGAAGCGGGTGTCAGCGAAGAAAAAATCAATACCTTAATGGTCAAAAACCCTTGCTGCTATTTTAAAAAATAAAATTCTTTCTAGCGCGACAGGACTACTGAATAGAACTCGGTAGTCCTGCCTTCACTGCCACAAAAATAAAATCATGCAAAATTTTCAAAGAGTTGACCTATGCTCTTGATAAACCCTACATAGATCAAGCGCCGAATTCATATACTAACCGCGACACATTCAAAATATAAGAAGGTGAGCTGCAAAATATGCCTTATCCCGTTCCGGCAAGATGAAGGATAAGCCCATATCGTATAGACAGCTCAACGATGATGCTTATCGACCATCAAAAGCACAACGACGTACACGGGCACGGTGCAGCCGATCACGGAGAAACAGGCACTACACCGAAATGGATTTTTTATTGATCCGCAAGCTGCTCAGACAAGCGTGGTCACCCGAACAAATTGTCGGGCACATCAGACGCTTTGGCCTGATGGCACGAC
>CAJXQR010000002.1:0-562500 GCA_913058345.1 uncultured Gammaproteobacteria bacterium
ATCAATGACTGGGGTTTACTGTTGCCGGGTTTTCTCTTTGTGACCAGTATTAGCGATGCCAATGGTAACGTCATCAACAGCACGCGTCCCTTTGAAAAACACAATATCGCCGAACAGAGCTACTTTCAGCAACAATTTGAATTCGATCAACTGGCCACCAGCCAGCCCTGGCAAGACCCTTATACCAAGACGTGGAACTTAACATTTAGTCGCAGAATCAATGATTCGACGGGGGGCTTCGCCGGTATCGCTTACACTTCAGTTGAGGCCAGCTACTTTGTCAGTGGTTACGAAGAATCCCAACTTGGCAAAGAGGGTGTACTTGGCATTATTGGCACCGACGGTATGTTTCGCGTACGCCGCAGCGGCGAACAGATCGTCTCCGGGGAACAGGCTGACTACAACCAGCTTATTCCCGATAACGAGGATCTTGAAGACCTTGAGGAACTTGACGTTAAGCTCCAAAATAACAGCTGGGATCAAGTTAAACGCTATACCGTCGCCAGCCAGCTCTTTGAATTCCCTCTAGCAGTCGTCCTTGGCCTCTCCGAAAGAGAACACATGCAAGAAGCGACCGAACTCAAGCGTGCCTATTTACTTCGCGCTTCAGCCGCAAGCGTCGTCATAACTCTGATTTTCCTCGTGCTCTTGCGACTCAGCTTACAATTAAAACAAAGCCGTCAAAAAGCGTTAGAAGAGCATATTGCCCACGCTCAAAAAGTTGAACACCTGGCCTTTCACGATAGCCTCACCAGTCTGCCCAACCGTAGTTTTTTTAGCCAATTACTCAGCCATGGCATTGCCGAAGCCAGACGTTATGATCGGCTTTTGGCTCTGTTATTTCTTGACCTGGATCGTTTTAAAATTATTAATGATACTCTGGGCCACGACGCCGGTGATGAGTTGCTGAAAGAAGTCGCTCGACGTCTGACCGAAGCCCTGCGGGAAACGGATACCGTAGCCCGCCTTGGGGGCGATGAGTTCGTCGTCCTACTACCTGAAATGAACGACGAAAAGCAACTCAGCGCGGTGGCGAAAAAAATTCTCAGTACCGTTGGCAAACCCTTTCATCTGGCCGGACAAGACTTGCGTATAACGGTCAGTATTGGCATCAGCGTCTTTCCCCTCGACGGAGAAGACGAGCAAACCCTGGTGAAAAATGCCGATATTGCTATGTATCATGCCAAGGAGGGAGGCAAAAATAATTACTGCTTTTATTCCGAGGAGCTCAGTGCTGATTCACTCGAGAGGCTGGCGCTTGAATCCAGTCTGCGTCTAGCAGTGGATCGCAATGAATTTGTATTGCACTATCAGGAAAAGCACGATTTGCGCAGTGGCAAAATTACCGGAGCCGAAGCACTGCTGCGCTGGCAACACCCCAGCCTTGGCCTAATCCAACCTATGCAGTTCCTACCTCTGGCTGAAGAGACAGGGCTGATCATCCCCATTGGTAAATGGGTGATTGAGACCGCTTGTAAGCAAGCCAATAAATGGTTAGAAGACGGTTTGCCGCCGCGCTGTATTTCGGTCAACCTGACAGAGCGCCAATTCACCGATCCCCATTTAATCAGTGATATCGCCAATATACTGCAGTCTACCGCGATCAAACCCGCTCAACTTGAGCTGGAAATCAGCGAAAGCCTCCTGCTCAGTAACTTTGACCGAGCCCTTGAAACACTGAGCAAAATTAAAGAGCTGGGTGTGCGCATCGCCATCGACAATTTTGGTACCAGTTACACCTCGTTGTCGACGCTGGAGAAATTTCACTTCGACACCCTGAAAATCGACGGCTCAGTGATTCGCGATATCGCCAACGAGCCCTCCGATAAACAACTGACAGAAGCCATTATATCGGTGGGCAGAACGATGGCGATGACCATTGTCGCCGAGGGCGTAGAAACTCAGGAACAGGCCGAGTTCCTTCTTGACAGCTCCTGCGATCAGGTGCAGGGCTTTTACTTTGATAAGCCCAAATCCCCGCATTAATTAATTCTGATTTGCAGCTATAAGCCCAATCGCAGGAGAACCCTACCGACCCATTGGTCGGGTCAACAATATCAATTTAGGCAATAACGTTTGTGAGGCCAGCAAGGCGGTGAACATTGCCAAACCTGTTAAGAAGCCAAAGTAGACCGAGGGCATAAAGTTGGAGAGCGCAAGAATCGAAAAGCCTACGATAATGATGATCGACGTGTAGTACATGGCGATACCGATGGACTCGTGGCTGCGGTGCATGGTGGCAATATAATCTCGATCTTTAGCGAACTCCTCACGAAAGCGATAAATATAGTGCAGGGTGTCATCCACCCCAATGCCCACCGTGATAGACGCGATAGTAATGGTCATCATATCCAAAGGAATGCCTGCCCAACCCATTACTCCCAGCACCACACAGGCGGCAAGGATATTGGGAAAGATGGCAATAAAGGCAATTAATAGTGAACGGAATAAAACCACGAACATCAGCATAATGCCGAGAAATACAGCGCCCAGTGTAATAATTTGCGAATGAAAGAGACTTTGCAGCATATTATTATAGAGCACCATCAACCCCGACAATCTAAACTGCTCAGGCTTCAGGCCCACTTCATCCATCAAAAAGCTATCTATCTCGTCGAGTAGCTGCTGGCGATTTAAGGTACCCTCACTTTCAACGGTGCGCATGGTAAGACGTGTTTCATCCGTCTCATCATTAAGATAGGGCGCCAGTAAGAAACGGTTCATCTCCGGTGATAGGCTTTTACGCATCACCGCTAGCTCAAAATCATTCATGCGATGACCGGTGAGATCGTTGGCCACATGGAAGGCTGTGACCAGAGAATCAATACGCCCAATTTCATCCATATCGTCGAGATAGCTGGTTATTTTTTCCAGTTCTTCCAATCCGCTGCGGCTAAACCAATAGCTCGGCTTTTGCTGATTGGGATCGTCTTCTCCAAAAGCATCATCGCCAAAAGGATCTTCTTCAAAAGGGTCACTTTCAAAGGGGTCCGCTTCATCAAAGGGGTCCTCTCCCTCGGGCACACCGAGAGTCTGAGGCATAGCAGCGCTCGCTGGTGCCTGAATAATAATATCCAGCGGCGTGGTACCCCCCAGTTTCCGGTCGATAATCGATAGACCCTGATAGATTTCAGTGTCTTTTTTAAAGTAGTCAATAAAACGATTATCAACCTGTAATTTGCTAATACCAACGATAGAAATAAAGCTGACCACCAGTGACACAACAAGCACTAATGTGCCGTGACGCTCGGTAAAGTTGGAGAAGTGTGCGGGTAACTGTCCACCCTGACTGCCGGCTTGCACAACCTTTGCCTTACCCAGCACTAGCATGCCTGCGGGAATGACTAGGAAACCGAGTACCAGTGAGACAGCCAGACCAATGGTCATCATCCAGCCAAAATCAATCACAGGACGAATGCCGCTCACCACCAGTGAGGCAAAAGCCACGATTGTCGTCAATACCGTGTAAATACAAGGGCGCGCCATAAACCGAACCATGTCTCGCACCAGCTCTAGCTGGCTGGCGTCAGGCCTTTCATGGTGCAATTCACGATAGCGTACAATGAGGTGAATCGTTAGCGCCATCGTCAGTACCAATAGCAAAGCGACAAAGTTCGATGAAATAACCGTCAAACGCCAGTCAATCCAGCTCAACCAACCGAGCATCATGACAATCGAAAAACCGCAGGTAACGAGAGGCAACACCACCCAACGTGTCTGACGAAAAATCACGGCAAGGGTAAGAACGATAAAAAGGGTAATACCGGCACCGAATACCTCGAGATCACCGCGTATAAAGTCCACCATATCAGCCGTTATCATGCTCGGACCGCCAAGAAAAATCTGCGCCCGGTCTCGATAATCGTCCATCAGCGCTCGTACCGCTGCCACTCGCTCTTTTGAGACCACCGCTCGCTCCGTGCGATACTCGAGAAATTCCTGGCTAAGGGCTTCCAACTGAACGGCCTCGTCTGTACTTAAACCCTCGGTTTTACGTTTATAACGTAGCGCGTCTCGACCGCGTACCAAATCTATATAACGCTGATCGACTTCAATGGAAGCGAGTAAAGCTGTTGTCTGTCCCTCAGGGCCAAGGATTAGTTTGCGAAACACTGGGCTATTGAGAAACTCTTGTTTTGCCATCTCGCGATCAACACCTTTGGTCAACAAAGTACGCGGGGCATCGTGTAATTGGCTTACGGAGATTTTCGGGCTATACAATAGCGGAACATTGATCATCGAGAGGACGTTGACCACGCCCTCGATCTGCTTAAGATCTTCCGTTAAGGCGCTGAGAGTAGCCAGACTTTTATCGGAAAACAGATCATCATTCTCTAATGGGCTATAGGTCACCACCAAGAAATCACCACTGCCATAACGCTCGTTAATTTCTCGAAAATAGTCGAGATCGTCGTCATTTTCCAAGGTCAGAGAATCAGCGGAAGCGTCTAATTTAAAATTGGGCAGCCCCAGAGCCAGAGCAACTGTAACCAGCAATACCAGCAACAGCACCAATTTTGGATGCAGTAATACAATGCGCTCGTAAACGTGAAGCAGGCGTTCAGACATATCTTTCCCTTATTTTAATCGCAGATGTTGAGATCGATCGATGACACAAAACCGCCATTATGCCTAAGCTATCAACAAACTGCTTTCCTCTACGCAATCAGTCACGTCGCATTAAACAACTATTCCTTTTTCACCGCACTCGCGTACAGTAATTGGCTCTTATTCACAGCGTAGACTCCACCAATGGCTACTTTGAAGGGTGTTATCCTCGATCGTGATTCATTACATCCGCACGATCTTGATTTACGGCCACTGCTGGATATCTCCGGCATCGCCTGGCGTAGCTACGCCAACACCACACCAAAACAAACGGCCGAACGCATTGCCCATGCCAATATTGTGCTCACCAACAAGGTAGTACTCGGCGCAGCCGAGCTTAACGCCGCCGCTCCATTGAAATACATTGGCATACTTGCCACCGGCACCAATATCGTCGACCTCGAGCTTGTTCAACAACGACACATCACGATCACAAATTGCACAGCCTATGGCACTGCATCAGTGGTGCAACACACCTGGGCCCTGATCCTCTCACTCTGCACCCACCTGCAAGACTACACACACGCAGCCCAAGAAAAGTGGCGCGTCAGCCCCTTTTTCTCAGCGCTGGATTACCCCATCACTGAGCTAGGGAACAAAACCCTCGGTATTATCGGTTATGGAGAACTCGGTCGTGGTGTCGCCACTATTGGTCGCGCCTTCGGCATGCAGGTTGTCAGCGCAAAAATACCCGGTTGGCAGTCATCAGCAAATAGCGAGATACCGCGTCTGCCTCTGCCGCAATTTTTATCGACTGCCGATGTTGTCAGTGTTCACTGCCCCTTGAGCAAAGAAACCTGCAACCTGATCGATGCCGAGGCATTAACACACATGAAAAGCAGCGCTCTACTCATTAACTGTGCTCGAGGGGGTATTGTCAACGAACAGGCTCTAGCTCAAGCGTTGAAACGAGGCCTCATTGCCGGTGCCGGTGTTGATGTCCTGACACAGGAACCACCCATTAACGGCAATATTTTACTCGACCCAGAGATCCCTAATCTCATCATCACTCCACATTGTGCCTGGGGTTCCCAAGAAGCCCGCCAACGGCTGGTGAATCAAGCAGCGGAGAAGCTCTGTACATTTGTCGGCAGCGAACATCGACAAAGTCAATAAAACAAACACCCATAAAATTTGCGACAAGCCACTAAAAAATGAAGCCTGGCCCTGTAATCATCCCATCGGTTTTGTAACCATACACGCAGATGAACAACGAGGCCGGTAACCTACAGGTCACACTAAGTAACTATTTTGCACGAATTTTTTACGTCATCGTTTAGCGATGACTGCCGACTGCGCAGACCTGAATAAGTGCTCGTGAAATTTAAAGGAAAGAACTGCATGACTGATTCCAACGCAATTGGTTTTGAATTTATTCAAACACTGAGCGATGAATTATCCAAAGGCCAGGTGAAACTGCCCGCTTTTCCTGAAGCTGCCATGCGCATCAAAAGTGCTCTCGAAGACCCCAATATGTCGACTCAGCAAATTGCCAAACTGGTGGTTTCAGACCCCGTTTTTTCAGCTCGTTTATTAAAAGTTGCCAATTCAGCAGCCCTGAATGTCAGCGGCAATCAAATTAAAGACATCCCCACCGCCATCACTCGCATGGGTTTTAAAATGGCTCACAGTATTGCCGTCTCCATCGCCATGGATCAGGTGATGAACGCACCTGCGAATCCAGCCCTGGCTAAACAATTCCACCAGCTCTGGCAGCACAGTATCACTGTGGCTGCGTTCTCTTTTGTCATCAGTAAAAAGCAGGCTCGACACCCAAACTTGAGGAAAAATAAGATCAACCCCGACGAGGCCATGCTCGCCGGCCTAATGCACGATATCGGCAAGACCTACATCCTCACCCGTGCTGAAAGCTATCCCGCACTGATTGAAGATCCCCAGGCCCTCGAGCGCGTCATGCTCGACTGGCATACAGGTATTGGTAGCGCAATTATTGAAAACTGGGCCTTCGACGAGGCAATGACAAATGTCGCTGATGAGCACGAGTTGTACGACCGCGAGCCCTTTAAGCCGGGTCACGCAACGGATCTCACCGATGTAGTGCTAGTCGCAAATCTCATGGCCCACCTCATTGAAGAAGGGGAGGAAGCCAATGAACAGGAGCACCTTAATGAGTGGCGGCAAATCCCGGCCTTTAACCGTCTGGGTCTCGATGATGCCACTATTAGTGAAATAAAGGATAGCTCGAGAGAAGAAATCGACTCTATCATTTCCGCTCTCGGTTAGCGGTGGTCTCTCGTTCATCTTCGCCGCCAGAATCACTTTTGACATCGTTTTTTAAAACGCCTCTCAAACAGCCCTGAACAGACATCCTGTCGCTAGACCGAAACGTCCGCAATAACATCGCCAACGTGAATCACACCACTTGTCATAATATCGGCTCTTAATCCGCTCCTACCGGCCAGTGCGGCCATCACCCCGGAGCGCGTTAGTGTGTCGAGGTAGAGACAGGGCTCGCAAAGGCGCACACCGTATAGGATCACCTCCCCCAGGCGAAAAAACTGTCCCACCCTGTCATTCAAACGAAAGTCCCGAGTAACAATATTGCGTCGAGCCTGCGCTGCGCTAATAGCACACGATGCCGGTAACGACGCCAGCACCTCAGCTTCAATTAATGTCACATCTCGACCCTGGCCGGGCCAATGGGAATAATGACCTCGGCCGTAGAAATAGCGGTCACCTTTAAGGCCTCTGTCCGCCACAGCCTGCACCTCTGACAAACTCACCATTTCGCCGCTGGCGCAGCTGGCAATCAATAGACCCTCTACTCGCCCTTCAAGCACCACAGTCGAGACCTCGTTCAAAAAGTGAAATAGTTTTTTACCAGGCACCTGACATAATCGCCTATTGTTATACTCGTGCAGAAAACTGACAAGGACGCCACGATGCCTGCTCCTCTGATCACCACCTTGCTGTTACTTTTTATAGCGACTATTGGCCATGCCGCCAGCTCTGCAAAGCTGCCAGCCCCTCCCGCGCTAGCAGCGTGGGAAACCTGGGTATTACGCGATCAAACAGAACACCCTTGCCCACGAATAGCCCAACAAACTGAGCAGCGACGCTGTGTCTGGCCGGGACAATTGGCGATTAATCTATATCCCGGCGGCGGTGATTTTTTACAAAGCCTCCACGTCGTCGCCCCGAGCTGGGTCATATTACCCGGCGAGAATAAACACTGGCCTCAATCCGTCACCCTTAATAATAAAACGGCAGTTGTACTCGAATTCAAGGGTAAGCCCGCGCTGCGTGTAAATGCAGGTAACTACACGATTAGAGGGCAATGGCGTTGGCAGAAAACCCCGCAATACCTCAGCGTACCGACAGAGACTGCCTTAATTGAGCTCAGTCACGAAGGAGAGCCCGCAAAGGCAACTATCGATCTACAGGGCCGTTTATGGCTCCGTGACCAGAAAACTAAAACATCCCTAAAAAACCTCGAAGACACCCTTCAACTTGCTGTTTTTCGCTCACTTAACGACGCTATACCGATGCAACTCGACACCGAGCTGCGCCTTAGCGTGGCCGGTAAACCGCGAGAGATAACCCTCGGTCAGCTCCTGCCCAACAATGCCGAAACTCTGCATTTTGAATCACCCTTGCCCGCCCGTATTGAACCCGACGGTCGCCTTAAAATACAGGCTCGCGCTGGCCAATGGGTGCTTCGATTGCGTGCCCGCTATCTCGACCAACCCAGTCAGTTCACCATGCGGCGCATGGATAAAGACTGGCCGGCGCAAGAGATCTGGAGCTTCCGTGCCGCCCCTCATCTACGCGGTGTTAAGCCTGTGGGGCTGCCCGCCATCGACCCCTCGCAAATCGACATCCCCCCACGCTTCGCTAAATTGCCCACCTTTCTGATGACTCCGGATGCCACGCTTGAGCTGCAGGAACAATACCGGGGCGACGCCTCCCCCGCGGCCAATCGCCTCGATTTGCAACGCACCCTATGGCTCGATTTCGACGGCACTGGCGCTACCAGTAAAGATCATATTCGCGGCACCATGACCCACGGCTGGCGCCTACAGGCCTCACCCAACTTACAACTGGGTCGTGTTGTCTCTAACGGCAGCCCTCAGCTGGTGACACAAATGGAGGGGGAAACGGGCTCCGGTATTGAAATTCGTCAATCTCAGGTCGATGTTGAGGCGATTAACCGCATCGACTCACTAGCCACTATTTCTGCCAATGGCTGGCTCCATGACCTCGATAGCGTTGCAATCACTTTACAACTGCCTCCCGGCTGGCAACTGTGGCACGCAGGTGGCCCTGACAGTGTTTCCCAGTCCTGGCTATCACGTTGGGATTTATGGGACGCCTTTATTTGCCTATTAATTGTGGCCGCACTTCTGCGCGCACTAAGCTGGCACTGGGCATTGATTGGTGCGATAACGCTCGCCTTGACCTATCACGAACCCCATTCACCACTGCTGAGCTGGGTCATTCTCGTTGCCGCACTGCCTCTGCTCAAAGTCTTACCTAACGGTAAATTCAAACAATTGACCACCAGTCTTGCCTATCTGGCACTCAGCGCTTTACTGCTTATCATCCTCGCTTTTTCGGTGCAGCAAATTCGCCAGGGGCTCTACCCTCAACTTGAAATGAATCGCGTTATAAACTCATCGTATTCTGCTTACTCTCAGGCACCGGCACACTTCGCCCGAAGCCTCCCGGAAAAGGCACGCGGAGAGTCGGCTCTCAGCGAGTTGGATTCCAGCGCTTCGACAGTGCTTGAACAAAAGGTCGTTCGCCAGCGTTACCGCCCCAGTGACAATGTACAAACTGGACCGGGTGAGCCCGACTGGCAATGGCAGCAAGTCCACCTGCGTTGGAGCGGCCCGGTGAGTATTGGCGAACCCTTAACACTCTACCTTTCACCACCGCTACTGACCCGCTTCCTCAAGTTTGCCCAGATAGCTCTGGTCGCCCTGCTGTTTTACGGGTTGGCTAACCCACTGTTGCGCGAGCACCGTTTATTCGGCCGCAAAGGGGAACCCGCGCCGGCATCTGGAGTTTCTTCATATCTACTGCCGGTGCTATGCTTACTGGCAGGCTTAGGGCTGAACGCACCTCAGGCTCAAGCCCAGGTTCAAGCTCAACCCCCTCTTAAGGGCCCTGAACACAGCCACAGCTTCCCCTCGGAAAAATTACTGCAGGACCTAAAAACAGAACTCCTCAAAGCGCCCCAATGCGCGCCCCAATGTGCGGCGTTGCAAAACATTGATATCAGCGTCAATCAGCAGCAGCTACGTCTGCGATTGACAGCGAGTGCTGGCAGTGTAGTCGCCTTCCCTCTGCCGCTGCATGAAAGCTGGCAGGCGCAGAGCATTCTTATTGATAATGAACCAGCAACTCTAGCCAAAGATAAAGGCAAGCACTGGGTGCCACTAGAAGCGGGGGTTCACGATGTGGTACTCATCGGCCTAGCTCATGGCGACAACATCAGTATTCCCTTTACCCTGCCACCCCATAACACACACGTAGACGCACCGGGCTGGCGAATTCACGGTGTCAATACAGGTCACGTCAGTGGTAACAGTGTGCAGCTCGAAAAAGAGCAAAAACAGGTGCTGGCAGACACCTTATTACCCGCACCCATCACACCCTTTGTGCAAGTCGAGCGCCAGCTCAATACCGATATTGACTGGGAGCTGGTAACTACCGTACGTCGTATTGCCCCTGAAAATGGCAGTATTAATTTGCGCATTCCGTTACTGCCCGGCGAGTCAGTGGTGAGCCAAAACAGTTTGGTCAAAGACCGCCATGTCTTAGTTTCTTTATCGTCTCAACAACGAAAAGTACAGTGGCGTTCCGTGCTTAAACCCACTGAGGAACTGAACTTAACGGCAACACAAACAGCGAATTGGATCGAAATCTGGTCCGTCAACGCGTCCCCTCGCTGGCATATTACTGGCGAGGGTATTCCCGTTGTTAAGATGGCACCCATCCATCAACAAGCCACCCAGCGCTGGCAGCCCTGGCCCGGTGAGACCTTAAACCTTCAAGCCATAGAGCCCCAGCCCGTACCCGGCCCCAACACGACTATTGAAAGTATTGCTCTCGACTATACCCCCGGCAAGCGCAGTGCAACTGTAGAGCTGAAGCTGCAAATCCGCACTAGCCTGGGGGGTGATTACCGCTTTAAACAGCCTCCCGGTAGTGAACTGCAGCGCATGAGTATTGATGGTATTGAGCAGACCCGGCCGAAAGAACAAGAATTTGTGGTGATACCCCTCCGCCCTGGCTTGCAAACGATCGATCTCAAATGGCAGTTACCCAGCGGTGTCGCCCTGCGCACCACTACACCCAGTTTCTCACTGCCAACACCGGCCACCAATATCAACCTGAAAATGCATTTGCCTGAGGGTCGCTGGCCCCTGCTATTGAGTGGCCCCGACATTGGCCCGGCCATGCTCTACTGGGGAGTACTGGCGGTGATTATTGCCATCGCCATTGCCCTTGGCATTTGCGTGCAACGGCTGCATTTGTCGATACCTCTGAAAACCTGGCATTGGTTGCTATTGGCCATCGGCATGAGTACTGTCAATATGGTCGGCAGCCTGCCCGTTGTGCTCTGGTTTTTTGCCATGGAGGCCCGTCGCCGTTACAAACCTGCCTCCACATCAAGGCTCTTTAACTTGATGCAAATGGGTTTAATCGGACTATCCTTGGTGGCCCTGGTGAGTCTCTTTTCCACCATACCCCAAAGTCTCCTATCGTCACCCAATATGCAGATAACTGGCAATGGCTCCAGCGCTTATATTTACCAGTGGTATCAGGATCACAGCAGCGACAATCTGCCCAATGCCTGGGTCTTTAGCCTGCCCCTATGGGTGTTCCGCCTGACTATGTTGCTTTGGTCCATGTGGCTGGTGTTCGCCCTCCTGAAGTGGATTAAATGGGGCTGGGAATGCCTTTCTAGCGACACACTGTGGCACAACACACCACCGCGACAACTGCGGAGAAAGAGCCTCAAGAAGCCAGCAGACACCCCCCCCAATGAAGGGGCATAACCGAATAATAGGAAGCCCCATGAATTTTTCTATCCCCGAAAAAAAACTCCTGTTTTGATGATTTCGGCTCCCCTCAGTGTCGAGCTCATCAAGCCGATAAAAGACCAGGCCCACAGTCATCGCTTTTTCGACCACCGCCGTAAATTGCTTACACTGGCTTGGGAGTGCAATGGTCCGTGTTATTCTCACAATAAACAGGTCGAACCTCTTTATCATCAGTACTAACGCTACTAAATTACCGCGGGTACTGATGACGTACAACTGCGTGATATCACCAAAATGATCGCTTGGGTTTTATGCGACAACAAAAGCTCAGCGGTATAGCCCAATCTTGAAAAACGTTACTCTATATGCGCGAAAAATATGCACGAAAACCTAAAAGGACAGGGATGCCTGAATGACAAACACCAAAGAAAAAAACAGCTTCTGTTTAACGGCTTTTAGAGATGACACAGTGAAAACCAGTGCTATCGGGAAGGAATGACAATAATGCCATTATCCAGAATTCAATTGCGCATAGTGCTGCCCGCCATCATGCTGCTAACAGCAAGTCTACTACTGGTTTTTTCTGCTCTGAGAAATTACCAAATAGCCGAACAGCGTCTCATCACCAAGGAGCTCGAACAAAGCAGACAGGCCCTTGATTTTCTAAAACAGGAGATTGAGTACCACGTCTCTCAGCCAGAACCTATCCCTAATGCTCAGCGTCTGCTAATGACCAATAGTATTGGCAAAGATATCGAAACCCTTGTTCTTATCAGTGCCTCCGGACAGATACTAGCCAGTCGTTTCTCAAATAATGACATCGATACCCAGGCTCTGCTGTCCCAATTCACCCAAACTCAGGACCAAAGTCATGTCAGCTCAACTGACAACGGTGCGTCTATAGAAGCTTACCTCCCTCTCGAGTTGGATTTACTTGAAAGTGATGGCTTAAATGCGAAACAACTTTTCCTTTATGCAAGCTACGATTTAACCGCTAGCAAAGCCGCTCTCTGGCAGCAAATTCGTAGTGACTCTCAACATCTCTGGCTAGCGATGTTCATGATTGTCATTATTATCGCTTATTTACTCGAACGCTTTGTCACCCGACCACTGGCAAAGTTGGCCGAATTTTCTCGGCAACTCTCCCACGACTACACAGGGTTACAGAATACCGACAACTATTTGGGTGAAATAGCAACGCTGAGCGAAACACTCAATACAATGAGCAGCAAGATTGCACGAACTGTGAATAACTTAAATTCACAACAAGAACACCTTGAAGTCACTCTGCACTCCATAGGCGATGCCGTCATTACTACCGATGGTGCAGGGCTAGTGACCCGTATGAATCCCGTCGCAGAACACCTCACCGGCTGGTACGCCTACGAGGCGAGGGGACTACCATTAAAAAGCATTTTCCCCATCATCAACGCCAGTACCCGTGAAGTTGTGCCCAACCCTGTAGAGGAAGTCCTCAGCAGCGGTGAAACCGTCTATTTAAGCAACCACACCACCTTAATTGCCAAAGATGGCAGCGAATATCAAATATCAGACTCCGCAGCCCCTATTCGCAATAGCAATGATTTTATAGAAGGTATCATTCTAGTTTTCAATGACGTTACCGAGCAATATAAATTACGTCAGGCTGCGAGAGATATTCAGCTACAAATACAAGGCTTATTTGACGACATGCAAACAATGGCCGGTATTTTAGAACTCGACGGCACCGTTGCTTTTATGAACAACACCCCGATGAAAATCAGAGGCATTGACTTCAGCGATATCATCGGCAAAAAATTGTGGGAATGTCCCTGGTTCGATTACGGGATAGAGGCTCAGAATTCTGTAAAAGATGACTGTCTAAAAGTGGCAACAGGCACGAAGATTCTCAGAGATACCCAAATAAGCACCTCGAGTGGTGAGCTTATGTGGATTGAGTTCAGTATCCATCCAGTCTGTAATGAACAAGGAGATATTCTTCAGCTAGTCGCAGAGGGCTACAACATCAGTGACAGGAAAAAAGCGGAAAAAGCACTTAGCGCGTCCTTGCGACAGCTTAAACTTTACCGAGAACAAACGCCCTTAGCGACTATTGAATGGAATAAAGACTTTCAAATCAAGAACTGGAATGCTGCTGCCACCAAACTTTTCGGCTATGAGCCAGATGAGGCTGTAGGCCAGACTGCAGGCCTGATCATGCCTGAATCCGCAGTCTCTGAAGTCGCTCGCACCTGGAATAGCATTATCCACCAAGACGGGAGAGCCATTACTACCAACCAAAACATCACCAAAGATGGCCGTAGTATTCTCTGCCAATGGCACAATCAGGCCATTCTTGACCACACAGGTAAAGTGGTCAGCATGGCATCGATGGCGCTGGATATAACCGCCGAGCACGAAGCAAAATTAGCGCTCATTAAACAGGAGCAAGAGCAGCGAGAAATAATCAATTCGCTGACAGAAGGTATTATTACCATTGATCAGAGTGGCAAAATACTGAGCATTAATCCAGCAGCTGAGAAAATCTTTGGCTACACTAAAGATGAGATTGGCGGTAGGGAACTGTGCCAAATCGCACCCAAATTTGACATAGACCAAATTGACCAATACCTAAAAAATAAAGTAACGGCTAGCGGCGCGCCTATCCTCGACGGGCTTATAGAAACCATTGGCCGACGCAAAAACCTCAGCACGTTTCCACTGCAAGTGGGTGCTGCAGAACTGCCCCCAGCAGCGGACGGTTCACGCCGTTTTATCGGTTCTTTGAATGATCTCACAGAGACAAAGTTACAACAGGAACATCTTCAACGTACACAAAAAATGGATTCCCTGAGTAAAATCGTCGGCGGCATTGCACACGATTACAACAATATGCTCGCCATTATTCTTGGTTATGCCGATTTAATCACTGTCAAATATCAAGATGTCGCAGGCCTAGAAAAATATGCCACTGAAATTACTCAGGCTGGTGAACGCGGACGCGACCTAACCAAGCGCATGCTCGCTTTTTCTAAGCAGGTTAGCTCTCAACCCGAAGCCATAAACTTGCACACCGCTCTGCTCTCGCAAAGCAAGTTATTGAGCAAGTCTCTTACCTCTTTAATTAAACTCAACTACTGCCTCTGTGAGTCTCCCTGGTTAATCTATACCAACCAGAATGAGCTCGAAGACACACTATTTAATTTAGCCATTAACGCCAGGCAGGCCATGATCAGCGGCGGCGTTTTAACACTCGCTACCCACAAATGCCACCTCGACTTTGCCCAGGCGCGCGCCATTGGTCTTGCCGAGGGTGAGTATATGCAGCTTATCATTGAAGACAATGGCGCCGGTATCAGTGAAGAGATTGCCGATAAAATCTTTGACCCCTACTTCACCACCAAAAGCGATGAAGGCATAGGCCTGGGTTTAAGTCAGGCCTATGCTTTTATGGATCGCAATGACGGTATCATACGCCTTGAATCTTCATCTAATAACGGCAGCCGGTTCTCACTCTATTTCCCACGCTATGAGGGGACTATCGCTCCGCAATTGCCCGAGCAAGAGATACCAGTAGCCACACAGGCCAACGCTGAAAAAATTCTTATCGTCGATGACGAGCCGGCCTTAAGAGAAATTACCCAGGAGATGCTCACCATGGCCGGATACGACGTGCTGATTGCAGACTCAGGTGAAACTGCCTTAAAGCTACTGGCCAATGAAACTGTCGATCTTTTGCTAAGCGACATCATCATGCCGCAAACAAACGGCTACGAGCTAGCCAGGATCGTCAATAAAGAATACCCTACTGTAAAAATACTACTGGCCAGCGGCTACAACGGTGAACAATCCTTGCAAGAAGAGCCTCTAGATAGCCCAATTTTGCGCAAGCCCTTTCGTTCTACTGAGCTACTTAATACCGTCGCGGACTTACTGAAAGACAAGAGTAAAATCCTCAAAAATGACCATTAAAACCTGGCCATCAGCACCCGAGATCAATAGCGGCGTTGCTGAAATTGACACCAGACAGCTACAACTGCTGCAACTCATTTATAGAGCCCATCTGCTTGTCGACCAAGGTGCAAGCACGGCTGAGCTGCTACGACAAGCTCAGGACCTTATCGTTTGCGCTGCGTCCTACTTCAGACAAGAAAAAGAGGTAATGCAGGCACTTGGACATCCCAATCTTGCGACGGTGCTGACAAGCCAAAATAACACTTTGCAAAACTTACTGGATCAGTTCAATAGCTGCGCCTTTAACCGAGAAGCCATTGGCAACTTTATTTTGTTTCTCACAAATTCTCTAATCGCACATGTTAAAACTATCGACAACAATGTAACGCTAACTGGCAAATCCTTAAGCCACAAAATTATAGCGCCACTACTTGGCCCCGAGCCGCTCAATAGTTATCACGCTGTCGACATTTATATCGTCGACGACGAGCAGCAACATATTGATCTAATGATAGAAATGATCAACATAGCCGGCTTATCAGCAACTGGTTTTACATCGGCAAAGCTCTTTATCGACCATCCTATTGCCAATACCGACATTATTTTTCTTGATTTAAGTATGCCGGACCTGGATGGTATCGAGGTTATGCGCACTCTCTACGACAAGGGTTCGATACCTACCTACATTCTCGTCAGTGGTTTTGATGAGCGCGTGCTGCATTCCGCCAGGCAATTTGCCGAAGCAAAAAACATTCCCGTTGCAAAAACACTCAGCAAGCCCATCAATACTCAAGAATTTATTCATTATATCAGTCAACTACATATTAAAACTCGACTACAACTGACTAAAGCCTGTGTACCGCAACTACAACCAGCAAACATCCAGGAGCAACTTTCTCTCGAACAATTAAAAATTGCCATTCGTGAAAATCAACTTGTTCTTTTCTACCAGCCAAAGCTGAATATGAAGAGTCGCCAAGTCACTGGCTTCGAAGCTCTGGTTCGACTCCAGCACCCCACACTTGGTCTTATTTTTCCCGACCAGTTTATTGCCATGGCCGAACAAAATAATTTGATTTCTGAGCTAACTAACGAGGTCTTCAGGTTGGCTACTGACGATTATTCACTCTTTCGTGCTGCGGGCGTGAATCCGGGAATTTCGATTAATATTTCTGCCCAGAATTTGCTCGATCTATCCATGCCCGAACGCTTTGCCAAGCTAGCCGACGCAAAGAACATACCGACCGAAATGATCACCATAGAGCTGACAGAAACAGCCATCTTAAAATCGGTATCCGACTCTCTGGACATTTTAAACCGACTGCGCATGAAGGGTTTCTCTCTGTCAATCGACGACTTTGGCACCGGTTATTCGTCATTAGTACAACTTTATCAGGCGCCTTTTACTGAATTAAAAATCGATCAGAGTTTTGTCATGCGAATGCTGGACGATGACGAAGCCCTGTCAATTGTAAAAATTTGTATTTTACTCGCTAAGGAACTGAGATTAACGTCCGTCGCCGAAGGTGTAGAAAGCCAACAGGTTTGGGATAAGTTAGAACAGCTGGGTTGTGACCTGGCTCAGGGCTACTTTATTTCTAAGCCTATCCCGATCAACGACTGCTGTGAATGGATAAAAAGAGAGGCCGCCAATAAACCTTTACACTAAATTGGTGCCAGTAACTCACCATAACCCTCTTGGTATGAACCGTAACGCAGAACATAACCAAGTCGCAGTAAACGATCATTGCGACAACGTTTATTCAGTTTTTTTTGCATCACATTTGTAGTTTTGGCAGGTGGTGGAGGACAAGACATAAGCTCACTCAACCACAATGCCATCTCTGCTAGCAGGACGGGTGCGCTATCACTTGCCAAATAAAGATTATCTAAGGGCTTATCAAGAAGTGCTCTATCAATTAAAAAACTCAAGACACCGAGACAATCCTCTTCGTGAATACGGTTGCTATAGTAGGGGGGATCGTACTGTATAGGCTTGCCCTCGCGCACCCGGCGCAACAGGCCTTCTCGGCCTCGGCCATAAATCCCACTAAAACGCACCACAATACTGTCGACAGAATGCGCCCATAACTGCTGCTCTGCGTGCACCAGGGCTTTGCCATTAAAACTGCTGGCGTGAGCTGGGCTCTCTTCATCTACCCACTCACCATTATCCTGTCCGTAAACGCTAGTCGACGAAACCAGCAAGCAACGCGGTCTAGCTTCGGAATTCGGCAATCTAGCATGAGCAAAATGACGAAGTACATTAAGAAGACCTTGCCCGTACAGCTTTTGGTAAGCTGCTTCATTTCGTTGCGATGGAGCTAACACAAAAATGACAATATCCACATCCGTCGGTATTCTTTTTACTGACTGTGGTGCAGTAATATCCGCCAATACCAGCTGTAAACCCGTAACAGGCAATTTCAAGGGAGTCCGTTTTACCGCAACCACTGTGTGTTTTTCAGCGATTAAGCAAACAGCCAACCGACGACCTAGAGCACCGCAACCCACTAATAGAATTTTAGCCATTAGCGACCAGACGCTTAATTTGTGCATCCTGCCAGCGTGCCAATACGAGTTGTGCGGCTATGGCGCCCAGCAAGGCCAAGAACATATCCCACTGTGCATCCCAAATATCGCCCTGCACCCCCAGAAACTCAATTGACCCGTCACCACCGAACACAGCCACCCACCATTCAATCAATTCGTAAAAAGCACTAAACGCCAGGCAAAAGCACATTACGAGAAAAAACAGCCAGCGCCCCGGTTTGACAATTTCACGACGAATAAATATTTCACGGGCTACTAAAGCCGGCACAAATCCCTGAGCAATGTGCCCGAGGCGATCATAGTTATTACGGGAAAAATCAAACCACTCTTGCATCCAAAAACCTAGCGGTACCTTTGCATAGGTATAATGCGCACCAACCAGTAATAAAATGGCGTGGGCAAAGAGGAAATAATAGGCCAAGCGGGTTAACGGGAACGATTTGCGGCTCAGCCAGAGAATCGGCAAACCAATAAATACCGGTAGGGATTCAAGCCACCAAGTCATACGGTCAAAGGGGTCAACCCAGGACCAGCCCACTACTCCTGCCAACAGCACACATAAAATTAGCAACTCTCGATTATTTGTCATCCAGCGATATCCACAAGACGGTCTACTTAATGTTCATTAGCTGCTTGTAGGTAGTCAAACAAGCGATAATGAAAACCGCCAAAGCCCCCATTGCTCATAATCAGTATATGACAAGCCCCCTCCGTGTCTGCTTGTGCAGCCTGCGCCGTTTGCTCAACCAACTTATGTAAATCGTCGACAACCGTATTTTTTACATCGCCTTCCAGACTTTCGTCGAGAGACCAGGACATACCTGCATTTTGAAACCAGAAGACCTGGTCAGCTTGAGCAACCGCTTTCATCAATTCTGCTTTGTGCACACCTAGCTTCATAGTGTTAGAACGCGGCTCAACAACTGCAATAATTTTTTCTGTGCCGACTTTATTGCGCAGGCCATCAAGTGTTGTCGCAATTGCCGTAGGATGATGCGCAAAGTCATCGTAAACACTAATGCCGTCGATCTGTCCAAGACACTCCATACGCCGTTTAACCCCCTCAAACGCACTGAGCGCCTGACAGGCCAGAGACAAACTAACGCCCACATGATTCGCCGCTGCAATCGCCGCCAGTGCATTGGCGACATTGTGCAGACCACTTTGTTGCCAGCGCACCTCGAAGCCACCTTCGCATTCACCACGCTGGTCTCTCTGGGTATTGGCCACGGTAAAAACACTGCCATCTGCTGCATCGAGTTCCACCTGCCACTGCCCGCCTTCTCCCGTTGTTTGCACCGGGCTCCAAACATACTTTTTACCAGCACTGTAGCGGCGGTCAAACTTACCTGTCAGGGTGTCAGTGATATTGTTGTCACTTTGAGGGTGGATAATCAGACCATCATCGGCAATGGTTCTCACTAAATGGTGGAACTGCAATTGAATATCGTGGAGGCTTTCAAAGATATCAGCGTGATCGAATTCAAGATTATTCAGCACTGCAGTACGTGGACGATAATGCACAAATTTTGAACGCTTATCGAAAAAGGCTGTATCGTATTCATCCGCTTCGACGACAAAATATTTCTCACCGCCGAGTCGGGCCGACACATCGAAATTATTCGGCACACCACCAATTAAAAATCCGGGCTCTAGCCCTGCGTACTCCAATATCCAGGCGAGCATGCTTGAAGTCGTCGTCTTCCCGTGAGTACCTGCGACAGCCAATACCCACTTACCCTGTAAAAAGTGATCCCCCAACCATTGAGGACCAGAGGTATAAGGCAATTGCTCCCGCAGCATATATTCAACACAGGGGTTATCCCGCGACAGGGCATTACCCACCACTACTAAGTCGGGTGCTGGCTGCAACTGGGTAGGGTCATAGCCCTGAGTTAATTCAATACCAGCATGTTCGAGCTGTTCGCTCATCGGTGGGTACACATTGTCATCACAACCCGACACCCGGTGTCCATCGGCTTTTGCCAACTGCGCCAGGCTGCCCATGAAGGTGCCACAAATACCCAAGATGTGAATATGCATCAATTAATCAACCCTTACTAAGTAACGATAATTATCACACCACAGCTGCCTAACTGCCATGCATTTAAAGGACTAATACCGTATGATGCGCACATTTTTTACGACGTCGCTTTTGCGGGAATTTTATGGCTAAGAAGAATGCTTTTTACGCACAGTCCGGTGGTGTTACGGCCGTCATTAATGCCAGCGCTTGTGGCGTCCTTGAAACGGCCCGAGCTAACCGCGACAAAATTGGCAAAGTCTATGCGGGCAAGAACGGCATTATCGGCGCCCTGCGTGAAGAACTCATCGACACCAGTAAAGAAACGCCCCGTACCATAGCCGCACTCAAACATACCCCATCCGGCGCCTTTGGCTCCTGCCGGCATAAACTGAAAAGCTTCGATGACAATCCAGCAGAATACGAACGCTTAATTGAAGTCTTTAAAGCCCATAATATTGGTTACTTTTTTTATAACGGCGGTGGTGACTCTGCCGATACCTGCCTAAAAGTGTCGCAACTCTCCGAAAAAATGGGCTATCCCATTCAGGCCATTCACATTCCTAAAACCGTCGACAATGACTTACCGCTGACCGACAACTGTCCAGGCTTTGGCTCCGTTGCCAAATATGTCGCTGTTTCAACCAAGGAAGCCAGCCTCGATATCGCCTCGATGTGTGAAAGCTCCACCAAGGTTTTCATCCTTGAAGTGATGGGCCGCCACGCCGGCTGGATCGCAGCTGCCGGCGGCCTTGCCGCTGACCAGGCCGGCGACCCGCCTCATATTATTCTATTTCCTGAAATCGCTTTTAATCGGGAAAAATTTCTTAAGAAAGTGGCCCAAACCGTTAAGAAAGAGGGTTACTGCGTGGTAGTTGCCTCTGAGGGGGCTCAATATAAAGACGGCACATTAATCGCCGGCTCAGGGAATACCGACGCTTTCGGCCACAAGCAGCTGGGTGGTGTGGCGCCCACTTTAGCGGAAATGGTTAAAAACGAGCTAGGTCTAAAATATCACTGGGCACTGGCTGATTATCTACAGCGCTCGGCTCGCCATATCGCCTCCTCCACAGATGTTGAGCAAGCCTATGCCGTCGGCAAGGCCGCCGTTGAGCTTGCTTTAGAAGGCAAAAATGCAGTGATGGTGAGCATCGAACGCAGCAAGGGCAAGCGCTACAGTTGGCACCTGGGGGAAGCAGCGTTGGACAAAATTGCCAATGTGGAAAAAAAGATGCCGCGCTCTTTTATCAGCCGCGATGGTTTTGCCATTACCGAAACAGCACGCGACTACCTGGCTCCGCTGATCCAGGGTGAAGATTATCCGCCCTATAAAAATGGGGTGCCCGTTTATGCACGTACTAAAAATGTGTTAATCGCCAAGAAATTAAAAACCGCTTTCAAGGTTTAGAGAGCTTCTGAACAAGTCATGAATTCGCATCAGACTTAATCAGACACGGCTTAGCACACTAGCCGATAGCGCTAGACCTTTTACCAAAAGAAGGCTGTCGACATCTGAAAACCAGCGCGGGTAGCTCTCTTTAACAAGCCGGTCGTAAATTATGTTTCTAACAGAAACGTCACCGGCCCATCGTTGCACAAAGAAACCTGCATATCAGCGCCAAACACCCCAGTAGCAACCGCTGAGTACTGCGTCTTTAAATGGCTGACAAAATGCGTGTAATATTTTTCAGCTACTTCGGGAGCTGCGGCCTTTGAAAACCCCGGTCGCAAGCCCTTGCTGGTATCGGCCACCAAGGTAAACTGAGACACAACGAGTAGCTCACCGTTAATATCTTTAAGGCTGCGATTCATACGCCCCTGGGCATCGGCAAAAATTCGGTAGCTGAGGACTTTGCGAATTAATTTTTCGCTTTGCTCAAAGCCGTCAGCGGCTTCAATACCCAGTAACAATAGAATGCCCTGCTCAATACTGGCATGACACTGACCATCAATAGTCACCGCTGCGGAGCTTACCCGTTGAATTAAACCGCGCATCTTTCACTACTGCACTTATTTTTCATGGTGACTGCTCAGTTTTCTTGCCATTTCATCCGTTGCCTTAACCAGAGCATCAACAGTGCCTGGCTCGCTAGAGGCATGACCTGCATCACGAATAATCTCGAGTGTTAATTCTGGCCACTCGGCCTGCAAGTCAAAAGCCTGTTTAACCGGGCAAACCATGTCGTAGCGTCCATGGACAGCAATAGCGGGAATACCATTCAACCTAGCCACGTTCTGCAAAATTGGCTGATCGGCTATATAGCATTGGTTGATAAAATAGTGGGCCTCGATCCGAGCCATCGCCAGCGCGACATGGGAACCACCCAAACGTTCGACGACGTGCTTGTTGGGGTCGAGCGTTGCGCAACGTGCTTCCCAAATCGACCAGCTCTTTGCCGCGCGAATACGTTCCAGCTCATTAGGTCCCGTTAAGCGACGGTAGTACGCAGCGAGCATATCGCCCCGCTCATTACTCGGAATGGGGGCGATAAACTCTTGCCAGTAATCAGGAAAAATAGAACTCGCGCCCTGCTGATAAAACCACTGAACATCTTCATCACGGCAGAGAAAGATACCCCGCAAGACCATTCCCTGCACTTTATCAGGGTGAGCCTGCGCGTAAATCAAACTCAAGGTCGAACCCCAGGAACCACCAAATAGCACCCACCGTTTAATACCCAAAAACTCACGGATCAACTCCATATCCGCCACCAAAGCGTGAGTGGTGTTTTTATCAAGACTGGCATGGGGTGTGGAGCGACCACTACCCCGTTGATCAAAGAGAACGATGCGATACACTTCGGGGTCAAAAAAACAACGATCTTGCACTGAACAACCCGCCCCAGGGCCACCGTGAACAAAAATGACTGGTTGACCCTGCGGATTACCGCACTCTTCCACATATAATGTATGGCCATCACCAACATCGAGCTGTTCAGTTCTGAAGGGCTTGATTGCCGGATACAAAGAACGCATATCACTCACTCCCGTGTAAGCTAACCACATAGCTTAATAAGATTATTTTATGGAATGTCTCAAAAAACCACTGAAACAAACAGGGATAAATATGGCAGTATTGTTTTTTAATGTTAATTAACTGTTAAAAAGAGACTAATAATGCCCGCGACAAAAGTATCGCCACTCAAAGCAACACGCAAGCGCTGCGAATGGGCAAACGGCGACGCTCTCTACGAACAGTACCATGATGAGGAATGGGGTGTCCCCTGCTTCGACGACCACAAGCTCTTTGAATTTTTGATATTAGAAGGTGCCCAGGCTGGCTTGTCGTGGATTACCATTTTACGTAAACGAGAAAACTACCGTCGCGCCTTCGCTAATTTTGAAGCTGAAAAAGTTGCACGCTTTAATAGCCGGAGCATAGAACGACTAATGAGCGATGCCGGCATTGTGCGCAATCGCCTGAAGATAGAAGCGGCCATCTCTAATGCCAAGCTGTTTCTCGATCTGCAACAAAGTCACACCAGCTTTAGTCACTATCTATGGGGATTTCTCGATGGCCAGCCGATTGAAAATCACTGGGCAAGCCTAAATGAATGCCCCGCCACCACGCCAGTGTCTGACGCCATTAGCAAAGATATGAAAAAAAAGGGCTTTCGCTTTTTCGGCTCGACCATTTGCTACGCCCATATGCAGGCCATGGGCATGGTGAACGATCACACCATCGATTGCTTTCGCCACAGTGAATGTGCAGCGCTAAAGCCTTAAAAAAACCACTTTACTTAAAAGGATAGCACTGGGCGCAATAACAAAAACCCCCAGCAACAGAGTGCTACTGGAGGTTTTTAGCGCGCATTTCAAAAAGTCACTACAAGCCTATTATCGACCCGCTCTTTTACGCTCGTTTTCGGTCAGTAGCTTTTTGCGAATACGAATATGTTGAGGGGTAACCTCAACCAATTCATCATCTTCAATAAACTCCAGGGCCTGCTCAAGAGTGAAAATGATCGGCGGCACCAGAGTCAAGGCTTCATCAGTACCCGAGGCCCGCACGTTGGTCAGCTGCTTACCTTTGGTCGGATTCACGGCGAGGTCATTACTCCGCGAGTGAATGCCGATGACCTGGCCTTCATAAACATCTTCAGCGTGGCTGAGAAACAGGCGGCCGCGTTCCTGCAGGTTAAACAGGGAATAGCCAAGGGTTTTGCCTTTCACCATCGACACCAGCACACCATTTTGCCGGGACTGCACTTCACCCTGTTTCACTTCACCGTAGTGATCAAAAACACTGGTCATAATCCCTGAGCCAGAGGTCATTGTTAGAAAGCTGCCACGGAAACCGATCAAGCCTCGAGAGGGAATCAAGAATTCGAGTTTTACTCGACCCTTGCCATCGGGCTCCATATTGGTCAACTCACCCTTACGCAGGCCCAGCTCTTCCATCACCGAACCCTGATGCTGTTCTTCAATATCGATGACCACCTGCTCGAACGGCTCTTGAATGACGCCATCGACTTCGCGCTGAATCACTTCAGGACGCGAAACCCCCATTTCATAACCTTCACGGCGCATGGTTTCAATCAAAACAGACAAGTGTAATTCACCACGACCGGAGACGCGGAATTTATCGGGGCTGCCGCCATCCTCAACCCGTAAGGCAACATTGTGAATCAGCTCTTGCTGGAGGCGATCTTTAATATTACGCGAGGTCACATATTTGCCATCAAGACCGGCAAAGGGCGAGTTGTTAACCAAAAACACCATACTCACCGTCGGTTCATCCACAGAAAGCGCGGGACGAGCTTCCACACACTCCGGGTCGCACAGCGTATCGGAAATACCCAGGCCTTCGATACCGTTAATAGTGACAATGTCACCTGCCTCGGCAAGATCGGTATCAACACGATCCAGGCCCAGATAGCCCTTTACATTGAGTACCTTGCCCTTACGCTCTACGCCCTTATTATCGATGATGGTAACTTGCTGGCCGGGGCGTAGCGTACCGCGAGAAATACGACCAATGCCAATAACACCGATATAGCTATCGTAATCGAGAGCGGACACCTGCATTTGGAAAGGACCATCGCGATCGGCTTCGGGGACAGGGACTTTATCGACAATCATTTCAAACAGCGGCTGCATATCTTCCGCCAGACTATCGTGCTCAAGACCTGCAACACCGTTGAGGGCCGACGCGTAAATAACAGGAAAGTCGAGCTGTTCGTCAGTTGCGCCGAGACGGTCAAACAATTCAAAAACCTGGTCCATCACCCAGTCCGGGCGAGCGCCGGGGCGGTCAACCTTGTTGATCACCACAATTGGGTGTAAACCCTGCTCAAAGGCCTTGGCGGTCACAAAGCGCGTCTGTGGCATAGGGCCATCGACCGCATCCACCAGCAGTAATACTGAGTCGACCATCGACAGTACGCGCTCAACTTCGCCACCGAAGTCGGCGTGGCCGGGAGTGTCTACGATATTGATGTGATAGTCATTCCATTCGACGGCCGTATTCTTGGCCAGAATGGTAATACCCCGCTCCTTCTCCTGATCGTTGGAATCCATAATACGTTCAGCGCCCTGATCTTTTCGATCGAGAGTGCCGGACTGTTGCAGGAGTTTATCGACCAGAGTGGTTTTACCGTGGTCAACATGGGCTATGATCGCAATATTGCGAAGTTTTTCGACGTCAGACATGGGATAGGTTTTCGCGGGGAAAAAGTGGGCCGCATTATAGTGAAAAGCATATCCAAAGTCACCGAATGGTTGACAAATAAAAATCCCCGTTATGTTTCGAGACCAGCGCCTTAAGGCTTACCGGGGCGATAAACTGCCAAATTATCAAAACCTTGTTCTTTCAACAGCTCGGCGTGTAACTGACTCATTACCCCTTTATCGCAATAGAGTAAATACTGCTGGTCGTGGTCGAGCTTTTTGTAGCTATTTTGCAGTGCATAAAAAGGGGATAACTGTATTTCAGTGGCACCGGCATCAAGGGGCTTGCGCTCAACTTCGTCGGGATGACGAATATCGAGAATAACGGCGCCGGGTTGAGGCGCGGAAAAAACCTCGACGCTGGGCAAGTCAACCCAGTTATCCATCATCTGCTCGATGTTCTCTTCGCGGCGCCCGGCAATCGCAGCATCAAGCACGGCAAAATCAAATTTTGACTCTTCGTATTCAATTCTCTCGGGCTTAGCCCGGGTGGTCGGCTTGACTGAAATAACCCCGCAATACTCCGGCATATTAGCGGCAAATTCCTCGGTGCCAATAGCACGGGCGACATCAATAATTGCATTTTTATCCATCGTCACCAAAGGCCGCAGGGTCAGCATATCGGTAACACTGTCAATCACGGATAAATTTGTCAGCGTCTGACTGGAGACCTGAGCCACGGCCTCGCCCGTTACCAGGGCCTCGACCTTCCAGCTTTGCGCTACTTCTGTCGCCGCCCGCAACATCATACGTTTTAACACCACACCCATTTGCGAGTTATCAACCTTAGTGAGAATTTCTGCCACCACGTCTTCGAAGGGCACGGTAATAAATTTTACCCGGTGAGAGGCGCCGTATTTATCCCACAAATACCAGGCAACCTCCTTAACACCCAACTCATGGGCGCGACCGCCGAGATTAAAAAAACAGTAGTGGGTACGCAAACCCCGCTTGATGGTCATATAGCTCGCCACGGTGGAATCGAAGCCTCCGGATATCAGAGACAACACAGCATCTTGGGTGCCGAGAGGGAAACCACCCAAACCCTGGGCAGTACTTTCCAACACGGAAAGTACCTGACCGCGAATATCGAGGCGTATTTCAACATCGGCCCCTTTAAGCTGCACTTTTCGCGCATCAGAACGTTGAAACAAACGTCCGCCCACTTCGCGCTCAAATTCTGACGAACTAAAATCATGCTTGCCGGTACGCTTTACTCGCAGGCAAAAACTTTTGCCACTCAAACTCTCACCGTACAAAGGCCAGAGCAGCTCGGCCATTTCATCAAAATTACCTAAGGGATGAGTGCTGACATGAGAATAGTTGGCGACTCCCGGCGTATTGCCCAGCAAGCGCGCTATAAAGGCATCGCGTTGATCATCCGTACTTTCGGCGACCAATTCTATTTTGTCCCACTGACTGAGCACTTTGACTTCGGGATACTGTTCTTTCGTCAGCCGGCGAAGGTTGTCGCGCAACTGTTTAATAAAGCGCTTACGAACGGGCGGGCTTTTAATAATGATTTCGGGGAAGAGCTTAACGACAAAATGCATGGGCCAGGAACACTGTAGGTAATTCAACGTGGCAGGTATTATAAAGCAGTCGCCACATGGCAGATACGCCTTGTCGACGGCTATCGGCTATCGGCTATCGGCTATCGGCTATCGGGCCAAGGCTAAATCGGCCCAAAGAGAATGCCGGCATAAGCACAAGATACGCTCGATTTTGGTGCTTATAGGTTATACTGCGCACCAAATTGGGCACCCGGCAATCGTTTTTTGACCATAGGCCCTTGCACACATCGCCCCCAAACACTGCACGAGCAGTGGCACAACTTTTGCTAAGCTTAGCTAGAGTTTGCAGTGTTATCACAATGACACATAAGCTAAAAAACCGATGGCAATTCTACAACTCTGCCGTTAACGTTGTTCCACGCTCATTCGCCCTCTTCCTAATGATGAGAGACGAGTGAAAGAAAACCACACTGATCTAGATCTGGAGGACATTAATGTCTGAAAAAACGTTAAATCTCATCAAAGAAAGTGAAGCTGGCTGGGTAGACCTGCGTTTCACTGACACTCAGGGCAAAGAGCAACACGTCACCATTCCCTCAACCGAGGTCGATGAGAACTTCTTTGACGAAGGCAAGATGTTCGACGGCTCATCTATTGCAGGCTGGAAAGGTATTAACGATTCGGACATGATTTTGATGCCCGATGACAATACGTCCGTGCTCGACCCTTTTACCGATGAAGAAACCGTCATCTTACGTTGCGGTATTCTTGAGCCGGCCACCTTACAAGGTTACAGCCGCGATCCCCGCTCCATTGCCGACCGCGCTCAGGATTACATGCGCTCCACTGGCATCGCCGATACTGTCTTGTTTGGCCCAGAGCCCGAGTTTTTCGTTTTCGACGACGTAAAATGGGGCGCCAACATGAGCGGTGCCTTCTACAAAGTCGCCTCTGAAGAAGCTGCCTGGGCCACCGAACACGACTTCCCCGATGGCAACATGGGTCACCGACCAGGCGTTAAAGGTGGCTATTTCCCTGTGCCTCCCGTCGACTCTCTGCACGATCTGCGTGCCGCCATGTGTGGTGCGATGACGCAAATGGGCCTCGAAGTTGAAGTTCACCACCATGAAGTGGGCACTGCTGGGCAATGTGAAATCGGCGTTGGCCCCGCCACTCTGACACAAAAAGCCGATGAGATTCAGACCTTTAAGTACTGCGTACACAATGTTGCTCACGCCTACGGCAAAACAGCGACGTTTATGCCCAAGCCACTCGTTGGCGATAACGGCTCGGGTATGCACTGCCACCAATCACTGTCTAAAGACGGCAACAACATCTTTACCGGTGACGTCTACGCAGGTATGTCAGAAACGGCACTGTTCTATATTGGCGGCATCATCAAGCACGCACGGGCCATTAACGCCTTTGCCAATGCTTCAACCAACTCTTACAAGCGCCTAGTACCCGGCTTTGAAGCACCCGTTATGCTTGCTTACTCTGCCCGCAACCGCTCTGCGTCCATCCGCATTCCCCACGTACCGAATCCCAAAGCCCGCCGTATAGAAGTTCGCTTCCCCGACCCAACAGCAAACCCCTACCTGGCCTTTACGGCCATGTTGATGGCGGGTCTTGATGGCATCAAAAACAAGATCCACCCTGGCGACCCTGCCGACAAGGATCTTTACGACCTGCCCCCCGAAGAAGCTGCTGCTATTCCGACCGTTGCCTCTTCATTGGAGCAAGCTTTGGAAGCCCTCGACAACGACCGCGAGTTCCTCACGACAGGTGGCGTCATGGATAACGACGTCATCGATGCTTTCATCGCACTGAAACAGGAAGAAGTTGAGAAACTCAATATGACCACTCACCCTGTCGAGTTTGATATGTACTACAGCGTCTAAGCTCACCAGAGCCTGACGCCTGCCGAGCCGCTTAATTGCGCTAGCTCACAAAAGCCCGGTCTTCAATCGAGATCGGGCTTTTTCTTTTCTGTAAAGCGTATTACTCTAGCCCTGTAGTTCACTGGGGCGCCAAGCCGCAAAACAACAACTCTCCGCTAAAGCACATCGACTATGAAAAAAATTTCTTTAACACTCATCAGTCTGGCTCTGCTGTTCACCCCCGCTCTCTTTGCCGGGGAGGTTTATCGTGTTATTAGTAAAGACGGTGGGGTTACCTTTACGGACTCTCCTCCGGCAGATGCCAAGTCTGAAAGCGTCGACATGCCCAAAATCAATATCACTGCCCCCCCACCTCCAACCACCGCCAAAGAGAGCAAAGACGAAGCTAGCGAAGATGAAGTTGCCTATACGAAAGCGCGCATTACTCAGCCAAGTAATAATGCCACTATCCCCCCAGGGCAACTCGAAATCGTTGTGCAGATAGCACTTGAGCCCTCTCTGCAAACGGACCACCTAGTTCAGATCTATGTTGATGGGCGCAAACAGGGTTCACCCAGTGCCAGCAGTACTTTCACCCTCACCAGCCTGAATAGAGGAGAGCACAGCATACACGCTGAAGTTATTGGCGCCGGCAAAAAACGTAAAGCCAAAACACAAACCATCACGGTGCATGTCAAACAACACTCATCCAACTACTGAGAACGGATAATCTCCACAGTGTTGTTGCCTACAAATAACTTACAGCTCTTCGCACCATTACAGTGCACCACATAACGCGGGTAGCAAGATGGCCTAAAGGTGATAACACCTATGATCACAGCAATGTAACTGCAAATATTAAAATGGCCTATTACTTGCTTTAATTCATACACCTTGGCAAAGCGCTCACCCTTTAGTATCGATGAATAACAACCAAATCAACCAGCTCGTTCTGGATAACCTTAATACCGGCGTGCTGCTAATCGATGACGCGCTTTCTATCATTTACCTCAACTCATCAGCAGAGAGCCTGCTTGCTGTCAGCGCCCACCGATTACTAAACACTGACGCTCCTCAGTTATTCGCCAAAGCCGCGCCTCGACGCCAGGTTTTTCTCGATGCGCTGGAGAATGAATCGGCATTCACTGAACGTAAAGTCAAAGTCCTTCTCCCCGATCTCCGCGAGATCACCGTCGATTATTCAGTGACACCGCTGTCACAAGGCGAGCAAGCCTTACTCTTACTTGAAATGCTACCGATCGACAGAACCCTGCGCATCGACCGTGAAGAAGCACTACTGTCAGCTAACGATACCTCACGCAACCTTGTTCGCGGGCTCGCACACGAAATCAAAAACCCCCTGGGGGGAATTCGTGGTGCTTCTCAGCTATTGGCGTTGGAGCTAGACAGAAGCGAGCTGGTTGAATACACCGATATTATTATTGCTGAAACCGACCGCCTGCGTGAACTGGTTGATCGCCTCCTCGGCTCCCCCTTGCCAACCAAGTTTAGCCAGCTAAACATCCACGAAGTCAGTGAACATACCACGGCACTGGTACAGGCCGAGACACACGGCTCACTCATCATTAACAAAGATTATGACCCGAGTATTCCCGAAATGATCGGTGACCGGGAGAAACTCATTCAAGCGCTACTCAACGTCGTTCGCAACTCAATGCAAGCTCTCGATAGTGCTGACAAAATCGGCCGCGGCGGGACAATCACCCTCCGCACCCGCATCCTCAACCATTTCACCATTGGCAAAAAGCGCCATCCCATGGTCTGCCGCGTTGAAATCATTGATAACGGCCCCGGCATTCCCTCTGATATCAGTGAGCGTATTTTCTACCCAATGATTAGCGGCCGCGCCGAGGGCAGCGGTTTGGGCCTGCCCATCGCCCAATCAGCAATCCACCAGCACCAGGGCTTAATTGAATGCGAAAGTGAACCTGGCTGCACACGTTTTTCTATTTACCTTCCACTAAAACCCATTGAGGACAGGCTAGCATGACAAAACCGACAATCTGGATCGTCGACGATGACAATTCTATTCGCTGGGTCATGGAAAAAACCCTTGAAAAAGCAAACCTTAATGTGCGCAGTTTCGAAGAGGCGGGCAAGCTGCTCAGCGCCCTCGATAAAAGTCCGGACGAACCCGACACGATCATCAGCGACATCCGCATGCCCGGCATTGACGGCCTCGCCTTACTCGACAAAATACATGCAGAGCTCCCCCAGCTACCTATTATTATTACCACCGCTCACTCCGACCTCGACAGCGCTGTTGCCGCCTATCAGGGCGGTGCTTTCGAATACCTGCCCAAACCTTTCGACGTCGACGACCTGATATCGGTTGCCAATCGAGCCATTGCCTTCGCTCAGGAAAAAGCGCACAAAACCATCGAAGCACCGCCACTGGATAAAACTGAAATCATTGGCGAAGCGCCGGCCATGCAAGAAGTGTTTCGCGCCATCGGCCGACTTTCCCACTCCAATATTACCGTTCTTATTAACGGTGAGTCCGGCACCGGCAAAGAGCTGGTGGCCAAGGCACTACACCGCCACAGCCCGCGTAAAGGCGCCCCTTTTGTAGCACTCAACATGGCGGCCATCCCCCACGATCTGATTGAGTCTGAGCTTTTCGGCCACGAGAAAGGGGCATTTACCGGAGCCGCTCAGCGGCGCACCGGCCGCTTTGAACAAGCCGAGGGTGGCACTCTCTTCCTCGATGAAATTGGCGACATGCCCCAAGAAGCACAAACCCGCCTTTTGCGGGTGCTGGCAGACGGTGAGTTTTATCGCGTTGGCGGTCACACACCCATTAATTCAAGCGTACGAATTATTGCCGCGACCCACCAAAACCTTGAACAACTTGTCGATGAACACCGCTTTCGGGAAGACCTCTTTCATCGTCTCAACGTCATTCGTATTCATCTACCGAAACTGGCTGACCGACGTGAGGACATACCCCGACTGATCAATCACTTTTTCCACGAGTCGGCAAAGGAATTGGAAGTCGAGCCCAAGATCCTCTCTCCTGAAGCAGCGGCCTTTCTCAGTAACCAACCCTGGCCGGGCAATGTCCGTCAACTGGAAAACACTTGCCGTTGGCTGACAGTGATGGCCGCTGGTCGAGAAGTGCTACTCGCCGATCTACCACCGGAATTACGCGACAAACCTTGCGACCAAACCACTCCAGAGGCAAATTGGGAACAAGGGCTGCAGCAATGGTTGAAACAGGAACTGGCTCAGGGCAAGAAGAATATACTGGCAACGGCTTTACCTTCTTTCGAGCGCACCGTCATCGAAACGGCCCTACAACACACCGCCGGGCGCAAACGCGATGCTGCAGAGCTCTTGGGTTGGGGGCGTAATACCCTGACACGCAAACTGCATGAGCTCAATATTGAGGTGTCATGAAAAACAAACGAGGCACGCAAACTCTGAAACTGGAAACAAAAACGCTGCTGTGAAATTTTCCACAGCAGCGCTTCTCCAGATAGGCCAGTCTGAATCTGATCTAATTCAATGTATTACCCGACTGGTCTTCAGCAGATTTATTCCTTTGCTCGGCTAAAGCTTGCTGGAACAGCGCATCGAAATTAATCGGTGGCAACATCAATGCCGGAAAGCTACCACGTACCGAAACGCTATCAATTAACTCGCGCGCATAGGGAAACAAAATCGCAGGACATTGTGAGTTTAAAAGCTGAGCTAGTTGCGGCTGCTCTAGACCTTTAACCATAAAAATACCCGCCTGCTGTACTTCAATTAGATAAGCCGTTTTATCCTCTTCAGAAACAGTAATGGTTATCCGCAGAACCACCTCATAATGTTCTTCATCAACCTTTTTCACTTCCGTGCCAATATCCTGGTTAACCTGAGGCGCCCACTGGCGGGTAAAAGCCTGAGCTCCCATCGGCAACTCGAAGGAGAGGTCCTTCAGAAAAATGCGCTTTAGGGCAAATTGTGTGCCCGAATTCGTGTCGAGGCCATCCCCGGAAGTGGCACCAGTCGTTTCGTTTTCAGCCATAGTTCTCTCGATAAATAGTTACTGAATTAATCGCTAAGTACTGCACCAAGCTGGATGCGTAAATCAGGCATCTAACAGAGGCAGTAAATTTCCTTGCTGGTGTAAAGCCGCAAGCTCGGAATAACCACCGATATGCTGCTCGCCAACCCAAATTTGCGGTACGGTGCGCTGACCGCTGGCCCGGATAAGCTCACCGCGCAGCTCGGTATTACCATCGACAGCCACATCCTCGAAGTCGATACCCAGTTGTTCTAAAAGCCGCCTCGCCGCAATACAATAAGGGCAGAAACGAGTGGTGTACATCTTCACTGGACTTGACGATTCGGTAATCGATGTACTCACGGGGTCACCACCGGTAAGCTCTGATGCATCCACTCACCCATACCGCCCCGCAGGCGTTGCACATCGTAGCCCGTCTGGCGTAATTTGCGTCCAGCAGGAGCGGATTGCTGGCCAATTTTGTCAACCAGGACAATTTTTTTCGCGCGATATTTTTCCAGTTCAGAAAGACGCCCGTCGAGTTTTGCACTTGGAATATTAATGGCGCCGGTAATACAGCCAGCGGCGTACTCTTTACTATCACGCAAATCAACTAAAACAGCCTCATCGCTATTGATCAAGCGGGTTAACTCATGCACCGACAGTTGTTTACCGGCCTTTTTCTGCTCGCTAAATACGAACACATAGATCAACACCAGCAGGGCACTAACCAGCATCCACTGCTCACTGATAAAAACAAAAAAACTCACGTTACAGTTACCTTTTCTACAGGAGGTGGCTCATAATTTCCGGGGTAGTATACACAACTTGTTGCACCGGCAGCAGCCTCGAAACGCACTCAGAATGTGCCTCGGTCGATATTTAACCCGCGGTGAAATGGCGTTTGCGCCCCTGAACGAGTAGAATTTACGGCGGCATATGCACCTTCGTTCAAGCGCCTTCATTAGCGCCCACCTCTGCAACAAATTTCAGGCTAAGTCATCAATGATGGAAACACAAAAAGCTCCGCTACTACTCCTCATCCTCGACGGCTGGGGATATAGTGAATCCACCGAAGCTAATGCGATTTACAGTGCCAGTTCACCCAACTGGGACAGGCTCTGGCAAAACGAAGCCAAAACGCTGGTGCACTGTTCTGGCGAACGCGTGGGTCTGCCCGCAGGGCAAATGGGTAATTCGGAGGTTGGCCATATGACGCTCGGCGCCGGGCGCGTTGTCTACCAGAATTTAAGCCGCATCAACAATGCCATTGCCGATGGCAGCTTTTTTGCCAATTCAGCCTACTGCGCCGCTATTGATAAGGCGATTCAAGGTGATAAAAAACTGCATATTTTCGGCCTGCTCTCACCTGGCGGTGTACACAGTCATGAAGATCATACTCTTGCCCTGCTGGATATGGCTGCCCAGCGCGGGGCCAAACAGGTATATCTACACGCCTTTCTTGATGGCAGAGATACGCCGCCACGTAGCGCCAAGGCTTCACTTGAGAAGGTTAATAAAAAGTTTAAAGCCCTCGGCATCGGCCGCATCGCTTCCATTTGCGGGCGCTATTACGCCATGGATAGAGACCAGCGCTGGGATCGCATCGAACCCGTCTACCGCTTGCTCACCGAAGGGAAAGCGGAGTATTGCAGTGACAGTGCCCTGGAGGCACTTGATCAGGCCTATAAGCGCGATGAAAATGATGAGTTTGTCAGCCCGACTCAGATCCGCGCGGAAAACGAAAACCCCATCAGTATTGATGACAATGACAGCGTCATTTTTATGAACTTCCGCCCTGATCGCGCGCGTCAATTGACACGGGTTTTCATCGATGCCGATTTTAGCGAATTCCCTCGGTCCAACCCTCCACAACTCGCCGATTTCGTTACCAGCACTGAGTACGCAGCCGAACTCAAGACCCATATTGCCTTCCCGCCACAAACGTTAGTCAATGGCCTGGGAGAATATCTTTCAACTCAGGGCAAGACTCAGCTGAGAATCGCCGAGACAGAAAAATACGCTCACGTCACTTTTTTCTTTAGTGGTGGTCGCGAAGAATGCTATCCCGGCGAACAACGCACATTAATCGCCTCACCTGATGTTGCCACCTACGATTTAAAACCTGAAATGAGCGCCCCCGAGGTGACCGACAGTCTAATCAATGCCATCACCGGCGGGCAATACGATGCCATCATCTGCAATTTCGCCAACGGGGACATGGTCGGCCATACCGGCGTTTTCAGCGCAGCTATTAAAGCCGTAGAAACCCTCGATGTCTGTATTGGAAAAATACTGGACGCACTCGATAAAGTCGGCAGTGACTGTCTGATTACCGCCGATCATGGCAACGTCGAGAGCATGGTCGATACCCAAACGGGGCAAATATTGACCTCCCACACCATTGACCCTGTACCGCTCATTTATGTCGGCAACAAGCAGGTGCAACTCAATAGCGGGGGCTCCCTCGCCGACATCGCACCGACCGTTCTGGCGCTGATGGATCTGCCTCAACCCGTGGAGATGAGTGGCCACTCCCTACTTTCCCCGATAAAAACATCGAGTCATCACTCTGCCCCCTAAAACGATGCTGCCAAGGCGCAAAATAAAGATTTCCTCTGCACTGGCAGTACTGACAGTCGCGGCAACACTGTACTCGCCTGCACCAGCTTTTGCTCGAGGCGAGCAAGCCAAACTGGAAACACTGAATAGTGAAATAGCGCAACTACAAAAGACACTCAGGGTGACTCGTACTGAACACGACAAATCCGCGGCACGGCTGAGAGAGATAGAGCTGCAAAGCGCCGAAACTCGGCGCGGCGTATTGAAACTCGACCAAGAAATACGCTTATTGGGTAGCGAGCTGAGCACGCTCTATAACCGGCAAAAGCAACTCAACAGCCAACGTCGACGACAGGCCACTCAGGTTGCCCAGGAGCTTTCCGCCGCTTACCGACTGGGGCGCGAAGAACCCCTCAAAGTCCTGCTCAATATGGAAAATCCCGAAGAGATCGGCCGCACGCTAAAATACTATGAGCACGTCGTCAAAGCCCGCAGCAAAATTCTCGACGACTATCAAACCACCATTCGTCAGCTCGATACTGTCGAGCAAACGTTGCTAGACAAGCAAAATGCTCTCGCAGAAAAAAAAGTCCAGCTACTCGCTATTCAACGCACGCTGAAAGACGAGAAAAAACAACGCAGCGCCCTCTTGAAAGGTTCTAGCCAAAAAATTAAGAATGAGAAGGGCCGCATCGACAAGCTCAATCTTGAGCGCAAACAACTTGAAAGCATTATTAAGGCCCTGCAAAAACATGTTCAGAATTTAAATATCCCGGACAGTCAACCCTTTAGCCAACGCCGCGGCAAACTCCCGTGGCCAGTGCAAGGACGCGTAGGCCACAGCTTTGGCTCTGCCCGTGGTTCGCATCTAAAGTGGCACGGCTGGTTACTTAACGCCAAAGAAGCCAGTCCTGTGAAAGCCATTCACCATGGCCGTGTGGTTTTTTCCGATTACTTGAGGGGACAGGGCTTACTCGTCATTGTCGACCACGGTGACAATTACCTGAGCCTGTACGCCCACAATCAAGCGCTCTTAAAAGAAACCGGCGAATGGGTTCACCCGGGAGAAGTCATTGCTAAAGTGGGCAATACTGGCGGCCTGGAAAACAGTGCTTTGTATTTTGAAATACGTCGCAAAGGCAAAGCCATCGACCCCAAAAGATGGCTTAAGCCCCGCGCTTAAATACCGTGAGTTACGTTACACTGCCACCCACGCGCAATAAACAGGTCGTCCAGGACAAAAGAATGAATAGACTCCCTCGCACTCTAGCACTCTACGGATTATTGCTATCACTACTGACCTCCTCCCCCCTCAGGGCAGACGATGCCCCTGAAGATGCACGCCTACCTATTGAAGAGCTACAGCTATTTACTCAGGTTTTTGAGCAAATTCGCTCCGCCTACGTTGAAGAAATCGACGACAAAACCTTACTCGAGAATGCCATTAGCGGCTTGCTTGGCGAACTCGACCCCCACTCTGCTTTTTTAAAAAAAGCGTCGTATAAGAACCTTCAAGAGCACACCAGTGGACAATTCGGCGGCATTGGTATTGAAGTCGGCATGGAGGACGGCTTTATCAAAGTGATTTCACCCATCGATGACACGCCTGCGTCGCGCGCGGGAATTGAAGCCGGAGATCTCATCATCAAGCTCGACAACCACGCCGTGCAAGGCATGAGTCTGGAAGAGTCCCTGGAAATTATGCGCGGTGACAAGGGCACTCCACTAACACTGACTATAGCTCGGGATAACATGGACAGCCCGCTAATAATCACTCTCATCAGAGACATTATTGAAACCACCAGCGTACGCCACAAAATTCTTGAAAAAGGCTTTGGTTATATTCGCATTGCCCAGTTTCAGGACAACACAGGGAAAGAGTTTCGCCAAAGCATCCAAGCTCTTTTAAAAGAAGAGGGTTCGCTTAGCGGCCTGATTGTGGACCTTCGCAATAACCCTGGCGGTTTGTTACCGGCTTCTGTAGAGGTAGTCGATGCCATGCTGGATGGCGGCCTCGTGGTCTATACCGAGGGCCGGGCTCCATCATCCAACGCTCGCTTTTCCGCACAAGCTGGAGCGCTATTAGGAGACACACCATTGGTTATCCTAATTAATGGCGGTACAGCCTCCGCTTCTGAGATTGTTGCCGGCGCCATCCAGGACCACCGCCGCGGTGTTATTATGGGTACCGGTAGTTTCGGCAAGGGTTCGGTCCAGAACATTTTGCCACTGAGTGATGGCCGCGCGATCAAGCTCACCACAGCACGTTACTTTACCCCTGAGGGACGCTCAATCCAGGCAGAAGGTATACAACCCGATATCTGGGTGGAACGTGCCGAGCTCAAATTATCGACACGTCAACGCCCAGGCATCAAGGAGGCCGATCTCAACCGGCATCTTAGCCAGGGTGTGGAAACAGATCCCGCAAATAGCCCACCCGAACACCCGACAGATATTAAAGACTTCCAACTACTTGAGGCATTAAACTTGCTAAAAGGTCTTGCCATCTTATCAAAATAGGCGTTCTTCAACTCATCGCCAACCTGAAATGCTTTACATCTTCGCCAAACTCAACTATAAACTTGGAGGCTCTATCAATTCCTTAGCAAAACCCTCAATCGGTGCCAGGCAAAAAATAACTCAGTGTTTAAAATGGCTGGGAGCCATGCGACAGCCCCTTAACCTCAACACATCACGGGTGTGTGATTATGAATAATGTTGTTTACATTACTAGGGAAAGTGACTCAACGGGTGGTTCGTCAACACATGCTCGGAGTAACCGTTACTTCAAACTTTCTGAACACTGGTACTTCACCACTCGTGAGGGTGCGACTTTAGGGCCCTATGATTCCATAGAGCAAGCAGAACAAGCCGTATCAGATTATATTCAGTTTGTCAGTCAAGCAACGCCTACTATATTGAAGCTTTTGGCTAACCACTAAACGCCTCTATGAATAGGCGCCTCTATAATACGCTATCATTTTCCATGTTAATCGGCGTCTAGCTATAAGCGCACTTCAATGCCTTGCTCAGCCATAAACGATTTCGCTTCGGCGATACTATATTCTGAGAAATGAAAAATACTGGCCGCCAAAACAGCATCTGCACCCCCCTCTAACACGCCGTCGGCTAAATGTTGTAAATCTCCAACGCCTCCCGAAGCGATGACTGGAATATTTACCGCCTCGCTCACGGCCCGTGTTAAACCCAGATCAAAACCATTTTTAGTGCCATCTCTATCCATACTGGTAAGGAGGATTTCTCCAGCACCATAGCTCGTCATCTTTTTTACCCACGCTACCGCATCGAGCCCCGTTGGTTTGCGCCCGCCGTGGGTAAAAATTTCCCAACGCAGCTCCCCCATTACGGCACCCACTTGCTTCGCATCAACAGCCACAACGATGCACTGTGAGCCGAATTTTTCAGCGGCCTGACGAACAAGTTCAGGGTTGCTAACAGCGGCCGAATTAATCGCCACTTTATCGGCTCCAGCTTGTAGCAAAGCGCGAATATCTTCTAGCTTTCGTACCCCACCTCCCACTGTCAGAGGAATAAACACCTCGCTTGCCATTCGTTCAACGGTATGAATAGTGGTATCCCTATTCTCATGGCTAGCGGTAATATCGAGAAAGGTGACCTCGTCAGCGCCCTCTTCATCATAGCGTCGTGCAATCTCGACAGGGTCACCCGCATCGCGTATATCGACAAATTGCACACCTTTCACAACACGTCCGTTGTCCACATCCAGACATGGGATAATACGTTTAGCCAGAGCACTCATTGGCAAGCCTCAATTTAATCTTTAGACGCGAATAATACTCGACAGCCAGTCGCACTGTCGGCTTTAAAAACTTAATATTTTTTGCGAAATACCAAAACGCCAGCTTCTTCCGTCATTTCCACTTTACTGAGAAAACTGTTGCCAAGGAGTATCTGCTCAGGAAAATCACCGTTAATCACAGAGGCCCGGATGCTGTGCAAGGTAACATTACCCACGCTCACTTTATCGAGCACCACCCGAAAAGTCTCAACCATACCCCCCGCCGTTGACGACATACCCGGTTTAGCCTGACGTAAATCAATACCCAATCGGCGAGCTTCATTAATATTCATGGCAATGGCTGTGGCACCCGTATCAACCATAAACTTTGCCGGCCGGCCATTAATCGCACCTGAAGTGAAATAGTGACCATTGCGGCTGCGGAGGATTTTAGCTTCGGAAAATGTTGGCTTTTTAAACGCCGTGGAGATCCGCTCGGACAAGCTCAAGGTAAGCGTCTGCCCCGCCACGAGAATATTAGCCTGCTGGCTATTACTACTTAGCAGCTTCACCCCTTCAGGGCTACTCGCGCCAACTTTTAACAAGCGTGGCTTGCCATCAATGGTCAACAGCGCTTTACCATTAAATAAACCCGAAGCGACAATCTCTGGCGCGGCAGATATCGGCGCACTAAAGACAATTAGCAATAGCGCCGTACACAAACCATTCATGTTCATAGACTTATCCCTAATAAACTGGCGACCAAACGCAACACCAGCCATGTCATTATTCCGGCGAGAATATCGTCCAGCATAATACCCAGTCCACCCGGTATTTTTCTGTCCAGTACGCTGATGGGCCAAGGCTTGAGAATATCAAAGCAACGGAATACAACGAACCCACTCAATAACCAAAAAGAGCTTACAGGAAAGCCTGCCAGGGCAATCCATAAACCGACGAACTCATCCCATACGATGCTGGAAGGATCTTTGGCACCCAGTTTGTTCGCAGAATACCCACAAATATAAATGCCCAATAAACTAGCAAAAAGCAGAACCGCACATAAGTAGCCCAACGATAGCGAAGCCAGAAGTGGGACGAATAGCAGAGCCACCACTGTACCAGCTGTACCGGGGGCAAAAGGCGACAAACCGCTGCCAAAACCCAGCCCCAGCATAAGAATAGGGTCTTGCCTTAAAGACGAAAACGTGGGTTGAAGTGGGGCTGTCATACAACTCTCTCGTTAGAAGTGTTTATAACCTGAACATTCTACCTCAACAGTCTGGCCATCCTCATCCACACAGCGAACGCCTGCTCCTTCTTCGATCACCCCAATCGATGTGGCCTCCAATAAACCTCCATCAATTAATCGCTGACAGTGGGCCACTCTATCCGCTGGCACCGTAAAGCAAAGCGCATAATCATCACCGCCAGCCAGCGCCCAGGCGCGCCCTTGCTGTACACTTGCAGCCCGTTGTAAGGCCCGTGACAAAGGCAATTTATCAAGCTCCAGCAAAGCTCCAACCTGACTGGCCTTGGCGATATGTCCTAGATCGGCTAGTAGACCATCAGAAATATCGATAGCTGCTGAGGCAAAAGTTCTTATTTCCAGACCTTCGGAAATACGCGGCTTCGGCTGCCAAAAGTGCTCTTCCAGATAAACCGCGTCCTCTCTAGCTGCTGACAACCTCCCCTCGATCGACGCTAAGCCTCCTGCACCGTCGCCCAAAGAACCACTGACAAAAATACTATCACCGGGGTTTGCACCGCTACGCTTTAAAGCCTTATCCGGTGGCACCGTGCCCATCAAAGTAATAGTGATAGTCAGCGGGCCACGAGTCGTATCACCGCCGACCAGAGTACAGTTAAACTGATTAGCCATAGCATTCAAACCCGCGCTGAATTCAGACAACCAGCTCGGGTCAGCAGTAGGTGTGGTGAGTGCCAACTGGAACCAACGGGGGGTCGCACCCACCGCCGCAATATCACTCAGATTGACTGCCAGCGCTCTTTGGGCAATATAGCGGGCAGGAGAATTTCGGGGAAAATGCACGTCGGCAAGCAAAGTATCCGTGGTCACGGCTAATACTTCACCAGCAGCCGGCGTCAACAGAGCACAATCATCGCCGACCCCCAGTAAGGTATCCTCACCCGCAATACCACAAGCAGAAAAGTAGCGACTTATCAGGCTAAATTCATCGGCCATTACCAGAAGTCTCGACGTATCTAATGCGTATCAGCGAGCATAACCTGTCTAGCCTTTACCCTTACTGGCGGCTATTTCCACGCGCCGCGCCCGAGCAGCAACACGATCGACAATACCATTAATATATTTGTAGGCGTCTGTCGGACCAAACGTTTTAGTTAAGTTAACAGCCTCGTTAATCACCACGCGGTAGGGGATATCAACACGGTACAATAGTTCGTAGACGCTTATTCGCAACACCGCCAGGGAAATAGGATCCAGAGCATCGGGATCACGATCGAGAAACTCTCGGTAGGCCCCATCAAGCTCATTAAGCTTTGCCGGTATTTCATGCAACAACTCGCAAAAGAAATCAGAATCCGCTTTCGCCATGCTTTTTTCAGCCATGTACTGCGCTTCAATTACGCCGATACTCGTATCTGACAACTGCCACTGATACAAAGCCTGCACTAGCATATGACGGGCTTTTTTACGCGCAGAAGGCAGGGAAGATGACACGCGGTTAATCTCCTAACTGTGCAAACAGCGAGACCATTTCCAGGGCGGTCAAGGCGGCTTCAACACCTTTGTTTTCGTCGTTATCACCCGAGCGATCTTCCGATTGCTGCAGATCGTCGGTCGTCAGTACACCGAAAGCGACGGGAAGGCCTGTTACCAGCGCCACTTCGCCAATACCTCTAGCACATTCGCCGCAGACGTATTCAAAATGTGGCGTGCCACCACGAATCACACAGCCTAAAGTAATGATGGCATCAACATTACCTTGCTCGGCAATCTTCATCGCCGTGGAGGGCAATTCAAAAGCTCCTGGTACGCGAATCACATCAATACTCTCATCGGCCACGTTGTGGCGCGCCAAAGCGCTCAGAGCACCTTTCAGAAGGTTCTCGGTAATATTGCCGTTCCAGCGGGCGACAACGATGGCAAAGCGGGCTTCGCCGACAGCAAAGTCACCTTCGACAGGTCTAAATTCGCTCATTTTTGCATCCTGATTTGCACATTAATTTTGGCTGCCTTCCAGTTAAAAACCTTCAAGCCTAGTGACACTCTATGTTAGTGACACTCTATATAGTCGACAACTTCCAGATCAAAACCCGAAATCGCAGTAAAGCGAAAAGGTGCGCTCATGACGCGTATTTTCTGAGCGCCGAGGTCGCGAAGGATCTGCGAACCTGCACCAATTTGCAGGTACACAGTCTCCGAAGCACTTTTTTCTCGCTTCTGCTCCGCCATCAAAAAATCCAGGTCACGTTCAACGGTTTCCGGATTTTCTTCCTGCAAAATCACTACAATAATACCGCTACCTTCTTCGGCAACTCGCTCCATGGCTTTATGAATCGTCCAGCTTTTGTAGGGGCCTCCGCGCTCAAGGCGAAACAAATCTCGAACCACCGTCGGCAAATGAACGCGCACAGGTACTGGTGTTTCGGCATCTATCTCTCCCTTAACCAGAGCGAAGTACTTATTATTTCGGGGTCCATCCAAATAAGTGTGCAGCGCAAATTCACCATAAGGTGTCTGAATTTTGCGTTCATTAATATGTTCAACGGTTTTTTCGTTGACCACTCGGTGATGAATCAGATCGGCAATAGTGCCAATTTTCAAATTATGTTTTTCAGCAAAAGCCTCGAGATCAGGGCGCCGCGCCATAGTGCCGTCGTCGTTCATGATTTCAACAATAACCGCCGCTGGCTCACAGCCCGCAAGGCCCGCCAGATCGCAGCCTGCCTCAGTATGGCCAGCGCGACTCAATACTCCACCAGCCTGTGCCTTCAAAGGAAAGATATGACCGGGCTGAACAATATCTATTGGTCGTGCATCGCTGGCGACGGCTGCCTGTACGGTTCGTGCGCGATCGGCTGCAGAAATGCCCGTAGTCACACCTTCAGCGGCCTCAATAGACAGCGTAAAATTCGTACCATGTGCAGCGTTATTATTATCCACCATAAGAGGGAGAGCCAATTGCTGGCAACGCTGCTCCATTAAAGTCATGCAAATCAGGCCACGAGCATGCATGGCCATAAAATTAATATCTTCAGGCCGAACTTTCTCAGCGGCAATCACCAGATCGCCCTCGTTTTCACGGTCCTCGTCATCCATGAGGATAACCATTTTGCCCTGACGAATATCCTCAACAATTTCTTCGATGCTATTCATTTTCATGGTATCAGCCTTTAATCTAAAATTTTATTGATCAAGGAGGAGAGTGCGAAATCATCGCTATGATTCGCAGCTTTGTCTCCAAGTAGCAGACGCTCAAGGTAGCGTGCGATAACATCAACCTCCAAATTCACTTTTGTACCCAATTGATAAGCGCCAAATACCGTGTGTACCAATGTGTGAGGCACGATGTTCAACTCAAATTCGTCGCCCAACACAGCATTAACGGTGAGGCTGGTACCATCGACAGATATCGAACCTTTGTGGGCGATATAGCGAGCTAATTCTGCTGGGGCCTTGATGCGAAATCGTTCGGAGCGAGCATCTTGATGGCGCTCAATAATCTCGCCAACACCGTCAACATGACCCGACACCAGGTGGCCGCCAAGCCGAGTACTAGGTGTTAAAGCGCGTTCAAGATTCACTGGTGAGCCCGTTTGCCACAGCCCAGCTGTAGTAAAGTTCAAGGTTTCAATCGACACATCGGCAATAAAACCATCACCCGGCAGTTCCACCACCGTTAAACATACCCCGTTGACGGCGATACTGTCACCCAAGGCGACATCGTTCAGCTCGAGGTTTCCAGTACGGATATGCAGACGCAGATCACCACCACGTTGCTCGGTCACCCCTATCTCGCCCAGCGCTTCAATTATGCCTGTAAACATGTTTCTCCACCCGGTATTGCAGTAATACGCCAGTCTTTACCGACGGCGCGGATATCGGTAATTTCAAGCGCCATTGCTTCAGACATGGCGCTAAAGGGTAGCACCGCCATAGGCATGGCATCGCTGCCCAACAATTTCGGCGCCATATAGATAATCAATTCATCCACCAAGCCTTGCTCAAGGAAAACCCCAGCCAACTTGCCACCGGCTTCGACCAACACATCGTTGTATTCACGATGCCCCAGCTCCAATAACAAAGCCTGCAAATCCACCTTGCCGCCGTCGTTGGGCAAAGAACAAATCTCCGCACCACTCACACGACCTTCGCTTTGTGCCGTCGCTATCAACACATCACCCGGTGGCTCAAAGATATGCAAGTCTTCTGTGATACGCAGACGACTATCAACAATTACGCGCAGCGGTTGCATCTCTGCCAGCTCACTGGCGTTGAGACCCGGTTGACACTCTCGCACGTTGAGCGAGGGGTTATCCTCAAGCACGGTGCCAATACCGGTAATTATAACTGCGTTTTCAGCACGTAAACGCTGCACATCACGACGCGCGGCAGGGCCTGTAATCCACTGGCTTTCGCCGCTGGCCATAGCTGAGCGCCCATCTATGCTGGCCGCTAACTTTAACGTCACGCGGGGCACTCCCGTTTGACAGCGTTTAACAAAGCCGGGGTTTAGTGCTTTCGCCTCTTTCTCAAGTACTGGCCCGTCAACAGTAATACCCGCTTTTATAAGCTTACTAATACCACCTGAGGCAACACGATGAGGGTCAGCTAAACCGTAAACTACACGCTCAACACCTGCTGCAATTAAAGCGTCAGCACAAGGCGGTGTGCGGCCATGGTGGTTACAGGGCTCTAGAGACACGTAAACCGTGGCACCCTGCGCATCGCAACCCGCTGTATTAAGGGCAACAATTTCGGCATGGGGGCCGCCGGCGCGGTGGTGCCAGCCCTCGCCAACCACATCGCCTCCCCGAACTATCACACAACCGACCCTAGGATTGGGTCTAGCAGTGTACCAGCCCTTTTTCGCCAACTGTATGGCATGCGCCATATAGATGACATCGGCCGCCGCTGTCATTGCCAGAAACCTTTTTTAAACACCGGCTTTACCTGCCCCATCGTCTTCCTTTTCAAGACGATCAAGCTCGGCACGAAATTCATTTAGATCCTGAAAGCTGCGATAAACAGAAGCAAAACGCACATAGGCGACATCGTCGAGCCCGCGCAGTTGCTCCATCACCTTTTCACCGATCATGCGCGATGAAATTTCCCGCTCACCGGCGCTCTGTAAAGAGCGCTTAATCTGAGAGAACGCAGCCTCGACTCGCTCGGTGCTTACCGGACGTTTTTCCAGAGCCCGATGTAACCCCGCCCGCAGCTTTTCTTCATCAAAGGGCTCTCGGCTTTTGTCCTGCTTTATAACGCGAGGCATCAGCAATTCAGCCACTTCAAAGGTTGTATAGCGCTCTTTACAGGAAACACACTCACGACGGCGACGTACCTGATCGCCCTCGGCGACCAGTCGAGAATCAATCACTTTGGTATCGTTAGCGCCACAAAAGGGGCAATGCATGGAGGTATTCCATCGAGCAGAAATTAGCCGCACATACTAACACAAAGCGGGTAAAGACTTTGCTGCGAACCCGCGAAACAAAGGAACGACATCGCCTGCCGTTTAAATCTCTTTATACACAGGATGCCGTTGACAAATAGCCAGAACCTTAGTTTTTACCTCACTAATCACCTGTTCAGAAGTACCATCTTCCAACGAAGCCAGCACGTCACACATCCAATGGGTCAGCTCAACAGTATCAGCTTCGCTAAAACCACGCGTGGTGATGGCCGGGGTGCCAACGCGCAAACCGCTGGTAACGAAAGGTGAGCGCGGGTCATTGGGCACGGCATTCTTGTTAACCGTGATATTAGCCAGACCCAGCGCTGCATCAGCATCTTTCCCCGTGTAGCCTTTGCCAATCAAGTTAACTAACATCAAATGATCGTCTGTACCGCCGGAGACAATATCAATGCCACGCTCGACGAAGGTGGCCGCCATGGCGCGAGCGTTAACAATCACCTGCTGCTGATAGCGCTTGAACTCATCACTCATCGCCTCTTTAAAGCTCACCGCTTTAGCCGCAATAACGTGCATTAATGGGCCGCCCTGCCCCCCTGGAAAAACAGCAGAATTAAATTTTTTCTCCAAGGCCTCATTGGCGCGAGCGAGAATCAATCCACCACGGGGGCCACGCAGAGTTTTATGAGTCGTTGTAGTCACCACATCAGCAATCGGCACCGGATTAGGATAGCAACCAGCCGCCACCAGACCTGCAACATGGGCCATATCGACCATTAAATAGGCTCCCGCTTTATCGGCAATGTCACGAAAGCGCTGCCAGTCCATTACACGTGAATAGGCAGAAAAACCGGCAATGATCATTTTGGGCTTGTGTTCCAATGCCAGGCTTTCAACCTGAGCGTAATCGACTTCGCCCGTGGCATTGTCTAGACCGTACTGAATGGCATTATACGTCTTACCTGAAAAGCTCGGCTTGGCACCGTGAGTCAGATGACCACCGTCAGCCAGACTCATACCAAGCACGGTGTCACCAGGTTCACACAATGCCTGAAAAACGGCGGCATTGGCCTGAGAGCCCGAGTGGGGCTGCACATTGGCATAATCAGCACCGAACAGCTCTTTGGCGCGTGCAATTGCCAACGCTTCAGCCACATCGACATACTCACAACCACCATAATAACGCTTGCCCGGATAGCCCTCGGCGTATTTGTTCGTTAATACCGTACCTTGGGCAAACATCACCTGGGGGCTGGTGTAGTTTTCAGAGGCTATCAGCTCAATATGCTCTTCTTGACGACGCTCTTCATTTTGTATCGACTGCCAAATTTCTGGATCGAACTGGGCCAGGGTTTGCTGATTATCGAACATAATTCGGACTCTCGAGGAAAACCGAGAATTCTACACAATCCAACGCTGACAGCCTATCCCGTAAAACAAGATAAGGAGGAAATATATTTTATAGATGGGTACAGAGGAGGAGAAAGATAAGAACCGCTCAAGTAACTAAACGGTTTGCGCCATTCGCTTTGCCAGCGCCTTGTAGGAACCTACATTAAAAGCAAGGCCCATATGAGATGCCTTGTTAACTTCAATATTAAGACTTTCGTCCTTTTCGGCACAGCTTTGCCAGCCAACAACACCGTCATTTCGGGAGTAAATCGCAAATTGAGGCACATCAACCTCCCTTGGTGCAATCATGTTTTGCACAAAATCGCACATGCAATAACCAGTGCCACAGGACGCGCCTAAATCTCGCCCCACTAATTTACCCTGGCCAATTTTCAAATAATCCCAAACTCCCACCACCGCGGGGTGGGCTTCAACAATATCCCTAAAAGGCGAGCCCACGGTAATCACTCGGTTAATGAGCTCAGGAATCTTTTGCACGATACTTTTCGCCAGCATCCCGCCCAGGCTATGTCCCACCAATATCACTTTTTTACCACTTTTGCGGTGGATTCCCTCAATTTGCCGAATTAGTTTGATCGAGGTTTTCTCAGGACAATTAGTATTCCAATGAATTTTGGCAGCGTGGGGTTTATAACCAATTCGCCGCATCCACTGGCGCATCGGCAGCATAATAAGGTCATTGGCGATAAATCCGGGAATCACCAATACAGGCTCCCCATTACCTCGCTCAATACCACGCCCCCAAAAAACAGGGTGACAATAAAGCGCTGCAAACTCTGCGGGGAAAATCGCCTCACGCCAAATAGGAGTAAGCGTTCGTTCAATCGAAGGGTCATGGGCAAAAGGGCCGTCTTCCTCATCATTTTCCAGATGCTCGAGCAACTCCTCCATAACATCACTTGCATTGCTTTCACTCATGCTTCAACCCCGTTGCATAAATCACACAGCCCGTCACTTTATCAACCAAGCATGCCAATCCAAAACGCTAAAAGAAAGTTAGGGCGAGTTTTTAGTTACAAACCGCCCTAACTTAAGCTTATTTAAGCAACAGACTTCACCATTTTTTCAGCAGCTTCTGTCGCACTCACCACTGACTTCTTCACGAGATCAGTCATAGGGTTCTCAACCCCCCAAGAGCGGTATAAATTAAGTGCCGCTTTTGAAGAATTGCGCGTACCTTCAAAAAGAGATTTAGCCGTGCTATTAAAGCTATCGGACATATCTCGCTGCTCAGTGACCATCTCTTTAAAGACTTCAAATGCTTCAGCCTGAGACTGGGTCAGTGACTCCAACAAAACACCGACGTTGTTTTGATAATCCCTAGGACTAGCGGCGAGTTTTTTAGACAACTCGAGCGCATTAGTCTGACTATCGGCAATGCGCTGACCAATAGAGTCACCAAAGCGAACACCGCGCTCACGGGCACTTTTAAAAGCGCCGTTAACAATTTTCTGGTTTTCAATTAACGTATCAATATAGCTTTGAACTTCTAGCGACATGTCTGCCTCCGCCTTTGTGGACTTGGGTGATGGCTTAGCTTTTACAGCACTTGCTTTCGATTCGGTCATGGCTCTTCCTCAGATAAATTAACAAATCACGCAGAGCGCTTATGGCTTGCGCTTTACCCTGAAGTCGAAAAGCAACATCAAGATACGCTTGCTATTTAAATGCAAATTGCATATAGTGTCAAGCATTAAATAAGTGCAATATGCACTTAGCGATTAATACTATTCACTAACCTACTATCGAATGATTCGTATGACCCAAGATAAAGAAACACCAACGACAAAAATGCCCAGCGAAATGCTCACTGCACACCTGTTGGCTTTACTGAAAAATTGGTCTGGCTATGGCTACGAGCTGGCGAAAAAGCTAGAAGAAGCCGGTTATGGCGGCTTCAACAGTGGCACGCTGTACCGCACCTTGCGGCAGATGGAAAAAACCGGTTTAATTTCATCACTATGGGATACCTCTTCAGACGGTCCAGCACGGAGAATCTACAGCCTGACCAAAACTGGCTCGCTCTTTCTTAATAACTGGATCACCTTGCTCGACATGCATAAAGCCACTCTCAACAACTTTATAAAAATCGCCGAAATGGCGACCGAACCCACCGATAACTCATCTAACGGAAAAGGAACAGACATAGAATCCTGAATCAAACCAACGCTAAACACCGCCGATATATAAGGAAGATATTATGAGCCTAGATAAAGAGAAACATTTCCTGGAACCCATGAGAATGTGGCGCGAATGGGTTCAGAAATCAGAAAAACAATGGAGTGAAGCCCTCACCGACGTGATGGCCGACGAGAAATCGAGCAAAATGTTGGGTCACTATTTCCAAGAATGGCTCCACGCCCAAAATATGTTTACCGAAATGATAGGGCAACAGCTAGCCGCGCTTAATTTACCTTCCCGTGCTGATGTGCTCGGTGTAGAAGATAGACTCAGCGGTGTGGAAGATGCTCTATCAACACTGACTGCCGAAATACACCAACTAAAGAAACAACTCTCCGCTGCGGATCGAGAAGCTGCTATGCCAGTAACTAAGCCCCGGCGAACACGCAAGCCGCCAACCAAGCCAACAAGCCAGGATCAAAGCACTAATACTGGCGACAAATAGGTGGAGTCAGATGAGCAGTGAAAATGATGTTGACAATAAAATTAAGAACGTTGTTAAAAAGGTACTATCACGGAACATCGATGGTCTAAAGCACCTCGACGGACTGGCTCTGGATCTAGGCGTTACGCCAAAGGATATTATTTACTCCCGCGGGCCCATAAAGCTTTATCACTACCATCCGACCTGTGACGAGATTTACCGTGTGCCGATCGTTCTCGTCATGTCCTTAATCAATCGTTATTACATCGTGGATCTGGCCCCCGGACAAAGCTTCGTTGAATATTTGGTGGCACAAGGTTTTGATGTCTACTTAATTGATTGGGGTCTACCGAGAAAAGAGCATCAGCATTTTTGTTTTGACAGCTATGTCGATGATTTTCTGCCGGACTGTCTCGACAAGGTGGCTGATGACTGTGGAGAAGAGGACGTCTCTTTGATTGGCTATTGCCTCGGCGGTGTAATCGCCTCTCTTTACACAGCCATTCACCCGGAAAAAAAGATTAAAAACCTGGTCGATATTGCCACTCCAATCAACACGGAAGGCATGCCGTTATATAAAAGCTGGGCCGACAATGAAACCTTTGATATTGACCAAATTGTCACCCAGCTTGGTAATATCCCCGGCGGTATGGTCGACACCATGCTTCAAGCCTTGCGTCCTTTTCAAAAAACGGCCGGCCGAATGCAAATGCTTGATAATGCAGGTGACGATAAGTTTCTCGAAGCACACTATCGTTTTGAACGTTGGACAGCAGACCAGGTTCCCATTGCTGGTGAAGCGGCTCGTCAACTCTTCCGAGAGTTTTTGCACGACAATAAAATATATAAAGGCGAAATGGAAATTGCCGGAAAAAATGCCAATTTAGCAAATATTGTTGCGCCTTTTCTACACATTGCAGCACTTCACGATCACATCGTGCCCACAGCCGCATCCAAAACTTTGATAGACCTGGTTGGCAGTGACGATAAGTCCGAAATTGTCCTTAAGGGTGGTCACGTCAGTTTAATTGCTGGTGGTAACGCCGTGTTTCGACTATGGCCACAAGTCGCCAAGTGGTTGGAGGAGAGATCCTTGTAGGTATCCCACTACCTTCCACCTTTTTATTCAATACTTTACTGCTGGAGAGAAATTTTGGAAACATTTCCCAAACAAGTTGAATTACGCAATGGCCAGGCCTCTCTGCACCTGATGTCAGGACAGGATAAGGCTGACATGCTTGCTTTCGCCAAAACTTTGCCGCCTCACGATTTACTATTTTTACGGCGCGATATTCTAAAACCCCGCGTCATAGAAACCTGGGTGAAAAAAATCGAGTCCGGAAAAAATATCAGCGTCATCGCCAGCATCAATGATGAAATCATTGGTTACGGCACTCTGAGTCGAGGTGAAATTGACTGGTCCCGCCACGTGGCTGAATTGCGCATCATGGTCGGGCCGAATCATCGCGAAACAGGTGTCGGCCGTGTTCTTGTGCGCGAATTATTCCGTATTGCACTGGATAAAAAAATCGAAAAGATCTATGCCCGTATGACCCTAGACCAAACTGGCGCCCGCAAACTCTTTCAGGAACTGGGTTTTCACCCCGAAGCCTTACTGGAGAATGAAGTAAAAGACAGGGAAGGAAAAGTGCACGACGTACTATCGATGGCCGTCGATGTTGAAACCTTCCTCGCTCGTCGCGATCGCTATGGACTATAAACATTCATAAGCAACGAGCCGCGACTACCACTCATTGGCCAAGCACCTCACACTCGCTAACAAAAGAACAAACAAGCCCTTGTCAGCGAGTGTCGTTAGGCATTGATAATGGGCAGCACCAAATGAGAGGCATAACACCGATCATGATAAACCTTCTGTAAAGCCGATACGCTGCCAACCGCTTCAACCCCCACCTCTCCTGTATTGGGATTACGATCGTAACGGGGGAAATCACTCGATGTGATGATCACTCGAAGTCGATGCCCGGCCTTAAACACCATTGCCGTCGCCAGCAAGTTGATTTTCCATTTCACCACCTCCCCTGGTTCAAAAACCTGCCCCGTTTGATGAACCTGATATGAAGCCCTCAGCACACCATCACAGACATTAAATGTCTTGCCATCAGCTCGCACTTCACACAATTTAATCATCCAGTCAGTATCGATCGCAGAAGTACTGGCATAAATTTCAGCACTGAGCGAGCCTGCCAGCTCCAAATCTTCTGACAATGCATTTGAGGTATATACCAGCACATCCCGGCGGCCAAGAATCCCTGCTTGATCAATAGGGCCGGGGGTATATTTAGGTGGCATTAATAAGGTGCCGCCGCAGGTTGGACAGGGATCTTCGGGGTCATAAACATAACTATCAGGAGACATTTCATGCTGCGGCTTATCTGGCCCGAAATAAGCATTGCTACCAAGATACCAGGACGTTGGCACCGCGCGAGCAGGCGGCCACTCTTGTTCATCGCGCCAACGATTAATGCCTTGCACAAAAACCTTAACCGGCGCTTCATTCTCAATACCATTTTGTTCGTCTTTTAACCAACGACTAAACCAACGCAATTGCAATGTAGTGAGATCTTCCTTTAAATCCATAAACAGACCGCTGCTACGAAAACCAAAATCAACCTGCCCAACCATGTTCATAAACATACTGTGGGACCAGGGGCCGATAATCATCCGCGTATTTTCTCGTGCCAGCTCAGTGCCTCCATTAGCTTTCATACCGGCAAAGTGTTCTAGATCGGCACCGAGTAACATGTCATACCAACCAGCAATAATAAGCGCTGGGACTTTGACTGATTCGTGCCGGTTATTGAGCAGAATTTTATCTGTCCAGTCATCAGGCACAGGGTGCTTAAACATTTCGTAAAGAAAGGGCACAAAGTTTTCATCTTCTTTATGCCCAGCACTCAATTCATTCAATGGCCGTTCGCAAACCAGCTCACTAAAGGCATCATTCGCATCGGCCAGCTCGGTGAGGCGAGCCATTAATTCAGGCAGTTCTTTACCTGAACGGATTAAGGCGGCAGGACCAATAATACGCAACGCCCAGGTCACCAGTGTAGACAGCTGCATCACACCATCGCGCCAAAAATTATTGTTCCAAAAACTATTCGGAGCAGTCGTTGGTGAAATGGCTCGCAGCGCCTCGTGGCCCGACGCAGCCCCCAGCCAGGTGTTACCGCCCATATAGGACAACCCGTAACAACCAACAACGCCCGCCGACCAGGGCTGCTTTGCCGCCCAATCTACCGTATCAGCACAATCCGGTTCTTCATCGCGATAGGGGAAAAAAACGCCACCCTCAGAGGCCCAGCGACTACGTACATCCTGAATCACCACCACAAAGCCTGCTGCGGCAGCACGAATAGGATCAAGCGTCGAGGCCGTGATCAGCCACATCTCTTTGTTATAGGGCGTTCTTTGTACTAGAACCGGGTATTGCCCCTCATCAGCCGGGCGATAAACATCCGCTCTCAGTAACACGCCATCGCGCATGGGTACATCAATGTTCTTGTCTACTAGGACACTCATTTCTGTCTCTCCAAGCTTATCCAATAAGAGTCAACATGGTACGCCAATAAAAGAATAGAAGGATGAATTGTTAATTAAAAAATGTAAATCAAGATAGATAATTCAGGAAACGCGACTTCACCATGCACTTAGGTGCACGATAAAGTATTTAAATTTTTTGTTTAATGCCCTTGATTTAAATGCTGATGCATTGGCATGGCGCTCAATTCGGCAAACAAAAACGGCAACAATACCGTTAAAGAAAGGAGAGTTCTTGTTTGAGCACTTTTATTAATTTTCAGCTGATAAAACTATGCGTTTGAAATAAGGCAGAATCCTTTTCTGCCAACGTTTGTCTATCACCGCGATGGCGGCCACTTTAATTACAGTGTTTTTTTCAGCAGACGTCTAAACTGTTTCAGCCATTAATGCTCTCCTGCTCTGACTTTTTGCCTGCCCGTAACCGTAACCCAGACAAATTAGACCATCAACACTGCTAAGCCTCTCCCAACCAACTTGCCGTGAGCGTTTTTAGAAATCCCTACCGCGGTTATCTTGCATGACGTCACAAACAGGCATACTACTCTGCCGACTTTAGCCCTAAAACTGCCCCCCCTTGTCTTTTTCTTGCTGAAAGTAATTGCTGAGTATCTCCCCCATGCTTTCTATCTTGGCTTTTTCCGTCGCTTTTTGTAACGTCTCTTGCCATTCCTTTTGCCATGGCACTTTGTCCAGGGCTTTTTTAATGTGCTCAATGCCTTCGTTCAAATGGTTTTTACTCAGATAAACCAGCCCAACCATATAGTTGCAGGCAGCATGGTCTGGAATGTGATGTAACATTTTTTTGAAGCTTGTTTCGGCAAGGTCTAATTCACCCTTTCGATAATGCTCTACACCAGTTGTTAAAAAGCCAGCCTCGGGCAGGGACAACATCTTAATAGTGTTAAATTCTATTTTCTTATTTGTCCCTTTTATCAGTGACCCAAGGTGTTTTTCGTAACGCTTCCATTTTGCCTGCGAGGTTTTATAGATCGGTTGGCGTACTTGCCAGACACTCGCCGTTTTTACGGAGCGTTCGAGTTCGTTAAATTTTAATACCTGGGGCTCCCACTCTACGCCGATGTAACTCAGCATTTTACGTGCCATGCCTTCAGTGTCATTAATCACGTCTTCGTAGTTTATTTCCAGTATTTCGTTCGGGAAAATGCTGTGCCAGTGGTGCATCATCATATTGTGATCGGCCAGTTGCTCACCTATCCATTCTAAATCGTACGCAAAGCCCATGCCGCCATGTTTGGCTTGATAATTGGTAAAGTAGTTTGAGAGGGCAATGTCTCTGGGGTCTCGTCTAACTGAAATAATTCGCGCATTGGGAAATAAAAATTTAATAAACCCAATATTCTCAAAATTGTGGGGTAATTTATCGACGACGTGTAAAGCCTGCCCATCATACTCCTGCAGCTCTTTTAGAATGCCATTGGCAATACCTTCTACGATATAAGGCGTTAAGTCATCAACACTGTCTGGGTAACACCGTCCTGAGCCCGTATGGCGCTCCCAGCGATTTAAGCCCTGTATTCGCCCTGGTATAAGCCCTAATTCACCGGCACCAAATATTTTGCTATGCCCCGCTAAGATTTGTTCAACCAGGGTTGTACCTGAGCGCGGCATTCCCAGCACATAAACAGGCAAGCTAGAACTGACCCCTGTATTGGGGCGGTTATCATAAAGACTTTTACTGAAGGCGTAACGGCTGCGTGCGCACTCTTGCCGATGCGCTTTGGCATTGTATTTTAAAAGTTTCTTGCTGGTATTGTTGGCCTCTTCCGCAAGTGAAAAAGCTTTATCGTAGTTTTCCCTTTTTTCCCAGGCACTGGCTATCTGCAGTAATAAACTACTGTTGACAGCACCTTCCAGGCTGGGTGTTCTGGCGACTTTTTCCATACGCTCTAGCACCGCAGGGTCATCAGGGAAGGTACGCGCATTAATGAGAGATGAGTAGCCTTTCGCAGGGTTAATAACTTTAATGCGTTCAAATAGCGCAATGGCATCAGCCATGTTGCCGCGCTGCATGTGCTGCTGGCCCAGGCCTTGTAAAGCACCTATAAAATACGGGTTTTCTACCAAAACCTCATTAAATAAAGTTTCTGCAAGCTCAAAGTTTTGCTCCTGGCTTTCAACCTGGGCTAAAGCATTTTTGGCTTGCAGGCTAAACTCGTTAATCATGCCCTGCGGGGTGTCATCACTGACCTGCATCGAACTAACCAACTCAAGGGCTTTTTCAGCCCCGTGGCGAGCTTGTTCTATCGATTGATGCAAGCAGGCGGTCGAGAGTTGCACCCAATATTTAACCTGGGGTTGCTGACTTTCTTTTGCCAGGGCTATGAGCTGTTTAAGTAGTTTAATCACCTGCCCTGTGCGACCTTGTATATTGGCTAATTCATACAATTGGTAAATGAGTACTTCATTTTTAGGGTAGACCTTTAACGCAGAGCCCAGCGCGTCTTCTGCCGTGGCGTGTTCGCCTACGCTTAACAGGCTGCTGGCAAATTGCACCACTAAAGCGGCCCATTGCTCTTCGTTAAGGCCTGGTTGATGCGTCTCAAGCCACTGTTCAGCCTCAGCGATTTGATCATTAACAACCCAAAGCTCCAGCTGACCACAGCGAAACTGCTCTGTAAAACGAGTGACGGCACTTTCAGGTAGTTGGCCTTGCTGATCCTTTAAACAGCGAATACCTGCGTCCAACGAGTCCTGTGCCTTTTTACTGTCGTTGGTCTGTAGATAGAGGCGCGACAAGGCACTCCAAACAGGCAGCCGATTAGGCGCCAAGTCAATTGACTGTTGGTATAAAAGTACGGCTTGTTCAAGCTCACCACTTTGCATATAACACCAGGCCAGTCGCGCCAGGGCAAGTGCGTTGCCAGGGTGTTTGTTGACAATAACCTGCAGCAACTCTTTTGCCTCTACCAGTCGGTACATCAGGCAATAGACACCCGCCATATCGACTAAACCATCATCATTAAACTCGGCCAGCTGTGCTTGTGCGTCTGCCAATGCTTTTTCGGCGGCGACACGCTCATCTAAATGCGCCAGGGCCAGTGCTTTTAAGGGCAAGACCTGAATATCATTCGTTTGGGCGAGATAGGTTTCCACCGCCTGCTTTAGGGTGATAAATTGTTGCTGGTCAACAAGAGCATGAAAGTACTGAATTGGGGACAACGGGGGCTCCTTGCAAAAGTTTAGGGGGCAAACAAAATTAGTAGGGCTTTAATGCCCAAAATGATACGGAGATTATGCCAACCCACAACGCGCTAATCAGCCGACTAACGTTGCCGCAGGCGGTTAATTTGGCGTGGCAATGGCTGTGTAAGCGCCGTAAAAACTTTCCGCCTGATGCAGACATTTGGGATTTCAGATGGCACAAAAACACACAGCTGCCCTTATCAATTCATCAATTGCGCTCTGGCTGCTACCGCTTCTCACCCTTACAACTCATTACAAAAGCAAATGACGAGAAAATTGCTCTAGGGTCATACCACTACAGCCACCCCACGACGCCTTTGTGTTGAAACTACTGGCCCTGGTTTTGCAGCCTGTATTACCTTGCCATAAAAGCTGTGCGCACCTTAAAGGCCATGGCGGCGCTAAACGTACCGTGCAAGCGACTCACGACAGAATAAACAGTAAGCAATTTACGTTTGTAGTGAGAACAGACATTAAGGGCTATTACGCCAACATCAACAAACATCAGTGTTTAGAACAGCTTGCGGGGCATGTTCAGTGCCCCACAACGCTTAACCTCTTAGGCCAATAGTTGTTTTATAGCGTAGAAAAGAGCGACACCTTTCACACGCCCCACAAGGCATTAGCAGGGGCTGCGCCCTTAGCCCCTTAATTGCCGGTTTTCAGCTGTATTGTATCGACCGCCACTTTGCCCAACAAAAGCACCTGCGCTATGTACGCTATAGGGACGACTTTCTCATTCTGTGTAAAACCCGTCACCAATGCCGACACGCCGTGCTGGCCTTAAATCAATTTTTCAATCACTTTGGCTTCAAACAGCACCCCGATAAAATCTACATCGGTCGAATCGAAAAAGGCTTTGACTTTTTAGGCTATCAATTTAACAGCACCGGCTTGGTGGATGTATCACCGAGCAATAAAAACACGGTTAGTAACAAACGCCGTCAGCTTTACGAGCAAGCCCGTTATGCCGCTGAACCCCTAGCTCAGATACAACAACGGGTGAAGGTATATACCAACCGCTGGTGCCGTTGGGCAAGTAGCGGTTTGTCAGATGCCCTAGCGTATCGGCTACGGTAGGCGTGGTGTTATGCCAGTCCCTGGGACGTGAGAACCCCGGCGGGGATGCCGACGGCATAAATCTGATTCAGGGTGTGGCCGGCGTTGGGGTTGGATGACCAATTGCTGCTCCAGATAGTAACTGAGGATTGTTGGGCTGGGGCACGGCGGCCGAAGACACCGGAGTTCACGACCCAGGCTGCGGTGGCAACCGAAATCCAACCGTGCGTTGCGCTGGCGGGGACTTGATCCGTGACAGGCGATCCAAGGGCACCAAGGATCGGGGTGTTGGTGCCGACGAGCACAATTACATCGTCGCTTGCGAGGGCAGACGCGGTCGCCCAGGTGCCCCAAGATCCCGTGCCCGAATTAGCGTCGGTTGCCAGGGTGGCGGTGTTAGAATCCACACGTATGTAGATCGTGTAGGAAGTACCGGCCTGGAACGTGCGCCCGCTATGGTCGGAGCTCGTACCGCCTACCAGGTCGAATACGACCACGGACGTGTCGGTGGGGCCAATAAATTTGTCTGTCGATGCGGCGTTCCCTGCCACGTCACGTGTGAAGCCTGCGGCGACTTCGACGGTGTCGTCGGTGTCGAGTGGGTCGAATCCGGCCGTGGCCTCCAGGGCCGCTGCCTTGGCGGTGGTGAAGGCGATCTCGAGCGTGGTGCCGTCAGTCGCTTTTGCGGAGGCGATATCGGCTTCGGTGAAGGTGATGTTGCCGGTGTCGTCACTATCAACATCCCACTGCAACTTGGTCCAGTCGAAATTTGCTGTGAGATCGGTTGCCGCAGTCTCTGTCCCCGATAACAGGCTAGCCATATTGCTGCCGGTGAAAGTCAGGGTGTCGGTGGTTGCGTTGTAACTGGCACCTGAAATTGTCGCGGTCGGGGCGGTGGTATCACCTGTGACGGCAAAATTGCTGCTGGCCGCACTGGTGTTACCGGCAGCATCGGTTTCTTTGACATTAAACTGATAGGTGACCCCATTCGCCACGGTGGCAGTGTAATTCCAGCTCGTGCCCGAAACGCTCGCTGCACCAAGTAACGTGGCGCCGTTGTAGACCTGGACGCTAGCACCCGCTTCATTCGTTCCTGAAAGAACAAGGGCGGTGTCGTCGGTGGTGTCGCCAGTGCTTAATGAGCCGGTGACACTACCCACATTATCGGTTGCGGCTGTGAGGTTGGCCGTGGGGGCGGTGGTATCGCCTGTGACCTCAAAATTGCTGCTGGCCGCACTGGTGTTACCGGCAGCATCGGTTTCTTTGACATTAAACTGATAGGTGACCCCATTCGCCACGGTGGCAGTGTAATTCCAGCTCGTGCCCGAAACGCTCGCTGCACCAAGTAACGTGGCGCCGTTGTAGACCTGGACGCTAGCACCCGCTTCATTCGTTCCTGAAAGAACAAGGGCGGTGTCGTCGGTGGTGTCGCCAGTGCTTAATGCGCCGGTGACGCTACCCACATTATCGGTTGCGGCTGCGAGGTTGGCCGTGGGGGCGGCGGTGTCCAACACATAGGCCTGTGTCGCGGTGGGGCCGTCATTACCGGCGGCATCGCTCACTTTAAAGGCAATCGCGCTATTGCCCGATAAACTCGCGCCGTTCCAGCTGATGGCGGTGCCAGTGGTTTTCGCTGTGACATCTGTCCATGTTGCCCCGTTATCCACGGAGCCATAGAGGATTTCACCTGTGGCCAGTGTGGTACTGAGTGTGGCGGTGATGGTTTGTGCGGCGGTCCGGGTTGTAAAGTCGGTGGCGCTGGTGCCGGTATCGGCGGAGATATCAATGCCTGCAATTATCGTGGCCGGGGGGGTATTATCAATACTAAACGTGGCATTGGTGGGTGCGGCGGTAATCACATTATTTGCATTGTCTTCTGCAGCGCCAATTGTCACCGTTGCCGTTGCAATATCGCCCGCAGGCACATCGAGGTCGTAGTAGTATTCGGTGGTAGTTGTTTTTACCATCGCCGTTGCCGTTAGTACACTGTTGTCAATGGCAATCGTTGCGCCTGGCCCATCATTAATGGCTTCATTAAAGGTGGCTTTAATTCTGAGGGTATCAGCGTCTTTTGCCATCAGAGTGGTGCTGTATGTGCTACCACCATCTGTTGAGTACAGGAGTGCCGCCGTGGGGGCTGCGGTGTCAGCGGGTGATAGTGGCGTGGTGTCAGTAAGGTTGTTGATGGCTAATGATACGGCCTTTTCACTGCTATTACCGTTTTCGTCTGTTGCGATAACGGTGAAGCTGTAGCCGCTTTTGCTTTCATAGTCGGGGTTGGCCGTTAGGCTCACTTCGCCTGTTACATTGTCGATGGACAGCAGCGCGGAGTCGCCACCTGGCTTTAAGTGGTAGGTGATTGTGCCTGTGTCTTCTGCATGGGCTTTGTATATAACTTGCCCTGCACCACTGTTTTCATCAATAGCACTGGCGGTGGAGGATGTTATAAAAAAGGGGGCTGTTGTGTCGGCTTCTGTGCTGGCATCAATCACAATAACGTCACCGCGAAGACTCAGGCGAGCGGCAGCAACGTCGATAGAGGCAGGGGTTTCATCAATATTTGACAGTGCGACAATTGACGCAAGATAAGCGGGGTCGTTATCTAAATCTGCCGGGGAGGTGATGTTAGTGGCATCACCATAGGTATCGACAAAGGCGAGAGCGGCTGTGGTTTTATTCACCAGTGTGTCGTGACGATTTTGAGCAATTGCCTTTTCGGCGGTCGTTAGCGTATTCCATTCTTCATCGCTGGCATCAAAATTCAGTGCACTATAGATAAAATCAACCACCATATCGGAACGCGGAGTGGCGCTTTCAATCTTTCCAGTCCAATAGCTAATGCCTGGATTGTCACCCGCATGGCCGAGTACATTGCGATAAATAGCTTCAACAAATTGTTGGTTGTCGAGGTGACCGTACAGCTCAGAGAACTTCGGGTGGACGGCAAAGTCAGCGGCTATTTCAGAGAAGACAGAGGCTTCGTTGCCCGCAGCAGCGCGTTGCTGCCAGTGGGCAAGCCCCGCCTTATCGGGTGCACGGTTGTAAAAAGCGACGTAAAGTCCGGTGATGAGTTGTTCTGTGGTAGCTGTCATTCATAACCCCTGAGGTATAACGTTGGCTTTATTAAAAGAATAGGAGCTTAATTCGGCCAATGGCTTGAATCAATAAAGCGCGATAATAACTGTCGAGTACATCAGCCTTTGCCTCACGGCAGGTATGTCGTCAAGCGGCTCAAGGGATGTGTGTGAAGGTGCGGTTGCAAATGCCTCAATGACGCAACAGGAGGCTTTCAATATTACTGACGGCCAGTGGCGCAGAAAACAAATAGCCCTGTAGCAAATCACAGCCCTCTCGGGCGAGCACTTCACGCTGTAATTCCGTTTCGACGTACTTTGCCAGCACCGGTAGACCCAGACTAGATGCCATAGCGATAATCGTTTTTATGAGACGAGGATCACTATTATCAGGGGTCACACTATTAACAAAACTCCTGTCCATTTTTAGGACATCAAGCGGCAAACGAGCCAGTAAAGCAAGGGATACACCACCAGTGCCAAAATTATCGAGGGCGACACTGATACCACGCTCACGCAACTCCTCTAGCGTATCAATCAGTTTATCGCCACCACCAACCAACAGGTTCTCGACAATATCTAACTCCAGGTAAGACGGAGGTAAGTGTGTTTCATCAAGCACCCGTCCTACCACCTCATAAAAACTGCGTTGTTCGGAGAAGAGCGCGAAATTGATAGCTATTTTATCGAGCAAAAAGCCCGCATCCAGCCACTTCTTCATTTGCAGGCAAGCCGCACGTAAGACCCACTCACTAAGCTCGTCCATCAAGCCTTCTTCCTCTACCATCGGCAGGAAATCATCCGTCGTTAACAACCCTCGATCAGGGTGATTCCAACGTACCAGAGCTTCGACTGAACGTGACATCGCCCCATTACTGCAAAAAACAGGCTGATAAAACACGATAAATTCATTGTTATTTAAAGCATTACGCAATTCTACGCTCAGCTTTTTTTTCGCTTCGACAATCCGTGTTAAGCCTTCCTCGTAAAAATAAAACCCATTACGGCCTTTAGATTTGGCTTTGTACATTGCCCGATCGGCAAAGCTAAGTAATTCACGAAGTTCGAGAGCATCGTTAGGAAAGAGGCTAATACCGACACTGGCTGACACAGCTGTACTGTGGCCATCAGCAATAATAGGAACGGCGCACTCATCGATAATCCGCTGGGCCACATGCGTCACACTATTGAGGTCAACAATATTTTCCAGTAAAAGGGTAAATTCATCGCCTCCGTAGCGGGCCAGAGTATCGCTGCTTCGCTGGCAGCGATTGAGCCGCAGGGCGATTTCGCGCAGCACATCGTCACCGGCTTTATGACCGTAGGTGTCGTTAATCACCTTGAAGTTATCGAGATCAACAAACAAAACTGCAAGCTGAGCCTGATGGCGCCTGGCGCTGGACAAAGCGTGACTCAAAGTCATGTCAAACATGGGACGATTGCACAAGCCCGTTAATTTGTCCTGGTGTGCTTTATCCCAAAGATCTTTTTCACGAACGCGACGCTCGAGGATGATGCCGGCAATATTGGCTGATTCAGTCAGCAATTGTTGCTGAAAGTAGCTGGGCTCTCTCTCTTCAAAACTCAAAATAGCAAAGGAACCAACCACCTCTCCTTCGGTATTTCTCACAGGGTGAGACCAACAGGCATGGATATTAAAGTCGAGAGCTAACGGGCGAACATCTGAACAACATTCATCCTCAAGGGTATTGCTGGCGTAGACAGGTGTATTTTGAGAAACAGCTGCGGCACAAGAGCCCGATCGGGCTGCGGGAATAGTGCCGTTTAATCGATCCATCAACGCATCTGGAAGATTGGGGCCAGATATCACATTGAGATACTTTTTCGTTTGCTCAAAGCACATCACAGAACAAATCGATTGTGGTACTAAAAGCTCTGAAGCTATGCACAGCTCATCCAGCATCTGTTGAAAATCGCCTCCTAGAGCGACTTTTTCTAAGATTTTTTTCTGCGAAAGTAGGAGCTGGTCTTCCCTGCTATCCATTCTTTAGTTCCATTCACCGCAAGAGATTTCTTGCTTTTGACGAGAGACCGCACCTTAAATCAAAGCTGAATCATACGCCACATCCGCCAAAAATAAATCATACGAAAAGCACTGCTTGCCCAATAGAGGACATGTGAGGCAACAGGCTATGCCTGATGCCTGGATTTTGTTAATCCCCTGCTTGATTAAACATCTGCTGAATACTCGAGAAATCAAGTTCCGCCTGTTGCTCTCCACCGGTGTTCTCGTGTAAACCATAAAGACTATTCGCCAAAGCGCCCATCGGTGTACTGGAACGACTGCCAAGAGCAGCTTCCATTGCCAGCCCTAAATCTTTTTGCATCAGCTTGACCATAAAGCCACCCTGGTAATCACGACTCGCCGGCACCCCATCCATCACACCGGGGTAGGGGTTGTATTTTTCCAGCGACCAGTTACACCCCGAACTTTTAAGCATAATCTCCGACAACACCGCCGGGTCGAGACCATTATCAACACCTAACTGTAGCGATTCTGCCGTGCCTATCATATGCACGGCGAGTAGCATGTTGTTGCAAATCTTAGCAATTTGTCCCGCGCCACTGGCCCCGGCGTGAAAAATATTGGCGCCGATATGCACCAATACTTCACGTGCCGCTTCAACATCAGCGGCTTCGCCACCACACATAAAAGCCAACGTGCCCGCTTCGGCTCCCGCCACACCACCAGAAACCGGCGCATCGATTGCACGAATATTGCGCTTCTTTGCCTCCTCGCCAATGCGCCGCGAGCTTGAAGCCGCAACGGTGGAACAATCAATTAACAACGCCGACGGCTCAACCAGGTCGAGTAAACCCGCACCCTCAATATAAAGACTCTCCGCAATGGCCCCATTGGGTAGCATCGATATGACAAAGTCGGCACCGGCCACCGCTTCTTTTTCTGAACCGGCCGCACTACAACCGTCTTCGACGGCCTTCGTCACCGAGGCAGGTTGTAAATCAAAGGCGCAAACATCAAATCCGGCCTTGACCAAATTAGCCGCCATCGGGCCGCCCATGTTTCCCAAACCAAAAAATGCAATTTTCTTTGCCATCATCGAATCCTTAAATTTATTACAGAACTGTCCACCAGCCAATATTACAAATTCGACAGGGGGTTGGCTTTATCAGCCCATGGCCAAGAGAGGTATTGCTCGCGCATCTCATCAGTCAGCTCAGCTAAAGAAGCCGGTTTAAAATCGGGCTGATTGTCTTTCTCGATAATTTGCGCGCGGATCCCCTCGCGGAAAACACCATATTTAGCGCAATTGACCGTGCCGATCAGCTCGAGTTTCAAGCACTCATTCAAGGGTAGTTCACGACCGCGCTGATTCAACTCATAGGCGAGAAAAACCGACACTGGACAACCTTTTTTCAGGGTGCCAACCGCACGACGCAACCATTTATCATCGCCCTCATAGGCTGTAATAGCAGCTACCACTGTTTCTAAGCTGTCACCCGACGTGACGTCGTCAATCCAGCTCATATGCGGTTCGAGCTGGGCAGCCGGGAGCACCTCTTTATGCCGGTTTTGCAGAGCATCCAGCGCAAGCGCTATCTGCCTGCAGTCATCTTCAGTATTTGCTGTCCAGTTTAGCTCAGCCAACTTATCGAGCATCACGGCTTTTTCAGCATGGGGAATAAACACATCGGCAAGACCCGAATAAATCGCATCCGTCGCATTAATCTGCGCCCCCGTCAGCGCCAAAAACAAACCGCTATTGCCACGGGTTTGATTCAAAAACCAGGTACCCCCGACATCGGGCAGTAAGCCTATCGTCACTTCCGGCATCGCTATACGCGTGCTCTCGGTCACCACGCGAAAATCGGCACCTTCAAACAAGCCCATACCGCCACCCATGACAAAACCATTACCCCAGGCAATAATCGGCTTGAGAAAGTTATGAAGACGATAGTTGAGTCGATATTCGCGCGAGAAAAAATCAGTGGCATAGGCATTGTAGTTTTCACCACATTCCACCATGGATTCATAGAGCTTGCGAATATCACCACCAGCCGCAAAAGCTCTATCGCCGGCACTGTCAAGCAAAATACAAACGATGCTGTCGTCAACTTCCCACAGCTCGCTCTGGGCACTGATCATATCAACCATTTCCAGGCTTAGAGAATTCAGGGCTTTTTCGGCATTGAGGGTGGCAATGGCAATTTTCTTGCCCTTACCACAGGCTTTTTCACTAAATAATACGGGCTGTTCTGACACGCTTTTCTCCACAGATATCTCGCTAAATACCGACGTTAGCCATTCTTCCACTCAGGACTACGCTTTTCAACAAACGCGGCAACGCCCTCTTTTTGATCTTCGCTGCCCCATAAATCCATAAATGCATCGCGCTCAAACTTAAATCCACTACTCAGGCCGCGCTCACGAGAAGACATGGTCAGCTCTTTACAGAGGCGCACAGACGTTGGGCTTTGCTTTTCGACCTTGGCGGTTAATTCCAATGCTTTTTCCAGGGCAGTACCTGTGGGCACCACTTCCTGAATCAAGCCAATTTGCTCCGCCTTTGCTGCCTTAACCCGCTCACCTAATAAAATCATACGCTTAGCCCAGCCTTCACCAATCAACCAGGGTAGGTGTTGTGTCCCCAAACCACCGGGCAACAAGCCAACGGTGCATTCAGGCAGTGCCATTTGTGCTTGTTCCTCGGCTATGCGAATATCACACGCTAGCGCACACTCAAGGCCGCCGCCCATGGCAAAGCCGGTGATCGCCGCAATGGAAACACCCTCATAACTGGCGAGTGCTTCAAAGGCAACACCAAAAGCTTTAATAAAGTCGAAGGCATCCCCTGTGTTGTCGTGATTAAAGCGAGTCAGGTCGGCACCGGCGCTAAAGAACTTTTCGCTCTCGCTGGTCAGAATTAGCGCGTAATTTTCTTTGTCGTCATTCAGCTCACCAATCACCTCCTCTAAATAAGCCAGGCTCTCCGGTGTCCAGGTATTGGCCGGGGGATTGTTCATGGTCAGAATGGCGGTGCGACCGCGTTTTTCGACTTTTAGTAATTCGCTCATTTCGCTTAACTCCTATTAACTCTTAAAGTATGGGTGAATGCACTGACTAGCGGATACTCTCCGTTGCGCCCTCTTCCAATATACGGCGCGCTACGATCACCCGCATAATTTCGTTGGTGCCCTCTAAAATCTGATGGACTCGGGCATCGCGTAAAAAACGCTCTATCGGGTAGTCTTTCAGATAACCGTACCCACCGTGTAATTGCAGGGCTTCGTTACACACTTGAAAGCCGATATCGGTGGCAAAGCGCTTGGCCATAGCGCAATAGGTACTTTTATCGACATCATTTTGATCTAACTTGCCCGCTGCCAACCTGACCATTTGCCGTGCCGCTACCAGCTCGGTGACCATGTCGGCGAGCTTAAATTGCAAGGCTTGAAAAGCAGCGAGAGGCTTGCCGAATTGCTTACGTTCTTGAAGATACTGCTGAGCATGTCTGAGAGTTGCCTGAGCGGCACCAATAGAGCAACTGGCGATATTGATGCGCCCACCGTCGAGCCCCTTCATAGCAATTTTAAAACCTTCACCCTCTTCACCCAATCGATAGTTCGCGGGTACGCGCACATCTTCAAAGGTAATGGTGCGTGTTGGCTGGCTATTCCAACCCATTTTACGTTCATTTTTGCCGTAACTAATGCCGGACAGGTCGGCGGGCACAGCAAAGGCAGTAATACCCATTGCTCCCGACTCTTTGGTCCCAGTGCGGGTCATCAACACCAGCACATCGGTACTGCCAGCACCACTGATAAAACTCTTCCCGCCATTGAGAATATAGCTATCACCCTGGCGCACCGCCCTGGTGGTAATTGAACCCGCATCACTACCGGCATTGGGTTCAGTCAAGCAATAAGAAGCAAGCTTTTCACCCAGTACTAATTGCTCGCAAAAATCAGTCTGCACGGCCTCGGTACCCCAGGTGCAAGCCATCCAGGTAGCCATATTATGGATGGAGATAAAGGCTGCAGTGGAAGGACAAGCCGCCGCCAACTCTTCGAGCACAATAGTGGCATCGAGACGAGACATACCCATACCGCCCAAGGCCTCGGGACTATACATGCCACAAAAGCCCATGGCACCAGCCGCTGCAATGACGTCAGTGGGGAAGATTTTTTCCTCGTCCCATCCTTCCGCATGGGGAGCCATTTCGCCCTCGGCAAAAGCGCGGGCCGCCTCCTGAAATGCACGCTGTTCCTCGCTAAGATTAAAATCCATTACCAACCCTCGTCACGGCCATCAAAAAAACACCTCCCATTATTTCAATGACGCTTTATTTTAAGTTAATGGACATATTTGGCCCACCGGCCAACTCGTCATCAAACCATCGAGCCGTGATCGTTTTAGTTTCAGTATAGAAGCGCACTGCCTGTTTGCCGTAAGCGTGCAGGTCACCGTGGAACGAACCCCGCCACCCCGTGAAGGAGAAAAACGGCAGGGGCACAGGAATGGGGACATTGATGCCCACCTGGCCGACCAAAATCTCATGCTGATATTTACGCGCTGCACCACCAGAAGCGGTGAAGATAGACGTGCCGTTACCACGGAAGTCTTCATTAATCGCAGTAATCGCCTCATCGAGCGTGTCGACAGTCAGCAGACACAAGACCGGGCCAAAGACTTCGTCCTTATACACACTCATATCTCGGCTCACATCAGTAAAGATGGTCGGGCCAATCCAGTTGCCGTCGGGGTAGCCTGCAACGACACAATCAGAGCCATCGAGCAGACAAGTCGCGCCCTCTTCTTTCGCCTTGGCGATAGCAGCGGTGATTTTCTCTTTCGCGGCGGTATTCGTTTGCGGGCCGTAGGCAGCGCCTTTATCGGACCAAACGCCCGGACGAATTTTCTCCGCAGCAGCGGCGATATCGCCCGCCCACTCTTTAGCGGCACCGACCAGTATCACATTGGGGATCGCCATACAGCGCTGCCCTGCCGCACCAAAGGCAGAACCAATAATGTTATTTACCACCTGACTTTTGTTGGCGTCGGGCATCACAACCATATGATTATTAGCGCCGGTCATGCACTGCATGCGCTTGAGGTTAGCGGTGCCTTTTTGGTAAATATGCTTGCCCACGGGTACGGAACCAACAAAAGAGCCCGCACAAATATCTTGATGCTCAAGCAAGTAATCCACTTGATGAGCGCCACCGTGAATAACCTGCAGTACGCCTTTGGGTGCACCGGCTTCTTCAAACAGCTCAACCAGACGAGTTGGGGTTAGCGGATCCCGCTCGGAGGGTTTGAGAATGAAGGTGTTACCGCAGGCAATGGCCAGCGGAAACATCCACAGGGGAATCATCGCCGGAAAGTTAAAAGGGGTAATACCCATGCACACACCGATGGGTTGTACAAACGAATAAGTGTCGATGCTACCGGCCACGTTCTCAACGGTTTCACCCATCATCAAGCTGGCGACATTGGCCGCATGCTCGACCACTTCAATACCGCGCCACACATCGCCCTTAGCATCTTCAAAGGTCTTGCCTAGCTCCTGACTGATGATTTCGGCAATTTCGTCGTGATGCTTTTTCAGCAGGTGCTGATAATTGAGCATAATGCGCGCACGCTGGGGAGTCGGTACTTCTTTCCAGGTTTGAAACGTGCTCTTGGCCGAGGCAATGGCACGCTCCATTTCTGCGTCAGTCGCGGCAGGCACCTCGGTCAGCAGCTCTTGCGTGGCCGGGTTGAGCACCTGAGTGCGCTGAGTGCTTTCGCTTTGAATCCACTCGCCTTCGATGAATAAGGGTACAGTTTTTGGAAATGCCATGGTCAACCTCAGTTAGTCGTGCCGCCTAGCAAAGGTGCCAAGCGCGGTCTATGTCAATATAGGGGTACAAGCTGATGCGTATATAAGCATAAACAGATAACAATAAAAATTCACTATATTGCCCAGATGATGGACTATATTGCCTTACAATCTCATCAAGTAAATAAGATACCTCTTTATTATGTTGATGTTTTTATTATGAAAAAAACAGACATCACCTCAGACTGGCCCTTGCCACCTAAAGGTATTCGCCTTTTATCACCTAAGTTTTTAGTTGATGCAATGGCCGCCGACCCACTATGCGAAGACCTTTACCCACTGGCCACAGGTTTCTACCCCCAGGCCCGTCACCACCGCATGCGCCGGCAGCAAAATGCCAACTACCTGTTAATTTATTGTACTGAAGGCCAGGGACGTCTCAAAGCCGGTAAGCATGAGTGGTCAATTAAAGCCGGGGACATTATTTCTCTGCCCGAAGGGTTAGCTCACAGCTATCGTGCCGACGACAAACAACCCTGGACTATTTATTGGGCCCACTATAGCGGCACACTAGCCCGCGAGTATAGCCAGCGCATTGGTAACGAAGCCTTTGCACAAATTGGCCTACAGCCACGGCTGATTGCTGACTTCGAGGCGCTATTCTCCCTGCGCCGTGGCGGTTACTCCATCGACGCCTATATTCACAGTGCTTGTCGGCTCAAACAAATGCTCAGTTTTATCGCCTACAGCGCCCAGCGCCACCAGTCCCAACCCGGGCAAGCCATCGACCTGGTGAAGATCGAAGAGTTAATGCACTTAAACCTCTGCGGCAATTTAAACCTGCAGGCTCTCGCTGACGAAGCCAACTTATCCAAGTACCACTTCACGCGTAAATTTAAACAAGTCACGGGGCACTCACCCATCCAGTATTTTATTCATCTGAAAATGCAGCACGCCTGCCAGCTACTCGACAGCACCGCGCACTCGGTTAAACAAATTGCCCTCGATACCGGCTACAAGGACGCCTACTATTTCTCCCGACTGTTTAAACAGGTGATTGGCATTTCGCCCAGCGAATACCGACGAAACAAAGCCGCATAAACGTGAAAAACTTGCACCCCAGCCAACCTCTACTTCAGGATATGCCCATAAAACCCATAGGAGAGAAAAAATGGAGCTCGGCTTAACAGGAAAAGTAGCACTGGTTACCGGCAGCTATCGCGGCACCGGTGAAATAATCGCCAAACAACTCGCCAATGAGGGCGCCACTGTTATTGCCCATGGCTTTGAACGCGGTAGTGCCGACCATGTGCTTGCTGACTCCGCTGTGCAATTCGCCGTTTGGGGCGACCTGTGCACCGAGTCAGGCTGCGCCCAGGTCGTGGAACAAGCCTTGGCCGCCGCTGGCCATATCGATATTTTGGTGAACAATTACGGCACTGCCGTGGAAAAACGCTGGGGTGATGCCGACAGTGACGACTGGCTCGACATGTACCAAAAAAACGTACTCTCGGCAGCGCGCATGATTCGCCGTTTAACCCCGCAAATGCGTGAACTCGGCGCTGGCCGCATTATTCAACTGGGCACTGTTGGCTCGACCCAGCCCAACCACCTGCGCCCCGCCTACTATGCGTCAAAGGGTGCTCTGGCCAATATTGCCGTCGGCCTGGCCAAAGAACTCGCCGGCACAGGCATTACCGTCAACACCATCTCACCCGGCTATATTCGCACTCCGGAAATAGAGGCCTCTTTTCGCGCCAAGGCCAAACGCGAAGGCTGGGAAGACAATTGGGAAACCATTGAGCGGCGCATTGTCGCCAAGCGCTTCCCCAATCCCACCGGGCGTATCGCCACCCGAGAAGAAGTGGCCGATTTGGTGTGCTTTATCGCCAGCGAACGAGCGGCTTTTATTAACGGGCAAAACCTGCGTATTGATGGAGGGGCACTGGATATTGTTCATTGAATAGGTGGGGTTTTGGCTCAGAATGTTTGACTGCAAGACCCGATTCCGTTATGACTTTGGGTAAAAGGGTTGCGTCCCTTTTTACCTTGCTGTGCGCGTGCAAGACGGGGAATTTTCCGTGTTTTCCGCGTTAATATCATAATACGCGGAAAATGAATTCCGCTTAAGTACACTGTTAGCCCCTTATGAAAAGTCAGAATGCAAATAAAGTTCTATCTAGCCCAAACAAAATGGTTTGGTCCTATTTTAGCGCTCTTCGGCGTATGTGTTACCGGGTTGAAGAACGCAGTTCTGATGGGTATAAAAAAGAGGATGCTGCATTATGTGTAATTACTGCGGTAACGGTTGTAGAAGTATTTCTTAATGTTTATTTCAGAATACTGATATCCGAGAAGCCTTATAAGCACGCTGAAGAAAGAATTCAAAACGACTTGAAAAGGCAAGCGCCTCTGGATAGAAAGTTGAAGGAATGGCCTGAAGTAGTTTTCGGAAATAAAATTGATTATGGCTCAGGGGCTGGTCAGAGGTTTATGGAACTAAAGAATTTGCGAAATGGATTAGTACACTTTTCAAACACATGGGAAACTATAGACGTGTCGGGTGCTACAATTCATGGTCTGGCTGATACGAGTGCTTTTGATTCATTGGGGGAGCATTCTGCTATTCAGTCTCTAAAAACAGCCGAAGAGTTTTTAGCAGAATTGTTTCGGTTAAGAGGTATAAAAAAAGCAGATATTCCGGGGGCGCTACATTCATGGACTGGTCTGGCACCGGAATTTCAGAGCTAACAATTGGAAAATCAAAGGGGTCAGAGTAATTGATATTGCATTAAAAGGGGACGCAACCCTTTTCACATTAAAGGGGACGCAACCCTTTTCATGCCTTATGCACCGACAGCAAAACACCGACTACTAAGATGCCTACTACTTCTCCCGGCTGTTTAAACAGGTGAGCGGCATTTGACCCACAGAGTACCGGCGCAACAAAGCCACATAAACGTGAAAAACTTGCGCTCGCGCTAAGCTCTGAGACACTATGTATTCATAATTAATGGGAGAGGGAAAATGTAACTCGGCTTAACAGGCGAAATAGCGCTGGCCAACGGCAGTTATCGCGGCACCGGGGAGATTATCGCCAAACGCCTCGCCGAGAAGGGTGCGACGGTTTTCGCCCACGGCTTTGAAAGCGGCAGGAACAACCTCCGGCCACCCCAAACGACCCTTAGCTGTGGGTTAGATGCGACTTAACAAATCTTGCTTTTTCGCCTTAAATTCTTCATCGGTTAATACTCCCGCACTGCGTAGCTGGTCGAGCTGCTCAAGTAATTTCATGGTTTCACTGGCTGACTCATGATTAACAGGAGTTGTGTTTTGGCTGTGATCCGCTGGATTAGATGTATAAGCTGTGTCACTCAGTACTTGATCAGAAGAACTATTCGCCGGTGGATTATACGGCGCAGGCTCCGCGAAATTGGTTTGCACGGGTTTAGGCAAACCCTGCCCATGCACGATTGGTAAACTTGAAACCGCCACGGTGCCATATTGGCTACTAAAGGTTAATGAAGTATCGCCACCCTGTTGCTGGCTCACGCCACTAATATTGTGATCCAGGGTGTCATACACCGTTATCTGGCCTTGCAACTCAACGGCTAGGCGATTGGGGAAAACCGCGTAACGAATATTGTTTTGTGCACCACTGCTAAATGGGCTACCGAGATCCGCTGGCCACCACTGGTTACTGCCCGGCGTGCCCGCTGGAATAACAGGAAAAACTTGATTGTTAGCCAATATACCCGCTAACTCGTTACACAAATTATCGACAGTATTTTTCAAACCATTGTTGAACATATCGCCCACCATGGTCATACCACCACGCATCCATTGTCCACTTCCACCCAGTTCAGGGCAGTTAAACTGAGCCATACTGCCGTTGCCATTATTCACGGCGACTAACATATGGACAACAGCATCGACGCTCAAGTTGTAACGGCGAGCAATATCGTTAACAAGATTTTGACCAGTTTCAGTGAGCTTTTGCATGATAACGCCTCTGTATTAATGAAGCCGTGTAACGAAATGAAGTTCAGCACAGGAATTCACTGCGATGTCTGAATTCTGAGCTGCACGTTTGCTTGTTTAATTAGACACAACGTTTGTTACAAGTTCAGTGCACCTGCCTCTCACCCAAAACTATAAAAATAAAGACGGAAGCAATGACGAAGATACTGTAGTAGTCCGATTATCAGGGACTTAACTGGCCTAATGGCCGAGAGGCCTTGTCATCATAAGCCATAGCCAGCGCCTAAACTAGCTATAACTTATACACTCTTCTGCAATACTCGTATTTCGTTGTTCGTGACGCAGTCATACCCATTTTTTCTAACCATAAATTTCGAACGCCATTTAGACTCGTTTCATCACCCAGTGGCTTTATAGGTTTAAAGCGCCATTTTCTGCTGCCCAAAAAATGGATCTTCAACGAAAAATAACACAACAGCTGCCTCGACAAGCCTATCCACACTTTTTTATGCCTCAGCTTGAGTATTTGATAACGCTTTAATGTCTGAGGCGCTCTACGTCAGCAATTTTTAAATGATCAAAAATAATGTCACTCGAGATGCCAAACGAACAGAATTCTCCTAATACCTTGCATCAATTTTAACTAAGGATAATTCCACGGGCTTTATCTCCATGACTCAATAGTCGATCGCGGGATGACTTCGATCAGTGTCTTTTAGCTATAGAATCGAGGACACGAGAAGTGGCAATGAAATCTTTCATACATGCAGACCTGACGACACCCTTCTGATTTACGCTTGAATACTTGAGGGGTGAAGTGATAAAACACAGTGTATTGACAATATGTTTAGCTTAGCGTGCTTTATCGTCAGCGCGAGAAACCTTATAAGTCATGGGTAAACAACCTCATCAAAGGTGAGACTCTGGCTATCCGCCACTAGGGTTAAAATCAATTAATGCTGAAAAACTTTGCAATAAAGCATCTCCTTTTGACAATTATCAAGGTCTTTTTACAAGCTCCTCGCTAGGGTAAGCACACTGTTCGCGCTGCGAGCTTGTCCTACATTTATTGATCAGGAGAAAAATAATGGCCGCTTCAAAAGAAACACTAGATAGACGAAAATTCATTTTGCGCACCTCTCAAGTGTTAGCGGGTACAGCCCTTGCTGGCGGAGCAGTCACTGCGAGCGCGAATACGGATGGCGAGTATTTTGTCCTCGATAGTGCGGCAGAAAACTTATGCGGCACCTGCCAACACTGGGGTGGGCGGCGTCGAATATCCGTCGATGGTAAGTCTATCGAGTTTGATAGCTTAGGCTGGTGCAACAACCCGAAAAGCCCTAATTATCGCAAGACCACTGGCCCCAAAGGTGGAATGCAAATGGTTTGGGAAAAATGGTCTGAAATACCTGCTTAAGCAGTTAGCCCTCTCAAAAAAACAGCGGGTTTGACCCGCTGTTTTTTTTATTATCAATCGAAAAAAAAGTAAATATCGGCCCTTAATATCGCGCTTTACTGATAGCTTGCACAACTGGCAAAACTGTAATTTTCTCGTTTCGACTCTATCATTCGCAACGTGCACTCTCAGCCTGAGATCATTGTCAGGGGTTGATACTGCCAAAGAAATGGATAGCCGGGGGAAACCACTCCTTTTATTAATCAGGACAAACGCAAAATCGAATGCCGCAGCAATAAATACGGAGCAGCAGCCTGAATCTCTCCACGCTAAAACCAGCCGCATACAGCAGCATCCTACTAATTTCGCTACAATGGCCGGCTACTCCAATTGCACAATGGTGACACAATGGCCCAGTACGTTTACTCCATGAACCGGGTAGGGAAAATTGTCCCACCCAAACGACAAATCCTTAAAGATATTTCTCTGTCTTTTTTCCCCGGCGCCAAAATTGGTGTGCTCGGACTCAATGGCTCGGGGAAGTCGACCCTCTTGAAAATTATGGCCGGGCTCGATACCGATATCATCGGCGAAGCGCGCCCCATGGCCGATATTAACATTGGCTATTTGGCCCAGGAGCCCGCCCTCGATCCCGAGAAGGACGTGCGCGGCAATGTGGAGGACGGTGTGCGCGAGGCCGTCGATGCTTTAAAAGAACTCGACGACGTGTTTACCGCCTATGCCGAACCCGATGCCGACTTCGACAAACTGGCCAAACGCCAGGGCGAGCTGGAAGACATTATTCAAACCTGGGATGCTCACAGCCTCGACCATAAGCTCGATGTTGCCGCTGACGCCCTGCGCCTGCCCCCCTGGGATGCTGACGTCAACACATTATCCGGTGGTGAAAAACGCCGCGTTGCGCTGTGTCGTCTCCTATTATCCCGCCCCGACATGCTCTTGCTAGATGAACCGACCAACCACTTGGATGCGGAATCCGTTCACTGGCTTGAGCAGTTCCTGCATAATTTTGAGGGCACTGTGGTTGCCGTGACACACGACCGCTACTTTCTCGACAATGTCGCGGGCTGGATACTTGAATTGGACCGGGGCCACGGTATTCCCTACGAGGGCAACTACACCACCTGGCTCGAAACAAAAGAAGCTCGCCTTGAGCAGGAGAAAAAAGGCGAGGCCGCTCACTTTAAAGCGATCAAACAAGAACTCGAGTGGGTGCGTAAAAACCCCAAGGCACGGCAGGCTAAGAACAAGGCCCGGCTACAACGCTTTGAAGAAATGAACAGCCGAGAATTTCAAACCCGCAACGAAACCAACGAAATTTATATCCCGCCCGGTCCCCGCCTTGGCGACAAGGTAATTGAAATCGAGCACCTCAGTAAAAGTTTTGGCGACTCACTGTTAATTGACGACTTATCGCTAAGTATTCCCAAAGGAGCGATCGTGGGCATCGTCGGTGGTAACGGCGCGGGCAAGTCGACCCTGTTCCGCATGATTGACGGCGTCGAGCAACCCGACAGCGGCAGTATTACCCTCGGTGAAACTGTCAAACTGGCCGTCGTCGAACAGGGGAGAGAAAACCTCGACGATGATCAAACCGTCTGGCAAGCGATTTCTGGCGGCCAGGACATACTTCACATCGGCGATTACGAGGTGAACTCTCGCGCCTATGCCGGTCGCTTTAACTTTAAAGGCTCGGACCAGCAAAAACGGGTGGGTGATTTGTCCGGTGGTGAGCGCGGTCGCCTGCATTTAGCGAACACCTTAAAACAAGCGGCCAATGTCTTGCTGCTCGATGAGCCCTCCAACGATCTCGACGTGGAGACCTTGCGCGCTCTTGAAGAAGCCACCCTGGCCTTTCCCGGCTGCGTGCTCGTTATCTCTCACGACCGCTGGTTTCTTGACCGCATCGCCACACATATCATCGCCTTTGAGGGCAACAGCGAAGTAATATTTTTCGAAGGTAACTACAGCGAGTACCACGAAGATCTGATTGCCCGCAAAGGTCAGGATGCCCAGCCCAAACGCGTCAAGCATAAGGCGCTAAAACAGTGAAAGGTTTAGATTAATAGACTCTGAAGAGTCCGTGAGCACATCATAGATGCATATCTAAGGGCAAGCAGCTTCAACTTGACTGAAGAGGTGCTCAGCATTGTTGCATCAGAGAGGGGAGAAGCTCTGCTTGCGTGGGTTTTCGGCGATGGCGGCTTGAGTATTACTGACACTCGATAGTAAAGCGCCTATAGAACCGCAGCTCTATAGGCGCTGGTAGCAACTAGGTTTCTGTCTTCAACAGAGCACTAGTTGCTATCTTCTTCACATTGCATTGACAAAAATATCAATATTACCCTTCAAAAGCTTTACGTGGCTCAGATACACCCGTTGCTTCCTCACCTTTCAGATAAGCCAGCATGGTGTCTGCATCCGAAACTTCAAAAGGGTCGGTCTCGCAGTTGTTAGAAAAGCCGGCTTCTGAAAACAGCTTTTCAATTTTGCCGTCATTAACCAACATCGAATAACGCCAGGAGCGCTTACCAAAACCCAGATTCGATTTTTCAACCAACATGCCCATTTTTTCCGTGAATTCACCATTGCCATCAGGCAGCAAGGTTATATTTTTATTACCTAATTCCTTGCCCCACTTGAACATCACGAAGGCATCGTTCACAGAAACACAGACGATGTCATCCACACCCTGCGCTTTAAATTCCTCAAAAAGCTCATCGTAACGAGGAAGATGGTTAGACGAACACGTTGGCGTGAATGCTCCGGGCAGTGAAAAAACGACCACTTTCTTACCGGCGAAAAAATCCTTAGTGGTTTTATCTTCCCAGCGATAAGGGTTTGCACCATCAATAGACTCATCACGGACACGTGTTTTGAAAGTAACGTCAGGGACTTCTTTAACTTCACTCATATACTACTCCTTGCTAGTTGATTGATTTACAGGCGAAGTATACCCCCTGATCAACAATCATCAAAATCATACATATTGATCGCATCGATCGGATATTTCGATCGATCTTTGCTCGCACAACCTTCCCGCCCAAGCACCGATTTTTATGCTTTTTTGAAATCTCACGGAGTCGACGCGTGCACCATCACTGCTTGCCTGCGTCCAGTCCACACCCATTTCAGTGGCATTCATCGCTCAAAAATTGAATTAGCACATTAGTAAGCTGTCTTTTTATGATGCACCTAGCATTTAGGCCGTTGCCGGCCCCTGGTAAAAAACCTAAGCTCTAGTCCTTTTCTTCCCCATCCATAAAACGCATATCTCCACACGAAGAATGCAAAGAGAACGATTATGAGCATCACTTTATTTATCATCCTCGCGCTGCTAGTGCTTCTCATTGGTTACCTTGTCATCATTTACAATAATCTGGTCGCTATAAAGCACCGCGTTGCCAAAAGCTGGGCCAATATCGACGTGCTGCTCAAACAACGCCATGACGAACTGCCCAAGTTAGTTGCCACCTGCAAGCGATACATGGGTTATGAGCAAGACACTCTGGAGAAGGTAATTTCGGCACGTAACTCTGTCGCCAGTGCCAGTGAGAATCAAGATATGAACGCCCTCGGCTCAGCAGAGACCCAATTGCGCAATGGTCTTGGTAAACTATTTGCCCTGGCAGAAAATTATCCCGAGTTAAAAGCTAACGACTCTTTTCAGCACCTACAGGGCCGGATCAGTGATCTCGAGAACGCTATTGCCGACCGTCGCGAACTCTATAACGACGCGGTCAATATCAACAACACCCGCATTGAGCAATTCCCCGATGTTTTGATTGCTAGCCGCTTTAACTTTAAAGCCTGCGACCTGCTAGAGTTTTCTGAGGCACAACTCAGCGACGTGAGTGTTAACACTCTGTTTAATTCTTAGCTAACGATTAAGTAACGTTTGCATTGCCGTGAATCACTTCTTCTGCCGCTCCTGCATCGCCGCTGAACCCACAGCACAATTCATTCTATGGGCTGTCCTATTGCTGGCAGCTTCCGCCTATGCTTTTTACCACACCTATCGCAGCTTCAAAAAATCTCGCTTGATCGAAGACATGCCTACCTCCCTTATTCGTTCTGCGAGTCAGGGTTTCACAGAATTGATCGGTATCGGCAAACCCCACGGCAATCACCTGAGCGCCCCCCTGACTGCGACCCCTTGTTTATGGTGGTATTACTCCATTGAGCAGTACAAAAGCTCTGGAAAGTCGAGCAGCTGGGTAACACTTGAAAGCGGCACCAGCAAACAGCCCTTTAACATCGACGACACCAGCGGCCTCTGTCTGGTGATACCCGAAGGCGCAGACCTAACAGCGCGACACACTAAAAAATGGCAGGGACGACTACGACATCCGCTTAGTGGTTCTAACAAAAAATCGACAAGTACGCTGAGCCGTGTTTTGAATGCTAGCATCAGTGTTGGCAAGCGATATCGCTACACCGAGCGCCTGATTAAAGAACACGATCCACTCTATATCCTCGGTCATTTCAGTACCGACAGCTCCGGGCAACGCAGCCTTTCCATCGAAAAAATGACGGGCAATATTCTGCGTTCATGGAAAGAGGACTTTGCCAGTTTAGTAGAAAAATACGATAGTAATAACGACGGTGAACTGGATATCGCCGAATGGAAAATTGTGCAGCAGGCGGCAAAAAAAGAGGCCATAAAACAACAGCGTGAAAACTCGCAGCACGATAGAGAACACGCTATCACCAAACCCACAAACGCAGGGCTACCTTTTTTAATTGGCAGCGATGAACAGAACGCTCTCAGTGCTCGCTATCGCTGGAGAGCCATTGGCTGGAGTCTGGTCTTTTTACTCGCCGGCTCTGGGGCTACCTGGTATATCAGCGCAAGATTTACCACGGGCTTGTAAGCCTCCAAAGCCACTAGTCGCTCACTAAATACCCAAACTGGACAACATGGTCGCCATTCTCTCTAGCATGCCAGCAATTTTAGGATGCTCGGCCTCGAAGTGAGCGACCTCAGCGCGCAAATCATCACTGTATTTTTGGGCGGGAACATCATTCTCTTCGTCACTGGTCACGTGTTCAATGATCTCGCTTAACAGGTCACCCATTAGATAACTTTTTTCTTCGTCAATATCTCGCGCCTTTTCTAACTCAGCGCGTAGGCTTTGTGCTTCCTCAAGTAAGCTTTTTTCTGTCATCAACCAATCCTCTCGTTATAAAACAGATCTAAGTTTTGAGTATAACCTTCGAGGCCCCCCTGCAGTGTAATTGAGGTCAACTGAAATTAATTTGAATACTGACTGAGGCCGTTTATCGCTAAAGCACAACATAGCACGCGCCAATAAAACAGCAGGTGGCGCACCAAAATATCACCAATTCCAAGAAAAAAGCTAGATATCTGCCCTCTTTTCACTAAAATTGCGCACAACAATTTCGTATGGCCAATGATAGTGCAGTCTTTGCTCTGGAAGACCGCCTCTCCTCGCTTACCTCCAACAAAACACCAACCATTAACAGGCGGTGCTCCATGCTTCCAGCTTCTCAGAAACTCCTGCCCAGTGCTAGTTTACTAGCCTTTCTTGTGGCTCCAGCTACTGGCTTCGCCGATGAGATTAACAGTGCCAATACTGCATGGATTATGACCTCCACCGCATTGGTACTTTTTATGACAGTCCCCGGTCTGTCGCTGTTTTACGGCGGCTTGGTGCGCAGTAAAAATGTCCTGTCGGTGTTAATGCAGTGCTTTGCAATTACCTGCGGCGCTTCCGTTGTCTGGCTGGCTTTTGGCTACAGCCTCGCCTTTGGCGATGGCGGCAGTCTCAACAATTGGATAGGTAGCTTTGACAACACCCTGTTCGCCAATATGCGTGAATCCACCGTGAGCGGCGATATTCCGGAAAGCGTCTTTGCGCTGTTTCAAATGACCTTTGCCATTATCACTCCGGCGCTAATCATTGGCGCCTTCGCCGAAAGGGCGCGCTTTTCTACCATTATGGTGTTCAGCATGCTCTGGCTAGTGCTCGTGTATGTGCCCGTTACCCACTGGGTGTGGGGCGGTGGCTGGCTGGGCCAAATGGGGCTGCTCGATTTTGCCGGGGGCACCGTCGTACACGTCACCGCCGGTGTCGCCGCACTGGTCGCCGCACTAGTTATCGGCAATCGCAAGGGTTTCGGCTCACAGGCGATGCCCCCTCACAATATGACGATGACCGTAATGGGCGCAGGTATGCTTTGGGTCGGCTGGTTCGGTTTTAATGGTGGCTCGGCACTCGCAGCCAACGGTGACGCGGGCATGGCGATGCTCGTCACCCATATTTCAGCGGCGGCAGGTTCTCTAGCATGGATGATGATGGAATGGATTCGCCACGGCAAACCCTCGGTGCTGGGTATCGTTACGGGCATGGTTGCCGGACTTGGCACCATCACCCCCGCCTCGGGCTTTGTCGGCCCTGGGGGCGCTCTGCTTATCGGTTTTGGCGCCGGTATTGTTTGCTACTTTGCCACCCAGGCCATTAAGCAAACCTTTAAAATTGACGACTCCCTGGATGTCTTCCCCGTACATGGGGTCGGCGGCATTATCGGCACCTTGCTAGCCGGTTTTTTCGCCTCTGACCAACTTGGCCCTTTCAGTGGACAAGGCTATGCCGAAGGCATGACCATGGGCTCGCAACTGGGCGTACAGGCCATTGGCGTGGCCGCCACCTTGATTTACACCGCGGTTATTACCTATCTCTTGCTCAAAGTGCTCGATGCATTCATGGGCCTGCGAGTTACCAGTGACGAAGAAACAGAAGGGCTGGATATCGCCCTCCATGATGAGCGTGGCTACGATCTCTAAGTGCCACGAACCATTTTACTCAGTGTCGGCCGCTGGCAGTTGCTGGCGCGCCTCATCAAGTTGCCGACACAACAACACCGCTCCCTCTAATAGACGTGGCGTATGGCGTTGTAAGAGACTAGCCGGCACAAAATAAAGGCGACCCGATTTAACGGCATCTAGCATGGGCCAAGCTTCCCAGGCCTTGAGCCACTCACGGCGCTGATGTTTTTCACTACTGGCGACGATGACCTGCGGGTTAAGCGCTATCACCGACTCGACACTCAGTGTCGGCACCAGCGGCACCGCATTGGCGAAGACATTACGCCCACCACAAAGCTTGATAACTTTTGAAATGAGGTGTTCGCCGTTAATAGTGAGTAAGGGGTCATTCCAAATCTGATAAAACACCGACAAAGGTCGCTGCTGACTGTAAACGCGGCGTAAATCCAGCAACTTCTGTCGATAGGCAATCATCACACGCTCGGCCTCGTGCTCTGTGCCCGCCAATTGGCCAAGCTTGCCAAGGCTTGCACCAATCGCTGCCAGTGAGTCCGGTTCATCGACATACACTGGCAAACCTAAAGCCCTTAGGCGGGCAACCATTTCACCCCCATTGCCACTCTGCCAGGCCAGCACCAGATCGGGAGACAGGTTGACGATGGCCTCAAAAGAGATGGAATTATAAGCCCCCACTCGGGGGATTTTTAGCGCCGCCGGCGGGTAATCGCTGTAATCCACCGTGCCGACCACTTGCTCGCCGGCACCTACGGCAAACAACAACTCAGTGAGATGGGGCGTTAAACTAACAATGCGTTGCGCTGGCCGGCTGAGCGTTAACCTTGCACCGGTGCTGTCGATAACGCTAATTTCTGCCTGCACCAACTCAACACAACAGAGGAAAACCAACAAGACGACACGCGCTTTCAGCCGAACCATGATGAGCATTACAAAATCACCAGCGGGCTTCCGTGTTTGGGATGGGTGACCAGCTCAATCTGCACCCCAAAGACACGGGCAATCAATTCGGCCTGCAGCACCTCGGCAGGCGAACCACTGGCCACAATTGCCCCGCTTTGCATAATGACCAGGCGGTTCGCCAGGCGCGCTGCCAGATTTAAATCGTGCATAACCACACAAATACCAACGCCCTGCGCCGCAAAATTCTTTAGCACGTTAAGCAGCAAGGCCTGGTGCGCAAGATCGAGAGAAGCCGTCGGCTCATCCAGCAACAGGTGGCGTTCACCATGGGGCGATGGCTCCCACAGCTGGGCCAACACACGGGCAAGCTGTACCCGCTGCTGCTCGCCACCGGATAACGCCATGTAATTGCGCTGGCGTAATTGCTCGCCATCAATAGCAGCCAGAGCAGCATTCACAACTTGGCGGTCATGCTGGTAGCCGCTGTTGTGGGGCGTGCGACCGAGGGCCACTACGTCCTCCACTGCGAAAGCAAACTCGAGGCTCGAGTGCTGAGGCAGTACCGCCAGTGTCTGCGCCCTATCGGCCGCCGCCCAATCACCTAAAGACTGGTCATTTAAACAAATTCGCCCTGTACTCGTGATGGCATCCCCCGTCAGCACTCGCAGCAGGCTCGTTTTACCGGCCCCATTCGGGCCGCATATGGCGGTGATCTCTCCAGCTGCAAGCTGTAGATCGGTCGTCTGTAAGAGGGTTTTATGCTGAATGGTCAGACTTGCACCCTCTGAACACAGAGCCACTCTCAAGTCACCCGTGTGCGCTGACGAACAAGCAAGGAAAAAAAGAAAGGGACCCCAAGTAAGGCGGTGACAATACCTACCGGCAATTCCGCCGGCGCCACAATAACCCGTGACAGTGCATCGGCAAGCACTAACAACAATGCACCGAGCAAGGCCGAAGCGGGCATTAGAAAGCGATGATCGGGGCCAATCAACAAACGGACAATATGCGGCACAACAAGACCGACGAAGACAATGGCACCCGCCACCGCGACGGAAACGCCAATACCCAGCGCTGTTAGCAGTACCACTCGACGCTTGAGCTGCTCGACATCAATGCCAAGAAAGCGGGCCTCGGACTCACCGAGCAGCAAGGCATTCAAGGCTTTACTCTGCCCCAAAAAGCCGACCACAATGACAAGCAGTGCCGAGCCAGCCATGGTCACTCGTAGCCAATTAGCCCCGTCTAACCGCCCCATTTGCCAGAGACTAATTCGGCGCAGCATGTCGTTATCGGCGACAAAGCTCAACGCACTGTTGCAGGCACCCGCCAGTGCACTGATGGCAATACCTGCCAGCAGCATCGTCGCCACCGACGTCCCCCTATTGAGAGGCCCGCTGGCCGAGGTCGCCAGGCGATACACCACCAGAACCGCAATAAACCCGCCGCTAAAAGCACCCGCTGCCATTAACGACAAGCCCAGTGTTTCATGACTTTGGCCCGCCTGCAGCCAGCCACCGGAAAAGACAATCACAAAACTGGCCCCGGCGCTGGCCCCCGCCGATACCCCAATGAGCGAAGGGTCTGCCAGTGGATTGCGAAACAGGCCCTGCATGGCCGCACCGCAAATAGCCAGACTAGCACCCACCAGTGCCGCCAGTAACATACGCGGCAACCTGATTTGCGAAAGGATCAATAACTGACTCTGCAACTCGACATTCAACTCAGTCCGCAAGCCAGAATGTACAAAGGTATCAATAATCGCGCTGAAGGGAATGGTGATGGGACCAAGCAGCAAGCCGGACAACATGGCGGGCACCAGCGCCAGAGCCGCCAGCCACAAAAAAGTACGGGGATTAATACGCGACAAGTAACTATAACCCGCTCAACAAAATTGCTAAAAAGTGTACGTTAAAAATCGACACCCAGACGCGCCTTAATACCACTTTTGTAGGCGTGCTTGATATCTTTTATTTCTGCCACCGTATCGGCCAGGGTCTGCAAGGCACTACCCCCGCCTCGACCCGTAATAACTACCGATTGCTCCGCAGGACGCTGGACAAGCGCATCAAGTACTCGGCTTTCATCGAGATATTTAAAGCCCAGCATATAGGTCAGCTCGTCGAGCACGACCAGGTTTAAACTCGCATCGCCAAGCATGCGTTCGGCCACTGCCCAAGTTGTTTCGGCAGCAGCAATGTCGCCGGCTCTATCCTGAGTTTCCCAGGTAAAGCCGGTGGCCATTTGGTAGAGCTCAACCTCGGGGTGATGCTCGCGGATAAAAATTTCTTCACCCGATAACTGTACGCCCTTAATAAACTGCACCACCCCCACCTTGTGGCCATAGCCGAGGCTGCGCATCACCATACCAAAGGCCGAGCTGCTCTTACCCTTGCCCTCGCCGGTGAGCAAAACCAGCACGCCGCGCTCTTGTTGGGCGGCGGCGATACCGTGGTCAACCTGGCTTTTTTGCTTTCCCATTTTGCGTTTGTGGCGCGTTTGTGTGTTCTGCTGTTCGCCCATCGGCTGTTCTCGTTTTTCGTGAACTAACGGTGACGTAAAAGCGTGGCTTAAAAAGCCGGGGTTAAAAGCTATACCTTAGCCCGGCATAAGCTGCGGAGCCACCAGTGTTAAAACGAGCCACTTCTTCGTAATCAACATTACCAACATTTTCGACACGCCCATAAACCTCGGCCTGGGCGGTGAGTTGATAATTGGCGCTAATATCAAGCACCACATAGTCGTCAAGGTCGAGCCGACCCACGCCGTACACTTCATCTTCACTGGCCGCTGAATAACGCAAATTGGCGGTAAGTGAAAAAGTCTGGTCAGCACTGGTGAACTGACCACCGAGGTTGGCAATTTTTTCTGGTCGGCGGATACGCTGTAAATCATCAAGAGTTTCAGTGTCATTGTAAGTGGCATTACCAAACAAGCGCCACTGCTGGGTGAAGGGGTAGTCAAAAAATAATTCGACACCGCTCGACTTGCTGTCACCCTTTGCCTGTAAATAACCGGTAAAATTAATCAGGTCAAAATAAATTTCGTCATCGATACGCTGATTAAAATAAATGGCTCCCAGCTCCAAACCGCTGGCGGCGTAATAGCTTAATCCTAGATCAAAGCCTTTGCTGGTTTCCTCGTCCAGCGCTAGACCTGCCGCCGCCCCCCAGGCCCAGGGACCGTTGTTGTAGGCCAGCTCATTCAAACTTGGCGCTCGAAAACCGGTGCCATAACTGCCGTGGTATTTCAGGGTGTCTCCATCGCCGATTTCTTGCAAATAAGCACTGGTGAAACGATAGCTCACATGATCCCCAAAGTCATCGTTGTCCTCGTAGCGCAGGCCTGCAGTGACGAAGAGGGCATCGACCGGGCTAACCTGGTATTCGACAAAATAACCTCGTTGGTCACGATCCAGTGATAAACCATCGCCAGTCACAATATCTTCACGCTCAAAATCAGCACCGTAAACCAGAGTAAAACCGGAAAAGAAATCTGTGCTGCCGGTGTATTCAACGCGATCAATGTCGCCCTCTGTTGAGAACGAGGACAAACCAGCGGCATAGCTGTCGCGAGTAATATCGGTGTTGGTATAAGCGAGGTTATGAGAAAAATGTTCGGTTTTATACTCAGCGGAAACCTGCCAGGCAGTTTGCTCATAATCACTGTGGCAATCATGGGTGGTAGGGAAGCCGCAGTTATCAAATTCAACTTCTGCATCAACGTCGCGTGCAACCACTTGCAGACGCAGCGCCTCGCTGACATTCCAGCCAAACTTACCGTGCACGGTGGTGTTATCGTAGCCGTCATCATCTTTTAAAACGGCATCGGCAGTACTGGCACTCAAGCCAGCGCTGTGCAAATCCGTGGCCGACAGATAAAAATCGCTCTGCCCATTGCCACCACTCACATTACCGTGAAATTGCTGCGTACCATAACGCCCGCCTTCAGCACTCAGCTGGCCAGAAAGCTCGCCCTGGCCACGCGGCGTAAACAGGTTAATCACACCGCCGGCATCGGCCCCGTACATTAAACCCTGGGGGCCACGCAGTATCTCTATTCGGCTTATATCTTCATTGGCCAGCATATGTTCAGCTTGCGGCCCCACCTGCGTGCCCGTGGGGTCAGCGAGTTTCATGCCGTCGAGACGCACCTGGGTGCGAAAACCCTCTTCACCACGAATGCGTATCGTCGCGACTTGGCCTGGGCCGCCGTTGCGGCTCGTGGCGATACCCGGCTGGGTACGCAGCAAGTCAACCACGGAAATGTAACCCCGCTGTTGTATTTCTTCCGCCTCGATGACTGTTACCGAGGAGCCCACCTGGCTCACCGGCATAGCCGTACGGCTTGAGGAAACAATAACTTCCTGCAGGGTTGATGGGCTTTGCGTTAGCAGCTCAGCATTGGACGGACTAACCGGCAAAATAATAAGTGGCACACACGACACGGCCAGAGCTATTGGCTTAATCTTCATCAATTTTCTCCCGCGCTCACACCCGAGCGCATGGTCAGCACAGAGGCTGAATAGGGCTAAGACTTAATACAGGGAGAAATCAGGAAGGCGACAAATCAAGCGCATCCATTGACAACGATGCAGCACGCTATTTCGACCGGACCAACCACACCCCGTAGTTCGTTTGCGTAGTGAGGGGCCGGTCTCCGGACTTGTGAATGAGTGTTCCAGTCGCCTTCCCATGCATAGCGCACAGTGGCTTAATGACCGAACATTGAGCCCAAATACTATTACAGCACCTAGGAACTTATTCACTTACCGTTGCGGGGGCAGTGTTGGACTTATCGTTCGCCGCAAATAGCAACATGCGCTTCAGCGACAACGACGCACCAACTTCCCGTTTAACCCCAGTGCCGAACACAGCAGTGGGGAACCTCTTACCTTGGCAAGGCGCGCAAACTACGTGGCGAAGGGATAATTGTCAAATGTCCTCTTCACGCCGTAAACCAAACTCCACTCTCTCTATGGAGTAGCAGTACCTGGCCCGAAGGGCAGAGTAAGCCCCAGACAAAAAACTGTTTTTTTGATTAACATGGATTTCAACAATAAAGAAATATTGATAACTTAGGGTCCGCCTAAAAATTGATTGCTTTGCCAAAATGCGGGTAACAAATATAACGCATCAAATAATCATTCATGCAAAAAACTTATCACTTCCAAAACATGTCGTATTGATAAACACACCGCCTAGCAGTTGATAAAAAGCCCTTATATACCCTGTGATTTCTAGCCAGCACTTTACTTGAACCGGGCAAAAAGATATTACAAAACCGGCATAATCCCTATAACTTTTAGTTATTTTTTATGTAAATTGCTCTATTTATTAAATACTTAGGTTTTGATGTAAATCAAATCATATAAACAAAACGGCCTTCTTTGTGAACCTTCTCAAGTCCCTAGCCCAACATCACTTGAGACTGCCAACAATTCTTATTACCGTCACTAGCAGTTTGGTTCAGCCAGGGCAGCCAAATCAAAAATACATAGTGGCGACATGGCATTAAAGCCTGCGATAACAGGAAAAAATGCAACCAAGCCCAACACACCAACACTCTAAAAAAACACTGGGAAACCTTACCATGGGCAAAACACAGAGAAATTGCTGCCGTCATGTCGCCTCACAAGAGGTCTGCTTCCGGCCTATTGTTGAACATGCCCCCAACGTGCTCTGGAGTTGTGATAGAAACCTGAATTTCACCTATTTCAGCCCCGCGATAAAGGTCATTAGCGGTTACACCGCCGAAGAAAAACAAATTCAGGGCCCATCAAATTACTCGCCAGCCGCTCAGCGACCAGTATCAAAGAACTGGTTAGACAGGAGCTCTCCAGGGCAACGCCAACACAAAGCCGGGGCAGGCCAGTCGTTAAATACCAACTGGAACTGCAACAAAAAGCCGTCACCACCTACCCCACAGGAGCTAGTGTGAACTATATTTGTGACGACAGTGCTCAGGTCGTTGAAATTATCGGCGTCAACCGGGGCATCAGCGATAGTCTTTATGCCGAAAACATTATCAAAACCTACCACGAGGGTACCCATCGCTCTGTCGGCCAGCAGTTTTTTATCGACCTGGTTCAATACTTGTGTAAGACGCTAAAAATTCGCTGCGCAATGGTTGGCCGGGTAGAGGGTGAGAGTGTGTACACCCAGAGCCTATGGCTAGACGGTGCCCTTGCCGACAATACTCAATACCACCTGCAGGGCACCCCCTGCGAGCAGGTAGTAAAGGGCAAAACTTTGTTTTACCCTGACAAAACCAAGAGCCTCTACCCCCAGGCTGGACTCTTTGCCAGGCTCGGTGCGCAAGCCTATATGGGTAGCCCTATCTATGGCCCCGACGACAGTATAATCGGTGTCCTCGTTCTCCTACACGACCAAACTATGGAAGCTATTCCGTTGCTGCGACGTGTACTCGAGGTCTCCACTGACCGGGCCGGGGCAGAGCTGGCTCGACTAATTATTGAAGAACGGCTTAAAGACAGCGAGGAGAGGCTACGCACACTGTTCGAGCACTCCATGGATCCGTGCATTATCAGTGACCTGGACGGTCGTTATATAGATGCCAACAGCGCCATGCTCAAAACTTTTGCCTATTCTGCAAAACAACTTGGCGAAATCAATGTTATTGGCCTTGTGTCAGATAATCCCAAGGTGCAAAGAGCTTTTAAAGGTATGCGCAAGGCCCTACTCGACACCGGTTCAGCCCACTTTCAGGGGCTTTTCGTGAAGCATTCAGGCGAATGCTTCCCAGGTAAAGTGAACTCCACTTTACTGACGGTGGGCAACAAGAAGGTCGTGCAATCCATTCTTCACGACCTCACAAAGGCACACCAGAGCAAAGATGAATTAATCAAACTCTCCCGCGCAATGGATGCCAGTGCCTCCATCGTTATTATCACTGACTTGCAGGGCAACATTGAATACATTAACCCAAAATTCAGCGAAGTCACCGGCTATAGTCGAGCCGAAGTGATTGGCAAAACCCCCCAATTACTGAGCTCGGGCGAAACTAGTGATGCCATTTACAAGGATTTGTGGACAACTATTGCCGCAGGCAAAGAGTGGCGGGGTGAAATGCACAACCGAACAAAAACCAATACCTACTACTGGTGTCGCAGTTCTGTCTCTGCGGTAAAAAATCACCTTGGCGAGATCAGCCACTATATCTCGGTGCAGGAAGATATCACCAAAGAATACCAGCTCAGCGAACAGCTAAGCCATCAGGCCAGTCATGACGCACTGACCGGACTCATCAATCGCCCCGAGTTCGAGCGCCGAACCAAGCACTTACTCGCCACCGGGCTCACTGACGATAGCGAGCACGCCCTCTGTTTTATGGACCTCGATCAGTTCAAAGTAGTCAATGATACCTGTGGACATATAGCCGGTGACGAACTCCTGCGCCAACTCGGTTGTGCCCTGCAACGCTCGGTGCGACAAAGCGACACTCTGGCCCGCCTCGGGGGCGATGAGTTCGCCGTATTAATAGAAAATTGCCCCCTCACTCATGCCGAGCGCATTGCCAGTGACTTGCAAAAAACCATTCAGGATTTTCACTTTAGTTGGGAGGGTCATACATTTAGAGTCAGTGCCAGTATCGGCCTGGTGGCTATCAATGCAACCACCGCCGACTTATCTGGCCTGATGACCAGAGTCGACTCGGCCTGCTATATGGCCAAAGATCAGGGCCGTAATCGCATCCACGTCTATCACCCCGAAGACCGGGAACTGGCCCAACGACAGGGCGAAATGCAGTGGGTCGCACGTATTCACCAGGCCATTGCAGAAGACCGACTCTGCCTCCATGCCCAGGCCATCGAGCCGCTCGCCAATAGTAGCGGCAAACACTACGAAATACTGATCAGACTACGGGGTAACGAGGGAGAGATCATACCCCCTGGGGCCTTTTTACCTGCGGCTGAACGCTACAACATTATTACCCAACTAGATCGCTGGGTTATCGAGGAATGCTGCCAACGCCTCCTTGCACACCCGGTATTTCTTGAACAGATAAACTTCATCAGCATCAACTTATCGGGCCAGTCACTAACCAATGAACCCTTCCTTGATTTTGTCATTGAGCAATTGCAACAACCAGGCATTGATTGCAATAAAATCTGTTTTGAAATCACCGAAACAGCGGCAATCGCCAATTTAACCCGAGCGATGAAATTTATTTCAACGCTGAAAGGCCTGGGCTGCAAGTTCGCCCTGGATGATTTTGGCAGCGGCCTGTCTTCTTTTGCCTATTTAAAAAACCTGTCAGTCGACTACCTTAAAATCGACGGTATGTTTGTCAAAGGCATCGTCAATGACCCCATCGACCACGCCATGGTGAAATCTATTAACGAAATCGGCCAGATTATGGGCATGAAAACTATCGCTGAGTTTGTCGAAAATAACGAGATTAAAGGTATGTTACGTGAAATTGGCGTCAACTATGTTCAAGGCTACGGTATTGGCAAACCCCTGCCTTTTGAATCCTTATTATTGTCCCCCCACCACTCTGTCGTTCGTTGAACAATTTGAGCTAACTAGCGCACCCATTCTAAAGTCCCTTGCCTGACCCTACCCAGGAAAACCTTATACACCCATCCTTACATTACTCTCTGAAGCCCTGTCACAAAGCCAGAGAGATAGGACAGCATCCACATACCCCATACACACAGACCAAAGCGGTGTGTATCGTAGGTTTGCACCTTGTTTGTCATAAAAAGAGAAAACACCCATAAAAAATGCAACGACATCAGCAATAGGGCAATAAAGCCAAAAATAGCGTGGGGCGTAAAGACAATAGCGCCCATAAATTTAACCGTTACCCACACCCCCCCGACATCTGCGCTAAGACCCAGAAAAAAGACAATTATCTGCCATAGTTTTAATCGCGGCGACTTCCCCCCACTCCATATCGCAGCAGAATATAAAATCAAAGCAAGAGTAAACAAGACGGTGGCAATGATGATTTCTATTGGCATATCGAACCTAAATTCAAATAATCACTAGCCTAGCTAGCAGGGCGCAGACACGCGAAGGAATCTTTGAACAAGTCATGCGCGTCTCTCTGACGACCGTCGGCTGACATCTTCAGTTTTCAGGCGTCGTCAGAAGCTCAACAATAAATGACGTATTATTGTAAACGATTTCACCTGCATATCCGCCAAGGAAACACTCTATGCCCCTCACCATGAAAAGCCACACGATGAAACATCAAACGACTCGAACACTCTCTCTTAAAGCCCTTCCATTACTCATAGGCTTTGCACTGCCCAACACGGGGGGCGCAACCAGCCTTAACGAAGCCACCAATACTTTGTGCGACAAAATAAAATCTTGCGCAATGCTAGAGATGGCACAGCAGGAGCTACCACCGGGAATGGAGCAGATGATGACAGCCATGTTTGAACAAAGCTGCACCAGCATCATTGCGCCCTACGCCGGAAAAGCCACGAACGCGGGACTAGAAAAAAAAGCGGTCGACTGCATAAACAGCATTAATAAGCTCTCTTGTGGAGTGGTTATGACAGCCTCGGGCAGTCAAACGGCTGCGTGTAAAGCATTGGAAAATGCCGCTCGCCAGGCAGGTATCGATACTAATATTCAAGCCGAAGATTTGGGCCTCAAATGAGAGGGGAAAATACGGGTACTCTGGAAACGCTTCAGTACGAACATTTCAGTACAAACACGGAGGCAGCCACCATCAGCTAGAACTAAACAGCATTAATTAATAGACACCAGGCGCAAACTCGACACATTCAACCTCGTGGCTATTTATTAGCGTTGTACAAAACACCACCGGTAGCAAACACTATTATCCACGCCTTGTTTTGTTCTAAAAGTAAGCAGCCTTACCAATGTAGTGCTTATCAACGAGTCAAAATGGTGCAAGGCCGCGACTCATTTTCTGGCAGGCTCGCCATTTTGAGGATTCGAGACAAAGCAAAAACGCCCATAAAACAGCCATAGGCCCTTCTTTTAGAGCCATGAAGAAGCTGGCTCGGCAGTTGCATGTCACTATTTTTCAATGGCCTTGACACCCCTAATGACACTGCACAACAGAGATGATTTATGAGCGAACCCAAACTCAACCTCCTGGATTTTTCCAATAGCTCCATTAAAACGCTGCACACGGCCTGGTTTGCCTTCTTCCTGACCTTTGTGATGTGGTTTTCTCATGCACCGATGAAGCCTTTCATTATGGCCGCGTTTGATATGAGCAATGCCCAGTGGAAGGCCCTGCTCATTCTCAATGTTGCACTGACTATTCCAGCCAGGATCGTGGTCGGCATAATGGTCGACAAATTCGGACCACGACTTGTCTATAGTGGGCTTCTAGCTGCCTCAGCTTTCTTGTGCTGGGGCTTTGCCTTCGCACAAAGCTACGAGCAACTCGCCCTGTTTCGTTTCCTCTGCGGCTTTATCGGCGCCGGTTTTGTGATCGGCATCCGGCTCGTTGGCGAATGGTTCCCCGCCAAGACCGTAGGCCTGGCCGAAGGTATTTACGGGGGCTGGGGAAACTTTGGCTCTGCTGCCGCCGCCTGGACCCTACCCGCCGTTGCCGCCTATCTTTACGGTGGGGACGACGGCTGGCGCTATGCTATTGCGACCACAGGTGCCGTCGCTTTTCTCTACAGTTTTTTCTTTTATAAAACCGCTCGTAATACGCCGAAGGGCTCGACCTATTTTAAGCCCAAAAAATCGGGGGGTCTGGAAGTATCAAACAAGCGTGATTTCTACCTATACGTGGCCATGAATATACCGATGTACCTGGCGCTAGCCGTACTGGCATGGAAATTATCGTCCCCCGCTATTGGCCTGCTCACAGAAACCTATACTCAGATTATCTGGTTTATATTATTCGCTCTATTTAACTACCAGCTCTACCATATTTATCAGGTCAATAAGGAGCATCTTGAGCATAGCCTGCCTGAGATCGAGCAGTACAAATTTAAACAAGTGGCCATTCTTGACTGGGCCTATTTTGTGACTTTTGGCTCCGAACTCGCCGTGGTATCCATGCTACCCGCATTTTTTATGGAAACCTTTGACCTTACGCCCGTGAAGGCGGGCTTACTCGGTGGCGCATTTGCAATTATGAATTTAGTCGCTCGCCCAGGCGGTGGCTATCTCTCCGATAAGTTCGGGCGCAAGAAAACCATGTCCATTCTGGTCGGTGGTTTAACTATTGGCTACCTGATTCTGTCCACAGTTGAAAGTACCTGGAGCATTGCTCTCGCCGTAATGGCCGTCATGTTCTGCTCTTTCTTTGTGCAAGCTGGCGAGGGTGCTGTGTTTGCCATGGTACCCCTGGTCAAACGCCGCATGACCGGGCAGATTGCGGGCATGGTTGGCGCCTACGGTAACGTCGGAGGCGTGACTTTCCTTACCGTATACTCTTTCGTCGACACCTCTACATTCTTCATGATTATTGCCGCAGCCGCTGCCACCTGCCTGGTGTTAGTCCAGTTTATTGAAGAACCCAAAGGCCATATGCATGAAGTACTGCCCGACGGGACTGTGGAATTAATTGAAGTGTCTTAAATGCTTTAACAAACGGCAACGCACAAACAACAAGACCGGGATTGTTTTATCGCAAGCCCGGACTTGCCTTTACTGTTTCAAATGACCGAAAACAGCATTTTCAGTCCCAGTAGCACGAGCAAGACTGCAAATATTTTTTTCAATGTAGCCACCGGCAATCGATGCGCCATTCGTGCACCAAGCGGGGCCGTAAAAAAGCTCACCCCAGATATCAACAACACGGCGGGTAAGTAAATAAAACCAAAAGTGTAGTTTTCTGGCGACGAGTTCGCCCAGCCATTGACGACATAACCCAGTGTCCCTGCAATAGAGATTGGCAAGCCAATAGCGGCAGAGGTACCAATAGCCTTGCGGACGTCAATATTCTGCCAGGTGAGAAAAGGCACGGTTAACGAACCACCGCCAATCGACACCAACGCCGAAATGCCACCGATGCCCGCCCCCGCCGCTAACAAGCCTGTCGCGCCCGCTAATTGTCTACTCGGCTTGGGCTTTTTATTAAGAAACATCTGCACGGCCACAGCGCACATAAATGCAGCAAAAAATAGAGCCAAATGAGCTGAGCTAATATATTTTGCGACAAAGGTTGCCAGAAACGTGCCGACAATAATGCCCGGCGTTACAGCCTTGACCACCGGCCAAAGCACCCCCCCATTGCGGTGGTGGGCACGCATACTAGACAGAGAGGTAGCAATAATTGAGGCCATTGATGTGCCCAGTGCCAGGTGCACCACTTTTTCAACCGGCACACCCTGAAGTAAAAATATCGAGGTAAGGGCGGGCACCATAATACCGCCACCTCCAATGCCTAATAGTCCCGCCATAAAGCCAACTAATGCGCCGAGCAGAAGAAAGCCGAGCACCCATTGAGGATCTAACATCATTATTTCACCCTATCCACGCTGACCAAGTTGCAAGACCCTTACTAAAACCCTGCAACCTCGAGCGCCTCGCTCAATTTGTGCACCGCTATCACCTCCATACCTGCAATTGCCTGCCGCGGCGCATTGCCCGCTGGGACGATGGCCCGTTTAAAACCGTGTTTGGCAGCCTCGCGCAAACGCTCCTGACCGCTGGGCACGGCGCGAATTTCTCCGGACAGCCCCACCTCACCAAAAGCCATTAAATCGCGGGAAAGGGGGCTGTCGCGAAAGCTGGAGACCACGGCGAGCACCAGTGCCAAATCGGCACTGGGCTCAAGTACTTTGACGCCGCCCACGACATTCACAAAAACATCCTGGTCACCGACCATCAGCCCTCCATGGCGATGCAGCACAGCCAATAACATGGCCAGTCGATTTTGATCGAGGCCCACGGTAATGCGCCTGGGGTTGCCAAAGCTACTGTCGTCCACCAAGGCCTGTAATTCCACCAGCAGGGGACGAGTGCCCTCCCACACCACCATGACCACGCTGCCCGAGGCTATTTCTTCCCCCCGCTGGAGAAATATTGCCGATGGGTTGGCCACTTCTTTTAAACCCTGTTCGGTCATGGCAAACACACCCAGCTCATTGACTGCGCCAAAGCGATTCTTGTGACTGCGCAGAGTGCGAAAGCGGGTGTCGGCAGAACCCTCAAGCATCAAAGAGCAATCGATCATGTGCTCTAGCACTTTCGGCCCTGCCAGGGAGCCTTCTTTCGTGACGTGACCCACTAGCAGCAAAATAATACCGCTCTGTTTAGCGAGACGAATCAGTAGCGCCGCACTCTCGCGCACCTGTGAGACACTGCCCGGTGCCGAGCTGATATCTTCGCAGTGCATCACTTGAATGGAGTCGACAACCAATACCTTCGGTTGCTGACGCAGGGCGGTAGCGCACACGGTCTCGGCTGAGGTTTCCGCCATAATATTGACCTTGTTCGTTGGCAGCCCTAAACGCTTGGCACGCATCGCCACCTGCTGAGGTGATTCCTCACCCGTAACGTAAAGACACTTGTGCCCCTCGGCCAGATGACACAAGGTTTGCAGTAAAAGTGTACTTTTACCGGCTCCCGGCTCGCCACCAATTAAGACACAGCTACCCGTCACCAGGCCACCACCAAGCACCAGATCCAGCTCACTCGCACCAGTAGCAATACGGGGTAGCTCGTCAATTTCAATATCGGACAACAGATTCACATCGGCATCTGCGGCCCCAGCATAGCCCCTTCGACCGCCCGATGAAGACGGTTTCGCGACGGCCATACGCACCTCACTGAGGGTATTCCAAGCGTGACACTCGCTACACTGGCCCTGCCACTTTGTGTAATCAGCACCGCAATCGTTGCAAACGAATGCTGAATTTTTCTTTTTTGCCACCGTCTGTTCCACCTGCCACCGAGAGCCCGCATCCTACCGTGGCTGCCGCAGCGGAACAATCACAGTCAGGTTTTCGTTACGATATAGGGCTGACCAATACGATTTACCCTCCCAGCTGTATGCGCCAAGGCGGGGCAAATCTGCTAGAGTGACACCATGTCATTGATCCCCGAAACGCCGCTATTTTTTTACCCCCAGCTCGCTGCTGCCCTGGGGCTTGAAGAAGCGGTGATGATACAAACCCTGAAAGCCTTTCTCGCCCATGCTGAAACCGAAAACCAGCACGGTTTTGCGTGGTGTGACGTCAATGCCGATCAGTTATTACAGACCCTGCCCTTCTGGCAGACAAGTGATATTCAGCGCATTACCAACAATCTCCGCGAGCAGGGCATATTGCTGATCGGCGCACAGACCTTTCAGACGGATGAACGCTTTCGCTTCGCCATTAATGAGCGCGACAACAGTGCTGTCACTGTACCCACAAGCGTAAACCCTCAGCTAAAAACAGGCTTAAGCAAGCCTCCCTTAAAGCCAGCCCCAACAACTACCGCCCCCGCCTCTCCTTCCCTCGGGCAACGCCCGCAAGCTATTGCAAAGGGTTGGCAACCTGAGAAAGACTTACTCGCTCAACTCGCCCAATACGGCATTCCCCAGGATTTCGCCCTGGAGCAGGTCGGCGAATTCGTCACCTACTGGACCGAGCGCAACGAGCCTCGCTACAGTTGGGGGTCACGCTATCTCAAGCACGTGTTGCGGCTGTGGCGTAAGCAGGAAACCCATAGTGCTCGCCAAAGTAAAGAGGTGGCGATGAGTGAGGACTGGCAGCCCAGCGCCGATGCATTGGATATTCTCATCGTATCAGCTGGTATTAACCGCAATTTTGTCGAAGACGCGATCCCTGAATTCATCCTCTATTGGCAGGAGCGCGGCACCCATTCCAGCACATGGAATTCACGTTTTATCCAACACATTAAGCGTCAGTGGGCGAGCTTCACCCACACCTTACAAATGGATACCACTCCGCGCCCCATTAGCACCAATTGGCTGCCGGATGAGACTGTGTTCGACATACTGCAAATGGGTAATATCGACCGACAATTCGCGCAGAATTTGGTACCGGAGTTTATAGTCTATTGGCGGGACAGCGGCCATCTCGCCAGCTCCTGGAATACCAAGTTCCTGCAGTTCGTAAAAAAACAATGGGCTTATACCCACCAACAAGCGGCAAACACCACCACAACGACACAAAGCCATGGCAAACAACGACCTGATCGACCAAACAGTACACGACATCAAAACATCGCAGACGAACTCAGCGACCGCAGCTGGGCAAGCTAAAACCGATGCACTCGTCGACACCATTAATCAGGTTTTCGCCCTGTTTCGCATCAATTTTCATAACCAGTTTTACGCGGCGTTTAACGACACATCTCTCCTCAATCAGGCGAAACGCCTATGGCTCGATGCCCTGCGGGATTACCCCGTGGAATATATATTATTGGGTGCGCGGCAGATTATTGAGCAATCGGAATATCTGCCCACCCTGCAAAAAATGATTAGCGCCTGTGATGAACAGGGCTCACGTATTGGTCTGCCCAGTCCTCACGATGCTTATTTACAAGCTTGCCTCGCCCCCCACCCCAAGGCGGCACAGCAATGGGCACATCCGGCCGTTTATTTTGCAGGCCAAAAGACCGGCTGGTTTGATCTTGAAAACCAGAACGAAAAAACCACCTGGCCGATTTTTAAACGCCACTACGAAGAGTTGCGTCGTAAAGTCTTATGTGGTGAAAAACTGAAAATAGAGGTGCCGCCAGAATTGCCACCGCCCGGCAAACCCCAGTCAAAAGAAGAGCGCCTTAAACAAATGCAGGCGCTACGTGAAAAGCTGGACTTGTAGATCTCAGCCGAAAATCGCTCCTCAATCCTTCAAACCATCACTATAAATAACCGAGTAGGAAAACGTTGAGCCAGCAAAAAATCACAGGGGTCAAAAATAGTGCTGCTAGCGCTGCACAAAGCCTGGTCGACGAACTTGGTGGCCTGATGGCTGAAAAAGATGTCACCCCTGCCGATTCAGTCAACGCAGCGTCAGCGTGTGTCCCGATTTACCGACACGCCACGAATTGGCAAAATTACAGCCCTCAAACCGATCGCACACAGAAGCATAAGCGCCATTAAAGATCACTGTCCTTAGACCGCATGGATCATGCTCTTCATTTCTGTTAGTGGTGGTGTATCGGTGGTAGGCAACGTAGACAAAGAATAGCGGAATCGCCAGATAGTTCAGCTATCAATACGTCTGGGGTATTGATAGCTGAGGTGTATTGATTCGAAAAACTGATTAGTCGCCAGTCACCTTATTATAAACGTAGACCAGCAACAAGGTTCCCAACACACCAACCACAATCGTTAAAATACCGAGTCCTCCAGTCGCGCCAAGAGCCAGCAATGCCACTAGTCCCCGCCCCAACATAGCACCGACGATACCAAATAGTACTGTAGCTATAACACTTTCCGGCATTTTATCCGGCATTAACCACTTTGCGACATAACCTGCTACAGCACCTAAAAATAGCCACGCAAACAAACCCATTAAAACCTCCTCTGTGAAAAGACTACTCTATTTGTCTTTTATGATAGCGGCAATGCACTGAATTGTCTCAGGGTTTCCGCCGCCTGCAATCTGTGTTTCCCTGATTCTCCATTCTTGTGCCCAGTCTGTATAGCGCCTTGTCCCTGGTGCCCAGCGTGACCCATAGCTTTTTCGCCACCTCTCAGTGTTTTCGATAAGCTATTTCTTCAAGGTCACGCCTTTTGTATTTTCCCGTTACGATATAAGCTTTCGATAACCCGATCAAGAACCTTCTGGCCCCGAAGAGAGCAGCACACATACTTCAACCCCGGCCCTTTTTGTGATCGTTCTTATAGCGTTCCTCACGCACAAAAAGGTTCGAACGACGCTTCCTCTTTATGCGTTGTTTTTTTAACTTTCAATTTTGTGGAGATGGACATCTTGCTGGGGATAAGGGATAGAGATACCTTCCTGGTCGAAGCGCTTTTTCACTGTCTCGGTTAAGGCAAAATAGACAGGCCAGTAATCGGCACTTTTTACCCAGGGCCGCACGGCAAAATTAACACTACTGTCCGCTAATTCAGAAACAGCAATCAATGGCGCAGGATCTTTCAATATGCGCTCATCCGTATTAATAATTTCTTCAAGCACCTGCTTGGCTTTACTAATATCATCGTCATAACCAATACCCATAACCAAATCTACACGACGGGTATCATTGGCAGAGTAATTGGTGATAACACCCCCTAAAACAGACGAATTGGGCACGATAATCTTTTTGTTATCAGGTGTTTTCATCTCTGTGGTGAAAATCATAATATTTTCTACCACACCAGCTGTTCCAGCCATTTCGACGTAATCACCAATTTTGAACGGCTTAAAAATAATAATTAAAACGCCTGCTGCAAAATTGGACAACGAGCCTTGCATCGCCAAGCCAATTGCTAAACCTGCAGCACCGACGATGGCAACAAAGGAGGCCGTTTGAATACCAACTTGGCCCAGGGCTGCAATCACCACGATAACTAACAGCGCGTAATACACCAGACTGGAGGCAAAATTTACCAATGCAGGATCAATTTCTCGGCTCACCATTACTTTTTTAGTGACATCACCCAACTTTCTTGCCACCCATTTACCAATAAAAAATATTAATAGGGCGGCAATGATTTTCACCCCGTATAAAGTCAGCCACCCAATGAGGGTTGCAACAATTGAATCCAGATTGTCCATTACTCGTACTCCACTATGTAGGGTCTTTCGGCTAGACCAAAAAGTTCGTTTTATCGACTTATTAAAAAGGGTGTGGGCTTTAAGCCTACACCCTTTTTAACAGCAAAAAACTAACTGTCAAGAACTATCAGACCTTCTGACTGTAGTGATCAAGTCCGCTAGCATAGACCACGACAAGCGGCTAAAGTCAAAATCTCGCTTCTTAACCACTTCAGGGCTATCAACCACTCAGACACCCGCGTCGAACATCGAGTTAGCGCTGCCATAATCGCGCAAGCGCCTTGAGCAATCATCGAATGAGACACAAATTTGACGCTTAGTAATAAAACTTAATACCAAAACATGGATCCGCACCGACCCTAAAATTTTATTATCGCTAGAGTCTAATTTTATTCGCATCGACTATGTACAGAATCTCATCATACCAGTGGCGCCCCCACCAAACCGGCCACTCTTCTATTCAGACGCTAAGTGCACAGCGCTTATGCCTGAGTTATGCCATTCGATGATCTAGCGGTACAGATTGGCGTGAATCGAAGACAAGAGGTGCAACTAATTTTTACCAATAGCGTCACCTGAAAGCCCATTTAACAGTTGCCTCACACGCTCTAACAAAGCTCTAGAACTATAAGGCTTAGAAAGTGCCTGCGACCGGAATGCTTGGCCGATCTCATCGTCTTCGTCGATATGACTTGCCGCGTCAAAGCCACTAACGATCAGAATTTTCACATCTGGGAATTCTAACTGTATTTTTTCGGCCAGCTCGTAGCCATTCATACCCGGCATTATCACGTCAGAGATCACTAAATCTACCGAGTTGTTGCGCAGTATATTGAGAGCATCTTCACCACTTGTTCCACACAACACATGATAGCCTTGCTGGCTTAAGACATCTTTGGCCAGGGCAAGTAAACTGGGCTCATCGTCGACAACAAGAACACTTTCTTCACCGCGTAAAAAAGCCGTATCCGCAGGCGAAAACAACTCATTAACTCGCGAGCCCCCGCTATAACGAGGGAAATAAAGACTAAATCGGGTACCCATACCCTGCTCAGAATAAACTCGAACGCCCCCTTTGCTACGCTCGATGAAACCGTAAACCTGACTTAAACCTAAGCCGGTACCATGTTCACCTTTAGTAGTAAAAAAGGGGTCAAATATCTTCTCAACAGTCATTTTATTCATACCTATGCCAGTATCACTCAGACAGAGCCTGACATAATCACCCGCAACAATACCCAAGCTTTCAGCATCCAGCGTGCTCAAATATTGATTCGAGGTTTCAATCGACAAAACGCCATCACCCACATCCATGGCGTGCATAGCGTTAATACACAGATTCATCAACACATCTTCAAAATCACCCTTATCCACCCAGATTCGCCACAAGTTCGCGGATAAATTCATCTTGACCGTAATTCTTGCAGTCACCACCGTTTGCAGTAAAGAACGCTGGTCTGTCAACAGTGCATTGACATCGAGCTCCACGGCCTCAACCATTTCCTGCTTAGAAAAGGCCAATAGTTTTTTTGTTAAGCTCGCACCCCTTTCACCCGCCTGACTAATCTGCTCACTATAGCCAAGCAATTTGGGCTGACCCTCCAGGGCGCTCTGTAGCAGGCCGGCATAGCCCAGCACAATGCCCAGCATATTGTTATAATCATGGGCGATGCCTCCGGTCAATTTCCCCAAGGCATCCATTTTTTGACTACGACGCAACTGCTCTTCTGTTTTTTTCTCCTCACTGAGGTCGTGAATAGAGGCGATAAATAGCATTTTTTCCGAACCTACCCGAGAGGCTGTCGTCACTGATAAGCGTACCGGAAACCGCTCACCGCGCTTATTCATCATTACCGCTTCATGAGCCCGGTCAACAATATTAATAGCCATCCCCCCAGTACTTTGTTGCAGAAACTGTTGGTATTCCCGGGCAACTTCCGCCGGCATAATGAGCCGGAAGTGCTTACCAACAAGCTCTTCGTCGGTATAGCCAAAGAGTTTTTCTGCCGACAAGTTATAACTTAAAACAACACCGTTTTCATCGACAGTAATGACCGCATCTAATAAGTTATCGAGGAGTTGCTGTTGCTGAAGTTGCTGCTCGCGGTTTTTTTCTTCCGCCCTCACACGTTGAGTGATATCGTCAACAAATGAAGCCACACCAATCACCTGACCACTGTCATCAACTAAAGGCGTGTTGTACCATTCGCAAACCAGCGTATCGCCACACTTGTTAATATTTTTATTAATTTGATGAGATACTGCTTTATTCGATAAAATTGTCTGGCGAATATCTTCTACTTCAGAGCGTACTGCTGGGGCCACGATCAGCTCAGAGGAGCTATGGCCAATAGCCTCCTCCTTACTGTATCCGAACATTTTCTCCGCTGCGGGATTCCAGTCTATTACCACGAGCTCCCGGTTCCATTCAATAATGGCTAGTGGCGTTTGCTCAACATGAAGCCTTAAACGCTTTTGACTGTCGACTAATTGCTGGCGCACTCGATATTGTTCAGTAACATCGTGAAACACAAGGATGGCACCAATAATATTTTCCCCATTGCGTATTGGTGCGGCGCAATCGGTAATTTGATATTCCACAGCATTTTTTGACAACAGGGTAGTGCTGTTTTTGAGGGTGACAATCTTACCCGCCTTCAAGGCCTGATGAACGGGATTGTCAACGGGCTCAAGCGTTGAGGCATCGACGATGGGAAAAACATCGCGTACCGAGCAACCTGTAGCGTCACTCACTGTCCAGCCTGTCATTTCTTCAGCCATGGGATTCATGCGCGTCACCAGCCCATCACTGTCCGTTACGATGACCGCATCACCAATACAGTCGAGGGTAAGCGTCAAATTTTCCTCACTATCCCTTAACGCTCTTACAGATTCACCCAATTGCTCTTGCATCGTCATTAAAGCGTCGACCAACACATCCAGCTCGTCAGGCTCCTTATCGAGCGGACGCGAGCGGTTGAGAGTTAACGACTGACCAAGATTAGATACACCAAGATCCCGTGCAAAAGCAGAGATAGTGCCCAAATGTCGGGTAACACGGCGACTGACTAGCAACAATACAAAGCCAGCAACCATAAATGTTTGAAAAGCCACGATGAGAATAGATGACAAGGCCGTCTCATAAAATAGCTTATAGACATCTGAGGTAGATGCCACAATTGTCAAGAGCCCTATTTCCAGCTGCTCGTCATGGTGCTTATAAAAGATCGGCGTGTCGCGCATAATGATATTTTCTGAGGGTCGCTCTCCGACCTCGACAAGCAACTTCCCCTCCTCACTGACAGCAAGGTATTCAATCGACTGTAAATTCAGCAAAGCGCCTAAATCAAGTCGCAGGGAATCGATATCTGAAACCCACAGCCGCGCACTGAGGCTAGGCAAATAGAGATCTTCAACCTCGTTAAGTTGTGTTTCGATATTTTTGATGTCAACTTTTAGCCCGTAGTAAAGATACACACCCGAGGTAAAGATAGTAATGACAATACTAGCGAAAAAAACAGATAGACCCAGGCGCCGTGCCAAGGGGCCCGTTAGTTCTGAAGCTTTTTTTTTCATAGCCAATGACCCCACGCTTTTAAATTTCGCCTTAACGCTTCTACGGCTATTTAAGGGCTGTTATTTTATGGACGTCTCTCAAGGTTAACGGTATCAGTAGGCAGCAAATGTTGCTTAACCAGCATTTCAAATGAGCCGTCCTGTTTCATCCCTTTCAGGGTCTTTGCCAATTGTGGTACTAAAGCGGCGTGTTTAGGATGAAGGTAGGCGTAACCAGAAACCTTATCAAGAGGCATTGTATTGACGAACACCCCCTTGATGTTATTTTTATATAAATAGAATTGCCCTGTATCTCTGATAAAAACAGCGTGGTCTATTCTTTTTCTTTTCAACAAGGTAAATAGCAGCTTTTTATCTTTCACCTTAGTCACCAAGGCACTTGCGGGCATTTTATTTTCAATCATTTTCATACCAATAACGATGCCCACGGATTTTCCCGCCAAGCTTTGCCAACCCTCATTGAGATCAACAAGCTTATGAGAAAAAACCACAAATTCACCGTCAACCAGTTTTTCAGGCACACGCAGCAGGGTGGGAAAATGCGACTCAATAGCAGTTGTGCGCAACATCTCACCATCGGCATAGCCTGCGGCCGTCATCTTCAGGCTTCTCTCTGTTGGTACGGTCAAAATACGCAGGCCGTAACCCATTCTTTTTAAGGCCAGCCCTAGCAAATCATCAATCAGACCTGTTTGCTGTGGCGAATGATAAAACCCAGTTTCCATATCGCCTGTCACAAATGTCAGCACAGGCTCGTCAGACGCGGCAAGGGATAAACTGCTTACGAGTAATAAGACGCAGGTCATATACGGTTTTAAGCCGCAGAATCGTTTACTTTTCATGTATCGCCTTTCCCCCTACTTACACGACTGTTGTAAGGCTAGCAACAACACCGTATCAGAAATCTTTGCTCCACTCTGCGTACTCGGGCCCAATAAAAAAGGGGAGCACATCAATTTAATGTACTCCCCTATATTTATATCGCCTTTCTTTGATAGTAGCTTGTTTCAGCCGCGCTGTTTTAGCCGCTCTGTTTTAGCTGTGAACCATGACTCTCTCATCACGCCACTTCAAACAAACCCGCAGCGCCCATGCCACCGCCAACACACATAGTGATAACAACGTATTTCTCGCCGCGACGCTTACCTTCGCGCAGAGCGTGTCCCACCATACGCGCACCACTCATGCCATAGGGATGACCAATGGAAATTGCACCACCATTAATATTGAGTTTTTCATTGGGGATGCCCAGCTGATCACGGCAGTAGATAACCTGCACGGCAAAGGCTTCGTTCAATTCCCAAACGCCGATATCGTCCATTTTCAGTCCGTTAGCTTTCAGTAGCTTCGGGATCGCAAAAACGGGGCCAATACCCATTTCTTCTGGCCCACAACCGGCAACGGCCATACCGCGGTAAATGCCCAGGGGCTCAAGGCCACGCTGTTCAGCGGCTTTACGTTCCATCAACACACAAGCAGCCGAGCCGTCCGACAGCTGGCTGGCGTTACCCGCAGTAATGCTACCACCTTCAATAACGGGACCGAGTGATGCCAAACCTTCGGCATTCGTACTGGGACGATTACCTTCGTCGAGTTTTAGTGTTTTCTCAACACTCGATACTTCTTTTGTCGTCTTATCCATAACCTGCATAGATGTGGTGACTTCAACGATTTCATCATCAAAAATGCCCGCTTCCTGAGCTGCCGCTGTGCGCTGCTGCGACTGCAATGCATACTCATCCTGTGCTTCACGGCTAATGTTGTAACGATTGGCAACAATTTCGGCCGTTTCGAGCATGGGGATATAAATATCTTTTTGCATTGCGATCAGCTCAGCATCGCGGTTGCGAAAAGAATTAGCGTGTTCGTTCTGCACCAGGCTGATGTGCTCGATACCACCACCCACTACCGTGGTCATACCGTCACACATAATTTGCTTGGCGGCGGTGGCGATGGACATCAGGCCGGAGGAGCATTGACGCTCAATACTCATTCCGCTGACCGTATCAGGCAAACCCGCACGTAAAGCAGCTAGACGACCAATGTTATAACCGGTAGTACCCTGTTGTAACGCACAACCCATAATGACATCGTCAATTTCTGCAAGATCAACACCAGCGCGAGCTACAGCTTCACGAATCGGTATTGCGCCCAGAGTGGGGCCATCGGTGTCATTAAAAATCCCACGGTAGGCTTTACCGATGGGGGTACGGGCACTTGAAACAATAACGGCTTCTCTCATTTTTTGTACTCCTGTTGTCTGTCTATTGCTGTTTGCTTTTGTTAAGAAATTTCTGGGTTTGCTGTCCGGCATTGGTCAAAATTCGCTGCTTGTCTTCTGCTTCAACATCCGCCCATGCAACGCGAATATTTTCCGGCGTACGATCTTCCGGTGGCAAGTAAATACCATCGGTTTCATAAATGCGTGTGGTCGCGTAACCACCCGCTCCGGCGGCAAGAATCGTTCGTGTGGGGGCACCCTCATCACATAAGGTCAGCAAGCCCGTCGTCACCGCTTCAGGTGGCATTAATTCTTCGGCGCTAGCGTCGGAAAAAATATCGGCTGTCATACGTGTATAAGCCGAGGGCGCCAATGCATTGATATGAATACCGTACTTATGCCCCTCAAGCACCAGGGTGTTCATCAAACCAACGACAGCCATTTTCGCGGCGCCGTAACTGGCCTGCCCAAAGTTACCGTAAAGGCCACTCGCAGAAGTGGTCATAACGATGCGGCCGTACTCCTGCTCACGCATTGTATCCCACACCGCTTTTGTACAATTGACCGAGCCCATTAAGTGCACTTCAACCACGGCACGAAAATTATCGAGATCGGCCTTGGCAAAACTTTTATCACGCAAAATACCGGCGTTATTTACTAGAATATCAACCCGACCCCATTTTGCTTTTGCCTGGGCGACCATGGCTTCGACTTCGTCGTAATTGGCGACATTCGCACCATTGGCAATGGCCTCACCGCCGGCCGCCTCAATTTCAGCCACCACCTGCTCGGCCAGCGTCGCGGAACTACCACTGCCGTCGACAGCACCGCCCAGGTCATTAACTACCACTTTACAGCCGCGCTCAGCCAGTGCCAGAGCGTGGGATTTACCCAAGCCATTGCCGGCACCGGTAATAATGGCGACGCGGTCATCAAAACGAATTGTCATCATATTTCTCCGAAAAAAATTATTGACATGCCGCAGGCTAAGCTGCAAAAACCATATTCAACCACTCAGCCTTGAGTGCCGGTTTATCTTCACCTTCAATTTCAACAGTAATATCCAGCTTAAAGAGGTACTGGCCCGGGTTTTTCTCGGTCGCCTCCAACAACACCGCATTGGCACGCACGCGGCTGCCAACTTTAACAGGCGTCAGAAAGCGCACTTTATCAAAGCCATAGTTCACACCCATAGTGCGGTTTGGCACGTTGACGCCAACGCCCTTCTGTAAAAAGTGCGCCAGCATTGAGAGCGTCAGAAAACCATGGGCAATAGTGGTGCCAAAAGGGCTTTCGGCCGCTTTCACCGGATCGACATGTATAAACTGATGATCGAGTGTGACATCGGCAAAATCATTGACCTGCTGCTGGGTAATCTCAAACCAATCCGACGTACCGCAGTCATCGCCGATATGGGACTGTAATTCATTGGTATTAATTTTGATCGTCATGGTTATGCTTCCTTATTGATTGTCGTTTCAGAAATATTGATACAGGCTACGATTAGTAATTTTGCAGGCTGGCAAAACGTTGCAGGTGATAACGCCTATCACCAAACTGCTGCTCCGCAACGCGGGCGCGCTTCATAAAAAAACCAATATCCAGCTCGTCCGTCATACCAATGCCACCATGCAGCTGTACGCCTTCGTTAGTCACCAGGGTCGCCACCGCGCTGACTTTAGCCTTACAGGCACTCGCCAACAGGCTTAACTGTGAGTCATTGACATCTAAAGCTTGCTGGGCTTTTATGACGATCGATTTCGCCAACTCTATTTCGCTGAACATGTGGGCGGCGCGATGCTGCAAAGCCTGATAAGAGCCAATGAGGGCACCGTACTGGCTGCGCTCCTTCATGTATTGCACTGTACGCTCAAATACTTCCTGAGAAATACCCAGCAATTCTGCGGAGAGATGAATATTGGCGACATCCGTCAGATAGGTGATGAGGCTCGCCGCGTCACCTTGCTCACCCAACAAGGCATCAGCTGGCAGCGTGACATGACTCAAACGCAGCATCGCACTATTGCGGCTATCGGCCAGATGCACCCTTTCGATATCCACACCCGACGCTGCACTGTCAATAATAAACAGACTTATGCCCTGTGCATCATTCGCATCACCCGACGTGCGTGCACTCACAATCAGCCTGTCGGCAATATGGGCATCGGCAACGAACTGTTTTTCACCATTCAACACATAACCTTCACCACTCGCAGTAGCCGTCGCTTTCACCAATGATGGACGATACTTTGGCCCCTCATCAAGCGCTAGCGCAAAGAGCAAGTTGCCTTCGACAACAGCCGGTAACAGCGCTTTTTTTTGCGTCTCACTGCCCGCGTAATTAATGGCGGAGGTCGCCAATACTGCAGTTGATAACAAAGGCGATGCCGTTAAAGTGCGGCCATTTTCTTCCATCACCTGACCCATACCGACATGGCCAAACGCCAATCCGCCATGCGCTTCGGGCACTAAAATACCCGACCAACCCAGCTCCACCATTTGCTGCCAGGTTGCTTTGTCATAACCTGTTTCGCTGCGTTCATCACGTAGTTGGCGCAGTTGTGACACTGGCGCGTGCTCGCTCAAAAAACCCTGGGCGGATTCTTTGAGCATAGTTTGTTCTTCATTCAGTACTAATGCCATTTTCCTACCCCTTGTTCTCTACGCTTTTTGGCCTAAACCGAGAATACGCTTGCTAATAATATTGAGTTGAATTTCTGAAGTGCCGCCCTCAATACTGTTACCCTTGGTACGCAACCACTGGCTGGCCAGCAAACCGTCATCAAAGGCTTCGCCCTCCCAGGCCAACCCTGCCTGGCCGTGAATAGCGGTCAGCAACTCAAAACGCTGTTTATTCAACTCCGTACCGGCATATTTGAGCATAGATGAGGTTGCGCCCGTGCCCGTGCCCGCTTTGGTTTCATCGTCGATGCGCTCCTGCGTTAATTCAAAAGCCAGGATATCGATTTCCCACTGCGCGATGTCGGTGCGCAATGCGGTGTCGCCCAACTGGCCATTTTCAAGACCACCGGCCACGTCGATGGCATGCTGGTGCAAACTTTTCTCACTGGCAGCAGTGTGGCCCATATTGCCAATCATTGCCCGCTCGTGAGTCAGCAAGTAGGAAGCCAGCTCCCAGCCCTGATTGATATTACCCACTAACTGATCCTTTTCGACCCGAACATCATCGAGAAAGGTTTCGCAAAAGGGCGAATTGCCCGAAATCAGCTTTATCGGGCTGGTACGCACCCCAGGCGTGGTCATATCAAATAACACCAAACTAATGCCTGCATGCTTGGCCGCATTAGGGTCTGTGCGCACCAAGCAGAACATCCAGTCGGCGCGCTCAGCGTAGGAGGTCCACACTTTTTGACCATTGACCAAAAAGTGATCGCCCTTGTCCTCACAGCGGGTCTGCAGACCTGCCAGATCAGAGCCATAATTAGGCTCACTATAGCCCTGACACCACCAAATTTTGCCCTTCACAATATTGGGAATATGCTGCCGCTTGAGCTCCTCAGAGCCGTATTTCAAGAGCGCGGGACCTATCATCGACAGCCCCATGCTGAACAGAGGTGGCCGAGCATCAATGCGATACATCTCTTCGCGAAGAATTTTTGTCTCCTCTTTACTGAGACCACCTCCGCCGTATTCTGCTGGCCAGTCGGGGGCCGTCCAGCCGCGTTCAGCCATCACCTCCAGCCACTGTTTTTGATCCTCATTGACAAAGCACCACTTGGTGCCGCCCCAACATCTGTCTTCAAACGCCATGACTGGCAAACGCTGGGAGGCTGGGCAATTAGCTTCAAGCCACTCCCGGGTTTGCGTCCTGAATTGTTCAAGATCCGACATAATTCACCCCTTGTTTTAAATGCTTATCGGTAAAGTGCCGTTGACCCACCTTATTGAAAGTGACGACAAGCACCTGACAAATACAATTATTATTGATGACAGCAAGCCGCAACCCACATCTTTCTAGACAGTACGAGCAGCGCATAACAACAGGTTACTATAGAGTAAGGGGCTTACTCGGTAAACTATGGTCGTTGACTAATAGGTACTACCACGGCCAACACCGCGCCACCCTCTTTCTCATCACAACTCGAAAATAACCGCGCTTTTACGGCCGGGTAACTCAAAGCCGGATCACGACCTTTTATAAAGTCATTAAAAACCATGCTCTAACGCCCTCACCCACGGCTTTAGGCAGCTGCTTTCGGCATCTCTATGAAAACGGCTAACGGCGTTTGGAGCGCCCCGGCTAGCGGTTGTCCAATCGATTGAAGTCGAGTACTCCCGATGTCAAAGGGTAACGTTCCCGATAAGCTCGATGAAAAGTATCACTCGTGCTCCAGAATTTTGGGTCTGTCCGCCTCACACCGTAACTATCAAGTAGGAGTTCATAGTCATCTTCTGACTCAATACGGCCTATTGCATCCACAAAATCAGACACTTCAGTGCTTTTGACCTGAAAAAACGCATTCGGGTAGGCTCCAATAAAACCGGGAAGCACTGACAATGTGTCCTCTGTGGGTAAACGGTTTTCTTGCTCTTTCAACATTGAGGTCATGCTTGAATAGGCCCGATTCACAACAAGTGTTACATACTCATCACCCTTCTCATCGCTAATTTGCACAAAAGCAATTTCGGGTAAACGTGTCACCGACTGACCTTTCAGTAAATGCAGCCTGTTTAAGGCCTCTCGTATCGGTTTTGAGCCCACTGTTGCCATTGTATGTTTAGACGGGAGCACCTTTTCCAGGCGCTGGGCCAATAGATCAAATAGTTCCTTTTTCTCATCATCGCTTTGGTAATTAATCGACGGAACCGATTTTTGCTCGAAAACGGGCAATGTCAGATAAGCATGAATGTCACTAGCATCAACCCCTTGATACCAGAGCTTTCTCTCCCTGTCGCGTGCCGATTTCGGCAACAATTGTAAAAAGGCCGTTTCAGCCTCCATACGCATAAAATCCATATACAGGCGCGTGAGCAACTGGTGCCCGGCGTTGCCAAAAACATCGTAGCCCGCTACCAATAGATAGTGGATGCGCTCAAGCAAACCATAGCCAATAAGCCACGCCGTTTTTGGTGTTTGACCAATCAAACCCTTTTCGACACTCGCACTGTCGTAATGCCTTAACACCGTGAGAGCAGCATTATCATTAACATTACCACCATTCCAAATCACGTTTAAATCGATAGCGCTAGCAGGCAAGTGCTTGGCAAGATAAGCACCCTGACCTTCCATTAATTTCTGTTGCTGCTCCTTGTAGGTATTCCAGTGCTTGAGAGGGCGATAAATGTCACCTAGAGCAGCAGGCAAGGTTAAACTCTCTTCACGTGAGGTCTGGAAGTCATCGAAAATTTCCAGACGCTCTGGATCCGGGTTGGCAAAAAACACCCAAAAATTGTCCTGAATGACACTAAGTGCCACCTGCCCCCGACAAACAGTACCCTTAATAAAAGCCATAACGGTAAACTGGGCTTCATCGAGTAAGAACTGGTAGCGTGAGTGCACCGGCATGTCATCAAACGTCACAAACGGGTTAGACGCATGCTCCGGTGCATAAGAAGGGAGTTGTGTAACGTCAAAAGGTTCGTCGATAAATAGCGTTTGCCAGCGCTGCATGCGGCGCTCATCAAGCCGGTAGGGCATATGTGTTTTTGCCACTACGGTATGAAGTACCGGCTGGATACGATAATAAACACGCTCAACCCCAGGGTTATCGTAGGGGCGACGCGTGGCAATATGTTGTATCGGCTCACCGGGGGGCGTCGCCGAGCGCACCAGGCTAAAAAATTGGCGCTGACTCAATTCTGGAAAAAACAAGTGGGAAAAATACAGGTGTTCAAAAATATAGCGACTAATCAACTGCTCTTTTAATGAATCACCATTCAAAAAGTCCTCCCAACGCTTAATGCGGGCGATATATTCCGACGACAAGGCTGGGCGAGGCGTATAGAGAGCACCCTGTTCAAGCCACTTTTTTAGTACCACCTGTTCGGCATCGGGAAGGCCCGGCAAGGCATAAGGCATACCCCAGAGCGGGTGCTTACGGGCATAACGGCTGAAGGTTTCATCTCTGGTGCACGATTGCTCGCGCGATAATGACAGGTCAAAACTGTCCGGCAGCTGCTTTACATCGGGCAGAGGGTTTTTTTCTTTCAAGGTCAGCATACGATACATAACGCTGGCCTCACGGTTGGCCTCGGCAGTATCTGAGCGTTCGTTGAGCACCGAATAAAAGCCTTTTTTCCGCCATTCACTGGTGGAATGAGCGTCTTCGAAAATACGAGTAGGCGGCGCTGCTGTAAGGCGCATAGCGTAAACCTTATCACTGCTGGCCCCACGCTCAATGCCTTCAATTGAACTCATTTTTAACTGGCAAGAGGCGTCATAACAGCCGTGACAAACGACACAGCGCTTTTCCAGAACAGGCTTAACTTCAGACCAGTAATCGATAGTGCCTGGTGGCAAAACGTCGACAGCGCGGTTCTTTACTTTGCTCTGTCCGTAGTTCCTTTCAAATTGCAGTGTACCAATGGCCGTACAGCCTGTGAGTAACACCACAATCAACAACCCGTATTTTTTACTTATCCCAACCAAACATCTATCCCTTATAAACTGATAACACGGCACTAAACCTGCATATTGCTTGCAAATGGAAGCTTAAGCTTAGAATAAAGCCTGTTTTTATGACGGTGGGCGACAAAAAAGCCCGCGTGACTGACACTTTTGGTCAAAATCAAAAATTATGAACAACTTCAATAGCAGTACTATTCAATTTGTCATCGCTCATGCACTAAAAAGCCTCGGAGAGTATTCCGAGGCCGGCGTGAGACTTCTCGAACTTACCGCAAGTTTGCAAGCCGAGCACTATGCCGCAAAGCCACAATGCGGTCTAGGGCTCTACAGAATCGAGCCGAGAACACACCTGAAAATATGGGATGGCTATCTCGCATTTAAGCCCGATCTAGCCAGTACAATTCGTGGTCTAGCGTCCCAAAAAGCCTTTTTAAAAAACCCGCATTTAGAGCTAGCGACCAATTTGGGTTACGCAAGCGCGATCGCCTGGGTGATCTATCAGCGCAGCGAATTTACACTCCCCGACGCAGATGATCAACAAGCCTTAATTGCCTGCTGGGCAAGATGTTTTACGGAAGACCCTAAAGCTGAGAGGCAGCCATCGCAATCACAAACCTACTAGCTGGCGCGACGGGCATTCGCTCTCAAGTTGAGCAGGATTCGTCATAACCGGTGTATTGTTTTAGCCTAATCGTGTCTTACTGGCCTTCCTGTCAACAAGCGCAGCCCCTTCGAGTTTTAAAACCTGGGTCAAGAACGACGCTCGGCCAGTAAAACACAGGGCTGTAAAGTCTAGGCCCCTTAACCCCCGGGGCTGCCCTCGCCTAATAAATATGCCCGTTCTCAATACGGGCAAAGCGCTCGAGCGGGAGCAGAAAGATCAGGTGGTAATAATCGGCCATTTAGCATTAGCGGCAAGTTTTTTCATCCGTCTATCAGGATTGATGGCATACGGCCGGCTCACCTCCCTCAACAAAGCATAATCCTGATGAGAGTCACCATAAGCAGTGCATTTTTTTAGCTCAACATTATTTTTGTTACACCACGCCTCTGCTAATAATAGTTTTTCTTCCGCCAAAGGATGCTGTCTTGGTGGCAAAGCAGTGTAAAAACCATCCTCAACCACACACTCCGTCGCTATAAATGTATCCATACCTAATGCCTGCGCAACAGGTGCGGCGATGAAATCCGGAGCGCCAGTCATCAGGACCAAGGTGTAGCCACCAAGTTTGCATGTCTCGATGTGATTAGCAATTTCCGTCTGAATTAATCTTGCGAGATTATCACCGACCCACTGCCTGCCAAGATCTTCTAACTGTTGAGTAGACAATCCGCTATAAAAAGCCTTGTTTTTGCGGCCTGTATCTCGCCCAAACTGGGAAAACCAACGAAAGTAAAACCTCAATCCGGCACTGATCTGAGCGAGACCAAGATACTTTTTTTGGTAGAGAAAGAAAAAGAAACGGGACTCACAACTCGGCTTACGTAGTAGTGTTCCATCAAGATCAAAAAAGGCTGCGGGGCAGGTCATTGTGGACGACTCTTCTGAATAAATTCTGTTATGACTGGAGCACCACGGGCCAGACAAATAACGACGGATAAATAGCACAACAATAAGCCTAGCTGATAAATATTCTCTACGAAGCTTGCAAAGCTGGGGTCAAGTAACTGCGTTAAAGAAAACGCCAGCATTAAAAGACAAAAAGCGATGGCTTTAATCGTCGCGTAAAAACCCCGAACAAATCGCCCCGACACCAAAAATTTAGCCAGGCGACTCTCTACAAGAGCGAAAGGAGCCTGAGTCTTACTTTGACACTCAGTAGTCCTGATAGAGTCCGTCATAACCCCTCTGGCAATAAAAACCAGAGGAATCCACACAGGGATCATCCCAATATCGACAAAGACAACCCAAAGGCATAATTCCACTATGCGATCTGCGGCGATATCGAAAACCGCACCAAACAAACTGGTTTCATTTCGTTTTCGTGCAATGTAACCATCCAAACCATCGGAAACAAACACTAAAACCAGCAACAACACATTGAGCAGATGTGCTAGTGGGGAACCGAAATAAACCAGGCATATGACAAGCAATAAAAACAGTAACCTTGAAGCAGTAACTAAATTTGCCATGGCATATTGTTCAGTTAGTGATGACTTTGCAAACTAAAGTCGGTACACGAACACTCAAGTTCGAAGAATCAATTATAAGAAAGAAAATCATTGTTCACCCTCAGCAGGAAAACTGTCATCATCATTGGATATAATTATTTCTACTCGACGATTTTCCTGACGCCCAGAAACTGTCTTATTGGTAGCGACAGGAAACTCTTCACCCAGGCCTTTACTTCTAATTCGACTCTCACTGATTCCACTATTCGTGAGAAAGGTCGCCACAGCTTGCGCCCGCTGAGAAGAAAGTGTGCGATTGTATTCAGCGCTACCCGTTGCGTCTGTATGACCTTCAATCAGTAAACGGCGATTACTGTTTTGTTCTAAGAATTTCGCCACCCTGTTGAGTGTTTTTTCTGCCCCGGGTTTGAGATCAGCCTTATCGGTTTCGAACAACACCTGGTTTAATGTTAAAACAAGACCACGCTCCGTTTGTTTTGATTTCAAACCAGCAAGCTCGTTGCCTATTTTTTTAACTTCCTCATTGGCACTGTCAAGCCGTTGTTGCAACTGTTTGTTTTCAGCTTCTCTTTTATTGGCATTCTGCGTTGCGATTAAGGCTTCGGTAGCATTCAGTTGCGCTTGTTGTTTCGCTGTTCTGGCCTCATTGGTGCGAAGCGAAAGGAGTATTTCGTTTCTTTTCGCTTCAGAGTCCTTTATTTTTTGTCGTAGAATGGCCTCAGTGGTTTGTTCCTTGGCAACTTTTGCATGCTGACTGGCGAGATAGGCATAATGTCTCGCGCTTTCTATGTCTTCATCTTTCTCAACGCTCTGTTCTGCCTGATCTAATGCCTGCTTAGCATTCAGTATGTGCTTGCTTGCATGCTGCTGCACAAGCGGATCTATGCTCACAGCTTGCACTGATAGCCGCGCCTCCTGGATCTCAGGAAACGTTTCAGGTTCAGAGGCACAACCCAATAGTATTAAAGTCGTAACCGATAAAATGACAGTCCGTATTTTATTCACAATATATTCTCCTTTGCTATTGCCCATTGGGAGTAGTTTCATCCCTCAAGGTACGAATGGTTTTTTGAATTTCATCGAGAGCTTGCTCTGTATCTCGTCGTTTAACGATCGCCATTGATAACTGAGCTTCAACTTCTGCCTGTTCCGCAAGTTGAGTAGCCCGAAGATAATTTTCGTTATTAGCAGCAACACGAGCAGCGGCCAAATTCACTTCTGCCTGTTGTAGATAAAGATCGCCGTTAGCATTGTGATGCTGCCCTTTGGCAATATCGATAATGGACTGGGATCGCGCCAACTGTTCTACCGGTCGCTCAAGCGATGTTGCGCAACCGACCAATAACAAACTTAGACAAGCGCTGGAAACACCGATACGGATGGGATTACTTCGCTTTTTCATACTCGCTCCTTAATTTTTTCTTACCGCCACACGGGAGTACTGACACAAATAAAGATCTGTCAGAAGTTGTTGACTAGTAGCAAGAGTAAGCAGGAACTATGCCATTGTTTCTTACATCGAACCCAATGACAGAAAGCCCAAATAGTTATGTATTACTAAGTGATTCAGCAATTCCACTAAAACTATCAATGAAGAAATTACTAAAGATTGTAAAAATTTCATTGCTTTTGTTTTGCATAGGTTTAAGCAGAAAATGAACAATGCAGCGCTTACTATGACAGCAAAAAACTGCACGCGGTTGACCTAACGCTGTAGCATTGAGCTGAACACCTCGTCAGAAATTTCCACCCCATGAGTTGTTACATAAAGCCCACAAAACTGAATTGATCTGCATAAACTTAAGCGAACGTTATTTTTGCCAGAGAGTCGATACACATCTTGATGCAGCTCAATCACTCCGCTAGCAAGAGATTCAATAGAAGCTTGTAGCGTCAGGAGATTTAGAGATCATTGATTGAGACTAGTTGAAAATATCGAAATGCCAGGAGTGAGAGCCAAGCCACACTCAGAACGCTCCACTACGATAGAGTTTGTTGTGAGAGGATTAGATCCCTCAGACGCCTTCGCGACGACAATGTATATTGATTGCCAGCTATAACATTGGCCAAGCCAGCAACAATAAAATACGTTAGTCCTTGAAAAGCCAGCTTGAGAGATTGTTTAAAACATGGAATCATATTCCATCAAGAGCCTGGCTGCTTAATATTGAATGCAACTGTGTTGCTCTCTGCTACGCACAAGAGTCATGGTTTGATAGTTGTTCATTTTTTTTACTCACGAGCCACTGATTAGCATTGAAGCTATGCCGCGGAATAGCTTCAATATTGAGCTTGCTTTACGAAGAGACACATAGACTAGGCCTTGGTAATTCCTAAGCATAAGGACTATCAGTATCAGAACTCAGTATCGACGATGAGACAACGCACAACTGATCGGCGTATAAACCCCATTTTCGTTATAAATGAGATCACTGCAAAATATGGCGTCATTGAACAGGGGCTTAATTCTAGCCTGAGAAAACACACCCAGGATAAGTCATGAAGAACAAACTTGAGCAGCGATCCTTTCAATTAATGCTACTGTTAATTACGGTACTTTTCATTTATCTACTGGGACCTTACTTAACGCCCATGTTCTGGGCGTGCGCGATTGCATTAATCTTTTATCCGGTACAAAGCCGTCTGCACCGACGATTGGGCGTACGGCCTAACACCAATGCTTTGTTAACTCTCTTGTTAAGTCTTTTTGTGGCGATTATCCCGATAACCTTGATCCTATTTACCTTTGTACAGGAAGCCGCCGACCTTTACCGCAGCATTGAAAAAGGAAACCTGAAGTTCAGCGCCATTCTTGAGCGCATTCACCAGTCCGTTCCACAATTCCAAATGTTTATCGACAAAATTGGCCTGGATAGTGGCGCACTTAAAAACAAAATTGCAGAGTTCAGTGTTTCGGCCAGTCGTCTTATTGCCGAAAATACATTTTTCCTCGGCCAAACCACCTTGTCATTTATTGTCAATTTCGCATTGATGTTGTATTTAACGTTTTACTTTCTCAGAGATGGTACTTTTCTCCTCACCCAAATTATGAAGGCCTTGCCTTTGGGCGACGATCGTGAACGACTTTTGTTTTCTAAACTAGCAGAAGTAACACGGGCGACCATCAAAGGAAATTTCGTCGTTGCGATTGTGCAAGGGACATTAGGAGGTATTATTTTTGTGATTCTCGATATTCCAGCACCCGTGTTATGGGGGGTGTTAATGGCAGTATCCTCACTGATTCCTGCAGTGGGTGCGGGGCTTGTTTGGGGGCCCACTGCAATTTATCTTTTTGCCATGGACAGCAAAGTGGAGGCCTTGGTCCTGGTCTTATACGGTGTTTTGATTATTGGCCTCGCAGATAACCTGCTACGGCCCCTTTTAGTGGGTAAAGATACAAAACTGCCTGACTGGCTAATTCTGATTGCCACCTTAGGTGGCTTAAGTTGGTTCGGTATTCAAGGTTTTGTGATGGGCCCATTAATTGCCGGATTATTTGTAGTGTTTTGGCAAATATTCACTCGTGATTTCAATGTTACCCGGTCTCTTTTAGTCACCAGACAGGGTGACTTAAAAACAGAAAAAGATGTGAATGAAAGCTGAGAAGGAGGAGACTTCGAAAAATCTACCCAAATGCGAGGTTAATGGTTTTTACGAAAAACGACGCCTCAAGGTAAACGCAACAAAGCCGCCATCACTGCTTGCATGAGACAGTTTATTACTAGGGCTGTCTCAGCCATACTCCGCATTTTGGGGCAGATCGTCCGTAATCTCGAACCAGGGGGCCTTGCTGCCGACGAATACATGGCGCCCTGCTTTTACACCCGGATCGGTATTAAGTGTTCCGAGTGGGAAGCTATAGACCTTGGGTTTTGCATCGAATCTTGTGTAGAGGCTAGAACCGCAGTTTGAGCAAAAACCCTTGTGCTCTCCCGGTGAGGATTCGTAGAACTTCATCAACTCCTGACCTTTAACTATGTGCCAATCAGAAGCCTGAACCTTTGCGCGAGTTCTGAATGCGGAGGCGTGCAACTTTCGGCACATTGAGCAATGACAGTTCAGGACATCAGTAAGAGGTCCGTTGATTTCGTATTGGATGCCTCCACAGAGACAGCTACCTGTTTGTTTCATTGATACACCTCCGTGTGTGATAACACCGCCATTTGCAGCAGACTTGTAACTGCAGCAGCGGAAAGGCTGTCCAGCGCACGGCAGTGCAGGGTGCACATGGCCTTGTTATGGCTTGATAGCTTGCCATGACTTATAACTCACTCCCTGGCTTTGAAGTTTCACAATCGTCGCTTCTGCCTCGCCGTTGCCATATTTTGCTCGCCGTGAGGCAGTTAACTCCCGGCAAACACTTACTTGGGCGCCTGCGCCTGAAACCTTGGTTATAAGATCTTCAGCCGTGAAACGAACACAATGCTCGACAAGAAACCCCGCAAGGACAAAACTTGTTATAACCTACCTTCACTTTATAGGTTTCACTATTTTATTACGAACCACAGCCACCGAATCTTTCTTGTTACCGGCCACAGCAACCATTAGTTTGCTTCTATTTTCGGATATTTCTATACACTTTACGACAACCTTGTTTGATTTTACATTGCCGTAAATACCATATTCATTCTCTATTAGATTCTCTAATCCCAGCGCCTTCAGAGTATAAGAGCTTTGAATTTCGCAAGCTTCTTTGGACTTGTTCAAATCCTTCAACCATGACCATAGCTCTGGCGGTTGATCATCCGCCCAAGCTAAAGTAGAAAATACTATTGTGATTAATAACATCCCTTTCATTACTTAAATCCCTGTCAGTTTTAACACCCAAAGCAGCGCGTGTTAGCGCGTCCTGCCACGAAGTGGCAATGCTGCCTTTGCTTGTTAGTTGCTTTCATGGCGGCGAAACTCGCTGATTAATAATGTGATTAAGGCTATAGGAACCAAGACAGTTACTAATAGCCCAATTTTGTCATAATGGTAATAAGTGACCCCAGTTTGAATGCTCATGATTGGAACCAGTAAACCAGCAAGATTAATCTTCCAGAACTTGGTACTGCACTGGCCAGACCTACTAAGTAAAAATAGCCAAAGTGTTGAAATTAGGACGACAGGAGTGGTTACAAAAACGTGCATCAGTAATTGCATGCCACTGGGCTCATGCTGGACAAACCAACCATGAAGAGACAGATAAATTACAGCAGCGTAAGCCATATTGATGATTGCTATTAAGACTGCTGAACTAAGGTTTAGCATGATACTCCTTGCAAGTAACGTTGCGCTAATGGTCGCAGTAATAATGGCAACTTTTTTGTTGCGTAGCCCGGAAAAGGTGACATTATCACGGAGACCTATTGAGGGTCTTGTTCTGCTCATCCTTCGTTGCTATCTTTTTAACAAAAAATACGAAAATTAAAAATATTATGCATGCACCGACTGAAGCGATCTGTTCGATGGGTTTTGGTGGCACTATTAGAATAAATCCTTGACCTTTTATTAGTGACGAAAAGCTTGAAACACAAAATGGCACAATGAATAACCTAAATCTTTGCCAGTGGTCTTTTTGTTGTGAATTTGAAGTCGAAACGCTAAGCAAAAGCGCAATACCAATCACTATGCTTATACCAATAGAATTAAGCCAAATTCCTAATGAGCTATCAAAATAGTAATAAAGTGTTACGCAATACCAAATCAGATAACACCATAAAACTATTTTCCCATTGGAAATATTTTTAAAATATCTAACTGAATTGTTCATAAACCCTCATGCGGATAACGCCAGCGCACAACGGCGCCCTTGGAATGGAGGCGCGCCGCAATGAAAAGGGCGTCCGGCGGCCACCGGCCACGTATTGCTGCGCCTTGTTAAATGGATGACTACATCCACCATTGATACAAGCCGATCGCACCCAATGAGGGGATTAGAATCATCGCTGCCAGCACTCCAAGACACCCACCATTTCTGCTCGTCTGAGTATTTTTCTGCCGTGGATTATTTTCCAGCCATTGACGATGGCAGCCCTGACAGTAAAGTTTGAGAAAGCCGTTGTTCCAAGCCTGGATGGTTCTTGAATCAAACTCTGAGGTGGCCCTGCAACGTGCGCAGGTAAAACTCTTTTCGACAGGCTTTCGCTGTCGAATCAGGATGAAGAACCCTACGACTGCAGGCAAACCATAAGCCCATGAGCTTTCGATTGATTTGGTATAATAAAACGCGAATGCAATAGCCGCAAGCGAGGCTAAAATGACCAGAATAGAAATGTAATCGATAACATTTTTTCTTGGCGGCTTGATTGCACTGTGGCGGCTTTTCGCTGTGGTCTCCAAGGCTTTTGTAACGCCGTCAATAACAACACCCTTTGCCCTCAATCTATTCCGAGAGTCCCGTGTTTGATCGTATAATACGCTATCCCCAACTTCAGGCCGCCTCGTAGTAGTTTTGACGCTCGAAATGTGAAAAAAGATTTTATCGGAACCGTTCTCTGGCTGAATGAAACCAAACCCCTTTTCATCTTGCCACTGACAAATTTTCCCTTTCATGACTACTGCAATACTCCTTGAGTCTGACCAAGTCATTTAACGCCGCAATAAAAGGCGAGCATTAGCGAGTCCAGCCCACGCATTTTGTAGGCGACTTTTAATTGCCTTGTATGATCGATAACCTACTGTTTTAACCAATCTATTAAAGCGATAAAGTGAGACCCAAACCTAAGCAACAGGTTTTCAGCATGGCAGCCCGATTGATGCCAGGCGCAGACACTATCTAGCCAGTTAACAAGCGAGGGCGTCATACCGATTCTTTGTTTAACTCGAACAGTCGAAAGAACCTCGAGCTCGAATGTAGCAAGGGTGAGATATGAACGCAATCAACATAGCTTACAGTGATCCCAGTGGCAGGAACGTCGGCATCGATGTCGGTAGTCAGCAACTGGATATTTTTATTCACGAACTCGGTAAACATTGGTCAACCGAGAATTCTGCAGCCGGAATCAAGCAGCTTTTGTCCCTGCTACGGCGCTACAAATTAGCTCGTATTTTGGTTGAGGCAACAGGTGGTTATGAGCGCCAGCTCGTTGAGGCCTGCGCAGTACTGGGGCTGCCTATTGTCTTCGTTCAACCCATGCAGGTCCGCCAGTACGCGAAAGCTCAGGGCTGGATGGCTAAAACCGATAAGCTAGACTCCACAGTAATTGCGAGCTTTGCCGCCGTTATGCAACCCGAACCCAGGGCAATTCCGTGGAAAAATGTTCGCACTTTTAAAGACTTACTTCCTCGAAAACGGCAACTGAATGAAATGCGTACACAGGAATTAAACCGTCACTAGAAGTCGCAAAAGTGTGTTTCTCGATCTCATAGCGCCGCGATTAAGTTTATAGAAAAAGAAATCACCTGGGTTAATGATAAATTGGCCACCGAACTCGACAAAATTTGCGAATAGAAGGCGACGTATGCGTTGGTAAGCAGTGTTCCCGGGATCGGCGATGGCGTTGCATACACGCTATTAGGCGAACTACCTGAGCTTGGTCGGCTGACAAATCGTCAAATAGCAGCGCTCTGTGGTCTCGCTTCGTACAATCGCGACAGCGGCAATATACGGGGCAAGAGACGAATTCGTGGTGGGCGAGCACCCATAAGAACGGTTCTCTACATGGCCATGTTATCTGCCATACAACACAATCCTGTTATGCGTCATTTTTATCGCCACTTAGTCGCTCAGGGTAAGCACAAGAAGGTCGCCATTACCGCCTGTATGCGGAAAATGATGACCATTCTTAATGCCATGGTACGCAATAATCAGGAGTGGCAAATGAATTAAATATTATGTGCAGGAAGGGTTGTTTTTAATCACAGTAGCTTGTTAGATTTCATTCGTCGCTGTTATTAGTAATCCCAAATGGGATATGAACTGACGGTGCGACTTCACTTGATGTAGCTAAATGTCCTGACTGATCATCAAAGAAAATGTGAGGTTGAAGAACATCCAAGACTAATTTTTTTTCAATTCCACCTAGAAAAAATGCATCGTTCGCCATAACACCCCAGCTTTTCAGTGTATTTATTGCACGTTCATGAGAAGGGGCATTTCTCGCAGTTACAATTGAAACCCTAAGGCGGTTTTTGTATGACGAATCGCTCTTTCGTTTCTCTTCTTCAACTTTTTGTATTTTTGATATTCTTAGAAGAAACTCCTTGAGAGGTCCACCATCATGCGGTGTCATAACATTTGACGTTTCATGACTATGAAACTCATTAAGATCCCCTTCTTGCATAACAGTTTCGGAAGCATCATCTGCAATCACACCGTCAAAGTCGAAGGCTATCCGAAGCGTTTTATCTTCTGGGTCATCGATTTTTTTGGAATTCATTACGTATCCAGCAGGATAGCCTTTAGCAATTGCTTCCAGAACATCACTATTATTTCCTGATAGAAAAAGCGAAATATTTAATGCGGGAATGTAGTCATATGGAGATACACCTTGTTGAAATATTGCCCGCGTAATGTCAAGTCCATAATGCTTAATCGAGTTCATGACCCGAATACCAGTATCAGGATCATTACGGGACAGCAACACAACCTCTACCATCGGACCATCATCGGAATTGCTAAGGTCATTCAGCGAAAGAAGCCGCTTAATAAAGGAAAAAGAAATTCCCTCTTCAAGAGGATCATCTTTATGAGCCTCTTGGTACTCACGGTATTTTTCTTCGCCTTGAGTACGAAAAACTCTGTCCGCCTCAGCCAGATCGAACATTGCACTTGATGCTACTCCGACGACTAATCTATCTTTAAGCTCGTATGGCACAAGTTCTCCTTTGATTTCTAACGCCAAAATCAGCCGCCTGATCCCTAACCACTTTTGCGGGCGATTGTGCTGCAACTTGTTAAGTAGGCGACATGTTGAACTTACTATGACCACCGAACGCACCTTTGCCTGTGAATGTGAGGCCAGCAAACGAAACCGACCGTGACTATAAACTTGGCTGCTGGCAACCCATAAAGAACGAGATGCACTTATGGAAACAGCAAGCCTGCTACTGGCATTTGGAAAGAACACATTGAAATAACAAGACAGCACCTTCCTTGTTGCCGGACTGCCCGATAGTGGCAGCGAATGCATAATACTAACTGAACTAAAGTAAAAAGCGGTAGCGCCTTATAACGTTTTGCTTTGGGGCAGCCGAAACAGAGCGAAGCGGCGTGTAGGCTGTCCCAGCCGCGCAGCGGCGACAACAGCAACTTGTTAGGCTGCCTGCAACTAGAATAAATATTACTTATTAAGAACTGCATCTAACTTTTCTTTAGCCTCTTGCATCGCTGCTGCTCTAGCGTCACTTGATACGCTAAAAGTACTTGATACCGCACCTTGCAATACCGCGCGATATGAATTGTTTGGCTCGATTTTCCAAACAGTATATGACGCTAAGAAAGGGCCTACATTTAAGTCCGGACCAGATACACTTGTGATAATTGCATGCCCGCGATGATCGTCTTTCATTTCTTGCATAGTATGCTCCTATATACATTAACTGACATTTATTCACCAAACTTACTAGCGGTCTAACGCATTTAGCAGCGGCAAACCGAAGCAACGCGTAGGTTTGTCCAGCCCACGCGCTTTTTGCGTGGGCGATGTTGCCTAAACTTGTTAACTGCTGTCTGCGCCATAAGTTATTGTAATTTTGTTAAGAAATCCCCAATCCGACTCCGCTTTGTATTCAGCCCCACTCAGGTTTTTCTCAATTTTTAACTCAGTGCTTGAGGGCCAAGTAAGAATAGGTGAAACATCTTTTGGGTGGCCATCAATAATATATATGTTACCGCTTTCATTTTTAAGTTCATCGCTAGAGCCAACAATGGAAATTTGCGTACTGAAACCAGTGGTTGCTCCGCAGTCTCTTTGAAAGACTACTGCTTTATACTTTTCGTGGGGCGACAGAGCCTGTGAATAAACTTCATTCCCGCACATATCGCTGGTTGAATAGATATGTATTCCGGCGATTACGAGTGGAATCAAGAGCAATAGTGCACCCAGTGATATTGCAACTTTCTTCCAAATTTTCATAGGCAGTTAACGCCCAAAGCAGCGGCGAGCGATAGCGAGTCCAGCCCGCGCGCTTTTTTCGCGGGCGATGCTGCCTTTGCTTGTTATAGCCACACGCTGACGCCCGTTACTACTAATGTGAGTGTTGCAACTGCCAGGGATATAGCCGATATGTAAAGAGCCTGCCTTGATGATTTTTGGGCATGCTCATATTGCTTGTAAGTAAGGTAGCCAAAAACAGCTTCTGGCTTTAGGCGCCAATCGTACACTTGATTTTTATTAGGTGGCGGCGCTTGCATGTGAGCATTAATAAATAGACTATCTCGAATATTCTCGAACTCTATTTCGGTCATATTTGCATCAAGCAACCCCGGCTCCATGTGATATGAGCTTTTCTGTGCGATAGCATAATCAAGTAGTTTTATATATTTGTGTTCGTTAATACTCATGCACTTTCCTAATGCTATAACGCCTAGCGCAGCGGGCAAATTGGAGCGACGAAGGAACGTAAATTTGGTCCGCCTGCCGCTGCTTGTTAAGTATGTAGCTAGACACGGAGTAAATTAGCCGTAGCTTTCAAACTGCCTGAAATTTGCAGAACCCTTTGGCTCTGCAAATGTCTTTTGCTCTTTGACCAAGGCGGCTTTGATTCCAGCACTAGCTCCCTTTTAATGTCAATTACTGCAACACTAGGAACAGCTTCGAGATGGTAGAGCCAGAAGAAAATCTTATCTGACGTTTTCTTATCTACTAATTCTTCAGATAGAGACTGTATTTTCTTAAGGTATTCTGTTAGCTCAGCACACTGCTGAACGGGATGTTCTCCTTGAGAAATAGACATTCCGATAGCTTCTACACATGCCGCGATTCTCTCTAGAAGATCTGCGAATCGAATCTTTTTCGCCTTATCTTCTACGCTCGACAAGGAGAATATCTTGTATGCAGTTTCGGCAAAAAACTTAGGTAGCCAAGACAGAATCTCTAAGTTCATCGAAGCTCATCTCCCTCTTCAATACTTAACGCCTTGCTAATTTGCGCAGTGGTTGGAGCGGATTTTTGTGCAATAATGAGCGAAGCGAATGCACAAAAAGGAGCGTAGACCGCTGCGTCAAATTGAGCAACTTGTTAGCTTACTTCTGCAACGTTCTCGACATGATATTTGTTATCTTCACCCAATATCAGGTCGAACATTTTATTGTACGAATTGGTATTTGCATCTTTGCAGCTGATGATTAATTTCAGCTCAGTTGGTGCCTTACCGCTTTTCTCAGTATCCCATTTCAGAGAGTGTGTTTGGCCTTCATTAAAGTAATGAACAACACTTTTTGGATTTATTTCAGATATCTCTGGCACGGTACTAAAGCTAACACCTGAAGCAGGACGCCCAGAGTTAATCAAATTAATTTGATAAGACACTTTCGCTCCTGTTTTAGAGCTCCAGCCAGCACCAGTTATTGAAAAGTTTGGGTGCGCTTCCCTCATCGCACGAATCTCTTCAATTTCCAGTGCTTTAAGGTCTGCTTGTACCTGCTCTTTAGTGGCCTTCACTAGTTCTTTGTGTTGCTCAACAGATTTCTTGAGCTCTTCGGCTTGTAATTCTAGCGCTTTCGTATTCTGCTGAAGCTCACTTTGTTGCTGAATGTAACCGAGAATCAACCAAAAAAGCATGAGTGGCCCAAATACACCCGCAAAAAAATCACCAAATTCGTTAAGAGGCATGGTCACTAGCTCAGGAAGGCTAGCCCACCTTAAAAGCAATATCATTGCGATATATATTGCTGTAATTATTACCCCAAATTTAGTCACAGACTCTCCTTATAAGCTAACGCTGCCAACACAGGCCGAGCGTAGCGAGGTCCAGTGCAATGCGCTTTTTGCATTGCACGATTGTGCTTGGCCTTGTTATGTGCTGTCTTCTTCAAAAATAGCTATAACGTGACAAGATTGAAAATAAACCGTTTGCCCACATTTTACACACTCACTACCTGAAGGGTCGTTATCTAATGTACCTATATAAAAATCACGCTGTTTGTTTGTAACTTCAACCCACATTCTTTCTACTGAGACTTCATCTGAACCATTTTTTTCTTCCATGCGGAAGATTAACTTTACTATATCCCCTGGTTCTATAGCTTCCCGCGCTTCCTTTTCTGGAATCCAAAATGAATCAGGGTATTCACGGTTAATTTCTTCACCGTTATCTAATTCATAATGATCCTTTTTATAAGTTGCTAGTTGCATCAGATTCCTCAGGACACATAACGCCAAGCTAAGGGGCGCGCCGCTTTTGGCGCGTCCCAGCGAACAAAGTGAGCGACCTTGAGCGCCATGTTATGTTTCATTTTGGGTTAGTGGAAGCTCTTGTATACCGTGATCACGTCAAGCCCCGTCCGGATTCGTTCAAGACACCATTCGACGTCTTTTTGTGGCCAGCTCTCCTTTTCTAATAGGTACTGTCCAAGATGCCCCCAATCTATTCGTTTTCGTGAGTATCGGGAAACTGCACAAATGAATCGGTCGAGCCGCTCAATGTCTAAAGGGTGATAGCTCAAAGGGTGATTGCCAAGGAATAATCTGAACGACCGTAGAGGGATTTTAGCCGAGATAATCTCATCTAGACTTGGATCCGTGTTTGAAATACGAAGCCTGAGCCCTGCAGAATTAGCCCTACTCCATTTTTTGACATCTTGGTGGAGCTTAGCAGCAATACTGTTGTACTTATTTACCGAGATTGAGCCTGTTTCTTTTGGGACAATATTAACTATTTTTATAAAGCCTGCCTTCTCTTCGCAAAGGGCAATGGCTAGCTTCGTTGTAACTGAATCATCGACAACGATTAAACAACCCACACTTTCAAGTAAATTGTCGGAATATGTCGCAGACCGGTCTTCATCGTACATCCATTCAGTCGAGTCAATGCAAAATCGACGCATTGTGTCAAATAGGTATTGAGTGCCACGGCTAGACCGGATTTCAACTTCAGCGAAGACATTCATTTTGGGATCGCTTTTTAAACATAACGCCTAAATAAGGGGCGCGCAGCTTTTTGCGCGTCCCAGTGAGCGGTAGCGAACGAACTTAATTTTCTTGTTATGTTTATTGCTTTAAAGTCAACGATGACATTATTTTTTGACCGATAGGCAACCACTTCTTTGATTGCTCGATGGTGGTGTTAAATGCTGCTAGTAGAAACCGGCCATCGACGGATGTTCCGTACATGATATTGTGAATCTTTGTGTCCAAAGCTGGGGTTATTAACTCCATAACCATGAATGTTTGACCATTTTGCACAATAACTTCATCTCTAAGCCAAATTGCTGATGGGTACATATTATGGAACATCTTTGATATTGATGTGTGGGCTTCTTTAACTTGAGAAGGCTGCATGGAGTTGCTTGTATGATTAAACGCTAAAGTGACCCCGCCAGTACTATCACTTAGCACTTCGGTAGGCCTTCTTGAGGAAGGGTATTTAATTTCCAGAATGCTGGCTGGCATCGCCCCAAATTCTTTTGGTGCATAAATTGATACTTTACCATTGAGTGCTTTAACTTCAACCAGATTCTCTGACAGTACAGTAGAGCTACATAAAACCAAACTGAGTAATACTATAAATTTATTCACGATTTAACCTTTTTACGAAGGAACATAACGCCCAGCTCAGCGGGCAATTAGAGCGCAGCGTAAATTGATCCGCTGCAGCTGTTTGTTATAGGTAATCACCAGATCTTCCACCATGCTTTTTTAATTGTTTTAGTCCCATCCCCAGGGCGGTATATTTTCTCGCTCTGCCCATCCGCGACGACAATATTTAGTGCCAGCGCATTTTTTAGAATAAAAGGAAAAACTTCATCTGCCCTCGGGTAAATGATAGCGAGCATTCCCATTTTACTCGCAAAATTGCCTATCATTGGGCCATCGGCCCATGGGCTTTCATCTATCTCAGGGTCGTCATCGGCGAAGCTGGATAGACATGGATACCTTTGGGTGAGCACTTCATGCAGCTTAATAAGTTTTTCGTGAGCACCAGACTTATCTTCGTAATACTCTTCTCTGAGATTTTCTATATATTTCCAATCCGCACCTTTTTCAATTGGGACATCAGTTAATATCAAATCTACTGTAAAACTCATGATGCCCCTAACCTATAACGCCTTGCTAAGGGGCAGCCGAAACGCAGTGTAGGCTGTCCCGCGGAGGCCACGTGTTCTGTGGCCGGAGTGCACTTGAGCAATTTGTTATATGCACAATTGCGGCTCATTTCACTAACCTATATTGATAGTTAGGCACTCTAGCGCCAGAGCTGTTATAAGAATCGCTAACATGCTCAATATCTATTTGATCTTTACAGATCACCTTTGCAGTAGCACAACAACCAGGCTCATAATATTTATAGCTATTATCAACGACCGTGCATGATTTTGTATTAGGGTCAGCCTTTAAGGCTTGATTTATAATTTTAGTATATCCATCTTCACTTTCGCTGAGTGTTAATTCACGCTTATCCACTTCTCTTACTAACAGCCAGCCAAACGATAAATCATATTCTTCATTAGCTGGATCTGTTGTAGAAAGGATAGCCCTGCTTGTACAACCAGATAATGTGACCACAGTTAAAAAGACTATTAAGAACTTCATCATTTCATCACATATAACGCCCGCAACACCGGGCAAATTGGAGCGTAGCGTAAATTTGATCCGCGTGCTTGCGCTTGTTAAATGCGGGTTAATAATTGAACTCGCAATTTAGAGCTTCTGCGACCACTACTGAAGTCTCCATGTTGGAATCTATGTTGACTACACGTATAGCATTGGCACCAGCTTTTGCAGCTCTATTTCTTACTTCGTTCATGGCTCCTTCTGCGTCATGAGCTGTCGTCCACCCCATTGATCCAGATCCCGTTACTGTGGTTACAAATTTGCATTTATAGTCGCTTTGTTTGTCTACCATGCGGACAGCGTTGCCTTCTTGAGTGGGCGAGACAATGCAACCGCCTAAAAACATGGATACGACAATAAGAGCTAGGAGCTTATGCATAAAAATATTCCTGGTTATCAGTGCTGACATTTAACAGCTAAGTCTGCGTCACCCGACGCAAAAAAGTACGTCAGGTGACGTACTTCTCGAAATTAAAATATCAACAACCATAGCCAAGCCCCTGAGTTTAAACAAGATATCTATTTCTCAAACTTATTGATTCTGCAAAAACACGTCAGGTGACGTAAAGTTTTACGTCACCTGACGTGTTTCATGCAAAGCCAATCGTGAAAGCTGAAGAAAATACTTATTATTACAGTAGCTTAAGATAAATTTCTGCCCACTACTCCAGGGTTTTACGTCACGTGATGCAGAATTTTACGTCACGAGAGTTCTTTCCATACATTTACTGACTACTGACTACAAAACAGTAGACGAGCAATGAAGGGTTAGGATACGTCCACCCAAAATCGAGGGCTATTTATACGTTTTGCTATTGATGATTCTGTGGTTTTCGTCACACAGCGCATCTCTTGGCTCATGGGGTTAGCCTAATTGATCTATTAATGATAAGAGGTGGGTTCAGATATTGAACGAATTGATGAAGCCTTCAATCAATATCTATACCCGCTGGCAAGTTAGAAAAACCCGACATGATTTAGCGCTACACAACGGCCACTCTGTCAACTTTTTGAAAACCGCGCGGTAGTTTATTACCACGCCGCCCACGCTCGCCAATATAATGCTCCAGGTCTGAAAACTTCACATTGTGATGACGTTTGCCCGAATAAATAACCAGGCTCTGCCCCTCTGCCACCACGGCAACAGTGAGCATAAACTCTTCTCTTGACTGCAGGCGGGAGGTGGGAATATTAATAATCCTGTTGCCTTTACCCCGCGCTAACTCGGGCAATTCTGAAAGCGGAAAGGCCAGCATGCGCCCTTCATTACTCATCGCAACAACGAGTCCGTCTTCAACATTCACATTCGCAATAGGCGGTAAGATTTGTCCCCCTTTGGGAATACTGATTAGCGCTTTACCCGAGCGATTCTTGGTGTAGAGGTCGGCCATTTTAGCGACGAAGCCGTAACCGGCATCGGTGGCCAGTAGCACCCGTTGTTCATCATCGCCCATAAGCAAGCCGCAAAACGTAGCACCCGATGGCGCATTGAGCCGCCCGGTGGCGGGCTCGCCCTGCCCGCGTGCCGATGGCAAGGTGTGGGCTGCCAGGGCATAACTACGCCCGGTGGAGTCGAGCAGTATCACCTGCTGATTGCTGCGCCCCTGAGCGGAGGCAAAGAAGGTGTCCCCGGCTTTATAGTTAAGACTGGCACCATCTACTTCGTGGCCCTTGGCGGCACGAATCCAGCCTTTTTCGGAAAGCACCACTGTCACGGGGTCGGCACTGAGCAGATCCGCTTCGTTAAAGGCCTGCGCCTCATCACGTTGCACAAGTGCCGAGCGCCGCGCATCGCCAAATTCCTCGGCGATGGCTTCCAGCTCTTTGCGCACCAACGTTTTTAAACGCCTGTCGGAGCCGAGAATTTTTTCCAGTTTATCGCGCTCAGCACTGAGTTCATCCTGCTCGGCACGAATTTTAAATTCTTCGAGCTTGGCCAGTTGGCGCAGACGTAAATTTAAAATCGCCTCGGCCTGGATATCCGAGAGTTCGTAGCGCTCCATTAATTCGTGTTTGGGGTCATCTTCGTAGCGAATAATGGCAATCACTTCATCAATATTTAGAAAGGCCGCCAGCAGGCCATCGAGTATGTGTAACCGGGCGAGTACGCGCTCAAGGCGGTATTCGAGACGGCGGCGTACTGTGGCAATACGAAACGTCAGCCACTCGCCAAGGATGGTGTTCAGCGGTTTAACGCTGGGACGGCCATCCATGCCGATCATATTGAGATTAACCCGGTAATTGCGCTGCAAATCGGTGGTGGCAAAAAGATGATTCATTAAAGCGTCGAGATCGACCCGGTTAGAGCGCGGCACAATCACCAGCCGCGTGGGGTTTTCGTAGTCAGATTCATCCCGCAAATCGGCAACCATTGGCAGTTTTTTAGCGAGCATTTGCGCGGCGATTTGTTCGAGTACTTTTGCCGGTGAAGCCTGGTGGGGCAAAGCGGTGATAACAATATCGCCATCTTCCTTTTGCCAAACACCGCGCATGCGCACCGACCCACGCCCACTTTTATAGACTGCCAATAACTCCTCGGGCGAGGAAATCACTTCTGCCTCGGTGGGGTAATCCGGGCCGGGCAAATGCGCAAACAGATCCTCTACCGTCGCCCTGGGGTGTTCGAGTAAATGCACCGTGGCATGAATCAATTCACGCAAATTGTGGGGCGGTATATCGGTCGCCATGCCCACGGCAATACCGGTGGTGCCATTGAGTAAAACATGGGGCACCTGTGCAGGCAGCATCTGAGGCTCTTCCAGCGAGCCATCAAAGTTTAGCTGCCACTCCACCGTACCCTGGCCCAACTCACCGAGCAGTAAGTCGGCAAACTTGTCGAGGCGAGATTCGGTATAGCGCATCGCGGCAAAAGACTTAGGGTCATCGGGCGAGCCCCAGTTGCCCTGCCCGTCGACCAATGGATAGCGATAAGAAAAAGACTGAGCCATCAACACCATGGCTTCATAAGACGCGCTATCGCCGTGGGGGTGAAACTTACCAATCACATCGCCCACCGTGCGCGCCGACTTTTTGTGTTTGGCCGTGGAGCGCAAGCCCAGTTCACTCATAGCGTAAATAATGCGTCGCTGCACCGGTTTCAGGCCGTCGCTGATATGGGGCAGAGCACGGTCGAGAATTACGTACATGGAGTAGTCGAGATAGGCCTTTTCAGCGTATTCGCTAACCGGACGGCTTTCGGGGGTATCAATGCCTGTTACTGAATCTGTCATAAAAATAGAGTCTTTAACGAAATGGTTTACATCGAACGAGCGACGACAGTTTAAGCTGTTTCAGCGAGATCGCCTTTTTCTTCCAGCCAGGCTTTACGATCACTTGCACGCTTTTTGGCCAGCAGCATATCGAGCAACTCCCGCGCATTGTCGGCATCATCAATGGTGAGGCGCACCAGGCGGCGTGTGTCAGGCGCCATGGTGGTTTCGCGCAGTTGAATGGGGTTCATCTCCCCTAGCCCCTTGAAGCGGGTAACCTGCACTTTTCCACTGATTTTTTCAGCTTCAATTCTATCCAGCACGCCCTGCTTTTCCTGCTCGTCGAGGGCATAAAAGACCTCTTTACCGACATCGATGCGAAACAATGGCGGCATCGCCACGTAAACATGACCCGCTGCAACCAGGGGCCGAAAGTGGCGTACAAAAAGAGCACAAATCAAGGTCGCGATATGGGCGCCGTCAGAGTCGGCATCGGCCAGAATACAGACTTTGTGGTAGCGCAAAGTGCTGAGATCATTGCTCTCGGGATCCAGGCCAATAGCGACAGAGATATCGTGAACTTCTTGAGAGGCGAGAATTTGCTGGCTATCGACTTCCCAGGTGTTCAAGATTTTGCCGCGCAGGGGCATGATGGCTTGAAACTCTCGGTTGCGAGCTTGCTTGGCAGACCCCCCTGCCGAGTCGCCCTCCACCAAAAACAGCTCCGAGCGCTCGGGCTCGCCACTGGAGCAATCGGCTAGCTTACCCGGCAAAGCGGGGCCAGTAGTGACTTTTTTGCGCGCCACCTTTTTACTCAAGCGCATGCGCCGCTGGGCATTGCTGATACACAGTTCAGCGAGTTTCTCCGCCTCTTCAGTGTGCTGGTTGAGCCATAGACTGAAGGCGTCTTTTACCACCCCCGAAATAAACGCCGCCGCTTCGCGGGATGATAAACGCTCTTTAGTCTGTCCCGAAAACTGCGGATCGCGTAGTTTGGCTGAAAGCACGAAGCAGCATTTGTCCCAAATATCATCGGGGGCCAGCTTCACCCCCCGTGGCAGAAGGTTACGAAACTCACAAAATTCCCGCGTTGCCTCCAGTAAACCGGTGCGAAAACCATTGACATGGGTACCACCCTGAGCAGTGGGAATTAAATTAACGTAGCTTTCCTGGGTAATGTCGCCCCCCTCGGGCAACCACTGCACGGCCCAGTCAACGGCGGCAGCAGCAGCGCTAAGGCTGCCAGTAAAAGGCTCGGCGGGTAATACGTCCCAACCCTTGGTCGCGGTCTGTAAATAGTCAGACAAACCTTCTTCATAGAGCCAGGTTTCACTTTCCCCGGAGGCTTCATCTGTAAACTTTACCTCAAGCCCGGCGCACAACACGGCCTTTGCACGCAAGACATGCTTAAGCCGTGGCAATGAGTACTTGACGCTGTCGAAGTATTTGCCATCGGCACGAAATTTTATCTCCGTGCCGGTATTGCGTTTGCCGCAAGTGTCGATGACTTCAAGGTCAGAGGCTTTTTCGCCATTGGCAAAACGCATGTAATAGACTTGGGCCTCTCGCCGAATGGTCACCTCCAACTCCAGCGACAAGGCGTTCACTACCGACACACCCACGCCGTGCAGACCACCGGAAAACTCATAACTGTCACCAGAAAATTTACCCCCGGCATGCAGGGTGGAGAGAATCACCTCTACCCCCGGCAAACCCTGTTCGGGGTGGATATCCACCGGCATACCCCGGCCATCATCACCAACGGTGATAGCCCCGTCTTTGTGCAAAATGACGGTAATTTTACGGGCAAAGCCGGCCAATGCCTCATCGACACTATTGTCGATCACCTCCTGTGCGAGATGGTTGGGCCGCGTGGTGTCGGTGTACATGCCCGGGCGTTTGCGAACGGGATCGAGACCGGTTAAGACCTCAATGGAATCTGCGTTGTATTCACTCATCTTTGGGTTTCAGGCCTTATAGCTGCTGGGCGCATGTCGCGTTAAGTCTACTCAATGGCTAAGAAAATCGATAATAGCGGGTAGGTGTTTTTCAAAGCCGACAAAGCCGTGGTCACCACCAGGTTCAACAACAAGCTGACAGTCGGCGTATTTTTCTGCGGCCAAACGATAATCGAGCACCTCGTCGCCCGTTTGCAGGAGCACTAAAAAATCTGCGGGCTGCGTGATGGGTTCGACATCGAAAGCCTCGAGTTGGTCGAGATGCTCTTGTTCAATGCAATGCACCTCGCCAGTGTGGTAATTGGCCTGGTCACCCAGCAAATAGTCACGCCCCAACCAAGGCTGAACTGCCGGGTTAATCAATACAGCTCGAGAATGGTACTTAGCCGCGAGGTAAGTCGCATAAAAACCACCCATTGAGCTGCCGGCAAAATAGAGCGTGCCGGACAAATCGGCGATAAGCGCTTCTAGCTGCGCCATTGCCACACCGGGGAAAGGACTCAGAAAGGGGCAAACGAAGTCGATATCGGGACGATTTGTGGCCAGCCAGGCATGGGTCTGACGTGCCTTGGCCGAATCTGGCGAGCTGTTGAAACCATGAATATAGACGAGTGAAGGCACAATCTTGTTTCGTATGACAGAAAGGCGTGATTATAGCCACTGCCAGGTAGTAATGAATAGCGCGCACGCCGTCTTCACCTACCCTCTACAGCGTCAAGAATTTTGTCACCGGCAATTAATATCCAGCCATAGCATGGTCAACCTTGTGCTCAATGTCAGACAAGTGGCGCACCCCTGTGGTGATTTGACCATCGGGATGCAGATCAATCCAGCGATAGCCCGGCATACCGTCACTCATGGCAAAATCAGCACTCTCACTGGCAAACTGAAAACAGGTGGACGGTGTCGTATAAACATCACACTCAGCCCATTTTGCAGAAAATTCCTGATGCACATGCCCGGTGAACAGGGCTTTAACATTACCCGACGCCCGTATAATGCCCTCAAAATCATCGGCGTTGGCAATGCGCTGTTTATCCAGCCAGTCACAGCCCACTGGCATGGGCGGGTGATGCATAAAAATGACAAAGGGTGACTCCGGTTCAGCCCGCAGACTCTGTTCGAGAAACATTAATTCTTCATCCACGAGTCTACCGCCCACTTCCCCAGGTATGGCCGTATTCAAAGACAAGACCCGCCAGGAGCCCAGCTCCAGTAAAGGCCAGTAGGGTGAGGAAATAAAGCCGCTCTGCATCACCGCAAAGTCATCGTGATTGCCTGGCAACCAGGCGTAGGGAATTTCGAAAAACTGGGCTTGCTCAGAAAACAGGCGATAGGCGCTATGCTTACCTTTTGCCGCGACATCGCCTGTGACCATCATCATATCGGCATAATCGCGGCGCGAAGAAATATCGGCAAGCACTTTACTGAAGCTGTCGTAAGTGCAAATACCGGCTAAACGATGATCGCGTGTTTCACCAATATGCAAGTCGGTAATCTGTACGAGGTGGCGTATATTTCGGTCAATCATCGAGCCACCCTTGCTTGGGTGTCAGATTGAATAGCCTGGATTTGATCAGCAGGTAACCCGTAATGCGGAGTTAAAATCTGCTGGGTTTGATGAGCGTAAAGATAAGCAAAACTATTGAACACTTCTCTCTTTAAAAGCTTGTTCTCAAGTCGTATCGAGTGCAGGCACTGGCCCACCCACGGCATAGCCTTGTTGGCGACAAAGGACCAACCACTCTTCGAGAAATTGGTTCCATTGACGCTTTTCATCAGGCTGAAACATGTGTTGATTAGGATAAGCATTGTTAGGACGTACACCACGATTGCTGCCATAGGTAATCACTTCGGCGAGTTGCGCATCATGATACAAGCGCACCGTTAACATCGGTGGTTTGAACCAACGAACTGTGACTGGTTTATCAGTCCTTTCAGACCGAGTGTCGAGTGCCTCGCTAGCACCCCTTTCCCGCTGCTCAATGGACAACAAAGTGGTATAAGTGGTTCGCTCCAGAACGGTCAATATAACTTCATGATCGGTTTCAAGGTCGGCACCAAGAGACAAACCAATGCGCCGTTCGCGTTTGCTATACAGATCTGGGAACAACGCGAACAGGCGGGCGTAGTTTGCTTCACAGGAAGCCATAAATGCTTTTAAATCAACTTGGTAGCGCAAATTTTGCCTCTTTAATATCGAACATTTTTGAGTGTAGCAACAGGTCTCAGAGGCATTTGGCCCACTTCAACTTAACGCTTGTCGCAAGCGGTCACGGTTTAGTTGCAACCATTGTAAGCAAATAATCGTCGCGGCATTATTACATTGTCCCGCCGCCAAAGCGTCAAAGGCTTCTTTTTCACTCAGAATATGCAGAAGGATATCCTCATTCTCGCTGTCCAGGCCAAAGTGGCCGCCTTTGTCAGGCAAACGCCCTAACCCACAAAATAACTCCACGCGCTCATTGCTGCCGCCGGGGCTCGGCAGGTAATCGCAAATGGGTAGCAACTCCACGCAATCAATACCCGCTTCTTCGATCAGTTCGCGGCTTGCCACATTTTCCGAGGTCTCGCCCGCCTCAACAATACCGGCAACGACTTCAAGCTGCCAGGGACCTTCTGGCAAACCTACGGCACCGACGCGAAACTGCTCAACTAAACCCACACGCTGGCGCTCGGGATCGTAAAGTAATACACCAACAGCCCAACCGCGTACAAATAGCTCTCGGGTAAACGCCTGACTCCACCCACCTTCGAACAGGCGGTGGCGCAGGTGCAGTTTTTCCATTGAAAAGAAACCCTTATATACCACCTCACGAGAAATAATCTCGACATCGTCGTCACCCAATGATTGAAATTTTTTCATTCACTTTCTCTCCTTGCCAGTCGGATCATTATCCAACTTTCATTTGCAAATAATTTATATTTAAAAACTTGAATAAAGGGTACGCCACCGTTTCTATCTGCTAGACTAGCCAGCTTTTAATTATTCATTCAATCACGTTCATAGGACAAGTTCATGTCTAAGCTGATCTCAAAGACTCTGGGCAGCTTGCTATTAATAGCAAGCTGCGCCGCACCGTTACACGCGGAAACACTGGCTGAAATCTATCAACTAGCATTGAATAACGATGCACAATTAAAAGCAGCACACGCTGCTTTTAAGGCGGGGAAACAGTCCATCCCTTTGGCCCGTGCGGGACTGCTGCCAACGCTAACAGGTGGTGTCGTCATCAGTGATGGCGATGGCGATACACGCTCTTTTCGCACCCTCAATGTGCCCGGCAACACCCTTAGTGAAGATACAGTCGGGAAAGAAGATAGTGAAAGTGAGTATTACTTCCTCACATTGACTCAGCCTCTTTTCGACCTGCCTGCCTGGTTCACCTTCAAGCAGGGCTTTGACCTCGACCAACAAGCCAGTGCTGAACTCGCTGCGGCACAGCAATCCTTAATCATACGCGTTGCCAATGCCTATACTGAGGTCTTGCGCACCAGTGAAAATCTAGTCACCGCTAAAGCTGAACAACGCGCCATTGGCCGTCAACTCGAGCAAACCAAGGAACGCTTCGACGTCGGCCTACTCGCGATAACCAGTGTCCACGAAGCTCAGGCGGCTTACGACGATGCTCGTGTGAACACCCTTGAAGCTGAAAGTGAGCTCGATATCGCTTTCGAGGCTCTGGAAGTGATGACTGGTCAAACGCATACTAAACTGGCTGGACTCTCAGCAGACTTTCCTATCAAGCCAGCCGACCTCGCTGGCCGGGAAGCCTGGGTGAACTTTGCCCTGGAAAATAATTTCACACTCGCTGCCGCACGCTTAGACATGATGGCCGCTGAAAACAACGCCAAAGCCAAACGCGCTGAACATTTGCCGACTCTTTCCGCCCAGGTGAGCTACGCCAACGAGCATACCGATGGCACCTTGTCACCCGACAATGGACGCAACCAACCCTTTTCCTACGATGATGAGCCGCTGGTCTTTTCGGTGCGACTCGATGCCCCTCTCTATACTGGGGGTCTCGTCACGGCGGAGCGCAAAATAGCTCAACAGGAATTTATTCAGGCCCAGGAAAACCTGCTGTACATCCAGCGCAGCATCACCCAGCAAGCCCGATCTCAACACCTAAAAGTACACACCAACAGTGCGCGTGTTAAAGCCAGAAGCCTGGGCATTGTTTCGGCCCAAAGTGCTCTGGAAGCGACCCAGGCCGGTTTCGATGTTGGCACACGCAATATTGTCGACCTGCTGATTTCGCAGCGTCTGTTGTATCAAGCTCAGCGCGACTATGCTAACGCCCGTTACGACTATATTTTAAGTATGCTCAATCTGAAAGAAGTTGCCGGTTTACTGAGTCCGGACGATATCATCAAGCTCAATATCTGGATGAAACCTGAGCTGGAGGTGGGTAAATCTGCTTCTCGAGTACAGTTGTAAGTCTGTTCAGCGCTCCGCGGTTGGCTTCGGTCACCGCGAGCGCGGCACTGGACATTTGCTGATACAAGTCTGCATCGGTCAGGAGTGCCAACACCTGCTCTGCCAATTCAAAAGCCGTTGCACAAATCGCCAGGCCTCCGGCCTCACCCAACAAACGGCTCACCTCGGTAAAGTTAAACAGATACGGCCCACTTAAAACGGGCACCCCCCAGGCAGCGGGCTCGATCAAATTGTGGCCACCCACATCGACCAAACTACCACCGACAAAGGTCATATCACTGGCGCCACAAAAGCTCAGCAACTCTCCCATAGTGTCGCCCAATAGAATCTGCACCTTGTCCGATAGTTCGCTTTCAGTGGCTTGTAAGGTACTGCGTCGCACGACGTGATAATTGCTAGCGGCGCAAAGATCGGCGACCTCCGCAAAGCGCTCAGGGTGGCGGGGCACCAGCACCAAAAGCACATCGGGCTGGTGTTTTAGAATCTGCTCGTAAGCAGCGAGTATAATTTCATCTTCCCCCCGATGAGTACTGGCCGCCAGCCATATGGGTCTGGCAGCAGAGCCCTGCCACTGTTTTTTAAGCGCCGCCGCTTTCTGCCGAAGTGTGTCACTGAGTTGAAGATCAAACTTAATATTACCGGTAACCTCCAGCGCGCTTTCCTTAACGCCACGTTGCAAAAAGCGCTCGCCATCAGCCTGTGTTTGCGCCGCGACCACAGATAAGCGGCCTAACATTGGTCGAGCTAAAGCTTCTATCTTTGCATAGCCCGCAGCCGATTTTTCTGACAAGCGCCCATTGGCCAGCACGACCGGAGTAGCCCGACGATGACAGGCATGGATCAAATTGGGCCAAAGCTCTGTTTCCATAATCACCAATATAGTCGGGTGAACACGCTTCAGAAAACGCGCAATGGCATCGGGCATATCGTAAGGTGCGTAACAGTGCTCGACACTGTTGCCGAAGATTTTCTCGACCTGCTCCGAACCGGTCGGCGTCATCGTTGTTACTAGCACAATCCGTTCGGGATATTGTTGCTGTAGCCGTCGAATCATCGGCGCAGCGGCAATAGTTTCGCCGACCGAGACGGCGTGCACCCAAATCACTTGTCGGGTATCAGGCAAGCTCTCAACAAGCCCAAAACGCTCCCCCCAACGCCGGCGATAGGCCGGTGCGCGACGGCCACGCCAAAGCAGGCGCATCAAAATCAAGGGCAAACAGAGATAAATCAACAATGTGTAAAATAATCGAGCCAAGCGGTGCCTCCAGGTGGGGGCAGCATACCGAGGCCGATGGATAGCCGCAAAAGGTTTTGCACAAAGCGCTATAATCTTGAAAACTCAAACGCCTGGAAACAAATCCCCTATGCCAGCAAGTTCCGATAGCGTCAAAGCGCGCGATAAGGTGCAAACAGATATCACCATCATCGGCGGCGGTATAGCCGGACTCTGGTTACTTCATCGCCTCTGTCAGCGTGGCTACAACGCCATTTTACTAGAGAGCAAGGCTCTGGGGAGTGAGCAGAGCGTTGCGAGCCAGGGCATGATACACGGTGGTATTAAGTACACACTCAGCGGACTGCTAACGGGAGCTTCTGAAGCCATTGCCGATATGCCGGGCTACTGGCGTCAATGCCTGCAAGGCGATGGAGAGATTGATCTACGTGGCTGCAAACTCCTCAGCGACCATTTCTATTTATGGTCGAGCGCAAAGGCCACGTCACGCCTGACGACGTTTTTTGCCAGCAAGGCGACACGAGGGCGCGTTGACAAAGTCACTGATGCCCAACTGCCCCCACTCTTTCAGGTACCTGAATTCAAGGGCTCGGTGTATAAACTCGTGGACATGGTGCTGGACGTACCCTCCCTGGTTCGCCAACTCGCCGCGCCATTGCACTCACGTATTTTCCAAATTGACTGGCAAACATCAGCACTCAAGCGCCAGGCCGACGGCTGCCATGCCATTGAAATTGTCAGTCGTGGGCAAAGACTAGAGCTCAATACCTCAGCCATCGTGCTTACCGCCGGACGAGGCAACGGCGAACTGCTCAAACAACTCGGCGCCTCTAGCCCGGCCATGCAACTCCGCCCCTTGCAGCAGGTGCTGGTCAAACATCGCCACCCCCACCAGTTTTTTGGTCATGGCCTCGGTGGAGAGACGACCCCCCGCGTCACTATTTCAAGTCACAGTTGTGACGACGGTAGCCAGGTATGGTATCTCGGCGGCTCTCTCGCAGAAAAAGGCGCGAGCCAAAGCAGTGGCGAGCTAATCGATTGTGCTCAACGAGAGATGGCTGAATTGCTGCCCTGGGTGGATCTTAGCAAGGCCCAATGGGCGACACTCCCCGTCGAGCGTGCCGAGCCACTACAGCGTCATTTTGCCCGCCCCGATCAAGCTTACGCCGACTGGGCAGGCAATTGTCAAAACGTTATCGCCGCCTGGCCGACCAAACTCACTCTTGCCCCCAATCTGGCGACACAAGTGGTTGCCCTGTTGGATAATAAAGGCATCAAACCACGCTATTCTTCGCCGCTTATCCTGCCTCTCTCATCACCAGGTATAGCGCCAGCACCCTGGCAGACGCTATTTGGAGACGCTTAATGCTACCTAGACGCACCCTCGGGAAAACCGATATGGAGGTCAGCCTGCTCGGGCTCGGTACGGTTAAACTCGGTCGAAATCAAGGGGTGAAGTACCCCCAACACTTTAAAATCCCTGACGACAAAGAAGCGGCGACACTGATTGCCCTGGCTAAGGATAGCGGTATTAACCTGATCGACACGGCGCCCGCCTATGGCAATAGTGAGCAGCGCCTCGGCAAATTGCTCAAAGGGCAGCGCCAGGACTGGCTGATTTGTACCAAGGTTGGGGAAGAGTTTATCAATGGCCAATCACACTATGATTTCTCCCCGGAGCACGCTCGCAGTAGCGTGGAGCGCAGCCTTCGTCGACTAAATACCGACGTACTCGACATTGTCCTCATTCATTCCGACGGTAACGACGAAGAAATACTGCGCCAGCATGGCACGCTGAATGCGTTGGCAGCGCTTAAAAAAGAAGGGAAAATCCGCGCAATCGGCATGTCGACCAAAACCGTCGAAGGCGGTCTGCTGGCCGCTGAACAAGGCGATGTGGTAATGATTACCTGGAACCTGCAGTACCCGCATGACATACCAGTCGCCGATTACTGCCACCAGCAGGGCAAAGGTGTGCTGATCAAAAAAGCACTGGCCAGCGGCCATAGCGCGCAAACTCAACCATTGGGTAGCGGTAGGGGCGATGACCCGATAAAACGCTGCTTTAAGATGATTTTTGCCCATCCCGGCGTCCACAGCGCCATCATTGGCACGATTAATCCCGACCATCTTCGCGCTAACCTTAGTGCGATATAACGCACAATTAACGTATCTCAGGCTGGGCTATACTCCCTTGCTGGCAAGCCCGACAAGCAGATGCAAAACACATGATAGAAAATAACGATAAAAAACTGATCGAATTCTTACAGCGCGAGAATGAACAGCTCAAATTAAGCCTGGTCAATGTTCAAAGTAACCTGGCTGAGTCTACCGAATTCAATGACCAGTCACTTTCTGAATTTAATGACATCAAAAACGATTTCTCCGAGCTCATCAATGACTCTCGTCATCTAACCGAACAAATGGCAGGACTGGCCGCACTGCTCGCCACGTCAAAGTCACGCACTCAAGTCATGGCCGAGCAAATTGAAAACATTAATAGTCTCTTGCAAAAAATAGTCGGCATCTCCTACCAAACTAACTTACTGGGCCTGAATGCCACCATTGAAGCTGCCAGAGCAGGCGAGGCGGGTAAAGGCTTCGCCGTAGTCGCCGATGAAGTAAAGGCTCTGGCGCGGGAGAGCAAAAAAGCCGCTGACGAAATTACCTCGGCAATTGAACACATTAATGACGAATCTTTAACCTTTTCCCGTAGTATGGAAGATTCGAGCGAAGGCTGTGAAAAGATTAAAGACACTGTCGACCAATTCGATCTGCGCCTACAGGAAACAAGTCAGGCGAACAATCGCTCCGTGCACCGAATGCTAAGCACCAATGACAGAGTCTTCACATCGCTCGCCAAACTGGATCATATTATCTGGAAAGTAAACACTTACCTGTCCGTCATAAGACAAGAAAAACAGATGGATTTTCTCGATCACAAAAGTTGTCGACTCGGTAAGTGGTATGTCCAGGGCGAAGGCAAGAAAAGCTTTTCACGATTACAATCTTACTCCCAGCTCGACCACCCTCACTCCGTTGTGCACGCTAGCACCCAGCGGGTATTCGACTTGATTGACAGCGGTGAGGGTTATACACACGAACTCGACAATGCGCTGAAAGAAATGGAGCGCGGTAGCGATAAGGTGTTTAGCGTACTAGACAACCTTTTAAAGGAAAAAGGCTGAAGCTTTCCAGGCATCTCCCGAACGCCAGCCACTTAGCCCGGCTATTGAACTTAACCCCACTATTAGATAAGCACAGGTAGAAAGGCACACGCCAGTGGACGGCATCCACGGTAAGAAAAAAACTCATAAAGGATTCTGTACGGTCTATTCACCCTGTATTTTTTCTACAATCGCCGTCGTCGAACAATCGTCAAGGAAGTCCAGTGCCTGTACTTTACCGCCATAAGCCTCAACAATTTCCCAGCCCACCACTTCTTCTTTCTTATAATCACCGCCTTTTACCAATATATCGGGACGCACCAACTTCAGCAGTCTTTCCGGCGTGTCATCATCAAACACCAAGACCCAGTCAACCGACTCAAGACCCGCCAATACAGCCATACGTCGATCTTCAGAGTTAATCGGTCGACCTTCACCTTTAAGGCGACGCACGGATTCATCGGCATTGACCGCGACAACCAGACGCTGACCTAAACGGCGGGCTTGCTCAAGATAGCCGACATGACCAGCGTGAAGAATATCGAAGCAACCATTGGTAAAAACAATACGTTCACCATGGGCACGGGCATCGGCTAAATCGACCAGCAACTGTTCTTCGTTGACCACACCGCGTCCGTGGCCCTGTTCAAGTTGTAGTGCGCGCCGCAACTCGGGCGCACTAATGGTAGCAGTGCCCAGTTTGCCGACCACAATGCTCGCGGCCAAATTGGACAGCACGACCGCCGAAGGCAATTCTTCTCCCGCTCCCAATGCGGCGGCGAGCACGGAAATTACCGTATCACCCGCACCTGTTACGTCAAATACTTCACGTGCCCGCGCTGGCAGGTGAAAGGCCGACATCCCCTGGCGTAACAGGGTCATACCGTGCTCACCACGGGTCACAAGCAAAGCTTTAAGATCCAGTTCTTCAAGCAGTGCCAGGCCTTTTTCAACAATGTCGCTCTCACTCTGGCAAGGCCCCACCACGGCTTCAAACTCACCCATATTCGGGGTAATCAGCGTTGCGCCCCGATAGCGATTAAAATCACTCCCTTTGGGATCAACCAATACAAGGATGCCACGCTGCCTGGCAGCTTGAATCAGCTCAACGGGGTTTTGCAAAGCTCCTTTACCGTAATCTGAAATAACGAGCACGCTAACATTTGCTAATAAAGCCGCAACTTTATCGGCAATTTGGTGCGTATCGGCGGCTGTAAATTGCTCTTCAAAGTCGAGCCGTAACAATTGCTGGTGACGACTCATCACACGTAATTTAGTGATGGTCGGCTTGTCGGCAGACACTTGGAAATCGGTACGAATACCAGCAGAGCCAAAGCGGGTCTCCAGTGAATGGGCAGCTTCGTCCGCACCCACGACACCTACTAGAGAGGCCCCGGCGCCCAGAGTGGCAATATTCAAAGCGACATTGCCCGCACCACCAACACGATCTTCGAGCTGCTCAACGTTAACCACAGGCACGGGCGCTTCGGGAGAAATGCGTGACGTCGGCCCCTGCCAGTAGCGATCGAGCATTAAATCACCTACGACCAATATTTGAGCGCCATCAAAGCGCGGCATAGTTACATTCAAGCCTACTCTCCATTTACACAATCTATTTTGAGTTGTTAAAACGACTGCAGTATCAGCCTTTTGAGTGGCCTTCAGCCAGGGCTATATCACTAGCAATAAGCGGCTCTTTAGCTTGTAATCGTTCAAGCGCATGCCACACAGCCTGCGTGCTAATCGTGGTCATGCATTGGGCCTGCTCACCACTGTAATCTGCAGTATCGCAACGCTGCTTATAGCACGGAATGCAGTCAAAGCCAGTGGCTCGCAAGTGACACACACTCGCCCCTGTCGCACCGATGAGGTGCGGGTCTGTCGCTCCGTATAGCGTTACTGTTGGCACATCGAGTGCCGCGGCGACATGAGCCAGTCCGGTATCGACACAAACCGCACCGGCACTTTCAACGAGTAGCCCAGCAAGCTCCCCTAGACTAAGTCGCGGTAGCACGGTGCAATGCGCATAATCCCCAGAGAGCTGCTCGGCCTGAGTCTTCTCCAATGCCGAACCCCAGGGCAATAAAACCTGATAACCTCGTTCACCGGCCTGCTCAATGAGCTGCGACCAATGCTCATCTGACCAACGCTTGTTCGGCCAGCTGGCATTCTGCACAAACACGAGATAAGGCGAAACAGGCAACTCTAAAGGCGCTTTAGGCCACTGCTTTAAGGCGAGGGCAAAGTCGGGCGCGGTTGTCGGCACAGGGTACCCTAGAGCCAGGGCAAAGAGCTGGCGCCAGCGGTTAATAGCCAATTGATCACGCGAAATCGAATAGCGCTTGTTATAGGCCAGATGGGCAACCCATTCGCTAACCGAGCGGCTATCCGGGCCATGTTTCATACCCCGGGCGAGACGAGTGACCAATGCGCTCTTCCAGTTAGTCTGGGCATCGATAACAACATCGTAATGGGTGCTGCGCAAGTTTTTAATAAAGCTACCCAGCTCTCCGCTTTTCCAGACCTGGCCCAATGTTGCCCGCCAGCGGCGATGCGCGGTCGGAAGGGTGCGCCGCACAGTGGGATGCCAGAGAGGGATTTCGGCAAAAGATTCGTCCACCGCCCAGTCAAATGTGATATCGGGATATATCTTCTGAGCATCACTGAGGGCGGGCAGAGCCTGCACAAGATCCCCCATCGAGGTCAGCTTAACAATCAGCACTTCCATAGATCAGGCTTTTATAAGGGTGGAAAAGGCAGGCAGGCCTGATTTAAACATCGAATAATAACGACCCCGTGTAACAACTCAAGCCGGCGCGCTCGAACTCCGGGCAAAAAACTTTTTGAGCTTAGCGCTAAGGCGGTGAAAAAACTGATGCTTGCCTTTTGCGGCTTCACCAATAAGATAGTTCATCTGTATCGACAAGCGTTTACCAACCACCGGTTTGTGGCCATGCCAGCAATTATCTGTCACTTTAAAGGCCATTAACGTTCCCGCAGTGGGTGGGACTTCCTCGACAAAGTTTTCAATGTCCTCGCCATCGCGAAGTACGCGTAAATTGCCGCCTTCGGCTTCCCAGCTAGCATTCAAATACAGCAGTACAGTGACGACTTTAGTCTTCGAGTCGGTGTGAATACGCCCGTCTTTTTCTCGCATTACGCCACGCACTGTTGTCAATATCGGCAGACCTTCTAGACGCAAGTCAAACTTGTCAGCCACCACGCGACGAAAAGCATCACTCTGAAGTTCGGACAGTAGTGCTTGATAAGCCTCTCCACCAGTGACCTCAGAAATAGGAATACTACCGGGGTGCTGAATATCGGGAAAGTCTTGCAGCACAGACGCCAGCATGTCATCACGGACAAAACCAGGGACCACAATGTAAGGGTAGGGGTCTGTTCTAAGACGCTCGCGACTCAACAAATCTAATTCAAGCATGGCAGTACTCCGAACCACTAAAAGCGCCCGTATGCTACCACAACCGGCTGCGCACGCCCTATACCTTCTAGCCTTTCACGGTCTACTGCGTTAACTTGAGCGTACCCGGACACTCTAATAATACCAGGCCAGAGGTACGACCAGTTAAAGCTCCCGATCTAACATGGGCCCACCTTATATCGCCCCCTGTATAGGCCTTGAGCATCGGGTATACTGATGACCCATAATAACGTAAAGGAACCCTCGACGAGTGGAACACGCCGTAATACAGGAGAGCTTACCCGCAAACACCTGTAAAAATTTGCAAACACCGCTCGTGTTATTGATGACGACCAAGCACATGGGCAACCTGCTTGTTTCACTTCATTGCCTACAAATCATCGTCAGTGCCAGCCGCGGCCAAAGCCTATTGATCGTCGATGAGCGCTACCGCGACATCATCGAATCCGTCGCCGATATGGGCAGGGTGCTCTACTATCCTCGCCGGCAATTGAAAACCGCCAGTCTCGCTGTAAAGGCCAGGTTGCTTTATAGCTTTTACCGTCAACTCCGCCAACATCAAGCTAAATTACTACTCGATTTCGACGGCCAGGGCCAGGCTGCAACGATCACCCAGCTCTCAGGAGTGGCAACTCGCATTGGCCCGACCGATGCCCGTCGCGGTAAAGGCGTCTACACTCAGCTCCTCAGCAATAGCGAACGTCAACACCACCGTTTTAAAGACTATGCGCTGTACCCCGAAATTCTTCTTGGACAATCAGCCGAGCCCCAATACCCCGAGCTGAAAAGCGAAACCTGGCACCGCGATAACCTGCAAGCCATTTTGCAACCACAGGGCATAGACCTTGCGCGGCCCTATACCTGTATACATGCTGGCGCGACAAAAACGTATAAACGCTGGCCTGCTGAGTACTACGCCAACATCGCCGACTGGCTGGCCAAACACAAACAGCAGGTCGTTTTTATTGGCTCAGGGGCTTCGGATACACAGAGAACAGCCGAAATACTTGAACAGTGCGAACAGGCACACATTGACTTATGCAACCAACTGAGCATCCGACAGTTGATCACCCTATTCCAAACCTGCGATCTTTTCCTTGGCAATGACAGTGGCCCCATGCATCTGGCCGCCGCTGCAAACGCAGAGGTTTATGCAATTTTCGGCCCTACCGATGAGGCCCGCTGGGGGCCTTTGGGCAACAAAGCCAAAGTCATAAGAAACTCTGTGCCCTGCGAAAAGAGCTGCTCAAAAAAATTCTGCCCCGTCGGCCACCGTTGCATCAATACTCTAAGGCCTGAAGCGGTAAAAGCTGCTCTTCAAGCCTACGCAGTCTAAGACCCAGACCTGGGTTTCTTCGCTATGGCAAAAATTACAAAGACAAGATTCCTGAGCGCATCAGGAGAAAAAGGCATACGTAGCTCAGCAGCCATTTATGGTTTGACCTTCATCCTCACACTCGTACTCTTTTTCGCCTTCGGCACCAACAATGACACCCTCAACGATGACGGCATCAATTATATCTACGCCGCTCACGCCCTCGCCGATGGAGACCTCGAACAGGCAAAAACCTATCGACCAGAAGTTCTTTTTTATCATCAAATCACACTGATAGCCTCCCTCACGGGTCTAGACTTACACCCCAGCGCCAAATTGCTCAGTCTATTCTGGCAGATCATGCTAGCTGCTGCCTTTATGGCTATAATTCGTCGCTTCGATGACTCAACGCAAAGCCAGATTATCGCCTTAGCAGTCTTCTTTAGTATGAGTAGCATCAACCACTTACGGCCCGACATCATTCGTGGTTTTGGCTTTTGGGCCCTGCAACTGTGGGCTATATGGGCAGGCCTGAGGTTTATTCAATCAAAGCTATGGCGCTTTGCAGTACTCTGGCTAGGCTTAAGCAGTCTTGCCATCGTCTACCGTATTGAAAGTATTGCCTACCTCTTACTGGTCCCTCTTTTCACCCTGCTAGCGATAAGCTTCACAGGGCAACTGAGCAGCAATAAATTATTAAAGATGAGCAGTTTGCTGGTTATTTTCAGCGGCGCAATCTGGCTTTTTTTGTGGCCTGAACATAAGCAGCTGCCGAGTGGCACACCTCTGCTGGCTCAATTGCAACCAGAGCTGGAGGCCTTCAAGCGGGCTACAATTAATTTCGATCAATTAAAAACGGATATTAGCGCAGTAATGCCGACCCAATGGGCGCAGCGCAGTGTTAATGACTTGCTAATTGGCGGTTTTATTTTTCATCTCTTAGTGATCCTATTAAAAACAACCAATACACCCCTCATCGCTTTGTCCCTGTACCGGGGACACATTAAGCGACCTTTCCTCCGTAGCCCACAACACACCTTATTAGCTAACTATATTCTAATCGGCATCCTTATTGGCTTGATGAGCGTCTACAACAAGTACTTCCTCAGCGCGCGCTATATCATGCTCACGGCTATTCTTATCTGTGTGCCCATTACATTCGTCTTGAGCCAAAGCTATACCCGTTTTATGGCATCTCGTCAGGTGAGTGCCCGCGCATGGCGGAGCGCACTCTTCATCCTACCGTTATTAGCCTGCCTTTATCCGCTCAGTCGCCAGAATGATGACAAACTCTATATTCGCGAAGCCGGCGAATGGGTTAAAACCCAGTTAAAAAATGAACAGATGATCTATTTTAATACGCAAAAAGTTGCTTTTTACTCCGCCGATTACACGAACGTTAGCTTTAAAAAGCAATATAATAACGTGCAAGACTTAATCCACGAAGGCTATCATTATGCCGTACTGTACGAGGTCAAGGGTGAACAACAGCCTCTACCACGGAGCTTGCAGAAGCACCGGCTGAAAACCTTTCAAAATAGTCGAGGCCGTTCTGTGAGCATCTATAAACTCCCCGCCCCGGATTCCTAGCACATTCATCCACTGTCGCTACAAACCAAAAAAGTACGGTAGCCCAACATGCCCGAGAAGTACCCTGATTTTACCTTTGAGCGCGCTGGAGGTTGGCGTTATTACCGGCACAGCCTTGTTCAGCCGCTCAATACAGCTACTACACCAAGCAATACAGAATCGCCAATAATACGACACCTCTCGCAGCAGAAGACCGTTACCTCTTCTCGTTATTCTCATGTCTGCCAGGCAGTACTTAACAATGGTGGTGAAAGGCTTGCTGTCTATTTCAAAGGAATGGATTTCAAATCTCCGCGTGACGCCATCAAGCAGCAGCTGAGCAAAAGTCGAGCAATTAAAGCTTTCGAAGCCGAACGGCTGCTTCAATCTCTCGGTTTCGGCGCACCCTCCACGCTGCTGACGGGATGGCGACAACGACTATTGATCAAAGATCATTTTTTTACCCTCAGTGCAGCTCTCATCGGTTATGACGATCTTTACACGACGGTCAAGCAAATTGGGGCCCACTCCAACTCGCAGAAAAGGGCTTTTATCCAGCAACTTGCCTCAACCATTGCCCGCCTGCACAAAGAAAATATCGGTCACGGTGATCTGCGTGCGGGCAATGTCATGTGTCGGCACAACGAAGACTGGCAGTTTTCATTTCTCGACAACGAGCGCACCCGTCAGTACAAAAAACTACCCGACAGTATTCGTATTAAAAACCTGGTCCAATTAAACCTGCTTCTCAGCCCTGCTATTTCCACCACCGACCGGCAGCGTTTTTTTTATCATTACTCAATACTTTGCTATGGGCGGACCAACAAAGACTTACTCAGCAGAGTTGTCAGAAAAACCCGCAAGCGGCTTAAAATCATGCTCGACAAAAAGAAGATAGAGGTCGATGATCTATGGCTATAGTAAGCGATTATAAAAAGTATCGCGCCATGGTAGATCAGCAATTTCAAGATACGACGCTATTTGAAACGATCCATTCGAAAAGCATCCACCCCCCCTACCTCATCAAGGGCATGATGCGTCGCGATTTCTACACGAATGCGACGGCCAGTGTTATTCATGACATTGACTCACTGCTTGAAAACGGCATTATTATTAAAACAGACCGGGCCACCACCGTTTCCAGGGTAAAGGTTGCGGATCGCGACATCATTATCAAACGTTACAATTACCAAGGCTTTTTAAACTCTCTGAAATATACGCTGGGCAGCTCCCGCGCCAGGCGGGTATGGCGAGAAACCTATTTGTTACAAAAGATGAAAATTGCCACACCAACGGCACTGGGTTATTTCGACGTTTGCCATCAAGGGAGGGTGATACGCTCTTATCTAATCAACGAGTTTTGCCCAGAGCCTATTCTGCACTACCTGCTTCTCGACAAGCTTGTCCCTATCACTGACTGGCCAACAATCGTAGACCTGGTGCGCAGACTGCTTTGCAACCTCCACTCGAAGGGCATCACTCACGGCGATATAAAAAACTCTAATATTATTTACGATGAAGGCAAGCTAGTGCTGATCGACCTTGACTCACTGATTGTGCATCGCTCCACAAAACGCTTAAAACGCCATATTGAAAAAGATATGCGCGCCTTTGAGAACAAAATAAATTTAGATCCACAGGACTATATAGAAAGAAAAAAAATCGAATTAAATCTCAGCGATTAAATCACTATAAATTAATTATTTTTCAATTGGCCTCATATGGACTTCAAATTTCGAGGCGTAAATTGTTTTTGCCGGCACATCTTTTAAAACTGTTGCCCCTGCACCAATGATTGCGTCATCGCCAATAGTCAAAGCTCCGAGAATAATCACCCCAGGGCCAATCTGCACTCTGTCACCAATCACCGGATAGCCATCATTAAGATTGCCGATGGAAACATTATGGCGAATATTGCAATGCTCACCAATTTTTACTTTGCTGCCGATCACAATTCCAACAGGGTGCCAAAATATTGTTGTTTTTGGTATTTTAGAAATATTCATATCACAGGAGGTCAGCAAGCGAAAATCCCATCCACGGGTAATCACTACCAATAAATCTCTGATAAAGTTTCTAAAACGTTTAATTTTGTGCAACAAAGGGCGTATTACTTTTCGATAGATAGGCACAACTCAACTCTCAATTAATTATTTCTAAAGCGGCAGTTCTGGCAAGCGTTTAAAATCCCTACGGTAAAGCTGTATTGCGCGTTTTGTTACGCTATTAAGAAGTGATTCATGACGATTAAATACCTCTCGCAAAGGCATATTGAAATAGACCCGCAAGAAAAGATAAACATCTTTCTTTGTCAGACCAATATCGAGGGATGAAAAGTAAATACTGGCAACATCTTTTACTAACCAGCGACGTGGGACCGTCGCTCTCATCTGTGCCCGATGTAAATCGACCAAAAACAAGCGAGGCTCATCCTTTACACTCTTGGGGTCGACAGATAGATCCAACAGAAAATGGCAAATATATAAATCCCGATGATTAATACCCGCACCGTGAATGGTGCGCGCTATGGTCGCCACTTTGCGAATTAAGGCTCTCCGCTCATTAGCCGGCGGCGGATTATGCGGCCATTGCTCAGCATAGCGCGCCAGACTCAAGGTATTCGCTAGTTCTTCTGTAACGAGAAAGGAGAGTTTTTTAGCCGGATTATGGCCTTTACAACCATAAGCAAGTGCATTTAACGAATCGAGACCCAATTCGTGAACTCGATTAATCGCCAACCATTCATTCGAGGCGCCGGTGACGGGCATTTTTAATTGCAGTAAGTTTTTAATAATTTCACGCCAGCCAATGCCGGTGTGTAGCTTGCGATAATACGTTTTACCCGCGAGTTGAAATTTCAGGGTTTGCCGCCCTTCTTTATCACGAACCACTTCACCTTCCACAGACTGCAACCACGCAAACACATCTCTATCGCGCCAGAGTTCCTGCAATTCACCACGGAGTATTAACTCGGTCACTGGCTCACTCCCTTTTCAGCAACAAGCTTTTCCATAATATCGACGGCGACCTGAGGCCGACTGTAAACATCACTCGTTGCGGCAAAACGTTCACCTTTGCTATGCCATTGTTCGCCCGATATAACGAGGGCTTCGTTAATTGCCGCAACGTAAGCATCAGCATTAAACGGGCTGGCAATGACCGTGCCCATTTGCGCTTCTCGCACATAGTGTGCATAACCACAAACATCACTGGCCACCACCGGCAAACCGGCGATCATGGCTTCGAGCAGGGCATTGCCGGTATTTTCTTTGTAGGCCGGGTGTAAGAGCACATCCGCTGCCTGTAACAGGTTCGGCACATCATCGCGACCACCGAGAAAACGCACGTGCTCCTGTAAGCCGAGTTTTTGTGCCTGACGCACAAATTGCTCGCGCTTATCGTCACCCACTACCAGCAATACACCATTCATCCCCTGCTCACACAGAGTGTGCAATGCATCAATACTACGATCCAGGCCTTTGGTTTTATAACCAGAACCGAGGGCTAAAAAGCATTTTTGTTGATCGCCTATACCGAGTTGTTGCCGCGTCTTACCGCGAATCACCTGCCAGTTATCAGGGGCCACTCGATTCGTCGCAATACCCGGTGGCAAGGTATGAAAACGATTTTCTGAGGTGCCATAGCACTGTACAAAGCGCGCACGCTCAGGGCGAGAGACTTCAAGAATTTGCGTCTTTGAAGCAACCCCAAATACCGCTTTTTCGAGCTTTAAATAGGCTTTCGTTCTAGGCGCAAGGCGATAAAAAAAGCCTCTCTCATGCTGAGCTTTGTAGGCAAAGCAAGAGTCAGCCGCATAATACAGATCGAGCCCGGGCCACTTATTAAAGCCCACCAGTAAATCGCAGGCTTTTAATTGGGGGCGTAAATCCGTAATAAAATTTTGCATGCGAGCCGCATTACCCCAGCCACGGGCAGGAATTATTTGCAGATCAATTTCCGCCGGACAATCACCCTGCCAATCACTGCAATAAATAGTCACGTTATGACCCCGGGCAATGGCCTCTAGTGCCATTGCCAGCATATTGCGCTGCAAGCCCCCGAAGGGAAAATATTTATAGAGTGCGAAGGCTAACTGCAAGGGAGATGAACCATCAGTTTCACCCATTTATCAGGCTTGTGCTGGCGTGTCAGTATCGACGAGCCTGTCCAGCGCTGCAATAACCCGCTGCGGTTCCAACTCGACCAAACACTTCATATCGCCTCGTGGACACTCGCGCTGAAAGCAGGGCCCGCAATCAACGGGCACCGATAACACCTCGACACAATCACCTAGAGGTGGTGTAAAGTCTGGGGAGGTCGAACCATACACCACTACCAATGGCCGACCCAGGGCAGCACTAATGTGCATTAAACCCGAGTCGTTGCTAACAACTGCCGTGGCCATAGAGAGCAAATCTATCGCCTCAGACAATTCGGTTTGCCCGGCCAGATTGCGAATATACGTCGTGTTCTCGCCTGTTACTGATGTGCTAATACTTTCGCCAACTTCGGCATCGCTCGCCGAACCCATTAGCCAAACCTGCCAACCCCGGTCGAGCATCGTTTGGGCAACCTGTTGATAATGCCCTTCGGGCCAGCGCTTGGCGGGGCCAAATTCAGCGCCAGGGCACAACGCCAGTACCGGCCGAGTCAAGTCGATAGCAAATTTTTCACGCAGCGCTGCCAGGGCCCCCTCATCCACTTCAAGATGAGGGCGCGGCAGTTCGGCAGGCAGGGCCTTGCCCTCGGGATAAGCCAGCGCAATAAAGCGCTCTATCATCAGCGGGTAGCGCTGCTTATCGAGCAAACGAATATCGTTGAGCAGACCAAAACGCATTTCACCGCGCCAGCCCACACGCTGGGGAATACCGGCAAAGGCGGGAATTAAGGCGGATTTTAAAGAGTTGGGTAGCACATAAGCTTCATCGTAAGCTCGCTTGCGCAGCTGTTGGGCCAGTGCCCAGCGTTTCGTAAGTGCCAGCTCACCATGACCAACCGGCATGTCAATCGCGCCGCTAACTTCAGGCATGCGCTCGAGAAGAGGACGGCTCCAGGCCGGGGCCAGCACGTCGATGCGACAACCGGGGTCGCGTTGTTTAAGACAGGTAAATAGCGTTTGCGCCATTACCATATCGCCGACCCACGAAGGGCCGACAATAAGGATTTTTTTGCTGTTAATTAGCGTATCTCTGTTAATGCGACTGTCAATAAAGTGGTCTTAAGCCTCGATCGGCGCCAACCACTCTGGGTGCTCGTCATTGCGACCACGCACGGCATCGAAATAAGCCGTTTGCAGCTCGGCAGTGATCGGCCCACGCGAGCCACAACCGATTTCGCGATTATCCAGCTCACGAATTGGCAGAACTTCAGCGGCAGTACCGGTGAAGAAGGCTTCGTCAGCAATATACACTTCGTCGCGAGTAATACGCTTTTCACGCACCTCGTAACCGCGCTCTTGCGCTATTTGAATCACGCTGCCACGCGTAATGCCGTCGAGACAGGAGGTCAGCTCGGGGGTGTAGAGAACGCCATCTCGCACGATGAAAAAATTCTCGCCGCTGCCCTCGGCGACGTAGCCGTCCACGTCGAGTAGCAGGGCCTCATCATAACCATTTTGCAGAGCCTCGCGCAGCGCCATCATCGAGTTCATATAACTGCCATTCGCCTTCGCCTTGCACATGGTGATATTGACATGGTGGCGGGTGTAGGACGAAGTATGAATGCGAATACCCTGCTCCAGCGATTCGGGGCTCATATAGGAAGGCCATTCCCACGAAGCCACAATCACATGGGTCGACAGGCCATCGGCGCGCAGACCCATAGCCTCTGAGCCGAGAAACGCCATGGGGCGTAAATAGGCTTCTTTGAGATTATTGGCTTTGACTACGTCGAGCTGCGCCTGGTTCAGCGTGTCTTCATCGAAGGGCATGTTGATGCCGACAATTTTTGCTGAGTTACGCAGGCGCCGAGTGTGCTCTTTTAAACGAAAAATCGCCGTGCCTTTACTCTCAGTATTGTAGGCGCGCACACCTTCAAAGACGCCCATGCCATAATGCAGGGTATGGGTTAACACATGCACTTTGGCATCGCGCCAGGGTACCATTTCACCATCAAACCAAATATAACCATCGCGATCTGCAAATGACATTGAATTACTCCTCTACGCTAATTTTTCACTACCAAATAACCGCGTCCAAATAGTGGCGACGGCCTGACGGTGGATATCAAATTCCCCAGTTTTCACCACACCCGGTAACTGCTGCAACTGCAAGCGGTGACCCGCAGAGCGATAGGCAATATAAGCCTGTGTTAATTGCTCACCTTCCTCTGTCGAAAAAAAGCCAGCCTTCACGAGCTCATCCAGTATACGGATATTGTCGTGCCACTGAGCCACGGCGGGTACAGATTTGGACTGAGCTAAAACCGCGAATTGAACCATAAATTCAATGTCGACGATACCTCCCCTATCCTGTTTAAGATTGAACTCACCCTCCGTCTGCGCACTGAGCCCCGAGCCAAGATGCTCAAACATTTTGCTGCGCATAGCACTGACCTCACTGCGCAGGGTCTCAAGGTCGCGCTCCTGCTCCAGCAACTGCCTGCGCAAAGCCTCAAACGCATCGCCCAGCGACGGATTACCGGCAATTGCCCTGGCCCGTACCAGGGCTTGCTGCTCCCAGGTCCAGGCGCTTTCTCGCTGATATTTTTCAAAAGCCGCCAACGAGCAAACCAGCAAACCTGAATTCCCCGAGGGCCGCAGGCGCATATCGGTTTCATAGAGCACACCCGAGGCCATGCGCGTACCGAGAATATGCAAGATGCGCTGTCCCAGCCTGGCAAAAAAAGTGTCATTATCAACACTGCGCTCACCATCGGTATTCAAGCCCTGGGTGGCGTTATGAATAAACACCATATCTAAATCCGAACCGTGACCCAATTCAATGCCACCCAGCTTGCCGTAACCGACGATCAACAGGCCCGGTGTTTGCCCATCACTATTACAGGGCAAACCATAGCGACTGGTCATATCCCGCCAGGCAATGGCCAGAACCTGCTCCAGCATGACCTCAGCCAACCAGGTTAAATAGTCGCTGACGCGCATCAAAGGCAGCAGCTCCATCACCTCGCAAGCGGCAACCCGCAAACTGTGGGCGAGGCGAAAATAGCGCAGCGTTTCCATCTGTGCTTCGAGATCTTCATCGGGAATGCGCATCAATAGCTGACGCAATTCATCCGCCAGCTGTTGACGGTCGGGCGGCGTATAAAGGGTTCGCACATCGAGCAGTTCATCGAGCAGAGCCGGGTTGCGTGCCAGGCTATCGGCGATCCATGGGCTAGCGGCACAGAGTTTTACCAACTGCTCCAGCGCTGCTGGACTCTCGATTAAGAGTATCAAATACGCACTGCGCCGGGCGACTGCCTCAACTAGCACCAGTACTCGCTTGAGAGCCTCGGAAGCATTGCCCTCTTGAGCGCAAGTGTTAAGTAATAACGGCAGTAATGTATCAAGACGAGAGCGCGTATCCGTTGGCATGGCTTGAACGGCTGCACTTTGCACCAACTTCAGCAAGGACTGCGTAGCCAGTTCGACATCGTCATAGCCAAGCTCAGTCAAACGCGCTGTCACTTCCTCACTTTCATCAAGCGGCCAGACATCGACATCTTTCTCGCCATCACTGTCGTCGGTATTGTCAGCAAAACCGCTGAAAATGCCACGTACAAGGTTGCGATGGCTGTCGAGCTCAAGCATAAACTGGGCCCAGTCAGCAAAACCCATCATAACGGCCATGCGCAGTTGCCCCAGCTCATCATCAGGTAAGAGCTGGGTTTGCTGATCTCGCCAGCTCTGTATAACGTGCTCTACATCGCGCAGGAAACAGTAGCTTTGCCACAGCTTGTCGCCACTGCCATCAGGGAGTAGCTTTTCCTCATCGATTACGCTCAAAACCTGGCGCAAGCTTTGGGTCTGAAAGTGCAGATCGCGCCCACCTCGAATTAACTGGAAGGCCTGGGCGGTAAATTCAATTTCGCGAATACCGCCGGGGCCGAGTTTAATGTCACTCCCCAACCCCCGACGCTGCACCTCACGCTGAATCATTGCCTTCATCGCGCGCAGTGACTCAATAGCACCAAAGTCAATATAGCGGCGATACGTGAAAGGCCGCAGTATATTCATTAACTCGGCTCTCACCGTTTCATCGCCGGTAATCGCCCGGCATTTAATCATCGCGTAACGCTCCCAGTCGCGCCCCTGCGCCTGGTAATACGCTTCGATCGCAGCAAAATTCAACACCAAAGTACCGCTTTCACCATAGGGCCGCAGGCGCATATCAACGCGAAACACAAAACCGTCAACCGTTTTATTGTCCAGCGCCTGAATTAACTTTTGGCCGAGTCGTATAAAGAACTCTTGATTAGTGCACTGGCTGCGGCCACCCTCCGTTTCACCGGCTTCGGGATAGGTAAAAATCAAGTCAATGTCAGACGATACATTCAACTCACCGGCACCCAGCTTGCCCATGCCTACGACGATCAGCTCCTGACGTTGACCACTCTCAGCACCTATCGGCGTGCCCCAACGCTCGGCCAGCATGGCATAGAGAAAATCCATTGCCGCCTTAATCGTTACATCCGCCAGCCAGGACATATCAGCGGTGGTTTCCATCGTGTCGGCCAGGCGTGTGAGGTCGCGCCAAATAATGCGCAGCATTGCGCGACGGCGGAACGTCCTCAGGCCACGGTGTAATAGCGCCTCGCTTTCATATGTCTGCAATTCGTCAGGCACAGCGTTGTCACTGCGCGAGGTCAGCAGCTCACCACTCTCAACCAGGTCACGCAGCAACTCGGGAAATTGAATACAAACCTGTGCGACAAACTCACTGCCCGCCCAGACCCAGCGCAATTGTTGAGCAAAAACCTCATCATCCAACTGTTGCTCCAACCAACGCCTGTCTTCTTCACAAGCCCGCTCGTGAAAGCGCTCAAGTTGAGTGTCGACACTCAAACTTAGTGCTGGCGGTAGCTGCAAATTTTTCATAAATATCGGTCCATTAAACGATTCATCGCTGTGCATTTTCACCCCACGATATTGCAAGATAATACAAGGCTCCCATCAGACCGCACATTGTGCCGCAGCAGGCAGATTGCATTTTTACCGCGTGAGCTTACACTTCTTTAAGCACGTCATTTAGCAAACCATGATTCCCTACTCGAGGTCGCCGGGCAAGCCATGAATTTTCTCTCCATGCTACAGGCGCTGATTGCCAGCAACTCCATTAGCAGTGTTAACGCCGATGTCGATCAGGGCAACCGGGAAGTCATCGACATCCTCGCCAACTGGCTCGACGACCTCGGTTTTGCCACCGAAGTCATGCCCCTTGACGATCCGCGCAAAGCCAACCTTATCGCCACCCTCGGCACCGGTCCCGGCGGCCTGGTGCTGGCCGGACACACCGACACCGTACCCTGTGACGAAGCTCTCTGGCAGCAATCACCCTTTGCCCTGACCGAACGAGACAATCGCCTCTACGGCCTTGGTGTTTGCGACATGAAAGGCTTCTTTCCTCTGGCCATTGAGGCCGCAAAAAACTTTCTCGACAAACCCTTACAGCAACCCTTGATTATTCTCGCTACCGCCGATGAAGAGTCCTCCATGGGAGGCGCCCGTGCGCTGGCAGCAGCGGGCAAACCCAAAGCCCGCGCCGCCTTAATCGGCGAGCCCACCGGCATGAAGCCAATCGCCATGCACAAAGGCATCATGATTGAAAAGCTGCTGATACAGGGAAAATCCGGCCACTCCAGCAACCCCGGCCTGGGCAACAACGCGCTACACACCATGCATGACGCCCTCGGCGTATTGCGCACCCTGCAAAGTGAATTAAAGACGAACTATCACAACCCGCTCTTTGCCATCGACTACCCTACCCTCAACCTCGGTTGCATTCACGGCGGCGATAACCCCAATCGCATTTGCGGCCACAGCGAGCTCGGGTTTGAAATACGCCCCCTGCCAGGCATGGACATTGAGGAGCTGCAGGCTTTACTCGAACAACGTTTGCTTGGCCTCGGCGCAGCAGAAGGCACCCAGGTGAGCATGCAACACTTTGGTGTGCCGGCCTTTGCCGCCGACGATGGCTCCGAGCTCGTCACCCTCTGTGAAAAACTCACCGGCCATAGCAGCGAAAGTGTCGCTTTCGCCACCGAGGCACCTTATTTACACCAACTCGGTATGGACGCCATGGTGCTCGGCCCCGGCGATATCGACCAAGCTCACCAGCCCGATGAATATCTTGCTACCGAGCGCATTAAACCCATGCTAAAACTGCTTGAAAACGTTATTGCTTATTATTGCTTGCAGAGTCACCAGTAAAGCCAGAACCGAATTGTTAAATTTTGATCACAATTAGAAGATGCTAGTCAATAACAGACAGCCAGCTTTTAAAAGACCTGCAACAAAAGCAAAGCGGCAAGGGCCGGGAGACAGTCCTGAAATCAAAATAGTCATCCTCTTAGCGGGGCTAGCCTCTCACAACACCGTTAAAAATCGCCGCTAATTGCTGCAGATAGTTTGGTTGCAAGTGTTCAAGAGCAACCCGGTAGTTTGCTATATCCGCTTAACTTCAAGTTTCATCGTTATAGCCGCTTCACCCTTATTGCTATGACATCTTGACTTAAACACTTCAAGTCTTGTCTAAAACACCCTAAGTCCGTGATATTGGATGCCTGATAGTCGCCTGGTCGTCAGTTAGCTAGTTAGTACTCACTTTCCTCGTCTCCTCGAATACTGGTTTTGTCTGGTTGTCTTCTAACGACGAAGTCGCAAATAAATGTGCCATAACTCGCGCTGATTTAACCATTTGTTCTGCTAATTGATGCATGCGGGTGAGTTGTTCGGTGGTCAACGTCATATCCCGTATTTGTATCCGCTGGTGAGCACCGGCAGTCAATAGTTTCTCTTTAAGTGATTGATATGCTGATTCAAATGAGATTAGCAGCCGGTCACAATCGGCTACCGAAAATGTTGTGTGCTGGACATTCGTCGCATCGATTAAGGTCGCCAGTGCTGAGCGAATTTGTGCCACCGAAGCCATCAATTCAGTATCACTTAAGGCCTGAATCCGGCTTTGGTAGGTAGCCAGTACTCGAGATAATTCCGCTGACGTTGCAAGGTATTGATCGCATCTCAATATCTTTGGCAGTTCTTCGGCTATGGGAGCGGGTAAAGAAGCGCCCCCCAGCTGACTGACGAAGCTATCCACCTTCTGTACCAATTGCTGTACCGCAAGCTGGTTGTTTTCGAGCTTTTCTGCGGGGGCAAACTCAGAGCTGATGGCTCCTTTTGCCATGCCGCGCACTATTTCTGCGATATGGCCAAGTTCTAGGCAGACGGCGTTGATGGCCAGTGCCGGTGATGCCAGCACGGTCTTATCCAGGTAGCGTGGCCGCCCTTCAATCTCCTCGGCACTACAGAAACGCTGAGCTAAAAAATGAGCCAATTTTCCTGTTAAAGGCCACATGACCAACACACCCAGTAGGTTAAATGCCGTATGGAACAAGGCGAGGCTGACGGCAGGGTTCTCTTCAAGCCCGAGGGCTTTACCCCCGACACCCACCAGCCACAGCAGTATCGGCAATAATATCAGCGCCACAGCGCCAGTGGTAAGGTTGAAAATAATATGCGCGCTGGCAACACGCTTGGCATTCGGCGTAGCACCAATGACGGAGAAAACGGCGGTGGAGGTAGTGCCCACATTGGCTCCGATCACCATAGCAGCGGCGGCAGAAAGACTGACGACACCGCCGGTGGCAGCGGTGAGCACGATGGCGATGGCCGCGCTGGATGATTGCGTCAACAGCGTGATTAAAAAGCCCATGCCAAGAAACAGCAGCAGCCCTGAAAGCCCATCGGAATTTAGCTGTTCGATCTGAGCAAAGGCGGCAATACCTTCGAAAGCGCCTTTAAGCACATCAATGCCAATAAAAAACAAGCCAAATCCTGCCAACGCCAAACCCATAGCGCCGTAGCGTTTTTTTGCGCCGATCAAGCTCAGCAACATACCAAGCCCAATCAGCGGCAAAGCAAAGGCTTCAACTTTGAACTCAAAACCCACGGCGGCCACCAGCCAACCGGTCATGGTCGTTCCCACGTTGGCACCAAAAACCACGCCCAAAGCCTGGGACATGCTCAAAATGCCCGCGTTGACAAAACCAATGGTGGCTACCGTAACAGCGCTGGAAGACTGCACCAGGCCGGTAATGATGATGCCCGAGGCTATGCCCCGTTCCGGTGTTTTGGTCCAACGGCCAAGCATGTCACTCAGCGCGTCGCCAGCCGCGAATTTAAGGCCGTCAGTGATTAAGGTAACAGCCAGTAAAAACAGGCCTAATCCGCCGGCCACACTGCCGATTATGGTAAGGGTTTCAATCATTTCTTACTGCTGATACCTCAAGCTGTTGGATACCGACCCTTAGGCCTACCGAGTAATCAAGGTTGGTCATTTCTTGAGACTGTAACTTATGGCTCAATATTATGTCATTGATAATAAATAGGTGAATCTCTACAGCTATCAGCCAGAGGGTAATCCATTCAAATGTAACGGTGTGTTAAGACTTCCAATCATCGGCTCCCGCCTCAACTAATTCAGGAGATTTAAAGATTCAAAAGGAAAGATGGCATATGAGATCGACGAGGGCACAAAATCCCTACTCGAAGACTGCGGGTTATAGAAGGCAGTAGCCACACATAAAAACCAGGCTTTTCAATGGCTGGAAGTACCCATCTTTAGATAGAGACTCACATCGGCATTCGCAAAAAACTGCCCATAGGCTAAGGGTTAAACCTATGATACTGGTTAAGAAAATAGTTTTGCTTTTCTTAAGTCCCATAGCCAAACGTGCTTCAACTTTCCAGGGGCATTGCCGCGATCAGTGCCGATTAATATGTGTATTTAGCGGGACTTGCCGTCGCTGGACGTACTGAAATTTTACAAATGGTGGTGGCGGCTAATACCGTGGCTTTTAACGCAATCCAGTCCGCCCTAAGTCGTATTGCTACCGCGATGACCGGCACCTTTGGCAGCATGGCAACCACATTTGACTGGTACAACGAACTGCTATAGGTCTTTACCCAACTCCCGAACGACTACCTCACTCTCGATACCGAAACTACCGGCCTTGCCGATAAAAACGGCCTGCCAGATATCGTCACCTTAGGTATCACAGTGGTCAGTAACCGAGAGATTGCTGAATCAATCGAGTTTGAAATACGACCGCAGAGACGCATTTCAGAAGAAGCACAAGCAGTGCACGGCATCAGCAACGAACAGGCCGCCAAGTTTGAGCCCTTTCAATCCCAGTGGAACCAGATTGCCGACTACCTGAAGGATCAGCTTATCGTGATTCACAACGCCAGTTTCGACTGGCCGATCCTGCTCGACCATGTTGCGCGATACGGATTGGAAATGCCAAAAATTCAAGGGGTCTTTTGTAGCCAAAAAACCGCCATTCGTTGGGCGCAGGCAATGAATCTCCCGTGTAGCCAAAGGGGGCCGTCGTTAGATGCTTTGACGAAAGCGTTTGAGGTTGAAGATCTCAGAGCTAAAGGCAATGGAATTCATGGTGCAAAGATTGATAGTCTGCAGGCAGCGTTGGTGGGTGAAGTGATGAGGCATTATGGAAATATCGGTGAGGTTTAATTCTTGAATGTTGATAATCTGAGGGGAAGGTGTCGCGTTACGACCCATAGCGGACATTGTATAATTAATTGATAACGGAGCTGCTTACTCACACAAGGCATGTGATTAACTACTGAAACGAAGAGTGAACAGAATGGTTAATAAAATCAAAAATGTTTTTGTAAGTCATCATCATAAGGATGATGCTAGTGTTGATGGTCTTACCAATATGCTTACAGGTAAGGGTTATCAATTGAGAAACAGCTCTATCCGCGTCAAGCCTGAAAACCAAAGCCGTTTCGACAATAAACAAGTGAGTGACAATACAATTAAACGTCTCCTACGGATGAAAATGCGTTGGGCCAGTCAGGTTATCGTCGTGATTGGCAAGGAGACTCATCAACGGGATTGGGTGAACTGGGAGATTGAAACTGCCCATCGGCTTGGTAAACCGATAATTGGGGTTTACGAGAACGGTCTTAAAGATCAAGTCGAAATACCGGACAGCTTGAAGAAGCATGCAACGTCAATTATTGGTTGGAGATCAGATTCTGTAATTGATGCACTTGAAGGAAAAAGCCAGTTCCAAAATCCAGATGGAACCCCATCACCAAAGATAGCAGGGCGCAACATTACATGCTAGTTACGCCAAATTCTCACTTATTTATATATGTGATTGCCAGAGATTATGGCTTTGCACCAAATCCATTTCACGGTATTTGTACTCTGGCCACGTGCAAGCCTGGAATCAGGAAATCCGCAATGATTGGCGATTGGATTCTAGGAGTGGGCGGAAAAAATCTCGGCTCTGCTTACAGGAAATGCATTCTGCTAATGAAAGTAACAGAAAAACTTACATTTCAAGATTATTGGGAAGACGCTCGTTTTTCATTGAAAAAACCGTGTCGCAACGGAAGTAACGTGATGATGCTGGGTGACAACATATACCACAAGAATGGGGACGGAAATTGGATTCAGGAAGATTCACATCATAGTAATGCGGATGGTAGTGAAAATCTTTTTAATTTAGGCAGAGATACTGGAGATTCAGAACAAGTATTAGTTTCGAATTTCTTTTTCTATTTTGGTGACCAAGCAGTTACGGTTGATTTGGATTCTGTTAGTTACTTTTCTGGACCAGGCTATAAAAAGATTGATCTAGCTACTTCCAATGCTGGAAAGGAATTAATTGAATCTACATATAAAAGCTACAAAAGCGATTTAAACTGCATTATTTCAGATCCATGTCAGTTTATGGACTCTCATCAGCGAGTGGATCAAGTCACAAATAAAATATCATAAGGAGCGTTCAATGAGTTTTGAAAAAAGGAAAGTTTTTATATCACACTTCAAGGCTGATAGAGATGAGGTGGATACATTCATTGATACTTTTAGTGACGTATTTATTCCTAAAGTTCTTGGCGCGAATGACAATGATGAATTTATTGATAGCGCCAATACAGATTATGTAATGCAACGTATTCGAGAAAAATATCTTGGAAATAGTACTGTAACTATTGTGCTTCTTGGATCGTGCACCCATAGCAGAAGATACGTTGACTGGGAAATTAAAAGCTCGTTACAACAGGGAAATCAACTGCCAAATGGTTTAATGGCAATCGTGCTGACAAGCCAAAACAATTCGGCATGGTTACCAGAACGATTTAGTGTAAACTGGACAAAAGGCCATGAGAATTGCTATGCGAGATATTGGTCTTATCCTTCGACAAAGCAGCAATTGTGGTATTGGATTGAAGAAGCCTATCAGGCGCGTACTACGCGTGCAAAGCTGATTGACAATTCATTGCCCATGATGAAAAACAACGCGAAATGCAAAATTTGTGAAGTTACGCACTGATGAAAATTCAATACGCACCGCCACTTTCTGTCAACTTTGTCTGGAATTTTGCAGATTCCGAAGCGGTTAATCCAATTATTGACGTCGTAAGAAAGAGCTTTGCAAGAGACAAAAACAAGCCATTTTCCAGAGGGCTGAATATACCGCTATTTTTCTACAGTTCTCTGAATGCCAATGAAATTCCTCATGACAGTCCCAATGCATTGGCAAAGAAGAATGTAATTTTTGTATTCACAAGCGTAAATACAAATGGGAGAGACAACTGGCGAGAATACGTGGAAGGGCTTTCAGTATCACCCTCAACTATTATTGTGCCCATTGCCTTGGACAAGGGTGGTTTGGCGCATCATGGGCCTCTTTCAGGAACGAACTGTATTCGACTATATGATTGGCCTCCTGAGAATAGAGCGTCTTACGCAATCGTATCACTAGCACATGAAATCTATCGTCACGGATGCAATGAATTCTCTCCTGATGATCCAAGCAAAGAATCTTCAATAACAATTTTCTTAAGTCATGCCAAAGCCGGAGATACAGGTAGGTTACATTCAGAGGAAATAAAGAAATTTATAGACAATACGAATCTCAATCGATTTTTTGATTCTACAGAAATATCACCTGGATTTCAGTTTGATCAAGAAATCGAGAAAAGCGTTAAGAAGTCAACTCTTGTCGCAATCGAAAGTGATGCGTATTCATCTCGATATTGGTGCCAGAAAGAAATATTATGCGCAAAAGAAAACGGGCGCCCCATTGTTGTAGTAAACAGCCTCAATGACTACGAAGACCGTATTTTCCCTGCCGCATCAAACGTTCCATGTGTCCATGTTTCGTCGGAAACCCCATTAAGTCAGCGGGACATATTGCGCATTTTATCAGCCGCAATACTTGAAACTATTCGTTACACCCATTCTATTCAGTACCTTAAATTATATAAACATGTTGGATGGATCGAAAATGATTGTGAATTGTCTGCTCGACCGCCGGAAATTAGGCAGGCATTAAAGGTAAAGAGTAGTAAACAGGAAAAGATTTGTTATCCAGAACCGCCAATATATTCGGATGAAGCCGACTGGCACAATCATCTAGATATAGAAGCGTTTACGCCCCTGTGGAACTTGGCTGAAAAAGATAACTTGCTTCAGCAACGAATTGGTATTTCCATTTCTGATGTACAGGGAGACGGCTTTTCAAGCAATCACATTCATCCCGACCATTTAATTCGATTGGCTCAGGACATTGCCAGACATTTATTGGCACGTTCTGCCACCCTGATCTATGGAGGTGATTTGCGCCCAGATGGATTTACTGAGTTTATTCTTGATGAAGCTTCAATTTTGAAAAACCGTATCGGAGGAGACTTGCCTAAGGTTGAAAATCATCTGGCATGGCCGCTCTATGTATCAGAGCCCGAAATTGTTGCGTGGAGGGCTAAATACAACGAAGTAATGAAAACAGAGGAACACGATATAGCTAGCGATGTTTCGACCGGGCTTACGCGAGATGTCTTTTTGCCACCGGCCACACCGGACAATTCATATGTTTGGTCGAGATGTTTGACAGAGATGCGGGAAAAGTCCATAGCTTCCTCCACTGTCAGAATTTGTGCTGGTGGAAAGCTCTCTGGTTACAAAGGCAAAATGCCGGGGGTATTGGAAGAGATCGTTTTGGCTTTAAACTCCCAAAAGCCAACATTTTTACTTGGGGCATTTGGCGGCGTAGTCGGAAGTGTCAGCAGTGTTTTACTGAAAAAAGTTGTTCCAGAAGAGTTGACTGAGGATTGGCAGATTTCTCACAATTCTGGATATGCTGATTTGCAAGACATCGCAAAGAGTCATGGGAATGAGTGTGATTACAGCGCATTAATTGATTTGTTGCAGAAGCAAAGTGTATCTGACATTGCCGACCGCTGCGGGCTATCTGAGGACGAATACATAAGAATAATGCACTCCCCATTCATTGATGAATGTCTTTATTTAATCCTCAAAGGATTAAATAAGTTGAGTGGCAGTAGAACGTGAATTATGTTTTAGAGCCCCATCCCTAGCGAGGCTCAAGAGAGAAAGGTAGACAGGCTGAAAAATGGACGAAGATACCAGTATCTCTTTTCTTCGACAGTATGAACTGTCCATAGAAAAGACCGATAGATTTTCAAAGGATGAAATCACGCCAATCCTTATGGGCCTATACGGGGAAATAGGCAGCATTATGGCTACCTCGAAAAAGTACTATCGTGAAAATAAGGCATATGCTGGCCATAGAGCCGCTGTCGAAGAAGAATTTGGTGATGCTTTCTGGTATTTGTCGGCTTTGTGTCGTCGGTTAAATATTAATATAGAGAGCATTCTCGGAGACTTAACTGATGATAGTCCTGTTGATAAAAAATCTTCAATCGCTTTGGAATCCAAATCAACTATTTCAAAAGAGCTTGACGCTGCCTTAATTGATCTCGGCTGTGCCGTTACCGAGCTGCTTAAGGCGAAAGAAAATATAGATCTTCTAAAGAACGAAGTATTAAACGTTGCCTGTTTATACTGTTACGCGCTTCAGTTAACTGGCCTAGAATTTCGTAAAGTAATTGATGATAATTTAATCAAGACGCTTGGTAGGTTTTCTGAGTCTGACCCAAGCAAGCTTGAGGATTTTGACGTAGCATTCCCAATAGATGAACAGCTACCAAGACATTTTGAAATTCACATTACTCAGAGAAAAAGTGGACTGAGCTATCTTAAGTGGAATGGTGTATTTATCGGCGATCCTCTAACTGACAATATAAGTAAGCCCGACGCTTATCGTTTTCATGATGTTTTTCATATGGCCCATGCCGCGGTTCTGCATTGGTCACCGACTTTCAGGTCACTGATTAAGCAAAAGCGAAAGAGTGATCCTGCGATTGATAGAGATCAAGACGGTGGGCGTGCAATAGTTGTTGAAGAGGGGTTAACCGCATGGCTATTTTCCTATGCGCAAGGATTGGATAATTTTGAGGGGCATGATGGCGTATCTTTTGATGTTCTAAAGACCATTCAAAAGTTTGTTCAGGGATATGAGGTTGAAAGGTGTCCTTTAAAACTATGGGAAGATGCCGTTCTCCAGGGTTACGCAGTATTTAGAAAAATGAAAGAAAATAATGGCGGGATAGTGGTTGGGAATCGAGACAAAAGAACACTTCGGTATCGGCCAATAGGAGAGAAAGATGAAGGCTGAGCACTTTGTAAGGGAATTGGTTAATTTGAGGTTCGAAAATACTTTTAATCCGTATGCGGAGCGGTGCGAAGTATATGATTATTTTGATGCCCCGAGCAAACGGAGGGCGATTTTGAGAAAAATGTTGGAGGCAGCAAGTCAGGTAGAGGTTGATGCGATATGGATAGGCAGAGATTTGGGATATAGGGGAGGTCGACGAACTGGACTAGCGTTAACAGATGATATTCACTTTCGTCATCACGTGAACAGATGGCAGCTTGATTTTAATCGACTGACAAAAGGTGATGCTGTACCAGAACGTACTGCGACTGTTATATGGAACGTTCTATCACAAATTTCATCTCCCGTTTTTTTATGGAATGTATTTCCGCTTCATCCATTTGAAGCAGGCTCTCCTTTTAGCAATCGTGCTCATAATTCGAGTGAGAGAAAGGCTGGAGTAGAAATATTGGAGCTTCTCATCAATTTTCTGAGACCAAGGAGGTTGGTCGCAATTGGAAATGACGCAGAAAGTGCCGCAAACAGATTTGGAGATCGCTGTGAGGTGTTTAAAGTTCGACATCCAAGTTACGGTGGGCAGAATATCTTTCTAAAGCAAATTCAATCACTTTATGATATTGAAATAATTAACCATAAGAATATGGAGCTCTTTGATTAAGCAAGAAAAGCACGATGCTCCGCTCCCTAAAGTCGAAACCACCCCACCCACCGAATAAACTCCCCATCGTTCTCTAACGCCTAATTTCTCAGTATTTTCTGTAACAAAACACGGGATCAATAGTGGCGTAGTCTCTCATTTTAAACCACCCGTCGAAGACTTCGTATAGTCCGCCCGTCACAACAAATACCTCTTCGGGATATTGATGGCTTATTACACCAGCGAAACTGGATCTACTCGCTGAAGTAGCCAGGAAGGCCATGACCGGAGAGCAGTGCGAAGAAATACGCGGCTAAATTAAGGCTAGTTTACGGCTCATTATCCTGTTGATTTGCGGCTAGTTATCGGCTAGTTTACGGCTATGAACTGGACACCTGAATACACTATTAGCAATAAGCTTCTCTCGACGATCCGTGAAATAGGAGAATCGTTGGGTGAGCTTAAATCATTTCATCTAAGCGACCAGGATTTGGCGAAACTGGAGGTTGAGGCAAGGGAGTTGTCGTCTTATGCTTCTACCAGTATTGAAGGTAATCCCTTACCACTGACCGATGTAAAACGCCTGTTGAAGACCCAAAAAGAGAGCGTACGCGATACTGAGAGGGAGGTGCTTAATTACAATAAAGCACTGCAATCTTTATATGCCAGTGTGCGTTCTGGTAAATTCAAGCTGGATATTAAGACGCTGGAGAAAATTCAGGGACAGGTTGTTTCTGGTTTGATGGACAACCCTGCGCATTGCGGAACTTTGCGGAAAGCGCCGGTCATCATTCGCAATCCTCGAAAAGTTGACGAGATTGTCTTTATTCCACCTGATATCAAAGACGTCAGAAAGCTAACCGAAGATTTGTTCAAATTTATTGAAAGTAATATTGGCAAGATTGACTCCATCGTTCTAGCAGGTATTTTCCACCGCCAATGCGTGATTATCCATCCGTTCATTGATGGCAATGGAAGAACAACCCGATTGCTAACAACAGCCATTTTAGGGAAAGCCAGACTGGATTTATTCGAAATATTCAGTTTTGAGAATTACTACAACCGCAATATAACGCGCTACTTTAAAGCCGTTGGCCTTAAGGGTGATTATTACGATTTGAAGGATGATATCGACTTCACTGTATGGTTGGAGTATTTCGCGGATGGCATACTTGATGAGCTTCGTCGTGTGCGTAAAACATTGCCAGAACAATCGGCAACAAAACTACGTCTAGAGCCGCACCATCGCCAAGTACTGGGTTATATTAAAGAGCACGGCAGTATTACACAGCGCGAATACGGGGCGATATCGTCACGCAGCCTCGCCTCAAGAAAGCTGGATTTTGATAAGCTACTTAAGCTAGGCCTCATAAAGATGGAAGGCACTGGGCGTGGTACTTACTATGTGCTGGCTTCTTAAATAAACGTTCGCTAATGGCCGAAAACAGACAATGCCTCACGTCGAAACCACCCTATCCATCGAATAGATTCCCATCGCTCTCGAGCACCTAATTCCTCGCTATGCGCTGCAAAAAAACACCAGATCAATAATGGCGTAGTTTCTCATTTCAAGCCATCTGTTGAACACCTCGTATAATCTGCACGCCATAACAAATACCTCTTCGGGAAATTGATGGCTTTTTACACCAGCGAAACTGGAGTCTGCGCCGGGCCGATATTGTCGGCGGTTTCAGTCGGTAAAGTAGCGAACGCAGATGGTTACTGTATGCTTAGAAATTATTAATTTTATCTTAAAATTTGCATTGATAATCGATATCAATTTTTGATTTATTGGTTAGTGCTAAATTCGATCTTGAGTATCGCCCTGGAAAAAAAGGTAATGTGGGCCGGTCTTCATATCTCTGCAGGGTTTGGCAATACTACTGGTGATTATCAGATTGTCTATAAGTTGAAGCCTGTTTCGCGCACCACCAGGGTGTCATCGAAAACTCACTGCTGCACGAGAGACCATCATAATTCAGGCCGACCAGGCATTTGTCATCAAGCGTAAAGACCTGCACAAGTTATTCGAGCTGCTCATTGAGCGTTGTTATAGGCCGGTGGGACCAACGGTGCCATTATTTCAATCACCTGTGTAGAGTAGAAGACCTGCCCGAAGGTTGGACAGGTGAGCAGGAAGCCGGCACCTATCGCCTAAAACGTCTCGATGATGTGGCTTTGTTCGGCTTCAACAACGGTCCGTACTTCTGGGTAAACTATCTTTTCCCGCCTAGGACCAAACTGGTGGGAAGGCATAGCTGTCGACAGGTTGATCTTCTGATGTGACCAGATGTGCATATAAATACGACATACAACCCAAGGTGTTGCTAAAGAAAACCACGTGGGATTACAGCCCGTCAGCGGAATGGTCTGTCAAATACTCTGGGGCATCATCTTTGGGTTTGTTATACATTTCAGCCTCCGTCAGACGAGCATATATCTCAATCAGGGTGCCATCCGGATCTTTGAGCCATAGTTCATGCAATGGGGTACCTTTCCAGGTGGTGCGTGGTGGTTTTTCAATATGGGCCCCAAATATTTGTGCGCGGTAATAAGCATCAATTACGGCACTTTTATCACTTACCCCAATACCAAGGTGATAGAGAGTGTCATGATTCAGCTGCTTATCATCAGCCACCAACAACACAAAGTTAAGGCCAAGGTCTGGTCGAATAAAAGTGGCGTATCTGTGCGTCCATTCTTTGGGCCAGGTATCGAGTAACCAGGCGTAAAAACGAACGCTTTGGGGAAGATTATTAACTCGAATACTGGCGTGGAACTCTTTGGATGAAAGCTCTTCTAGTTTGTCGTGAGGAGTGTCGAGCAGAGCATTGAGTATCTCTATGCGCGCTTTGATTTGATCTCGCGCTGTACGAAAACGCGCTAATAGCTCGGTTGCGGTGGCCGAGACGTCTTCTGACGCGGGGTCCGTTATAGGCCAATGTAAGCGCTTCACCTGGCCAGGAAAAACACCACAAACTTCGTCAGTACAAAGTGTAATTACCAGATCGACTGAGCTTGTATCGACCTCGCTGACTGAAGTTGATTGCTGTCCGGAAATATCGATACCCACTTCGGTCATTACTTCAATAGCGACAGGATTCACCTGTGAAGGCTCCGAACCTGCGCTAGTGATAGTAGCGCGGTCGCCAAAAATAGTTCGCGCAAGCCCTTCAGCCATTTGACTGCGAGCAGAATTAGCGACACAGAGGAATAAAATATTCATGATTGGACATCTCTATTTTTAATGGGCCACCGTTCTCAACAATAATTGTCTCACCACTGGCGGAAAAGTGCTTTCCCATGCGGTTTGCAAATGCAACTAGCAACAACAGCACCGGCACGCCGACAACGGTAACGCGTGCCGCGCCAGAGTTAAGACCAAGTAAACTCAATGAGCGTATTCATACATTGAATGCTGGCAGTGTAAATAATACTGCGCCCAGCTTTTTTTCGAGGACACAAGCCCCACGTTGGACAAGTGGTCTAAGTGAAAAGACAGAGTTTTGTGGGAGGTATTTAAGGTTTCATTGGGCATTCCCGCCGCCACGCTATCCTGCCTGCTTTCACCGGGAGACGAAACGACCTGAGGCGGATTTCTTGAGAAAGCGCATCGAATACAATAAGCGCTATTTTTCATATCCATATGTCCAGACTAATCGACATATAAAAGACTGTCAATGCTTCCGCCACTCACTGCACCCACCTGTGTGGAATCGTTGCAACATCGGAGGTGGGGGAGAACTCAATATAAAAAGTGATCGTCAAGTTAGGGTGGCGCTCCTTGTTAGTAGAGCACCACTCTCAAGATTACTCGGTTTGTTAATTACGCTAACTCATGGCGGGTCTTTGCTATGGCATTACCCAACGCGCTACCGGCAGAGTACCAAAGAATCGTAGCACTGATGTCCCTGAGCAGTTTGTCGACATGCTACCCAAGCTTGTTATACTCGAGCGAAACCTGCTATTCGGTATGTAACAAAATCTAAGGCTATGACCGACTACGTTAAATTTTTTCGAGAAACGTCTCCCTATATCAATCGACACAGGGGCAAGACCTTCGTTATCGCCCTGCCCGGCGAGGCTATTTGCCACCCCAATTTCACTCCTATTATTCACGACATCGCGCTACTGAACTCGTTGGGGATACGCATTGTGCTGGTGCACGGTGCCCGACCGCAACTCAATCAACGGCTAGAGCAGCGTCAACTCACCCTGCAATATGCCGATCACACGCCCATCACTGACAGCCAGATAATGGAGTGTGTAAAGGATGCTGTAGGTAGTGCGCGCATTAGCATTGAGTCATTGCTGTCAATGGGGCTTTCCAACTCACCCATGCACGGGGCACGAATTCGTGTGGTTGGCGGCAATTTCATTACCGCCAAACCTCTCGGCATCCGTGATGGCATCGACTTTCAATACAGTGGTGAAATGCGAAAAATCGACCACGTGGGTATTCAGAGCCAACTCGACGACAACGCTATTGTGCTGCTGTCCTCACTGGGCTACTCCCCCACGGGGGAAGCGTTTAACCTCTCTTATGAGGATGTCGCCACGCAGGCGGCCATTCATTTGGGCGCTGAAAAATTAATCTTCCTGGGGGAGGATTCAGGTCTAAGTGACGCCAATGGTCAATTAATCAGGAGTATTAATCTCATTCAAGCTCAACAGCGGCTCGAGAAAAAAGATTTTTGCGGCAGCTTGCAAGGTGCTTATCAAGCCTGTTTGAACGGCGTGCCTCGCTGCCATTTGATCAGCTTTTGTGCAGAGGGCGCGTTGCTCGGCGAGCTCTTTACCCGTGATGGCACCGGTACGCTAGTACTGCAACACAGTGAAGAAGTGATTCGCCAGGCTAACATTGACGATATCGCCGGCATTCTCGAACTCATCAGCCCGCTGGAAGAGCAGGGTGTGCTGGTAAAGCGCTCACGTGAATTACTCGAAACTGAAATTTCTCGCTTCTGTGTCATCACTCATCAAGAGGGCATGCTCATCGCCTGTGCCGCGCTCTACCCCTTTACCGATGGTAAAGCGGCAGAGCTCGCCTGTGTGGTAACTCACCCCGACTTTCATAAGCAAGGCCTTGCCGCCCGCATGTTGGCACATTTAGAAGATAAGGCAAAAACCGAATTAAATCTGGACGCACTTTTCGTGCTGACCACTCAGGCCGCCCACTGGTTTCAGGAAAACGGTTTTATCGCTACCAACCTTGAACAATTACCACTGGAAAAAATCAAACTGTATAACTATCAACGCAATTCTAAGATTTTTTATAAACGTCTCGTGTAAGCCACGACATTTCACCTCGAACGACTCTGTGACCCACCCTGCAAAAACAATGGCCCAATAGCATTGGGCCTGTAAAAAACACCCTGATATTGCTACAAAGGAAGATGGCCGGGCTCATCCGGCCAATCCCTTATTTTTGGTATTACAGGAAGATCAAATGTTAAAGTTTTGGAGGCGAAAAGAACAAGGGCCACCCACTGCCTCAGCTCCCGCCAAAACCACTAAAACGGCAACTCAAGTTCGACCCTCTGTGGCCAGTTCCCATACTCCCTTAAAAGAACGCTTACAAAGTGTCGGTGCCAACAAAGGTAACGAACTGGTTACTCTTCTCAATATTGGCACGACAAAAAAACTAGCCCAGGACGAGTATCTTTTCAAAGAAGGAGAACCCGCCAACACCGGATACATCGTACTCGATGGTGCGATTGAGGAATTCTCACTTTCTGATGGCAACGAAGTTAACAGTGTCGTCTATCCAGAAAAAACGTGGATCACCTTTATCGATGTAGACGGCACGCCGGCAAGAAAGAGTTCCGCAAGAGCGAAAAAAGCCAGCTCAGTGCTGCTTCTCGACGAGCGCCTACTGCAGAGTGTTGACGACGATATACTGCTTTTTATCTATCGTGAGTTGCACAAAAGCGCTATTGCACAAACTGACAGGAAAGAAGCAGAGAGAGCCGCTTCCTCTATACAAAATGACGCTCTAGCACACACTCTATTTAGTCTACACACCGCCGCTAAAGAGCGCTCAAAAAATGCTGGGCTGACTCAAAGTATTGTGCAAAAAACCCCAAAGCTTCCTATCGCCACGGTTAAGCTTTTGAACAAACTACAGGACGACAGCACATCGAGCAGCGAAATTATCGACCTGGTAAAAAGTGACCCGTCGCTGACCGGCGTGCTACTAAAAACGCTGAACTCAGCCGAATACACCTTTGATGAAAAAATATCGGACGTCAACCATGCCGTCTCGCTACTGGGTTTTATCGGCGTTTATCAAATCATCATGTCTCAGGGCATGCGCAAAAGCTTTCCTGCCACGCCGATATTTCAGAAAGTTTATACACGTTCCCTGGAAATATCTCATATCGCCTTTGCGATTTCTCAAGCGTCTGGTATTGGAAAACCTTCCGAAATGGCAACTATCGGCCTGGTACACGACTTGGGCACGATTGTCATCGAATTACTCCGCCAACAAAACCCCGCGCTAGAAAACTTAATCGACTTTTTTGATACAGCCGTCATCGGCGCTCAATTGCTACACACCTGGAATTTACCAGAGGGTATTTGGAAAACTGTAGAGCACCAGGATTTCCCTGACTTTGCACCACCTCAAAAAGTCCCCGAGGATATTGTCAGAGCTACCGCCGTCTTTTATTTGGCACGTCTTTGTCATCAGCGTTTGCACAAAGTATCCGAAAACCGTTTGCCGACTCTTTTTTTGAACCAATATTTAACCTTACTTAACTGGAAAGGCTTATCGCTCGGTAACGTTCTCAGTGAAAAAGTAGTACCGAATCTGCGTAAAAAATCGAAGGCTCTACCGAAATCATTAAGCGTGCTTTTAGATTAGCGCCTCCAACTCAGTCTGAGGCTGACTCGTCTATAGCGCGTGCTTTAGCTTATTGTTTCACTATCCCACGGTGACTCTTTGATCTCGCACCCTACCCACCCGTAAACCGACAACTCCGTATGAAGAAGGGGACATCTTAGACTCATTCTTCTAAACCCACCCGATATCAAATCGAATTCCGCCTTAGGCTAACGGCCTAAGCCTTGTTACGATCACATTTCAATCCACAGACAAGAGCAATAAGGAATGAAGAAAAGCTCTCTGATTCTCGTTCTTACCGCCATGGCGGGCGCTTTCTTCGCCTTCGACTTACATCAGATGTTAACACTCGAAGGCCTCAAAACTGGCCTCGACAGCGCTAAGGCTCTCTATACGGCCGACCCACTACAAGTAGCGGGGATGTTTTTCCTGATGTACGTCATCGTCACTGGCCTATCCCTACCGGGCGCTGCTGTTATGTCGCTAGCTGCTGGCGCCCTATTTGGCTTACTCTGGGGCACCCTTATTGTTTCTTTCGCTAGCTCTATAGGTGCCACTCTGGCATTTTTAGTCTCTCGATTTATTTTGCGCGATACCCTACAAAACCGCTTTCCAGATCGTCTAAAAACAATCAATGAAGGCATCAAAAAAAACGGTGCTGTCTATTTATTAACTCTGCGGCTAGTACCCATTTTTCCTTTTTTTATCATCAATCTGTTGATGGGTTTAACACCTATTCGCACTGTCACTTTTTACCTGGTTAGCCAAGTTGGTATGCTAGCCGCCACTGTCGTATTTATTAATGCCGGCACCCAGCTGGCCCAACTTGAAAGCTTATCGGACGTGTTATCGCCCACCGTGCTAGCCTCGTTGACACTTCTTGGCATCTTCCCTCTAGTGGCCAAAAAAACTGTCGCTATTATTCAACATCGGCGCATCTATGCCAGATGGCAACGTCCTGCAAAATTTGATCGCAACCTGATTGTCATCGGGGCCGGTGCTGGTGGCCTGGTCTCCAGTTATATCGCTGCTGCCGTTAAAGCCAAAGTCACCTTAATAGAAACTGACAAAATGGGGGGTGACTGTCTCTACACCGGTTGTGTCCCCAGTAAGGCCTTAATTAAAAGTGCCAAACTCGCTCAGCAAGTACGCCAGGGCAGCCGTTACGGGCTGGACGACGCTGAACCCACGCTATCATTTCCCAAGGTAATGGCCCGTGTCCACCAGGTCATCAAGACAATCGAACCCCATGACAGTATCGAACGCTACACCCAGCTTGGCGTCGACGTTGTGCAAGGCTACGCCCGTATCATCAGCCCCTGGACAGTTGAAATTCGCCAGCCAGATGGTGCCAGGACTCAACTCACCACACGCAGTATTATCATCGCGACGGGCGCCCGTCCTCGCGTTCCAGTCTTGCCCGGTCTTGACGATGTGGGCTATGTCACCAGCGATACGCTCTGGGATGCCTTTGCGAAACTCGACACCGCCCCCCGACGGCTAGTTGTACTGGGTGGCGGGCCTGTTGGCTGTGAGCTGGCTCAGAGTTTTTCTCGGCTGGGCTCAACGGTTACACAAATCCAGCGTGGCCCTCGGTTGATGCCCCACGAAGATGAAGAGGTCTCCACATTGGTGAAACACCATCTTGAACAAGAGGGTATTCAGGTTCTAACGGGGTTTCAAACCCTGCGCTGTGAACGTGAGGGCGATAATAAATTCATCATTATTGAAGATACGGAGCAATCGCTAACTGAAAAAAGCGGCGAGAAGACGCATCGCATTGCCTTCGACCAATTGCTCATTGCTGTCGGCCGCGAGCCTCGGTTAGAGGGCTACGGGCTGGAAGAACTCGGCATTGAAACCCAGCGAACGGTACTCACTAATGATTACCTGCAAACCCTCTACCCCAATATCTTTGCCGCTGGGGATGTTGCTGGCCCCTATCAATTTACTCACACAGCCTCTCATCAAGCCTGGTATGCCGCAGTAAATGCCCTGTTTGGTCATCTTAAAAAATTTAAAGTCGACAACCGCGTCATACCCTGGACCACTTTTATCGACCCCGAAGTTGCACGTGTCGGCCTCAACGAGCAGGAAGCCAAAGCACAGGGAGTTGACTATGAAACGACGCGCTTCGAACTCAAAGCCTTAGACCGGGCTATTACCGATAGTGCTACAGAGGGCTTTGTCAAAGTGCTCACCGTACCCGGTAAAGACCGCATTCTCGGCGTCACTCTGGTTGGCGAACACGCCGGCGAATTACTGGCCGAATTTGTGCTGGCGATGAAACATGGCCTGGGCCTGAATAAGATACTCGGCACCATTCACACCTATCCTACCTGGGCTGAAGCCAATAAATACGCCGCTGGGGAATGGAAGCGTGCCCACGCACCACAAGGTGTATTGCGCTGGCTGCAGCGCTATCACCGGTGGCGCAGAGGCTAAGGTGTAGCAGCTAACCCCTTGAGGCTACGTATGCCCCACCCCTTGCGAACATGTAAAATACCGATCACGACAACATACGAATTAACAGGAAAGACCGCCATGCGCGACATCGTTCAAGACTACTACGGCAAGCAATTACAAAGCAGCGACGATCTCAAAACCAGCGCCTGTTGTGATATCAGCGCGCTACCTGGCTGGCTCAAGCCACTGATCGACAACATCCATCCCGAAGTGCTCTCACGCTACTACGGCTGCGGTTTGGTGTGTCCCGATTTACTAGAGGGCTGTAAAGTTTTAGATCTAGGCAGTGGTGCCGGGCGCGATGTTTACGCCCTCGCACAACTCGTCGGGGCCAACGGCGAAGTGGTCGGTGTCGATATGACGGATGAGCAACTGGCCGTTGCGGAGCAATACCGAGATTGGCACAGTGAAAAATTTGGCTTTGAGAATGTGCGTTTTATCAAAGGTGATATTGAGCGCCTGCACGAACTCGATCTAGAAGCCGATAGCTTTGACGTCATTGTCTCCAACTGCGTTATCAACCTATGCACCGATAAAGAAGCCGTGTTAAAAGGCATTCAACGCTTGCTAAAACCTGGTGGCGAGTTTTACTTTTCCGATGTCTACGCCGACCGCCGTGTACCCGAAGCCGTGCGCAACGACTCCGTGTTGTACGGTGAATGTCTGGGTGGAGCCCTGTACTGGAACGACTTTCTGCGCATCGCCAAAAAATCAGGCTTTGCCGACCCCCGGCTGGTGGAAGACAGACCCCTGGAGATCACTGACCCGGAGCTAGCTGCACAGACCGGCGACCTGCGCTTTTTTTCCGCCACCTATCGCCTGTTTAACATCGACACACTCGAAAGCGCCTGCGAAGATTTTGGCCAGAGCGTAGTCTATCGCGGCACCGTGACCAACCAGCCTGATGCATTCATCCTCGACAAACATCACCGTATCGAAATGGGCAAACCTTTCCCCGTTTGCGGTAACACCTGGCGCATGCTGCACGACAGCCGCTTTGCCGAACATTTTGAGTTAAATGGCGATTTCAGCCACCACCTGGGGCTGTTTACAGACCACGGCACAAGCATGCCCTTTGATACTGTCGCAGAAGACAACAAGACCAGCACCTGCTGTTAAAACTCACTACCTCACCGGCGGGAGGAAGACGGGCTATAAAGAGCTGAATAAAAAAGGGCGGATAATTTCCGCCCTTTTTACTGTGTCTATTCTGCTGGTTTTATGCTTTTTTATCGAAGTATCGAATCGATGGCTCAGTTGTTACCCACTCGGCCAACTGGCCAATAACGCCAGTCTCGGTGCGCCAGGCAAAGTATTTTTCGTAGGCCTCGCGGCTATCCCACACTTCAATAGCGACGATATTGCAGGGGTCATCCTGATTTTGGTGAGCGTAAACCTCAACACAACCTTCATAGGTTCGCGTACTCGGCAGCAACTCACCGAGGCCAGCAATAGCTGCATCAACACACTCGGGTTTTACGTTTAATTCCAGCAATACGGTACATGTCATGATTAACGCTCCTGTATCTATTTGTTATTAAGGGCGAAAATAATAGGCGAAGGCCAAGACAATTGCCATCGCTTTAGGCGGCTCTATGATCTGGGTACCGATGAACGCTGGAGCAAGTACACCTTCCAGCGTTACAGTGAAACAAACGAATCATCGGCAAAAAGGAGGCCCTCAAGGTGGCTAGCAATACGAGAGTTCAGCAGACTTAACCTTCCATTGAAGTGGAACGCTTAAGCTGCTTGAGTGAACCCAGACCCAACAGACCTAGCATCATTAAGGCAAGGCTACCGGGCTCCGGTACGGTGCCGGGGTTACCAGGGTTTCTCAAGCTATACTCCACATTCAACGAAGCTGCCTGTAAATAGAAGTCAGATGGCAGGCCTAAAACGTCCTCAGCCATAACAGAGACGATATCGAGCACGCCATCAAAAGAAAGGTCGGCTAAAGCCAGCGGCAATAAGTTAAAGCTCTGAACACCGGTATCAACCTCAACAAATGGAGAGCCAGAAAAACCCAACAGCTCTACATCAACCCACTCTGCCAACAAATCATCATGTAGCGGAGTACAACGATTGAAGACACACCTACTTACCTGATCATCCATAAAGGTAAGATCGAGTCTAGCGGAGTCAATTTTATGCAAGTGCTTATCAAAACCATCATCGTTTATGTCATGGTCCCAAGCCGCAAAGTCATTCAACCCAAGACTGTTTAAAAAAAGACCATTGGCTGAACGAGAGGCAAGTGGCGCCTGAAAATCTGCAAAGATTCCTTGAGTCGCACCACCTGTGCGAAAATCAAGGGTATCGGTTATCGACAACGCCATAGCGGCCGATGTACTGGTGAGCAGTACTGTTGCGGTGGCCATTTTTACAAATTTTAGAAATCGCATAATATTTTTTCCCATAAGTGACGACGGGTGAATTCACCGATGACCTATAGGCCACCTTTGCTTTACTACCCAGTGCAATACAGATGCCAATATTATTTATTACTTTAATAACAATGTATTACGAGAAAAAAAACACCATCAGAAACAAACATGTCAAACAACCTGACACTTGGCTCGATTTATGCTTTCCGCTTGTCATTGATTTCCTACCGCTCGTCGCTTGCGCCAAAATACCGAGGAAAGGTTAAGTACTCATAAGATACGAATGGCCATTTTTTACATCTTCAAAAGAGGCAGCTACCGCCCATCACACTGAAGCTACCGCTCACCTCCACGCCTTCAGCTTCTGGACGAGAGAAAGAACGCATAACACAGCAAAAGGATGCCGCCCAAACACCCAGCAAGGTGTACATGTAAAAAAAGCTGACAGCCGAAGTCGCTAGCTATAGTTAGGGAATGGCTAAATAGAGGGATTACACGACAATAAAAGACTGGCACGGTCGACCTTCAGCCTCTTTCCTGCGGCACTTTATAAGGTGATAGCGGTTTTTTTATTAAACTCTTATCCAGCTACCGTCATACGAGATCTCTAAGCAGATTACTTCTTTCACCAGGGCGTTCAGTGCAAGTTACACTGCAACGAATCGTCATCGCCTTTCAGCCTGATTATGCAATCTCAGCCACACCCCAGTAATTATAGGCAAACAACTTCGGTGTTGAGGGCAGGTAACGACTCTCAAGATCGACCATATTAAACCCGCTCTGGGTAATGAGATCAGGGATCGGGCGATTCAAATTGCACCCACCAGCCAGTTTTTTCCACACGGGGTTAATGCGCCTTTGCCACTTTTCAACATTCGCATCGGGGGCGTTGCCGTGTTCGGTAAAAATTAGCTTGCCGCCAGGCTTAAGTACACGGCGCATTTGCTCGAGCGCCGAATGCCAATCGGGGATGGTACACAGGGTGTAGGTCAGCAATATACTGTCGACACTATTATCTTCAAGGGGGATCTCTTCGCCCGGCAGGTCAATTAACTTCACCTCCAGACCCGACTTATCGATATTCGACTGTGCCTTTTCACGCATATCGACAGAGGGTTCCAAACCCCAGATGAATTCGACTTTGTCTCGATCGTAATAGGGCAAGTTCAACGCAGACCCCATACCGACCTCAAGCACTCGTCCCTCGGCCAGTGGAACGACCTTTTTACGCTGATAAGTGATGGGCTTAGTACCACAGGCGCAGTTAATGAAAGGGGCGAGAATATATTTGTCGTACAATCCCATAACCATCTCCGTATATTCATATACTCTTATATTGCGGCCATCCTACAACAAGCAAAGCCCATCTAGCAAAACATTGGCTTAATCAGACAAACCCTATCAGCCATAGGCCACCGGATTGCTGACAATCGACACCCATGAATAGCCTCTAACTATTTCGGCAACGTACGCAGGTCTGTTATTCTTCGCCTCTTACTTTTGCACCCTTACATGCAGATACACCAATAAGCAAACAACAAAGGTTAAAGACATGCCGACTTATCGTTCGCACACCACCACCAAAGGCCGCAACATGGCGGGCGCTCGCTCACTGTGGCGCGCCACCGGCATGAAAGATGACGACTTCGATAAGCCGATTATTGCCGTCGCCAACTCTTTTACCCAGTTTGTGCCCGGCCATGTACATTTAAAAGACATGGGCCAGCTGGTGATTGGTGAGATCGAAAAAGCTGGTGGCGTCGGCAAAGAATTTAACACCATTGCCGTCGATGACGGCATCGCCATGGGCCACGATGGCATGCTCTACTCGCTGCCCTCACGAGATATCATCGCCGACTCGGTGGAGTACATGGCTAACGCCCACTGCGCCGATGCCCTGGTGTGCATCTCCAACTGCGACAAAATCACCCCCGGCATGTTGATGGCCGCATTGCGCCTTAATATCCCCACCGTGTTTGTCTCGGGTGGACCGATGGAAGCGGGTAAAACCAAACTGGCGGACGCCAAACTCGATCTGGTCGATGCGATGATTATCGCCGTTGACGAAACGGCCTCAGACGCCAAGGTTGAAGAGTACGAGCGCTCAGCTTGCCCTACCTGCGGCTCCTGTTCGGGCATGTTTACCGCCAACTCGATGAACTGCCTTACCGAAGCTCTGGGCCTGTCACTACCCGGCAACGGCTCCATGCTGGCGACTCACGCCGACCGCGAGCAGCTGTTTTTGCGCGCCGGGGCAATGATTGTCGACATCGCCAAACAACACTATGAGCAAGACGACTTCAGCGTGCTGCCTCGCTCGGTCGCTTGCTTTGAAGCCTTTGAAAATGCCATGAGCCTCGACATCGCTATGGGTGGTTCAACCAACACTATTTTGCACCTGCTCGCTGCCGCACAAGAGGCCGAGCTCGACTTCACCATGGCCGATATCGATCGGCTATCCCACAAAGTACCCCAGCTCAGTAAAGTCGCGCCCAGCACGCCCCTCTACCATATGGAAGACGTGCATCGCGCCGGCGGAGTGCTCGGCCTGCTCGGCGAGCTCGACCGCGCCGGGCTGCTGCACGCCGACATCCCGACGATTTACAGCAAGACCATGAGAGAAGCGCTGGATACCTGGGACATCAAACGCAACCCTTCAGCCGACGTGCTTAAATTCTTCCAGGCTGGCCCAGCGGGTATCCCTACCCAAACCGCCTTCAGCCAGGACACCCGCTGGCCCAGCGTCGATGGAGACCGGGTCGAGGGCTGTATTCGCAGTATCGACAATGCCTACAGTAAAGACGGCGGCCTCGCGGTGCTCTACGGCAATATCGCCCTCAACGGCTGCGTGGTAAAAACCGCCGGTGTCGATGAATCAATACTGGTGTTTGAAGGCCCGGCCCACGTTTGCGAAAGTCAGGACGCTGCCGTTGCCGACATTCTTGACGACAAGGTTAAACCCGGTGACGTGGTGGTGATTCGCTACGAAGGCCCCAAGGGCGGCCCCGGCATGCAGGAAATGCTCTACCCCACCAGCTACCTGAAATCTCGCGGTCTCGGCAAGGCTTGCGCACTGGTCACCGACGGGCGTTTTTCCGGTGGCACATCGGGTCTGTCAATTGGCCACTGCTCACCCGAAGCCGCTGCGGGTGGCGCCATCGGTCTGGTTAAACAGGGCGATCTGATCCATATCGACATCCCCCAGCGCACCATCAATGTCAAACTCAGCGATGAAGAACTCGCCCACCGCCGCGCTGCTCAAGATACGGCAGGCTGGAAGCCCGTTGAAGATCGCCCCCGCAAGGTCACCGCGGCTCTCAAAGCTTATGCCCTGCTCGCCACCAGTGCCGATAAGGGTGCAGTGCGAGATTTATCTAAACTCGAAAATTAAATTCAACATTAAGGAAAACCAAGCATGAGTCTCGGCAAAAGCAGACTGGAAGACGACACACAAATCGACCTCACACCTATGCTAGATGTGGTGTTTATTTTATTGATTTTCTTTGTCGTCACCGCCGCTTTTGTCGATGAGACTGCCATCGACCTGCAACACACACCCCCTTCAACCAACGCGGCAGTAGAAAAAAGTGACGACATTACTTTTCAGGTCGGCGCCAATAACGACATAACCCTCGACGGCCGCCGGGTCGATATCCGCTCCGTGCGCGCCAATGTCGAAAGACTGCGCGCCAGTAATCGCGATGCAAAAGTACTTATCAGTACCGACTCTCGGGCTCGCACCGACACGTATATTCGCATTGCCGACCAGGCACGGGCGGCGGGTGTTGAAGATATTGTGTTAACGACACGTTAGACAGCCCAGTCAACACCACATTTTTAAGATAGCTACGTCCTTGCAGCTATCTTAAAATTGGCAAACCTTGCCAATCTATCCCACAAACCAGTTAGTGGATTCACACAATGGCAACGATGAATATTTCACTACCCGATCCCATGCGCGACTGGGTAGAAGCGCAAATAAAAACAGGGCAATACGCCAATAACAGTGATTACCTGCGCGACCTCATTCGCAAAAACCCGAGCAACACCAAAAAATTAAAGTCCCTGCAAGAAGCTATTACTCAGGGTTTTGCTAGTGGCAAACCGGCAAAACTCGACATGCAGGCCATCAAGCAAAACGCAAAACAACAAGCTGGGCTTATTCCTTAATAAAGTGCCAGCTAAATGAGCTCAATCCACTTACGCCCCTTAGCCGAGCAAGATCTAAATAATATCTGGCTGTATTCTTTCCAAAACTGGGGTGAGGCACAAGCCGACCAATATTTCGATCAACTCAGCAAAGCCATTGAACTATTGGGCAGCGCTCCCATGATGTCTTACATATGTCAGGAGTTTACCCCACCTGTTCGCATCCACCACCATGCCAGCCACCTTATTATTTATGTCGCTAGTGTAGAAATTATTCGAATACTCCACGAAAGCTTGGGCATCCAAGCGCTGTTAGAATAATGCGTTTAGGCTAGCGCCAATTACCTCACAATGAAAAAGTAATTGCCGCCGTCCATTAACGTCAATTTGTATCAGCCTACCCACAGGATTCAGGCTATCTCATAAGTCTGGTTAATAAAACGAACATAGTGGCGAGCCAGAGATTACACCATTGAAAAAAACGGAAAGACGGGCCTCACCGCTTGCAAGAGGAGGTAACAGAGGTCAGAAAAATGTCGGGCAATAAGCCAATATCATTACTCTGACCCTTTTGGTTTCGCTTTTAGTTCCGCAGTCAGAACGTCGGGACTAAAGGCTCTCCCCCCATTAATACGCGCCCAGCCGAATGCTGAAACATGCGTCCTGCCTCTAAACCAAAACCAATGGCGTGCAGGTTGCGCAGCGCACGCTCTACGGGATGCCCCTGTAGAAAGGCCGCCCGAGTTCCCCGGGCATAGAGCCGGCTGATGGTGTCACGCATAACATCGATCGCGTAGTAGGAGGAGCCATACACCTGCGCACGCAAGCGTAAGGGCACTTCCTCCCCGGTCTGGGCGGCGTCCCACACTGCAGTCATTGCCTCAACGTGGCCCGCACGCGCTGCCCGCAAGGCGGCATCACTATTTGCGATCAACTCCTGAGTCGGCGCCTGGTCGCGGAGCGACTGTCCAGTGAAAGACGACACCTTAGAGCCGAGGTCATTAATTTCCCGCTCTAACGCGTTCTCTAAAACACCAAAAGCGATTGACACGCCAATGGGGAAAAAGAGTAAGGCCGGAGGCTGGCGGAAAACCGGACGATCAATCAACAGAGGGGTCGAGCCACCGATAGCAAGTGCTTCAGGGACAAACACGTCTTTAACACTTGCCGCATGACTGCCCGTACCGCGCATGGCGGCTGAGTCTTGCCAGGTGGGCTCAATGTCGAGCTCGGCAGTCGGAATAAAAAGGTAGCGGATATCGGGACCGCCATTCACTTGACGAGGGCTGTCGCCCTCCATCACCATGCCGCCAAGTCCGCACCAACTAGAATCCTCGCAGCCGGTAACCATAGGCCACTCTCCACTGACCCGATACCCTCCTTCTACGGGAATCGCTCTTCCACCCGGAAGTGGCGAGTTACCGAAATTTCGGTTAGGTTCGGCATAAAGCTCAGCACGTTCGGGCTCGGGCACACGCGCTGTCGCCAGAGAGGGGCGCATTGAGTTGATCATATACCACCCTACAGCGGAATCGGCAGCGCCGATAATCTCTGTCGCGGCCAAGGCGACGGGTAGCGAAACTTCGAGCCCCCCAACCTCGCGCGGGGCAAACAAGCGGAATAGCCCCGCCTCGCCGGCAGCGGCCACCACCTCTGGTACTAGCCGGGCACGCTGTTCACCTTCTTCGACGTGCTTAGCAATGAGTGGTTGTAGATCCCGTGCCGTTTCAATGATTGGATGTATTTCCATAACTTACCTCTTATTATTAAAAAAAAGCCTTAAAACCTAGCAATGTGCGAGCCTAAGCACACCCTGAGTGACCGTCATTGAATCCAGCTTACCAACAGTCGCCAGAGAAGAACAACCATGCCAAGGGTACAAAGTATTCGACCCACAATTGGACGGCGCGCCTGAATACTTATCTCAGATCTAAAAATACTGCTATTCCTGGATAAGTTTTACTCTCAGAAGAAGCCCAGCTTACGAGGCCTGTCATGGGGAAGTTACTGCCAGGTTGACTCAGATATCTCCACTCTTTCTATCCCCCCTATGCAAACTCAGTATTGTAGGTCTTTTAATGAACCGACTTATTTAATAGCAATTACCTGCGCGGCCTTATTCACTAAGACCCGCGCAAAGAGAGGAAGACATCGTGCTACTAGCTTTGATGTCCACGTGACTATAATTATTAAGCAAGAACAGACAGAGGAATTGCAGGTATAATTTTATTGGCGAGCACCTCGGTCTCTATGCCTTGAATTAATTGCCCCCTCTCAAATTTCGTCAGGATTCAGCTCAACATAGCTAACGACTTGGCTATAGGGGAATAAGCCCAATATGCATACATCAAACAAACCGATTGGCTTCTGGTCTGCCGTTTCGATGGGTATAGGTGCAATGGTGGGTGCTGGAATTTTTGCATTACTCGGTGAGGCAAGTGCCATATCTGGAAGTGCTGTTTATATTTCGTTTATTATCGGCGGAATCATTGCCCTGTTTAGCGGTTATTCTCTAGGAAAATTGGGCGCTCGCTATCCCTCCTCCGGGGGAATCATAGAGTACTTATCCCAATCTTATGGGGTTGGCGTTTTTACCGGCACTATGGGTGTCATGCTGTATTTTTCCGCCATTGTTTCTCTCTCTTTAATCGCCAAAGCCTTTGGGAATTATGCTGTCACATTTTTACCGGTAACTGACAAAATAAAAATATGGCAGACAGTCTTCTCAAGTGGAATTATTATTCTGCTTGTCTTCATTAATCTTGAAGGCGCAAAAGATGTTGCCCTTTTAGAAAGGGTCACTGTTGGCATCAAATTCGCTGTATTAGCGGGCTTATCCATAGCTGGAATAACTTTTCTAAACCCTGAATTATTATCCCCCAGCCATTACCCTCCCGTTCATGATATATTTTTCAGCCTGGCGATTACCTTTTTTGCTTTCGAAGGTTTTAGGGTTATCACTAATACGGCAGAGGACATGCCCAACCCCTCTCACACATTACCCAGAGCAATAATGGCTGCTATTTTGTTGGTTATGCTGCTTTATGTTGCCATTGCCTTTGCTGTATTTGGTAATTTACCGGTTGAAAAGATTATTGCAGCCAAAGACTTTGCCCTGGCAGAAGCTGCACTTCCCATTTTTGGCCAGTTTGGCTTTAGTGTTGTCGCGATTACCGCAGTAATTGCCACAGCATCTTCCATTAATGCGAATTTATACGCAGTCACCAATGTCACGTACCAACTCGCCAAGGATGGAGAATTGCCTTCAGCGCTTGGAAAGCCAATAGCACATAGCCGAGAAGGCTTACTTGTTAGCGGCCTGCTGACTATAGTCTTGTCGTTATTATTTGATCTATCTGAAATAGCCGCTATCGGTTCGATATCGATTTTGTTTGTTCATACGGTTACCCACATTGGGCATCTCAAGATTATTTCAGAAACGGGTGCCTCTAGAATCTTGGTTCTTTTTGCTGCCATGCTAAGTTTTAGCGCCATGGCTCTTGCTATGAGTTATGTCAGTAAAGGATCCAACCCTGTCTTATATGTTCTTTGCGGGTTTATCTTGCTGGCTTTAATGACCGAAGTTTCACTACGAAAAATTTCGGAGAAAGAGATTAAGACAAGAACTCTATAACGCCGGTCTGCGAGGCATTATTAATACGCTTAACACCCTAAGTCCCGCACCCTTCTAAGTTTGCTCCTGCTTCACGTAAACCTTTAACTCGCTCACCCTCGGCACGCGCATAGCCCAACCACTGTTGCGCATTGACCGCTACAGCCTTGTACTTACCCGCTTGTTTAAACGCATCCGCGGCTTTGTCGTAACAATGCAAATTTAACTGGGCGTTACCCAGCACCAAATGTACAGCCCCGGGACGTTTGAGCTGGCCTTTTTGCAGGGCATTTTGTGCGGCTGTTATCGCCTTTGCATTGTCGCCGATGTCGAGATAAACACCGGCCAGCTGTGCGTAGATCTTGCCTTCGCCTGAAAGGGCTGCTGCTTTTTCCAGTACGGGGCGAGCTTTATTACCCTCACCCGCCCGCTGCCAGGCTTGGCCAAGTAATTCCAAATGCCGAGCTGTCGCTTTCACCTGCTTATTATTGATCGCCGTTTCGAGGGTCACCGCTGCTCGGTAGGGCGTATTGGCACCAAGGTAGAGATAAGCCAGGGAAACCAGCTCGCGTTCTTTCTTTAATGCACCGGCTAGATACACGACCTCTGTCGCCACCAGGCGTTCGATATTTTTATTCAATTGGCCGTATAAACCACCGAGTTGATGCCAATAGCGATAGCGCGGGTAGTGCTTAATTAATTGCTTCAAAACAGGCAGGGCCTGGCGATATTGTTCCTGTTCAAAATACAGCAGGCTTTGCAGCGACCACCAGGCCTCTGGCGGTAGTTTGTCGCTGTGTTGATAATCGTTAATTGCTTGTTTGATGTAAACCAGGGCGTCTTTTTTTCTATCCAGCTGGTAGTAAGCCTGAGCGAGGAGAGCTCTAGTTTGTGCATCCGCTGTTTGTGTATCAATTTTCTGTACACCGTCTGGGGGAGCAAGGGCAGCTGAGGCTTTCAGCTGGCGCTCAAGAAATTGAGCCGCGCTAGCGTAGTCTTCAAGCTGAAAGTACAGCTGAGCCACTGTATTGTAAGTACTGATTTTCATTTTCATTTCCGCAGCGGGTTCATCGAGCAGCCTTAAATAAGACTCTACGGCACGACGATAATGCTGCTGGGAAAAATGCGTGTAGCCCAGGTAATTCCACACCTGTGACTTTTCAAAACTACTCGTGCAGTATTTCTCACCCGCTAAAGTAAGTACTTGCTCCGCCTGCGACCATTGATCCGCGTCAATAGCTCGCTGTGCTGCCTCCAGCTTTTTGGCGCAGCGCTGACCCACAGCCTGACGTCGCCGAGTGGTGGCATTGGCGTATTTATTTTGCTTAGCGCTTTCCTCTTCAGAGGCCGCCAGGGTAGGCCTTGGTGTGCTAACAAACAGCAGTGCCAGAAGAAGCAGGGAAAGCGTACAGGTAAAACGACTGGGCATCGCTAAGCTACTCCAGGCGGAAGCTAAATTTATACATCACCCCCGGCACCTCGACCCCACGGCCATCGACAACCCGAGGTTTGTACTTGAGCTTAATCGCAGCCTTTAAAGCAGCGCTACCAAAGCCATAGTTAGCGGGTGATTCTTCAACCAGCTTAACGCCGCGCACGCCACCTGATGTTGTAATGATGACCTCTACCACTGCATAGCCTTCGCGAGCGCGGGACAGAGCTCGACGTGGGTACAGAGGCTGCGGCACATAGACCGGGATGTAATCCGTATCACGGGCAAAATCGCCACCCAGTCCAGCCTGTAAGTTCGCGGTGGGGCGCGGTGCAGCCTGTAAATTAATGCGTGGCGCAGGGGTTTCGAAACGTAGACTTTGCGTGGGCATACTGGGTTGCATAAGGGCTGTTTCAGGGGGACGCTTGGGCTTTGGCGGTTTGACAAATTCGCTCAAGGTCCGCTCAGGCTGCCAGATATCGGCTATTTTATAACTCTCTTTGCTGTCTGGCGCTTCACTCCGGTTAATCACCATTAACACCATTAATATCAATAGCACACTCGTGACCAGCACCGCCCCAAGCAAGGCACTGGCAAAACGGGCTATCACGCTGCCGCCAGATTCATCCCCGCCTTGCAGAAATCTAGTCATTACTGTCAATCATTAAGAGTGGACACGGAAATATCATGAATACCCAGCTGTTTTGCCATATTAGAAACGAGCCCAAGACGGCCGATGCTAGCGCGATTGTCGACCTGTATCACCAGGCTGCCTCGTGGGTTTTCAGCTTGTAGGCGTGCGAGGGCGAACTTAACCCGATTATCAGTCAGAGGGGATTTATCCATCCAAATGACATCGTGCTGATCAATCGCCACTAAAATAGCGGGCTTCGTCGCTACGGCGCTCAGGGCTTCGGTGCGATCAACCTCGGGCCCCGGTAGCTTCACAAAAGAGGCAGTGACGATGAAGAAAATGAGCAGGATGAAAACCACATCAAGCATCGGGGTTAAGTCAATGGCCTGTACTGGTGAGTTGTCTCCACCCTCGGCGCTGCTCGCTGCACTGATAATGCGCCGATTCATGTTTTGCCGCTCACTGCCGATAAACTAAGCGCTTGCTCATCATCCATCAATAAGCTGTTTTCCAGGTGCGCTTTGGCGCGCCGCCCCAGCCGATCGATACCAGTGAGGCCAATGAGGCCGGAAAGTGCTGCCACCATGCCCGCCATAGTGGGAATAGTAGCCCGAGATACACCGCTCGACATGGCACGCGCACCACCTCCATCGGCGAGACCCATGGCTTCAAACACACCAATCATGCCGGTGACTGTGCCCAGCAAACCAAAAAGCGGCGCCAATGCCACCAAGGTTTTGATCATGGGTACAAAGCGATCGATGCGCGCATTGACTTCGGACAATAACGCCATCCGTACCTGCCGCGCTCGCCGAGAATGACGGTCGACACGCTGCTGCCAAACATCAATACACTGGGCCATATCCCTGCGCAGCCGGGTGCGGTAGTAAAGCAAACGCTCCATCAGCAACAGCCACAGCAGTAAAATCAATACCGCAATAAACAATAGCACCGGCCCACCCATATCGGCCAATTGCTGCAGATGGTTCAACATTTCGAACACGGGGTTCATGCTGTATTTGGCTCTATCATTAGTCCTTAGCCTAAACCGTTATCTATTCTCAGAGGGCAAGTCCTGGGGTAAGCGAGACTCCGCTTTAATCGCGACAATGCCGGCACTTTGCTCTTCAAGCACATGCAAAATGCGCCTTGCATAACCGTTAACCCAAGTGTGTAACAGCAAGGTAGGTATCGCCACCAGCAAGCCCAGCACCGTTGTCACCAAGGCCTGAGAAATACCACCTGCCATTAACTTGGGGTCGCCGGCACCGAAAATAGTGATTTGCTGGAACACGACAATCATACCGGTAACGGTGCCGAGTAGACCCATTAACGGGGCGATCATGGCGATAATTTTCAGCAGGTTTAGTGCCAGTTCTATAGCAGGGCGCTCTTTGAGTATTGCCTCGTGTAGTTTTAACTCCATCGACTCTGGGTCGAGGCCCGCATGGGCATCGGCCACGCTGAGCACGCGCCCCAATGGGTTATTAGACGAATACTCGTCTTGCTGTAATTGCCGACGCACACCCGCAAAGACACCTCGCAAGACAACCGCCCGCCATAGAGCCAACACCAGCGCCACGGCACCAAGTCCGGTAATCACATAGCCTACCAAACCACCCTGGTGCCATTTTTCAACTGGCCCAGGTCTATCGACCAATGCGCGCAACAAGCCACCACCCGCCGGGCCGCTGGGGTCTATAGACGCAGGTGTAAAGCCGGTAGATGCCGACTGTAATTCAACGGCCCCTTTGCTCAGGCCGCGAGGCTGGCGAGCCAGTTCAGCCAACACACCACTGTCCGAGTTGTAGTTTAAGTAGCGCCCGTTGGAGACCAGGTTAAACAAACCGATACGGATCACCTCTTGCTCGCTTTGCGTACCATCTGCACTCAGTACCGTCGTATTAAAACGGCTAACTCGACCCGACTCGACCATCTCACGACTCATTTCATAGGCCAGATTTTCGATCTCTTCAAGAGAGGGCAAACGGCTGTTACTACTCATTTTTTCGATCAGTTCATTCAGCTGTACCGTGCGACCAGGGTATTGGGCACTGACCAGTGATTTCTCCAGCCGCGTTACCGTATCACCGGCGGTAGCGGTGATGTGGCCAAATAGCTCTTTCAGGGTACCGAGGCGGTTTTCCATTTGCTCACGCAGCACATCAAGCTCGCGCTCATTATCAGAGAAAGTGCTCTCTAACTGGGCACTGCGAGCCTCTTCCTCAGCTTTTTGTTGTTGCGCCTGCTGCAGTAACTGGGCCTGGCGATCCTTGTCAGCCTTGAAAGCGCGCTCACGTTGACGGTGTTCTTTTGACTCCTGTAACTTAGCCGTTTTGATAAGCTGCAATAACGCATCAAGGGACTTCACCTCGCTGCCTGTCGTCTGGTCGGTGCTCGATGTCTCTGCGGCAATAGTGGGCAAAGCGCTTAATGCGCTCATCAATAACACCGTACGTAAGACAGTGCACAAAGCTCTACTTAAGGCGCTCATGAGGCCACCTCCGCTTTGTTTTGATTAGCGGCAGAGCCGGCTGGCGCCGGAAGAGGCAATTTGATCATATCCAGCGGTGCCTGTTTTTTCGCCATGCGAATAGCATCGGCCACGGCGCGGCGATAATCCCCCGCTGCCACCGTTTGCCACTGCTTATCGGCTTTACTCCACACTTCGGTAAGACTCTGGTCAGCCGTTTGAAACAAGAGGGCAATACGACCAATCCGTAAAAAAGTACCCTGGCGCTGCTGTCCGTCTATCGTCAATACGCCATCAAATTGTTCAAGGGTGGCGCTGTACTCACTTTCAATGGCGTAGAGTTCAAGTACCTGCCGGGACTTTTCGGCGGCACTGAAACGGGCCGAATCCATATTTTCTCGCACTTGCTGGACGCTGGTTTGCCGCTCCTCTAGTTTAAAGGGCAGGTCGAGGCGAATAAACTGCTCAAGGGCATCAAGCATACTCAACGATAGAGGGATAATTTGTCGCTCAATCAATGCTGCGTTTTCAACTGACTCGGCAATATCCGCCATAGTCTGGCGTTGACTTTCTATTTGACGTTCGAGTTGGGCGTTATAGACCTGCAAACCGTCAATTTGTTTATTTACCAACTGAAATTGACGCAGCAGCTTGTCACTTTGTGCGACGGTGCTATCGATACGTCGCTGCGATGCCTGAGCCGCAGCGGTTTTATCAGCACCAGCCTTAATAACAGTATCGAGCTCGGCTCCATAAACTACCTTGGTTTGCAGCCCGGCAACCAATAGCAGCGCAAGCAGCGGGAGTAAACTCGCTCTGTTTTTATACTGTTTTTTCACATTGCTTTCCATACTAGCGACTTATCCTACAATCACGATCATGAGTTATTTTCTGTCCAGACGTACAAAACTACAGGCCGGTGTTTGCCCTTCACCAGCCAAGTCAGCAACGGGGGTTTCCAGCCATTCGTTGATATCCAGGTCGGGGAAAAAAGCATCCCCGTCGACCTCGGTATGTACCCGCGTTAGATAAAGCCTGTCCGCCTGAGGCAGGGCTTCACGGTAAATTGTTGCGCCGCCGATTATCATTACCTCTTCAAGACCTGAGTCGTCGGCGATTTTTTTAGCGATAGCCAGGGCTTCACTGAAATCACCCGCCCTTTCAACACCCTCCGCCTGCCAGGCAATATTGCGGGTCACAACAATATTACTGCGCCTTGGTAGCGGCTTACCAATGGACTCGTAAGTGAGGCGACCCATAATAATTGGCTTGCCCATAGTCACTTGCTTAAAGTATTTAAGGTCGGCAGAAATACGCCATGGTAACTGATTATCATTACCAATAACACCGTTATCAGCCACTGCTACAATTAGGGAGGTAATTGCCACTCTGTCTTTTGCCTCTCGTCAATACTTCTACGCTGCTAAAATTTCACGCAGCTTATCTTAATAGCTAAAGCTAACGGTTAAAGTGAAGGCGCATAATGTATGCGACACATCAAGAACGCGGTTTAAACGACACCCATACACCTAACACGCAAAGTATTGTGATTGCTAGAGTCGTGCTAATCAACAGGATATCTCGCAGCGTTTTACTGAGAGGGTCAAAAAAGTGCCACTTGTGTAAATAGCTAAATGACCAGCCCTCCAGTTTGCTCGAAAAACTGCTGCGATTCGCCAGTGCCCCAGTCGCCGTTTCAACAAAAACTGTGCGCTGTGCTATATCTCCTGTCCCATCGTCACCCACATGCACGGCATGTACCGGCATACGCTTATTGATGAAGCCGTAGTCGCTGCTAAAACGGGTGACTTTTTCTACCGGGCTATCAAGCGGCTCGCCCTCTGCCAAACCCTCATAATGTGCAGCAAGATTCAGTGCATGTTGACGCTCACAACTGGCACAGAGCTGCGAAGTCTGGGCATCAATATAAATAAGACGACCGCCTTGTTGCATTGGTTTATTGGGATGATGCTCTGCCACCGCCGATTTCTGTGTCTTTTCTGCCAGCTTCGGCGCCGCAAGCGCCAAGCGTAAATAAGGTAGGCCACCAACCTCAACCAAACTACCCCGATGGAAATAAGCGCTACCGCCCTTTTGTGCCACGTCTGACCAGTTCAGCGTCAGGCTCTGCGCATTAAATAATGTCCGTGGAGCGGATAATTCAGGCTGCGCAACGATTGGTTTATTGAGCAGGTGGTAAAGACCAGAAAAGCAGAAGGTCAACATGAACACCCCAAAACCAATGCCCAGGCGACGGTGCCATACGCTGCTGGAACGCTTTACGCGAAGTTCTTTATCACTATTTTTTGATCGCCCCCGCCAGACAATCCATAAACCCACAAAACTTAAGCCCATACCCGCTAACAGCATGACACTCATGGCGGTGGTTCTCACCCAGGGATTTTCAATAAAGACCCAGGAATGCAGTTGGCGGAATACCCAGCCCACAAAAGCCTTGCGGTCGTCAATTAAGGTTGCCAGCCGCCCGGTGCTGACCTCCACATAGGCGCGCATATTATCGGGCCGCTCAAAACTCACTTTATAAACCGGCAAAAAGCGATTGATATAAAGGTATTCTTCATCGAAAGCCGTCACTCGCTCAACGGAAACCACTTTATGCGTTTCATCGCCCAAGTAATATCTGGCCAACTGCTGCGCGTAAGTCTTGTCATTGAGTGCGACTCGCTGGCCGCTGCGAGCATTAATGTAGGTCGTGCTATCACCGTGCTCAACACGATAAAAACTGCCGTCCTCAATATTGAGTAATTGCGCTTGCTCAAATTCAGTAATGCCGTTGGCCAACAACGCTGCCGACAATGGTGCTAGCTCTGCAATATCTGCAGCAGACACCGGTGGAACCATAGCCACCGGCCGAGGGTTAATGCGCGACATAATGGGGTGGCTCAAGCCGCTCAACGCCCAGGCGATAATGGCGACAAACACCACCAATCCCATGCGCCGGTGCCAGCGGTATAAAGTTGTGTGAGCCATAGTGTTTCTCAATGTGAGGCTAATAATGTGTGGCTGATAATGCGTGCTTCGAAAAGTGACCTTGTTCGCGCTACAGCCCACCAACATTCAGTGGGCTGGCTGTTAAGGCTTAAAAAGTATATTTGGCGCCCACAAAAGCCTGGCGCGGCCTACCCGGGGTATAGGTTGGCCCCCATTTACCCGTGCTTTCGGCATAGAGTTCATCACTTAGATTCAGGACGCGCAGTGAGACCTCGAGCTTAGGACTCAACACATAATTGGCTCTCAGATTAAGCAGGTCGTGGCCATCATAAATATCTCGGTCGGTGGAATTCCCATCATCTGAATTGCTTTCATCGATCCAGTGCTCCCCCTGATGTATCCACTCCAGCTCAAAGCGCCCGCCATTTAGCCACGATGGGCCATAGCGTAAACGCACATTGGCAAAGCTTTCCGGTGCATTGGGCATATCATTGTCCGAATAATCACCACTGAGATCTTTCCAATCTTTATATTTATGTTCAGACTGGGTGTAGGCAATATAAAGATCAATTGTTTCACTCAGCATAAAGTCGAGACCTAGTTCTATGCCGTAATGCTCGGTCTCGCCAGCATTGGTATTGCGGCGCACACCCGTCGCACCGTCGAGTACACTGAGAATATCGTCCTCTTTGAGCATGTAATAAATACTACTATCGAAAGCGATGCGATCAGTCAAATTGCCACGCAGACCAATATCAAAGCTGTCAACTTTTACCGGATCAAGGTCGGTGGAATCAGCCGTACTACCCGAGCGAAAGAGCTGCCCACTGGAGGGCACACGAAAGGCATGTCGATAGGAGGCATAGCCATTGATGTCGTCACTGAACTGATAGGTAAAACCCAGCTTAGGACTGAGATGATTAAACTCGACTGACTGGTCTTCGGGGCGCAGGTGTAACGGATCAACCACCGCACTGCCCATATTGTCCTGATAATCATAGCGGGAGTAGTCATAACGCAAGCCGGCATTTAAACGTAGGGCCGAGGTCAGCTGGTTTTCGTAATGCACGAAAGGCGAGAGAGACAAGACATCGACATCGTAGTCGTAAAGTAAGCCCGCTGGCGTATACGCCATCCAGTAGTCACCCGAGTCCGTATCCGTGCGCTCAATATACGTTTGTTTTTGATAACCTTCGCTGTAATCAACATCGAGTCCGGTCACCACAAAGCTACCATCGTCCAAACGGTAGTCCCATTTTAGCAGTGCACCAATGGAGTCGTGCCCACTTTCATTAATATGGGCGTCCTGGGAGTCAAGAGACGAAGGGCAACTGGGGCACCATGATGGAGGAGGACTTACCCGCCCGGTATTCAGCGTCCAGGTAGCCACATAATCCAGATCGTTACTGCGTAAAAAAGGCGTAATGCTTAAGGTACTGTTCGCAAAATCCCGCTCAAAGGCGGATGAGATACGGAAGGTCCGCACATCTCTGTAGCCAACTAAATTGCCAAATTGCTCGGGAGCTTGTTTATAGTCCTCGTAACTCAAGCCGCTACCACCCGATTCAAAATCAAGAATGGTGCCGGTAAACACCGTGTTAACGCGCCAGTTATCGCCAATATTGGTATTCCACGAACCCGTAAAAGAACTACGTTCACTAGAGGTTTGTTCACGCCAGCCATCGTTGTCAACGATGGCGAGGCTACCCGTAAAGCCATGATTAGCAGTAAGTTTTGCACCCTTCAGTTGCACCCGTTGATAACCGTCTTCCCCCCCTTCCACATTAAGACTCAACTGGTCCTCTTTGGGAGGGCGACCACTGAGTGTGTTCACCACGGCACCAATCGCGTCACTACCATACAGCGCAGAACCGGGGCCTTTAATAATTTCAACGCCGCTAGCGCCGCTCAGATTCACTTCATACAATGCGTTATGATTAAAAAAACCCGCGGCCCGCGTGGGCACACCGTTTTCAAGGTACAAATACACCGGGCTGGTCGACATCGGTTGACGAATAGCCGCCATGACTCCCGAGCCACTGGAACCCAGTTGTACGATGTTGACACCGGGAATACGGTTCATCAGCTCGGCGGCGTGGGTAGGATTTACGGCCTCAATGTCAGCGTCAGAGATAACGCCAATACTCGCCGCCGTATCGGCCAGGGTGTTGGCGCTACCGCTAGCAGTAACGACAATTGTTTCTAGGATAGGAGCAGTACCATCTGACACATCAACAAGCGCTTGAGCTGACACACCTGGCGACAATGAAGCGCTCAGCACAAGGGCCGCCAGCGGTGAAATGGCAATATTGTTTCCACACGCCCAACTCAGCTTTTTCCCTGCTCCACCGAGATTTTTTCCCGCTCCACCGAGTTTTTTTATTGTCGCCACAAAGAATATCCCTCAATTTTTTTCAGGCGGCAATTCTAGATGCCAGAACGGCTCATGTTCTGCGACGTATTGTCGCACTTGGCTGTGGTTTATTGTCGCAGCGGTGTAGCAGTTAAAATGTAAGTACGTCCAGCTTCCTTGTGTTGCCCTTTCATCCAGCGCGAGGTTCGAACAAGAGCGAGGTAAGATCTACTCACGACATACAACTCCCCGCCACATCTACACTCACACACTCTATGGATTGACCCCCCCACAACTAAAGCCTTACTATCCGGCTCGATATTTCACTCTATGAACCCGGACTTATTACTATGCAGTCTTTATTCGAGCCTTTAACCTTTCTACACGGTCCCGCGATTAAAAACCGTTTTGCACTGGCACCGCTAACCAACTTGCAAAGTCATGTCGATGGCACCCTGTCTGATGATGAATACAAGTGGCTAACCATGCGCGCCGAGGGTGGTTTTAGCATCACCATGACCTGTGCCGCTCATGTGCAGGCTATTGGCCAGGGCTTTCCCGGACAGCTGGGTATTTTTTCAGACGACCACCTCGAAGGACTGACACGCTTAGCTGCCGGCATTAACAAGAACGACAGTCTATCGGTAGTGCAGCTGCACCATGCGGGCCACCGTTCACCGCAAGAGTTGATTGGTACTCAACCTGTTGCCCCCTCTGATGACGAAGAGTCTGGTGCTCGGGCCTTGTCAACGGCAGAAGTCGAGCAACTGATTGAAGATTTTATTGCAGGTGCCGAGCGTGCCGAGAAAGCAGGCTTTGATGGCGTCGAGATTCACGGGGCCCACGGCTATATCCTTTGCCAATTTCTCAGTAGCGACACCAATCGTCGCGATGACCAGTACGGAGGCTCGTTGGAAAATCGCGCACGCCCCCTGCTCAATGTTATTGCAGGTATTCGCCAGCGCTGCAGGAAAGACTTTAGTATCGGAGTGCGCTTAACGCCTGAACGTTTCGGTATCAAGCTCGGTGAATCCATTGACGTCGCTCAACGCCTGTTTGACGAAGCGCAAATTGATTATCTGGATATGTCTTTATGGGATGTGTTTAAAGAGCCCACAGAAGAGGCCTATAAGGGCAAAGCGCTGATAGAGCACTTCGCAGCCCTCAAACGTGGTGATGTCCGTCTCGGTGTCGCCGGTAAAATCCGTACCCCCGAGGACGCCAAGCGCTGCATGAATAGTGGCGTTGATTTTGTCCTGCTGGGCCGAGCGGCGATTGTGCACCACGACTTCCCCAATCAAACCGCGAAAGATAGTCATTTCACACCGGTGGCAAATCCGGTTTCAGTCGAACACTTGCGCACAGAAGGACTCAGTGACACCTTTATCGAATATATGTCTAGCTGGAAGGGTTTTGTCGCTGAAACAGAGGGGGTTATAACACCTGAGATGATACTCAGTTAAGCGAAGTGATGACACCCACCATGAGGGTGGGTGTCAATAGATCCCACATTGCTAAGCAAGCTCTGAACAAGAAACCAAAATTAAAGAACAATAATAAACGTTAATAATTGTGTTATTACTAATCATTAACGGGCTTTATTACAGCTTTGGCTCGGGGAGTCGCCAGATATAGGCCGAAACACCCAGGCCGATGCAAAGCAGTAGTACGCTAACTTGCCACAGGGGAACGATGAAGGCAGAAACACTCATCGTTAACCACATCACTGACAAGGTATAATACTTAGCCTTTCTGGGAATACCCTGGCCATCGAGATACGCAAGAATGTACTTACTCAACACGGGGTGAGACACCAACCAAGTATAAAACTTATTGGAGCTACGCACATAACAAGCAGCAGCTAAGAGCAGAAAGGGGGTCGTCGGCAATATCGGCAAAAAGATCCCCACGACCCCCAGCACCACAGAAACACTACCTGCACTTAACAGCAGCACACGGACAAGACTCTGTGCAAATGTTTGCCGTTTATGCATTGCTTCCCTGAGACTCGCTATCGCTGATGTCATAATTATGTTTACCTATTTGTCGCATACTCCACTGTATTCTGCCACCGTTATTTTATGTACGTTGCAACGGAATACCTTTATTTATAGATCGTTAAGCCTTTCACTTACTGGGTATACCTCCCTGTATTTCACCCAGTACTTTTTCATTAAAAGTCCGCACTCTGCCGTAAAGAACCACAGCTGAGTGATTAAATTGCTGAGTATTAATGCTGCCCTTCTGGTGTGTAGACAATAAGACCATCCAGTTCCGGAGTCGCTATTATCTGACAACCAAGACGCGAGCTTTCGTTACGATCATCCGTTAGCTCAAGCATGGCATCTTCGGTTTCATCCATTGGCTTTAGTTTGTCAATCCATGAGGCCTCGACATGGACATGACAAGTTGCACAAGCACAAACACCACCGCAATCACCGTCGATACCCGGTACCATGTTATCAAGGGCTGCATCCATCAAGTTAACACCCTCTTCTACGTTGACGTCTCTGCTGGTACCGTCGCTTTCAATATAAGTCACTTTAATCATTTTTAATTCCTATGCTTTCATTTCTCAACAATAAATACTGCAATGCAGCGATAAATTCACGCCACTTGTTGCTGTGACAGCCCTTCTTTTTTAACAGGCTCCTCAGTGTGTTCATCGGGCAGGGCCTTTGCCGGAATACTCTCATCCTGCAGACGTTCAGCACTGACTGAGAGTCCTTTACTGAGAATATTGCGCGCCACTACAAATTCAGCCGGACGGTTAATGGCGTCGACCGCCAGCAAGCGGCCCTTGCGTAAATAAAACACTGCAAAGGAACGACTGGCAATGTCACCACGCACAACTGCCTGATCATAACCACTATTGATACCGGCTGTTTGCAGTTTTAAATCGTATTGATCAGACCAGAACCACGGCACCTGAGCATAGGGCTTGTCCTTACCACAAATTGTCGCGGCAACGGCTTTACTCTGGTCAACCGCATTTTGCACAGACTCAAGACGCATGCGCCGCTGATAAATAGGGTTGGGATGATTGGCGCAATCACCAGCAGCATAAATATTGTCAATTGATGTGCGCCCGTACTCATCAACTACAATGCCATCATCACAGGCTATCCCGGCGGCAGCCGCCAATTCAACGTTGGGCAATAAGCCGATGCCAACCACCACCATATCGGCCAACACTCGATAACCACTGTCTGTGACTACGGCTAGAGCCCGGCCATTATCGACATCGTCTTCAATAGCCTTTACCTCAGTATTGCAGCACAGAGTAACACCTGCTTCACGGTGTACGTCTTCAAAAAACTTACCGACCTCTGGGCTTGTCACTCTACCCAGCGGTGTCGGTCTTGCCACCAGCAAAGTCACCTTTAAACCGTGTTTCACAGCTACTGCTGCCGTTTCAAGACCGACATAGCCACCGCCAATCACCACCAGGCGTGCCCCCGCTGTGAATTTACCCTGCATAGCCTCGACATCAGCGAGGGTGCGCAAATAATGCACCCCTGAATGGCTGGCGCCAGGACAACTCAGAGGTCGTACTCGCCCTCCGGTGGCGAGAATCAAGTGGTCGTAAGACAGGTTCTGCCCACCCTTGAGAGAAATTTGCTGTCGACTTGAATCAATCGCGTTCACAGCCTGCCCAAGCATGTGCTCAATATTCACCTTGTCGTAAAAAGCCGCCGGTTTAATGAACAAGCGTTCTTTCGCCAATTCTCCCGCCAAATAGGTTTTAGACAGAGGTGGGCGCTGGTAAGGCAACACGGGTTCATCGCCAATCAGCACTATTCGCCCGGTAAAACCCTCCTGGCGCAGGCTAACTGCAGACTGCGCACCCGCCTGTCCTCCGCCAACAATAACTACTGTTTCAGTCGTCATCGAAGGCTCCTATTTGGGGTTAATTTGCACAGGTAATGCTTCATAGCCACGCAAAATACAGGAGTAAACACGTCTAGGCTCACCGACCACTTCAATACTAGGCTCGGGCCAGCGTTTGAGAATCTCTTCCCAGAGGACGCGAATTTGCATTTCCGCCAGACGATTACCGAGACAGCGATGTATGCCAAAACCAAAGGCCAGATGTTGACGAGGTCGTCGACGGTCGATGATAAATTCCTCTGGTGATTCAATAGCTTCCTCATCTCTATTGGCCGAGGCATACCACATCATCACTTTGTCACCTTTTTTAATGTGTTTGCCGCCCAACTCATAATCGGCAACAGCCGTGCGGCGCATAGAGGCCAGCGGGGTTTGCCAGCGAATCACTTCTGGCACCATCGATTCAACCAGTTCAGGGTTTGCGCAGAGCTTTTTGTACTGGTCGGGATTTTGACTCATGGCAAGAACACTGCCGGTCATGCTATTACGCGTAGTGTCATTTCCACCGACAATTAATAGTATGAGGTTGCCGAGGAACTGATTCGGCGTCATTTTATTGGTCGCTTCAGAATGCGCCATCATAGAAATAAAATCGGGAGCCGGTGGCAACTTGGCGCGCTCATTCCACAGGCGGGTAAAGTATTCGAGGCACTTACCAAGCTCCTGCTCTTTATATTCATCAGACACAAAATTGGCCGCACCCGGCATTGCCGTGGACACTTCTGACCAATGGGTAAGCATCTTTCGATCTTCCAGAGGGAAATCGAACAAGGTAGCCAGCATTAAGGTAGTGAGCTCAATGGAGACTCGGTCAACCCAGTTAAAGGTTTCACCAATGGGTAGCTCACTCAGCACTTTGCGGGTGCGCTCACGAATGGTATCTTCAAGACGTGCGAGGGTTGCCGCTGAAAGCATGGGGTTTACGGCTTTTCTGTGGGCCTCATGCTTGGGGTTATCCATGCCAATAAACATTTCAACACCAAGTCCCAGATTACCATCGAGAATGGTGATGCCACCATTTTCCGTAGCCGATGAAAACACTTCGGGCTTGGTCTCCACTTCCATGATGTCTTTATATTTTGTAATCGACCAAAAGGGTCCAAATTCACTTTTTTTGCAGTAGTGCACTGGGTCTTCGTTGCGTAACCGCTCGAAGTAGGCCCAGATACTATTGGTCTGAAACAGACTTGGGTCAGACACATTAATTTCGTCAAGCGGTACGGCATCGACGGCTTGCTGTACGGAAGCACTGACGGCGGTTTCAATTACTTTATTTTGATGACTATTCATTTCTGTCCCCTGTAATAATAAATATAAACACTGAGTTCCGATCAACTCTTGCAGGTAAATCTAGGGACAGACAGAGAGAACATCAACATCCTGAAGGTGACATCAACGGTGCGGAAAGTGACACGGTTTTTTTATTGGGGAGTGAATTAATCATAAACCGGCAAGAAATGACAAAAAATCCTTTTTATATCAGACGCTTAAAAACTTATTGCTGAATGAAAAAATAGCTATAAAAACCTTGAGAGGATTGACTTTAAAACAAATATGCGACAAAACACCGCACATCAGCAACAGCTAAAATGCTTGATTACGACAGATTGGCTCAATTTTAATTATGTTATTTCAATAATGGAGATCGTTTAAGGGCAAAAAGTCGGCCTAGTAAAGCGAAATCTATTTCAAATTCGACTCTACACCCTTCAGTAATAATCACACCCAACCAGCAATAACCACACCCGCTACAATTTTCAACGCGGTACGAGAAAAGCGATAGCGATAGAGCTTGCCGGTAATGACGTGCAGTCTTAAGGCATCAAACTAATGAGCCCTTTAAAACACGCTCTATGAACAGAGGGATAACATCATGTAGAAGTGCCAAAATCTCATCGCCCAGGCATCTTTAAATGGCTATTGGCGCGGCAATAGCCGGATGGGGTTCGTAGGCTTGCAAGGTAAAGTCTTCATAAACAAAACTGAAAATATCGGTCACGTCGCTTTTAAGAATCATTTTCGGCAAGGGCTTGAGTTCACGAGAAAGCTGCTTATCGGCCTGCTCTAGATGATTCAAATAAAGGTGGGCATCGCCGAGAGTATGAATAAATTCACCGGGCTGTAGGCCCGTCACCTGGGCGACCATTAAAGTCAGCAGGGCATACGAGGCTATATTGAAGGGCACGCCGAGAAAGATGTCGCCGCTGCGTTGGTAGAGTTGACAGCTAAGCTTGCCGTCGGCGACATAAAATTGGAAAAGAGCATGGCAGGGAGCTAGCGCCATACGGCCCTGTTCAACATTGGCCTGGGGGGAGATGCTTTCATCGGGTAATTGTCCCGGGTTCCAGGCGGAAACAACCAAGCGACGAGAGTCTGGCCGGGTGTGAAGTTGCTCAATAAGGTCTGAAATTTGGTCGATAGCCCCGCCGCTTGGGAGTGACCAGCTTCGCCACTGATGACCGTAGACTGGGCCAAGATCGCCGCTACCTGTCGCCCACTCATCCCAGATCGATACGCCCTTGTCGCGTAGATATTGGGTATTGGTATCGCCCTTCAAAAACCATAATAATTCATGAATGATCGATTTAAGATGCACCTTTTTAGTGGTGACAAGAGGAAAACCTTCGGCGAGATCAAAACGCATCTGATACCCAAATACACTGCGTGTGCCGGTACCGGTACGATCGCCTTTTTCAACACCGTTATCGCGCACATGGCGCATCAAGTCCAGATACTGCTGCATGATTACCTCGCAGAATTAATCGCAATGAGCCGAGCCATGTTTTCAAGCTCTGACGACCGTTACCGTACGCTTGCGCCAGTAACTGTAAATTAACAACAGTATACCGCCGACGACCATCGGCAGGCTTAGCAATTGACCTCGCGTGACCCAATCAAACAAGTCAAAGCCAATATGACCATCGGGCTCACGAGCGAATTCCACCACCGAGCGGAACAAGCCATAACACAGCAAAAATAGGCCACTGACCGCCCCTTCGGGCCGTGGACGGCGAGAGTACCAAAACAAAATGGTAAAAAGCAGTACACCTTCAAGACCGGCCTGATAAAGCTGAGAGGGATGGCGGGCAATTTGTTCAGGATCGCGGGGGAAGACCATCGCGATCGGCCAATCGCTGGCGCGGCCCCAAAGTTCCTGACCAATAAAGTTACCAATGCGGCCCAGCCCCAAACCAATGGGCACCAGAGGTGCGACAAAGTCCGTCACCGCTAACCACGGTTGCTGCAGTTTACGGGCGTAAAGCAGCAGGGCGACTATCACGCCAAGTAAGCCACCATGGAAGGCCATTCCGCCTTCCCAAACACGTAATAACCACAGCGGGTCGGCTAGCCATTTATCGAAGTTATAAAATAGTACATAGCCACAGCGGCCACCGAGTATCACCCCAAAGGCAGCATAGACAATGAGATCTTCTACCTGATCGCGGCGCACAGGTGACCAGGCTCGCTGGCTGCGTGACCTTGCCAGCAACCAGGCAGCACTAAAGCCCAACAGGTACATAACACCATACCAATGAACCTTAAGCGCACCAAAGTTAACAAGCACGGGATCAATTTCAGGGTAAGTCAGCATAGAGGTACCGTTAATAAAGAGGGTATTATTTTATAGTCTGCGCTATACACTGCGCAGGTCCAGTACCGGCCAATCACGCTGGTTAGCTTCGGCTAATAAGAGCTTGTCAGGATTAACAACTACCGGCTTCTCGACCACCTCAAGCAGGGGTAAGTCGTTAATTGAATCGCTATAGAAGCTACTACCCTTTAATGTTTCATCATTCTCTGCTAACCAGCTCTGTAAGCGAGTTACTTTACCTTGCTGATAACTCGGCACACCCGCAACTTGCCCGGTATAACGCCCCGCTATCTGCTCGGGCTCGGTAGCAATAACCTCATTAATCCCAAAGCGATGACAGATGGGCTCGACAATAAACCGATTGGTGGCACTAATCACCATCAGCCGGTCCCCCGCTGCACGGTGTTGCTCGACTAAAGCCTCTGCCGCTGGCAGCCACATCTTACTCACCACCTCGTTCATAAACTTGCGATGCAGTTCGGCCAGCTCTTGCGGCTCAAGCGCGGCAAGAGGCGCGAGGGCGAAGTTGAGGTATTCAAAAATATCCAGCTCACCCCGTTGATAATCATCATAGAACTGCTCGTTCATACGTGCATAATGGTGGGGGTCGACTTTATTTTCATGCACCAGAAACTCCCCCCAAGCGTAGTCACTATCACCGGCTAATAAGGTGTTGTCCAAATCAAATAACGCCAAGGGCATGTTTTACTCTTTAATATCGTGTCGATGAAAAGCAGGCAGAATACCGTCTATCTTATACGCACTCAATCTCCCAGTGCATCGCCATTTGCTGCATCCGGAGTAACTGTGGAACAATAGCCCACAACTATTGACGCGAGGGCAATAATGGACACAATCGATAAAGATGGCTTTCGCCCCAACGTAGGTATTATCGTCGCCAATGGCAAAGGACGCTTACTGTGGACCAAGCGGGTCCGACAAAATGCCTGGCAGTTCCCTCAGGGGGGTATTGACCCCGGAGAAAGCCCCCGTGATGCCATGTATCGAGAGCTGCACGAAGAAATCGGCCTTGAAAAATCTGACGTCAAAATTCTCGCTAACACCCGAGGCTGGCTGCGCTATCGACTGCCCAGGCGCTATATACGACAAGGTGAATCAACGACTTGCATCGGCCAAAAACAAAAATGGTTTTTGTTACAGCTCAACAGCACCACTGACCACATTCGTTTTGACTGTGGTAAAAAACCTGAGTTTGACGGTTGGCGCTGGGTTAACTACTGGTATCCCATCAGTCAGGTGGTGGATTTTAAGCGCGATGTTTACCGCCGAGCGTTGAAAGAACTAGCGCAAATTCACAGCGACATAGAAAAAAAACTGGAACGCCAGCAATGAGCCAGAAATGCTGAATTCACTACGCAACATTCTTCAGGAGGTTAATTCAGCCAGCGATTTTGGTGCCTTACTGGAGATCATCGTCAACCGTGTAAAGGCGGTGATGGAGACGGGTATTTGCTCGGTCTACTTGCTGGATGCCAAGCAAGACACCTATGTACTGGCGGCCACCGATGGGCTACTACAAGCAGCGGTCGGCAAAGTGTCGATGTCCTGCGAACAGGGGTTAGTTGGCCTCGTTGCTCATAAAGCAGAACCCCTCAATCTCGAGCACGCCGAGACGCACCCTCGTTTTGCTTATTTCCCCGAGACCGGCGAAGAAAAATTTAGCGCTTTCCTTGGCTCTCCGATCATCCACCACCGCACCGTGCTCGGTGTGCTTGTGGTACAACAGCAGCAACGGCGGCGCTTCGACGAAAGCGAAGAAGCTTTTCTGGTCACTATTGCCGCTCAGTTGGCAGGTATTATTGCCCATGCTGATGCGACGGGGGAACTGGCCCGCGCTCTATCACCAGAACTAGAATACGACAGCGTATCCGGCCAGGCCCACTATTCTGGCCTCGCCAGTGCCCCGGGCATTGGCATTGGCGTTGCCGTCGTGGTGGCGCCCGCCGCTGATCTCAGTGCCGTACCCAAGCGTCTCACTGACGATATAGAAGGAGAATTAGCACAATTTCGCGACGCACTCGACACCACCATTAACGATTTAAAAACGGTCCACCAGGATCTATCCGATAAGCTAAACCCCGAAGAAATCGCCCTCTTCGAAGTTTACGTCAGTATGCTCGATGACAACTCACTGGGCGGAGAGGTGTGTGAGCGCATAAAAACTGGACTGTCAGCACAGTATGCCTGGAGCCGGGTCATCCTCGAGCACATCCGCACTTTCAGCGCTATGGAAAACCCCTATCTACGCGAGCGTGCTACCGATGTGCGCGATCTCGGCCGCCGAGTACTGGGTTATCTGCAACAGCAACAACACGAAGAAAAACGCTATCCTGAAAATACCATTTTAATTGGCGAAGAACTAGCGGCACCAAATCTCGCTGATGTGCCCTTTGAGAATATTCGTGCCATGGTTTCTGCCAAGGGATCGTATAACTCTCACATGGCCATTCTCGGCCGTGCCATGGGCATACCCACTATTATGGGCGCCATAGATCTACCCTGGACAGACCTTGACGGCTGCCAGCTGATCGTCGACGCCCATCAAGGCTTGGTCATTAAATCCCCCAGTGCTCAGCACCTGGAGGCCTACGAAAAAGTCCACGCCGAGGAAAAAATCTTTGCCGCCGACCTAGAGGCAACAAAAGACGAGCCCAGTGTCACCCTCGACGGACAGCATGTCTCATTGTGGGTCAACACCGGACTACGTATCGACTCTATGCTATCCCTCGACCGTGGCGCTGAGGGCGTTGGTCTGTATCGCACTGAAATACCTTTCTTTATGCGCGAACGTTTCCCCTCCGAAGAGGAACAACGACAGCTCTATCGAGAACAACTGGAAATGTTCAGCCCCCGTCCAGTGACAATGCGCACCCTCGATATCGGCGGTGACAAATCTCTACCCTATTTCCCCATTGAAGAGGAAAATCCTTTTCTCGGCTGGCGCGGCGTACGTGTGACACTTGACCATCCAGAAATTTTTCTCGTCCAGCTACGCGCCATGATGCGGGCCAGTATTGATCTCAATAATCTGCGTATTTTGCTGCCGATGATTTCCAATACTGAGGAGCTGGATAGCGCCCTGATACTCATCAAACGCGTCTACCATGAACTCACTGTTGAAGAAGGCTATCGTCTTGACATGCCCGCCATTGGCGCCATGATCGAAGTACCGGCGGCGGTGTATCAAATTGGCGAAATCGCTAAACGCGTCGACTTTATATCCGTCGGCACTAACGATCTCACTCAGTACCTACTGGCCGTTGATCGCAACAATCCTCGGGTTGCGGAGCTCTACCACAACTTTCACCCCAGTCTGCTGAAAGCCCTGCGCATCATTATCGACGATGCAAAAAAACACCATTGCCCGGTCAGTGTTTGTGGTGAACTGGCAGGCGAGCCTCTTGGCGCCATCTTGCTAATAGGCATGGGTTATGAATTTCTCTCGATGAGCGCGGCCAACTTACTGCGAGTCAAAGCGATATTGCGTCAACTAAAACTGAGCGATATGCGCAAATTCGTTGAACAGGCTAGTCTGTTAACTGACACCGTTGCTATAGAAAGTTATTTGTATAAGGCTCTCAGCCAACAACCGGAAATTGCCCGTTTAGTTCGGCCTGCTAGCAGTCCCAGCCTGCTCTAGAGATATTAAGCCCGGGCAAAAAAACGAATTAATCGACTTTAAACCGATATTGGCGGAGTTTACCCAGTTTTTTACCCTGAACAAAATTTTGCTCGGCAAACTCGACATTGCCTTTATTATCAATCAATAGAACCGTGGTGCAACGCGTGCCATAGCTGGGGCCGACAATAAACGGTGATGACAGGCTGCGCTCCATCTCGATGCCCAAACCCGTATCCGGCAAGAGGTGATCCGGAAAGGTCTTTCGGGAACCCAAGACAGAAAGCAAGTTTTCACTGTCCAGTTCATCATCCTCAATGACCTGCCGAAGCCGTGCTCGCGCTAGTTCAGACTTTGGCCAGGGCGTATCGAGAGAATCATTGCTCAGGGTAAAAATACCTGGCTTCAAATGCTGAACTCGGCCCCGAGCATTGGTGCAAAACAGCAATTCATCGACCGAACCTGCCAGCAGATTAAAACCATTGTACAGCTCACCTTCATCCAGCACCGCCTCGAAATAATCCTCGCTAGCACCCTGATGCAATAAAAACCCAGTCGGCAGCCCTCCCCTGGATTTATCCGCCCGATAACCACCGCCACGGGTATTGGTCACCGTCGCCCAGCTGCCCTTGCGATCAACACCAAACCAGGTGCCACCAGCGTCCAGATCCCGCCCAGCAAGAATATTCGGGCTATCAGTCCAAAAATCTGCTGCCCGCGTTGGTCGATCATAAAATTCATCACGATTAGCGACCACAATAAGTGGGTAACGTGGGTGGTGCTGAAAGGCGAGAGTAACGAGGCACATAGAGGATAACAGTCATTTACTGGATATATTGAATCAACGCCATCAGCCCAAATCCCGTGCAAAAATGGCTTTCAGATACGAGGTTTCGGCAATAGAAGGATGGACGGGGTGATCCGGCCCCTGTCCCAAAGAGGCGAGTATTTGTAGACGACGGCTGCGAGTACCACCAGCACTACGGACAATTTTTTGTAAGCTCTCTGTCGGTAAATGCATAGAACACGATGCCGATACTAGCAGACCACCGGGCGCTAATAGCTTTAATGCCAGCTCATTAATTTGGTGGTAGGCTTTTTCCCCCTGCTTCTGATCTTTCTTACGCTTAATAAAGGCCGGTGGGTCGAGTACAATAATGTCAAAACGGCGTTGCTCTTTTTGCAAGGCTTTCATGACTTCACCCGCCTTACCCTGCAAACTATCCACCCGGTCAGCCACGTTGTTCAACAACGCATTGTGTTGCACCAGAGCAAGCGCACTGGTTGAGGAATCGACACACACTACAGACGAGGCTCCCGCGGCAGCGGCCTGCACACCCCAACCACCCGCATAGCTGAATACGTCGAGGACATTTTTAGCAGCACAAAACCGCTGCAGAAAAGCGCGATTTTCCCGGTGGTCGTAAAACCAGCCGGTCTTTTGGCCGCCGACCAGAGGCGCAACAAAACGGCAACCATTCTCAACTAGCTCGATCTCTTCAGGCACGTGCCCGAAGCGCACGCTTTGCTCTTCGGGTAAATGTTCAGCGACACGAAAAGCCCCGTTATTTTTACTAATAATACCCTTCGGTTTAAATACCTCGCGCAGCGCTTGAAGCACCATCGGCATGCGGCAATCCATCCCCGCCGTGGTGGTTTGCAAGGCTAAATAATCACCGTAACGATCGACAATCAGGCCCGGTAATAAATCAGCCTCGCCATAAGCGAGACGGTAACAGTGCTCAGGATAGAGCTGTTCGCGGAGACTTAAAGCCGTTTGTAGGCGATCTATTAGAAGACGGGTATCGAGCTCACTCGTGGCCTGTCGACTGTAAAGCCGGGCGCAAATTAAACTGGCCGGATTCACCGTTGCCGCACCGAGGGGCTTACCTCGAGCGTCTTCCACCACCACGCTACAACCGGGCTCTAGCCCTTTTAGCGGCGTTGCGGCAGTATCAACCTCGTTACTATAGACCCATAAGTGACCACCGCGCAGACGGCGATCAGTCCCTTTTTTCAGGCGTAATACTGCATCAGGCATGCGCTTTAACTCGTTGAATACAAAACTAACTGGTCGTACCCGGCGTTACAACGGCGGGGATTCGTCGGTAGTAGAAAGGCTATTCCTCTTCAACGCTTTCGATGTACTCATCGGCACTGAGCAAATGCTCCAATTCGGAGGGGTCAGACATTTTAATTTTAAAAAACCAGCCATCACCATAAGGCGAATCGTTAATGATCTCAGGCGCATCTTCCAGGTCTTCATTAATAGCGGTTACGACCCCTGACACCGGCGCAAAAATATCAGACGCTGCCTTGACCGACTCAACTGCACCCGCTTCATCGGCGGCCGATACTTTATCGCCCACCTCTGGCAGCTCGACATAAACCACGTCACCCAGGCTTTCCTGGGCGTAGTCGGTAATACCCACGCTGACCACCCCGTCGCCCTCATCGAGCGTCCACTCGTGAGTTACGGCGTATTTCAGTTCTTTGGGGGTGTTACTCATTACCTTTCTCCACTAACAATAATTTTCAATTTGCAGGGTCTACTGCGTTCAGGGCTGATCGGCAGGGTTTGCGAATACAGGTTGACCGTAACGAACAAACCCAGGTGTCACTAGACGCACAGTTTCGCGCTTTTTACGCATCGCCACTTCGCCCCACTCTCCCGCTTGTATGGGCACCCGAGCCAGCGCGATAGAATACCCCAGTGTCGGAGAAAAGCTACCACTGGTAATCACCCCCGGCTCCTCACAACCGGCAATATACACGGCTTGACCATCGCGTAATACGCCACGCTGTGTTAATAATAAACCCACTAACTTCTCGCGTAGGCCTGCGTCGCTTGCGGCGAGTAGAGCACTGCGACCGACAAAATCCCGATCAAAATCGCGCCAGGCAATTGTCCATGCCATATTCGCCTGCAAAGGTGAAACGCTCTCATCCATTTCATGGCCATAGAGATTGAATCCGGCCTCTAAACGCAAGGTATCGCGCGCAGCCAAGCCCGCTGGCGGCACGCCGGCTGCGTGTAGTTTCCACCAAAAAGCCTCGGCCTCGCTGCTGGGCAGTATGATCTCCAAACCGTCCTCGCCCGTGTAACCGGTACGTGCGTATTGCCAGTTTTCACCAGACTGCGATGATGACGCAAAAACACTCGTAAACGTTTTCAGAGCACTTATTGTATCGCCGATCGCTTGTCCGAGAACAGAAGTCACGCGTTTTATCGCCTGCGGCCCCTGCACAGCGATAATGGACAGGTCATCCCGTTCCTGAAGAACCACCTGAAAACCTTGAGCGTATTCGTTCATCCAGGCAAGATCTTTATCCGTCGTTACACAGTTCACCACCAATCGAAAGCCACTGGGCAAGGCATAGACAATCAAATCATCAACTACACCACCTTGGTCGTTAAGCATAGCACTGTACAAGCCTTGTCCCGGCACGGTAATTTTCGCCACATCGTTAGCGAGTAAATAGCGCAAATAGGCCCGCACATCACTACCGTCGATATCAATCACTGTCATATGGCTTACATCAAACATCCCGCAGTCGCGGCGTACGCAGTGGTGCTCTTTGATTTGTGAGCCATAATTCAGGGGCATATCCCAACCACTGAAGTCGACAATCTTGGCACCCATCTTTTGGTGGGCCTTATACAGACTGGTACGAGAATTCATCCTTAATAACCCATGCTTATCGCTCAATGACACGTTGAAAAATTTGTGGGGGATTTTCTCCGCTCAGGCTTTTAGTCTCGTTGTTTCTTGAATTAAACGTCATAAATATAGCGCAAAAAAACGAGATTATGAAACCACTGTCCGACAAAGCGGCTTCATCTTCTATTATCCATCGCCATCGAGTATCCATCGCCATCGAGCCCCTATCGTTATTAAAAAAAACAGACCTCAGCAAAGGCTGGCTCGGCGTATTAAAGAGATTTTGCTTAAGCCTGGACGACGTTGGTCGTGCTAAAGCCTGTAGAATCACTAACAGCAGGTTCTTTAGGTAAGGCAAAAAGCAAGCTATTGCACCGCGTTTTGCCACCAGAGAACTAAAAAGTTGTGGTCACACAGGAAGACGTCAGAGGTGTTTTGGCAAACCACCCTTACTATTTTCCGCCCCTAAAACAACGTTAGCATTAACCACAAATATGCTGCCCAAAACGGCGCCACCACCTACGTTATTATTAGTGCCAATAGACTCAACGGGGTGTCATAACATAGTAAGGGTGTGATTAGACGATTAAAACCGGATCTGAGTCGCCTTCACTTTCATAAGGGTGAGGACAACAATCACCGCTAGTTATCTGCCACTAGCGACGTACATTCCGCTTAAGCTAAACCCATCGCCTGACGAATGAGGCTATTTTTTAAAGGCACCAGGCGGTTTAATCCACTCATTCCAATATTACGCAATAAGCGCACAGGCAACTCCTCACGCTCAAATAAGCGCTTAAAGCTCTCCATGGCCGCCATCATGGCCAGGTTGTCGAGCTTGCGGCGCCGTTGATAACGCTTGAGGGTTTGCAGGTTACCGGGGTCAATGTCCTGTTCGAATGCTCGCGCGAGTTCTTCGGCAAGCACTCGCGCATCGCTAAAACCGAGATTGACGCCCTGCCCGGCCAGCGGGTGAATGGTATGAGCGGCATCACCGATAAGAGCAACGCCTGACTGGACATAGTCCACCCCGTGACGCTGGGTTAATGGAAACTGCAGGCGCTCTGAAACCGACTCAATAACACCCAGTACACCTTCGCTGGTCATGGTCAGCTCGCGGCAAAACGCCTCTTTATCGAGGGCCACCAAGCGCTCCGCTTCCTCCGGTGTTTGCGACCAGACGATGGACACATAGCGAGCCTCATCGGGGCTTTCTTTTACTGAAGAACACAGGGGTAAGAAGGCCAGGGGGCCACTAGGTGTAAACCATTGGCGAGCAGTGAAACCGTGGGGTTTTTCAGTTTTTATAGTGGCCGTAATGGCAGTGTGCTTATAGCCCCAGGTACGCAGATGAAAACCCATTTGTTCTCTGATTGGGGAATTAGCACCATCAGCAGCAACTACCAACGAGCTGCTCAGCTGCTCTCCGTCGCTTAAATTAACGGTGATGGTTTCTCCATCCCGACGTAATGATTCGACGGGGGCCGGACAGTACAAGTCAATATTGCTCTGCTCGGCAATACCGCTCAACAGGCTGGCCCGCAGTCGGCTCTTTTCGACAATATGCCCGAGATTAGCCCGTTGTACGTCGGCGGCATCAAACTCGATACAACCAGTGCCCTGCCCATCACGTACCGACATATGACCGTAAGGACAAGCCCTGTCAGCACAAGCTTGCCAAACGTTCAGGGTATCGAGCCATTGGCGAGACGCTTCCGTTAGCGCCACCACCTGTGGGTCAAACGTTGTTGCTGAGGCACTGGTCGGCAAGGAAATGGAATGGGCTTCAAGCAGGGCAACGTTACCGGCCTTTTGTTTTTTGTGATGGCCAGGCTTATTAGCGTAATGGCGCGCCATCCGCAAGGCAAAGGCGGCACCCACAAGACCGGCACCCACAACAATAATATCGTAGTGCTGTGGACCTGCGGCTCTTTCCTTTTTACCATATTTCAGGTTGCTCATAGCATCAGTACTCCCCAGAGTATTACTCACGTAAGCGCGCCCTCCGTGTCATGAGACCTGCACCCAAACGTGCGAAGCCGTGACGTAGAGGAGGCAATAAATCGAGAGTCACCAGGCCGAGGTTGCGTGCCGCCATCGCCATTTTTTCATGTCTACCAAATAGTTTCGGCAGCTTGTCACTGAGGGCCACAGTACGACCCTGGTCATCTTTACGCAGCTTCGCATAGTGCTGCAACACCTTTAAATCACCGGGCCTCATGCCTTTTTCATAGGCATTCGATGACAGTTCGGTGAGTGTCGCCATATCGCGCACACTCAAATTAAAACCCTGCCCTGCTACCGGATGCATACTGTGTGCGGCGTTACCCAACAACAGCAAATGGCTGCGCACTTGTTCAGCGGCGATGATTTTTTTCACCGGGAAACACTGGCGATAATCGACCGTCAGCGCCACCCCTGCTCGATGACCTAACTGCTCGTTGAGGCTGGCGACAAAGTCTTCAGCCGCGATCGCTTGCATCTTCTCGGCCTGGTCAGCTGAAAGCGTCCAAACCAGTGACACTTTTTTTTCACCCTCACCCGGCAAGGGCAGTAGCGCAATCGCACCATCACCGGTAAAACGCTCGTGGGCCAGGCCTCCATGGGCCTCGGTCATGGTTAAAGTAGCGACCAGTGCCACACGTTGATAATCATGGCTGCGATAATTAATACCCAGCCGCTGCGCTAAAGACCGGTGCTCACCACCGGCAAGAACCAGCAGATCCGCCAGATATTCGCCCTGATCAAGCCTCACGTTCATGCCGCCACGTTGCGGCTTAAGCTGCGGTGAAACAGAGGACTGAACACAGGTAATATTCGGAAATGCCGGGAGCGCTTGTGCAAAAACCTGAGCCAGATGTGCATTCTCAACAACATAACCGTAAGCTTCCAGCTGTTGTTCACCAGCATTGAGACTGGCAGAACCAAGATGCCCCCGATCAGAAACATCAATAGCCGTGATCGCTGCGGCATTCGCTTTCAAGTCAGACCAGAGACCCATAGTTTGCAGTACGTCGACAGTGCTCGCCGACAGGGCCGATGCACGATGATCCGGCTCACTGAGCCTAGCTTGCGTGTCTATAAGCAGGATATTCCACTGACGTTGCTCACGGGCTAGCAGCAAAGCGAGACAGGCGCCACTTAAGCCAGCGCCGACAATGGCAAAGTGCCAATGTTGATTGATAACTCCACTCATGGAAGTAGCTCGAAGGATTAATCAATTGAGGATTCGGGTGATAAGCGAAACTATACGCGGCGAGAACCTTCTCGTCGCCTAAATCTGTTGTTATTCATCAAATAAAGGGGCCGTAGCCCCTTTGTAACTTACTTAAGTATCTAAGCTTAAGTAATCTAACAAAGTAAGTATCGGGTCAGCCAGGCATGCCCTCTGCCCCAGCTTGAACTTGCTTTAGCTGAGACAAATTCTCTGTCGCCAAATTCAGGCCCGCTTCAATTAAACGACCCAGGCCTTCGACAGAACTATTGAGTTCTTCGGACGCTTCAGACGCAGTAGCATTCATCGTCTCAATCGCCACTGCGCTGTCACCGACTTTACTAACGACCCCCACAATGCCCTGGCTTGCCTCATTCATTCTTTGAGAGATATCGCCAGTACTCATTGATTGCTGCTGCGCCGCTTCAGCGATGCCACTAACAATTTCATTAACCTGGGTGATAACCGCACTGACCTCATCCATCGATACCAAACTGCCCTGTATAGCTTCGTGAATGATATCGATCTTCTGCTTAATATCAGTATTCGCGACGTTAGTTTGGGCCGCTAACTCTTTCACTTCACTCGCAACGACGGCAAAACCCTGGCCTGCATCGCCGGCTCGGGCCGCCTCAATAGTCGCGTTGAGTGCTAAAAGTTTCGTTTGATCAGACACTTCGCTAATCGTATTGGTGACTTTCATGATTTCTGCTGCCGCCGCTTCCAGACCCGCAAACAGCCCCGAGGCTTCTTCGACATTGGTGACTGCCCGAGCTGTAATATCACAGGCCACCTGAGTTTTGGAGGCAATTTCGCTCGCCGCGACAGAAAGATCGCTAGCCGTCTGTGAGACGGCATTAACATTGTCCTGCGAGCTGTCGGCCTGTTGAGTAATATCGATAACTTGAGAAGACAACTCTTCCATTGCCTTAGCCATAGTGCTTAGCTTTTTATTCAAGGCTCGCGCATTTTGTAACTCGGCCTCGCCTTCATTCTTAAAGGAGTCCACCAACTGCTGACCCTGAACCACGGCAGAGCTGAGATCCCCCTGCAAAGTTTCAATAAGGGCCGAGGTATTACTAGCAGAGTCGCGAAACTTTAAGCGAACCTTTTCAACCAGTTCAGCAAGCTCAGAGTCAGGCGTCAGTACAGATGCACTAAAGTCACCCACCGCAAGATTGCGCAACACCGCCATCGCTGCTGGGTCCGGCTCACTATGACTGACAGGCGGGGTCATTGTGCTGATCTGGCCAACATCTGTTGCAGGTTTGCTATCGTCTTTGTTAGCCGTTTCATTTTTTTTATTGAACAAGGCCATGATCGTTTAATCTCCGTAAATTGCGGCTGCCATTCTCCATTGTGGTCGTTTTGACCCAATCTCTGAGGCGAGAAACACCAAGACCAAAACAGTACTATTTCCTGATGATTTCCTCTCGCCGGGAACAAGCAATTGTGAATCAACTCACACAGAGGTTTGCGGAAATCTTAAGTAGCCATCAAAGCTTCAATTTCTGCCACGGTTTTAGGTACGCCTGCGGTCAACACTTCAGTACCCTTGCGCGTGATCGCTACGTCGTCTTCAATCCGCACGCCAATACCCCGCCACTCTTTGGCGACCTTGTTACAATCGGGAGCAATATAAATGCCCGGCTCTATGGTCATTACCATGCCCGGTTCTAGTAAACGCCACTGGCCATCGACCTTGTAATCACCAACGTCATGAACATCCATGCCCAGCCAGTGACCAGCACGGTGCATATAAAATTCACTATATGCGCCAGCGGCAATTAACTGATCAACGTTGCCTTCGAGCAATCCCAGTGCAACCAGCCCCTCTGTAATAACTTGAACCGTCGCTTGATGGGGAGCGTCCCAGTGATTGCCTGCCTGCGCTGCTTCAATACCGGCTAACTGTGCTTTTAAAACAAGTTCATAAATCGTTTTTTGCTCTGCACTAAAGCGCCCGTTCACCGGGAAAGTTCGAGTAATGTCCGCTGCGTAATGCTGGTATTCACAGCCGGCATCGATCAGCACTAAATCACCCGCTTTGAGAGGCTGATTATTTTCTACGTAATGCAATATACAAGCATTATCGCCACCCCCTACAATCGAGGTGTAGGCGGGAAAACTGGCCCCCTCCATAGCAAAGGTATACTCAATTTCGGCCTGTAACTGGTATTCATTAAGCCCAGGTTTAGCGGCACGCATGGCGCGGCAATGTGCCTCGGCGGAAATCTTCGCCGCTTTGCGCATTAACGTCAACTCAGCAGGTTTTTTAAACAAACGGTTTTCATGGAGCAGATGGTCAAGATCAACAAATTCACCTGGAGGAACGGCTCCGGTGCGCGCTTTCGCTCGAATACTATTCACCCACTCCATTAAACGCTGATCAAATTCTTTATCTTTGCCAATCGCAGAATAAACTTTACTTTTACCCTCTAGCAAACCGGGCAAAATATCGTCCATATCGGCAATCGGGAAAGCATCATCGGCACCATATTTCTCACAAGCACCCTCCGGTCCAGCGCGATAACCATCCCACGTTTCTCGCTCGCGATCGCGCTCGCGACAGAATAATACACACTGCCCCTGTGTGCGGCCGGGGATTAACACCAGCACTGCTTCCGGCTCGGGAAAACCACACAGGTAATGGAAATCACTATCCTGACGGTAGGGGTAGAGCGTGTCCCGGCTGCGAGTACGTTCCGGCGCTGCTGGGACAATAGCGATGGAACCCTTGCCAATCATTGTCATCAATTCTTTGCGTCGACGGGCAAATTCATTACTGCTAATCATCACATCCTCTTAGAATAAATAGTCGAACAAACACTTAAATGGTAGATTTGGCACAGCATCTCATGCCTTGTGGTATTAGAGAACTAGCTTCACTGGATCACTCCGTTGCTACCCCAGCAGGATCTTCTCACGGAATTGTCCACCACCCAAGGGCAGCAGATCTGAACCGATAAGTTATCTTTCTGCTACCCTAATGCACTGATGAATTAATAGAGGCTCAATCGTGTCAACAACTGATCTATATGATGAATTTGAACAAATGGTACGCGGAGAGATAATAACCATGTCTCGCGATGCGTTTCGCCAACGCTGCGATGAAGACGATAAATTTATCTATTTAAATATTGCACGCCAAATCGCGAAAAAAAACCGTTGCAAGCTGATTATTCAAGAAGAGACGCTGGAATTTATCTGCCCACCCCCGTGAAGGCTAAAGCGCTCATAGGAGAATAACAAAAGAATATTCGCGCCTAATACGCAGCCCCTAATTTAGTTAAGTGAGTGGTGATCTTCAGCACGGAGTAACTCGTCACACAATAATTCGTCAATCTCAGCATGTTGCTGGTCATTAAAATGAAGACGGACTATACCGTTTGCATTGCTCATCACGCGCCCCTTAATCGCAGCATGACCTGCCACGCGGAGACTCAGCTCATCTCTCTCTTGCACTGTCGCACGAACAGTAACAGCAGCACCCGTACGGCTAATATTGTGCAGACTGCCCAGGAAGGTGTTACCCATGCTCTCAATTTCACAGGTCATCGTCGCTGCCGTTTCATAGCGTGTATTTTCACGTCGGTTAAAGGCCTCGTGATGTCTTAGATTGGTCAATATGGTGGCGACTTTACTCGATAAAGACTGAGTGGCCTCAGCAACACCACCAGACTCACCGGTAACCTGCTCAACTAACCGGCGACAGTCCCTGGTCTTTGTCGCCACATCAACAATATTACCCGATGACTTTTGCGTGGCCTGAGCTGCTTCAAGAATGTTACGACCAATCTCTTGAGTAGCGATCAATTGTTTTTCAGCTGCGCTGGCAACTGTCTTTGAAATCTCACTCGATTCATGAATAGACAAACCAATTTTCTCAATAGCTGCGGCTGTTTCAACTGCCATCTGCTGAATACTGGTAATTTGTGTATCGACACGTCCCGTTGCATGAGCCGTCTGACTAGCGAGATCTTTCACTTCTGAAGCAACAACAGCAAAGCCCTTTCCAGCCTCTCCAGCTCGAGCCGCTTCAATAGTCGCATTAAGTGCCAGCAAATTCGTTTGTCCGGCAATCTCTTTTATGACATTAGCAATGCCACCGATCTCCTCCACCGCATTCGCGAGGGCATTGACAATGACTGTGCTTTTTTCGACCTCTCCCTTGGCATCAACCGTTGCCTTCAGTGAGTGTTCAGACTGTTGGGAGATTTCTTGTGCTGAAACTGACATGCCTTCTACCGCTGTAGCGCAAGATTCGACATTACGAGTGGTATTATTTGATAGCTCAACAACTGTATTTGTCTGTTGTCCAACATCTTCCAGATTGGCCGACATCTCTTCTGTTTTAGCACGCATCGTTTTGCTACTGACCTGGACGAGATCAACCGCTGTTTTAACCTCGGATTCCAGGTTATCGGCAAGTTGAGACATTTCTCCTTTCCGCTCGGCTTCAAACTCTGCCATACGAGTTTGCGTTGATCTTAGGTTTGTGGCCGCCCTGCGGTAATCGCCTAACACTCCACGCTCGATGTAACTCCGGTAAAACAGCCCTTTTGCAGCATGCGCCAAAGTGGCGTCCGATTCTCTGACAAAAGCATCTGCCAAGTCGAGCATCTTATTGACATGAGCCATGGTCGGGGAGAGGGCATCAAACTGATCCCAGTTGATTACTCGGGCACTTAAATCACCCCGCGCAGCTCTGGCGGTAACCTCATCTATTGCAGCAAACGCTGTTTTATAGTGTGCAAGCTCTTTACGAAGCTGATCGACTTCATCGGATAAACTGCCAGCTTCTGTTGCCGCGGTCTTTGATTTTGCAAAGCGCTTAATCATAAGGACCTCATCGTTGACCAAACGAACTCCGAGTAAGATTGCCCGGCGTTATCTAAAACCTGAGTTAATAAGCGGCCACTGGCCTTGATGCCCTCGTCAGAGTTTTGATGCTTGGCCTCTTCGTTGAGCAAGCTTTGGTAAAGTGTTGATATCTCCTCGACCCAAGGTCTATCAGGACATCGCCGGTTAGAGTGATAACCATTGGGTATGCCGTGTTGGTCATAGCTCGGTGTCACATGCGCCAGCACCCAGTAATAGCGCCCTGTCTTTGAACGATTCTTGACATAGGCAAAGATTTCTTCTTCCTGTTGCAGGGTATCCCACAACAATTTAAAGATAATTCGAGGCATATCTGGGTGACGAACAAGATTATGAGACTTGCCAACTATCTCAGCCGTTGTCGCTTCAGCCATACGGCAAAAAACATCATTAGCGTAAGTTATTCGACCACTTAGATCAGTTTTAGAAACAATAACTTCGTCAGTGTCGAACCTTAGCTCTTCATCAACAAGCGTGAGAGAAAAACCTGTCATTTCTACATTCTCTGTTGGACCTATTTGTGTATCTGTTTGTGTCGACCATTAACACTGATTCTTTCTATTCATTAAACATGATCTGAATCTATAGTTACCTCTCAATCAGATTGCCAACTTCAAGAACGTGAACTAGCCCTTGTTTTTCCCTGATATTCATTCAATACAGGATCAGTGTATTGTTTTACCTTCTGGGTCATTCATTTGCTTTATTTCAGTATAAATTAAGGTAACTGCAACGCGAACATATTCAACCAACTCAAAAAAATTGGCCTCATCTTGCTCATCGATAGAGCTGGTATAGGGGTCTAAATCATCATCGCCTGCGCCACTGTCGGCCATCGCGATAGCGGCAAGATCGCGCATCGCTTCCGACACATCAGCAGCCAGTGGCGCATCCCCTGACAGACCAGACTGTCCCAGACCAGAGAGATAGTTTTGGCACCAGAGGCTCAAAGTTTCAATACGTTCATGCAGGGAATCGTCATCATCGGGAAGAAGCAACTCGAAAACCGCATTTCCATTGTCCAGTTGCTCAGCTGTATCGTTATAAAGCTGAAGTACATCATTTTTAATGTCCGCCAAGTTACTCGCGCTGGCATCGAGCAGGTCTGCAGCGACCTCCAGAACTTTCTTGTCGGTAAACTGCTGGCCTCCGCTGAGCCGACCACACAACACAGCCTGTAATTCAGCAGGGTTTGCTGTTAGCCCAACAACGGAAAAAGCGCGGCAATAGTGTTCAAAATCCATCAGAAAAGGTTTCCTAAAAAGGCTTATTCTAGCACTTGAGGCCACGCAAACAGCTGACCTTTCTTTTCACTATTCTAGTGTAGGCATTTTTATCCACGAAAAATAACTGAAACCACGGTAAGCGACTAATTCTCGAATCTACATTAAGATTATTGACCCATGCGCGCAATCGCAACTATAGTTAACCACGCTTTGCCCATGATTTAATCACCAGAATTTAATGACCTGAAAAAACAGCTATGAGTAGTGATGTCCTATCCGATCTGGAAAACAAAATAGACCAGCTCGTTGAGCTGAGTGAACGCCTGCAGAAAGAAAATACGGGGCTTCGACAGCGCGAGTCAACGTTATTGAAAGAAAAAGGCCAGCTGATGGAAAAAACAGAGCAGGCACGTTCCCGGGTTGAAGGTATGATTGCCCGCCTTAAAGCCTTAAATCATGATGGTTAATCACCGGTGAGGACAAGTGCATGAATACAAGCGATAACGTGACGATTCTGGTGCTCGACAAAGAATACCAGGTGAACTGCCCCCCTGATCAACGCGATGCTCTTCGACGTGCCGCTTTTGAGCTTGACCAACGCATGCGCGCCATTCGCCAGAGCGGTAATGTCATCGGCCTTGAGCGTATTGCCATTATGGCGGCGCTCAATTTGTCCTATGACTTGCTCGACACACAACAGCGAGCGTCTGAAAGTGAAGCTCACAGTGAAAGTCTTGAGCGGCTCGACCATAAAGTGTTTCAAGCATTGCAGGCTCTTTCCCACGAAAATTAATACATCCACTATTGATAGCGACAGCACATTTCAATTCAACTTAAAGCATTCTTATCTCCCACGGCTGCGCTATAATGCAGTGACCTGGGGTGTTTGCCAGTCAAGAAGTTCTTGAGCCGATTTCTACACTTAGGGGGATTACCCGCATAGCTGGTGTGCATATCCGCTTGACGGAGAGCCTAATGTTATACGGCGTCCCCCACCTTGAACCGTCGGGTTCAGGGCCACATTGACAGCGGCACTCCCGGGCCTTTTTATTTTGCTGAGAATCTAAAGTAGAGTCCTCATTTAACTGGCCGCCATAGCGTTACCCGAATACAACAGTCAAGCACTGGGCTTGTCGCATGCGCCACCACGATTACTCCAGAGATACCCAGACGAGCCGGAGGAATTGAGCATCATCAATGAGCCAGTCATCAATCGCCAAACTCTTCGCCAGCGACGGCGCAAGCTCTCTGCTCGCCAGCAACAGCGTGCCAGCGCCGCCCTTGCGCAACATTTACACCGGCTTCAGAAATTTCGTCAGGCGCGCCGCATCGCCTATTACCTGGCCAATGATGGTGAAATTTCTCCCCATTTAGCTGTTGCCAATGCCCAGCGACGTGGCCAACAGACCTACCTGCCAGTACTGCATCCTTTGAAATACAACCGCCTCTACTTTACCAGCCATCGCCACCAGCCAAGGCTACGGCGTAATCGTTTTGGTATTTTTGAGCCTCAGCTCGGCCAAAACTCGGTGGCCGCCGTCTGGACACTGGATATTATCCTCCTGCCTCTAGTTGCTTTTGACCGCTGTGGTAATCGCTTGGGTATGGGCGGCGGGTTTTACGATCGCAGTCTGGCCCAACTGCCGACATCTAACATGAAACGCCCTCTGTTAATTGGCCTCGCCCACCATTGCCAGGAAGTCGCACAATTAGAGACCCAAAACTGGGATATTCCTCTCGATATAATCGCCACTGACAAAGAGCTCATCCACGTCGATAGTCCTACACTACCTAGTAAGGAATTATGATGAGAAAAACCAAAATCATTTGCACCATTGGCCCAGCAACCAGCTCAATGGCGGTGCTCAGTCAATTAGCCGAGGCCGGCATGAATGTCGCCCGGCTCAACATGTCCCACGGTGACCACGACTCTCACGCTGCAGTGATCGCCAACATTCAGCAGCTCAATAACATTCGCAAACAACCCATTGCCATCCTTCTCGACACCCAGGGGCCGGAAATTCGCACCGGAGCTATCAAGCAAGAGCTTAATTTGGTCGAGGGGGATATTATTTCTGTCGTGGCCCGCAGTGATGCCGATGTAGAAGAAAGCTCCATCCAGATTAATTACGAAGATCTGATTCACGACGTTCACGTGGGTGACAAGATTACCGTCGATAATGGCCTTATCAACCTCGAAGTACTGGAAAAACATCAACAGGTCATGAAGTGTCGGATCATCGACGGCGGCTTGTTGAAAAGTAAACGTCACGTCAACCTGCCGGGCATTCGCGTTAATTTACCCGCTATCACCGAAAAAGATAAAAAAGATATTGCTTTCGCCAGAGCTCAGCAAGTCGACTTTATCGCATTGTCCTTCGCGCGGCGCAGCGATGATATTGCACAGTTGCGACAATTGCTCGGCGACGATGTCGCCAAGACCAAGATTATCGCTAAAATTGAAGATCAAGAGGGCTTGAGTAATCTCGAAGACATTATCACAGCGAGTGACGGCATTATGGTTGCCCGCGGTGATCTCGGTGTTGAAATACCCATGGAAATCCTGCCTCGAGTTCAGCGGCGCATCATTCGCCAGTGCGCTATACACGGCAAACGCGTTATCGTCGCTACTCACATGCTCGAGTCAATGATCGAAAACCCTATGCCGACCCGGGCGGAAGTCACCGATGTCGCCAATGCCATTTACGAAGAAGCCGATGCCATTATGCTATCGGGCGAAACCACGATCGGGAAATACCCGGTGCGTTGTGTCGAAACCCTCGACCGCATTGCCCGCTCCATCGAAAAAAGCCGGGGCTTACTGTTTAGCGATGAGCTGATTTGTGACAACGATAAGCAACAAATATCGTCAGCGGCAGTGCGACTCGCCGAGGCTATTGGTGCGAAGGGGATTATCGTGCCCACTAAAACAGGACGCATGGCCAACTACGTCACCAATTGTCACCCCCAGACACCGGTGATCTGCGCTTTTTCTTTTGATGAGCACACCCATCGACAACTGGTATTGAACCGTAATATACGCAGCTATCGCATCGACTTTAATGAAAATCCTGAGAAATTACTCGCCACAGCGGCCAGTATTCTCTTACAGCGCGACGATTTCTCTGGCGAGAATAAGATGGTGGTGATATCCGACACACTGGGTCACGCCAATGTCGATGCCATTCAAATTCGAACCCTCGGCAGCCTCGCTTGAAGGTGCCCCAAAAACCGTTTACTGCCCGAGGAAAAACCGATAAGCATCGTTCTTGGTCTCTTCATGATAGGGGTAGTGCAGAGCAGCGAGAAAGGTGTTGACATCAGCACGCTCTGTCGTCGGCACCTGCAAGCCGACCAGGACTCGGCCAAAGGCCGAGCCGTGATTACGGTAGTGGAACATGGAAATATTCCAGCGTCCTCCTAACTTACCCAGAAAGTTCGACAAGGCTCCCGGACGTTCTGGAAACTCAAAGCGATATACCACTTCGTCAGCAATTTCCGGGGCCCGCCCCCCCACCATGTAGCGAATGTGTAGTTTAGCGATTTCATTGTCGGTCATATCAACGACAGCATAATCTTTGGCCAGCAAGTCATCGACTAAAGCCTGGCGATCGGCGTCGGAGGTCACCTGAATGCCCACAAAAATATGCGCATCGCCGGCATCGGCATAACGATAATTAAATTCACTGACCATACGCTGGCTCAGTGCCTGACAAAAACGCTTAAAGCTGCCTGGCTTTTCAGGAATGGTCACCGCCAATACCGCCTCGCGCTTTTCACCAATTTCGGTGCGCTCAGAAATATAGCGCAACCGATCAAAGTTCATATTGGCCCCGCTATCGATCGCCAATAACGTTTCACCGCTACAACCTTTTTGCTGCACATATTTTTTCAGCCCAGCAAGCCCGAGAGCTCCCGCGGGTTCGCAAATCGACCGCGTGTCATCAAAAATATCTTTAATGGCGGCACAAATTTCATCGGTCGACACGGTAATGACACCATCAATGCTGTCACGCAAGACGCGAAAGGTTTCTTTACCAATCTGTGCCACAGCGGTGCCATCGGCAAACAGACCCACATCCTTCAGTGTCACCCGCCGGCCTTTTTCCATCGCCGCTGCCAGACAGGCGGCATCTTCGGATTCCACGGCAATCACTTGAATCTCGGGACGCACGTATTTGACATAGGCAACAATGCCCGCACACAAACCACCTCCACCCACGGGCACAAAAATAGCGTTCAGCGGACCAGGATATTGCCGTAGGATTTCCACTGCCACCGTGCCCTGGCCAGCGATGACATCAGGGTCATCAAAAGGATGGATGTAAACCAGGCCTTTTTCAGCTACCAGTTTTTGCGCGTGCTCAGCAGCACCGTCGTAGGTGTCGCCCTGCAATACCACTTTTGCGCCACGGGCACGCACAGCATCAGTTTTAATTTGCGGCGTCGTGCGCGGCATCACGATAGTCGCCTTAACACCCATTTTTTTTGCCGCCATTGCCAAGCCCTGCGCGTGATTGCCGGCCGAGGCCGCGATCACTCCCGCCGCGCGCTCACTATCACTGAGCATACGCATTTTGTTGTAGGCACCACGTAACTTAAACGAGAACACCGGCTGTAAATCCTCGCGCTTTAATAAGACCTGATTATCGATCCGAGCCGATAAAATAGGTGCAGCATCAATCGGTGTCTCTATGGCAAGGTCATAAATGCGGGCATCAAGAATTCTTTTCACATAGCTTTTTGGCATGCTAGTACGGGTCCACTATTCTTTGGGAAAAAGGTGGTGTAGTGTGGTGTAGTATTGTGCCCAAGCGCAATCAGAATTTAGCAACAAAACTCACACCAGTCCTGTTGAGAAGATCGTCATCATTGTAATTGTATCGCCAACAATTGGATCGGCAACAATGTTCTCTGCTCAGATATAATACCGTTCTAACACCGGAGTTCTGTATGTCTAAAAACCAAGTGTCGCAAGATCAACTCAAACAAGCCGCTGCCCAGGCTGCCATCGACTATGTACTCAAACACCTGGAAGACGATGCCTTTCTCGGCATTGGCACGGGCTCAACGGCCAATTGTTTTATCGATTTGCTCGCACAGTATAAAGGCCGAATAAAAGGTACCGTCGCCAGCTCCGAAGCCAGTGCCCAACGCTTGCGCGATCACGGCATTAACGTGTTCGAATTGAATACTACCGGCGGTGTACAAATTTATATCGACGGTGCCGATGAGTTAAACCCCGCACTAGAACTCATTAAGGGTGGCGGTGGGGCTCTAACGCGAGAGAAAATTATTGCCGCAGCGGCGGATGATTTCGTGTGTATCGCCGACCAAAGTAAATGGGTGGAACACCTCGGTCAGTTTTCCGTGCCAGTGGAGGTTATCCCCATGGCTCGCAGTTACGTCGCGCGAGAAATCTTTAAACTCGGCGGTGAAGCCGTTTATCGCCAGGGCGTGGTCACTGACAATGGCAATGTCATCCTTGATGTGCAGCGCCTGCACCCCATTGCCGCACCGAAGGCCCTGGAAGAAAAACTCAACAATATTACCGGGGTAGTAACCAACGGTTTATTTGCCCTGCGCCCGGCCAACAGGGTTTTACTCAGCACTCCCGAGGGAGTCAAAACACTTAAGCCCTCTCACTAGCTTTTATAACATTTGCTCGACCAGAGATAGCGAAACTAAATGCAGCTCACCGACGCCATTCACAGCCGTATTTCCACACGAGGCTTTCTCAATAAGCCCGTGCCAGAAGCCACCGTGCGCCAGATACTCGACCTCGCCCGACACGCACCGTCGGGCAGCAATATGCAACCCTGGCAAGTGCACGCCGTCAGCGGCAAGCGCCTGGAAGAAGTGACTCAAAAGTCTCTCATCTTTGCCGAACAAAACCCTATAGGCAGTCGCAAGAAAGAATTTCAAACACCCGCAGAGAACATTACTCAGCCCTATAAGGGGCGACGTTATGCCGTCGGCATGGGGTTGTACGACGCCCTTGGTATCGACCGTAAAGACAGGGTTCGGCGCAACCAGCAGTTAATGCAGAATTTTTATTTTTTCGGCGCGCCAGTAGGCTTGTTCTTTTGCATCCACCGCAGCCTGATGCCCGGTCAGCTCGGCGACTTAGGCATATTTATGGGTAATGTCATGCTTGCCGCGCGGGAGTTTGACCTACACACCTGTGCCCAGGGTTTTTGGCAAGATGTACAACCCGTGCTGCACGAAGTGCTCGACATTCCCGAGGACAACTTTATTTTTAATGGTATGGCCCTCGGTTATATTGATCCCAAGCACCCCGCCAACAGCTTGGTTAGTGGCCGTGAAGATGTCGACGTCTTTTGCCAGTTCGACGGTTTTGAACAATAGCACCATCATCAAAAATCCAGTGTACTTTTTATCCACACTCTCATTAGCAAGAGCACAGCATGTCCCAAGATAGTTATCGCCTGATTATTGCCTGTCCCGACAAAGTCGGCATTGTCGCCGCCGTCAGTTCTTTCCTCGCCCAGGAAGGCGGTCTGATCACCGAGGCCAATCATTACCTCGACCCCGACTCGAGCTGGTTTTTTACCCGCCAGGTCATCGCCGCCCAGTCACTGCCCTACGGTGCGGATGAATTGCGGGCGCGCTTTGCCCCGCTCGCCAAAAAATTCGCCATGGAGTGGCATCTCACTGAAACCGCCCAACCAAAGCGGGTCGCTCTGCTAGCCAGCAAGCAGGCCCACTGTTTGTCGGACTTACTCTATCGCTGGCGCAGTCAAGAGCTGTCCTACGATATCACCGGGGTGATCTCCAATCACAACGATCTGCGCAGTTATGTCGAGTGGCACAGCCTGCCCTATCACCATGAGCCGGTTACGCCGGACACGAAGGCAGAGCACTTCGCGAAAATTTTAGCCTTGCTCGATGACATGCAGCCCGATGTGATCGTTCTTGCCCGCTATATGCAAATCCTGCCACCCGAGATTTGCTCACTGTATGCCGGGCGTATTATTAATATTCATCACAGCTTTCTACCTGCATTTGCCGGTGCTCGACCCTACCACCAGGCCGCTGAACGGGGCGTCAAATTGATTGGCGCCACCTGCCACTATGTCACCGACGAGCTGGATGCCGGGCCGATTATCGACCAGGATGTGGCCCGCATCAGTCACCATGACAGCATCGATGATATGGTCAGAATCGGCAAAGATGTCGAAAAAATGGTGCTGGCCAGGGGTTTACGCTACCACCTCGAAGACCGAGTCTTAGTGCACGGCAATAAAACGATTGTATTTGAATAATCCTTACTTAAAATGTGCTCTTTTTAAACACACTGTTAAACGCGTAAAATCAATGCGACTCGCCTAAATGCAGCACCAGAACAGTGCCGAAAAACCGGCACCTTGCGACCCGTGTACGACGAGTAAAACAAGGATTACAGGTTGAACGAATTACATAGCACCGACGTCGCCATTATTGGTGCCGGCCCCATTGGCTTGTTCAGCGTCTTTCAATGTGGCATGTTGAAAATGTCCTGCCATGTTATTGATGCACTACCCGCGACCGGGGGGCAGTGCACAGCCCTGTACCCAGAAAAGCCCCTGTTTGATATTCCCGCTGCACCCAATATTAATGCGTTCGACCTGATTGAACGCCTGGAAAAACAAATCGCGCCTTTTAAGCCCGTCATCCACCTCAACCAGCAGGTCACTGAGCTGCAGAAAATCGACGAGTATTGGCACTTGAGTACAGCCACAGGCCTTAACATTCAGGCCCGCGCCATTATCATCGCTGCCGGTGCAGGTGCCTTTGGCCCCAACAAACCACCGCTGGATAATATTGAACAGTTTGAAGGCAGCTCAGTGCATTACATGGTGCAAAAGCGCGAAGACTTTCGCGACCAACGCATTGTCATCGCCGGGGGTGGGGATTCTGCCGTCGACTGGGCGCTATCACTGGCCGATGTCGCCGCCAAAATTTACGTCATCCACCGCCGCGACCGCTTTCGCGCCATCCCTGAAACCGTCGCGCAAATGAAAGCACTGGCCGAGGCGGGCAAAATAGAACTGGTCATTCCCTATCAATTGGCCGCGCTGGAAGGTGAAGGCAAAACTCTCAAGACCGTGGTCGTAAAAACCTTGGATGGCGACGAGCGACGTATTGAAGCCGACCACCTACTGTCTTTTTTTGGCCTCGCCACTAAGTTGGGGCCAATCAATGACTGGGGGCTAAATATTCTCAACGGCGTTATTAAAGTCGAACCCACGACTTGTGCGACAAATCTTGCCGGTATTTATGCCGTCGGCGATATCGCCGACTACCCCCACAAACTAAAGCTGATTCTCAGTGGCTTTGCCGAGGCGGCACAAGCGGCCCACGCGGCCTATCGGGTGGTGAATCCAGGGCAAGCGCTGAATTTTGAACACTCGACATCATCCGGTCTGCCCACGTTGGAAGCAGCCGATTAAGCCCTTAAGACACAATTCACGACATCACTCACATTTACACACCTCTGAGGAAACTAAGCTGATGACAGCACTTATTTTTATCAAACCTGATGGTGAAAAAGTCACCGTTGAAGCCACTAACGGCGCCACCGTCATGGAAGTTGCCAAAGAAAATGATATGCCCATGCTCGCGGCCTGCGGCGGCTCACTAGCCTGTGCTACGTGCCACGTGATTGTCGACGACGTCTGGTACGACAAAACGGGTGAGATATCTGAAGACGAGGAAGACCTGCTCGATACCGCTCACGGTCTGACTCATACCTCACGTTTATGCTGCCAGATAAAAGTCAGTGACGAGCTTGATGGCATGGTAATGACCCTGCCGCCAATGGATTAAAAGTTCAGCGTAATACCCGGCTTGCGATGCATTGCGCATCTACCCGGGTATTTTTCTGCCCCTTTCCACTGTTCTCGCACAGCGATTACACAACTTTTCCCAATTTTATCCACAGCCCGTACCAACTTGCTCGAAAACAGCCATTAAAATAGTGTTAATGGCGGTTCTTGCAGAGCGGCGTATTGCTCACGCAGCTCGAGAATATGCTCGCCCCAGTAACGCTCGGTGTTGAACCAGGGAAAAGCGCGGGGAAAGGCAGGGTCTGTCCAACGCCGCGCCAGCCAAGCGGCGTAGTGCAACATACGCAGGGTGCGCAGAGGCTCGATCAGGCGCAGCTCTTTCGGGTGAAAGGAAAAAAATTCGTTATAGCCCTCGACCACTTCCGACAGTTGAGCCGTTTGCCGTGGCCGATCACCACATAACAACATCCACAAGTCCTGCACTGCCGGGGCCATGCGCGCATCGTCAAAGTCGACGAAGTTGGCTGTGTCGTCACGCCAAAGAATATTGCCGCCGTGGCAATCACCGTGACTGCGAATAAACGTCAGGTCGTTAACCAGGGCAAATTGCGCCTCTACCGCCTGTAACAAGTCGGTCGTTAAAGAGAGGTAGGAATCCTTGAGAGAGGCAGGAATGAACTGCTCACCAATTAGAACAACACTGGCGCAACCGTAATCTTCGATGGTTATGGCCGGGCGATGTTGAAAGGTTTTAACCGCACCCACGGCGTGGATGCGGCCCATTAAACGACCCAGGGTAAAGAGGTTGTCGAGGTCATCTAACTCGGGGGCATGGCCCCCACGGCGCTCAAACAGGGCAAAGAAAAAGTCGCCGAACACAAACAGGCTTTCACCCACTTCGTTACGCCAGGGCGGTACTACGGGAAGCTCTTGCTCGACCAGCTCAAAGCAAAACTCATGTTCTTCACGAATTTGCGCCTCACTCCAGCGCTGGGGACGATAGAACTTGGCTATCATCGGAGTGGCGTCTTCAATACCTACCTGGTAGACCCGGTTTTCATAACTATTAAGGGGAAATAAACGCCCGTCACAATAAAAACCGAGACTTTCGACAGCATCAATTAAAAACCCCGGCGTTAGTGTATCAAAGGGGTGGGAGACGTCCTTTTGGTCATCGCCTCGGGGTGTTTCATCTTCCCATTTATTCAATACTTATCCTCACCCCAGCGGCTCCCTTGAAGGAAGGCGCCCCTTGGTTACACGCCCTATTTTCAGGCACTCTTTTCTCAGGCACTCTTTTTTTAGGCACTTAGTTGCGCCGTGGGGGTGGAAGCCGATAGACCTTTTTCTTCGTCATTCATTTCAGCGTCAATGTCGTCAAACAGAGGTGTCGACAAATAGCGCTCCCCGGTATCGGGCAACATACAAACAATATTGCTACCCGGTGTCGCAGACTCCGCGACTTTCAACGCACCAGCCATGGTCGCCCCGGCGGAGATACCCACAAAAATACCCTCTTTAACAGCGAGCGCTCGCGACAGGCTCAAAGCCTGCTGCCCGGGGATAGTCAGCACGTCATCGACCAGCTCACTGGCGACGGCGTCCTGCGTTAACTGAGAGATAAAATCCGGTGTCCAACCCTGCATGGGGTGGGGGCTAAAACTGGCGTGGCTTTTATAGGTCGACTCACTCTCGCCGGCTTGTTGGGGCACATGACTGCTCAACAAAGCGGCGCTTTCGGGCTCGCAAACGATCACTTTTGTCTGTGGGCTTTTTTCCCGTAACGCTCGAGCAACTCCTTTCAAGGTGCCACCGGTGCCGTAACCGGAGACCCAGTAATCAAGCGTATCATCTTCAAAACAGGCGAGAATTTCCGGTGCGGTAGTACGCGAGTGCATATCAGCATTGGCTTCATTTTCAAACTGGCGACACAGAAACCAGTCGTGAGTCTCAGCGAGCTCTACGGCTTTTGCCAGCATGCCGCTGCCCTTTTCTGCCGCCGGCGTGAGCACCACTTTAGCACCAAGGAAACGCATCATTTTGCGCCGCTCAACACTAAAACTCTCGGCCATTGTCACCACCAAAGGGTAGCCTTTTTGTGCGCACACCATGGCCAAGCCTATACCGGTATTGCCACTGGTGGCCTCGATGACCGTTTGCCCCGGTTTCAAAGCGCCCGTTTCTTCGGCGTGCTCAATAACCGCCAGCGCCAGCCTGTCTTTCACCGAACCCATGGGGTTGAAGGCTTCAATTTTGGCATAGATATTCACGCCTTCCGGTCCCAGTTTATTAATTTTCACCAAAGGCGTATTGCCGACAGTTTGAAGAATGTTCTGGTATTTTTTACCGCTTATTGCTGCCTTATCACTATCACTCATCATGGTTCTCCTTTATATACGGCCTATTTCGTAAAACTGGGCTAAGCAGCGCCCACTTCGTTAAACGCAACTAATAAAGTACGACAGAACGAATACTTTCACCCTGGTGCATTAAATCAAAGGCCTGATTAATATCGCTCAAGGGCATAGTGTGAGTGATCAAATCATCGATATTAATTTTTCCCTCCATATACCAGTCGACAATGGTGGGCACATCGGTGCGCCCTCTTGCTCCGCCAAAGGCTACCCCATGCCAGGAGCGGCCAGTGACCAGTTGAAAGGGCCGCGTGGCAATTTCCTGCCCGGCACCGGCGACGCCAATAATGTAGGACTCACCCCAACCCTTATGACAGCATTCCAGTGCCTGACGCATCACCTCAACATTGCCGATGCACTCAAAGCTGTAGTCGGCACCACCGCCGCTTAAATCGAGAATAGCCTCTACCACCTGTGGTGTTTGTTGCGGATTAACAAAGTCCGTCATACCGAATTTCTGCGCCAGTGCCACTTTTTCCGGATTGGTATCGACACCAATAATCTTTCCCGCCCCCACCATCCGCGCGCCCTGCACCACATTCAGACCAATACCGCCGAGGCCAAAGACCACCACCGTAGAACCCGGCTTTACCTGTGCTTTAAAAACCACGGCACCGACCCCCGTGGTAACGCCACAACCAATGTAACAAACCTTGTCAAAGGGTGCGTCTTCGCGGATTTTCGCCAGCGCGATTTCGGGTAGCACCGAATAATTAGAAAACGAAGAGCAGCCCATATAATGCAAAATAGGCTGGCCATCGAGAGAGAAACGGCTCTCGCCATCGGGCATCACCCCCCGACCCTGGGTTTCGCGTATCGCCTGGCAAAGATTGGTTTTGGGATGCAGACAGAAATCACACTCACGACACTCGGGGGTGTAGAGTGGAATCACATGGTCACCGGGTTTCAGGGAGGTCACCCCAGCGCCCACTTCGCGGACAATACCCGCCCCCTCGTGACCAAGAATGGCCGGAAACGCACCCTCGGGGTCCTCTCCCGACAGGGTAAAAGCATCGGTGTGGCAAACCCCCGTCGCCTTGATTTCGACCAACACTTCCCCGGCACGGGGGCCCGCCAAATCCACCTCGTGAATTTCCAGTGGTTGACCCGCTTTAAACGCCACCGCAGCCTGGCTTTTCATTCTCTATCTCCCCTTGTTGCCATTTTCATGCTGAAGCTTCCGAAACAGGGCTCGAGTATACGTTAATCGTCAGCAAGGTCAGAACACTGATTTTACAGCGAGAAAAAACCTCTGCGACTACTCAACACAAGAAAAAAGTGACGCCCAAACAATACAAAGTCAGATCCCTTGACTTTAACAACCGATGGAAGACGTTTAATGACACTACACTCCCTTTTTAAAAGTAAAAGCCTAGCTAATGACATTTTTTGCAGCACTTTACCGGCCAGATGGTCTATAGGTTTAGTAAGTGATGTGTTGATTGCAGATTATCAAAGCGAAGCTTTTCTGCCAGCCATCTATGCCTCTATTCACATAATGAGGACAGGAAGATGTTCGAAACACTGAATCAATACGGTCTTTCAGACATTCATTTAATGCGCGACGGCTGTGGGCTGCAGGCCATCATCGCTATTCACGATACCGGCCTCGGCCCAGCTCTTGGCGGTTGCCGCTACCTGCACTACCCCTGCGAACAAGCTGCGATCGAGGATGCCGCACGACTGGCTCAGGGTATGAGCTACAAAGCGGCCCTCGCGGGCCTGCCCTTTGGTGGAGGAAAAGCCGTAATAATCAAACCAAAGTCCGACATGGACCGGAAGTTGCTCTTTACCAAAATGGGCGACTTTATTGCTTCACTGCAGGGGCGCTATATCACCGCTCTGGACAGCGGCTCGACGCTGAGTGATATGGACGTTATGGCCACGCGCAGCCCTTATGTGAGCTCCAGCAGTCAACTCGGCGATTGCAGCCAATTCACCGCAGAAGGTATTTACAGCGGTATCAAAGAGGCTTTTCAGGTCCGTTTTGCCAGTGACTCACTTAAGCAGGCGCGCATCGCAATCCAAGGATTGGGCCATGTCGGTATGGCGCTAGCACAACGTTTGCACCGCGCCGGAGCCTCGCTGATTGTTAGCGACCTCGAACCTCAAAAAACGCAATGCGCCGAACAAAACTTTAATGCCGAGGTCGTCATTGGCGAGGCAATCTATCAACAAGCCTGCGACGTCTTTTCTCCCTGCGGGCTAGGCGGCATTATCAACGCCGCCAGCATCCCCCAACTGCGCTGCGCCATTATCGCCGGTGCCGCCAATAATCAGCTCGCCAACAACAGCAATGAGCAGTTATTGCGCGATAAGGGGATTCTCTACGTGCCCGATTTTGCCATTAACGCGGGCGGCCTTATTTACGCATCGATGCGCTACGCGGGTGAACAGCAAGCGGCCATCGATGAAAAACTTCGCGGTATAGCCGTCACCATCCGTCAGTTACTCGCCGATAACACAAGCCCACAAGAGCAAGCTCAATCCCCCTTGCGAGCAGCGTTGTCACTCGCTAAACAGCGTATTGCTAATGGACAAAACACAACGGCAAACCCGGTGCCTTTTTCCAAGCACAAGCCACAGATCACCGTGACAGGATAAACCGATCATTTTGGGAGACACTTTATGCGCGGACGCCAACAGTTTTCCATTCATTTTTTGCAGTACCTCGACCCCGAGGGCAATCTCGACCTACCTTTGCCCGAATGGACCTCAGACGAGCCTCTGCTACTGAGCATCTATGAAAATATGGTGCTGGCCCGCCTGCTCGACCAAAAGGCCGTGGCTCTGCAACGCACCGGACAAATGGGTACCTACCCATCCATTCTTGGGCAGGAGGCGATTAGTGTTTGCACCGGTCTGGCGATGGCTAAAAACGACGTGCTAGTGCCCTACTATCGCGATGCCCCGGCACAGATGATTCGGGGTATGTCAGCGGCGGAACTCTTTATGTACTGGGGAGGTGATGAGCGTGGTGGCAACCTGAATACCACCTCGCGAGACCTGCCCATTTGTGTGCCCATCGCCACCCAGTTGACCCAAGCGGCGGGCGTCGCAACGGCGCTTAAAATTAAGGGCGAAGACAGTGTCGTGGTGACCAGCTGCGGCGATGGCGCCACCTCAAAGGGCGACTTTATGGAAGCCCTGAACCTCGCCGGAGTGTGGGATCTGCCTATTGTCTTTGTCATTAACAACAATCGCTGGGCGATTTCCGTGCCGCTGGCGCAACAAACTCGCGCCCCGACATTGGCGCAGAAAGCGATTGCCGCCGGTATTGAGGGCATACAGGTTGATGGCAACGATCCCATCGCCGTTTATGAGGTGATCAGTCAAGCCATTGAACGCGCCCGCGAGCACAAGACACCCACCTTGATAGAAGCCCTGAGCTACCGTCTCAGTGACCACACCACTGCCGACGACGCCTCGCGCTACCGCGATGCCGATGAACTCAAGGCCCACTGGCAAGAGGAACCCATCCATCGCTTTCAACAATTTTTGCACCAGCAGGGTCTGTGGGATAGGGAGCAGGAAAAAGCCCTGCAGTCCCATTGCCAGCAAACCCTTGATCAAGCTGTTGAGCAGTATTTAGCAGCAGAGGAGGAACCCGCCACGGCGATTATTGACTATCTCCACGCTTTTTTACCCTACAGCCTGGAAGGCCAACGGAGTGCGATTCAACACAAGGATGCCCCTGTAAACACTGAGGGAGAGTCACGATGAATATGAGTTTTTCAACCAGCCATAGTCCAAACACTGACTGCGCAGCTGAACCGCATGAAAGCCCCAGCCCTGAAATTGGCGGTGAAATACAGGCCGACGACAAAGAATGCGTACTCGTTGAAGCCATCAATATGGCCTTGCATTATGAAATGGCCCGTGACGACAGCGTCGTTGTACTCGGCGAAGATGTCGCCACCAATGGTGGTGTGTTTCGTGCCACTCTCGATTTAAAACAAACTTTTGGCGCCGCTCGCGTGCTCGACACACCCCTTGCCGAGAGCCTGATTGGCGGGCTCAGTATCGGCATGGCGACGCAGGGTTTAAAGCCTGTGGCTGAAATTCAATTTATGGGCTTTATGTTTGCCGCTCTGGAACAGCTTACGTGCCACGCAGCGAGAATGCGCAACCGCACTCGCGGTCGCCTCGCCTGCCCTCTGGTAGTACGCATCCCCTGTGGGGGCGGTATTCACGCACCAGAGCATCACTCCGAAAGCACTGAAGCCCTGTTGGCACACACGCCCGGCCTGCGGGTGGTTATTCCCTCTTCACCCATCCGTGCCTACGGCTTGCTGCTGGCCGCCATTCGCGATCCCGATCCGGTGATTTTTCTCGAGCCAAAACGCATTTACCGCGCCCAGGCCCAGCGCGTTTGTAACGACGGTCAGGCACTGCCCCTGGATACCTGTTTTACCCTGCGTGAAGGTGAGGATATTACCTTAGTCAGCTGGGGCGCTTTAATCAGCGAGTGCACCCAGGTTGCCGATCAAATGCTCGAGCAGGGAATAGCCGTAGAACTGATCGATGTCGCCACCGTCAGCCCTCTCGACATAGCGACTATTTTACAGTCGGTAGCGAAAACTGGACGCTGTGTCATCGCCCACGAGGCGCCGAAAACCGGTGGCATTGGCGGTGAAATTGCCGCACAACTGGCCGAACACGCCTTACTCGACCTTAAAGCGCCGGTATTGCGGGTTGCTGGCTACGACACAATCATGCCCTATGCTAAAAAAGAAGCTTTGTATTTACCGAGCGCCGCACAGATTAGCAGCGCTATACAACAAGTGCTCAGCTTTGCATAAACCATCGTGCTAAAACGCGACAAAAGGATGGCCTATGAAGTTCTTTAAATTACCCGACCTCGGCGAGGGTTTACAGGAGGCGGAAATTATTGAATGGAATGTGGCTACGGGTGATACGGTCAACATCGACCAGTTACTGGTGACCGTAGAGACCGCCAAGGCGGTGGTCGAAATTCCCGCCCCTCAAGCCGGTGTGATTGCTGCCACCTTTGGTCAACCCGGAGATATCGTCCACCTTGGCGAAGCTCTGGTAGAGTTTGTCGGTGACGACGCCGATCACGCCACGGTGGTGGGAGAACTAGAAACCACAAAGACCCCACAGCAAACTAACGAGCACTTTATTATCGGCTCGCCGAAAGCACCCGGCCAGCGTCAAGGAATTCGAGCCACACCGGGTGTTCGCGCATTAGCCGAGCGTTTAAACGTCGATATCACCAAGGTCAGCGGTAGCGGTAAACAAGGCTTAATCAAGGCTGAAGACGTCGAGCGGGTGGCCCGGCTTAAAAACGAAAAAGGCCCATCAACACCGCTTAAAGGTGCGCGCCGTTTTATGTCTCTGACGATGTCCCAATCACACTCCGAGGTAGTGGCAGTCACTATCAATGACGATGCGCAGCTGGGTAACTGGGGCAAAAAAGACGATGCAACGATTCGCTTACTACGTGCCATGGTTGCCGCCTGCGAGGCCGAACCCCTCCTCAATAGCTGGTTCGACGCCGAGGCCATGGCCTATCACAGCCCCACGACTATCGATGTCGGCATGGCCGTCGATACACCCGGCGGGCTGTTTGTACCGGTATTGCGGGATATCGCCCAACGTAGCGACAAGGACTTGCGCAGCGGCTTAAATCGCCTAAAAGCAGACGCGCTGGAGCGTCGTATTCCCATCGATGAAATGCAAAAGCCAACTATTAGCCTGAGTAATTTTGGCACCATTGCCGGGCGCTACGCCAATCCGGTTATCGTACCGCCTATGGTCGCCATCCTTGCTGCAGGGGTCATTCGCGACGAGGTGTGTGCCGTTTCTGGTAAGGCAAAAGTGCTGCCCGTGATGCCCTTGTCACTGAGTTTTGACCACCGGCTGATCACCGGCGGTGAAGCGGCGCGCTTTATGGCGGCCTTAAAAGACAGCCTTGAGGCTTAGGCTCATCGAATGGAAAAGCCTAACCCCCAACACAGGCCTTAACTAGCTCGTCCCATCTAGTCCGGTAGAGCTAACCTAGTACCTAGCCCAGCACATCACTAATAGACTGGCGCAGGCGCTCGATAAACAAATCGATCTCGGCCTCACTAATCGTCAGCGGTGGCGACATCACCATGTTGTCGGCCACGGCGCGACACAATAAACCGTTTTCAAAACATTTGTTGTGCACCGGTACACCAACACCGGTAGGGTACTTAGCGGCGTCCGGGGCAAAGGTAATAGCACCCAATAAGCCGTAGTTGCGGATATCAATAATATGGGAAATATCACGCAGGCTGTGCAGAGCATCTTCCCAGTACTGGCCAATCGGGCCCGAAGCACGGGTTAACAGCCCTTCACGCTCGTAGATTTCAAAAGCGGCGAGGCCCGCAGCGGCACCCACGGGTGCACCGGCATAGGTGTTACCGTGGAAAATCTCTGGCATACCGCCCGGTGCTGCGTCAAAAATAGTTTGCTGAATTTCTTCTTTAATAAACACACCACCCATGGGCACAGTCCCGCCATTGATGGCTTTCGCCGTGGTCATCAGGTCGGGGGTGACACCGAATTCCACGGCAGCAAAGGCCGAGCCGGTGCGACCATAACCGGTCACCACTTCATCAAAAATCAGCAGAATGTCATTGTCATCACATATCTGGCGCGCACGCTCAAGATAGCCCTTGGGCGGCGGCACCATGCCACCGGCACCCACAATGGGCTCGATGATTAAAGCGCAAATGTTCTCCGCTCCGCGCGTGGTAATGATTTTCTCTAAGGCATCGAGCTTTTCGACACCCTTCTCGGGGAGGCCTCGGCTAAAAGCATTATTGGGGATATCGAGCAGGTCGGGCAGAAAATCGACATTCTCTAGCGTCGGGAAGCCCTTGCGATTATTGGGTATGCCCTGCAAAGAGGTACTACCAACATTCACCCCATGGTAGCCACGCTCGCGAGAGATAAAACGCGTTTTCGTCGCCTTGCCTCGCGCCACTTGGTAGCGGTGAGCAATCTTCATTGCGGTCTCGACCGACTCAGATCCCGAGTTGGTAAAGAATACGCGGTTTAACCCTGCTGGCGCATGCTCGACTAACTTCTCGGCAAAACGGAAAGTCACCGGCGAGCCAAACTGAAAGGGCGGGCAAAAATCCATATCGATCAATTGCTTATGCACCGCATCAGCCACTTCTTTACGGCTGTGGCCCAGGTTGGCACACCAGAGACCAGCGGTGATATCAAGTACATCACGGCCATCGGTGGTATACACAAAACAACCCTCTGCTCGCTCAATGAGACGAGGGTTGGCACGAAACCCCCTCACATTCGTAAAGGGTTGCCACCAGTTTTCTAAATTCATATCAATGTCGCTCATTTTGTTAGCCTGTCCATAATTCAATATCTGCCTACTTGGGAAACCTAATTGCTCGCTCCCAATGCTGGTCATAAACGCGCTATTCTACCGAATCCGTCACGTTATTGATCTTGTAATTTATCGACAACCATAGATACTATGACTGGAATTCACATAGCCCATTTAACGCATTGATATACATTAGGATTTAAACCTATGCCTGCCTATGAACTAGAGGCAGAAGGAACTGCACCGTACGAATATGGAGATTTGTTGCTCAGCTATCTGGAGCAAATGGGCGTGGAATATGTTTTTGGTATTCCCGGGGGCGCCATTGAGCCTTTTTACAACGCTTTAGCCCGCAGCGAACGTCGTGGGGGACCTCGAGTGATTGCCGCCAGACACGAAGCTGGGGCCGCTTTTATGGCCGATGGGTATTGGCGTAACTCTGGTAAGCTGGGCGTCTGCTGTGCTACCACTGGCCCTGGCGCGACCAACTTAATCACCGGCGTCGCTTCGGCCTACGAAAACAATGTACCAATGCTGGTCATTACCGCTCAAACAGCGCTGTCGAGTTTCGGTACCTCAGCTTTCCAGGAGTCATCCTGCACTGGTATTAATACTATCGAACTGTTTAACCATTGCTGTCGCTACAGCACGCTGGTCTCTCACCCGGAACAGCTGGAAAACAAACTTACCACTGCGATTATGACCGCCTTTGCCGAGCCCATGGGTCCCGTGCATTTGAGCATTCCTATCGATATCATGCGCACTACCCCGAGTAACTCCCGGCCTAGTGTCGACTTACCCGACTTGCTGCGCAAACCGGCATTATTTGATAGCGATGCTGTCGGCAGACTCTACATTGAACTCACGCAGGCAAAAAACCCCGTATTTGTCATAGGTGACGGCGCCGGGGAGGCCATTGGTCTAATCCTCAATTTGGCACTTGGCCTGAACGCTCAGCTGGTCGTCACCCCCCACGGCAAAGGCCTGGTTAGCCCATACCACCCTTTGTTTCGAGGTGTTATTGGTTTTTCTGGCCACCAAAGTGCACAGCAATTACTCACTGACCCCGAAGTCGACCGCATCTTTATCATTGGAGCACAACTCAGTGAATGGGCCAGCCAGGGCTGGAAACCAGAGCGGCACCAGCAGCGCATTATCGATATTGAAGCCAGCGAATCGAACTTGACTAAAACTCTAATGGCAGCCCTGCACGTTAGAGGCCGCCTCGAAAGCATTTTTGAAGCAGTATTAAAGCGCTTTGCTTCTAAAGGCTTTGACAAGCCCTTTCAAACAAGCTGTACAGACGGCGCTGACCAAACAGCAAATACTCACCGGGAGCGTACTCGACATTTTTCACTGGATGAAGAAAGTAAATATTTCAGTGAGGACAATCCCATCAAACCCCAGCGCCTAATGCGTGAACTTCCTAATATTTTTCCCGCTAACACACACTATTTAGCCGATGTCGGCAACAGCTTCTCATGGGCAACCCACTATCTACACCCCCACGACCGACGAATTGCCGGTCGCCGCGATGCTAAGGGCGGCCTCTTCCGCGCCTCGCTAAATTTTGCGTCTATGGGCTGGGCAATTGGCAGCGCCATTGGAACAGCTCTCGCCCGCCCGGACAAACCTGTTGTGTGTATTACTGGCGACGGCAGTTTGTTGATGAACGGCCAGGAAATTACTGTAGCAGTTGAAGAAAAACTCCCCGTTGTCTTTGTAGTACTCAATGACAGCGCCTACGGCATGGTGAAGCACGGCCAACGCATGAGCGGTGCCGAAGAAATTGGCTATAGCCTACCCCTGACTAATTTTGCCGCTTTCGCCGCAGCCATGGGCGTTGACGGGCATATAATTTATTCTGCCGAAGACTTGCTACAACTCGATTGTCAGGGCTTTTTCAAAAAACAGAAACCCACTCTGCTCGACGTGCGCATCGATCAGGATGAGGCGCCACCCATTGGTCTGCGTACCCAAACCCTGAAACTGAAGACATGACAGACACTACTGAAAAAGCTGCCGAACAAATCACGACTAAAATTTGGCGCGAAGAAGCGGAACCCGACAATCCTTTTGTAGCGGCAAAAAGCTACTGTGCGGGATTTGATGTTTACGGCGACCTACTGGGTAAAATCAGTCTTGTCGAGTACCTGTGGTTGCTGTTCAAGCTCGAGCCGCCCAGTACATCTCAGACACGAATGCTAGAGGGGCTCGCTGTTGCCCTGGCAAACCCCGGCCCGCGCGATCACAGCGTACGCGGTGCGATGAATGCCGGTGTTGGGGGCTCTACACGAGCGTCTGCGCTAATAGCGGCTATCTCGGTCGGTGCAGGCAACCTTGGTGGCGCCCGTGAAGTCTTCACCGCTATGCAGTACTGGCAGCAATGCGGCCTTAACCTCGAAAGCTGGATCGATATCATACACAACCCACCCCACGAAGAACGCACCGATGTCTGGCCTGAAATGGAACACACACCCGGTTTTGACCCCAACGGGGCTAGCTGTCCCACGCCAGTTAAACAACTGCTTGACCATCTCGTGGGCATTGGTCATAGCGAAGCTCTTGTTTGGCTGCAAACCCACCGCCCAACACTTGAGCAGAATACTGGGTCACCACTCGCATTTTCTGGCGTCGCAGCGGCAACGCTTTTTGCCCTGGGCTTTGAGCCCGAACAGGCTGAAATACTCTTTTTGTTGCTCAGGCTACCTGGCGCCGCCGCACATGCCATCGAACAAGAAAAGATGGGATGGAGTCGCTATCCTTTTTTCAGCGATGGCCTCACCCTGACAAATGACCCAGGTCCGGTAACCCACAATGACTAAAAAAATTATAAACATAGAAAGCGGTCCCGAACGGTTAAAATCGTTTGAGGATAACTGGCAAACTGAGATGGGCGCCTGGTTTCCAGGCGAACGTGTTGTACTCCGTGGCAAAGATGTCTTTACGGAACTGAGCCAATGCAGTTGGATGGAATATTTTATCTACGGGCTCACAGGTAAAACATCTACCAAACTTGCCCGACTAGTGGAAGGCATTTGGCTCATTAGCACGAGCTTCCCAGACCCACGATTATGGAATAATCGTGTAGCGGCGCTAGCAGGCACTTGTCGCTCGACAGGTGTACTCGCCACTGCCGCTGGTGTTGGCGTTTCTGAAGCAACAATCTATGGATTAAAACCAATAAAGGGATCAATCGATTTTTTATATCGAGCGACAAAAAAACTCGAAGAGGGCAAGCCCCTCGAAAAAATTATTCGTAATGAATTAAAAACATATAGAACCGTATACGGTTACGGCAGGCCGTTAACCAGTGCTGACGAGCGAGTGAAACCCTTAATGGATTTCGCCGACTCAATTGGAATGGGCGACGGGCCTTATACAAAGTTAGCTTTTGAAATTGAAAAATGGTTTAAAGCGTCTCGTCTAAAGTATCAAATCAATATAGCGGCAGTAGCTGCAGGCCTTTTGGCAGATTGCGGGGTATTACCAGAAGAAGAATACTACTATGCGACTTTATCATTTGTTGGCGGGATATACCCTTGCTACATTGATAGCCTGGATAAGCCAGAGGGCGCATTTATGCCTTTAAATACTAAACGGATTCGTTATGTAGGAACAAACGAAACCAGGTCGTGGGGTAGCAAGCAATGAAACCACATCATTGCTTATTGCTCTTTTTAGGCTTAGCCGTTAATAGTCAGAAGGCCATTTCAGCAGGATACGAAGAACTATCAGATATTTACGGGGATGAAGAGTTTGTTAGCATTGCCAGTGGTGTCTCTAAACCAATATCGAAAGCTCCATCTGTAGCCTCTGTCATTACTGCAAGTACCATTAAAAAAATTGGCGCAATAGATATTGATGATGTTCTGGAAACTATACCGGGCTTACATGTCGCAAGAAATAGTATTGGGTACCAGCCTATTTATATTTTCAGGGGGATAAGTTCCGACTTTAACCCTCAGGTACTGATGCTCATTAACGGCATACCAATTACAAACCTCTTTCATGGTGATCGAAATTTAATATGGGGGGGGATGTCTGTTGAAGCCATCTCACGCATTGAAATTATACGAGGGCCAGGATCCGCTATTTACGGAGCCGATGCCTTTGCCGGCACTATAAACATCATAACAAAAACATCTGAACAAATTGATGGCACCGAACTAGGCCTTCGAACGGGAAGTCTCGACACGACTGATTTATGGCTTCAGGCTGCAAAGAAATATAAGGCATTCAGTATAAGCGGAACTTTAGAAATCCATGACACGAATGGCGACCGGAGTAGAATCACATCGGACGCGCAATCCTTTCTCGACTCAATAACCGGCACAACGGCATCGCTTGCGCCAGGCCCTGTCAGCCAGGGAAGAGAAAACTTGGATGGCAGATTAAATGTCAGTTATAAGAATTTTAATTTAAATACAGGTTTTCAAATTCGCAACGACGGGGGCATAGCTACCGGTATCGCACAGGCTTTAGACCCCCATGGTAGAGCCTCGAGCAAGCGGTATAATGCAGATCTAAGCTATAATAATCTCACTCTGACTGAGAATACTGGTCTTAAAGCCAGTATTAGCTACCTGCAAACGAGTCAAGAAGCAGAAGAAGATTTTATTCTCTTGCCCCCTGGAACAACAGGCTCCGCTCAAAACTCAATTCCTTATCCCGATGGCATGATAGGCAATCCCGAGGTTTACGAGCGCCATTATCGCGCTAATTTTAGCCTTGCTTTTCGCGGTGTAGCCCGGCATGAAGTAATGGGTGGTGCCGGTTACTATTTTGGTGAAATCTATAAAACCAAAGAAGAAAAAAACTTCGGTATTGACCCAAGCACTGGGCTTCCTGTTTACCCTGGCAGTCCACTAGTCGATGTTTCCGATACGTCTTTTATTTTTCTTAATGAAAACCAGCGCGAGAATAGCCATATTTTCATTCAGGATATCTGGCACCTGGCAGACGACTGGGAGCTTACAACAGGTTTACGTTTTGACCACTATTCAGATTTTGGCGACACAACTAATCCTCGAATAGCGCTGGTTTGGGCAGCACGACATAACCTAACAGTAAAGGCACTATATGGAGAAGCGTTTAGAGCGCCATCATTTGCTGAAACCGGAGAACAGGATAATCCCGCATTCCTTGGCAACCCGAACCTAAAGCCTGAAACCCTAAAAAGTTACGAGCTCGCTTTTAATTACAAACCCAGCTACGACTTAACTCTCGATTTAAATCTGTTTCAATACTATTGGAAAGATATCATTCAATTTGTTCCCGATGCAGGGGGTAGTGGTACTCGAACAGCACAGAACGCAGGTGAGCAAGCGGGCCACGGTATAGAGGTAGAAGCTGTATGGCAGGTCAATAATACCCTATCAATTTTGAGTAATTATTCCTGGCAAAAATCCGAAGACGAACAAAATAACGTCGATGCTGCCAATGCTCCTGAGCAACAATTCTATATTCGTGCTAACACATCCTTTCAAAACGGCTGGAATGCAACACTACAGGCTAATCGCGTGATGGATAGAAATCGTGCCTTTGACGATCCCCGTCAGGATATCGGTGATTACACCACTGTAGATTTTACTTTACGGAAGTCCTTTCTAGTAGATCAACTAGAACTATCACTAATCACTAAAAATCTTTTTAATGCCGATGCCAGAGAGCCTAGTCCCAACGGTCAGCCAGTACCAGCTATTACCAACGATTTACCTTTAGCGCAACGTCGCATATACGGTGAAATCCGTTACAAGCTTTAAAACACAGTAGCCACAACCCAACACGGCAACCTATGCGTAATTTTGAAACCAATAGAAAATGAATTATCAGCGAAGCTTCTCATTATTAACCGCTTTGCTCCTTGGGCAGCTTTTTTTCCCTTGTATTGCGTTTTCTTCAGGCCTGTTAATTATTTATCCAAGTGTCAAAGCACCGTACAATAAAATATACAAGGATATTATAAAGGGTATAGAAACAAACTATGGTGGTTTAACCAACAAGCTGAAAATCGCGCCTAAAAACGCAGATCATATGCTGGCAGAAAAAATTGAGAAATACCAACCTGACGTGCTGATAACACTGGGTAGACAGTCGCTAAAAGAAGTAGGCGGTCTGAATTTATCTACCCCTCTGGTGGCTGGCGCAATAACAAAAACAGATCAGGCAGTTTCAGGCGTTTCGATGACCCCGGATCCTGAAATTATTTTATCCCATCTGTTAATGATCGCCCCCTTCGTATCGCGTGTTTATGTCGTTGCCGATACTGACAGGTATGCTCAAATAGAACGTGCTAATGCTTACTTAAAACAACAGGACAAAATACTTAAGACAGAAAAAGCGACGTCCATTCAACAGGCTGCAGATAAATATCTGAAAATAATTAATAGCGCATCAGCCTCTGATGCCATTTGGCTTATGCGTGGGGCCAGCCTCAACGATCCCAGCATCCTCATGCTCGTATTAGAAGCTGCCTGGAAGAAAAAAATTGTCGTTTTTTCCTCCAATCCCGCTCATGTCAAACGCGGTGCGTTGTTTTCTGTTTATCCGGATAATGAAAAAATGGGAGCGGCTTTGGCCCGAGTCGCCCAACAACTCAACCGGCCTGACTATCAAGCAACCCCTAACCTTGGCCTATCACCCCTTAGAAACCTTCACCTGATTGTTAACAAGAGGACTAGCAAGCACCTTGGCATAAACCCTAACAACATCAGTGGACTCAACATCCACCGCTTACTCTAGGGATTATAACAATGCTTAAAAGTACCGGGAAAAAGCTCCTCAACTTAAAGTTCAACCAACAGTTAATTATTGTTTTCATTATCGCAGTAATACTGATGTCGACACTTCTTTCTTATACCGTTGGTAAAATATCTAACGATATTTTAAAAAAACAAATGCGTGTACAGGGCATGCAAATCACACAGACTTTTTCCGCCCAAAGCAAGCTTGCTTTACTTTACCAAAGCGAATATGCCGCTGAAGATGCTGTTAAATCAATTGCAGGTTTTCCAGATATCGAAGTCATAGAACTCAAAGCAGTTGATGGAACAATCTTATACAGCACCCGCAATATCAAGATAGAAGCGACAGAAACTGTCACTCATGAAAGCACCTCAATTGATATTTTTGAAAATGATCGGGAGTGGATTTTCTCAGCTCCTGTGTTATCAAAAGGCGATTCTGATGAAGAGTTAACAGATATTTATCAAGACGATGAACAAGCCCAAACGTTATTAGGCTACGTTACTCTTTCGATGAGCAAAAAAACCTTGCATCTGATGCAAAAAAGAACCTACCAAACTAGCTTCATTGTTGCCTTTGCCATCGCCATTTTAATCATCCTAACGCTTTACCGAATATCCAGGCGACTGACCAGACCCGTTGAGCAATTAGCCCTGGTTATGGGACAGGCCGAGGAAGGCAACACATCTATTCGCGCCACCCTCGAAGGTCAGCCGGATGTCGCTAGAATGCAACACGCTTTTAATACCATGATGGATGGGATTGAAAACAGAGAAGCAGAACTTAAACAAGCACATGATAAAGCCCTGGAAACGGCCCGCGTAAAGGGAGAATTCGTCGCCAATGTGACACATGAACTGCGTACTCCCCTTAATGCCGTACTGGGCATGATGGATTTACTCAGTGAGACGCGTCTCAATGCTCGCCAGGCGGAATATATTGACATAGCAAAAAACTCAGGGGAAAACCTGCTTGATTTGATCGAGGATATCCTTGATTTTTCCAAAATGGAATCGGGGAATATGGATATCAATTTGAAGGAAATTGATATTCGCGACCTCACTGAAGAAATCATTCAACTTTTATCGCCACAGGCATTAAGGAAAAAACTGAATTTTGGCTATGATATTGAGGAGCATGCGGCATCATTCCTCATAGCAATCGACATTACCAAAGTTCGTCAGGTACTTATTAACCTGCTTGGCAACGCCATTAAATTCACCGACATTGGCGAAGTCTTTTTAAGAATTCGCTTCAAACATGGTCCCCTACCGGAAGTCGAGTTTGAAGTACGTGATACCGGTATTGGCATTACAGAAAACAACCAATCAACGATATTCGATGCGTTTACTCAAGCCGACTCGTCAACGACAAGAGCCTATACAGGTACTGGACTGGGCTTGGCCATTTGTAAAGAACTCGTCAAATTAATGAATGGAAATATCACGCTCCACAGTGTACCTGGAAAGGGATCAACATTTACATTCAATATCCCTGTCGAACATATTACATCCGACCCACACTTGAATACACGCTTATCCCTAGATGATCAAAAACACGCACTGCTGATCACATCTAGCACTATCATCAGGCTATTTACTTCTTCAGCTATACAAGCAAACGACTTCCTTTGCATCACCACTGGGAGCTTACGTGCCGCTCAGCTAGAAATTTCTCGTCTTGAGAAAGCCGACATTAATTTTGAATTAATCATTATCGATGAAGAACTTTATTATCTGAATGAAGATGAGTTTCTCCCCCTCTTATCAAAGTTAGCATCACACGACAATGTCACCATTGCCATTCTGGTCAACCCATACAGGTCCTTGCAGCTTGAAACTCATCGCTTTTTAACGATAGAAAAGCCTCTTCTACGCTCCTCTTTTGACCAACTTATTAAAATTAAAGACGGCAATATCGACGACTCTCCACAGCCTCGGATAATACGTTCAACAAGCCCTCTTACTACTCAAGAAGTGAATAAATATATTCTTATCGTCGATGACAACAGAGTGAATCAGCAAGTCGCTCGCGAAATGCTCAACAAGCTTGGATATCGTTCAGATATTGCCATCAATGGTCAAGATGCCGTTACTAAAGTAACGCGTCAAGACTATGACCTGGTTTTAATGGATTGCAACATGCCGGTTATGGATGGTTTTGAAGCGACGCAAGAGATTCGGAAGCTCGAGAACAAAAGTCACCTCCCGATAATTGCCATGAGTGCAAACACCTCTGATGCCGATAAGGAAAACTATTCACTTGCCGGCATGAATGGCTCAATAGGCAAGCCTCTAAGACTCAACAAGCTCCGCGACGAGCTACTTACTTGGACATCTAACACCCAAATTACAAATCCAGAACCCAGCATAGCCCTTGCAGAACCGACAAAACCTGAAACCACAAAAGCACTGGCCTACGAGCCACAAGTCATGGATGAACTATTTGAAGGTATTGGTGATGTCGTTATAAAAATGCTAGAAGCGTTTCTTGAAGATTCGCCAATCTATATCGATTCGCTTAAACAGGCCTTGCAGCGAGGTAGCGCCAAGAATGTTCGCGAACTAGCCCACACGCTAAAAGGTAGTGCCAGTAACTTCGGCGCTATCAATTTTCTTGAAACTGCAAAAATTATTGAGCACCTGGCCAATAACCAACAACTGCATCAGTGCGACATTTATATTGAAGCGTTAACTGATGATTTTGATATTTTAAAACGCGACATTGAAAATAATATTTTAAATCCGCTGTCAAACCCTGATGATCTCCACCAGAGAAAACATAAGTTGCTCATTGTAGATGATGACCGGACTATTCGTCTTGCTCTAAAGAATATCTTCACTGATCAAAGATTTATCATCTTCGAAGCACGCAATGGACAACAAGCCATCAGTTTTTGCAAGAATGACACACCCGATATTATATTGATGGACGCTATCATGCCTGACGTTGATGGTTTTGAAGCCTGTAAAACGATTAGAGCACTACCCAATCTCAATGAAACGCCTATTCTAATGATCACTTCCCTCGAAGATGATAATGCTATTAACAAAGCCTTTTCAGCTGGAGCTACCGACTACATCACCAAGCCTTTAAACTTTACAGTCCTCAAGGAAAGAGTCTCACGACTTCTACAGGCAAACCGTGTCGAGAAGCGTGTTAAAGAGCTGGCCTATCACGATTCATTAACTGGCCTACCAAACCGTAGCAAGTTAATGCAAGATTTACGCATAATTCTCAATAGAGCAAAACTCGACAATACAAATTTTGCCGTTCTTTTTCTTGACCTTGACCATTTCAAAAACATCAATGATTCTCTTGGCCATAATATTGGTGACTTACTGCTCAAAGCCGTCGCAGATCGTTTACAAAGTGCAGTGCGCGAAAGCGACTTTGTAGCGCGACTTGGCGGGGATGAATTTACGGTGATTCTGGAAAATATCGAAGACTCTGATGCAATAAGTAACATTGCGCAAAATATTTGTACGTCTTTAAGCAGCCCCTTCGCGTTCATTCAACAGAAAATGTTTGTCACCACAAGTGTTGGTATTTCTGTTTATCCCGATGATGGAACCGACGTGAACGCACTACTTAAGCACGCCGATCTCGCCATGTTCAGCGCGAAAAAAAGTCGCAACAATTACTGCTTTTATCAACAGGGAATGGAAGACCAGGTCGCACGACGAATGGAGTTAGAAAACGAATTGCGCTACGCCATTAATCATGACCAACTCCTGCTTCACTACCAACCTCAGGTTGAACTGAAATCGAATTCGGTGGTGGCTGCAGAAACTCTTATTCGCTGGAAACACCCTGAGCATGGCTTTCTTAACCCTGCAGAGTTTATTCCTCTAGCTGAAGAAACCGGCCTGATAAAAGAACTTACTTTCTGGGTAATTCGCGAAGCTTTTAATCAAATTAAAAAGTGGCAAAATCAAAATTTCGATGTCAAATTATCGATTAATTTATCTGCGAAGGATCTTGAGTCACCAGGCGTCTTGTCTGATTACCTTTATTATCAACTTGAAGAAACTGGGATATCATCTGATCTCATTGAGCTTGAGCTTACTGAAAGTATGCTGATGAATGACCCTGATAAAAGCAAAAAAGAACTCCTCGCTTTAAAAGATATGGGTTTCGTACTCGCTATTGATGACTTTGGTACTGGCTACTCATCTCTCAATTACCTTAAAAATCTGCCCGTCGATATATTGAAAATCGATCGTTCTTTTATTCAAGAGATTGAAATCAACGCCGACGACAAACCCATCGTCAAGGGTATCATTGCCTTGGCCGACAGTCTTGGGCTCACAACTATTGCAGAAGGGGTCGAGAACGAAAAACAGCGGGCTATTATTCAAGAACTTGGTTGTAATACGATTCAAGGTTATCTTATTAGTCGCCCTTTATCTCGAGAAGAGTTCGAGCGTAGCTATTTGGAAGCATTCAAAACTAGAGGGCAATCACACAAGAATAAGCAACGCGAAAAGTCGACGTCCAAAGATCCAGATATCTCACGCCACTAATGCAAAAGATACATTGATGGCGTGAGTTAATTTAAAAATGAACGATATCTAGTTTATTCATTTAAAACCATTCATCTTTCATTTCGAACGTCACAGTATTACCAGACTCAAGTAGTTCAGCATACTGCTCTATCGACGGCAGCTCCCATTCAATATAGTAACTCGCAGCTTGTAATTTACCTCGGTAAAAATATTCATCGCTTTCATGCAGTTTTGATGTCAGAGCATTCGCAGCAATTAAACCTTGTTTCAACCAGATCCAGGCGCCGACAATTCGCCCAAACATATCCAGATAAACCGTGGCATTTGCCAGGCCCTGATCAATATCCGCGGCCATTTGTTGCTGTAGCGCTTGCGTTGTTTTTTCAAGAGTTCTCACAGCATTTTCTAGCCGTTCAGCCAAACCTTTAACTGCCACCAACTGTTTTGCACTAGCAATATCTTGCGCAATATCTTCTTTAAAGTATCGATAACCAGCGCCATCATATAAAGTCAATTTGCGGCCCAATAGGTCGAGCCCATGAATGGCTTCAGCGCCTTCATGAATCGGGTTTAAGCGCTGATCTCGATAGAGCTGCTCAACCGGATATTCACGCGTGTAACCGGCGCCACCCAAAATCTGTATCGCCATATCGTTTGAAATACAGCCATACTTTGAGGGCCAGGATTTAATAATGGGTGTTAATAAGTCCAGCAACTGAGCATTGCGTATTCGCAGCTCCTCAGTTGGGGCACTGTTTTGATTTTCAAACAAACTACTACCAAACAAACACAGGGCCATAGATCCTTCAGCATAGGATTTTTGCGCGAGTAATAAACGACGCACATCTGCGTGCTCAATCAACATGACCTGTGGCGACTGCTGATCTTTACACGAAGCCAAGCGTCCTTGGGGACGTTGCCGAGCATAATCTAGCGAATGATTAAAACCCTGATAGGCGATGGCTGCCGCACCAAGGGCAACACCGATGCGCGCCTCATTCATCATCTGGAACATATAGCCGAGACCTTTATTCGCCTCACCGACCAGATAGCCAATAGCGCCGTCCTTTTCACCAAAATTTAATGCCGCATTGGTGGTGTTGCGATAGCCCATTTTGTGGTTTAGCCCTGCAACCACAACATCGTTACGCTCTCCGGGTGAACCGTCATCATTGACTAAAAATTTTGGCACAATAAAAAGGGAAATACCTTTAACGCCGGGGGGTGCACCTTTAATTTTTGCCAACACCATGTGTACAACATTTTCCGCGATGTCGTGATCAGCGCAGGAAATAAACATTTTCTGACCGAAAATACGATAAGTTCCATCATCTACTGGCTCGGCCATCGTGGTGATATCACCCAACGCAGACCCTTGACCCGGTTCAGTGAGGCACATGGTGCCATTACTACGACCCTCCATAATCAAGGTTAAAAACTTGGCTTTTTGTTCTTCAGAACCAAAAGCCCGTATTAAGTTAGCCGACCCCGTCGCCACAAAAGGATAAGCGGCCGTGCCAATATTCGCGGCATTAACGTAAGCCATCACCATACGAAAAACAACTTCGGGCATTTGCATGCCGCCCTCTTCATAGTCCTGGTGAGCCGCTAAAAAGCCGGCCTTCGCAAATTCATCCCAAGCGACTTTTGTTTCGGGAATCATTTTTACGACGCCGTTTACCAAAGTCGGCTCGTTTGCATCACCTTCGACCAGATGATTAGCAAAGTATTTCTCAGCAATAGTTTTCGCTGTACGCAATGCTGCATCGAATATTTCTCGCGAGTGTTCGCTATAGCGTGGCCGCTCCAATAATTTTTCTGTATCGAGAAATTCATACAGTAAAAATTCGACATCGCGATCATTTAACAAAGAAACTGACATAGTTAAACCCGTTGGTTATTTATTTAATCACTATTTAAAAATTGTGGCGCCACTTCTGGCGCTCTCAACGCTACAAATTTCGCTGTATTGAAATTTTAATAACTGTAGTCATTAAACATGTCACGCAAATCTTTTTTACTCATCTTTCCTGTTGCGGTGTGGGGAATTTCATCGACAAATACACAGTCTTCGGGAATCCACCACTTGGCAATTTTTCCATCAAGATAAGCGAGTAAGTCGTTTTTTTGAGGGTCACTACCAGGACGCTTAACCACGATCAACAAGGGACGCTCTGTCCATTTCGGATGGGGCACGCCAATAACCGCAGCTTCGGCAACATCCTCGTGACCCATAGCAGCATTTTCAACATCAATAGAACTAATCCACTCACCGCCCGATTTAATGACATCTTTAGTTCGATCAGTGATTTGCATAAAGCCATATTGATCGATGGTCGCAACATCACCCGTATCAAACCACCCATCGGGTAGGTGGGCGTCAGATTGATCCAACTTGTAATAGCTTTTGCAGACCCAAGGTCCGCGCACTTGCAAGCGGCCAGGGGTTTTACCATCCCAGGGTAGTTCTTTACCGTCTTCACTGGCTATACGCATTTCAACCCCGTAAATTAAACGACCGGCTTTAAGGCGATAATCCAGTTTTTCTTGTTCGGGCAAATCATTCATCCACGGCAATAAGGTGTTGTAGGTGCCCAGCGGGCTCATTTCTGTCATCCCCCAACCGACATGCATAGCGACACCATAAGTGTCCATAGCCTCCATGAGTGATCGCGGACACGCTGCTCCACCCACCACTAGACGCTGCAGTGTTTCAACCTTACTGCCCGACTCCTGCAAATAATTAAGAAGGGCTAACCACACCGTTGGCACACCCATAGCAAAGGTCACGCTCTCTTCATTAATTAGCGCAGCGAGGGTTTCGCCATCACCCATTTTCGGTCCGGGGAAAACCAGCTTGGTACCCGCCATGGCCGCACCATACACACAGCCCCAGGCATTGACGTGGAACATCGGCACAACCGGCATAATGGTTTCATCGGGAGCCAGTCCCAGGGTCGCTTTACTATTAGTACCCAGGCTGTGAAGTACTGTACTGCGATGCGAATACAACACCCCCTTGGGGTTGCCTGTCGTACCCGAGGTGTAGCAAAGACTACAGGCACTATTTTCATCGAGTTCGGGCCAGTCAAAATTTTCTGATTCACCCTCTATCAACTCTTCATAGCAGCGCACATTTTTTAATGTGGTCTCAGGCATTGCCGCCTTGCTGGTCAGTATCACATAGCCTCGTACCGTTGTTAATGCGTCTTGTAACTGTTCCAGCATAGGGACAAATACCGGGTCGACAAAAACCCACTGATCTTCAGCATGATTGGCAATATAAGAAATCTGCTCGGGAAAAAGGCGTGGATTGATGGTGTGACAAACATAACCAGAACTACTGATCCCATAGTATAATTCGAAGTGACGGTAATCATTCCAGGCCAGCGTGGCGATGCGATCACCTGGTGCGCAACCCAGTTTTGCCAGCGCATTCGCCAATTGATGCACCCGAGTAAAAGCCTCACCAAACGTACTGCGATGTCGTGGATTATCGCCTGTTACAGAGACTATCTCCGTATCGGGAAAGACCCGAGCGGCGAACTTCATAAGCGAGGTAATAGTGAGTGCGTCGTCCATCATTTGGCCTAACATAGCGTAACTCCAAGTGTTATTTTGTTTTGATTAACTGCGTAAATTCTACCATAGCCCGTATATCAGCTCTCAGTCGAAAAACCCAAAGCAATGGTTGGAAACGTGATTTTAGTACGTGGAAGCTCAGAGGAGCATCGCGTATGATGATGCCAGCTGGCTCCGGCGGGTTACCAGCAAAAACCATTACATTGGCTCTCTTTTATTAAACCTGTCGCAACTAACTAACGAGGATATAGCCTTGAGAACAACAGTCAAAATTAAGCTTATTGTTTCAAGTGCATTTCTGGCGCTTAGCCTGAGTAGCGGAGCGGCAGATATTGAAGCCGGTAAAGCCAAAGCCGCTATGTGTGCTAGCTGTCACGGTGCCGCTGGCATCAGTGCTATGGATATATGGCCCAGTCTGGCTGGCCAGAAAACGGGCTATCTAGCCAAGCAGCTTAAAGCTTTTCGCGATGGTTCGCGCAGCGATCCCGTGATGAATGCTCAAGCAAAAGGCTTATCTGATGCGGATATTGACAACCTCTCCGCTTTTTACAATAGCCTCAAGTAAACGTCATAGGTTTGTCTTGGTGGGGTATTTAATAACCCACTAAGACACTTCCAAATTAGCAAATTTTGCCTTAACTTGACTCTCCCTCCCCAGTGCGCTTTTCCTCGGCGATGTTCTTGACGATTTCTTCAATAAACTCAAAGTCGGGAATGAGTACCTCTTCGCCATCGATGCTAACAAACATTTGCACGCCATCCCGTTCACTCAGAGAACCCTCCAGTTCCATCTCTGACTCGATACTCAAGCGGATGGCTCGGGGAAACCCGGAGACAACCAGTGCATAAAAGCCGCTTGCTGCCGCTTGGAATACGGCGTTGCAAATAACAACTTTCAGATCGTTATCAAGCAGGGGGCGCTGCCCGTTAGAGAGACTATCGAATGACAATAGAGGAACACTCTGATCGCGCCAACGAACCCACCCATAACAATGTGGACTAACACCGGTCTCATCACGCTGTAAATCCGCCGCCTCCAGATCATCAGAGCTAAGCACCTCCGCAACGGCAAGTTGTGGCACTAATAATACGGCATCTGTTACAGGTAACAACAAGCTATTCACTTGCAGTAAAGCGGCGTCGGCTTTTGCAATAGCGGCATTCACCACTGTTTTATTCTCTACCACAAAGCACTCCTTTGGACCCCACGCTAGAATTAGCGTGCGACACATTTAACCGTTTAATAAAAGCTTCTTGCAATTGTTGAATATTGCCGCTTGTATCAAAAACACCGTCTTTAATCACCGCTTCAGATAAGGCTGGCACTGTACAGTCCGAAGGGGATTGCACCAGTACACTACCGCCTTTTTCGCGAATCAAACGGGAGCCCACAACACCATCGTCGCCCATGCCACTAAATACGATCATGCCACAATTCGGGCCGTATTCATTGGCCAGCTCTGCTGCCACAGCATCAATGTTAGGGGCATAAGGTCCAGGCCAGCAGGAGCCAGAGTTCGAAACAAGGCCGTTTGACAACGCTACCCGTTGCGAGGGACACATCACAGTAACGGTACCAATCATTAGGCGATTGCCATCAAGCGCCATCTGCGCATGCCAGGGTGTACGACTTGCAATCATTTTGACTAACTGGTTAGCTTGCTCCGCTACAATGTGTTGCGCGTAGACAAACGCCACGCCATAAAAGGCATCTAGTCCCTCTAAAAAAGCGCGAACGGCCTGTAAACCACCCGCTGAAGCGGCGAGCAACCACGCGACTCGAGCGCGATTGGAGTCACACAGTCTCTGATATTTTTGCACTAATTCCTGAAGTTTTCGGTCCACCGCCTGACACCAGGTCAAAAGCTCAATCCTTCCTAGTGCCTCGATATTTGCCACTAGCACATGCTGATCGGACGGCAGAGACGACATCCTTTCAAAATGACTGTCATCCGTTAACCAGACATCGACATCTGTATTCACTATTTGGCTAGCACAACCCCAGGACAATCCGCTGCAATGAACTACAAACAAGCCTTGGGCTTCGGCTCTTATCCGTAGAGCGATACGCAGCTGGGAATCAAACAACAGAATACCGATACGAGGTAAAATCCCGGCGGCACTGCCATTTAGCTTAAGCGAAGCCAAAATCGAGCAACTCATCCAGTAGGTTCAGCAACTGATCTTCTTGATACGGCTTACCTAAGAATTCGTTAACGCCTATATCTCTTGCACGCTGCTGATGCTTCTCACCTGTACGGGAACTAATCATAATAATGGGTAGCTGGGAAAACTCTTCTGATGAACGGACCACCCGCGCCACTTCGAAACCATCCATGCGCGGCATTTCTATATCCAACAACATCAAATCAGGTTTCACTTCAGCCAGTATTTCTGTTGCTTCTACACCGTCTTTGGCGGTAGTAACGGCAAACCCTTCTCTCTCAAGAAGCCGAGAAGTAACCTTGCGGACAGTCACAGAATCATCGACAACCATAATTGTTTTCGTTCCGAGATCCCCAATTCCATGCTCAAAAGAGTCACTACTTATTCGTGCGCCCTTTTTGTCTGCTCTTTCCAGCAGTACGCGCTCGCCCATGGACCTGAGTAAAGAGGGCAAATCTAAAATAACCACCACCTTGCCACTGGCGAGAATCGTCGCTCCCGCGACCCCGGGGACATTACTAAACTGGGAGCCCAAACCCTTAACAATAATTTCCTGATGACCCTCAATTGCGTCAACATGCACCGCGTAGCGACGATTATCAGCCTCAACCAAAACCAAAGCTACTTTGCCAGACTCTGTAGAAGGTGCCACCTGCCCGGCATGCAACAAGCGACCAAACTGACAAACCTCGTAAGAAACACCGCCGTATTCAAGACGCTTGTGCGGTTGGGTATAAAAGTCATTAATTTCTTTTGCCTCCAGCTGGGTAACGCCGACAATACTGCCCAAGGGCAAGGCATAAACACGATCGCCATCTTTTACTAACAAAGCTTTATTGACCGACACTGTAAACGGCAGCCGAATCGTAAACTCAACGCCGAAGCCAAGTTCCGACTCAATTGAAATAGAGCCACCAAGTTGATGAACTTCCGTTTTCACCACATCCATACCCACACCGCGACCAGAGACTTGGCTCACCGTGGCTGCAGTGGAAAAGCCCGGCTGAAAAATCAACCGTAACAACTCGCTATCAGTCGCCTCTGTATCAGCGGCAATTAACTTTTTGCCAATTGCCTTGTCACGGATAGCGGCAACATCAAGCCCTTTGCCATCATCAGCAACAGTAATGACCACTTCTCCACCTTCACGCCGGAAAGAGAGAGAAATATTACCTTCACCTGGCTTGCCGGCAACTAATCGTTCCTCCGCTGGCTCTATGCCGTGATCCATCGCGTTGCGCAGCATATGCTCTATCGGCGTAATAATTTTTTCCAACACCGAACGGTCCATCTCACCTTCAATGTTATTCAAGCTCAAGTTGACCTGTTTACCCAGCTCCTGGCTTACCTGTCTAACAATACGCCGCAAACGTGGTACCAACCGCGAAAAGGGTACCAGCCGTGTCTTCATTAGGTTTTCCTGCAGATCCTGAGTAATACGGGACTGCATTAGCAACAAGCCTTCCACAATCTGAGATTTTTCTAATAAAGTGCCTTTCAAATCCTGTAAATCCGAACCGGACTCTTCTAGCCCTCGCGACAACTCCTGCAATTGCGAGTAGCGGTCCAGTTCCAGCGGATCAAAACCAGCGCTCTCTGAAGACTCGATTTGCTCCCGCCGAAACTGAATCTGTGCTTCCGTTTGACGCCCCAGCTGACGCACTTGCAGACGCAACCGGGCAATCGTTTCTTCCATTTCATTCAATGCAGAAGCAGATTCACCAACACCTTGCTCGACACGCCCACGGGCGATACTGGCCTCGCCAGCCAGATTTACTAAATTGTCCAGCACCTGAGCGGGAATTTTTATTGACTCTTGCATCGCCACGGCAGGCTTGGGCCGCGCTGCTACTTGAGCAGGGACTTCAGAAGCCCCCATAACAGCAGGCCTTTGGTCGGCCACACTCTCTGGTTCAGCATTCGGCTTGACACCCGTTCCGGTTAACTCGGGTAATTCACTCTCACGGGGTTTCTCATCAGACACCTCGGGACTGGCAGGTGATTTTAGATGCTCCCTTGCCTCGGGCCCTGATTCGGTTCCCGTTGCAATCTGAGTCTCTGGTACCGGTGCCTCTTCAAACGGCTTTTCTTCAACGACGACAGCACCGCCGGATTTGACCCAGTCGAGAACAGCGAGCAACTCATCGTAACGGGCGAACAGTCGGTCAAACACCGTCTCGTCACCCTTCGCCAACTGTCCCTCTTCCTCTAAAATGAGGGCTTCAAGGTCATGGCTCAAATCGCCCAACAGGCTCAGACCGGCCAATCGGGCACTGCCCTTCAAAGTATGTAAAAACCGATTGAGTAACTCGCCCTGGCTAATGTCGCCCGGCTCGTTACGCCAAGCCTGCAAGGCATTTTCAATACCCTCAAGCAGGTCATCAGCCTCTTCCAGGAAAAAGGGTATGACATCGGGGTCATGCTCTTCATCGGCCATACGGCTAGCTAGGTCATCACGACTCGCCGGCCCCTCTGTTGCCAATGCTGAATCGTCAGCTACGCTTTCACTCGACTCTTCGACCCTCAACGGCGATTGAACCACCTCAAGTGTTATCTCAGGTTCAATATTTATTTCTGGCGCGGCTGGCTCTTCTGCAAGTGGCACTTGTTCAAGGGCTACATCACCACCCGACTTGACCCAATCGAGGACAGCGAGCAACTCATCATAACGGGTAAACAGCCGGTCAAACACGACCTCGTCGCCCCTCGCCAACTGCCCCTCTTCCTCTAGGATGAGGGCCTCAAGGTCATGGCTCAAATCGCCCAACAAACTCAGGCCGGCCAATCGGGCGCTGCCCTTCAAGGTATGTAACAACCGATTGAGCCGCTCGCCCTGACCGATATCACCCGGCTCGTTTCGCCAGGTTTGCAGGGCATTTTCAATACCCTCAAGCAGGTCATCGACCTCTTCAAGGAAAAACGGTATAACATCAGGGTCATGTACTTCACCGGCCATACGACTGGCGAGATCATCACTACGCGCAAGCTCCTGGATTGCCTGCTGAGGAACCTCCGGGACGTTCACAGCACCTAAGGCTTCGACTGGCAATTCCCGTGCCCTTTGGGCTTGTAGCTGAATAAGAAGTTCAGCTGGCGCTGGGGTGACAGGCTGACCGATGGCGACAATATCTATCATGCTCAGTATTTGCTCGTGAGCAGCCTTGAAAACAGCCAAAGCATCGTCATCAATGCCTTGCCCAAGACTCGCAAGATGGCTCAATGCCCCAGAAAGCTCATCACACAACACCGACAAAGAAGAAACACCTAGACTTTCAGCTGCAGTCCCTAGCTCTATCAATTCATTTGTCAGAGGACCCACAGCCTGTCGGTTAAACGTTGACTGGGTGAACCACTGGTCCAGTAAGCTATCGGCCAGCAGAACATTTTCCAAACCCGTGACTATCAGCTGCTGTAATGCAGCGAGGCCTTTAGGTACATTACCGGTCGCATTTTCTTCCTGCCATTGTGCGCGAGTAAGCTCAAGATGTGAGCGGTATTCGTTCAGACTAATTCTGTCTTCACCACCCCCGGCCTCAAGCCGGATCAGGGTATCGCGCAGGCGATCAACACCATTCATCAATAACGCAATAATCCGACTACTCACGGTTTGGCCACGCGCGAAAAGGACGACAATGAAGTCTTCTAGTGTACCGGCCAGCTCAGAAACAGCGACAAAACCAGCCATCCCTGCGCTGGCTTGCAAGGTATGCAACGCTCGATGCACGTCTGCAGGCGCCAAGCGCGAACCTTCGACAGGTTGTTGAAAATCATTCAGAAAGTTTGCCAGCGTTTTGACATATTGGCCCGCTTCGCCAACAAAAATCTGCACAACCGGTTCTACTTCAGCCACATCTTCAGGTTTGTCTAAGGCCTCAGCAGGCCCGGACCTAATTGGCTCAGACAAATCGATAGCAGGCTCCATGAGGTCTTCCCGCTCAACACTCTCTTTTTTCTGAGGCAAAGTGACGGGCTCACCCTTTGTCAGCATTTCTACTGCATTAATTAGACTTGCACAATAGGGTGACAAATGGAGATACCCACGCTCAAAATCATCGACGAGTGAAGGGATCAAAGCCAACGATATGTCGATTAGCTCTGCTGTTTCAGCAGGAATCGCACAGGGCGACTTATCGAGAATTTTGTTGAACATGTTCTCAAGCGACCAGGCAAGATCACCAATAACAGTGGCATTAACCATTCTTCCACTGCCCTTGAGCGTGTGAAATCCTCTGCGTAGTTCATTCAGTATTTTCTCGTCAGACAGGTCCTGAAGCCAGATCGGATAATTTGTTTCTAGCGCTGCCAAGACCTCTTGTGCTTCTTCAATGAAGATTGCTTTAATCTCGGGATCGAGCTCATCGTCATCTTTGCTGTCAGAACGTTCTGAACGCGGGAGGGCTTCTTGATCATTAAGCTCGGTAGCGAGCACCGAGGGCTCAACTTCTGGTGCCGTCTCAGTCTCAAGCCCAATGGTGAAACCGAGCTTTTCCATCGCCTCCGCAGTGCGGCGTAGCATTTCACTCTGCTCACCCTCACGACCTTTATCGATTGCCTCAAGATAATATTCAAAGCCGGTAATCGCATCGGCAAGGGCATCTAAATCGGACCATTCAGGGGGTTGCTCACTGCGAAGCAACTGGCTAGAAATGTAATGACCCAATTGTTCAACAATCAGCCCTACACGTTTTAAACCAATGACCTCAACAGCCCCAAAAATATGTTCAAACTGACCCGGGATTTCCTGTAAGAATTGACCATCCCACTGAGAGGCAATATAACCGACTATTGACTCTTTAATACTCTCAAAATTATTGCGCACTTCACGAATCAACGAGCGCTGAGCATCGTCCACAACGTAGGCTGTTTCTGATAGTAGGTCGCTTGCAAGCGGCATATCCGAATAGTTCAAGGCCCACGCCTGCAAACTGCGCTGGATACTCTGTAAGTGTGTGCCCACCATCGGCAAATTAGGCGTCGCCTGGTCAAGTGCCTCCGCCTCGTTTTGCAGGCTCTGAGACAGTTTAATCTGACCAACCACCATTAAAGTCGTCGCCAATCTTTCGATAGATAGCCTTGCTTCATTCAGCTTGCTTTGATCACCCTCTTCAAAAGAATCAACAATGCTCACTAATGCGGTAATTTCATCTCCTAGCGAATCACTCAGGGCGGTAACAACGGCTCCTTCAAGGTGTGTATGCACCGCGCCTTCACGCTGAGTCAGCACGAGGGAAGGAAAGGCTTGATCTAAAGAAAATTCATTTTTTATAGCATCAAGAGTAGGGCTATCACCCGGCGCAAGTGCGATGTAATACAGTAAATTACGTAATAACGCTTGGTGTTCCAGACCAGGCTTTTCACTACCCAGAAGGCGGCGAAGAATTTTATCTAACTCCCAAAGCAACGACCGAGTTGCAGGGCTTTGACTAATAGTATTAGCAACCAACGCTGCAAAAAAACCGTTGGCTACTCGCCACAGGGGCGCTAGTGGTTCGCTGCTAAAATCACTTTGTAGTCGCCGCAATACAGCGGCAATTTTCTTTTGATTGCTGTCCAGGTCGCGGAGCTTCAAATAGCCCAGCAATGCATATTGATAAACTTTCTGTAGCTTGCCGAGCATGTCTTTATCAAGCACAGAACAATTGCCAGACCGCTCAACGATATCCGGATCAAATGCTGGCATTTTAGGCATGAACAATGGTGTTAAGGAAATAAATGGCTCAGCCCTGACTGCCCTCAATTCGTTAATTCGCTCCATTAACTGAACCAAGGTATTGTCACAACCATCAAGCAGGCTCCGCACATAATTGGGCAGCGCAAGCATTGTCAGCTCGAGAACTTCGCAGGTATCCTCCCTACTGGCAGAAGATCCACTCAATAGCATTTTCAGAGTTGTTTCCATCTCTTTAGCGAGCAATACAGCCCCGTAGCATTGAGCCATTGTGAGAGAACCACTGACCTGGTGCAGATAACCCAGAGCAAAGCTCAACTGTGACGAATCCTCTGGATCCGCCCTATAGGCCAATAAAGCTTCCCTTGCCAGGCCCAAACTCGTGTCGAGCTCATCTGGCAGCCATGCCAGACTTTTCAAGCTGTGTGTTGTTTTTATGGTCATCGTTTTACAGCTAACATCCCTATCTACAGCGGTTTCTCAAAAGCCTGAATACCCGGACAATCCACCCGGTTCAAACCGGTCGGCTGCCAGTCATTAAGCTCTCCCGGCCCTACAATTAAATAGCCGCCCGGTTTGAGTTTTTCGACGAAACTATTTAACAAATCCCTTCGCCGCCAGTTTTTTAAGTAAATTAAAACATTCTGACAAAAAATCACATCCACAGGGCTGATAAGACCAGGGCTATTTTCGTCAAACATATTACTCACAAAGAACCCAACTCTTTTTTTAAGCGCAGCGTTAATCTCCATTGATGTGCTTGCGGCCACACTAAAATACGTGTCAAGCAGCGCTTGCGGTACACCTTCCAGATGTCGGTTGGGGTAGAGACCCCCGCGAGCAGCATCAATTGCTTCGGCACTAACATCAATGCCAACAACACTAAAAGTAGGCACTTTCCCCATTTTCTGGTAACTATCAAACGCGCTCATCGCCAGAGAATAGACCTCTTCACCCGTCGAGCAGCCAATGCTACTCACTTTGTAGTACTGCTCTTTCTGTGGCGATTGGAGATGTTGTAGCAACCGGGATTTAAAAAAGTCGTGAGAGGCCTGGTGACGAAAAAACTGGCTTTCCTTAACCAATAAGCGGTCAAGCAAAACGCCCCATTCACGAGTGCCCACACCGGGTTGGCAGACTTCTCGAAAGTAATCCTCGACATCACTAAAACCTAATTCGTTAACTCTGCAAACAATTTGTCGCTTGACGAAGTCGCCCCGATGGGCAGCAATGCGTACACCCGTCTTATTTTCAAGCATCTCAGCCCACAAGCGATACTGTCGATCGTTTAACGCAATCACATCCGCTTCGCTAGATCCAGCATCGTCGGTAGAAGATCTCGAGGTATCCTTTTGCATGAGCCTTACTCAGTATCAGGTTCGATTATCATCCTCAAAATCGATATCAAATTCGCCTAGATCAATACCCGCCAGCTCATCCTCAAGTTCAGACGTTGTCGTTTTTTTCAAGACATCCGACTCGCCCTCAAGCTCGGCAAAATCGCTGGTACTGGTAAAGTCATCGGTTCCATCAATAGCACTTTCTGAATAGGCATCAATTTCATCCATTGCTGCACTGCTGCTAGCAAGCACACTCTCGACATGAGCAGGTGTTTTATGTGCCAATGGTTCACGGGCCGCAGGAGCTTGTGGCTGAGATGGCGATGCGGGTGCCACCGTAGCACTGCGAGCAGTCGGCGAGCTCGTCTTTACCTCTAAGCGGGTATCGACACCTACTGTCTCATCATGATCCCGTGAAGCTGAATCAGAGCTTTTCTCCAGAAAGTTTGCCGGCAACTTAAAACCCGAGACCGATTCTCTCAACTCGACCGCCATATCGGTCAATTTGCCAACCGACGACGCAGTACGGCTAGTACCGTCAAGAGTCTGAGTTGTAATATCCTGAATCACATTCATGGTTTTGGAAACGTGACCAGCCGTGGTTGACTGGTGGCGCGCCGCCGTAGAAATATCCTGAATCAGTTCTGCAAGATTAGTGGAAACCGTTTCAATCTCACTCAGAGCAACGCCCGCATTTTGAGTCAGCGAGGCCCCTGTTACCACTTCAGCCGTGGTTTGTTCCATCGATGAAACTGCTTCATTGGTATCCGTTTGAATAGTCTTAACCAAAGCCGCAATCTGTTTACTGGCACCAGCAGAACGCTCCGCAAGACGCTGAACCTCATCGGCAACCACCGCGAAGCCACGTCCGGCATCACCAGCCATTGATGCCTGAATAGCAGCGTTGAGGGAAAGAATATTGGTTTGATCAGCAATGTCATTAATCAGCGAAACAATATCACCAATCTCCTGCGAGCTTTCACCAAGGCGTTTAATCCTTTTCGCAGTGTCCTGAATCTGCTCGCGAATACGATCCATACCACTAATGGTACTGCGTACCACCTCGGCGCCTTTACCTGCGATCGACACCGAACGGTCGGCAACACCAGCAGATTCAATAGCATTCGCTGAAACCTGATCTATGGTAATTGCCATTTCATTAATAGCCGCTGATGCCGCTGCAATTTCCTGTGCCTGATGCTCAGAAAGCTCAGCTAATTGCACAACAGTCGTGCGCGAGTCATTGGTCGAAGACGACACATTTTCAGCAGTATCCACAATACGCGCCACCAGCTCTCGAAGCTGAATGATGGCGAAGTTAATAGCGTCGGCAATGGCTCCAGTGAAATCTTCAGTGACTGTCACCTCGGCACGAAGATCACCTTCGCCCAATCCTTCCAATTCATTCAAGAGACGTAAAATAGCATCTTGATTATCCTGGTTATCCCCAGCGGTAACTTTTAATTGACTTCTTGTACTCAGGAATGCCAACAAGCCCAGGATAGCAAGGCATATAATGAGCAGAATCCCCGCGACCCCAGCCGCTTTATTGTTGAGATAGGGGCTACCACCTATGTCAGAGGCGCCCAGCCCCTGCGCCAGCAAAGCACTTTGTTCAACTAGCAAAGGCGTTTTCTCGCGAATATCAATCAGTGCCTGTCGTGCTTCAGCGAGTGCTGGGGCCGCAGAGTAAATCCCTTCAATTGAGTTACTAACAACACCAAATCGTTGAACTGCGTTGGCAACAATGGGTAAAGCGCGTTCAGCCTCTATTCTACTGACACCGATACGACCATTACCCTCCTTCATGCCATTAAGAACTTCACCCAGTTTCCTTGCATCAGTATTGAACTGATCCGCTGCAACGGCCACTTCCTTAGCATCACCAGCGCGCATTTTATCGATATTCCTGCCGATCCGTTCTACTCGCCATTTCTGTGCCTGGGCAACGGCAATTTGATCGGAGGGAGCACCGACTTGTAATAGAATATCGACAATTTTAGTCAGATCATCTTGCAATTTGGGCAGATTTTCATCCAGCGTTCTGGCCATTTCATTGAGATAAAGACTTCTTTCCTGGCGCTTCAATACCAGGTTTGCATTACTTTCAATGCTTGCCCAAACCTCATTGAAGCTGCTCACTTGCTCGGAGACACTACCATTGTTCAAATCGAGTGATGCCCGCAGGCTTATCACACTATCGATTGCACCTCTCAACTGGGTAAATGCATCGGCGTCTCCCCCGGCAGCAGCGCCGGACAAATCAGCAATGCGATAAGCAAGCACCCTAATCTCTGAAGCGGCCTCTAAGCTCGAACGCTCTTTTTCAACACGGGAGGCCAAGCTGACTGCAAAGAAGCCCAAATAGGTGACAAGTACTATTATTACGACAACAAGCCCCACAACTGGCAGGCTGGTCTTCGGCTTTCCTTGAATCATTTTTCCAACTCCTGAATCTCTTTAGTTATTAGCTATCTTTTTCAACAACTCGTTTAAGTGAGCGTTACGTCATGAAAGGCCTGGTTTGCGATTAAAGCATCAGGGTTGAACAACAATGTTTGAGTACCACCATTGCCTCGATAGCAACCCTGCACAAACGGTTTTAAGGCTGTGTCGGCAGGCTGATTATTGGGTTCGTAGGCATCACTACTGAAGTGCCTCATCCCTTTGAGCTCATCAACAATCAGGCCGATGAAAACATCCTGTCTATCCAGTACAACAATGCGTTGTAATCTCTTGGCAGCGCACAGTCGCCCGCCAAGAAACTGTGCAAAATCTATCACTGGCAACAGTTTTCCTCTGAGATTCGATACACCGACAACCCACGGCTTTACCCCCGGCAGTGGTGTGCAATCCTGGATATCGACCAGCTCTGCCACCTCTTCGAGAGGTACAGCCCAATCATGCCCTAGCAATGAAAAACTGATGACCGGTATAAGCGGCGCATAATCCACCTGTGCAGGCAGTGGCCTTGAGCCAGCAACAAAGCACTGGCTCAGTTTGTTCATAACCTGCAATACATTCTCTGCTGACATGAACTGGCCCGACTCAGCGGGCGGTAAACTCGTCAATCGTCTTTACCAAGTCTTTCTCCACCACTGGTTTGGTCAGGTAGGCCCGAGCGCCTTGTCGAGAGCCCCAGACACGGTCTGTTTCCTGGTTTTTCATCGTCACCATAATGACCGGGATATGTGCTGTGGCGCTTGCTTTCGTCAATTGACGAGTTGCCTGAAAACCATTCAGGCCCGGCATCACAATATCCATCAACACCACGTCGGGCAGCTCATTCGTTGCCACCTTAACGCCATCTTCACCTGATTGGGCAGTCAGTACAGAATGTCCATTTTTTTCGAGCATTTCCTTAAGCTTGAATATTTCTGTCTGCGAATCATCTACTACTAACACTCTGGCCATAATTAAATTCCAGCCTCCTGAATGGAGGTACCTTCCATTGCTTTGGGTGTGACTATCCTTTCGAGCACGTCGAATAATTCATTCTTACTAAAAGGTTTTGTCAGATATTCGTCTGCGCCAACAATACGGCCCTTGGCTTTATCAAATAAGCCATCTTTACTTGACAACATAATCACTGGTGTCTGCTTAAATTCATTGTTATTTTTTATCAAAGCACAGGTTTGATAGCCATCTAAGCGCGGCATCATGATGTCAACAAAAATAACATCAGGTACCACATCGACAATTTTTGCTAGCGAATCAAAACCATCAACAGCCGTCACCACATCGCAACCAGCCTTCGACAATATTGTCTCTGCGGTGCGTCTTATCGTATTACTATCATCCACAACCATTACTTTTAACGCTTCAAAATTGACCGACATGCCCCCCCCTTGTCCCGTTACATAAGGCCCTATTAAGTTAGGTACGTATTGCGAATTTGAATTTTTAACACAATAAAACTCCATTAGCCATCAACAGGCCAAGTCTAAATCAATTTGCTAGACAGGCTTCGCAAATAAAGGGCTTGTCAGCAGTACCGAGCATCATTTATAAGTTATGCCCCTACACAATAAAGCGACAGTGAACCCTATGCAGATCTCTCTTGGCGTGGTTATGGATCCTATTGACAGGATCAATGTAAAAAAAGATACGACACTGACATTACTTTTAGCTGCACAAGAGCAGGGCTGGTCTCTTTTTTATATGGAAATGGACGACCTGGCCATTATCAACGGCAGGGCCGTCGCCAGACAGCGCGCACTCAAGGTATACGACGACCTCGAACATTGGTACGAGCTCGGAGAGCCTGTCGACAAACCCATGGCAGAGCTCGATTGCATTTTGATGCGCAAAGACCCTCCTTTTGACAGTGAATTTATTTACGCCACCTATACTCTCGAAGCCGCCGAAAGAGAGGGCGTGCTCGTCGTTAATAAGCCTCAAAGTTTACGAGACTGTAATGAAAAGATCTTTGCCACTCAGTTCCCCGAGTGCACACCTCCTCTGCTAGTAAGCCGTGACACTGACCGTTTACGAGCTTTTCACCAGCAATACAGTGATGTGATTTATAAACCCCTTGACGGTATGGGCGGCACCGGCATTTTTCGTGTACGCCAGGACGACCCCAATGTCAGTGTCATTATCGAGACCCTCACTGAGCTGGGCACTCGAACAATAATGGTGCAACGCTACATCCCAGAAATTACCGACGGCGATAAACGCATATTGGTCATCGATGGCGAACCTGTACCCTTCTGTCTGGCCCGTGTACCCGCAAAAGGTGAAACACGTGGCAATCTTGCTGCCGGCGGCCGTGGTATTGTTCAAGCCCTGAGTGAGCGCGATCTGGAGATTACTGCTCGGGTTGCTCCCACGCTACGCGAGAAAGGCTTTCTTTTTGCTGGGCTTGACGTAATCGGTAACTATCTTACGGAGATCAATGTCACTAGCCCCACTTGTGCCAGAGAGATTGATCGCGAACAAAATACACATATTGGCGCCCGACTAATGACCGCCATTAGCCAACGGCTGAACAAATAGGAAACGATACGTTTCGCAAATGGATACGCATTTTGAACTGACTGACCCCGGCGACGGAAATGACCGTCTGGGGTTTGCCCTCTTTCTGGCCATCGCCATTCACGCCATTGTGATTTTTGGTATTGGCTTTGCTTTCATGCAACGTTCGGCTGCCCCCCCCAGCCTCGAGGTCACATTGGCGCAACGGCCAACAGATGAGAGAAACGATAAAGCCGACATGCTAGCTCAAGCCAATCAACTCGGCAGTGGCGAATTACTCGAACGCAGAGATGTCACTACGGACAAACAGTCACCCTACGACGCTAGTGTGCTGCGTGATGTTCAGCCAGCACCTCAACCGGAGCCTCAGCGACTACAAGGAGAACATCGCCAACAAACCCTTATCACCACACACGCCAATAGCCGGGCTGTTAACAACAAAGTCTCCGAAAAAGGACAGGCAGAAAAGAGGCGGCAGGACGCACCGCAGGTTGTACCTGTAGATACCGTTAGCAGTTTACACGCACGACTCGACCAACAGAAACAGGCTTACAATAAAATTCCTAAAGTATTGCGATTAACCTCTGCCAACACCAAAGCCGCAGATCATGCCGCTTATTTAAATTACTGGATTGAAAAAGTCGAAAAAACAGGCAACCTTTACTACCCAGAGCGCGCACGCACAGGCAAAATTTATGGCGAAATACTGATGGTTGTAACCCTCCTACCTGACGGCTCAGTGGAGAATGTTGAAATCGTCTCAAGCTCCGGTCACCCCACTCTCGATCAGGCCGCCATTACCACTGTAAGATTAGCCGCCCCCTACGCCTCCCTACCCCAGCAAATGGCGGATTTTGATAAAATTGAAATTACGCGAACCTGGCGCTACATGCCCGGCAATCAGGTCGTCACCTCTGCCAACTAAAAATCCTAGAACTTGATCTCGGGTTCAACTTGAAATTTTACATTTTTCGCCCAATACTGAGCTCTATGGAAACACTTACACCCGATACACTTCAAGCGCCGTCAAATCAAAATGAAACTAGCAGTTTACGCGGACAGCTATTAATTGCGATGCCCGGCTTGCTCGACCCAAGCTTTGTACATGCCGTCGTATATATTTGTCAGCACTCTTCGGAGGGCGCAATGGGAATCACCATCAACCGCCCACTAGGACTAGTGCTGAGCCAGGTCTTCGAGCAGCTTGATCTCGATTATTCACCGCCCAATGGCACTCAAACACTCCTATGCGGGGGGCCTGTTGAAGAACAACAGGGGTTTGTCCTGCACAGCACTACCCATAAAAAGTGGCAGGCAACCGTCGCCATCAGTGACGATATTTTCCTCACCACCTCGAAAGACATTATTAGTGACCTGGCCAGCAACCAGGGCCCTGAGGCCGTTTTAATTGCTCTCGGCTACGCGGGTTGGTCGAGTGGCCAGCTGGAACAAGAGCTGCTCGAGAATGCCTGGCTAACAGTGCCAACTGACGCGGAGCTCTTGTCTAAACTGTTATTCGAGACCCCCCTGGACCAGCGCGCTGATCTCGCTGCCACGAGTATCGGCATTAATCTCAGCCAGCTCAGTAGTAGTGCGGGGCACGCTTAAGCTGGACGCGAAGACTATAAGCTGTGTGATGGCCTTTGACTTTGGCACCCGCCAAATTGGTCTCGCCGTCGGCCAGACTCTCACTGCATCCGGCCATGCCTTGACTGTCCTTAAGGCCAGAGACGGGCAACCGAACTGGCAGCAAGTTGCCGATCATATTAAACAGTGGCAACCCGACACATTGATCGTAGGGCTGCCGTTGAATATGGATGGTAGTGAAAGCCCCTTTTGTCAAAGAGCCAGAAAGTTTGCACGTCGTCTGCAAGGGCGCATGGTACTGCCCGTTAAGATGGTCGACGAACGGCTATCCACAGTTGAAGCAAAATCCAGGGGACGCTACCGCCAAAGCTATCGAGAGAACCCTGTAGATAGTGAGGCGGCCTGTTTGATTATTGAGACCTGGCTACAAAATCCCGCGCTTGGCCTCACGCCTTAAACGAAACGCGCTATTTAATTATCGAACAGGCGGAAAGATTCTCTATCGCCCTCATCACCGTCAATCATCAGTTTATCTGCAGCCTGATCAAGGTATTCGACATCCGTTTCTGACTGTAATTTGATCATCAAACGCAAATCATTTTTAGAATCAGCAGCATTAATAGCCTCTTCATAAGAAATCACCCTCTGCTCGTACAGCTCATACAAAGCCTGATCAAAAGTACGCATACCCAGTTCATTGGAACGGGTCATCAACTCTTTGAGCTTGTGTACCTCTCCCTTGCGAATAAGGTCTGCAACTAAAGGTGTATTAATCAATACCTCAAGCGCCGCTCTGCGGCCCGTACCGTCTGCCATGGGCAATAACTGCTGGGCAAGTATGGCGCGCAGATTGAGGGACAAATCCATCCACAATTGATCATGATTATCCGCTGGAAAGAAGTGCTGGATTCGATCGAGAGCCTGGTTAGCGTTGTTAGCGTGCAAAGTTGCCAACACCAAATGGCCGGTTTCCGCAAAGCTAATAGCGAGATCCATGGCTTCACGGGTACGAATTTCGCCAATCACGATCACATCTGGCGCCTGGCGCAAGGTATTCTTCAAAGCCACTTCAAACGATTCTGTATCCAGACCTACTTCGCGCTGTGTCATAATACAACCCGCGTGCTGGTGGACGAATTCAATGGGATCTTCAATCGAAATGATATGCCCTTTCGTACTACGATTACGGTGACCAATCATTGCCGCCATGGACGTCGACTTACCCGTACCCGTCGCACCTACAAAAATAATAATGCCACGCTTGCTCAACACCAGCTCATCTAAAATGGGCGGCAAAAACAGCTCTTCAGTGGTGGGAATCTCCGTTTCAATACGACGTAAAACCATACCCGCATGATTACGTTGGTAAAAAGCACTCACTCGAAAACGAGCACCTTTGACCGCATCAGACTCAATTGCGAAGTTGAGCTCTTTACTGGCACTAAACTCCACGCGCTGCTTGTCATTCATGATGCCTTCGACGAGCTCAAGCGATGCCTCCGGACTAAGACTGGCCTTACCGACGGGAATCACCTTGCCGTTAACTTTAATGGAAGGCGGCACACCTGCAGTGATGAATAAATCAGAAGCCTTCTTATCCACCATCAATTTTAGCAATGCAAAAAAATCCACTACTTTGTCCTCACTCTCTCAAGCATTAAATAAACCCGATATAAAGCCACGCCTCAACTGCTGAATACGCCTTTAACCAGCCACTTAAAAATCTTCAGGCACCTTGGCTTTTTCACGCGCGGCCTCAGCAGTAATCACGCGCTGCTGCACCAAGGTTTTCAAACACTGATCCATGGTGACCATACCGTGCGCAGCGCCGGTTTGAATGGCCGAATACATTTGAGCCACCTTGTCTTCACGAATTAAGTTTCGAATGGCAGGAGTGCCAATCATAATTTCATTGGCAGCCACGCGACCACCGCCCACTTTTTTCATCAGGGACTGAGATATTACTGCTCGTAAGGATTCTGATAACATCGATCTAACCATGTCTTTTTCAGCGGCAGGAAAAACGTCGACAATCCGGTCAATGGTTTTCGCAGCCGAGGTAGTATGCAACGTGCCAAACACCAAATGACCGGTCTCAGCTGCTGTCAGCGCCAAACGAATCGTCTCTAGATCCCGCATCTCACCCACCAAAATAATATCCGGGTCTTCTCGCAGAGCAGATCGCAAAGCTTCACTAAAACCGTGGGTATCCTTGTGCACTTCCCGCTGGTTAACGAGGCACTTTTTACTCTGGTGAACAAATTCAATCGGGTCCTCAATAGTTAGTATATGGTCGTAGCGGTGATCATTAACGTAGTCGACCATTGCTGCTAGCGTAGTACTTTTACCGGAGCCCGTGGGCCCGGTGACTAATACCAGACCGCGAGGTAACAATGAAATATCTCGAAAGATCTGACCAAAGCCAAGGTCTTCAAGGGTCAAAACAGTCGAGGGAATAGTCCTGAACACCCCCGCCGCACCACGGTTCTGATTGAAAGCATTGACCCGGAAGCGTGCCACTCCCGGCACCTCGAAGGAAAAGTCAGTCTCCAGAAATTCTTCATAGTCCCGGCGTTGCTTATCGTTCATAATCTCGTAGATGAGACTATGTACATCCTTATGCTCCATCGCCGGCAAATTGATCCGACGCATGTCACCGTCCACCCGAATCATCGGTGGCAAACCTGCCGACAGGTGTAAATCTGACGCGCCTTGCTTGGCACTAAAGGCCAATAGTTCAGTTATATCCATTTCTCAGTTCCACTGATTTCGATAACGTGACCGACCGCGATGCAACAACCCACCGCCAACCTATGCACAATATTACCGACAACATAAAGCAGGTCTCAGCGTCTCTGCAACAAAGCGCGCAGCAATTCAACAGAAGTGTCGACGAGATCATGCTTTTAGCCGTCAGCAAGGGGCAAAAACATCAGGCCCTGCGCTTTGCCTGGCAGGCCGGTCTGAAAAACTTCGGTGAAAATTATCTACAGGAAGCACTGGATAAAATTGCAGCATTGCATGACATTAATCCTTGCTGGCATTTTATTGGCCCCATTCAATCCAACAAAACACAGGATATTGCCCGACATTTCACTTGGGTGCATTCCATCGATCGACTCAAAATCGCTCGACGGCTCAGTCAGCAACGGCCCGAAGACATGCCCCCCCTCAATGTCTGCCTACAGGTCAATATTGACAGGGAAGCCAGCAAGTCGGGCATTGACCCCGAACACTGCCTCGAACTGGCTCTAGCTATAAATGAATTACCCCGCCTGAAATTGCGCGGTCTGATGGTCATCCCCCGACAACGCGAGCAGCTCGATACCCAGCGACACCCCTACCGCCAGGCAGCGGAATTGCTCAATAATTTGAAAAAGGGTTCCGCCGCCCTCACTAGTTTAGATACACTTTCAATGGGCATGTCGAGTGACATGCCAGCAGCCATTGCCGAAGGCGCGACCATTGTTCGCGTGGGCACCGCCATTTTTGGCCCGAGAACGACAACCAAACCTTAACCCACAACACAGGAAATCATCGTGAGCGAAGCCAAACTGGTATTTATTGGCGGTGGCAATATGGCTACCAGCTTGATCGGCGGTCTGATTGAAAAAGGCTATCCCACCAGCCACATTGCCGCCTGTGACCCAGTCGTCGATAGCGGTAAGCGACTTAAGGCTGACTTCGGCATCACCACCCACACCGAAAATACCACTGCCGCTGCGGAGGCAGACATCATCATTCTCGCTGTCAAACCTCAAATCATGAAAGCTGTTGCCAAGGATTTAGCACCCGCTCTGACTCACAAACCACTGGTGATTTCAATTGCCGCCGGTATTACCGCTGCCGCTCTGCAAAGCTGGTTAGGGGAAGAAGTGCCGATTATTCGTTGCATGCCCAACACACCCGCACTGGTACAAAGTGGTGCCAGTGGGCTCTTTGCAACAAACCTCGTCAATCCCATGCAGCGCCAGCGAGCCGGTGATATTCTCGCAGCCGTTGGCACAGTGAGCTGGCTCGACAGTGAAGACGACATCGACAAAGTCACCGCTTTATCGGGCAGCGGCCCAGCCTACTTCTTTCTCGTGATAGAAGCGATGACAGAAGCCGGTATTAAGTTAGGGCTCAACCCAGAAACCGCCCGCCAGTTAACCTTGCAAACAGCTCTCGGCGCCGCCCGCATGGCTGAAGCTAGCGATGTTGATGCCGCTGAATTACGCAAACGTGTCACTTCGCCCGCAGGCACCACCGAAAAGGCCATTAATCGCCTGCTCGAGAACAAACTACCGGAACACTTTGAGCAAGCCATTGCCGCCGCTTATCATCGCGCAAAAGAAATGGCCGACGAGCTGAGCATTTAGACAGCCAGGCTGCCCACCCAATTACCACAAAGAACACTGAACGGAACACCTATGAACTCAGTAACAGAAGTTAGCGTTTACTTAATTCAGGCGCTTTCCAGCCTTTATCTATTAATCGTTTTACTGCGCTTTTTGTTACAGCTGTGTAAAGCGAATTTTTACAACCCTATTTCTCAGTTTATTGTCAAAGCCACTCAATTGCTTCTCGGTCCTATCCGCAGAGTTATACCCCCGGTCAACAATATTGATTTTGCCAGCTTACTCGCCGCCCTCGTCATACAACTCGCCGCCATGGAATTAACCTTGCTAGTCGCAGGTGGAGGTCTTATCCCCCTGACAACAGCACTGGTGTGGGCAGTGATCGGCATTATGTCAATGCTATTAAATATCTTTTTCTACGGCCTCTTTGCTGCCATTATCGTCAGCTGGATCTTGCCACAAAGCCATCATCCCGCCATCGCCCTTATCTGGCAGCTTATGGAGCCGGTCATGGCACCCTTTCGAAAAATTTTGCCCAGCATGGGTGGCATCGATCTTTCGCCCATCCTTATGTTTTTGCTAATTAAAGTACTGCGTATTGTCGTCAGCAATTTCGCGTCCGCCACCCAGCTTCACCCGGGCCTGGTACCCGGCATCTAAACTCATGAGCGCTGAACACTTTTCTCACTTCCAATGGAAAGAGAGCCAAACCCTGTTGCTACACTGCCATGTGCAACCCAGAGCCAGTCGCGATGCGCTTGTCGGCCTGTATGGCGAGCGACTAAAAGTACACATCACTGCACCACCCGCTGATGGAAAGGCGAATAAACACCTGCTCAAATATATAGCCAAAGAGTTTGGGGTTGCTAAAGCTCAGGTATCACTTATTCGCGGTGCATCGAGCCGCCAGAAGACGCTGGCAATTGCCGCGCCGCAAACATTGCCTACGGCGGCACACATCACCCGACCTTGAAAGACACTAAATCTTCGTCTGACAGCACCATACCTTGCAGTGCCCCGCTAGCCTCTTTAGACTCCGGCTTTTACTGTTGAATCTTTCACCTATGCCTCCGGTTTTTCCCGCCGACTCTGTCGGCCTTGTCACGCCACAGCGCTTTACCTTTGACACACCACTGGAGCTGAGCTGCGGCCGCAGCCTGCAAAGCTACGAGCTGATGGTTGAAACCTACGGTGAACTCAATGCCGACAACAGTAATGGTGTACTCATCTGCCACGCCCTCAGTGGCCATCATCACGCCGCCGGCTATCACACCACCGCCGATACTAAACCCGGTTGGTGGGATGCTTATATTGGCCCCGGCAAGCCTATTGATACCCGGTATTTTTTCGTCGTTTCACTGAACAATATTGGCGGCTGCCACGGCAGTACCGGGCCGCGTTCCATCAACCCCGAAACAGGACAGCTATGGGGTAAACATTTTCCCCCGCTACGCGTCCGTGACTGGGTCACCAGCCAGGCAAAGCTCGCTGATAAACTCGGTATTGATCAGTGGGCAGCGATTGTGGGAGGCAGCCTTGGTGGTATGACCGCTATGCGCTGGGCACTGGAATATCCGGAACGCCTGCGCCATTGTGTGGTCATTGCCTCCGCCGCCGATCTGACTGCACAGAATATCGCCTTTAATGAACTGGCTCGCCGTGCCATTCGCAGTGATAGTGGTTTTCACGATGGCGACTACCTTGAACATGACACCATCCCCCGTAGCGGACTCGCATTAGCGCGCATGATTGGCCATGTGACCTATTTGTCGGATGCATTGATGGAGGAGCGTTTCGGTCGCGAATTACGCTCTGGCACCTTTCAACGGGGCCTCGATGCACCCATTGAATTTCAGGTCGAGAGCTACTTACGTCACCAAGGGGATCGTTTCGCCACTGACTTTGACGCCAACACCTACCTGCTGATGACCAAAATACTCGACTATTTCGACCTCGCGCGGGAGTACGGAGGGGATCCCATAAAAGCCTTCAGTCACGCTCTGTGCAATTTTTTAGTCGTGTCTTTTTCCAGTGACTGGCGCTTTGCGCCCGCTCGCTCACGGGAAATCGTTAAATCCCTCATCGCTGCAGACAAAAACGTCGCTTACGCGGAAATTCAGTCCGATATGGGGCACGACGCTTTTCTGCTGCCTAATGATCGTTACGAGGGCGTATTTCGCGCCTATATGACCCGCATCGCCAGGGAAATTGGCGCAATCCAGACAGAAGAGGATGGCCACTGATGCTGCGTATCGATCTCGACATTCTCCAGCAATGGATTCCCTTGGGCGGCAGAGTACTCGACCTGGGCTGTGGTGATGGCACGCTACTGTGTAGCCTGGCCGACAACCGACAGGCGACCGGCTACGGCCTGGAAATCGACGCCGAACAAATTACCACCTGCATTAGTCGCGGTGTAAACGTCATTGAAACTGACTTGAATCAGGGCCTGGGTAGTTTCCAGGATGACAGCTTTGATACTGTGATAATGACCTACTCGTTACAGGTCATGCGACGCCCTGATGAATTGATCGACGAAATGCTGCGCGTCGGCAAAGAGTGCATTGTCACCTTCCCCAATTTCGGCAATATCCGCGTTCGCAGTTATTTAATGCTACGCGGACGTATGCCCGTGACCAAACAACTCAACCATCAGTGGTATGACACCCCGAACATCCACTTCTGCACCGTGCACGACTTTGACACCCTGTGTGCAGAAAAAAATATTCGCATTTTGCACCGTAAAGTCGTCACAGAACAGATTCCCGACAAGCAACTCACAGGACTGTGGCCTAACTTATTCGGTGAAACAGCAATTTACCATTTGGCCAAATAGGTCGCCAAGGCTATAGTCAGCCTACATAGACGGCAAAGTATCTGGAGAAATATAATGAAAAAATACTTACTCGCCCCGGCACTCTTACTCTTAAGCCTCAGTGCCAGCTTGCAATCTTTCGCAGCCAGTCAGCCCTTTAAGGCTTTCGGTGATTACAAAGTGTTTTACAGCGCCTTCAACAGCAGCTTCGTCACCCCGGAAGTCGCTGCAAATTACAGCATCACTCGCGGCAAAGACTGGGGACTCGTTAATATTGCCGTAGTCAAAAATGGTGCCCAGGGTGGCTCTACCGCTTTAGTCAAAGGCCATGTGGCCAATATCCTCGCTCAGCAACAAACCCTAAAGTTTTTTGAAGTCCGTGAAGGCAAAGTCGTTTACTACCTCGCTCCCTTTCGCTTTGAGAACGAAGATGCCATGACCTTTAAAATCAGCGTCCAGCCCGACCCCGACAAACCAGCCCATAACATCAGTTTCCAGCGCCGTTTTTATCACGATGAGTAAAGCAGACTAGCAACTGTGGAACCGAGTTATATTTACGGACGCTGCTGCCTGAGTACTGCTAAAATAGGCCGCCCTGCCAGCAAATAGTGAAATACAGGTCGACTCGGCATGACATTAAAAATCGTATTGGCCAGCAACAATACTGGCAAACTCAAGGAGTTTCAGCAGTTACTCGCCGGCCGGCACTTTGAGGTATTGCCGCAGGCGCAGTTCAGAATCGACGATGTCGAGGAAACCGGGCTCAGCTTTGTCGAAAATGCCATTATCAAGGCACGGCATGCATCGAAAATTGCAGGCCTACCCGCCATTGCCGATGATTCCGGACTGGAAGTCGACTTTCTTCAAGGCGCGCCTGGTATTTACTCCGCACGCTTTTCCGGGGCCGATGCCAGCGATGCAAAGAACAATCAAAAGCTACTCGAACACCTGCACGGTGTACCCGATGAACAGCGTAGCGCCCGCTTTCAATGTATATTGGTTTACCTTCGTCATCCACTGGACCCCACACCGTTAATTTGTCAAGGCACTTGGGAGGGATACATTCTCAAACAAGCTCAGGGCAACAACGGCTTTGGTTACGACCCCCTCTTCCTCGACCCCGCGACAGGCCTGTCATCCGCTGAATTAAGTAAAGAAGAAAAAAACACACGTAGCCACCGGGCCAAAGCTCTGCAATCCCTGCTCACCCAGCTTAGCCAATAGCTGTTGCAGCCTTACACCTTCAATTCAAACGGATGAACTCTCTGCACTTACCTCCCTTGTCCCTCTATGTACATATTCCCTGGTGTGTCAGAAAGTGTCCCTATTGCGATTTTAACTCCCACACCAACAACGGCAATGCACTGCCCGAAACTAATTACGTTGACGCCCTACTGGCAGACCTCGCGACAGAAGCCAGCAGCGAAAAACGGCAAGGCCGACAACTCATTTCGATTTTTTTTGGTGGTGGAACGCCGAGCCTTTTTTCTGCCGCAGCCATTGCCCGCATCCTTGAGGGGGCAGAACGCTTGATCGGCTTTGCTCCAGCGGTAGAAATCACCCTCGAGGCAAACCCAGGTACTGTCGAGCAGCAAAAATTTACGGGTTTTAGAAAAGCGGGAGTCAACCGACTCTCCATTGGTATTCAAAGCTTTAACGATACTCACCTCAAGCGGCTGGGCCGCATTCATAATGGCACGGAAGCATTGACGGCAATTCATACTGCCCGACAAGCCGGTTTCGACAATATCAATCTCGATTTAATGCACGGCCTGCCTGAGCAAACACCCGAACAGGCGATCGCCGACTTACAACAAGCGATGGATTTTCAACCAGAGCACCTGTCTTGGTATCAGCTTACCATCGAGCCCAACACCGCTTTCCACAACCAGCCCCCTGTCCTGCCCATCGAAAGCACCTTGGAACGCATTCAGGGTCAAGGCCATAAATTGTTAGCTAAGGCCGGCTTTTTCGCTTACGAAATTAGCGCCTATGCTCGCCCTCAACGTCTATCGCAGCACAATTGTAACTATTGGCAATTTGGTGACTACTTGGGTATCGGCGCCGGTGCCCATGGCAAAATCACCGACTTGAACGAACAGAAAATTCTCCGCACTCGCAAAACTCGCCAGCCCAGTGACTACCTTTCACGCCTTGCAACTGGTAGCGATTTCCTGGCCGAACAATTCTCTCTGGACTCAAAAGAACTTCCCCTCGAGTTTTTAATGAATGCCCTTCGATTGAAACAAGGGGTACCCACCACCCTATTTACCGAGCGCACAGGCATGTCTTTAACGACAATCACGGCACACTGGCAATCACTTGAAGCTCGACACTTAGTCGAACCATTATCCACTGGGTGGCTGCGTTGTACCGCTTTCGGCCATCGCTTTCTCAACAGTATTCTCTCCGAATTCTGAAATCGCCATCCCCCGATGGGTGGTTTGTTCGCAATAGGTCTGGGATGTTATGATGCAGAAATTCAGGTACATTCTGCTTCTCAACCACGAACTGGGGAAATATTTATGGACGACAAAATCGTTCACACTACTGATGACGCCTTTGAAACTGACGTTATTGCCGCTAGCACACCGGTACTTGTCGACTTTTGGGCCAGCTGGTGCGGCCCCTGTAAAATGATAGCTCCTCTGCTGGACGAGCTGGCCGACGAATACGACAATCAGATTAAGATCTGTAAAGTCGATGTCGATGCTAACCGCGATGTAGCCGCCAAATACAATGTGCGCAGTATACCTACACTGATGATGTTCAAAGATGGTAGTTTGCACGAGACCAAAATCGGCGCCCTGTCAAAGGCACAACTGAAAGAATTTATAGACGCCAGCCTTTGAAAGCAGCAAAGCTCTGGTCCGCAGCCTACTTTCACCAAGGAGGCTGCTAATTCAACACAAAAAGAAAGCTCTTGTTTTTTGATCAACAAGTACTATAATCGCCGGATCAGCATCGACTCTTTCTAACACCCCTTTAGCTACATCATTTCCTAAGCGGCCTCTCGGGTGTAGACACATAACAACTCCAAACAGCATATTCGCCAGTCGGCGCACTTTATCCCTGATTGTATTCAAATAGTCTAGCGAGACTGAACCCCTCTATCTAATGACATCTAGAACCGCATATTTATGAATCTGACTGACCTTAAAACAAAACCAATTAATGAGCTGATCAAAATCGGCGAAGACACCGGCCTAGAAAATCTTGGTCGTTTACGCAAACAGGATATTATCTTTACCATCCTCAAGCGCCACGCAAAAAGCGGTGAAGATATTTACAGTGATGGCGTACTGGAAATTTTACCCGATGGTTTTGGTTTTCTACGTTCTGCCGATGGTTCTTATTTAGCCGGGCCGGACGATATTTATGTTTCTCCCAGTCAAATTCGTCGCTTCAATCTGCGCACTGGCGATAGTATTTCAGGCAAGATCAGACCCCCCAAAGATGGCGAGCGTTACTTTGCCTTGCTGAAAGTTGATCAGATCAACTTCGACCGCCCAGAAAATGCCCGCAACAAAATTCTTTTTGAAAACCTGACACCCCTGTTTCCCGATGAGCGCATGACTCTTGAATCAGGCAACGGCAGTTCTGAAGATTTAACCGGCCGCATCATCGATCTGGTTGCCCCCATAGGTAAAGGTCAGCGAGGTTTAATTGTCGCCCCACCAAAAGCCGGTAAAACTATCATGATGCAGCACATGGCCCAGTCCATCGTGCGCAACAACCCCGAATGTTTCATTATCGTTTTATTAATTGATGAACGACCCGAAGAAGTCACCGAAATGCAGCGCACTGTGCGCGGAGAAGTAGTGGCATCCACCTTTGACGAACCTCCCGCTCGCCATGTTCAAGTGGCAGAAATGGTGATTGAAAAAGCCAAACGTCTAGTCGAGCACAAAAAAGATGTCGTCATCCTCCTCGACTCTATCACCCGCCTGGCTCGCGCCTACAACACTGTCGTACCGTCCTCCGGTAAAGTATTAACCGGCGGCGTTGATGCCCACGCTCTGGAAAAGCCTAAACGCTTTTTTGGTGCCGCGCGCAATATCGAACAAGGTGGCAGCTTAAGTATTATTGCCACCGCACTGGTCGATACCGGCTCAAAGATGGACGAAGTAATTTTCGAAGAGTTTAAAGGCACGGGCAATATGGAATTGCACCTCGATCGCAAGATCGCCGAACGGCGCGTCTACCCTGCCATCAATATTCGCCGCTCCGGCACACGCCGTGAAGACTTATTGATGAGCGAAGCCGACCTCCAGCGAGTGTGGATACTGCGCAAGCTCCTGAACGACATGGAAGATACCGCCGCGACTGAATTTATTATCGACCGATTGAAGAGCTTTGAAAGCAACGACGATTTCTTTGCAGCGATGAAGCGCAAATAGCACCCTCTCAATCTGCTGTTTGTATTATTCTGGTTGCACAAGCAATAAAACACCCGGCAACTACCTTGAGCAACAAAGCAGGCCGGGGAGTATTACCGATCAGAGGCCGGCAAGTTTCACATTCGCTTAGCCTAATTCGCGGCCTACAATCGATATAAAACTCACGCAGCGCCCCGGCTGTCCGCCGAGGTTATGCGTTAAACCCAGTTTCGGGTCTTTAATCTGACGCTCGCCCGCTTCGCCTCGCAACTGTAGCCACATTTCATACATCATCCGTAAGCCACTCGCGCCAATAGGATGACCAAAGCTTTTTAAACCACCATCGGGATTAACCGGTTGAGCGCCATCACCATCAAAGCGCCCCTCCATCACATCTTTCCAACCCTCGCCACGTTCGGAGAAGCCCATGTCTTCCATCAACACCAGTTCGGTTGCGGTAAAGCAATCGTGAACTTCAGCCATGGAAATTTCTTCACGGGGATTGGTGATACCCGCTTGTTTATAGGCATCCTGTGCTGAGACCACCACCTCCTGAAAAGTGGTGAAGTCATACTCGTCACTAATAAAACCTTCGTTGGGCCCCGCTGCTATGGACAACGCCTTCAGGAAAATCGGCTTATCAGTGTATTTATAGGCATCCTCAGCGCGGCATAGAATCGCCGCTGCTGAACCGTCGGAAACCCCAGAGCAGTCGAAGACGCCGAACATACCCGCGACGCGCGGCGACTTGCAAATCTTGTCGAGGGGGACTTCTTTGCGAAATTGTGCTTTGGGGTTTTTCGCCCCAGCGACGTGATTCTTCCAGGCGATGCGCGATAGCACATCTTTTAAGTCACCTTCGTCGACACCGTACTTTTCACAGTAAGCAGGTGCCAGTAGTGAAAACATCGCCGGCGCCGTCATGCTTGATTCTGTGCCGTCACCATCGGGGCCCGGTATGACCAGGCCTGAATAGCCACCATCTTTGAGTTTTTCAACACCCACGGCCATCACCAGGTCGTAAGCGCCACTCGCCACAGCGTAGGCCGCATTACGAATCGCCTCGCTGCCTGTGGCGCACATATTCTCCAGACGAGTGACCGGCTTATAGGGTGTTTTCAAAGCCTCAGAAAACACCATGCCTGAAATACCGCTGGCGAAAGTGCCAAGCCAGTAAGCATCAACATCATCAGGGTCAACACCCGCAGATGCATAAGCTTCACTCGCCGCGTCAATCAACATATCGGCGGCATCTCTGTCCCAGTGTTCGCCGAAGGGTGTACAACCCATGCCGACGATTGCAACTTGATCTTTAATTCCGTTACTTGCCATACATCACCCCCTAGCGCTGTGGCCGTGCTTTCCAGAAATAATTGTGTACACCCTGACCCGTGTAAAAGCGCCGGAAAGTCATTTCCAGCTCATCGCCAATCGCGACCTCACCTGGATCGACATCGGTCAACTCACAGGCTAGGCGCCCGCCGCAATCAAAGTCCACCACGGTGGAAACCACAGGTGGCTGTAGGCTATAGGCGAGATGATCAAGTGTATAAGTAGTAATCTTGCAGGCCGCGTCGGCAAAGCGCTCCTCAACCATTTCGTCCCGCGAGCGGCACTTGAGACACACCCGCTGTGGTGGCAAATGACCCTGCCCGCATTTACGGCACCGGCTTCCGTAAAAGGCATATTTCCAGCTTTCGTTACGCTTCATAATCGGCGCAGCCGGGCGAGCGGGATCTGGCCTGCGCGGTGGATCAAAAGGCAGAATTTCGCGCCATCTTAAATAGGTATTGTAGGCAACCTCATTATTGCTAGACGCCAGCCACTGATCGACACTGCGAGCAGGGCGCCCCTGGGCAATTTTATCGCTCACTTCCAGTACGACCGCATCACAACCATCTGCGGTAGATAACACAAGAATTTTATCCCCCGGCTGCGCCTGATCAAGCGTCTTTGCCAACACCAGGCCTGCGTGGGCGACACCACTACGGCCCACGGAGCCGGCCAACATATCCGCCACTTGTTCAGGTTTTAAACCAAGAGCTCGAGGAATAGCGGCAACATCACGGCTATTAGTGGCATCGAGAATCACAGAAGTCAGAGCATCTGGGGCCACCTTGGCGTCGGCCAATGCCCGCTGGGCTGTGTCAAGACTGACAGGGCCAAGCACCTCAATGCCAAAACGCTCTTCCCACTGGCGAGCAAAACGATCGGTCGGCAAGCGCCAGACATCGAGCACTTCAGTGGTGGTGGAGGCTCTGCCCAAGACACGAGCAATCGCATCGTCTTCGGGACCGGTAACAAAAGCCACCGCCGCATCGCCACTATCACGTTCACGAGCCCCGCCCGGGGCACCAATGACGAGATCACCCGCACACACCAGCGAAGTGCGCCCCGCTTTTCCGAGATCAGTACCGAGCAACAGGGCCGCCAAACCCATGCGGGTATTGTTCGCCAACTCGATCGTATTCACATACTCCGGCAAGTCGAGGGCCGCGCAAATGGCCGTCGCATTCAGTTTTTCAGCATAGGGCGCGCTATTGGTCGCAAAGACCAAAGTATCAATTGCCGGGCTACTCGCTAGCGCCCCGCGCCCCGCTTCAACCGACATCGATACCGAATCTTCGTCGTGACTCGCAATGGCTCGCTCACCCTTACCGCCACCCATAGCCTTACGTGTTAATCGATAATACGGCACGTAAGCACCGTAACTTATAATTCCAGACACACTACCCCCTCACAGTTATTATTCATCAATTATGACGGCTTATCATAGCCCACTCTTTTCAGGAAACACCAAGTATCTACCGGTTCTGGATCGACCAATTTCGACCACATGGTCATATTTTAGGCAAAAAAAACCCGGAAGCACTAATCACCTCCGGGTCGCGATGCAGATTTGGCGCCTAACGCTCCATCTCATACTCACTGTAGTCGGGCTCTTTGAGATCGTTGCGGAACTTCGCCGCCGTCCAGGGCCACGAGACGGGAACGCCGTTTTTGTCAAGATACCAGCTGTCACAGCCTGTCAACCAAACCGTATCTTTCATATTGTCCTTCATATCCTGAATAAAGCGGTCAGTCGCCGTACGCTTAGGACTAACCGTTTCAAATTCACGATTGGCCCACTTTTCAACAAAGTTCATGATGTAACCTGATTGAACCTCGGCAATCGCAGCCAAAGAAAAGTTACCCACGGGGCTGTTAGGACCCATCACCATAAAAAAGTTGGGAAAGTCGGGCATGGCAACCGTGCGGTAACCATAGACGCCATCTTTCCAGGCTTCGGCTAGCGTAGGACCATTCTCGACACTCATCGTCATGGGCATCATGTGTTCGCCTGCGTGATAGCCTGTTGCCAAAGCCACAACATCAAGCTCGTGCAAAACACCATCTTTAGTACGAATACCTTTCGGCTCAAAGCGTTCGATGTGCTCTGTCACCAGCTCGGCATTGGGCTTTTGAATAGCCGGATAAAATTCAGAAGACATTACCAGACGCTTACACATGGCCACATAATCGGGGGTCAAAGCCTTGCGCAGTTTCGGATCCTTTACTGTATTCAAATTCCACTGGCAGGCCTTGCCGATTAACCGACGCGCCATACCATCTTTAATCACACCCGTGCCCATAATGGTTTCCATAAAGTAGCTTATGGAATGGTGGAAAACTTTGGAGATGACCGGGAAAGTATCAAGTACTTTCTCATTCAGTTTCGAGTACTTACGATTTGGTACCGGCACAATCCACTGCGGCGTACGCTGAAAAGAGACCACTTTATTGCAAATTTCGGTCAGTGGCTTGATCATTTGAATGCCGGTGGAACCACTACCGATGACGCCAACATTTTTCCCCGTCAGGTCGATATCTTTTTCCCAACGAGCGGTGTGAAGAATTTTACCTTCGAAAGTATCCATACCTTCAATATCAGGATATTTCGGCCGCACCAAAATGCCACAAGCAGCAATTAAGATATCAGCTTCGTCGGTATCGCCATTTTCCAGATCAACGTGCCACTTACCGTCGCGATACTCGGAGTGCTTCACCTCACTGTTGAATTTGATACGCTCAAAGACATGGTATTTCTTCGCTGTCGTTTCGTAATACTGCTGAATCTCTGGGCCACCACAGAAGCGATGACTCCAGCTAGAGCTGGGTGAAAAGCTGTATTGGTAATAGTAGGATGGCACATCGCAACGCAATCCCGGATAAAAATTGTAGTACCAAGTACCGCCCAGACCACCTGCTTTTTCGTACAAAGTCACATCAGTAAAGCCCGCTTCCATTAAACGGATGCCCATGCAAACACCTGACAAGCCCGTACCAACAACAATTACCCGAGGATTCCTTTTCCCACCGGCAACTGCAGAATTAATATTCTCACTCTCAGCAACGCCCATCTGTTACTCCCAGTTCATCAAAATTGAAAAAAATTACTAAGCCGTTATCTTTTCGCCAAGCACTTACGTTACTGGCGAGTAAGCAATCCTGCATAATCTATGGTTTGTTGAATTATGTCAACAGCTTACAGATAAACGATCGTTTAATTAATAGTAAATTCAAGTGTACACCACTGCTAACAACACCTATTGATCACTATCAAACTCTTCACGTCTAAGACGCGTAAAATCTTACGAGGCCGCAGCGAAGCAAGTACGCTACCAAGATAGGAAAAAGTGATTTATTGTCACGCTTTCGTCACAGCTCTGTTACTGCATTGACATACTCATCCATTACGCTCTCATTCCATGGATAAGCAACCACTCAATAAATTTCGCCTGCTTCATTTTATTCACAGTGGTGACCTCGTCACCTTTCACTGGTGCATGTGCCGTAAACAGCAGCGGCAACTGACACGGCTTAGCAAGTTGATTTCCCATACGGCCGATGGTTATTACTATGCACTGTTTCCACTATTTATGTTGGTTGTCGATACGACAAAGGCACAATTGGCTTTTATCGCGCTGACAACGGCCTTCTGTCTGGAACGACCGATCTATTCTCTGCTGAAGAAAAGTTTAAAGCGTAACCGTCCGGCAGATGCTCTGCCCAATTTCAGTAGCTTTATTACACCTTCCGATCAGTTTAGCTTTCCGTCGGGGCATACATCTGCTGCATTTCTCAGTGCCACCGTCGTCGCCACTTTATTCCCGATCATGTTTTGGCCTGCTTATGTATGGGCTTGCCTGGTGGGCGCTTCACGTATTTTGTTGGGTGTTCATTTTCCCACTGACACCTTCGCCGGCGCACTGATCGGCACCGCCGTAGCCACTATAAGCATGGGGCTGCTAATCTAATGCGTATTCTCTACGGCGTACAGGGCACCGGCAACGGTCATATTTCACGGGCTCGAGCTATGGCTCCCGCTCTAGCAAAACAGGGTATAGAGGTCGATTTCCTTTTCTCAGGGCGCCAGCACGATCAATATTTCGATATGGCACCCTTTGGTGACTTTAGCCTACGTACAGGGCTTACCTTCGTGACAGAAGAAGGCAAGATTCGCCCATTTGAAACTATCAAGCGCAGTGCTCCGCTACAGTTTTTACGTGATATCCATCAGCTTAAGCTCGATAATTACGATTTAGTTTTAACAGATTTCGAGCCCATCACAGCCTGGGCTGCGAAATTGCGCAACACACCAGTAATCGGGCTTGGTCACCAATACGCTTTTAACTTCCCGGTGCCACAGCACCATGGGAATCTGCATCAGCGGCTGATCATGAAGTATTTTGCTCCGGCAAGGCTTGCCCTAGGCTTTCACTGGTATCATTTCGATATGCCAGTTTTACCACCTATCGCTCCTATTGAACGTCACAATGGGCAGATAGACCCAACACTCATTGTTGTCTATCTGCCCTTTGAGGCACCCGCTAAAATCGAACAATTTTTACGCCCTTTTAAACGTCACCATTTTGCGGTCTATCACCCCGACGCACCCGCAAGTGGAAACGGCAATATCCAGTGGCATAAGCCGAGCAAAGTACACTTTCATAGTGATCTTGGGCGCTGTAATGGTGTGGTTTGCAACGCCGGTTTTGAGTTGAGTAGCGAAGTTCTACAACTGGGCTGCAAGTTATTAGTGAGACCAGTGGAGGGCCAATGCGAACAGCTCTCCAACGTGCTTGCCCTACAACGCATTGGTCTTGGCTATACCATGAACACTCTCGACCAGACCGTCTTCAGCCAATGGCTCGAAACTGGACGCGGTGTCAGTGTCCGCTACCCCGATGTCGCCAGGGCGGTAACACAATGGTTAACACTAGGCGATTACACGCCACAAAGTATTGAGGCGCTGGCCTCGCAACTGTGGCGCCGCACACGCTTTCCCCAACAACCTCTTTTTTCAGCACCCCCAACCCACTCCACCGGCACTAGCGCAGTCGCTTAAAACAGCTTATTACCCAGACTGTAATGGCCACCCTTTATTCGAGGAAGAGCTGCCTAGTCCTGCCAAGCTATTTGCCGCCACGGAGTGATCGGTTACACTTGCCCTAATTTAGCGCCAGATCGAGAAAGAATGGCTATTTTTGTGCTGCAAGATATTAATGACAAGTTCCTGACCAAGACTTTAGAGTGGCGCGATGACTGCACTGCGGCTGAAGTCTACTGTTCACCTCACAGGGATGTCGCTCTCAATCACTTGCTTGAAGTCAATGCCAAAAATCCCGACCTACGCGCCCGTGTCGTCGCCTGCGAAGTGGGGCCCAAAAACAGACCGCTATTACCGCAGAAACAATCCGCTGCCTAATAAACCTGAGAATCCCTCTTGTCGCTACTAACTTCACGTCTGGCTGCTCTCACGAACACTGAAAATCAGTGTTTACTCAACAACATTCAGCGCGGCATTGAAAAAGAGAGCCTGCGTGTCACACCAGCGGGTGCGCTGGCCAATACGCCCCACCCCAAAGCTCTCGGCTCGACGCTGACGCACCCGAGTATCACTACCGATTTTTCTGAATCACTGCTGGAATTTATCACTGCGCCCTCGTCGTCTATCGATGCCGTGCTGAGCAGCCTCGACAACATCCACCGCTTTACCTATCGCCATATCGGCGACGAACTGCTGTGGGTCAACAGCATGCCCTGTGTATTGGGCCGCGATCAGGATATCCCCCTCGGCCAATACGGCAGTTCTAATATCGGGCAAATGAAAACCATCTATCGCCGTGGGCTAGGCCACCGCTACGGACGACTCATGCAAACCATTGCCGGCATTCACTACAACTGGTCTCTACCCGACGCCTGCTGGCAGATATTACAACAGGACGATCATTATTCGGGCTCGCTGCAGGACTTTAAAACCGAGCGCTACTTCGACTTGATTCGCAACTTCCGCCGCCATTTTTGGTTACTACTTTATCTTTTTGGCGCCGCGCCAGCAGTTTGCCGCAGTTTTGTCAAAGACAGAGCCCATCGACTACAGCCCATTGGTGAAGATCAACACAGTCTCCATTTACCCTATGCCACCTCTCTTCGCATGGGCGACCTCGGTTATCAAAGTAACGCGCAGGAATCACTGATTGTTTGCTACAACAGTCTACCGCGCTATATTGAAAATCTGCGCGGTGCATTGACTACGCCCTACCCCGCTTATGAAGCTGTTGGTGTTAAAGGGCCAGACGGAAAATACCGCCAGCTCAGCCCCCACTTACTACAAATAGAAAATGAGTTTTACAGCAGCATCCGTCCCAAGCGCACTACAAAAGGTGGTGAAACAGCACTCGAGGCTCTATGGCAACGGGGAGTAGAATATATCGAAGTGCGCTGTGTTGATCTCAATCCTTACTTACCGGTTGGTATCGATGCTGAACAAATGCGTTTTCTCGATGTCTTCCTCATGCACTGCCTACTGCGAGAGAGTCCGCAAACCGATAATCGCGAATACGGCCAAATACTCCACAACCAGCGAAAAATTGTTGAACGCGGCCGCGAACCAGGGCTCAGCCTCAGCCGCGGCGACGGCGAGACATCACTGCAAGACTGGGCCAACGAACTCTTTAAGCAATTACAGCCCATCGCCCATGCCCTCGACTGCAGTCACGGCGATGATTCCCACGGCAAGGCGATATCTGCAATGAAGCAACGACTGCAGCAACCCGAACTCACGCCAGCGGCTCAATTGCTGGAAGAAGTACGTAGTAGTGGCAGCACCTATTTTCAAACAGCCATGCGCCATGCTCAACAACACCGCGAATTCTTTCTCGATTCGACACTTGACCCCGCTGTCGAAGAAGAGTTCGTCAGTCTCGCCGCCCATTCGCTAGAAGACCAAAAGGCCATCGAAGCTGCGGACACTCTCAGTTTCGATGACTTTCTCAGAAGCTATTATCAGCAATATCAATTCTCTCTCGAATCGTGAACTATCTCGCCCACATTCTTCTCTCGGGCGACAATCTTGATACACAAGTCGGCGGCCTGCTCGGCGACTTCGTCAAAGGCCCGCTACAGGGCCAATACCCAGAGAGCGTTGAAGAAGGTATATTCCTGCACCGTCAGCTAGATGCTTTCACTGACGCACAACCGGAGGTGCGAAATCTAATCCGCACCTTTTCACCGCAATGGCGACGCTTCGCGGGTATTATCATTGATATCGTCTTCGACCATTTACTTGCGATTCACTGGCAGGAATATCATTCATTGAGCCTCGAGCAATTCTGCCAACGCTTTTATCGCCACCTCAACACCTGTCAGTCATGGCTGCCCGCCAACGCCCAACAATTTAACCAGCGCGCGGCCACTGTTGGCTGGCTGCAAAGCTATGCCAATCATGAGCTGCTACCAACGATTCTCAACCGGGTTGGCGAGCGTCTACGTCGGCCACTGCCCCTGGGAAAGGCCTGGCCCGAGATTGTCGATCGTCATGCCGAGATCGAGCAGGTATTCTCCAGCCTCATGCCTCAACTACACACCTATGCTCAACAACTGCGCTTCGCGGCTCTGACCCCGGGTGTGCCCATTCTCGTCAAAAGGAAGTATGGATGATGCCTAGTACCCGCACCCTGAATTTGTACCTGTTTTTAGTGGCCACCTGCATGATTCTGGTGGCGTTGTATATGCAGTACCAAATGAACCTCAACCCCTGCTATCTGTGTATCGTGCAGCGCGTTTTTGTTATTTTGACCGGCCTGATCGCCTTGCTGGCTGTGATCCACAACCCCGGTAACAAGGGGCAAAAACGCTACGCTGCGGCAACCTGCATCAGCGCACTCGCCGGTGCGGCTTTCTCCATTCGCCAACTGTGGTTGCAAAGCCTGCCCGAAGAGAAAGTACCCGCCTGCGGACCGCCTGCCGATTATCTATTTGACGCCTTCCCAATAGCGGAAGCACTACCCATGCTCCTCAGTGGTGACGGAAACTGCGCCGAGGTGCAATGGACTTTTCTGAGCTTCAGTATCCCCGCGTGGACGCTGCTCGCCTTCACGGCAATGGTCCTGCTCAGCAGCTATCAATTGCTGCGTAAACGCTAATAGACTGACACTTATGAACAAGGTTACCGACTCCCTGAAAGGACTCGCTGTATTGGTGCTGTTTCAGTTGCTCGGAGAGTGTCTCGCATACGTACTACCCATCGCCGTACCCGGCCCGGTTTTGGGCATGGTGTTACTGTTTTTTACATTGCGTCAACTGAGCCCACCAGACTGGCTGGTAAACACTGCTGGCAAACTAATTGGCATGCTCTCACTGTTTTTTATTCCCGCCGGTGTCGGCATTTTTTTCTTGCCTGAAGCTATACAACAACAATGGCCCGCTATACTGGCCGCAATCATTGGCGGCACTTTGTTATCGATTGCCTTAACCGGGCTTACGCTGAAAGCCCTAACCCGCACCTCGTTGAACGATGGCTGAGGTACCCTTCAACGAATCAATGGACTTACTCTTTTCAGTGAGCCTGCTAGCTCTCACTGTTATAGTCTATTTCGCAGGCCTGTGGGCTTTTCAAAAAGCACGACACTTTTCGCTGCTACACCCACTGGCCAGTAGCTGTCTGTTAATCGCCGCCCTTCTTTACAGTGTTGATATCGATTACGCCCGCTATCAACGGGCGAACAGCATCTTCTATTGGCTACTCGGCCCGGCGACCGTTGCCTTGGCAATACCCCTCAACCGTGAATTCAACCGCATTCGCGCGCTTGCGCAACCCCTCTTATTGACCCTGCTATTTGGTAGCATCGCTGCACCCATGTGCGCGGTAACTCTGGCCTTTTTATTTGGCGCAGACCCGCTGACTCTAATCTCGTTAACACCAAAATCCGTCACCACCCCCATCGCCTTGAGCATCGCCCAAGAAGTCGGCGCTATGGGGGCGTTAACCGCTGGCGTGGTTATTTTTACCGGCGTGGTTGGTGCCATAGCTGGGCCGGGCTTACTAAGCCTGCTTGGAGTGCACGATGAGCGCCTGCAGGGTTTTACTTTGGGTATCAACGCCCACGGTGTGGGTACGGCTCGGGCCTTTGATATCAGTCCTCTCTGTGGCGCCTTCTCAAGTTTAGCTCTTGGCCTCACTGGCGTGCTAACAGCGCTGACTTTGCCAACCTTACTGCTATGTCTATCGAAAATTCTTTAATTACTGGGCTTATAACCGTAAACAAGAGAAAATTGAGACAAAAAAAAGCCCGCTAAGGCCTTTTTTCTAGCGACTGTCTTTCGAGCCACTCCGCTCTTAACTTATTTTAGCCAGCATCATCATCCACAGATGCTTTCAACAATTCCACTTCGAAGATCAGCGTTTGGTTAGGCCCAATCAAACCACCTGTGCCACCCGGACCATAAGCCAGATCAGCAGGGACATAAAGCTCCCACTTCGCACCCTCTTTCATCAGTTGCAGTGCTTCAACCCAACCAGGAATGACCTGAGTAACACCGAACTGCGCCGGTACACCGCGCTTAAAAGAGCTGTCAAACTCAGTGCCATCAAGTAAGGTGCCTTTGTAATGTACTTCTACCGTATTATCTGGCGTGGGTACCGCGCCTGTACCGGCTTCTAATACTTTGTATTGCAATCCACTTTCCAATACCACAACACCTTCTTTCTTAGCATTTTCTGCCAAAAAGGTCTCACCTTCTTTACTATTTGTCTCTGCTACCAACTTCGCATTTGCTTCCTGCTCTGCCATCACCTTGGCCTGGAAGGCTTCGATTACCGTTTTGACTTCGGCCTCAGACAGTTTGGGTTCATGACCTGCAACAGCATCACTCAAACCCAAAGTGAGTGAAGGGATATCGACCTCAAAAGCCTCACCCTTGATTTGCGAACCGATATTAGTGCCCATAATATAGCTGACTTTCTGTACTTCTGAGTCCAATGCCACATCGCCTGAAACTGGAGTAGCAGTGTTCGGCTTACTGGTCTCTTCACAACCCACGAGAATGAGTGATGCTGCGAGGGCGACTGGTAAAACGTTTATTTTCTTGAGCTTCATTTAAATATCCTTTGTTTTAATTAGTGCCCTGTCGGCTCTTTTTTGTGGGCAAATAATACCCGATTCAATTCACTAAACACTACTTTTGTCAGTTATTACGACTCGCGGCGATAGAGCAAATCCCATACCCCGTGCCCCAGACGCTGTCCACGTTTTTCAAACTTAGTGATAGGTCGATAATCGGGTCTCGCTGAATACTCACTATCACCCGCTACATTAACAAAGCCTTTGACCTCACCCATAACCTCAAGCATGTATTCCGCGTAGGGCTGCCAGTCGGTCGCCATATGAAAATGGCCACCCATGGTGAGCTTTACACCAACTTTGTCAACAAAAGATGGGTTTACTATCCGACGTTTATGATGCTTCTTTTTATGCCAGGGATCGGGAAAATAAAGCTGTACCCTATCCAGGCTTCCGTTGGGAATACAGTCATCCAAAACATCCATAGCGTCGGCAAGATAAACACGCAAATTGGATAAACCCTGCTCGGCAGCGCAATTCACTAGGCGCCCAGCACCGGGAGGATAAACTTCAATACCGACGAAGTTCTTATCGGGCTCATTTTCAGCCATCGCTAGCAATGAGTCACCCATACCAAAGCCTATTTCCAGCACCACCGGTGCTTCACGGCCAAAAACAACTGCCCAGCTATCGACGGATCCGTCGAACAAACTCAGGCGAAAATTTGGCCAGTGCTGTTCAAGCGCTCGCTGTTGACCCTCCGTCATACGGCCACTGCGCAAAACATAGCTACGAATAGATTTTTTCTTGTACTCGGGTCGAAAACTTACCATTTCAGTCATGCTTACGTTCGCCGCCTAAAGTGACAAACCGCCAAGCTAATCCAGCCAAGCAGGAAAAACACCCCGCCTATCGGCACACACATACCGAGCCAGCTTTGCTGGGTCAATGCGAGAAGGTAGAGGCTACCGCTAAAGAACACCATTCCCAGTATAAATAAACAGGCTGCCCCCACGGCCCAACGCACAGCGTGGGGTCTGTCCTCACAGCCCGAAGCGAAGAAGGCACAGACCAGTAAACCAACAACGTGAAACATTTGGTAGCGCACACCGGTATGCCAGAACTGCATGGCTTCGGGGGCAATCAAGCTTTTTAGGCCGTGGGCACCAAAAGCACCAAGGGCAACAACCAAGAAACCGTTAATTACCACTAGCAGCGGCAACGAACGATTAGCGATAGAGTTTGAACTCACTTTGAGTCACCAAATAGACAAGGGGGGAAACTGACCACGCTGGCGATGCGCTTAAAAAAACCGCGAATTTCGCGGTTTTTTTTAAGCTGTAAGCCTTCAGGTGCGGCCTGAAAGAGTTCAAGCCTCAAGAAAAGTACGAACCTTTTTCATGGCATTTTGCTCGAGCTGGCGAATGCGTTCTGCTGAGACATCGTAAACTGCGGCCAGATCGTGCAACGTTGCTTTTGAGTCGCTCAACCAACGCTGGCGAAGAATATCCTGACTACGTTCATCCAGCTCGCCGAGAGCAGTGGCCAGACGGGTCTCGCTGTCACTTTCCCAATCGGCATCTTCAACTAACAGAGCCGGGTCAGCCTCACGATCTTCGAGGTAAAGAGCCGGTGCCTGGTAGCTGCTCTCATCATCGTCATCGGCGGAGGCATCAAAACCTGCATCTCGAGCGGAAAGCCGTTTTTCCATCTCACGCACATGCTTAACTTCTACGCCGAGGTCTTCGGCAATAGCTTTGGCTTCATCCCCGGTCAACCAGGCCAGACGCTTTTTAGCGCCGCGAAGGTTAAAAAACAACTTGCGCTGAGCCTTGGTAGTCGCAACTTTAACAATGCGCCAATTGCGTAACACAAACTCGTGAATTTCAGCCTTAATCCAGTGCACAGCAAAAGAAATCAAACGCACACCCTTCTCGGGATTAAAGCGCTTCACCGCCTTCATCAAACCAACATTGCCTTCTTGAATGATGTCTGCCAGAGGCAAGCCATAGCCATTATAAGAACGAGCAATATGCACCACAAAGCGCAAGTGGGCCATAATCAACTGGCGCGCACTATCGACGTCATCCTCAAAATACAGGCGCTCGGCAAGCGCTTTCTCTTCCTCAGCGGAAAGAATCGCAATCGTGCTTACACCTTGCATATAGGCGCCGAGATTACCCCCGGGAGCCATCCATTGAATAGATTGAAGACTCGTGCTCATAACGACCTCTTGAAATCAGGGATGTAGTTTAACACTCAAAAGTTAGATGGGAACAGGCCATAAAAGTTCATTTGATTGGCTGTTTTGTTTAGCCAATCACGGTTCGAGCTGGGCAATATGCCGACCCACCGCAAGCGCTGCACCAACCAGGCCGAGAATGCCCCCAAGAACAATTATCAGCAGCATACCATCAAGACCGATATTCTTCAGCGCGAAATCACTTTGGTAAAGAGCCGCCAGACGAGTGACCGTTGCGCCCAGCCAAAACTGGGCAACCATCACCCCCAGCCAGGCAATCAATCCGCCGAACATGCCGTACCAAAGCCCTGTGTAGAGAAAGGGCCGGCGCACAAAGCCATTAGTGCCGCCCACCAGTTTCACTACCAGAATTTCTTCACGACGATTTTCTATAGCAAGACGAATCGTATTACCAACCACCAGCAAAACACCCAATGATAACGCCCCGCCCAGCAACACGGTAATTTGCCGACCGATATCAAGTATTTGCTGCATCCGCTGTAACCATTTCATATCGAGCTGCACCTCCTCCACCAGAGGCTGTTGCGTCAGGGTTTTCACCAATTGCTCGACCCGAGGCACATCGGCTTCAATAGCAGCAGTCGGCACCACAAGTAACACCGGCGGTAGAGGATTATCGTCGAGGTGAGTCAAAGCCTCACCAAAGCCCGCACTACCTTGTAATGCATCAAGGGCCTCGCTCGGAGAAATATAGTGTATTTCCGCTAACTCATCGTTTGACTCGAGTTCCTTGATCAAACCTTCAATGGCCTTATCTTTGGCGCCCTTTTTCAGGAATAAAGTCATCTGTGCACTGCTGTCCCAACTGCCACTGAGCTGTTGCAGGCTCGACACGCCGACGTAGAGCATAGACGGCAGTGCAAGAGCAATAGCGACAACCAGCATTGTCATTACACTTTGCAGGGGTTCGCCACGCATACGGTGGAAGCTTTCAGCGGCATTCTTACGGTGATTATAAAAATAAGCGCGCACAACCGAGATCAGGCCACGGCGCTTTTCCACCGCACCACTGCGACGCGACTGCGATGGCGTCTCCATACGCGTCTTATAGCGTGACAAGAGCGCCAGCCTCCGACAGTCGACCATGATCCAGGGTTAAGACTCTTTCGCCCATGGAGGAAATCAGCGCAACATCATGGGTGGCCACTAGCACACAAACACCGACGTTTCGAAAATCTTCAAACAGAGTCATAATTTCCGCCGATAACTCGGGGTCGAGGTTACCCGTCGGCTCATCCGCGAGCAGGATGCGCGGCGTGTGCACCACGGCTCGCGCAATGCCAATACGCTGTTGCTCACCGCCCGATAACTGCACGGGGTTAAGCTTTTCTTTGCTCAGTAAGCCCACCTTGTCGAGGGCGGCACGTACCCGCCGCTCAATGTCTCTGTGCTGTGCGCCAGAAACCTGCAGCGGCAGAGCCACATTATCGAATACCGTGCGGTCAAACAGCAGTTGGTGGTTTTGAAAAACTACGCCGACACGCCGTCGATAATAAGGTATTTGGCTTTTGTGTAGGCGGTTGAGGTTTTTACCATTGACCCGTAGTTGACCACCAGACGGTCGCTCCATCAACATAATCAGCTTTAACAAAGTGCTCTTACCCGCACCGGAGTGGCCGGTGAGAAAAGCCATTTCCCCCGCATCGAGTACAAAACTTACCTGGCTCAGCGCTTCGTGGCCGTCCGGATAGCGCTTGCTGACATTCTCAAATTCAATCATAGGCCATGGTCAACATCCGACAATATCGCCTTAACGTAGTCTTCGGCGCGAAATACCTGGAGATCGTCAACACCTTCACCCAAACCCACATAGCGCAAGGGCACACTGAAACGCCGACACAAGGCAAAAGCTACACCGCCCTTGGCGGTGCCATCAAGCTTGGTCAAAGCCAGACCGGTAACACCCACTGCCTGATTAAACTCCGCCATTTGGTTGAGGGCATTTTGACCGGTGCCCGCATCCAGTACCAGCAGCACTTCATGCGGTGAGGTTTCATCCAGCTTGGCCATCACTCGTTTGACCTTCTCAAGCTCTTCCATCAGGTTAGATTTAGTGTGCAAACGCCCCGCCGTATCAGCAATCAATACGTCGATATTTTTGGCTCTGGCCGATTCAACTGCATCGTAAATCACTGAGGCGCTATCGGCACCCGTATGCTGGGCCACGACCTGTACATTGTTGCGCTCACCCCAAACCTGTAGCTGCTCCACGGCCGCCGCACGAAAAGTGTCGCCGGCAGCGAGCATGACCGAGCGACCCTCGCGCTGAAAGCGCTGCGCCAATTTGCCAATGGTGGTGGTTTTGCCCACGCCATTCACGCCAACCACTAATAACACAAAAGGTTGCTTGCCGGAGACATCAAGAGCTTGCTCGCAGGGGCTGACGATATCGAGTAGCACCCGGTGTAGCTCGGCTTTAAGGGTATCGCTATCATTGAGCTCACCTCTCTTCACCCGGCCCGTCAGCTCACTGATAATTTCGCTAGTGACATCAACACCGGTATCGGCCATCAGCAGTAAAGTTTCAAGCTCCTCAAGCAACTCGTCGCTAATTTCCTTACGGCCAAGGAAAAAAGCACCCAGACCAGCACTTGTGCGTGAGAGGGCACGACTAAAGCGATTCGGGCGCTTTTTCTTCTCAGTTTTTTTATCCTTCGATGGGGTCGAGGATTCTTCATGTACTTCAACTCGAGATTCATCGTTGATGTTATCAGACGCCGGTTCTTTGACAGTCGCAGCGGATGGCACGGCCGAAGCAGCTTCAAGCGTACTTGGCACAGGGACTTCGACAGACAAGGGCTCAGCAGACAATGCTTTAGCAGGACGCTCGAGCTCAGTGGATACCACGGGCTCAGCCGGAGCCACGGGGGGCACAGCATTGGCGTTTGCCTCTAGTTCAGGCGACTCGGGCATCTTGAGCGAGTCTGGCAATTCTTCTACGGGTGTTTTAACTTCCGCATCCTGCGCTTGTTCTGCGGCTGGCTGTGCCGACTCATCAGCCTTATTTTTACGTCGCCAACGGGAAAACAAGCCCCGTTTTTCAGTGTTTGGCGATGACTTTTGTTCAGAGGACATTGCGAATTTTCCCGGTACTACGACAAGCTGTGTATCCTAGCATTTTTACCGTCAATCAGGAGCAGTCGATTGCCACGCAAACCGACGAATAAGCAAACCAGCGGCCAGTTGCGCATCATTGCCGGCCAGTGTCGTGGGCGGCGCATTAGCTTCCCACCCGTCGCCGGCCTACGCCCCACCGGCGATCGCCTGCGGGAAACATTATTTAACTGGCTGACAGCAGAACTACACGGCGCCCGTTGTCTCGATCTGTTTGCCGGCTCTGGCGCACTAGGCCTGGAAGCCGCATCGCGTGGCGCAAGCGAAACGATTTTACTCGAGCTGAACCGTACGGCTGCTCAGGCCCTGGAGAAAAACATCAACACACTCGGCTTAGAATCCGCCAGGGTATTGAACACTAACGCTCTCAACTGGTTGCAGCAAAATATCAGTGGGGCAAAACCCTTTGATATTCTTTTCCTCGATCCGCCTTTTCACTCAACCTTATTAGACGACGCTATCACGACTCTAACCCAGCAGAGTACTTTACTTGCACGAGAAGCGATGATTTACATTGAGGCTCCTGCTCGTCACCCATTGGGTTTTGTGCCCGATAACTGGCAACTACACCGCCATAAAACAATGGGCGATGTCACTGGTTATTTGTACCGTCGTTGTAGAAGCCCAGATTATTGAGCTAGATCAATAAATTGTTTACCATGCGCCTCCGCTTTGGAGCGCTTACTATGAAAACTATCGTTTATCCTGGCACATTCGACCCGATTACCAATGGTCATATCGATCTCATTGAGCGGGCATGCAAGCTATTTGACCACGTCATTGTGGGTATTGCTCGCAGCGAAAAAAAGAAACCCCTGTTCTCTCTCGACGAGCGAGGCGATTTGGCCAGAGAAGCGCTATCACATTTAAAAAATGTCGAGATCAGAGGCTTTGACTACCTGCTAGTCAATTTCCTGAAAGACTGTAAGGGCGATGCTGTATTGCGAGGCTTGCGTGCTGTTTCTGATTTTGAATATGAATTTCAGTTGGCCAATATGAACCGCGCCCTGTCGCCAGTGGCGGAAAGTATCTTCATGACACCCTCTGAACAACACTCTTATATTTCGTCCAGCCTGGTAAGAGAAATTGCCTCTTTAACGGGCGATATATCACCCTTTGTACCACCCAATGTCGCGAAAGCTTTAGGTGATAAATTCGGCTGAGCACGCGAACAAGCGACTAACGCTGACAGTTGGGGCAGTACACCGTGCTGCGCTGCCCCAGACGTACTTCCTTCAAGGTTGTCGAACATTTCACACAAGCCTGTCCACCGCGGCCATAAACCTGTAACTCCTGTTTAAAATAGCCAGGCTTGCCGTCACCACCGACAAAATCGCGTAGCGTGGTACCGCCTTGCTGGATTGCCGCTGCCAGTACTTCACGCACGATCACTGAGAGCCGCGCATAACGATTTAGAGAAATGCGGTTCGCTTTACGCAGGGGGTGTATGCCGCTGCGAAACAAGGCTTCATTGGCGTAAATGTTACCCACACCGACAACGATTTTACTGTCCATCAAAAAGCTTTTTACGGCCAGGCTTTTGCGCCGTGAGCACTGATAGAGATAATCATCACTGAAAAGATCACCCAGTGGTTCTGGGCCTAGGCTAGCCAGTAGCGGGTGTTCAAAGGGTTCGCCCTCTACCCAGAGAATACAACCGAAGCGTCGCGGGTCGTTGTAACGCAGTATCCAGCCACTTTCGAGGACAATATCAACGTGGTCGTGCTTACTTACCGCCTTGCCCTCAGCTGCAAGACTCAAACTGCCCGACATACCAAGATGTATCATCAAGTGTCCGTGGGGGAATGTCAGCAACAGGTATTTACCGCGCCGATTCACCGCCTCAACACGTGCTTTGAGCAATAAACCCGGCAAATTTTGCGGTATTGGCCAGCGTAGAGACGCCTGTCGCACCACGACTTTCTGTATTTTTTGTTTCAGCAAATAGGGGCGAATGCCCCGCAGAGTGGTCTCTACCTCAGGCAGTTCGGGCATAGCTATCGAGCATCAGGCATTCAATCAATAGTTTCAACTGACAATAAAAAGCCCGGCTATACCGGGCTCTTGTCACTCACCAAAAGCCAATATCAGACTATTTGATTTTCGCTTCTTTATAAGCAACGTGCTGACGAACGACGGGATCGTATTTTTTGATCTCCATCTTCTCGGGCATAGTCCGCTTGTTCTTGCTGGTGGTGTAGTAGTGACCAGTGCCCGCAGTGGATACCAGCTTAATTAAATCTCGGTTTGACTTAGCCATGTTATTTCTCCTTAAACCTTGCCGCCATTGGCGCGAATATTGGCAATAACCTGCTCTACGCCGAGCTTGTCAATTATACGCATCCCTTTACTCGACACACGCAGTTTGACGAAGCGCTTCTCTGTTTCCACCCAAAAGCGATGGCTATGAAGATTGGGCTCAAACCGGCGACGAGTCCTGTTTTTTGCATGGGATACGTTATTCCCGCTCATTGGACGCTTACCGGTGACCTGACACACTCTGGACATCTTTTTGCCTCTATCTATACTGAATAAACTGTTAATTTCTCGGGTCGTGACGACCAGCCCTACTACTCGATGTTTGCTTGTTCTAAACAAGCGGGAACAGTGTGCCGGTGAAAAGAGCCGTGCTTTATACCAGAGAGAGCCGGACGAATCAAATAAAATCTGTTTCCCGCACCCCGCGGGCGGCTATATCAGGCCCCGCTCGGCCAGGGAAATCTCCTCGTTCTGGCCGACAACGATATGGTCTAGCACCCGTATGTCAACCAGCTCTAGAGCATCTTTCAGTCGCCGGGTGATTTGCTCGTCATCTTGACTAGGCTCAGCAATACCAGACGGATGATTGTGGGAGAAAATGAGGGCAGCAGCATTCAGCTGCAAGGCTCTCTTCACCACTTCTCGAGGATAAACACTGGCGCCATCAATCGTACCCTGAAATAACTCTTCACAGGCAATCAAGCGATGGCGAGTATCGAGAAACAGGCAAAGGAAAACCTCGCGCTGATAACCCTGGAAATGGGTACGCACAAACTGCCTGACCGTCTCGGCATTGGTAAAGACCTGTTCGCGACTCAGTTGCTCGCCCAGATGTCGCCGCCCCAGTTCGAGCACCGACTGTAACTGCGCGAACTTGGCAGGACCTAATCCTTTTACGGCGCAGAAGGTCGCAAGATCCGCATTCAACAACGTGGAAATACTACCAAACTGGGTGAGCAAATCCCTCGCCAAACTAACAGCGGACTGACCCGCGATGCCGGTGCGTAAAAATATTGCCAGCAATTCCGCATCCGAAAGCGCTCTCGGCCCCTGGTTTATCAGCTTCTCTCGAGGGCGTTCCCCCTCTGGCCAGTGCTTAATAGTCATCGCAAACCTTCCTTGATTTCTTCGAAATTCCCTTGGCAAGTGTTATCTTAGCGGTATTTCTGAGTTTTAAAAGGATGGCTATGGGCTCTCTCAACAATAAACGGGTTTTACTTGGTGTGACTGGAGGTATTGCCGCCTATAAAAGTGCTGAGTTAATCCGTTGTCTGCAAGGGGAGGGCGCGGAGGTGCGCGTTGTCATGACCCCTGCGGCAACCGAGTTCATCACCCCACTGACACTACAAGCACTCTCGGGAAATCCGGTGAGCCTTAAGCTGCTCGATACCGCCGCCGAAGCCGCCATGGGGCATATCGAACTGGCTCGCTGGGCCGACCTTATCCTTGTGGCCCCGGCCAGCGCCGATTTTATTGCCCGCCTGTGCCACGGTGAAGGCAATGATTTACTCAGCACCGTTTGTCTTGCTAGCCACAGTATGATCGCCGTCGCGCCAGCCATGAACAAGCACATGTGGGAAAATGCTGCGACACAACAAAATTTACAGTTATTGCGAGAGCACGCCATACACATTTTTGGCCCAGCCTCTGGCTATCAGGCTTGTGGCGATAGAGGAGAGGGACGAATGGAAGCTCCCGCATCACTCTGCACAATGGCTAGCAATTTGTTTGTTTCGGGTTTGTTAAGTGGCAAAAAAATCGTTATTACAGCTGGCCCCACACGTGAAGCGCTCGACCCCGTGCGCTATATTTCCAATCACAGTTCCGGCAAAATGGGCTATGCCCTTGCGCAAGCCGCTGTAGCGGCTGGCGCGACCACTGTTCTCGTTAGTGGGCCGGTGCAACTTGAGCCACCAGAGCGCGTTAAAACCATCACCGTCGAATCGGCGGCAGAGATGCTTAACGCTACCTTAAACGAAGTCGGTGGGGCTGATATCTTTATCGCGGCAGCCGCAGTTGCTGACTATAGACCCGCCAGCATCGCTGAACAAAAAATCAAAAAGAATGACGACGACATGTTCCTACAACTCATTAAAAACCCAGACATCGTTGCAACGGTAGCCGCTCTACCCAAGCGACCGCTGACTGTCGGCTTTGCGGCCGAAACCGAAAACCTCGAGCACCATGCGACACTGAAGCTTCACAAGAAAAATCTCGACCTGGTGATTGCTAACGATGTGTCCGACGCTGAAATAGGGTTTAACAGTGACGATAACCGTGTTCTTCTGGTTCAGCCTAGCTCCAGTAAAGCACTGCCAACCATGAATAAACACCTGTTAGCTAACAAGCTGATTGAGCATATCGCCTCTCTGTTAGACACGCCACCAAAAATACCGCTGTCTTGAGACAAGCAGATATTTTTATCACATAAGGGTGATTATGAAGCTACCAACAGATTTTAATTCTGCCATTAAATCGCCGGTAGTGCTCGCCGGTTCTGTACTGATCATTATTTATACTATCTTTTTAACTCAATTTTTTTATAGCAAACTTGTCACCGAGCCTTGGCACCAGGCCATTATCCATAAAGCGGAATTACTTGGTCAAAAACAGGCAGCGGTGATTGAAGACTATTTTGTTACAGTCGATCAAAAACTCGACCGAATCGTTAAAGACCGAACATTAATCAATATATTGAAAGCAGAAAATATCGCACAAATTAAAGAATATAAAGATTTATTGCACCGCCAATTACCTGAAATGGCTGACATTAAGCTCGTTTCAGTCAACAGCCCTTATTTTGCAGAAACACAAAACTTTGTTGGCATCACTCTCGCCAAACACTCTATTGCCGGTAAACAACTTGAACCAACAGCCGTAAAACTCCATGACTGGCTAATCGTTAACGCCACTCCTATCACAGATTATGATGAGGTAGTGGGCAGCTTAATCAGCAGCCTTCCAGTACAAAATCTCCATACCGTACTCAGTCAGGCAGACCCAGCTCTGGGCCAAACTGAACTCCTTCAATACACCCGTGGCTTTGCGCCTCAGGTCATTGTTTCCAGCGGTGGTTCAAATACATCTTTTCAGGCAACAGTTCCTGTCAAAGGTCGAGCTGACTGGCAATTGCGTTACTCAGTTTCTACCAAGCTTGTGGATACTACCGCAAAACCTTTTCTATACTTCACTATCTCTTTTATAGCCCTGCTGGCAATCAGCCTGCTGCTGCTGGTGCTACTCATTCGCTACCAGTTAAGCCGCCTCAGAGAAGAGTCGGCTCTGGATGATACCGACCTAACTCCTACAGAGCTTAATCAACTAATTCAAGAAAAGCTCACCCAGAGAGCTACTGTACCGGTTAGCTCCCCTAGCGAAATATCCAAGGAAAATGATAGTAACGTTTCTTCTAGTGAGGTTTTCAGACAGTATGACATCAGAGGCGATGCCAATTCCCAGATAACCAAAGACTTCGCCCTTCACCTTGGGAAGGCGGCTGGCTCCGATATGGTCAATAGCGGGCAGCGAAACTTATTGATTGGGTCAGATGGGAGACGCTCCAGCCCCCATTTGAAATCTGCCTTGATTGAAGGCGTACTCTCCACTGGTTGCAATGTTATCGATATCGGTGTCGTACCAACACCGGTGCTTAACTTTGCGTTGAAAACAATGGACTCCGTCGACTCGGGCATCATGGTCACGGCCAGCCACAACCCAGCATCAGATAATGGCTTTAAAATTTATTACAACCAACAAGTGATTTCTGGTGCAGAAATCCTCAACCTGAAAACGGCGATGGAAGCCCGCATATGGAAAAGCGGACAGGGCCAACAGCAGCAACTGGACGTCCTCGACCAATACACAAAAACGCTTCTTGACGACATGAACCCTGTCGCAAGGCCGCTGCGCGTGGTTATCGATTGTGCTAACGGTGCTGCCGGGCCTTTGGCACCCGCCTTATTTGAAGCCCTCGGCTGTGAAGTCATACCGCTCTACTGTGACCTCGACGGGTCATTCCCAAATCACCCGCCAGACCCTTCGGACCCCGAAAACCTTATTGACCTGATCACCGTCGTTAAGCACGAGCATGCAGATCTGGGACTCGCATTTGATGGCGACGGCGATCGTCTCGTCGCGATAACCGCAGAGGGCAGCATCGTTTGGGCAGATGAATTGTTGATGATTTTTGCTCGCGATGTTATCGGCAGTTATCCTGATACAGATATTGTTTTTGACGTTAAATCAACCCGACGACTTGCTAATTTAATCAATAACTATGGCGGACACCCGGTTATGTGGAAAACGGGACATTCCAATATACGCCGTAAAATTTCCGAAACTGGAGCACCTCTCGGTGGTGAGTTTAGCGGCCACATTTTCTTTAATGACCGCTGGTTTGGCTTTGATGATGGACTCTACGCTGCTGCCCGTTTAATTGAAATTATTAATCAACGAGAACAAAGCCTGGACGCTATTATTTCGGGATTTGAAGCCAGCATCAGCACTCCTGAATTGCGTGTCCCAGTACCAGATGATCAAAAATTCCTCATCGCCAACAAATTCGCTGAAAATATTTTCCCCGATGCGAAACGCATTACTATTGACGGCTTAAGGCTGGAATACCCAGATGGCTGGGCACTGCTTCGCGCCTCTAACACCTCTCCCCACTTAACCTTACGCTTTGAGGCAAATGACCAGCAAACGCTAGGACGGCTAAAGCTCCAATTTAAACAAAAATTAATCACCTTATTGCCCGACACAAAACTACCTTTTTAACTAACGGTTCTTTGCAAAAAGAACCTGGAGCTCCCGACGAATATGTCTTTATCCCGTGACCACGCACTGCAAACGGCCAACATACTGACCGAAGCCTTACCTTATATTCAAAAATTTACCGGTAAAACTCTCGTTATTAAATTTGGCGGAAATGCCATGATCGATGAGCAACTGAAGCAAAGTTTTGCACGCGATATTGTACTCATGAAACTCGTCGGGATTAATCCTGTTATTGTCCACGGCGGTGGACCACAAATTGGCAAACTACTTGAAAAATTAAACATCGAATCTCACTTTGTTGATGGCATGCGAGTCACCGACAGTAAAACAATGGATGTTGTTGAGATGGTGCTGGGCGGTGCTGTCAATAAGGAAATCGTTAGTCTCATCAACCACGCAGGCGGCAAAGCGGTCGGCATTACCGGTAAAGATGGCCAATTAATTACCGCACAAAAAATGCTCGTAACACGCAAAAAACCTGAAATTGACGTGCCGGAAATTATAGATATCGGCCATGTCGGCGAAGTTAAACATATCAATACCGACGTGATTGACATGTTAACCAGTGGTGATTTTATCCCTGTTATTGCGCCCATTGGTGTTGATGCCGAAGGTAATTCCTATAACATTAATGCCGATCTGGTCGCCGGTAAAATTGCTGAAGTTCTGCAAGCCGAAAAACTCTTACTACTCACTAATATAGCTGGTTTACAAGACCGTAATGGCACCGTACTAACGGGGCTATCCACCAAGCAGGTTGACGAATTAATTGCCGACGGCACAATCACTGGCGGTATGTTGCCGAAGATCCGTTGCGCTCTGGATGCGGTAAAAGCCAAGGTTCGTAGTGCCCACATTATTGACGGTCGTGTCAGTCATGCCGTTCTACTGGAAATATTTACAGATGAAGGGGTCGGCACACTGATCACCAACCAGGACAGCTAACAAGCCTATTACCTATCTCCCTGTGCCATTTAAATAGAGATTTAATCAATACAATGACATCGCCTTCTTCAAAGAAATCTGCCCCCTCACGCCGTGAATCAATTCTCCAAGCATTAGCAGAAATGCTGGAAGAGTCTCCCCATAAAAAAATTACAACGGCCTCACTGGCAAAAAAGGTGGGGGTTTCCGAAGCAGCGCTGTACCGCCACTTTCCTAGTAAAGCCCGAATTTACGAAAGCTTGATCGACTTTATTGAAGACACTCTATTTAGCCGTATTAGCACTATCATTAAGGATGCGCCCAATACGCAAGAGCGGTGCCGCATGATCATCACGTTAGTATTAAGCTTCTCAGAAAAAAACCCGGGGTTATCGCGCATCCTGACCGGTGATGCTTTAACGGGTGAAACTGCGCGCCTTCACGCCAGGGTTAACCAACTATTTTCCCGTATAGAGTCTCAAATTAAGCAGGTATTGCGAGAAGGGGAGTTCCGTGAAAATTGTCGAACTAACTTACTAAGCTCTGCCGCTGCCGAACTCTTGGTTATTATCGCCGAAGGGAAAATACGCCGGTTTGTGCGCAGTAATTTTACTTGTCTACCAACGAGCCACTGGCAAGAACAGTGGCTATCGCTCGATAAAGCTATCTATATTTAACAAGTACCTATTCAGGCTTATTCGTCTCCGACTGGGCTTTAAGCTGGCGATACCGGTCTATATAACCTAAATAACGCTCTTCAGTCTTTTCGTATTCTTCCTGCTTAAGCTCTAATAAGCTTTCCGACTTGATAACCTCCGCTTCAAGCTCGAACAAAGTTTCTTTGACATTTTCAGGTACTTGTCGACCCCCGCGTTGATAGTTTGCCGCTCTTTGTTGTTCAAGAGCTATACGCTTAGTACTACCCTCAATATTGGTTTTTATCCCCTTGACCTCTCTATCGAGCTGGTCGAGTTTACGCGCCATCGCCGCTTGAATTTCCCCAATCGAGCTATAGCTAATAAGAATAAAGCGCTCTTCTTTTTCCCTTGCTGCCAGTGCTTTTTTCCGTAGTGCTTTCTCAACAGGGTTCTGCGGTACTGAAGGCGCCACTGTATCCAGTAACTGTCCAGTCTTACTGAGGATATCGTAACCCTGGGCAACATAATTCGGTGGGATTTTGTCATCAATAACAACAACCCCCTCTCCATTAATATAGCGGTACAGCCTCCCAGCTGGGGCCCCATGGCTAACAGCGGCCCAACTTAGTATCAGCAAAACCAAGCAAGTGCTTCTAAAACCTCCCATGCCTTTCTTTTTAACGTTCATTTATTCGATACCATATTTTTGCTGATAGTTGCTGACTGCTTCTAGTGTCTCCCTTCCTTCAGATTGCTCACCAACGTAGGTCATAATATGGGTGATGTCTATGATGCTATTCACATTAATGTGAAATTCCTGCTCCAGTGCCTGTATTGCTGACGAACCTTCATTGCGACGCTCTTTTCTATCCAGCCCCACCAATACACTGGACACTTCCGCCCCAGCCTGATCAATCTGAGCAAGTACTTCACGAATTGCCGTACCTGCGGTAATGACATCATCAACGATTAATACGCGTCCCGAAAGCGGAGCTCCCACTAAACTGCCCCCCTCACCGTGCGCTTTCGCCTCTTTGCGATTGAAGCTGTAAGGCACATCACGGCCATGTAACTCCGACAAGGCGACAGCCGTCGTTGCAACCAGCGGAATTCCCTTATAAGCAGGGCCAAAAATCACGTCAAACTCAAGTCCAGATTCGACGATAGCCTGAGCATAGCAACGACCCAGTATCGCCAACGCCCGCCCTGTATTAAAATTGCCTGCATTAAAAAAATAGGGGCTCACTCGTCCCGACTTCAGCCTGTATTCTCCAAACTGAAGCACCTGATGCTCAAGCGCCAGATTAATAAACTCTCGTTGATAACTTTTCATCTACCCAATTCGTTTGAATGTAATTAACTGAGAACTCCGCTGGGGATCACACAACAGCAAGAGATTAGACTGAACATTTTCCACTATTTAGCTGCTTAAGGTATCATAGATCTCTAATAATAGAAGGCGGGAATATGCGTTTAATAAGTGCTTGTGTCGACGGCATTCATCAAGCTACCGAGAGGGGCCTGTTCGACTGGCTGAAAGAGCAAGATGCAGAAATCATCTGTCTGCAGGATCTACGCGCCCAAGCCCCTGAGCTTGAGGATAATCCTGCCTTCCAACTCGATGATTATTTCAGCTATTTCTTTGATTCTCCCACCCCCAACACTAACGGTGTTGCTATCTATACCCGGCAGGCACCGAAAGCAATCATGTTCGGTTTCGGCCTCACTTCGGGAGAAGATATGGATGGTCGTTACCTGCAAGCAGACTTTGACCACATTAGCGTCGCCTGCCTACTTGCCCCCCTCGGCGGAAAGGATGCATCCACGCAAGAAATCAAGACACGTTTTTTTACTGGCCTGCAAAATCAGCTGTTAAAAATTACACGCAAACGCAGAAACTATATCTTCTGTGGTAGCTGGCAAATTGCCCACCGTGATATTGATGTGCAGAATCCGGATAAGCATACTGATGAACCTGGGTTTTTAGCCGAAGAGCGACAGTGGCTCGACCAACTTTACAACGATATTGGCTACGCCGACGCCTTTCGTGTATCCAATTCAGATAACGATGAGTTTAGCTGGTGGCCGTCTGGCGAAATGGGCACCGGTGACGCCTGGCGCACAGATACCCAAATCATTTCCAAAGCCCTGATTCAGCAAGTCGAGTATGCCGTACTTTATAAGGCTAAAGTATTTTCCAGCCACACCCCTGTCATTGTCGATTACGACCTACTCGAGCTTTAATTGGACAGGGGCTCACTCCTAGCTCTGCGCCAACGCCATCTTCTGAACTTTTACCAAGTCAGCAATACCGCGCTTGGCCAGATCAAGCATGGCGTTTAACTCCTCCTGATTAAAAGGTGCGGCCTCTGCCGTGCCCTGCACCTCGATAAAACCACCATCACTGTTCATCACCACATTCATGTCCGTTTCAGCTTGAGAATCTTCAACATAATCGAGATCCAGCACCGGTGTCCCCTGATAGATGCCCACGGAAACTGAAGCAACAAAACTCTGTAATGGGCTTTTCTTAATACGCTTTTTACTCAGTAAGTATTCAACCGCATCAGCGAGAGCCACATAAGCACCCGTTATCGACGCCGTACGGGTACCCCCATCAGCCTGAATAACATCGCAATCAATGTTGATGGTGTTTTCACCGAGAACACTCATATCAACCGCCGCCCGTAAAGAACGACCAATCAAACGTTGAATCTCCTGAGTTCGGCCGCTCTGCTTTCCACGAGCTGCCTCTCTATCCATACGCGAATTTGTTGAGCGCGGTAACATGCCATATTCAGCCGTAACCCAGCCTTGACCTTTACCGCGAAGGAAGCGAGGCACCCCAGGTGTCACACTGGCAGTACAAATCACCTTGGTATCACCAAAAGCTACCAGTACCGAACCTTCAGCATGGCGGGTGAAATTGCGAGTGATTTTGACGAGGCGAAGCTGTTCAGGACGACGTCCACTGGGGCGCGACATAAAATGTTCCTTATGAATACTTTGAATAAAACGAGCACTCTTTCATGCAAGTGCTCAAGAGCCTCTATTGTAGCCAAATTAGTCTATTGAGTTGCCACTGTGTTTGCTAACATAGCGCCAACTGCAATATCGAGTTTGAGCGAGAATGCCCAGAAGTATGACAGCCTTTGCTAGTGCCAGTGCAGAATGCCCCTGGGGCACTCTGACTTGGGAGCTACGCTCAATCAATCACCGTTTTCTCGAAGCTTCATTCCGTCTACCCGAAACCCTTCACCACCTGGAAACAAGTTACCGAGAGCAGCTGCGGCAAATCATCCACCGCGGGAAAATCGATTGCACCCTGCGCATGACTTTTGACCCGGGGCGTGCAATGAGCATCAATCTCGATGTTGCGCGCCAATACCTGGCAACCTGCGAAAAAATCCAACAGCTAATGCCAGGCCCACCAACAGCACTGTCGCCCATTGAAGTACTAAAAGCACCCGGCGTGATACAAGAGGAGAGGGCCGATACTGAAAATCTGGAAGCCACCAGCCAGCGAATTTTCAGTGATGTTTTAACCCAGTTGATTCAGGCTCGCACCCGCGAAGGTAACCGGCTTGGCGTGTTTATCGGTGAGCGACTGGAAAAAATTAAACGTGAGATCGGCAAAACCCGCTCAGCGCTCCCGCAATTATTGGCACAACAGGAACAGAGAATCCGAGATAAGCTTGAGCAACTTGCGGTATCACTTGATGAAGAAAGAATAGAGCAGGAACTGGTTTATCTTGCCAGTAAAAGTGATATTGATGAAGAGCTTGATAGACTCGAGACTCATATTGAAGAATTTAATCGTGCGCTTGACAGCACATCGCCTGTAGGCAGGCGACTCGATTTTCTGCTGCAAGAACTGAATCGTGAAGCCAATACACTTTCATCCAAGTCACAGGCCGCAACAACAACGCATTCAGCTGTCGAATTAAAAGTACTCATCGAGCAAATCCGCGAACAAGCCCAAAACCTCGAATAGCGAGAAGAGATTTCTAATATGACCCAACGCGGCACCCTCTATACTATTTCAGCACCTTCCGGAGCGGGGAAAACCAGTCTGGTCACAGCTCTTCTCGAAAAAAGCACGGGACTCAAGGTTTCCACCTCCCATACAACTCGGCCAAAACGGCCAGGTGAAATTGACGGCGTGGACTATCACTTCGTCAGTAAAGAACAGTTTCAGTCCATGCTCAAGCAGCAAGCCTTCCTGGAACACGCTCAGGTGTTTAATAACAGCTACGGCACTTCGCGACAATGGGTTGATGATACTCTCGCAAGTGGCTGCGATGTCATTCTGGAAATTGACTGGCAGGGTGCTGCTCAGATTCACCAACAATTACCAGATACCGTCAGTATTTTTGTACTGCCCCCCAGTAAAAACGCGTTACTGGAACGACTCACCCAGCGCGGCCAGGATGGGCAAGAGGTCATTGCCCAGCGTGTCGCAGAGGCACAGACAGAGATGTCTCACTTCGCAGAAGCCGACTACCTGATTATTAACGATGTTTTTACCATTGCCCTTGAAGAGCTCATTCTCATTATCAAGAGCGGTAAGCTACTGCGTAAAAAACAGCACCGCCAGCATGAGGCCTTAATAAAAGAACTGCTATTATAAGCTGGCCTTTTTCATTATAATGACTGGTCGATCAGGAATTTAATCGCATTACAAACAAGGTATAATTTTAATGGCTAGAATCACCGTTGAAGATTGTCTGGATAATGTTGAAAACCGTTTCGAGCTGGTTCTTGTCGGCTCCAAACGCGCACGTCAATTAGCCATTGGCGGCAAAGAGGCCATGGTTCCCTGGGAAAACGACAAGCCAACAATTGTCGCCCTGCGTGAAATTGAAGAGGGCCTAGTTGATGCGAGTATTCTCGAAGAAAAAGAAGAGTCCCTCGAAATTCTCTCGTTAGATATGCTAACTGCAAACCTTGACGCTGACGAAAACACAGCCCCCCCCACCATCGAAGAGTAAGTCACTATTCGGAGGAACGACTTGCAAGCGCTCGACCTACTCAACGACAAGCTTTCCTCCTACCTCCAACCTGCTGAAGTCAAAAAAGTACTGCGCGCGCACAAATTCGCCGAGCGCAGCCACGACGGTCAATTCCGACAAAGCGGTGAGCCCTACATCATTCACCCTATTGCCGTCGCCTCCATTCTTGCCGATATGCACATGGACCACGAGAGCTTAATGGCAGCCCTGCTGCATGACGTTATCGAGGACACGGGCACTACCAAAACTCAACTGAGCTGGCGTTTTGGCAAAACGGTTTCAGAACTGGTTGACGGGGTTAGCAAGCTTACCGAAATTGAGTTTGCGTCCAAGGCAGAACAGCAAGCCGAAAATTTTCAAAAAATGACCTTGGCCATGACGCGGGATATTCGCGTCATACTCGTAAAGCTAGCGGACCGGCTGCACAATATGCGCACATTGGGTGTACTTAGGCCCGAAAAACGCCGGCGTATTGCTCGCGAAACCCTTGAAATTTATGCACCTCTCGCCCAGCGGCTGGGTATGAACGATATTCGCATAGAGTTTGAAGATCTTGGTTTTGCGGCTCTTTATCCGATGCGTTATGAACATATTACCCGAGCCCTGAACAAAACTCGTGGTCATCGCAACGAATTGGTAGCGGATATCAAGCAAGCGATTGAAGAACAGCTCAGTATTGCGAGTATTCAGGCTTCAGTAACAGGGCGGGAAAAACATCTCTGGAGCATTTACCAGAAGATGAAAGCCAAGCAACGCTCCTTCAAGAATATTACTGATGTCTTCGCGTTCCGAGTGGTCGTCGAAAGTGTCGACAGCTGTTATCGTACCCTGGGCATCTTGCACAACTTCTATAAACCCATACCCGGTGAGTTCAAAGATTATATTGCCATTCCCAAGTCCAATGGTTACCAATCGTTACACACTGTTTTGGTGGGGCTTGACGGAATACCTATAGAGGTTCAAATCCGAACCACTGAAATGGACGACCTTGGCAATTACGGCATCGCTTCACATTGGCTTTACAAGTCGGGCATCGAAAGTGCCCAGGGCAACGAGCGCCGCGCCAACCGCTGGCTGGAAGGCTTGCTTGTCATACAGCAGCAAGCCGGTAATTCTCTCGAGTTTATCGAGCATGTTAAAAATGACCTATTCCCCGAAGAGGTCTATGTCTTCTCTCCAAAGGGTGAAATTATCGAGCTACCTACGGGCTCTACCGCTGTCGATTTTGCCTACGCCGTTCACACTCAGGTCGGCAACACCTGTGTCGCATGCGAGATTAACGGCCAGCTCAGCCCTTTGTCTGAAGTACTGCAAAGCGGTCAGCGCATACGTATTATCACGGCCCCCGGTGCACAGCCAAACCCCTCGTGGCTAAATTTTGTCTTGACCGCCAAGGCACGCAGCGCTATCCGCCATTTTTTGAAAACCCAACAACACGACGAATCGGTCGATCTCGGCAAGCGCCTTCTCGACAGAGCCCTCAACAACTTTGGCTCTAGTTATCACGATATTAAAAAGTCACAGATAAAGCACTTACTCAAAGAAACTGAAGCGGATACTTTCGAATCCGTACTTCAGCAAATCGGCCTTGGCAACCGTGTCGCCTACGCAGTTGCCAATGTTCTCATGCCTGAGAAAAAGCGTAAAAAATCAACACCAAATCTCGACTCACCTATTCTAGTAGACAACGCAGATGGCATGATTACCAGCTTCGCTCGCTGCTGTCACCCCATACCCGGCGATCTAATACTTGGTCATATCAGCCCCGGCCGAGGTTTAGTCGTACACCGTCACACCTGTAAGAATCTCAACGAAATTAAATCCAGTACCGAAAAATGTATGCCTTTAAGCTGGTCACCCACAGTCAGCGGTGAATTTCCCGTCGAACTCAAGCTAGAGGTTTATTCCGATCGCGGCATAGTGGCCACCCTGGCAGCGCGCATTACGGAACAGGATGCCACCATTGACCAGATTAAAATCAAAGAGCAAGACACTCACTCCAGCAGTATAAATTTAATTATTGGTGTCAAAGACCGTATCCATCTGGCCAATATTATGCGTAGGATACGCGGCTTAAAGTCCGTACAGGCTGTTTACCGTCAAAAAAATTAAATAACGCAATAGAGATAATTTCGAGAATAAAGCTATGCCTAATAAAGCCGTAATCCACACTGCCAATGCTCCCCAGGCAATTGGCACTTATTCACAAGCCATTAAAGCCGATAAAACCGTTTACCTCTCTGGCCAAATCCCCCTGGTGCCAGCAACGATGGCTATGATCTCAGACGATATTGATGAACAAATTCAGCAGGTTTTTACCAATCTCAGTGCAGTCTGCGAAGCGGCTGGCGGCTCTCTGGCTGACATTGTTAAATTGAATATTTTCCTTACCGATTTGGTTCACTTTCCCCGTGTCAATGAAATGATGGGACAGATCTTTGCCGAGCCCTATCCAGCCCGCGCCGCCATTGGGGTGAAATCTTTGCCCCGCGATGCTCTGGTGGAAATGGATGCCATTATGGTGCTGTAAAGATCCTACATTCTCTTCAACAGGCTTAATCAGCTTCTCATCAGGCTTGGGCGACGGCGACGTAGTTGGCGCGTTATTGTGAAATTTTAACGCGCACTAATTGAAAATTTTAGCTGTGAATTAATTATGGGCTTAGCAAGACGCACTCACCGCATAACCGAGGCTGTATGAAACAGGCATTGCGCCGACTTTTTACAGAACAATCGCGACGCGATCTAAGCCTTTAATTGTTGAATTTTGCCTTGCCTGAATAGACCTTGTCTATACACCCTCAACCACCATCATATGAGACACTGACGATTTATGCCGCGCCATTCTCGCCTCGCGGTATTGCTCAGAATCAACCCAGGCCCGTGCTTGTGCCATTGATTCAAATTTTATGATCACCGTACGATTGGGAGTACGGTTACCTTCAAAAACATCGACCGCGCCACCACGGGCCAGATACTCACCACCGAAAGCTTCAATCGCGGCAGGAGCAAGTTTTTTATAGGCTTCATAGGCCTCGGGATCGGTGACTTTGACATCGACGATTACATAAGCGGTCATATTATTACCTCGTTGTTAAATGAACGTCGGTAGAAAGCAGTGAAGGGCCTATTTCAGTCAATAGTGGACGCTAGCACGACACACATCCAGCGTCTTTAGACAGAGCTTATCCGCCTCTCGTGGCTTATCGATAAAGCTCTTTACAATAATTTGCTGCGTACTTCAGAAACAATTTTACTGCTGTGGCGCCACTGTTTATCGCAAGAGCGTAGAAATTTACGCCCTTAGTATAGAATGATAATCGCTGGTGAGAAATTATTCCCGCAGTAAAGCTTTTCTCTATTATCGAAAGGATCACGCTAAACACTGGGCAGCATTTCGTTAGAAAAACACACTCGACAAGACCCTTCTGGCAGCTTGTTGAGCCTCAGGAGAGAGGCGCTACAAGCAGCAAAGTAAAAACCAACTAGAAAGTTTCACGGATTGAACGCCAAGCCACACGCAAACCACCGTGGGCAAAAGGAGGGCGAAAGTAACCGTGCAATTCACCCTTGGGGTTAATCAATATCAAATTGCCACTGTGCGACACCTGATAATTTTCATCGTCCCCAAACTCAGGCTCATAAACAGAATGTAGCTGGCTGGCAAAGCCCATTAACGCGGAATGCTCGCCAGTAAGGCCGATAAAGCCTGGGTCGAAGCGCGCTAAATATTTTTGCAGCTGCTCAGGTGTATCCCGGTCGGGGTCAACTGTCACCAGAATGACATCAAGATCCGCCTGCTCTTCGGGCTTTAATGCCTTATAGGTTTTACCCAACACAGCCATGGTCGTCGGACAAATATCTGCGCAATGACTGAAGCCGAAGAAAATCAGCGTCCAGTGACCGAGTAACTGTTCAGGCCCAAACGTACTACCTTGTTGGTCAGTGAGTCTGAATTCGACGAGGTCTGTTGGCTCTTCTAGCATTATCGCACCGTAATCACGCAACTCGTAAGCATTCAAGATACGTGGACTCGATAATTTCTTACCAACAGACGCAATAGCAAACGTAGCAAAAATTGCCACAGCCGCAACAATCAGTCTTATGTTTCGTTTAACTTTTGGATCTTCAGTCACTATTACCACCTGTCATCGTCAAAAACCCCGTTCTAAGTTGTCGGCCCCAGAAGGGGAGGAGCGACCCAATAATGGTCGACCAACATAATGGCGAAGAGGGCTAATAAATAAATAATGGAGTATTTAAAAGTGGCCATGCCCAGGCCAGGCTTGTCGCTAACCAGTAAAACAATCGCCCAGTAGAGGAAGCCTCCTCCCAGCACTAGTGCACCGAGCAGATAGAGCCAGCCACTCATACCCGTTAAATAAGGCATGACGGTAACGATGATCAGCAACAGGGTATAGAGTAAAATATGTACCTTCGTGTAGCGCTCACCGTGGGTAACCGGCAACATGGGCACATCGGCTTTCGCGTATTCGTCCTTGCGATGCAGTGCCAACGCCCAGAAATGGGGTGGTGTCCAGATAAACACAATCAGCACTAACAACAGCCCGTAGCCACCCACATCATTCGTAACCGCCGTCCAACCCAACAGAGGCGGAGCGGCACCTGCAAGCCCGCCAATCACAATATTTTGCGGCGTTGCCCGCTTTAAAAAAAGCGTGTACACAACGGCATAACCGAGCAGCGAAGCCAGGGTCAACCACGCGGTCAGGGCATTGATATACACCAGTAAAATAGCCATCCCAACGACACCGAGCACGAACGAAAAGGCTAGCGCTTGATTCGAGCCCACCCGTCCTTTGGCGATAGGTCGATTCAGGGTACGCGCCATTTTCAAATCGATGCGTCGATCGACCAGGTGATTGATGGTGGCTGCCGATGCCGCGCAGAGGGCAATGCCGAGATTACCCAGCACCAGGACATCAAGCGGCACCATACCGGGGACGGCCATAAACATACCGATAGCAGACGTAACGATCATCACCAACACCACGTTGGGCTTACACAGCTCAAGATAATCTCGCCAGCTTGCGACGCCGCTTTCTTTTTCCAGCTCTACTGTACTCATATCAATCCTGCTCAACAGGCTTTTCTGCCATCCACATTTTTGTACCCAGTGTAACAAGACTCGCTAATAACAGGGCGCCACCCGCATTATGTAACACGGCAATGGGCAAAGGGATAACAAGGAGAACATTAGTAATACCCAGACCCACCTGCACGACCAGCACCGCTAATATCGCCACGGCCATACGGTGTACACCATTGTGGGCAACTTTAAAGAGAAAAACACTAAAAGCCAGCAAGTAAACACTGGTAATAAGAGCCCCAAGGCGATGCACCATGTGAATCGCCACCCGGGCATCACTCTCCAATAAACCCCCAAGATAATTGGGACCAATGGCCTGGGTCACATTAAAACCCTGAGCTAAATCCATTGACGGCCACCACTCACCATGGCAGGTGGGGAAATCGACACAGGCAACGGCCGCATAGTTAGAGCTAATCCAGCCCCCTAAAGCAATTTGTAAAAAAACAACTACCAAGCCGATAATTAATGCCGGGCGCAGCCTTTGTAACTGGCGCCAATTAACACTGTCGGTTTGCCAGCGCTGATTCTTTAACCGCAGCGTAAAAAGCCAGAGTAATGAAAAAGTGCTGATACCCCCGAGTAAATGTATTGTCACAACCTGGGGCCACAGCTTTAAGGTGACCGTCCACATGCCAAACAGACCCTGCCAAACGACTAAAAACAGCAGAAAAAGCGGCAAACGGAAAGGATAATCCCGTGTTTCTCTGTGCCGCCAAGCAATCACACTCAGAGCAATAATCAATAAACCCAGACTGCTGGCGAAATAACGATGTACCATTTCTGGCCAGGTCTTATCAGTGTCTACCGGCATATGAGGATAAAGCGCGTCGGCACGGGCGACATCCTCAACGGCTTTCGGCCAGGTTAAATGACCATAACAGCCAGGCCAGTCCGGACAACCAAGGCCAGCATCTGATAAACGCGTGAAAGCACCGAGCATTACCACCACAGCGGCAAGACAGGTGGTGAATAGTGCCAGACGGTAACCCGGCCTGGGCTGAGAAGATTGGGGAAGGGCCATAGCTTAAAGCTCCGGAGAGTACTTGATAAGGTGCTTCAGATCACCGAGTAAATCACTACCATCGTTTTCAGGGGTGTAATACATCATTGCCACTCCCTGTTGATCAACAAGAAACAAGCGCGAGTTATCAATTGTCCACTGGGCATTTGTCGGGCCTATAAGCGCCGAAAATTCTGCCAAATCACCACGTACAACCGTCAAATACGGGTGCTCTCGCTTAAGGTAAGCATTCATTTCGTCATCGAGAGGGGCGCCAAGATTTAAGAACACCCGCTTTACACGCTGGGTTTTTTTATCGAGACGAATGTGAACTTGCCGCGAGGTATACAAAAAATCACGACAAGCATTCTCGCAAGTCCCTGCAAAAGGTAATAACAAACGCCATTTCGGTGCCTGCTCCTGCCACAACCAGGCCTCACCTTCCTGGTCGGTAAGCGGCATATCCGCCATCACTACGACGGGGTTGAGTAATGTACCCCGATTATTCGTACCTAAAATCGACAGCAGCCGATCTCGCTGACCATCGTTACTGGGAAATAACAAAAAGCCGCTCACCATCACAGCCAGGGTCGTGAAGATAATCAGCCACAGCGGCAACTTACTGGTTTTAGACGTTTCTTCATTCATTAAGCAACTCTCATTCAAAGACTACTTATCAAGCTTTGCGGCTGAACTGCTCGCAAAACGGGTGCTAATATTTGAGTTTGCGAACAACGTTAGAATCACCAGGGCTAAGGCCATAGCAAACCACTGCACAGCATAAGCCGTGTGTTTCTCGGGCTGGACATTAACGATGATCCAATCAGTTTTCAACGCACTGCTGATGCTCTTTTCTAATCTCAGGGAATAGGGGTAGACCTTATCACCGAGATAACGCTCCAGTTTGTCATGATCGAAATGCTGTATCACCAGAGGCGACACCCCGGTAGTCCAGACGTCATCGGCCAGCACCAGATGGGTGCCAAAAGGCTGATACAGGTAACCGGTAAATGTCGAACCCTCTTCCAAAGGCGGTATTCTCGGTAGTTGACTACGGTCGAGACCACCCGCAAGCCAACCGCGATTGACCATTAGCCAAAACGATTCCCCGTCCTTCATTTCCACTTTGAGGGGTATTAGCACTTCATAACCGGGACGGCCTTTGTGGACCCGATTGTCGATCAAAAAAACTTGTTGCGGGTGAACCTCACCGGCCGCCGTCACCCGGAGGTAGCGCTGGGCGAAAGTAATTTTCTCGTGTTCTAACGCGCTATTAGCCTCTGTCGAGTCCTTTCTATTCTGGACGCTTGAAAACGCAACTGGTGCATTAGTCTGTAAAGCAGACTGAGCAGTGAGTATTTCTCGCTTTTCCTCTGCACGATGCAGCTGCCAAAACCCCGCTGTTAGCGTGATGGGCAAAAAGAATAGGGTGAAGGTCAACACCTTCCAGTTCCATTGCCATTCAAACTTTTCGGCGGGAGTATTCTGCTCAGAGCGGACCATATATGCTTAAATAAATAACTTCATCTATGAGGAGGTTTGTCATGTGGCTGAAAGTCGTCATTGTGCTATTGTTTATCGGTATCGTCATCAGCTTAAGTAGTGGACTGATGTTTCTAGTAAAAGATTTTGGTAACTCGAAACGGCGCACGCTGTATTCACTAGGTATACGCATTACCCTGGCTAGCTTAATGATGGGCCTTATCGTCTACGGCTATTATACCGGCCAACTTTTCAGCACAGCGCCCTGGGACAAAAAAATACACGCCCAACATGCCGAACCGGTGGAGTCGCCAACAAAACCTTAAACCCGCGACAGATAACAAAATGCAGTGACGAAAATGGCCAGGTATTTACCTGGCCATTTTTATGCGGAACTTAAAAATACGTTTTAGGCCAGTACATAGACAAACAAAAAAAGTCCTACCCAAACCACATCAACAAAGTGCCAATACCAGGAAGAAGCTTCAAAGCCAAATTGATCATCTGAGCTGAAGTGCCCTTTAAGGCCACGAATCAACTGAATCAACAGCATGAATGTGCCCATGGTCACGTGGAAACCGTGAAAGCCGGTCAGCATAAAAAATGTGCTGCCGTAAATGCCCGACTCCAGCGTCAAACCCATTTCTGTGTAGGCATGATGATATTCCTCATACTGAAGAACGAGGAAGATAAAGCCGAGAAGCACGGTGACGCCCAACCAAATATTAAACTTTTTGCGGTCGTCATGCTTCATCGCATGGTGGGCAAAATGACAGGTAACACTTGAGGTAAGTAGAACAATCGTATTCCAGAGGGGCAGCCAACCCAGTAATTTATCCCACCCCGGAAAGCTTAAGTTTTGCCCAGGGCCTACAAACTTATCACTCCCTACAGCCTGAGCAGGCGTCTCCATCAGCGGCCACTGCGCCGTAAATTCTGGCCACACCAGATGAATCATGTCACTTTTGTCACCCTCACCGCCCAACCAAGGTAGAGCCAGTGTGCGAATGTAAAATAGCGCCCCGAAGAATACGGCGAAAAACATAACTTCAGAAAAAATAAACCAGCTCATACCCCAGACGTAGGAGCGTTTTAACTGATCGCTGTTCATGCCCGCTATGTTCTCGCGAATCACTGTCCTGAACCAGACATACATGACCGCAATTAGCAGGGCGGTGCCGACTAAAAGAATGCTACTACCACCATCGTTGAGTGCAAACCCTGCACCAAGTGCCATCAGGCCAAGGGACAACGCGCCAAGAACTGGAAGGCGACTCTCCTCGGGTACGTAGTAATTGCTATCTGTTGCCATTTTTTTTCTCCAATTCACCGCACTATTAGATACGGTAACTAACAGGTAATTAGTTTATTGTTGCCACTTCAGCTGCTGTCGCTTCCGTTACATCAAAGAGGGTATAAGATAAGGTAATAGTGGTCACACTAGCTGGCAGCTCCGGGTCAACGATAAACACCAGCCCCATTTTTGTTTCTTCACCCGCCTTTAGTGGCTGCTGGTTAAAGCAAAAACACTCGGTTTTATGAAAAAACTCAGCCGCGTTGTCCGGCGTAATATTGGGTATAGCCTGAGCAACCATATCTCGCGAGGTCGGATTCCGTGCATAAAATTCAACCGATGTTTTCTCCCCCGGGTGAACACGAACCTGATACTCCATCGGTGAAAAATCCCAGGGCATAGCACCATTATTGGTTGCTACAAACTGAATTTTAACCTCCCGCTGCGCATCGACTGCCGCCTCGGTGCCCTCGTACTGCCCTTTGGTTTTACCGCCAATACCAGTGATCTCACAAAACACATCGTATAAAGGCGGCATTAAAAAAACTGCAAAGAGAAACATGCCAATCGCCGCTACCACTAACTTCAGGGTGACTTTTTGCGTCGCATTGATTGCCATGTTAAATATTCTCCTCGCGTCTACTTAACTTCAGGGGGTGTTGAGAACGTGTGGAAAGGCGCTGGTGTGGGTAATGTCCACTCCAGGCCCTCTGCACCTTCCCAGGTTTTCTCTACACTCGTGGGCTTACCTGCAACGATAGTGCGAATAACGTTGTAGAGGAACATCAGCTGAGCCGCACCGTACATGAAAGCGCCAATGCTCGACACCATGTTCCAGTCGGTGAACTGCAAGGCGTAATCTGCATAACGACGTGGCATGCCGGCAAGACCCAAAAAGTGCTGGGGGATGAAGGCAATGTTGAAACCGATAAAGGCAATCCAGAATTGCACTTTACCCATAGTTTCATCGTACATTTTGCCGCTCCACTTAGGCAGCCAATAGTAAACCGCAGCCGTCATAGAGAACACCGCGCCTGCCACCATCACATAGTGAAAGTGGCCGACCACAAAATAACTATCGTGGTACTGAATATCCGCCGGTGCTACCGCTAACATCAAGCCGGTAAAACCACCAAAGGTGAACAGAATAACAAAGGCAATAGCAAACAACATTGGCGTTTCAAAGCTCAGTGAGCCTTTAAACATCGTGGTTATCCAGTTAAAGACCTTCACCCCTGTCGGTACAGCAATCAACATAGTGGCATACATAAAGTACAGCTCACCGGCTATCGGCATACCGGTGGTAAACATGTGGTGAGCCCAAACGATGAACGACAAGAAAGCAATTGCCGAGGTTGCATAGACCATCGAAGAGTAGCCAAATAGCGGTTTCCGGCTAAAAGTTGGAATGATCGCAGAGACCACACCAAAGGCTGGCAAGATGATGATGTACACCTCAGGGTGGCCGAAGAACCAGAATATATGCTGGAACAATACTGGATCACCACCACCCGCAGCATCAAAGAAGCTGGTGCCAAAGTTAATATCCATCAACATCATGGTAACTGCACCAGCCAAAACGGGCATAACAGCCACTAACAAGAAAGCTGTAATTAACCAGGTCCAGACAAACAAGGGTAGTTTCATCATGGTCATGCCAGGCGCCCGTAAATTTAGCACCGTGGCGATAATGTTAATAGCGCCCATGATCGATGAAGCACCAATAATGTGAATACCAAAAATAAAGAAGTTGACCGTGTCAGGCGCGTAGGTAGTGGACAAGGGTGCATAGAACGTCCAACCGAAATTCGGCGCACCGCCTTCCATAAACAAGGTGGAAGCTAGCAAAGAGAAACCGAAAGGCAAGATCCAGAAACTGAGGTTATTCATCCTTGGTAGTGCCATATCCGGCGCACCAATTTGCAGAGGAATCATCCAGTTCGCCAGACCAACGAAGGCGGGCATAATTGCCCCAAAAACCATCACCAGGCCGTGCATGGTAGTCATCTGATTAAAAAACTCAGGCTTAACTAATTGCATTCCCGGAGCAAATAATTCGGCGCGAATAATCATCGCGAACGAACCGCCGAGTATGAACATTGCAAAACTGAACCACAGGTACATCGTACCTATGTCTTTGTGGTTGGTGGCGAATAACCAACGACCAATACCCTTTGCGGGACCGTGTGCCATGTTAATTCTCCCCTATTGGCCTTGTTTGAATTTAAGTACATCGAGAGGCTGAACCATATCGCCGACATCGTTACCCCAAGCATTACGCTCATAGGTAATAATCGCAGCCAGATCTACCTCAGATAACTGCCCACCGAAGGCTTGCATCGCCGTGCCACTGACACCGTTAACGACAACATCGAGATGCTCAGCTACGGGACCAAGGGCGATTGCACTCCCTTTGAGCCCAGGGAATGCACCCGGAATACCCTCGCCGTTAGCCATATGACAAGATGCACACGAGCGATTATACGCCGCCTCACCCTTAGCCATCAGCTGTTCGAGCGTAAAGGTTTTCTTAGCCATTTCACGCTCTGCGGCGGCCGCAACTTTTTTATCGGCCAACCAAGTTTCATATTCCGCTTCAGGGAGCGCGTTAATAACGACAGGCATAAAAGCGTGGCCCTTACCGCACAGCTCCGCACAAAAACCACGATAAATACCCGGCTCATCGATTTTGGCCCAGGTTTCGTTAATAAAGCCAGGCACCGCATCCCGCTTGACACCCAAGTCCGGCACCCACCAAGAGTGAATAACATCTTTGGCTGTTAGCAAGAAACGTACTTTTTTACCGACCGGCAGTACTAGAGGCTCATTCACCTCTGACAAGTAGTATTCTGTTTTTGGTGTCTCGTTGTAGATAGAGGATTCAGAGGTCGTCAACTCACTCATAAACTCAACGCCTTCGCCGAGATATTCGTACTGCCACTTCCACTGATAGCCGGTTACCTTAATATCGATATCGGCTTCGCTAGTATCATAGAGCTCAATCAAGGATTTTGTGGAGGGGAAGGCGACCCAAACCAATATCAAAACAGGTAGTATCGTCCACAACAACTCAACTGTTGTGCTTTCGTGGAAATTTGCAGCTTTATAGCCCTTCGATTTGCGATGGGCAAACATGCTGTAAAACATCACACCGTAAACTACCACTGAGATCCACACACAAATCCAAACAACCGTCATGTGTAGGTCATAGATGTCGTTGCTGACACCGGTAACGCCCTGAGGCATATTCAGTAGACTCCACCCACTTGCATGTGCATCTTCTGCGTAGGCTCGTTGCCCTACAGAAAATAACAGTAACAGCGGGCTTAGCGCATACACGACAAGCTGCTTTACTCTAAATACCATTGCCTATTCTCTCCGGATTGCTTTATTGACCTTGTTCAGAAACACGAGAACACCACAAAGAGGGTTGAAACGACCCCCACTGGTTATCTGAACCCCCCCTACGCACCCACTTTTTGCAATTTTTGCGGGGACGCCTGCGACATTCTGTCACTTCTTTTACCGATGACTTACGCCTATTCTATCCCCCATCTTCTCTCCTCAATAAACAGGCAAAAGAAAGAGGCGTAATATCGACGCGGCGCGCAGTATATCAGAAGGCCTATAGCAAGGTCACCGGCAAACGACCAATAAACCGGGCTATTACCACAACCAATTGGTTAATCAATTGTCATACATCAATGACTTTTGGTGCTGTCTAACTATTTCTTGTTTCATCATTATTGAAGTTAACCTTGCGCACCACTTATAGATCACCTTGCTTTTCTTTTTATCTCAACTAAATTTCTAGCTATGGATACTATTAATCTGCGCCACAAGATCCGGCGCGCTAACATTCTTGAGCACCAAAGCGGCCTGCTTGCCGCACAACTTCAGCTTAAAGCCCCTCTTTTACACCGTGCTATTAAAATAACCGGGGGCAACACCATCACGGTATTACTCGATTTTGTCGTGCATTACACAGAGCATGTTGCAGAATTTGTGGATGTGCTGAGTACTATTGGCGTCAACGCCAATTGCTGCGAATATACCGAGGCGGTAGTCAATTCTTGTATCAGCGCATTTGACCAAGCGCCTTCTTTATTGAGCGGAGAAAATGAACTCGCCAGCTTAATGGCTCAGGCCTATATTGCTCATCGCGTCATCGAAGAGGTCAACGAACATTTTTCGCAGCAGTGCAATGAGCCCTTAATCCCGATGGATATGACTCGCTCTAATCTCATTATTCATCAGCTGATTGGCGAACCTTTGGCCAACCAGCTCGACCTTGTCGCTCAAAATATCGCCGAACAACTGGAGCGCGACTACTTACGCCTGGATAGCGGCATCTTTGATCAAAATGCCAGCCGGGAAATTGCCTGGGGTATCGAAGTCACCCACTGGCCCTGCCTCACTGACACGCTAGCAGTGGATTTGTTGTTGGGACAGGGTAGTAACAACGCAAGCTGCATTCACTAGCCCTCCCTAAATTGTTCTATTTTTTCACCCCCGCATCGACAAACTTAATCGGCTGCTTGTCGAGATCACGGTTGGCCCGCGTTTCTAATTCTGCCGAAGGCTGGCTAAACAAGGTCTCCTCAGCGAAGTCACAACTCACACACTCGCGACAGTCCTTCTCGCCTTGCCGGTAGACCACTAACTTATCCATCTCGCCACAGCGGGGGCAAACAGCTCCTGCAATAAAACGTTTAACCACTTTTGTCATCGCAAGCTCCCGTTCAAACCCAATAATAAAGCCCGGTATAATAACAGCTCACACAATGCCCAGGATTTAATCATGCCACTCGAGAATACATCTGCCATCCGCAGCTTTAACGGCCACACACCAAGACTTGGCAAACGCTGTTTTGTCGACGCAGCAGCAACGGTCATCGGCGATGTCGAACTCGGCGACGACAGCTCGGTCTGGCCTGGCGCAGTCATCCGAGGCGATATGCACTCGATTCGCATCGGTCAACGCAGTAGCATTCAGGACGGCACCGTGGTGCACATTACCCACGCCAGCGATTACAACCCCGGCGGCTGGCCCACAACTATCGGTAACGATGTCACCGTTGGACACAATGTCACCCTCCACGGCTGTACACTGGGCAACTGTATTTTGGTAGGAATTGGCTCCACCGTGATGGACGGCGCCGTCGTGGAAGATAATGTCATTATCGGCGCAGGCACACTGGTACCTCCCGGCAAAACCCTAAAGAGCGGCCACCTTTATTTCGGCAGCCCCTGTCAACAGGCGCGAGCACTCACACAAAGTGAAATTGACTATTTTCCCTACACCGCTGGCAATTACGTGAAGCTTAAAGATCAGTATCTGACAGAAATTGACTAATAAATCGCCAACAAAGCCTTAAGCTGTATGCAATGCCGCAGGTTAGGGCGCCATCACTCGATCATATCGTCGTAGGGATTTTCTTCCACTAGAGGTACAGCCTTACCGTAGCCCGGTAAACTGATGGCCTGATCAGATATCACAACCTCATCGTCGCCAATCATACCTTCACCAAAGCGGTAGATTGGCGCAAGCTTCCCACGATCGGCGCCGGCCTCATACTCTGCAGCCCGCTCACGGGTGCCCTCACGGCGTTGACAGTAATCGCTCCAGTTACTGCTGTATCGCTTAGCCAGCATTTGTTCGGCAACAGCTCCGGAAAACAAGACCCCCGTTGCGTTATTGCCACCAAAACCCTTGGCATTAATGAAGGCCACATCTTTTTCAGCCGGCAAATCTTGTAGTGGGAAATGTAAGCGCTGCTGGTAGACGTCATCGGCGACAGCACTCATAGTTTTAATACCGGGAATCAAACCGTGGCGCATGGCTCCAATGGCAGTCATCACCTGATCGCCACTGGCCGGTGCCAGGGAGTGCCCTACATAAGCTTTCACCGCACACACGGGCCAGTCACTAATACCAAAAGCCTCGGCAACACGTTCAAAAATGATCGACTCAGTCACCCGGTTTTGCGGCGTACTCGAGCCATGGGCCATCACAAAACTGCGCTGGCGAACGGCTTCTTCGCCGAGAATATTGCGTGCAGTAGCAACCGCCTTACCAAAGCTAATATAGTTACCCGGCCCCGGGCCGGAAATGGATTTTTTAATACCGTCGGCATCGACGTGGACATCGGGCACCGCACCAAAAATATCGGCACCCAGTTCAATGGCCAGCGCATCGTCCATCAAAACAATATATTGCGCCGACTCACCCATCACAAAACCGGCATTCTCCCCAAAAGGACGGCTATAGCGGCGGGGGTCGCCATCACCCAGTGCCTCCATTTCCGCTTCCGTCGCTAGGGCCGTCATGTTGGTATAACCCTCCATAACTTCTGGCAAAATGGGGGCTTCACCGCAACCCACAACGGCCACGCGACGCGCACCACTGCGAATATCGTGTACCGCCGCGCGCAAGTTGTATAAGAAACTAGCGCAGGCACCGGCTACTGATTCGGTATGGCCAAGATTGCCCAGCACATAAGCATTAACGAAATCTGCGGGCATACTGGTTAAACCCATTGGCACTTGCTTGGACGTTGGACGGCGACCCAGCTGACGCGAGGTCATCAAGCCACCCAGACCTTCATCAGCCAACTGTCCCATAGCACTGGAAGCGTAGACACCGGTCTCGTCGGGCTGTACAGCATCGCAAATAGTTTGCCAATCAATGCCTATTGACCGCACGGCATCGGTGGCTCCAAACAGCGCCAGCTGCAAGCCTCGTGGTTGAAAGCGCGAATTATAAAGCTCGCCCGGTTCAAAGCCTGTGGGCAACTGCCCAGCAGCCTTCACTGGCATGTTGCGCGTGGTGGGGATACGCCATTCCTGCTGACCCTGAATCGTGACCTCCACTTCACCCCTTTCACCGTAAGTCACTTGCCAGCTTTCTGGAATATGCTCGGGCAGGCTTTTCTTTGTGGTACGAAACGTCATCGTCCTGTCACGAGAGTCCGTTACCATTGTCTTTTGGCAAAAGGCTGCATCAGGATCGTAGTGGTTTTCTTCAATACGCCGAATTAAGGTTTTATTGCAGACCTCGGTCGCGTAACGCGTAAAAACCTTTCCAACGCTGAGGCTATTACCCCCACTATCTTCATAGGTCGAGCCATTCCAGGTGACCAACTTCATCATGCAAGCCAGACCGGCAATCGTTTTTTCCTGCTCCTGCTGGTTCAGGTTTTCCAGCACCATGCGGCGGTAAGCCTGATCAAATGAGCTTCTTCCGGCGGGATTAACACCACCATATCCAACAATAACAGGCAATATCGACATTGTGTGTGGCTACCTTTTTCATGGATTGAACATAACTTGGCAGTGTAAGCCGTACACAAGCGGTCATTAATGGTTATAGTAGCCATACGTTATGGTACTTCAGCCAACTGTCATCATTACGGAGCTTATTTATGAATGAGCCCTACCGCGTCGCCGTCCTGCTGAGCGAGAATCTGCTCGCAACCAGTGCGACGCTGCCAATTGAAATCCTCAATACCGCCGCCGGTTCTGCTCGCGCCAATAAGCGTGACGCCCGTGCGATAGAAATTCATTCGCTATCGCTAAATGGCGAACCGGTGCCCTCGTCATCGGGCTTTAGTCTTACACCCACAGCATCGATCGGCGATGACATTGGCCGCTGCGACCTCATTCTCATCCCCGGTTTCTGGCGCAACCCACGCCCCATGATGAGCCGCCACAGGGCGTTTCTACCCTGGCTCGTCGAGCAGCACGAACAGGGCTCTATTATTAGCGCTGTCGGTACCGGCTGTTGTTATCTGGCCGAAGCGGGCCTGCTCGATGGTAAAGCGGCCACCACACACTGGCATTATTTTGACCAGTTTCAACGTGACTATCCTCAAATCGAGCTCACCCGCCAGTACTTTATTACCCGAGCCGACAACCTTTACTGTGCCGCGAGTATCAACGCTCTCACCGAGTTAATGGTGAATATTGTCTTCCGCTGGTATGGCCGCACAGTCGCTAATATTGTGCAACGCAATTTCTTTCACGAAATTCGCAACTCTTTTGAACCGACAAAATACTACAGTGGAGAAACTATTCAGCACCCGGATGAACAGATCGTGCAGGCGCAAATCTGGATGCAGGATAATTTCCACAAAACCATTCAAATCGCTGTTCTGGCAGAGCAGTTTGAGATGAGCCTGCGCACCTTTAATCGACGCTTTAAGAACGCTCTCGGTCATAGCCCGCTGAGCTACTTACAGGAATTGCGACTCAATGCTGTCAAAGATTTACTACAGCACAGCAATCTCACGCTGACCGAAATTGCCAGTCGCTGTGGTTATCAGGACGTGTCTTTTCTAACGCAACTCTTCAAACGCCACTTCAATGTCCCCCCCGGACGCTACCGCGACACCGTGCGCGCGAAGTTATTCAGAGCGACCAACGACTGAAATGGTAGAAAGTTTGTTCCATTCACGTTGGCTAACAAAAGGCCGATGCTCACGGCACTCGATGATTTTCCAACAAATTATGAGAATCGTAGTAAGCACACACTTACGATATTCTCTCGTTATATCGACATAAAAACTGACCCTTGTCAGATCTAGAAACCGCCTTTTAATACCTTGCTGTATTAACGGCTCCGTCTTTCATACTGATTTAATAAGACCTGTACCTGATCCTGTATCCAGTTGTCCGGTGCATTGGTCCAGCACTGCAGCGCGGGGAACCAATGCAGGCCCATACAGGTCAACATAAGTCGAGCGCCCTCCGACACGGGGCCGGAGCGACGATAGGCGTAATAAACGGGGGGTTTGTTCTTAAAGATAGAAACAACGCTGGCCACGGTTCACTCCTAGAATGCCCTTTTTAGCGTAAACGCTAAATAGTCAAGGTCTTAACGAGTAGAAAAGCTTAACGCGACCATATTGTTAGCACTGACCTTTATTATTAGCAATGGTTTTAGGGCTGGATTGTCGACTCCGTCCCCAATCGGCGGGCGCGATAGTAAGCTTCCTCTGAGATTTCGTGATAGTCCGTCACCTGCGACTGAAAGGCTTGCAGAGAATCCCACACCTTACTTGCCAATGGATCATCAGCGACCAGTTCATCGAGTACTTCTCTGGTAATGGTTTTGAGCTTCATCAGCACATCATCGGGCAAGCGGCGCAACTGCACATCGTGTTCGTTGACCAACTGCACCAGTGCGGCGTTATTGCGCGCGGTGTATTCATCCAACATATCCTGATTCACCGTACGCGCCGCCGCCTCAACCATGGCTTGCAGATCAGGGGGCAGGGATTCCCAGGCCTCTTTATTAATGATCAACTCCAGGGTTGAGCCAGTCTCATGCCAACCTGGATAGTAGTAATATTTCGCCACCTGGTGGAAACCAAACGCTAAGTCATTATAGGGACCGACCCATTCGGTGGCATCGATCAAACCGGTTTGCATGGCGGTATAAAGCTCGCCACCGGGAATAGTCACCGCTTCGCCACCCGCACGGGTAATCACCTCACCGCCTATACCGGGGATGCGCATTTTCAAACCCTGCAGGTCATCAAGATTGTTGATTTCGCGATTAAACCAACCCGCCATTTGCACTCCCGAGTTACCCCCGGCAAAAGGGACGAGATTGAAGGGAGCATAGGTTTCACGCCACAACTCCATGCCGCCGCCGTAATACAACCAGCTGTTCATTTCCTGCGCATTGAGACCGAAGGGCACCGAAGTAAAAAACGCCGCCGCAGGTGTTTTTCCCTTCCAGTAATACGCCGCACCGTGGCCCATTTCAGCCGTACCTTGAGACACTGCATCGAACACTTCTAATGCAGGCACCATTTGCCCAGCACCATACACTTTCACTTTCAGGCGCCCCTGACTCATCCGGTCAACCAGAGTGGCAAAATTCTCAGGGGCCATACCGAGGCCCGGATAATTTTTCGGCCAGGTAGTGACCAGTTTCCATTTAAACGTTTTTTGCTCTTGGGCCGCTGCGCCATCAGAAGGGCTTACTGCTTGCTGCTCGCCGCAGGCGGCCAGCAAAATTACGAGAGTACTTATGACTAATGTTTTTATCATTATCTGTTTACCTTGTTCATTATCGTTGTTGTTATAGAGCCTGTAATTTGGCGTATTGCAGGACCATCCACTTGGTACCTTCATTAACAAAGTTAACCTGCACGCGGCCATTGGGGCCATTGCCTTCAAAACTGAGTATCACGCCTTCGCCAAAGATCTTGTGCTTCACCTGCTGGCCGAGAGCAAAACCCGAGCCCGAGCCCTCATCGCTGAGCGTCGCTGGTTTTTTGACAAAGCTGGTAGGGCGAGACACGTTGGCCGACAGCCGTACCTCTTGCAGTACCTCTGATGGAATATCGCGAATAAAGCGCGACACCCGGTTAAAACTTTCCTGCCCGTAAAGCCGCCGTGTTTCAGCATAAGTCAGGTAGAGTTTTTCCATCGCCCGAGTAATGCCCACGTAACAAAGGCGGCGCTCTTCTTCGAGACGTCCAGATTCTTCCAACGACATCTTATGGGGGAAGAGGTTTTCCTCCATGCCGGCCATAAACACCAGGGGAAATTCCAAGCCTTTGGCCGAATGCAGGGTCATTAACTGAACAGCGTCTTCATCGCTTTCGGCCTGGCGCTCACCGGCATCGAGCACTGCCTCGTCAATAAACTGGGGCAGGGCAGGGCTATCGGGGTCGGGCGCCTCGTAGGCCCGACAGGCATTAATCAGCTCTTCAAGGTTTTCGACGCGAGTCTGGCCGCGCTCACCTTTTTCACGGCGATAAAATTCCAGCAGGCCCGATGCCTCCAGCACCTGATCAGTCAACCCATCAAGGGTCAGGCTTTGATAATCCTCAGCTAACTCGCTCACCATGGCCAAAAAGCCGCGCACGGCATTACTGGCACGGGCGGGCAGGTTCTCGACCTCGGTCTCTGCTGCCGCCCAAAGTGACTGTTGATGAGCTCGCGCCGTGTCGCGCAAGCGCTGTACGGTTTTGTCACCAATGCCACGAGTCGGAGTATTAATCACCCGCTCAAAGGCCGCGTCGTCGTGGCGGTTCATTAACAGGCGCAAATAGGCCAGAGCATTTTTGATTTCAAGGCGCTCGTAAAAACGGTGGCCGCCGTAAATACGATAGGGAATCTGTAAGCGCAGCAGGGCCTCTTCAAGAATGCGCGACTGGGCATTGGAGCGATAGAGTATCGCCACATCGCTACGCATATTGCCTTTGGCAATCCAGTCCTGAATGCGTTCGCCAATAAAGCGCGCTTCGTCCTGTTCGTTAAAACCTGCGTAGAGCGACAACAACTCACCGTCTTGACCATCGGTCCACAGGGTTTTACCCAGGCGGTTGGCATTTTGGCTGATAACCCCGTTGGCTGCCTTGAGGATAGTCGCTGTGGAGCGATAATTTTGCTCCAAGCGCACCGTTGTTACCGCTTCAAAATCGTGGGTGTAGTTTTGAATATTTTCAATCTTGGCACCGCGCCAGCCGTAAATAGACTGGTCATCGTCTCCCACCGCCGTCATACCCAATTTATTGCCCGCGAGTACACGCAGCCAGGCGTATTGAATACTGTTGGTATCCTGAAACTCGTCCACCAATATGTGTTGAAAACGGTCTTGATAATGGGCCAATAACTCTGGCTTGTTCAGCCACAGCTCGTGGGCACGCAGTAATAGCTCACCAAAATCGACTAACCCACCCCGTTGGCAGGCCTCCTCATAAGCGTGATAAATTTGTAACATCGCTACAGTAAAGGGGTCGGGGCTTTGCTGAATATGGGCGGCGCGCAAGCCTTCGTCTTTCTGCTCATTGATATACCACTGGGCCTGGCGGGGCGGCCACTTCTCCGCGTCCATATTCAGCGCGGCATAAACCCGCTTAATGACACGCAGCTGGTCCTCAGCATCGAGAATTTGAAAACCCTCGGGCAAACCGGCATCGCGCCAGTGCATTTTTAACAAGCGATGGGCGAGCCCGTGAAAGGTACCCACCCACATCCCCTGAGGCGCAAAGCCAATGAGGTCCGAGATACGCTCGCGCATTTCCCGCGCCGCTTTGTTGGTAAAGGTCACAGCGAGAATTTGATAGGGCGACAAACCCTCGACCTGCATCAGCCAGGCGATGCGGTGCACCAGCACCCGAGTTTTGCCACTGCCGGCACCAGCCAACACCAACTGATAAGGGTCCGCACTACTCACCGCCTCACGCTGGGCGGGATTAAGACTATCTATTATTGAGGTAACATCCATGGGGCGGGGATTTTAGCAGATTCCTTAGCGAGGCTTGACGATATTAATCGCTAGACATAGCCAATAACTCCCTCTACTCGTGACACGCAATCCATACATCCTTGTTCGCTCGGTCTTGGCATCCTGCGTTGCCTAAATGATGCTCTGCCGGCTGCATCAACTCAAAGCGCCTATACCTGGACATGCCGCTATGCCACCTAAAGTCACACATTAGAAAATACTCTTTACTTTCACGGCAAAAGGAAGAACCGATAAAAATACTTTCATGGGTAAATAATTTACAATTTGGCCAGCAATTAATCGGAGACCGGCCGTGAAGCCCGCAGCACTCACACAAACCATTAGCAATGAACTCCAGGCCATGCGTAAATCTGAACGCAAGGTCGGTCAATTTGTGCTGGCCCAACCCGACAAAGTGATCCGCATGCGTATTGTCGATCTCGCCCAGCAGGCTGAGGTGAGCGAACCCACGGTAGTGCGTTTTTGTCGCGCCGTAGGCTGCCATGGCTTTCAAGACTTTAAACTGGCCCTTGCTCAACAGCTGGCATCCAGTCCCAGCATCGGTCAAATTGCCGTCACCGATAGCGACTCCACCGCGGAATATTCCTTCAAAGTCTTCGACTCCACCGTCGACAGCCTATTAAAGGTACGCGACAACCTCGACCTGGACATGCTCGACCGCGCCGTGCAGGCACTGTGCGCCGCCAAGCGTGTTGAGTTCTACGGTTTTGGTGCCTCCGCCGCCGTGGCCTTCGATGCCCAGCACCGTTTTTTTCGCCTGCAATTAGCCACCGCCGCCTACTCAGACCCCCACCTGCAAAACATGTCGGCGACCTCGCTTTCGCCCGATGACGTCGTGGTCGCCTTTTCACAATCGGGTCGCACTAAAGCCTTGCTCGACTCCATCGCGCTAGTTAAAGCCCGAGGCGCAAAAGTCATCGCCCTGGCACCCAGCCAATCGCCGGTTGCCGATGCCGCCACCATCCCCATTACCATTGATGTGAAAGAAGACATTCAAATTTATACGCCCCTCTCATCGCGCATCGCCCACCTCGCAGTTATCGATGTATTGGCCATCGGTGTCGCCCAGCAAAAAGGCCCGCAGCTTGAAGAACACCTGCAACAGTTACAGAAAAACCTCGATAGCTTACGCATAAAATAAAGTAAGTCGTCAAAACAAAAACTTTCACCCCGCACTCTTCATCACGCATTCAAAAAGAGAATAAAAAATGGACAGCAAACAACTCACACCCCAACTCTACGTCGCCGGTCAAATTACCAAAGAAGATATCCCCGCCATTGCCGCCCAGGGCTTTAAAGTCATTCTCAACAACCGGCCCGATGGCGAGGGCGAAGACCAACCCTTAGCTGCCGAAATAGAAGCCGAAGCAAACGCTCACGGACTACAATATATTTACCAACCCGTTGTCGGCACCGCAATTACTGATGAAAACGCCGAAGAGTTTGGCGCAACCATCGCCGCCTGCGCCAATGACAGTAATGGCCCCGTTTTAGCCCACTGCCGCACCGGCACTCGTTGTACTATTTTGTGGATGCTATCGCAGGCGAAAAACCAGAGCGCTGACGAACTATTAGCGACGGCAGCTAAAGCAGGGTATTCGTTGGAGCAGGTACGGGGGAGGATTGAGGGGATTGGTAAAATTTCTGTCTAATCATTTAATTTCTGATTCTGTTTAACGTGTCGTCGCCAAGTTCCTTCCGTGGGTGACGGCAGCGCGCGTACCGCGCCTCTGCCTAACAACCCTCTGAAGCAGGATTTTCCCCTCGTGGTACGATGCAGAGCATCTCCCACACTCGGTCAAAATCTGCTTAGCTACGACACGTTATAATCCAATGCTCAAACTTCCAGATATTTCCAAACCGAGAAGCTACTAATGCCTTCAAACGAGCAAATAATACTAAGAGAGCTACTTAATCAGGAAGCTGATAATTTCGATGATGGCCTGACAGAGAGCCAGTTCTTCGAATTCTATTCCGTCGTGCAAATACTGAAGGACTACGAGCTTAGCTATGACGAAATTTCAAATGGAATAGCTGGTGAGAGTCATGACGGCGGCGCAGACTCGATATACCTCTTTGTAAATGGGGACTTAATTCGAGAGGACTCGGAGGTCAAAGAAAAGTACAAGAAAAATCCAGATATTGAGTTGGTAATAATTCAGAGTAAAAAAGAGAATGGCTTTGGTGAAGACGCCCTACTCAAACTTTCTCGTCTTTGCACAAATCTTCTTGACCTTGGCTTTGATAAAGAACAGTTCGTCGGCCGTTACAATAATTCGATTATTTCAGCGTTCGAATTATTCCGTGATACCTACGTCGCGTTGGTTACGAAGAAACCAAGTTTGAGGGTTCGTATCGTATACGCAAGCCTTGGAATGGATGTACATGCAAATGTACAACAACAGGCTGATGATCTCCAAGCTGACGTAAAGGAAAAGCTCCCGTCAGTCGATGTTCAAGTTGAATTTGTCGGAGCCAGTGAGCTAGTACAATTTTCTCAAGAAAGACCCAGCGAGGTATTTCGACTAGCAACCATTGACTCACCACTGTCTACTTCAGAAAAAGTATTCATTGCTTTGGTGAAAATTTCCGATTACTACAAATTTGTTTCAAATGATGATGGAAAACTGATTCGTCACATATTCGAGTCCAACGTCCGAGACTATCAAGGTAAAAATAGCGTCAACAAAGAAATACAGGCGACTTTGCTCGAAGAAGGTAAAGAGGAATTTTGGTGGCTCAACAATGGCGTAACCATTCTCGCAACTGACGCAACGACACCAGGCGGACGGGAACTAATTGTTCACAACCCACAAATCGTTAATGGTTTGCAAACTTCGTCTGAGATTCACCATTTCTATACAGAGAACCCTAACAGAGTCGATGGAGAAACCCGTTCAGTTCTAGTTCGTGTAATTGTCCCAGAGAACGAAGAAACTAGGGACCGAATAATTAGAGCAACAAATAGCCAAACCAGCATTCCAAAATCTTCATTGAGAGCAACTGACCCAATTCACCGTACTATCGAGGACTACTTTAAACCTCGGACTCTTTTTTACGACCGGCGTAAGAATTACTACAAAAATGAAGGAAAAAAACCTAAAGAAATCATAAGTCTCCAATTTTTATCACAATGCCTCATGGCCACTTTGCTAAGGAAACCAGATTTTGCTCGGGCTAGGCCTTCTACATTATTGGAAAAAGATGACTCATACGAAAAAATTTTCCATGTGAATAATAGCCTTCCTACGTACTACTTAGTCGCTTTTTGGGGGCGGGCAATCGAAAATAGACTCAAATTTCTTAAGAAGTATGAAACACCAGAAATCAACGATATAAAGTTTTACGTTTTATATCTTGTTTCATGTGGAGCAACGAGCAACCTTTACCCAGATAGCCAAAAATTCGCTGCTATAAATGTCGAAGACCTGACAGACGATTTAGTCGATGACGCAGCAGAAACTTGCTTTGACATTTACAAAGATTTGGGAGGCACTGACAAAGTCGCCAAAGGTACTGAAATGTTAGAAAAAGTAAAAGACAAAGCGAGGGAGAAGTATGGGTTATAACAATTGCGTCAGCCGACCCCTGTTCCGCTACGCCTTCTGCTCCGCTCCACAGGGTCGGCTGACGCAAGGCGTTAAATATAAGAACGGGATAAAACTCGATTTAATAGTCCAATAAATAACCCGTGAATAATTCTATGCCAACATCCAAACTTGCCTCAGAGTGGTCTTTATTACAGAATCAATATGATAGCTATGAAAAGTATTCCCTACTAATTAAACTCTCAAGTATTGGTGTTTTATCAACATCGCATTTCACCAATCACCTCTCACTCTTTGTTTTATTTTTGTTACTCATTCTTTGGCTTCAGGATGCCATCTGGAAAACCTTTCAAGCGCGTATTGATATCCGGCTTTTACAGCTGGAAGATTATTTGTCGAATGAACACGCTCTGGAAAACCGCGATGGCTTCGCCTTTCAATTCAATAGCCTGTACGCACAAAACCGGCCCGGCAACGTCGGCCTGTTGAAAGAATACCTGGGCCAATCTTTTCGACCTACCGTTGCTTTTCCGCATATCGTATTAGTCACACTATTAAGTTTTTACCTCATTTTTATAAGGTAATCAGCTTATCCCTTTGAGCGTCACGGCTTAAGGTTTCAGCAGTGATAGGCTTTAATTTCGCACAAAGTTATCGATTTTCATTTTACGACTTAACAGTACTCACTGCTTTGATGCGTAAATAGGATTTATGCTTTGCGCTTATCTTCAATCAATACCTAGAAGGTCATCTAGCGATACAATCAGTTTGTAAGCTCATTACCATAAGCAATTAATAATAAATAACGACACTGGAGATAGCCGTGAAAAACCCACTGTGCGAGATGTTTGGCATCGATATTCCTGTCTTTGCATTTTCCCATTGCCGAGATGTGGTGGCAGCGGTGTCCAAGGCCGGGGGCATGGGCGTGCTGGGTATGGCCCGCATGGGGCCGGAGCGTCTGCGCGAAGAGCTGCGCTGGATAGACGAGCACGTTGACCGTAAACCCTACGGCATTGATGTGCTTATGCCGACAACGTATAGCGATGCGGGCGATTTAAAATACGATATCGATAAGCTGCTACCGCCTGAGCACGTAGCCTTTGTGCGCGACATGATCGACGCGGCGGGTGTGCCACCGTTACCGCCAGCAGAAAAAGACGAGATCATCCGTACTTTGCTCAGTGAGTTATCGTTTACACCGCGCGAAAGTATGGAGATGATTGAAATCGCCCTTGAGCATCCCATTAAGTTGATTGTTAACGCGCTTGGCTCGCCACCACCAGAGCTGGTTGAAAAAGCCCATGCTAAGGATATTCGTGTTGCCGCACTCGCGGGAAAAGCTAAGCACGCCATTAAACACAAAGAACGCGGTTGTGACTTTGTGATTGCCGTTGGCAACGAGGCGGGCGGGCATACCGGCCCAATTAGCTCAATGGTGTTATGGCCCAATATTGCGGATGCCGTGGCACCGATGCCTGTTTTAGGCGCAGGTGGTGTTAGCCGTGGCCGACATTTGTCGGCGGCAATGGCGCTGGGTTGCGCTGGTGTATGGTGTGGCTCTATCTGGCTTAAAACGGTGGAGAGCGAAGTGATGCCAGAGATTAAAGAGCGTTTGTTTGCTGCCGAGGCCGACGATGCGGTGCTCACCCGCGCGGTGACTGGCAAACCCTGTCGCACTTTACGCAATGCTTTTACCGATGCTTATGACCAGCCCGGTGCGCTGGAACCCCTGCCAGCACCTCTGCAAAATATCCTCTGGTGGGCCGAGGGGCGCACCCGCGTTGAGCGTGTTCGCAAGGCTGAATTCTTAACCTATCCCGTCGGGCAAGTGGTCGGTAACATGAGTGAACCAACAGCGGTTAAACAGGTGGTTTACGACATCATGGATGAGTTTCTGGAAACACAAAGCCGCTTGGCGGATATGCTTGAATAAACGCGGGGCTGAAAGCAATGTTGGATAATAAACAAATTAGGGAAGGCCCCTTTGTTGCTTAATGTCTAAGTCTAGACCCAACTTCAAGTATTCAGCATTTGTACCTTTATTCGACGGTCACCGACTTCGCCAAATTGCGTGGTTGGTCAACATCAGTGCCTTTTAATACAGCAACGTGATAAGACAAAAGCTGAAGGGGCAGGGTGTAGATAATGGCTTCAATGCTGGATGGTACGTGGGGTAAGTTCACCACCGTGACGTCTTCCTGATCGTGAAAGCCTGCGGCCTTGTCGGCAAAAACAAATAACTGGCCTCCGCGGGCCTGTACTTCGTGAAGGTTCGATTTGAGTTTTTCCAGCAGTTCGTTATTAGGCGCAACGGCCACAACAGGCATATCGGCATCCACCAGGGCCAATGGGCCGTGTTTCAACTCACCGGACGGATAGGCTTCGGCGTGAATATAGGAAATTTCTTTCAGCTTTAAAGCACCTTCTAGTGCAATGGGGTATTGCACACCGCGACCCAGAAAGAGCGCATGTTGCTTGTCGGCAAAACTTTGGAAGGTGTGTTCAATTTCTTTATCGAGGGTCAATATTTCACGGCACAGTTGTGGCAATTGGTGCAGTGCCTGTACCAATTCCTGCTCTCGAGCCTCATCAATACCACCGCGAAAACGGGCCAAAGCGATGGACAGCAGTTGCAAAGCCACCAACTGGGTGGTGAAGGCTTTGGTAGAGGCAACGCCAATTTCTGGCCCGGCCATGGTCATGATAGCCAGATCGGATTCGCGTACCAGCGAACTATTAGCAACATTGCAGACCACCATGCTACCCAGGTAACCCGCTTGTTTTGTCGCCTGAAGTGCGGCCAGTGTATCGGCGGTTTCTCCCGACTGGGAAATGCTGAGAAATAAGGTATTAGCGGGTACGACCACTTTGCGATAGCGATACTCGCTGGCCACTTCTACATGGCAGGGAATGCCCGCCCAGCTCTCTAGCCAATAGCGAGCTACCATGCCCGCGTGATAACTGGTTCCACATGCGATGATGTGGACACATTCGACCTGCTTTAATATATCAACGGCCTCACTGCCAAACGCTTCTGCCAGTACATGGCGATCGCTGATTCGACCTTGCAGAGTTGCTTCAAGCACATCGGGTTGCTGGTAAATTTCTTTGAGCATGTAGTGACGAAAGCCATCTTTGTCATTGTGATCGGCGCCGTGGTCGATTTGCACAATGTCATGGGCTACGGGCTTGCCGCCAGTGTCGGTAATCTGAAAGTGCCCGGCCGTCAGTTCTACCACGTCGCCCTCACCAAGGAAGACAAAGCGGTCAGTGACCTGGCGGAGAGCGAGAGGATCCGAGGCGAGAAAGTTTTCTTCAATACCGACACCCAGTACTAAAGGGCTGCCTTTACGGGCACCGATTAAAGTATCGGGCTGGTCGGACGACATGACAGCCAGGGCATAAGCCCCTTCGAGGCGAGGGATGGTCTGTTGAACAGCTTTCAACAGCGAAGATGTCTCACGGCTGTAAAAATGGACAAGGTGGGCGACAACTTCGGTATCGGTATCCGAAATAAAGGCGTAACCCGCAGCCTGCAATTCAGAACGCAGGGCTTCATGGTTTTCAATAATGCCATTATGTACCACGGCAATATGTTCTGAACGGTGTGGGTGAGAATTCACATCATTGGGCGAACCGTGGGTAGCCCAACGGGTATGGGCAATACCCAGGTGACCCTGAAGTGGATTACCCGACAAACCTTGTTCTAAGGCGGCAACCTTGCCAGCATTTTTTTGCAGGCACACCTCGTTTTTTGTATCGAGTACGGCAATACCCGCTGAGTCATACCCCCTGTACTCAAGGCGTTTTAGACCTTCGAGTAAAATACCTGTGACATTGCGTTGCGCAGCCGCGCCAACTATTCCACACATGGTTTTCGTCCTTTAATGTTTTTCGGGTCGCTTCCAGGTATCAACTGTTCTTTGTTTGCCACGGGCGATGGCCAAACTTTCATCTGGCACATCTCGACTGATGGTCGAGCCAGCACCAACAGTCGAATTCTTGCCTACAGCAACAGGAGCTACCAATGAGGTGTTGGAACCAATAAATGCACCATCGCCAATTTCGGTGAGATGTTTATTAACCCCATCATAATTACAGGTAATGGTACCTGCACCCACATTCACCTCGCTGCCAAGTTCTGCATCGCCGATGTAGCTGAGGTGGCTAATCTTACTGCCGGGGCCAATGTTTGCTTTTTTAGTCTCCACAAAATTGCCGACCTTAGCACCAACAGCCAAAACGGTATGAGGGCGCAAGCGGGCAAAAGGGCCAACCTGTACATCGGACTCAAGAGTTACCGGGCCTTCAATAACAGTATTGGCCTTGATAGTGACGTTATCACCCATAACAGCATCTTTAATCACACAGTTTGGGCCGATGCTGACTCCATTACCGAGCCGATTGGTACCTTCAAAGATGCAGTTGATATCGATGACCACATCTTGACCTGTACTTAACTCTCCCCGGCAGTCGAAACGACTGGGGTCAATAATGGTGGCACCGTTATCGAGTAGTTGTTTTGCAAGGCTTTGCTGGTAGTAACGCTCAAGCGCAACCAATTGAGCACGGCTATTAACCCCTTCGACTTCCTCAACGGCTTGGGGTGAATAAGTATTTACTGTGCGACCGGCTTCTTTGGCCAGACCAATGACATCAGTTAAGTAGTATTCTTGTTGCGCATTGTTATTTTCAATTTTTGGCAACCAGGTTTTTAAATCCCTGGCCGTCATGGCCATAACACCAGTGTTGACTTCTCGAATTTTTAATTGTTCGGGTGCTGCATCTTTTTGCTCAACAATGCCAATAACCTCACCCATTGAGTTGCGAAGAATCCTGCCGTAGCCAGTCGGGTCTTCAAGTTCAACAGTGAGTAATGCCATGGCATTCTCATCGACGCCGGAGAGCATTTTTTCGAGTGTAACGCTTTTGATAAGAGGCACATCGCCGTAAACAATTAACACCTTGGCATCGTCACGTAAAAAGGGGATGGCCTGGAGTACCGCATGCGCTGTCCCTAGCTGGGATCGTTGCTCAACCCAATTCAGTGATTGTTGGTTGAAGGCTTCCTGTATTTGCGTTTTTCCGTGGCCCACGATGACGTTAAGTGCCGCATTGTCGAGTGTTTCTACAGATTTAAATACATGGGCCAGTAAGGGTTTACCTGCCAGGGGATGTAAAACTTTAGGTAGGGCAGAACACATGCGTGTACCCTTACCCGCTGCCAAAACCAGTACATCGAGTAACATGCTTATCTCACTTCCTGTCATAGCGCTATTAGGGTTTGGATTTTAACAAGTGATAGCAGCAATTGTGATGACAAATTTCGACTTATTGTCAGGCTCTCAACATCGCGCACAAAAAAGGCAGCCGAAGCTGCCTTATTGTGAATCTTACAACGCTGATTAGCGAACAGAGCCCGCTCTGCGACGCAATTCAGCAATAGTCCGCAACTGAGCTGTTGCCTCAGCGAGGCGAGAAGCGGCCAGCGAATAGTTAATTTCTCCACTCTGATTTTTAATATCCTGTTCGGCCTGCTTTTGTGCTTCGATCGCAGCTGACTCGTCGAGGTCATGAGCACGGACTGCTGTATCGGCAAGAATGGAGATAATACCGGGCTGCACTTCGAGATAACCGCCCGAGAGGTAAATAACCTCATCTTCTTCGCCACTTCTAATTAAACGTACTGGGCCTGGTAGTAAACCAGTGAGCAAAGGTGCGTGCCCGTAAGCTATACCCAGCTCACCCAGTGTACCGTTAGTAACGACCATTTCGACCATGCCTGAGAAGATCGCTTCTTCGGCACTAACGATATCGCAATGTACGGGTATAGACATAGTAGGTACTCTTTAGCTAGTTATTGCTAGATTAAAGGTTTTTAGCCTGTTCAACAGCTTCTTCAATCGAACCAACCATGTAAAAAGCCTGTTCTGGCAGATCATCGTAATCGCCATTAAGGATACCCTGAAAACTTGAAATAGTATCTTTCATAGGCACATATTTACCAGAACTACCGGTAAAGATTTCAGCAACGAAGAAGGGCTGTGACAGGAAGCGCTGTATTTTACGTGCGCGAGCAACGATTTGTTTGTCTTCTTCAGACAGCTCATCCATACCCAGAATAGCAATAATGTCACGCAATTCTTTATAACGCTGCAGTACCGTTTGAACGCCTCGCGCAACATCGTAGTGCTCCTGGCCGATGACCAGAGGGTCGAGCAAACGTGATGTTGAGTCGAGAGGGTCAACAGCAGGATAAATACCCAGCTCGGCAATTTGACGCGATAATACGAGAGTTGCGTCAAGGTGAGCAAAGGTGGTTGCAGGGGAGGGATCGGTCAAGTCATCCGCAGGTACATAAACCGCCTGGAACGATGTAATAGAGCCAGTCTTCGTCGAAGTAATACGCTCTTGTAGAACACCCATCTCTTCAGCCAGTGTCGGCTGATAACCTACCGCAGACGGCATACGACCCAACAACGCAGATACTTCAGTTCCCGCGAGGGTATAACGGTAGATATTATCGACAAACATCAAGACGTCACGGCCTTCATCGCGGAAGTTTTCCGCCATAGTCAAGCCAGTCAGAGCAACACGCAAACGGTTGCCGGGGGGCTCATTCATCTGTCCGTAAACCAACGCAACTTTATCGAGTACGTTTGATTCTTTCATTTCGTGGTAGAAATCGTTACCTTCACGAGTCCGCTCACCAACACCAGCAAATACAGAGAAGCCCGAGTGCTCAATAGCAATGTTACGAATCAGCTCCATCAGTGTTACGGTTTTACCAACACCCGCTCCACCAAAGAGACCAATCTTGCCGCCTTTAGCGATCGGCATAATCAGATCGATTACCTTAATGCCAGTTTCGAGCAGCTCAATAGCTGAAGACTGATCCGCATAGTCGGGGGGACTACGGTGGATAGGCAGGAAGGTTTCGGTATCAATAGGGCCCGCTTCATCTATCGGGTTGCCGAGTACATCCATGATACGGCCCAATGTACCCTGACCAACGGGCACCGAAATCGGTGCGCCGGTATTTGAAACGCTTAAACCCCGACTTACACCTTCTGAAGAACCCATGGCGATAGTGCGCACAACGCCGTCGCCCAACTGCTGTTGAACCTCAAGAGTTAGTTGCTTGTCATCTACACTTAGCGCATCGTATATGTTCGGCACCTGATCCCGTGAGAACTCAACATCGATTACAGCACCAATAATTTGAACGATCTGTCCGCTACTCATTTACACTTCCTCTTCGCCTTGGCGTTAAGTCTGATAATTTGTTTCGTTTAATAAAGCAGTGATAAAGGTTTATATACGCCTTTATACCGCAGCTGCGCCACTGACAATCTCTGATAACTCTTGAGTAATCGCGCCTTGTCGTGCTTTGTTGTAAAGCAATTCAAGTTCGTCAATCAGGTCACCAGCGTTATCCGTCGCGCTCTTCATAGCTATCATTCGCGCCGCCTGTTCGCAGGCTTTGTTTTCGACGACAGCCTGATAAACTTGTGACTCGATATAACGGACCAGTAAGCCGCTAAGCAATTCTTTAGCATCTGGCTCGTAAATATAATCCCAATGATGCTTAAGCTGGTCATCATCCGTGGCTTCTAATGGCAGTATTTGCTCAACCGTTGCGCCTTGCGTCATGGTGTTAACAAAGGTATTAGAAACCAGGTACAAGCGGTCTATCTTGCCTTCGTCAAAAGCGTCGAGCATGACTTTTACGCTACCGATCAACTCTCTTGCAGCAGGCTGATCGCCCATATCTTTCACAGTTGCGGTGATATTCGCACCAACGCTACCGAAAAAGGCAGAAGCTTTGCTACCAATCGTGCAAATATCAGCTTCAACACCTTTCTCGCTCCACGCCTGCATGGATTTGAGTTGGGCCTTGAACAGGTTGGTATTCAAGCCTCCACATAAACCCCGGTCTGTCGAGACCAGGATATATCCGACACGCTTTACCTCTCGCTCGGTCAAATACTGGTGGCGATATTCCGGCGCAGCGTTAGCTAAGTGACCAACAACAGCGCGGATGCGTTGTGCGTAAGGCTTACCCAATGACATGCGCTGTTGGGCACGGCGCATTTTACTTGCCGCAACCATCTCCATGGCACTGGTGATCTTCTGCGTACTTTTAACGCTGTTGATCTTCGTTTTTACTTCTTTACCGACTGCCATAATCTATCGTCCGATCGTCGCTAAACCTACTGTGTAATATAAAGTCTTACCAGCTTTGAGTGGCAGAAAATTTGTCCAGAGCCGCTTTATAAGAAGCTTGGATGTCGTCGTCCCAAGCGCCTGATTCATTAACTTTGTCGAGCAGGTCACCATGATCAGTACGCATGTACGATAGCAGAGCAGCTTCAAAATCAACCACTTTGTTGACCGGAACTGGCTTCAGGTAGCCTTCGTTAGCAGCAAAGAGTGAAACCCCCATTTCTGCCACACTCAGTGGTGAGTACTGGGACTGCTTCATCAATTCAGTCACTCGCTGACCGTGTTCTAGCTGCTCGCGAGTCGCATCATCAAGATCCGACGCAAACTGAGAAAAGGCAGCCAATTCACGATACTGTGCCAGTGCTAAGCGAACACCACCGCCCAGCTTTTTAATGATTTTAGTTTGTGCAGAACCACCAACGCGCGATACCGATAAACCGGCGTTCATTGCTGGTCGAATACCGGAGTTAAACAAGTCGGTTTCAACGAAGATCTGACCATCCGTGATGGAAATCACGTTGGTAGGTACAAAGGCAGATACGTCACCAGCCTGAGTCTCAATAATAGGTAACGCAGTCAATGAACCTGTTTGGCCTTTCACTTCACCATTAGTGAATTTTTCTACGTAGTCAGCGTTGACTCTGGAAGAGCGTTCCAACAAACGCGAGTGAAGATAGAAAACATCACCCGGGTAGGCTTCACGTCCTGGTGGGCGGCGTAGCAGTAGTGAGATTTGACGATAGGCCCAGGCCTGTTTAGTCAAATCATCATAAACAATTAGAGCGTCTTCACCACGGTCACGGTAGTATTCGCCCATGGTACAACCCGCATAGGGCGCCAGGAACTGCATAGAAGCCGGGTCAGACGCTGTTGCCGCCACAACCACTGTGTGTGCCATTGCATCGTGTTCTTCAAGCTTGCGAACAATATTCGCTACTGTCGAGCTTTTCTGCCCAATAGCGACATAGACACATTTAACACCAGTACTTTTCTGGTTGATGATGGCATCAATAGCTATAGCTGTTTTACCGATCTGGCGATCGCCAATAATTAGCTCTCGCTGGCCACGACCTACAGGGACCATTGCATCAATCGCTTTCAAACCGGTCTGCACCGGCTCATCAACTGACTGGCGCTCAATAACACCGGGGGCAACTTTCTCAACTGCGTCAGTTAATTTAGCGTCAATAGGACCTTTACCGTCGATAGGGTTGCCCAGTGCATCGACCACACGGCCAAGCAACTCTGGGCCAATTGGCACTTCGAGAATACGACCGGTACAGCGCGCTTTTTGTCCTTCACCCAGTGATTGATAATCGCCCAGTACCACTGCACCGACAGAATCGCGCTCAAGGTTGAGGGCCATGCCATAGAGGCCGCCGTCAAACTCAATCATTTCACCGTACATGACATCGGCGAGACCGTGAATACGAACAATACCGTCAGAAACGGATACGATAGTACCTTCGTTCCGAGCCTCTGTTTTAATATCAAGGCTGTCGATACGTTGTTTAATAATCTCACTGATTTCAGATGGTTTCAGCTGTTGCATTCTCTATTCCTCAACCCTACTGATTAATTGCTTCGGCGAGTCTGGCCAAACGACCACTTACTGACCCGTCGATGATTGTGTCGCCTGCGCGGATAACCGCTCCACCAATTAAGGTGGCGTCTACAGAGACTTTAATGTTGATGGTCCGTTGTAGGCGCTGCTGTAAAGCGGCAGCCAAACGGTCTTGCTGATCTTGATCCATTGCGCGTGCGGCAAGGACATCGACATCCAGCGTTTTATCTTGCTCTGCTTGAAAGGCGTTAAATTGGATTTGTATTTCTGGCAGCAAGGACAATCGGCGATTGTCCGCTAAATTCCTAAGGAAGTTAGCGCCTTGATCATTTAAACCATCACCACAAATAGCAATCAATTTTCCAGCTTTATCTGCCGGTGTTTGGTCCGGTGTGTTAATCAGTTCAGAAACCTTATCGAACTCGGACAGACCGGCCAACAGGACCAACATACTTCCCCATTGATCGACCGCACCTTTCTCATTGGCATACTCGAAAGCAGCCTTTGCATAGGGGCGAGCTAATGTACTTAGTTCAGCCATTGGTTACCCCTACAGTTGCGCAGCAAGGTCGTCAACGATATCGCGATTATCTTCTTCGCTAATCGAACGCTCGAGAATCTTTTCTGCACCAGCAACTGCCAATGCGGCAACCTTTGTACGCAGTTCTTCACGTGCCTTATTGCTTTCCTGTTCTATTTCAGCTTTTGCTGAAACGATAAGGCGATCACCTTCTTCACGTGCCTTATCCTTAGACTCATCAATAATTGAGTTAGCACGTTTCTTTGCCTCATCAATAATTGCCGCCGCTTCCTGCTTTGCTTCTTTTAGCTGGTCTAGTGCTTTGTTTTGGGCAAGCTCAAGATCACGAACGGCCCTATCAGCTGCTTCCAGCCCATCAGCAATTGTGTTCTTGCGTTCTTCCATCGCACCGATTAGTGCTGGCCATACATATTTCATGCAGAACCATACAAAGATGGCAAATGAAATAACCTGGCCTAGAATCGTTGCATTGATATTCACATCAACACCCCTTCAGGTTTATAGATAACTGTTTAATAGTGCTAACTTAACCGCCTGCTACAACAAACAGCAGATACAAGCAGATACCAACAGAAATCATGGGTACAGCATCAACCAGGCCCATAACAATAAAGAACTGCGCACGTAACATAGGTACTAGTTCTGGCTGACGAGCGCCACCTTCCAGGAATTTGCTGCCCAAAATACCAACGCCAATCGCTGCGCCAACTGCACCCAGACCCATCATGATTGCGCCTGCAAGGTAGATTAATGAAGTTTCCATTGTTGCTCCCGTTGTGTCTCTAAACTTAAAGTAGTGTTGAAGTGAGGTTTATCTTAATGATCATCAAACGCCATAGCCATATAAACAATGGTAAGTACCATAAATATAAAGGCCTGGAGTACGATGATTAAGATATGGAATATGGCCCAGGGGACAGATAGCGCCCATTGGATCCAGAAAGGTAGTAATGCGATGAGAATAAAGATCATTTCTCCCGCATAAAGGTTGCCAAAAAGCCGCAGACCGAGCGAGATGGGCTTGGCCAGCAAGTTGACAATTTCCAGGAAGAGGTTAATCGGCAAGCCGAATTTACCAAAGGGGTGAAAAGCCAATTCAGCGGCAAATCCACCCAGCCCTTTTTGTTTAATACTAAAGAATACCACCACACAGAAGACGCTTAAGGCTAGCCCCATCGTAATGTTGACGTCTGTTGATGGGACGACCTTAAGAAAGTGAAGGCCAAACAGCTCACCCAGCTTGGGCAGAAAGTCGATGGGTACTAAATCCATAATATTCATCAGCAACACCCAGACAAATATTGTCAAAGCCATCGGAGCTATTACTTTGCTCTTATGATGAAACATACCTTTTACGTTGTCATCGACAAAGTCGACGATCATCTCTACAAAGTTCTGCATTCCGCCGGGAACACCAGTAGTTACTCGCTTGGCAACTCGATGAAAGACAAACATAAACAATACGCCAAGGGCCAATGAGACACCAAAGGTATCAACATTAAGCGCCCAAAAACCCATTTGTGTCGCCTCTTCACCACTGTGCGCAAAACCCCAAGTGCCATCGGCATGCCGCCCATAAGTGAGGTTCGTTAGGTGATGAGTGATATATTCCCGTGAGGTTATTGTTTCACTGGCCATCTATTGCTCTCGATCTTCCACTTTTAATTAAAGTCTTTCTTCAATACCAGCGGCGCCACTACAAAGGCGATATGCGCTATTAAGAAAGCCACAAATAGTATAATTGCATGCCGCCCTTGTATCAGTTCTGGCAGATATTTAAATACCCAACCAAAACAAATAGCAATAATGACAAATTTCCCTACTTCACCCACATAAAATCTGGCTAAGATCTTACCGGGACTTGCATTCTTTCGTAACTTAAGCGAGACAATCGCAAAATAGCCGCTTCCGATGACATTAATCATGCATCCGAGCATAGCTGCTTCTGCCATCTTGCGATCAAAGATCACAAAGACGCCCAGCACAACGATAAGGCTAATAGCCAGCTGCACCCCGATAAACCTGAGTGCTAACGTAGTACCGCTTTTGTCTTCCATGCTGCTACTCATCTAGCAGACTGCCCTTTCACCAACACCGTAGTACAACGCGGTTGAGAGCTAAAGTTGCGCATTATTTCCACAAATACGAACATTTTATGCAATATTCTGTAGACATGCCACGCCGCTTTCGGCGCGCATTATAAGCATGATATTTCACGCAAGCAACCAATAAGGGTATTAAAGATTTAGCTATTTTTATGGCCAAAATACAAAAACCCAAACTTATTTGATGTGGGACAAAATACCGTCCAACTCATCGAGGTTATTATAGCGGATCACCAGCTTGCCCTTACCCCCTTTACTGTGCTGAATTAGCACCCCTGCACCGAGTTGCTCGGAGAGTTTTTGTTCGAGATTCTGAATATCCGGGTTTTTAGCCCCGTCCTCTACGGCTCGTTGATCCTTGGTCTGCCATTTACTCACTAAGGCTTCGGTTTGGCGTACTGTCAAATCTTTACCCACGACCAACCTGGCGACTTCAAGCTGACTTACACCCTCCAGCCCGAGTAGTGCTCGGCCATGACCCATATCGATATCGCCTCGTTCCAATAAAACAGCAACTTCTGGCTCCAGTGCTGTCAGGCGCATTAAATTAGCCACCGTCGATCGAGGTTTGCCCACTGCTTCCGCGACTTCAGTCTGTGTATAACCAAATTCTTTCTGTAAACGAGTCAACGCAAGCGCCTCTTCCATGGCATTGAGATCTTCACGCTGAATATTTTCTATCAAGGCCAGAGCAATAGCATCTTCATCTGAAATCATTTTAATGATGACTGGCACAGCCGCTAATCCTGCTAATTGAGCAGCCCGCCAGCGCCGCTCACCAGCAATGATTTCATAACTGTCACGCTTTAACGGTCGCACCATGATGGGCTGCATAATGCCCTGTCGACGGATTGATTCAGCCAGCTCATCTAATGCGCCCGGATTCATATCTTTACGAGGTTGGTACTGTCCACGCTGTAAAAACTCAACCGGTAACTCCTTTAAACTCTGAGCATGGGCTTCTATTGAACGATCCTCGGTTTGTCCTTCTGCAATGGGGGCACCGAGTTCACCACCCAACAATGCATCGAGACCTTTTCCCAACCCTTTTTTCTTACCGCTCATACTTTACCCACTGTCTTGCTGTCGCGCGCATTCCCTGCTTTACGGGAGCTGCGACGAAGTAATTCACTGGCCAAGCCTAAATAAGCCGCCGCCCCTTTTGAACTGCGATCGTATTGCAGGATTGGCTGGCCGTAACTCGGCGCTTCTGCCAGGCGCACATTTCTCGGTATTACAGACTGATACACCCGGTCGCCGAAATGGCTATGTAGCTGGTTTGATACATCATTGGTTAAACTATTACGCGGGTCATACATGGTGCGCAGAATACCCTCTACCCGCAGTGCGGGATTTAGCAACTTACCCACTTTAGCAATGGTGTTGACCAAGGCAGACAAACCCTCCAGCGCGTAATATTCACACTGCATAGGGATGATGACGTTATTGCTGGCAACAAAAGCATTGATGGTAAGCATGCTTAAAGCCGGTGGACAATCTAAAATAATAAAATGGTAGCGATCTTTCAGACTTTGAAAAGCATTCTTCAGGCGCTTTTCTCGGTCAGTGATTTGCATTAACTCCACTTCTGCCGCTGTCAAATCGCCGTTAGCCGGAATCAAATCAAAGCCAGCTTCTAGACAGGGAATAATGGCTTCATCAGCACTGCAACGCCCAGTCAGTACATGGTAAATCGTAGTTTTCAGCTGATCTTTTTCCACACCACTGCCTGTGGTCGCATTACCCTGGGGGTCTAGATCGACCAAAAGCACCCTTTTACCCAGATGAGCTAATGCAGCAGCAAGATTAATGCTGGTCGTGGTTTTACCAACACCGCCTTTCTGATTAGCTATAGCGTAGGTGGACGTCAAAACTTAACCTTCATTTATGGTTTTTTGATAACGATAAGATGACGCTGCTGATCCAATGTAGGCACAAACAACTCAATAGCTTGCTCGACCTTATAATCTTTCGGTAAATCACTCAACTCTTTATCGGGATATCGCCCCTTCATGGCGTAAAAACGGCCCCCTGGGGCGAGCAAATGTTCACTGCCTTCAATCATATCTGTTAACGACGCGAAGGCGCGACTCATAACACCGTCATAACGCTTGTCAGGTGTATATTCCTCAACTCGCGCCTGCAACTCTTTAACATTATGTAATTGCAGGGCGGTTTTTATCTGGAATAAAAAACGTATTCTCTTGCCATTGCTATCGAGCAACCTGAAAGTTTTATCCGGGTAAGTGACAGCCAGAGGAATACCGGGTAGACCAGCACCGGTGCCGACATCAATAAACGACTGCCCTTGCAAATAGGGGCCAATACTGAGGCTATCGAGCAGGTGGTAACTGATCATTTCCAGCGGGTCTTTTATTGAGGTCAGGTTATAGGCCTTATTCCAGCGCTGTAATAAACCGATATATTGCAGCATTGCCGCTCTTGCCGCTTCTTCAACCTGCAAGCCTTGAGCAGTCAAACCCTTTTGCAATAAGCTGTCTAACTGGGCGACAGGAACATCCCTCGACGACTTAGACAAGGTTTTCAGCCGCAACGGCCCTCTTTTTTAGATAGATGAGTAACAGGGAAACAGCCGCCGGGGTGACACCCTGTGTGCGAGCCGCCCGTGCTAGCGTAGTGGGCCGCGCTTCATCGAGTTTCTGCTTGACCTCATTGGACAGGCCCTTCACCTCTGAATAATCAAAGTCGTTGGGAATGACTGTACCCTCATGACGACGCAATCGTTCAATATCATCGCGTTGACGCTCGATATAACCACTGTACTTGGCGTTTATTTCGATTTGCTGAGCTACTTGCACGTCGACCTCAGGTACATCCCTGTCATTACAGAGTGAGGCGATTTTTTCATAATCCAGTTCTGGGCGCTTAATCAATTCGGCCAAGTTGTACTCATGGGTGAGCGGCTTTTCAACAAAGGCTTCCAGCGCGATGGCCTCGGTACTCCCAGGCTGTACCCACGTGCTGGCCATTCTTTTACTTTCAATAGCAATCGCTTCGCGCTTATTGCTGAAATGACGCCAACGATCATCATCCACCAAGCCGAGTTGACGGCCTTTTTCAGTCAAGCGTTCGTCTGCGTTGTCTTCACGCAGTAAGAGACGGTATTCTGCGCGGCTGGTAAACATACGATAGGGTTCGCGAGTACCCATAGTAATCAGATCATCAATCAAAACACCCAAATAAGCTTCATCGCGGCGCGGACACCAGGCATCCTCACCTCTAACCTTTAGGGCGGCGTTGATACCCGCTAATAAACCCTGCGCTGCAGCCTCCTCATAACCTGTTGTGCCGTTTATTTGCCCAGCAAAAAACAAACCTTTCACGTGGCGAGTTTCAAGAGAGTACTGCAGATCCTGAGGGTTGAAGTAATCATACTCGATAGCGTAACCAGGGCGAGTAATGTGAGCATTTTCAAACCCTTTAATCGAGTGCAAAAGGTCGAGCTGCACATCATAGGGCAAACTGGTCGAAATCCCATTGGGGTAAAGCTCGTAGGTACTTAAACCCTCTGGCTCAACAAAAATCTGGTGGCTGGACTTATCGGCAAAGCGAACGATTTTATCTTCAATCGATGGACAGTACCGCGGGCCAACACCATCAATAACGCCCGTGTACAAAGGCGACCTATCCATACCGCCACGAATAATATCGTGGGTTTTTTCACTTGTGTGGGTAATCCAACAGCAGACTTGCCGTGGATGCATATCCCTATTACCTAGAAAAGACATCACCGGCCGGGGCTCGTCACCCCACTGTTCTTGAAGATTCGAAAAGTCGACGGTGCGCGCATCCACTCGCGGTGGCGTACCGGTTTTTAAACGGTCGACGCGAAAAGGCATTTCTCGCAACCGGTGGGCCAGTGTTTGAGCCGGTGGCTCACCCGCTCGGCCACCCGAGTGGTTTTCCATACCAATATGAATTTTACCGGCTAGAAAAGTACCCGTCGTGAGTACGATAGAGGCGGCGAAGAACTTCAGGCCCGATTCGGTCACCACACCCGTGATCTTGCCACTCTCAATAATGACATCATCCACTGCTTGCTGAAAAATTAATAAATTATCCTGGCCCTCAAGAGCAGAGCGTACTGCAGCTTTATACAAGGCCCGGTCAGCCTGAACACGAGTTGCCCGCACGGCAGGACCCTTACGGGCATTGAGGATACGAAATTGAATGCCCGCTTTATCTGCCGCCTGCCCCATGATGCCACCGAGCGCATCCACTTCTCTGACTAAATGGCTTTTACCAATACCCCCAATAGCGGGGTTACAAGACATCTGACCGAGAGTTTCAATATTGTGGCTAAGTAATAACGTTTTACAGCCCATACGCGCAGCTGCGAGACAAGCCTCGGTACCAGCGTGACCACCACCAATCACAATGACATCAAATAGTTGGGCTTTAGACATAGATTTCTAATACAGAGTGAGTGCGAAAAATGCAGTTGGCCATTATAGCAAGGTTAAAGCTATCCCCAAAGCACCGCTGAAGAAACAGTAAAAAGATGTTTATTATTAAACTATCTTATTTATCTTTTATATAGGTATTTTAGATATTGTTATTACTATTAGGCACGCAGTCTTCTGTGGTTAAGTCTTTGAAACACTGATTGATACTGACTTTGGTGCTTCTAGCAAAGAGGGTATAAAGGGTGTTTAGGGTGATGGTTAGGGTTTGAGAAGCTGTTAATAAGAGTAGGTGTTATCAACAGCTCTCAGCACTTCGATGTTATCCACAAAATGATCCTCAGTTTACTCCCATGGTAACCAGGGTTTTTACCCAGGTTTACTCTGTTGATCGACTCTTTTTTGAGGATCTTGATTACCTTCTGTAAATTCTATTTAAACCGTTGCTACAGAAAGGGTTTTTCTATAGAATCGCCGACCCTTAAACACATTCAGAACCGGTATTGCAGTTGTTGGTTTGATGCGAACAATCCAGGAAACGGAATAATAGTTATGAAAAGAACATTTCAACCCAGTGTCCTCAAGCGTAAAAGAACTCACGGTTTCCGTTCGCGTATGGCAACCAAAAATGGCCGGGCCTTAATTAACCGTCGTCGTGCCCGCGGTCGTAAGCGTCTGGCTGCCTGAACCCCGGATAGTTAGGTGACTGCCACGCCCGAAATGGGCTTTGGCAGGAGTAAGCGCCTACTAACAAAGGCTGCTTACAAAGCAGTCTTTGATGATTCATCATATCGGGTTTCTCACCGAAACTTGCTTATGTTAGCTCGACCCAGTGGCTTAAAAGAAGCGCGTTTAGGTCTAATTGTGGCGAAAAAAAACGTCCGTCTGGCGGTTAAGCGTAACCGTATAAAACGCGTCGTACGCGATAGCTTTCGCCTTAATCAGCAAACGCTTGAAACTCTCGACATCATTTTTTTGGCACGCAGAGGGCTGGATCAACTCGAGCCAGCCGAGCAGCATAAACTGCTGCTACAGTCCTGGCGAAAGCTTTCCCGGCAAATGAAAAAGGTAAAGAAGACGTGATTGCAAAATCGGTGGTCTTTCTTGTCAGGCTTTATCAATACCTGGTAAGCCCTTTGCTGGGCAACAACTGTCGTTTTCACCCCTCTTGCTCTGCATATACGATAGAGGCTTTGCAAAAACACGGTTGTCTGTACGGCGGTCTGCTCTCTGCTAAGCGAATTTGTAAATGTCAGCCCTTCCATTCGGGTGGATTTGATCCTGTACCCGATCAGTGTGTCAACAAACCTCCCCGACAAAACCCGGAGCCTAATTAGTAATGGATTGGCAACGCAGTGCCTTGATCGCAGCGATAGTCGTCGTTTTTGGACTTCTCTTTATCCGCTGGAATGAATTTCAGGAAGCGCACGCTCCGCTTATTACCGAAACTCGTAATGAGTCTGTGTTGATCCCCCCTCTCTCGGAAGAGGGTGTTTTAGCCCCCGAGGTTCAGTCAAATGATACCTCAGATATCCCCGAGCTGGTGCAACGTGCCGAAGAGGTGAAAGTCAAAAGCAATAGCAGGGTTGCTGATGCGCGTCTAGTGACCGTTAGTAGTGATGTCCTGGAAGTCACAATTGATACCTTGGGGGGAGATATCGTTCGTGTCGCCTTGCCTCAGCATCTGGTTTCCCAGGAACCGGGTGCCGATCCATTTGTCATGCTTAACCGCACCCAAAGCCAAACATACATTGCCCAAAGTGGTCTGATTGGACGCAATGGTACAGACACAGCCGCCGGTCGACCCCGATTTTCTGTCGCCAAAACCCATTACGAACTGCAAGAGAACGATACCCAAATTGTCGTTGACCTGCTGCTTGAACAGGGTGATGCCACAATTACCAAGCGCTTTACTTTTAAGCGGGATGATTATTTAGTTGATGTTGTTTATCTGGTTGAAAACCACAGTAGTGAGATATGGCGGGCTCATTTATTTGGCCAAATTCAGCGCGATTCTCACAACCCAAATATCAATAACACGATGGCGCCCAATGCCTATCTAGGTGCTGCGCTTACCACAGATGAAGATAAATATAAGAAGTTTGATTTTTCGGATATGGGTGAAGGTGCCTTCAAGACTGAGAAGGTAGGTGGTTGGGTCGCCATGGTACAGCACTACTTTATTAGTGCCTGGATACCTAACCAGAGTGCGAACAATAATTATCAATTGCGTAAGCTAGGTAGTAAAAATCTTTATACAATGGGTTTTACCAGTGCTGCCGTTGATATCGCACCGGGTGATAGTGGTGAGCTGCGTGCCGGTTTTTATGTGGGACCTAAAGATCAGTATCGCCTGGAAGAAATATCTCCTTATCTCGACTTAACTATTGATTATGGTTGGTTGTGGTGGATAGCTAAACCCTTGTTTTATGGCTTGACCATGTTCCACAGTTTGGTGGGCAACTGGGGATGGTCGATTATTTTCCTGACCTTTGTTGTTAAGCTACTGTTCTTCCCGCTATCAGCGGCAAGCTATAGATCAATGGCTAGAATGCGCAAACTGCAACCCGAAATGGCTCGATTAAAAGAGCTCTACGGGGATGACCGGCAGAAAATGTCCCAGGAGATGATGGCCTTTTATAAAAAAGAAAAGGTTAACCCCATGGGCGGGTGTTTACCCATGTTGATTCAAATGCCGGTCTTTATTGCTCTTTATTGGGTGCTCAATGAAAGTGTCGAATTACGGCATGCGCCCTTTATTTTTTGGTTGACAGATCTATCGCAGAAAGACCCCTATTACGTGCTACCAATCCTTAACGGTATTAGCATGTATGTATTGCAAACCTTGCAGCCTGCACCGCCGGATCCTATGCAAGCCAAAGTTATGCGCTTTATGCCAGTAGCCTTCAGTTTCTTCTTTATGTTTTTCCCTGCCGGTTTGGTGCTTTACTGGACGGTTAACAGCATATTATCAATCGCTCAGCAGTGGACAATTACGCGAAAAATAATCAACGAGTAGTTTTTACTGCCTCACCGGTGTTTGAGCTTTTTGTCCTATGTTTGTTAATAGTAGCGATGTCATTGCAGCACTTATTACCCCACCCGGACGCGGTGGAGTTGGTATTGTCCGTTTATCCGGAAATAATCTAGAGCCCTTCTTCAAAGGGCTACTCGGCTTCACACCAAGCCCCCGTTTCGCCCATTATCAGCCTTTTTTTGCAGCTGATGGAAAGCCAATAGACCGGGGAATTACCCTCTACTTTCCGGCTCCAGATTCTTACAGTGGTGAGCATGTACTCGAGCTTCAGGGTCACGGTGGCCCGGTTGTTATGGACTGCCTATTGCGTCGCGCTATAGAACTTGGTGCCCGCCAGGCTCGTCCCGGTGAGTTTTCTGAACGCGCATTCCTCAACGGGAAAATGGATTTGACACAGGTGGAAGCCGTAGCGGACCTAATTAATGCAAGCAGTGAACAAGCTGCTCGCGGTGCGATTAACACCTTGCAGGGCCAGTTTTCACAGCAGGTCAGCCAACTTCTAGAACACCTTATCTATCTTCGTGTTTACGTAGAGGCAGCAATAGACTTCCCTGAAGAGGAGATTGACTTCCTCTCTGACGGTAAGGTCGAATCAGACCTGAGAAACCTTAGCGATCAGTTGAACGCTCTGCTAGCAGGTGTTACCCAGGGCGCTTTGTTAAGTGAAGGAATATCGGTGGTTATTGCCGGTAAACCGAATGCGGGTAAGTCCAGTTTATTGAACGCGCTATCGGGATTGGACACTGCTATTGTTACTGATGTGCCAGGAACTACCCGTGATATATTACGTGCGCAAATAAGTATTGACGGCATGCCTTTACACATTATTGATACTGCAGGATTGCGTGCTACGCAAGATGTGGTTGAGCGTAAAGGAATTGAGCGAGCAGAAGATGAAATCAAACGGGCTGACCAAGTTCTCTTTTTAATAGACGCCTCTAAGCCATTTGATCTAGCTGACACTGCTATTTTCCCCAAGCTTGAAATGGATATTGGTCGTTTAGAAAATTTCACGTTTGTTTTGAACAAAATAGATGCTCCGGGTTACGTGGCTTCCCAGGCTCGGCAGACTAAACATCCCGTCATTGAAATTTCAGCAATGACGGGTTCGGGTTTAGATGAACTTAAGCAGCACCTTAAAAGATGCGCTGGTTACGTTAATGCAGGGGAAGGCCTTTTCTCTGCGCGTCGACGACACATCAACGCCTTGACTCAAACACAATATAATATTGGTCTGGCTTTGCAGCAGCTTTTGACAGGAGGGGCGGGGGAACTGGTTGCAGAAGATTTAAAACACGCTCAGCAAGAGCTTGGAAGTATTACTGGCGATTTTACGAATGAAGATTTACTTGGTGAAATTTTTTCTGGCTTTTGTATTGGCAAATAAACGGCTTTGATACTCTTAGTATAGAGAATACAGTTACTTGCACAATTGCTGGAGTTAACGAGATACTAAGAGAGTGTTCACAGTTTATCCACAGGATGTGTGTTGTTTTATCGCTTCATGACGCGCCGCTGTTTGTTTTTACCCTGGGGAAAAACTTTATAAGCTATTGATTTTTAATGGTTATTTAATTTGTTAGAGTCACAAAAAATCTCTAAAATATGTGGATAACTTAAGTCGTAACTCTTAGACTAGCTGACCTTTAAGAATAATAATCTTTTAGCGTAAACAGACGTTAGCAATGTGCTAATCCTAACTTATGGAGAAATGGCTTGGCTGAGGTAATTTGGCAGCACTGTTTGGGGCACCTGCAAGCAGAGTTACCCGCACAGCAATTCAATACTTGGATTAAGCCTTTGCAATTTGACAGTGTCTCAGCTGATCAAACAGTGCGCCTGATAGCACCTAACCGGTTTGTAAAAGATTGGGTCGTTGATAAGTTTCTCGACCGTATCTGTGAACTCGCCTCTGAGGCGGGTAATGAGAAAATACCTGTCGAAGTAGGGGTTAACTCAATTTCACCTGGTTTCGCACAACAACCCCCGGTAATTAACCAACCAGCTCCTGCTGACACAGGGCTTCCTTCGGTTGGTTCTTCGGTGTTACCTGTGGACATATCGCGAGCACAACAAGCGTCAGGTCAAGAAAAAGGTTCAACATCTGCTACCAAACAACAAGATACGAACGTTCGTTTATCCTCCTCAGTGCCAAAAGAACGAGAGAGCAAAGTTATTACCCACCCCGATAGCCTAAATAGTGATTTTCGTTTTGGGAATTTTATCGAAGGTAAATCAAATCAGCTTGCTCTGGCAGCGGCCCGGCAAATTGCAGAAAATCCAGGTGGGTCTTATAACCCCTTATTTATTTATGGTGGTGTAGGATTAGGTAAAACGCATCTTATGCACGCGGTGGGCAATGCGCTAAAAGCCGGAAAACCTGATGCCAAGATTGTGTATCTGCACTCCGAGCGTTTTGTTGCAGACATGGTCAAGGCGTTACAACTCAATGCTATTAACGATTTTAAGCGCTTTTACCGCTCTGTCGATGCCTTGTTGATTGATGATATTCAATTTTTTGCAGGAAAGGAGCGTTCGCAGGAAGAGTTTTTCCACACCTTTAATGCCTTACTAGAAGGCGATCACCAAATGATCCTGACCTGCGATCGTTACCCCAAGGAAATTGATGGGCTAGAGGAAAGGTTAAAATCGCGGTTTGGCTGGGGATTAACAGTGGCTGTTGAACCTCCGGAGCTTGAGACCCGAGTCGCGATTCTCATTGAAAAGGCTCAGAGTTTACAGGTTGATTTACCTCATGACGCCGCCTTTTTCATTGCCCAGCGGATCAGTTCGAATGTGAGGGAGCTAGAGGGGGCGCTAAAACGAGTGATAGCAAGTGCTCACTTCACGGGGAAATCTATAGATGTGCCGATGGTCAGGGACTCTTTGAAAGACTTGCTGGCTTTGCAGGATCGTTTGGTGAGTATCGATAATATTCAGCGGACAGTAGCTGAGCATTACAAGATTAAGATGTCCGATATGCTGTCAAAACGTCGCACTCGGTCTGTCGCCAGGCCTCGTCAGGTTGCGATGTCTATGGCAAAGAAACTGACGAATCACAGTTTACCCGAGATAGGTGAGGCTTTTGGTGGTCGGGACCACACGACCGTCCTGCATGCCTGCCGTAAAGTGAAAGAACTGCAGGATAGTAGTACAGAAATGCGAGAAGATATAAAATTATTAACACGATTATTAACCAGTTAATTTACAGCCATCACATTACTATTGTTTTATAGAGAGTGAAGTATGAAGTTCAGTGTCAGTAAAGAAACACTCATTAAGCAGTTGCAAATGGTTGTTGGTGTTGTCGAGCGAAGACAAACACTGCCAATACTTGCTAATGTCTTAATTCAGCTAAAAAATGGTGAACTGACATTAACAGGTACAGACCTTGAAGTTGAAATTGTCAGTAAAGCAGCATCTGAGATGGGTGCTGACGCGAGTGGGGATATTACGGTTCCCGCACGTAAGCTACTCGATATATGCCGTTCTTTACCTGACGATGTTGATATTAAATTCAGCACGAATGACAAAGGGCGTGTGGTGATTACGAGTGGACGCAGTCGTTTTACCTTATCCACATTACCGGCAGAAGAGTTTCCAAACGTAGAAGATGGTGCCGAAACCTATGAGTTCACTTTGCCAGCGAAAAACCTCAAACACCTTATAGATAGCACATCTTTTGCGATGGCTCACCAGGATGTGCGTTACTACCTCAATGGTATGTTGTGGGAAGTGAGCGGTTCTACCTTAAATGGTGTCGCAACAGACGGTCATCGTTTAGCTATTAGTTCGATTCTTCTACAAGGTGAAACTACAGATCGCACTATTCAAGTGATACTCCCGCGTAAGGGTGTTGTTGAATTATCGCGTCTGATGGTTGATGAAGGTGATATTACAATATCTCTTGGTGATTCCCACTTGCGTGTTCGTGGATCCGACTTCCACTTTACATCCAAGTTGGTTGATGGTGCGTACCCCGATTACGATCGGGTATTGCCTAAAGGGGGCACCCTAGAAGTTTGCGGTGACCGCGAAGGTCTCCGTCAGGCTTTTAATCGCGCAGCAATTTTGTCGAACGAAAAGTACAGGGGTGTTCGCCTCCTGCTCAGTGATAATTTGCTTAACATCGTAGCTAATAATCCTGAGCAAGAAGAAGCTCAGGAGGAAGTGCCAGTCGACTATACCGGTGTAGACCTAGAGGTCGGCTTTAACGTTAATTACATACTCGATGTGTTGAATACACTATCGAGTGAGAAGGTTGTTTTTATCCTTTCAGATGCTAATAGTAGCGCACTCATTCAAGATCCAGAAGATCAAGAAGGCTCAGCTTACGTCATTATGCCCATGCGTTTGTAAGCTTTAGCGCTACTTTGTGTACTTAACCCGGCTCGATATACATGGCATAAGAAATATTTGTAGCGCATCCTTATCGCCAGTCGATGGCATTAATTTTTTTTATGGCTCAAATGGCAGTGGTAAAACTAGCCTCCTGGAAGCTATCTATTTACTAGGACGTGGCCGCACCTTTCGCTCTCGTTATACCAATACGCTCATTAATCACGACACGCGGCAATGTACTGTTTTCGGCGCTGCGAAAAGTAAAGAGCATGGTTCCGCTTATACGATTGGCGTGTCTAGAGAGTGTAAGGGTTCTTTTCAATTTAAAGTGGATGGTAGCAGGGTATCCACATCTTCTTCTTTGGCCGATGCGCTCCCTCTTCTCTTAATGAACAGTGATAGTTTTCTACTCATCGAAGGAGGCCCTGGTGGTCGCCGACGTTTTCTTGACTGGGGTGTGTTCCACGTGGAACAGCATTTTCAGCCCCTTTGGGTTCAGCACCAACGAAGTCTGCAACAGCGGAACAAACTGTTGAGGCGTGATAAAATATCACGTGAAGAGTTATCTAGCTGGGACGACAGTTTTATCCGCTTATCAAACCAGATAACGGAGATGAGGCGTGAATACTTTAATTCAATTGAGTCGCTCTTTGTGGAAATGATAGAAAAACTGACCACAGTTAAAGGCATCTCTTTAAGGTTTTATCAAGGCTGGGAGGAAGGTCGAACTTTAGCGTCTATATTAGAAGATAATTTCGAACGCGATACTAGGCGTCATCTTACCACTGCTGGTCCGCAGCGTGCGGATATCAAAGTCAGTGTTAAGGGACGCGCTGCGTCTGACGTTCTATCTCGTGGGCAAATTAAAGCACTAGTTGCTGCTTTGCTAGTAGGCCAAGGGCAGATGTTCAGGCAATCGCGTGGCAAACAATGCATTTATTTGTTTGACGATTTGTTTTCAGAACTTGATAGAGATTCTTTAAAACGTCTATTAAGGGTGCTGGCCAGTGTTAAAGCACAAGTTTTTATAACTGGCACAGATCATTCGCCTTTAGTGCGTGTAGTAGAAAGTGAGGAAATTCAAGACTTTGCCTTGTTCCACGTGGAACAAGGCAAAGTGGGTTCACTTAATGATTTAGAATTGAAAGGGGAAGCTCAATGAGCTCTGAACAAGACTATGATTCATCCAGTATTAAAGTGCTAAAAGGGCTTGATGCTGTTAGAAAAAGACCCGGAATGTACATAGGCGATACTGATGATGGCACAGGTCTACACCACATGGTTTTTGAGCTGGTTGATAACTCAATCGATGAGGCTCTAGCGGGTCATTGCAGTGAAATATTAGTAAAAATACACAGCGATGAATCTGTTTCAGTATCAGATAATGGGCGTGGAATTCCTGTTGATATTCATGAAGAGGGTGTTTCAGCAGCTGAAGTTATTATGACAGTACTCCATGCTGGCGGTAAGTTTGACGATAATACTTATAAAGTATCTGGGGGCTTACACGGAGTTGGTGTTTCCGTTGTTAATGCCTTATCAGAGAGTTTAGTGTTGACAATACGTCGCCATGGAAAAATTCACGAGCAAAGGTATGTCCATGGTGTTCCACAAGCACCCGTTGCCGTAATCGGTGAAACAGTCGAGTCTGGTACTCATGCCCGATTTTGGCCCTCTTCAGAAACATTCAGTAATATTAATTTTCATTATGAGATTTTATCAAAAAGGCTACGGGAGTTATCTTTTCTTAACTCGGGTGTCCGTATTGTGCTAAGTGATGAGCGTAATGAAAAACAAGATGTTTTTCAGTATGAAGGCGGACTCAGTGCTTTTGTTGAATATTTAAATACAAACAAAAGTCCTATCAACCAGGTTATCCACATCAATGTTGATCGTGAAGATGGAATAGCAGTAGAGGCGGCTCTGCAATGGAATGATGGTTTTCAGGAGAATATATTCTGTTATACCAATAACATTCCGCAGCGCGATGGGGGGACACACCTCGCTGGCTTTCGCGGAGCATTGACTCGGTCACTTAATAGTTATATTGAAAAAGAGGGTAATTCTAATAAAAACAACAAGATAGCAACAACAGGAGACGATGCTCGGGAAGGCTTAACCGCCATAATTTCGGTGAAGGTTCCCGATCCAAAGTTTTCATCGCAGACAAAAGACAAATTAGTCAGTTCTGAGGTTAAAGGTGCCGTTGAGCAGGAAATGTCAAAAGCGCTCGGTGATTACTTGTTGGAAAAACCAAATGAAGCAAAGGCGATCATTGGAAAAATGGTTGATGCGGCTCGGGCGCGAGAAGCAGCTCGTAAAGCGAGGGAGATGACCCGTCGTAAGGGTGCTCTCGACATTGCTGGTCTTCCCGGCAAGCTCGCTGATTGTCGTGAAAAAGATCCCGCGCTTTCAGAGTTATACTTGGTGGAGGGCGATTCAGCGGGAGGTTCCGCAAAGCAGGGTCGTGATCGCCGTACACAGGCTATTCTGCCCTTGAAAGGTAAGATTCTAAATGTTGAAAAAGCACGCTTTGACAAAATGTTATCCAGTGCTGAAGTGGGTACCTTAATCACAGCCCTGGGTTGTGGCATCGGTGCTCAGGAGTTTAATGCGGATAAACTCCGTTATCACACCATCGTTATCATGACTGATGCGGATGTTGATGGTTCACATATCCGCACTTTATTATTGACCTTTTTCTTTCGGCAGATGCGAGAACTGATTGAACGCGGTCATGTGTGCATAGCGCAACCGCCACTCTATAAAATTAGTAAAGGCAAACAGGAGCAGTATCTGAAAGATGACGATGCACTGATTGAGTTTTTAACGCAGGCTGCTCTCGAAAAATCTAGCCTGCACGTTGACGCTGACGCCCCTGGAATTTCGGGAGAGGCTTTGGAATCTTTATTGCAGGACTATCGTCTGGTTATAGCGCGTATCGATCGACTTTCCCGCTCCTGGCCACCGCTGATTCTACGTGAGATGATCTATCTTCCCATCCTGGGCCGTGACGAACTGGCGCAGGAAGGTATGGTTAATTCCTGGTGCCAATCCTTGTCTAAAGCCCTTGGTGAGACAATCAATTCAAGTACCCATTACACGGTTGAATACATTGGTGAGACTGAAAAAAACTACTTCTTGCCTAAAGTCACGGTCGAAACCCACGGTGTCAGTCGGGAGTTTATTTTCAATAATGACTTTTTTGCCTCTGGCGAATATCGGGCTATTACTCAACTTGGTCAACGTTTACAAGGTTTACTGGAAGAGGGAGCTTATATTAAGCGCGGTGAGAGAACACTCCAGGTTGATGATTTCGAGCAAGTGGTCAATTGGTTAATGAAGGAGTCAAGACGTGGATACAGTATTCAGCGCTATAAGGGCTTGGGTGAAATGAATCCCGAGCAGCTATGGGAGACTACGATGAATCCTGAAACACGCAGAATGTTGAGGGTCACCATTGAAGATGCTATATCGGCTGATCAAATGTTTAATACCCTTATGGGTGATCACGTAGAACCGCGCCGTGATTTTATTGAAACAAATGCTCTAGCGGTAGTTAACCTCGATATATAGACCTATAAGGGAAAGTGAGTGCTCGCTCACTTTTATCAAATAGTAGAATAGTGTCGAAAGATCAGTCTTTATTGCGTCGTGCTGAAAGCGTTTGCAGTAAAGGCTGTTCTATTGGGGGCTGAAAGCCAGCAGTATTGATTGTGCACTGGCCGCCCCTTTTATAGAAGCCTTAAACGGACGCGCACTAACTATAGCGCTTCTACTGTGGACTCTATCCAGTGTTTAACCTCATCGGTCAATTCTTTATTCTTGCGTCCTGTGCTTTCAATGGGCTTACCGATAACGACATGAATGGTGCCGGGCGTTTTTACAAAACGGTGAGCAGGCCAACAACTGCCCGCATTATGGGCAATAGGTAAAACAGTTGCTCCGGTATTGATGGCCAGAGATGCACCACTGCGTGAGTAATTACCGACTTCTCCGTAATCGATTCGTGTGCCTTCGGGGAAAATCAAAATATTATTCCCTTCCTCAAGACGTTGCTTACCCTGGTTAAGTACTTCACGCAGTGCTTGCTTAGGGTTAGAGCGGTCGATGGCAATGGGTCGAGTCATTGCCAGACCCCAACCAAAAAAAGGCACCCTTAACAGCTCCTTTTTCAAAATTGTACTCACTGGGCGCAGTGCTCTTTGCAGAAAAAAAGTTTCCCAGCCGGACTGGTGCTTGCTTAGAGCAACAAAGGGTTGGCTGGGGATATTGTCGATACCCTCGACATGAACCTTAATACCGCAGGTGAGTTTTAACCACCAGAGGACAATAGCATTGGCGGTAGTAATGAACGTCTGCCTGGGGCGATAGGGAATGAGTAATCCGACGGTACAACTGAGCACTGAGAAGATAATGATAGTTGGCACGTAACCACAGTAAAAAACAATGGAGCGTAGTGTATAAACAAAGTGCAAAACATTAATTCCTTTTATCGAGAAAATGATCAACGGCACTGGCGAGGTCATTGTGAACCAGGGCATTGCGAACTTGCTCGTTAGCGTCAGTGGGTAGCAGGCTCTCATAATGAGAGCCCTTGCCAGTACGTAACAGAATTGGCTGACACTGGCGTTTAACCCCTGCTTGTAAGTCTTTCAAGCTATCGCCAATAAACGCAACACCAACTAGCGAGGTGCCAAAGTCCTGTGCAATGGCATCGAGCAAGCCTGGTGCTGGCTTGCGACAAGAGCAACCTGCTGATGGTAAGTGAGGGCAGTAATAAATACCGGCGATATGACCACCGGCAGCCTCTACTTGCCTGCGCATTTTGTCGTGTATGGCTTCAAGATCGTCCAGATCAAAAAGACCACGAGCCAATCCCGACTGATTGGTCGCTACCACGACACTGTAACCCTCATTACATAGTCGGGCGATAGCGTCAATGCTGCCGGGTATGGGGTGCCACTCTTCCGCAGACTTTATATAAGCATCAGAGTCCTGATTGATGACACCATCGCGGTCGAGAATGATCAGCTTCATCGTTAAAGGCACTCATTCATTGAGTGCTGGCGAGTAATGAAACATCAGCGACCTCAAGAAACAATTCGCGCAATTGCGACAATATTGCCAGTCGGTTTTGCCGCAGGGCCATGTCATCAGCCATCACCATTACCTGGTCAAAAAATGCGTCGACGGGCTCTTGTAGTTGGGCCAAGTGCTGCAAAATTTGGTGATAATCTTTTTCGGCAATCAAGGGCTGTAAAGTATCACTAAGCGTTGCTAGTTGTTCGGCCAGAGCTTTCTCTGCACTTTCCTGGAGTAGCCCTGGGTCGACATTAGCTGTAATCCCAGAATCTTGTTTGCTAAGAATATTTGATACTCGTTTATTGGCGCTGGCCAGGTTGCGCGCTTCCGGCAATTGGCTAAAGTCGTTGACGGCTTGCACACGGCGATGGATGTCCAGTGGTCGAGTGGGCGACTTAGCCATTACCGCTAAAAACACTTCGGGACGAATTTTATCTTCTTCATACCACGACCTGAAACGCTCTAGCATGTAAGTGAGTACTTGCTTTGAGGTTTCTTCGGCCGACAGGCTTAAGTTGGTATGCAAGCTTAAGGCTTTCCTCAAAGCCAATTCTAGATCGAGGTCAATTTGTTGTTCGACCAGTGTTCGCAAGACAGCCAGACTAGCGCGGCGCAGTGCGAAGGGGTCTTTAGAGCCAGTCGGCGGCTGCTTTATGCCAAAAATACCCACCAGTGTATCGAGCCGGTCTGCAACGGCGAGAGTCGCACCAACACTTGAGTTGGCAACGCGGTCGCCGGCGAAGCGCGGTAAATATTGCTCGAAAAGTGCTACGGCAACGGCGTCATCTTCACCATCGTGTTGAGCATAGTAACGTCCCATGGTGCCCTGCAAATCGGCAAACTCTTGCACCATTTCTGTCACCAAATCAGTTTTGCTTAATATTGCAGCGCGTTTGGCGAGTTCTGGTTCTGCTCCAATGGTAGGCGCTAAATAGTCTGCCAGAGCGGCAACCCGTTGTGACTTGTCGTAAATGGAGCCAAGTTTTTCCTGGAAGACCACGTTTTTGAGGATTTCACAACGTTGTTCGAGAGTGGTGTTCTGATCGGTTTGGTAGAAAAAAGCGGCGTCAGATAAACGAGGGCGTATCACTTTTTCGTTTCCAGCGATGACCTTGGTAGCATCTCGACTATCAATATTAGCAACAGTTATAAATCGTGGCAGGAGCTGGCCAGCATCATCGACCACATGAAAGTACTTTTGATGTTCTTTCATGGATGAAATGAGGGCTTCGGCGGGCACCTTCAAAAAATGTTCGTCGAAACGACCCATCAGCGGTACGGGCCATTCGTTCAGTGCAGTGACTTCATCGAGCAAATCGTCATCAATAACCGCATTGCCACCGGCGTCCTGGGCTAGCGCCTTGACACCTTCTTCAATTAACGAGCGACGTTCGACAAAATCAGCGATAACAAAAGCCTGCCGCAAGGTTTTGGCGTAGTCTAAGGGTGTGGCAATACTGATTTCTGTGTTGCTATGAAAACGATGCCCCCGCGAAGTGTGACTGCTTTGCAGTCCCATAATAGAACCGCGAACCACATTTTTTCCAAAGAGCATGACGACCCAATGAACCGGGCGTACAAATTCTATGCGCCTGGCACCCCAGCGCATTCGCCGAGCGATAGGCAGGTCTTTCAGTGCTTTGTTAACAATGTCTGGCAACAGTGCTTCGGTGGCAAGGCCCTTTTCAACACGACGAAAAACAAGGCGAAGTCCTTTATCGGTTTCGGTTTGCTCGAGTTTTGTTACAGTCACTCCGCAGCTTTTGGCAAAGCCAAGGGCGGGTGGCGTTGGTGCGCCGTCGCTATCAAAAGCGGCGGCAACAGCGGGGCCGAGCCGTTCGGTTTGGGTATCGGCCTGCTGCGAGTCGAGCCCCGAGACCAGAACTGCCAAACGACGTGGTGTGGCATAACCCTTAATAGCAGAGTGCTGTAATTTAACTTTATTGAGCTCAGCCTCGATGCCCAGGGTAAACGCAGACATTAATGTCTTTAGGGATTTGGGCGGCAGTTCTTCTGTGCCGATTTCGACGAGAAAGTCTTGTTTCATTTGTTTTTCTCCTCGGCCTGCTGAATCACTTCGTGGGCCAAATCAGCGGGAGCCATGGGAAAGCCCAATGCCAACCGTGAAGCAAAATAGGTCTCTGCCACTGCTCTTGCCAGTGTGCGAATCCGTAAAATAAAACGTTGGCGTTCGGTCACCGAAACAGCGTGCCGAGCGTCCAGTAAGTTAAAAGCGTGGGAAGCTTTCATCACCATTTCGTAGGCTGGTAACGGCAGCTTTTGCTCTATTAACAACTGGCTTTCCTTCTCGTAGGTGTCAAAGCTGTTAAATAGAAATTCAGTATTGGCGTGGTCAAAGTTGTAGTGTGACATTTCCACTTCATTTTGATGGAACACATCGCCGTAGGTGACAACACTGCCATCAGGGCCTTTTGTCCAGACCAGGTCGTAGATACTATCGACGCTCTGCAAGTACATGGCGATACGTTCAAGCCCATAGGTAATCTCACCACTCACTGGATAACACTCCAGTCCGCCAACCTGTTGAAAATACGTGAACTGGGTGACCTCCATACCATTGAGCCAAACTTCCCAGCCCAAACCCCAGGCACCAAGGGAAGGTGACTCCCAGTTGTCTTCAACAAAGCGAATATCGTGTACCGTTGAGTTGATCCCCAAAAAGGCCAGTGATTCTAAGTACAAATCCTGAATATTGCTGGGTGAAGGCTTTAGAATCACCTGAAACTGGTAATAATGTTGCAGCCGGTTTGGGTTATCGCCATAACGCCCATCGGTGGGGCGGCGGCAGGGTTGCACGTAGGCACTGTTCCAGTTTTCTGGGCCTATAGCACGCAGAAAGGTGGCCGGGTGAAAGGTGCCGGCACCTACTTCCATATCCAGTGGCTGTAAAATAACGCAGCCCTGTTTAGCCCAGTACTGTTGAAGAGCGAGAATTAAACCTTGAAATGTCGATACATCTGGTGCTGGCGTTGACACAGCGTTACTCCAATAAAAATAAGACCGCGATTATATCGTTTGACAAAAGTTGATACGATAAAAGCGCAGAAATAAACAGCTAATTACTGTTTATCTTTGTCTTCCACAGTTGTTAACAAGGAATAACAATGAAAAGACTAAAAAAAACACTCCGTGCCTGCTTGTTACCGCTGTTGATCACTGCCACTGCCAGTGCCAATGCCAATGATCATTGGCACAGCGTAGAGGTGAAAGCCGTGCCGGTTAGTGATGGTATCTACATGTTGATGGGCGAAGGTGGCAATATCGGCGTTTCCATTGGCGAAGATGGCACCTTTGCCATCGACGACCAATATGCGCAAATGTCCACCAAAATAGCCGCAGCCATCCAACAGCTGTCGGGCGATTTACCCAAATTTCTCATCAACACCCATTGGCACGGTGACCATACTGGTGGCAACGCGCATTTTGGCGAGCAGGGCGCCATTATTGTGGCCCACGAAAATGTGCGTGAGAGCCTAAAAGTCGAAAAATCGATCAAGCTCTTCAATATGCACAAACCACCCTCGCCCAAAGAAGCGCTGCCCGTTGTCACCTTCCAGAATGAAATGAGCCTCCACCTCAACGGCGATGATATCCGCCTGCTGCACGTAGCTAACGCTCACACTGATGGCGACGCCATTGTCCACTTTACCCAGGCCAACGTTATTCACGCCGGCGACACCTTTTTTAATGGCTTCTACCCTTTTATTGATGTCGACTCAGGAGGTGGCATTGCCGGAATGATCGCCGCTTGCAACACTGTAATCGCACTGGCCAATGATCAAACCAAAATCATGCCCGGCCACGGCCCTCTGGCTAACAAGGCCGATTTAGTGGCCTTTAGGGATATGCTAGTCGTTGCTGAAAAAAATATTAGGGCCTTGATTATCGCCGGTAAAAACGAGGCAGACGTTGTTGCCGCCAAGCCACTGGCAGAACTCGATGAAGAGTGGGGTGATGGATTTATCCCCACTGATATGTGGGTGAAGATTGTTTATAGCGGAATGGTGAAGTAGCTATTTCCTATTTTACGTGTATTAACCTCGTTCTATCTGCGAATACCTGCAGTACCTGTACTACCTTTGCCTAACAATTTACAGAAGGATTATGCCTCGGGGGAGGCGAGAAAAAACAGTTCCCTCATTTCGAGAAAACCCCTTAGCGACGACAGGTTAAGCACTAAAAGAAGAAACCAAAGTATGATCAAAAAAATTACCGTCTTGACGATAACCGTTGCTTTTTCGATGAGTCTATACGCGGCAATAGATGATAAGAAATATGCTCATTGCGCGGTAATAAAGAAGGATGTAGCCCGTTTAGATTGCTTTGATAATTTAGCGAAAAGTAAAGCTCTCGACGGTCGTCAAACTGAAGCAACACCTATAGTAGGAAAAAGAAACTGGAAGGTTACTGTAGATATAAATCCGATCGATGGTTCAAAGATAGTAATTTTGTCCCTAAATGCGATTTCTGCGGAAAATAGGCGGATTAAGCCAGTTCAATTAGTGGCTAGGTGTAAAAATAACACGACCGATTTATACATTAACTGGAATGAGTATCTTGGCAACGAGGCTGAAGTTCAAATCCGTGTGGGTGACCATAAGCCAAACACGGAAAGATGGAGCATATCCACTGACAAAAAAACAACTTTTCATACTAAGCCAATTCCCTTATTAAAGGAAATGCTGACGTCGTCTAAAATGGTATCGCAAGTAACGCCTCATAATGAAAACCCACTAACTGCGATATTTAATACATCAGGTCTAAAGAATGCCATAAAACCACTACAAGAAACGTGTAACTGGAAATACTTACCAAGTGATAGTTAATTTGCAAAGTAGTGTAAACGAGTCAGCGCCAACTTTATCGATTTTTTTGATTTGGCAACACGGGTTCTGAAGAATAGCGTTACCCCACGATAAATAGTCAATAGCTACTGCGTCAATTGACCGCAGAGGATAATGTTCTGCACCTGCTATTTGTCAATGACAAAAGATGAGTGTTAGGTTTGAATTAGCCACTAGCAAGACTTAATTCATTATGCGGGTTAAAAAGGACAGAACATGAATAAAATAACGTGGTTAGGCAGTTTGTTATTGATGGTAGGTTGCGTGCAGGCTGCAGATCTTGAAAAAACACACACGATGCACCATTTACACAATGCAATTGACGATAGAACGTCATTAAATCTTACGCCAGCAATGAAGCAACACCAACTAAAAAATATGCGAGCACACCTGGCTGCAGTGCAGGACATAATCACTCAATTAGGTTCTGGAAATTTTTCTCAGGCGTCGAATACGGCGCATGAAAAGTTGGGATTAACAATAGAAATGGAATCAATGTGCAGTAGTTTTGGAAGTGATACTTTCAAAGAATTAGGCATGAATTTTCATAAAAGTGCCGATGAGCTTGGGGCGGTAATTGAAAGGGGCAATATGCAAGATTCACTCGCTGCCTTGGGTAAAACCCTATCTTACTGTGTGGCTTGTCACGCACAATATAAACAATGAAAATTTGACTCGCTAAACGTTTTAGTAAAAATGTAGGAAATTGATAGGTCTATTAATTTGATGCACGACAGACTTTTGATGCATAGCTAGTGTACCTTCTCCCACAACCAAGCCATTAGGTTGGATGGCTAACACTCATCGTTTGTTATAAGTATCTATAGACCGATGACAACGAGGCAATCTTACTGGGATTCTTGATAAGCACTTATATGATGAAGAAAATTAATGGCTGCTTTTGGAGTATTTTCTTACTAGTGAGTTGGGTCGTTAATCGCTTAGGTTGATGGAGTATGAAAAGACTTAGCTCGGCCTGACATTGATATGCTTTAGTTATAAAATTGAGCGATTAAAAGTAAGTTATCGAACGTATGCATACGTTGCTGCTACGATGAGTTCTTTAACGCCGTCGACCCGGTATCAATATGATAAAAACACTCATGAAGACGATGCGGATTCCTTTTCTAATATTGACCCCAGTCAGTATATTTTTAGGGTTTTCGACATCGCTTACGACTACTGAACAGATATCTTATTTTGACTTTTTTCTGGTACTTAGCGGTGCTTTATTTGCACATATTAGTGTTAATACATTGAATGAATACCATGATTATCGTAGCGGGCTAGATGCCATAACAGCGAAGACACCTTTCAGTGGTGGAAGCGGAGCATTGGTAGAAAACCCTAGAGCATCAGAAGCGGTATTGTTTTTGGCGATTATCAGCTTAATTGCAACCATAGCGGTTGGCATTTATTTTACCTATAAGCTTGGTATTCGTATATTTCCCCTGGGTGTGGAAGGTGTATTAATTATCATCACTTATACGAAATGGTTAAACCGTTATCCTTTTTTATGTTTAGTCGCACCGGGTATTGGTTTTGGCCCATTGATGGTAATCGGAACACATGTGGTTTTAGTGGGTGAGTATTCAATGCAGGTGATTTGGACATCTTTGGTTCCTTTTTTTTTGGCAAGCAATCTTCTTCTGCTCAATCAATATCCTGATATAGAGGCCGACAAATGTGTCGGACGCCGGCATTTTCCTATTGCTTACGGTGTTAATAACAGTACGATTTTATATGGCGTTTTTGTGTTGGCTGCATCTGGAGTTATTGTTATAGGAATCTACACTGGTGTGCTACCGAGCTTAAGTGTTATCGGCTTAATTCCGACGGGACTTTCCATTGTGATATTCTTCGGGGCTAGTAAATACGCAAAATCTTCACAAAAATTATTTCCTTACCTTGGGATGAACGTAGCCACCACGATTTTGACACCTCTACTATTGAGTTTCAGTATCATCTTCGGCTAATAAAACCTATGTTGAAAATAATAATCTTTAATGTAGTTTATAAAACGAAATTTCAGGTATGGCGATGCCATATTTTATAGATTCGAAAATGAGAGCAGGAGAAAAATTCATTGTGGTTACGAATTCTATATTTCTTCCAGTAATTTTTTTGGCTGAATTAACGTAAGGTGTCGTGAAAATAATGACTTTAGATGATGAGTATTAATGTCTATTAAATAATAAAGGCAGTCTGATAAATTGACGGCCTTTATTATTGATGATTACTTTTCTCGCTTAGGTCTAAAATTTTTACCTCTGAAATAGAGGATGTTAATTAACGACTGATACCTTCTATCCCGTATTCTTAAGGCCTTTAATAAAACTGTTGGATTCAGCGATTGATTTTTCCATATCCCTAATAAGTTGAGCAACATCGGTTTCGATCTTTTTTAACTCGCCTTTTAAAGAATTGATGGCTCTTGCATTCAAGTTATGTTTTAAAAATAAAACCTGATCCTGAAAGGCACTTAGGACAGGGCTCATTCGTTTCTCAGCCTGGCGCATGGATTTGACCAAATCTTGGTATTTTTCCTTAGTCGCATTCATTTTATGGGTACTCTGACGCTTTAGCTCGGCATTACTATAAAGTTTAATTTCTTCCTTCCACTCTTTAAATAGTGCTTCCGACACATTTTCCACCGCATCAATACGGTCAGTAACTTCCTGAGCCGCTTCTTTGCTGTCTTCATACTCGCCGCTCAACTTGTCATAATAATCCTGCAGATTACTTTCACCGGTATTTACCAGCGCTTGATACTGTTCCAGTGCTGAAGAAAACTGTTCTTTTGCATCTGTCTGTGCGTCCTGTACCTCTTCTACCCGGTCGATCATGATATCGCGCTTGTGATACCCGACTTTTTCCATTGCGCCATAATAGGCGCTCTCACAAGCGCACAAAAATATAATCGATAAAACTAACGTTGCGTGCCTGGCTTTTAGCATTGACTCAATCCTCTGTTTTGATTTAACGAGTATAGAAGATATCATGATAGTGCAGACCAATATCCATAAAGGTCAAAATTAACTACGCCGCTACAGCCACTACAAACTGCTAGGTGAGGACACCAAGGAAAGATCTTTCTATGCTATATCTACTAGGGTCGTTTACTCTGATAGCCAGTCTCTCAAAAATAGATGTACAGATTATGCTAGAGTCATTAGTAGGGTGGCTTCTTGTGATGATTGTGGTGAAATGATTTATAGCAAGAAAAGTGTCAGCAAAGATTCGCGGTTTAGCAAACATTTCTTTCTTTTATAAGCTGAAAACTAATGGATGATTCAAAGCAAAAAATTGCGCTATTTATAGATGCTGACAATGCCCCAGCTAGCAAATTCGAAGATGTTCTTAGTGAAGTTGCAAAATATGGCGTAGTAACCATAAGGAAAGCATACGGTAACTGGAAGAAGCCCTCCATAAAAGCCTGGGAAGATCTTTTACATGAATATGCCATTCAGCCCATACAACAATACGACCTATCGAAAGGGAAAAATGCATCTGATATAGCACTTGTGATTGATGCGATGGATGTCATGTATACGAAGGATATCGATGTCATGTGCTTTGTTTCGTCTGATTGTGATTTCACACCGATGGTTACCCGTGCTTTAGCAGAAGGCAAGGTGGTATTGGGGTTTGGTGAGCGAAAAACACCGTCCCCTTTTGTCAACGCATGTTCCAAGTTCCTGTTTTTAGAACAAAAGCCTGCCAATAATGATGCAGTGCAAGCAAAAACAAAAAGTATTAAATCGGACACAAAGCTCATAAATTTACTTCGTCAAGCTATCGAGTCAACAGAAGAAGACAATGGTTGGGCTGCCCTGGGGCCCGTCGGCGCGCATATATCAAATAAAACTTCATTCGATACGAGAAACTATGGTTACAAAAATTTAAGCAGCCTTATTAAAGCCATTGATTTGTTTGAGCTTAAACGTGGCCCAGGGAATTCATACTTGGTGAAAGATGTAAGAAAGAAAAAATGAACGTGACAAGCTGGACAGAATTTGCCTCCGTGGTACGATGCAGGGGATACCTCATGTTCAGCCAGAATATGCTGGGCTATGACTTGTTAAGCGAAAAAATCTTAACCAGAGAATGGAGAAAATGAATGTCAAACGAAGGTTACCATGAACCCATTAACGAGCTTTCGGAAAATACCAAGGACATGCATAGAGCACTCACCTCGTTAATGGAAGAACTAGAAGCCGTGGATTGGTATAACCAACGCATAGATGCGTGCAAAGATGATGAACTGAAGGCAATACTTGCTCACAATCGCGATGAAGAAAAAGAGCATGCCGCAATGGTGCTTGAATGGATTCGTCGGAGAGATCCCGTCTTTGATCACGAATTAAAAGATTACTTATTTACCGAGAAGCCGATCGCACACAAATAGGCGTGTTTTAATCGCTTCAGTTGTAGTCGCTTAGATTTGATCTGATAGTTAACCGTTTATAAACGGTTAACTATCAACTTCAATGTGTTCTCACGTCTCTATTGGAAACGGCGTTTTACGGCAATACGACTTCTCTTGATGACTGTTATCTACTGCATTTTCCCCGGCAACCATGTCACCAGGTTGGGCCATAAGGCGAGCAGAAGCAAGACGCCAAGCTGTATGGCAATATAGGGCATGACTCCACGATAAATATCACTGGTTAAGACCTCTTTCGGTGCGACACCACGCAAATAAAATAGAGCAAAACCAAAGGGTGGGGTTAAGAAAGAAGTTTGCAGGTTAACGGCAATCATTATGCCGAGCCAAATCGGGTCAACACCCATGGCGAGTAAAGCGGGGCCGACAATGGGCACCACCACGAAGGTGATTTCGATAAAGTCGAGTATAAAACCGAGTATAAAAATAACCACCATGACGGCAAGTGTGGCCCCTACAGCCCCCCCGGGGATACTGGCAAACATCGAGGTTACTAACTCTTCACCTCCAAAACCACGAAACACTAACGAAAATATAGCGGCACCAATTAAAATCATAAACACCATAGCGGTGACTTCCACGGTGCCTTCTAGTACCTCTTGCAGTCGTTGTAAGGAAAGTTGGCGGCGCACTAGCGCAAGTAAAGACGCACCAAAGGCGCCGACACCTGCAGCTTCGGTTGGGGTGGCTATACCACTGAGAATTGAACCAAGCACGGCAATAATCAGTAGCATGGGTGGTGCGAGGCTGGATAATAAAGCTACAGTCTCTACAGATTTCTGCTCATCAGCAGCGGGTGCACCTTCTGGCCTCAGCCGGGCATAGAACCCAATATAAGCGCAGTAACAGCCGACCAAAATCAGTCCTGGAATAACGGCACCCATAAATAGATCACCGACAGAGACGGTTTTAGGTGCAAATATGCCTATACTTAATTGGGCTTGGGCATAGGCAGTAGAGAGAATATCACCCAGTAGGACCAGTGCAATGGAGGGTGGAATAATTTGTCCCAGGGTGCCTGTCGCACAAATGGTGCCGGCGGCAAAAGCCGGGTTATAGCCGCGCTTTAGCATGGTGGGGAGTGACATCAAGCCCATGGTGACCACAGTCGCGCCGACAATACCGGTGCTGGCGGCCAATAATGCGCCCACCATAACTACCGAAATGCCTAACCCACCACGCACTTTACCGAAGAGCTGCGCCATATTGTTGAGCAGATCTTCTGCCAATCGGGATTTTTCCAGCATGATGCCCATTAATACAAACAGGGGGATAGCCACTAAGGTTTGATTGATCATGGTGCCATAGAGACGATTTGGTAGAGCCTGTAGAAAGGCCATATCAAAATGACCGATGGCTGTACCGAAAGCGGCGAATATCAGGGCGATTCCAGCTAGTGAGAATGCCACCGGGTAGCCGAGTAAGATGACTAGACAGACAGCGAGAAACATAAAGAGGGGAAGGAATTCGATCATGGTAATTACTTTGCCGCGGTGAAAGAGGTATTGGCAGGTGAGCGCAAGAGGGTGAAGGATTTGAGAAATTCAGCAATTCCCTGTAGTAAAAGCAGCGTTGGCATAACCAATAATAATGACTTAAGCAGGTATACCCAGGGTAGGCCGGCTGACTCGGCCGAGTGCTCGCTCATTGCCCAGCTATTGCTGACGTAGTCAACGCTTAACCAGAAGATAAGTCCGCAGGTGGGTAGTAGAAAAAAAACGGTACCGAGGGCATCGACCAGTGCGCGGCGGCGTGGCGAAAAGTGCCGATAAAAGATATCGACACGTACATGGCCGCCTCTCTTCAGGGTGAAGGCGGTGCCGAGCATAAAGGCGAAAGCATGGAGGTAAAGCACCGTTTCTTGCAGTGCGATCGAGCCAGAACCGAATAAATAGCGCGCTACGACCACAGAACAGGTGCAGAGCATCATCGCAAGCGTCGCCCAGGCGGTGAGCTTGCCACACCACTCGGTAAAGGTATCAATGGGTGAGTTGGCAGAAGTCATGGAGTAGCCCGTTGAAATTATTAGGAATTGATTATTAATTTGTGAAATTAAGTACTGAACAAACGCCCTGCTGTATCAGAATCCAGGTTCTAATCAGTGGCAGCAACATTGCACTTGTCATAAAGCTGTCATGCTTTGTACATAGTCTTGTCATTTGCCCTCTCTAGGATGCGCGTACTAGCCCATCATTGATGGAAACGTCGCAGGAGACACACATGAAAAAACTATCTAACACAGCAGCACAATTAAAAGTTGCTGCCATCGGCTGTGGCATTGCCATGTCCTTGGCTAGCACCCAGGCAGTTTCAGCCTCGCGAGATTATATCAGCATCGTTGGTTCATCAACGGTCTATCCTTTTGCGACCGTTGTCGCCGAACGTTTTGGTAAAACCACGTCCCATCCCACGCCTAAAATTGAATCAACGGGTTCGGGTGGCGGCATGAAGCTGTTTTGTTCGGGCGTCGGTACGGGTCATCCCGATATTACTAATGCATCACGGCGCATGAAGAAGTCTGAATATGAGAAATGCCAAGCTGCTGGTGTGACCGATATTGTTGAAGTGCTGATTGGTTTTGATGGCATTGTGCTCGCCAATTCCGTTAAAACAAAGCAAATGAGCTTGACTCGCAAAGATATTTTTCTGGCACTGGCCAAAAATGTACCCGCTCCAAAGAGCATGCAAGATGAGTTCACCAGTGCACAAACCCTGGTTGCCAACCCTTATAAGACATGGAAAGAGGTTAACCCTGAGCTCCCCGACATTAAAATTGAAGTGCTTGGCCCCCCCCCAACCTCGGGTACGCGCGATGCCTTTGCGGAACTGGCATTAGAGGGTGGCTGTAAAAAAATCAGTTGGATTAAGGCAATAAAGAAAAAGGACAAAAAAGGTTACAAAGAAGTGTGCCACACGATCCGCGAGGATGGTCACTACATTGAAGCCGGTGAAAACGACAACCTTATCGTGCAAAAGCTTGACGCTAATCCCAACGCGCTCGGCGTATTTGGTTTTAGCTTTCTCGACCAGAATGCTGACAAGGTTCAAGGTTCAAGGATTGAAGGCCAGCCCCCCACCTTCGACACCATCGCTGATAAGTCTTATCCCGTATCACGCCCCCTGTATTTCTATGTGAAGAAGGCGCACGTTGGAGTGGTGCCGGGCATTGAAGGTTATCTGGCTGAGTTCACCAGCGAGAAAGCCTGGGGTGAAGAGGGTTATCTGGCTGAAAAAGGCATGATCTCTCTGAGTGACGATGTTCGAAAAGCCAGTAGCGCCGATATCAAAGCACTGAAGACAATGTCTGGTGACGATTTGTAATAAAAAGTAAACAAAGCAAGTATATGCTGTATTTTTGCTGGGGCCTGACAAAAGTCAGGCCCTTTTTTACTGCTAAATTGATGCCTTAAGCTCTGTAAGAAATCTGGTTTTAACGCTATGCAAACCTCAAATCTGATCATTAGTCTACTGGTAATGTCCGCTGTTGCTTTCCTTCTTGGTTATCAGCGCTCTCTGGGTTTTGCCCGTGATTTAGGGGGTGTACGCAATTTACATTCTCTGCCGTCATATTACGGTATGAGGGTCGCACTCTGGTGCGGTTTGCCCTCAGCTTTACTCCTCTTTTCCTGTCTGGCCTTTGAAGAAACCATCATTAGTAACATGTTGCTGGCTGGTATCCCCGATGAGATTCGCCCGAACTCTGTAGCCGAATACAATTTGTTGATGAACAAGATTGAAAATTTGGCAAGCGGTGCACTCTCAGTTGAAGACGTTAAACCAGCACTAATAGATGCGAGTGCCGCACTAGTCTATTTGCGTGATATGAGCCAGCGTTTAGTCACGGGCCTAGCACTGTTAGTGGCCGGTGGCGGTGGTCTTTGGAGCTGGTGGCGTATGTCAGCGCAGCTGCGAGCACGCCAGCAAGTTGAGAAAGTGTTGAAGGGATTCTTGCTGTTTTGTGCCAGCTTGGCGATTTTTACTACTCTGGGCATATTGTTATCGGTAGTGTTTGAGTCCGTACGTTTTTTTCAACAAGTGCCGATTACAGAGTTTTTCTTTGGCTTAGACTGGAGCCCACAAACCGCAATACGTGCTGACCAGGTTGGCGGTTCTGGTAGCTTTGGTGCTGTACCGTTATTTTTGGGAACCTTGCTGATTTCATTTATTGCAATGACAGTGGCAGTGCCAGCGGGTTTGATGTCGGCCATTTACCTGGCAGAGTATGCCGGCTCTAAAGTACGGAGTCTTGCCAAGCCCACACTAGAGATTCTCGCCGGTGTTCCGACCGTAGTTTATGGCTATTTTGCTGCCTTGACCGTTGCCCCTTTTATTCGAGATACCGGCACGAGTATGGGTTTATCGGTGACCTCTGAAAGTGCGCTGGCGGCGGGCCTGGTGATGGGTATTATGATTATTCCCTTTATTTCATCACTGGCCGATGACGTTATTAATGCCGTACCCCAAACCATGCGCGATGGCTCTTTAGCCCTCGGTGCGACCCATTCTGAAACGATTAAGCAGGTGATTATTCCCGCTGCCTTGCCCGGTATCGTCGGGGGGATATTGTTAGCGGTATCGAGAGCTATTGGTGAAACCATGATTGTGGTCATGGCGGCAGGCCTGGCAGCGAACCTTACCATTAACCCCTTAGACACCGTGACGACAGTCACCGTACAAATTGTCACTTTGCTGGTGGGAGACCAAGAGTTTGACAGCGCCAAAACCCTGTCCGCTTTTGCACTGGGATTAATGCTATTTCTGGTGACCCTGGGATTAAATTTTATTGCACTGCGCGTCGTAAAAAAATACCGAGAACAGTATGAATAAACCATCACACGCAAGCACTGAACGCATCAGAAAGACACTGGCTAAACGCTATCGCACTGAAAAACGTTTTCGACTCTACGGTGTTATGGCAATTCTCTTCGGTGTGCTTTGTGTCGCGACATTGTTTGTCGATATTATCGGCAAAGGTCATGGCGCTTTTCGCCAAACATATATTCAACTGAGCGTTGATTATGGATCCGATACCCTTGGCATTAGTGATATCAACGATGCGCAGCAACTCGCCCTGGCAAATTTTTCGGGAGTCGTAAAACAGAGTTTGCGTACACGTTTTAACGATGTGTCTGGGCGGAGTGAAAAGCGTCAACTCTATCGGCTAGTCAGCAATAGCGCCGAGTACCAACTGGCTGACCGCTTAAAGGCCGATCACAATTTATTGAATCAATCTGAAAAAGTCTGGGTGCTGGCTGACGATGATGTCGATACCTATTTCAAAAGCCTCAACAGTGCTGATGGCGCCTTTGTGGGTCGAACCAATGATAAGCAGCAAGAATGGATACAATCTTTGATTGAAGCGGGACAGATTGAGCTGCGCTTTAATACTCAATTTTTTACCAGTGGTGATTCTCGTGAGCCAGAACAAGCGGGTATTGGCGGCGCTATTGTCGGCTCGTTATTTACACTGTTTATTACATTGGCGCTGTCCTTTCCCATTGGCGTAGCAGCCGCCGTTTATCTTGAAGAGTTCGCCCCGAAAAACCGCTTAACTGATTTTATTGAGGTGAATATCAATAATTTGGCGGCAGTGCCCTCAATTATTTTTGGTCTGCTGGGCCTGGCGATATTTATCAACTTTTTTCACGTCCCTCGCTCCGTGCCGCTAATTGGAGGCCTGGTATTAGCGGTAATGACCTTGCCGACCATTATTATTTCCAGCCGCGCTGCTATTAAAGCGGTTCCCCCCTCAATTCGCGAGGCGGGTATCGGTATTGGTGCTTCGCCCATGCAGGTTGTACTTCATCATGTACTGCCCCTGGCTTTACCGGGTATGTTGACCGGTACCATTATTGGTATGGCCCAGGCTCTCGGTGAAACAGCACCATTATTAATGATTGGTATGGTGGCTTTTATTGTTGACGTGCCCGGTGGAATTACTGACCCCGCTACGGTATTGCCGGTACAAATTTTTCTTTGGGCAGATAGCCCGGAGCGTGCTTTTGTTGAAAAAACGTCGGCGGCGATTATGGTCCTGCTGGCCTTTTTAATTACCATGAATACGGCCGCAGTTGTGTTGCGCAAACGTCTGGAAAGACGTTGGTAACAAACTGCCCCTAAATAGCCATTATTTGAGATGGGAACTATGAGTGCCACAACAATGAAGTTAGCAACGACTGAACTGCCAGAAAATACTTTCGATTCAGCACCTGAAGACATGGCTATCGAAGCGACTGTTGGTATTCCCTTTGTCGATGATCCCAAAATAAAAGCCCGAAATGCCAGTGTTTTTTATGGTGATAAGCAGGCGATTTATAATATTGATCTCGATATTGGCAAGCATGAAGTGATTGCCATGATTGGTCCTTCTGGTTGTGGCAAGTCGACATTTCTACGGACCATCAATCGTATGAATGACACAGTTGAAGGCTGTCGGGTCAGTGGCGAATTTTTACTCGAAGAAGATAATATTTATGCGTCGAAAATGGACGTGGTGGAATTGCGTGCTCGGGTCGGCATGGTGTTTCAAAAGCCTAACCCCTTTCCGAAAAGTATTTTTGATAATGTTGCCTATGGGCCGAAAATTCATGGTCTAGCGGGCAGTCGCGTTGAGATGGATGAGATAGTAGAGAGCAGCTTGAAACGTGCAGGCCTGTGGGCCGAAGTAAAAGATCGCCTGCATCAACCAGGTACCGGTTTGTCCGGTGGTCAGCAGCAGCGTTTGTGCATTGCTCGCGCTATTGCCATCAGTCCTGAAGTCATTTTAATGGATGAGCCCTGTTCGGCACTCGATCCCATTGCCACGGCGCGAATTGAGGAGCTGATTGCGGAGCTGGCCGAAAATTATACGATTGTGATCGTCACCCACTCTATGCAACAGGCCGCGCGCGTTTCCCACCGCACAGCTTACTTCCATCTGGGAAAACTGGTGGAGGTAAATGAAACCGAGAAAGTGTTTACCACCCCCGAGCACAAACTAACAGAAGCTTATATCACGGGTCGTTTTGGTTAAGCGTGAGCCTTTATTAAGGAAAAAAACCATGGACAAGTTAAATCTTGATCAGCATATATCCCAGAAATTTAATGAAGATCTCGAACATATTAAAAGCCAAATGCTTGAAATGGGCGGCATGGTAGAAAAACAATTGGCCGAAGCGATTAAAGCCCTTGAAAATGCTGATAGCTATATTGCCGAGCGAGTATTACAGGTCGAAGAACAGGTCGATGATATGGAGGTGGCTATCGACGAGAGCTGCGTTACCTTAATTGCTCGTCGCCAACCCACAGCGACCGACCTGCGTCTGGTGATGGTTGTCACGCGCTGCATTCGCGATCTGGAGCGGATCGGGGATGAGGCTCAAAAAATTGCAAAGATGGCGATTAAATTGGCAGTCGATGGGGCATCACCTCGGGGCTATAGTGAAATCCGGCATATTTCCAACGATGTCCGCGGTATGCTTAACGCCGCCCTGAATGCCTTTATGCGTTTCGATACCGAGGCGGCCATCGAAACAATGAAAAGAGATGAGCAAATTGATGCCGATTATAAATCGGCACTGCGTGAGCTGATGACCTATATGATGGAAGATCCACGCAGTATTACTCGAGTGATGAATGTGCTTTGGGTGCTGCGTGCTCTGGAGCGGATTGGTGATCACGCCAAGAATATTTGTGAGCATGTGATCTATTTGGTTGAAGGCAAAGATGTACGCCACGGGCATTTAGATGAAATCGATGACAATTTTAAGCACTCATCCTAAGCGGCCATCTTCAGCCCCCATCGTAATGGAGCAAGTTTCTTTAAACACGCCGTATTGCCAAGCAAAACAATTCAAATAAATGCACCCATATTAAATTTTGGTCCGGGTTCAAAGGTGGCGATGGGCGCAATTATCATGAGGGTGCTGGCATAAGAACTGTTCTGGACAAGACGCGATTGTCTTACAATAGTGGGTTATGACAGAATTTAAAGGCTTTTCCCCACAGCTCCTACCCTTTCTTGACGAACTTGCCGCCAACAATAATCGCCCCTGGTTTGCTGAAAACAAGCCCCGTTACGAAGAAGCTGTGCTTTCACCGGCGCTGAGCTTTGTCGAACACATGGCGCCTAAAATCGAAAAGTTGTCACCCTACTTTGAGGCGATTCCGAAACGCAGTGGCGGTTCGATCATGCGGGTGTATCGCGATACTCGATTTGGCAATGACAAAACCCCCTATAAAACGAACCTCGGTATACAGTTTCGCCATCGCCGTGGCAAAGATATTCATGCGCCGGGCTATTATCTGCACATACACCGTGCGGAGGTTTTTCTTGGTGTCGGTTGTTGGCGTCCCGATTCTGCAGCCCTGGGAAAAATTCGCCAGCGTATCGACGAAAAACCCGAGGCCTGGCAGGCCATTATTAATAATCGCTCTTTCAAGCGGCAGTTCGAGTGGGGTGGCGATACTTTAAAGCGTCCGCCGCGAGGCTACAGTGCCGACCACCCTTTAATCACCAGCCTGAAACAAAAAGATTTTATTGTTATTAAGCCGCTGCACGATGCGGTTATTGAAGATAATGACTTCGCCCAGACCACAATAAAATCCTTTCGAGCAGCCAGGCCATTGATGGAGTTTTTATGTCAAGCACTGGAGCTTAGTTTTTAGTCGACCATCGAGTCGCGACAAGAATGTCAATCAATTGACCTATTCTGGTAATTATGGTCTTATTGCCCTCCAGTTTATGCGTACAATAAGCCGTCTTTTATTATAGGTCGAGCGTGCCGTGTACTCTCCCTACAGCTAACTTTTAGCTGCTTAAAACTAGACGTAAATTCTCTACCAGCTTGAGGAAAGAGCATGTCTGATAATTCACTCGATTTTAGAGATAAAGCCGCCATTGTCGGCATCGGTGAAACCGACTATACCCGGGGTGCCCTGCGCCCTTCATCTGAAATGATATTGGAATCGACCCGCATTGCCATTGCCGATGCGGGCCTGAAAAATACCGATATTGACGGTATTATCCTGCCGCCGGTAATGATTACCGCTGAAGAGATTGCCGCCAATCTTGGCATTGAAGACCTGCGCTACAGCGCATCGATTAATATGGGTGGTGCCAGCCCCGTTACCGCACTACAAACGGCCGCCCTGGCAATATCTGCTGGCATTGCTAACAATATCGTAGTGACTGTGGGCTGGAATGGTTCTTCTGCACTGCGGCCCAAACCCAATGCCAAGTTTCCAGAGGTGATTTCCATTCCCGCTCTGGAGCGCACCCTGCAAAACTATTACTTCCCCTACGGTAGTGCCTCACCGGTGCAAATGTACGCCTGGATCGCCATGCGCCACATGCAAACATTTGGTGTTAGTCACGAGGCTATGGGTGCTGTTGCGCTGGCCTGCCGCCGACACGCTCAGTTTAATGATAAGGCAACCACCCGTGGGCAAGAGTTGGATATGGAGGGTTACTTAAACTCTCGTTGGATTTCCGAGCCCTTCCGACTGTTTGATTGCTGCCTAGAAACTGACGGTGCCTGTACTGTTATCGTTAGTCGTGCCGACCAGGCGAAAGACCTGCGCCACAAACCCGCCTATATTATGGCGGCGGCAGAAGGCCATCCCTACCCGGCTGACGATATAGCCAACCGGCCTGATATGTTCCACATTGGCTTGTCCAACTCTGCGCCTAAGGCCTTTGCCATGGCAGGCTTAAAGCCGACAGATATGGACTTTTTGCAAGTGTATGACTGCTTTACTTATGTGGTGTTATTACAGCTTGAAGCGATGGGCTTCTGCGAACAGGGCGCGGTTGGTGAGTTCGTTAAAGATGGCACCTTGGAAATTGACGGCAAATTCCCCATGAACACCCATGGCGGCTTGCATTCCCAGGCCCACGTTTGGGGTTTGAACCATGTGGTTGAAGCCACGCGGCAGCTGCGCGGTGATGGTGGTGAAGTACAAGTTAAGGATGCAGAACTCGGTCTGGTGACAGGCTGGGGTGATTTTGGCGATGGTAGCCTGGTGATACTGAGGAACTAAGACGATGACAGACACACAGTTTATTCCAAATCCGGCACCACAGCCGACCAACTATCTCGATGAGCAGTTCTGGGAGAACTGCGCCAATAAAATTCTCAGCTTCCAGTGCTGTCACGACTGTGAAACCTGGCGCCACATCCCCCGCTTTATGTGTGCCAATTGTGGCTCCCCGAACTGGGGCTGGCGCGAATCCCATGGTCGCGGCACTGTCTATACCTGGACCGTGTGCCATATGCCCATGTCCCCCCACTTCGAGAAAGACTTCCCTTATGCCGTTCTGGTTGTGGATATGGAAGAAGGCGTACGTATTACCGCTGGTTTGCGTGAGCTGGACTACCGGGAGTTAAAAGTTGGTCTGCCGGTTGAAGTGATTTTTGAGCCTTTGGAAGGCGGCGGCTATCTGCCCTTCTTCCGCCCGAGGAAAGAAGCCTAGCGTTATTGAGAAGTACAGTACATAAAAAAACCGAACGTGAAAACGTTCGGTTTTTTTATGTTTGGCCTGAGCGTTTAGTAACGAGTCTTGCTAGTTTAAACCAAGGCCTTCCATGCCGCTGCGGTCGACGACAGGGGCACGTTTGGTGCCCGGTGCGAGTTTCACAGAACCCGGCTCTCGTTCGAAAGAGTCCGTTAAACCAATACTGTCAGCGTATTCACGCAGTACCGGCAATACGTCTTTGCCGAGTAGCTCAATGGAGCGGTTGCGATCGGCATCGCTGCAAACGCCCTGCACATTAAAGGCGGTTAATGAACCGGGGCGAATGACCCGCATAATGGTTTTCAGCTTGGGAATTACCTGCTCGGGCGTACCGACGATAATTTGCAGATTGTCCTGGGCCCGATGATAAGACGCAAGCAGCTTTTCTTTAACCACATCCATACTTTCATCTTTCCACTTACCACTGCGCGATGCATCTAGCTTTTCTTTACTGATCCCCAGCCACGAACCGCCGGGGGATGCCTTGGCCATGGCACGAATTGCTCCCTTCGAGTTATAACCGGGCGGCAAGGTGTACTCAGGGCGACTAAATCCGTTTTGACCGCCACCGAAAGAATACCCTCGGCCAATTTCCTGGGCCTTTTCTTCGGTATCGGCAACAAACAGCGGCACTAAATAACCAAAGTTTTCCGGCCCCGCCTGGTAGCCTTCTTCGGCAGCTGTGTCAGCGTAATAATCCCACAAATCACAGGTAGCACTCAGTGCAGAGCCCAGGCCTAAATAGGGGTAGCGCTTGCGGGCTGCCCACTGCACGGTCTCGGGGGAGAGGACGCCAGGAATCCACTGTTGGGGCATTTCCTGATAAGGCTTAACCCAGGGGTTCACATGGCGATAGTGGAAGTGCTTGCCCTCATAGCGCCAGGGGCCGTCTTTGGTCCAGCAGTCGAGGATAAACTGGTGGGCCTCATTGAACATTTCACGGTTATAGGCGGGGTTGGCGTTGTTAAAGAATTGCTCACTACCGGCACCGCGCACCCAGCCAGAAACCAGACGGCCACGGGAGATAGTATCAATGGTGGCCAATTCTTCGGCGACACGCAGAGGGTGTTTAACTACGGGAAGCGGGCTACCAACGAGAATAATTTTAGCCGTCTGGGTGACACGGGCGAGGATGGCGGCTTCGGTGGTGATGACATTACCCATGCAATAGGGATTGCCATGGTGTTCGTTGAGGGCGACGCCGTCGAAACCCACTTCCTCAGCGAGACAATACTCGTCAATAAATTGGTTGTAGTCATCGGCGCCCTTTTTGCGGTCGTAATATTTATTCGAGACCCCAAAGAAGGCTTTGTGCTTTAAGACAATGTCTTCATCAATATGGCGGTAGGGCCGCTCTGTGAAATAGGCAAATTTCATGTTGATACCTCTGTAATGGTTAAATAATGGGTAAAAGACAGGCAGGCATTAACCGGTGAGAGAAAATGCCTGCCCACATTAAAAGTTGGCTATGTCATGCTAACGTAAAAACTAGCGCGCCTTAAGCACTCGATAAGGCTTAATTGCGCTCAGTCATAGCCCTAAGCGTTTGACTCTCAGGGTGCTCAGCGACTGCAGATACTAAGAAGGGGCTATGGGTTTTGCCGCGATAACGAGCGCGCGATAACGGTTCAGCGTGGCCTCATCTTTAATCGGCCCGATGCGGGTGGAGATCGTTTTTTGTGTATTGGCTGAAAGCGTGCCAATGGTGATTTGCACCGACGGACCAGTGACATAAGCACTGATCATTTCTGTCACCTGCACCACCACCCCTGCCGCCGGAATGTTGCTTCTGTTGTAGACCGAGAGCAATAAATAGCCATTACTATCGACACTCAGTTTATTGAGAATATAACGATTGGGTGCCTGGTTCATTTCAATGCTGGCCAGTTTGTCATTAGCCTGTTGACCTATATCCCCCTCTGTTTGGGCAGCCTCTCGGTAATAGGTGATGGCGGTTTCGCTATCGCCGTTAGCATGGGCGATATTACCCAGGTAAAGGCTCGCCACTGGGGTGGGTAGCAGCTTCTGACTTTTTTCGAGGTCGTTGCTTGCAGCCGTCTTTTGTCCTTGCTTGAAGCGCAATACCCCCCGCGCGAGATAATGACTGAAATAATCGGGGTTTTTGGTGATGGCTGTGGAGAAGGCCTGGTCGGCGTTAGCGAGATTGTCGAGCATGCTCCAGGCGTGGCCGCGCAGCTCCCAGAACTGCCCTTCCCCGGGTTGAAATTTGACCGCACTATCGAGATATTTCAGAGCCTGTTTTGGGTCTTTGTCCGTCAGTGCTTGCATCGCATTGGCCTGTGCCTGGTAGGCCGGTTGGTCTTTAAGCACGCGGGCAATCTTTTCCTGATAGACAGCGCGGTTAACAATGCCGCCAGGTGGGTAAGTCTTCACTTTCTCTTTATTTGCCGCCACGCGGGCTTGAGAGGGTGGATGGCTGGCAAACAGCCCGGTGATAAAATCACTTTCGCGACCTTCGGAGAGCTTGACGAAGGTTTCTTGTAATGTCACGGCCCCACGGGGGTCGTAACCCGCTCGTACCATGTAGTCCATACCGTAGGCGTCTGACTCGAGTTCGGCGTCACGACTGTAGCTCGCCATCCAGGCGGTGCTGCCCAGCTGTGTTGCCATGCCACCGAGCTCGCCGAAGCCTTTACTTTCAGCGGCGACCCCGAGCGCCTGTGCGCCGATGTTAATCAGAGTCCCTCGAGTCATTTGTGCCGCGCTGTGACGGGCCGCAGCATGGACAATTTCGTGGGCCAGCACGGCCGCGAGTTCTGATTCATCCTTCAGGTGTATCAACAAACCCCGGTTGATGGCTATCTTGCCACCCGGCAATGCCCAGGCGTTGGGCACGGGATTATTGAGCACCACAAACTCATAGGGCAGATTGGGGCGGTCACTCACCGCTGCCAGCTTTTTACCGATGCTGGCGACATAGAACTGTAGGTCGGGGTCAATGTAATAACGTCCGCCCTGAGCCTGTTGAGCGGGCAAATACTGTTGGCGGCCAATACTGAGCTCTTGCTCGGCAGAGACGAGTGACAATTGACGCTCGCCAGTCACCGGATTGACGGTACAGGCAGCGGTCAATAACAAGGCAGCACACAGGCTACTTAACAGGTGTTTGCGGCGCATACTCTATTCCTCTTCACAGCAGGACCCTTATAATGACACGATAGTTTACATATAGTTGAAGCATTCTCTGATAAAGGATACTGCGATGTTAATGGTGATTTCCCCGGCCAAAACACTGGATTTCGATACGCTGCCAACCACCAGTGAGCACACCACCCCCGACTTTCTCGATGACTCCGAAGAGCTGATCGAGCAGTTGCGCGAAATGTCGCCCCACGCTATTTCGGCCTTGATGAAAATCAGCGATAAATTGGGCAACCTCAATTTCGATCGTTACCTGAGCTGGGATAAAAAGTTCACCCCCGACAATGCCAAGCAGGCACTACTGGCTTTTAAGGGCGACGTTTACACCGGGCTCGATGCCGAATCGATGTCGAGTGACGATTTACTCTGGGCTCAAGACCATTTGCGCATTTTATCTGGGCTCTATGGGTTATTGCGCCCCTTGGACTTAATACAAGCCTATCGACTGGAAATGGGCACCAAACTGGCTAATGGCCGTGGCAAAGATCTTTATCAGTTTTGGGGCAGTAAAATTACCGAGGCCTTGAATCAACAGCAAGCCGATGAGAGTCTGCCGGTGCTGGTTAATCTGGCCTCCAACGAATATTTTAAATCGGTGCAGAGCAAGCAGCTCAATGCTGAAATCATTACCCCGGTATTTAAAGACTGGAAGGGTGATAAATACAAAATTATCAGCTTCTACGCAAAAAAAGCGCGGGGCCTAATGGTTGCCTACATTATTCGCAATCGTCTGAACGATGTTGAGCAAATCAAGAATTTCGATAGCGAGGGTTATGTCTATAACCCCGCTATGTCATCAGCAAGCGAATGGGTATTTACTCGCGAAGCGGCTGCCCAATAAACAGATCTTAGGAGTCGCGAACAATGTTAGAAAAGCCCTTTTCCCAGGCCTGTGAAAATAATCAACAGGCCATTTTCGCCGTTCTCGAGCGAGTGTTTGCCAAGGCTCAGCAGGTATTAGAAATTGGCAGCGGCACCGGTCAGCATGCCGCCTACTTTGCCCCGCGTTTACCCCACCTAATTTGGCAAACCAGTGACCAGGCGGAATATCACCCTGGCATCAACGCCTGGCTCGATGCATCATCGGCCGAAAACCTGCGCCGCCCGCTGTTGTTAAACGTCGATATGCCCCAGTGGCCTATCGCCACAGTCGATGCAGTTTTCAGTGCTAACACCTGCCACATTATGGGCTGGGCCAGTGTTGTGAATATGTTTAAGCAACTTGCCAAGGTACTCAGTGCAGGCGGCACGCTTGCGATTTATGGGCCGTTTAACTATGACGGCCAATTCACCTCACCCAGCAATGCCAATTTTGACCAGTGGCTAAAACAGCGTGGCGCGCACCAGGGCATTCGGGATTTTGAGGCCGTCGATAAACTGGCCCGCGAAGCGGGTATGAGCTTGCTTGAAGATAATGCTATGCCGGCGAATAATCGGCTGCTGGTGTGGTGTAAAGACCGGTGAGTTAGAAGGATGGCTTTGAGTGAAGCTGAGGTCGAGAATTATGGGAGTTAATCAGCGTGGAAAAACTAATTTACTACAGATATTGGCTTCAATAGGTTCAGTAGCTACACCTTTTCTTCTACCTTAGCGCTATAGACTGAAAGTATAGGAATTTAATTGTGAGTAGATTGAATCAGTACTTCGAAATATATAAGCAAAAAATTATATAGGTGTTTTTGACGGTATCTATTTTAGTTTGGTCACAGTATCAACTTTTGGTTACGGTGAGATATACCCAATATCAAAGGCTACAAGAGCTGTAGCAATGTTCGAACTTCTAGTCGGCATTTGGGTTTTTGTGACAGTAATTCCTGTTGCAGTAGCAGAGCGGTTGCGAAAACATCGTATAGATAGTCAAAAAATCGAAGAAGCTTTAAAAGCAGGGATCGCTAGCGGTGAAATAGATCGCAAATACGATACCTAATAAGCAGCTGTGACTAAAAACAAATCCGTTATCTGCCATTATTAATTTCCTGCTTATAGGGTAACCCCGTTTTCGCCTGCTCAATATAACGCTTGATTTCCAGGGTTTCTCGTTCGAGAAAATCTGCGATTGCCGGCGCAAACCCAGGGTGGCGAATCCAGTGTAGGGAGTGGGTTTCTACCGGTTCAAAGCCGCGCATGAGTTTGTGTTCGCCCTGGGCCCCGGCATCGAAGCGCTGTAAACCCTGCGCAATCGCGTATTCAATGCCCTGATAATAACAAAGCTCAAAGTGCAGGTAGTCGTACTCTGCGGCGCAGCCCCAGTAGCGGCCGTAGAGGGTATCGTCGCCGTGGAAGTACAGAGCGCAGGCAATGGGCTGGCCGTCTTTTCGGGCCACGGCCATGGCAATATTGTCAGCCATCGATTCACCCAGTTGCAGGAAAAAGGCCGGGCTTAAATAGCCATTATTGCCACTGCGTTTGCGATAGGTGGATTGGTAGAGCTGGTAGAAAAATTGCCATAGGTTTACGTCGATGGCGGTGCCCGGCAGTACTTCAATAGCAAGGCCCTGTTCGTCAACGCGGCGTCGTTCGCGCTTCACCATTTTGCGTTTGCGCGAGGCAAAGGTCGAGAGGAAGTGCTCGAAGCTGTCATAGTCGCGATTGAACCAGTGGTACTGCACGCCGGTGCGCAACATTAATTCTGGGTGTTTAAACCAGTCCAACGTTTGGGCGTCGGGAAAGAGTAAATGCCAGCTGTGGGCGTGTTCGGCATCGGCGAGTTCTCGTGCCGCTTGAAACAGGTTTTGGCAGGTTTGTTGTGAATCGCTTTCGCCATTAAACACCACCCGCGGCCCGGTGGCGGGAGAAAAGGGAATAGCTGAGACCAGCTTGGGGTAGTAGTCGAGGCCATTGCGGTGGTAGGCATCGGCCCAGGCCCAGTCAAATACATACTCTCCATAGGAGTGAGTCTTTACATAGGTGGGCATAAAAGCCGAGCCGCCATGGGCGTTTTCAAGCTCAAGATGGGCGGGTAGCCAGCCGGTATTGGCGCCAACACTGCCGCTGTTTTCAAGGCTGTCGAGAAAGGCGTTACTAAGAAAGGGGTAGTTGCTCATGGTGGTGAAGATAGCGTGATCTTTAGTGTTGAGCAAATCGGCAGGTAAATGCCGCACCTTTGCCGAGAGTGCTTTCAATCTTGAGTTCACCGTTATGGCGCAGCAATACGTGTTTCACAATGGCAAGCCCCAAACCCGTGCCGCCCGATTGTGTCGCCCGGCTGCTGTCGGCGCGGTAAAAACGTTCAGTGAGCCGTGGGATATGCAGGGGGTCGATACCCAGCCCGGTGTCACTAATACTGATAGTGAGGGCAGCATCATTGCGCTTAATCGCAATGTTAATGTCACAACCTTCGGGGTTGTGCTTGACGGCGTTATACACCAGGTTAGACAGGGCGCTATGCAGCTCTTTGGCATCACCTTCAAGCAGAGCTTGCTCACAGCTGGTGAAGTTGATTTTGTGTTTGCCCTCACTTAACACCCGGGCATTGTCGATAATGGGCTCAAATAAGGCGTCGAGATTAATCGGTGTTTTAACGGATACGTCGGTGCTTTCCAGGCGTGAAAGCATCACCAGGTCCTCGGCGAGCAGGTTCATACGCTCGGTTTGTTGTCCCATTTGTTGTAGTGCTTTGGGCCAGGCAGGAGGCAAGTTATGCATATCCTGATCTTGCAGGGTTTCAATGTAGCCGGTGAGTACAGTGAGCGGGGTGCGTAGCTCGTGGGAAATATTGCCGACAAACTCTTTGCGCATCTCTTCTAATTGGCGTAGACGGGTAATATCCATAATCACCAGGGCCATTTCATTGTCTCCGAACACCCGTGCAGAAAACTGCAAGAGGCGCTGGGGTGCGTTGGGGGCAGGCAATTCAAGGGGCAGCTTGAAAGCGCCGCTTTGTATGAATTGGACGAAAGCGGGGGTGCGCAAGAGATTGGTAATGGGCTGGTATAAGTCTTCCTTGCGCAGCCCCAGCAGTTTGGCAGCCGCTGGGTTCCACCAGTCGACACTGCGCTCTTCATCGAGAATGATAAGCCCTTCATCAAGGGCGCTGGTGATTTTGCGGATGCGCTTAACGACGGCGCGCAAATCATCTCTGGTACGGATATTACGTTTTTGCAGGCGATAGAGCTGATCGGAAATATCGCCCCACACACCGGTAGATTCGGGCGGAATACCCTGCCCACCGCCATCGAGCCATTGATAGAGACGAAGGACTTTAAGCAGTGTCCATCCCATATACAGCCCCCCGCCGACTAACAGGGTCAGGCCAATGTAACCATTAAAAAAACCGGCGATACTCAACGCCAGCACAAGCAGGATGATGCGCTGTAACTCGACTCGTAATCCTCTTTGCACCCCTCAACGCCCCTATGAATTTTGCGTAAATTTAGTCGGCCACCAGTGTTTGTGAGAAACGGTAGCCCGCGCCGCGTACGGTTTGTATAAAACGCTCGTGTTGATCAATACTGAGTGCTTTGCGCAGCCGGCGAATATGCACATCCACGGTGCGTTCGTCCATATACACATTCCCGCCCCAGACGTGGTCAAGAATTTGGTCGCGAGAGTAGACTCGATCTTGGTGGCTGAGAAAAAAGCCCAGTAGACGAAATTCAGTCGGGCCCATGGAGAGCGCTTTGTTGTTGATACTGACGTGGTGACTTACGGGGTTAAATAACAGACCTTCGACCTGAATGGGATCTTCCTGAACAGCAGTTTCCTGGCGACGCAAAATGCTTTTGATACGGGCGATCAGTTCACGGGGTGAAAAGGGTTTCCTGATGTAATCGTCGGCCCCGGAGTCGAGACCTTGAATCATGTTGTCTTCTTCCGTTTTGGCGGTGAGCATAATCACCGGTATTTTTGCCGTCAGCTCTTCGCGTCGCAGGCGACGCAGCAATTCAAGGCCGCTGGTCTCCGGCATCATCCAGTCGAGCAACACCAGGTCGGGGCTTTCGTCGATAATCAGTGCGTGGGCATTGCGGGCATTTTCAGCTTGTAGGCAGCGATAGCCCGCTACTTCCAGTGCTACGCTGACCATATCCCTGATGGCGCTCTCGTCGTCGACAATCAAAATGGTAGATTCTGCCATGGCTTGCTGCATCCCTATGCTGAAATAAGCTGTTATTAGATGACGGCAGTGTGTCAGTTATATGACAAAGCAAGTCTGGCCGAGCGTTGTTACATGAAGGCACGGTCGAAAACAATGGCGATAAATAAAGCGAAACCGACCCACTGATTGTTACGAAAAGCTTTAAAGCAAGCGTCTGGTTGCCGATGGCGGGCAATGATTTGCTGGTAGATAAACAGCAGACCGACCACCAGCACACCCGTAAAATAAATCATCCCTAGTTTAAAGGCATCACCGGCTACTACGAGGGCGAGCACCGTGAGGCTCTGGAGCACGCCAATCCAGAACAGATCGAGATCGCCAAATAAAATGGCCGTGGATTTAATACCCACCTTGAGATCATCTTTCCGGTCGACCATGGCATAAAAGGTATCGAACACCACCGTCCATAAAACCACAGCGAAATAAAGTACCCAAATTTCTTTCACCAGGGTGTTCGTTTGAGCGGCGTAAGCCATAGGGATACTCCAGCCCCAGGCCGCGCCGAGCACGACTTGTGGTAAGTGGCTGTAGCGTTTTACAAAGGGATAAATAGTCGCAATGGCGACTCCACCAAAAGACAAGGCTATGGTTAATCGGTTGGTCATTAAAACCAGGAAAAAGGCACAAAAGCAGAGACCACCAAAGAGGGTAAGCGCTTCCCGTGTATCGATACACTCTTTGACCAGCGGCCGGTGACGGGTGCGGGCCACGCTACCGTCGACCTTGCGGTCGGCGTAGTCGTTGATGACGCAACCTGCCGCGCGCATCACAATCACGCCGAGTACAAAGATAATCAATACCGCGATGGAGGGAAAGCCATCGGCTGCAATCCACAGTGCCCAAAGGGTGGGCCAGAGTAACAACAGTGTGCCGACAGGTTTGTTGAAACGCATCAATTCAAGAAAGGCGCGGGTTCTGGGTGAGGCGTTGAGCATGTTAATGATAGCCTGATAAGTCGTTGGAAGCGGTGTTAACGGGAGTAAAAGTGGGCAGAAACATTTCACTCACCAGCAAGGGTTTGTCGGCAATATAAAACACTGAGCGGCGCCCCCACAGCGATGTGTCAAAAATACCCAATGCCTGCGGCAAAGCCATTTTTTCAGGTTCTACGCAAGCCAGTTCGAGTTTGCCTCGTCGCAGCGATGGATCGGCAAACAATAGTGCACCCAGAGGTCGTTCATCAAGCTTGCGCAGCCGTGTCAGGCGACCGGTCAAGCTACTGAGTGGCAGAACACTGCGAGCGTAGACCCAGGGCTGATCTCTGCCATAAAGGATCACTTCGCGAATCAGGCCGAGTTGTTGGTGGGGGATGCCCAGAGCTCTGGCCTCGGTACGCCGGGGTTTGGCGATGCCCTGGGTTAATATGCGCACGCGAAATTGGCCGGCGCTGGCAGCGACTAATCGACGAGTGAGAGAACCTCGGTCGAGTAACCAGGGGCGCCAGCGTTTTGGCACGGCGTAGGCGGGTAAACGTCGGTAACTTTGCCAGAGGGCTTCACGATGGCTGGCAAGGCTGGAGTGGTCAGGCTTTGAAATGGTCATTAATTACAAACTGTAAGATAAGCTCAGCGAGCCGTATTTGTGATGATGGGGCTGCTGTTTAAACTCTCGGGTGCGAAACACATGGGCGAAGGAGACTTTCCAGCGCCCAGTGATAAAACTTAAACCCAGGGCAAAATCGGCGACGGCACTTTCTTTGTCAACACTGTGGCTATCGCGAAAGTTGTTACCGTCGAGAAAAATATCATGTGCCACCAGGCGCCCGTCCATCGAGAAAAAAGCATGCAGGCTGTGAAAGAGTCCATTGGGTGAAAGACGTCGATAATCGTGTCTGCCAGGTGTGCTGTTGTCACCGCCGGGGCGTACCGCCGAGGTGCCAAAGTCATCGGGTAATTGCCAGCCAATGCGGTACTCGCCACCGACATTAAGATAGGTAGCGACATTGCCGAGATTAACGCCACCATGAGCAATAAAATCGTGGCTGAGGGCGCCGATGAGCTGGCCTTTAAAAATTTTTTCTTTGTGCTCGTAAAGCAATTGCAAACTGGGTTCGTTGCGCAGCTGGTTATCCCAGCCATTGTACTTTTCAAAGCCGCGTATATCGTGGATAAGATCCTGTGTCTCATGGGCCAGTGCAGCTGGCCCAACAATACCTATATTGAGCCCAATAATATCCAGCTGGTCATCACTGCGGGTATGGTAGGCAATGCCGCCGTAAAGATAGCCCGCGTAGGGGCGTTCATCGACCACCAGGTCGTAGCGTTCAGTACTTGAGGGGGTGTACATCAACTGTCCTAGGCTGAGCACAAGGTTGTGCTCAAGTTTATCGTTGATGCGATTAAAAAAACGCAATCGGTTATTTAAACGCTGCAGCCAGGCAGGGTACTGGGGGTCGCTGACCAGCCCGTTAGTATCCGGAGAAACCCACGAAATACGCACGCCGTTCGTGTAATTTTGGTCGGTTTCTCCGAAGAGATCATTTTCGAAATACACATTTAACGTCCATGGGGCCGGTCCGTCGTCGCTGCCCCTGGTGTCTGCCCTCGCGATGACAGGTGCCAGGCAAGTAAGCACAATGAGTAGACTGGCAATGTGACGCATTGACGCATCCTTTGTACAGTTGGCGATAATGGGATTGGGAATTATGGGGCCAGCGGCAAGGGAAGAACACCACTCTAGCCAAGATATCTCAGATTAATTAGTCTCAACAACCCCAACAATGAAGAACTCAACGTAAGGATAAGGGCTGTAGTACCATCGTACCAAGCCCTGCCCGCTGCCTACCCGAGCAGCTGCCCCAAGATATTGGCGGCCTGAAGCGGGTCAACATTAACTAACCGGAGAATAAAATGAGCAGTTCCGCCGATACGCACTATCAAACGCTCAGCATTGAGCACAAAGAGGGCGCCGATTGGCTGACCCTCAACCGTCCAGATGCCTTCAATGCCATCGACCAGACAATGACAGAAGAACTGCTGGACTATTTTGGCAAGCTCTACTTTAAGCACGAAGTACGCGTGGTGGTATTACGCGGTGCTGGCAAACATTTTTGCTCCGGGCTTGACCTCAACGACGCGGGTCATTTTGGGAGCAGCAATCCCGCCGATATGCGTGGCCAACGCTTAATATCTGAAATCATTATGCGCATGCGCCGCTGCCCACAGCCAATTATTGGCTTAATACAAGGCGCTGCCACTGGTGGCGGTCTTGCTTTCGCCCTTGCCTGTGACGTGCGCTATGCCGCCGATAACGCCCGTATGAACGTGGCCATGGCGAAAATCGGCCTCACTGGTTGCGACATCGGCATTAGCTACTTTTTACCCCGTGCCGTTGGCACCTCTAATGCCGCCGAAATGATGATGGGTGGTCGCTTTGTGAACGCCAAAAAAGCCCTGCGCATAGGTCTGGTTTCTGAAGTGGTTGAATCCGAAGACCTCGAAGCCGCTGGTCAAAGTCTCGCCAGCGACATGCTCGCCATGTCGCCCATGGGGCTGCGCATGACCAAGGAAGGGTTAAGCTTTTCTCAAGATGCCGGTAGTTTGGAATCTGTCATTGCAATGGAAGATCGTGGTCAGGTGTTGTGTATCGCACCGTTTTTGGAAGAAGGCGGTAAAGCCTTTATGGAAAAACGCCCAGCCGTTTATAGCGATGAATAACAGGGTTTAAAGTTAGTAGGTATTACGTAACTGGAGTTTTCCGGTTACGTAATTTTAAATAATCGCCAGTTACCGATGGTTTTAATAGTGTAGAAAACCAACGAACAAATGATACAGGTTCTTCGTAAAACCCACTGAAGCAAAATGTGGCCCTTATTAGGCATCAAGAAAGACATAGGTCATTGAAAATGAAAATACTGAACCGTCCCAGGCTGATGAAAGTACACACAGTATTGGCTGCTTTTATTTTGCCAGTAGCCATCATGTTTTTTGTGACAGGTGCTTTTTATACGTGGGGAGTTAAGGGGGCTTATGAGACCGTCGTTTATAACCTTGATCTTGAAAACCCCATAGACGGAGAGGTTTCGGCGCTTGTGCCATTGGTAACAGAGGCCTTAGCACAACAAAAAATAGAAACGCCATCAGGGGGCGCTAAAATTAAAAGAATTGGCCAATCTTTTAGGCTGGAGTGGACGGGTTCAAAAAAAGATATTGTATTAGAGCCCACAAAAAACCCCTTAATCGCGAAACTAACAATAAAGAAAACTTCCTGGTATCGACAGTTTGTGCAGTTGCATAAAGCCAAAGGTGGTACACCGTTTAAGGTTTATGCCGCAATATTTGCGACGGGTTTACTGTTATTGCTGGTGACTGGTTTCATGATGGCATGGCAAACACCTAAATTACGAAAGCTCACATTGCTTTCAGCATCACTTGGTCTGGTAGTTTTCTTTGTTATGGTGATATTCAGTTAGGTTTTCTCATTCCTTTTTATTATTGGAGTGAATCGCTGTCCAGAGTTCATCACCCGTGTCGCCGTGAAACAAAGTAGTGTGTTTAGCTTTGGCATAATCCTCCAAACCTTGGAGAGTGGCTACATCACAGCTATCTTAAAGTGTTAACAATGTTTCTCTATTGTTAAGTGTTAGCGGGCAGTATTATTGTAAAATGAGGTCCGCTACTCTTAGGTAAACATGTCGATATGCAGCCCCAGGCAGACCCTTTTATCGTCCCATTGTGTACTGAACAGATAGATATTCTTTATCGAGACGATCATATATTGTTGATCAATAAGCCCTCAGGTTTATTGAGCTTGTCGGGGAAGCATCCGCTCAATAAGGATTCGGTGCATTGGCGATTGGTGCAGGACTTTCCCACTGCGACATTGGCTCACCGTCTCGACTTCGGTACGTCTGGGCTAATGATTGTGGCATTAAATAAAACGGTGAATGCCGATATCACTCGGCAGTTTCAACGGCGTAATGTGGCTAAACGCTATATGGCACTCTTGCACGGGCACCTCGCCGAAAAAAGCGGTGAGATTGATTTTCCCATCGCTAAAAATCGTATTAATTTCCCGCTGCAGAAAATTTGCTATGACACTGGCAAGCCCGCCCAGAGTTATTATCAAGTGCTTGAATACCTTGAAAGCCCTTTTGCCACGCGGGTAATATTTACTCCTATCACCGGGCGTACCCATCAATTACGTTTACACAGCAGTGAGATTGGCCATGGCATTTTGGGCTGTGACCTCTATGCCAGCGACGAGGCTTTTAGGCTGGCCCCGCGTCTTATGCTGCATGCAGAGCGCCTTGAATTTGACCATCCGATCACTGGAGAGCGGTTCGAAAGCTATTGTCCCTGCCCCTTTTGACCTCGTCAGTTAGAGGCTCGTTTTTCGTTCTAACAATTAAGCGCCATCAGTTGTCTACCGCCGTCGCTGTTATTGAGGGGAGGGGGTGGCGAAGAAATAACGAGCACGTTACCGATTTTATCTTTGGCCCTGGATTTGGCATCAGTGAGGGCCTTGCTAAGTGATGCAATTGTCTGAGGAAAATCCTCGGTGCCGAGCCGAATGCTACCCACAGATAGGGTCATAATGGGAAAGCAGCGGGCCTGATTGTCTCGCCCCTTGGTGATCACGCATTTATTGCGTCGGTCTTCAACACTGTAGCGTTGGGGAATTTCGGCGGCAAATTCAGCGAGAATGTTGTTACAAATTTGTTGCCAGTCATCACCACTTAAGACGAGGATGAAATCGTCGCCACCGATATGGCCAATAAAATCACTGCGCTTGCAGACATTTCGGCGCAGGATGTCATTGAATAGGAGGATGACCTCATCGCCTTTTGAATAACCATAGCTGTCGTTATAGGGCTTGAACTGGTCGAGGTCGCAGTAGGCCACGACAAAGGGTTTTTTTATATCCAGGCGCTGCTGCAGCTCGCGCATGATGGGCACATTGCCGGGCAACTGCGTAAGGGGATTGGCATAGCGGGCCATTTCAAGTTGTTGCTGGGTGATAGCCTTCAGTAAATCCAGTAGCGTACCCATACCGCTATAGCAACCTTTGTCGGTCAGCACAAATTCGTCCAGATGCACATCGAGGGCGTTGGTAATACGTTTGCTCAAGACTTCCAAAGGGGTGGAGCTCTCAAAACAGAGGTAGTTTTTTTCCATCAAGTGGTAGACCGGCTTTTTGCCGTGCAGATCGGCGCCAAAACGGTGGGCGTAGATGTCCATAAATTGATTACGTAACAGTAGCCCTGCAGGTTGTTTGTCAAAAACGACAGCAATCGTTTTGAGTGTGGGAGTCTGTAAAAACATGGCTGCAGCTTCATTAACACTGCAATTGCTTTCAATACTGGGTCGGTTTTGAATAAGGCTGGCAGCGGTGTTTTTTCTCGCCACCAGGGTGCGACCTTCCTCGCTGCGAAAGAGTGTGGGGTCAACACAGGTTTTTGGTTGTGGATCAGGGCGGGCGAAATAATAGCCCTGGGAAAAACCGGCACCGAGTTTGCGTACGGCCACGTACTCTTCCTTTGTTTCAACACCTTCGGCGATAACATGGCAGCCGATGTTGCGACTAATTTCCATTATGGAATTGATAAACTGGCGCTTTACCTTGTCTTTATCGACACCGCTGATGAAGTGGCGATCAATTTTGACGAAGTCTGGTTGCATTTCAGACCATAGTTTTAGCCCCGAGTAACCAGCACCGAGGTCATCGATGGCAATCATAAAGCCTTCCTTGCGGTAGTGCTCAATAGCTTTACGGATCAAGTGGTATTCTTCGATGGGCTGGGTCTCGGTAATTTCAATCACCACCCGATTCGCGTCGAGGCCACAGCGGGCTAAAAACTGCGTGGTGAGTCCCTTCTTAAAATAGGGAGACATTAGGATTGAGGGATTAATATTGATAAATAGCCGCCCCGGCAACCGTCGTTGAGAAAATTGCTCAATCAAGGTTTGACGGCACAGATAGTCCAGCTCATTGTGGCGACCATAGCGCTGGGCGGTGGCAAATAAATGTGCCGGTGCATGTAAAGGTGAATGTGAGGGCCCACGAATCAAGCCTTCATAGCCATAAATTTCTTGCCTGTTCAGAGAGATGATGGGCTGAAACAGGGCGGAGAGCTTGCCTTGCTCGAGAATGTTATCTAGTTGTGTTTGCGGGTTATCGAGTAGTAGGGGCGATATAGACATAACGAGTGACAATGCAGCGTAGATTGATGTTCTTGCAGGCTATGGCAAAAAAGTGACAGAAATATGTCATCCCTGCGACAGGTAAAAAAAATAAGGGCACCATGACTCACAATGAGGGACAAATGACTAAAAACTCTGATCAACATCCAGTAATGGACCCAGTCGATGCGCAGAAAAGCCAGTTCACCTTGCTTAAATCACGGCGCTTTCTGCCGTTTTTTCTCACCCAGTTTTTCGGTGCTCTCAACGACAATCTCTTCAAAAATGCCTTGTTGGTGATTCTGGTGAGCAGTGGTGTGGCGGCCAGTGGCTCGGAGACCAACACACTGGTGAATATGGCTGCGGGTCTGTTTATTATCCCCTTCTTTCTGTTCTCTGCCCTCGCCGGCCAACTGGCCGACAAGTACGAAAAATCGGTGATTATCCGTCGTATTAAACTGGCGGAGATCTTTATTATGCTCGGTGGTGTCGCTGCATTGTGGTTCAACGAGATTTGGCTGATGATGTCGGTGCTGTTTGCCATGGGTACACAGTCGGCCTTTTTTGGACCGGTGAAATACGCGATTATTCCCCAGCATTTACGACGCGAAGAGCTGATTGGTGGCAACGCACAAATTGAGATGGGCACCTTTGTCGCGATTTTGATTGGCACCATTGCGGGCAGTTTGTTGGCCGGGGCTGAGCAGCCTGCCCTGCTGGTGGGTGTTATCGTGGTGTCTGTCGCTATTATCGGCTGGTTGAGCAGTCGCCAGGTGCCCCTCGCCGAGGCCAAGGCACCGACCTTAAGCATTGATTTTAACCCTCTGCGCGAGGGCCGCAAGTTATATCACCTGGCCCGTGAGAAGCACGAAGTGCTACTTGCGATATTGGGTATCTCCTGGTTTTGGATGATAGGTGCCAGCTATCTCACCCAGATACCGAACTTCTCTGTCACTACCCTGCATGGCGAACCGAGCTTAATCGCCCTCCTGCTCAGTGCCTTTACCGTGGGCATCGCCATAGGGTCGCTGCTGTGTGAACGCATGAGCGGACATAAAATTGAGATTGGCCTGGTGCCCTTTGGTGCTCTTGGCATTAGTGTCTTTGGCATTGACCTGTTTTTCGCGGGGCTAAATTATGGAGGCACTGCTGCGGTGGGCGCTATGGGTTTCTTCGCCCAGCCTGGTGGTGTGCGCATTCTGCTGGATCTCGCTCTTATCGGCCTGTTCGGTGGCTTTTATATTGTGCCCCTTTACGCCATGGTGCAGATGCGTACGCAGGAGAGTACGCGGGCACGGATTATCGCCTTTAATAATATTCTCAACGCTTTCTTTATGGTGCTTTCAAGCCTGCTGGGTATCTTATTTTTGGGTGTCGTGGATATTGGCATCCCGGCGTTCTATCTCTTGATTGCCTTGATGAATATCGCCGTTGGCGTGTTCATTTTCTATCAGGTGCCCGAGTTCACCATGCGCTTTATGATCTGGTTGTTCAGCCACAGCATGTACCGGGTGAGCCATAAAGGTCTGGAAAATGTCCCCGATAAAGGTGCTGCGCTGATTGCCTGCAACCATGTGAGTTATGTTGATGCGCTGTTAATCGCCGGTGCGGTACGCAGGCCCATACGTTTTATTATGTATAAGCCTATCTTTGAGGTTCCCCTGCTCAATTTTATTTTCCGTACGGGTGGTGCTATTCCCATTTGTTCACCGAAAGAAGATGCGGCGGTGTACACGGCGGCGATGGATGCTATTGCTGAGGGCCTTGAGCGGGGCGACTTGCTGTGTATCTTTCCCGAGGGCAAGCTGACACAAGACGGTGAAATGAATGAATTTCGAGCGGGCATTGAGCGCATTATTCAACGCACTCCAGCACCGGTCATTCCTTTAGCCTTGCAGGGTTTGTGGGGTGGCTTTTTTAGCCACAGTGGTTCGGGTGTCTTTAAAACACCCTTCCGCCGCATTTGGAGCCGCATTGCGATTATCGGTGGGCAACCGGTGCCACCGGCAGAGCTATCGGCCCCGGCCCTTCGTGAACAAATTCTGGCAATGCGCGGCGAGCGCAGGTAAGTTGCTCTATATGATTAAAAACAGTCGCTAATCAGGAGCGCTCTTATTGTTTTGGGAAAGTAAGATGACCTTGTCGAGCAAAATCTTACTGGCAATGGTGCTGGGTGTGGCGCTGGGTGCCATCCTCAATACGATGTCGGCGGCAGAGGGCAGCTTTATCGCTAACCTGACAGCCTGGCTGGTGAATTCAGTATTTGATGTGGTTGGTCAGATTTTTATCGCCTCTTTAAAATTACTGGTGGTGCCATTGGTCTTTGTCTCTCTGGTGTGCGGCTCCTCCGCCATGGGTGCCAATGCGCGCATGGGGCGCATGGCGGGCAAAACACTGGGCCTCTATCTGCTGACTACCGCCATTGCCATTTCCCTTGGGTTGTTGTTTGCCAATTTAATCAACCCGGGCCTGGGCATTGATATGAGTTCAACGGCGAACTACACGCCACAACCGGCACCTGCTCTAAAAGACGTGCTCATTAATATTTTCCCCACTAACCCGGTCAAAGCCATGGCCGAGGGGAATATGTTGCAGGTGATTGTCTTCGCCATTTTGATGGGTGTGGCGGTTAGTCATAGCGGGGAGAAAGGCAAAGAGGTTTTACGTTTCTTTGAGAGTTTTAACGAGGTGGTGATGACCATGGTCTCACTACTGATGCACCTCGCGCCCTACGGTGTATTCTGTTTGTTGGCGAAACTGTTTAGCGAGTTAGGCCTGTCTGCTATTCTCGATCTGGCCAAGTACTTTTTCACTGTCGCCTTGGTACTACTGCTCCATGGTCTCGGCGTTTACACTACCGCTTTTAAACTACTCACGCGACTCAGTCCCTGGGTTTTATTGAAGAATGTACGCCCGGCCATATTGTTTGCCTTTAGTACTTCGTCGAGCAGTGCCACCATGCCAGTGACCATGAATGTCGCCGAGAAGCGCCTCGGTATTGACAACGCCATTGCGTCTTTTACCGTGCCCCTGGGTGCGACGATTAATATGGACGGTACCGCTATTATGCAGGGCGTGGCCACGGTGTTTATCGCCCAGGCCTTTAATATTGATATCAGCCTTGGCGGGTATGTTGCGGTGGTGTTGACCGCGACGCTGGCCTCTATTGGCACTGCGGGTGTGCCGGGAGTCGGCCTCATTACACTAGCTCTGGTGCTACAGCAAGTTGGCTTGCCGGTTGAGGGCATCGCTTTGATTATTGGTGTCGATCGCCTGCTCGATATGATGCGTACAGCGGTGAATGTCACCGGCGATTGCATGGTGTCCAGTGTTGTGGCACGAAGTGAGGACTTACTTGACGAAACTATATTTTATGAAGTCTCCGACCGGGATGAGTACGAAAATCTGGGGTCTTAGGGACTAATAAGTCTATGTCTGTTGATGATGAGTTTGTTCTAACGAGGCCGAGTGCCCAAGGGCTAGCATGACCAAAAGGGTGGGATGAGGGGTGACATGTCAGTGAAAAAAAATACAGAATTGAAATTGCCGTTTGCGAGCTTGAAATGCCCGACGGACAATATCATCGAATTGATCATTGATGAGGGTGTTGAAATTAGTGTCGATATGGCCCGTGCTTTACATGAGGTCATTGAACAGTGGGTGGATGATGAACCCACTGGTTTTGTGGTGCATAAATTACACTCCTATTCCGTAAGTTTTGAGGCCCAGCAAATTATTGGCGACCTACCTGGGATCGCTGTGTCGGCGGTGGTGGCCTATAACCAGTTTGGGGAAATGACCGCCCAACAAATTATTGCCATGTCGGAAATGGTAGAGAGTGACATCGCGATTTTTCCGACACTTGAAAATGCCATTTTTTGGTTGCAGAAACGGCTGAGCGCCTTGCAATAGTTTTTTGAGGACATAACCTGACGGGTATTGGTTTCAGTGCCAGGACCGCGTCAGGCTAAGTGCTGATAGCCCTGTTCGTGTAATTCTAATTTTAGCTCTGTTTTTCGGTCTTTCTTTCATGCGGGGCTTTGTTGTTAAGGTAAATGCCTTCGTTTTGTAAGAAATGACTTATTTCTGTCAAGGTTTGTTCATTAGGATTTGCAAGGCATTCAAGTCATACGCGCCAGAACAGTCCGATTAAAAACCACTGATTCAGTCTGGATGAGCCGATGACTTGCGCGGTGGCTTCTTAAGTAGAAGCGCTGCTGATGTTTATGGCCTCCTTTCCCAGCCAGTCGAGGATTATTCCGTGAATTTCAATAAATTTTTGTGTGCCACCACACTTCTGACGGCCTTAAATGCGAGTGCTGGTGTCGATGCTGCTACTAAGAAAACGGCTGAACAATGGTACCGAGAAGGCGCTGAGGCCGTTGAGCAAAGACGTACACAGCAGCGTTCGGGACGTGGCCAGGCAAAAAATATTATTCTTTTTGTGGGCGATGGTATGGGGGTTTCTACCGTCACCGCAGCGCGCATTCTTGCGGGCCAGCAAAAAGGCGGGCACGGGGAAGAAAACCTGCTGTCATTTGAGCGCTTTCCCTACACCGCATTGGCAAAAACCTATAACACTAATCAACAAACGGCCGACTCTGCCGGCACCATGACGGCCATGATGTCCGGCATCAAAACGAAGGCCGGGCTTATCGGTGTTGATGCAACGGTTACTCGCGGTGACTGCGCCACGCTCGAGGGCGCACAAATAGCGACTTTCCTCGAAGAGGCCGAACAAGAGGGGCTGTCGACCGGCATCATTTCCACGGCGCGCATTACCCATGCAACCCCCGCAGCCACGTATGCCCACAGTGTCGATCGCAATTACGAAGATGACCGCGATGGCGTTAAGTTCGCGCACCCTGAACGTTGTCAGGACATTGCTAGACAGCTGATTGATTTTCCCTATGGCGATGGCATTGAGGTGGCCCTGGGCGGAGGCCGCCGCAGTTTTATTAAGCGTGAGGAAGGTGCAGATCCGGAGTCCGGTGGTAAAGGTGAGAGGCAGGATGGCCGTGATCTAACGCAGGAATGGTTACATAAACACGAGCGCTCTGCCTATGTATGGAATCAGACTCAGTTTAATGCCATCGACGTCGATCACACCGATCATTTACTCGGTCTCTTCAATATGTCGCATATGCGTTATGAGGCTGACCGTGACAATGATGTGGGCGGGGAACCCTCTTTAACGGAGATGACAGAGAAGTCTATTGCCTTACTGAGCAAAAACCGCAAAGGTTATTTTTTGATGGTAGAGGCCGGGCGTATTGATCATGGCCATCATGCAGGCAGTGCTTACAATGCTTTGACTGACACCATTGAGCTGTCCAATGCCGTGCAAAAAGCGGTCGACATGACAGGCGAGGATACCTTAATTATTGTTACCGCCGACCACAGCCATGTGTTCACCATTGCTGGCTACCCTACGCGTGGCAATCCCATTTTGGGTAAGGTGGTACAAAATGACGCTCAGGGTGAAGCAGAGGATTCACAGGCCTTGGATAAAGACGGCCTTCCCTATACCACCCTCGGTTATACAAATGGTCTCGGTGTTGCCGACCTGGATAATGAGACGAATGCTGATGCGCGTTACGACGAAGCTGCAAGCCCTGGTCGCAGGGATCTGCGTGACATTGACACCGAAAGCACGGGGTACCATCAGGAGTCATTGGTTCATTTGGGTGCCGAAACTCACGGTGCTGAAGATGTGGCCATTTATGCACAGGGCCCCGGCTCGCATCTGGTACGCGGAGTTATGGAGCAAAATGTCATTTACCACATTATGCGAAAGGCATTTGGTCCCATGTTGACCAACAGGCAACAAGCTCGCGAGAGGTAAGGGATAAACTGCCAGCTGTCTGGTGAAGGGTACTATCAGAGAGACCGCTACCCACTGACGACTGTGTTTTAGTTTAAAGACCTATACGTGGGTGTCAGCTAATAAAGACGCCCTTGAGAATAAAGAAGAAGACAATCGACAAACCGGCACCGGCGGGCAGCGTGACCAGCCAGGACATAAAGATGGTGCCTACGACGCGTAGGTTGATGGCGGCAATACCGCGCGCAAAGCCAACCCCCAACACTGCGCCGACCAGGGTGTGGGTGGTGGAAACGGGTAGGCCGGTGGCCGACGCGAGCACGACCGTCGCAGCGGCACCCAGCTCAGCGGCAAAACCCCTGCTCGGGGTCAACACAGTGATTTTTTGGCCGATAGTGGCCATCACCTTAAAGCCATAGGTGGCGAGACCAAGAATAATACCGGCGCCACCGAGCAGGAGAATCCAGCTTGGCATCACTGTTTTTGCGGCAATGGTGCCGCTATTAACGATGCCCACAATGGCGGCCAGTGGGCCGACGGCATTGGCGACGTCGTTAGAGCCATGGGCAAAAGCCATGCTGCAGGCGGTAAAAACCATCAGCACTGCAAACACGCGCTCGACGTTGGCGAAACGGTCATTGGGGTCAGTGTTGGGGTCTTCTTTAACACGGCTGAGAAAATAGTTGCCGATCAGAGCGACCAGCAGGCCGGCACCTGCTGCATAGAGGGCGCACTCGCCAAAGCTCATGCTGACGCCTTGATCTTTGAAAACATGCTTCAGGCCCTTGAGCAGGGTCACCATCGACATCAGAAAACCGACGGCAAACATGTACAGGGGGATAAAGCGTTTAGCGCGAGTGAAGGGGTTGCTGTGGTTGAGGATCAGCCTTTGTACGCTTTTGAACAGGGAATAGGATATAACACCGGCCAGTACTGGCGAGACCACCCAGCTGGCGACGATCTTCCAGACCTTCGACCAGTGCACCGCATCCACGGAAATGCCCACTGCTGCAAAGCCAACAATGGCGCCGACAATGGTGTGCGTGGTCGACACTGGCCAGCCCTTAATACTGGCAATGAGTAGCCAGGTGCCCGCCGCCAATAGCGCCGCCAGCATGCCGAAAACCAGCAATTCCGGTCTGTCGCCAATGGATGTGGTGTCAATAATGCCTTTGCGGATAGTGGCCGTTACTTCGCCACCGGCTAGATAGGCACCGAGAAACTCAAACAGCATGGCGATCATAATCGCCTGTTTCACTGTCAGGGCGCGGGAGCCCACCGAGGTGCCCATGGCATTGGCGACATCGTTGGCGCCAATGCCCCAGGCCATGAAGAAACCAAAAACGCAGGCGAGTGAAAGGAGCAAATAGCCGTGTTCAGCAATAATTGTCATAAGCCAAGTCGATTAAAGAAATGAGGAAGGGAGTTGGGGTAAGGGTATAACCCGCCGTTAACGGGCCAGAAGCAGTTGCAACCTCGCGCCAACGCGTTCGGCGTTGTCGGCCATTTCACCCACGGTGTCGATGATTTTATAGAGAAACATCACATCGACTGGGGGGAGAGTAGTTTCTAGTGCAAACAGTTTTCTACGGAGATTTTGTTCCAGCTGGTCATTGTCGTGTTCGAGTTCGTCGAGAGCTTCGATCAAGGTAGCGATAAAGCTCACTTCGCGATCTCCAAAACCGGTCTCGAGTAGCTCGTCGAGTTCGTTAATGGCGACAAAGGCCTGTTCCGTTGCTGCGATCGCGGTTTTTAGGAAAGCCATACCGCAGTCTTGCAGGGACTCGGGAATAATCATGTTGCGGCCCAACATCAAACCGGCGATATCGCGCGCGCCATTGGCAATGCGGTCCTGGGTTGTCACCAGATCGAGCAGGTCGGTGCGCGGCATTGGCATGAATAAGCTTTTCGGCAAATGCAGGCGGATCTGTTTTTTCAGCTCATCGGCTTCGCGTTCACTGGCACAAATCTTATCGTAAACGGCGCTCGCCAGCTTCCAGTCACCACTGTTAGAGGCCTTAAAAAACCCCTCCAGAAATTTTACGCAAGTCACCACTTCACCCATGTGCTGTTGCATGGGTTTAATCGGCGAGCGGCCGAGAACTTTGTAAAGAGGGTTAATAATGGCCATCGGCTGTTCCCGTTTTATCTGGCTGGTTGTTTCATTTGTACTGCCCCAGGCAGTCCGTGTGCGGAATTATAGGGCGAGTGGCTGCTGGCGTCATGCGGATTGTGCAGACTAAATCGACGGGGCACAGGGTCGAGGCGCCTTTTACAGGGCGGAGAGGCTTAAGGGGCAGGCGATGGACACCACACCGGGGGTGAGTTTTAAGGTGTCCTCTTCGAGGTGTATTCGTGATGCACTGAGTGGGGAGCCGTTCGCTTCATTCTTGGTGAAATAGTTATAAATACTTTGTGCACGCTCTCTCGCCAAAGCCTTAAGTTGTACAGGTTCAACCGCCTGATGCTCGATGAGTTGTTGCAGCATTTGTTGCCTGACGTGTTCATCGATCATGTCTGACAGGTCACCAGTATTACCGTTTTCTGATGCCTGTGATGCAAGTAATTGCTTACTATTGGTGTTTAACTCGGTCAATTTTTCATCGCCAAAACTTTCGCTATATAACGTTTCCAGTACTCCGCTTTGATAGTCAACAGGCTCGGCTAAAGCCATTTCATCATCGACGACGGACTTGTAAAGCTGATTAAACTGTAAGGTCTGTAAAGCAAGACCATCGCTTTCAGGCTGATAACAGGCGCTCACATTCAGCGCTAGTGCTGGTTTTTGTTGCAGGGCTTTGGTGAGTTTGTCGAGCTTCTGCTGCTCGCTGTTAATGAGTGCGCTTGCGCCAGGAGGGAAAGATACTTGATCGAGACCGCTGTCGTCACCGCTTTCAAACAAGCCACCCAGCATTTTAAAGGGGCTGGCAACCACTTTTACTAATAAGTTGCGAAAGGCCTTCCAGACAATACCACTGATGTCCACTTCGGGTTTATTGAGGTTGCCCGTGACAGGGAGATCGATATCAATATTGCCATTGATGTCTTTCATCAGTGCGACGGCCAGTTTCAGGGGTAAGCTAACCGCATCGGGGCTGTCAACAGTATCGCCTAGAGTCAGGCTTTCCAGTAACAGTTGATTGTCGCCCTGCATTTGTCCCTGGTTAATGCGGTAGTCGAGATTCAATGCCAGGGTGCCGTCATCAATGGCGTATCCTGCAAACTTGCCGGAATAGCCACTGGCGCTGGTGATATCAACATGGCTCAAATCGAGTTTGAACTTGCTGAAAGCATGGGGAGCACTGAGTTGGCTAGCCGCTGAGATTTTTGCCTTGCCGTTCTGGTCAATTTTGCCATCGAGAAACAGCTCAGTGGGTGAGCTTGAGACCGTCGATATGTCCATTACCTGCCCGTGAAGGCTGTGAATATGGGTGGCAAAATTGATGGGCAAATTGAAGTCTTTGTAAATCAGAGTGCCATCATTTAGCGTAAATTTTGCAATAGCGACGGGAAAGGCCGCGTCTTCCTCAGTATTGATAGAGGGCTGTGCTGGCGTCGAAGAGGGTTCAGGAGAGTCGGAGGCACTGGCAGCCTGCTGAGGGGCCGATACTAGCAGACGGAAGAAACTGGTTTCGCCATTTTCGAAGACAGTGGTTTCAAAGTGAGGTTCGACTAATTCAATACTGGCGATGTTCAGAGCAGCCGGTTCGAGCTGTAAATCGAGTGCCTTGATGGCCAGGTTCTCCCAGTGAGCCCACTTTTTCTGGTTGACGAGGTCGAAGGTGTCGAGTTGGCGAATATCAATATCGCCCCGTAAGCTCAGTGCTTGACTAGCCGAGTTTTGGTAGTCGAGTTGCAGGTCGGCATCGATACTGCCCTGGATGAGATTAAGCCGAATGGTGTCGTGCAGGTAACTGCTAAGCGGTGGCAGGGGTATTTCCTTCAAGTCGATCGCCAGTGCGGCCATCGGGGGCATGGCGCCCACCTTGCCAGCGATGGTGGTGTTGCCCGTGTTGTTAAACGTGAGTTGGGCCTGTAAGTCGAACTCGGCACCTTGTTTAAGGCTAAAGGGGCTCAGTGCCAAATCGGTGATGTTAGCAGTTTGGGGGGCGGGTTCGCTCAGTGAGCGGTCGGCAAAATGCAGCTGCAGGGCTTTGAGCTGTATTTTATCAAGGTGCATTTGTAGTGCAGGCGTGGCTGGGGATGTAGTACTGCCAGGGTCTGTTTGGGCTTCACGGTCGCTACTTTTAAGCAGCTGACTGTAATTAAATACTTTATCGGCTGTCAGCCAGCTGTGAACAGACCCCTTGTCGACGACCAGTGACTCGGCGGTGGCAAGCTGCTCGGGCCAGGCGAAGCTCCCCCGGTTGAGGCGAATGCTGTCGAGTCGAAGTAAGGGTTCGACGGGGGCCTCGGTATCGAGCGCTAACTGTTGCAGTTCGATACTTATATTTGTCGCTTGTAGGGCGAGGCCCTGCTCGGGACCGCTTTTGTCCAGCGTAAAATCAGTGTTAAGCGAGAGCGTACCTTGCTGAATGGTGAAGAGCAGCATCTCTTGCAGGTAGTCGCCGGCGCGTTTGAGTTCGAGATTGTCGAGATCGATATGTGCAGTAAGGGCCAATGGCTTGACTTGCAGAGCACCGCTAAATGTCAGATTTTCAGTGTCGCTCAATTGCGCAGCGAAAGTGAACCGGCCTCCCTCTTCTGGCAAGGTGCTGAAATGAGCAATGTTGAAGTTGAGTGCATTAAAGTCGAGATTAAAAGGCTCGGGTCGGTCGAGCTGCGTAAAATGTACGCGACTCTCGTTGAGCGCAATATTATTGAGAATTAAGCGCGGCAGAGCGGTAGGTGTTTTGTCCTGTGGTGCTTGCAGCTCATCGCTCGGGGGTGGCACCAGGCGCAACAAATTGAGATTGCCTGCACTGTCAATTTTGGCAAACACTTCAAGTTCGGTCAGGCTAACCGTGCTGAATTGCCAGGCACGCTTGAACAGGCCAAAGGTATCAAAGTCGACCACCAGCTCGCCGAGTTCGAGCAAGGGGGCGTCTTCGGGGGTGGAAAGCTGTAAATTCTGGAGGCGTAAGCGGAATAAAAAGGGGTTAAAGCTCACGGTCTCAAGGCGTGCCTGCTGCTGTAATGTGCCGTCGACATACTGAATGAGTTGGCTTTTCAGTACATAGGGCAGCAACAAAAAGCCGCCCAGACTATAGCTGAGTAAACCAACAAGCAGCCACAGACGATAGCTCTTTAGAGGTTTGTCACCAAAAACGTGTCGCATAAAATCCTTTATCCTTAGATTCAAATGATTAGCCGAACTACACTTGCCCGTAACTCTCTCGCTCACCCAGCCAGCGGCGAATCAAGGGGGCTACCAGTTCAGGGTGTTGGCTGATGATCTCTTGCGCCTGCTCTTTCACGGCATCGAGCAAATGGGCGTCGCGCTGTAAATCGGCGATGCGCAAATCGACATCGCCCGTTTGCCGCGTGCCGAGTACCTCGCCGGGGCCACGCAGTTCGAGGTCTTTTTCGGCGATCACAAAGCCATCGTTAGTCTGACGCATGATGGTAATACGTTCTTTGGCCTGCTGCGACAAGGGGGTGCCGTACAATAGAACACAGTGGCTGGCAACGCTGCCCCGCCCTACTCGTCCACGCAGCTGGTGCAATTGGGCGAGGCCAAGGCGCTCGGGGTTCTCAATCACCATTAAGCTGGCATTGGGCACGTCGACGCCCACTTCAATAACCGTAGTGGCCACCAGCAGCTTGAGCTTACCGGCTTTAAAGTCATCCATCACGCTGGCTTTTTGCGCCGCTTTCATGCGCCCGTGAACCAGGCCTATGCTCAGTTCGGGCAGCAACAGGGCCAGCTCCTCGGCGGTGACTTCGGCGGCCTGGGCCTCAAGGGTTTCAGACTCTTCGATGAGTGTGCAGACCCAGTAGGCCTGTTGGCCCTGCTGGCAGGCCTCACGAATGCGGACCACCACCTCTAAACGCCGTTGATCAGCGATGGCCACGGTGTTCACCGGGCTGCGGCCGGGGGGGAGTTCGTCGATCACCGACACATCAAGATCGGCATAAGCACTCATCGCCAGCGTTCGAGGGATAGGGGTAGCGGTCATAATCAGCTGGTGAGTCGTTAAGTTATCGCGGCGGCCCTTCTCCCGCAGCGCGAGGCGCTGGTGGACGCCAAAGCGGTGTTGCTCGTCGATAATCGTGAGGCCAAGATTGTGGAATTCGACCGGCTCCTGAAACAGGGCGTGGGTGCCCACCACCAGCTGGGCGCTGCCGTCGGCAATACCGTTCAATTGATAGTCCCGGGCTTTGCCTTTCAATTTGCCACTCAGCCAGCCGACCCGAATATTTAGTGGGGTAAGCCAGGCTTCAAAGTTTTGCCGGTGTTGCTCAGCGAGAATTTCGGTGGGTGCCATAATCGCGGCCTGGTAACCACTGGCAACCGCCTGCAATGCGGCGAGAGCAGCCACCACGGTTTTGCCCGAGCCAACATCACCCTGTAAAAGACGCAGCATAGGCAGGGGCTGGCAAATGTCGGCGCAGACTTCGTCGCTAACCCGCTGCTGGGCGGGGGTTAGGGCAAAGGGCAACAGCTCGAGAAATTGCGCCCTCAGTTGCAGGTCTTTCGCAAAGGCGGGCGCCCCTTGCTGGCGGATACTCTGGCGCAGGCGTTGCATACTCAGGTGATGGGCGAGTAACTCTTCAAAGGCCAGGCGCTGTTGGGCCGGGTGCTGCCCTTTGGCCAATTGTTCGATGGGTGCATTGGCTGGCGGACGATGAAGAAAGCGCAAGGCATCGACCAGGCTCTCTTGCTTAGCCTCATTACGGAGAGTCTGAGGTAATAATTCACTGAGATTGTTGGTATCGAGCATGGCCAGTGCTTGCTCGGTGATGGTGCGTAGGCGGTGCTGGGTAATGCCGTCGGTGGCGGGGTAGACGGGGGTGAGATTCTGGGCCAGGGGTTCAGGGTGCTTGCCGTCGAGAATCTGATATTCCGGATGGTAGAGTTCCAGTCCGGCGCTACCCCGTCGCACTTCGCCGTAGCAACGCATTCTTGCACCAACGACCATGGTGTGGCGCTGGGACGCAGCAAAGTGGAAAAAACGCAGAGTAATTAGTCCGGTGTCGTCCTGCACCTTGCAAATCAAGCTGCGTCGTCGCCCGATGACAATATCACTGCCACGTATTTCACCCTCAATTACCGCTTCAGTGTTGGGCTGCAAGCTACCAATGGGGCTAATACGGGTGCGATCCATATAACGGAGGGGTAGGTGGAAGAGAATATCCTGTAGCGTCGCAATGCCCAGTCGGGCCAGTTTGTCGCGCATTTGTGTGCCAATGCCACGAAGCTGAGTTACAGGAGTTTGGTCGAGGGGCGTCATAGGCTTTAGTGTAGAGCTAAAGGCTCTGGGCTCATAGTCCAGAGATAGATAGTCAGATAGAAATAGCGTCGACATAACACTGTGCATTTGGGTAAGAGAGGCTATGCTGTGGTTAGCGCCACAGTGAAATTAGAATGCCAATGAAAAGAGGGCAGTTATGCCGAAATCTATTGAACTGCGGGAGTACATGCGTACGCCGCGCACCATCAAACAAAACGCCACCGTTGCTGAAGCCGCACAGGTCATTATAAATAACCGGGTGTCGGGTATCGTCGTGGTTGACGATGCAGGTGAGTTGGTCGGCATGTTGTCTGAGCTCGATTGTATGCAAGCCATTGTTAGTACGGTTTACAACGGCGGTACCCCTGGGGCAGAGATAGTGCGAGACGTGATGACAAAAGAGGTTACTGTTAATCGCCCCAGCGAAGACATTATTTCAGTGGCTGCCGACATGTTAAAGCACAAGCATCGACGGCGGCCCATTGTTGACAATGGCAAGCTCGTTGGGCAAATAAGCTGCCGACAATTATTGCGGGCGATTAACGATTTTGGCGGCAAATAGCGATGATAATTTAATTGTGATCGTTTAGTGAACTCGCTTCGACATTCTCGTGGCCTTTTCTTCTACCTCAAGGCCCAGTTCTTGTGCCAAGGCCTGGGCCGTTTTTTCAACCTGCTGACGACTAAACCGGTCGCCGATACGCAGTGCTTCTCCGTTTTTCAGTTTTAGGCCAAGGTTAAAAAACTGATAGTGCTTATTGCCGACGGTCATAGCGCCCCGGCTTTCGGTGGTAACGGCTGCTATTTCGTCATAATTCAGTGTTACAAGGTTGCCGCCGAATACACTTTTATAGCGGAATTCGAGGATTGATTGACTAAGGCGAAGATAATAATGACGAAAACGACCGCTGATACTGAACCAAAAGATCGCGAAACCAATAAGGCTAAACAGCGCACCGAAGCCCAGCAGGAATGTTTCCTGCTGTAAGTGACCGATAAAATAGGCCAGGCCGGTGCCGGTGGCCATAAAGCCTAAACCAACAGTCAGTCCAGTACCGAAACCTTTATTGCGATAATCACCAACAATGGCTTGCTCCTCCCCGTTATCATCCGCAAACAGTGTATGGCTAGAATCAATATCAGTGGCTAATGGTTTAAGCGAGATCCTAAAGGAAGCACTGGCTTTTTCTGCGGTGGGAAATACAGGCAATTCTATTTGACGTATAAGGTCAACACCGGGCAGTTCAGCACTAATGCGAAGCGTCCATACGTGGTAGCTGTTGCTGCCTGCGCTGGATTGCGGCAAATCAGCAGGCACTTCAAACAAAAACTGTAGCGTTGTGGAGCGACGACTTTGTAAGGGTTCGAACAGACTATAGTGCTGCCAGACTATGCTCTGGCTCGAGTTTTTACCCTGACGGTAATGACGCACACAGTCGAGTGACACATTAACAGGCGTACCCGCTGGTAGCGGCGTTGAGAGGTGAAGGGTGCCGGCCACATCGCCACCAATGGCGCCGGGATAGGGTTCCAGCTTGACTTTCATTTGCCCAAAGCGCCGCCAGTCCAGGGTTTTATGAATCGCTATGCCTATCAAATATAAACCGACAAGCGGGAATAGCAGAACAAACCAAATCAGCTGATTGCCCTTGTTGAGCTCATCGGGAAGAGCGAATAGGGCGGGGGCGGCTAATAAGTTCCAGATAATCGCAAAGCCCCAGATGAGGCCACCCGTTAGAGCAAAACTGTCACGCAGTGAATTGGCCGCCCATTTCTTTCGCCCTAGCCAAGGGGTATCGCTATCAAGTAAGGCCGCATCGTCACTGGGTTTTTTAAGCCCCCAAAATACGGCCCCACCGCCAATCAGGCTGAACAGTAAGCCAACAACACCCGCTGCGAGGACAGATTCAAAGTCCTCGCCACTGAGTGGCGGTGATGAAAACAAACGGGGGACCTTGGGTATGACCTTGAAAATGAGGAGGCCAAGCCCTGGTAGTAAGAAAAAGGCACCAAAAACAGCGAGGAAAATGCTGGTATTGCGTTGTTTTTGCTGATGAGTCACCTGCACTGTCTATCACCTGAAATATAATGCGGGTAACAATAAGGCTTGCGCTCAGTTCCTGGCGTGCTCTATGCCACAGATATGGACGCACAACTATGGACGAACAACGCACTTTGCCGGCAAGAAAGGCTGATCGTACGGATCATGACCTTGGGCAGGTGCACAATGCTATTGGTGAGCCGAGAGCGGCTTATGGTGGATGCCTTTAGAAACGATAATCCTGCTGGATGCACAGTGAAAGATATGACATGAAAAACAACAATATATTTGCAGCCATACCTCAGCGTCTGGATCAGGAGCTGGTTGAAATATTGCTCGAGAACAAAGATCTTTCTATAGAGCGGATTGTTTCTAAAGGGCATACGAGTCCCGCTACGGGGTGGTACGATCAACCGACCAATGAATGGGTGATGGTGCTGAAAGGTGAAGCGGTGATTGCTTTTGAGGATGAGCCTGACATGAGACTCGTCGCAGGTAGCTATATTGATATTGCCGCTCATAAAAAACACAGGGTCAGCTGGACTGATCCGAATAACGAAACGGTTTGGTTGGCTGTGCACTACCCTCATGATTGAGCCGTGCATGGTAATCTTTGTGGAGAGAGGTAATTGAAAAAACTGAAGAATGAGAAAGAACTCATCAAAAAAGCGATAGCCGAAGGCGTTAAATACGGTGAGTCTAGAGGCGTCGTCGAGTTTGAAGCGACAGATTCAGCAAATGAAAAAATAGAATATATTTACCGTTTGTTGGTGCACGATAAAGTGATTCAACCAATACCTGAAGAGGCTATATCGCAGCAAACTATGCGCCATAAATTGGCGATCTGGGCATCAAAAATGAAATAGCTTTTTAAAATGAAAGGGTTTTTTAATAGGAATCTGAACGAGTGATGAAAACACAACATTGGTCTGCCTCAGAATATACCCGGCACGCACACTTCGTATCAGCGATGGCCTCAGAAGTGCTGAGCTTGCTTGACCCCCAGCAGGGTGAGGAAGTTCTCGACCTGGGCTGTGGCGATGGTGAGCTGGGTACTTATATTCAAGACCAGGGTTGTTCCGTAATCGGCATCGATGCCAGCTCGAGTATGGTCGCTGCGGCTAAAGCGCGGGGGCTTACTGCCTTACAGGTCGATGGCCATAATATGGCGTTTGAAAATCAATTCGATGCGGTTTTTAGTAACGCGGCGTTGCACTGGTTATTACAGCCGGAAAGCGTGATCGGCGGTGTGCACCGGGCATTAAAAACAAAGGGTCGTTTTGTTGCGGAGATGGGTGGAGCCGGAAATATTGCGGCGCTCTTATCTGCCATGCTGGCTGTGTTTAAGGCGAATCCGGATTTTGGTGTATTTCAAAACCCCTGGTACTTTCCGAGTGCAGAGGAATATCAAGCACTTTTGAAAAAGGCGGGTTTTCATGTGGAGAAGATCGAGTTAGTTTCCCGACCAACACCTCTGGCCAGCGGTCTCGACAAATGGCTGGAAATTTTTGCCGATAGTATTGCTAGTCAATTGAGTGATGAGCAAAAAAGACTTTTTTTTAATGGGGTAAAAATAAAGTTAAAGCCAGCGCTTTACAGTCAACAAAAAGGCTGGGTTGCCGACTATGTCAGGCTTAGATTTAAGGCCATAAAATTGTAGTATTGTTATTTCAGTGATGCTCTACGTTCTGGTATTTAATACAATTTCATGGGTATGTTTGATAAAAGAATAATAAGGGCCTAAGAAAAACCCGACGCCAATAAAATACAGTCGGGTTTTATTTTTTCGGATTGTTAACTACCCGAGTTTGCCGATAGCATTAACAACCGCCGCGGTTTGTTCGACCATTACCATATGCCCGGCTTCAGGAATGGTGATTAATTCGCTGCCCGGAATGGCTTTATTAAAAGCCTCGGCATAGGGTTGGCCTATTAATTTATCAGACTCGCCCCATATCAGCAGCGTTTTAGCGTTTAGCCGATACAGGCGCTCACTTAAACCACGCTCGGGAATGGGGAAAAGAATTTTGCCCGCCATACCTAGCTGTCGTGCATTCTGTACCAGAAAACTTTGTAGAAATACCGGGTCAGAAAAATCTGCTCCAGCCGTCATCATGGCGCCACCAGCGACGGGGTCGTGGAACATTAACTCGGGTAGCTCATAGGGCATAGCGGCAAACACATCCGGGATGGGATGTTCGTCGAGCCACAGCCCGGCGGAAGAAATTAAACACAGTTTGTCGACATCATTGGGTATTACCGAGGCTATTTCTGAGGCGATCATCCCCCCCATGGAGTGTCCGACGACGATAGGCTTGTCGAGGTCCAGGGCCATCATGACATCGTGGCAGTGCAGAGTGAAGTCGAGCATGGTGCGGATATTTTCACATTCTTCGGATTCGCCATAGCCCGGTAATAGCGGTGCGTAGACGTGATATTTCTCTGCCAGTGCATTTAGAAAGGGGTTGTCGGCTGTAATACCACCAGCACCGTGTAAAAAGAATAAATCGGGGCCACTGCCGCCTTCGATTAAATGAATGTCGGCGCGGGGCGCTTTAAATGTACGTAGTTTCATGCTTTCTGTTTCCATGATTAGGCCCCCTCGTTTGTGGGTTTACGATCAGAAATTGGCCCCGGTGTCGCCCGCTTTTCCAGCGGCGTTGGCCAGAAACGACTGTCATCGGCGTAGTCGGGCCACATATTGCGTAGTCCGGGCATGACTTTTTCAGCAAATAATTGGCTGGAGTACTTGGTTTTATCCATTGGCATATCGCCGACATGCATGAGACAGAAAATATTGCCAACATTGAGCCCCTTGATCAGGTCCTCCATGCGTTCACGCACGGTGTCGGGGCTACCGGCAATCACATAACCTTCATCCACTAGCTGTTTCCAGGGCATGTGGGCGGCTTCACCGAGATTGGGACTGAACTGCGACAGGGCTCCGGCTTTTATGGTTTTAATGGTGCGGTAGCCCGGTGCATCGGCAAAGCCGGGGGCCACGTGCAGGCAGCGATTAAAGAAATAGCTGACGTGATCTTTGTAAAGTTTTTCTGCTTCAGCATCGGTGTCGGCGACGCAAATGGTTTGGGCAAAGCCCGCGCGGTAGGGTGACTCGTCTGGCTCGTTGCGCTCCGTCAGCCTGTCCCAATAACCTTGTAACAAAGCCTTAGCGCGGATGTACCCTGAAAAGCTCAAATAGGAATAAGAGTAGGTATTGTCGAGGCAAAAATCGTAAGTCTCCACCGAGCCGCCACCGGGGACATGGATGGGTGGCGGATTCTGGATAGGCTTGGGCCAGGTGTTCACATAGCGCAGCTTGGTATAGCGGCCATTCCAGGCGAAAGGCTTTGGGTCAGACCAGGCGCGTTTGATCAGATCGTGAGCTTCTTGATAGCGCTCGCGGCTGAGTGCCGGAATGTCACCATAGCAGTAGTTGATATCCATGGACGAGCCAACGGGGAACCCGGCTACCAAACGTCCGCCGGTAATCACGTCGAGCATGGCAAACTCTTCCGCTACTCGGGTCGGTGGGTTGTAAAGACCCAGTGAGTTGCCGAGTACCACAATGGCGGCATTAAGGGCGCGTCGAGAAATTGCCGCCGCAATGATATTGGGTGAGGGCATTAGGCCGTAGGCATTTTGGTGATGCTCATTAACGCCAATACCGTCAAAACCGAGGGCGTCGGCATATTCCAGCATGTCCATATAGTCGTTATAGACGTCATGACCCTTCACCGGATCGTAAAGCCTGGAATCAATATCGACCCAGACAGATTTGTGCTTTTGACGGAAATCCGCTGGCAAATGAGGCCAGGGCATTAGGTTGAACCAGGTAAATTTCATCGTGTTCCCCTGTCAGTTGATGATAATTATTAGTCTGAAAAGGTGTTGAATAACGCGGTGGCAAACAGTCCTGCGGATAAATCATACCGCCTAAAGAAGGGTCAAACTATTGTCATAAGGCATGATTTGTGACCACTCTAATTGCAGTGGACGGGGGTGGGCTGTCAGAGTGCAGTCAGGAAGCATTAATCAATTAGCGCGACGAGCTGCACGCCAGTGGCGCTGTCAGCAGGCAATGATAGTTTTCAAAAATGGCCTGCAATCAAGAGGAGGGGTGCAAGCCGGAGTAGCGTACTCGTTGAAACGAAAGGTATGTTTGAGTACCGGTGGTGAATGTGCGGCGTCTGCTTATCCCTTTGGGTCTGGGTGTAGGCGTTTTTTCGGCAAGTTTGTAATGTCGGCGCGTCGGCTTGTGAAATGTTACAGCCCTCATCCGTGAGAGTCTGCAGGTGTCGCTTGTCTTGGTGAATGGCCCTTTTTAGCCGATATTATTGGACATTTATGCCTTGCTCTTTAGCATAAATAGCATATTTCATGTCGTCTTTAAGAATATGATTGGTCAACCACTGATTCAAAAAAACCACTAGCTCTGGGTGAATGTCAGTAATACTCTCAGTTTTAAGTCGATCCTTAAAGACTTCTACAGCGTCAAATATTTTCCTATGGGCTATTTTATGCTCTTCCGTCTCAGGGAATGGAATTTGCTTGAAAAGCACTAATTCTTCGTACATAAAATGGACTTTGGTGTAATTTACCAACTTTTCAATAACGTTTAATGTTGTGCGTACTTTAAAGTTTTCATCTTTGTGTATTGCTTCATCGAGCTCATTGATACATTTGATAAGCACTTGATGCTGTCTATCGATGCTACCAATGCCCAGAGATAATCGTTCGCTCCAATTCATGCGTGACATAATAACCCTGTAAAAAAAGGGGGCATGGTAATTTGTTTTGTAGATGCTGTCGTTTTCTTTTTTAATAAACGAACCTTGTAGCTTTGTAAGTGGCTACGGCCTCACATAAATGAAAATAATTCATGCGAACGCGCAATGTATGTCGCTTGTGAAATACCACTCAGGGTGTAGATAGCAGGGGACAAACGATGCTGATTAGCTTGAGAACGTCTTTATCTATCCTGTAGAGAGGTGTTTAAGCCCGATGCAGTGGATCACCTGTACTGCCATTTTTGGACACTCCGCTTAATGAATGCCCGACGAGAAAGCATTTTACTAGCCTGTATTGACACCTTGTGACTTTTGCACTTCTCGTCTCGTGATAGATATAGTCATGCCAGCCTGTCACCGGATTCCCCGGTAAACAGGTAGCGCAACTTGCCTACCGGGTTTTGTCCGCCTCACTATCTTTGCTGTCAAGGCGATTAATAGCAGCGAGAAACACCTCGCTTTGCTGGCCGCCACTGAGAATAAATTGCCCATCCAGGCTAAACGAGGGCACACTACTGATGCCCTGTTGGCGAGAGAAAGTCATCAATTTTTGTACATCGTCAGTACCGTCATTACTATTTAAGTAAGTGTTTACTTTCTCTTTAGCCATTCCTATTTGTGCAGCGATAGTGCTGAGTGTCTCTGTATCGCCGACATCTCGGTTGTCACAGAAGTAGGCCTGGAAGATCGCTTCACTGAGGGCGTTTTGTCGATTTGCGCCCCCTTCTTGAAAGGCAAGGTGAAGTAAGCGGTGGGCTTTTAGTGTGTTCGCCCCGCGCTCTATGCCCTCAAGGTTCATACGAATCCCAGCGGCATTGGCGGCCTGAGTGATTTGTGCAAACATCATTTGGATGCGGGCTTTACCGTATTTACCTTCGATTGTTTCAATATAGTTGTAGCCCTCAAGTGGCGCCTCTGGGTGAAGCTGGTAGGGAAACCATTGCACCTCATAGTCGATATCGGGGCGCTGAGCCATGGCCGCTTCAAGGTTCCTTTTGCCAATGTAGCACCAGGGGCAAACCACATCGGAAATAATATCAATTTTCATCGTATGAGCCTTCTTTGGGTCGTATTAACTGTCGTTTTGAGTCTAGCACCAGAGTAGAGGATGACACAGCACAGCAGGTTTTGTTAAATAGGCGCTTAGAAATAGACGTGAGGCAGGTATTCCATGGCCAGTTTGCAAGGCATCGCTTATCGGCTGAAGTCGAAAGGTGAGATGTATGAGCGTAGTCATACGACGGTAACACCTGAAAAGGGTGTTGAAAATGATTACCGGGGCCACCCCCATAACCGGCAAGTTACGGTGCTCAGTATTGACGATTGGCGGCGGGCCTGTGAGGAGCTGGGTGCTGATTTGCATTGGACCACTCGCCGCGCGAATCTCTTGGTTGAGGGCATCAGTTTTAGTCCCACATCGGTTGGGGATATTGTTCAAATTGGCGATCTACGCTTACAAATTACCCGCGAGACCGACCCCTGCCAACGGATGGAAGATGCGAAACCGGGTTTGATGAAAGCCCTCACCCCCGACTGGCGCGGCGGGGCTTGCTGCCGGGTGATCAGTGGCGGTGATATTGCTGTGGGTGATTCTGTGGAGCTCGTGCCCCATCGTTAATCACTTGAGACGGTAGGGAGCCAGGGAAGGCCAGATCCTCTATCGGCAGCGCCAGTACCGAAAACGACTGATACTGGTCGGACGGCAGGCTACACTCTATCGATGAATGCCCCTCTGAGCCCACTGGATATCGCGCGATATCGTAAAGCGCGTCTAAGTCGAGATGCCCGTTTTGATGGTTTATTTTTTATTGGCGTGGTGACCACGGGGATTTTCTGTCGGCCCATTTGCCCTGCCAGGGCACCGAAAGAATGCAATGTGAGGTATTACCCAAGCGCTTTAAGCGCGGCGCAAGCAGGCCTGCGCCCCTGTTTACGTTGCCGGCCCGAGTCGGCACCGGGCTCGCCGGCCTGGCAAGGCGTGCAGACAACGTTGGCGCGTGCTGTCACCTTGATTGATGCCGGTGAGTGGCGCGCGCAATACTTGCCGCAATTTGCCGCTCGCCTTGGTGTCAGCGATCGTTATCTGCGTAAACTTTTTCAGCAACACCTGGGTATTTCGCCCTTAAAATATGCCAATTTCCGCAGGGTCTTATTCGCTAAGCAATTATTGCAGCAAACCGGCTTGCCGATTACCGATGTTGCTCATATGGCCGGTTTTGGGAGTACCCGTCGGTTCAATGCTGTGTTTGCTGAACTGCTCAAGGTAACGCCACAGCAAATACGCCGTGTGCAAAAAAGCGAGAGCGTGGCAGATAATCGTTTGAGTGTTTTGCTCAGCTACCGGCCGCCTTACGACTGGCGGGGCGTGAGAGATTTTTATCGCGTCCGGCAAATTGCGGGGGTGGAGTGTGTTAGCGATAGTAGCTATAGCCGTAGCTTTAGTTATGAAAAAGGCTGTGGTGTTTTTAAGGCGACTCACTTGCCAGAGAAAAACAGCTTTTGTATTGAGCTAAGCATGACCCACCCCGAACATGCCCTGGCGATTATTCAACGCATCCGCCACTTGCTCGACCTTGATGCTGATACCACGGTTATCGCCAGCCACCTTAGGGCTAATGCTACTTTGGCGACCCTGGAGAGTACGGGTCTTCGCTTGCCTGGTCTGTGGTCTTCTTTCGAGGCGGGCGTAAGGGGAATTTTGGGTCAGCAGGTGTCGGTAAAAGCTGCGCATAAACTGGTGTCTCGTCTGGTTGCGGCCTTGGGCCAAGCCCTACCCGCAACAACGGCAGGGAAGGATATGCCCCATTTGCTGTTTCCCGAACCCGCTGCAGTGGCAGACTCTCATCTTGACTTTCTCGCCATGCCGGATAAGCGTCGCCAGGCTTTGCGTCTACTGGCAAAACATCTGCTAAAAGAAAGTGGGGGCTCTGACTCGTGTGTTGGACTGGAATGTGTCGGACCGAAAGATGCTGGCCCCTACAAAGACTGGTTACTTATCCCTGGTATTGGCCCGTGGACGGTGCAATATACGGCGTTCCGTAGGGGACACCCCGATGTTTTTCTGGCTGGCGATTTGGGCGTCAAAAATGCCTTGAAAAAAATCGCCATGAAAAATGAAAATCAGCCCGCGTTGGATGTGGAGACTGTGAGCCCTTGGGGCAGCTACGCGACACTGCTATTGTGGCAAAGCCTCTCCACTGATGTCGGCGACAATACCTGAAAGAATAGATGGGAGCTTGTTACATGTCGGTTCAAGATAAGCAAGAAGAAATGGCGTGGGCCTCTATGGAAAGCCCGATTGGTCGCTTAGTTATTTTGGCTGACGGGCAGGGCATTACTGAAATTCGCTTTCGCAATAACAGCTCGCCTTTACCTACAGCGCAAGGTTTAGGTCACGAATGGGTAGCCCTGGCAGTAGAGCAGTTAAACGCCTACTTCAATAATCGTTTAACGGAATTTAAGCTGCCTTTGAGTTTAGACGGTACGGCGTTTCAGCAAAGGGTGTGGGTCGAACTGCAAAACATTGATTATGGCTCCACCGCTAGCTATGGAGAAATTGCCGCTGCTATTAATAAACCTAAAGCGGCAAGGGCGGTGGGAATGGCCAATCATAAAAACCGCATTCCAATAGTCATTCCCTGTCATCGAGTGATTGGCAGTAATGGGGCCTTAACCGGTTTTGCTGGAGGCCTCGATACTAAGCGTTGGCTGCTCCGCCATGAAGATGCTGGTGTGTAGGAAGTGTAGGTGCTGGACCCACCGTTAGAAATTGAAACAGTGGGTCCGGTTGGCAAGGTGTGTCAGCTCGTGTGAGCCACTTGAGGTTCGTAGCGGTCAATGATGGATTTCACCAATCCACTGCGCACGATGTCTTCATAGTCGAAATGATGGATGTAAACACTGGGTAGCCCCTTGAGTTTATTCATCGCATCGCTGAGCCCATTGGGGCCGCGAATGTCGCTTTGACAAATATCGCCATTAATCACCACCTTGCAGTTTTCGCCAATGCGGGTCAGAAACATTTTCATTTGTGCTGGCGAGGTGTTTTGCGCCTCGTCGAGAATCACAAAAGTGCTCTCGTCGAAAGTTTTGCCGCGCATAAAAGCCAATGGTGCCGCGACGATACGCCCGTGGCGAATACAGTAGTTAACAGTGCCGGCACCGAGACGTTGATTGAGTATATCGCGAAAGGCATCGATATAAACCGCAAACTTCTCATCGACAGACCCCGGTAAAAACCCCAACTGCTCTCCGGCTTCAACGGCGGGACGGGTGAGAATAATGCGTTCAATTTTCCCCGATTCCAGCGCTTCGGCAGCAAGGGCTGCAGCACAATAACTTTTACCGGTGCCCGCAGGGCCGAGGCCTAGTGTCAGGCAGTGCTGGCGAATGGCGTTAATGTAGTTTTCCTGGGCGGGGGTTTTTGCTTGAAAAGGCTGGTTGGAGCGGCGGGTGGCACAAACTTGATTGAGGTGTTGGTTCTGAGAATTGATATCGACAACAGTGTCGTCGTTATATTTGCCTCTTTTGCGAGGGCTGGAGGGTTCTGAAAATGGGTTTTCGTTAGGGTGATTTCTACGTTTCTGTTTTCGCTTTGCACTCGTGCGTCTAGTCATAGAGTGTTGTCCTCAGTTTCAAAGTGATTTACGGTTTTTTTAACAACGTAAAGTTTTGTGAAATAAAAGGCCTTGCTGATTAAATTCCTCCAGGTTATTGCGGTTTGTTAATGCTGTTGTGCAAGTTGATGCTAACAGCAAGAGCACCAATCTGCACAGGTTTTTTTTAATGCGCTTGCCTGAGCTGCCGTTTGGCGTTGAAAGCAAGCGACAAAATCACTTTCAACACTACCCGTTTAAGCTCATTGCCGGATTAACAGTGAATACAATTTGCTAAAGTTCCAGCTCAGCTAAAATCGTATCTACCCGCGCTTTCACCTCGGGAGTCATCGTAATAGGCTTGCCCCACTCGCGCTGTGTCTCCGCTGGCCATTTGTTGGTGGCGTCAAAACCGATCTTTGAACCGAGGCCTGAGACCGGCGAGGCGAAATCGAGATAGTCGATTGGGGTGTTTTCGACCATCACCGTATCTCGCGCCGGATCCATGCGGGTGGTCATCGCCCAAATCACATCTTGCCAGTTGCGGGCGTCGACATCATCGTCGGTGACGACAATAAATTTGGTATACATAAATTGCCGCAAAAAAGACCACACGCCCATCATCACTCGCTTGGCATGGCCGGGGTATTGTTTTTTCATAGTGACCACCGCAAAACGGTAGGAACAGCCCTCAGGGGGTAGATAAAAATCGACAATTTCGGGAAATTGTTTTTTTAGCAAAGGCACGAAAACTTCGTTGAGGGCGACACCGAGAATGGCGGGCTCATCGGGCGGGCGACCGGTATAAGTACTGTGGTAGATAGGATCTTTGCGATGGGTGATGCGATCAATGGTCATCACGGGGAAGCGCTCCACCTCGTTGTAATAGCCGGTGTGATCGCCAAAGGGACCTTCGTCAGCTTCGTCGTCAGGGGCGATATGGCCCTCGAGAATAAATTCGGCGCTGGCGGGTACTTGTAAGTCGTTGCCCAGGCATTGAGTGACGACGGTTTTTTCACCGCGCAGCAAACCTGCAAAGGCGTACTCTGACAGTGAGTCTGGCACCGGCGTGACTGCGCCGAGGATAGTTGCGGGGTCGGCGCCCAGTGCTACGGCGATGGGGAAGGGTTCACCCGGGTGGGCGGCTTGCCATTCTCGAAAATCCAGAGCACCGCCACGTTGAGCCAACCAGCGCATAATGACACGGTTTTTACCGATCACTTGCATGCGATAAATGCCGAGGTTTTGCCGTTCTTTCTCCGGCCCACGCGTGACAACCAGTGGCCATGTGATTAAGGGCCCGGCATCTTCCGGCCAGCAGGTTTGAATGGGCAGTTGGCTTAAATCGACTGCATCACCTTCGAGCACAATCGTTTGGCAGGCTGCTTTTTTGACGACCTTGGCAGCCATATTGAGTACAGGCTTGAAGGATTCACGTTTCTCCCACAAGTCTTTAATCCCTTTAGGAGGCTCGGGTTCCTTTAAGAAGGCGAGCAGTTCACCCACTTCACGCAGGGCTTCGACCTTTTCCTGTCCCATGCCTAGAGCCACCCGTTCGGGGGTGCCAAATAAATTGGCGAGCACAGGGATAGCGTAGCCCTTGGGGTTTTCAAACAGTAAAGCGGGACCGCCTGCTTTTAACACACGATCACAAATTTCTGTCATTTCGAGATTGGGGTCAACCTCGGCAGTGATGCGCTTCAGCTCTCCACGCTTTTCAAGAAAGACAATAAAATCGCGTAGATCGGCATATTTCATAGGACAGTATTTCCTTTGAGCTCAGTTGTAACGCAGCGGCCAGTGTATAGAGGAGCTGGGTAGGAGTGTATAGGGAAGCCGGAAAAATAGAGGCCTTGAATTGAGGTGATCTCCTTGGCCAAGGCTGCTAGGCTGTGGGTAAATAATAGCAAATTGCAAAACATATCCCTATGCAACCACAACAGGTTTTCAGGGCCTACCGACCCGTTATTGCTGCGGAGGAAGACCTTCACCGCACGCTTTATTGCCGGCAGTGCGGCTCGCTTTGCATCAGTGAAATGGTGGAGGGTGACGTGCGCTCTATATGTACAAGCTGCCATGCCGTACATTATAAAAACCCCCAGCCGGCAGTTGCGGTGTTAATTGTTGACGGCAATCGCTTTGTGCTGGGCAAGCGCATCTCCAAAAGCCTTGGCCATGGGCAGTGGTGTTTGCCCTGCGGCTATGTCGAGTTTCATGAAGATTACCTCAGCGCTGCCGTGCGGGAGGTGAAAGAGGAAACGACACTGGATATTCGCGTGCAGTCTATTCTCAGTGTGGTTACCAATTATCTAACACCCAATATTCACTCTTTAGTGACCGTATTGCTGGCAGAAGTCACTGGCGGTGAGTTACAGGCAGCTGATGGCATGGAAGAGGCCGCCTGGTTTTCCTACACTGGGGATTTTCCAGAGATGGCATTTGAGGCAGATACACACATTATCAGCCGGTATTTTGAAACCGATCTGCCGGGAGCGCCGGTTGACTCGAATTTTGCGAGTGCTTAACACCTAATGATTTAACAGGAGAAAAACCATGGATAAATTTCAACTCGGTAAAAGTGAGCTACAGATCTCCCGCCTCGGCCTCGGTTGTATGGGCATGTCAGAATTCTACGGCAGTAGCGACGAGAAAGAGTCTATTGCTACTCTGCATGGCGCTCTCGACCTCGGCGTCAACTTTTTTGACACGGCTGATATGTACGGCAGTGGTCGTAACGAAGAGCTCATTGGTCGAGCCTTTGCGGGACGGTGGCAGAACGTTGTGTTGGCGACTAAGTTTGGCTTTCTACGTGATGCCGACGGTGGTTGGGATGGGCTCGACTGTAGCCCTGCCTATATTAAGCAGGCCTGCGAAGCCAGCTTAAAACGTTTAAATACCGATGTGATCGACCTCTATTACGCTCACCGCATTGACCCCAATGTGCCTGTGGAAGATACCGTTGGCGCGATGAAAGATCTGGTCGATGCCGGCAAGGTGCGCTACATCGGTCTTAGTGAAGCCAGTTCAGAAGAGATACAGCGCGCGAGTAAAATCGCCACTATTACCGCCTTGCAAACAGAGTATTCGCTGTGGAGCCGTGATGTTGAAACCGATATTCTCGCCACCTGCCGCGAGCTGGATATTGGCTTTGTGCCCTATAGCCCATTGGGGCGAGGGTTTCTGACAGGGGCCATTCAATCTCGCGATAGCCTGGAGGCCGATGATTATCGTCTTGCCAGCCCACGTTTCCAGCAAGAGGCCCTGGCGCACAATAAAAAATTTCTAGAGTTGGTAGAGGCCATCAGTAAAGAGAAAGGTATCACTCCCGCGCAAGTAGCCCTGGCCTGGGTGTTAAATCAGGGCGACGATATTTTTCCGATTCCCGGTACGCGAAAAATGTCGCGGCTAAAAGAAAACCTTGCGGCACTCGAGGTGAGCTTCAGCCCAGATGAATTGAACGATATTCGCGGTCGTTTGCCAATAGCGGAGGGCGACAGGTACTAACAGGCCTTAACTAATAGGGCCTATGCTGCTATGGGTTCAACGCCACAGAGTGGTCCATTGAGATAGCGCGATAAGACAAAGAGGTCGACAGCATGAGCAAAGTATTAACGCTACAAGCGCGGGCACAAACACTGGGAGAAGAAATTGCTAACAGTGTGAGCCATGGTATTGGTGCACTCGCGGCTATCGTGGCGGCGCCGCTATTGATTATCGCCGCTGTGCAACGCGGCGATGTAGCCAGTATCGTCGGTGCTAGCGTCTTTGCGGGCACGACTATTTTGCTCTATCTGGCATCTGCAATTTACCACGCCCTGCCCAGTAGTCGAGCTAAGCAGATATTCAAAATACTCGACCACGGGGCGATCTTTTTGTTGATTGCGGGTACGTACACACCCTTCACTCTGGGTGTGCTCCAGGGCACCTGGGGTTGGACTTTACTCGGCTTGATTTGGAGCCTGGCCCTTGTTGGTATCGTGCTCAAAACCACCTGCAGAGTGCGCTACTCAAAAGTTTCGACGTTTATATACCTGCTTATGGGTTGGTTGATCGTTATTGCCATTAAACCGCTCTTGCTAAATGTCCTGCCCTGGGGCCTGTTCTGGCTTGTGGCAGGGGGGCTCGCCTACACCGGGGGCGTGGTGTTCTATGCCCTTGACAGTAAAATTCGCTACGGCCACTTTATTTGGCACCTATTCGTTCTGACAGGTACTTCCTGCCATTTTATCGCTGTTTATGGCTACTCCAATTAAGATGAAATCGATAACAGATCTGGTTGTTTGCAATAAAGATGAGCGGGGCATCGCGTCTATCGCCATTAATCGCCCCAATGCTTATAACGCCTTATCCCTAGATTGTATGGCGTCTCTTATCGCGGCGTTCGACGACTGCTCTGCTGACGCTGGAGTAAGGGTTATCGTTCTCTCCGGTGCGGGTAAGGGCTTTTGTGCGGGTCACGATTTGGCTGAGCTGAAGGCTCATCCAGAACGCGCTTTTCAGGAAAAAACGTTTAGCACCTGCTCGAAATTGATGTTGTCGATTATTGAATCACCAAAACCCGTGATCGCCAAAGTGCACGGTGTGGCAACGGCAGCGGGTTGTCAGTTAGTGGCCAGTTGTGATTTGGCGGTTGCCGAAGAAAGGACCCGTTTTGCAACGCCGGGTGTTAATTTGGGCTTGTTTTGTTCCACGCCAATGGTGGCGCTGTCGCGGAATGTCTCGCCCAAACACGCGATGGAGATGTTGCTGCTCGGTGATTTTATTTCTGCTCAACGGGCTCATGAGATGGGGTTTATTAATTATCTTGCAACAGCTGATGAGCTTGAGCAGAGGGTTGATGAGTTAGCCGCGAAAATTGCCAGTAAATCATCACTGACCTTGAAAATAGGTAAGCGGGCTTTTTATCGGCAGCTTGAAAAAAACCTGGTAGAGGCTTACCAGGACTGTGGGCAGGTGATGGTTGAAAATATGATGACGAGAGATGCCCAGGAAGGGATTAGTGCTTTTATTGAGAAACGCTCACCAGTTTGGCAGGATGAATAAAATTGACAGCGACGCAACTACTTGGGGGTAACGGTGGCACTCAAGCCAACCATTTTTAAATTTAAAATTTCACTATCAGACCTCAATCGCAATTATTATGACACCCTCAACTTAACTGTCGCCCAACATCCTTCGGAAACACCCGAGCGGATGATGGTGCGAGTGTTGGCATTCTGCATTAATGCACAGGAACATCTGGCATTTACCCAGGGCCTGAGTGCTGTAGATGAGCCGGATATTTGGGCGCGCAGCCTTGGCGGTCAATTGGCGTTGTGGATAGAGGTGGGCGAGCCTGCGGTCGATAGAATTAAAAAAGCGACGCGTTTAGCACAAGCGGTAAAAGTGTACAGTTTTAATACAAAGTCGAATGCCTGGTGGGCTCAAGCCAGTGCTCAATTTAATAAATTTGAAGCCGATTTTTATCAGTTTAAATGGACGGAGATAGAGGCGTTGGCATTATTGTTACAACGCACTATGGATTTGTCGATTACTATTAGCGGTGACTCAGCGTATGCAGCGGCAGAGCTGGGGGAATGTGAAGTGGCGTGGCGGGTGCTACAGGGTAAGTAAACCTAGAGTGAGCTTATGGCTTTGAAAGTCTTCATTCAAAGCCTGCCGTATGCGTTCAAGACTTTGAATGAAGAGTCGGCACTTGAGCTGTGATTAAACGCTAATACCGCGCTCCTGAAAATATTTGCCATATTTAATATCTTCGCCAAGTATGTGGCCTTTTAGCCACTCGGTGAGAAAAACTATCACCGAGATCATATTGACTCGCACGCCGTCTTCAATATTTTTTATAGTGTTGCCAACGTTGGCAAGCAGGGCGGTATGTGCCCTTTTTTGACTGTCGAATTCAGGGTAGTTATGGGCTTTCATCATCCGCTCTTCCTCGGCAAAGTGGTGGGTGGTGAAACTGGCGAGGTCTTTGAGTATCGGCAGCGCGTCTTCCTGCTTGGCGCCGTTTTTAACTTTCAAAGGTCAGCTTCTCCTGCGCCTTTCAACTGGTCAAGCTGACTTGCTGCCAATTCGCTGTCGGTATGGCCGTGGCCGTGATGCCCCTTGCTTGTCCGGTTTTTTTTGGCGATCTCGTGGGCCGCTGAGGTAAGCTCACCAGTAGTGTTAGCAAGGGTATCGCCACTGGTTTGAGTGGCCGTGGAATGGTCGGCGATGGAACGAATATTGATGGAAATTTCCTCCGCTGCTGCCGCGACAGCTGTAAGCCGGTCGCGGGTTTCAAGAGCAAGAAAGAGCTCCGGGCCTATATATCTTTAGTGGCTGCGGCAAGGCCTTCATTACAATATTGGCAGAGGGTGTAGATCTCTTAGTTGAATTCGGTAACCAGTGTTTTAGATTGGCCAATAGATCTGCCCGCTAGCTGGCGAATGCTTTCAATAGGTTCGCCAGCAGTAGGACTCGATGGATTTAATGGGGGATTAAAGTCACCGCTGGCTAGTTGGTGCAATAAACCAATATCGGAGTTATCAAAAGCTGGAGGTTCAACGATGGCGGCGAATCCCGGTGGTAATCGCGTTGACCAATGCATGATTTATTCTGACTGCTATGTGCCGGAGTCGGTGACCACTGACAAAGCAAAGAAATACCGGGATAAGAATATCGACCTGGCACTGCGCACAGGCTCACTTCCATCAATCACTTGAGCGGGCGATGACTGGAGAGTAAAACAAAAGTTTGCAGAGCCAGAGTAAATTTATAGCGGACTAATTATGCTGACATTCTTTTAGAGTCGACCATTACCTGCCCCGGCCTGCGGTCAGCACGCAACCAAAGTTTTGCCCACCGACACTTGCCGATAATTTTTATCGCACTGTGTGCGGATTACTTTTATTTGTTTCTGTGGCAGTTAAGAGCACCCACCGTTCACAGCAATGCCGTTTGTACTGATGAAATGTGGCCCGAGTTTTGACCGCTTCTGCGTGCATGGGTAGTTGCGAAAGGTATTAATTTATAGATCTATTGTCTTTATATTTTTGTGTGGCGGGAGCCAAGCTTTTTTACTTGAGTGATCACATCACCCAGGCTTCAACTCGACGGTTTTTGTAGCGTCCGTAGTCGCTATCATTCGTGGCAATGGGTGCTGCGGCTCCAAAACCTATAATTTTTTGGGGAGAAATTCCATAATTTTCTAATAACTGTGAAACCGTGCGAGCGCGTAACTTTGACAAATAAAGATTGTGCTCAAGATTGCCCTGATTGTCAGAAAAACCAGCTAAAATTAATTTTTTCATGGGGTGTTTGCTTAAGTATTCAACGATTCTTAATATATCATTTTGACCTTTGTTTTCTAGCTGATAGCTTCCAGTGAGAAAGCGAAAACTGAGTGATAAGCGTTCAGCTTTTCCAAGTAGTGATAAATATTCTTTTGGAAAACTTGGATCAGCGGCTGGTTTTACAGTTGTAAGGTTCTGGGAAATAAAGCCAGCTTTAGTAACAATACGCTGACCTTGTTTTGATAAGGTGAATTTCAGGAAGTTTCTTATTTCCTGTGTGGATGTGCGCTCAGGAGTGTACATATACAGGCGACGAGATAACGGGTAGTCTTCGGTAGCAACTGTAAAGGGCGTTGGAAAAAATGCCACTGTGTTGGAGTCATCTGAAATCGCTAGAACTTTGGAGTTTAGTACATAGGGCAAGCCAATAAAGCCAATGGCTTGAGGGTCATTGCTCACTTGTCTTGATAGTTCTGTACTCGATTCATAACGATTTGTTACGGCAGATAATTCTACCTTATGTTTTTTAAGAACCATGCTTTTAAACGAATCCCAGGTGCCGGAATTGCTATCTCTTGCATATATGGTCACCGGCCCTGGATTCCCGCCAATATCGGCCCAGTCACTTATCTTGCCAGAGAAGAGTTGAGATAATTGTTTCGTGGTCAGGCGTGAAATTGGATTGGACGGATGTATAATGATGGCAAGGCCATCCAGGGCAACAATATGTTCTGTATTTAAAGTATTTAATTTCCCATATAATGGTTCTAGTTTGAGGGTCTCTTTTGTGTTAATTTTTCTTGATGACATACTCATGTCAGTCTTTCCCGATAAGAGGTCTTTGAAACCAGTACTGGAGCCGTGGGCATGTATCTCAACTTTAACCGGGTCGCGTTTGTCTCTGTACATTACTTTTAGTGAGTTTTCAGCGGCTATTTGGGATTTTTCTAGAACAACTTTTTTTGCCTTATTTTTTTTGAAATAACCCTTTAATAACATTGGTGCTAAATGTTCTCCGACGGTGTTGGAGCCATGTAAACGAAAGGCCAATTGATACTCTGTCTCGTTAGCGACAGGGAAATTTATGGGCATGGCGTTGCCTTTAGTATCGGCCACAGAAGTATAGTCAGGCTCAGAGCCTTTCTCTATAGAATTACCGGTTACGATGCTTGTTGTAGATATTAGTGTTTCTAAAACTGAATCGATTTTTTGCGGTTGTGCGACGGCTAGATAAATTAGTAAAGTTAATACCGCAATGACTGAAAAAGATAAGCAAAAAAAAAGAGCAGGCGTACGCTTTTTCGATTTTACCCGTTCAGTGTTTTTAGGCCTTATTTCTGAGTCGTCTTTTGTCGTGTCGTCTAAAAGAGGCAGGCCATTTTCAATATCAACCCCAGTTCCAGGTTTTAGTTCTTTCTTGTCGATGCCAGAGGTGTTCATTAGGCTATTAGCTAGGGATGATAACTCCTGATTTGGTGACAGTGCTGCTTCTGTTAATACGGCTAACTGATATTCTGAATCGGTAAACATCTTTCCAATGTCGATCTTCTGCTGACCACTTGATAATTTCACGATTTTGTAGAATGCGGTGGTACAGTTCATTTTAGATGCGCCCGTAATTCCGAAGACGGTATTCAAAGCGGTTAATATTACAGGGATGTTACGCGGGGGTTGTATTACTCTGTTTGGTAGACTAAAGCCCTTTTCTACAGATAAGCGGGTTTAATTTTAACTGGGTCATTAACGATTTAATGTGGCCTTCTATGATAAGGCTGGGCTATTCAGTGCTAGGCCCGTTCATAAGTTGCTGAGGCGTATGTTAGGTTGAGGGCTCTTTTTGTTGCGTGTCGTTATACGCAGATACTAAATTTGAGCAGGCTGGCTTTAGTCTTGTGGACATAGTTGCAAATGCTAAACTGTATTTTGGTCAGTTTTAGTCTGTATGAAAGCTATTATTGACGAAGGAATTATTTTCAATAAATAGGAGGTGGTTATTAATGAATCTTAAAGCGAAGTCAGCCATCGTCACTGGCGGTGGCCGCGGCATTGGCCGTGAAGTTGCGTTAGTCTTAGCTGAGCAGGGCGCACGCGTAGTGGTTGCCGATCCGGGTGCTGATCGCGGCGGTCGAGGCGGGGAAGAGGCCCCCGCCAGTCAGGTCGTCACTGAAATTGAAGCGACTGGTGGGCAGGCTGTTTCTGCCCTCGCTCCGGTCGATGATTACGACGCGGCAGCCGGTATTATCGGTACTTGTATGGATGCCTTTGGCTCGGTCGACATGGTGGTTAACTGTGCTGGTGTACTGCGCGAGCGGATGATCTGGAACTTGAGCGAAGATGACTGGGATACGGTGATCCGCGTACATCTCAAGGGCCACTACAATATGTGCCACCACGCGGCTAAAGTGATGCGCGGCCAGCGTTTTGGCCGCATCGTCAATTTTGCCTCCGACGCCTGGCGCGGTAGTGTTGGACAGTCAAACTACGCGGCGGCTAAGGGCGGTATCGTCAGCTTTACTCGCTCACTGGCACGTGAGTTGGGCCGCTACGGTGTGACTGCCAATGCTATTTGTCCCATTGCTGCGACGCGCATGACCCTCGATCAGGGTGTCATTGACGGCATGAAAAAGCGCCTCGATGCCGGTTTGATTACCCAGGACCGCTACGATTCGTTGATGGCGATGCCGGGGCCGGAGTTTGTCGCGCCCATGGTCGCTTATCTTGGCACCGAGGCTGCGGCCGATGTGAATGGCCAAATTTTCCATGTCGAGCGGGGTCGCGTGTCGGTGTATTGCGAGCCAGTGGAAGAAAAAATGTTGTTGAAAACCGACAACGACGGTCAGTTTAGTGTTGAAGATTTAATTGACGCGGTACCGGGCTCCTTGATGGTCGGTCGACCCAACCCAGCACCTGCCGAGCGAGAAGGCTAAAGCGGATTTGTGATGTCGGATAACGAGGATTTGCCAGTGTCGTCTCAACCAACGGTTTGTGTCACCGGAGCTTCGGGTTTTATTGCCGGGCAGACCATTCGTGAACTATTGGCCCGTGGCTTTAAGGTCAGAGGCACAGTGAGAGGTGAGGTTGACGATAGTCAGTACGCATATCTAAAACAACTGCCTGGCGCCGATGAAGGGCTGGAGTTGATGCGGGCTGACTTAACCCAGCCCGGTTCTTTCGATACCGCCATCGCCGGCTGTGATTATGTGATCCACGCGGCCAGCCCCTATTTGCTCGACAGTAAAAAACCGCAGGAAGAATTAGTCGATCCCGCGGTGAAGGGTACCCGCAATATACTGCAAGCCTGCGCTAATGTTCCCAGTGTTAAGCGGGTAGTGATGACCTCGTCGCTGGCGGCAATAACCGATGAGCCTGATGACCATCATGTTTTTACTGAAACCGACTGGAACAGTAAATCCTCTCTTACGCGCAATGCCTATTTCTATTCAAAAGCACTGGCTGAACAGGCCGCTTGGCATTTTATGCGTGAGCAAGGCTTGAAGTTTGATATCGTGGTTTTAAACCCCTGTATGGTCATTGGCGAGGCGATTGGCCCGGGTTTGAACAGTAGTAATCAGGTGATTCGTGACTTGCTCAGCGGCACTTATCCCGGTGTCATGGCGCTTAATTTCTGTATGGTTGATGTGTGTGATGTAGCCCGCGCCCATGTGTTGGCGCTGGATAAACACGAAGCCGAGGGGCGCTATATCTGTTACAGCGAAGCCATGTCGATGGGTGAAATTGTCGACTTTTTACGCGAAGCGGGCTATAGCAATTATCGCTTGCCACGGCGCGATATGAGTGCGGGCTGGATCAGCAGTGTGGTGAAGTTGCTATCCTACACTCAGCCCAGTGGGGCCGGAGATTTTATCCGCTCCCACTTGGGGAAAACCATGCGCATCAGCAATGCAAAAATTCGTGCTGAGTTGGGCATGGAGTTTCGCCCGGTGCGCGAAACGCTGATCGATACCGTTGAAGACCTGATTCGCCAGGGGCATCTGCACAAACCTGAGGCCTAAACAGGCAGCGAGCTGTTCGCGCTTCCCCTTTCGTGTCTATTGGGCGTTAGCTGTTGTGCCCTGCACCACCGTGCCGGCTTCAATTGTTAATACGTCTTTTAATTCGAGGCGCAGCTGGTCGCCAGGCTTTAAGGGACCGACGCCTTCAGGGGTGCCGGTTAAGACGACATCGCCAGGTTGCAGGCTAAAAAATGTTGTAATGTGGCAAATGAGCGGCACCACGGGCATTAACATTTGCCGGGTATTACCCTTCTGTTTCAATTCTCCGTTTTGCCACAGTTTAATATCCACATCTTGCAAGTCTTGAATGGCTTCGGTTTTAACAAAAGGTGAGAGAGGGCAAGCACCGTCCCAGCCCTTGGCTTTCTCCCAGGGTTGGCCCGCTTCTTTTAATGTTTTTTGCAGATCGCGCAGGGTGAGATCGAGGGCAATACCCACGCCCGCTATGGCCTCAAGCACCTCTTCTTCTCGACAATTTTTAAGGGGTTCGCCAATGAGCAGGGCCATTTCAGTTTCAAAGTGGCAGGCGCCACGGCCATCGGGTATATGTAGGGCCTCTTTAATCGGGGTTAAGGCTGTGGAGGGTTTTATAAAGAGTAGTGGCTCACCGATATTCTTACTGTTCATTTCGGCGACGTGGTCGGCATAGTTGAGGCCCACGCAAACCACTTTGCCGGGGGGGAGTTGGCAGGGGCTGTTGTCGATAAATTGATGTTGGTAGCGCATGGCTTGGTCGTCCGTGTTGTTAGAATAATTTTCCAGGGTTGAGTATGCCTTTCGGATCGAAGAGGCTTTTTATTTGTTGCATCAGCGCGATTTCTGTCTCGCTACGGGTATAGCTCAAATAAGGCTTTTTCAACAAGCCAATGCCGTGTTCAGCAGAGACGCTGCCATTAAAACTCTGTACCAGTTCGGCGACTTCGGTACTGACACTGCTGCACTCTTGGGTAAAGTCTTCAATACTCAGCTCGTCGGGCTTAAGAATATTTAAATGCAGGTTGCCGTCACCAATATGCCCGTACCAGACCACTTCAAAGTCGGGGTAGCGCTGACTGGCAAGGTCGTCAACGGCGCGAATAAAATCGGGCATTTGCGAGACTTGCACGGAAATATCGTTTTTATAGGGCTTGGAAAAAGACAGGGTTTCAGAAATGTCCTCGCGCAGGCGCCATAGATTTTTCGCCTGCGTCTGATTTTGGCTGACTACGCCGTCGAATACCCAGCCGGCGTCAACACAGTCTTCAAATAAAGCCATGGCCGTATCGAGCACCTCGGGCGTCGTTTGCTCAAATTCCAGCAATGCGTAATAGGGGGTGCGCTGTTCAAAGGGTGCCGTAAGAGGCTGGTGAGCGAGTACTTTTTCGAGGGCAAGGTCGGAGAAAAACTCAAAGGCATTGAGCGTTAAAGCGCCGCTGTAGGTTTTCAGCACATCCATAATGGCCGGGAAATCACTTACCCCCAGTACTAATACAGCGGGATCTTTTGGTGGCGGGGCAAGGCGCAGAGTGGCCTCGCAAATAATGCCCAGGGTGCCCTCAGAACCAATCAACAGATGGCGGAAGTCATACCCCGTATTGTTTTTAATGAGCCCACGGTTGAGCTCGAGAATGTCACCATTGCCGGTCACTACCTTTAGCCCGAGTACCCATTCGCGGGTCATGCCGTAGCGAATGACGTTAATACCGCCCGCGTTGGTGGCAATGTTACCGCCGATTTGGCTGGAGCCCGCCGAAGCGAAATCGACCGGATAAAATAAGCTCTGCTCCTCGGCGTATTCCTGTAACTGCTGGGTGATGATGCCCGCCTCGCAGGTGAGACTGCGGTCGACGGCATTGAAGTCGATCACCTTATTCATGCGGTCGAGGGCCAGTACCAGCTCGCCCGATTTAGCCACCGCGCCACCGCTTAACCCGGTGCGCCCGCCCGAGGGCACAATAGCCAGATTTTCGTTACCAGCCAAACGCACAATAGCCTGCACCTCTTCAATCGTACCCGGTAAGACCACCGCACAGGGCGCAGCGCTCCAGACTGTGGTGCGGTCGAGGCCGTAGTTTTGTAGGCTGTCGGCATCGGTGAGAACCCGGCCCTCGCCGACGATGGCCTGAAGTTGTTGCAGGGTCTTATTGTCCATGGGTTTCGGGCTCTGTTGTTGGGTGAAGAGTTTGGCGAGTTGCCAGCTTGTTAGGCGGATTTTGTTGGGGATGGTCCGCGCCAACAGCGGCATGAGCAGCGCTGGGCATGTTACCATGTCGCCCCGTTTTTTTACCCCCTGAGGTGTGCTGTGGCTTCTGTCTCGCTCGATAAATCGAAAATTCGCATACTGCTGCTCGAAGGTATCCATCCCTCGGCGGTCGACTCCCTCAATGCTTCAGGCTATAGCAATATTGAATATATCAAAGGGGCGTTGGACGATGCCGAGCTAAAGCATAAAATTGCCGATGCGCATTTTGTCGGCATTCGCTCGCGCACTCAGTTAACGGCAGACGTATTGGCGAGTGCCAACAAACTGATGGCCATCGGTTGTTTTTGCATTGGCACCAATCAAGTTGATTTAAAGGCGGCCACTGAGCGCGGCACCGTGGTATTTAATGCCCCCTATTCCAATACCCGCAGCGTCGCCGAACTCGTTGTCGCCGAGGCGATCATGCTGATGCGCGGCATCCCCGAGAAAAACGCCAAAGCTCACCGCGGCGTGTGGCAGAAATCCGCCGTCGGCTCTTATGAAGTGCGCGGCAAAACCCTGGGTATTGTCGGTTACGGCAATATCGGCAGTCAGGTCAGCGTATTGGCCGAGTCTTTGGGGATGAAGGTTAAGTTCTACGATGTCGTCACCCGCTTGCCCCTGGGTAATGCCGAGCAAATCGCCGAGCTCGATGATTTGCTGGCTTGTGCCGACATGGTTTCCCTGCACGTGCCGGACACCAAGATCACACGTAACATGATGAACAGCGCGCGATTGGCGGCCATGAAGCCCGGCGCTGTACTGATAAACGCTGCCCGAGGTAAGGTCATCGCCATCGACGCCCTGTGCGAGGCCCTGTCTGAAAAACGTTTAGCCGGTGCCGCCATCGACGTATTTCCCACTGAGCCGGGCAGTAATCAGGAGGAGTTTCTCTCGCCACTGCGCGAATTCGACAACGTGATTTTGAGCCCCCATGTCGGCGGTTCCACTGAAGAGGCCCAGGAAAATATCGGCGGGGAAGTGGCCGAAAAACTCATCCGCTACAGTGACAATGGCACCACCTTAGGCTCGGTTAACTTCCCGCTGGTGGCTCTGCCCTCCCACGAAGGCTCCCACCGCTTGCTCCACATTCACCGCAACGTACCTGGCATCATGAGTGCTATTAACCAGGTCTTCACCGATAGCGCGGTGAACATTACGGGTCAGTACCTGCAGACCAATGAACAAATTGGTTATGTGGTGATTGATGTCGCCGTGGGTTATAGCGACCAGGCCTTGACAGCATTGAAGGCCATTGACGGGACTATTCGCTGTCGGGTGCTGTTCTAATTTATAGACGGTAGCGCTGAGGGTTTGTACTTTCAGCGCTCATTCAAGCGCCGGACGACTATCAGCCATCAATTTGTCGAGATCTTTCTGGGCTTGCTTAGGCTTACGCAAGTCCTTCACTTCCAGCATCTCGCAGTCATCATTAATCATTTGCTCAATTGTCACCGGGTAGTATTTACAGTCGTCGGGGCGGTCGTAATAGATGCCACACAGGTATTTTTCTTCCCCCGCTACTTTGTTTAACCAGGGGCAGCGCTCGAGTTGTTGGCCATCATCCGGGTTTATCCATATTTTGCCATCGTCGACATAGCGGGCGATTTCGGGTCGACAAATATCCCAGAACTCAATCTCGCTTTCTGTCGCCGACAGGCCGCCACTACTGTATTTGGTGCAGCATCTTCCGCAGGAGTTGCAGTTTTTCACGGCGTGATCCGCTGAGTTAGAAGGGCATTTCAGCAAAGACGTGATCGCGTAGTTCTGGGGCTTCATTTACCAGATGGTGTTGACCGCCAGCAATAATTGCAATCTCGGCATTCGGTAGTTTCTGCTGAAATTGCGCCAGATTATAGCGCCAGTCGAGGGTCATATCTCGATCACCCTGCACGATGGTCAGGGCTTTGTGGTTGATGGGCAGGTCGTGAAATTCCTCCGTCCAGCGTTTCATCGAGCCGACCCATTCGAGAGGGATGTGCCGGCTTTGTAAGGGGTCGCTGTGTTTGAGAAACTCGAGAAAAGCGGCATCAGCAGAGTTGATGGTAAATTTGCGCTTAATGCGCGAAATAAAGGGGCGCAGCAGTCGATAAGTGAACCGTCCGCGTCCCCAGCTACGAGTGTGTAGTAGAGGGGCGAGCAGGGCGATATGCTCAAATAGAGATTGACCCCCCTTTTCTTCAAGCAGGTGTTTAAGCACTATGGCTCCGCCAGTGCTTTGCCCAACGGCATGCCAGGGTTGGGGTAGGTGGTTAGCGCAAGCCGCAAGCAGGCCGTCGAAGGCTTCGACGTAGTGGTCAAAACTGGCGATGGAGGCACGCTCTCCATCCGACAAGCCATGGCCTGGCAAGTCAAAAGTGACGACGGCGTAGCCGCGTTCTAATAAATACCTAAACAGATGGCGATAGAGGGCGCTGTGGTCGAAGTAACCGTGCACCACAAACACCGTGCCTTTGGCCGCTTTCGGTAACCAGTACTGGCAAGCCACGTTGTAACCGGCGGTGTTGAGTTGACCGAGGAAGTGGCGAGTGCCGTGTTGGGCTTTGGCGGCGGCATTGATATCGGCCAGCTTGTAGTGTGCCAGGTAGTTATCGGCGTGGGGTATTCGCTGGCTGGGGGTGTCGATGTCGGGCTCAAAACTTAGCGGCGGCAAGCTGTCGTGCAGGCCTTGCAGACTGGCCGTCACGGCGGGAGGTGTGGCAGCAGTGGGTGTCGTGACCATGGATAGATATTGGGTAAAAAGCGGATGAGCAGATTAGCACAGCCGTGAGTGGGTCTGTGGTCGAATGAGCATTGCAGGGCGCCGCTATCTTCGGCATAGTGGCGGCCTTCGCGTCTGTGATACTGCACCTATCAACTACCTGCCAGGGACCTGATTATGTCCGATTATCTTATAGCTCCGTCTATTTTGTCTGCCAACTTCGCCTGTTTGGGTGAAGAAGTCGCCAATGTTTTGGCCAGTGGTGCCGACGTTGTTCACTTCGATGTCATGGACAATCACTATGTGCCCAATCTAACCATCGGCCCCATGGTCTGTAAGGCGCTGCGCGATTACGGCATTACCGCGCCTATTGACGTGCACTTAATGGTCGAGCCGGTAGACGAGATGATTGTGCAGTTTGCCGAGGCAGGAGCCTCCTGGGTGACCTTTCACCCCGAGGCCACGCGGCACATTGATCGCTCCCTGCAATTGGCCCGCAGTCTGGGCTGCAAAACCGGGTTGGTGCTGAATCCCGCGACCGGGTTGGAGGTCACTAAGCACGTCCTCGATAAAATGGATGTGTTGTTACTCATGTCGGTCAACCCCGGTTATGGCGGACAAAAATTTATCCCTGAAACCCTCAACAAGTTGCGAGAGGCGCGAGCGATGATTGATGCGAGTGGCTTGCCTATTCGACTGGAAGTCGACGGCGGTGTCACCGTTGATAATATTGCTGAAATTGCCGTCGCCGGTGCCGACACTTTTGTTGCGGGCTCTGCTATCTTTGGTGCAGACAGTCGCGATGCGGCCATTTCTGCTATGCGAGAGGCATTGGCTGGCGTCCTCGACGAGTGAAGTTGCTGGCGGTTTAATCGCAGGGATAAATGCTTTAGAATGCCGCGGCAGATTCAGGAGTTTTTTTGGTGATATTGGGTAAGCAGGGTAGTTCGGTTTTCTTTTCCCCGCGTTGGCGATGGCCATACGTGTGATTGTTGCTGCCCCTTCGGGCGGTTAATAGAAATAAATCCGGTTACAACACTTGCTACATTTCATTGGAAGGAATCGTCATGACGCCTGATATGTCGTCCCAAGAATTTGCCCACCTGGCAGCACAAAACAACCAGCGCATCCCGGTCATGCGCGAAATTCTCGCCGATCTGGAAACCCCATTGTCGTGCTATCTCAAGCTGGCGCGCGGGCCCTATAGCTATTTATTTGAATCCGTCGAAGGCGGTGAGAAATGGGGTCGTTATTCCTTGATCGGCCTACCCTCGGCCACGGTAATAAAAATTTGCGGCCACCAGTGGACACTGGAAAAGCACGGTGCGGTTATTGAAGAGCGCACGGTGCAAGATCCACTGGCTGAAATCGAAGCCTTCCAGCAACCGTTTAATATGCCCGAGCACCCCGATCTGCCGCGTTTTACCGGTGGCCTGGTGGGTTATTTTGGCTACGACACGGTGCGTTATATCGAGCCTCGTTTGGCAGATAGTTGTCCGCCGGACGAGCTGGGTGTGCCCGATATACTTCTCATGGTGTCGGAGGAGGTGCTGGTTTTTGACAATCTGGGCAGCACATTAAAACTCATTATTCACGCCGATCCGACTCAGGCTGATGCCTGGGAGCAGGCGCAACAGCGCCTCGATGATATTGAGGCCCAACTGAAGCAGCCTGTACCCGAGTTACCGCCGGTACGTTTACAGGGTGAAGGTGTCAGTGAAGAGGCCTTCGTTTCGAGTATGGGCCAGGCGGGCTATGAAGCCGCTGTTGAAACGATTAAAGCCTATACTCGTGCCGGTGATGTTATGCAGGTGGTGCCATCGCAACGCCTTTGCCTGCCTTTCCCCGCTGAACCGGTTAATCTCTATCGAGCACTGCGTAACTTGAACCCCTCACCTTATCTGTATTTTCTCGATATGGGTGATTTCCAGATAGCGGGTTCATCGCCTGAAATTCTCACCCGTCTGGAGCAAGGTGAGGTTACCGTGCGTCCCATTGCCGGTACCCGCCGCCGTGGTCACACTGAGGAAGAAGACCTGGCGTTGGAGGCGGAAATGCTCGCGGATCCGAAAGAGATTGCCGAGCATTTAATGCTGATTGACCTGGGTCGCAATGACGTTGGGCGTATTGCGCAAACTGGCACCGTGACGTTGACAGAGCAAATGGTGGTGGAGCGTTTTTCCCACGTTATGCATATTACCTCCAATGTCACCGGGCAGGTGAAGCCCGAGTTGTCGGCCATTGACGTGCTGCGTGCCACCTTACCCGCTGGCACGTTGAGCGGTGCACCGAAGATTCGTGCCATGGAAATTATTGACGAGCTGGAGCCGGTGAAGCGTGGTATTTATGGCGGCGCAGTGGGTTATCTGGGCTGGAATGGCAATATGGATACCGCGATTGCGATTCGCACTGCCGTGATTAAAGACGGCAAGCTCTATGTGCAGGCGGGCGGTGGCGTTGTTGCCGATTCAATACCGGCGCTGGAGTGGAAGGAAACCATGAACAAGGCTCGGGCAATTTTCCGCGCTGCGGCCATGGTACTGGGGGAGTAATACGATGATATTAATGATTGATAACTACGACTCCTTCACCTACAACGTGGTGCAATATCTTGCCGAGCTGGGCGCGAATGTAAAAGTGGCGCGTAATGACGAACTGAGCATCGCTGACATTGAAGCCCTGGCACCACAGAAAATAGTGATATCTCCCGGCCCCTGCACGCCTAATGAAGCGGGTATCTCATTGGCAACCATTACGCATTTCGCTGGTCAAATCCCACTGCTGGGTATTTGTTTAGGCCACCAGAGCATCGGTCAGGCCTTTGGCGGCAAAGTGGTGCGCGCGCGTGAAGTTATGCACGGCAAAGTGTCGTCCATTCATCACAACGGAGGGGGTATTTTCCACAGTCTGACAAACCCCTTTGAGGCGACGCGCTATCACTCGTTAGTGGTTGAAAAAAACAGTTTGCCCGATTGTCTGGAAATCACTGCCTGGACAGAGACGGACGAGGGTGAACTTGATGAAATTATGGGCTTGCGCCATAAAAGCCTCGACGTGGAGGGTGTGCAGTTTCACCCTGAGTCGATTCTCAGCCAGCACGGCCACGATTTATTGCGCCATTTTCTTGAAGGTGCCGATTGAACGTAAACGTGTGCACCCTTGTTTAGCGGAATAAAACAATGAATATAAAGACTGCTATTGCTCAAGTGATAGAAAAGATTGACCTGAGCCAGGCGCAAATGGTCGCGGTGATGCGCCAAATTATGACTGGCGAAGCCAGCCCCGAGCAAATTGCCGGTTTTCTGGTGGCTCTACGTATGAAGGGTGAAAGCCTGGACGAAATTACCGGTGCAGTAATGGTGATGCGTGAGCTGGCCAGTGGCGTTAGTGTTAGCGGCGAACATCTGGTGGATATTGTCGGCACCGGTGGCGATGGTGCCAGCTTGTTTAATGTTTCGACCGCCAGTGCTTTTGTGGTGGCCGTGAGTGGTGGGCGAGTGGTGAAGCATGGTAATCGCTCGGTCTCCAGTAAGAGTGGTAGCGCTGATTTGTTGGAAGCAGCCGGAGTGAGACTCGACCTCAATTCCGCCCAGGTCGCCCGTTGTGTGGACAGCGAGGGCATTGGTTTTATGTTTGCCCCTCAGCACCATAGCGCCATGAAATACGCCGCCGGGCCGCGCAAAGCCCTCGGTGTGCGTACGTTGTTTAATGTACTTGGGCCAATGACTAATCCCGCTGGTGTTAAGCGGCAATTGATCGGTGTCTTCGACGCAGCCCTTTGTAAGCCTGTGGCCCAGGTATTACAGCGCTTGGGTAGCGAGCACATAATGGTGGTGCACAGCGACGATGGGCTCGATGAAATTAGTCTGGTGGGTGGTACCCGCGTTGCCGAATTGCAAGGGGGGGAGATTAGCGAATACCGCATTGCGCCCTCGGATTTTGGTATCGCTGAGCAAAATCTTGAGGGATTGGATGTAGCCGATGCCGTCAGTTCGCTAGTGTTGATACGCGATGCCCTGGGTTCGCGGCCCACTGAGATTGGCCGTAAGGCTGGGGATATTATCGCGTTGAACGCGGGTGCCGCCATTTATGTCAGTGGTGTTGCCGCCAGCTTAGCTGAGGGGGTTGCCATGGCTCAGGACATTATCGCCAGTGGCTTAGCCCTGGAAAAGCTTGATGAGCTTGCTGCTTTTAGCACGCTGTTAACGGAGTAAAGGAATAATCGAATGCAAGAAGGACAGGTAGTTGTGAGTGAAGCGCCAACCATCTTAAAAAAAATTCTCAGCCGCAAGCATGAAGAAGTGGTCGAGCGCAGTGCCAGGGTACCCTTGGCCTTGCTTCGCGAACAGGCTAGTGATATGCCAGAGTGCCGCGGTTTTGCCGCAGCGATGCAAAGCAAGGTTGAGCAAGGCCAGCCCGCAGTAATTGCCGAAGTCAAAAAAGCCTCACCCAGTAAGGGTGTTATATGCGAAGATTTTGATCCGGTGAGCATTGCCCGCAGTTATGAAAAGGGCGGCGCGGCCTGCCTGTCGGTGCTTACCGATGTCGATTTTTTCCAGGGTGATGACGATTTTTTGCGTCAGGCCCACAACGCTACTCCTTTGCCGCTATTACGTAAGGATTTTGTTGTTGATCCTTATCAAATTGTTGAGGCGCGAGCCCTGGGTGCCGACTGTATTTTGTTGATTGCCGCAGCGCTGGCACCACAGCAGATGGCAGATTTGCATGATCTGGCGCTGGAAATGGGCCTGGATGTGTTACTGGAAGTACACAATGCTCAAGAACTGGCTGCAGCGCTGACACTTGCAACGCCTTTGATTGGTATCAATAATCGCGATTTACACACGTTTAACACGCAGCTCGATACGACGTTTAATTTGCTCGACCAAATTCCCGACGATCGTTTAGTGATTACTGAGAGTGGCATTCACACTATTGACGATGTGATGGCGATGCGAGGCCACGGCGTGAACGCCTTTTTGGTAGGGGAGGCCTTTATGAAGGCCGAGGATCCGGGGCGTCGACTCATGGAAATGTTTAATTAGTCTGCTTGGCAAGTTTCACAGCAGGGAAAGATGTGGGTGAAAATCGATCAAATCAAAGGTCGCTACGTTAACCGCTACGTGATTGATGAAGGTGATGATCTGCTCGTTGTTGACTTCGCCTGGCGAGGGAGGAATATAATCTCGGTTATTGCCAGAAGGTGCTACAGCGGGATGGCGGTGATGCAAAGCTGGTTATCTGTATTGACTGAGAGCCCGATTAAAGCGGCGGGATTGCCAAATTAGCGAGTGTGTGGCGCCATATTGGCAGTAAGCATCCTATGCGATTCCTTCAAAATGGCTTGAATTTGCCAACGACCCCTCTGGTGTGGTGTTTTTTCCTCGTGCCAGCTTTGTGCGATGGTATGCGGCCTCAAGCAGTTTATCCGGGGTAGGGGGCTTGTACAGGCTTGCTCGATCCTCTTAAACGAGGAAGCGTTAAAAAATAATGGCAGACAGGGGTTTAGGTTTTTCGATAAAAAAACCTTGTACGCAGTCGACACCGATCTCTTGCAACATTGACAGCTGTATCTGATTCTCAACACACTCGGCAATAGTTGCAATACCCATGACGTGGGCGAGATGGTTAATGGTGCTAACCATGGAAAAGTCGACGTCATTGAGTTCCATGTTGCGGATAAAGCTACCGTCTATTTTCAGGTAGTCAACGGGCATCTGCTTGAGATAGCCGAGAGACGACAAGCCCGTGCCAAAGTCATCAAGTGAAAAACGACAGCCTCGCGCTTTCAGCGCATTGATCAGTTCGAGTGCGCGATCAAACTGACGTATGGCCGCAGTTTCGGTGATTTCAAATTGTAAGTGCTGGGGGTTGATGCCGCTCATGTCGATAGTGTCGAGTAAAAAGGGCATGAAACTATCGTCACTAATTGTTGGCCCCGAAAGGTTGATCGATATTCGCAGGTCGTGTTGTTGGCGACCACTGAGTGACTGTATATCGGCAATTACCCGGCGGATTGCCCAGCGGTCAATATCATCGATCAGCCCATAGAGCTCAGCGGTGGGAATAAACTTGCCCGGTAAAATTAGCCTACCTTTAGAGTCGATCATCCGGATGAGTGCTTCGTAGTGGCGACAGTCGTGCTCGGTGGTGCGGGTCGAAATGATGGGTTGGTAGTGTAGGCAAAATCCATCGTGGTCGAGGGCGTCGGTAATTCGGGGCTCCCACTCTGCGACCTGTTTGCGCTCGTAGAGTTTTTCGCGCTGGTATTGAAAAAGGGCGCGGTTGCGCCCGGATTTTCGCGCGGCAGCGCAGGAAAAGGCGGCGGTGGCGAGTACGTCAATATCAGAGCCACTCTCTCGGTCGATGACTTCGCCACCAATACTGATACCAATTTTCAGACGGCGCTCGCCCCAGGGAAAGCTAAAACGTTTGATGATGGTGATAATGTTGTCGGCTATCGCTTTACCTTCTTCGAGGGGCGTGTCCAGTAAGAGTATGGCAAATTCGTCGTTACCGATACGGGCGACCAGCGGGTCGTTACCCGCCGCTCGCCGGAAAAGTACTGCGCACTGTTTGAGTAGAGCATCGCCAGCTGCTTTGCCACAGGTATCGTTAACCAGAGAGAAGTTGTATAGGTCGAGATAGAGCAGAACATGCTTTTGATGGGTACGCTGCGTGATATCTATCGCCCGAGTCAGTTCACTTTCAAGAAAATGGCGATTGTGTAACTGGGTTAGGGCGTCATGGTCGACATGCCATGCGAGCTTGATGGATTCGCGATGGGCCTGGCTGGTAATTCGGAGAATTAACACACAGCCGCTAAGATGGTTTTTGCGGTCGCGCAAGGGGGATGCACTCGCCGTCACCTGCAAAGTGGGGCGGCCATTAACGTGGAGAAAGGTTTGGTCTGAGCTTTGGCAGGCCGCTCCTCGATTTAGCACGTCCCAGTGGGGGCTAATACTAGGGCCATCTTCACCATTGGTGAATCTCGCTAAAATATCTATTGAGCTGCCTTCAACTCGGGAGCCCCGTAGGCCGAGTATTTCTAGTGCGATGGGGTTGATATGTTCGATCAGGCCATCAGCATCGAGCAAAATAATAGCGTCGGCAACTTCGGCATAAATAGCGGCTAATATGTCGCGCTGTGCCAATACAGTGTCTCGGTGACTCTGTTGCTGGGAAAAATCTTCACAGACCAGGGTTAGCGTATTGTCCTGTAAAGGGTTGTGAAAGACGGCGACTGACAATGGCATGATATTACCGCCAGAGTCTATGGCTTCGCAGATATTGTCTCGGTGTAGACGGCTCACTTGCTCCAGATTGCGACGGATATCCTCGCAGTCTTTTAAACTGGGGAAGAGGAGGTTGAGGGTCTGTCCGATGAGTTGTTCTTCATCATAACCACTGATTTCAAGGATACGCTGATTCACTGCATAAATGTGCCCTTCAGTATTGGCAGAAATAACCCCAAACACTGCTGTTTGTAAGGCGGCGGCAAAGGAGTCTTCAGTGAGAGGGTGAGGTTTGGAATGGCAGCAATGGCCAGCGTTAATGGCAGAAATATTGGTCGGTGTGGGGTGGGTCTGTAAAGTGCTAAAAGGCGCTTCAGAGAACTCTAGCAAGCAGCCTGCCTGTGACAACACATCAAAAGCCGAGATGGCGATACGACTGAGGGGCAGTGTTCGATAACCAGAAGCCAGAGCGCTTTCGATGGCGTCGATCAGCTCGGGATCGCGATCAATATACCAGGTAAGGCTTTGGCTTTTGGTGTCGACAGTGCTAATAATATGACTGATAGCCTTGGCGTAAGTGCCACCGTGTAGACTGGGAAAGAGGTTGAAAAAACGCTTGCCAGTGGCCTGGTTGCAGTTGACGCCGGTCCAGGCTTGCATCCATTCATTCCAGAGCAGGATGATCCCGTTGGGGTCGAGGACGACCAAGCCTTGATTTTGCCTGTCGACCACAGCGCTGGCCAGTTCTACTGAACTGGCGTTGCTAATGTTGCCAATAGGGCTGACAGTGTTTGTGGCCATGCAGCTTCCGAGAAACCGGCTATTCCCTTAGTCTCGCAGTTAGCAGATCCTCTACCAGATTATCAAAGTTGGCGCTAACCCTGCGACAATAACTCCCTTAAGTCAATAATAGCCGCATTGGCACGGCTAATGTAAGAGGCCATGGTCAGTGAGTGATTGGCCAGTAAACCGAAGCCACTGCCGTTGAGCAATATCGGGCTGCGTAAGGGCGCTTGGGTGGCCTCAAGTTCGCGAATAATCTGTTCGAGGCTCACTCGAGCATTTTTCTTTGCTAGTACATCGGCAAAATCAACCTGGGCCGCCTTTAAAAAATGTACTAGCGCCCAGGTCGTGCCGCGCGCTTCGTAGAATACGTTATCGAGTTCGGTCCATGATGTTTTGACGACCTCTTCGTCGGGTGCTGGCGTTGACTGGGCAGCGGCGCTCTCACCAGCGAGGTCAATATTGATGCGTTTTTGGCCAACACTGGCGCTGAGTCGTTGGGACAGGCTGCCGAGACGTGTTTCGACGGTGCTTAGCCAATAGCGCAGATTGTCGGCGCGGGCATAAAACTGAGCGTTGTACTCATCGTCGTCAAGCAGGCGCTCGAGGTAGCCTTGCAGGTAGTTGCGGCCATTACGATATTCTTTCTCCGAGGCCGGAAGCATCCAGCTGTCGATGTCAAAGTTGAACCGCGGTTCGGCCAGTGCCAGGTCTTCATCTTCCGTTGATTGTGACTGGGAACGGCTGAAGGCTTCGCGCATGGCTTTAGAAAGATCGCGTACCTGAATAATGACGCCATATTCCCAGTTCGGGATGTTGTCGAGAAGCACGCCGGGGGGCATGATGTCATTACTCAGCAGACCACCGGGTTTTTCGAGTAGAGTGTCGACGACGTTAATCAGGCTGGAGGTGATTGCGGTACCAACAACGGTGTGTTGATTGGCAAAATGAGGAGGGATGTTAGTTTCAGGCTCACGACTCCAGTACCAGGAAAGGGCACAGAGAATGATCAGTAAGATGGCGATGACGGGCAGAGCCCAGCGAGAATTCCCCCCGTCCTCTGCCAAGCTGCTGTTGTAACTACTGGCTGCTGACTCGGGTGTCGCCTTGTCTTTGTGCAGCGATTTAAACCATGGCTTTGCCATCTCTAACTCCCTCTTTAAATTATATACTTGCGCGTCGACGACGGCGTGAGTTGCTGTTATCGGCACAGGCGTTATCATCGCTCAGTGCAGAACTGACGTGACAGTGTAAAACATTTTGGCAACTTTTAGGTCAAGACGAAAATTCCCGGTAAAGCCGGCAATAGGGAGAGAGTACGTGGGTTGTAATAAATGGCTGGCTGGTCTTGTCCGTTGCATAGTGTTCGGATTGCTGGTGTTCTGTCAGCTTATTCAGGCTCAGGGCTGGAGCCCATCGAATGACCGTTCCTCCAGCAGTCTATTAGTCGATACGCCCCCTGCGTTTTTGCCGGTGGAAGAGGCTTATCGGCTGGAGGTGGCGAGCGATGCTCAGGGCTTGCTGCTCGATTGGCGTGTTGCGCCCACATACTATCTTTACCAACACAAATTTGCTGTCGCTCTTATTGATGATCGCGGTGACGCGTCCCCGCTGGCCGTGAGCTATCCCCCTGGCAAGGCGATCTATGATGAGTACTATGAAAAAGAACTACAGGTTTACTATGGTTCTGTGGCACTACGGGTCGAGTTGCCGGCTCACTTAACAGCGCAATCCTGGACACTGGCGGTGAGTTCTCAGGGTTGCGCTGATGCCGGGTTGTGTTACCCGCCGCGCACCCAGTATTTTGCGAGCAGTGGCGGTGGGGGTGTGGCGCAAGAGTTTGTCGAAATAGATCAGCCGTCATCGGTAGCCGCTGGGGCGAGTGCTGCTGGGCACAGTCCTACGCTAAACTTACCCCTCGTGCTTCTCTTCGCTTTTCTCGGCGGCATTATTCTCAACTTGATGCCCTGTGTCTTCCCGGTCTTGTCCATCAAAGTGCTCAGTTTGACCTCCGCTCATTTAGGTGAGCACAGCAAACATTTGCATGGCATAGCCTATACGGCGGGGATTGTTATTTCTTTCATTGCCATTGCTGCTCTGTTGCTGGTCTTCCGCGAAGCAGGTGAAGCGGTGGGCTGGGGCTTCCAGCTGCAGTCTCCTGTTTTCGTGAGCTTGCTGGCCTATCTCTTGTTTACAGCGGGACTCAGTTTCTCGGGTCTGCTGGAAGTGGGAGCCCGGTGGATGAATATTGGTCAGTCGGCGGCCGCGGGTACTTCTCTGCGGGCCTCTTTTATGACAGGTGTGCTGGCAACAGTGGTGGCCAGTCCCTGTAGTGCCCCTTTTATGGGGACGGCCCTCGGCTTTGCGCTGACGCAGACCCCGACCATTAGTCTGCTAGTATTTGCAATGCTGGGCCTGGGTATGGCCTTGCCCTTTGTGTTGTTGAGCTGGATTCCCGGTCTGCTTGAAAAACTGCCCGCACCGGGGCCGTGGATGCAAAGTTTTCGAGAGTTTCTCGCTTTTCCTCTTTATGCCAGTGCGATTTGGCTGCTCTGGGTGCTGGGGCGCCAAACCAGTGTTGACCAGGTCGCTTTGGTGGCCATTGGCATGTTGTTGTTGACCTTTGGGGTCTGGCTGAGCAGCGGTGGTGCCAAACGCTGGAGGCGGCTGGTTGCACTGCTGAGCTTTGTCGTCGCCTTGGCTATTGCTATTACGCCACCAAAAGCGGTTGACGAGAAGCTCTGGGAACCTTATTCCCGAGTGCGGTTAAACGATCTGCGCAGCGAGGGGCGACCGGTGTTTGTCAATTTGACGGCCGCCTGGTGTATCACCTGTTTAGCCAATGAAAAGCTTGCTCTCAGTTCGGCAAGTTTTGCTGAAACCTTGCAGGCAAACAACATTGTCTACTTAAAGGGCGACTGGACGAATCGCAATAGCGAGATCACGGCACTGTTGAAAGAATACGGCCGCAGTGGTGTGCCTCTGTACCTGTATTACTCGTCAGGCAGTACGGCGGCACAAATTTTACCTCAGTTGTTGACCGAAGGTATTGTGCAAACAGCGCTAAAAGGTGATTAACCTCACTTTCCGGTAGGGGTTTAAGCTCGAAAATGCTGGCAAAATCGAGAAATTTCGAACAAAACGCTATAAAATTGGACAATGTTTTTTAACTCATGCAAACTCCCCGGGATCGGTAAATCCGGCGTGAAGACGGAATAATAAGGACGGGGAACGAGAGGTTATGGCGACAATTCTGGTCTTGCATGGTCCAAATCTTAATTTGCTCGGTAGCCGTGAACCCGAAGTCTATGGTGCCACCACGCTTGAAGATATCAACCGGCAGCTTACCGAGCGCTGTATCGTTGCGGGTCACCACCTGTTGGCCCTGCAAAGTAATGCCGAGTACGAATTGATCGACCGCATACACGATGCTCGCCATGAAGGTGTCGAATTTATAGTGATTAATCCCGCTGCCTTTACCCACACCAGTGTCGCTCTGCGCGATGCGCTGTTGGCAGTGTCTATTCCTTTCATCGAAGTGCACCTTTCCAATGTACACAGCCGCGAACGGTTTCGTTCGCATTCTTATTTTTCTGATATTGCTGTCGGGGTCATTTGTGGTTTCGGGGCCCAGAGCTATGATCTGGCTCTCAGCGCCGCCTTGACACACCTTGAGTCTAACCCGCAGTCAACAGTCGAACATTGATACCCAAGGGGGGAACATGGATATACGCAAAGTAAAAAAACTCATTGAACTGTTGGAAGAGTCCAATATTGATGAGCTGGAAATTAAAGAGGGTGAAGAGTCCGTACGCATCATCCGCAACAGTCAGACGACTTATGCGCCAGCACCCGCTCAGGTGGGCGCTGCTCCCATCGTGGCAACGGCTGCCCCGGTAGCACCCAGCGCGAATGAAGAGGCTGTGGCACCTGCCCCGGCGGGCCACATTGTCACCTCGCCCATGGTGGGTACCTTCTACAGTTCGCCTGCCCCGGATGCCCCGACCTTTGTCGAAGTCGGCAAAACGGTCAAAGTGGGTGATGTGTTGTGCATCGTTGAGGCGATGAAGATGATGAACCAGATCGAAGCTGATAAAGCGGGCACTATTGGTGAGATCCTCGTCGAAGACGGAGAGGCAGTGGAGTTCGATCAAGCGATGATCACCATCATTTAAAAGCGGCGCGCAGAGGTCATTTATGCTGGATAAAGTACTGATCGCCAACCGTGGCGAAATCGCCCTGCGAATACTGCGGGCCTGTAAAGAACTGGGGATTAAAACCGTGGCCGTGCACTCCAAAGTGGATGCCGACCTGATGCATGTGCGCCTGGCGGACGAAACGGTCTGCATTGGCCCGAATCCGTCAACGGAGAGTTATCTCAATAGCGCGGCGATTATTAGTGCGATGGAAATCACTGACTCGGTTGCGGTTCATCCGGGCTACGGGTTTTTGGCCGAAAATGCCGATTTTGCTGAGCAAGTCGAAAAGAGTGGTTTCACCTTTATTGGCCCCAGTGCTGAAGTGATTCGCATGATGGGCGACAAAGTGGCGGCCATTCAGGCGATGCGAGCAGCGGGTGTGCCAACGGTGCCGGGCTCCAATGGTGCTCTCGATGATAATCATGAACGCACCATTGAGCTCGCCCGAGATATTGGTTATCCGGTGATCATTAAAGCGGCTTCCGGTGGCGGGGGTCGCGGCATGCGGGTGGTGCATACCGAGGCCCATCTGATTAACGCGATCGCTTTAACGCGTTCGGAGGCAGAAGCGGCTTTTGGCGATGGCACGGTCTATATGGAAAAGTTTCTCGTGACGCCACGTCACGTCGAAGTGCAGGTGCTGTCTGACGGACAGGGCAATGCTGTGCACCTTGGCGATAGAGATTGCTCTTTGCAACGCCGGCACCAGAAAGTGCTGGAAGAAGCGCCAGCACCCGATATTGACGAACAAGCGCGACAGGATGTGTTTGCTGTCTGTGTTCAGGCTTGTATCGATATTGGCTACAAGGGTGCCGGCACTTTTGAGTTTCTCTACGAGAATGGCCGTTATTACTTTATTGAGATGAACACCCGAGTGCAGGTCGAGCACCCGGTATCGGAAATGATTACTGGTATCGACATCGTCAAAGAGCAATTATCAATTGCCGGCGGTGAAAAGCTCAGCTTTACTCAGGACGAAGTGATCTTCCGTGGTCATGCCTTTGAATGCCGCATTAATGCTGAAGATGCGAAAACATTTATGCCAAGTCCGGGAAAAGTGACGGCCTATCACCCCCCCGGTGGCAATGGCGTGCGGGTTGACTCTCACCTCTATAGTTCCTATAGCGTGCCGCCGAACTACGATTCGCTGATCGCAAAAATCATTACTTATGGTAAGGACCGCGATGCGGCGCTGGGCCGGATGCGCAATGCTCTGGATGAGTTGTTTATTGAGGGTATTAAAACCAATATCGACCTGCAGCGAGACCTGGTGAGTGATGCTGGATTCAAACGCGGCGGTGTCAATATTCACTACCTCGAAAAAAAGCTGGGACTTTAAGCCGTCTGGGCTGTGTTTAGACTGCGATAATTAGCAGGAGTTGTTATGAGTTGGTTACAGCTACGTGTCGCGGTCAATAAGCCCGAGGTTGAAGCCCTGGAAGATGCATTACTGGCCTCTGGTGCGGTATCGGTAACGTTGGAAGATGGTGCTGATCACCCGATTCTCGAGCCCGGAGTGGGCGAAACCCCGCTCTGGGATAGTCTGCGAGTGACGGGTCTCTACCCTGCCGATATTCATACCGAGCTGGCTTTGCAGCTGCTTTGCGAAAACTTTTCCGGTCAGTTACAACGCTGGCGCTGGGAAATTCTTGAAGACCAGCCCTGGGAAACCCTCTGGACCGAGCACTACCAGCCCATCCAGTGCGGTGAGAAATTGTGGGTTTGTCCCAGTTGGCGGGAGCCGCCCAGGCCAGATGCGGTCAACCTCTCTCTCGACCCCGGTCTGGCTTTTGGTTCTGGCACCCACGCGACCACTTTCTTGTGCCTGCAATGGCTCGATGCTCAGGTTTTGGCGGGTAAAACGGTCATCGATTTTGGCTGTGGTTCGGGCATTCTTGCCATCGCGGCATTACTGCTGGGAGCGAAACAAGTTATTGCGACCGATAACGATCCCCAGGCTCTGCTGGCTACCCGAGATAACGCACGGCGTAATGGTCTGAGTGAGGCGCAACTTAATGTTTGTTTGCCCCAGGATTTGAAGGCTGAGCCGGCGGATATTGTCCTGGCGAATATTCTTGCTGAACCGTTGATTTCGTTGGCCGGGCAGCTGACGGCACTCACTGTACCGGGTGGACAGCTCTGCCTGTCGGGCATGATTGCCTCACAAACAGAGGCCGTGATGTCAGCCTATAGCGAGCACTTCCGTTTTGCCTCGCCGTCCTGTCGCGAGGAGTGGTTTTGTCTGACGGCTGAAAAAGGGCGTTGAACCGAGTGTTGGCAGCGAGGATGGTATTATTGTGAGCAGAGTTACGGCTCGCTGTCCCAGTTGCCAGTCAGTATTTTTTGTCAGCGCTGCCCAGGGTAAGGTCGCCAATAATCTGGTGCGCTGTGGTCGTTGCGGCCATCTATTTAGCGTGCTTGAAAACATCAGTGAAAGCTTGCCAACATCTGAGGCGAAGCCGAATCCTTCTGAGGCCGTCATAGAGGCCGAAGCTGTGATTGAGGAGGTGTTCAGTGGCAGTGAAGCGTCTTTCGCCGCCATTGACCAGCCTGTAAAGATTGGTTCTGAAAAGGACAGCACTAAAAAGAAGAACATGACAGGGGATTCGGTGGTTTTAGACGACGCCCCAGTATCGAATTTAGCTTTGTCGAATCTGGCGGCTCGGCTGCCGAATGATTTTGACCTGGAAAGCGATTCGACAAAGAAAAAGGGCTTGCGCAGGCAACTTGGTTTGGCGTTAGCTATTGTTCTTATCGCCCTTATCGGGTTGGGCGGCCAGTTTGTTTTTTTCAGGTTGCCGACATTGAGTCAAGAGCTTGCATACCGACCGTGGTTGCAGACGTTTTGTGCGCTGGTGCCCTGTGAGCTTGAGGCGTACAGTGAACACAGCTTGATCACTGTCGAAGGCCTGCAGGTACGCGCCCATCCCGATTTGGAGGGCATTCTGACGGTAGAGTTGGTGCTCATCAATAGGGCTAGCCTTGAACAAGCCTACCCCCCTTTGCTGTTGCGCTTTGATGATTTGAGCGGTGAACAAGTGGCGGCACGGCGTTTGTCTGTCGAAGAATACCTGCCCCGAAGTCTCAGCCCCAACGGACCCATGCCGGTCGATAAGGCGGTGAGTATTAAGCTATCCATTCTCGATCCGGGCGAACGAGCGCTCTCTTACTCGGTTGCCGTCGAGGAATAAGTTTTTTTGCTATTTCTCCTTCCGCCGCTTTAGTGGTGAGCGTATGATTGTTGGCCGTTTTTATCTAGCGCTATCACAAGCGGCTTTATTTCTATTGAGTCCTCATCGAGGTTGCAATTGCTACAGATCGGCTCTCATATTATTCGCAGTCCCCTCCTGTTGGCCCCCATGGCCGGTGTTGCGGATCTGCCTTTTCGTCGCTTGTGTCGACGTTTTGGTGCTGGTCTGGCCGTGACTGAAATGCTTACAGCTGACACTAGCAAATGGGGCTCGCAGAAATCCCGCTTTCGTCTACCAGTGATGGATGAAGCCGAGCCCCGAGCCGTGCAAATAGCGGGTGCTGATCCCTCTCAATTGGCGGAGGCAGCTCGGCGCAGTGTTGAGCTCGGTGCACAGATTGTTGATATCAATATGGGCTGCCCGGTGAAAAAAGTCTGTAAGCGAGCGGCGGGCTCCGCTTTGCTACGTGATGAGATACTGGTGGCAGAGATTTTGAAAAAGGTGGTGCAGGCTGTGGCGGTTCCGGTGACCTTAAAGATTCGTACCGGTTGGGATTTGCAAAACCGCAATGCGATGACCATAGCGCGGCTGGCGGAGGAGGCGGGCATTACAGCATTGACCATTCATGGCAGGACCCGCGCCTGTCTGTTCAAAGGTCTGGCGGAATACGACACCATTGCTGAGGTCGTTGCTGGGGTGAAAATCCCGGTCGTTGCCAACGGCGATATTGACTCACCGCAGCAGGCCGAAGCTGTTCTCGCACACACCGGTGCTGCAGGCCTAATGATTGGTCGGGGTGCGCAGGGACAACCCTGGTTGTTTCGCGAAATTAACGCTTACCTAAAGGGTGAGACGCCTTCGGCGCCAACGCGCAGGGAGGTGATCTTCGTCATGCTTGAGCATATCAAGGCCATACATGAGCACTATGGCGAGACCATGGGTGTACGCATCGCACGCAAGCATGTGAACTGGTATCTGCAAAAATTACAGATTGATCCGGCTTACCGTAAGGCCTTCAATCAGCTGCTTAATAGTGAACAGCAGCTCACATTTATTAGCGAGTTACGTATAACCAATAATAATAATCAGGGAATTGCCGCATGAGTTCAGTTCACAAACACACCGTTGAAAATGAGGATCAGCGAGAGCCTGTCGATTCTCCAGCTGAAACTCGCTCCCTGCGCGGCTGCGTGGAGCGAGCGATGGAAGACTATTTTAGCCATTTGGATGGTCAAACATGCACCGATCTTTATCAGTTAGTATTACAGGAGGTTGAAGATCCCCTGCTAACAGCCGTGATGAAATATACCCGCAATAATCAGAGCAAAGCCTCAGAAATGCTTGGTTTGAATCGCGGCACATTGCGCAAAAAACTGAAGCTTTACAACCTCCTGTAAAGCCCGGTCTTTGTGCCTAATCTAAGACTCTATTAACATTGGGTAGAAGTTATGAGCGACCGTATCATCACCATTCGACGCGCTTTGCTGAGCGTTTCGGATAAAACTGGCATCGTGGAATTTGCCCGCGCTTTAAGCGATATGGGTGTGGAGATTCTCTCCACCGGCGGTACCTTTCGCCTGCTGATTGAAAATGAAATTAAGGCAGTTGAAGTGTCCGACTACACGGGTTTCCCGGAAATGATGGGGGGGCGGGTTAAGACCCTCCACCCCAAAGTGCACGGCGGTATTTTGGGTCGGCGCGGCACAGATGATGCGGTGATGGATGAGCACGGTATTCGCCCCATCGATATGGTGGTGGTTAATCTATACCCCTTCGAGCAAACTGTCGCCAAGCCCGATTGCGACTTGCTTGATGCCATCGAAAATATTGATATCGGCGGCCCGACCATGGTGCGAGCGGCGGCGAAAAATCATGCGGATGTCGCGATTGTCGTGAATGTTGATAGTTATGCCGACATTTTGGCAGAAATGTCGGCCAATAGTGGCGGCCTCAATCAAGCACATCGCTTTGACCTCGCCGTCAGTGCCTTTGAACACACGGCTGCCTATGATGGCGCTATTGCCAATTATCTCGGTGCCCAATTACCCGCCGAAGGTGAAGAAAGTAGTTTCCCGCGTACCTGGAATATGCAACTGCGCAAATCACAGGTGATGCGTTACGGGGAGAACCCCCACCAACGTTCGGCCTTCTATATTGAAAACACAGCGGGTGAAGCGAGTGTGGCCACCGCTACCCAGTTGCAGGGTAAAGCGCTGTCTTACAACAATATTGCCGACACCGATGCCGCCCTGGAGTGTGTTAAGCAGTTTGATGAGCCAACTTGTGTAATCGTTAAGCACGCCAACCCCTGCGGTGTGGCTACGGCGTCCAATTTGCGCGAAGCCTACGACAAAGCTTTCAGTACGGATACCGAGTCGGCCTTTGGGGGCATTATTGCCGTTAACCGTGCGCTGGATGCGGCGACAGCACAGGCCATTGTCGACCGCCAGTTCGTTGAAGTGATTATCGCCCCCACCGTGGATGATGAGGCGGTTGACATCGTCGCCGCCAAGAAAAATGTCAGACTTCTGTCCTGCGGCCAATGGCAGACTGCGGCCACCGTCGGTTGGGACTACAAGCGTGTTAATGGCGGTCTACTGATACAGGATAGAGACAGTCAGTTGACCAGTGCCGCCGATTTGACCGTGGTCAGCAAGCGAGTACCCACGGCGACGGAAATTGCCGATTTACTTTTCGCCTGGAAAATCGCCAAGTTCGTCAAATCCAATGCCATTATTTATTGTCGAGACGCGCAAACCATTGGTGTGGGCGCGGGGCAAATGAGTCGCGTCAATTCGGCGCGTATTGCAGGTATTAAGGCTGAGCATGCCGGGCTGGAGGTGAAAGGTTCGGTGATGGCTTCGGATGCTTTCTTTCCCTTCCGTGACGGCATTGACAACGCGGCGGCTGCAGGCATCGCAGCAGTGATTCAGCCCGGTGGCTCAATTCGCGACGAAGAGGTGATCGCCGCGGCCGATGCCAATGATATGGCCATGGTGTTTACCGGCATCCGCCACTTCCGCCACTAGGCGGGACGGCGTTTTCCCGTTACGTCCAGTGGGTGGTTAATTTGCCTGCTGGGCTTTCACTGGCTGCGTAATTGCCTGCTGAGTATTTAACAAGGCAATCTCCTCCGCGCTGGCCGGAGCGAAACGTTTTAGGCGTACACCGTCTCTTTCTATCGTCTCATCGAACATGTTTAGCGGGCGCACCCACATTCCCCGTTCGCCATAAAGTGCGCGATATACCACATAAAATTCATCGCTTTCACTGTGTTTTGCAATAGTGTCGACAGCGTAAAACTGCCCTTTGAAATGTCTGTAAATACCTTTTTCAATCATCTGTGGACTCTACCCTGGTCTGCAGTGGAGTGGCAACAAGCCATGTTATGCTGGCTGCTGGAATAATGTTGACGTCGATTTTACGCGAAATACTTTGAGGAGTTTGACGAATGTCCACCGCTAATGACGCACTGTTTACACCGTTTACTATTAATAACGTAGCGTTACCCAACCGTATAGTGATGGCGCCGATGACGCGCAATTTTTCCCCGGACAATATCCCCGGTGACAATGTGGCAGACTACTATCGTCGCCGCGCCGAGGGTGGCGTCGGTTTGATTATTACCGAGGGTACTTACGTCAATCACCCCTCGGCCGGAGCCTATGAAAATGTGCCCTTTTTCTATGGCGAACGAGCTTTGGCGGGTTGGAAAAAGGTCGTTGAAGACGTGCATGCGGCGGGGGCAAAAATTGCACCTCAGTTGTGGCATACGGGCATTATGCGGGGGGTTGGTGGTGAGGGCTCAAGTCTTGAACCCTACCTCGATGCACCTGCTTTGGGCCCCTCGGGCTTGTTAATGCCCGGTAAAGAGATCGGCCGCACCATGAGTCTGGATGATATTGAGCAGGTCGTTTCAGCCTATGTACAAGCGGCGGTGGATGCCAAGGCTCTTGGTTTCGATGGCATTGAAATCCACGGTGCCCACGGCTATCTGATTGATCAATTCTTTTGGGAGGGAACCAACCAGCGCAACGATGCCTATGGTGGCAGTCTGGTGAAGCGAACACAGTTTGCGGTTGATATTATTAGTGGTATTCGCGAACAAGTGGGGCCTGACTATCCCATCATCTTTCGTTTTTCCCAATGGAAGTTAATGGATTATCACGCCCGCTTGGTCAATAGCCCCGAAGAGCTGGCGCAATTCCTCCACCCCCTGAGTGAAGCGGGGGTGGATGTTTTCCACTGCAGCACACGGCGTTTCTGGCAGCCCGAGTTTTCAGGCTCCGACCTCAACTTGGCAGGCTGGACGAAAAAGATTACCGGAAAACCGTCGATCACCGTCGGCAGTGTCAGCCTTGAAGACGATTTTCTCGACGAGCAGGCTCGTGGTATTTCTGAGCACTCTGAACCTGCCTCCATCGGTAATTTGGCAGCATTACTCGACCGGGGTGATTTTGATCTGGTTGCCATTGGGCGTTCGTTAATCCCCAACCCGGATTGGCCAAAACGAGTGAAAGCGGGTCAGGAAGACACGTTATTGGCCTACGATAAACGCTATCTGGCGACGCTCGATTAGCGCTGGGTAATTTGATCTGACGCTCTGGTATAACCGTTGGTCGGGAATATGGGGTTAAAGTGTGATGTCCGTCGGGCTTCGTGACTCGCCGCCTTGCGGCAAGTCTGGCGGCAGCTTATAAAAGGCTCCTCGTTATTATCGATTAAATGTGTAGTTGGCTCATAAGGGTTTTTTAAGGAACCCTCTTTGCGGCGCTTGTACCCTCCCGGTACAATCGCCGTTTTTATTTGTAGCGATGATGACAATGGATATTCTGGTAATTGGTTCGGGTGGTCGTGAACACGCACTGGCCTGGAAAGCGGCACAGGGTAAAGCGATTGGCACGGTGTACGTGGCTTCAGGCAATGGTGGCACCGCCAGTGATCCCCGGCTAGAAAATATCCAAATAGGCGCTGATGACTTTTCTGCCCTGGCGGACTTCGCTGCGCAAAAGTCTATCGGCCTGACTATCGTTGGCCCCGAGGCGCCATTGGTCGATGGCATTGTCGATTTCTTTCGAGAGAGAGATCTGCCGATCTTTGGCCCCACTAAGGGCGCCGCTCAGCTTGAAGGCTCCAAGGCTTTTACCAAAGACTTCCTGGCACGTAATAACATTCCCACTGGTGCTTATCAGAGCTTTACCGATGTAGAGCCTGCTCTGGCTTATTTGCAGAAAATGGGCGCGCCAATTGTGATCAAGGCCGACGGTCTCGCAGCGGGAAAGGGTGTGATTGTGGCTATGGCGCTTGACGAAGCCGAAGCTGCTGTTAAAGATATGCTTGCTGGTAATGCTTTTGGCGAAGCCGGCCATCGTGTGGTTATCGAAGAATTTCTTGACGGAGAAGAGGCCAGCTTTATCGTCATGGTGGATGGTGAAAATGTCCTGCCGATGGCTACGAGCCAGGATCACAAGCGGGTAGGCGATGGCGATACCGGTCCCAATACCGGTGGTATGGGTGCTTACTCCCCAGCGCCAGTAGTGACTGATATTGTTTATCAACGGATTATGGACGAAGTGATTATGCCCACGGTGCGCGGTATGGCCGCCGAGGGCAATGAGTACACCGGTTTTCTCTACGCGGGCTTAATGATTGACGCCGAGGGCACGCCGAAAGTCATCGAATACAACTGTCGTTTTGGTGATCCGGAAACTCAGCCGATTATGCTGCGCCTGCGCTCCGATCTGGTCGATCTTTGCCTTGCTGCCCTCGATAAAAAGCTCGCGACCACCACGGCACAGTGGGATGAGCGAAAATCCGTAGGCATTGTTATGGCGGCGGGCGGTTACCCCGCCAGTTATGAAAAAGGCGCGGTGATTAGCGGCCTGATGGCAGAAGAGCCGGATTTAAAGGTGTTCCATGCCGGTACTCAGCAGAGTGACAACGGTGATATCTTGAGCAGCGGGGGACGAGTGCTCTGCGTTACCGCGTTGGGTGATAGCATTGGCGAAGCCCAGCAACGAGCCTACCAGGCGACCCAAAAGATCTGCTGGAAAGACAGCTTTTACCGCAAAGATATTGGCTGGCGGGCTATTGCTCGAGAACAGAGCTAAATTTTTAAAAGAGTCGGTTTCCACGTAGCTTGTTACGCAGGAACAACCTTACGCTCTTTAGCCCAGTGACGCAGCGCAGAAAGCTTCTCGGCCATTACGATAGCCAGGGGGCTGGTTTTGTGAATTTCATTCAGCAGTAAGTCAGTTGTCACTGAGGTGTTCTGAGCCAGGGCACTGTACAGAGCAGCAACAATGGCCTGCTCAATTTCCGCTCCGGAGAACTGATCCGAGGCTCTCACGAGCTCCTCGAGTTCGAAATTTTCAGGTTCAAGTTCTCGGTTTTGCAAGTGAATGGTGAAAATCATTTTCCGGCTTTCTTCGTTGGGCAGGTCGACAAAAAACAGTTCGTCAAATCGCCCTTTACGCACGAGCTCCGGCGGCAATTGTGTAATGTCGTTAGAGGTGGCGACTAAAAATACACGGCCTTTGTGTTCGGCCATCCAGGTAAGTAGGGTGGCGAGTACCCGTCCTGATACACCGCCGTCATGGTTATCGCTGCTGATACCCTTTTCAATTTCGTCCAGCCACAGTACACAGGGAGACATGCTCTCGGCTAACTGTAGCGACTCACGCAGATTGCGCTCCGTTTCACCATGAAATTTGCTGTACAAAGCACCCATGTCGAGCTTAAGCAATGGTACTTGCCAGGTGCCAGCAACAGCGCGAGCGGCAAGGCTTTTACCGCCGCCCTGTACACCCAGCAGCAAGATGCCTTTCGGCGTGTCCATACCGTTGATGTCACCTTGGAAAACGTCGTGGCGTTGGTTGAGCCATTGTTTGAGGTTGGCCATGCCGCCAATCTTTGTTAATGCCTCGGTTTGGTATTCGTAACTGAGTACGCCGTCCATACCCATCAAATCAAATTTGGCTTTATTCAGAGCCGGTAAATCTGAATCGGTAATGGCGCCATCGTCGACAATGGCGCTGCGACAAAGCCGTTTGACTTCGGCGTGGGTTAAGCCCTGTAAACTAGAGACAAGTTGTTGCAGGGTGGCATTGTCGGCCCGTACTTTACGGCCGTTTTTATCCCGGGCCCAGCGTTGAGCCTCTGCACGGACAATCGCTAATATTTGATCGCGATTTGGGGTTGAGATCTGAAAGCGGGCACTGAGGCGGCTGAGCTCTGGAGGTAGGGTCAGACGATGGCTGACGAGCACGATAGTGATTGACCCCCCGTTGTGCCGCAGTGCTATATCCTTCAGTTGTCGGGTGTGTTTGGGGTGCTCTTCACCAAACCAGGGGTGGAAGTCACACAGGGCATAGATGCCGGGTTCGGCGCGGTGTTTGAGGTAATCGAGAATATCTTCGGGTTTGCTGTGTTTAGCAGATTGCTCTATTTGCAGACCAAAACCGCCGCGCTTGAGTCCGTCGGTGACCGACCACTGAAACAAACTGCTATTGCGTTGACGCGCAAGCCGCAGTAGTAGGTCGATAGCCCGAGGCTCGTCCCACGTTTCCAATGCGACCAGTGGAATGCCGGCTTCAATCACCAGGTTGAGGTCGTGAGCGTCTTGCATTCATTAATCTCCGTGGGCGAGGTTTGTGGTCTGTTATCGTGTGCAGGTACGATTTTGCTACAATTACGAGCTACTGGGTAAAGCCGCGGGTGAAAATGATGACTGAGCGACACTTTTCTAGATTTGATCGATTGTTGATGCAGGCAGATGTTGCGCTACGGACTTTGGCAAGTAGCCCCCGTGCCCGGCGGGCTTCACCGGCTGCGTCGCAAGAGGAGCCTGATTTGAGTAGCGCCGAGAAGCGGCTGTCTGCCGCATTGATGCGGGTTAACCACAGTGGAGAGGTGTGTGCTCAGGCGCTATACCAAGGACAGGCCTTAACAGCAAGGAAAGTCAGCATTCAGGCTGATATGGAGGCCGCTGCCAGCGAGGAGGTTGACCATCTGGCCTGGTGTGAGCAGCGTATTGAAGAGCTTGGCAGTCGCACCAGTGCTCTCAACCCCTTGTGGTATGGCCTGTCGTTTGGCATCGGCGCTGGTGCTGGGGCGATTAGTGATCGGCTAAGTCTTGGCTTTGTTGCTGCAACGGAAGAGCAAGTTTGCCAGCATTTGGCCGGCCATTTAACCGAGCTGCCGGCCTTAGATAATAAAAGTCGCGCTATTGTTGAGCAGATGATTGACGACGAAAAAGCGCATGGTGCCAGCGCTTTACGCAACGGAGGCTTACCTTTCCCCGGGCCAATAAAGTCTGCTATGAGCCTTGTGGCTAAGGCGATGACGGAGAGTAGTCGCCGTATCTGAAGATAGTTGTGCTGAGGATTAGTTATCCTCAGAGAATTCTCTGATACCGCGCTCAACGCGGATACCTCGCACGATACTAAGAATTTTCTCTTTCACCCATTCGTGGGTAGGTGAGTTCAAAGTGCGACGATGTTGTATAAGTACAGCGGGGATTTCAGGATAGTGTTCCACTTCCTTAGGGTAGGGCTTGCGCACAATTTCGTAGTACTCACCTTCTTGTTTTAAGTCGTCCATGGTTGCCATCATGAGGCAATCCGATGTGTTTAACGTGTCGAGTGCTGTCATCAACTGATCAGTGGTCAGGGCTTTTTGTCGTTTGCGGCCCAGTTCGTGAAGCATTCTGTCGAAGCGGCTTTCCGTGTTGGGTGAAACCTTGTCGGCGATGAGTAAGAAATACTGGATAAAGGGGTATTCCAGCATTTCGTCCAGTGATGGGTCGTGGTCGGACAGGGGGTGTCCTTTACGCATCCACACAGCTGGCCGTAAATCCCCGAGGGGGGTGGTAATAAAATCTTTGGGCAGGTTCTTTTCAATCTCCATGGCGAAGTCTATTTCGCCAGACTCTAGTAGTTGTTCGCAATTATCGTCGATATTTGACAGGGCAAGGGAAATACCAGGCGATTCTTCCTGCAACCTTTTGGTGAGCTCTGGAATGGCTTGCACAGCGAGAAACTCGGGTGCCACGATATGTATCGAGGCCTCGCGTGTCGTTGGATCAAAGTCTTGTTCTTCAAGCACCTGAGAGACGCTGTTCAGTATTTCTGGCAGCTGACGCTGTATTTCAAGGGCCCGAGGAGTGGGTACAAGGCCGCGGCCACTACGCGTAAACAAGGGGTCATCAAAGGCTGTACGCAAACGTAGTAGTGTTTTGCTCATGGCGGGCTGGGTGACGAACATGCGCTCAGCGGCGCGGGTGACATTGCGTTCCTCAAGCAAGACTTGCATAGCGACGAGCAGGTTCAGGTCAATGCGAGAGAGGGTGTCGACGGGCATAGTATAACCTTGGGTTATTGGTTTTTATAAGCATTATACCTAAAGCTTATGCTCCGGGGAATATTGTTATCTGAGAAGCACATCAGGTTAAGGCTGGTGGTCGTATTGGTAAGCAACTGTGCGAATGCGAATTGTTGGTGTAAATTACAAAAATAACGCCGTATTATGATATTTATAAAAACAATGCATTTTAATTATATGCCTGGACTCTATATAGTTCACTCCATCGTTAGCGAATGACGGGACCTAGGATCCCTTGCTGGCGGATCAACCTCCTAACCCCCCTGTATTATACTTTTTGGGGAGCGTAAAGCTCCCCTTTTTTTTGCCTAAAATAAACATAATTTTACTGATCGACAGAGTTCCCTTCCAGTACTTCAAAGCTGTGAGTAATTGAAACGCCGCCCTTGCCTAGCATTATTGATGCCGAGCAGTATTTCTCTGCAGATAGCTCAACGGCTCGCTTTACTTGTTTTTCTTTCAGCTTGTTACCGGTGACAATGAAATGAATGTTAATAGTGGTAAATACCGCTGGCACGGCATCGGCACGTTCAGCATCCAATTTTGCAGAACAGGCAGTGACATCCTGGCGGCTCTTTTTCAAGATACTCATAACGTCAAAGCTGGCGCAGCCACCCATTCCAATAAGTAGCATTTCCATTGGGCGAATCCCCATATTGCGTCCGCCCAGGGACTCTGGGCCATCCATCACTACCGAGTGCCCGCTTCCGGATTCCCCTAGAAACATGGCGTTGTCGACCCATTTCACGTTGGCTTTCATGAGTTACTTCCTCTCTTGCGCGACAATGCCTGCGTCACCCGGCCATGTCGCGAATTAATGGAGTTGGGAGGTGCTAGAAAACACACCACAACTAAAATATCTGAGTTCTAGCTACCATTATAGATGTCTACTGGCTCAAAGGTTTACATTAATATTCTGAAAGTGCGATGATGCGCCCGCTAGTAAAAATAAACACATGGAGCGCTAAACTGTGAGCTTAAAACCCATTACACCGCACATCGACAATCTGGAACAATTTCTCGGTCATTGCCATCGGCGGCGCTACCCGGCAAAAAGTACATTGATTTATGCTGGCGATAGCAGCGATACGCTCTATTACATTATTAGTGGTTCAGTGACGGTATTGATTGAAGATGACGATGGCCGTGAAATGATAGTCGCCTATTTAAACCCCGGTGACTTCTTTGGCGAGATGGGTCTCTTTGGTCAGGAAGATCGCAGTGCCTGGATACGGGCTAAAAATGAGTGTGAAGTGGCTGAAATTAGTTACGATAATTTTCACAAGCTGACCAAGAGTCACCCTGACTTTCTCTACGCTGTCTCTATGCAAATGGCGCAGCGCTTGAGGGATACCACTCGTAAGGTAGGTGATCTTGCCTTTCTCGATGTGACGGGTCGTGTGGCGCGTACTTTGCTAGATTTGAGTAAAGAGCCGGATGCGATGACTCATCCCGATGGTATGCAAATCAAGATTACCCGCCAGGAGATTGGGCGTATTGTTGGTTGTTCGCGAGAAATGGTAGGCCGAGTTCTCAAGGTACTTGAGCAACAGGATCTGGTGTGGGTAAAGGGTAAGACGATGGTCGTACACGGAACCCGCTAACAAGTCATCCGTATTTTTGTCTTTAGCGCCTTCTTTAATAGAAGGCGCTTTTTTATGGCCTGATCGACTGCGCTCAGATTTGCGTCAATAAACTACGGTGTTCTTGGACGGGGAGTCTTGGGCCGTACTGAGTGACGACGGTGGCTGAGGCTAGACTGGCTAGCCGACCAGCCTGTTGGTAGTCCATGCCATTGGTTATACCGTAAAGAAAGGCGCCAGCAAACATGTCACCTGCTCCATTGGTGTCAACAGCAGTAACGGCTGTAGGGGCAATACGATATGTTTTTTCTCCATCGAAAACTAATGCACCTTCTGCGCCGAGGGTGATCGCAAAGGTACTCGCCGTTTGCTTTAGGCTCTCGATGGCGGCATCCAGTGTTGTCGTATCCGTCCAGCCAAAGGCTTCATCTTTATTGCAAAAAAGCAAGTCGGCGCGCTCACCTATCATTTCTTGCAAGCCGTCGCGGAAAAACTCAACCATGCCTGGATCCGAGAGACTGAAGGCGGTTTTGGTGCCCGCTTGTTTTGCCTGCTTGCGACATTCAATCGCGGCTTCTTTGCCAGTCGGAGATGTCACTAAGTAGCCTTCGGTGTAAGTATATTTGGCGTTACTAATGGCATCGGGGTTGATATTTTTGCGACAGATAGTCTCGCTTATGCCGAGGTAGGTGTTCATTGTGCGCTCGGCATCGGGTGTAATAAGTACGAGACACTTGCCGGTGATCCCCTCGGGCAACTGCCCTGCGCCATTGTGGCTGACACCAGCACTGCTCAGGTCATTCAAATAAAAATGACCATTGTCGTCATTGGCGACCTTGCAGGACTGGAAGGCTTTTCCGCCAAAACTCGCAACAGCCATGATGGTGTTGGCAGCAGAACCGCCGCTAGCACGTTTAGCCATAACTAAATGGTTGTCCAGGTGTTTGAGGAGCTCCAGTTGGCGAGCTTCGTCAACCAGAGTCATGACGCCTTTTTCTATACCCAAGGTGGTGAGCTCTGCGTCGCTGATTTCAATTTCGGTATCGACCAGTGCCGCACCTATGCCGTAGACATCGAGTGTTTTCATCTTATATTCCAGTGTGTTCGTGCTGAAGAATCGAGTAGCCTGCTATGGGGTGTCGCTGTAGACTATCCGGCGAATAGTTTAACAGTATTTTTCGGTAGCCGGGTCTCGCTGGCTATGGCAGCAGCCTGTAGGGAAGTGAGTATTGGCCAAAAAAAAGCGCAAAAAGGGCAGCAATAAAACCAGTAAAAATCAGGTTTCAGCATCGAAGAGCGGCCTGCGAAAATTCATTAAAGTGGTGTTTGTCGTTGGGCTGGTCGTCAGTCTGCTCGGCTTGCTCATTCTGGATGACCAGCTACAGCGTCGTTTTTCCGGCAGTAAATGGTCGTTGCCCAGTCACGTATATAGCCGTGGACTCGAGTTGTATGCGGGGCTTGAGCTGTCAAGAGATGCCCTGATTTGGGAGCTGGAAAGCTTGGGTTATCGGCGTGTTACAAAACTCAGAGCAGCTGGCCAATACCGCGTTCAGGGGCAGGATGTGGAAGTGCATTCGAGGGCTTTTCAGTTCTGGGATGAGCAAAAAGCCGCTCAACTGTTTACTTTGAGCTTCGAGGGTTCCCAGCTCGTTCGCTTGCTGGCTCCTGAGGGCGAGTCGATGGATTTGGTGCGTTTGGAACCTATGCGCATAGGCGGCATTTATCCAGCGCATCTCGAAGATCGCCTTCCCGTGAGACTTGAAGGCGTACCGCCATTGCTAGTGGAAAGCCTGATAGCTGTGGAGGATAGAGACTTCTATCAACACTACGGCGTATCGCTACGCGGTATTGGTCGTGCGTTGATAAATAATCTGCGCCCCGGCAGTGCGACACAGGGTGGTAGCACCATTACCCAGCAGCTCATTAAAAACCTCTACTTAAGTCAGGACCGCAATTTGTTACGCAAGGGTCTTGAGGCGGTGATGGCTCTCATGCTGGAGCAGCACTACAGCAAAGGTGAAATTATTGAAGCCTATATTAATGAGATCTATTTAGGGCAAGCAGGTAAACGGGCCATTCATGGATTCGGCATGGCCAGCCAGCATTATTTTAATCAACCTCTGGCTGAATTGGAGTTGCATCAAATAGCGCTGTTGGTAGCGATAGCGAAAGGTGCCTCCTATTATGATCCGCGTCGCAACGCTGAGCGTGCATTAAAGCGTAGAAACCTCGTTATCGACGTTCTTGCAACACAAGGTCTTATTAACAACACTATTGCCAGCCAGGTGCGACAAAAGCCTCTGGATATTACAAAGCGCCCGGGGACGCGTACCAACCCTTTTCCGGCCTATCTCGACCTTGTCAGGCGTCAGTTGCATCGTGATTATGAGGATGAAGACCTTCGCCGCGGTGGTTTGCGAGTGTTCACTCACTTTAATCCGCAGATACAACGGCAGTTAGAAAAAGTGGTGAGCAAGAAACTAGAAGCCCTTGAACGACAAAAAAGTTTGAGTGATAGTCCGGTCGAAGCGGCCTCTTTGGTGGTGCGGGTCGGCACTGCGGAGGTGCAAGCTATCATTGGCGGAAGGAAAGCAGGCTTCGCTGGTTTTAACCGGGCGCTCGATGCGCGGCGGCCTATTGGCTCAACTATTAAGCCAGCGGTCTATTTGACAGCGCTTGAGAAGTCCGGTGACTACACCTTAATAAGCCCACTCAGTGATACGCCTGTGTCTGTCCCCACTGAAAGCGGTGAGACCTGGATGCCGCAAAATTTTGATCATAAGAGCCATGGTGAGGTGCCGTTGTATCAAGCGTTCGGTCAGTCCTATAATTTGGCGACGGCACGACTGGGTATGAATCTGGGCCTCAGCCGCGTCGCTAAGACCCTGCGTCGCCTGGGTTACGAAGGTCCGTTACAGGAAGTGCCTGCGTTGACCCTTGGCGCGGTGTCAATGTCGCCCTTTGATGTTGCAACTATCTATCACACTATCGCTGCGGGTGGTTTTTATTCTCCCCTGGCGTCCATTCACAGTGTCTATAGCGCGGATAATCAGCCACTGAAGCGCTACCCCTACAGCCTTGAAAGCCGCTTTGGAGCGGGCCCCATTCACTTATTGCAGTATGCCATGCAAGTGGTTATGCGCGAGGGAACGGGCCGCAGTGCTTATCGGTACCTGCAAGAGGATGTTGCTGTAGCGGGTAAAACCGGCACCTCGAATGGTCAGCGCGATAGCTGGTTTAGTGGTTTTAGCGATGATTATCTGGCAGTGGTTTGGTTAGGTCGGGACGACAACGGCAAAATGCCTTTCACTGGCTCCACTGGGGCATTGCAGGTCTGGAGTCAGTTGATGAGTAATTTAGCCGTGCGTTCGCTGGCTTTTGCCCGCCCGGATGATGTTGTTTATCACTGGGTTGATCCCCAGCTTGGCTTGCTGAGCGATGAAGTTTGTGAGAACGCACGCTATTTGCCTTTTATTGCCGGTAGCGAACCGAGCGACAGTGTTGATTGCGGGGTTCAGCGGGGCGGTAAGCTTATCGACTGGTTCAGAGGTTTACTGAAGTGATAGGGTATATAGAATGATAAGCTTAAGACGGCATAGAACACTGGATGTACGACGATTTTTTCGACCATTAATCGTCGCCACAATAGTGTTTGCGGCAACTGCCTGCGCACCTTTACAGACCACGACAGGTGCTGGTGCTCCCGTCGAGCAAGGCCAACCCGAACAAATCAGTCCAGCGGAGAATCCCCAAGAGCTGTCGCCTAAAAAGATAGCACCCGCCCGACACACGTTAAGTCCTGCACAGCGAGCAGTAACGTCATTATTAAAAGAAGGCTGGGCTTATTACCGGATAGAAAACCACGAGCGGTCCATCGCTATTGCCGAGCGGGCTCAGCGGCTCGACCCACAACGTGCCGAGGTGTATTTGTTGTTGGCAAAAAGCTATCTCGCGCTTGGTCAGTCTCAGCTAGCCGAGCAGCTGGGCCAACGTGGGTTGTTATTGAGTCAGAACGACGCAACAGTTCGGCGTCGATTGGAACGCTTATTACATGATATTCGAGGGTAAAGTCTCAGGTGTGATGAGTTGGAGGGCTAGCCGTGAGTACAGGTTTATTGGTGGCTCAAGACAAGCAGCTTAAAACCATCGGCTTGAGCAATTTTTTCACTGCGGGCAAATACGGTTTGGGCAATTCTTTCCAGTGGCACAAATTGATTAACCACAAACAGGGCGCGGCCAGTATCTTTTACGCGTTGGGCGGCAGTCTCAACAAACTTCTCCGTCAAACGGGTATCGGTTTTAAAGCCCTGGTGGAAGGGTGGATTACACAGTAATGCATCAAAGGTGCTGCTAACGCTACTGGCGCAATCATCGGCGATAACCTCGCCATCAATATTAAAAGCGGCGAAGTTTTTTTGACAGGCAGTCGTCGCCGCAGCGCAATTATCGGTGGCAACAATTCGCAGGGTGTTTTTAGTTTGTCTTTGAGCGGCCATCACAGATAAATAACCATAGCCACACCCCAGATCGAGCAGGCTCTGGGGTGGTGTCGTGAAAGCGGCGAAAAAATCTTTTAAATGCTGCGAGAGTAGCGCACTGCCGCGGTCAATTTTGTTCCAGCCAAATAAGCCTGGCTTGCTAAAGAGTTGCCCTGCTGTGCAGTCGATGATCGGTGTCAGGCTTTCATAGGGCCTTTTTAAGGGCAGTACGCGTTGTTCGGCTCCGCTTTGTGAAGCGCAGTTTTTACGAATAGTGGCGAGATAATCATTGCCGCGTTTTGTCACTATTGCCTGCGTATTAAAATACGCGGCTGCTTTGCTGGCGTAGGTTTTGATGCCTTCATTTTTTGCGCCAAACAATATTAGCTCACCTTCGTCGGCCAGTAAGCGTAGTGAGTGATTAATAATATGGTGGGCAACCAGTTTTTCTTTGGAGACTCGGTAGACCACACGTGTGAAGCCAGCGTTGGGAAATACACTAAAGTCAAAGTCATTAAAGTGACTTTGACAATTGGCAAGTTGGGCCTGATGGGCAATATCGAAACGATTACTCACTACCTGTGTTGATGCACCAAGGTGGGTAAAAGAGATGTCGATGAGGTTTTCATCAGCCACCAGTAGGCAGCGTTCATTCGCGCTTGTGGTTTGCAGGTAAGGCTGCAGTAATAACAAACTGGCGTTCACTGGCAGCTTTTAGGCAGAGGCTTTATTGAGCAAGCGGGCAGCATCAAGGGCAAAGTACGTCAAAATGGCATCGGCACCCGCGCGTTTAAAGGCAAGTAGAGATTCCATTATCACTGCCTCCTTGTCGAGCCAGCCTTTTTCAAAAGCGGCCATGTGCATGGCGTATTCGCCACTCACCTGGTAGGCAAAGGCCGGCGCTTGCAGCTCGTCTTTCACGCGTCTCAGTACATCGAGGTAGGGCATGCCAGGTTTAACCATTAACATGTCGGCACCCTCTGCTAAATCCAACGCACATTCGTGCAGGGCTTCGTTGCTATTCGCGGGGTCCATTTGATAGCTGAATTTATCGCCACCTTTGATATTACCCGCTGAACCGACGGCATCGCGAAAGGGGCCGTAATAGCTGGAGGCGTATTTGGCGGCATAGGCGAGAATGCGCGTGTTGGCATGACCACCTTTTTCCAGTGCCTGGCGAATAGCGCCAATGCGCCCGTCCATCATATCTGAGGGGGCGACGATATCGACGCCAGCCTCGGCGTGGGATAGGGCTTGTTTAACCAGCGCGTTGAGCGTGGTGTCATTAAGCACATAACCCTCTTCGTCGATAATGCCATCCTGCCCGTGAGTGGTGAAGGGGTCGAGGGCAACATCGGTAATGACGCCGAGCTCGGGGCAGCGTTGTTTAATAGCACGAACGGCACGTTGGGCCAGACCCTCGGGATTCCAGGCCTCTTCAGCGCCAAGGCTTTTACACCCAGACGGTGTGACAGGAAACAGTGCCAACGCGGGGATACCCAGTGTGTAACACTCTTCAGCGAGGTTGCAGAGCAGATCGATAGAAAGACGGTCAACACCGGGCATAGAGGGGACAGCCTCACGTTGTTGATTGCCTTCCAGCACGAAAACCGGGTAGATCAGATCGTTCACCGTGAGGTGGTTTTCACGCACTAAGCGCCGTGAAAAATCATCGCGCCGGTTGCGGCGCATACGGGTAGCGGGGTACGCTCCGCGAGCAAATTGCCAGCTCATTCGTGCTTAGCTCCTTATGAAGGTTTGACAGCAATCGTTCATTTTAACGGTCTTTGAGTCTAGCACCTAACTGCAGGGCATTTTAGCGCGTTAACGCAGGCTAACCCCAGGAAATACAAACGATGAACACCGCTATTGGGATTGAACTTCCCGAAGATATTGCCGCTATACAGGAAGGTATAGAGGCCTTTGTGCGCAAAGAAGTACTGCCTCGTCATGAAAAGCATGATGCCTTACTGCACGATCCGCGAAAAAAATACACAGAAGAAGGGCGCTATAGTCCCGGTGTGGTTCAGTTGATTCGCGAGATTAGAATGGCTTCCTCAGAAGCGGGCTATTTTAATATGAGTGCGCCAGAATCCATTGGCGGCAGTGAAATGGGTTTGCTGGCTTACTATGCAGCATGGGAGCGTGTGTTCCATGTCTGTGGTGGTCTCAACTGGTTGGGCGTCTACGCCATCAGCCACTGGGCTTTTGGCCCCAGCCCCGTGCTAACGCAAATTACCAAACGTGCACGGGAGGAGGTTCTCACCGACATGGTCGCCGGTAAAACGTCGATGTGCTTTGGTTTGTCTGAACCTGGGGCGGGTTCAGACGCCACGATGCTGAAAACGCGGGCCAAGCCCGATGGCGACGGCTGGCGCATTACAGGGCGTAAATTGTGGACATCGAACTCTCCACAGGCGCAATACTGCATTGTGTTCGCTATTACCGATGAAAAAAAGGCGGCACTGCGCAAAGGCGGTATTAGCGCCTTTTTGGTGCCGATGGATTCGCCAGGTCTGGAAATTGAAAGCATTGTTAAAATGTTTGGGCACATTGGCGGCGATGAAGGCGCACTGCTTTTTGATGAGGTCAAAGTTGAGCCCTGGCAACTGGTGGGGGAACTCGATAAGGGCTTCGCCATCGCCATGTTGGGCGTCTCTCTGGGTCGTGTTTACAACTCAGCCCGTGCTGTCGGTCTTGCGCGTTGGGGCCTCGATATTGCCTTCGATTATATCGCCCAGCGCAAAGCCTTTGGTAAAGCGATCGCCGAATATCAGGGCGTGACTTTTCCGCTGGCGGAATCGGCAACAGAAATACATGCGGCTCATCTAATGGCATTGAATACGTGCATGCTACTGGACAAGGGCAAGCCTGCCGTGAAAGAGCTATCAATGACAAAATCCTACTCAGTCGAGAAAGCAGTAAAAGCAATGGACAGGGTTATGCAAGTGCACGGAGCAATGGGTCTGACCAACGAAATGGGTTTAAACGATGCCTGGGAGACGCTACGGTCCATTAATATTGCCGATGGTACGAACGAGATACTGCGTCGTACGGTGGTGCAACGGATGCTGAAGGGTGACCTGGATTTATAGCGACGTACTGTCATCTGCATGAGATGCTGCTTAAAGCAAATGCTCAGGAAGGTTGTAAGCCCGCTAGTGCCTTTTTACTTGGCTAGTGCCTCCCTATTTTTATGACGGTATAGTTATTGGCAAGTGTGTTTTTTATGTCTGCGGGCGCAAGAGCCGATAGTATTTTTCAGGTGGTGGTTGATGAAAAATAAATAAAAACTATTCCTTTACATGCAGTGTGTAACAAGGTGTGTATTGCTCATACTGCTCAACAATTTTCATACGTTTATCACGCACTAAACCTTTGAGTAATTTATCCATGGCTAATAGAACTTGTTGGTCACCATGTAGCGTATAGGGCCCATGCCTGGCAATTTGTTGTTGACCAAATTCTTTAACATTGCCAGTGACGATACCGGAAAATGCTGCCCGCATATTAGTAGCGAGCTGGTGGGGTGGCAGTTGGCTGTGCAGGTCGAGATTGGCCATGTTTTCATGGGTGGGAATAAAAGGCTTTTGTAGGGCGTAATCGATGGCGAGTTGCCAGTTGAAATAATAGGCTTCCTGCTTTTCTTTCCTGTGCTGGTGGCTGGTCGCTACATCCTGAGTTGTTTGAGACGCCACGGCAACGGGATCACCAATCATGATTTGGTAGTAATTTTTTACTTGCTGGCCAAGTGTGGCGACTAAAAAAGATTCCAGTTCGTTAAAGTATGATTTACAGGCGTTGGGGCCAGCTATTATTAAAGGTATTTTTTGTTCGTTAAGCGGGTTCATTAAAATACTAAGTAAATAAAGTATTTCTTCAATAGTGCCGACGCCACCGGGGAAAACAATAATACTATGAGCCAGTCGCACAAAGGCCTCAAGCCGCTTTTCAATATCGGGCATGATGCTGAGTTCATTGACAATGGCGTTGGGGGATTCCGAGGCAATAATACCTGGCTCACTAATGCCAATATAGCGCCCCGTTTTAATTTGTTGTTTGGCGTGTCCGACCGCTGCGCCCTTCATTGGCCCCTTCATAGCACCAATGCCACAACCGGTAATAATGTTCAGTCCTCGCAATCCCAGCTGATAACCCACTTCTTTTGAGTAGTCATATTCATAGCGACTGATGGAGTGGCCGCCCCAGCACACCACCATATTGGGTTGCACATCGCCGCGGACGATTTCGGCGTTTCGGAGTATTCTAAAGACGGCATCGGTAATGCCGTTGGAGCTATCAAAATCGAGTTCAGAGGCGTTGTTAACAATAAAGTCCGTGTAAACAATATCACGCAGTGCTGAAAAAAGATGAGCGTGAATGCCGCGAATCATTGTTCCATTCACAAAAGCCTGCGCGGGCGCGTTGTAGATTTCTAGCGTTAGGCCACGGGATTGAGGAATAACCTGGATATCGAAATCAGAAAATTCAGAAAAAACCTGTGCAGCATCATCGTCCTGGCTGTCAGTATTTAAAATGGCTAGAGCACAATTTCGAAAAAGTCGCATAGTGTCTTTGTTTGAATTGGCCAGCCCCGAGACTTCTTGTTGTGAGAGGAGCTTTAAAGGATTTTTCGGACGGAGAATGCAATGGTTTATTTTTTTCATAAACGGGCGTTAATCGCTGTGATTGGAGGGGCCATTATAGTCTGTAGTATGACAGTGTGATGACTAGGCACGAGGGCGGTAAGGTGAAAAGAAATGATAGAGGATTGTGCCGAGAAATAAAATTAACGAGAAGTACATGAGTATTCTCCAGGGGTTTTTGTTGGCGCGAAGTATTTCAAATTCAGTCACAAAAATAGTTTCACAGGCGCCATTGCCTGTGTCTTCTCGCGTAATGCTGGTGCCTCGCATGCCACCACCTTCGCTGGTGTACTCCGATAACCAGCCCTTAATGTAAATTTGATCGCCGACCGAAATACCTTTTATTTTATCGCGTATGAGTTTGCTATCGGAAAGCAGGTGGTTGTTGGACAGTTGTTTCATGTCAAAACGACGCCAGGCGGCGGTATCTGAGGTTTTGATATTGCAGGTAAATTGACCATTCCAAAAGCTATAGTCGTTTAAATTAAGGTCAAATGCGTTTTTACTCCAAACGACACAAACATCACTGGCGTTTAGGTGATCATTCCATAATTTGTGGAGCATTTTATCTCCGTCGTGGTGGGCGTAGGATACAACGAGTCCGTAAAGTGTATAGTCATAGAGGGGTTGAATTTGGTAGTTGATCGCGTTCACGTTAGCGGAGAAGGGTGGATGATTGATCGCGGCTTGTAAGGGTGGTTTTTTGAGTCCTTCATCGAGCGGAGCGCCAGCTTGGAAATCACTGCGGTGCCAGAAAGAAATGAGGAGTAGAAACAAGCTCAAGAAAAAAACCAGTCGTTTGATAGCGAGACCCTCTACACAGTGTCGATTGGGGGGGAGTATAGGTGAGTCCAGATATCAGGGTATTGAGTCGGGCGGTATTTCGTCACAGGACTGGATGATAGAGAGTGATCGAGCGTTAAAGGGACTGTCGTATTGAGGTCGGTTGTCGAGAATGACGGGTTTAGCAGAAGATGCGGGGCGCGCTGTGTCGCCGTGTGGTTAGTTCGCGGGGATAGTGAAAAATGCGATCAAGGCACAGTTTTCTGATCTTTTGTTATCCAGTCTTTGTCGCTCTGAGTGCGCTTGGCATTACCTAGCTCAACCTGGTCGCCCATTAGCTAGTGGCGTTGGCGGAGAAATGCTCTAACGCGTAGTTAATACGCTCGTCGACATGCCAGTCTTTTTGCACAAGGCTTTCGATGTTTTTGAGTCTTGGGCGCAGGCCAATACCGCTGGCAATTTGTATGAACAATCCAGGCCTGGCGTTAACTTCTAAAATCAGAGGCCCTCGGTGTTCGTCCAGTACGATATCGCAGCCGAGATAGCCGAGTTCGGTGAAGTCATGACAGTGCCCGGCAAGCTTGAGCAGTTTGCGCCAGTTGGGGATCATTAAATCTGAAAACTTGACTCTGGTATCGGGGTGGTGACTGATGACTTTATCGTGTTGTACTGCTTTTAAAGCGGTACCTCGGGAGATGTCGAGACCGACACCGACCGCGCCCTGGTGGAGGTTGGCTTTGCCATCGGAGTCACTGGTCGGACAGCGTAACATTGCCATGACGGGAAAGCCTTGAAAAACAATAATGCGAATATCGGGCAAGCCTTCGTGGCTGTATTTTGCCAGCACCTGGTCACCGCGTACCAGGGTTTCAATAAAAGCAATATCTGGCTTGCCACCCAGGCTGTATACACCACTGAGAATATTAGAGATATAGTGCCGGATCTCATTATGTGTAATAAGAGCGCCTGAGGGTTTGAAAAACTGCTCTCCATCGCGTCGATTAATGACTAAAATCCCTTTTCCGCCACTACCTCGGGCGGGTTTTATAACAAAGCTCTGGTGGTTTTCTAGCAAGGTTGACAGTGTTTTGAGTTGTGCGGGTGATTCAATGACGCCCAGTAGCTCCGGCACCGGTAGCTTAACAGCGGCCGCAGCTTTTTTTGTTTTTAGCTTGTTGTCGACAAGCGGAAAATTTTCCCGTTTGTTATAACGCGAGATGTAAGACACATTGCGTTCATTGAGGCCGAGCACGCCGGCATTACGGAGCTTTGTGTGGCGATTAATCCACATGGCTACGGGCCTTCGGCAATGGTGTTGTCATCATTCTATTGCACTATGAAAGCGAAATAGCTCGTTGAAACGATAGCCAGAGTATTGGCCAAGTAACAAAATAATGCCCAGTACGGCGAGCAGTAATTCGGGGAAATTGTAGGTCAAGTGGCCAACGAGTGCATTGGTCATAGCCAGGTAAGCGACGATGGCAACGGCTAGGCTACCGAGACCCTGCACTGCGACTTCCCGGGCGCCGTCTTCCTCCCAGGTGATGGACAGGCGTTCAATGGTCCAGGCCAGAATCACCATTGGGAAGAAGGTCATGTTGAGCATTTGCTCAAGGCCTAGTTTATAGCTAATAACACTGAGCGCTGCCATTAACATAACGACCACGATTAATACGGCGGCTATTCTAGAGACCATTAGCAAGTCGAGTTGGCTAAGATAAGAGCGAATCCAAAGACCGATAATAACCAGTGTTGTGAGTAAACCAACACCAGTCAGTAATGTGGTTTGCATAAAGGCCATAGCGACTAATACCGGCATAAAAGTACCTGATGTGCGGATACCGATAAACACCCGGAATAACACGACCACAAGAGCACCAATAGGCACCAGTAAAAGCAGTTTAAAAACGGCCTGTTTTTCAACCGGGAGACTGTAAATATTGAAATCAATCAGCGCCGAGTTTGGATCTTGGGCGTTCATTAGTGCGACATTTTTGGCGGGCAGGTCGTTGGCAATAAAAGAGAAACGGATTTTTGAATGCTGTCCGCCCTCGACTTGCAGGAGAGAGTCGCCGCCTCGCTGCCAGATAAAGAAATCATCTGGCAGACCAAAGTTGGCTGTTAGCGGGTCAATAATTTGCCACTTATGGCCATCGTAAAGTTCCAGTAATTCACTCGCATCCTCATTATGGACTCTATCGGCGAGACTAATGCCACGCACAATGTGTGAGCCAATCCCGGCACGGGTCAATAACTGCAGGGCGAGGTTGGCGCGTGATACGCCCTGACGTGGGTCATTCAGCGAATTACTTCTCTCGATAGATTCGTGTTCATTGAGTAGCTTGAGTAGTTGACTGGCAAAGCTACTGGGGTCTGCCGATAGTGCGTGCGCCTGTGTAATCAGCGTGTTGACGGTTGCTTCCTGGGCGGGAGTCCAAATCAGCTTGTCGGGTATTTGCGAGATTTGCAGGGGTTCGCTGGGTGCAGTACTCGCGCCATGACGAGCAATTTTTAGCTTGTAATACAAGGTTTGCTGCCCGCTTGCCTCGCGCCGCGTCCATATTGCCCGTCGCTGTTCACCCTCTTTGCGTATATCGAAACCGTACCCGGGGGCGGCAAAGGCTTCGTCGATGATGGGATAGTCATCCTGTGATTGGGGCAAAGCGAGGTCGACGGTTATGGGCTGTTGGGTGGCCTGAAAAGTGACTTTGGCTTCAACTTCCCAAACGCGCGTTAAGCTGCCCGGCGATAGAGGGAGATTCAGGGACAAGCGCTTATACAGGGTAAGCCCGATACCGCTCGATATAAAGACCAGTGCAAGCAAATAAACCTGGGCACGTGATGACATAAGGGCTGACTTATTCCGCGATTAAACGCTGGCTAACATCAACGATAGCCAGGTTGCGAAGAAAATTGCGGCCAATTAAAACAGGGTAGGTCATAGAGGCACGCTCGGAGAGGGAAACATCGATTTGTTCAGTCATGGACCCAAGGGTGAGGGTCATCTTAACCACCAGGCGGCGCTCGGGTGTTTCAGAGCTTGCCTGTTTAATGAGTACGGTTCGAGCGACGGGCCTCTCGATGACTTTGGCTGTCTCGATAGTGTCGATAGAAGGGTGGTCAATTTGGAAGCGTACCCAGTCGCGGCCGTCCCGTTCAAAAGCGACAATGTTGCTGGCGTGAATCGATGTGCCTGCAGCGCCCGTATCGATGCGAGCTAGAAAAACCCGCCCTGGGGGCTCGATCTTGACGTTTTCAGCTTCGCCAATGATCAGTTTGTCGGCAATTTTTGCGGCTGGGCTGACCGGGCAAGGGCGAGGTTTAATGCTTGGGCAGACTTTTTGTACAACAGTAGGGCAGTCTGGTGGTTTGTTGGCAGTAGGGCAGTCGGGTGGCTTATTGAGGGAGGGGCCGTTATCGTTATTGGGGGAGGAGACCCTGGACTCTTCGCCTGTCGGGCTGGTGGCGCAGGCCGCTAGCAATAGCACAAGAAAAAAGGGAGTCGACAAACGAGCGACAGAGAGTGTGTGAAAAGAAAGTTTCATCAATGTTGGTTACGTTTTAACTCGCTATCAATTGGCGTTGAATGGACCCTTTCTGGGCTGGGTGTACGGCAAGGTACCGGCCGCTATTGTCGCTGATACCCAAAAAATCACAAGTGATTCTCGCCTCCTCAGCGGCAGAAAAATAGCCGCGCTGTTGTGACAAATAAGTCAGGGTGGGGTTCCCTTGAGATTTTCTCCCCCACCCAGGGGCTTGGCTGGGCTATCGGCAAGTGTATGTAAAATGAGGTGATGGGGTTATGATAAAAATGCCGTAGAACCTGTTGAGAAATATTATGCTGAGAAGAACGCTAGGGCCGTTTCCCGTCGTGTCATTCGTATTTTTACTAATCGTCAGTGGATTAAGTTTCGCTACAGATCCGCGAGTTCGACAGTTAGAGGGTAGTCTGTCGGCAGCCAATACTGGTAGCGAGCTAGAGAGTTACACCTTTACCACCCGCAAAGGCGAGGTAAAAAGTGCCATTCAATGCCTGGGTGGTTACAAGTTTGCAATCGTTTCCTCGGTGGGCCACAACACGGCCCCTGAGCCTGCCGTGAGTATTATCCAGGTGTATGAGGATATTAAGGGCCGTGTTGTGCCTGCAACCTGTTAGTTCTCATAAGACTTTAGCCCCTGCACAGGGTTAGCCCTTGCAAAATAGGACTTATTTGCAAGGGCTATCTGGCTGCTTCAGCAAGGTGTGTTTAATAGGACTTCGCCAACCCGAGCACTTTTTCTGCAATAAAACACAAAATTAATTGTGGGCTAATGGGCGCCAGTCGGTGAATCATGCACTCGCGCAAATAGCGTTCAACATGATATTCCTTGGCGTAGCCCATGCCGCCATGGGTCATTACTGCCTGTTGACAGGCCTTGAAGGTGGCTTCAGCGGCAAAGTATTTGGCAGCGTTGGCATAGGCGCCGGCATCTTCGCCGTTGTCATAAGCTGCCGCAGCGCGAAAGACCATTAAGTTGGCGGCTTCCAGTTCAATCCAGGATTCGGCCAGAGGATGCTGTACGCTCTGATTTTGGCCGATGGGGCGACCAAAGACCTCGCGCTCACCGGCGTAAGTAACTGCGCGTTTAAGAGCGGCGCGACCGAGACCGACAAGGCCAGAGGCGATGAGTACGCGCTCGGGGTTTAGCCCGTGCAGCAAATAGCGAAAGCCCTTGCCCTCTTCGCCAATGCGATCTTCCACCGGGATTTTGAGGCCATCGATAAACAGCTGATTAGAATCGACGCACTTGCGACCCATTTTTTCAATACGGCGAATTTCGCAGGTATTAGGGTCCATGTCGGTATAAAAAAGCGTCAGTCCATCGATTGGTCGCTTGGTTTCCGACTCGGGCTTGGTGCGGGCGATAAGCATAATTTTATTCGAGACTTGCGCCGTTGAGGTCCAGACCTTTTGGCCATGCACTACGTAGTGGTCGCCTTTCAAAATAGCTTCGGTCTTAAGGCGTGTGGTGTCGAGGCCGGTATTGGGTTCGGTAACGCCGAAGCAGGGAATGTCGTCGCGTTTCATCACCGGTGGCAGCATGCGTTGCTTTTGCTCTTCCGTGCCGAACACCGCGATGGGGTTGACGCCAAACAAAGGGATAGCTACTGAGGAGACACCGCCGTTAGCAGCACCCGACTCGGCGATGGTCTGCACCATAACGGCGGCTTCACTAATACCCAAACCACTGCCGCCAACGTCTTCAGGCATGCAGATGCCCAACCAGCCATCGTCGGCCAGTGCGCGGCAAAATGCCTCGGGAAATTCCCCATCGGTATCCCGGTCGAGCCAGTATTGGTCATCGAAGGGTTTGCAGAGTTTTTCGATGCTGTCTTTGATTTGCAGTTGTTGTTCAGAAAAGGAGAAATCCATAGCAGGCCCCATTGTCGGCGTATTTTTCAGGCACAACGTTGCCCGTTTGATGAAGAGTATAAATGTTGTGAAGGAATGAGTGGTATGGGGCAGGAAAAAATGATCGGGGTGAAGATGTTCGTCGCTGCCTAGGTCATATCGCCAATAAGCGCCTGCACAATGCTTATGGCAGCCAGTGGTGCCGTTTCGGTGCGCAGTACCCGTGGGCCAAGGCCGACTGAAATAATGTCCTTTTGTTGAGCGAATTCGATTTCACCATCGCTAAAGCCGCCCTCGGGGCCCGAAAGTAAAACGACAGTCTTTCTCGAGGTGTTTTGTTTGAGCAATGTGCTAGCCAGGCTTTGCTCAGCTCTGGGGTCGAGTATCACTCTCAAATCTCTATCGCAGGCTGTCGGGGATGTTGCGCTAGTCGTGAGATATTCGCCAAATGGCTGTGCAGGTTTAATGACTGGCACATCGTTGCGTTGGCTTTGTTCGCAGGCACTAATCGCGATTTGTTGCCAGTGGCCCTGTTTTTTCAGGGCCCGCTCACCCTTGAGTTTGACTTCGCAGCGCTCGGTAAACAGGGGGATGACTTCATTGACCCCGAGCTCGACGGCCTTTTGTATCACCCAGTCCATGCGCTCGCCGCGCGACAGGCCAATCGCTAAAATGAATTGTATGGGACTGGGCTTTACACCGAGGTTGTGGCTGCCTACTCTAATGGTCGCTGCCTTGTTAGTTGCTGATTGCAAGAGGGCGGTGTATTCGCCGCCGCTGCCGTTAAACACATTCAGTGCGGCGCCGGCACGTAAGCGCAGTACGGAGACAAGATAGTGCGCGGCGGCTTTATCCAGTGTCAGTTCGGCCCCGCTGTGTAGGGGCTGGTCGAGATAGACTCTTGGCACGCGCATGGGGGCTAGTTTTGGGAGGCGTTCACACCGAGGCGGGAAAGAATATCGACGCTGGGTTCTGCCTGATTCATGGTGTAAAAGTGGAGTCCTGGGGCGCCACCTTCAAGCAGGCGTTCGCAAAGCTGAGTGATGATATCGGCACCGAAGGCCACAATACTGGCCTGGTCATCGCCGTATTGCTCTAATTTCTTGACCATCCAGCGAGGGATTTCGGCACCGCAACCGGCCGAAAAGCGAGCCAGATTGGAGAAGTTGGTAATCGGCATAATGCCGGGCACGATGGGCTTGTCAATACCCGCTTTGGCTGCCTGATCAAGGAAGTACCAGTAGGCATCGATATTAAAAAAGTACTGAGTGATTGCGCCATCGGCTCCGGCTTTAAATTTTTCACCGAGCCAGTAAATATCATCCTGATAGCTTTTCGCGTCGGGGTGAATTTCAGGGTAAGCCGCTACCTGTAGTTTAAATTGCTCGCCGAAGTGTTCGCGAATAAAGGCAACCAGCTCATTGGCATGGATGGGCTGGCGTGTGCTTTCGGGGTCGCTGGGCAGGTCGCCACGGAGGGCGAGAAGTCGCGACACACCGGCCTGTCTGTAGGTTTCGAGCAAGGCCTTGATGGCATTGGCGTCATCGTCGCCAAAGGCAAACGACAGGTGAGGCATAACGTCGAGACCGGCGGCACGGGTTTGCAGCACGACATCTCTCGTGTTGTCACGGGTTGAACCTCCGGCGCCATAGGTCACCGAGAAAAATTCTGGCGCCAGCTGCGCCAGCTTTTCACGAGTGTGAGCCAGTTTCTCAGCGCCGGGTTGAGTTTTCGGCGGGAAAAACTCAAAACTTAATAACCAGTCTTTAGCCATGCCAGGTATTACTTCTCTTCAGTTGATGCCGTTATGTGTGTTGCGGAGCGCGACGATATAGCAATGGCGGATTAATAGCGATAGGCGTCGGTTTTATAAGGCCCGTCGACTTCGACGTTAATGTAGTCCGCCTGTGTCTGCGTCAACCGGGTTAACACGCCTGAAAAGCCTTTCACCATGTGTGCGGCGACTTCTTCGTCGAGGTGCTTGGGCAGCACTTCAACGCGCAATGCCTGTTTCTGAGCCTGTTCGTTCATATCGGCAAATTTCTGCGCGTAGAGATGAATCTGCGCTAACACCTGATTGGCAAAGGAGCCATCCATAATGCGACTGGGGTGACCCGTGGCGTTACCGAGGTTGACCAGTCGGCCCTCAGATAGGAGCAAGATATGGTCATTGTTAGCAGCCTCAATGGTCTTGGCGCGATAGACCTTATGCACCTGGGGTTTAACTTCCTGCCAGCACCAGTTTTCACGCGTGTAGGCGGTATCAATTTCATTGTCGAAATGGCCGATATTAGCAACCACACAACCACTTTTGAGGGCGATGAGCATTTGCGCATCACAGACATTAATATTACCGGTGGTGGTGACAATCAGGTCAATAGTGCCGAGCAGAGCCTTGTTAATGCCTTCGGCAGTGCCCGTATTGATGCCGTCGATATAGGGTGAGACTACCTCGAAGCCATCCATGCAGGCTTGCATGGCGCAAATGGGATCGATTTCTGCGACTTTTACGATCATGCCTTCCTGGCATAGCGATTGGGCTGAGCCTTTGCCAACATCACCGTAGCCGATAACCAGCGCTTTTTTACCGGCCAGCAGATGGTCGGTGGCGCGCTTAATGGCATCGTTGAGGCTGTGGCGGCAGCCGTACTTATTGTCATTCTTTGACTTGGTCACCGAGTCGTTGACGTTGATGGCGGGTACTTTGAGTTGCCCAGCTTCGAGCATTTCGTAGAGGCGGTGTACCCCGGTCGTGGTTTCTTCGGTGATGCCGTGAACGGCGTCGAGTACCTGTGGGTACTTGTCATGAAGGATCTTGGTTAGATCGCCGCCGTCATCGAGAATCATGTTGGCGGCCCAGGGCTGACCCTCTTTTAAAATGGTTTGTTCAATACACCACTCGTATTCTTCTTCAGTTTCGCCCTTCCAGGCGTACACAGCGACGCCGCTAGCAGCGATCGCTGCAGCGGCGTGATCTTGTGTCGAAAAAATATTGCACGACGACCACCGCACCTCGGCACCTAGAGATTCGAGGGTTTCAATCAGCACGGCTGTTTGAATGGTCATGTGAATGCAGCCGAGGATTTTGGCTCCCGCCAGTGGTTGTTCGTGATGGTATTTTTCACGGATGGCCATCAGTGCTGGCATCTCTGTTTCGGCGATTTCAATTTCTTTGCGGCCCCAGTCACTGAGACTGATGTCGGCGACTTTGTAGTCGGGTGCTAACGCATCTACCTTGGCAAAATTACTCACTATTCTTTTCCTCTCTATCAGTCGCCATGGTGGCGTCTGTCGTGTTTGTTGTATTGCTGAGTGCCTGGCGGCTAAATTTCTGCGCGCAGGGCTTCAGCTTTATCGGTTTTTTCCCAGGTGAAGTCGGCTTCTTCCCGCCCAAAGTGGCCATAGGCAGCGGTTTGACGATAGATAGGGCGCTTCAGTTGCAGCATGTCGATAAGGCCTGCGGGACGCAGGTCAAAGTGTTTGTTGACCAGTTCTGCGATGCGCTCATCCGCCATCATACCGGTGCCGTAAGTGTTGACCGAAATGGAGGTGGGTTCGGCGACACCGATGGCGTAGGAGACCTGAATTTCACAGCGCTCGGCAAGGCCGGAAGCGACAATATTTTTTGCGACATAACGGCCAGCGTAGGCGGCAGAGCGATCCACTTTTGAAGGGTCTTTACCTGAGAAGGCACCACCACCGTGGTGGGCCATGCCGCCGTAGGTGTCGACAATAATTTTGCGCCCGGTGAGCCCGCAATCGCCCATGGGACCGCCGATAATAAACTGCCCAGTGGGGTTGATGTGGTATCGGGTATCCCCGTGCAGCCATTCGGCGGGCAGGATGGGCTTGATAACATCTTCCATCACCGCTTCTTGCAGATCGGACAGGGAAATGTCGGGGCTATGCTGAGTGGACAAAACCACTGCGTCGATTGCTACGGGCAGGCCGTTCTCATAGCGCAGTGTAATTTGGCTCTTTGCATCGGGGCGTAGCCAGGGCAGGATTTTATGTTTGCGCAAATAAGCCTGGCGCTCGACGAGCCGGTGCGCATAGAAAATAGGTGCCGGCATCAACACCTCAGTTTCATTGGTGGCATAACCAAACATTAAGCCCTGATCGCCAGCGCCTAGGTCTTTGTCGTTGGCTTCGTCGACGCCAACGGCGATATCGACAGACTGCTTGCCAATGGCGTTGAGTACCGCACAGGTGGCGCCGTCAAAGCCGACGTCTGAACTGTCGTAGCCGATGTCGAGAATCACCTGGCGGACAATGTCCTCGAGGTCGACATAGGTGTTAGTGCGCACCTCACCGGCGACGACGGCAACCCCCGTTTTAACCAGCGTCTCTACAGCGACGCGGGCGTTGGGGTCGTCGGCAATAATGGCATCGAGAATGGCGTCCGAGATTTGGTCAGCCATTTTGTCAGGGTGACCCTCTGATACGGATTCGGAGGTGAAGATACTGTATTGACTCATCGAGTTGTCCTTTTTGTTGCCGGTCTGATGGGTATCGGTCTATTAGTGTAGACGCTTATTTATGAAATTTTCGCAGCTGGACTTTGAAGCCGTTGCGTTGTGCCATATAGACGCTTTCGCCTGTTGTAAACCCTATTTCGTGGGCCCAGATACTGAGCTCTTCGGGGCAGAAGCCCAACCACAGATCACCGCAGGTGTCACGTACCCAGTCCTGATCGTGCTGACAGAGTTCGGTGACAATTAAAGCCCCGCCTGGCTTAAGCAGTTGGTAAATATCTTTGAGCATATCGACGGGGGTGGCGACATGGTGAAGGACCATATTTAAGGTGATGCAGTCGACCTTGGTTTCCGCCGCTGCTGGGCTATTCGTTTCGCCGAGAATAAAACGGATGCTGGTAGAAAGTTGCTTCCCTACCAGAGTCTCTGCCCGTTCGAGCATGGCGGAGGAATTGTCCAGGGCGACGACCTGTTCAAAGCGCGGTACTAGTGCTGTCAATAGCTCACCTTCACCGGGACCAATTTCGAGAACAGATTTCGCCCCTTTTTGACGTTCAGTCTCGAGTAATTCAAGTACTGCGTCGCCATAGAGTGAAAAACTGGCGATCAAATCCTGTTGTTGACGGAAATCCTCGGCGTTGAGCTTGAAGAAAGTTTTTGAGGTGTTTGAGCGGCGTTCGTGAATATGAGCAACTTCAGCGAGCACCTTGGTGGGCAACTCGCAAAAATCGAGCTGGGTAAAAATTTGTTCACGTAACAGGGCTAATTCGCTGCCGTCATTAATATTGCGGCGATAAAAAATGTGAGTGCCTTCTTTACGGGTAACCACCAGGCCAGCCTTGGCGAGCACTTTTAGGTGATGGCTCATAGCGGGCTGGCGAATGCCAAACATTTGGGCTAGTTCGAGCACGCCGAAGGCATCGCGTTGCAGCACGCGCAATATTTGCAGGCGCAGTTCATCGCCAGCGGCTTTGCACAGGGTGCTGAGGTAGGGAATCCCTGTCAGGGCTTGGTCGTTATTATTGCTGGGAGCTGTCATGGAGCGGGACTGTACATGAGCAAGATTATAATATCAAAAAAAATTGATGTTTCTGCGAGCGGCCCTGAAAAAGCAGTGCATGTGCTGATTGGGTGGTTCACAGAATAGAATTTATCATAAATCGACAGGAGTTCTTTACTGCCCGGCGCGGGTGCGGGAAAATGGCGCTCCTTTTTCTTCTGGAGTATCGCTTCGATGCAATCCCGCCGTGATCTTGCTAATGCTATACGCGCGCTCAGTATGGATGCCGTTCAACAGGCCAACAGTGGCCATCCGGGGGCACCCATGGGAATGGCGGATATCGCCGAAGTGCTGTGGAATGACTACCTTTGCCACAATCCTGCCAACCCCGCCTGGGCCGATCGCGATCGCTTTGTCCTGTCTAATGGACACGGCTCGATGCTACTGTATTCGCTGCTCCATCTGTCGGGCTATGATTTGCCCCTGCAGGAGTTAAAAAACTTCCGCCAAATGCATTCGAAAACAGCGGGTCACCCCGAATTGGGCGAAGCGCCAGGTATCGAGACCACGACCGGGCCACTGGGCCAGGGCATTGCCAATGCTGTTGGCATGGCACTGGCGGAAAAAATCCTCGCCGCGCAATTTAATCAGCCCGGTCACGACGTTGTTGACCACCACACCTATACGTTTCTCGGCGATGGCTGTTTGATGGAGGGTATCTCCCACGAGGCCTGCTCATTTGCCGGCACCCACCAGCTAGGCAAACTGATAGCCTTTTATGATGACAATGGTATTTCCATCGACGGTGAAGTCCTGGGCTGGTTTACCGATGACACCCCCGCCCGCTTTGAAGCCTATGGTTGGCAGGTAATCCCTAAGGTTGACGGCCACGATGCTGCAGCCATCAAAGAGGCGATAGAGCTGGCCCGCAGTGAAAGCGCTAAGCCAACGCTGATTTGCTGCCAAACAGTCATTGGCTTTGGCTCGCCTGCCAGACAAGGTACAGCCAGTTGTCACGGTGCGCCCCTGGGTGTTGAAGAAATTGCCGCCACAAAAAAAGCGCTGGGTTGGCCCCACGGCCCCTTCGAAATCCCTGACACTATTTATCAGGGTTGGTCGGCCAGTGATAAAGGCAGCAAGGCCGAGGCTGAGTGGCAGCAGCGTTTTGATGCTTATGCTCAGGCCCACCCGGCGTTAGCCGCTGAATTGCTACGTCGTTTGAATGGCGAATTGCCCGCCGACTTTTCCGCGCAGGCCCAGGCCTATGTGGATGAATGTCAGGCCAAAGGTGAATCGCCGGCCACTCGCAAAGCTTCGCAAAACTGTCTCGATGCCTTTGGACCTTTATTGCCCGAGTTGCTGGGCGGTTCGGCTGATTTGGCGGGCTCTAACAATACGATGTGGAAAGGCTGTAAAGATGTGACGGCTGAGGATGCCTCGGGTACCTACCTTTATTACGGTGTGCGCGAATTTGGCATGGCGGCAATAATGAATGGCATAGCCCTGCACGGTGGTTTTATTAACTACGGCGCGACCTTTTTAGTGTTTATGGAATACTGTCGCAATGCTGTACGGATGGCGGCATTGATGAAGCAACAGAGCATTTTTGTCTTTACCCACGACTCCATTGGTCTTGGCGAAGATGGCCCTACTCATCAGCCGATTGAGCAGCTAACTAATCTGCGTACCACCCCGAATATGAATACCTGGCGCCCTTGCGACACCGTTGAATCGGCTGTGTGCTGGAAAACAGCCATTGAGCATAAAGACGGCCCCTCGGCATTGATCTTCACCCGCCAGGGCCTACCGCATCAAACGCGCTCCGACGAACAGGTCGCGGCTATAACGAAAGGCGGTTACATCCTTGTCGACTGTGATGGTGAGCCCGATTTGATTTTGCTGGCCACTGGCTCAGAAGTGCAATTGGTTGTTGCCGCGGCGCAAACCCTCAGTCAAGAGGGCCGTAAAGTGCGTGTTGTCTCTATGCCCTGTACCGAGATTTTCGATGCGCAAGATGCGACTTATCGTGAATCGGTCCTGCCTTCAAGCGTGCGCAAGCGCATCGCTGTTGAAGCCCTGCACCAGGACTTTTGGACGAAATACACAGGGCTCGATGGCGATGTAATTGGTATGGCCACCTTTGGTGCGTCGGCTCCAGGCCCCGAGTTGATGGAATACTTCGGCTTTACGGTCGACAACGTGGTTGCCAAGGCCAAAGCGCTGTTGGCTTAGACAGGGGCTTGCTCAATGACCTTGCGTTTAGCCATTAATGGTTTCGGTCGGGTGGGGCGCTGTGTGCTGCGAGCATTGCATGAGCGGCACCAGCAGTTAGGAAGCCGATTACAGGTCGTTGCGATTAATGAATTGGCCGGCCTCGATACCATTGCCTATCTGACCCGCTATGACTCTACTCACGGCCGTTTTCCCGGTCGTGTTGAGTTGCCCCGCGATGGTCGTGAGTGCCTGTTAGTTGATGGCCGCGAAATTTCTGTCAGTCATCAACAATCACTGACCGATTTACCGTGGGCTGAGCACTCTATTGATTTGGTGCTTGAATGTACTGGCACGTTTGCTCAGCGCAGTATTGCTCAGCAACATATTAGCGCTGGTGCCAAAGCGGTGCTGTTTTCCCAGCCCGCCGAAGCCGACATTGATGCCACCGTGGTTTATGGTATTAATCACCAGCAGTTAAGTGGTGAGCACAAGATTATTTCTGCGGCCTCCTGTACCACCAACTGCGTAGTGCCGGCAATTAAAGCACTGCACGATGCGCTGGGTGTTGAGGCGGGGGTGATTACCACCATTCATTCGGCAATGAACGATCAGCCGGTGCTTGACTCCTATCATCACACCGATCTGCGCAAAACACGGGCCGCCTTTCAGTCGATTATTCCGGTGGAAACAGGCTTGGCGAGGGGCATAGACCGCGTTTTGCCTGAGCTGAGAGGGCGCTTTGAAGCCCAGGCCATGCGCGTGCCCACACAAAATGTATCGGCCATCGATTTGTCTGTGCAGGTAAAAAACGACACCAGCAGCGAAGCGGTCAACGCCATTCTTCGTGCCGCCAGCGAGGGCTCCTTGAGACATATTCTCGGCTTTACTGAAGAGCCTCTGGCCTCCTGCGATTTTAATCACGATGCCCATTCAGGCGTTGTCGATGCCAGCCAGACCCGCGTTGGTGGCCAGCGCCTGGTTAAAGTACTCCTATGGTTCGATAATGAATGGGGCTATGCCAATCGCATGCTCGACGTTGTCGAGTTTTGGAAAGGTAAAAATTTGAAAAGGTTAAATTCTGTCAGGCCTGGTAACGGGCAGGCCGAGCAACGTCAACATGACATTCCGTAATTAGTAGAGGGCAATAACAGCACAATGACTATCAAGTTAATGACAGACCTCGATCTCGCCAACCAGCGTGTGTTAATACGTGAAGATTTAAACGTACCCCTTAAAAACGGCGCGGTGAGTTCGGATGCCCGCATTCGCGCTGCCCTGCCGACTATTCGCCTGGCGATGGCAGCGGGTGCCAAGGTGGTGTTGATGTCCCATCTCGGTCGGCCAGTTGAAGGCGAAGCCGATAGCGCCTTTTCGTTGCAACCCGTCGCCACTCATTTGAGCACATTGCTCGACTGTGATGTGCCCGTGATTAGTGACTGGCGCGATGGTGTGGACGTCGCCAGTGGCAGCGTTGCCCTGCTCGAAAATGTCCGTTTTAATCTGGGTGAGAAAAAAAATGACGAGACACTGGCAAAAGCCTACGCCAGCCTCTGCGATATTTTTGTAATGGATGCCTTCGGCACGGCCCATCGGGCTCAGGCCTCGACCCATGGTGTGGCGCGCTTTGCTAAAACGGCCTGTGCTGGTCCCTTATTGGCGGGTGAACTGGCGGCGCTGACGAAAGCGCTTGCGGCACCTAAAAAGCCCGTAGTGGCTATTGTCGGGGGTGCTAAGGTGTCGACCAAACTTGAAGTGCTCGAAGCCCTGTCTAATAAGGTTGACCAACTGATTGTCGGGGGAGGTATCGCCAATACCTTTTTGGCGGCAGCAGGCAAGCCGGTGGGCAAGTCGCTCTGCGAACATGAGCTCACCGATGTTGCCCGTGGCTTAATGGATAAATGCGATATTCCCCTGCCGACCGATGTCGTGGTTGGCAGTGAGCTTTCCGAGCAGGCTGAGGCCACGCTAAAGTCGGCGGATGAGGTGAGTGACGGCGATATGATTTTTGACATCGGCCCCGAAACCTCGGCAAGGCTTGCCGCCATTCTGCAAGATGCCGGTACTATTATCTGGAACGGTCCGGTTGGGGTTTTTGAGTTCGAGCAATTTGGTGCCGGTACTGAAGCCATTGCCCGAGCGATCGCCGCCAATCAGGGTTTTTCCATCGCCGGTGGTGGCGATACCCTGGCGGCAGTGGACAAATACGCCATCGCCGAAGATGTGTCTTATATCTCAACCGGCGGCGGTGCCTTCCTCGAATATGTCGAGGGCAAAACCCTGCCTGCAGTGGCGATATTAGAAGAACGTGGTGAGGACTAATACTCCCTGAAACAGGCCCGCTTTAGGCTGAACTATTAACAAACAAGAAGGAAACAGTTATGGCTCTAATTAGCATGCGTCAAATGTTGGATCACGCGGCAGAGCACCAGTACGGCGTACCGGCGTTCAACGTCAATAACCTTGAGCAAATGCGTGCCATTATGGAAGCCGCTGACCAAACGAATTCACCGGTAATTGTGCAGGCCTCTGCCGGTGCGCGGAAATATGCTGGGGCGCCTTTTTTGCGCCATCTGATTCTCGCCGCTATTGAAGAATTCCCCCACATTCCCGTGGTTATGCATCAGGATCACGGCACCAGCCCCGCCATTTGTCAGCGCTCGATACAGCTGGGTTTTTCATCGGTGATGATGGATGGCTCGTTGGAAGAGGACGGCAAAACGCCGGCTAGCTACGAATACAATGTCGAGGTGACACGCCGTGTGGTCGAAATGGCCCATGCCGGCGGTGTTTCCGTTGAGGGTGAGCTGGGTTGCCTGGGTTCTCTGGAAACAGGGCAGGCGGGCGAAGAAGATGGCGTTGGCGCTGAAGGCACTTTGAGCCACGAGCAAATGCTCACCGACCCCGATGAAGCCGCTGATTTTGTCGCCAAAACTGATGTTGACGCCTTGGCTATCGCCATTGGTACCTCCCACGGTGCCTACAAATTTACCCGTCCACCGACGGGCGATATTCTAGCCATTGAGCGTATCAAAGCGATTCACGCACGCTTACCCAACACCCACCTGGTAATGCATGGCTCATCGGCTGTGCCCCAGGACTGGCTGGCCATTATCAATGAGTACGGTGGCGACATCCCCGAGACTTACGGGGTGCCGGTTGAAGAGGTCATCGAAGGTATTAAGCACGGTGTGCGCAAGGTGAATATTGATACCGATTTGCGTCTCGCCTCAACTGGCGCTATTCGTCGCTATATGGCGCAAAAACCGGAGGACTTCGATCCGCGCAAATATCTCGCTGCAGCGACCACCGCGATGAAAGACATTTGTGTTGCCCGCTATGAATCCTTCGGCACCGCGGGCAATGCCGATAAAATTAAAGCGCTCAGTTTGGATGCGGTATCACTGCGCTATGCGGCAGGCGAATTGACACAGCAGGTGAAGTAGCATTATCAATAGCGTCGGTCGAACCTCTCCAAAAGAGGGGTTCGATACCTCAAGGTTGACGTTATTATTACTGGTGAAGAAATCGTAAGTTGTGTTCGTGGTTTGAGCTAAACACAATTAATAATACAGCTAGTAAATGGGTGATGTCGGCTTACAAGGTTTGGAGCCTTTCCCTAGTTGAAGGCTAATGTGGCGAGGGTAATTTTAATATTTTCTTAGCTGTTTTTGTTGTTTGTAGAGTTGAATTCATTTCTTTCTTGTTCCCACAGCTCTCGTTCTTTTTTTCGGTCATCACTCGTATATATATCTGTTTTTAATTTTCTATACCCGCTGGAGTATTGATTTATATCTTTTTGAATTTTTTCAAGGGTGGATGATATTTTATGGAGTGGTTCGCGTCCCCCTAGTGAAGACATTCCTTTGTATTCTGAGAAGTTGAAATATGATCGTGTACGGTATTTTTTACCTTCGTTCTCATAGTATGAGATGGATATTTCTGAGTGGTATTCAAATGCTTTGTTGTTAAATAAACTAGTTAGTTCTATAAAGCTAAGTAGCTGATTCTTCTCTCTCCTGCGCCTAGAGATGATATTCCGTTGGTTAGTATAGATAGTTCGGAGAATTGTTGTTTAAGATGATCAAAAACTTCTGATGAGTTAGGGTTTTTATTTGTAAAGGTAAACTTAATATTGTGAGCTACGCCTGATCCATTGTTAATGATGTGTATGTCTAAAAAATTAGACGACACAGGAGTGTCTTGTAAAAAGATGCCAACACTTGGTTTGATGGAGTCTTTTCTGATTTGTTCAATTTGTTGAAGTTGTACTTGTCGTAATGACCATGTTTCTTTTGCTAAAAAGATGGTCAAGATTGCTATACAAACTGTTGCTAATGCAGAAACCCAGGCTGATAATGTGTCGTTACTAAATGTAAGTCCGCCCTGTGATCCGATTCCAATTGATAGGCCAATTAGGAAAAAAATCAATAGAACGATCAGAGCCATTATTATGCTGAATATGAACCCTGATTTGTTCTTCATATTAAATTATTCAATTGGTGATTTTATTAGGCAAGAATTTATGCCTTACAATACCGTATTCCGGAAAGGGGTTCAGAGCTTTTGTGTAACGATAGAGCCCCAGCCTGCGCCTACAGATATCGTGTGGCTAACATACGATCATGCAAAACCCGGATAACTTCAACGCCGTAGTCGGTTTTACGATAATAAATGACATGGCGAATAACCGGGTGCTTTCGGTACCCAGCGCGGATATTTTCACAAACCATTCCTGCGTTCGGGCTTTTGGCCAAAAAACCGAAGGCTTCGGTTAAATCATCGATATATCGTTCTGCTTGTTGTTCTCCCCACTGCTCCAATGAATACAGCCAAGTTGTCTCCATGTCGACGACGGCCTTTGGTGTTAGCCGGTATTCAGCCATGTGTTTGACGGTGTTTTATTCGCATTTCTTGTTTAAATAAATCACTGTTAAAAGGTTGGGGTTCTCCGCTTTGTTCGCCTTCAATGAGTGCGGCGCGGATAGCGTCTATATCCGCTTGGCTGGTTTGGTCGCGGCGTATGAGGTCGCGGATGTATTCGCTGTCATTGGTGAATTCACCCGCTGCAATTCGTGTCTTAATCCAGTTGTTTTGTTGCTCTGTAACGGTGATCGTTTTGCGTTTTGTGCTCATGGGAGCCGCCCTATATCGCTATATGAAATAATCATACTATTGATGTTCGGTGGCTTCAATTTTTAATAAACTAGAATTAGAGCGTGTAGGCGGCTTGCCAAAAGATAAGCGTAAATTTTTCCTTAGCCCTGCTTGTTAAAGTATGGAAATCAGCCGATAGCCTATTTTACGATGACATCGCCGCACGAATTGACTGTATTACCGCAGCCGTCTCGGGCCGTATACCGCGCCAGAGTGCAAAAGCTTCTGCCGCCTGCTCCACCAACATGCCTAAACCATCAGCCGTTTGCTGTGCGCCGTGGTCGTTCATCCAGCGCATAAAGGGCGTAGGTTCGGCGGCATACATCATGTCGTAGCCTTGGCTATTTGCAGTGAGTACGCTGTCGGGTAGTGGCGCAATTTCCCCCGCCAGGCTGGCACTGCTGCCATTGATAATAAGGTCAAAATGGCCGCTGTCTGTCAGTTCATCAAAACCACAGCCCTTGATATTACCAAGGTCTGCAAAGTCGCTAGCCAACTTTTGTGCCTTGCTAACGGTGCGGTTGGCGATGACGATAAGGGCGGGGCGTTGTTGTAAGAGGGGTTCTAATACACCCATGACAGCGCCGCCGGCCCCGACAAGTAGTATTTTCTGGCCTCCAATTGCCCAGCCGAGGTTGTTGGTGATGTCGCGCACTAAGCCAACACCGTCGGTGTTGTCGCCGAGTATCTTTCCGTCATCCTGCTGGATCAGTGTGTTTACTGCGCCGGCGCGTCGGGCGCGTTCACTGAGTGCGTCGGCAAAGGTAAAAGCATCCTGTTTGAAGGGCACTGTGATATTTAAGCCCTTGCCGCCCTTATTGAAAAAATGGCTGGCGGCAGCTTGAAACTGGTCGGGTTCGACCAGAGTGCTGACATAGTTGATGTCCTGCCCGGTTTGTTCGGCAAAAGTGCTGTGAATTTGCGGTGAGCGGCTGTGCTTTATGGGGTTGCCAAAAACGGCGTACTGGTCTGTCATCGTCAAAAAGCCGCCTAGCTGTTAACCCAGTCACGGTGGGGGAGGAAGGTATCGTAGAGCTCGGCTTCTTCGCTGCCGGGTTCGGGGTGCCAGTCGTACTGCCAGCTAACCTGGGGGGGCAGTGACATTAAAATAGATTCGGTGCGACCCCCGGATTGCAGGCCAAACAAAGTGCCTCGGTCGAACACCAGGTTGAATTCAACGTAGCGGCCACGGCGGTAGAGCTGAAACTGTTTTTGTTTCTCGGTATAGGGTCGGTCGGCGTGTTTTTTAACGATGGGTGAATAGGCCTCGGTATAACTGTCGCCGATGGCGCGCATCAGAGCGAAGCTGTCATCAAAGCCGAGTTCGTTAAAGTCATCGAAAAACAAACCGCCAACACCACGGGCTTCATCTCGGTGTTTGAGATAAAAATAAGTATCGCACCATTCTTTAAAACGCGGGTAAATAGCCTCGCCAAAGGGGTCGCAGGCAGCTTTGGCGGTGGTGTGCCATTGTTTGCAGTCGGCGATATCACCGTAATAGGGAGTGAGATCATAACCGCCGCCAAACCACCAAACCGGTTCCTTGCCTTCTTGTTCGGCAATAAAAAAGCGCACGTTGGCGTGAGAAGTTGGCACTAAGGGGTTGAGGGGGTGAATCACCAGCGATACGCCCATGGCTTCGAAAGAGCGCCCGGCCAGCTCGGGTCGAGCAGCGGTAGCCGAGGGTGGGAGTTGTGTGCCGTAGACGTGGGAGAAATTAACGCCGCCCTTTTCGAATACCGAGCCCTTTTCGATAACCCGAGTGCGACCACCGCCGCCACCCTTTCTGTCCCATGCGTCTTCACGAAATTTTGCGGTGGGCTCGAGATCCTGCAGTTGTTGGCAAATGCGATCCTGTAAATCGAGCAGGTATTCTTTAACGGCGCTGCTGTCGACCATGATGTCTTCCTCGTAATAGGGTAGCGGTGGCTTAGCTGGCAGCGCGAATGACTTCGCCTGTCACAAGATGTCGGATTTCGCTTGGCTTGGCGGCACTGCCGATACTACCGGGGGTGTAAGCATCAAGGTTATTACCGAAATACGCTTTGACCTTCATCAATGATTTTGCCGGTGGCAGGCCCTGGGGGTTGGCTGAGGTCGATACCAGTGGGCCGCCATAAGCGCGACTTAGTGCCGCCGCCACGGGGTGTGCAGTGACGCGCAGCGCCAAGGTGTTCTGGCCACCGCTGATCCAGGGGGAGGCGTAGTGGTTATTGGGGATTAACCAGGTGATTGCCCCGGGCCAGCTATTTTGCAGTTTTTCGATGAGTGAGGGGCTTAAAGCGTGTAAGTAAGGCGCAAGCATGGCGATATCGGCGGCAATTAAAATCAGGCCTTTTCGCGGGTCGCGCTTTTTCAGCGCGAGCAGCTGTTGTACGGCGCGCAGGTTTTTGGGGTCGCAGCCCAAACCCCATACCGCTTCTGTGGGATATGCGACAACACCACCCTGGTGCAGGCTGGCTGCGGCCCGGCGAATGCCCGGTCGCAGCGCAATATCTGTCACTGCTTAAGCCTTAGCTCGGGCCTGCAGCTTATCCTGTAAGGCCTGGTCTTTTTCGATCACGGCTTGCGCATTGGCAGCGCGTTCGTCGAGCAGGCGTTGATGCAGCGCGGGGTCGGCACCAGCGATAATTTGCGCCGCCAGATAGGCAGCATTTTTCGCACCGGCCTTGCCAATGGCGACGGTAGCAACGGGAATGCCGCCGGGCATTTGCACGGTCGAGAGCAGGGCGTCGAGGCCGTCAAGGGAGCCGTTGATGGGCACGCCGATCACGGGGCGCAAAGTCACCGCAGCCACTGCACCGGCCAGGTGGGCAGCCATGCCTGCTGCACAAATAAAAGCGGCACAACCGCGTTCATCGGCCGCGGTCACGTAATCGTGAGTGACTGCAGGAGTGCGGTGGGCGGAAGTGACTTTTGCCTCGAAAGGCACACCGAGTTTGGTGAGCACGTCAAAACTGGCTTCCATAATGGGAAGGTCGGAGTCTGAGCCCATTAAAATGGCGACAAAGGGTTTGCTCATGGTGGTGGAGCCTCGCTCGCTGTGAAAAGCCGCAAAGGCTACCGGAAGACGGTGCTGAGGGCAATCGCGGAAGGATCTATTTCAGACGGTTGTACATGCCGACTCGGTGTTCAACCCAGCCCTCTAGTTCAAGTTGTATTAATAAGCCACTGAGTACGGCTGGTGCGAGTTGGGTGCGTGCGATCAGCGTATCCAGGTTAATGGGGTCAAAGCCGAGTTGGTGGAGTATGCGGATTGCGGTCTCATCAAGGGTGTTTGTACTATTAGGTGCCACTAATTGCGCTGCTTCTTGTGCTTTATAGGCAAGCAGGCCGCCGAGTTCGGTAATGATGTCATCAGCCGTTTCAACCAGCGTTGCTCCCTGGCGAATGAGCTGATGGCAGCCTTTGGCACTGGGATTGTGTATGGAGCCGGGTATGGTAAACACTTCGCGCCCTTGTTCCATGGCTAGGCGAGCGGTAATCAGTGAGCCGCTTTTCAGTGCCGCTTCGACAACTAATACACCTAGGCTAAGGCCGCTGATAACGCGGTTGCGCTGAGGGAAGTTGCCCGCTCGCGCCGGTGTGCCGGGCGGGAATTCAGAAACGATAAGGCCACCTTTGGCAATAATTTCCGTGTAAAGAGCCTGATGGCGGCGAGGATAGATAACATCAACGCCAGTGCCGAGTACGGCAATGGTATGCCCTGTTTCCAGCGCCCCTTGATGGGCTGCGCCGTCAATACCCAGGGCCAGACCACTGGTGATGACAAAGCCGCTATTGGCTAAATGGCGAGCGAATGCACGGGCATTTTGTTGCCCGGTCGCTGAGTGGTGACGGCTGCCGACAATAGCGATTTGTGGCAGGTTTAAGATGTCGGTATTGCCTTTAACGAATAGCAAGGCTGGGGGTGTATCAATTTCACGTAATAGGGCAGGGTAGTCGGATGAGGATATGAGAACAATGTCGATGGCGCTGTTTAAACAGCGATCGAGAGTTGCTTGCGCGAGATAATGGAAATCATCAGGTGTGGCGCGATAGGCAGCAAGTCCCTTGCGATAGGCGGGTGTGATGCTGTGTGCGGGGGCTTGCAAGGCGTTGGCAAAGGAACCAAATTGCTGATGGAGTTTGCTGAGGGCAACGGAGCCGATGCCGGGGAGAGCTTGAAGTATAAGGGCGCATTCGCGCTCAGTGATCATAATCCCATCCTTGGGCGTATTTCTTAATTTGAAGAGAGGGCTAAGCGTCGGGCGCTCTCTTCAAACTGTAAAGGTAGGCTATGATAAGTCAGGCACGCATTTGTGATGCGTTCAGAGCCTTTTATGATTCGGGGTTGCGGGCGATATCCTTAACGGAAATTGGCAAGTTGGCAGTCAGAACGAGTGCAAAACTCATCTTGTCAAAAGTACGGAAAACCATTGCGAGGCCCGCTTTTTCAGGGGGCAAGGTAACAGAATCGCCCTGGATGCGGTCTTTGACAACGACGCCCTTTTTAAAGATTTTAAACATGTTGCCAATTTCTATGCCATCGCGTTCGCCAAGATTAATACTGACAACGTCGAGCATGCCGCCCGTGCTAACGGCACCTTCGACAGAGATTATGAGTCCTTCGATGTCGTCGGGGGGCGAGTTGGGATAAAAGCTCGCATCAACTTTGCGCTCTTCAAGTGGCAGAAGCCTGTCGTCAATACGCAGTTCTTCAATACTACGCGTGGCTTTCAGTGTTGCGATGTCTTCATCAATGGTTTTTACGCTTCCCGCACCGACATCTTTGGCTCTGATACCGAGTATCTCGTTGGTAGTGGGGTCGGTAAAAGCGCCGCCATTGCGATAAACGCCATACGCGTTTTCTGCCTCGGAGAAATCACCCCGGGCATAAAAGTCATCGCCTTTTCCGGTTAACAGGTGTCTGTTTTGGCCTGAAAGTATGTACGGTGCAGACTCGAGAACCCCAGGCTCTACGACCCGGTTGCGTGATAAGAAGCTATTGATCATTTCCAGCGGCAGTGCCGGAATAGCCTGACGGTCGGTGGTTTCGCGAATTTGAGGGCTGAGTTTAATATTGCGGCCGCGTGAGAGTGTCAACCGGGGTTTGCCATCAATGTAGATGAGGCTGATGATGTCGCCGGGGTAGATCAAATGGGGGTTATTAATTTGTGGGTTGACATGCCATATTTCGGGCCACAACCAGGGCTCAGCGAGAAAGTGAGCTGAAATGTCCCAGAGAGTATCGCCCTTTACGACGGTGTATTTGTCGGGAATCTCGTCGTTAAACGGGGCTTCTGCCACAGCTGTTGCGACCAGCACCCAGACGCTGATCAGTGCCAGCGCTACTGTCTTTATCGGGCTTTTCATAAAAGGCTATTCCTTAGGCTTAATACCGATGGTGTATACTGCCAACATCGGGATGTTCAAGGTTGTAATTGTTAGAACAGCCCGGATGTTAACAGTCGTTTACACTCATTTGCTAGAAATCCATCACAAAGCTATGACTATTCGAACAATTCTAGAATTTCCAGACCCCCGCCTACGTATTACCGCAGCTCCGGTAGCCAAGGTTGATAAGCGCATCCGACACTTAGTCGACGATATGTTTGAGACCATGTATGAGGCCAAAGGTATTGGCTTGGCGGCGACGCAAATTGATGAGCATCAGCGCATTGTGGTAATGGATGTCTCTGAAGAGAGGGATAGCCCGCTGACCCTTATCAACCCCGAGGTTGAATTCATTGGCGATAGCCAGCGTGAACACGATGAGGGCTGTCTGTCGGTACCGGGCTTCTACGAGACGGTATCGCGCCCGGACTGCATTCGTTTGCGAGCACTTAATGAAAAGGGTGACGTATTTGAGTTGGAGCCAGACGGTCTGTTGGCGGTGTGTATTCAGCACGAACTTGATCACCTCAATGGGAAATTGTTCGTTGATTATTTGTCGGCGCTGAAGCGCCAGCGGATTCGCAAAAAGCTGGAAAAGCTGCACCGACAATTGGCCTAATCTAATATTGCTTGATAGCCGCTCTTCCAGAGTTTTACCCTGTCAGCCCTCCAAGTGCCGTCTACTGAGGTCCAACCTTGAAGATTATTTTTGCGGGTACGCCCGATTTTGCCGCCTGCCATTTGGCCGCTTTACTCAAACAGGGTAAGCACACCGTGGTGGCGGTTTATACTCAGCCCGACCGTTCGGCGGGACGTGGTAAAAAGCTGAAGCCTGGTCCCGTCAAGCAGCTTGCTGAGCAATACGGCCTGCCAGTAATGCAGCCAGTTTCTTTAAAAAACCCTGATGACCAACAGCAACTGCGGGACTTTGCCGCCGACCTCATGGTGGTGGTTGCCTACGGCTTGATTTTGCCCCAGGCAGTGCTTGATACGCCGCCACTGGGTTGTATTAATGTGCACGCCTCTTTGTTGCCGCGTTGGCGGGGTGCGGCACCTATACATCGGGCGCTGGAAGCGGGAGACGCTAAAACGGGTGTGACGATTATGCAGATGGAAGCGGGGCTTGATACCGGGCCAATGCTGCTCAAGGCTGAGTGCGCTATTGCGGCAAAAGATACTGGCGGTAGCTTGCACGATAAGCTAGCGGGCCTTGGTTGCGAGACTTTACTCCAGGCTCTCGACAGACTGGCAGACAATTGCCTGGCGCCTGAAGTGCAGGATGATGCCTTGAGTAACTATGCCCCTAAAATCGATAAGGAAGAGGCTCGCCTCGACTGGTCGAGGGCCGCAACGGCACTTGATTTTAAAATTCGCGCTTTTAACCCCTTTCCGGTCGCTTTTACCACTTTAGGTGATATCCGGCTTAGGGTCTGGGCTGCCGAACTCCACGCCTTACACTCCCACCAGGCTGCAGCGGGCACTATTTTACAATGTGATAACCGGGGTATTTGGGTCGCCTGCGGGCAAGGCGCGTTGGTGCTAAGTGAAATACAGTTGCCGGGTAAAAAGCGTTTGCCAGTACAGGCAGTGTTGAATAGCCAGGCGCATTTATTCGCAGCCGGCGCGCAACTCGGTTTGCCACAGGGCGACAGTGGTGCAAGTTAGAGTTGCAGCTGTCAAAGTGTTATTGGCTGTGACCCGCGATGGGGTATCTCTTAATCAGTGTCTGCCCACGTTACAGGCACAGGTGCTTGAGCGGGATAGACCCTTGCTACAAGACCTTTGCTACGGCACCCTGCGCTGGTACCCCCGCTTAAATATCTTGCTCAAGGTGCTACTGGAAAAGCCCTTCCGTTCGAAAGACCAGGATATTCACGTCCTGCTAACTTGCGCACTCTACCAAATAATGGAGACGCGCATACCCGATCACGCTGCTGTCAATGAAACCGTCGCGGCCATTAAAAAGCTGAAAAAATCCTGGGCTAAGGGCTTGGTCAATGGCGTGCTGCGTCGTTTTATTCGTGAGCGCGATAACCTTAACGAGCAATTGGCGGACAACAGTATCTATCGACACGCCCACCCCAAGTGGCTCTATAAGCGTATTGAGCAAGCCTGGCCAGGGCAGTCGGCCACGATTCTTGCCGCGAATAATCACCCGGGACCAATGACCTTGCGGGTTAATCAGCAATGCCAGAGTCGGGCTGAATACCTGACTATTCTGCAAACAGCCAGTATTGACGCAAAGGCGACGGCTCTCAGTGCCGATGGCGTGCAGTTATTGAAAGCCACTGGTGTCGAGACCATTCCAGGTTTTGTGCAGGGGCAGCTTAGTGTGCAAGATGAGGCTGCCCAGCTTGCCGCACATTTACTGCAGCTGGCGCCGGGGCAAAGAGTACTCGACGCCTGCTGCGCCCCCGGCGGGAAAACTTGCCATATTCTTGAGTGTGAACCCAGTCTCAATGAACTGGTAGCGCTCGATATTGATGAATCACGCTTAGAGCGTGTCAAAGAGAATTTTGAACGGTTGAATGTACAAGCCCAGTTGGTGGCGGCTGATGCTGCTGCGACGGATCAATGGTGGGATGGCCAATTGTTTGACCGCATTCTGCTCGATGCTCCCTGTTCTGCTACGGGGGTCATTCGGCGCCATCCGGATATCAAATTATTGCGCAAGCCTGACGACATCGCTCGCCTTGCCCAGCTACAGGCAGAATTACTCGACGCCCTGTGGCCACTGCTTAAATCAGGGGGTAAACTGCTCTACGCAACCTGCTCCATTCTGCCCGAGGAAAATGATGCGAGCATCACCGATTTTACTGCTCGCCAGGATGATGTTGAGGTGATCGCTCTGGCGGCGGAAGTGGGCATACAGACTCCGTTGGGACGCCAACTGTTACCAACAATCGATGGTCATGATGGCTTTTATTATGCCTTGTTGTCTAAAAATTGATGTCTAACAGCTGATTCACCAACTATAGGTATAGACGGTGTACAAGCTAAAATGAAACGAGCAGGCGATCCGAAACCATGAAAATTGTGATTGTTGGCGCCGGCCAGGTCGGTGGTACCCTGGCGGAAAACCTGGCCAATGAAGCGAATGATATTTCTCTGATCGACCCCGATGAGCACCGGCTTCGAGAATTACAGGACCGGCTTGATATTCGCACAGTGCCGGGGCTGGGTTCCCACCCCGATGTGCTTGAGTCTGCCGGTATTGAAGATGCCGACATGTTGGTGGCCGTCACCAGCAGCGACGAGGTCAATATGCTGGCCTGTCAAATCGCCTTTTCTCTGTACCGCACGCCAAAAAAAATTGCCCGTGTGCGAGCCAGTGGCTATATCAGCAAGACATATCGCGAAAAACTGTTCAACGACGCTCATGTGCCGGTCGATGTGTTAATTACTCCCGAACAAGTGGTGACTGACTATATTGGCAAGTTAGTTGAGCACCCCGGTGCTTTACAGGTACTCGATTTTGCCGATGGTGCAGTACAGTTAATGGCGATACGGGCTACTGCCGGTGGTCCGATGGTGGGTTATCAACTTAGCGCTATTCGTGAGGAAATGCCCGGTGTCGATGCCCGGGCAGCGGCAATTTTTCGCCAGGATCGCTCCATTGTACCCAAGGGTGACACGATCATCGAAGAGGGCGACGAAGTGTTCTTCGTCGCCGCTCGTTTCAATATTCTCAAAGTCATGAGTTATTTACGCCACTCAGAAAAACCCTACCGCCGTTTGATTATTGCCGGGGGAGGGAATATTGGTTTTCGTCTGGCTAAAGCGTTGGAAGGTAGCTACAACGTCAAGGTGATTGAATTCCACCTGTCGCGGGCCGAGTATCTCGCCGAAGCTTTGCATAAGTCCGTGGTATTGAATGGCCAGGCGGCTGACCGGGAATTACTGCTCGAAGAAAATATCGATAAAACGGATGTTTTTATTGCGGTCACCAATGATGATGAGGTCAATATTATGGCCTCGCTATTGGCTAAGCGCCTGGGTGCGCGCAAAGTGATGACCCTTATTACCAATCCGGTTTACGCGGAATTAATGCAGGGCAGTGAAATTGATATTGCCGTCTCTCCACAGCAAGCGACCACCAGCTCGCTACTGAGTCATGTGCGGCGCGGTGATACCGTTAACGCACATTCCCTGCGACGTGGTGCGGCCGAAGCGTTGGAAATTGTCGCTCATGGTGATGCCAAAAGCTCGAAAGTAGTCGGCAAAGCAATTGAAGATCTCACCCTCCCCGCCGGTTCAACCATCGCCGCGCTGGTGCGTCGTGGCGAGGTGGTTATCACCCACCACGACACGGTGATAGAGTCGGAAGATCACGTTATCGTGTTTATGATCGACAAACGCCATACACGGGATATCGAAAAGCTCTTCCAGGTCGGGTTTACCTTCTTCTAGGACACTCCTTACACGATGTTTAACTTCCTCAGTATTGGCCTTATTTAATAATGCACTATTCGATTATTGCGCGTATTTTGGGCTTGCTGCTGATGATCTTCAGCCTCACTTTGTTAGTGCCTACTATCGTTGCGGCAATGTATCAGGAGCATACCATCGAGGCTTTTTTTCTGGCCTTCGCCATTATTTTTTCGATTGGCATGCTGGTGTGGCTGCCCAATAGCCGCAGCAGCGGCGAACTGCGCATCCGCGATGGTTTCCTGGTCACCGTGCTTTTTTGGAGCATGCTGGGTTTAGGCGGGGCCCTCCCGCTGGCCCTGATTGAGCCCGCCTTATCGCCGATCGATGCAGTGTTTGAATCCATCTCCGGTTTGACCACCACCGGAGCAACGGTAATTAGTGGGCTGGATGAGCTGCCGCGCTCGGTTCTTTACTACCGCCAGCAGCTACAGTGGCTGGGGGGTATCGGTATTGTGGTGATTGCGGTGGCGATTATGCCGATGCTGGGTATTGGGGGCATGCAGCTGTATCGCACCGAAACCCCGGGACCGGTTAAAGACAGTAAGCTCACCCCGCGTATCACCGAGACGGCCAAGATGCTGTTTTTGATTTATATGGTGCTCACCCTGGCCTGTGGGCTCGCTTATTGGTTAGCGGGAATGGAGCCTTTTGACGCCATTGGCCACAGCTTCGCAACGGTCGCCATCGGTGGTTTTTCAACCCATGATACGAGTATGGGTTTTTTCGATAGTGCTTTAATTAACAGTGTCTGTGTGTTTTTTATGATCCTGTCAGGGCTGAATTTCGGTTTGCATTTTATGGTCTGGCATCGCAAGAGTCTGCGACCCTACTTTTTCGACTCTGAGGCGCGCTTGTATATAGCGATGCTGCTGGGAGGGGTTTTAATTGTTTGTGCCTATCTTTATTACAGTGGCACTTACGGTGTAACGGGGAGTGTTAACCACGGGATTTTTCAGCTGGTGTCAATTATGACCACCACCGGGTTTGCTACCGATAACTTTAGTACGTGGCCCAGTTTCGTTCCCTTCTTTCTTATTTTTCTGTCATTTTTTGGTGCCTGTGCCGGGTCTACCGGCGGCGGTATAAAAGTTGGCCGGATGATGATTATGGCCAAGCAGGGTCTGGGTGAAATTCAAAAGTTGATCCACCCCAGCGCGGTGATTCCCATAAAAGTTAATGGGCGCATCGTGCCAGAGCGAATCACCAACTCCATTTGGGCCTTCTTTGGGGTGTATCTGGCGGTATTTTACGGCATAGTGCTGTTGTTGATGGCCTCAGGTCTCGATTACATTACCGCCTGGTCGGCGACCGCTGCATCGCTCAACAACGTCGGCCCCGGCCTGGGTGACGTGGCGGCCAATTACGGTGACATCAATGGCTTTGCCAAAGTGATACTGTGCGGTGGCATGCTATTGGGCCGGCTAGAAATCTTTACGCTATTAGTGTTGTTTACGCCAATGTTCTGGCGGCGTTAACTCGCGCCTGCAAAGAGGTCTACATACTCTTTGCGCAGCAGGTGTTTTTTCACTTTGCCTGTTGCCGTCATCGGTAATTCTTCGAGAATAATCACGCGTTTTGGCGTTTCGAACCCCCCCAGTTCAGTTTTGCAGTGATCGATAATTGATTGCTCGTCGAGTTGCGCATCGGGCTTGCGGCTGACTACAGCCGTAACCGCTTCACCCCAGTGTTCGTGAGGCAAGCCAATAACACCGACGTTAGCCACGCCCTCGCAGGCGAGGATACAGCTCTCGACTTTTACCGATGAGACATTTTCACCCCCTGATTTAACGATATCTTTCTTGCGGTCGACAAAACAAAATTGCCCGTCGTCGTCGATATAGCCAATGTCGCCCGAGTGATGCCAGCCAAAGGCCTGAGCTTCCTCGGTGGCTTCTTCGTTACGATAGTAACCGAGCATGACCTGAGGGCAACGCCACACCACTTCGCCAATTTCGCCGGGGGGCAGAAAGTTGCCCTGATCGTCCATCACCGCCTGGTCACTGGTAATGGAGCCGTCACCCCAAATATTACCTTCTTTCTGGCCCACCCAGTGAGTGTCCATGACGGTGGCGACCCCAGTGATTTCTGTTTGTCCCGAACCCGTCAAAAAAGGACAGCCAAAGATCTGATTTAATTGATCCAATGTGGGCGCATCCATGGGCGCCATACCGTACATGCCGATCCGCATACTGGAATAGTCGTATTGCTCAAGCGTTGGGCAGCCGAGCATGGCTTTCCACATTAATGGCAGCAAAATGGCGAACTCGAGTTTTTCCGACTCGATTAAGGCCAGTACCGTGGCTGGATTAAAGCCATTTTGTAGCACTACTTTTGCGCCGAGATGCAGTGATACCAGGGCAAAGAGTTCAGCGGTGATGTGGAACAGTGGTAATACGGCGGGGTGGGCAGTACTGTCTTTATTGGCACCAAGGCTGATAACGGTGTTCAGGGTGGCGATGTAAATGTTTTTGTGCGACAGCATGACGCCCTTGGGATGAGCGGTGGTGCCACTGGTGTACATGATTTGAGCGAGGTCGTCGTCTTCGATGATAATATCTTCAATTTCTGTGTGCGTCTGTCCATCAAGCAGGGCGTCGAAATCCAGAAAGGGCTCACTGGCTTTGCCCGATAGATTGACGAGCAGAAACTCACGGTCAATATTGGCCGTGGCTTGGGCAGCGAGGGGGTGAAGGTTCTCATCGGCAAACACAGCGACAGCGCCGGAGTGTTCGATATTGTATTCCACATCGCTGGGGTTCTGCACATAATTAACCGGCACCGCGACAAAGCCGCCTTTAAAACAACTGAGCAGCACGGTCAGTAGCTGGCTGGTATTCGCGCCGAGAATGGCAATGCGATCGCCCTGTTTTACCCCCTTAGCGCGCAAGCCGTGAACCGTTTGGTTAACGCGTTGATTGAGCGTGTTGAAGTCGGTGGCAATACGTTGACCGTCAATAAATTCAACCAGAGCTTCGTTCTGCCCGTGGCTGGCGGCACGGCGGCGCAACATGTCGCCCATGGCGATACGGCGGATTAAGTTGACGTCGAGGGGAGTACTCATGGGCAAATTCCTATTGTTTGTTGATGTTATTTAGGCGCCAGTAACTTGTCGGCGCCGCCCTTTTCAAGCCAGTGGGCGCAATCGGGGCTCAAAGCGCGTTTAACAGCGGCTTCACATTCTTTTAATTCGTCAGCGCTCAGTACCTCGCGCCAGCGGCCGTTAGTACCTTTATTGACAAAGGTTTTGGCACCGCCAGCGAAAATTTTATCGACACCAGGTAATAATTCAACGGCATTGTTTTTCATGCTGTCGAAGCTTGCCTGTTCGACGAGGCTAGGCCATAGCGCTTCATCCACCGTGATGTCCAGAAAGTCGGCAACCTTGCGCATTTCGCCTTCGAGGTCAGCCAACAAGTCGTTGAAATGCACCAGATAAATATTCGGCAAGTGGCGATAATCCCACCACGACTGAATAAATGTTAGATGCGACCAGAAGGGGTAGCCATCAGTCTCCCACTCAAAACTACCTTTGTTAATCCAGTCGTGCCAGAGGTCGTGGATATCGTCATACAGTGGTGGAAATTCTTTGCCGACCCGACCGGGGGTGTTGTTCAGTGCGTTAATAAAGCCCTTGGTGTAGTTCGAGGTATGATTCCATAGCGACATAAATACATCGCGCACATCGCGGCCGATAACGAGGTATTTCATCTCGGGATAATAGGGCAGGGCATTGAGGGGCGAGTGGGTTTTTAGAAAGCGGCGGTGAGTTTGCGCTTCTATGGTTTCAAGGGTTTCATCCAGTGGGCCGAGGCGCATATCGAGCCAGATCGACATGTCATGAAAAGACTCGGCGGGCGGATTGTCCTGGAATATCAGCAGCGAAACGATGCGTTGCATCCAGGTGGTACCGCTCTTCATTGAGGTGCAAACGAGGATGTCGTCATCGCGCACCTTGAAATTATCCCAGCGGGTGCTGTCGAGGTGATGGTTTTGATAAGTTCTATTGCGTGTGGGGAAGTCTGCTCTCATGTTTGAAACCTGTTCTTTTTATTGTTGTTTGTTTATCAGTTCTATCTAAAGGCCCGTCGGCTTAAAACCCCTCGTCGAGATCAGCATACCTGACAATACGCGGCTCGCCACTTTCAGCACTGACTTCAATAATACTATGACAACAATTGTGCATACCCGGCGGCTCCCAGAAGCGACTCAGGGGGCGACCTTCGTAGTGGGAGAGCACCGATTTAATCCATACGCCGTGACTGACGAGTGCGATCTCCATCCCCGCGCAATCCGTGAGAATGGCTTGAACTGCGGTCAGCGCACGATGCTGTACAGCATGGAAGGTCTCCGCGCCTTCCACGTTGAAAAGATCGGGCGTATTGCGGAAAGCCGAAACTGCTTGGGGCTCCACTTTTTCAATATCGGCGTAGAGATGCCCCTCCCACGGGCCCAGCATAATTTCACGTAAATCATCCTGCAAGCTTACCGGCTGTTGACAGTGGCTTAGGGCGAGGGCGGCGGTCTGTTGAGCCCGTGTGCTGGAGCTGGAAAAAACGCGATCAAAATTAATGGCGGCGAGTTTTTTTTGTAGAGCACGGGCCTGGTGCTGACCTTGTTCGCTGAGAACGGATTCACGTTGGCCCTGAATACGGCCCTCGGCATTCCAGTCTGTTTCGCCGTGGCGGATAAGATGTAGTCTGGTCATAATGGTCCGTTGCTTATTCAAGGTCGTTGTTAAAGGTATGTTTTACGGTATATTTTTTAGCCACAAGAAACATGAATGATCCGCCAATAACAGCCCTTACAGAATCGAAAATCCCGGAAGAGGTTTGTGTAGAGAAGGGGTTCCCTGTGTCGAAAAAAGAGCCAGAAAGGTCGAGCAGGCCTGTAACTGGCATTGTTGATCCGAGAAAACATCGCTAATACGAGTAATATCAGCACGCTATAAATTAAGATCACGACTAGTCTCATATCTTGGTTTACTTAGGGCGCCAGCTGCGTAATTATCCAGTTTTTATTTTCGTTGAGACTGTACTGATAGCGATCGTGCAGGCGATTCTCCCCCCCCTGCCAAAACTGAAACTCCTCGGGCACCACGCGAAAGCCGCCCCAAAAATCCGGTGTCGGTATTTCTCCGTGGGCGAATTTTTCTTTCATGGCCATAAACTGGCTTTCGAGAGCCTGGCGTGAGGTTAAACGTGAACTTTGCTTAGATGCCCAGGCGGCGAGTTGGCTGTCTTTGGGGCGGCTGAGAAAATATTTCAGTACTTCTTTGCGACTGACTTTTTCAACTCGACCGCCAATGCTCACCTGCCGGTCGAGGAAAAACCACGGAAAATGCAGGCTCGCATAGGGATTCCCGGCGATGTCGTGGGCCTTGCGACTGCCCAGGTTGGTGTAGAAAACCAGGCCTCGCTTATCAACACCTTTTAGCAGCACGGCGCGATGCCAGGGTTTATTGTCAGCATTGACTGTGGCAACGGTCATTGCGGTAGGGTCTTTAATGGGTGACCGGCAAGCCTGATCGAGCCACAACTGGAACTGCTCGAAAGGGCAGTCCAGTAATGAGTCTCGGCTGAGGTGTCCGTAGTCGTATTCTCTGCGCGTATCTTCAATAGACATGAAACCCCCTGTGGGCTAGCTAGCGGCGAGTCCACCATCGAGAGGCACGACGGCGCCATTCATAAAACTATTGTCTTTAGAACAGGCCCAAAGCATGGCCTGAACGATTTCTTCGACCTCGCCAAGTCGCTTCATGGGGTTGCCGGCCATGAGGTTTTCGCGGCTTTTACCACCCGCCGCTTTTAGGCTGTTTTCGACCAGTGGCGTTTTGGCAAAGGCGGGGCAAATGGCATTGACGCGAATATTCATTTTGCCGTATTCGAGGGCGGCTGACTTGGTCAACCCTACCACGCCGTGCTTGCCGGAGGCGTAAAGGCTTAAAAACGGTGAGCCCATTAACCCTGCCGCCGAGGCGACGTTGAGAATAACCCCAGCCCCCTGTTCGACCATCTGCGTGAGTTCGTATTTCATACAGAGAAAAACACCCTTTTGATTGACGCCGTTGGTTTGATCCCAATGGGCTTCGTCGAGTTGGTGGAGGCGTTTTTTTGGATGGGAAATACCGGCGTTGTTAATACCAATATCGAGCCGACCGTAGTGCTCGACGCAGGCGCTGACGAAAGCTTTCACTTGTTCGTTGCTGCTGACGTCGCAGCCCATGGCCGTGGCTTCACCGCCCTTGGTTTTAATTTTATCGGCAACGGCTTGCACGGCCTCGGCGTTAATATCACTGAGGGCGAGTTTGGCGCCAGCTTGCGCGAAGCGCTGGGCAGCGAGTTCTCCAAAACCGCTGGCGGCTCCGGTGATAAGCACTACCTGATTACTAAAATCGTAGCTCGTATGCATCGTTTATCTCCGCGTTTAGCCTGAGTAGTTTTTATAAAGCAGGGCCGTTTACAGGCTCATGCCACCATCGACGATGGTACAGGTGCCCGTGGTGTAGCTGCCCGCATCTGAGACCAGGTAGAGCACGGCACCGGCCATTTCTTCGGGCTCGGCGTGCCGGCCCATGGGGATTTTTTCCATCAGCTGCTTGTGAATGTCCTCGTGGGTGAACAAGGCGCCGGCAAACTTGGTTTTGGTCAGTCCGGGTAGCAGGGCGTTGACGCGGATATTGTCTGGGCCACACTCTATGGCGAAGGTCTTGGTCATACTGACAATGGCCGCCTTGGAGATGGAGTAAATACCCTGCTGCGGCCCCGGTGACAGGGCATTGATGGAGGAGGTATTGACGATAGCGCCCGAGCCCTGTTGGCGCATCAACTTGCAGGCGGCGGTGGACATATAAAAATAACCGCGAATATTGACGTCGACAGTTTTCTGGAAAGAGGCAAGATCGGTATCGACCACGTGACCAAAGTAGGGGTTGGCCGCTGCGTTGTTGACGAGAATGTCCAATCGCCCGTGGGTGCTGGCAATATGCTCGAAAATGGCATCGATTTGTTCCATTTCGCCAATGTGGCAGGGGAAGGCCTCGGCTTTACCACCGGCGGCGATAATCTCATCAACCACTTTTTGACAGCCCTCTATGCGACGACTGGAGACAATAACGTGGGCGCCCTGTTCGGCGAACAGTTTGGCAATGGCTTCACCAATGCCTCGGCTAGCGCCGGTTACCAGCGCTATTCTGTCCGTTAAATTAAATAAATTTGTGCTCATTTTATTATCCTGAAAACTGAGTTGTTAAATTTTGGCAAATTTAGATGGACATTAACAGGTGCCCGCCATCAATTGGCAGGGCGACACCGTTGATAAAGGAGCTCGCATCACTGGCTAATAATAAGAGTGGCGCATTCATTTCGTTCATTTCACCCAGACGCTTGGCAGGCGTTGAAGCAATGTATTTTTTGCCGGCTTCGCTGTCAAAGTACTCGCCGTTCATTTCGGTTTTAAAATAACCCGGGCAGATGGCGTTAACGCGAATATTTTTATCGGCCAGCTCCAGTGCCATATGTTTGGTGAGTTGAATAACCCCGGCTTTAGAGGCGGAGTAAACGCCGTGACCGAGGCTGGTGGCCAGGCCCAGTACCGAGGAGATATTGACGATGGCGCCGCCACTGCCCGCGCTAACCATGCGGCGGGCGGCTTCGGCGGCAACTATCCAGGCACCTTTTAGATTGGTATCGACGACAAAGTCCCAATCGGCTTCGCTGGTTTTGTGCACCATTTTTGGCACGGCAACACCGGCGTTATTTATCAGCACATTGACCGTGCCAAAGGCTTGTTCGGCGGCATCAAAGGCGGCGGCAACACTGTCGACCTGAGTAACGTCCATGGCTACAGCCAGCGCGTCACCACCGCTGGCTTTGATGTCGTTAACCAGTGTTTGCAGCTTGTCTTCACGGCGTGCGCCGACCACCACTTTGGCGCCAGCCTCTGCTATAACACGGGCGAAATGGTTGCCAAAGCCGCTGGAGGCGCCGGTAATAAGGGCCACCTTTCCCTCTAATTGAAAGCCGCTTAAGTTAAAGGCTTGTGCATTGAGTGCGTTGCTCACGAAATTTCCTCATCGGGTTTAATAATCACCTTGCCCATCACATTGCGCCCGGTGACGTATTTAATCGCGTCGATGCCTTTTGACAGAGGGTAAACGCTATCAATAATCGGGCTCACGGTGCCGTCTTTTACCCAGGTAAAAAGCTCACGCATATTGGCGGCGTGAACCTCGGGTTCATTCTGGGTAAATTGCCCCCAGAAAACACCGACCACGGAATAACCTTTGACTAGCGTCAAGTTGACTGGCAGTTCGGGGATACGCCCGGAGGCGAAACCGACGACCAGTAAGCGGCCATTCCAGGCCATGGCGCGGGAGCAGATATCGAAGGCGTCACCGCCCACGACATCGTAAACCACGTCGGCACCACGGCCATCGGTGTGTTTTTTAATAGCGGCTTTGAGATCTTCTTTGCTGTAATTGATGCCAATATCGGCGCCCTGCTCTTTGGCAAAGGCGAGCTTCTCATCGCTGGAGCACACGGCGATGACCTTGGCGCCAATGGCTTTGCCAATTTGTACGGCAGCAGTACCCGTACCGCCAGCAGCGCCGAGCACGACTAGCGTTTCACCGGCTTTGAGCTGACCCCGTTGACGCAATGCGTGGTGGGCGGTACCCGTTGCACCGAGCAATGCAGCCCCGAGATCGTGGGACATAAAATCGGGCAGCGGGGTGGGTATGGCGGCGGGCAAGACGATTTTTTCGGCATAAGCGCCAAAATTGGGCGTCAAGCTGATAAGCCGGTCGCCAATGGCCCAGTTGCTGACATTGCTGCCCAGAGCGATAACATCACCGCATATTTCAGAGCCGGGTGCAAAGGGGCATTCGGGCTGGAATTGATATTTGCCCTCGACCAGCAGGCCATCGGGAAAGTTAACGCCAATCCCTTTGACGGCGACAAGAATGTCGTCGGGGCCGGGTGCGGGGTCTTCTATATCGCGGTAATTGAGGTCGTCGACCTGACCATAGGCTTCACAAACCAGAGCTTTCATGGGTTTTCCTTATACTTTATTGGTGGCAAGACTCAGGGTTTGATAACCACTTTGCCTTTCACGTTGCGACCAGTAACATATTGAATGGCTTTAACTCCGTCACTCAGGGCAAAGGTCTTGTCGATAACGGGCACGACTTTACCGGCTTCAAACCATTGCAGCAGCTCGGTCATATTGGTGGCGTGGTCTTCGGGCTGTTTCTTGGTAAAGGTGCCCCAGAATACGCCGACCACAGAATAGCCTTTTACCAGCGTCAGATTGACCGGCAGGGTGGGAATGCGCCCAGAGGCAAAGCCGACAATCAGCAGGCGACCGTTCCAGGCCATAGAGCGCGAGCAAGCGTCGAAGGCATCACCCCCCACGGCGTCGTAAACCACGTCGGCGCCGCGACCGTTGGTGCGGTCTTTAATGGCGGTTTTCAGGTCTTCTGTGGTGTAGTTAATACCCTCGTCGGCACCGTGAGATTTAGCGAAAGCGATCTTCTCATCAGTCGAGCAAACGGCGATCACTTTGGCACCCATTGCTTTGCCAATCTGTACGGCGGCCAGGCCAGCACCGCCGGCGGCACCGAGTACCACCAGCGTTTCGCCGGGCTTGAGTTGGCCCCGCTGTTTAAGTGCGTGGTGAGAGGTGGAAGTAGCGCACAGTAGCGCCGCGCCTTGCTCAAAGGACATGGAGGGCGTCATCTTGAAGATGTCCTCTTCGGCAACGGCGACTTGTTCGGCGTAGGCCCCGTAGCTCGCGTGCCAGCCAAAAACTTTGTCACCAACGGCAAAATTCTTGACGCCCTCACCGAGAGTGGCGATAGTCCCGGCAAACTCTCCACCGGGCATAAACGGGGTGGCAGGTTTGGCCTGATACTTACCTTCCACCAGCAAGCCATCGGGAAAGTTGACGCCAATGGCTTCGATATTGACCAGTACCTGACCGGGGCCAGCCTCGGGATTAGGCATATCGCGGTAAACAAGATCCTCGACCTTGCCATAGTGTTCACAGACGAGTGCTTTCATAGTGTCCTCGATAAAAGGGTGTTTAGGGTTGCTGTTGTTATAGTTGACCCTGTTCGGCTAAATAGGCGATGGCGATTTCGGCCATGGGGCCGGCCATTTTGCCGTAGGCCAGAGCTTCTTCATTGGAGGCGGTGCCGTCGAGATAGCGTTTCATAATGCCCTGTAAAATGGCCGCAAAGCGGAAAAAGCTGAAAGCCAGGTAGAAAGTCCAGTTGGGAATTTCGCTAATGCCCATGTGTTTGCAGTAGGCGGTGACATACTCTTCTTCGCTGGGAATGCCCAGTGCTGCGCGGTCGACGCCACTAAGGCCTGCCAGGTTACCCAGGTCGGGGTCTGCAGGCATGCGCAGTTGCATACACTGGTAGGCGATATCGGAATAGGGGTGACCGAGGGTCGACAGCTCCCAGTCGAGCACCGCTAGAACGTCGGCCTTACCGGAGGCGAAAATCATGTTGTCGAGGCGGTAGTCGCCGTGAATCAGGCTTACGCGGCCGTCGTCTTCGGGCATGTTGGCGGGCAGCCAGGCCATGAGTTTTTCCATCGCGTCAATGGTTTCAGTTTCGGCACCGCGATACTGTTTGGTCCAGCGACTCAGCTGGCGCTCGAAGTAGTTGCCGGGGCGACCAAAGCTTTCGAGATCTGCTTTGGCAATATCGACACTGTGCAGAGCGGCCAATACTTCATTCATTTTGGCGTACATGGGGCCGCGCAGGCCTTTGTCGACCTCGGTCAGCTGTGCGTCCCAAAAAATATCACCGTCGATAAAATCCATTACATAGAACATGCTGCCAATAATTGCATCGTCGTCGCAAAGGGTGTGCATGGTCGGTACCGGCACGCCGCTGCCAGCCAATGCCGACATCACGCGAAATTCGCGATCGACCGCGTGGGCAGAGGGTAGTAACTCGCCAGCGGGCTTGCGACGCAGCACGTATTTTTTATGGTCTGTGGTGAGCATGTAGGTGGGGTTTGACTGCCCTCCGGAAAACTTCTCAGCTTCGAGAAGTTTGCCAAAGTCGGTAATGTGATTTGCCAGATAGGCGCCCAGGGAGTCTATGGGTAGGCTGTCATTTGCTGTTGTCATTTTGATTTGACCTTATCGTTATGGGCCTTGAATGTGTGGCTTGTAAAGGCGACCAACTTGCAGCCGTTGTGGACAGAGGTGTCCGCAACGGCTTCGGTGAGTCGCGTTACTTCGTTCAGTCTAGTTCAGTTGTTTAAGCGTATTGTTTGGCCAGTGAACGACCCAGTTGCATCATGTGCACCTGGTCGGGACCATCAGCGAAACGGATCTGGCGGGCATAGTTATAGGCTTCGGCGAGGAAGAAGTCCTCGGTTAAACCGCCGGCACCGTGTACTTGAATGGCGCGATCGACAACGCGGGCTGTCATCGCAGGGGTGACGATTTTAATCGCGGCGATCAGGTCTTTGGCTTCTTTGGCACCTTCGCGGTCAATTTTGTCGGCGGCCATCATGGTCAGTAGGCGAGCCTGCTCAATGTCGCAGTAAGACTGGGCGATATCTTCACGTACGGATTGATGCTCGCTGAGTTTTTTGCCAAAGGTGCTGCGCGATTCAGACCGGGCGCACATCAGTTCTAGTGCGCGTTGAGCGCAGCCAATAAGGCGCATACAGTGGTGGATGCGACCTGGGCCAAGGCGACCCTGGGCGATTTCAAAGCCACGACCTTCGCCGAGTAAAATGTTTTCAACCGGTACACGAACATCGTTAAAGTGAATTTCCGCTTCACCGAGAGGTGCGCCGAGATAACCCAGTGTGGTGAGTGGACGTACGATATTGACGCCGGGGGTGTCCTTAGGTACGAGAATTTGTGATTGCTGGACGTGACGGTTGGGGTTGTCGGGGTCGGTCTTGCCCATCACGATCATGATTTTGCAGGCTTCGTGCATGATGCCGGTTATAAACCACTTTTTGCCATTGATGACATATTCGTCGCCATCGCGAACGATGGAGCAGGCGACGTTGGTGGCGTCCGAGCAGGCGGAGTCGGGCTCGGTCATGGCGAAGGAAGAACGGATCTCACCATTAAGTAGAGGGGTTAGCCATTTTTCTTTTTGGGCCTCGGTACCGTATTTAACGAAGACCTCCATGTTGCCGGTGTCAGGGGCGTTGCAGTTAAAGACGAGGGGTGCCCAGGGCACGCGCCCCATGATTTCTGCCAATGGCGCATAGTCGACATTGCTTAGACCGTTTTCGTCCTCAGCGTCGTGGGGAGGCAGGAAGAGGTTCCATAGACCGACGGCCTTGGCTTTCTCTTTTAAGTCTTCCATGATTGGGGGTGTTGCCCAGGGATTATCGACACTGTGCATATAGTCTTTAAAGGCTTTCTCGACTGGATAGACTTCTTCCTTCATGAACTTCAAGAGTAAATCTTGTAGTGCGAGAGCTTTGGGGGAGTGTTGGAAGTTCATGGGATGTTACCTCTTTGCTAAGTGTGACGTTTGATGTGTCGTGTTTAAAGATGGGGTTTGGTTTCTATCGCATAGCGTTTGGTTAGACGATGGTAATGCTATTGTGTCTGTCGCCTTCCTCAAGATGGGGTAGCAGGTTGAATGCGGCCAAAGAGATCCGTTCAGCGTTGTAGTTAAAACGGGTCGTTGAGGTGTTGCGGATTTGCATCATTAATTCGATAGCGGCATCGTCGGATAGCCCCATCACGCTTTTCATTGCCAGCGCCTTGGGACCACCGGAGGAGACGATGAGCACCCGCTCGCCGCGGGGGCCTTTGCGGACATCGTCGAGTGCGCGGCTAACGCGCTGATTAAAATCGAGCCAGGTCTCAGTTTGACTGCCTTGCTGAGCATCATACTGAGCAATGTCTGCATCCAGCTGGCCATTAATCCAGGCGCGCATAGTGCCGCGCAAAATGCCAAAAAACTGACGTGCGTTGCGCGGTACTTCCGCTTCGGGGTTCTCGCGACGGGCGTACATCGCCATAATCGGACGGAAATGAAATTCATTAAAGCCGGGGTCAATACTCGATTCAAAGCGTTGCCCGAGCCCTTCTTCAATACCCGCCAACGTTTGTTTGTGGCGGTGCATATCGCCAGTAATGACGCGGTCAAACTGTAAATTGCGTTGCCGATAATGCTCGCCCAGCCAGAGAGCCTGCTGCTTGCCGAGCTCCGACAGCTGGTCGTAATTTTTGGACCCTAGTGAGGCCTGGCCGTGGCGGACAAAAAATATTTCGCTCATAGAACTCTCTTATTTCAGGCGATGGAGAATATATCAGCACTGCCTATTTATAAATGAATTTTTACGGGATAGTCTGTCTCGCCGGACACAAATGCCGCTGCGCTATGCTAATAAGACCCGTGCGGTGGTCGATGTCGCGTAGCATGGGATTGGTTGTGGGGAGAGCCTTGTATTAGAATCGATAGCGTTGTCTAAAAAGAATAGTGAGTTATCGTTGATACTATTGTTTTCCTTTCGTTATTCCCCTCTGCTTTGTCTGAGTATCTGTTTTTTAGCGGGTGCTAGTCATGGGGCAACGGTCAGCGAAGAAGATGTATTGGGCGATATTCCTGTTGTCAATATCGCGAGTCGTTTCGAGCAGCCGGTCAGCCGTGCGCCGGCTAGTGTCACGATTATTGACCGTGCTGTGCTCGATGCCTCAGGTGCGCAGACCTGGGCTGACATCTTTCGTTTGGTGCCAGGGTTTCAGTCTTACGCTGTCAATGGCAATCGCTATGGGGTGTCCTACCATGGTTTTGGTCAGGAATTTCCCAATGGCCTGGAGGTGATGGTAGACGGACGTTCGGCCTATGAACCTGTTTTTTCGACAACAATCTGGAGCACGCTTGGCCTTAATTTTGAAGATATTGATCGTATTGAAATTGTGCGGGGCTCCAGTACCCCGTCTCAAGGCTCCAATGCACTACTAGGCGCGGTCAATATAGTAACTCGTACACCACTTCAGGATAGCGGTACGGCTCTAAGCTATACCAGCGGTTCTCGTTCAACACGCAATGGGACTTTGCGACACAACGATCAGCTCGGTGGCATGTTTTACCGCCTTAGCCTTGGTTATCAACACAACAATGGTTTTCCCGGCGTCGCAGATGAGGGAGCTATGGACGATGGCCGAGAGCTTTATCAGATGAACTTTCTCGGTACCTTGACACCCACTCTCTATGATGGCCTCGATATTAGCGTTGGTTTTGTTGACAACACAGAGGGCCTGGGCGATGCAGATCACCCCGATGAGTATTTGGCCTCGAATTATCGCTCAAACCACCAGATGGTGACCTGGGTTCATACGATGGCTAATGGCGGTGAAGTTCAACTCCGTGCTTATCACAATGGCTTGCGATTGGAGAGTAACGAGAATATGGGCTTGATATCGCAACAGCTAGGTGTTTCGCCCTGGGCGGTGAAGGAGATTGTGGGCACTCCAGATCAAGTTTTTAGGACGGGGTTGGGGCATGTGGTTTCCGAACGTTTTGATGCGGAGTTGGAGCAACGTTTCCCTCCATGGCACGGACTGCAGTCGGTGTGGGGAGTGGGCGCGCGCTGGGAGGCGGTTGAAAGTGAGCATTTATTTGGCCATGACGAGACTATCCGTGAGGAGGCCTTTCGGTTGTTTAGCCACAATGAATGGGTATTAGATGAAGGCTGGGTACTTAATTTTGGTTTGATGGTGGAAGACACTTATATCGGTACTTTGACCTCTCCCCGAGTGGCTCTTAGCTATGAGTTTTTGACAAACCATTCCTTGCGCGTGGGGCTCGGACGCAGTAATCGCGCGCCTTCAATTGCTGAGGCGAATTTGGATCAGGCATTCAAGATAGAAGGCATGGCCTACAATGCTGTTATTCGTTCCGAAGAGGGACTCGGTGAGGAAAGAGTAGATTACGCTGAGGTCGCGTATATTGGTCGTTTCCCCGATATGAATATTGATATGGATATACGGGTTTTCAGGGAGGAAGGCCGTGATGGGATTGACGCTTACCTGGAAAGCGTTGTTTTGCCCATTCCGCTATTTGACGATGAAATTAAGGTTATGTCCAATACCAGCGAATGGGAGACCAAAGGTGCTGAATTGCAAGTGACTTACAAACCCTTACCGGGTGCGTTGCTGCGCATGCATTACACTTATCTGGATTTGGAAAGTGACTACCTCAAGCGTTCTGAGCCAGTTGAGGTGCACGATGACTTTAATTTAGCGAGACCTCGGCACAGTGGTGGCCTGCTGCTTGCTTATCAATTGACGCCCAGGCTCGATGTCAGTGTGACGAATTATTATCAAAGCAAGGTCGAATGGCGAAATGGTAGCCCCACTGATGCATTTTCGCGAATAGACGCGCAGTTGAGCTTTAACTTCTTGCTGGGGGGAACGCCAGCAAAAGTACAGGCCGTTGCTCACAACTTGGGTGGTGACTACTCTGAATTCAGTCAAAATAATGTTTTCGAAACGCGTTTTTATATTAAAGTGGAGATCGGTCTACACTAAATTGAGAGTTGAGACCGAGTTGGAAAAGGATGTGGGTGTAAGGGTGTGAAATGGATTTTATCAAGTGTTTGTCAGTGTCTGTTGGCTGCACCGCTAATCGATGAATAATGCAGGGACGTAGACAAAAATATAACGGCAGCAACTTGAGGCGACTCTTCGTTTGCCTTAGCTTGTTTGTGGTTGCGTTATTCGCGAATGCTGCGGAGTCGCCCGTCTATCTACTTCTATCCAGTGAACGGCCGTACTATCAAGAGGTGTCGGCCGTCTTTCAAAAGGCGCTGGCAGAGCAACTTGATGCACCAACGGTGCATGTCCATGGTCTCGACCAGACTCTGCGAATGGCTCCAAACAGTACGGTGGTTGCCGTAGGCTCAAAGGCCAGCGAGCATGCCCTCAGGCGCTTTCCTGATGAAGATGTTCTTAGCTTGCTCATGCCTGCAGCGGCATGGGATGAGTTGTGTTCCCGCTTGCCGGGGACGGGACGCCGTGCAGCGGTGGTAATCGACCAGCCTTTGCAACGGTCAGTGGCACTGGCTAAGTTATTGGTGCCATCAGCGAAGCGCGTTGGCGCCGTGTTTGGGTCGGTTTCGGTGGCGAGTAAACCTCTACTATATGACGCTGTGCAGCGTAGTGGTATGGAGTTGATTTATGCGGACTTGTCCATTGATGATAACCCGGTGGGTGTGCTGTCACCCCTGGTGCAACAAGCGGATTTGTTAATTACGGTGGCAGATCGCGCGGTCTTTAACAAAAGTGTTGCGAAATGGTTGCTTTATTTGAGTTTTCGACAAAAAGTGCCCGTTATTGGTTTTTCCCAATCTTATGCAAAAGCAGGTGCTTTGGCGGCCGTTTATTCTAGCCCGGATAATATCGGGCACCATGGAGCGGAGCTACTCGCTTTCCTACTTACATCGGAGGAGGGCGCAGCGATGCAAGCACAAAAGTGGCGCACCTATTTCCCCAAATATTACACGTTGGAGGTCAATCGCGAGGTGGCGAGGGCCTTAAATATCACTGTGCCGACGATGAATTCTCTGTATCAGGAGTTTCAGTCTCTACTTGAGTCTATGCGGTGGTGAAGCGGATTGGATCTTTTTTTATCCAGACGCTACAAGGGCGTTTGTTGCTGCTGACACTGGGGCCTTTGATACTGCTGACGGTGCTGTTGACGGCCAATACGCTTTCTGATGAGCGCTTTGATGTGCAACGAGAGTATCGTGATACGGGTAAAGTCGTGGCGGCCTATTTGGCCGCGACTTCTGACTTTGCTTTGTACTCAGGAAACGAGTCCTTACTGAATACCCTGGCAGAGCCTATTTCTGAGCTTGTACAAATTGATGGAGTGACGTTCTTGAATGCCCAGCGAGAAGTTCTCGTTTCGACATTTAAGGGTTCGCCTCCATGGTCTTCTCTACTGCCTGCAAGTATTGGTTTAGATGCGTTGGAAATCGAAGACCGCCTTTATTTTGAAAGACCCGTTAGCGTTTCTAGTATCGAAATAGAGGATTACAGTGACGGCGTGTCCCTAGACAACGAGCCGGCTGCCATTGTAGGTTGGGTTCTTATTGCCGTTGATATGTCGTTAATGGCGACTGAAAGACGCGAGGTAGTGTTTCGTAATGCTGGCATGGCCGTTGGTGTCTTGGTTCTCGTTTTCCTTTTATCTTACGCGCTGGGGAATGGCCTGGTAGCACCAATTACCTCACTCAAAGCAGCCGTTGAAGAGATTGAGAGCGGTAATCTTGAAGCGCAGGTTGATGTAAACGGAGTTGATGAGTTGGCGGCATTGGGTCGGGGTATCGATTATATGGCCAGCTCTATTGCCGACAGTCAGCGGAGTTTGGAGCGGCGTGTGAGTAGTGCCACCTCCCGTCTACGAATGTCATTGGAGGATTTGCAGTCAAAAAACCTGGAGTTGGAAAAGGAGCGAGAGAAAGCGGAGGAAGCAAATCGGGCGAAAAGTGATTTCCTGGCGCGCATGAGTCATGAATTACGCACCCCATTAAACTCGATTCAGGGTTTTGTGCGTTTATTAGAGCAATCTGGCCTGGAGGCTTCTGAACAGCAGTACTGTGCCATTATTGAGCAAGCGTCGGAGCAACTGCTGTTGTTAATTGGCGATATTCTTGAATATTCGCGTTTGCAGTCCAGCGTCATGACACTGGATATTCAGCCTATAGATATCGTTGCCTGTATTGAGAACCCTGTGCGTCTACTCGGGCCATCGGCGTACGAAAAAAATGTCGAAATGATTGTCGATGTGGACCCTCTGCTGCCTATTTTCCTCTATGGCGATTCGTTGCGGCTGCGCCAGGTTGTATCAAACTTGGTGGCGAATGCTATTAAGTTTACTGAGCAGGGACATATTTTGGTGCGCATCGCCAATGGGGGTGTGATTGAGGACAGAGTCACTTTACTACTAGAGGTGGTGGATACGGGTATCGGTATGTCCGAAGCTCAACAGGACAAAATATTTGAAGCATTTACTCAGGCGGATACGACAATTACCCGTCGCTTTGGTGGTACAGGCCTGGGCTTGTCTATCGTACAAAGCCTGGTTGCGTTGATGGAGGGGGGGATCACTCTGCACAGCGAGGAGTCTGTGGGTACGACGATTCGGGTGAGTTTACCGATGGCACTCCAAGTGGATCACCGTGTATTGCAGCGTTTGGATACAACCATAGCAGTCTTTGACCCTATGGCTGTATCGCGTGAGGCACTGGGACACGCGTTTCAGCGAATGACGAGTGATAGGCGCTTGTATGCTGATTTTGAGATGCTAATGAAAGATTTGGTTATGCGAGATATCGAGGCTATCGTTATTAGCTTGCCAATTAGTGCGCTTGAACATTCACTGGCAGATATGCTGGTGCGTGTAAGGGAGTTTACGACTGTCCCAGTTTTTGTGTTTTTGCCACTCAAGGGCTTGGGTGGCAAGGCAACATTTAACCTTGGTGGTGTCGAGGGCCTGGATATTACCTATCTGCCCAAACCCTGGTCGACCACAGGCTTTTATGCGATCTATAACGCTATGAAACATGGCGCCCCGGTTGGAGCCAGCGGTGTGGCCCCTCTGTTTGGGGTTAAAGTACTGGTGGCGGAAGATAATGAGTTTAGTTGTTTGCTGTTATCGACGCTGCTGGAAAAAGCGGGGTGTGACATACAGGTAGCTGGCAATGGGCGTGAGGCGTTAGAGCTCTGTGAGAAGAAGGACTTTGATCTGCTGGTTTTCGATGTGCACATGCCGGAGCTGAATGGGATTGATGCGCTCGCTGAAATTAGAACTACTGATGGTTTAAATGCAGCTACGCCGGCGGTGATGCTCACGGCGGATGTGCTTCAGCATGAAGATCGTCTGGCGACTTTGTCTGGGCGCAACAAAATGATGCACAAGCCTTTCGATAATAAAGGTCTTGTCGATTTGTTGCTGTCGCTTCTGGACAAACAGCCAAGTCGAATGCCCTTGCAAACAATGGCGGCGGGACGTGTTCCCTTGGCACAGTTTTTTGAGGAAGTTGAGAAGTTACTAGCGGGTGCGGTGAAATCTTACCAGGAGCGCGATGTTGACGCGTTACGCGAAATTATTCATCAATTGCTGGGTATTGCCGGTGTCTTTAAGCTGGGGGAGTTAGAGAAGCAGGTACAGGCGCTACACACGCTGGTAAAAGAAGAAGATGCCTGGATGGGCGATGCTCTGCAGGCGGTGGAGCAAGAGTTTTCCCGCCTCAAACTTGAAGCGGGTGATAAGTTGGCTTAACCGAGAATGCGTAAGCGTATAACACCATCGACTGCCGCTATAGCGGCGACAATTTCGTCACTGGGTTGTTGCTCAACATCGATAATATTGTAGGCAATATCGTTGCGGCTCTTATTAACGAGGTCGATCACATTGTTGTCACTGTCGGCGAGAATGTTTAGCACGTTGCCGAGTACCTTCGGCACATTGTCGTTGCTGAAGGTGATGCGATAGCCGCCGCTCCTCGCCATGGCTGTAGGTGGGAAGTTGACGGAGTTTTTAATGTTGCCGTTTTCGAGAAACTCCATCAATTGATTGGCGGCCATAATGGCGCAGTTCTCTTCCGCCTCTTGGGTGCTGGCGCCAATATGGGGGGTCAGTATCACATCGTCTCTACCCAGCAGATCGGGCGTGGGGAAGTCAGCAATATAGCCACCGAGCTGTTTGTCATCGAGCGCGGCTATTAGAGCAGCGGTATCGACGATCTCTTCACGAGCAAAGTTGAGCAGTTTGGCACTGGGCTTAAAGCAGCGCAGGGTTTCAGCATTGATCATATGTCGGGTTGCATCGATAGCCGGCACGTGCAAGGTGACGTAGTCAGCGCGGGCGAGCAGGCTTTGTAGGTTATCCATTTTGCCGATATTACTCGATAGCTGCCAGGCGGCCTCTACAGAAATAGCGGGATCATAGCCAATGACATCCATGCCCAGCTCCAGTGCCATATTAGCGACATGAGCCCCGATTGCGCCGAGGCCGACAACACCGAGGGTCTTGCCCTGTAATTCGCTACCAGCAAAGCGTTTTTTCTCTTTTTCTAGCAGTTTGGACATCTCGCCAGCATCCGTCATCGAGGTCAGTGACTGGGCGTAATTGATACCGCCAATAATATCTCGCGAACCCAGTAGTAAACTGGCGGCAACGAGCTCTTTGACGGCATTGGCATTGGCACCGGGGGTGTTAAATACCACCACGCCCTGGGCGGAATAATCGGCGACTGGAATATTGTTAACGCCGGCACCAGCACGGGCGACCGCCACTAAGCTGTCTGGAATTTCTTCGCCGTGGAGCTTGTGGCTACGCAGCATAAAGGCATCGGGCTGGGCGAATTCACTGGCGATTTCGTAGCTATCGCGGGGGAAGCGGTCGAGGCCTTTGCTGGATATTTGGTTGTAGGTGCGAACTTTATACATGAGTTTTCCTTTCTGTAAGCCCTCAATAAGGCTGGAGTGCTGTGTTAGCGCGTCGCGCCGATAGCCGCTAGGCTTGGCTAATGGTTTCGTAGGCCCAGCTTAACCAGGGCATTAGGGCTTGCAAGTCGCTTTGTTCGACAGTGGCGCCGCACCAAATGCGCAAGCCGGCAGGGGCATCCCGGTAGGCGCCGATATCAAAGGCAACGCCTTCGCTATCGAGCAACTTGGCGAGGGCTTTAACCTGTTCGGCTTCGAGTGCGAGAGTTAGGCAAACACTGGTGTTGGAGCGGGTGGCCTCATCTTGTGCAAGAAAACTAATCCACTCGTTGGCGGCAACAAAATCTTCAATGATTTTTAAATTGGCTTGGGAGCGTGCAATGCTGGCCTCGGCGCCGCCAATGGCGCGCACCCAGTCGAGGGCATCGAGATAATCGGCCACACAGAGCATAGACGGGGTGTTGATGGTTTCGCCTCTGAAAATGCCCTCGTTCAATTTGCCTTTCTTGGTCATGCGAAAGATTTTCGGCAGGGGCCAGTCGGGGGTATAGGTTTCGAGACGCTCGACAGCGCGGGGGCTCAGTATCAACATGCCGTGAGCGCCTTCGCCGCCGAGTACTTTCTGCCAGCTAAAGGTGATGACATCTAGCTTATGCCAAGGCAGGGGCATCGCGAAAACGGCAGAGGTGGCATCGCAAATGGTCAGGCCGTTGCGCTCGTCACTAATCCACTCGCCATCGATAACTTTAACCCCCGATGTTGTGCCGTTCCAGGTGAAGACTGTATCGTGATCGGGATTGGCGAGAGACAGATCGGGTAACAATCCGTAGTCAGCGCGGTGAGTGGTGACATCGTTGAGCTTGAGCTGGTTGGTAATGTCCCCGACCCAGCCCTCGCCAAAAGATTCCCAGGCGAAAATATCGACGGGTTTGGCGCCGAGCAGCGACCACAGGGCCATTTCAACAGCGCCGGTATCGGAGGCTGGCACCACACCCACGCGGTAACCCTCGGGCAGGCCGAGCAATTCGGCAGTATCCGCGCAAGCTCGGGCCAGTGCTTTTTTGCCGATTGTCGAGCGGTGAGATCGTCCTAGTGTCGAAATATCGAGGGCGTCGACATTGTAGCCGGGCCGTTTGCTGCAAGGCCCGGAAGAGAAATTCGGATTTGCCGGTTTAACGATGGGCTTTGTGGCTGCGGTTGTCATGGCGATTCCTTAAGGGTGCTTCCCGCTGGCTGACCCGGCGGCGTGCGGAGAAAAGCGGCAATTTTACTGATCACCAGCCCCCTTGCATAGGGGGCGCGTATTATGCTTTGGATTCGAGTCGAAAACTGGAGAATCGTCCAATAGCCTCGTGAAAAGCAGGTATCTTAGAATGTGTTTACTCCTTAAGCTCGGAGTTGTGTGAATTGCTTGAGAAAAATAGCGCTATCTGCAGGATGAGATTCTCCAGTTCTGCAGGCAGTTAAGGACGCGGTTAGTGAAACTGCGTTGAAAGTAAGCGAAAATGTCTTCGGCGGTACAGGTGTTCTCTACGGAGACCGTGCGCGTAATTCAATCGCTCGGTCTCGGTTTATGCTACTGCCTGTTGTTCCTACGTCTGCCTGTGGCAAGTAGAGAGAAGTCCGCAATCAATAAGTTAACCCTAGGAGTAAAATAGCTAATCATGAGTGATTACCCAGAAAAAACCTGTGAAATTGGCAACCTTGTTCGCCATCCTAAATTAGTTGCCGCTGCTCGCGCTGGTCAGAAAACACAGCAGCGTCGCGATGGTGTTTATGCGTATCCTGGCGAGACGTTCGAGTTGGAAGGAGATGCTTTTGTACTAACGGCCCTCGAGCGTCAGCGTCTCGGCGATATGAGTGATGGGGACGCACAGGCAGAAGGCTACCCAGCTCTTGAGGTCTACAAGCAGGTGATTCTTAGTATGCATGACGGTATGACCTGGAATGAGGATGATTTAGTTTGGGTACACAAATTTAAAAAAATTTAGTCGCGGTGCTGAGCGATTAACAATGATAAGAACCTTAAAATAAACGCATAGTTTATACGACAGGCTGCTTCAAAAAATAAAGATTATGGTGGAGCGGCCTTACTTCCCTATTTGACCAGTAAACGCCCTGTTTGAAATGACTTTGCTTTAAAGTGTCGTTTTCAAAAGACGATCATTGCTCGACTTGTGATCGAGATCACTAAAGTATGCCAACTAGTTACCTTTAAGGTGTTAGCTCTCCTTGAAGGGGATCGCTGCAATAAGTTATGTTTTTGTTTGATAAAAGCAAGGGTTCAACTTCGGGTGTGATTGCATTTTAAAAAGTTTAATCAGTACTCTGCGCGTGAGTATCTGAAAATAAATAGTTTACAGTTTTATGTCGTTGCAATTAATAATTTTTTTGGGTGGGCTTTAATTATCCTAATTTGGCCTCTTGAGCAAAAGGTTAAACCGCCTGTCTATTTTGCTTTCCCTTTCTTAAAAGATATGAGCTATTAAGTGTGGTAGCAGGAGTGCAAGGATGTGTCGGAGATTCGTTTGTAGATGAATAAGTCCACTGGAGTCAGTTTAATTGAATTGATGATTACGATATCTATTGCCGCAATTTTATTAGCGGCAGGTACGCCAAGTTTTATGAAAATGTTAGCTAAAAACAGGCTGGACGCAAAAGCGCGTGATTTTGTTTCGGGTTTAAATATCGCACGCAGTGAAGCTGTTTTACGAAATACTCGGGCTACCATATGCCATAGCTCCGACGGCACCTCCTGCGGCGGAGAGTGGGAAGATGGCTGGATAGTCTTTGTTGATGACGGCGCTACCCCAGGGGTTGTTGAGGCAGGGGAAGAACTGGTGCTTGTTAACGATGGTTTTGATAATGCTCGATATACTTTGCGCGGCAATAATAATGTAGCCGATAGAATATCGTTTGGTGCTCAAGGCTACAGCCTGGGCTTTAACGGTCAGCTGATACTTTGCTTTGATGAAGACAATGACGGTACCGGCGATTTCGATGATGAAAATGGACGTGTTGCTATTATCAGTAACGCGGGGCGAATTAGAACAGTAAAGCCCAGTGATGGTGACGTGAGTTTGGGGGATTGCACGCCATGAAGAAAGCTCAACCTTTACTCCCTCGGCAAGCGGGTTTTACTTTAATCGAAATTCTGGTCACTGTTTTTGTATTGGCCTTTGGGCTCCTTGGTTTTGCAGCTCTGCAAACCGAAGGGGTGAAAAATAATCGAGTTGCTGAACTGCGCTCAGTTGTAACTCAAAGTACTTACAACATTGCCGATCGAATTCGGGCCAACGTAGATGGTGCCGTCAGTGGTACCTATGCGGTTAATAGTGCCCCTGGCGTTGGCTATGACTGTGAAACATCTTTTTTCGGTACTGTTGTCGCGAACAAGTGTTCGTCGGCTGAAATGGCGAATGCCGATCTTGATCGTTGGTACGCTGCGCTCAGTGACGCTTTACCCTCAGGCACAGGCTCAATAAGCTGTGTCGACGTTGATAATACAGATACCGATAGCTGTACCAGAGGTTCTCTTTACACCATAAACGTAGTCTGGGAAGAGTCTATGCGAACTGGCTTTGCCACCAAAACATTTTCTTTGGATATTCAGCCCTGATGGTTATAAACAGCTTTTACAACCGTCGCCGTGCTGCTGGATTTACCCTCCTTGAATTACTCGTGGCGATGTCGCTGGGCCTGTTTTTATTGGCCGGTTTAATTCAGGTGCTAGTGACAAATAGAGAAGTGTTTAGAGTGCAGGAAAACAGCTCCCGTATGCAGGAAGATGGGCGATTTGTTGTGACTGTACTGAATAGCGCTGTGAGCCTTGCGGGTTATCGTGAAGATGCCAGCTTAACTATGGACACTCAATTTCCGAATTATACGACCCAGGCCAATCCTCCCGCGCAGACATTTCAGGAAGGAGAAGTCGTTAACGGCACTGACAACGACATTGGGGGTGGCGATAACATAAAGGACGGAACGGATGCCATCGCTATTCGCTACCGAAGCGATGGGGGGATTCGTGATTGTCTTGGAAGCATAGTCGGTAGTGGCCTTATGTCGGTGAATCGATTTTATGTTGACGATGATGGCACCCTTAATTGTCGGTCAGATGTTTATAACCCTTCTACGGGTGCTGCGGTGAGCAGCGCAACGCAACCCTTGATTGATAACGTTGAAGATATGCAAATTAGATACGGGATGAACACCGGTGGACCTTTCCGTGACGTAACTGCGGAGTGTTATCTTGATGCTTCCGTTCCAATTGGTACTGACAATGATTGCACAGCTTTGAATTTTGACAGGGTCGTCAGTGTGCGTATTAGTCTTCTATTGCATTCAAATGACGATCACTTAACGCCTGACAATACACCCCAAACCTACTCTTATGAAGGGTTGAATAATGTGCTGGCTGGTGACAATCGCCTTTATCGCACGGTTACCACGACGATAGCGATGAGGAATAAAATTCTATGAAAGCTATTGCGCATAGTGAGGGCTGTACAATACCGGCTCAACTGCCTGGCCGGCAGAAAGGTGCTGTGTTGGTGCTGGGACTGATTCTGTTGTTAATTTTGACTCTTATTGGTGTTAGCACAATGCAGGGTAGTGTTTTTGACGAAAAAATGGCGGGCAATACACGAGATCGAAATTTTGCTTTTCAAGCGTCTGAAAGCGCTTTACGTGATGGGGAATTATGGCTGTTGAACAGTTCATCTGAGCCACTGTGGGACGCCACGGGTAGCAGTGGTGTGTGGGGACTGAACGATCCTGGAGCAGGTGATTGGTGGGAGGGTGGTGGTCCCTGGGGTAATGGTGCACCAAGTGTCGTGACCTTAACAGGTATCGATAATATACAAGCGCAGCCGCAAAGGATCATAGAGTATACGAGGTTTGTACGCGATGAGCTTGATTCCCCGACATCAGGGCCTCCTACAGGTAAGGTTTATTATCGCGTCACCTCAAAAGCAACGGGCGGAACTGATTCAGCGATTGTCCAGCTCCAAAGTATGTATTCAAAGAGGTATTAATCATGGCCATAGAAATCAATGGACCAAAGGCATTACGCTTTTTTTTAAAGAGCGTACCGATAGGCTTGCTTGTTTCGCCGGTTGCCTTGCTCAATGCGACCCCGCTTTCTCTCAGTACAGCTCCTTTATTCCTTGGCTCAGGTGTCGATTCCAACATTATCCTCACCCTTGATGACTCAGGCTCTATGCACTGGGAGCATATGCCTGATGGAGTTGGTCCGGCGTATGTTTACCCTCGGGTTGCGGGTCTTTATGGTGCGGGTGATTATGCTAATCAAGTAACGCTGTTTAGCAATGCTCATTCCTATTCGGTGCGTAACCGTAGTCCAGATGTAAATTTGATCTATTACAACCCTGCTATTACGTATGTCCCCTGGGAAGGGGGTTCGGGTACCATGGGTGATGCGTTAATTACTTGCGCACCTCATAATCCTTTTGATACAGCTAAAGGGTGCCGGGATCTTACGGCCAATAATAACGAGCAGGCTGCGTGGGTTAGTTATAACGGAGGTTCTTATAACGTATCTGCCTCTAACGTAAGTGAGACGTTTTGGCCTGCAGTTTATTATCGATACACTGGTGCCGGCACTCCAAACTGGACCGCAAGCGATTATACCGAATATGAAATACGTCCCAGCACACCAAGCTACCCGGGTGGGCCAGAGCGTACGGACTGTGGCGCTACCCCTACAACGTGTACCTACGACCAAGAAATTCAAAATTTTGCCAATTGGTATACGTATTATCGCTCGCGTGTGCTGACTGCTCGAGGAGGTATTGGTAGGGCATTTGCGAACCAGAGTACTAATATTCGCGTTGGTTTTGCGGCTATTAACAAGGGTGCAACAACTATTGATGGTGTGAGTAGTAGCCGTGCAATGGTGCGAGGTGTACGACCTTTTTCAGGCAGTGACCGCGACACCTTTTATAGTGACCTTTATGGTTACGCCATGGTGCCGTCAGGAACACCACTTCGTACAGCCCTACGGGGTGTCGGCACGTATTTCGAACGCACGGATGACGATGGTCCTTGGGGTGAAGATCCCGGCAATGGTAATGCAGCGAGTCATTTGGAGTGTCGGCAAAGTTTCAACATCCTCATGACTGACGGTTATTACAATGGTGCCAACCCCGGCCTGGGGAATATAGATGGTGCAGCAGGGACGACAATTACTGGCCCTGGTGGTGCCAGCTTTCTCTATACACCTGGAGCGCCTTACAGTGATCTTCACAGCGATACCTTAGCTGATAGTGCTATGGATTACTGGGTGCGAGATTTACGCCCCACTTTGGCAAATAGAGTGCCGACTAATTCAACGGATGATGCTTTTTGGCAACACTTGGTGAACTTTACCGTTGGCCTGGGGGTTAACGGTACTTTAGACCCTGTTGTGGATCTCCCTGGTATTCTCGCGGGCACGACGCAATGGCCTAATCCGACGACAAATAATGAGACGCATATTGACGACTTATGGCATGCAGGTCTTAATAGCCGGGGTGGTTTTTTTAGTGCAGCCGACCCTAATCAGTTTGCAAAGGCGCTGGGCGATATACTCGGTAATATATCGGACCGAGCTCGCTCTTCATCGGCATCAGTAGCGGTAAATAGTGGATCAATAATTTCAGATAGTCTGGTTTATCAGAGTCGGTTTAATAGCACTAATTGGACGGGTCAACTCTCTGCATTTCCAATAAACGCGGATGGGTCGCTCGGAGCAGAAGAATGGGAAGCCTCAACTTCAATTCCTGCTTTCAATTCTCGAGTCATTATTACTCATGACGGGCAAAATCCACAACGATTTAGGTGGGCAGATTTGTCCGCGGCGCAACAATCGCTACTTACTGCAAGTCAAGTTGTTGATTATATTCGAGGAGATGCCTCTCTTGAAGAAAGAGTGATCTCTCCCGCTGACAAGACGACGCTAGCGAGTCTTGGGCTTCCTGCCGAAGGGTTCCGTAACCGCATCGATAAAAATGGCGACGCTAGGGTGCTCGGCGACTTGGTGAATTCTGCCCCTTCTTATGTCGGCGTTGGAAACTTCCGCTACCCAGATAGTTTGGAGTCCTTGCCTTATTCCAGTTTTGTTGCCAGCCAGCGGCTCCTCAATTCAGGTAAGGGCCGCAATCCGGTTGTTTATATTGGTGCTAACGACGGTATGTTGCACGCTTTCGATGCTCGCGATAAGGCCAATGGGGGGGGGGATGAGCTGTTTGCTTATGTCCCAAATAAAATCTACAACAAATTATTGAACCATGCAGACCCGAAAGGCAGTCACCAATATACGGTAGATGGGTCGCCATCTACCGTAGACGCTTTCGTTGGCGGTAGTTGGAAAACTATTTTGGTCAGTGGTTTAAGAGGTGGAGGCCAAGGCTTTTTTGCAATCGATATTACAGACCCTGATGCCTTTAGTACTGAGGCTTCAGCGAAAAATAAAGTTTTGTGGGAATTTACTGATAGTGACATGGATCCTGGTTCGTCGAACACTAATTTTGATAGTGATTTAGGATATACCTATGGACAGGCAAGTATTGTACGTTTGCACAATGGCAAATGGGCCGCTGTATTCGGCAATGGGTATAATAATACTTATGATAATGATGGTGACGGTGCAGCCAGTGACAGCACTACCGGCAATGCAGTGCTTTATATTGTCGATTTAGAAACCGGGGGCCTCATTAAGAAAATTGACACAGGCATAGGGAGCTCAGCAGACCTGTCGGGCAGCAACTTCCCCAATGGTCTTTCGCAACCAGCGCTGGTTGATTTTGATGGAGACAGTATTATTGATTATGCCTACGCTGGAGATTTACAAGGCAATGTGTGGAAATTTGACCTTACTAGCGCTACGGCTGCGTCATGGGGTGTAGCTCATTCTCAGCCGCTCTTTACAGCCTGTGCTAGCAACTCATGCACTGCATCAACTTTCCAGCCAATTACAAGCCCTCTTAAAGTTAAGTACCACCCCAAATCGGGCATAATGATCTACTTTGGCACCGGTAAATATTTTGAAACTGGGGACAATAATCCTACAGGGCAAACGACTCAGACTTTTTATGGGATATGGGATAAAAATGTCTCCACTTTCACTAGCTTTACACGTTCCTCTTTGCTTGAGCAATCGATCACTAAGGAGCTCGAGTTTATAGATCCGGACACAAGCATTGTTTTGTCAGATGTGAGAGTTACTACAGACAATACAATTGACTGGTCAATTCATAATGGCTGGTACATTGATTTATTGAATCAGGAGGGAGGAAATACTAATAATTATGGAGAGCGCCAAGTTAGCTCGGCGATACTGCGCGGAAGTCGAGTGATGTTTAGCACTTTGATCCCAGGGGATTTAGACCCCTGCTCCCCTGGTGGTGTAAGTTGGTTTATGGTGCTGGACGTGTTTTCAGGGGCGCAATTACCGTTTACACCTTTTGATTTTAGTGGAGATGGGGAGTTTGATCAAAATGATTATGTTTCGGTTGGTGGCACTGACGTACCAGGCAGTGGAAGAAAATCAAAAGTTGGCATAACTTCTACCCCCGGCCTACTGACTAAAAAGGATGGAAATGAGGTCGCAATATTTAGTGGGTCAGGTGATAAGGCTGATCCTGATGGCGATATTGATGAAGAGGTCGGTTTAAACGGTGAGGAATACGCCCCAGGGCGCGAGTCTTGGCGACAATTAAATAACTAGAGGTTGGCTTATGAAAATATTACCTGTTTTCGTTTTTTGTTCACTAATGCTGGGGCTTGCTTCGGGTGTCGTATTTGCTCAAAAGGCTTACCCAGTAACGGGCACAGTAGATAGCGTTGATAGTGAGTTCGCCAAAATCAAAGTGGCTGGTAAAACTTATCGTCTGGCAAGAGCTGTTTCTGTTCATGACGAGATACGCCTGAGAGAAATTCCGCCCACCATCAACGACATAAAAAAAGGTGATAGTGTAGGGTTGATCTTTGCAAGTTCGTCAAAAAAATCGAGTGTTGAAGAGATTTGGTTGCTCAATGAGTTTCGCCAAAGTGAGTAAGGTATTAACAAAACCAAATGGCTTTACTTTAATCGAGCTGATGATCGTTGTCGCAATTGTGGCGATAACAGCCGCGATCGCCTTGCCGAGCTATCAAAATCAAATTGAAAAAACGCGCAGAGGTGTGGCTAAATCAGATTTGATTGAGCTGACTAGTTTTATGCAGCGGTTTTACACCGAAAATAACCGCTTCGATGAGGACCGCGCGGGGAATGCAGTTGCCTTGCCTTTTAACGAATCGCCATCCGTTGGGGCAACAAAGTTCTATGACTTGACTTTAGCTGTTGCACAGAGCAGCTATACACTTACTGCAACTCCAAAAGGCGCTCAGTCAAGTGATTCATGTGGCACGCTGAGTGTGGCTCACACTGGCGCCAAAACACATAGTAGTGGAACTGATTGTTGGTGAAGTGTTTTTTTAGGCTTGCTAAAGGTATCGTAGCAAAGATCTTCGTGGGTGCCGGCAGCGTTTACTGCTCCACTAGTCAAATAACCACTTCTAAAGCAGACTTTTGCCTTTGTTGTACGATGCAGAGCCCCTCCAATGCCCAGGCAGAAGGAGCTTAGCGGTGACATCTAATGGTTGCTTACTGGGTATTATCTAGAAAACACACCGGTGATTGGCAGCGATAAGCCAATCGGTGTAAATGCCTATACCGAAAAAGCTCGTAGCTTAATTACAGTCTCAATTGACGATGGAAGGGGCTTTCAGTGTCGAGCGTGATGATCATTAAGGTGCATTAGCTCCGGCTTGGCCGGAGAGTTACCCGTTTTTCAATCGGCTTGTCACTTTAGATTTGAGCGACAAGCACTCATTGGGGTGACATAGCCTCTCTCTCGATACCAATCAAATAGTCGGCAACTTTGAGCATCCCACCTTGCCCGCCGGCCATTTTGGCATTAATACGGTACTTCCCATTAACGACCATCTCCGGCGTACCTCGGACATTGTAGCTACGTTGACGAGCATCGGCTTGCTTGGTAGCGCTAACAACGCCGAAGGAGTCAAAGGTTTTATTAAACTTGTCGAGGTCGACACCTTGGGCGAGAAATACTTTGCCAATAGCCTTTTTGCTGGCGAGTTTGTTTTTCTTCAGGTTCATGGCTTCAAAGATTGCACGGTGTACAGGGTCTAGCACTTTTAGTGCCTTGGCAGTGTAGTAGGCGCGAGCGTGCAGTGCCATGGTTTTGTGCCAAATCGCTGGGCTGTGCACAAGCTTAACGTCTTCTGGCAGTTGGTCAGCCCAGGCACTGACCATGGGTTCAAAACTAAAACAGTGACTACAGCCATACCAAAACACCTCCGTTACTTCAATACGTTTGGGGTCGCTGGTGTGAACCGGGGTTGTGAGGACTTCATAATGGGTGCCCGCTTGGTACCGCTCGTCCTGAGCAATCGCCGTACCGCTATTGATGATGAGGGGGAGGAGGCAGAGCATCGCCAAGTGTTTGAGTCGATAGATCATAATACTAATTCTCAGTGTAGTGGTGAGTGTAGAGTAATAGAGAAGGTCTATTATTCAGCTTCCCGAGCGTGGTGCAAGACCTAGGATGTTTCTCTGTGCGCTTTGTTCCCTATTTTTATCAGCGTGACACAGACCATAAAAAAAGCGGCAGAAGCCGCTTTTTTTGGTTCACAGAGAGGTTTTGATGTCTTATTGGCGAAGACCTGCGATGTAGTTGGCGACAGCAAGAATCTCTTGCTCACTCATGTGAGCAGACACGCCGCGCATCACGCTGCCTTCGTCATTATTGCGCCCGGTGGAGTCTTCAGCGTCGTGGGCAGCCGTGCGGAAAGCGCGCAGTTGACGGGCAATATATTCGGCAGACTGTCCGCCGAGTGCGGGGTAGCCTGCGGGACTGTTGCCGTTACCTGCGGGTGAGTGGCAGCCGGTGCAGGCGGGCACACCGGTTTCGAGGTTGCCCGCTCGATAGAGATTTTCGCCCCGTTCCAGCATTTTCGCGTCATCTTTTGAACCGTCGAGGATGCGATTTTGCGTGTTGTAGTAGGCCGCAATATCGGCAATGTCTTGGTCTGATAACGCATCGAGCATGCCCGTCATTTCGACAACAGTGCGTTTGCCACTTTTGATATCTTTGATTTGTTTGACGAGATACTTCTCGCCCAGATCCGCTAATTTGGGGAACGTGCCCATGCCTGGGTAGCTGTTGCCATCAGCGCCATGACAGGCGGTGCAAACTGCTGTTTTGTTTTTGCCTGCAGAGGCATCGCCTTGCGCGAAGACCACTTGAGTTAATGATAATGAGGCGGTGATTAGTATCAGTGTTTGCAGACATGTTTTCATCTGATATTCCGTAGGCAGGTGGTTGGCAAAAAAATGATGGCAAAGGCCGTTAACTTAGCGGGGCATTATATACCAACCTGCAGTCTAAAATTAAGCGTTATACTGCGCGGCTATGAGTACTTCACTGAGCTTTACCCAAGCGGCCTTTTTACAAAGCGCCCCGACCTTAAATGCATGTCCTACTGATTCAGGTAGCGAAGTGGCTTTTGCTGGTCGTTCCAACGCTGGAAAATCCAGTGCAATTAACGCGCTGACTCGTCAGGGCAAGTTAGCGCGCATCAGTAAAACGCCAGGTCGCACCCAGTTGATAAACTTGTTCTCACTCACAGAGGACAAGCGTTTGGTGGACTTACCTGGTTATGGCTACGCTAAAGTGCCAAAGGCGATGAAAGCCCGCTGGGACCAAAATCTGGCGGAATATTTGCAGGGTCGACAATCGCTTAAGGGACTCATTTTACTGATGGATATTCGCCACCCCCTGCGGGAATATGACTGGCAAATGCTGGCTTGGTCGGCGGAATGCGGTATGCCCGTTCATGTGTTGCTGACCAAAGCTGACAAGCTAAAAAAAGGCCCAGCAAAGAGTACTTTGCTACAGGTGCGCAAAATTTTGCACGAAGAAGGGTTGGATGAACTCACCTCGGTGCAGATGTTTTCGGCGCTTAAGCGCAGTGGTATCGAAGAATTGGAAAGTGTTTTATGTCAGTGGTTGGCTGGGCCTTCGAACTAGGGCTCGTTGCGTCAAGTGCTTTCAGGTACGGAGCAAAGAGGTTCGCGGGTAAAGAACAGGTGCTGAGAGAATAAATGGAGACAAAAAAAACCGGCGCAAAGCGCCGGTCGAAGTGTGCAGATGGAAATATCAAGAGGGGGGAAGATAATCCATCTGTGATTTAAGCTAGGAGCTTGTCACTTGCAAAGAATAAGACCGAGGCAACATCGAAAAGTTCACACAAGCGTTCAATAAATTTGTATTTTTTAGTCCAGGGACTAATTTTCATGTCTGCTTGATATCAATGAGCCTCATCCCAGCTTTGGCCACTACCAATGTCGACAATTAGCGGGATGTCTAGTTCGGCAGCTGCTTCCATGCGTTGTCTGAGACCTGCAGTTATATCATCTAGTTCATTATTAGGGACTTCCAGAACCAATTCATCGTGTACCTGCATAATGATTTTTGTCTCGCTGTTTTCACCTTTGTCGAGTAACCATTGGTCAACAGCGATCATCGCTTTCTTAATGATATCCGCGGCAGTTCCCTGCATCGGCGCGTTAATAGCCGTGCGCTCAGCGGCCTGACGCTGCATACCGTTGCGGGCATTGATCTGTGGCAAGTAGAGGCGGCGGCCGAACAACGTTTCGACGTAGCCTTTTTCGGCAGCACTGGTCTTGATGGTTTCCATATAGGCTTTCACGCCAGGGTAGCGTTCGAAATAGAGATCGATGTATTCCTGGGCCTGATTGCGGCCAATATTCAGCTGCCGTCCAAGCCCAAAGGCCGACATGCCGTAGATCAAACCAAAGTTGATGGCTTTGGCATTGCGCCTCTGGTCACTGCTGACGGCGTCAAGTTCAACGCCGAAAACCTCGGCTGCGGTGGCCTGGTGGACGTCGAGGCCGTGGGCGAATGCGTCGAGCAAGCCTTTATCGCCAGACAGGTGAGCCATGATGCGTAATTCAATTTGCGAGTAATCTGCAGCAATGAGTGTACAGCCCTTAGAAGCAATAAAGGCCTGTCGAATGCGCCGACCCTCTTCACTACGCACTGGAATATTTTGCAGGTTGGGGTCGGAAGAGGACAAGCGTCCGGTTGCGGTTACAGCCTGATGATAAGACGTATGTATGCGGCCGGTCTCGCGGTCGATCATGTTCGGCAGTTTGTCGGTGTAAGTGGATTTTAATTTACTGAGGCTGCGGTGCTCAAGAATGATTTTTGGCAGAGGATAGTCGAGGGCGAGTTCCGCCAGTACAGCCTCTGCTGTTGAAGGTGCTCCTTTGGGGGTTTTCTTAATTACCGGTAGATCCAGTTCAGTGAAGAGGATTTCACCGAGCTGTTTTGGAGAGGACAGATTAAAGGCTTTGCCTGCAGCGTCATGCGCCTCTAGTTCCAGCTCGGCTATACGCTGACCGAGTTGTTGACTCTGTTCATTGAGTTTATGGGCGTCTAACAAGGCGCCATTGCGCTCGATGCGAGAGAGTACCGGCACGAGGGGGATCTCAATGTCAGTGAACACACTAGCCAGGCTTTTTTCATCGCTCAGGCGGGGCCATAAGTTTTGATGTAGACGCAGAGTAATGTCGGCATCCTCCGCCGCATACGGGGTTGCCTCTTCGATGGTTATTTGATTAAAGGTAAGTTGACTCTTGCCTTTACCGGCGACATCTTCAAAGTGGGTAGTGCTTTCGCCAAGATGAGTCAGTGCCAGAGTATCCATATCGTGGCGCGAGCCCGTGGAGTTGAGTACATAGGACTCGAGCATGGTGTCATAGGCAATGCCCTGCAGTGTGATATCGTAACGGGCCAGTACACTCATGTCGTACTTTAGGTTTTGGCCAACTTTGGCGTGTGCAGGGTTTTCAAGTAGTGGTTTGAGCTGAGCCAATACTGCTGCACGGTCGAGCTGGCTGGGAGCACCGAGGTAGTCGTGAGCGAAAGGTAAATAGGCCGCTTCGTGGGGGCTGATGGCGAACGACACGCCGACCAGTTGTGCCTGCATGTAGTTCAGGCTAGTGGTTTCGGTATCGAAAGCAAACAGCTCGGCTTGCTCTAAGCGTTGCAACCAGAGGTCGAAATCGGCTTGTGTCAAAATAGTGCTGTACTGGTTCTCTGTTTTATGAGTTGTTTCGAGGGCGGAGTCATCCGCCGCTGCGTTTTGCCTGTCGAGTAATTCTTCGACCCAGCTTTTAAACTCGACGGCCTTAAACAGGGCAAGCAGCTGGCTTTGATCTTCCGGAGCATTAGCAAGCTGGTCGGCAGAAATATCCAATGGCACATCGAGTTTGATGGTGGCGAGCTGGCGCGATAAATAGCCCTGTTCTTTATGTTCGGCGAGCTTTTCCGGCATTTTCTTTGCGCCGCGAAATCCAAGGCTACGTACTTTTTCAAGGTCGTCATAAATCGCATCCATGTCGCCAATACCTTGTAGAATGGCCAATGCCGTTTTTTCTCCAACCCCGGGAACGCCGGGGATATTGTCAGCCTTGTCACCGACCAGGGCGAGATAGTCAATGATTAACGCTGGAGGCACGCCAAATTTTTCCTCCACTCCGTCGGGGTCCAGTACGGTCGACGTCATGGTGTTAACCAGCGTGATGTGCTCGTTTACCAGTTGTGCCATATCTTTGTCGCCGGTGGAAATAATCACCGGCAGCGACAGTTCAGTGGCTTGCTGTGCCAAAGTGCCGATCACATCGTCAGCTTCCACCCCCGGGATGATTAGCAGTGGCAGACCCATGGCGGCGACGATGTCGTGTATGGGTTGAATCTGCTCGCGTAATTCATCGGGCATGGGTGGGCGGTGGGTTTTGTATTCGGCGTAAAGTTCGTCGCGAAAGGTTTTGCCCTTGGCATCGAAAACTACGGTAATGGGACTATCGGGGTAGTCTTTCTGCAAGCGTCGCAGCATTGAGGTGACACCCTTTACCGCACCGGTCGACTGTCCCTTCGAATTGGTCAATGGTGGTAGAGCATGGAAGGCGCGGTATAAGTAGGACGAGCCGTCGACAAGGACGAGAGGAGGCTTAACATGCGTGATAGTCGTGTTCATGAGATAGATTGTATTGCTGGCAGTGACTGGGGCGGGCTAGGATACACTATCTTGATTGGACGGCATTTTTATCATTTTACTGATTGGGGGCACAGTGGCTGTATTTACGCGTGTTGATCCCGTCGAGTTGCAGTCTCTACTGACTAGCCTCGGCTTCGGACGTTTACTGTCCATAACTGAGGTTGCGGACGGAGTGGAAAACTCGACCTATTTTATTGAGGTGGCCCGGCTATCTACTTCCGAATCACCCGCGCGTTTTGTTTTGACTTTGCTCGAGGCGGGCAATCGTCAGCAGGCCGAGTATTCGACGGCCCTGGTGCAGTGGCTGCAGCGGGCGGGGTTAGCTGTGCCGCATTTACTGAGTGATGCTTCCGGTGCAGCCCTTCATCGCCTATCGGGTAAGCCGGCTCTTATCAGTCAGCGTATTGATGGGGCTCACCCTCAGCAAATTACCGCGATCCACTGTCGGGCCATGGGCGAGTTCCTCGGCGCCATGCACGCGGCGGGTGATGGTTTTCCCCTGAAGCATAATAACCTGCAGGGTTTGCCATGGGCGAGCGTGACACTCAAGACTCTGTTGCGAAAATTACCCGCCAATGCGCAATTACCAGCGGGTGATCAAGCGCTGTTGCAAGAACAAATAGAGCGTTATCGCAACCTTTGTGCGCACGATAGAGCGTTGCCTGTGGGTCCTATTCATGCCGATTTGTTCCGAGATAACACTTTATTTATTGGTGCAGAACTAAAAGCAGTGATTGATTTTAACAGCGCTTGCACTGACTACCTGCTGCTCGACGTGGCCATTGCGGTGAATGACTGGGCTTGTGACGCACGGGGTGAGTTAGATTCTGGATTGGTTAAAGCCTTACTTGATGCTTATCAGCAACGGCGGCCATTTACCTTACTAGAGCGACAAAGTTGGCAAGACATGTTGTGCTTTGCGGCAGCCCTATTCTGGATGTCGCGCTTGCTCACACGGCATTTAGGTGCCGCTGACTTAACTCTGCGCGAAGATAAAGACCCGAACGAATATCGCGAGAAATTGCAACATCGTTTAATTGGCGTTGTCGCCCTTCCTGCAGTGGGTGATTGAGAGTTGTTATTTAGGTTCGGGGGCTGGTGGCACAGATGATAAGCAGGCTGTGAGCTTGTTTCCGATATCTTCAATCAGTTGTATATAGGCTTGGTGGCTGAGGGGGATGTCGGCCCCTAATGGGTCAATCTCGGCAATATTGGCTTTCATCTTGGTAGAAAGCTGCTCTACTCGGCCATGGTGGTGCCGAGGTTCGGCAATAATACAGCGCACGTTTTTTTGGTTTGACAATTGATGGAAGTCGCGAGCACCGCTACTAAGTCCCGTACTGGTTTTCAACGCACCCGACTGACGCAGACCAAAGGCCTCAGCAAAGTGGCCGAAGGCATCGTGATCAACAATGAAGCTTTCCTGCTGCAGAGTTTGGAGCTGAGCGGCGGTGGCGGTCGTCACGTCATGGAGTTGCCGATTAAAAACCTGTTGGGCTGCCAATAAGTGTTCGCGTTGGTCGGGATAGTGCGCGGCTAACCAATTACTGACTTCAGTGGCGATGACGCGGCCATTGTTTGGGTTCATCCATATGTGAGGGTCCCTGTTCTCAGCTTTTCCTTCGGGGCTGGAGCTGAGCCACTGAATATCGGGTAGCTCTGCGGCTGTAATCACCTTTTCGGGGCGTAGGGCAGTAACGCTTTTACTGAGAAAGCCCTCTAGCTCAGGCCCTACCCAAAGCAATACGTCGGCCTCTGCAAGTAGTGCCTGGTCAGAAATTCGCAGTGAATAGTGGTGGGGTACTTCGCTGTCGGGCAATAGTTGCTTAACCTCGACGTGGTCACCGGCAACGGCTTCCACCAACATCGTCATGGGACGAATAGTGGTGACGACGAGAGGTTTTGCCCATGCTTGAGCGGCAACAATAAATTGAGTGACAACAAAAGGTAGTGCTGATAGCAAGAATAATCGTTTCACGGTCGTTGGTTGGGCCTTTTGTTGTGTTACAGCAGAGATGAATAAGTGTAATAATATAACAATCTTTACACCGGGTTTGGAAAAGGTTTCGACAAAATGATGAGTAATTCTACCGATGCCTATCAGCAGCATGACCACCATCGGTGTTTAAAGACGGCATTAGCGCAGGCAAAAAATCGCTGTATCGCTCGCAAGGCACGTCTAACGCCCATTCGTGAATCGGTATTACACTTGCTGTGGCAGAGCCACCGCCCTCTGGGTGCCTACAAAATCATCGATCAACTTTCAGAGGAGACCGGTAAACGGGTACTGCCGCCAACGGTCTATCGCGCTCTCGATTTTCTACTTGAATTAGGTCTGATCCACCGCCTGGCTACGTTGAATGCCTATATAGGCTGCCCCTTCCCTGATAGTGCGCACAGCGATTGTTTCTTGCTCTGTCGTGAGTGTGGCAGTGTTGCTGAATGTAGCACCGCTAATGTCAACAAGTCCATTGCTTCAACGGCCGAGCAGGCGGGGTTTTTGGTGGAGAGCCAAACCGTTGAAATTCTTGGCTTATGCACGCCCTGTCAAGAGAAAATGCCTCAACCTAACAAGGCAAAGCCGATAAAGCCAGAGGCGGACGAATAAGTGACGATGCTGATTGAATTGCAAGGGGTGGGTAAGTCCTTTGCCAGCAGATCCGTATTACAGTCCGTGGATCTGAGTCTGGTGCCTGGTCGTATCGTCACGTTGATCGGCCCCAATGGTGCAGGTAAAACCACGTTGGTGAAAATTGTCCTCGGGCTCATACAGCCCGATACCGGGCGTGTGCAACGTTCGGCGCAGCTGCGGGTGGGCTACATGCCGCAAAAACTGCACATTGACCCCATCCTGCCGCTGCAGGTGGAGCGCTTTTTACAGTTTGCCAATACCGACTCTGGTGAATGCCTGGCGGCGTTGCAACGTGTTGGCGTCGCCCATCTTATTAAACAGCCCGTTAGTGGCCTTTCTGGTGGTGAAATGCAGCGCATGCTGTTAGCGCGGGCGTTGTTGCGTAAACCCAATATTTTGGTGCTGGATGAACCGGTGCAGGGAGTGGACGTCACTGGGCAAGAGGCCCTTTATCAACTGATTGGTGAGCTGCGTGACGAACTGGACTGCGGGATTTTAATGGTCTCCCATGACCTGCATCTGGTGATGGCAGCCACCGACGAAGTAGTGTGTTTGAACCAGCATGTTTGCTGCCATGGTACGCCACAGCAGGTGTCGGTTGATCCAGAGTTTGTCGCCCTGTTTGGCGCTAAAACCGCGTTGTATACCCACCGTCATGATCATGAACACGATTTGGACAGTGGGATTGTGAGTGCGTCGGGCAGTCTGTCCTGCCAGCTCGATTCACCTCAGTATGGCTCATCGGACAAAGGTGCAAGCCCTAGTGACGCAAAAGGGAGGAGGCGGGCCGATGTATGACTTCCTCTATCTAGCGTTGCTGGCGGGCTTCGGTGTCGCCATCGTTGCCGGGCCAATGGGTTCCTTGGTAGCGTGGCAGCGCATGGCTTATTTTGGAGAGACTCTGGCCCACGGCGCGTTACTGGGCATCGCTCTGGGCATGTGGTTGGCATGGAGCAACTCCTTGGCCGTGATCTTGGTTTGCCTGTTGATCGCAGCATTGCTAATTGCCTTTGAGCGTCAAAAACTGTTAGCGACGGATACGGTGCTGGGTATTTTATCCCATAGTTCACTGGCTCTTGGCCTGATTGCACTGACCTTGATACCCGGAGCCCGCACGGATATGGAGGCACTCCTGTTCGGTGATATTCTGACTGTGACAGTAGCGGAGGTTGCGGTGGTATGGCTAATGGCTTTCGGTGTGCTCATCGCTCTCTGGCGGCTGTGGCCAGGCTTATTAGCTATTACGGTGCATGAAGATCTGGCTCGGGTGGAAGGCGTGGCAGTCGACCGGTTTAAAATAATGTTGAAGTTATTGTTGGCGCTGGTGGTGGCGATATCGATGAAAGTGGTGGGTGTGTTATTGATTACCGCTTTACTGATTATTCCTGCCGCCACGGCGCGCCACTTCGCCAAAACCCCCGAGCAAATGGCCGCTTTAGCCAGTGTTGTGGCGATCCTGGCTGTTTGCACCGGGCTGGCGGCGTCCTGGTGGGTGAATACCCCAGTGGGTCCCTCTATCGTAGTCAGTGGCAGTCTGTTTTTTATCGTGGTATTTCTTGGCTTTGGTCGTCAGGTGTAGTGGGGCTCAACTGTCTCATCTGCTAAGCAGGCGCTATAAAATTATGAGCTGGCCCTTTGTTAAAAAATTATCAGGTGCGGCGCTGTTTTTGATGGGTCTGACTGTAGTCGCAGGCGTCATTATCGCAGCACTCAGTGATCGCGGTGCAGTGACTGCAGAGCATGCGGGCTGCTATCTCGCCAATGCAATGCTGGTCGGCTTCGAATGCGATGGCTTCTGGGCAGCAGGTTTTGTATCAGCGTGGCTTAACTGGCCTCTATGGTCAGTTTATGGGCTGCTCTTTGCGCGATATAGTCTCAAAGCCGCATTTCTTGCCATCTTGGTTTGGTCACCACTGATAATATATGTTGTGGCGCGCCGCAAGACGGCCCGGTAGGCGTAATCAGTCGCTGTAGCATGAGGCCGATGTCTGCGGGACGCCCATTGCAGTGTGGCTTCGCCTCCACTGTGAGGTCGCCGTCACAATGTTGAGTGTCAAAGAGACGGCGCTCTTGTTAGCGGCAATGTCAGCGCCGGGTGTCAGTGCCAAGTCAGAGTCAGTTCCTGAGTTGTTGCTTCTCTGATTGAATGACCGCTATTGCGCGAGTGATTGCATGACCTTCCGAGCAGCCTGCCGTGTTTGTTCAATATCTTTGTCGGTGAGTGCGGCGGATATAAAGCCCGCCTCGTAGGCCGCCGGTGCTAAATAAACGCCTTCCTTCAACATCCCATGGAAAAAACGATTAAAGCGCGCAGTATCGCAAGCCATCACTTGTTGGTAGTTACTGACGCTGCGTTCGTCGGTAAAAAACACACCAAACATGGTGCCGATGTGGTTGCTGGTGAAGGGAATTCCCGCGGCTGCCGCCTCGGCTCTCAGACCTGTCACTAGTTGCTCGGTTTTAGCGAAGAGAGGCGGGTAAAAGTCCTCTTCATTGAGTAGCTCGAGGGTGGCGATACCTGCAGCCATAGCCACTGGATTACCCGACAGGGTGCCTGCCTGATACACCGGTCCGAGGGGGGCGACTTGCGTCATAATTTCGCGCTTGCCGCCAAAGGCACCGACCGGCATGCCGCCACCGATGACTTTGCCCAGTGCTATTAGGTCAGCGTCAATATCATAGTGGCCAATAGCCCCTTTGGGGCCAACGCGAAAGCCAGTCATCACTTCGTCAATAATCAGCACACTACCGTGGCGCGTGCACTCGCTGCGCAGGGTGTCCAGAAAGCCGGGCAGGGGCGGGATGCAACTCATATTGCCCGCGACCGGCTCGACGATAAGGGCTGCCACCTGGGCACCAATTTCGGCAAAGGCAGCCTTTACCGCTGCGCTATCGTTATAGGGCAGGGTAATGGTGTGGTCGGCCAGTGCTGCAGGCACACCGGGTGAGCTGGGCACGCCGAGCGTCAGCGCACCGGAACCGGCTTTGACCAGCAGAGAGTCGGAGTGGCCGTGGTAGCAACCCTCGAACTTAATAATTTTGTCGCGCCCGGTGAAACCCCGCGCCAGGCGGATGGCGCTCATCGTCGCCTCGGTGCCGGAGTTAACCATGCGCACCATGTCGAGGCCGGGTATGTGGTCGCAGAGTTTGTCGGCGAGCTGAGTTTCCAGTTCGGTGGGGGCGCCAAAACTTAGCCCCCTGTCGAGTTGTTGTCGAATACTCTCCAAAACGACCGGGTGGCCGTGGCCAAGGATCATCGGTCCCCAGGATTGCACATAATCGATATAGCGTTTGTTATCGGCATCGAAGAGATAGCCACCCTTGGCGTGATCGAAAAAAACCGGGCTGCCACCAACGGCTTTAAAGGCGCGCACGGGTGAGTTAACGCCACCCGGTATGTGGCGTTGGGCGTCGATAAATAACTGTTCTGATCGATTCATAAATGGCCGTTTGTTGGTGACTGTAAAGGCAGAGAAGTGAGTGTGCGATGCCCACTCACTATTTTTGTTGATAACGCTACATTATGAGGTGTTGTGTCCATTGATAAAAGCGGACCTGGTGTTTATGCGAGTGGCTTAGACTCTTTTTTTTCCTCAACTTGTTGGGTCCATGCCCGGTTGATAATACGCCAGGCAACAATGGCCGAGAGCACATTACCCAGAGCAAAGCCGTAGAATAAACCATTAATACCATAAAGCTCGCCACCGATGTAAGCGATAGGAATATTGAGCAGTAGTAGACGGATGAGCGCGGTCAGCAATGCAGCTTTGGGTTGTTTAAGCACGTTGAGCGAAACCATCACCAATATAGTGACCGCATGAGCACCGTAGGTGGCGGGTATTATCCACAGGTAGTGACTGATGATGTTGACCACCTCGGCGTTGCCGCTAAAAGCAGAGCCGATTGATCGGCTGTAGGTGGCAACGATCAACCACACAACGAGTTGAAAAATAATACTGAAACGAATCGAGCCGTACAGTGCCACGCGTGCCCGCTCGGGTTTACCGGCACCGATGTTCTGACCAATAAACATTGGCAGGGTCGAGGACAGGGCAAAGGCGACGAGCAGGCAGAGGGACTCGATGCGAGTACTGACCCCAAACCCTGCGACGGCGGTGGTGCCAAAGCGCGCGACCATGGCGGTGAGTATGGCGGCGGCTAGAGGGGTCATTAAGTTGGCGAAGATAGCGGGGATACCGATGCCGAGTAATCTCGCCCAGTTGGCGTATAGCGCCTGTAGCGTATTTTTACGGGTAAGGATCAACTGCTCCTGAACACCCAGAATATACTGGGATATCAGAAAGGTGATGATCCAGGCGATGGAAGTTGCCAGCGCAGCGCCGCCAATGCCCAGGCCTGGTAATGGCCCAAAGCCAAAAATTAGTAGAGGGTCGAGGCCGGCATTGAGCGTAGCCAGGAGGGCCAGTAAAAAAGCCGATTTACCAGGGCAGCCGATGGCACGAAGAATAGTATTGCCAGTCAGTGTTAGCAGTAACAAAGGGATTACGGGTATCCAGAGGGCCATAAAGCGCAGGGCTTCATCGAGCACCTCCCCACTGGCACCCAATAAACGGAGCAGGTCGGCCACGCCGACATAAAGAAAAAGTAGTAAGGCGGCGCCAATCAGAGTGATCAGTAGGCGGCCGTCGGTGATTTGCCGAGCGGCACGATCAAAGCGATCTTCGCCCAGATAGCGGGATACGAGCACCGATGTCGCCATACCCAGCCCGAGACCAATACTGTTAACCCCATGAGTCACTGGCAATACAAAGCCCAGTGCCGCCAGGGGCGCTGTGCCCAGCTGACCGACAAAGTAGGCGTCGATAATACCTACTGCCATGAGTGCAATAATGCCACCAATCATTGGTACCGTAAGACGGAAAAGGGTGCGGCCGATGGGCTCGTTAACAATGGCCTGAGTGCGTTGGCTGGCTTTAGTCTTCAATGGCGGTATCAATGTCTCTTTTAGGCGGGGTTCGCCATATTACCCGCCTTGCCATCGAGTTGACTTAACAGTCGGGGGACTGCTTCCGCCGGTAGGGGGCGGCTAAACAAATAGCCTTGGTAGCTATGACATTTCTCCTGGCGAAGGAAGGCGAGCTGCGCTGGAGTTTCGACGCCTTCGGCAATAATTTGCAAGTCGAGGCTTTTGGCGAGACTAATGATCGCTTTGCAGATTGCGCCATCTTCGATGTTGGATGCAGCATCGCGAACAAAGGTTTGGTCAATTTTAAGAATGTCGATGGGAAAGTTTTTTAAATAGCTGAGCGACGAATACCCCGTACCGAAGTCATCGACTGAGAGCTTAATGCCCAGGCTTTTCAAGGCGCTCATCACGGCAATACTGTGCTCAGTGTGACTGGTTAATACGCCTTCGGTAATTTCAATTTCGATCAGTTCACTGTCAATGGCGTGAGCGTTGAGTATTTGTTTAACACAAGGTAGCAGTGAGGGCGAGTGCAGGTGATGGCCGGAAATATTTACCGCGATGGGTAACGTCGGTAAGCCCTGCTGTCGCCACTGAGCCAGTTGGCGGCACACTTCGTTAAGTACCCATTCGCCAATTTCGATGACCAAATTACCCTCATCAATAATGGGGATAAAATCCCCTGGGGGGATAAGTCCGTATTCGGGGTGCTGCCAACGCAGTAGAGCTTCAAAGCCGATGATTTCGTTGGAGTAGCAGTCTGCCTTGGGCTGGTAGTGCAGGAAAAACTGGTTTTTGACAATAGCATCGGGCAGTGCGACTTCCAGTTTGAAACGTTGGCGCACGGTTTGTTCCATGTCGTCGGTGAACAGGCGGAAGGTGTTACGGCCGCTCTGCTTGGCCTTGTACATGGCGAGATCGGCATGCTGCAATAAATGCTCGGCATCGATTCGGCCATTTTCTGACAGGGCGATACCAATGCTGCTCAGCACAGTTAACTGTTGCTCAGCCAGGTCGACAGGCTGTCGCATGATCTGCAAAATATCCTCAGCTTTGGCGACCCCGGACTTGCTACTGATGGCGCCAGACATGACAACGACAAATTCGTCGCCACCCCAGCGTGCAACGAGGTCGACATCCCGGGTTACCGTGTTCAGCCGTCTGGCAATTTCACACAGCAGTGCATCACCGGTCTTATGGCCCATGGTGTCGTTGATCTTTTTGAACTGATCAAGATCAAGAAACAATAAAACCACGCTACCGGCTGTTTGCTGGTGAAAACGAATGCGCTTTTCCAGATTGTTCATGAAGTAAGTGCGATTGTAGAGGCCAGTTAGTGGATCGCTATAGGCGAGAGATTTAAGTCGATTTTGAAGTTTTATTTGCTGGGTAATGTCGCGTATATGCAGGGCGTATTCAGAATGACGGCTAATCTTGTCAGTGGTCTTAGTGATCACTACTTCGGCGGGAAATAGCTCTTTGTCGAGGCGTTGTAATCGAGTAATGTTACGCCGCTTGAGTATCAGGCCTTCACTGGCGCTAAAACCGTGAGCCAGGCTTTGCAGGGCCGTTTTCCTTTCGCCATCAGACATAAACAATTCAAAAAAGTTAACACTGAGTACTTGTTTTGCACCAATACCAAAACACTTTTCAGCGGAGGGATTAAAGGCAAGTATCTCCCCTCTGTCGTTGATAGTGATAATACTGTCCATGGCTGCATCGAGAATAGCCCCCTGGTAATACTCGCTATTCTTGAAGGCGACAAAGGATTCATCCCGCTGCTGTATCTCTTTGTTAACACGTTCGATAACGCGGTTGTATTGTTGGGCAATTTGGCCGACTTCGGTGAAAGGCTCAACCGGTACGGGGCTGGAGAAATCGGCAAATTTTTGTTGCTGGTTCATCGATGAAAGTAGGTCGAAAACCTCGGTGCTCACCCGGTGTTCAGCAATGTTGAGACCGTTACGCTCTGCCTCTTCACTGACTCGCAGTGGGTAGTAACGGTTAATAAGGGTGAACAGTGTAAAGGCTGTAAAGAAACTATAGATTCCGGTGATAACGATGCCAAATAGTTGTGATTGTACTTGCTGGAAAGCAGATAAGCCGTTTCCTAGTATCTCAGGCTTACCAAAAACGGCCACTGCCAGCGTGCCCCAAATACCGGCAAACAGATGGACCGGCACGACCCCAATTGCGTCATCGATTTTTAAACGTTCCAGCCAGCGCTCGCCGAATAAAGCAATAATGCCACCGATAAAGCCTATAAAAGCAGCATCTTTGACATTGACGGCATGGCAGCTGGCCGTAATGGCAACCAGTCCTGCAAGCGTGCCATTAATGATGCTTGAAACATCAATATAACCCTCTGTTTTGTACTTCAGTGCCGTGGCGCTTATACCACCTAGAAAAGAGGCAATGCACGTGTTGAGTAAAATAGCGGGCACAGCATCATTCCATGCCAGTGTGCTGCCACCGTTGAAGCCGAACCATCCAAACCAGATCAACATAGCGCCGAGCACAGCCATGGGTAAATTACTGCCGGGGATGCGCTCGGTGCCCTGCGCGTAGCGGCCAACGCGAGGCCCGATTACTACGAGTGCGGCTAGCGCTACCCAGCCACCGACGGAGTGCACAACCGTTGAACCGGCAAAATCAACAAAACCACGTAGCTCAAACCAGCCCGTTGGCGTGCCGGTGATGGCGCCGGCCCAAGCCCAGTGGCCGACCAGAGGGTAGATAAGCAGGGCTATAGTGGTGGTGCAAACCAGATAGCCCAGGTAGTTCATGCGCTCGGCAACGGCCCCGGAGACGAGAGTTGCCGCTGTAGAGCAAAACATCATTTGAAATAGGAAAAGGCTAATAAGGCGAGAATTTGCCCCATCGCCTATAAAAAAACCACTGCTACCGAACCAACCGCCAATACTATCGCCGAACATTAGCGCAAAGCCTACAGCCCAGAACAGTGTGCCGGAAACGATAAAGTCGCTGATATTTTTGGCGGCGACATTGATGCTGTTTTTGCTTCTTACCAGGCCGCTTTCGAGACACAGAAAGCCCGCCTGCATGATGAATACAAGTATGGCGGCTATGGCTAACCAGAGTGTATCGATCACCTTAAGTTATAACTGTCTTGGTTCTTGAGCAGATGTCCATGTCGTGTCCTTTAGGATGGGCTTGGAATTCATTTTTGAAGGAGCGATCAATAGGGCTTTACAACGACCAGAATCACAATACCAATCAGTAGTAACACGGGGGCTTCATTAAACCAGCGATAAAAAAGATCGCTGTGGCTGTTGAGACCGGCTTGAAACTGGCGCATAAGGTGTCGGCAGGTAAAATGATAGGCGATGAGTAAAGCTACCAGCAGGAGCTTTGTTTTAAACCAGCCCTGGGTGAGGTAATGCCCCGTGGCGAAACTGGCTAGCCAAATACCAAATACAAGAGTGGCGATCATGGCAGGGGTGGCAATGCCTCGGTATAACTTGCGCTCCATGATTTTAAAACGTTCGTCGCTGATTGCGTCATCAGCCATGGCATGGTAGACGAATAAGCGAGGTAAATAAAACAGCGCGGCAAACCAACAAACAAGGCTAATAATATGCAGTGCTTCTACCCATTCGCGAGACATGGTGTGGGGTTCTCTGTTGTCATGCTGGAAAAAAGGCCAGCAGTTTACCGGTTAAAGGGGTTTACTGATAATAATTGTCGATTTGGTCTCGGGTGATGATACCAGCAACCGATGAACTTGTTGCTGTGTGGGGCTCGGTGACCTGCACGGCAAAGCCATTTTTTTCACGGATCAGCATGAGTGCTTCCTGCAAGGTGGCGCGCTGGTGAATGGGGTGAAGTGGCCAGCGTTCGCCGGGTATTTCCAGGAGATCAATGGCATCCGGTTCACTCTCGTCCGCGCGTATAGTCTCTAGGTGGTGAGCCAGATCGCTAGGGCGAAGGATGAAGGGCTCATCATCCCCCTTTTCAATAACGATCCATTCAGGGTGTTGATTAAGCAGCACTTCGGCTTGTTCAAAAGGAAGGAGGGCGCTGTGGGTGATAAAGTTGCGGGTCATTAGGCTGGTCACCCCTGCTCGGCTCAAGCTTTGGAAAACGGGTGAGGTGTAGTGCTCGGGGTTTCTGCCAATGAGAAAGAGGCCCGGTAAATGGCTGGTTAAGCGAGCGGTAATGGTGGCAATAACGATAACCAGCATCGCCGGTAGCAAAATGGCTGAATTATCGGTTAATTCTAACAATGCCATCAACGCAGCGAGGGGGGCGTTGAGCACACCGGCCATCATTGCGCCTATGCCGACAGTGGCGTAAAACCCACTACTGGCGGAATTTTCGGGGCTGAGGCTGGTGCCAACAACACCAATCGCACCACCCAGGCAGGCGCCAATCACCAGTGTCGGGCCAATGCTGCCACCGGGTACGCCAAGGGCAATAGTGACTGTGGACAGAATCAGCTTAGTCGCGGCAATAGTGAGCAACAGGGTAAGACTGAGATCACCGAGCATAGCCGCTTCAACGGTATCGTAGCCGACGCCCATAATCTGAGGCACGAAGGCGGCTGCGAGGCTAGTGAGAATGCCTGCCGACAATAAGCGGGTAGTTAGCGAGAGGGTTTTTAAATCCTGAATGTATTGATGCAGTTTTAGGACGACGCTACATGCAAGGCCGACAATAATGCCGCAAAAAACCAAAAAGGGTAATTCGAACAGGCTACCCATGCTCAACGCAGGAATAGAAAAGGCAGGAGCATCGCCAAAGCACACTTGACTGATGAGTGCGCTAGAAACAGAAGCAAGAATTATAGGAATAAACCCCGTCACGGTGTATTCCATTAAAACCACTTCCATGGCGAAAATGACGCCTGCCAGGGGGGTGTTGAAAGAGGCCGCGATAGCAGCAGCGACACCACAGCCCACCATGATTCTCAAGCTATTGTTGGGTAAGCCAAGTTTTTGCCCGAGTAAGCTGGAGCATGTCGCGCCGAGATGCACGGCAGGGCCCTCGCGACCGACGGAGTGGCCAGACACAGCGGCGAGTGTACCCGCGATAAACTGAACCACAGCGTTGCCTGTGGGCAAATGGGCTTGGTGCTGCTGATAGCGTTCAATGACATGGCCTACGCCACACTGCCGTTCGGTGCTGGAACGACTGCGCAGCAATAGAATGAGCAGTATAGCTCCCGCTAAAGGGAGTAACAGGCGTGCTTCAAGAGGTAGTGACTCGAAACTTTCACTTTGTTGAGCGGGCAAGAAAAGTTCAAGGGGCCACTCAATGGCAAGTCGAAAAGCAACGGCTGTAAGGCCGGTAACCAAGCCGCTAATAATACCGAGCAAAGCCAGTTGTGGTAGGGCGTCAGCATGAGCCAGGCGGTCGCGAAAGTGGGTAAAAAAGGTAGTGAGGCGCCACTGGGGTCTGCTTGGTGGGGTTTTGTTGGCTTTGAGCATAGTGATTAGGTTGACTGCGAGATAAGCGAGGATAGCACGGCCTCAGGTTGCGGTATGATAGCGGGTTCCCAGGATTTAACGAGGAGGTATGCGGGCGTGATAAAGGCAAGTATTGTAGGTGGAACGGGTTATACCGGTGTAGAATTGTTGCGTTTGCTGTCTGCACATCCCGAAGTAGAGGTCGCGGCCATCACTTCGCGTAGTGAAAGCGGCCTGTCTGTTGCCGATCTCTTCCCCAGTCTACGTGGTCATTATGATCTGCGTTTTAGCGAGCCTGATCCGGATCAATTAGCTGAGGCCGATGTGGTATTTTTTGCCACCCCCCATGGCGTAGCTCAGGCGATGGTGCCCGAGATACTGAAACGTGAAGCGCGGGTTATCGATTTGTCAGCTGACTTTCGTATCAAGGATCAGCAGCTTTGGGAAAAATGGTACAACCAGAGACATGGCTGTCCTGAGTTAATAGTCGAAGCGGTTTACGGCTTGCCCGAGATTAATCGTGAAGCCATACGTACTGCCCGTTTGATCGCCTGCCCGGGTTGCTATCCAACCAGTGTGCAATTGGGCTTTCTACCCTTGCTTGAACGTGGTTTGGTTTTGCCAGGTGATTTAATCGCTAATTCTGCATCGGGCGCCAGTGGTGCCGGTCGTCAGGCGAAAATCGATAACTTACACAGCGAGGTCAGTGACAGTTTTAAGGCTTATGCGTCGGGAGGGCATCGTCACTTGCCAGAGATCGCTCAAGGCTTGGAGTCTTTTGCGGGTAAGCCGGTAGGTTTGACTTTCGTGCCGCATTTGCTGCCGATAGTACGAGGCATTCATTCGACGCTCTACGCTACTTTGTTAGACGCGAGTGTCGATCTGCAGGCCTTGTTTGAAGAGCGCTATGCCGCGGAGCCTTTTGTCGATGTCATGCCTCCAGGCGCACACCCTCAAACGCGCAGTGTACGAGGCTCAAATGTGTGTCGCATCAGTGTGGTTAGACCACAAGATGGCGATAAAGTCGTGGTGATGTCAACGATTGACAACTTGGTTAAAGGGGCTTCTGGGCAGGCCGTGCAGAATATGAATATTATGTTTGGCTTGGCGGAGACCTGTGGCCTTGAGGCCCCGCCTCTGCTGCCTTAAATGAGTAAACGATAATCTGACGGTGGTTTTGTTGATAAATGTTGGGCATGCGGAGTAAAGGTGGTGGGTGATTTTTTCGGTCTACTAAAGAGTCACCGTATTGGCTTATTGTTTTTGCTCGGGCTAGCTTTACTCCTCGGTGCCGGTGGTGGGTTTCTACTGGGTAGTGAATACTTTGATGAAACTTTAACCGCACACCGCAAGCTGTTGATCGAATTTGAACAGCAGTCAGAGCAAATAGCAGAGCAGGAGCGCCAGCAACTAGCCTTGCAGTTGGGCGCAGACGTTGATCGCCAGGCTCTCGAGAAACTGCGTAGAACGGTGGTTGCGCTGGACCGTAAATTGTCGACACATCAGGAAGAGCTGGACCTTTATCGCAACTTGATGAAAAGTGATCAGTTGGAAAAAGGGCTGCAAATTTCCAATTTTCTGATCCGGTCGACAGAAGCGACCGGTGTTTACCGTTACCGTTTCGCGTTGCGAAAAACGGAAAGTTTGTCGAAAACGACGAAAGTAAGTTTTTCTGTTATCTGGGAAGGCGTAGCCGGGGGTAATGCTGCACAGTATTCGCTGGCCGAATTAGATCCAGATGTGGAGTCAGTACCGATCAACATTCGTTTTAAATACTTCCAGATTATTGAAGGGTTGATTTATTTGCCCGAAGGATTTGAGCCGGAGTCAATCCGCGCAACAATTTGGCCCTCGGCAAAAAAAGCGCACAGTAATGAATTGCTCTTGTCGTGGGATCTTGCCAGAGGGCAAACAGACACAGTAGAGGTGAGTAATGCGCAGGGATAAGAAAAGCAGAAAAGGGACGGCTACGCCAACTTTGATCGCCAAAGGGACATGCATTATTGGTGAGGTTCATTTTAGTGGCAGCCTGGAGATAGAAGGTCAGGTAAAGGGCAATATTGAAGCGGACAGTGAGGATACTGACGCCAGTGTGAGGATACGTGGCACAGGTGCAGTCATTGGGCAAGTGAAGGCTCCTGTAGTGATTGTCAGCGGGAGTGTTGATGGTGACATTTATGCGGCAAAGCAAGTTGAACTTGCATCTCAGGCTGCCGTTAAAGGGGATATTCATTACGCCCTGCTTGAAATTGAGAAAGGTGCTCAAGTTAACGGCGGCTTTGTGCAGGAAGATGCAGGTACGCCTGCTGTGACCTCTAAAGCGGAAAAGCTCGAGGCGGAAGGTCATTTAGAAGCAGTGAGTGATTCGGTGATACGGCAACCGTAACTATTGCTATTTGCTGATTTGCCCCCATACTAAAGAGTATGGTTCGTAGAACATAGAAAAGGTTGCGGAGTATTAATGACAGTTGCAGAGACATTTATTCCCAGCGCGCTGAATGTGACCAACAACGCGGTGAATAAAGTGAAGACCTTGGTTGAAGAGGAAGACAACCCAGATCTCAAGTTGCGTGTGTATGTCACTGGTGGCGGTTGTTCAGGGTTCCAGTACGGTTTTACCTTTGACGAGGCTGTTGCGGAGGATGACACTCGAGTCGAGCGAGAGGGCGTGACAGTGCTCGTTGATTCTTTGAGTTTTCAGTATCTTGCCGGCGCCGAGCTCGATTATACAGAAGGGTTGGAAGGTTCGCGGTTTGTGGTTAATAATCCCAATGCTGCGACCACTTGTGGTTGTGGTGCTTCATTTTCGATTTAAGCAATGTTAGACGATAGGGTTGAGGTTGATTGACGTTATCTCCGTCTGGGTGAGCTATTGCCTTTCTTTTTTGCCGTCGAGCTGTCTGGCTTGTTGATTTCACGAGGAGTTTAGCCCTTCTGGCCGAACCTGTTTTCAGTTTTATCTAGTCAATACGGTGAGCCCTGATCTCTCCGTAGGTGCGGCGGTGTTTGGGTCGAACGAAAGGATTGGGTGTGTTTCGGACATTAACTTAGAAAACCAGGGTAAATTCCCCCCAGAATAGTCAATTTTTCTGCTCCAGTGACAGGGGGCAGATTACCTGCTAGTCCTGCCAGTGTTTGTTTTGCGAGCCAGGCAAAGGCCGCAGCTTCAACCCATTCGGGAGCAAGGCCTAATGCTGCTGTGCTATAGATGTTTACTGATTGAAGTAAATGGCCGAGGCTAGCCATCAATGTTGTGTTTAAGGCTCCCCCACCGCAGATAAAAACTTCGTCAATGCCCACAGGTAGTGTATTTATCGCATCGGCGATAGTTTCGGCGGTGAAAGCGAGTAGCGTTGCTTGCACACAGCCAGGAGAGAGGCTGCCAACTCTCTTAAGCTGCTGGTCCAGCCAGTTCTTGTTGAATTCTTCTCGCCCTGTGCTTTTTGGTATCGAGCGCTGTAAAAAAGGGTGAGTCTTCAGTTGTTTTAGTAGTTGCTCGTCGCTGTCGTATTGGCTGGCCCATTGGCCGCCGTCATCGAAGGCTTTATTCTGTTGCTGTTTAATCCAGTCATCGAGTAAGCGGTTGCCAGGCCCGGTGTCGAAGCCAATCACTTCACCGTCTGACGGGAGAAAGGTGAGGTTGCTGATACCGCCAATATTTACGATGACTCTATTTTGTTTGTTGCTGTGGAAAGCAGCCTGGTGAAAAGCGGGTGCTAGAGGGGCTCCTTGACCGCCAACAGCCATGTCTTTTCGTCTAAAGTCTGCAACGGTAGTAATACCTGTGCGGGCAGAGATAATGTTGGGGTCGCCAATCTGCAATGTAAAAGGGTGGGGGGTGTCGGTGTTTGGTGGGCGGTGCCGTACAGTTTGGCCGTGGCTACCGATTGCTGTGATGTCGCTGGCTTTTAGTCCCGCCTTTTCCAAAAGGGTAACTACCGATTGAGCAAACGATTCACCAAGTTGCTTATCTGCACTTCCTAGGGCGTCGATGTTATCGTCGCCGGGTAAGAACAAGGACTTGATAGCTTGCTGGAGGTGTTTGGGAATGGGGTGGCAATAAGTGGCAATTAGCTTTATATGATTCTGTTCGAGCTCAACAATAGCGCTATCGATACCGTCCATGCTGGTGCCGGACATTAGGCCTATATAAAGTTCTCGCGGGTTATTGTCCATTCGAAGAAAGGTTAATCTTGAAGCTTGGCCTGCGCAATCAGTATGCCGCTGTGTTGGCTGAGCTGGTTAAGTAGAGGTGTGGTTTGGGCGACGAATTCATGACGCTGATTTTTGGCAATAGTTCTGGCGTCGGGTAACTTAACCGTTCGAGGGTTTCGATGGACGCCATTAACAAGAAATTCGTAATGGAGGTGAGGCCCGGTGGCATAACCCGTCGAGCCAACCGTGCCAATAGTTTTGCCTTGGCTAACATGGCTGCCTTTCTGGACAAAACGCTTTGTGAGGTGCAGGTATTTGGTGGTGTACTTCCCGCCGTGTTGAATAAATACATAATTCCCATTTGCCTTGCTATAAGAGCTAGCGATGACTCTGCCATCGCCAGCGGCGTAGATAGGTGTACCTCGTGGAGCGGCATAGTCGACACCACGGTGAGCTTTGATGCGTTTGTACAAAGGGTGTTTGCGACGCAAATTGAAATTAGAGCTAATACGAGTGAAGTCCAATGGTGCGCGCAGGAAAGCCTTACGCATGGGTTTGCCATCCGGGGTGTAATAATTGATTGAGCCATCTTGTTCGATGAAGCGAACAGCGCTAAAGGTTGTGCCTTGGTTGACGAATGTTGCTGCGAGGATGTCTCCGCTGCCAACTTTTTCGCCGTTAAGGAATTTTTCATCATAGAGGACGCTAAATCTATCGCCTTTGCGAATATCGAGCGCGAAATCAATATCCCAGCCAAAGATACTGGCGAGTTCCATGGTTTTGCTCTGGCTTAAGCCAGCTTTATTTGCGTCCAGCGACAGGGAGCTTTTGATGACCACTGTTTTATGGGTCGGTATAAGGTCGGGTTGAAGGACGACCTTTCTGCCTTCAAAGCCATTTTCGTTGCGTTCGTATAAATAGTGTTCGAGGCTTGAACGCGTATATTTGACTTGAGCCAATTTGCCCTCGTCGTTTACACAGATGGCGATCAGTTCACCAGGGCGAAGGCGTTGCAGCGGCTTATGTTCATTGCGGGCATTGGCTACGGTGTATACATCGCTGGCGTTGAGACCAAGGCGCTTGAAAATGGTGGTTAAATTGTCGCCAGAATTAATCGTCGTCTCCTGCCAGTTCAAGGGCTGGGCTGCTGACTCGGTGTCATCCTGGGTGGTCGCGACTTCAGGTGTTAGATTGACTGCCTGGCGTGGTGGCTGGCGATCTAGGGGCAGATCAACGGCAATCACATTGCGTTTTGCCTGAACATTTTTCGAAGGCAAAAGTGACATGGCGCCAACCAGACAAAAAGCTACTGCAGTTGCCGCAGCGATATGTTTTTTGGGCAGTTTTGATGCAACTGTTGGATTTGGTTTTCGGCTGGCTTGCATGAGTTGTGTATTCCGCTGGAACTATCGAAGCTAAGGTTGTGATTTATAACAAAGTAGAGCATTAACTTAAAGTTCTGACTGATAAATTTGTGGTATAGATGGCATTTGTTTTTATCGGGCTATCCTGTATCGTTCGGCTCCTTTTTAGTATATGAGGCTTGTAAAGTCATGGCGAAGGTGGATCGAGGTGTAATTGCCGATTTACAGGGTCGCGGGCTGGTTGCTCAGACCACGGGTGAGGAGGCTTTCGCTAAGCATCTTGCCGAGCAGCGCGTACTTTATTGCGGTTTTGATCCCACTGCTGACAGTCTTCATATAGGCAGTTTGGTTCCGCTTCTTGCGTTGCGGCGCTTTCAATTGGCTGGCCATAAGCCAATTGCACTGGTAGGCGGGGCGACAGGTTTGATTGGTGACCCGAGTTTTAAGGCCCAGGAGCGGCAGCTCAATACCCCTGATATTGTGGCTAATTGGTCGGAGCGCCTGCATCAGCAGGTCTCGCGTTTTGTCGATTTTGATAATGGGTCGTGTTCCGCTGAGGTGGCAAATAATCTCGATTGGATGAGTGATATGCCGGTGTTGGACTTCCTTCGAGATGTGGGTAAGCATTTTGCTGTCAACGCGATGATTCATAAAGAGTCGGTGAAAACACGCATTGAGCGTGAAGGGGAAGGTATCTCGTATACTGAATTTACCTACATGCTGTTGCAGTCCTATGACTTCGCGGAGCTGTACAAGCGTTATGGTTGCACCCTGCAGATTGGCGGATCTGACCAGTGGGGTAATATAACGGGCGGTATTGATTTAGTGCGGCGTATGCACCGCGCACAGGCCTTCGGCTTGACACTGCCATTAGTAACGAAGTCAGACGGCACGAAGTTTGGCAAAACTGAATCGGGAACTATTTGGCTCGATCCGAGAAAAACGTCACCCTATGTTTTTTATCAGTTTTGGGTGAATGTGGCAGATCTTGACGTTTATCGCT
>CAJXQR010000003.1 GCA_913058345.1 uncultured Gammaproteobacteria bacterium
TTACAGCTCACCTTCTTATATTTTGAATGTGTCGCGGTTAGTTTATGAATTCGGCTCTCATAATAAGTGCAGGCACGGCGACATCCACTACATTGCGCCTTCGGCTCCTTTACGCGGGCGCGCATGTTGCAAGTGTTAGGCTTAAAAATGAATGATTCAGATCCATACCACCTTCTCGGAAATTTTGTTGTTAAATTTCAAGATTTAGAAGATTGTGTGAGTGAAATAATCTCTTTGCTAGTTCAAGCAAAAGATAATGAAATGACTTTTATATTAATGAACGAGCTTGATAACTCTACAAGACTTAGAACTGCTGACGTTCTTTTTCAAAGGTTTACATCTGTGAGAACTGGAATATTGGAAGATGAAAATACCAATTTCCATAAACTGATAACTCAACTTCAAAAATTGGGGACTAGAAGAAACGAAATTGTTCATTCTAAATATTACAATTGGACAAATGTTGCTGGTGAGATTGGGCTACTTCGTCAAAATTCAAAACTACGTGGCGGGAAAGGAAAGCGAGAAGACATTGAAGAAGAGCTGCTTCCGAAAGATCTTTGGAGTGACTTGGGAAATCTCATTAATGCATACAACCAATTAGAATCGTTTCGCCGAAAAATTATAGATTGGGTATGTCCAATTGAACCAGCCTAACAAGCGACTGTGGCGTCAACCCCCACTCTTCAAGCAATAACCTGAAACTAACATCGAACCACTATGGACACTATGGCACGAAACCCTAAGCTTTCAGGCAAACTCAAAAACCTTAGTGCGAAATAGACTTTAATCCACAAGCACGGAAGACTCGTCCCCTCTTTGGGATTTAGCCTCAGGTAGCAAAGGATCGAAGTGCAAACCGTCTACAAATGAAATTATTGTGAGTGAAAGAAATTGTCGCCACAGAAAAACCAGCGTAACTCATTGATTCTATTGGTGCCCTGGGCCGCAATCGAACCGGCACGGTCGCGAAGCTGCAAGTTTTAAATAATTAGCTCGTTGGTGTTGGATGTCTACATAGCGCCTACATGACGAAGTGTAGAAAGGCAGGGCTTTAGTTCTTTGTTGTCTAACGCGTTGATTTTCTTATGGTACCGGAGGCCGGACTTGAACCGGCACGCTATTGCTAGCAACGGATTTTGAATCCGTCGTGTCTACCAATTCCACCACTCCGGCACAGAGGGATAGCTTAACAAGCTTGGTAGCTTTTCGAGTGACCGAAAAGGTCTGCGCTCAGAAACGCAGGCCGGGGATTATAGCAGTGACTTGGCCGGGGTCAACCGAAACTCGCTGCTTAATGCTCGTTGATCGCGTTGGCTATAGATGAACAGTAAGTGGCTAACGGGCTGATATAGGCCTCGTATTGCGTTGGCGTAGGCCTGCGTTTTCCGTTAGGCTTGCGCGTTTTTAATATCGCCCTAGGAGCATGCCCCTAAAAGCCTATGCAGCGTCAGCAATTTCACTACTCACTCCCCGATGATTTAATCGCACGCCAGCCCGCCGCCGAACGTACAGGTAGCCGCTTGCTGGTGCTTGATGGCCCTACAGGTGCGCTTCAGCATCGTCAATTTCCCGATATTCTTGATTTTCTTGAACCGGGGGATTTGTTGGTGTTTAACGATACGCGCGTGATTCCAGCGCGCCTGTTTGGTCGTAAGGCGAGTGGTGGCGCTGTAGAGGTATTGGTCGAGCGTGTGCTCAGCGACCATCGTGTGTTGGCCCACGTGCGCGCCAGTAAATCCCCCAAGCCGGGTAGTGATATTGTGCTCGATGGTGGTTTTACGGTGCGCATGGTGGCGCGGGAGGGGGCTTTATTTCTTCTTGAGTTTAACGGTGATGAGACCGTTGCCGAGGTGCTGGAGCAGGTTGGCCATATGCCCTTGCCGCCCTATATCGATAGAGCCGATACGGTGAGCGATAAAGAGCGCTACCAAACCGTTTACGCTCAGCGCCCGGGTGCCGTGGCTGCCCCGACGGCGGGCCTGCATTTTGACGCGGCCTTATTGGCTCGCTTACAGGCGAAGGGGGTCAAAGCGGGCTTTAGCACGCTACACGTCGGTGCCGGCACTTTTCAGCCGGTGCGTGCCGATAATATTCTCGACCATAAAATGCACTGCGAAACCTTAGAGGTCAATGCTGAACTGTGTGCCCAGGTCGAAGCGACTCGCGCAGCAGGTAAGCGGGTGGTTGCTGTGGGTACCACGAGTGTGCGCTGTCTTGAAACCGCCGGCGCGAGCGGCACGATGCAGCCTTTACAGGGGGAGACAGATATTTTTATTTACCCCGGTTATGACTTTAAAATGGTCGATGTATTAATGACCAACTTTCATTTGCCCGAGTCGACACTATTAATGCTGGTTTCGGCTTTTGCCGGTTATAGCAGTGTTATGCAGGCCTATCAGGAGGCTGTTGAACAGCGCTATCGTTTCTTCAGCTACGGTGATGCCATGCTGATTACGCGCAATCCCACTGCCGACAAACCTCTGTCACCAACAAAGAATGCCTTATGAAGTTTGAACTCGATACCACCGACACAACCCGTCACGGAGTTGCCCGGCGCGGACGGCTGACCTTTCCCCGTGGTGTGGTCGAGACACCGGCCTTTATGCCGGTCGGCACTTACGGCACTGTCAAAGGCATGCTGCCGAAAGATATCGAAGCGATCGGTGCCGACATCATTCTTGGCAACACCTTTCATTTAATGCTGCGCCCCGGTACCGAGGTGATTAAAGCCCACGGTGACCTGCACGATTTTATGCAGTGGCAGGGGCCAATTCTGACTGACTCCGGTGGCTTTCAGGTGTTCAGCCTGGGTGCGATGCGCAAAATTACGGAAGCGGGGGTTTCCTTTCGCTCGCCTATCGACGGTAGCGCGGTGTTCCTCGACCCGGAAAAATCCATGCAGGTGCAACGCGATTTGGGTGCCGATGTGGTGATGGTGTTCGACGAATGCACCCCTTATCCGGCGACCGAAACGGAGGCGCGCACCTCAATGGAGCTGTCCATGCGTTGGGCGCAACGCAGTAAAGAGGGCCACGGCGATAATCCAGCGGCCTTGTTTGGTATTGTACAAGGCGGTATGCACGCGTCACTGCGACGTGAATCCATCGAGGGTTTAAAGGCCATTGGCTTCGACGGTTACGCCATTGGCGGACTGTCGGTGGGCGAGCCCAAAGAGGACATGCTGCGGGTACTCGATTGTCTGTCACCGGAAATGCCGGTTGATAAACCCCACTATTTAATGGGTGTTGGCAAACCCGGCGATATTCTCGAGGCCGTGCGTCGCGGCATCGATATGTTCGACTGTGTCATGCCGACGCGCAATGCGCGCAATGGCCACCTGTTTACCAGCACCGGGGTGATTAAAATTCGCAATGCCAAACATCGTCACGACACGGGCCCCTTAGATGCCCAGTGCGATTGCTATACCTGTGAAAATTTCAGTCGAGCCTATTTACATCACCTCGACAAATGCAAAGAAATTCTCGGTTCTCAGCTCAATACCATTCACAATTTACGCTATTACCAGACCTTGATGGCGGATATTCGCACTGCCATTGAAGCCCATCGGCTCGATGATTTTGCCGATGCGTTTTATCGCCAGCAAGCGGTGGGCGACAAATCCACGGGCTAATTTTTCTTTGAGCTAATTTTGCTCTGAGATGGTGGGCTCACTAGCGAATTGCCCTATAATGCTCGACCTTTACCGGGATAAAAGAAGCGACAATTAATGAACCGTTACCCGCTCTGGAAGTATTTACTGATTTTACTGGTGGTCATTGCAGGCTTTATTTACGCACTGCCCAACCGCTACGCTCCCGACCCTGCTATTCAGCTGTCCGGGCAGAGTGGTGCCATGGTTATGGACGAAAACCTCATGCAGCAGGCCACCGCTGCATTGGACGAGGCAGACATCGCCTATTTTGGCGAACAGCTTAATGGCAAAAGTGTGCTCATTCGCCTGCGCGATGCCGAACAGCAGTTGCCTGCGAAAAGTGTCATACAGAAAGCACTCGGTCTCGACTATGTGGTGGCTTTGAATCTGGCCTCGAATACGCCGGGGTGGTTGGCTGACCTTGGTGGTAGTCCGATGAAACTGGGCCTGGATCTCAGCGGTGGTGTGCACTTTCTGTTGCAGGTCGACACAGCGTCTGTAATCACTACTCATCTCGATACCCGTTTGAACGAATTGAAAAGTGCCTTGCGAGAAGCGCGAGTACGCTACAAATCAGCCAGCCTTGAAGATCAAGTATTGATTTTGACGTTTACTAAAGAAGAGTGGCAAGACGAGGCGACCTCATTAATCCGTAAAGAGTTCCGGGATTTGCTGCCGACTGAAAGTCGTGATGGCAAGCTCTTTGTTATCAACGCAACGTTGTCGACGGCGGCCTTAAAAGAAAAAGAACAGTACGCCGTTTCACAAAATATCACCACGCTACGAAAGCGCGTGAATGAGCTCGGTGTGTCGGAACCCATTGTGCAGCGCCAGGGGCGAGATCGTATCGTCGTCGAATTGCCGGGAGTACAAGATACCGCAGAAGCGAAACGTATTATCGGTAAAACAGCCAACCTGGAGTTTCGTCTCGAAGCGAAGCCGGGACAAGTGGCCGGACGCGAAGAATTCGTTTTTCGCAGTGAATCGGACCAGGGCCGCATGGCCTGGTTAGAAAAAAAGGTGATTATCAGCGGTGACAGTGTCACCAATGCCAATGCGGGTTACGATGAAAATGGCAGGCCTCAGGTCGATATCACTCTCGATGCCAGCGGTGGCCGAGCTATGCACTACGCGACGCGTGAGAATGTTAAACGCGGGCTGGGGGTGTTGTTTATTGAATCGAAAGCGCGGCTTGAAACGCAGCGCAATGAGGCGGGCGAAGAGGTATCCGTTGCCGTGCCCTATGTTGAAAAAAGCATTATTAGCCTCGCAACCATTCAAAGTGCTCTGGGTGTTCAGTTTCGTGTGACGGGCCTCGATAGTCCTGCTGAAGCTTCTGAACTGGCACTTTTACTGCGCGCCGGCGCTCTGGCGGCACCCATGTATTTTGTTGAAGAGCGCACAATTGGGCCTTCATTGGGTGCGGAAAATATTTCCGTCGGTGTTAAATCTGTGCAGTTTGGTTTGGCGGCAGTCGCGTTGTTTATGCTGGTTTATTACCGTGCCTTTGGTGTTTTTGCCAACCTGGCCCTGGGCTTGAACTTGGTGCTGTTGATCGCGGCCATGTCCCTGTTGGGAGCGACTCTAACGCTGCCAGGTATTGCCGGTATCGTGCTGACAGTCGGTATGGCGGTCGATGCCAACGTGCTGATCTTCTCACGTATTCGTGAAGAATTGAAAAATGGTGCGACGGCCCAAGGGGCCATTCACTCCGGCTACGATCGCGCCTTTGTGTCGATTATCGATGCCAACATTACCACCTTAATTGTTGCGGTTATTCTCTATGCCGTTGGCTCTGGTCCGGTTCAAGGTTTTGCAGTGACCTTGTCGCTGGGTATTTTAACCTCAATGTTTACCGCAATTATGGGTACGCGAGCAATGGCCAACCTGGTTTATGGTGGCCGCAATGTTGAGAAGCTTTGGATTTAGCCTCTTCGTGAAGGCAACTGGAACGCAATTATGAGCGAACAACGTATTTACAATTTTATGGGATACCGCCGGTTGGCAGCGATAGGCTCGGTAGTGCTCTTGCTGGTGGCGATAGGTTCTCTGGCCACCAAAGGTTTAGTCTTCGGGCTGGATTTTACCGGGGGCACGCAAATAGAAGTCGCTTATCCGCAGGCGGTTGAATTAAATGAGCTGCGTACATCCTTAGAGCAGGGCGGCTTTAAGAACCCGGTAGTGGTGCACTTTGGTACCGAGAGTGAAATCTTGATTCGGCTGCAGGGCCAGCCCGAGGCAGGCTTATCCGATCAGGTGATGGCAGTACTAAAAGTGGCGAATCCAGCGGTGGAGTTGCGCCGCATAGAATTCGTCGGCCCGCAAATTGGCGAAGAGTTACGTGACGAGGGTGGTTTGGGCATGCTCGCCGCTCTGGCGGTGGTCATGCTCTATGTGGCCATTCGCTTTCAGTACAAGTTTTCCATCGCAGCGGTTTGTGCCCTGATTCATGATGTGGTCATTACCCTGGGTTTCTTTTCGCTGTTTAATGTTGAATTTGACCTCACCGTGCTGGCGGCAGTCTTGGCGGTTATTGGTTATTCACTGAATGATACTATTGTGGTCTCTGACCGCATTCGTGAAAATTTTCGCCTGCTGCGCGACGTTGATACTACGGGGGTTATTAATGAGTCATTAACCCAAACGCTGGGACGTACCATTATTACTTCTCTAACGACCCTTCTGGTGCTCTTTGCCCTGTTCTTTATTGGCGGTGAGTTGATTCATAATTTTTCAATTGCTTTGATTGTCGGTGTTGTCGTGGGGACTTATTCTTCCATTTATGTTGCGGCAAATATATTGTTGGCCATGGATATTAGCCGTGAAGATTTGATGCCAACGGAGAAAGAAGGTGCTGAATTTGATGGTTTACCGTAAAGGCTCATTTCTTCTTTAATTTGGCCAATAAAAAAGCCCGCTGTCACAGCGGGCTTTTTTATTGTGTGCACAATGATGTATTCATGGGGCCAGTGTTGGGAAAAGACCTGCCACCTTTCCTAACTGAGCTTCGGCATAAGCAGAGTCCAGATCTTTACTACCAGATCCTGACTCGCTGTTCAGGGGGCAGGTACATGCCATCTCCTTCGTTGACATCGAAGGCGGAATAGAAAGCATCAATATTCGGTACCACGCCATTCACTCGGAATTCTGGTGGAGAATGGGGGTCGGTTTTGATGAGTCGTTCGGTCAGCTCGGGTCGGCGTTTAACACGCCAGGCCTGCGCCCAACCGAGAAAGACACGCTGTTGCCCGGTAAATTCATCTATCACTGGCGCGGGTTTTCCCTCTAGAGACAGCTCATAAGCCTTAAAGGCGATGCTTAGGCCGCCCAGGTCACCAATGTTCTCACCGAGTGTTAATTCGCCATTAATGGGGAGGCCGGGGAGGGGCTCGTAAGCGGAATATTGGGTAATTAAGTTGTGGGTGCGTTGCTCAAAATTATGGCGGTCTTCATCTGTCCACCAGTTTTCCAGATTACCTGACCCCGTGTACTTACTGCCCTGGTCGTCAAAACCGTGGCCAATTTCGTGGCCAATGACTGCACCGATACCGCCGTAATTAACCGCGTCGTCTGCCTTAAGATCAAAAAAGGGTGGTTGTAAAATGGCGGCGGGGAAAACGATTTCGTTCATCCCGGGGTTATAGTAGGCGTTGACCTTTTGTGGAGGCATAAACCATTCGTTACGGTCGACCGGCTTGCCGAGTTTGTCGATCTGCAATTGATGGTTAAATTGGTTCGCGCGACGAATATTACCGAGCAATTCGTCGGCTTTTATTTCAAGACTGGAAAAATCTTTCCACTGATCGGGGTAGCCAATTTTGGGTGTAAACGTTGCGAGTTTTTCCAGGGCTTTTTCACGGGTGGTGGGGCTCATCCACTCTAACTGGCTGATCGACTGGCGGTAGGCGGCAATCAGTTGGTCGACCAATTCAACCATGCGAGTCTTGGCTTCGGGGGGGAAATGCTTGGCGACATAGAGCTGGCCCAGTAGTTCGCCAATGTTAGCATTAATGCTATTAACGGCGCGTTTCCATCGGGGTTGCTGCTCGGGTTGGCCGCTGAGGGTCCGCTGATAAAAATCAAAACTCAGTTGCTCATAGGCCTCGGGTAAATAGGCGGCGTAGGCGTTGAGCACTTTAAAACGCAAGTAGTCTTGCCACTGTTTGACGCTGGTGTGAGTGAATATCTTGTTCAGCGCTTGAACGTAAGTGGGTTGGCGAACAATGACCTCGTTTTGTTTGCCAATGCCGAGCCCATCGAGGAAATCGGAAAGATGATAATCGGGTAATAATGCCTGTAAGTCGGCATCACTGAGTTTGTTGTAAGTCAGGTCATTATCGCGATTATCGACCCGGTTCCAGTGTTGTTCCGCCAGTGCCGTTTCGATAGCGATAATATTATCGACGCTTTGTTCGCTGACCTTGGTGTTGGCGAGAGTCATCAGCTGGTCAATATAAGCGCGGTATTTATTCAGGATTTCCTGCCCGCGTTCTGTTTCGTCAAAATAGTAATCTCGATCCGGCAAACCGAGACCCGATTGGGTGAAGTAAACAATGTATTGGGTAGAGTCTTTGGCGTCCTGGTCAACCCAGAAATTTAAGGGTGAATCGATACCCAAGGCGTTACTGCGGCCAAAGTAGCTGGCGACATCGGCGTGGGTTTCCATGATTTCAATCAGCACCAGCTCGGTTGCCAATGGGGCCAGGTCGAGCTCGGTGATAGCCTCGGTGTCGAGGAAGGCTTTATAGTAATTGCCAATACGCTGTTGAGCAGGGTCTTCAGTGGCGCTATTGGCCGCCTCCTCAATAATGACCTGTAATTGATCGAGGCTTTTTTCATGCAGAATATTAAAAGAACCCCAGGAGGATTTGTCAGCGGGTATTTCCGTTTCGCGCATCCACTGACCGTTGGCGTAGGCAAAGAAATCATCCTGTGGCCGGACGCTTGAATCCATGCCCTGTCGTTCGAGACCAGATCGTTTTGTTTCTTTTTCAGGCGTCTTGCTGTCACAGCCACTGAGTAACAGCAGACAGATAAAGCTGCCAACCAAGGTGGTTTTTAAGGTGTAAAGCTGTTTATTCATTGATAATTCCCTGGGTTCTAACGGAGAGTTCTTCGTCGGCTAATGCTAGACGGTCGCTGGGTCAAGCGCAGTACTCACCATATTAACACTGTAAACAGGGGGTATGCCGGGGGAATAAAAAGGGGGGAGAAAGAGCTGATTCTGCGAAGATAGGCCAGCCCGCAAGTCGTCTGGCTTATCTTCGCAGCAGGGTGAAGAAAACGCGTATTAAAAAAGCGTTTTTTAAAGAGATTCTTTGTGAGAGCGTTCTGTTAAGGGAATTTGGCAGCTTTTAGGCTGAACTTGCCAGAACCCAGGCCGGTTATGCATAACAGGCCACCGATAATGGCGATATTTTTCATAAACATGCTCTGCTGGATCATCATTTGTTGAGCATCTTCGATATTCCAGTAGGGGTGAAAAATCACGGTGACCGGTATCAGAAAGAGAGCCATGGTCAGGGCGGCGAGGCGCGCATGCCAGCCCAGTAATAGCATCAGGCCACCACCGAGCTCGATAATAATAGTTAGCACCAAAAGCACATCAACCATGGGTAAGCCCTTGCTGGCCATATAAGCCGCAGTGCCCGAAAAGCCGATAATTTTGTGCACGCCAGCGGGAATAAACAGGGCTGCCAGTAACAGGCGTCCAAGAATAGGGCCAAAACGCTGGGCGATAATATTTGAGTTGGTTAAAAAGGTGCTCATGGTTTTCCTCCAGTTTTTTTGACGTGTCAGGGGCGCTAATTATCATGCCTGAATCTTCATTGCTCATCAGGCGCAGTGTTAACGGTTTGCGGGCCTCTTAAGAAAAGTCTTCCGGTTTGGGTGCTCGGGGTTGGCGAGACGCTTTTTTGTCACCACGTTTCTTAGCGGCGCCTTCAATTTTAGGGCGTTTTTTATTGGTGCGTTTTAGCTCTAGTTTATTGCGGCCTTTATCACCCAGGCCACTCACCTGTTCGATTTTCATCGCTTGCTGACGCACTCGAACGCGCTTGAGATGTTGGAAAATTTCTTTCGGCATTCCCTCAGGTAGATCGACCGTACTGTGTTCGTCCTGCATATCGATATGGCCAATATATTCACTCTCAATACCGGCTTCGTTAACCATGGCGCCGACGATATCACCGGGCGAGGCTCCGTGGTTATTACCGACTTCAATGCGATAACGCACCAGTTCAACATCGGGATGTTGGCGCAGTCTGGATATCGGTTTGTCATTGCTGCTGCTTTTGGGGTTCGGCTTGCGCGGCGCTTTGTCGCGGCGCGGTGTCTCCTGGTGGCTGGTCGAGTGATCGCGTTGGGGACGTTTGTTTTTTTCCGTGTTTTTTAAGCGCCCCTTATGTTTTTCTGCCGGCGCAGCGATGGCTTTCATCGAGGGGTACAGAGGGGTTTTTTGTTGGGCTTGCCAAGCGAGAGCAGCCGCGATATCGCCCATGTCGAGTTCGTTCTCATGGGCGATTTTTTCCAATAAATCACGGAAGGTACTGAGATCCTGCTTTTGCAGGGTTTCGAGTACCTTGTCCTGAAAGCGCTGAATACGCTGTCCGCTGATCTCTTCGCCGCTGGGTATATCCATGGCTGCCAATGGCTGGCGCGTTGTTTTTTCAATGGAGCGCAGTAGGCGGCGCTCTTTTGGTGCGACAAACAAGATCGCCTTGCCTTCACGCCCGGCGCGCCCGGTGCGACCAATGCGGTGCACGTAGGATTCATTGTCATTCGGTATGTCGTAGTTAATGACGTGACTAATGCGCTCAACGTCGAGGCCTCGCGCGGCAACATCGGTGGCGACGATAATATCCAGTCGGCCCTTTTTCAACTTATTGATCGTTTGTTCGCGCAGTGTCTGGTTGAGATCGCCATTTAAAGCCGAGGCGGCAAAGCCCCTTGCCTGCAGACGCTCGGCGAGGTCCACGGTTAATGATTTGGTGCGTACAAAAATGATAATGCCGTCGAAGTCTTCAACTTCGAGAATACGCGTTAAGGCATCAAGCTTTTGGTGGCTGTTGACGATCAGGTATTTCTGATCAATTTTTTCAACCGTGCTGGTTTTATTGGCAATGCGCACCACCTCGGCATCACCCAGGTAAGTGTTGGCAACGCGGCGAATGGGCGGAGGCATAGTGGCAGAAAATAAGGCGCGCTGGGCCCCATCCGGGGTTTTACTGAGGATGGTTTCTATATCGTCGATAAAACCCATGCGCAGCATTTCGTCGGCTTCGTCGAGCACAACGGCTTTCAGCTCGCTTAGATCCAGAGTGCGACGGTTAATGTGGTCGATCAAACGACCGGGTGTGCCTACCACGACATCGGCTCCACGGCTCAAAGCCCGCAGCTGGCCACGGATATCCTGACCACCGTAGACGGGCAGCACATGGAAGCCTTTCATATAGCGAGCATAGGTTTGAAAAGCCTCTGCCACTTGTATCGCCAGCTCTCGAGTGGGCGCCAGCACCAGAATTTGTGGTTTGCGCTGGCTGGTCTTCAGCTTGCTGAGCAGGGGCAGTGCAAAAGCTGCCGTTTTGCCCGTACCAGTTTGGGCTGTACCAAGTAAATTGCCACCGCCCAGCAACAGAGGGATAGCCTGTGCCTGAATGGCCGAAGGCTGCTCGTAACCCAGCTCGTTGACTGCTTTTAGAACCGGAGCTGACAAGTTGAGAGAGGAAAACGTCACCTCTGCAGGCTTGTCGCCATTGGCAGAATTTGCGTCCCGACTGGCGGTTGCATGGGTGTCTGGCTTTTCATCGGATGCTGACATAGAAGTGCCTAATAATAGAAGTGCCTGATAGGAGGTGCTTGGCCTGGATAGAAGCGTCGTTGAGGCGACACTAGAAGGGGCAAACGCAAGCGCTCCCCGCAGGGGCGCGAGATTATACGCAGGTTGACGACGTTAGTCTATGTGTTACGAACCCAGCACGATTCTAAATAGTGGCGCATTAACAGTTAGTTAACGATCTTTTACGACCTTTGTGAGCAGTCGGTCCAGCACGTTGGCAAAAGTCTGGCGATCTTTCTGATTAAAGCTGGCGGGGCCGCCGTGTACCTCACCAGTCGCACGTAACTCTTCCATCAAATTGCGCATTGTCAAACGTTGCTTGATATTGGCTTTAGTGTAGTGTTCGCCACGGGGGTTGATGCACTGCGCTCCCTTTTCGATGGCCTCTGCGGCCAGTGGAATATCAGCGGTAATCACCAGGTCGCCACTGTTGAGGTGGGCGACGATGTAATCGTCGGCGACATCAAAGCCGCCAGGCACCAGTACCGATTTAAGCCAGGGCGATTTTGGTAGGTTCAAGGGCTGATTAGCGACGAAGAGGGTCATTACCTCAGCGCGTTTGGCAGCGCGATAGAGAATGTCCTTAATCGCCCGGGGACAGGCGTCGGCATCGACCCATAATTGCATGTGTTATTTGATCCGAATTTGGAGGTTAAGAAGGTTATCCTGATCGCGAAATAAGAACAGGGTAAAACAAGCGGCAAGCATTGGCCAGGCAGCGAAAAATAATAAGTTGGATCCCTCGAAGGGCTGACTGTATTGCGGCCAGGCTGAAAAGGTCGATACGCCGTGGAGCAAAAAGACTAGCCCGTAAGAAAACGTCCGCTTAATACCAAAAAGAAAGGCAATCAGTAGAAGTATTTCGGCACCAGCGATGAATGTCATGACTAACTCGTTCACGCCACCGACAGAGTAAAATTTCTGGTAGACCGCGATAGCGTGTGCCGGGTTATAAAATTTATCCAGGGTCCACATCAACATGACGACAAAAATACTGATGCGCAAGCTGAATAACGCCAGGGGTAGTTTATTCATTGGATATTATCGCCTATGCAGATGTGTGTGATGGAAGGTCGTGTTTCTGGCTTCTTTGCGTGTCCATAAAAGGTGAATTAAGACAGCGCTTATTAAAGAAAAGGCTCGTCGTTAAAGAGCGGGTTCGTGCAACATTTTTAATGCTGCACCTTTAAACACAGTGTTGCAAATTTATAGTCGGGCCAGAGCAAAGTCGAGCATAAAGTGACAGACCACCGTTACTGTCAAAATAGCCGCGAAATTAAGCCATATCCCCGCTCGGGCCATGGTGGGGATACGGATGATTCCCGAACCAAATACAATTGCGTTGGGCGGTGTGGCGGCGGGCAGCATAAAGGCACAGCTGGCAGCCATGGTGGCGGGGATGACAAGTTTTAAAGGCTCGATACCCAGCGCAGTGGCAATAGCAGCGACAATGGGTATCAGGGCTGTGGTGGTGGCCACGTTACTCGTGAGCTCGGTAAGAAAGATCATCAGACCGACGATCATCAAAGTCATAACCAATGGCGGCACCTCGCCGATGGCCACCAGCTGAATAGCCAGTAGTTCGGCAACCCCATTGGCGCCAATGGCACCGGCCAGGCAAAGGCCGCCACCGAGAATGAGCAACACCCCCCAGGGGACTTTGACGGCGGTTTCCCAATCGAGTAAAAAACGTTTTTCTTTGATGTTTTCGGGAATGGCAAATAGTAGCAGGGCAGCACCGATGGCGATGCCGGCATCGCTGAGATGAGTCAGGGCGGGAAGTTTAACCAACAGGGGGCGGGCCATCCAGCCGAAGGCAGTCAGGGCAAAAATCATCAGCGTTAGCACAGAACCGCGATTCCAGGGCTCGGCACGGGTGTTGAGGTTGTAGTCACTGTCGGCACTGGTGGCGGGCAGACGAAAGATAAAACGTGTGAGTAATAACCAACAGATCGGGATAAAGACGACGACCAGCGGTACTCCGATTAACATCCACTCGGCGAAGCTGATGGTTTGTCCCAACTCATTTTCAATGAACGAAACCGCAAACATATTGGGAGTGGTGCCGACGATAGTGCCGATACCACCGATGGAGGCCGCGTAGGCAATACCGAGCATCAGACAGATGGCGAAGCGCTGTTTGTGGGGCGAATCGTCGCTCTCCATAGCGATCACACTGAGGGCGATGGGTAGCATAACGATGGTGGTGGCGGTGTTGGTGATCCACATGCTCATCACGGCGGCGGAGATCATAAAGCCACCCACCAAACGGCGTGGCGAGGTGCCCACTAAACGTAGGACAAATAGCGCAAAGCGTTTGTGCAAGTGCCAGCGTTCCAGTGCCAGGGCCAGCATAAAACCGCCGAGAAAAAGAAAGATCAAAGGGTGAGCGTAAGCCCCCGCCGCGTCTTTAACAGATTGCGCGCCAGTGAGAGGCAGTACCGCGAGAGGCAGCAGGGCGGTGGCGTAAATGGATATCGCCTCGGTCAACCACCACACAGCCATCCATATCGCTAGTCCCGCGGTGACTTTGCCCGCCATGCCCAGTGTCAATGATTCGCCACTGGGCTGAATGATTTGCTCGGGCACAAGGGCAAACATTAACAGTGCCAGCAGAGGACCTCCCACCAACCCGTACCAGCGGATGTTTGAGTTGCTCGTATTGGGATCGGGCATCGAGGTTTTGGGCAGTACTTCAGACATGGAGCAGCTCTATGGCGGTTATTATTAGTGGGGTATTGATGAAAGAAAATGTGTCGGATAGAGCCCGCTAGTCGGGCTCTATAACTAGTCGGGTTCTACGACTTACTTAGCCGGGCTCTATCATTAATCAGGCTCTGCGAAGTGTGCCAGTGAGTTGGCACAGCCGCAGCACTCCCCGGCAATGGCACCGTCGAAAGGATCAACCCAGGGGGGGAGGTCGACCATCAGTTGACGTTCAGCCGCTAACTGCAGGGTGCGTTGTGGGTTGATTACCCAGGGCCCATTGCGTTCAACCGTAATGCTGACAGTCTCGCCGGCGGCAAGTTTGCGCTCGCGGTCGCCATCGTAGGCGAGGATGCCGGGACCTTGTAGTGTTGTCGTCTGGTTCAGTGGTAAACGATCGGCGCTGAGAACATGGGCCGAGCGAAACAGACCGGGTGACACTGGGGCACGCAGTAAGCGGCCGCCATCGTGGTGGCCGCAAAAGTCGACCCGCACACCAAAGTCATCAGCGGCACTGGCGGGGCAAAGCAGACCTCCAAGGGGTGACATGCCCACGGCATCGGGCTCGGCACGGGTCAGCACCAGGGTTTTCATAAATTCCGGCTCAAAGGGGCCTAGATTGCCAATTCTATCGCCCTGTAAAAAGATCGCATCGACCAGGGCGATATCCTTTTCTCCATTTTCAAACGTGGCCGTAATGATTTTGGCCCGCTGGCTCGTTTCATCTTTCGATAACTGGCCGCTGGCCACTAGCCCGGCGGCCATGCCGGCGATAGTGGGTTCTATCCATAGGGGGAACACATTATTGGTGCCGGTCGACAGGGGCATCATCACCACGTCTTGCCAAATTTGAGTGACGATACGGCTGGTGCCATCGCCGCCCATCACTATAACGACGTCGCAGCCGCGGGCCTTCATGTCACGCACAGACTGGCGTGTATCTTCCGCGGAGTGGGTGATGGGGTTTCTAATCTCTTCAACCTCGGCACCGATGTTCATATTTTCCAGAGCACCGAGCACCAGCCTACGGGGGTCATAGGGTGCCAGTATGCGGGTACAGCCGGTGGCCACAGCACCGACCACAATACGACTGATCTGGTTGCGTTTACTTTCGTGGCTGACAGATTCAGCACGAGCCGTGAGTCGACGGCTGTCACGGCCCGACATGGGGTTGGCGATAATTCCTAGAGAACCCATAGCAGCTTCCTTTGTTATTTATCAGTGTGGGATTATAGGCTACAAAGCCCTTGCGGTAATATGGTTGTAGAACCTATTCATGATGCATAAATAAAAGGACATTCACGATGATAAAAATCACCCGTTTAAACCATTCTGCCCTCGGTTGCCGTGTTGAGGTTGACGCCATGCGTCGTTTTTATGTCGACGTGCTGGGAGTGAATACCGTCGAGCGCGATATTCCCGAGCAACTTGCCGCTTTGCTCCCAGGTTTCTGGATGCAGTTTCCCAATGGCCAGGTACACGTTATTCAGTGTGACGATTCTGACGGCGAACGCAAAGTACTGCCGGAATTCGCTGGCAAGCCGCTGGATCCTCTAGGGCCGCATACCGCTTTTTATGTGGAAGATATTGAAGCGGTAGCGACGCACTTGAGCAACGAAGGCATTGAGTATCAGCGTATGGATCAGTTTATTTTTGCGGCGGACCCGGCGGGCAATACCGTTGAGTTCCAACAGGATCCAGCGCTGTAGGTTGAGTACATCTGTTGAAGCTGAACGCAAGAAGCGACTGGAGCAGTGAGTGCGGATGCCAAATCCAGTTAACTGCCAGTGACGACAGATGATGCCGCTGTTATAGCTATCCAGCATTCAGGGGGCGAGGAATAAAATATTTCAACTAACAATAAGGAGAACGACTTCCATGATGAAATAGGGTCCCTACCCCTTGAGCAGTTTGATAAGGTGATTTGGTTTTTAAGCTGTCAAATCGACTTGTTGGGAGCATTGATGCAGACAAAGAACATATTTCAATCGAGTTCAGTAATGGGGCTGATTCTATAGATGATTCTTTTTTGGAAGGTGGTGGTAAAAAGAGACGGCATCCAAAGATATACGATAATGACGAAATCGTTCTAAGCAATATGGAGTACTTTGTAAACCAAGCTGTGAATCATTAAAGGACATTATCAAATGGTAAAATTTGGATATACAATCAATTATGTCCCTAATGTCGACATAGCCATGTCATTTTTTGAAAAAGCATTTGAAATGAAAAGACGTTTTATCACTGATGAAAATGACTATGGGGAATTGGATACTGGTGAGACAACCCTGGCCTTTGCATCCCATGAGTTAGGGTTGTCAAACTTCTCTGGTGGGTATGTGAGTTCTACGGAATCTGACAAACCATTAGGTATTGAAATAGCGCTCGTAACCGATGATGTTAGTGAAGTCCATCAGCGCGCAATACATTATGGTGCTGTTGAGCTGAAGTCACCTGAGACAAAACCGTGGGGACAGATGGTGTCTTTTATTCGTTGCCCTTCTGGCATCTTAATCGAATTATGCAGTCCGATTCAAAGCTAAACCCAAACTCAAACTCAAACTCAAACAACACGTTTTGAGGTAGACCGTAAGTCTGTGCGAAACCAGCACCTTTAAACCCTGCGCCTTAGGTGATAACTGGCCCTCCAGTGCGATGTATTTCATTCAGACCAGGGAGGTCATTACACCAGATACCTGTGTCGCCAGCCATTGTGGGGCTATCAAATCGATCGAAGTATGAGCCGTCGAGTCAACTGTTGGGACAATGCTCCAATGGAGCGTTTTTTTAGAAGCTTGAAAATTGAATGGGTGTGCTAGCTTACCGAACCTTTTTCCCGTCGCATGTGGATAATAGAGCCCGTGTTTGGGAATATCACCAGCAATAAGGGTGCTGACAAGCTGAGTTAAAGAGAGTAAAGCACGGTAACCAGTAGATGATGCTTTGTACTGTCCACAACATTGGAAAACTGTGTCGTGGCGGTGATTTTAGGCGACGACAGCGTAGAAAGAATATATAAGGTCAAATAACCCTGAAAGATCAGCATTTAAGTGTTAATTAGCCGCGAATATTGGGCAAAGTACTGATATATGCCCTTGTATGCTTTTAAAGCGGGATCTTCATTGAGAAGGGCTTCTGCTGCAGAAAACTTTATTTCCTACAACTTGGTTATGAACAGAAGGAAGCGAAACGATGCTGGTTTTAAGAAAGCCAGTAGAGGATGATCTCGACGCTATCGTTGACTGCTATAAACGAAGCACTCAAATTCATAAGCCTTGGACATACCCACCAGCTGATGTCGCAGCATATCTGGCAGAGGAGTATCGATATTTTTTGTGTCAGCGTAACGGTGGAGATAGTGTTGGTACGTTCAACCTTTCTGGCCTAGTGAGAGGACGCTTCCAATCTGGATATTTGGCGTACGAAGTATTTTCACCTCAGCAAAATAAAGGGTATATGCCCACCGGTATTAAACTGGTCTTAAATGAAGTATTTAATTGCCTTAATCTACACCGCCTTGAGGCAAATATTCAGCCAGGCAATGAATATTTGATTAAGTTGGCGAGTGGCGCAGGATTTATTAAAGAGGGTTATTCTAAAGACTATTTTAATATCGGCGGCCATGGATGGAAGGATCACGAGCGTTGGGCAGTTGTTAATAGTCAGTGGTCTAGTACACCTTCATAAGGTATTGTTAAACCCCGTCTGCAAGTGGACTTGTGTTCCCCTGAATTTCTTGTGTTGTTGTTTACGCTTACGCTACAGCAGAATATTTTACTGCCTTACCGTAGGTAATAATATTTACATTCTAAAGAGCTATGCGAAAAATTATAATTATAATTTTAGTTTTATTATTCTCAACTGTAGCTGAATCTCATCCTCTGGTTAACACCAAATATACTTATTATGCAGTCGCTCCAACATCGCTCCATGATATTTTAAGCAGCTTAAACAGCGCCACACCTGTTTGAGAAAATGGAGAGCCTTTTCACGCTTATACAGATTCTTTTGTTCAGAGGGGGTTTAGATGGAAGACTAAAAACGGTTACTGCTCTATTTTCAATGTAAATGTTACTGTCGATATTACTTTTACTTTACCTAAACTGGGTGCGGGGCCAAGCGCTGTGAAAAATATTTGGCATAACTGGTATCCTAACGTTTTACGTCATGAGAATAATCATAAAGGCCATGCAATAGCTATCGCCAAAGACATAGAAAGAGGGATAGCCAGTCTACCAAAGGAAAAAAATTGCGATTCACTTGAGAGAAACGCGAACACTTTAGGTTATCGTCTTTTGGAGAGGCTTCGCCAACTGGATAAATCCTACGATCAACGAACAAATCACGGTGAAACGGAAGGTGCCTGGGTATATACCCACCTATAAAGCATAAGTACTATGGCGTTAAGATGAAGCTCTTTCTTTGCCGTGACAGCTTTCGATCACTCTGGAAGCTGGCAAAGGCCCCCATCGATGTAAAGGAGGCTTAGCACCTGCAGTATCTGAAGAAAAATCTAAACGACTGTCCGGGATTAGTTGAGCACTACAGATGGGACAATAAGCTCGTCAAATAGGTCAAACAGTGGGCCAATCTTTCAACACGACAGGTCGCAATGAAAGAGTCGCAGTTCAATTAAGTCGAACTGATCTTGAAGGGGATAACAATCATATCGTAATCGAGTGATTGTCTCTCCCCGATCTCGACATAAGCTGCGTATTCCCCCGCCTCTGAAAAACGCACTTTATTTTTGATGAAGCCTGTTGTTGGTTTTACATAAGCAGTTTCTTCAATGATCGATAGATATTTTTCCTTTGTGCTACTTGCGTTGAGTTTGACAAATTTTACCTTTACTGGCAGCGCTCTAACATCTTTATCCATAAGATCGATAACAACAATCAGCGGGCCGGTATCGGGTATAAGCTGACAAAAGCGTTGAAGATAATCTACATGGGATGCTTTTTGAGCAGGGTCGTAATAGGCCGAAAATCGCACAATATAAAAATCACTTGAATAAATACAGTTGTCTTCCATATCGTTAAACAAGCGCGCCGTATTCCTCACAATATCCACTTTATAAGCAAGGCAAAGGGCAATAACCAGTAAACTGAGTAAACCTGTTGCGGCAATTATTGAAAATTTAATCAGTGTCCTGTGACCAACAATAATGTTTTTCATAACTTAGCAATTTTAACGGGCTTGCACGCCATTCATTTCTATTGTTAGCGCTAATTGGCTTTGAATGAAAAATTGTATTTACCTGATACAACGTGCCCGTCATTGGATTGGACACGGTAACGTACTTGGTAATCACCGGGTGTTAGCGGTTTCAGTTGTTTTTTTAAGCACAGTTGATTGTCTTTCTTGAATTGCTTGATAGGATCATTATCAAAACGATTACCTGATTCTCCAGTGACGCTGAGCGCACGGTATTCATGACCAATGTTCTCATTGAAACACACGATCACTGCTGGTATTGCTTGACTTATCAAAGATTCTTTCTCTGGAATGCTTGAGGTCATGATACTGTGTGAAGATGCCGCTTGGCTAAATGTCAGTAATAAGCCGACAAACCCAGAACACAGTAAGGCCGATGGGGTGGACAAATTGCTCATAAAATTATTCCTGAATGGGTAGTGTTGTTTGTGGATATAGAGAGGGTGGTCATTTTTAGGTCTTGCAGGTTTGATTGATTTTTTTCTAGCCAAAATAATTTTAGGGTATTGCCGTAGGCGACAATTCTAGGGTAGGCGTAACCAGGAACCTTCTTGTGATAATGAGTCGATGGCTCCCTGTTGGGACTTATTTGCATGATTTTTATGTAGTGTTGCTGTTTAACAATTTCTTGCCAGGCAATGAATACTTGCTCGCCGACGGTTGCAATATCAACATGCCTGGCACTGGTGTTGCCTATGGGTTGTTTATATTGCCAGGATGCACCCTGGTCTAGAGAGAACAAATAATGTAGCCCCAGCATTTCACTATGCCCGGTAAATACAACGCTGTGAAAAATCGTTGCGTTATCGTGTGTTGATACAGTGAAGGCGCCACCCTGGTGCGGGCAGCCTGTAAAGTGCCAGTCGAATTCCCCAACCCTGCCCATCTTGTCCCAGCCTTTGCTGTCTGATTCATAGGCCGCGATTTTCATATCACGGGGTGTTGTACCCCTATACAGAGCAAAAATTTTCTTTTCAAAAGTTTCCACAGACAACCAGCAGCAAGTGCATACACTGTTGTCGACCAGCGTGTCTTCTTGCCAGTTGAGGCCATTACTGGATTGGGAATAGCGCAGTTGCATATCATGGCCTGATTCCTTTCTGTCATCTAACCAAAGCAGATGGAAGTTATTCTGGTCAGCCAGTAAGCTGAAATAGCCCTGATTGAGACTGATGTCCTTTTCGACTGGGTTTTTACCGGGTTGCCATTGTAGACCTGCGTCATTCGAAACAGCCATTTGTGCCCGTCCCCAGCCAGGAAGTTCTCCATTCTCTTTCCAGACAATGATCTGCTGTGAACCCTTTACCGCAAAGCGAATATCATTTCCGGGCATCGCACTGGAAGGACCGTCTGCGACATGCACAGGCTTGGACCAGAGTGCTCCGCCGTTATCTGACCAAAGATAATAACGGGCCAAGCCATCATCAACAGCCAGGTGGATACGGCCCCCGTCATCGACAGTAGTGTCGAAACTGTTGATTTTTTTTGTGCCCAGTGGCGTTTTATCCACTGTAAATGACAAAGGGAGGGGGCCTTTTCCCTCGGTGGGAGCTGTATCTAGACGAGTACTATTAAGCTGATAAAAGAGCAGGAAAATTGCCAGAACGGTTAATAGGGCGAGAAAAACGATGAATTTGTTTTTTACAGACACGAAATACCTTTAAATAAAAATGTGGAAAATATCCTGGCCAACAAATTAGCGTTGACTATCGTCATCCGTAAGCCTTCACCATCACGTTTGTTCTAGAATCGAAAGTGGATAGTCTTAAAAAGTCTTTAGGTTAATCCAAGGCATCAGTTTCGCTCTATTTCGTCCCTGTTTAATGAGTAACTCCTTAAGTATTTTACTTTTATTGCAAATGAAGAAAAAGCCTGGCGCCCCACGCTGTAATGAGTAGGGGGCAGCGGACCCTCATCCCTGGCATTTTATCGTGATGCCTCATTAGTATAATCAGCAGGGTGGCTATAAAGACAACCAATGGGTGCGGTATTTTGTCGCATCAAAAAAGCAGGTTTTCGTCTGTTTAAGGGTGGGGCTGCTTGGTGGACTGCTGATGGGTGAAAGTACTACCCGGTGCCTACAGTGCGGCTGTGGGGCCTTTTGCCAGGCAGAGGGTATTATGTTGGGTGTCTTGTGCCAATTGAACGGCAATAAAAAAAGGCTGCAACTGCAGCCTTTTTTTATTGCCGTGTTACCAGGTTTTAAATAAACGAGCCTAGTAGACGATGATGCCGCGAATGTTTTTACCCGCTACCAAATCGTCGAAGCCTTCTTTGACTTCGTCAATGGTGTAGGTGCGTGAGCACATGCGGTCGAGATCGAGCTGTCCTGTTTCGTAGAAGCCGAGTAGTTTGGCGAAGTCGACTTTGGCGTTGGTGCTGCCATAGAGGCAACCGCAAACTTTCTTGTCAGACAGTGGCATTTCCAGTGCGCTGAACTTGTATTCCTGGTCAGGGCTGCCAGCGCCGACCATGCAGGTGGTTCCGCCGCGACGGGTTGATGCGTAGGCCTGTGCTGCAACAGCGGGGAAGCCGATAACTTCAAAAGCATAGTCAACGCCAATGCCGTTGGTGATTTCCATGATTTGTGCAACCGGGTCAGTGCTGGCGTTGACCGTGTGGGTCGCGCCGAATTCGCGGGCTGCAGCCAGTTTTTCATCGCTCAAGTCAACGGCGATGAGTGGATTAGCGCCGGCAATTTTTGCACCCTGCAACGCGGAGAGGCCGACACCGCCACAGCCAAAGATGGCCGCACTGCTACCGGGCTGCACTTTGGCTGTGTTCAGGGCCGCACCGGCTCCGGTCATTACGCCACAGCCGACCAGGGCCGCTGCTTTGAGGTCATATTTTTTGTCGATGGCAACGACACACATAGACGGGCAGACCACTTGCTCGGCCATATTGCCAAGTGCTGCGAAGGCACCAATATGTTCGCCATTGAGTTTTATGCGGCTGGTGCCGTCGGGCTGCATGCCGCTGAAAAGGTCAGTAGCCGTGCACAGCCAGGGTTCCTGATGAAGGCAGTAATAGCATTCGCCACACATGGGGATAAAAGAGGTAATGACGTGATCGCCGACTTTAACATTGGTTACGTTTTCGCCGATTTCTTCGACAACACCCGCACCTTCGTGGCCGAGAACGATGGGTGTGGGCAGAGGCAGTTTGCCATTAATAATGGACATGTCTGACTGGCAGAGTCCTGTCGCTGCCATTTTTATTCTAACCTCATTGGCCTTCGGTGGATCTAGCTCGATTTCCTGAACTGAATATTCATTAAGTGCGGTAAGTACTACAGCTTTGGCTTTCATTGTCGAAACCTCTAAAAATTATTGTCATCACGGTGATGAACGGCTTAAATTCTGTGTCAACCTATTGATATAATTGGCAAATAGATTATTCACTTACCCCGGCGAAATCTTTTACCACCGAGTAAAGCAGGGCAGAATTTAGCACACAAAAAGTGATGTATATAGCCCCGTTTCTTGTGTGCCCTTTCTTTATTTTGCTCATTTTAGAGTCTTATGCTTATCTGGGCTCAGGCAGTTGGAGAAACGCTCGTCTGGACTTAAAGTTAGTAGCAGGTCAGTAGCTCGATTACAAGAACAGGCCTTTTGCAGGCTGTGTTTGAACTGTGCATGTGGTCAAGGACACTCGTTTTTTTCTAGATAGACATAAAATAAGTGCTATCAGCCTCTGTTGTTTTTTTACAACCTGTAAATTTGTCTCATCTTTCTGTAGTATGTGCAGCGCAAAATTCGTAGTCTTGATGAGTATCTGTTGGTGTTTAGTTGGCACATACTTATCCAAACAATAACTCTGGGGGACGCATGACCACATCGAAAACGAAAATCATTTACACCAAGACAGACGAAGCACCAGCACTGGCAACTTATTCCTTACTCCCCATCGTCAATACCTTTACCGCAGCGGCAGGCGTTGAAGTTGAAACCAGTGATATTTCTTTGGCAGGGCGCATTCTGGCGACCTTTCCTGAAAATCTCAGCCCAGAACAACGTGTCCCCGATGCGTTGAAAGTACTGGGTGAGTTAACTCAAAAACCAAATGCCAACATCATCAAGCTGCCTAACATAAGCGCTTCTATTCCACAGCTACAGGCTGCTATCGCAGAACTTCAAGGGAAGGGTTTCGATATTCCCAGCTATCCAGAAAGCCCCGAAAATGATGCTGAGGCCGCTATTAAGGCAAGGTATGCGGGTGTGCTGGGTAGTGCGGTGAACCCCGTCTTACGTGAAGGCAATTCTGATCGCCGCGCACCCGCTGCGGTAAAAGAGTTTGCTCGCAACAACCCCCACCGGATGGGCAAGTGGAGCCAGGCCTCGCGAACCCATGTGGCTCACATGCGCAGTGGTGATTTTTACCACAGCGATATCTCCTGCACCATGGATAAAGCGACTACTCTGAAAATTGAACTGCACACTAAAGACGGCAAGGTCAATGTGTTGAAAGAAGTGGCTGTGGAAGATGCTGAGGTGGTCAGTGCCCAGTTTATGAGCACCAAGGCACTGCGCAAGTTCCTCGACGAAGAAATGGAAGGGGCTCGCAAGGCGGGATTACTCTTTTCTCTGCACTTGAAAGCCACCATGATGAAGGTTTCCGACCCCATTATTTTTGGTCACGCAGTGACTGTTTACTTTAAAGATGCCTGGGAAAAGCATGCTGAAACGCTGGATTGTCTGGGCATTAACCCCGATGACGGGCTGGGCGCCGCACTACGAAAGGTCGACAACCTTTCGTATTCCAAACGTGCAGAAATCGAAGCCGATCTGCGCCAGTGCTACGAAACTCGCCCCATGCTGGCGATGGTGAACTCCGATAAGGGCATTACTAACCTGCATGTGCCCAGCGATATTATTGTCGATGCCTCTATGCCGGCAATGATCCGAGATAGTGGCAAAATGTGGGACTCCCACGGCAAGCTAGAAGACACGAAAGCGGTTATCCCTGATAGTTGCTATGCCACGATTTATCAGGAAGTGATCAACTTCTGTAAACATCACGACGCTTTTGACCCCACTACGATGGGTACCGTGCCCAATGTTGGTTTAATGGCGCAGAAGGCTGAAGAATACGGTTCCCACGATAAAACCTTTACCCTGCCCGCCGATGGCTCCATCCGTGTGGTTGATAGCGATGGCAAAGTTTGGTTGCAGCACGAGAATCTTGAAGCCGGTGATGTTTGGCGTATGTTCCAGGCTAAAGATGCGCCGATTCAGGACTGGGTGAAACTCGCGGTTACGCGTGCTCGTGCCAGTGGTATGCCGGCTGTTTTCTGGCTCGATGATCGCCGTGGTCACGACCGCGAAATGATTAAAAAGGTTGAGAGGTACCTGCAAGACCATGATACAGAGGGTCTGCGAATTTCTATCTTGACTCCGGATCGCGCCATTCGTTACACAATGGAGCGCCTCAAGCAGGGCAAAGACACTATCTCCGTGACCGGCAACGTGCTACGTGATTACCTGACCGACCTGTTTCCCATTTTAGAACTGGGAACCAGTGCAAAAATGCTCTCTATCGTACCCTTGATGGCAGGTGGAGGGCTGTTTGAAACAGGGGCGGGTGGCTCAGCCCCCAAACACGTTCAACAGTTTCAAGAAGAAGACCATTTACGTTGGGACTCCCTCGGTGAATTTCTAGCGATTGGTGTTTCTCTTGAAGATCTCGCTGCTAAAACGGGCAACCAAAAAGCAGCTATTCTGTCGACTACGCTCGATAAGGCTACTGGCAAGCTTCTTGCCAATGGTAAATCGCCATCGCGTAATGTGCGTGAGCTCGATAATAGAGGTAGCCACTTTTATCTGGCCCTGTATTGGGCGCAAGCTGTCGCTGCGCAAACGGAAGATACAGAGTTGGCTGCAAGCTTCGCCAAATTGGCCGAAGAGCTCTCAGCTAACGAGCAAAAGATTGTTGAGGAACTTGTCGCCTGTCAAGGCAACCCTGTCGACATGGGTGGCTACTTCCAGCCAGACGAAGAAAAAGTTGAAAAGCTGATGCGCCCTAGTGCGACGCTCAATGCTTTACTCGATACAGTGCTTTAATTTAGCGTACTGCGTAAAGCCATTTAATGGATGGCTAGCCCCATAAATAAAAACCCCAGTGATGGTTGCTATTGTCACCGGGGTTTTTATTAGGCAAAAATAATTTTAAATAATTATGATATATGGTTGAAAAAAACTCATTTCCATCGCCCGCCCAAAGTTTTCGACTATTGGCAGTGCGAATCGAGTGCGATGAAAAGCTGAATAGTCGGTACTTTGCTAGCGGCAAGAATAAAATGAGAGGTAAATTGTGGAAGAACGTTTTAAAGTCATTATTATTGAACACGAAGAAAATGTTCGCCAGGGACTCATAGCAGTTTTCGAACACCACCACTTTGATGTTGAGGCTACAGGCAATGTTGTTAGTGCTTATGAAAAAGCCTGCAGCGGTGAGTTTGATTTACTTCTGCTGGATGCAAGAATGAGCGAGATAGATACTTTCCAACTTTGTGCTGATGTTCGTTCGAAACACCCCAGGCAGGTGATTTTTATGCTCACGGCCGATTCGAATGATCGCGATTTAATTGCCGGATTAAACGACGGCGCCGATGATTACACGAGCGTACCCTTTGCCTATACAGACCTTGTGCAACGCGCCAAGGCGCTGCTGCGCCGCACTCGTTTGCAAATCAATCATCAAACGACAAAGCAGATTACCTTAGGTGACACCCTGCAAATTGATTGCGCCAATCTCTCGGGACATTCTGATCAAGGGAAGCTGACATTTACATTTCGAGAAATTCAGGTGCTTGAATACCTCTATGACAACAGAGGTCAATCTGTTGAATCACAGGAGCTGTTGAATCAAGTTTGGGGCTATCCGCGTTATCTCAATACCGAAACCCGTGCGGTTGATATTCATGTCGCGACCTTAGCGGATAAAATCGAGGCCAATCCAGAAAATCCTCAATTTTTAAAGCGAGTGGGTGATGGGGCTTATCAGTTTTCGGTCTAGCTTAGTGTTCAATTGCGGAAACTAAAGAGCCTCAACCTGTATTGCATGCGCAGAGTAGCTAATAATTTTTTAGCGTATGATCACGACAATACCCTTCGACGGTTGCAATAATAAAAAGCCGCTGACTTTTTTATATTTCTCGTAATAGGAGCAGTGCTTGAGCGAACCTCATTCCTCTCGCCATGGTTTTTTTATCATCGCCACCCTTTTTTTGTCTCTGGGTTTGCTCTACGGCATCTGGTATTCCTACTCGGTTTTTCTTGTCGCTTTAATTGATCATTTTGGATGGTCTCGCTCAGTGACTGCTGGAGCAATGTCGGTCTTTATTCTTAGTCATGGCTTGTTTGGTCCCTTTGCTGGGCGCCTGGTTGAGGTTTTTGGTCCCCGTCGCCTGATGATGACGGGTTCTGTCGTTATGGCGGCGGGGCTTTTGATAAGTTCGCAAGTTAACCAGTGGTGGCAGTTGTACCTGTCTTTTGGCGTGCTGAGCGCACTGGGTTTGGCTGCTTGTGGCTGGGTGCCTTCGGTGATCCTGACGGAAAAGTGGTTTCCCGATAAAGTGGGTACAGCGCTGGGTTTTGTGACGGGCGGCATTGGTGTGGGCATTTTCACGATTGTTCCGCTCAGCAACATGATGATAGAGCATTATGATTGGCGGCTGGCTTTCCAGGTACTTGCGGCACTCGTTGTGTTGCTAATTCTTCCCGCAGCTTTGTTTATTCTACGTGAGCCCCCGGTTAGCGAGGATTCTTCGGCAAGGGCACAGGCGAGCACCTCATCCGGTGTTTCTAAGCCAGTTGACGCGGTCATCCCCGCCCATGACTGGACGGTGGCAACGGCTGTGCGCTCTCGCAGTTTTCGCTTTGCTGTGCTGGCTTTTTTTGTAGGCGGCTGTTTGTCGCAGTTACTGATCATGCACCAGTTCGCCTTTATGGTTGATCATGGTGTGGCGAAGACAGTGGGCTCCATTCTTGCCGGTATTATCGGAGCGACCAGTATCCCCGGTAAAATGTTGTGGGGTGCATTGTCTGATCGTGTGGGTCGGGAATGGGTCTTTACGGGTGGCCTGATTTGTATTCTCCTTTCACTGGGCGCGCTGGCATTGGTGGGTAGTGTGCCGGGGCTGTTGATGCCTTTCATGTTCGCTTTTTTAGTCGGCATTGGTTACTCGGTCAATGCGCCAATTATTCCCGCCGTTGCCCGAGATTTGTTTGCAGGCCCTCGCTTCCCCAGCATTTTTGGGACCCTGTCACTCTTCTCTTCGATGGGTGGCGCCATGGGCTCGTGGCTGGGTGGGGCGCTTTATGATTGGTCGGGGGGCTATCAAGTCATGCTGTGGGTGTCTGCGAGTTTAGCGCTTATCGCTCCAGTGATGCTCTGGATTGCAGCGCCCCGCAAACCTGAGAGCCCGCCGGCGCCTTAACTTGCCCTTGTGGTGTCTCCATTTGCTTGAGTGCGTTCACTGGCAGTAAAGTGATGACTAGAATCGTTTCGCAGATACTTTTTTTCGGTTTTTATATTTTTCCCGGTGTGTTTTTTCAGTACTTTTAACGGTTTGTCTTGTCGCTGTTAGTGCAGCTTGATTCGCAGTGCGAGCAAGCAGTGCCAGCCCGCCGGCGTCGTTTTAACCAGCGAAAGACCGACAGACCCGCGACTAAAAAGACGATGATCAGGGCGATCCACTCTTGTTGTTGGCTACTCATTGGATGGCCTTAGCCTAACTGTGCGCAAAGTAGGGCACCAAGGTAGCCCAGGCTGGTCATATAAATCCAGGCGAAGGCGGGCCAGCGCCAACTGTGAGTTTCACGGTGAATAACGGCCACCGTGGCAGCGCACTGCAGGCAAAGGGCATAAAATACCATCAGGCCGACAGCAATAGCCGTTGTAAAGACTTTACGGCCATCGGGCCAGGTGGCATTGCGGATGCGGTTTCTTAGGCCTTCATCTTCTGCGTCGACTTCAGAACCAACGGCATAGGTTGTGCCGAGCACGGCGATAACGACTTCACGTGCGGGGAAGGAGGCAATCACGGCGGCGGAGAGTTTCCAGTCCCAACCGAGGGGCTTAAACAGAGGAGCAATTGTCTTCCCCATATGCCCGAGCAGGCTTTGCTCCATTTGTGCCGCTGCCAGTGCATTCTCGAGCCCCTGAAGGGCCTGTTCGCGTTCAGCCTCAACCGGCATGCTACTTTCAAGCTCCTTTTTTTGACGCTCAAACTCAGTGGCGAGAAGCTCTGAGCGAGGGAAGTAGGCGAGGGCCCAGACTACAACTGATACGAAGAAAATAACGCTACCTGCGCGCACCAAAAAGAATTTACCTTTTTCGAGTAAACGCACCAGTACTGATTTAAATTGGGGTGTGCGATAGGGCGGCAGTTCCATTAGGAATGTTGGGGTTGAGCCACGGAGAATAGTGCGTTTGAGTAAAAATGCGGTCAACACACCGCCGACAATACCGAGTAAGTAAAGACTCAGTAAGACGAGCCCCTGCAGATTAATCAGCTCGTAAAAATAGTATTTTTGGGGAATAAAAGCAGCGATCAGCAAAGCGTAAACGGGCAGCCGCGCCGAGCACGTCATAAAGGGCGCTGCCAAAATTGTGGCGATGCGGTCACGGGTATTGGGGATAACACGGGTGCCCATAATGGCGGGTACGGCGCAGGCAAAACTGGAAAGCATGGGGACAAACGAATGCCCAGAAAGACCACACCAGCGCATGAGTCGGTCCATTAAAAAGGCTGCGCGGGCCATGTAACCAGAATCTTCTAGAATGATAATAAAAGCGAATAAAATCAGGATTTGCGGTAGGAAAATAATCACACTACCCACACCGGCAACCACGCCATCGGCCAACAGACTGGCGATGGCACCTTCCGGTAGAGAGTCATACACCTGCTGGGAGGCCCAGCCTGCAGCGCCGTCAATAAGATCCATGAGCGGTGTTGCCCAGGAGAATACCGCCTGAAAAACCAGTGCCATCACCAGGATGAAAAGCACACTGCCGAGTACGGGGTGGCTAACGAACTGATCGACGCGATGGGTCCAGCTGCGTTTGTTTGGGTTGAAAGGGCTTTGTACGGCGTCGCTGAGAATTTTGCTGATATACGCATAGCGCTCGGTGGCATCTCGCTCTGCGAGAGTTTGCCCATCTGTGAGCAGTTTACGTTGAACCTGCAAGCGGTTACGAAAATCGTCACCGAAAATTGCGATCAGTCGCTTTTCGGCTTCGCCGCCTTTGTCAATCAGAGCGCGCTGTACTTCATAGGCTGCAGTGGCCTCTCGGTTAGCGATGAATCCCTGAGAATCTGGCTTTGCGGCAAGTTCAGAGACGAGTTCTTTTGCCGCCTGATGTACGTCGTCTAACAAAAACCAGGGCTTTTGATGTTTTTTATCAACGGCTTTCGCCAGTGCCGTTATTAGTGAGTCGATATTTTCGTGACGTGTAGACGAAGCCACTGTCGGTATAACCGTAGCATTAAGACCTGTGGCAAGAGCTTCTATGTCGATATTGATGTGTTGTTCAGCGGCGATATCGGCCATGTTAAGAGCGATGACCACCGGCGTGCCGAGCTCGAGAATTTGCGTAGTGAGAAAGAGGTTGCGCTTGATGTTGGTAGCGTCGATGACCACCAGCACAGCGTCCGGTGGCGGCATGTCGGGAATGCGATTTAGCAGTACGTCAATAGCGGCACGCTCATCGGGGGAATGTGCGCTCAGAGAGTAAGTCCCGGGCAGGTCGATTAGCTGGAAGCTACGTTCACCGATAGCTAGTTCACCAATGCGTTTTTCGACAGTCACGCCGGGGTAGTTAGCGACTTTTTGTCGCATCCCTGTTAGTAGATTGAAGAGGGTGCTTTTGCCAGTATTCGGGTTGCCAATAACAGCAATTACAGCTTGTTGGTCTTTATCGGAAGCGATGATAGGGTCTGGGTCGATAGATGTCATTGGCGTAAAAAGACCTTAAATCTGTTAGTTTTCGACCAGAATCTGTGCTGCTTCGGCCTTTCGTAAAGAAATACTGTAGCCCATAACGCGATATTCAATGGGATCGCCTCCGGGGGCAGAACGTAGCAATTCGATGATCTCCCCCCTGACTAAACCCAGCTGCATTAAGCGCTGGGCAGAAGGGTGCTCCGCGTCCTGAAAACCACGTACCTGCGCGGACTGGCCTTTCTTGAGATCGGCAAGGGTGAAATTGTCAGTATAGGCGTACTGTTTTCTGGCAGTTTTGTTACTTTTACCGACACTAAAACGTCGCGCAAATTTCAATATATACACAGTCGGGCTCTCTTAAATGTGTGCTCCAGAGCTTATTCAACAGTCTGTGGGCAACGGGGTAATGAGTTGAACTTATCAATTAGGCCTAGTGTTGCTTGCGTGAAAACCAAATGCAAACGATTCTTATTTCAATGCCTGTTTTTATTGTGGTTACACTGTCTTAAATCAAGTGGGGTGAGTTAAAACTGAATCTGCTGTGGGGTTTAAATACATTGTAGGGCTGCCGTGTTAACACCTGCACAGATGCAAGGCACCACTATTTGTCCTACAGGGCGCATTGCTACAGCAGCGCATTTAGCTACCCACAGAGCCTGGCAATACGCTATATTCAATAGGCAACGAATTGTGAACGGTTTCGGCTGTGATCTTTGACACAGGGTTGTAGCGTTGCCATAAAATTATAAATACAGGGAAAAATCATGAAAGACGTTCAAGATAAAGTCGCCTTTATTACCGGCGCCGCAAGCGGTATGGGTTTAGGTATGGCGCGAGCATTTTCTGCTGCCGGTATGAAAGTCATGCTGGGCGATATTCAAAAGGAAGCACTCGATACAGCTGTCGCTGAGCTAAAAAGTCAAGGGCGAGATGTTGCGGGTATCGTTGTCGATGTGACTGATCGGGATTCAGTGTTTGCTGCTGCTCAGGCGACTGTGGACACCTTTGGTAAGGTCCATGTTTGCATCAACAACGCCGGTGTGGGTGCCAGTGGTAGCGCAGAAGACACTAGCGAGAGGAACTGGCGTTGGACCATCGACGTCAATATGTGGGGCGTTGTCTGGGGTCTGCAGGCCTTTATGCCATTGATCAAAGAACACGGTGAGGGCGGTCACGTTGTCAATACCGCATCAATGGCGGGCATGTTTAGCTGGAAAGAACTCAGCGCCTACAACGCGTCGAAGTACGCCGTGGTTGCCCTATCTGAAACGGCCATGGCTGAGCACACTGACGACAATATTGGCATATCGGTACTTTGCCCCGGTGTAGTGAATACCAATCTCGGGACTTCTGCCCGTAACCGTGGCGCAGACTACGGTGGTTCTACGGATAAAAAATCGGAGCAAATGGTTGCCATGTTGAAAAAGGGCCTCAACCCCGACGTGGTGGGTGAACAGGTGCTGGAGGCGATTATTGACGAGCAGCCTTATATCTTTACCGATCCCAGCTTGCGTAGTTGGGTAGAAAATCGCTTTGCGCGAATTCTCGCTGGTTACGACTGGGCTGATCAATGCGAAGCCCTGAAAAAAGCCGACCAGCAAACCGCTATCGATTTGTAATGTGAGGCCGCAGTCTCGGTGACGAGTGCGCTCGTAGACATTACCGTGCAGGTGAGAAAGAATGATCGTTGATCAACAATAAACGCAAGGAGTGATTTATGAAATACAGAACATTGGGGAATAGCGGTGTACAAGTATCGGCCATCGGTTTGGGCTGCATGGGCATGTCAGATTTTTACGGCCCGGCTGATGAAACTGAATCCATCGCTACCTTGCATCATGCTCTGGCCGAGGGACTGAATTTTCTCGATACCTCCGATATTTACGGTAAAGGTCATAACGAAACATTGATCGGTCGGGCCATTGCCGATCGCCGTGACCAGGCTTTTATCGCCACCAAATTTGGCATCGCCGGTACGCATTTAAAACCTGAGGGTGGTCTGGCGATGAAAATTGATGGCCGGCCTGAATATGTGAAGTCAGCCTGCGATGCTAGCCTCCAGCGCCTGGGTATCGACTGTATTGATCTTTATTATCAGCACCGCGTTGATCCCAATGTGCCAATAGAAGAGACCGTGGGGGCCATGGCGGAGCTAGTCCGTGCTGGCAAGGTGCGTTTTCTAGGGTTGTCAGAAGCCTCGGCCGATACCACGCTAATACGTCGCGCTAACAAGGTACACCCTATTGCTGCTTTGCAGAGTGAATATTCCTTGTGGACCCGCGACCCTGAAACTGAAGTTCTGCCTGTGTGTAAAGAATTGAATATTGCTTTCGTGCCTTATAGCCCATTGGGACGAGGCTTTCTGACGGGAACGATTAGCGACACAGCGGCAATGAGCGATAAGGATTTTCGTAAATCAAACCCGCGCTTCCAAGCCGGTAATATTGACGAGAATTTGAAACTGGCGGATAAGATTAAACAAATGGCCGCCAATAAAAACTGTTCTCCCGCACAATTGGCACTGGCCTGGTTGCTGGCTCAGGATGAGCAAATACTGCCTATTCCCGGTACGCGCCGCATAAAAAATCTCGACAGTAATATGGGAGCCCTCGATGTTGAGTTGTCAGTAGCGGAGTTGGCAGAGATAAGTGATGCCTTTCCCGCTGGAGCTGCTGTGGGTAGTCGCTACGCGTAGCGTAATGTTTAAAAGCGACATTAAAAATTTAGCAAAAAAACGTAAATTTAACGTAAATAAAGCTGTGAAAAAATATTTAGACAGTTGCGATATTATTGACTGGTGTCACCCCGCTGTGTCTGCGAAAGCGATGACGCTCGCTGCCGAACTCAAAGGTGAGGAAGCAATAACCGAAGCCTGTTTTATCTTTGTGCGCGATAAAATAAGCCATAGCTGGGATAGCCAACAGAATCCGATCACCTGTCGGGCCTCGGCGGTGCTTGAGCATGGCACCGGTTATTGCTACGCCAAAAGTCATTTGTTGGCGGCTTTGTTGCGCGCCAATTCAATACCTGCAGGCCTATGCTATCAACGCTTAACGATCGATCACGGCCGCCCCTCCTTTTGTTTGCACGGCTTAGTTGCTGTTTATCTTAAAAAGTACGGCTGGTACCGTATTGACCCGCGGGGAAATAAGCCGGGCGTTGAGGCGGCCTTTTGCCCACCAGTGGAAAAGCTGGCGTTTTCTACAGACCTTGAAGGTGAAGCCGACTTACCAGAAATTTGGCCTAAGCCGCTAACGATTGTTGTCGAGGCTCTAAAGGCCGGTAATGATTATCTTGGGGTGGCGAACAATTTGCCCGATATAGACTTAATAAAAAATTGAACTGGCGAACAGATAAATTCGTAAAAATAAAATATAAAAATAAAGAAAAAATAATGGTGGAGTACCCTGATGAAATTGCCCGAAGGCGCTTATTTAAAGCTTAATCCCGAAGACGAATACATGCACCCGCTGGGTAGCGAAGTTAACTTTAATGAAAGTATGTATTTCAATGTCTATGACCCCAGGGGAAAAGTCGGTGGTTGGTTTCGCATTGGCAATCGTGCCAATGAAGGTAATGCAGAAATGACCACCTGTATTTATCTGCCTAATGGCTCCATCGCCTTTATGTTTCAGCGCGCAAAAATTGATAATAACGATGCCTTTAAAGCCGGTGGCATGGAGTTTGTTGTTGACGAGCCCTACAAGGAATTGCGGGTAAAATACAGTGGCGAAGTCCTGTTGATGCAAAACCCCCACGAAATGATCGACCCCAGTAAGGCCTTTAAAAACAACCCTAAGCTGCCTTGTTCGGTGGAGTTGAGTTATCGCGGGGTATCGCCTATGTATGGCGGTGAACCGGTCAATGCCGATGGCACACCTCTGGAAAACAACCCCAATGCCGGTTTTTATCTCGGCCATTACGAGCAGCATATTGCTGGCACGGGGAAAATTATTGTCGGCGATGAGACCTACATCATCGACGGCCTAGGTTTGCGCGACCACAGTTGGGGGCCGCGCTACTGGCAGAACGTGCAATTCTATCGTTGGCTGCCGATGAACTTCAGCAAAGACTTCGCCATTATGTGCCTCAATAAAACCTTGGGGGATGGCACGAAATTAATAGGCGGCATGGTACTAAATGAAGGGCGCTACGATTTGATTCGCGAAGCCACCATTGAAACTGAATGGGACGAAAAATATTACCAGAAAACCTTAAAAGCCTGGGCAAAAACCGATCACGCTGAATACGGCATTGAGGGCCGCGTGATGTCTTTAATTCCTCTGCGTAATCGTCGCACACTTGATGACGGCACTGAGCTGATGACACGGATTACTGAGGGCATGACCGAGTATCGCTGTAATGGCCAGATAGGTTATGGCTTATCGGAATATCTCGATCAGATTATTGATGGCAAGCCCAATGGCATCTTCTCATGAGTGATCAACCGGATACTCCGGGCTTGAGCGATAGTGACGTTGCCGGGATATTAGAGAAAGAGGCTGCGGCCTATTTCCCTGCAGGTAAGGCTGCAAACATCGAGAAAATGTCGGGCGGTGCTTCCCGCGAGACCTGGTCCTTCGACTGGCAGGCCGCAGATGGCAGCAGTACTGGTTTGATTTTACGTCGCGACCCGGGTAATACCGGTAGTACCGGTGAAGAGGGTTGGCGTGGTGGTAAAACCACTTATTCCCTCGACCGTACCACCGAAGCTGAACTACAACGTACGGTGTATAAAGCAGGTGGCCTGGTGGCGAAAGTACATTTTTCCCTGCCTGAAGATCATATCCTGGGCGGCTGTTATGTGATGGACAGGATCGAGGGTGAGGTGTTAGCGCCGCGTATTTTGCGTGACGAGGCCTATGCTGATGCACGTAAAACCATGGCGCGACAGTGCGGCGAAATCCTCGCTGGTTTGCACTCGGTTGACCCAGTATCGCTGCCAAAGAATTTGGTGCAAATGCCGGTTAAAGCTTTAATTGCTTATTACCGGGAGCTACTTGACGGTATTAGCGCCTTCTATCGCGATAACACCAAGGTAGGGCGACCCGAATACCACCCCGCTTTTGAATTGACTTTTCGCTGGCTCGAGCAAAATATACCTAAAAATGCGCCAATGGACCTGGTTCATGGTGACTTTCGCAACGGTAATTTTGTTGTGGGCCCGCAAGGTATTCGTGCCGTACTCGACTGGGAGTTAGGTCATGTTGGTGATGGCATGGAAGACCTTGGCTGGCTCTGCGTACGCGCCTGGCGTTTCGGTCAGCACGATAAACCCGTGGGTGGCTTTGGTGAACGTGAAGACCTGTTTGCGGGTTATGAAAATGCCGGTGGCCGCAAGATAGAGCCCAAAGTCGTACATTTTTGGGAGGTGCTGGGGACGCTAAAGTGGGGCATTATTTGTATGTTCCAGGCCTATAAACACCTGTCTGGCCTGATCGATTCCTTCGAACACATGGCCATTGGTCGTCGCGCCTGCGAGAACGAAATTGACCTGTTGAAACTCATCGAGGAAGCCTAGTTATGCCACAAGATAGAGCCAGTGCCGAAGAACTGCTGGGCGGAGTCGAAATTTTTTTGCGCAAAGAGGTATTGCCACAACTCAGTGGTGCCAGTATTTATCAATGCCGTGTTGCGGCGAATATTCTCAGTATTGTGCAGCGGGAATTGGCCCAGGGCGACAAGGCCGATAGTGCTGAATTACAGGGACTGCAAAGCCTGTTGGGACGAGAGGGTGAAGGAGGTAATAGCGCAGCTCAACTCGATGATCTCAATGCTGAACTCTGCGACAGTATTCGCAGCGGCAAACTTGATGGCCAAAGAGCGGTAGTGCTAAACCATGTGCGTAAAAGCCTGCAGAACAAGCTGGCCATTGCCAACCCGAAATATGCAGGTTATCGAGAGAGTTTGGGCGAGTAGTCAGGCCCGATTACTAGGTTATTGTGTAAAAAGTCGAAAGGAATTTAAGGTGTCTCTGATTTAGTCAACGGGGGATTTAGATGACTGTGGATTTAGCCGATAGTGTATCCACGGCCTGTTCATAGGCTGCTTCAAGCATGAAATAATGTTTGTGGCCTTTCACTGTGCTTACAGACACTGAATGAGCTAGCGATACCCTTGGCCGCGAATAATCGACTGCGCCTGAGGGCTTTGTAGGAATTTAAGAAAGTCCTGGGCAGCGCTATTTTCACGCCCCCGGTTTAATAGCACCGCCATTTGTTGAATGGGCTTGTGCATTTCTTTGGGTACGCGCCAGTAAGAACCGCGTTCGCTTTTTGTTAGAGACAGCAATTGTGTCTCAGCGATAAAGCCTAGTTGTGCGTTACCTGATGCCACGAATTGAAAAGTTTGAGCAATGTTTTGTCCGGTGATGCGATAGGCTTTTGTGGGCTCAACGAGCTGCATCGTTCGCAGCGTTTCCATAGCAGCTCTACCGTAAGGTGCCGTCTTAGGGTTAGCGAGGGCGATGTGGCGTATGTCTTTTTTTGGCCAGTGAGCGTTGCGTAAAATATTGCCCTGCGGGTCGATGAGTTCGGTTTTGTTACTCCACAGCACAAGCTGGCCGCTAGCATAAATAAATGCACTATCTGCAACGGCAAGTCCATCGCGAATCAGTTGTTGAGGTCGCTGTTCATCTGCCGATAAAAAAACATCATAGGGCGCACCGTTGTGTATCTGCGCAAACAAGGTGCCACTTGAGGCAAGGCTGGTGACGAGACGGTGGCCGCTCGCGCGTTCAAACAGGGGTTTTAAGTCTTTAACCGTACCGGAAAAATTGGCGGCAATGGCCGCTGTGACTTGCCCGGCCTCGGCACCAATGCTCAGGCTCATTGTCAATAGCAAGCTAAAACACAGCATCTTGAAGGCAGTCAATTGTGCTTTTAATACAAGGAAAATAGTCAATGTCCCATTGATTTCAGCATATTGAATCTATGGATTTGACGTCAATAGTGGCTGTGGCACGTGTTTAAGAAAGGTCTCTTGTAAATGCTAAGCCGCCTGGTTATAGCCACCTTGGATAGCGGGTGTAATACCGCCATGATGCCTGATAACACAAGGACTTATTTATTCCACACTGGTGTGCGTTTTTCCAGGAAAGCGCTGAGCCCTTCTTCTTTATCCGCTGTGCTACACAGTGCGCTCTGGGCAAACTTCTCCATTGCCAGGCCCGCAGTGCTACTGCCTTCCATGCCAAAATTTACCATGGCTTTCATAAACTGTGGCACTAAGGGGGCGAAAGCTGAAATGTGTTCTGCCATGCGTGATAATTCAGGCAATAAGCTCTGGCTTTCAACGATGCGAGTGACCAGGCCGATATGCAGGGCGCGGTCAGCATCAATGGGTTCGCCCATAATTAACATTTCCAAAGCCCATGCACGACCGACCAGGCGAGGCAAGCGTTGTGTTGCACCACCGCCGGGAATAATGCCAAGCTTGCCTTCGGGTGTGGCAAAGGTGGCATTAGGTGTGGCCAGGCGTAGGTCACAACCCAGAGCAACCTCGAGGCCACCACCAAAACAAATGCCATTAATCGCAGCAATGCTGACTTTATGACAGCGTTCCAATTTTTCAGCCAGGCCTTGAACAATGGGCTCAAGTGCTTTTTTCAGGTCTCTTTCCTTCACCTCGGCAAGGTCAGAGCCTGCAGCAAAGGCTTTGTCGCCGGCACCAGTAATACCAATAACGCGCACTTGTTCGTCGACCTGGGCGGCATCGACGGCGAGGTGTAATTCGGCGAGCATATCGAGAGACACTGCATTGAGTTTGTCAGGGCGATTTAGGGTGATCAGGGCGAGTGTATCGATAACCTGATAGCGAATAAATTGGAAGCTCATGTTTGGCCTTTGTTAAGCGACTGGAATTATTTTACGGGGCACAGGACGCTTTTGATCAAGTGACGAAACCTAGCTGATGGCTAATATTTACTTCGTCCAGACTTAATCGGCGTTTCCTAAGTTAGACACCCTGTCTGTTCTCGGCCGAGTCGAATATTGGAGGACTATAAGTGGGCCGTTGAAGGCGGGCATTATAGACTGTCTCTGTGTGCAAGCCCATAGTAAAACTGACAAGGCCGTACCCGCTGGTCATCGATATTTTTGGTCTGAATCACATTCTCTGGCCATGTCGGTGATTGGCAAATATTTAGTTTCTATTCCTACCAGAGCCCTTTCAAATCAGAGCTTCTTTCAATAGCCCGTCCGATGAGAGCCCTGTTTTGTTAAAACTCTTGCTGTCAAAAGCCCTTCCAAACGGGAGGGCGTTTTTCAAAAAATGCAGCAACGCCCTCTTTAGCATCGGCCGATTCGTTAATGACTTTTTTGGCTTTGGCTGTCAAAACCCAACCCTGATCATCGTTGATCGAGGCCAGGGCATCCACAGCCTGTAAGGATTGCTGCACTGACACTGGAGAGTTTGCTGTAATTTGTGCAGCCAGTGCTAGCGCTGTCTGTAATGCCTCGCCGGGATTGCAGAGCTCATTTACCATACCGTGTCGGTGCCCTTCGGCAGATGATAACTCGGTGCCGGTGAGCATGACTTGTTTGGCGATGTTGAGAGGCAGCACGCGGCTGGCGCGAAAAATAGCGCCACTGGTCGCGACCAAGCCACGTTTTACCTCCGGCAAGCCGAAGCGTGCGTTTGTGGCAGCAACGATCATGTCGCAGGCCATTGCCACTTCAAAACCTCCGCCAAAGGCAATGCCTTCAACGGCTGCAATTAAAGGCTTGGATCGCGTGCGACCCACGACGCCATAAACACCACCGCGCTCGGTAGGGGCGCCGGAGGTGGCTGCCATATCCGTGCCGGCACAAAACATCTTTGGTCCACCGGTGATAATAGCAGCCCATAAATCTGATTCATCTTCGAGGCGGTTAAGCGCCGTATCCAGGGCCAGTGTCATCTCGCTGTCAATGGCATTGCGTTTTGCCGGCCGAGTCATGGTAATGATCAGGACGTGGTCTTGCACTGTCAGATGGGTTCGCTGTTCGGACATGGGGTTTCCTTTGTAAGATCGTTTTTCAAAAGTCATTTGGTTTTAATGAGAATTTTCAGCCAGTGTAAAAATTCTTGTTGTTTAAAGCCATCGAAACGATGGATAAAAACTTGATGTCGTGTCGGCTAGCTCAAAAATTTATTGTGAAAAGAGATGTTTCGTGATCTGGCTTTAGAGGGGCTTGGCAGTCGTTTTCAAAGCTGTTGTGCCTAAAAACTGCGTGTTGGCAAGCTTTTATGTCAGCTCGTTATTCATGCAGTTTTCAAATCAAGATGCGATAACGCAAACGAAAAATAACATGAGAAAGCTCTGCTAAGACGTTTAGTAAGATAAGCTCAACATATCTCTTGCTGCCGTTGCCAGGATAAAAAGTTCTGATTTTAAAGCTGTCGATGTATAAAGCGACAGATCAATTTTAACGACTCTATGCTTTCTGAGCACGCAAAGCAGCGGAAGTGTTCTTTAAAAAAACGTAAAACTGACTGTGCGAACACTGAACAACCTTTTCGTTGCAATGGACTTTTGTGGGCAATAGTGCTTTATAAAAGCTATATGCATTATTCAATATCTCAATCAGTTCAAACTAAACTATGCTATAGAGACGATGTTTTTTCTGGAGAGCTAGAGCGTCATCTATTATTGGGTGGTTAATTGAATAAGGAGGTTCTCAATGCTACTGCGCCATTTTGTAAGTAGCAGTACATCGGTATTGACAGGCAAAAAAACTCATGGCACTTACCCAATCCGATTTTTGCGAAGCGGATTGAATCCACAGCAGTGCGTAGCGTTCGTGAGTTTAAAATAATGTATTATCAAAAAAATCGATTCGGATAAGGAAGTTGTATGAGATACGTAGAATTGCTCCCAATCAGCTTAGTCGTCTTTACTTAAGTAGTGACCTTCTGTTTATCATTGAATAATAATGGAAAAAATATGCCCTCCAGTCTGCTAAAAGGATGGAGCAAACAATTCCCGATACGGTTATTGCAGCTCTGGCTACCGTTGGTGTTTCTACTCGGGTTGGTGATCGTATTCCTGTACCGCAGCCAGGTTAATCACATCCTCACTATTGCCAAGGTTAATGGTCAACAATGGGCTGAGATTGCGCAGCACACGATTAACACTGAATTTAATCAGGTGCATAGTGACGTGCTGTACTTGTCGGGGCACACCGCACTTCATCACTGGCTCGCGGACAAAGACTTAGGGACGGCGCAGTTCAGTCAGGATGTAGGTAATTTTGCTTTACGTCGTGGCCGCTATGATCAGATTCGTTTCATCGATCTGCAGGGGCGAGAGCAGATCCGCGTTGACTCGCGCAGCGATTGGCAGGCGACCCCGGCCAAGCAATTGCAAAGTAAGGAAGAGCGTTATTACGTGAGCAACACTTTGGCGCTTAAGCAAGGCGAGATTTATATTTCACCCTTCGATCTCAATATTGAGTATGGCGAGATCGAACACCCGATTAAACCAATCATCCGATTCGGTAGCCCAGTGTTCGATGAGCAGGGACGTAAACGGGGGTTGGTCATTGTCAACTACCTGGGCCAAAGCCTGTTGGACCAGCTGACGAGTATTCCCGCAAATGCCGATAACCAACTGTGGCTGGTCAATCGTAAAGGAGACTGGCTGCTAGGCCCGGATTCGGCGTTGGCGTGGGGCTTTATGTATCCACAACGTGCGCCTGGTCGTTTTGAACATGTGTTCCCGGAAGCCTGGGCTCGACTGCAAGAGATGCCTGAGCACGGCCAGTTCAGTGTGGGGGCAGGATTGTTCACTTATGCCCAGGTTACGCCGTTGCAAGATGTTGCCGGTGCCAGCGACGCCGACTGGATCCTGATTGACTATTTGCCAGGCACTGTGTTGGCGCAACGCAAAGCATCCATTAAGCATCAGCTGGTGGCGGTATTCATCGCTCTGCTTATCTTGCTGGGTGTTATGAGCGGTGTCATTGCCTGGGCAGGTGAGCGTCGTCGGCAGAACGAACATAGCCTGCGTGCCAGCGAGGCGCGTTTTCGCGACTTACTTGACTCAGCTCCCGATCCGATTGTCATTGTTGACCAGGCGGGTTGCATCAGCCTGGTCAATGCACAAGCTGGAGAAACCTTCGGTTACACGAGTGATGAGCTGTTGGGAGAGTCGATTGAAATCTTATTGCCCTCACGTTTCCATCAGGCTTTTATCACCAATCGCAATTGGTATGTCACTGAAACTGGCACGCATCCAATGGGGGAGGGCACTGAACTGTACGGTTTGCGTAAAGACGGCAGTGAACTGCCTATTGAAATCAGCCTTAGTCCACGGCAAACCGATCAGGGGATGTTGGTTACCATCATTATTCGCGACATTAGCGCCCGCAAAGAGGCTGAAGAAGCTCAACGTCAGGTGCAAACACGCTATCAGGAGTTGGTCCACAATCTGCCGGTGGGCGTGTGTCGTAATACTTCCGGTGAGAATGGGCGATTTCTCGAGGTGAATCCGGCAATGCTGGATATTTTTGAAGCGACGTCCATTGAACAACTTTTAGCCTACCCGCTTAGTGAAATGTACTGTGATCCGGGCGCTCGGCTGGCTTTTCTCGAGGATGTTATGCGTAAAGGCCATGCCAACAGTGAAGAATTAAGCCTCAAAACGCTGCGCGGGCGCGAGTTCCATGCGGCAATCACCACGGCCATGAAACGCGATGACAACAACAATATTTATTTTGACGGTATTATCGAAGATATAACCGCTCGTAAGAAGAATGAGCTTCGTATCCAGCGATTAAATGCCAGTCTGCACGCCCGGTCGACGGAGTTGGAGGTTACCAACAAGGAACTCGAGGCTTTTAGTTATTCGGTTTCTCATGATTTGCGAACACCTTTACGAGCCATGGATGGTTTCAGCCGTACCTTGCTCAAAGACTATGGGGATCAGCTGGATGAACGGGGCAGGGATCGTCTTGATCGCATACGCGCAGCCGCCCAACGCATGGGAGCATTGATTGATGATCTGCTGAAATTATCGCGAGTCAGTCGGACCGAATTGAAGCGTGAGCCCGTTGATCTGACTCAGTTGGCCAGCAAGGTGATGGCACGCTTGCAAGAGTCTGAACCGGATCGTGCTCTGCGCTTCACCGTGCAATCGGGTCTCGTTGCTCAGGGCGATGTACAGTTACTGCAGGTAGTACTGGAAAACTTGTTAGGTAATGCCTGGAAATTTACTGGGCAGTGTTCTGAAGCTGTTATCGAAATTGGCAAGGAAAAGAAAGCTAATGAGAATATTTATTTTGTGCGCGATAATGGTGCAGGCTTTGATATGGCTTACGCAGACAAATTATTTAGTGCTTTTCAGCGTCTGCACGACGCTCGGGATTTTCCGGGCACCGGTATTGGCCTGGCGACTGTGCAGCGAGTGATCCATAAGCATGGCGGGCGAGTCTGGTCGGAAAGCGCTGTTAATGAAGGTGCCACTTTTTATTTTACTGTAACGTAAGGTGAGTTTATGAGCGAAAAGGCAATTTTGCTGGTGGAAGACAATCCGGATGATGAATTATTGACTCTGGATGCGTTGGCAGCAAACCGGATTGGTAACAAGGTGGTGGTTGCACGCAATGGTGTAGAAGCACTCGATTACCTATTTGCTACTGGTGATTGGGCCGGACGTGACGTCATGGATTGGCCTGCTGTTGTGTTGTTAGATTTGAAATTACCCAAGATCGACGGACTGGAAGTACTGCGCCGCGTCCGTGCCGACGACCGCACTTCGATGTTACCGGTGGTGATTCTGACTTCGTCGATTGAGGATGAAGATCGGCTCAAGGGTTATTCATTAGGGGCTAATAGCTATGTCCGTAAACCGGTTGACTTTGATGAGTTTGTTAATGCTGCGGGGCAACTCGGGCTTTACTGGTTATTACTCAATCAAACGCCCCCTGCATCAAGAAAGTGAGAGGCATTATTGATGGAAGAAAAGCAGGACTCTGAAAAACCGCTGCGTGTTTTAATTGTAGAGGATAGAGAAGATGATGCCTTGTTAATGATCGATCATCTCGAGTCTAACGGTGTCGTTTGTGACTGGCAGCGAGTTGATACCGAAGAGGCAATGCTTAAAGCTATTGAGAAACGCTGGGACGTCGTTTTCTCAGATTATTCCATGCCCGAATTCAATGGCAAACTTGCTTTGCAGATACTCCGTCAGCATGACCCTGATCTGCCTTTCATCATTGTTTCAGGGACTATCGGCGAGGAAGCGGCGGTCGCAGCAATGAAGTCTGGCGCCCAGGATTACGTGATGAAGACGAATTTGTCACGTTTATTGCCCACAGTAGAACGTGAATTACGCGAGGTTCAGCTGCGACGTGAACGTCGCCAGACCCAAGAGACCCTTCGTAAATTATCCCTGGTAGTCAAACAGGCTGCCGATAGTGTCTTCATCACTGACCCCAGTGGACGTATTGAATATGTAAACCCAGCCTTTGAAACGCTGACCGGGTATAACGGTGATGAAGCTAGGGGCCAAACACCCGCCTTCTTGCGCTCAGGCAACCACGAATGTATTTACTATGAAAAATTATGGGAGACCATCAGTAATGGTGAGATTTTCAGGGGAAATATCATCAACCGACATAAGAATGGTGAGCTGTTTTATGAAGAAAAGGTCATCACACCGCTAACCGATGAGTTCGGGGAAATCACCCATTTTGTGTCGACGGGTAGAGATATTACCGCTCGGATTAAGGCAGAGAATGCGCGAGTGCGTTTAGCGACGATTCTGGAGGCAACCCCTGACATGGTCGCCATTCTGGAGCCAAACGGCTGTCTGCGTTATCTAAACGGTTCAGGGCGGAGCTTGCTCGGTATCGAACCTGAAGAGTCTATCGAAGGGTGCAGCCTGAAGGATATTTTCCCTGAATGCATGGCTCAACAATTCATGACGACTGTGTTACCCAAAGTTGAAAAAAATGGCACATGGTCGGGTGAAACCAGTCTGTGCGTGACTGGGGGTGACGATATGCCGATCTCACAGGTGGTATTGGCCCATTATGATGCGGATAACAACATTGAGTATCTGTCGACCATCGGGCGTGATATTTCGGAACGCAAGCGCTTTGAGGCCGAGCTGCAGCATCAGGCTACCCATGACAGTTTGACCAGTTTACCCAATCGTTTTTTCCTGATCGATCGCTTAAACGCCGAGATGGAATATGCCCGGCGACACCAATGTGCTATCGCAGTGCTGTTTTTGGATCTGGATAATTTCAAGCGTATCAATGACACCCTTGGTCATGCGGCGGGCGACACCCTACTGCAGCAGGTAAGCCAACGGCTACGCAATTGCCTGCGTCCGAGTGATACCGTTGCCCGTCATGGTGGCGATGAATTCACAATCATTATTGGTGATCTCAACCAGGTGGAAAATATTCTTATTGTGCTGAATAAGCTTCGTGCTTCATTTGAAAGACCCATCATAATCGACAACCATGAAATCTACATAACCTTCAGTACCGGCATTTCTATGTACCCGCATGACGGCGAGCAAGTGGCTGATCTCCTGCGTCACGCCGACACTGCTATGTATCAGGCCAAATCGTCAGGCTCCAGTCAGTACCGTTTTTATGCCTCTGATATGAATGCCCGCGGCCATGAATTGCTGACACTTGAAGCTGAATTACGTCAGGCCTTAGAACGTAATGAATTTGTCCTTTATTACCAACCCCAGCTCGCACTGCGCACGGGGCATATCGTTGGAGCGGAAGCTTTGATACGCTGGCAGCACCCGACGCGGGGGATCGTATCTCCGGCAGATTTTATTCCCCTGCTTGAAAATTCGGCTTTAATCATTCCTGTGGGAGAATGGGTGTTGCGTCAGGCTTGTATAATGCACCGCGACTTACGGGCAGCCGGCTTAGAGGATCAACGCATCTCTGTTAACGTCTCTGCTGTTCAGTTTAATGATGAGGCTTTCCTCGATAAAGTGCGTCGGGTAATCGAGGAAGAAGCATTGCCACCCCTACAGCTAGAATTGGAGATTACAGAAAATACCGTCATGCAAGATCCAGCTCTGGCGGTAGAAATATTGCAAGAACTGGATAAAATGGGTGTACGCACAGCCATTGATGATTTTGGCACAGGATATTCTTCATTAACCTATCTCAAACGTTTTCCCATAAATATATTGAAAATAGACCAGACTTTTGTCAGGGATCTTATGAACGATTCCAATGATGCGGCTATTGTTGAGGTCAGTATTTTACTGGGGCAGAAACTCAATCTTGAAGTAATAGCCGAAGGTGTGGAAACGACGGAGCAACTCGAGTTTTTACGTCGTCATGGTTGTGAATTTGCGCAGGGTTATTTTCTAGGTCGACCTATGCCTGATAATGATTTTATAGACTTGCTGCGAAAATCGTCGCTACACTGAAGGGTTTTACCCGGTGCAGGGTGCATTGTGAGAGGCAAAAAAGTAACTGCCGGAAACCCTTAATGCAAGACCTGCTTCACTGAGAGCGAGTAGGCCTCATGTCGCTATGCTGGGCTATTGTTCTAACTGTTCCAGGTGTCGAGTCCGTACGTGGTCGCCCGAGAAGTATGGAGCGGTCATTCGCAACATAGAGGCATTATGATGGATAAAGCCCAACCTCTTCCAAGTTGGATAAGGTTATCAGCTGCCATTTAGCAAACCACTTTTTAGTCATCTCTGTCGATTTATGACAGGACCAAATTGACCACGGTAATAACAGTGCCAATAAACAGTACCGTGAAAATAATACCGGCAACGACAAAGGTTTTAATATTGCCGTGCGTAAAGTCTTTCTCACGGTTGGCATTACTCTGCACGCCAATCGCTGCTGAGAGAGTGCTCTTTAATAGATCAACAGTATTAGGTTTTTTTTGATCTTGTGGTTGTTCTTCTATCGGTTGTTGCTCATCTTTAGATTGTTGGGTCATTGATAACTCCTTAATCAGGGTTGTAACCTAGCACTGGTGCGAGTTCTCGCTCCAGTTGTTGACGGCTGCAAGCTTTACGCTGGGCGAGACTTTCGATCTGGTCGCGTTGTATTTTGCCGGTATTAAAATAGTGCGCTTCGGGGTGGCCAAAATACCAGCCGCTAACCGAAGCGGCGGGAAACATGGCGTCACTTTCAGTGAGAGTGATATCGGCATTTTCCTCGGCATTTAGCAAACTGAAAATGGTGCGTTTTTCGGTGTGATCTGGACAGGCGGGGTAGCCCGGTGCTGGGCGAATCCCCTGATATTTTTCGCTGATTAAGGCCGCGTTATCGAGCTTCTCATCGCTGGCGTAGCCCCATAGTTCCATGCGCACACGTCGGTGCATGTGTTCAGCGAGTGACTCTGCCAAGCGATCGGCCAGGGCCTTGACCATAATAGAATTGTAATCGTCACCCTTGGTTTCGTACTCTTTAGCCAGTTCGTCGGCGTTAATCCCTGTCGTTACCGCAAAGGCGCCAATATAGTCGCGTTTTCCCGATGCTTTGGGAGCGATAAAATCGGCTAATGAGGTCAGGGGTGCGTCGTCTTTTCCTTTGCGGGTTTGCTGTCGAATTTGGTGAGCGGTGGCAATGGTCTCACTGGAGTTGGTATCGCTGTATATTTCGATGTCGTCACCATTGATGCGATTAGCGGGCCAAATACCCAGTACCGCATTGGCTGTGAGTTTGTGATTGTCGATTAAGTCACGGAGCATCGTTTGAGCGTCATTGAACAAATTTTTTGCCGCTTCACCGACAACCTTGTCATCGAAAATTTTTGGGTACTTGCCCACCAGACCCCAGGTAATAAAAAACGGCGTCCAGTCGATGGTGTCGATAAGTTCATCTAATGGGTAGTCTCTGAAAACCTGCACCCCGAGGGTCTGTGGTTCTACGGGGCTGAAATTTTCCCAGTCGTAGGGCCAACCTGCAGCGACGGCTTTTTCGTAGGGCACGATGTTTCCACGAGGGGTTCTATTGGCGACACGCTCGCGCACCACCTCGTATTCCGCGGTCGTGTCATCGTAGTAGGACTGACGTTTTTCGAGGTTCATTAGCGTGCTGGCTACGCCTACGGCGCGCGAGGCATCGGCAACATAAATTGCCTGGGCGCGATGGTATTTGGGGTCTATTTTTACCGCTGTATGGGCCTTAGAGGTTGTTGCGCCGCCAATCAGTAGCGGCAGGTCAAAGTCCTGTCTTTCCATTTCTGCAGCGACGTGAACCATTTCATCCAGGGAGGGTGTAATAAGACCGGAGAGCCCAATAATATCGACACCTTCCTCTTTGGCGACGGCGAGAATTTTGTCACAGGGCACCATGACACCAAGATCAATCACCTCAAAGTTATTACACTGGAGTACGACACCGACAATATTTTTGCCGATGTCGTGGACGTCGCCTTTCACCGTGGCCATCAGTATTTTGCCATTGCTCTGGGCGCCACCGGTTTTTTCAGCTTCAATATAGGGTTGTAGATAGGCCACTGATTGTTTCATCACCCGGGCCGACTTAACCACTTGGGGAAGGAACATTTTTCCATCGCCAAACAGATCACCGACGACATTCATGCCGTCCATTAAAGGTCCTTCGATAACATGCAGGGGGCGTTCGGCCTGGAGACGTGCTTCTTCGGTATCTTCAATAATATGGGTGGTAATGCCTTTTACGAGTGCGTGTTCAAGTCGTTTGTTGACGTCGAGCTGGCGCCAGGCGAGGTCTTCAGTTTTATCTTTGACACTGCCGTCGCCCAGGTAGTTGTCAGCGATGGCGAGCAGGCGGTCGGTGCTATCGTCACGACGATTGCCAATCACATCTTCAACCGCTTCACGCAATTCGCTGGGCAGGTCATCGTAAACCGCTAGCTGGCCCGCATTAACGATACCCATACTCAAGCCGGCTTTAATGGCGTGATAGAGAAAAACCGAGTGAATGGCTTCACGCACGGGGTTGTTGCCGCGAAAGGAAAAGGACACATTGCTGATGCCACCGGAAATTTTTGCGCCGGGCAGGTTGGCGGTAATCCAGCGGCAGGCCTCAATGAAATCGACGGCGTAATTGTTGTGTTCTTCAATCCCCGTGGCGACGGCAAAGACATTGGGATCAAAAATAATGTCGTTGGGGTTAAAGCCGACCTCGTTAACGAGAATGTCGTAACTGCGCCCGCAGATGTCAATGCGTCGCTGCAGATTGTCGGCCTGCCCATCCGTGTCAAAGGCCATGACCACCACGGCGGCACCATAGCGCTTGCAGAGTTTAGCCTGTTCGATAAAGGGCGCTTCGCCCTCTTTCATGCTGATGGAGTTGACCACCGGCTTGCCTTGAATACACTTTAGGCCCTCCTCAATGACGTGCCATTTTGAGGAATCGACCATAATGGGGATGCGTGAAATGTCGGGCTCTGACGCAATCAGCTTGAGAAAGGTCGTCATGGCCTGGACAGCGTCAAGCATGCCCTCGTCCATATTGATGTCGAGTATTTGTGCGCCGTTCTCGACTTGTTCCAACGCTACCGAGAGGGCAGTTTCGTAGTCGCCCTCAAGTACTAGTCGCTTAAAGCGGGCCGAACCGGTGACATTACAGCGTTCGCCGATATTGACGAAGAGGGAGTTGCTGTCGATGGTGAAGGGCTCTAGTCCGGAAAGTCGGCAACTTTGGCTTTCTTCTGGCACAACTCGTGGTGCGCTATTGGCGCAGATTTCGACAATGGCGTTAATATGTTCGGGTGTGGTGCCGCAGCAGCCGCCGACAATATTGATTAGGCCGCGTTCAGCAAATTCAGCAATAATACTGGCAGTTTCTTCAGCTGTTTCGTCGTATTCGCCAAAGGCATTAGGTAGGCCCGCATTGGGGTGGGCGCTAATCAGGGTGGGGCAGATATTGGACAGCTCTTCGATATGGGGGCGTAATTGCTCGCCACCCAAGGCACAGTTCAAACCAATAGAGAAGGGTTTGGCGTGAGCTAAACTGTTCCAGAAGGCTTCGGGGGTTTGCCCTGATAGAGTGCGGCCGCTGGCGTCGGTAATGGTCCCGGAAATCATAATCGGCAATTCAATAGCCAATTCTTCGAAGACGTCCTGCACCGCAAATACCGCCGCCTTGGCATTAAGGGTATCAAACACGGTTTCGATCAAAATAATATCACTGCCACCGGCAATCAGGGCGCGAGTGGCGTTACGATAATCCTCAGCGAGCTCGTCGAACGTGGTGTTGCGGGCCGCAGGGTCGTTAACGTCGGGCGAGATCGATGCCGTGCGACTAGTTGGCCCAATGACACCGGCTACCCAGCGGGGTTTCTCCGGAGTGAGGGCGTTGAATTCGTCGGCGGCTTCACGGGCAAGTTTTGCGGCCTCAAAATTTAGCTCATAGACAATGGCCTCCATGCCGTAATCGGATTGGGAGGCACAAGTGGCATTAAAGGTATTGGTCTCGATAATATCGGCACCGGCCTCGAGGTAAGCACGGTGGATATCGCGAATAATCGTCGGCTGTGTCAGTACCAGTAAATCGTTATTACCACCGAGGTCCTGTTGCCAGTCAGCAAAGCGCTCGCCGCGAAAGTCAGCTTCGCCCAGTTTGTGGCGTTGTATCATGGTGCCGGTGGCGCCATCAAGAAAGAGCAGGCGGCTGGCGGCGGCTTGATGAAGTGCAGTGATGCGATCGGAGAGAGTAGTCAACAGTTTATCCGGTGTTTGGTGTCAAGATTCGCAGCATATTTTAGCAGTTTGACGGTCTTCGTGCTGCCTCAATTAGGCGAGACCGCTGGGGTTACTCCTTCAGAGCTGATGGAAGTGGCAAGGAGGTGGCTGTCGCCTTCATTGTTTTAGGCCTGCGAGTAATTCAGTATTGAGCCCCGCCGGAGTAGTGCGTATAATAACCGACTAATTCACTCGGATATAGGTTGGCAGCAATGAGCAGTATAGAAATCACTGAACCGGCACAGGAATATTTGTCCGAATTATTGCTTAAACAAGACTGTGAAGGTATTGCCGTTCGGCTCTTCATAGCGGACCCAGGCACCCCCAAAGCAGAGACTTGCATCGCTTACTGCCGTCCGGGAGAGGAGCAGGAAGACGACCAGCTTCTCGAACTTCCCAAACTCAAAGCGTTTCTTGATAACCGGAGTTTGCCCTTTCTGGAAGATGCCAAAGTCGACTACTCTCCCGATCGTCTCGGTGGTCAATTGAGTATCCGCGCACCCAATTCACGGTTGCCCCGGGTCAGCGATGACAGCCCGATTGAAGATAAAGTTAATTACATTTTACACAGCGAAATAAACCCCGGCCTGGCCGCTCATGGTGGCAATATTAGTCTGGAAGAAATGGACGGTGATATTGCCGTGCTGCAGTTCGGTGGCGGTTGTCAGGGTTGTGGCCAGGCTGATTTAACGTTGAAAGACGGTGTCGAGCGCACTTTGTTGGAGAAAATTCCCGAATTAAAAGGTGTGCGTGACATTACCGATCACAGTGATAGCTCCCAAGCGTATTATAAATAATTTTCTTGTTGATCCGGCGCAATCATAGCGGTTTGTTGCGGAAAATTTTGTACGTTTTCTTCTGTCCTTATTTCGATTAGTGGTATATTTTCATCTTTTGAAGGTGGAGTACCACTATGCCTCGTCCGCCCGAATACAATCGAATCGACGTAGTCAACGCCGCCATGCAGGTGTTCTGGGCTGAGGGCTATGAGTCCAGCTCAATACAGAAGCTGCTCAGTGCCATGGGTCTTAACCGTGGCAGTTTATATGCGGCCTTTGGCGATAAAGAAGGGCTCTTTCTTGAAGCGCTCGATATGTATGTCGAAGAAGTGGCCGTTACCTTAAAAGCGACGCTTTGGTCGATTGATGACCCTCTACTGGCTATCCGTAGTTTTCTGGAAAGTGTCTGTTTGATCGAAGATGAGGCAATTCGTTCGCGGGGTTGTCTATTGTTTAACAGTATTTCTGAATTCGCCCACGTCAATCATCATTTGGCAGAGGAGGCAGAGCAGCGCACTAAACCCTTGAATGCCTTGTTTAAAAAGCGTCTGGCGGAGGCCCAGTCACTGGGACTTATCGATAAGAAAAAATCCCCGAAGGCGATGGCAGATTATTTGTTAACGCTGGCGGTTGGTCTACGTATGCATGCCAAAATGAACACCAGCCGAGAGACTTTACAGGGCATTATTAATGTCGGTCTTTCTGCCTTGTAGCATAGAAAAGACTGAAAATTAACACGTAAAAAAAGAGCTCCTGCTAATTAGGGGCCCTTTTTTTACGTGTTATGTAAGGAATTTTTGATAGATTGATTAATCCGCTTTAAAGCGATTTGGCAATATATCTTTCAATTTCTCGTGCATCTCAAGAATCGATTCTTCAGTGGTCTCCCAGTCAATACAGGCATCCGTGACCGACTGACCGTAGACCATGTCCTCGCTATTGGCCGAGAGTTTTTGATTGCCGGCCACCAGGTTGCTCTCCACCATAATACCCACGATGGAACGGTTGCCCTCGACGATTTGACTGGTAATGTTCTCCATTACCAATACCTGCAAGTCATGATTTTTGTTGGAGTTAGCGTGGCTGCAATCGACCATGATATTGGTCGCGACGCCGGCTTTCTCCAGGGCTTGCTCACAGAGCGACACGCTAACGGAATCGTAATTGGGCTTGTCATCACCGCCGCGCAAAACTACATGGGAATAAGGATTGCCGTTAGTTTTGATAATGGCGACGCTGCCGTCGGAATTAATACCGAGGAAACGATGAGGTTTGGCAACGGACTTTAAGGCGTTTGTCGCTACGGTTAAGCTGCCATCTGTGCCATTTTTAAAACCGACGGCAGAGCTCAGACCACTGGCCATTTCTCGGTGGGTTTGAGATTCTGTGGTGCGCGCACCAATAGCAGACCAGCTGATTAAATCCTGCAGATACTGAGGTGAAATAGGGTCGAGGGCTTCGGTGGCGGTAGGCAGACCGAGCTCGGAAATATCCATTAATAGCTGGCGACCAATGTGCAAACCATCAGAGATTTTAAAAGAATCATCGAGGAAGGGATCGTTGATAAGCCCTTTCCAGCCGACAGTGGTACGCGGCTTTTCAAAATAAACCCGCATGACGAGTAGCAGGGTGTCACCGACTTTATCGGCCAGTGCTTTCAAGCGCGCGGCATAATCTTTGGCGGCTTCGACATCGTGAATCGAACAGGGGCCAATGACAACAAACAGGCGATGGTCCTTATGATCGAGAATGGCTTCGATATCTTTACGGCCCTGTGTAATCGTTTTTTCCGCTGCTTCAGTGAGAGGGACATCGGCCTTTAATTGACTGGGGGTCAGCAGAATTTCCTGCGACTGAATATTGAGATTTTCGAGTGTACGCTGGACCATGATGTTACGACCTAACTGATCTAGTTTAATAAAATGGGCCGTTATTCTACTGCAAAAGTAGTGACAATGGGATGAAAAACGTCAACTAGAAACCCAGGTTATTGATCAATAACGATTTCCAGGTGGGATAACAGCGGAAAGTACAGGGCGGCTTTGAGTTTGCCCCTGGGATTAAAGAGCTCTTCTTTCTCGCTGTTATTGGATGCGCTGCGCTGTAACTGCGTGAGTGTTTGTGCGTAGAGGGCAAGTTGGGTCCGATACGCATTGCATTGTTGCTGAAGAAAATGATCAAGCTTTTGTCCTGACTCAGGCAACGATGTTTTGTAGTCAACAATCCACTGGGTACCCTCAATAACAAAACAACGGTCGATGATGGCGCTGCTTATATGTCCCTTACCGTCGAGATAGTTGAGGGCAAATTCACAATAGCTTTGTTGATGGTTACGGTCAAAGATCCATTGATGGTTATCATCCGCTAGGCATTTTTCGAGTGCCGTGTTAAGCACTGCCAAAGCTGCTTTTGCGTCGACTATACCGGCTTGTTTTATTTGCATTATCCAGCTGTTCTGCTGCCTCGCGATGCGCTCGGTTGTCCACTGATCGATGCCCTCGATCACCAGCAAGCGTAGGGTGCGGTGTAGCAGGGTGCCAATTTTTCGCGGGTCACTGCCTCCGGGCAGAGTAATTACTGAAGGCTTGTTGCCCGTGGTCACCGGATTTTTGTTTGAATTGGTTTTATCTGTTGTAAAGGGGCTGCGCCAATCGTCAGGTAAGCGATAGCTATAGCTTTGCAGTTTGGCAGCGTGTGCTGTTTGTTCTTCTACGTGTTCACTGCTTGCCCCGCTGGTGGGTGGATGTAGGGTAACGGCGCAGTGGTCGAGGGCGGTGGGTTGCTCAACGTGGTCTCCAACGACGACATGTTGCTTAAGTACCGGCCATACCGACGCTAGCAAACTACCGGCGGCGGGGTTTTTTAGGGGCTGGCGAAACAATAAGTGGAGGCGCTGTATGGCACGGGTACACGCAACATAAAAAACGCGAGTATTTTCAAGACGGGATTTAATGTTTTCTTCCCGTTTTAGATGGGTGTAGAGAGCATCGTCCCCTGCGCCGAGTTTTTGTGGAGGGGAGAGTAAAAGCTGGTTGCTGCCGTCTCGACTGACGCGTTCGCGCCAGAGCAGTAATCCGTGGCTGTTGTTGGCGCCTTTGCGATCGAGGCCGGGAATAATAACAGTATCGAACTCCAGCCCCTTTGATTTATGGATAGTCATAATTTGCAGGGGAGGCGGGGGTGGAGCAGTACTGGTTGGCGTTTGACCGGCTGATGATTCTTGCTCAGCTAATGGCTCTTGACTGGCTGATGGCTCTTGATTGTCTAATGGCTCTGCATATAGTTGATCAACGGCATATTGAAAACTGGGCCAGTCGTCGATGGTAACGCTCCCCTGGGTATGGCTTTCCAGCAAGTCAAAATATTGCTGGCACTGGTGTAATGCAATCTTCACGTCCGTGTCATCACTACCCAGGGCTGCCGGGCCGCCCAGGGCCAGCCAGGTACCCTCAATCCAGGTGCGCAGAGGTTTGCGATAGCGTTGTTGCCAGGCGGTAGAGATAACACCTGCGACTCTATCGATAATCTTTTCACCCTGTGTGGATAGGTTTGACCTTGGTTGCAAACCGATTTCTCGATGCTTTAACACCTGTAAAAGTAGCAGGGGATACTGGCCTTTTTCGGGTATGGGATTGCTCTTGATGGGCGTTGTGGCAATGGTCAGCAAGTCGGCGAGATCTAACCCGCACCAGGGGGCGCGGAGAATGGCCAGCCAGGCAATGCGATCAGCGGGGTTGAGTAGGGCGCGGGTGAGCGATACGAGGTCGATAACTGGCATTGCCGAGGCCAGCGGGTCGATATCACGAGCCTGCCAGGGCAAACTGTGGGCGCGCAGGGCAGGCAGTATTTCCCGTAAGTGGGCGCGCCCACGCACCAGAATGGCAATGCTCGCCTCGGGGTTTTCTTGTCGTACTTGAAGAGCTCGCTGGGCGACCAATTCGGCCTCTACAATTGTGTAGTGTTCGTCTTCATTGCTCATTACGTCGATGGTGACAGCGGGGTCAGCTAAAGCAGGCTTGAAGCTATCCGAATGGCTATAAGACACTGCGCCGCGCCCACTATCCATTACTGGGGGAAAGGCTTCGGTAAATACGTTATTGACCCAATGAATAATATTGGCCTGTGAGCGGAAGTTAACACTGAGATCGAGGGGCTGTAATTGCAGACTGCCGATGGGGTGTTTGCGGGCGTCAAGAAAAAGGCCGACGTTGGCATTGCGAAAACTGTACAACGACTGCATGCCGTCGCCAACAATGAACAGACTGCGGCCATCACCATTCTGCCAGCCATTAGTCAGTTGGCGTAACAGGCGAAACTGTACTGTCGAGGTGTCCTGGAATTCATCGATCAGAATATGGTTGATCTGTGCATCGAGGCGCAGGGTCAAGTCAGTGGGTTCGTCCTCGCTACCCAGGGCTTCCAGAGCGTTGAGGGTAACTTCAGAAAAGTCACTGCTGCGCTGCTGCTGGAAGACTAGTTTGAGCTCGGCGACTAGCCGAGGCAGCAAATTGGTGAGGGCTTCGAGCACTTGCCACTGAGTATCAGCGTAGTGGGCGGGTGGGAGGGCGCGAATATCGCACAATGTGTCGAGCAGGCCCGTTTGCTCTTTGGCCCAGTCCCGCAGTTCGCCCCACTGTTCTTTACGCTGTGTGGCTAACTCAGGTTGTTGAGAGTCTTTTTTAGTGGGAAAGCCGGAAGCTTTGTTAATCGTCTTACGCCAGTCATCGTCCTTTTTTAATAACAGGTCAACGATTCCCTGCCAGGCGGGTAAATGTTCAGTCTGGCTTTCCGGCAGACCGGCAAGCCCCAAACAGTGATTGTTGTCAGCGGGCAGGTGCATGGCGGCATAGTCGGCCAATTGGGCGAGGTCACTGGCGCGGGTCGTCAGATGCTGGCTTGCCCGTTGCAGGGTTTCAACAATCAAAGACTGTAATGCCTGCTCAAGCCGTTCGCGTCTATTGCCAGGGGAAAAGATGATGCCCAGCCATTGTTCGCGCCGACTGAGCAACCGTAGTAGCAAGGCTTCAAGGCGCGGCAGGTCGTTATCGAAATGAATCAATAGCGTTTCAAGGGCTTCAGCTGTTGCGCCGGGGGTTTCGAGTTCGGCGAATACCTGTTGTACGGCTTGTTGATAAGCGACCTGGGGGTTGTCACTGGGCTCGGGCAACTGGCCAATACCGAGATCGATGGCGAGTTGGCTGGCAAGGTGGCGACAAAAGCTGTCAATAGTCTGAATACGCAGCCGGTTGGGCGTTTCAATCAGGTTCCAGCCCTGCTCGCGGTCTCGGGCCAGAGCGTGTAGTGCGAGTTCGCGGCTTTGTTGCTCGTAGTCGCTGTCGACGGGGGTGTTGTCTTGCGCGCCAATCAGGGCGGCAATTAAACGGGCGCGCATTTCGCCAGCGGCTTTGCGGGTGAACGTCATGCAGAGAATTTCTTCCGGCGCACTGGCCTGGGCGAGCAGGCGCAGTATGCGCTGGGTGAGCAGGCCCGTTTTACCCGATCCAGCCGGCGCGGCAACGGCGAAAGAGAGGCGGGTGTCGAGGGCCTGTTGGCGTGCGTGGGCGTCAGCGGGTAGGGGCATTGGGTATTATTTTCGTTCCTGGATGCGGGTTAATAGCGGTCATTGGCTGTTTCGTCGGTCGTGTTGTTGCGCTGGGCAATTTCCGGCCAGCGGTTTAAGGGGTAGAGGTGTCTCTGGTAGCGTAGCGCGGCGTTAGTGTAAAAAGCGATCTCTGTCTGCCCGTCGAGAAATTCTTCTGCCAGCGTTTCGAGCTGTTCCCGCCATACCTCGAGGCAGTCTTCCCAGGACTCGAACTTAATGTTGGCCAGTGGTGACAGGCCGGGAATAATTTCTGGTGTATCACTGACCCCTTTGGCGGTGACACTTTTGGGTGTGGATACTTGCCCGAAACACAAGCCCGCTATTTGCTCGGGTAGGGCGAGGGCATAGAGCGGTAACTGGGGCTCTTCGAGCCGTTCGCCAGCCCAGCAGTTGATGTTCGTGTCGCCCGTTTTGTAATCGATTAATACCATGCGCTGGTCATCGAGCCGGTCAATACGATCGATTCGCAGGTTTAAAGGCAGGCCAGCGATAGACATAAAGAGCTGTTTTTCCGGCGCCAGAACGCTAAAGGGCTGGCGTTGTAATTCTATCTCGAGCCACTGTGCCAGCAGTTGTTTAAGGCGCTGTGCTTCGATAGCCGCAAAGCGCGGCCCGAAAATATCACTACGGCTTTGGTACAGCGACTGCATTGCTTCAGCAATCACCCCTTCTATCGCTGTATTGAGCGCAGCACTGTCGAGGGCCTTAACGCTGGCTTGATCAGTAAACCGTGTCCAGAATAATTCCAGACAGCGATGCACCAAATTTCCGCGTTCGATCGCGGATAAACCGCTGCTGGGTTCTGCCAATGGTCGTGCTCCGAGACGCCATGTGGCAAAGGCGTTAAAAGGACTACCTGCCTGTGCCTGCAAAATCGCTGTGCCGCCGCGTACACTTTGTTCTCCCGGCTGCAGACTGGGCGCTTTCATCAGGTTGACTTTTTGCAGCCTCGCCGGGGACAAAGCGGTGAGTAAAGGCTGATGACATTTGGTCGATATCGGCGCTGTGGGCGGTGAATTGAGAAGATGTTTGGGAAGCAGGCGCGAGGCTTCCAGATCAGTGTCACCGTCGCGAGTGGCGTAACTAAAAACCACGTGCTGGCTGCTGCACTGGAAGTCCTGTAAGAGCTTTTTGGCGAGGTTTAACTCCTGTTTGGCGTCGCTGCGTGGCAGGTGGTAGCGTTGCTGCAAATCGACAGCTAATAAGGGGTTGAGGGAGGTGGGTTGCGGCCATTGTCTATCGTCCATGCCCGCAATCCAGAGTTGGTCGAACGCCAGACCCGCTGCTTCCAATAGGCCAAGAACCTGTATTTGACTGTCGTGGCTTTGTGCTTGAAACACGGTGGCTTGCGCCATACGCGTGAGCTGTGTCAGTGCTGCGCTGGCGCTGGGCGGTGCCGCACTATTGTCGAGGCTGGCAAAATCCTCAAGTAAGCTCAAGAAGTGTTGATGTTCCTGATATTCGATGCTATCGAGAGTGCGCGCACCGGGCCAACCGAGAATATCAAGGCGTTGTGCGAACTCCTCAGCCCAGTAACAAAAGCTGGCAGTCTTTGGCTGGCGGCGCACACGCTCGGCGAGGGCTTGCCAGGCTCTTGCCAGTGATGGGTATTCGCCTTTGGGGTGAAGAGGGGAGGCGGAGGTGTGAAGAGCAGCGGCGGAGTCTTCAGCTTCGTGCTCTTCGCTAGTGATTTGCTTTTCGGCCTCGGCGAGACTCGCGCGAAAGGCTGAGGGAGTGTGCAGGCGTTTATTGCTGTCGCGTAATAACACTTCGCAGTGGGCACGGGCTATAAGCTGTTTATCTCCCGCCATCGTTGCGAGTTGATTCGCTTTTTCATCCTCTGCCTCCCGACCCTCTGCCACCATTTGACCTTCTGTAAAAAGAGCCGTGGGGCCCCAAAATGGGTCGGCGAGTATGTGACACCAGGACGAAAGCCCAAGAGATTGTGTTTGCACGGTTAATAAATTTAGCGCACTGGCTACCAGAGGGCTGCGACTGAGGGGGGTGCCAGCGGAAAAGTTAAAAGCGGGAATGCTGCGCTCGTGCTTTGGAAGGCAATGTTCAGGGCTGAAGGTGTCGTGGAATATACGCAAAATTTGCTGCTGGGAATTGGCGAGGTTGCCAAACACAATACCGAGGCGCTGTTCGGGGTCGATGTCATGCTGTGCTTTGGCCCATTCAGCGGCAGCGCTGATTTCACCGTGCTGACTCTGATAGGTTCGCAGGATGGCATTGGCTTGTGCTGCACTGGTTTCATGATAACGAACCTCTACCGCGGCGGCGTCAATAATATTGCGATGCAGTGCTGGTAGTGTTTGAAAGCCAGTCAAAATAATGGTGTGGTGGCTAGAAAACTGTCCGTTGCGAAAGGCTTGCTCAAGCAGGCTCTGGGCCTGCTCCCAGGTGATTAGCTGCTGTTGTTGAAGAGCGCTGTTAAAGGTATCGAGCCAGCGTAAAAAGGACTCGCTACCGGGGTGGTGTCGGTCACTCAATTCATGGAGTGGTACACAAGCGCGTTGTAGTTGCTGCCATGTTTGCAAGGCTAAGTCAGCCAGAGAGGGAATATCGGCCCCAGGGGGAAGTTGTTCATCTTGCGCGATGCTGGATAGCCATAGTAAGTGTTCAGCGTGACTATCAATCACACCGTGACCACCGATAGAAAGGGTAGCATCGTGGCTTTCGATAAGCTCGGCCCAGCAATCTGTTAGCCAGCCCTCAAGGGCGAAAACGAGGGGTTGACGCCAGGCCAGTCGCCCCTGCTCCAGACAACGCTGTCCCCAGGCCTGGGTGATGTGGCGGGCGAGGCGGAAATTTGGCGTCAAGATTAAATGCCCAGCTTCAATACTGGCTATCAAGGGATCGATATTAAAAAAGGGTTTGGGCATAGATGGTGCTTACTCATTCGTCTGTTTATCGAGGCGGCTCATTCTTATTGAATAGAACCAGCTGAGATACTGCCATAGCCCTGCATAAAAGTCCGTAAGCAGCAGAGTGCGATCAGCTAGTGGATACCGGCAGTATTGGCACCGTAGTGTTTAGTAGGAGGCTTCTGTATTGGCTTGAGCATTTTGTTGTTGGTTTTGACCGGTCTTAGGTTGTTAAAAAAACAACTCGACTCGAAAGGTCATGGTCTTCGAGCCGAGCGAAAGGCTATTCATTCTCGCTATTCAGTGACTGTGTTTCTCGGCACTTCCCTAAAGGGTCGGTCGACGTCGCTGCGTGGCTCTTTGGGTAAGCCAAGGCTGCGTTCGGCGATAATATTGCGCTGTATTTCATCGGTGCCCCCGGCGATGGATTCGGCGGGGGTCGAGACTAATACCTCACTAATTATACCGTCCAGAGGCCCGTCGTCGCCCGTTAGCATGGCGTCGTTACCGGCAATTAAGGTGTGGGCTTGTGCGGCGAGACGGGCAACCTGACTACCGGCAAGTTTACCCAATGAGCCTTCTGGCCCGGGTGGTCGGCCGAGCGCGTGGGCCGCTTTAACGCGGCGCCCTGTCCATTCCGCTGCTTTGGCCATCATCAACACTTTGGCGATGGCCTGGCGCACGGTGGGGTCATCGTACTTGCCGGTGGCTTTGGCGCGCTCGATTAATAAATCAACGCGCCCGGCCCGTTGGGGATACCACTTATAGGGCTCCATCACGCTGGCAATTTCTGCTCGTAATTCTTCGTAAATACGGCCCTTACCTTTTTCAGCCTTCCCCCAGGAGCGCAATCCGTCTGAGAGTCGGCGCTCGTGGGCGAGGGTGGTCATTGCCACTTTCCAGCCATTGCCCTCTTTGTCGAGCATCCATTCGGGGGCTATTTTGGCGTCGGTAAAAAAGATTTCGTTAAAGGAGGCGTGGCCATTCATTTGCTTGAGGGGTCTCACCTCGACACCGGGCTGATTCATATCAATGAGGAAATAGGTCATACCCTGATGCTTGGGCACGTCCCAATTGGTGCGCGTTAGCACCATGCCGTATTGGGCGTGATGGGCGCTGGTGGTCCAGACTTTCTGACCGTTCAGTACCCAGTTTTCACCGTCGAAGTCGGCTCGAGTGGTGAGCCCAGCGAGGTCCGAGCCACTGCCGGGCTCGCTGAATAACTGACACCAGGTATCTTCACCAGTAAGCAGGCGGCGCAGGAATTTACGTTTGTGCATAGCATTGCCGTGTTCGAGAATTGTCGCGGCGGCAAGCATTCTCACACCGGTTTTTGCTACGCTGACGGCTCCGGCTTTGCGGAGTTCGTCATCCACGGCATCGCCGAGGCTAATGCTCAGCCCACGTCCGTACCACTCTTTGGGCCATGCGGCACAACCCCAGCCCGAATCGATGAGCTTGTTGCGCCAATCCAACAAGCTAGCGTCGGGGTTCCAGTTAGTGTCGATCCACTCGCGGACTTGTATCCGTATGCTGTGTTCTGACTGCTCTGCTGTTGTTTCATTCATGCCTGATTCTCCCAGCGCAGGACCAGTTGGTCGCGATGATAGTTGGGGTCGCCGAGAAAGACCTCGGAACTTTTGGCGCGCTTAAAATAGAGGTGGGTGTCGTTTTCCCAGGTGAAACCAATACCGCCATGAATTTGCAAGCATTCGGCCGCTGATTTCATAAAGGTGTCAGCGGCATAGGCTTTTGCCAACGAGGCCACGGCGGGCAAATCGGGGGCCCCTTCAGCTGCTGCGGCCGCTGCATAATAGGCAGTGGATTTCGCCAGTTCGACGTCGAGCAGCATATCGGCACATTTGTGTTTAATAGCCTGAAAGGAGCCAATTAAGCGGCCAAACTGCATGCGTAATTGGGCGTAGTCGAGGGCCGATTGCAGCATCATTTGTGCACCACCGACCATTTCACTGGCCAGGGCCACGGCGGCGAGATCGAGAATAGGGGGCAGTGTATCGCCACCGGTATTTAATTCGCCGAGCAAAGTAGCAGGTGTTTGCTTGAAGGTGAGGTGGGCGAGTTTGCGGGTTGGGTCGAGGCTTTTTAATAAACGGCGGTTTAGCCCCGGTGCATCGGCGGTCACGGTAAACAACGATAAACCGTCATTGCCTGTGCTGCCGGGTGTACGGGCGACGACAATGAGTAGGTCGGCGATATGTCCATCAAGCACATAGCTTTTTTCACCACTGAGTAAATAGTTATTGGCAGCGGGGGTGGCGCTTAACTCTGTATTCGCGGGTAGCCAGTCCTGATTCGCTTCACTCAAGGCGAGGGTGGCCAGGGTTTGGCCCGAGGCGATGCCGGGCAGTAACGCGAGTTTTTGCGCTTCTGTGCCAGCGTGGATAATTGTTGTCGCAGCGAGTGCGGTGGCGGAAAAATAGGGCGCGCAAAATAAAGCGCGACCCATTTCTTCGAGCACGATACACAGCTCAACAAAACCAAAGCCCTGCCCCCCGTAGGCTTCGGGAATATGAATACCGGGCAGGCCGAGTTCTTCGCTAAGTTGCTGCCATACGGCGGGATCGTAGCCCTGCTCGCTGTCCATCAGCTGACGGACTTCAGTGCGCGGTGATTTGTCATCCATAAAACGACGGATGATTAAGCGGAATTCTTCTTGCTCATCGCTAAAGGTAAATGGCATAAGATTCTCTCAAAATGGTGTCTGTTAAAGCAGTATCTGTTAAAGCAAATGTGGACTATATGTTTTTAATCACCGTCGCTTGTTACGGGGCTTCTCGACTTAATATTCAGCATTTCAGTGAATGCGGTAACGGTATTGGTTTATTGTTGTTGGGCCGAGTATGACGGCTAACAGAGGGTTTGTCAGCAGAGATCAATGGCACCCGTCATCAGTTGGTGACGGGTGTTGTAAGCAAAGGTTGCAGATTTTCGGGCACGAGAAAAAACTGTTCTGTTTTATTAACAGGGTCAATAAAAGATAGCTGATAGGCGAGTAATTGTAGATCCTCTTTCTTTGGCTCGAATTCTTCTAGGCGGTTTTCTTCAGTGCGAGAATCGCTCAGGTTATCTGTAGTGCTAGCTTTAGTCCGATCGCTAGTAGAGCCATAGAGACGATCGCCAATAATAGGGTATCCGGCACTGCTCAGGTGGCGACGTATCTGATGCTTGCGCCCGGTCTCAATGTCGATCTCTATCAGGGAGCAGTTTTGCGCGGCATCGTAATTGATACGTTGGGCATGACTGCGAGCCTTGCGGCCGTCAATGGCCTGGTCAAATAATTGTGGCTCGGCAGGAAATTGACCACGGACTCGCGCGCGGTAGTGTTTGCGGATTTTTCGCTCGGCAAAAAGTGCGGACAGTTTGGCGGCAGTGCTTTTTTTATGGGCGAGCAGAATTAAACCACTTGCAGCCCTGTCGAGGCGATGAACCGTAAACGTTGAACGCTCAAGATGACGCTCAACCCAACGCCCCACAGTGCAGTGGTCGCCCCATTTTGTACCCTGGCTATACATCCCCCGGGGCTTGTACCACACGCTATAGTTGCCTTCATCGGCGATCATCAAGGGGACAGGTGGTACAGTAGATTGTATGGCAAGGTCGTAATACAGGTGGAGCTCGTCACCGCTTTGCAATGGATGTTTGGCACGACGCAAGCGGCGGGTGTTGCCATTGTGAGTCAACCACACAGCACCATTTTGCATCGCCCGTTTAACCTTTTGCTTTGATAAACCACTAGCCGTTGCCAGCAGGCTGATAGGTGATTGACCCTCATCACTGACAGGCAGATGTTGCTCACATTGTGCGGGGGCTGGGTCCATGTGTGGTGTACCGAAATCGCTGTGCTGGTGGTCGGGTGCTTAGTCGGTGCATTTTAACGCTAAACAGGACCCCGAGTTAGCGTGTTTTGCTCAAGCTGGCTACTTTTCTATACCCCGCATTGTCTGCTAGGGTGCAGAGCATGACTGAGAACGACTACACGGCTGAGATCTACTAGATCTACTATAGGACGAATCAATGAGTTGGCAAATTAAGCTGCTGAATATGACATCGCGAATTTTCGTTAAACCCTTTGCTAAATGGGCCACTCGACAAAGTAAACCTGGACAGGAGCAGCTAACGATCGACAAACTTCGTCGCCGGATGTGCCGATTTGATCATTTTATAATGCGCAAACACCGTTCAACGATACCGGTAGATGCTGTTGATGATTTTGATGGTGTTGATGGAGAAGCTTCCTATTTGTGGATCAATAACAGCCCGGATGTTACCCGCACTATCCTTTACTTACATGGCGGCGGCATGATTATTCATATGCCCGGGCTGTATCAAAAGTGGGCGCAGCGTTTTGGCCCGGCAGTCAATGCACGGGTACTGTTAGTCGATTACCGTCTGGTGCCAGAACATCCTTATCCAGCACCCAATGACGATTGTTTTGCCGCTTACGAATGGCTGGTCAAAGAGCAGGGTGTGAACCCCGATCATATTATTATCGCGGGTGATTCAGCGGGAGGCTACCTCACTTTGGCTACGCTATTGCGTATAGGTCAGTCTGAATTGGCCAACCCCGCTTGCGCTATTGTTTTATCACCGTTAACCGACTTTTCCTTTGGTAGCCCATCATTATTTGCGAATGAAGGGAAAGACCCCCTCTTAAGCAACCAGTCTATGCCGGGGGTAAGGAACATGATATTCGGTGACCACCTGTGTACTGATCCCATGGTTTCGCCTATTTATGCCGATTTAAGCGGTTTCCCCCCTTTACAAGTTCACGTCAGTAGCAATGAAATTTTGCGCGATGATGGCGTACGCATCGTCGAACGGATGAAACGGCAGGGCGGAACCAGTGAGCTTTGTGAATGGTATAACACCATCCATGTTCACCCAATCATGAATGGCTTGCCTGAAAGTGAGCTGGCACTGCAAAAAATGCAGGCGTTTATTGAACGCCACTGCGAAAATGGCAGTGCTGGGGACTTATCAGGAGCTACAGGGGCGCCAGCACAAGATTGAGCAATAGGTGATATTCATCTGCTACCCGCCTGAAATCATTCCACGATGATCCACTCTCTCGAGTCGCTAGCCGTCTCAATTCATCAATCAGGGTGGTCTTATGATCATTGCCGGAGTGCCTGGGAGTGCCCATATGATAGACGTTTACAAACCATTTGATTGGTTGCTATGAGTCGGTTATTTTTCAAGTGTGCATCAGAGCTTACTTGCCCCTAAGTTTTTGCTTGTTGAGACTCATTTAGTAATCTTGCCAGTGTCTGTAAGGCAGGGAATAATATTGATTCCCAGGGTATGGCACAGTTTATTCGGAAATAGTTTTTAAACCGTTGATCGCTGGAAAATAAATAGCCAGGGGCAATGCTGATCTTGTGTGCCAGTGCCTTTTGGTAAAGCTCGGCGGTATCGAATTCCCCGGGCAATTGCACCCAGAGGACAAAACCACCTCGGGGCTGCGAGGTTCGGGTGCCGTTTGGAAACGTCGCCTTAATCAAGTCAATAGATTGACTCACACTGGTAGCGTAATGGTGGCGTATTTTCCGCACATGTCTGTCCATGCCGCCAGTGCGCAGATACTCATCCAGTACCTGTTGGTTTAAGGTGGCGCTGGCAATATTCTGGGTAAATTTTAAGTAGGCGGCTTTTTCTGCATAGCGACCGGGTGATAACCAACCCACCCGCAGGCCGGGGGAAACGGACTTGGAAAAGGAGCTGCAATAGAGTACCTCCCCATCGGTGTCAGCCGTAGCGAAATGTTTGTAGGGCGTAGGGCGATGACCGTCGAAAGCAAGGTCCCCATAAATATCGTCTTCCACTAAGGGCACGTTGAAGTCATTAAGCAGCGACAGCAAGCTCTGTTTTTGAGCCTTGTCTGGGCAACTCCCCAAGGGATTACTGAAGTTGCTGACGACGATACAGGCTTTGACGTTCCACTGTTGGCAAGCGTCTTTGACCCTGCCCAGGTCCATGCCGGATTCTGGGTGGCAAGGGATTTCCACCGCGCGCAGTCCAAGGGTATCGACCACCTGCAGTAGACCATAGTAGGTGGGGGATTCCAGCAAGACCACATCGCCGGGATCGGCCACGCACTTGAGGGCGATAATCAGTGCTTCGTGACAGCCGTTGGTGATGAGAATATCTGCGGCACTCACGTCACAGCCATAGCCCAGCATGCGTAGTGCCAGGGATTCACAAAGTGATGGTAATCCGGGTGGGACTTCGTAGCGCATAAAGCCGGTATCCTGGTTTCGGCTGATACGGGCAGCGATCCGTTGTAATTCCTGGCCTGGGAAGTAGCTTTCGTGGGGCAGTGCTGCGCCCAGTTGCACCAGAGTCTTACTGCCAGTGGCCTGAATCAAATCCAGCGCCAGTCGTTGGTGCTCCACCAGTATCGGTTTTAGCTGGGACTTTGTTGGGCCTTTTACCAGAGGTGCGGGCTCTTCAGCGCGCCATTTGACGAAGAATCCCGAACGGGGGACTGCTTCGATCAAGCCCTGGTTTTCCAATAGCTTCTGCGCCTGGAGGACCGTATTAATACTGACGCCATGGGTCTCCGCTAGCAGACGCGTCCCAGGGATTTTATCCCCTGGGCGGTAGCGCCCCGCCTGAATCTGTCCGGCCAGTTGTTTGGCAAGTTGCTCATAGCGATGCGGTTGAAGGGGTGCTTTGCTCAAAATCTGTACCCATCTAATTGGAATTAAACTGTATCTGTACCCTATGTTTAGGAAGATTACACTGTCTCGATGGCCCCCTCAATAGCCCGGATGTGCTTCAGGGGATACAGACGCGTTAAGTTTTCGAGGAGGATGCAGGATGCAAGCCCAGGAACAAGCTCAAGTAAATTGTTCTACAAAAACAAAGTATGACTGCTGGAAAAACGGTGTACTGGTGGATGCTGATCAGGCGGTCGTGTCGATCTATGACCACGGCCTGCTTTATGGTGACGGCTGTTTCGAGGGCCTGCGTTTTTATCATCGGCAGCCCTTCCGGCTGGATCGTCATTTGGCTCGATTGCGTCGTTCCCTCAGTGCACTGATGATCACCATTCCCTATAGCGATGACACCCTCACCGAAGCTGTTATGGCCTGCATCACTCGTTCGGATATGGTTGATGGTTACCTGCGGATTCTGGTCACTCGAGGGGAAGGGGATATGGGGTTGAATCCCCTTAATTGCACCACCCCCGAGGTATTTATTATTCCCGCTTCGCTGTCTTTGGTCAGTGAGACGGTGTGCCGTCAGGGGGCTAGCCTCATTACCAGCAGTATCAAGCGAGCCGTTGGTACCGGGCTGGATGCCCGGGTGAAATCCCTGAATTACCTGCATTCGATTCTGGCCAGGGTCGAAGCGAATACAGCGGGTGTAGATGAAGCCATTTTGCTCAACCAGTTTGGCTATGTGGCGGAATGCAGCGCCGAGAATATTTTTGTTGTCAAGGCGGGAGCACTGCTAACACCCTCTGCCCAGGACGGTGCTCTGGAAGGCATTACCCGTGAAACAATTTTAGAGCTGGCGTCGCTGCAAAAGCTGGAGGCTCGCGAACAGTCCCTCACCAGCTATGATCTTTACACCGCTGAGGAGTGTTTTATCTGCGGCAGTGGTGCGCGCTTGATTCCCGTTAAAATAATCGATGGACGGCAAATTGCCCAGTGTCTGGGTCCGGTGTATCTAGCGTTGTCGCGTGCCTATCAGGCATTGATTGATGACGAATGTGGGGGGGAGATGTCATGACCTTCGACCTGAACAGCTATACCAACACTATGGCCCGTTACAGCCAGTGGATGAATGGCAGCCTGTATTCAGCCGCTGCGTCCCTGGCTCTGTCCCAACAGGGTGTAGATTTCGGTGTGACAGATTTGATCTTTATGCTGGCGGCGGAATGAGCAACTTGCTGCCGATATTGATGTTCGTTATTGCCGCCCTGCACTGGCGGTTAAAAATAATTGGAGTCAGTTATCTGTTGATGCTCGCTTATAAGATCGCCTCACAGCCGATGACAGTGGAGGGCTTCTCTGGCTTGACGCCAAACTCATTTTTCGGTGGCGTGCTGTTTCAATGGATCAACCCCAAAGCCTGGGTGATTGCTATTGGTGGGATTTCCGCTGTGCGGGCGAGCAATTAGTGGAGAAATGAAACGTAAAACCAAACTATGAAGGAAACCAAACTATGGACGCACAAGATGTCAATTACAGGGAAAAAGTACAGGAAAGTTTTAATCGACAGGTGGTGATGCACACTCTGGGAGCCGAGTTGAGTATTCAAGGGCCGGGAATTGTCTCTATCCGCTTTCCGTTCCAGCCAGAGTATACCCAACAGAATGGCTATATCCATGCGGGCATTGCTACAACGGTTTTGGATAGTGCTTGCGGCTACGCCGCTTTTACTCTGATGCCGCCGGAGGCGGATGTGCTTACCGTGGAATTCAAAGTAAATCTGTTGCGCCCCGCCATGGGGGAACATTTTACTGCACGGGCGAGGGTGATAAAACCGGGTAGAACTCTTTCTGTCGTGGATGCTGCTCTGTTCAGCCCAGCGTACGCTGAAGACAAACCTGTAGCGACGATGACGGGAACCATTATGGCGATAGTGCAACCCTGAGCCGAGCAAACCGTGGCTGGAGATAATAGTGACAAACTACACAAGCCCTGACCTAATCCATAGCGCGTTGGTCAGTATCGATGTACAGAACGATTTCGTCCTTGATGATGCCCCCGCTCGCATTCCAGGGACTCAGGAAGCGGTTCCAATAATAAAAAAAGTGGTTCAGTCTTTTCGAGACAGGGGCCTACCGGTTATTCATGTTATCCGTTTGTACATGTCGGATGGCTCCAACGTGGACTTATGCCGCCGTGAGGCAGTAGAGCGTGGTGCCCGTATCGCGGTACCGGAAAGTGATGGTGCTGAGCTCGTTGCATCATTGAAGCCCCACATAGATACCCGCTTGAACGCCCAGTTACTGTTGTCGGGTGGTCTCCAGGAAATCGGTAACAATGAATTTGTTCTTTTCAAGCCCCGGTGGGGCGCGTTTTACCAGACGGGACTGGAAGATTTCCTGCGAGGGCGAGGCATCAATACCTTGGTATTTCTGGGTTGTAACTACCCCAATTGCCCACGTACCAGTATCTACGAGGCCAGCGAGCGGGATTTCAAAATCATGCTGGTCACGGATGCGATTTCTCAGCTATACCCCAAGGGAGAGGAGGAAATGAGTAATATTGGTGTCAGACTCTGCTCCTCCGATTATCTGGGTCAGCTGTTGCTGGCATCAATTTAAAAAAGTGATTTGGAGGAATCAGTGTGATTGGGCATTGTAGATGTACGAATATTAAAGTGGAGTGGCGGTTTGATCGTGCCAGTGAAGTTCATCCCGTCATTTGCGACTGTCAATACTGCACAGCCCACAATGCTCAATACGTATTCCAAGCTGACACTTCTGCGGAAATTCACATAAGGGATTTTTCATTGTATCGTCAAATCCAGCAAGGAACGAAGACTGCTGTGTTTCATGAATGTCTCAACTGTGGAATGTTGATTTGTGTGACCGTTGATTCAGGCGGACAAGTTTATGGGGCTATTAATCGTGACTGCTTTCCAGAGAAGCTGGTTTTCGCTGCGCCGCTCAAGGTTGATCATGATAGTGCTCCCATACGAGACCGAATAAAAAAATGGCAACGGAATTGGTGCTCTGCGGTGACTATTAATTCGAGATAGATCGCAGAACACTGAGACAAATAAAAAAATAGATCGAGGGTGAACGGAGTATTGCGTGGGCAAAAAATATTCATCAATGAAGCGATCATTCAGCCAAAGAAGGTTTTAATGAAGTACCCCGCCATTGGGGATTCACTTTTCAAATGTTTATTGGGTAAGGCGCTATATTCATACAGTGACGCCAATGGCCGGAAATCAGGGGGTAGATAGTTGGCAAGAACGCCGTTTGTTAGCAGAACCGGTGGATAGCGAAGAAATAACGCCCCAAGTATCTATCAGCCTCGTTAATAAAAATTTATATTACAAGCGCACGATACAGACCCCAAATCTACAGCCTGTCTGTTGAACCGTTAAGGCCATAAATCGACGAAATGGTGCAGGGGCCCTGCACCCGTGCCAACGTCGAGTTCTCCGGCACCTGCTAGAGCCTGTGTTAAATAATTCTTCGCGCTTGTCACCGCATCGGCTAAATCAGCGTTATTACACGCCAGATTGGCGGCAATGGCGGCGGACAGCGTACAGCCGGTGCCGTGTTTATTCGGTGTGTCAATGCGCCTACTGCAAAACCAATGACTGCTTGCCGCCTTGTCAACTAGCACATCGGGGCTTTCACTGCCGGGTAGATGCCCCCCTTTCAAGAGTGCAGAGCATTGACCGAGAGCTTGTAACTGTTCGGCCATGATGAGCATGTCTTGTCGTGACTCGGGTAGCTTTGATTCGAGCAGACAGGCGCCCTCATCTAAATTGGGGGTGTAGAGCCTGGCAATGGGTAGAAGCTCGTGAATCAGTGTATCCACTGCATCAGGGTCGAGCAGTCGCTGGCCGCTGGAGGACAGCATGACCGGATCGACCACAATATTGCTGGCGCGGTAGTGTTTGAGTCGCGCCGCGACGCGGCGAATAATGTCGGCGTTGGCAAGCATGCCGATTTTTACCGCTGCGGGCTGAATATCGTCGAAAAGACAGTCTATTTGCGCCTCGACAAAACCCGGGTCGGGGCAGTGAATGGCTTTGACGCCACAGGTGTTTTGCGCGGTGAGGGCACTGATAACGGCCATGCCATAAACACCGTTAGCGGCGAAGGTTTTTAAATCGGCCTGAATACCGGCACCGCCGCTGGGGTCTGAACCGCCGATGCTTAAAACATTTTTTATTGGGCTTGCGCCGTTTGTGTCAATTGTGCCCATGTCTCCTGTCTTGTCGTTCACGTTCAATCTTGCTCCAGGCTTAAAATAGCCAGGTTGGGATAGTGCTGGTCGGCCAGAATTTGCGCCGCGCTACTGGCGCGACGACCACTCATACAGCACAGCACGACTCTTTGCTCGCGGGGTATCTCCGCAAGGCGTTGATGAATGTCTGCTAGAGGAATGTGCGTGGCGTAGGGCAGTGGCGGTGTCTGTAATTCATCGGCATTGCGCACGTCGATGAGGCTGTCGTGGGGGCTTAGCTCTTTGCTGTTTAAAACGGCAATGGGGGTGGCTGTTTCAGGTTCGGGCGCATGGGAAAAATCAATGCTGGAAAAGTGTTGGTGCCAAAGATCGACATTCAATAGCCTTGCAGGGCCCGGTTCACTGAGCAGTTGTTTAATGGCGGCCTGGGCCTGTAGGGCTCCGAGTACCGCGACAACGGGGCCGAGCACGCCGTCGCGCGCGCAGGATAAACCCTGGTCAGGGGGGCTGGGAAACAGCGCTCGGTAGCTGGGTGCATGCTGGCAAAAAACGCCCATATAGCCTTTCATGCCTGCCGCCGAGGCAGAGATTAAGGGTTTGTTTAAGAGCTGGCAGGTATCGCTGAGTAAATAGGTGGTGATGAAATTATCGGCGGCGTCGATGACACAATCGCAGTCTTTCAGTAGGGCTTTGCAATTGCTGGTAATAAGCCGCTCGCTAATGGCTTCAACAACAACCTCGCTATTTAATGCCGCCATTTTTCGGGCGGCCACAGCCACTTTGTACTGCCCTTCATCGGCTTCATTAAACAGCACTTGACGATGCAGGTTGTGAATCGCCACACGGTCGTTATCGACCAGGCGTATATGGCCGATGCCGGCACCCACCAGGTAGGTGAGAGCAGGCACGCCGAGACCACCAGCACCGATGATGACAATGCGCGCGGCGGCGAGTTTGGCCTGCCCAGCGCTGCCAACGTCGGGCAGAGCGAGTTGTCTGGCATAGCGATTTTCACTCATGGACATCCTCTTATTCAGCGGCTTGTGGTGAGAGCCCTGACTTTAATTAACCGCTTCATTCATTGGTTTTATTCCGCTGTTTTATTCCCGTATTTTTTCATATGATTTATTGCCCTGCTGTGGCGAGCCATTCTTGCAGTCGTTGTTCGGGGTCTTGGTGCCAAAGTACATCGGTGACTACGGCAATGGCATCTGCTCCTGCACGATAGGCCCCTGCGGCGCGTTCGACACTCATACCCCCGATGGCAACTAATGGGGTTTCACCGACTAATTGCCGCCAGCGTGCCAGTTTTTCTAAACCCTGAGGTGCCCAGGGCATTTTCTTTAATTGTGTGGCGTACACGGGGCCAAGGGCGATGTAGTCGGGTTTAAGGCTTAATGCATAGGCCAGTTCTTTGCCGTCGTGGGTACTCACGCCCAGCTTAAGGCCCGCGCGGCGAATTTCTAGCAGGTCGGCACTGGCGAGATCTTCCTGGCCGAGGTGAATAAAGTCACACCCCAGGTCCAGGGCGAGCTGCCAGTGATCATTAATGATCAGTTGGCAGTCATAGGCGGCGCAGAGCACTTTAGCTTTGCTAATTTCAGCAGCCAATGCTGAGGCGGGCAAATCTTTAATACGCAATTGCACCAGTTTTAAACCGAGGGGTAAAAAGCGTTCCAGCCACTGACTGTTATCGACAATTAAATAAAATTTGTGCAGCCAGTTGGCGGTGGGCTTTACTGGTAGAGTTTGCGAGTGAGGCATTTTATGCTCCCCCTGTGCCGTGCCAAAAAGGGCTGCCCAGAACGGGCGTTGAGGGGCAGGCCATATCGCGGGCTTCAATGGCTCCGGCGTTAAAAGCGGTGTGCCCCGCTTCGATCGCCTGGGCAAAGGCACTGGCCATGGCCACGGGGTCACCGGCTTTGGCGACGGCGGTGTTGAGCAAGATGGCGTCGTAACCCAGCTCCATGGCCTGGGCCGCCTGCGAGGGCAAGCCAATGCCGGCATCGACAATCAGTGTGGTGTCGGGGAAATGCGCCCGTAATGCTTTGAGGGCAAAGGGGTTGTTCAAACCGCGACCACTGCCAATGGGCGAACCCCAGGGCATTAAAACTTCGCAACCGGCAGCGAGCAGTTTATCGGCGACCACCAAATCGTCCGTCGTATAGGGAAAGACTTGAAAGCCTTCGGCACAGAGAATACGCGCTGCTTCCACCAGGCCGAAGACGTCAGGCTGCAAGGTGTCGTCTTCGCCAATCACTTCGAGCTTCAGCCAGGGTGTGGCAAATAATTCCCGCGCCATATGGGCGGTATTCACCGCTTCTTTCACGGTTTTACAACCGGCGGTATTGGGTAGCAGGCGCGCGCCGGATTGTTGAATGAGAGACCAAAACTGCTGCCCCGCACTGTCTTTACCAGTGTCTTTATCCACGCCTTTACCTGCTTCGCGGCGCAGAGAGACGGTGACGATATCCGCCCCACTGGCGGCAATGGCGTCGAGCAAAATTGCTGGCGATGGGTACTGGGCGCTGCCAATTAAAAAGCGTGAAGTAAATTCACTGCCGTACAAATTCAGCGTTTCGCTGGGGGGCGCTTTTTCGGGGGTCATCAGCCACCCTCCATGGGGGCCAGTATTTCGATGGCACAGCCTTCGCGTAAGGGGGTTTGCGCCCGGTCGCTGCGCGCGACGAACAGACCGTCAATAGCAGTGGCAACCTTGTCGGCTTCGTGGCCCAGGGCGGCGACCAAAGCGGCGAGGTCATTGTGTTCAGTGTCGAGGCTTGCGCCGTTAAGGTGTATTTTCATTCATTACCTCTGAGGGAATAATGCCGTCGAGGGCGAACTCGACACAGCGTCGCGCCATGGCGGGGGCGGCGAGAAAGCCGTGGCGATACATGCCATTGACCGCCAGAGTTTTCCCTCGACGGCGTAATTGCGGCAGGTTGTCGGTGAAGGCTGGGCGGGCCTCGACGCCAATTTCGAGTATCTCGGCCTCACCAAAGGCCGGGTGCAGGGCATAGGCTGCCGACAGGAGTTCGAGCACTGAACGCACACTGGCACGATGGCGCTCGGCACTCTCTATCATGGTTGCGCCAATCATAAAGAGGCCTTTTTCACGGGGCACAATGTAGAGCGGAATGCGTGGGTGTAAAAGGCGTACTGGGCGCGTGAGCTTTATTTCGTCGCTGTGGAGATGCAGCATTTCACCTTTGACACCCCGCAGTTCGGGCAGTACATGCCGTGCGCCGAGGCCTCGACAGTCGATGATCCAGTCGGCTGTACTGCTGTACTGGTTACTCGGTCCGTCGTCAATGTGGCGCTGAGTAAAGGTCAGCCCGCGCTTTTTTAAAGTGTCCATTAAGTGGCCAAGCGTCTGGCGCGGATCGAGATGGGCCTCGTCGGCAAAAAAAAGAGCGCGGCTAAAACGCTCACCGAGGTCGGGCTCTAGCTGGTCTATCTCTTCGCCCTCGACCCGGTGCCAGCCCTCGGTATTTCGGGCGAAATTATTGAGCAGGGGCTGGTCGCGGGAAGTGGCCACTACCAGGGTACCGGCATTGGTGTAGGCGGGGGCGACGGTTTGCCAGAAGGCCATGCTTTCAGAAGCTAATGTGGTAATTAGCGGCTCCGCACTTTCGCCCTCGCAGCCCGGTGCCAGCATGCCGCCCGCCCACCAGGAGCAGCACGTGCTATCGAGGGCGTCACTGGCGGCAATAATGCTGACCTCGCAGTCGCGTTCGACAAAAGCGTGGGCGCAACACAGGCCGCTCACGCCGCTGCCGATAATTTCAATCTTCATTGTCATTGTGTGCTTTAACTGATGTTTTCAATATAAATTTCGCTGCCTTGGTCTTTAAACTCACTGGATTTTTTATCCATACCCTGGGCTACGTAATCGCGGACATCCTGGGTGATTTTCATGGAGCAAAATTTGGGGCCGCACATGGAGCAAAAGTGAGCGACCTTGGCAGAGTCTTTGGGGAGTGTTTCATCGTGATAGTCGCGGGCGGTATCGGGGTCGAGCCCCAGGTTGAATTGGTCCTCCCAGCGGAAGTCAAAGCGCGCTTTTGACAACAAGTCATCGCGATGGCGGGCATGGGGGTGACCCTTGGCGACATCCGCTGCGTGGGCGGCAATTTTATAGGCGATCAAGCCTTGTTTTACATCGTCGCGATTGGGCAGACCGAGGTGTTCTTTGGGGGTGACATAGCAGAGCATGGCGCAACCGAACCAGCCTATCATGGCAGCGCCAATCCCACTGGTGATGTGGTCGTGACCGGGGGCGATGTCGGTGGTCAATGGGCCCAGGGTGTAGAAAGGAGCCTCGTCACAGTGCTCGAGTTGCAGGTCCATGTTTTCTTGAATCATGTGCATGGGCACATGACCGGGGCCTTCAATCATGGTTTGAACATCGTGGCGCCAGGCAATTTTGGTGAGCTCGCCGAGGGTTTTTAATTCCGCAAACTGAGCCTCGTCATTGGCGTCGGCAAGTGAGCCAGGGCGCAGGCCGTCACCCAGCGAAAAGCTCACATCGTAGGCCTTCATGATTTCACAGATGTCTTCGAAGTGGGTGTAGAGGAAGTTCTCCTGGTGATGGGCGATACACCACTTGGCCATAATGGAGCCACCACGGGAGACAATACCCGTGAGACGATTCACTGTCATGGGCACATAGCGTAGTAGCACGCCTGCGTGAATGGTGAAGTAGTCGACGCCCTGTTCGGCCTGCTCAATAAGCGTATCGCGAAAGACCTCCCAGTTGAGATCCTCGGCGACGCCGCCGACTTTTTCCAGCGCCTGATAAATCGGTACTGTGCCGATGGGAACGGGCGAGTTGCGCAGGATGTGGTCGCGGGTGGAGTGAATGTGCTTACCAGTCGAGAGATCCATCACCGTGTCACCGCCCCAGCGGATCGACCACACCAGTTTTTCGACCTCTTCGTCGATGCCAGAACTGAGTGCCGAGTTGCCGATATTGGCATTGACCTTGACCAGAAAGTTGCGGCCAATAATCATCGGCTCCAATTCAGGGTGATTGATGTTGGCGGGAATAATCGCCCGCCCGGCAGCGACTTCGCTGCGCACAAATTCCGCCGTGACGGTATCAGTGAAACCCGCGCCCATGCTGTTGCCCTTGAGACGTGCGACGCGCTCGGGGGTATTAAATTCATTGGCCAGTGAGCCGCGCAGTTCGTTCTCTCGAATTGCGATGTACTCCATTTCCTCAGTGATGATGCCCTTTCTGGCGTAGTGGAGTTGGGTCACATTGGCGCCGCTCACGGCACGTCGTGGGGTGCGTTGCAACTCGGGGTTGTAGTAGCGCGTCGACTGGTCGGCATCGCTCACGCCGTTGTCCGCGGGCTTTGTTTCTCGCCCTGTGTAACTTTCACTATCGCCGCGACGCTCGATCCACGATGAACGCACATTGGGCAGACCCCGGTGAATATTCACGTCTACATCAACATCGGTATAGGGGCCGGAGGTGTCATACAGATGAACCTGCTCGCCCGTGGTCAGTGTGACCTGGCGCATCGGCACCTGCACAGCGGTAAAATTCGCGGAGCCGCTATAAATCTTTTTACTGGCCGGCAGGGGATCCTGAGTAATGTTTTGTCGCTGGCTTGTCGCAGGCTGAGTGGTAGTTTCTGGGCTTTGTGTGTGCGTTGACATATTGACTCCGTGGCTTGTTTTGGAAGGGCCGGGCGGAGAGCTGCGTAACGCATTGCCTTTTAATTTTTAATGGTGCTGTAGATAGCACTAAAGATAACACTAAAAACATTGCTCTTTCCTACGCCGGTACTAGACGGTTCAGGTTCAACGGGTTCGCTACGCAGTATGAAATCAAAAGTATGAAGTCAAAAGCTAGTAGCATCTCAGCCTTATTTTTAAGGCTCCCCGAGAGTTGTAGTGGAATATAACAGTGAAACGAGCATTGTGAAACAATTATTTTTTATTAAATAATAATTTCACTTTTTTAGTACTTTTTACCTTATTAATGCATTATGACGTATTTTGTTTGATGTCAAGACGCTGTAACAAACGATAAAAATTACTGCGATTCAGGCCGAGGTCGCGGGCGGTGGCAGCGAGATTACCGCCGCGCAGTTTAAGTTTTTCAGTAATTAACTGGCGCTGAAAATCATCAAGGGTTTCTTTTAGATCGATCTGTTCAGGCAGGTTGGCGAGCTCTGCCTGTACGTCGTGGGGCAAGTCGTTAAAGCTTATGCCTAATTGCGATGCTTTGATAAGAGGGGCTTTCGTGCCCTTTTGTTCGGCCACAGCTTTAAGGCTTGCGCGCCTGAGCACCTGGTCGAGTTCGCGAATGTTTCCCGGCCAGAGGTAACGTTGCAGCAACTTTCGAGCATCGGTGTCGAGGCCTAGTGAAGGTAGCGCGAGTCGACGTCTTTGTTGTTCAAGAAAGTGTTTGCTGAGCAGTGGTATATCTTCAGTTCTTTCGCGCAGCGGCGGCACGGGGAGAGGGTAGAGCATTAACAGCCGATACAGCTCGGGGCGAAACTCACCACGACTCACCGCTTGTTGTAGATTACAGCGTGTGGCGGCGATCAGTCGTACCTTGATGGGGAGCGTGGTCGCACTGTTAAGTGGCTGGATAGTGCCCGTTTTAAGTACGTGCTCGAGCTGGCTTTGTACCTCGGCTGGCAGGGTGGCGACTTCATTAATAAATAATGTGCCCTGTTCGGCAAGCTGAAAGAGACCGGTTTCTTTAACCTTGTCGTCACTGGCCGCGACACCAAAGAGTTCGGCATAAGCGGTCTCGTCATTGAGACTGGCGATGTCAACATGAATAAACGCCTGTTCGCTGTGCGATGAGGCCAGGTGAATATCATGGGCCACCATACTTTTACCAACGCCGTCTTCGCCCTGTAGGAGGATAGTCAGCTCAGAGTCGGCGATGATGGCGATTTCTTCTTTGACTTGTGCCAGTGCGGGGCTGTTGCCGACTAAGGTTTTATTGTGAGCTGTTCGACGGAACGTTTGGTGCAAGCGTTGTTGCTGTTCTAACGTTGTGTGTAGCTTTTTACTGCGCTGTAAGACAGCGATAGCTGACTCAATAAAACGAATAAAACTGCGCAATTCTTGTTGGTCAATTTTATTCAGTGTGTCGGGTTGACGTGAATTAAAACACACTAGCCCCCAGGGTTTCCCCGCTACATGCAGGCTGATGCCGAGGCTGTCTCGCGGGCCTGTGCGTCGGTCGCCCGCTTTTAAAAAGGATTGAAAGGGGTTGGGTAATGGCGTTTCGGCGGGGAAAAACACCGGCTCTGTCGATTGTAGCCAGTGGGCAAAGCGTGGATGCTGTTCGACGTTAAAGCGCTGTTCGAGTAATTTGTCGTCAAGGCCGTCAATGGCAAGGGGGATTAATGTGCTGGGTGTTTTATTGTCGTCCTGCTCGTCACTGACTTGAAAAGCGAGTAGTGCAGCGGCGTCGCAGCTTAGCACCGAGAGAATGGCGTCGAGCAGACGCCAATAACGCAGGGGGTCGGGCAGCTCGCGAGATAAATCGGCAACGATGGAAATGAGGTGCGCTGAAACGTCGAGTTTGGCCATTAAAACCTTTGCTCTTTTGTTGTTATTGAAGCGCCATTAAGGGTGCTCAATTAACATCATGCGGTGAAATTAGTCAAAAAACACGGGTTATTGCCGCTTCAATACGGGCGCTATCAGGGCATCAGCTCAACACGATCGCCAGCTTTGACCATGCCTTCAACCACCACGGCGGCGTAAATACCGGCATTGCGTTCATGATGTTGGGTGACCTGGCGCAATATCTTAGGGGTGGCCTCGCCGGTGTCCGGGTCGTAGGTAATCATCGCGCAGCGTGGGTCGCGTTCGACAATGGTGATCACGACTTTATCGCCGAGCTTTAAGCTGCGGCCGACCAGCTTATCTTCGTCAAAACCCTGGCCACTACTCAAGTCGAGATAAATGTTGGCTCTAAAACGCCGATGATCAATCTCAATGCCAGTTTCGTTGGCCAGCTGCTGAACCGTTTGCAAAGAGATTAATGACAGGGGGCGGCAGTCGGTCATGGCGCGCTGGGAGTGGGTGAGCGAAACGTCATGACCTGCACCGGCACTTGTCGCGAGTTGTTTCGCGAGGGCTGGATCGTCGATGGCATAGACCTCGCCGTTAGGTGCGACGACATCCATCGCTAGCTCGTGGGCACTACTAAACACGGGTGTGATCCCGACACTCATTGCTTCGGCTTGTGCCCAGTTGACCGGTTGCTCGGCTTTGTCGGATTGGCGAAAGCGAGGGGTGTAGCGCAACATGTCCTGGGTTTCGCGGCCAGTGAGATAGGGGAAGAAATCCGGGCCGGCACTGGTTTTAAAGGCATAAAGCCTATCACCATAAACACCGGCGTAGCCAATAAAGGCTTGCTCGATGCTTTGTCCGTGCATACTTTTTACCGGGTAGCGCCATAGGGCGTCGATACTACCGATGACTTCAGTTTGGCTCATAGGTGTGAATACCTGTTATTCATTACTATTGCTTGAGGAGCTAGGGTTTCTTTTCAGGCAGTACATCGGCGACGACGTCCCAGGATTTCCACTCTGGATCAGGTGTTTCCTGGCCCTCAACAGGCACGTAAATGGATTGCGCCTCGCTGGTGGCTGGATGGATATAGCGGGGACAATTAATAAAAGTATTGCTCACGGCGACTCTGACGATCAGTTGCGCTTCGTGGTAGCTGTCCATTAGTTCATCATCGGCGCTGACGGTGGCCGTGCCATGTAGACGCAAACGGTGAGGGTTTTCAAAGTCGATAAACAGCAGGCCGACATTGGGGCAGGCTGTCATGTTGCCAGCACTGAGAAACATGCCGTTGCCATCGTAGAGGGGGAAGGCAATGGTTTGACTATCGAGCACGCGAACAAAACCCGTTTCGCCGCCCTTATATGACACTGTTGGTTGGCCACTGGGGTCGACAGTGCTGATGAAAAACATATTGCGCGAGGTGATAAATTCTCGTTCTTCATCGCCAATCTCTGGCTGAATAATGAGATCGTTGACACGATCTGCCAGAGGGCGGGTACCGAAGGCATCCTGTAATTCACGGTTGCCGGGGTGATAAATATCGCGCATAGCGTTCTCTCGTTATTATTGTGTAAATCAGGTCGCTAGTGAAACTTGCCACCAGGGGCGATAGTCTGCTTTTAAAATGACTGGTGCGACTTGATCACTGAAAAGCCATTGTCTCTGGCTGCTGCCTGGCGGGCAAAATTATAGTCGGCATTAAACTCAGCGTAAATTGTATACAGGGCCTGGCCCTTTTCGACGCGGTCGTTGACTTTACAATGTAGATCAACCCCGGCGCCTTTAACCATAGGGGCACCAGCGAGTCGGGCGATACGGGCAATTTGCAGGTTGTCGATGCTCCCCACGATACCATCGCAAAGGGCGACGACAGGGTGTTGTAGCTGACCTGGTTTAATGCTGTCCTCATTGCGCCCCTGTGCTTGAATGATGGCCTCCATCTTCGCCAGCGCACGACCGGACTCAAGAATATCCCGTGCAATAATATAGCCCTGGCCACCGCGCACATCAGCATCGAACTCAAGGACGCGCCCGGCCAGCTGCAGGGCTTTCTCGCGCAGGTCACTGGGTGCGAGGGGACTATTGTTAAGTACCTGCATGACATCTCGTACTTCAAGCACCGGGCCAATACCCCGGCCGATAGGTTGGTGACCATCGGTAATGACCACGACCAAATGCAAGCCCATGCGATCACCGACATATTCAAATAGTTTACGCAGGCGCATTGCGCTGGCCTGATCATGCATTTTAGCAGTCGGCCCAACGGGAATATCGATCAGCAGATGAGTGGTCCCCGCAGCTACCTTTTTAGACAAAATGGAAGCGACCAGTTGCCCTGGTGAGTCCATCGACAAGGGGCGTTCAACAGCAATTAATATATCGTCTACCGGCGCTAATTTCGCAGTGCCACCCCAGGCCAGACAGCCCCGCTGCTGACGGACGATATCGAGCAGCTTGTGTGGGCTTAGCTCAACCTCTGCCAATACAGCCATCGTGTCAGCAGTTCCCGCTGGAGAGGTGATAGCACGGCTGGATGTTTTCGGCATCAACATGCCGTGGGCGGCAATAATGGGCACCATCAACATCGTCGTACGGTTGCCGGGTATGCCGCCAATGCAGTGTTTGTCGACAACCAGGGATTCACCCCAATTGAGGCGTTCACCCGTTTTTACCATGGCCTCGGTGAGGTTTAATACTTCATCCCGATCCATTCCGTTGTCGGAGCAGGCGACGAGAAAGGCGGCAATTTCGATTTTCGAATAACGGTTTTCGACCACATCATGGGTAATACCCAAGTACTCCTCGAAAGACAGACGCTCGCCGGCGATCTTGCGGTGTACAGCCCGCAGAGACTGGGGCGGGGTGGCATGTGCGACTTGCACGGCGGTACCCTCGGCCAAACTCAGTTGCTCGTAAGCCTGTTCACTAAGACCCAGCTGGCCGGGTTGAATGATGTTGTCACCATCGACGACGTTGAGTACGGCTATAATGTGCTTGCCGTTGTCTTCCTGGAGAATTTCTACTTTATTCAGAGCTTGAAAGCCTTCGCTGCGATAATGGGCGCAGTTGCGGTGCAGATAGGCGACATTCTCTTTATTGGTGTCGATGGCGACACGGCGCAGTTTTAACGTAGGCATGACTTGCTCTGACTGTTATCGAAAAGAATACAACACGTCGACCTATTGTAATAAAGCTTGTTATGTACGCGATAGGTCATAAAATACCGCCTTTTTTCATTCCCAGACTCTCTTTCTCACTTTTCACGTTTAGAGTATAACGGCTGCGCATAGTGCAAGACACAACAGACCAATACGATGTCATTATCATAGGCGGTGGCGCTGCCGGTTTGCTGTGTGCGGCAACGGCCGCCGCACGGGGCCGCCGCGTATTGGTGTTGGAGAAAGCCAATAAAGTCGGCAAGAAAATATTGATGTCGGGCGGTGGGCGCTGCAATTTTACGAATTACAGTATTGAGCCCGAGAACTATATTTCTAACAACACTCACTTTTGTAAATCGGCATTAAGCCGTTATACCCAGTGGGATTTTATTGCGTTAGTCGAGCGTTATGGCATTGCCTTTGAAGAGCGTCGGCATGGCCAGTTATTTTGTCAGGACTCGGCAAAAGATATTTTGGCAATGTTGCTGAGTGAGTGTGAGCAAGCGGGCGTTGAGATTCAAACGCGCCGTTCAGTCTCAGCTATTCAGGTTTTAAATAGAGAAATTACCGTTGCATCAACCGCTGCAGCAACAGAGAGAGGCTTTAATTATCAGCTGGTTATCGAGGGGCAAAGCGACAGTTTGTACTGCCAGTCACTCGTTGTGGCCAGTGGGGCGCTGTCGATTCCAACCCTGGGTGGCAGCGGCATCGGCTATGACATCGCCCGGCAGTTCGACCTTCCCGTCACCGAGTGCCGCGCCGGTTTAGTACCCTTGATGTTTAGCGATTTTATGAAGCCGATTTGTGAACGGCTTTCTGGACTGGCCCTGGAGGTGGAGGTACGTTGTCGAGAGCAGGTTTTTACGGAGAGCCTATTGTTCACTCACCGGGGACTTAGCGGCCCTGTGATATTGCAAATTTCTAATTATTGGCAACCCGGCGATGCCATCAATATCAATCTGCTGCCTGAGCTTGATGCCTCTCAGTGGTTGTTGGCTGCGAAGCAGAGGCAGGGCAAGAGCCGCTTGAGTACACTGCTTAATAAGCATTTGGCGAAAGCCTTAGTGAATGAACTACAGGCCCTGTGGTGGCCGCAGCTGGCCACTAGTCCGCTGGCAGAATTTAGTGATAAGTACTTAAAGAGCATCGGCCAACAGTTTAATAGCTGGTGTTTGAAACCCTCTGCCAGCGAGGGTTATCGCACGGCGGAGGTCACATTGGGTGGCGTGGATACCCAGAGTATTCGCTCCAAAACGATGGAGGCGAAAGAACAACCTGGCCTTTACTTTATTGGTGAGGTGCTGGATGTGAGTGGTCATCTCGGGGGCTATAACTTTCAGTGGGCCTGGTCCTCCGGTTATAGCGCGGGATTATGTGTTTAATCGGGTGCTAAAATGACGCGTTTGCGTGTTGATCTAACGCTATTTCACGATCGTTTTATTCAATGGATGAGAGCCGGGGCAGTCCAGTTATGCAGCTGAAGGAAAATACGGGAAGAGTCGCCCTAATAACGGGTTCCACCTCGGGCATAGGATTGGCAATTGCTAGACAATTGGCGAAAGATGGATTTAGCATTGTATTTCACTCTAAATCCTCTGTTGAGGCCGGGCAACAATTGGCAGGAGATCACCCCGGCTCAAGGTATGTACAAGCCGATTTAGAGAAGCAAGAAGACATCAAGTGCTTAGTGACGGAGGTGCTTTCTCAGTACGGTCGTTTAGATGTGTTAGTGAATAACGCGGGCATTAATGCCGTGATTCCCCATGATGCTCTAAAAGAGGCCAATGCAGACATTTGGCGACAACTCTATGAAGTGAACGTTATTGCACCATGGACACTGATTGCCGAGGCCGAAAGGGCTTTAGCTGAAGCGTCGAGCCCTCAACAGACGAGTTGTGTTGTCAATATTAGTTCCCATGCTGGGGTTCGTCCCAAGGGCGCATCCATTCCTTATGCAGCCAGTAAGGCGGCTTTAAACCATATGACTAAGTTACTGGCGAAGAGTCTTGCGCCCGCTATTCGCGTCAATGCTATTGCCCCAGGCTTGGTGGCAACGCCGATGACGGCGAGCTGGAGCGATGCGCACACACTTTGGCGAGAATGTTCGCCAATGGGCAGGGGTGCACAGCCCGAAGAAATTGCAGAGCTCGCCGCTTTACTGGTGTCGAGCACGTATATTACCGGTGAAATTGTCATAGCCGATGGAGGCCTCAACCTAACCTGAGCCTCAAGACGACTCGCCAGAGCGAGTCAGTAACGAATTTATTTATTCACCAATTGTTGCACCGATAATTATGCTACGACTCTCAGACATCAAATTGCCCCTTGACCATAGTGAGGCTGACTTATATTTAGCCGCTGCCAATCACTTGGGGCTTGTCGAGCAAGACTTACTTGCATTGACTGTGATTAAACGCAGCTATGATGCTCGCAAAAAAAATAATATCTTACTGATTTATCAACTTGATGTTGAACTCGGCGAAGTGACTGAGAAAGAAGTACTGCAAACATTTTCGTCCCAGTCCTCGGTGCGCAAAGCACCCGATACACGTTACCAGTTTGTTACCCAGGCTCAAGCTGATTTCCCCCTACCGAGTCAACAGCGGCCGATTATTATTGGTTTTGGCCCCTGCGGTCTTCTGGCGGCTTTGCTCTTAGCTCAGATGGGTTTAAAACCGATTGTGCTGGAACGGGGTGAAGAGGTACGCCAACGCACGAAAGATACCTGGGACCTGTGGCGTAAGGGTCAGTTGAACACCGAGTCAAACGTGCAATTCGGAGAAGGCGGCGCGGGGACCTTTTCTGACGGCAAGCTCTATAGCCAGGTCAAAGACAAGCGCCATCTTGGCCGCAAAGTGTTAGAAGAATTTGTTAAAGCGGGTGCGCCGCAGGAAATCCTCTTCCTCAGTAAGCCTCATATTGGCACCTTTAAACTGGTAAAGATGGTGGAAACCATGCGCGGTGAAATACTTCGCCTCGGTGGAGAGATTCGTTTTGGTGCCAAAGTTGAAACACTTCATCGTCAGCCCGGTGGTGTTGATGGTGAGAAAGGCGGCACTGGGCACGGACATGTCACAGCGGTGACCTTGAATAATGGTGAGACCCTGCACAGCCGGCACGTTGTGCTCGCCCCAGGTCACAGTGCGAGAGACAGTTTTGAAATGCTGCTGGCACAGGGCGTTTACATTGAAGCCAAACCCTTTTCCATCGGCTTTCGTATTGAGCACCCACAATCAGTGATCGATCAAGCGCGCTTTGGCGAACAGGCGGGCCATCCCATTCTCGGTGCCGCGGATTACAAACTGGTACATCACTGCGCCAATGGCCGTAGTGTTTACAGTTTTTGCATGTGTCCCGGGGGCACTGTAGTGGCGGCGACCTCTGAAGAGGGGCGGGTGGTGACGAATGGCATGTCGCAATATTCGCGCAACGAGCGCAATGCCAATGCCGCGATAGTGGTCGGTATTACACCTGAGCAGGATTATCCGGGAGATGTACTGGCCGGCATTGATTTACAGCGCGACCTCGAAAGTCTGGCCTATCGACTGGGGGGTGAAAATTACTGCGCACCGGCACAATTGGTCGGTGATTTTTTACAACATAAAGCATCGACGCAATTGGGCAGTGTGCAGCCTTCCTATCAGCCCGGGGTGAGCCTTGGTGATTTATCGCAAGCCCTGCCAGACTTTGCCGTGGCGGCCATACGCGAGGCAATTCCGGCCTTTGATAAAAAAATTAAAGGGTTTGCCATGGCTGATGCCTTATTAACCGGTGTTGAAACACGCACTTCGTCGCCGATCTGTATTCGTCGTGGTAAAGATTTTCAAAGTATTAACACTACGGGTTTATATCCGGCGGGCGAGGGTGCCGGATATGCGGGGGGTATATTATCGGCTGCTATTGATGGTATCAAAGTCGCGGAGGCTCTGGCTCTCGACCTGCTTAAATAAATGCTAAGGGTTTTGAAAACTAGCCGTTAACTTTCGTGGCCGCTGCGTTCAACTGACCAAATGTTGTTGTTTTTATTTTTAGTGTTTGAGCGCTTTGTCCAATCGGTTTTGATATAAAGCGCTTCCACTTTTGCACGCGCCCAGGGCGTTTTTCGTAGAAATTTTAAACTAGAGCTAATGCTGGGGTCATTAGTGAAGCATTTAATAGTGATGCGTTGCCCTAATTCTTGCCAGCCGTATTCTTCGACCAGCTTTGAGAGTATTTCTTTGAGGGTAATGCCGTGGAGGGGATCTTGATTCATGATGTGTTCAGAGACTCCCTGGTGTATCGTCCGTTTTTGTTTCTGCTTTTTTAACACGAATTTTATTGCCAGCGATTATTTTAGCATTGAGTTGTTTCATCGCCGCTTTACCATTGCCGGGTTTGGGCATTTCAACAAAACCAAAACTTTTGGACTGGCCGCTTTCATCATCCATCACCAGAGAGCAAGATTGCACGAGTCCGAAGGGCTCGAATAATGCCTTTAGTTCGGCTTCAGTAGTGCTGCGAGGAAGATTGCGGACGAGTAATTTCATGGGGGACCCATAGGAGTTGAGGACTGCTTCTGTGATTGGCTAGTATATCGCGTCAGTCCAACACGCGCAGTGGTGTTAGAGGTTTACGGATTGACTAGGCATCTAGTAGACCACGTATTTTATGTAACAAAGTTTGAGCTCGATAGGGTTTGAGCAACAGGTCGTGATGCAGAGTGTCATCAGCCAGGGCACTTTGTCGATCATCACTGAAACCACTTGCCATCTGGATTTTAATGGTAGGGTATTTTTCGGAGACGATCTGTGCCAACTCGTAGCCATCCATATCGGGCATGACTACATCACTGAACATGAGATCAACATGATTGCTTTCGAGAAGTGCTAATGCTTCCTTGCAGTTATGGGCGGGGAGAACCTGATAACCCTCTGCGCTGAGAATCTCTGTGCAGAGGCTGAGCAGCTTTTCCTCATCTTCCACCACGAGGATGGTTTCATTGCCACCCAGGCTCATTGGGGGAGGGAGGCTATCCGACGGTTCTTTCGTGCAGTCGGCGTTGTATCTGGGGAAATACAGACGCAGCTGGGTACCGCGCCCTGGCATGGAGGTAACTTCTATCGCTCCCCTACTGCGTTCGACAAAACTATAGACCTGACTTAAACCCAGGCCTGTACCCTTATCGCCTTTAGTGGTGTAGAAAGGGTCGAAAATTTTCTGCTGGGTGGCATCGTCCATACCCCTGCCAGTATCGGTAATACTGAGTAGCACATAGTCGCCACTGGGCAGGTTTTTGAGTCGTGCATTAGCCGTGTTGAGTTGGATATTTTGAGTGTGAAGGGTGATTTGACCATTGCTGTCGATGGCGTGCATGGCGTTAATGCTGATATTAATGATGGCGTCTTCAAGATCGTCGCTGTCGATACAGATGGGCCAGGCATTTTCTGCCAATTCATAGACCAGTTTAATGCGTGGTGTTAGCGATGTTTCGAGCATATGTCGCTGGTTGCTAATTAAACTATTGATATCAACCCTGCTTGCACTAACAGCTGTTTGTTGGGAAAAGGATAAGAGTTTACGGGTGAGTTTGGCGCCACGTTCGCCGGCGCGGTGAATCTCATGGGCGTATTGGGCGAGTTTTTCCTGAGTGGATAGAGCGTTGATTAACAGGTCAGAGTAGCCAGTGACAATCCCCAGCATATTATTGAAATCGTGGGCAATGCCGCCAGTGAGTTTGCCGAGGCTGTCCATTTTTTGACTACGCCGTAGTTGTTCTTCCTGCCGTTTTAATGCGCTTAAATCACGAAAACTAATAATGAAACGTCGCTTTTCGTCGCTGTCTTTCGAGAGTTCGCCCACCGCCAGTAAGGTTGGAAATTCACTGCCGTTTTTACAAATAACACGAATTTCCTGGGTCGTGTCTATTTCCTGTAAATCCCCTGTGCTCAAGTATCTTTTCCAGTTGTGTTTTATTGTCTCGAGTGCTTTTTCATCGACTAATAAGAATACCGATTGACCTGCAATTTCTTCAGCGCTGTAGCCAAGTAAGTTTTCAGCCGCTCTGTTGAAGCTCAATATGGTGCCATTTTCATCGCTGACAATGACGCCTTCAACCATGGAATCGAGAATTTCACGCTGTGTTTTCTCACTGTCGCGTAGGTTTTTTTGAGCCGCTAGCTCATCGGTAACATCACGAATAATAGCCCCAGCACCGAAGGTGTGGCCAGACTCGTCTATAAAAGGCACATTATGGCTTTGGGCATAGAAAGTGTGGCCATCTTTGTGTTGGAACTCACTGATAAAGGTTTCACCGGTTTTTGTATCGTTCAGACTTTTGATGGCGCGGGTGATATTTTCCCTGGAAAGAGTGTCGGGGAGGATGAACTCCAGATTTTCGTTGATGACTTGTTCATACGAATAACCAAACATTTTTTCGGCTGCAATATTCCAGCCCACCACGCGTTGTTTATTGTCGATTTCAATGGCCGCGAGAGGAGCCTGGTCGCGATAACGTTTGAGCTGTCGCTCGGACGCACGTAAATTATTTTCAATTGTTTTCCTCTTGGTGATATCGCGTGCTTCGCCTAAAATTTGTACCACTTGCCCCTGGTCGTTGGTGACCGGGTGAAAGCTCAATGTTATCCACAATTTCTTGCCACTGGTCGACATCACTTCAATATCTGAAAGCGTGTTGCTACCGGCAGCAGCTCGTCGCATTTCGCGGCGGACGTGCGCTTTGCTTTTTTCTGAATAGTTAAAAAAGGGCGTATCCCACAGTTTCTTGCCGATAGTCTCTTCTTGTGTATAGCCAGTGATCAGCAGTGGCGTATTGTTTAAAAAAGTGGTGGTGCCTTCAGGGGAATAAAGACCGACCATGGTTTGCATATCGTCGAATAAGCTCTGTAGTTGCTTCTGTATCGATGCAGCTTGTTCGCGTAAGCGATATTGTTCACTAATGTCCCTGAATACCAGAATGGCGCCCAGTATTTTGTCATCATTATCGCGAATGGGTGCCGCCGAACTGGACACCTGGTATTCACTGCCATCACGTGCACGTAGAGTCGTGTGATTGCTTAGTTGCACAGTGTTGCCGGTGGCGATGAGTTGATCGATGGGGCTACCCGGCGGCTCATTGGTGGTGGCATTAAAAATCGGGAAAATACGTTCCAGCGTCTGGTTTTTTGCCTCTGTAAATGTCCAACCAGTCAGTTGTTCTGCGACGGGGTTCATGCGAGTCACATGGCCCTGGGCATCGGTTGCAATTACCGCATCGCCAATACTATCGAGGGTAATGGCAAGGTTTCGTTCCCTTTCCTGAAGCTCAAGCAGTGCTTGTTCGCGTTCTTCTTCAACTTGTCTGCGGCTGCTGGGGTTGTTGGCCTCCGCAACTAACTGAACCACCTTACCCCTATCATCAAATACAGGGTGGATATTTAATTCCAGCCAAATGAGTCCCTCAGTGGTGATGCTTTGAATGTCATTACGCACCGATTGGCCAGCGGCGGCAGCGGCAATATTCTCATGCAGCGTTCGTTGCACTTCGTTGTTACCGTTAAACCAGGCGCAGTCCCATAAGGGACGGCCGACAACATCATCCCGATGCATAGCATTAGCGAGTAGTGGCGTGTTGTTAACCAGGGTGACCCGACCGCTTATATCGAGGATGGCGACCATGGTTTTCATACCATCAAACAATGCTTGCAAGCGATGCCGTGCCGTTTGAGTTTCTTCAAAGAGCTGTTTTTTCTCAGTAATATCGTGCCCTTCAACGGCTAAGTTGACGACTTCCCCCGCTTCGATGACAGGTTGCAGGGTGAAATTCACCCACACGGGTGTTTCAATGAGAGACATTTGAAACTCACAGTTGATGGTTTCTCCCGCGGCTGCACGGGCTACTGCATTTTGTATAAGAGTCTGTGTTTCAGGGTTGCGCTCAAACCAGGGACAATTCCAAAAATATTTACCGTATACGTCCTCAGACTTTAAGTTAGCCAAGACCAAGGGTCTTCTATTGCAGTAGCTGAGACTACCGTCAGTGCTGAGGATGCCGATAAAAGTCTGCACAGTATCTAACAGGGCTTGTAGTGTTTTATCGGCGATTGTTGTTGTATCTGGCATAGGTGTTTGGGTTCTTTAAAGATCATATGGTTGAGAAACAGGCTTCGATTTACACCGTGGTGAGATGTATTTCATTGCCTGTTCGCTAATTTGATACTAGCTTTATTATGGATGAGACGCTACATAGAGGGCTTTCAAACTGGAATTGTTCCCGCGCTACTTCTAGGGACTGAGTAAGCTGAGACCGCCCTCATAGAGCAGTTTGAGGCCAATAAGCATGAGAAAGAAATAGCAAATGCGATAGACTAATTCTTCACTGATTTTGTGCAGTAAAAAATATCCCAGTCGAACCCCGATGGGCGCCACGGGAATTAATACTGCAGAGGTGAACAGGTTGGTGCCGTCAAACTGGCCGAGCCAGGTGTAAGGGATGAGTTTGACGGTATTCACGACCGCAAAAAAGAGGGCAAAGGTGCCCATCAGTACAATTTTGTCCAAACGTTGAGGTAACAGGTAGATATTCATGGGGGGGCCGCCAGCGTGAATGCCAAAACTGGTGAATCCAGCAATGGCGCCCCAAAAGCTACCGGCGATTAAGCTTGCTTCCGTCTTCGCTTTGAGCCCCGATCGCAGCCAGTAATTAAGACAGAACGTAACGCAAATAAAACCAATTAACAGACGTATAGCCGCCTCTGATAAATAATGGAAGGTAAAAGTGCCAGCGACAATGCCGAGCATAGCTCCGGGCAGTGTACGGATAAGATTTTCTCGACTCCACTGCCCTCTAAAGCTCCAGATGGCCGCGCCATCCATAACAACTAACAAGGGTAATAAAATAGCGGCAGCCTGTACCGGCGGCACGGCCAGTGACATCAGTGGCACGGAAATCATCGCAATGCCACCGCCGAAACCGCCTTTAGCCATGGCGAAAACGAGCACAGCTGGAATGGCACAAAGGTAAAAGAAGGGGTCGGTGATCATCGCTTACCGCTAAAGACACAGTGGAAAAGGGGCGCTATTCTAGCGGGCAGTCCGGCAAATATCGACGATAGTGGAAGGCATTTTTACTGTAGTTGCTTATGTAGCTGTACTTGCTCATACACCAGACCTTACTGGCAAAGAAGGCCGACTTCAAGCGGGTGAGGCCTAATGATAGTATGCTCACTGCAGGAAACGAAACAAGCGATTGGGCAAAGCATTTAATTGCCAAAAGTAGCCATGCCCATGCCCATTCAGTCAAAGTTGCGGTCTAGCTGTTATCTTGGCGCACTGAGCTAAAGCTTGATAAACGTTGGATTGAAATAATTTACCAAGAGATACGTGTCACCAATGACTGAACCTGAAGCGACCTTACGTCATAGAACAATTGCCATTCCCGAGTCTCGTCAGCAGGACGTAATGGCCGACTTACTGGCGCGCCGCGGTGCGACCGTACTGCGCTGTCCACTTATTGCGATTAAAGATAGCCCCGATGTTGATGCCGTAGCGCAATGGATGGCCGCCATGACAGCGGGCAAGTTTGATGACTTTATTATTCTCACCGGTGAAGGTATGCGCCGTCTTGAAGGCTTCGCCGAGCGTTTGGGTTATCAGCAGGACTGGCATCGAGCTCTGGCAGCGGTGCGTAAAATCGTTCGCGGCCCGAAACCGGTTCGCGAGCTGCGTAAACTTCGCCTTCACGCTGACTTGGCAGGCACTGCACCGACGACCGATGGCATTATTGAATCTCTGCGTGATACCGATCTGGCGGGGCGGCATATCGCCGTGCAGCTCTATGGCAGTGATCCCAACGAAAAGCTGATCAGCTTTTTGCAGAAAAAGGGCGCAACAGTGAGCACAGTAGCACCCTACATTTACGCCTCCGAATCGGATCAACAACAGGTAGAGGCATTGATTCACCAACTCGCGGAAGGTGCTATTGATGCAATACTCTTTACCAGTCAGCCACAGTATAAACATCTGGCGAATGTGGCTAAAAAAACAGGGCTTGAAATGCTGTTAAAGGCCGGTTTAGAGGTCACGATAGTGGGTGCCATTGGCCCGGTGATGGCCGATTACTTAAAAGAAGAAGGAGTGCGGGTCGACTTTATGCCCGAGAGCAATTTTTTTATGAAACCTTTTGTGACGGCACTGGGCACCTTATTAGCCACTTAATAAAAAGAGTGAGGGCTGGAGTTTATCGAGTCGGTTCTGTAAACCATTGTGTTGTACAAGCCGTTCTTTACAGTCAGTCCTTTACAGACAGAAGCGTCCTGAGCAGAAAATAGTGCAGGCTACTGCCGTTTACTCGTTTGACTGTATGTCACTCTACCCGGCATTTAAAATGCTAATGAATTGTGAAAAAAGGATATACCGTGAGCTTAGATGATCTTATTCAACAAATAAAAAACCGGCCAAATACGGTCGAATTTGAACAAGTTATGGCGGTGATAGATGCCTGCTACGACTATACAGAAAGCGCATTCAGCAATGGTGTTGGAGATGACCGGGTTGATAATGCCGCAGGTGAAAATGCCGGTTCTTGTCGAATTTTTGCTTTTGCTCAAATTAACGGCCTCAATCAATCAGAAACACTGGTTTGTTTTGGCCGGTATTTTCGCGAGGATGTGATCGGTCACCCAGAGGGATGTGATCATGCTAATATTCGAACTTTTATGCGTCACGGCTGGCAGGGTATTCGCTTTGAGAAAACAGTTTTAGTTGCAAAATAGTCTTGGCTTTAGCGGTGACAGTAAGTGAGGCATTGGATTTATCTCTTTGTCTGATGCTTAACGTCAATCATTAAAATACCAACCTTGGATCAATAATATGGATGTTTCTTTCGCAGGTATTAAGCACAGCGTTTTTATTAATTCTTTAAAGGCTTTGATTAAACTGGCCCCTTCGGCAACGACACCAATGTCATTTGTTGGCGCTGGTAGTGCGGCGCAGTTGAGTGAACATATTGCACGCCTGGGTTTGAAGCGAGTAATGATCGTTACCGATAAAGCATTGATTGAGCTGGGTATTGTTGCCAAGGCAGGCGATGTGCTAACAGCGGCAGGTGTTGAAGTCATAATTTATGATGGCGTTTTACCGGACCCCACGTTCGAACTGGTGGAAATGGGCCTCTTGATGCAACGCCAACATCAGTGTGATGGTGTGCTGGCCATCGGTGGTGGTTCCGCCATTGATACGGCGAAAACCATTGCCGCAGCGGCAACCAATGGCGGCAATGCCAGGGCGATGGTCGGTTATTTTAAAGCGAAAGTTCAGCCTCTGCCTCTATTCGCCATTCCAACGACTTCGGGTACCGGCTCTGAAGTCACCTTCGGGGCGGTGATCTCCGATGCCGTTAGCCATGAAAAATTTATTGTCGGTGATTCTAAACTTGTACCTCGTGCAGTGGCTCTCGATCCGGAATTACTGACGGGTTTACCTCCGGCCATTACCGCTACGACAGGTATGGATGCATTGACCCATGCCGTTGAAGCCTATTTAAGTACGTGGGCTACGCCGCAAAATGACGCCTACGCGAAAATGGCAATAAAAATGATTTTTGAATATTTACCGGTAGCTTATGACGAGGGTGCAAATTTGCACGCTAGAGAGCAAATGTCGATTGCTGCTTACTATGCTGGTTTGACTATTAACGAAGCTGTCGTAGGCAACGTACATGCCATCGCTCATCAGCTGGGTGCCTGGTACGGTACACCCCATGGTTTGGCCAATGCCATAGTGATGCCTGAAGTACTCCGTTTTAGTAAAGATGCTGTGACTGATCAACTCGCGGAGCTTGCCGATTTAATCGACATTGGCAATAGCACTGACACGGCCAGTGTGAAAGCAGATCACTTTATTACAGCGATTGTGCAATTGAATGAGCGTCTGGGTATAGGCACTACGCTGGACGCGATCCGCATACCGGATATTACGGCGATTGCAGCACGGGCAGTAAAAGAGGGTGCGGGTTATCCGGTGCCTAAGCTGATGGATCAACAAGAGTGCGAGCAGATGATTCGCGCTCTGTGTGTTTGACGTTTAACTGATATCAACCAAGTCACTGGGCTTTGTATTGCCCAGCTAGCCCGGTGCTTGCGAGAGCCATTTTAAAGTTCCCCCGTCATACGCTGTAAACGAATCCAGGCCAGAGCAGAATCGTAGATTGCATTGGTGTGATTACCAAGGCTTTGCTGTCGCAGGTTTTGAGCTTCTAGCACCTCAGTACTACTGGCCAGACCTTCTCGGTAACGGTTGTTAGTCATCTTTAAATTTTCTGCCGATTGTTCCAGCACTTGCCCCAGGGCATTAATGCGCTGCTGTGTTTCGTCAAGATTTAGCCAGGCCTGGGTGACTTGCAGTTCAATTAATTGTTGGTAGTCGTCGATTTGAGCCTGTAGTGCTGCGGCCTTACGTTTAAGTTCGCCGCTCCTGTGGTGCGTAATACCCCCGTCGTAGAGTGACCACACAAGATTGACGCCATAGGCAATGACGTGATCGTCTATCAGTAGGTCGTTATCGACATCCTGGTAGGAGCCACTGAGATAAAGCTGGGGCAGAGTGACGGCTTTAATCGTTTTTGCGGTAAAGCCAAGAGCCTCGATTTTGTTCTTGAGGGCCGACAATTCAGGCCGTAGAGCCAAGGCGAGGGCAGTCATTGCGTGTATGTCAGCTTCACACGTGGGGCTTAGCTTTTGCATGCGGTGCCCACATCGGGGGCCTGGTGGCAAGGCTTCTAGTGTGAAGGGGGTGTTCAAGGGACGATTAAGTAGTTGATTGTAACGGGCACTGGCAATGGCTAACTGGTTTTTGACGCTTATGGCATCGTGTGTTGCATTGCTTAAAGCGACACTGGCCATGAGTTCGTCATTGCGCGAGACCAGACCTTGCCGGTGTAAGTTGGTCACATCATTTTTGTAACTGCTTAGGGTCGCAATGTGAGCACTGGCAATGGTGTTGAGCTCGCTGATTTTCAGGACTTGAATATAGGCTTCGGCGACGGCCATTTTAATATCCAGGATGGCCTGCTGCGTGTCGTTACGGCTGGCTGAAGCCTGAGCTTCGGCGGCGCTAATGCCTGCACTAATCCGGCCACTGGTGTATAGCGGCAGGGTGGCCACCGCGCTGTAGAGCATGGCGTTATCGTCGGCGAGTTGCACTTCAAAGGGCACATTCACCAGACCCTGGCCCACGGGTGCGTTGGGGAGCATTGCCAGTGAATTGCCGTTGAGGGTAGGGGAATTGTCCAGTGTCAGATATTCGGCGTTAAGGGCCAGGTTTGGCAGTCGTGCCGCTTTGGCAATAGCGATCTGTTTAAGGGCGGCCGACTGATTTTGTCGGGCGGCTTCGATCCGCTTGTTTTGACTCAAGGCCATTTGCCAGGCGTTATCGAGATTTTCAGCTGTGGCGAGAAGGCTGCTTAAACTAATTGTGGCTGCGACGATAAAAAGGCGTAACAAACTTTTATAAAATCCTTTATTGAACGAAAAAATCGCCACAAATAATCTCCAGAAATAGTGTAAATACGCCCGCACCGCCATCCGAGCTTCTGGATAACCGTCGTGTAGTGCCTGCGACCCCTGTGGTTACAACTTGCTCGCGCGCTTATCTTCATTGAGCAAGAATTGATAAAACAGCAGGGGAACGACGATAACCGTCAGTATTGTCGAGATGATGGTGCCGTAAATTAAAGAAATCGCCAGACCACCAAAAATGGGGTCGCTAATCATAATACCGCTGCCGAGAATGGTAGACAGTGCGGTGAGTAGTATGGGCCGCAAGCGCAGTAGAGTGCCGGTGAGGGTGGCCTCGCGCAGAGATTTGCCCTCTTTACGCAGGTCGAGGACGAAATCAATAATCAACAGGGAATTTCTGACCACAATGCCAGCCAGGGCGATAATGCCGATGATGGATGTGGCGGTGAACGATTGCCCCATTATCCAGTGGCCGGGAAAAACGCCAATTAAGCCAAGAGGAATGGCCGACATAGCAATTAATGGGATTTTGAAAGACTGGTAATAGGCGACTAACAAGATATAAATAAATAATACGGCGAGGCCAAAAGCCTTCAACATATCGTTGTAGGTATCGAGTGTGAGACGGATCTCACCATCCCAGAGAATGCGATAACCCTCAAGCGTGTTGGGACTGACCCGGCTAAAGTTTAAACCAGTGGTGATCGCCAGGTTATCGCTGGCGGTGATGTTTTCCAGCTGCTTGTTAATGTGCAAGATGGCGTAGAGCGGGGCCGACTGAGTAAGTTCGCCAAGGACATAGACGACGCGCTCAAAATCTTTGCGAAAAATAGGTTTTTCGGCAATGACTTTTTCGACACGGGTTAATTCGGAGAGAGGAATACTCTGGCCCTGGGCGTTGCCAACGTAGTACATGGACAGTCCCTCGGGCTCCATGTTGAAGCGCCGGGGCACCATCATTTTAATTGGGACGGCCTGACGTTCATCGTTGAGGTGAAGGCGACCTATTTCCTCACCCAGGGTAATTCGCTGCAATAGGGTGGCAATCTGCGCGGCGTTGACACCAGCCAGGGCCGCTTTCTCTTTGTCGACGACAATATGGTATTGCTCAATACTATCGGGCAGTGAATCGTGAACCTCAACGACGTCGTAGGTGTTATTGAAAGCGGTACTCACCTGTGCGGCGATATCTTCCATAATGTTGAGGTCGCGGCCATAAATTTCTGCCAGCACAGTGGCCTGCATAGGTGGGCCGGGCGGGTCTTCAACCAGTTGGATGAGACTGCCGGGATAGCGCGTCTGGATGGGTGTCAGCAGGGGTCTCAGCTCACGAACGATATCAATAGAGCTGACTTTTCTTTCGCTTTTATCACTGAGATTAACGCGTATTTCCCCTACATGGGGGCCTTTCTTATTGTCCGCACCTCGCAATAGACCATTAAAGTCGATGACGCCGGACTCTCCTATCCAGGTTTGATAGTTGGTAATATAAGGTTGCTCGCGCAGTCTATGGCCAATTTCTCGGGCGATTTGATCGGTCACTTCAATGGCGGTGTTCTCTGGCATATCAATGGTAATGTTGAAGGTGTTTTTGCTGTCTTTTGGCAGCATGGCCAGCTCTACGCCGAGGAAGGATTGCGGCCCACTAATACCTGCTGGGCGCAGGAACTGCCAGGCAGGTTGTAATACGGCCAGACCGATGGCGATGATAATGAGAGCAAAGACCTGCAGGCGTAAAGAACGATTATCGATTAACGGTTTGAGAATGTTTTCGTAAATACGTGTCAGCCGGGAGCTGGCATCATATTCATTGATGTCGGTATTTTCTTTACCTGCGTGGCCAGTTTTAATCCAACGACAGCAAGCCCACGGTGTCACGATGTAAGCGATAAGGACTGAGGCAAACATGGCGATAGGCACATTGAAAGCGAGAGGATAAAAGTATTGGCCGACCATGCCGCTGAGAATAAATTGCGAGGCAAAAACAAGCATCACCGCGAAAGTGGCCAGATTGGTGGGATTACCGATTTCATTGGTGGCGAGAATAGCAGCCTTCGCTTTATCGCCACTATTGAGGGAGCTGTAGTGACGGTGAATATTCTCGACCACCACGATGGCGCCATCGACCAGCATGCCCAGAGCTAAAATCAGGGCAAACAGTGTCACTCGATTAATGGTGGGGCCAAACAGATAATCGGCGCCTAAGGTTAAAGCGAGAATCAAGGGGACCGCGAGGCCAACGATCGCTGCCTCTTTCCAGCCGAGGAAAAAGACGGTAACGACGAAGACGGAAATAAGGGCAATGCCCAGGTTTTCTATCAACAGGTTGACGGCGTCGTTGGCTTTTTTGCCATCATTGCGGGTAATCACCACTTCAATACCGGCCGGAATAATGGTGCGTTTCATCACCTCAATGCGTGCCAACACTTCGTCAGCCATTAGCACAGCATTGCTACCGGTGATTTTTGCGACGGTGAGAGTCACAGCCGCCAGCTCCGGGTCAGCGTAGTGGTCAAAGCGTGGGTCGGCCTGACCAAAGGCAATGCGACTGAGCTTAGTACGCTCGGTGGTGGGGCCATCGACGATGGTAGCAATGTCGTCTAAATAAACTGGGCGTTGACGATGGGTGCCGATGACCAGCTTTTTCAGGTCATCGGCACTGGAAAACTCGCCCCTAAATAAGACCTTTGACAGGCTGTTGTGATTGACTTTATCGCCAAGCGGTGTGGACAGATTGGCCGTAACCAGGGCTTGTTTAACGTCTTCAAGAGACACATTAAACGCCATAATTCTGCCGGGGTCGATTTCAATAGTGATCTGCCGGTCGCGACCACCCCGCACCGCTGTAGCTGAGACGGTTTTCAAACTGTGTAGGCCTTCGAGAACGCGATCGGCAACACGTTTGAGTTGATAATCGTTGTAGGTCTGCGAAGCCAAGGTGACGGTGACAATAGGAACAGTGTCAACATCAATACTTTTGATGAGAGGGATTGAGGTGCCCGCAGGCAGTTTGTCTCGTTGACCGAGTATGTGGTCGTAAAGCTTGACCAGTGATAGCTGCTTGTCTTCTCCGACTTCAAACTGCACCATCAAAATGCCGACCGAATTCATCGAGGTAGATATCACATGATCGACACCGGTGATTTGTTTAACGATGTTTTCTAAGGGTTGTACCACGAGGTGTTCAACCTCCCCAGGGGAGGCGCCCGGCAGTGTGACAATAACGTGAGCCCCGGGGACGATGATTTGAGGGTTCTCTTCACGGGGCGTATAGGTAATGGCAACGACGCCGAGTAACAGGCAGCCGACGACGAATAATGGGGTGATTTTTGATTGAACAAAAAAACTGGCTAATAGTCCCGCGGGGTTAAGGCGAGGTTTACTCACCGTGGACTCCCTCTGCCACGATACGGTCATTTTCGCTCGGACCTGCTGTGGCTGTCACGACAATGCGCTCTCCCGCTGTTAAGCCGGCAGCAACCTCCATTATTTCAGGCCATTGGCGTCTGGTTCTTACCCAGCGAAAATGTATGCGTTGGTTTTCATCCACCATATAGACGCCCTCAAGTCCGCCTTTAATAATAATAGCGCTGCGGGGCACGACCAGGTTCGGCGTTTCTCCGACCTTGAAATGGGCGCGACCAAACATACCTGAGTGTAGCTCCGTGGTATTGGGTAGTTTGATTTTGACTTTGTAGGTGCGGGAGATGGGGTCGCCCGCATGGACTATTTGCGCGACGTTACCGACAAAGTTGTTAGATGCATTGTCGATAGTCAGGCGCACAGCATCACCGATATCAATGTGGGGTAGCTGGGACTCCGCAACGTGAGTTTCAAACAGTAAATGGTCGCGGGATTCCAGCATCAGCAAAGGCACACCAGGGGAAGCCAGGTCCCCTGTTTGCTTGTAGCGGGCAGCAATTATACCGTCGGAGGGGCTCTGAATATGACTGTACTGACGCTGGGAAAGTGCCGTGGCGAGGGCGGCTTTGGCGCTAGCCAGGCTCTCTAGTGCGGTGTTGTATTGCAGTCGAGTTTTGCGTAATTTGACTTCTGAAATACTGCCTTCTTTCACCAGTTTTTCAAAACGCTGGACATCCGCTGAGAGATCTTTACTGAGCACACTTGCAGAGTCGACGCCGGCCTGGGCTTGCACGATGGCATTTTCAATACCGACATTATCGAGATTAAGCAGTAACTGTCCACGCTTGACCAGATCACCTTCACGCACTGTTAGTGTCTTGATATAACCGCTTATTTTAGAGCTAATGTCGATGCGGTAATCAGATATAACGGAGCCAATTACTGTGTATTCATCGGATAGTGTCGTCTCGCTGAGCGTCATCACCGGCAGCGTCCACTCTTGACTAGTACGAGTGAGCTCTGTCGCTTTTTCACCGCAGCCTAGTAGTAGGCTAGATAAAAGTAAAAGGCTTGCGAGTGTTATGTGGTGGGGTGTCGACATGGCAACGCGTTTTCCAGAAAAGTAATGTGGCCGCTGAGTGATGATCTCAATCACAGCCCCCAATTATTAAGTGGCGGATAGGCCGTTTTTTAAGAGATTGACGATATGTGCGCTTATCACCTTTGGTTTGTCGTGTACCGCTTTGTTGCCGGGTAAAAACTGTCGGCCCTGCTGGCTTTGAAAATGGCAGAGTACCAGGCCGATAATGGAGATTGATAACATGTGAGGGTCGTAAGGGGGGGTGAATTTTTCCGCGAGCTTCCGGGTCACCATAAACAAATCCGAAAACACACCTTTAACAAGATTTTGCATGCGCACTGGATTACTGTCGAGCAGTACCCATTGCAGTAGTTTTTGGAAATCGTTTTCCCTGTCTAATGTCTGAACAAACCAGGTAATAAAATGTTCGAGATTAACGATTGGGTCGGCGTTACTTTCGGTAAGGCTTTGCGCTACATCCGTTTTGGTTGCAAAGGCATGTTTAACCGTTTCGAAGTACAGCTCTTCTTTGTCTTTAAAATGGTAGTACAGAGCGGCGGGTGTTAAGTCTATTTGATTAGCGATGTTGCGTATGGAGACTCCATCGAAACCCGACTTGGCAAATAGCGGTATGGCGAAGCAGAGAATATCTTCTCGTGATTTGCGTGGTGAATTAAGCATGCGGTGAACTCTAATTAGCTAAAGAAGTCACTTAACGAACGTTTAGTCAATTTTAATCACTGCATTAGATTAAAGCAATAGAGATTAAAATGAAGGGTAGAACTGGCTTGTGTGACCGCTAATTTAGCCGTTGGCAGTCGATAGGGCGTGGTGGCTTATAGCCACCGTCTGACCAGGGATTGATAATCTTGAAAATCTGCTTCGAAGCGCTCCTTGAGATGTTTCTCCTCCGGCAAAATCACATAATGCTGTAGTAGCCATAGATTCAAAGGCAAAAGAATTACCAGCCAGACATTTAGTGTGGAAAAGAACATGGCGAGGAGCAGCAGGCTGAACCCTAGATAAATTGGATTACGAGAATATTGAAAGGGCCCGCTGGTGACTAAACGGCTAACAGCCCTGTGCGGCAGCAGGGTCGTTTCATTGCGCCTTAAAGTAAATATTGACCAGGCAATAAGTAGCAGTGAACTGATCAGAACGACAGCGGCAAGCTTGTCGTTAATGGCAGCGTCTGTGGTCAAAAATGCAGGCGCAGTAAGCGGTATATATTTATTGAGAAAGTAGCCGCCGCCAACGCAAATTAAAGGGTAGATGGCGGGAGGTAACGGCATGTCTGCGCCGTCAATAGGGTCTGGCGTTGAATCGGTCATTGGCTGTCCTGAGTTATGTGAGGGACACAGTCTTGCTAGCTTTGTTTAATTATGAGTGCTGCGATCGTCATTTTCCAGATTGACGGCGAAGCGGCTTATCAAGCTGCTGACGGCGACTTCAACAGTCAAAATTCTAGGCCCCAGGGAAGCGGCGACAAAACCGAATTCGGCAAATTTTTCAATTTCATAGGGAATGAAGCCACCTTCTGGTCCGATAGCAAGAGTCAGTGCGTTCAGCGGGGCCGTTCCTATCGCTTCTGTCGCCCGGGGGTGAGCCACTATCCGTGTTGAATGAGCGGCGATCGTGTCGAGCTCGTCTTCAACAAAAGGCTTGAAGCGGGGGTGGAGATGAATGTCGGGTAATTGGGTGTCGATGGACTGCTCAAGACCGAGTATGAGTTGCTCGCGTGTTTTTTCTGCCTCCAGAAAAGGACTCTGCCAATAGCTTTTTTCCACCCGCCAGCTAGCAATTAAGTGTATTTCTTTGATGCCCAAGCTGGTAGCTGCTTGCAAGATACGACGCAGCATTTTCGGGCGGGGCAGGGCCAGGATCAGCTTGATGGGAAGTGGCGTCGGTGGGGGCTCGGTGAGTTCAATTCGCAGCTCAGCGACATCACTATTGATGGTAAGAAGGTGTGCTTTACCGATTTTCCCGTTGAGCAAACCGGCTATTAAACAATCACCAGCGTTAGCGTTGATGACGGTGTTTAAATGTCGTAAACGCCGACCACGTATTTGTACGTGGTCGGCGCTAATAAAGTCGTCGGGGTGAAGAAGTAAGAGATTCATTAGCTTGGGTAACAAAAGTGTATGTTACCCGTGGCACCATTTTGTTGAGGGGTCATTGATTGGTGCCCCGGAGAGGCGGCGATTTATTCCTTAAAAACAAACAGTTATGTGATTTAGGCGCGCCTTTGTCGGCGCGTTTTTTCTGTTTTTTCGGATTCAAATACGTTTGAGTTAACCCATTCTACTACATCAGCAGCGCGCCACACAGGTCTTCCGACGCCTTTGCTGGATGGGAGGCGCCCTGGTGCGGGGAAGCTGGGCAGCGTGGCGTAGTAGTGATTGAACCGCGACTTGCTGATATTGAGGTAGTCGGCGACCTTTCCTGCGTCCCAGAGGTCGATAGCCAAGGGGAAGCGGGACGTGCCTAGCTTTGCGATGGCGTCGGTTAGGGCTTGAATATCTGGAGAGGTGTTCATGGGTCGCCTGTCTCTTTGTTGTGCTTTGGTTGCTGTGATGATTTGTTATTTAGCTAAGTGCTTCACTGCCATTGCGTAAATTGCTTTAATTGTTGGCCAGTCAATCGGTATCTCTATATGGACCTCGCCTTGGCCTTCGCAAAGCTCGCACTCTTCATAGTCTCCATCGGGATCAATTTTTGCATCGCCCTCGTCGCAGTATCCACATTCAATGAAATGCCCTACACTAAATTCGCCAGAAAGCAGACATTTTGCTCCATTTTCTGCCGTAAGTTCGCGAGGCATTATTACTGTATTAGGTCTCATTCGGGATTCTCTAATTTGCTTTGCTGTTGATTTCACCCAAAAAGCCCCAGTGAAGGGGCTTGGTTTGTTGCTGGTTTGTTTTAGCTTGCTAGTACGCTTTGCCTCCGGCAGCGCGCACTTCGGGTTTATGGTCATGGCGAGTGGTGTTGTAAATCAGCTTATCCACAATAGCCCCAGCTACATCCAGCTTTAAACCGCCCGCCATATCAAAAATACGAATTACAGCGTCTGCGAGCTCAACTTCAAGCATTTTTCGATCAGGTAGGTGTCATCCATTAATTTCTTTCTGTCACCCTCCATTGCCTCTGCAACCTCGGATACAATCAGCATTAGCAATCGGGGCACGTCACGCTCAGTGGTTGTTTCCCACCAGCCGCATTCCTTTGCTATGCCGTGACAAAAACCGGTAAGGCTGTTGCCATTGCGAGCCAGCATCTTTTGGACGTCTTCTCTTTTAAGTGCGTCGATGTTTGATTGCCTGTCGTTTGTGGTCATGTCTAACTCCATATAATTTATAAAATAGTAATAGGAAGAATCTTTAAAAAGCCCGGTGATAGCTTGGTTTGTTGGTGGTTTGTCGTTACAGGGTGAACGTTCCGCTATAAACGCTGACTTGGTCTGAGTTGAATGAGGACCCTATTTTTTCTTTAAATTCTTCACTGATTTCAAGATTGATGTCTTCTTCGCGCACTATGCGTAGCTTTAGCATCGGTTTGTCTTCGCTTGTGATGGTGGATAGCTCAATTTTAAAATCTCGTGGTTCGAATCCTTGGTGCGGGCGGCAAGTAAAGGTGAAGTAAGTGGGTTTGTCGTTGTTTTTATTGGCGTCGATGCTTTCAAGCACGCTGCGGGTTGCCGAGAGATTGCCAGCTTCGTTGGTGGCAGTACGGGCTTGTTCGATGGTAATTTTTCGCACGGCGTTAATCGCGTGTTTTATGTCCATGCTCTCGCCGTCTGATTTTTCGGCTTTGAGGTAGTTGGCCCAGTCTTCTAGCCATGCGGCTAGATCAAGTTGTGATAATCGTTTGCCGCAAATGTCACGCAGGCTGGCGAGTGGTGGGTTTGTTTCGAGGGTTAGTATCGCGGTGTCGTCACCGTGGCCGGGGTAGTCATCGTTGCCAAGGTTGAAAAAGGCTTTTGCTGTCATTTTCTTGCCGTCAACCATTATCTGGTAGGGGCGTGCGGCGCGGACTGTGAGATCGTCGAAAAGTCGGGCTTTTGTGTAGTTGATAAAATCGTTAATAAAGCCAGTGCTAAGCTGGCCCCTGAAGCGATAGCGGGCGGGTTGCAGGTGCTCAATATCTTTAACTGAATAGCCGTCGGGTAAAAGCAGAGCAGGCAAGCCTTCGCTTAAGATGCCGCTGTTGATGGGCTGAGTGATGGTGGCTTCTTGCAGGGCTTTTAGGGTTTCTTTATTAAGCATGGCTGTTTTCCTTGTTTTTGCCGAACATTTCGACTTGGTTTTCTGGGAAGAAGCTCATGTCGCCGCCGGTGCCGACGTGCATAGGCGTGACGGTGGTTTCTTCTTCGTTTTGCTTGCCGCGCGCAGTGGGTCTGGCGTAGGCGAGCTTGTTGCTGATCTCAACCTGGTGGCTGTTGCCGATTTGTTTGATGTCAAACGAGATGGCAACTTTGCCTTGCTTGCCGGTGTCGACAACTGAAGCGGCGACCAGTGAGAGCATGGTGCCGAGTTTGTCTTGCACTGTGCCGGCGTCGAGGTCGGCCATGAAGGTTTCTACATTGGTGCTCATGGGTTGGTTCCTTTTGTTGTGAGGCTAGCCAGCCTGGGGTGTTAGGTGTGTGAGGCCGAGGGTGTCGATAAATTTATCGTCGTCGGCTTTGGTGTTTTGCTCGCTTCGTGATTTTTCGGTTAGTGCTATTTCTAGCGCCCGACTTAAATCCGTGGCCAAGGCAAAAAGCTCGGCGATATGGGTAGCGATTTCTTTAAACCAATAAGCATCACTTTTGTTCTCTTGCATTTCGCTGATAGCGTTCAGTTTTGCGGCCAGCTCTTTCGAGTCGTTAAAAACTTCAACGCGGTCGATTAGGTCTCTTTCTGTCACTTGCGCACCTCTTTTATTATTTTTTTCTTGTTTAATGCCCGCTCGCCGATGGCTTTTAGCCAGGTGCGCGATGGTACTTTTTTATTTGTTATTGGTACGACTTTCGGTGTTTTTGGCACCAGTGTGGCGTAGTTTTGGCCGGGTGTTGGTACTGCTATGCGGTTGGTGCTGGCTTGTAGGTGGCGCAGCAATGTGGGGTTGGTGGCGGTGGTGGGGTGTATGGCGATGTTGCTCATTATTACTGCTCCGTGAGTTGTTGGAATTCTCTTTCGGCGCGTTCGGCGCGTTTTTTTATAATCTCTTTTGATTGCTCGTCGCTGAGAATTTGGCCGCTGGGCACTATTGAGAGGCTGATTGAGGGCTCATTGGTTTTAAAGTAGCGCTCGTCCCCCTCGTCGCTAGGTATCGGCTCGATGGCCACGGCCTTGCTCATGGCGCTTATCAGGGGTACCACGTCGCTGGGATTAATGGCGAATTGCTGAAAGCCGATGGTGGCAATAATCATGCTGTTTGCTCCGGGTTGTTAGCCCCGCAAGGCCAGCTTAGGGCGCCGGTGTCGGGGTCAATGGTGAAGAGGTCGCTGTCTGTTTTGCTGCGCCCGGTGCGACGGGCTTTACCCCCGGCCCCCCGGCGTGCGATGGCGGTGTTTTGGTCGAGCAGGCTTTCAGTAATAGGCAGCCAAAGGCAAAGGCCCAGAAAAAGGCAGGCGACGTATTTGATGTGGCCTTGTGCCCACAGCAGACTGACGGCGTGGGGTGTGGTTTCGGCGTTGAGTTTGTTTTTGGCCTGGTCCACATAGCCGTAGGTGGTGTCGCGGGCGATGCGCATAACGCGGGCAGCATCTTTGATGGTTTTGCCCTGGGCGACAAACAGCATGGCTTGTTCTTCGCGAGGGGTGAGTAGTCCGTTGGTGTTGATTTGTGTGTTCATGGGAAATATATTAGTGATACAAATTAAACCTGTCAATAGTATTGCTAATAATAATTTGCTGACCTGTGTGGCATGATTGCTTTTTTAGCAGGATTGGCTGAATGAAACGGGTAATGGCGGTGCTGTTTTTTTTGTCGGCCTATGGTGTTGCGAGTGCCGGCGATGAGGATGATCCTTGTTTATGGGACTACGAAATAGCAGAAATGATGATGGATAGCAGGCAGGCCGGTGTATCTATGCCCTCGCTGATGAAGGTGGGCAGAAACTTTGGGACAGGCGTGTCCGGACAGGATGTTGTTCAGGCGGAGGCGGCGTCAAGGTTTGTGATAGAGGTGGTCAGATCTGCTTTTGATGTCTCGTTGTATTACAGTAAAAGTAGTAAGGCGCGCGCAATAAAAGAGTTTTCCAATGCTTGGTATGCAGCATGTTTACGTGAATATGATGAGGGAGATTGAAAGGTGGCGTTAGTTAAGTGCAGGGAGTGTGGTGCGCAGGTGTCAAAAAAGGCGGCGGCCTGTCCGGAGTGTGGGGCGCCGGCGAAAAAGAAAACGTCGATGTTTACCTGGCTGGTGCTGGTTGTGATTGGTGCGGTGATCTTCGCGAACTTGTCATCGCCGCCAGACCGCGCTTCGGTTGCAGCGCCCGTGGTGTTAACGGATGAGCAGAAGAAGGCGCGTGAGGCTGAGCTGGTCGTCGAATTAAAAACCATACCGGCGGCAGAGGTGCAGAAAAACCTTGATGGTTACCGGGAGCTGGCCGAGTTAAACCCGGCAAATGAGAAATATCACAAAAAAGTAGCGTACTACGAAGAAAAAATGACGCGCTATAGGCAAATTCAAGCGCAGTTCAGCGCATGGTCTGGCGCGCATAAGGATCTTGAGCGGTATATAAAGAAGCGTTTAAAAGACCCGGATTCTTACGAGCATATCGAGACAGGTTATAACGATAACGGTGACCACATTATGGTGCTGATGCGCTATAGGGCAAAAAATAGTTTTGGGGGTTTTGCGCTTGAGTCTGTGCGGGCGCGTTGCACGATTGAAGGGCAATGCACGGTGCTTTGACAGTGTTTTGTTATTGAGCGGATAAAAAGCCCTGCATTGCGGGGCTTTTTTGTGTTCTGGTTGTCTGGCTATTCGTCAATGAGATCGGGATAGTAGGTGCTGGCTTTATATTCGCAGTGCGGGTTGGTTTTATAAACTAGCTGTTCAAGGAAAATAGAGACAAAGTGAAACACCGCAGATGGCTCTATGTTGCCCTGGCTAAAGGCTCTTATGGTGTCGATATAGGCGTGGTCTGATAAGTAGATAGGTTGGTCGATGGTGACCTGGGTGTCGTTGTTGCGAAGCAGTGTTGAGTTCTGGAGAATGCAGATGGCGACGTCAAAGGCGATAACTGCGTTTGGGTTGTGTTCTGGGCCAGATAATTGTGTGCCTTCTTTAAGTAAAGGGCTTTTAATGGGTTGCTTCGCTAAAAACCAGACAATAAAGTTGGCCGCTTTTTTGAATGTGCTGGCCTTGGCTGCACCGCCTTCGTAAGGGAAGTTGTTGGTGTAGTTTGATATGGTCTCTAACAATGCGTCGGTGTCTACAGATATGATGGCATCGGGGTCTGATGCTTTGGCGAAAGCGCTTATGTGTGTTAAGAGATTGTTGTAGTCGTCAAAAGGTTTCTCGTTGTAGATCATTTTTTTCAATCCATAAAAAACCCCCGCGTAGAAGGCGAGGGCTGGTTGCGATACTGCTTAAGAGGTGGCTGCTAGCGATGCTTTTGCCAAGCGTGAGGCGCGCATTGTGATTTCGCTGGTGGTTCTGGTTTTTATTTGCCCGGTGGCGTTGGTTGTGCCTAGCGATTTGGCTGGTATTTTTGCCTTAATGGCTTTTCCGTAATCGTCTGTTTTAACGTTGGCCTCAATAAGATTGTCAAAAACAACCTCTTTGTTGTCGGCATTCACGATATCTCTCCTTTTTTCTGCAGTTGTCCCGCTTTGTGTTTTTAAGTGCCGCCCAAAATCGGGCGCGAATTCTATTGATTTTGTTTTGGTATGTCAAGGCATCAACACGCCATTGCGCCACTATAGCATAGTTAAGAATGCGGTAAAGCGGTGCTGGATCACGCTTGGCGCAGGCTGGCAGCCACGACCATGGTAATGGGTTGTATGCGGGTGATGTTGGTTTTTTGGACGGTCATGGCGGGGTGTTGGTCGTTAATGCTGCCGAAGGTGTATTCCTCGTCGGTCTCATTGTAGAGGCGGTATTCTTTGATCATGCAGAGCCCGTCGGTGGTGCAGACGAGCACGTTTTCGCCCTGGTGTACGGGGCTGTTGGGTTCTATGACAACAATCTGGCCGTTTTTTATAGCGGGGGCCATACTGTCGCCGCGCACACGCAGTGCGTAGGCGTCGGGGTCTTTTGATGACGCTACGATAAATCCGTCGCCGTGTTCAAGGTGACCCATATCATCCCAATAGCCATCGGGGCCTGCCTGGGCGTTGCCGACAATGGCGATTCTGGTGTTATATGTCCTGCTAGGTTCGCGTATGCGCTGCGTAGTTTGCTCGCTATCTCGAGTGAAGGCATAGTCAGCAATAGAAGGGCGAACCTCGGTAGGGTCGAAACCAAGCCTGTTGGCTAGCCAAACCATTCGTTTATCGGGTATTTTTGTAATTCCTTTTAGCCACTGCCCGACGACGCCCTGGGTTATGCTCATTTCAATAGCAAGCTGTTCTTGGGTTAGGTTTGGTTCTGCGGTTTTTTTCTGCTGAAATTTGTTATCGACAAAAGCGGCTTCTGCTGCCATTAATCGAGCTTTATCAAGGATATCTGGGGTTTCTCTTTTCATAGCCTAATTATTAGCCTTTGTAATAATAAAAACTATTAGCAACGCTATTGACTTAAATAATTCGCAACGCTAATATTCAGGAATGAATGAAATAAGTTTAAGCAAGTTTTGCGAAGGTAAAACTCAAGAGCAAGTTGCTAACGAGCTTGGATACTCCCAAGGCTGGATTTCACAAACTTTAAAAAATGGTCGTGATGTGGTTATTCGCCTGCATCCGCAGGGGGGGCTGTCTGTTGTAGAGCGGCGCGTGCTGCGAGACGTTGAGGCTTTGTCAGTAGTTGCCGCCCAGTGATTACTATCCATACCGCTATCGTAAGTCAGCGGTTTTTTTTTGCATCGTCGGAAAATTAGGGGTTGCCGTGAAAAGTTCAGGAAGTCGAGAGCGCCACCACCGCAACCAGTTTGTTGGCTGGGGCCTTGCGGTTTTGTTTTTTTGGCTGTTTGCGGTGGTGCTGGTGATTAGCCTGGTGGCTTGCCCACATTTTGCCCATGCGCTTGAAAGCGATTACGCAGCACCGTGGTGTGCCGAGCGCGGTGGCGTGGCCGAGAAGGTGTTGGCCGATCGCACGCGGGTCGATTGTTTATTGCCGGGTTTTGCGGTTGAGGTGGACTACGGGCACAACTGGGCAGAGGCGATGGGGCAGGCGCTGCATTATGCGCGCATGACCGGCCGTATGCCGGGTGTGATGTTGATTTTGCAGCGCCCGGCTGATGAGCGATATGTGCGCCGCTTGTACGGCGATGCGGAGTACTGGTCGATACCGCTGTTTGTATGGACAGTGAAAGATTATGAGCTGCAGGGCAAGCAGCAAGAAAAATAATGCGGGAGCGAGCCTCCTCAACCTGGTCACGGCCCCAGGTGATTGCGCAATGGCTGGCTGGGTGCGCCCGCAGGCATTCTCGCCCCAGCAACGGAAACCTCCCTCGCACAAAATTGAAGGGGTAATTGCGCAAGGCCGTGTTTTTAATCAATCAATTGTATGAAGAAGGATTGTTATGACGGAGTTTAGAGATAGCTATTTAAGCCGTGCAAAAAAGGCTGCCCCGCGCGCGCCGTTGTTGCCGCGCCCCGGCACTATGTTGGCCGCCATCGCCGCGCTTGAGGCTCAGCGTGACGTTGCCCGAGCTAAGAAGGTGCGGGCATTGTTGAGTGCACAGTCGTGAGTTGGAGTGAGTACCGTCGCTTGCGCTTGCTGGGCTTAAGCCGCGCTGAAATTGAGTGTGGTTTGTACCGCACTGGGCCTTGGTTTGAGTCGGCGGGGAGTGTGGGTGATGAGTGATGAGATATATAGCGACCCTTACGACATGAGTGTGGATGAAATTCTCGCTCAGCGCGGTGAGCGCTATGGTTTGTTTGCCGAGCATGCGCGCATAACGCAGAGCATTAAAAGAGCAATGGTCGATAGCCCCAACTGGGCTGGCTTGAGTGATGATAAAAAAGAGGGGCTTGAGATGGTGGCTCACAAAATAGGGCGCATTCTTAATGGCGACCCTGAGTACCTCGACAGCTGGGACGATGTCGAGGGCTATACCAAGCTGGTGTCTAACATTCTGCGGGGTAAGCCGCAGTGAAAGAGTATCAATTCACCCTGGCCGATGCCGACGATGCGCTGGCCCATATAAACCCCGATTTGCCCCGCGACGAGTGGGCGCAAATTGCTATGGCGCTAAAAGCCGAGTTTGGCGACGAGGGTTTTGATGCCTTCGATAATTGGAGCCAGGGCGGGGCCAGCTACAAGCCTGACGATGCGCGGGCCACCTGGCGGTCGGTTAAGGCCAGTGGCGGCATTACCATTGGTACGTTAATTGCCCAGGCTAAAGATGGTGGCTGGCAGCCGGCAAAGGCTGAGCCCAGCGCTGAAGAAAAAATTGAATTAATGAAAGCCCAGGCGCAGCGGCGCGAAAAAGTGGCCGCGCAGCAGGCGAAGGCTGAAGCGGCCCATGCCTCGAAAGTGGAGGATTGTATTGAACGCAGCGCGAAGATTTGGGATGCCTTGCCCGATGCTGGGGCGAGTGATTATTTAGCTTGCAAGCAAGTAAAAGCCTGGGGCCTGCGTTTTAGCCGGGGCAGTGTGGTGGTGCCGGTGCGCAATGCCGAACGCGCCCTGGTGGGCCTGCAGTTTATTCAAGGCAACGGCGATAAGAAGTTTTTGACCGGTACGCAAAAGCGGGGCAGTTGGCATTTGTTGGGGGATATTACCCCCCGCGCCCCCATTGCTATTGTAGAGGGTTACGTCACCGGCGCCAGCATTCGCCAAGCCATGGGCTGGACAGTCGCCGTGGCGTTTGACGCAGGCAACGTGCTGGCCGTGGCTAAGGCGCTGCATGCGCAACACCCAGACGCTATTTTCATGATTTGCGCCGACGATGACTATAAAACACAGGGTAACCCGGGTGTTGCTGCTGCCACTAAAGCGGCCCAGCATTGCGGTGGCCGTGTGGTGGTTCCTGAGTTTGCACCCGATGCCGAGCGTGGCACGGATTGGAATGATTTACACGTGCAGGCGGGCTTGGCTGAGGTGAAAAAGCAGTTGTTGGCTGCCACGCAGCGCCCGTGTGAAACCCCCGCGCCCCCGGTGAGTGCTGGTGGCGCGCTGACGCTCGACAAAGCACTTGAGCGATTTGCGCTGGCTATGCCTGATGCCAAGGTGTGGGATTACAAATACAAGCGTTTGATGAACAAGCAAGCTGCCAAGACATTGCTGGCTAATTTGTGGGACGCGTGGGTAAAAGACCCTGCGCGTAAAGAGGTGCAGCAGCTCGACCTGTTGGATGATATTGCGGCCGCCAAGGCTGAGGGGCGCGGGGGGCTGACAGATGCCTTAAAGCGCTTTGTTTACCTTGCGGGCACCACTGATGTGTGGGACCGGTTGCGCCGCGAGCGGGTGAATGTTAACGCGCTGCGCTTGCAGTTGGCTGACGATTACGAAGACTGGCTGAAGCACCCTAAACGCCACGAGTTGCATCACACTGATTTGTTGTTCGACCCTCGGCAGAAGGGCCGCGACGGCGCTTACATTAATATGTTTCGGGGCCTGCCCTTGCAGCCTGTGCGCAATGACAGTGCGTGTGTGGGCATTCAAAAACTGGTGTTTAGTTTGTGTAATGAAGACCAGGACGACTGGCGCTGGCTAATGAGTTGGCTGGCTCTGCCTTTGCAGCAGGTGGGCGCGAAAATGGCCACGGCTGTATTAATGCACAGTAATAAGCAGGGTGCGGGTAAAAGCCTGTTTTTCGACGGTGTAATGCGCCAGATTTATGGCGAATACAGTGCCACGGTGAGCCAGCACGAGCTTGAAGACAAGTACACGGTGTGGCGTAGCCAAAAGCTGTACGCGGTGTTTGAGGAGATTTTCTCTCGTGGCCAAAAGTACGACTATATGGGCCTTGTGAAGCAGATGGTGACCGGCGAGACCTTCCGGGTTGAACAGAAGTTCGTTACCGGCTGGGAAGAGATGAACTGCATGAATTCGGTGTTTTTGTCGAACGAGGTGCAACCCATGTACATCGAGGACGAGGACCGGCGGTTTTTCGTGGTGTGGCCCCGCTGGAAGCTCAGCGACGAGCTGCAGCAGCAGGTGGCCCATGAGATAGCCAACGGTGGCATTGAAGCGTTTTATGCCTATTTGCTGGCGTGGGATCTAAAAGATTTTAACACCCACACCAAACCGCCCCGCAGTGCTGCTAAAGAGCGATTGATTAACTTTGGCCGGGCGGGGTGGGAGTTGTTCGCTCTGCAATGGCAGGCGGGTGAAACCGACGCGCCGTATGTGCCAGTGCGCAATAAAGACCTGTACAAATTTTACGAGCGCTGGTGCAAGGGCCAGGGCGAGCGGGCGATTAGTAGCAATAAGTTTACCGGGCTAATTAAAACCCTCGACTGGTTGCGTAGTCGGGCGGGTGTGCATTACGAGAGTGGGCACTCAACAGCCAAGGCGCGCTTCTTTCTGCCCCGCGATGTTGCTATGCCACCGGGGAAAACGCAAGGCGAGTGGCTGGGTGACTGTGTTGAGCAGTGGGATAAATTGCTTGCCGCGCCCGTTTCTGGCGGAGGTTTTAGCAATGTTGCGTAAAAATGCCCCGATTTGCCCCGGATGCCCCGTTTTTTTTGCAAAGCCGGGGCAAGCTAAGCCCTTGAAAACCAAGGGAATGCCCCGCATGCCACGCTTGCCACGGGGTTTCCCGCGCGCACGTGTGTATGTTTTTAAAATAAAAAAACTCTCCCGTGTGCGCGTAAACAGGCGTGGCATGCGGGGCATGCGGGGCAAATAGAATTAAATCAATAACTTACGTTGCCCCGGTTAGGGTTTAAAAACGGGGCAACCGGGGCAGGGTAAAAAAGGCTTAAAAACCCAGAAAGAGGACCAAGAAATGCGAAAAACATTAAGTGTAGAGAAAAAAGCGAAGCTGGCGCAGTACGAGCGGGATGTTGCCGCATGGGTTGCTAAACACGGGCCGATACCACTGGTGCCCGTGCAACAGCTGAGGTTGACAGCAGGTCGCTTAGGCAGCGTGAGAGAGAGCGGTTTCAGCGGGAGTGTGCTGGGTGATGCAGGGCACGATGCACCAACACGCGAAGTATTGGTCGAGACTCTTCAGATAAAGCCCATGCTCAGCGGTGAGCGTAGCGGGTCCGCTGGAGCTACTGGTTATATTTTAAGTAATGGGTAAATGAGGTATGCCTTGTGGGATTGCTAATCAAACCGTCCCGGTCGATACATAAAAGGTTTGGCGAAAGAGTGATAGACCTACCGCGTAGCCACCAGAAGAGCGCGGCTCATTACTTAAAATATAACAGCGTGTTCTACGGGATGAAATTCCACATAACGAAGTATTGACGAGAATCAACCATGGCTAGAGGCATCAACAAAGTTATTTTAATCGGCAACCTGGGGCAAGACCCAGACACCCGCTACATGCCCTCGGGCGGTGCGGTGACCAATGTGAATATTGCCACCAGCGAGACCTGGAAGGATAAGCAAACCGGGCAACCTCAGGAACGTACGGAGTGGCACCGGGTAATTTTCTTTAACCGCCTGGCGGAGGTTGCCGGGGAGTATTTGCGCAAGGGTAGCAAGGTTTACATTGAGGGTTCGCTGCGCACGCGTAAATGGCAAGACAAAACCACCGGCGCCGACCGCTACACCACGGAGATTGTGGCGGGTGAAATGCAGATGCTGGATAGCCGAGGGGCTGAGAGTGCGGGTAATACCGCTGCGTATGCTCAACAGCAGGCGCCCGGTGCGGGGGCACAACCAGGGCAACCAGCCGCGCCGCAAGCGGCACCTGCTCAGGGTGGCGGGTTTGACAATTTTGATGATGATATTCCGTTTTAGTGCGCGACGAGCTGCGCCCTCGGCATTATGCAGCCAAGTGCTGCGCCCTGCCGAGCCGAGCCGAGCGGCGGGCGTATTTGGAAGAGGTGGTTCCGGGCCATTTTAGGGATTGGGTGCGCTTGTATGTTGAGTTTGAATTTGAGCGCAAGGAAAAGAAGAGAAGGCAAGAAAAGGGCAAAGGAAATGATGAGCAATGCTTCAATAATCGGGATTATTAGTGATATCGAGGCCGTTGTGCAAATGGGAAACGGAGGGTTTTCTCTGCGTTGTGGTGAAAGAAAAGCAGCCGTGAAAACTGGTGCGCCGGGAGTGAAGCGGCGCAAAGCGAAGAGAAAAGCGAAAAAAATGGCTAGGCGGGTGAGTCGAAAGAAATAACAGAGTTAATAAGTGGGGTGGGTAATGGTTTTACGGTCGGCAAGGCAAGCGTGGGCGGTGGTGTTTGAAGGTTTGCGGGCGCAAAGCTGGGGCGAGGGTGCTGGTGGTGGCGGGCGCAATACGGCTGATTACCGCATTCTCGACGGCCTGGTGGCGGGGCGGGTGATGGCGATTATCGATAACTTACCGGAGCAGTGCTACACCTGGGGTATGTGGGCGTACACCGAGCCCCGCGAGGGCGACGTAAAAAAACAAGCTGACCGGGAGATGTTTTTGCTTGAATGGCTGGTGAAGGCGCTGGATGCCGCCGGGGTGCCCGATGTGCGCAGCGATGCCGAGGGCGAGGCGGAGGAGCGTCTGCTGCTGATGCTGTTGCACGACACTCGCCAGCGCGAGCGCAATGGCCGAGAGTTGCACAGCAAGGCAGATATGGCGCGTGCGCTGGGTGTTGATCGGCGCTGTCTTGATGCTCGGTATAAGTGGGGGCGGCGTTGTGCTGTTGCTAGAGCGTCGCTAGATGAGTTGATCGGTGGTGCCCTGGGGCCGGTGGCGCGGGTGCTGGGTGAGATTAATGCGCGGGCGGCTTAATGTTGTAATAAAAGTCGCAATTTATTGAAATAAACTCTTGCTATCTAAGCTGCCTTTTTGTATTGTTACGACATCTGCTGCACAAGCAGGTATTAATCAAATAACTTCGCTCAGGAGAATCAATATGTACACTCAATCAGAAGCCATAAAAGAAATACGCGAAATCGCTAAAGACAACGGTCTCACGTTTAAGCGCGGAAACATAACTATAAACGGCAAACCTTCTTACAGATTCTGTGAGCGCGGCACCGATAATGTTGTGCTTGATAATCAGCTTTTTTGGACAGCTTACGAAAATTGCATGAATGGTTGCATTGAAAAAATCACGGGGAACACTCCCGCGCCTGCGGTCACCATCACTTGTGAAGAATATGAAATCTGCGGGGAAAGACGCTGGCTCGTCGAAGAGGATGGTGTGGGCGGCTTTCTCGATGCAGACGAGCTTGTTGGCGTTCTTGGCGCTGAAAGAGCTGAAATGGTCATCAATAATGAGCCTTGCGATTATCAGTGGTAGCAGGATTTTAGATGACAAATAACCACATCTTCAATCGCCTATTGCATCTCACCGGGTGCAGCAGGCATCCCGAGTTAACGATAGAAATATTTAAACTAGGCGGCATTCGTGCTTCAAAATCACTGATTAAGGGCTGGCGCACAACCAAAGGCTCCAGAGCAACGCATATGCCCGACCAGGTGCTTGATGGCTTTATATCCGGGTTGTTCGAATATCGAGATAAGCAGCAAGAGAAAGGTATTGATCTTTTTTATACTGACGAGAAGTCAGTTTAGTAAAATGCGTTATTGCTGATAACTGCTGAACAAGCAGCTTAAAAAAATATGTTCCACTTTTTCAATTTCACTGCCGGTCAGGCAGCTTATGGAAACAGATCAATGGCACGTAAACACAATATTACAGGCATAGCCGGGCTCAGTATTGGTGAAACAAAAAATGATCGGGGCTACTCGATGACTCGCTACACTGTAAATCATAAAGTGGATGGAAAGGCCAAGGCAAAATCGTTTTATTTCGGGGCGCGACAATCTCAAAAAGACGCATTTATTAAAGCCTGCGCTTATATGCTAGAGAGCGGATTGATTGAGGAAAGCCTTGATCCTATGAGTATTTATATTGAATTTGGCCATAGCAGGTTGGGTTGTCGAGACTAAGAAGAGCGAAAAAATATAGCCTGCAGTTTGCATCGCTGAATTAATAAAGTGGTGAGTGACGAGCCTTAAACAAGGCTCTAGTTAAAAGGCGGGTGCTTTTGCCCGTCCATTTTTCAACGACTTGTTATATTTTGGGGAATATTATGGAGCGTGAAAACAGATACGTGGTTGTTAAACGTAAAGATATTTTGCGGTACTTGTCTGCGGTCGAAGAAAAACAGCTTGGATTGTTGGTTGAAAAAATCGACGAGGGCCGCAAACAGGATAATCGATGCGTTCTGCAATGTGTTGTTGTTGAATCTGATTGGCCTGAATACGAGCCCACATGGAACGCTGTTGAGAAACGTGCTGATGCTGAAATATAACAGGGCGTTAACAGGAAATAAAAAATATAGAAAACAGCACTTGACGAAATACGACACTTTGCCCTAGTATTCCCCATGCTGGCGCTAATTGCATTAAACATGTAGTTCGCGCTATTTTTATATCAAAAGCCCGCTTCTTGCGGGTTTTTTTATGCCCGGAGTTTATATGAGAGGTCACAGCGATGCTTTAGTTGAAAGCTGGTTGGTGCGCATTGTTGGGCACGAGGGTGAGTTCTCTGACAATCCTTTGGACCCCGGCAACTGGACGGGCGGCATTGTTGGCCAGGGCGAGCTGAAGGGCACTAAATTTGGTATTAGTGCGAAGACGTATCCCGATTTAAATATTGCTGGACTGACGTTGCCTGACACGGTGGCGATTTACCAGCGCGATTTTGTGCGCCCACTAAAGCTGGGGCGCTATCGCGATGGCGTGGCGTATCAGTTGCTGGATTTTGCGGTTAACGCGGGGCCTGGTCGTGCGGTTCGTCGTTTGCAGCGAGCCGTTGGTGTTGCTGATGACGGTGTTGTCGGCCCGGTAACATTAGCTGCGCTTGAGGCGCTTAGTGAGGGCGATGTGATTATGTTGCTGTTAGCTGAGCGCATTGAGTTTATGACGTATTTGCGTAATTGGGCTGATGCGAGCAAGGGCTGGATGCGCCGTATTGCTGATAATTTACGGTTTGGCGCTGTGGACACTGGCGACAAATGAGTCAGGGTGATCCCGTAGGCGAGGTTGGCCTTGCATTAGCCGGGCATAAATTAACGGCGGCAGGTGGTGGTTTGGCGGTGAGTAGCGGTGCGGTAGGTTGGCTGGCAGATAATCATCTACTGTTGTCGAGCGTGGGTATTCTGGTGGGCATTGCGGTTGGCCTGTATGGGCTGGTGTTACAGCGCCGGCGAGACAGGCGCGAGCATGCTGAGCATATTGCAAGGATGTCTAGGATAGTGTCAGGTGAGTAGGCCGCTGGCGATACTTATTCACGGCTTTAATGTGTGGGACGGAGGCAGGGCGACAGTGGGCAAGCTGCGCCCTTTTTTGTCAGCACGCGATGTGTCTTATATCTCAATCAATTACGGTCATGTAGGCCTAATCGGCACGCGGTTTAAAAATCGCGCGATAGCGAGCACTGTGGCTAAAGCGGTTAAAACAGCAGTTTGTAACGAGTTTAGGCCAGTTGTTATAGGGCACTCAAACGGGTGTGCGATAGCTCATTTAGCACTGGAAGAGGTCGAGGCTGAATGCGCGGTTGATGCAATTTATATCAACCCTGCGCTGAAAGAAACTGTTGATATTGCGCCGTCTGTTGCGCAGCTAGCGGTGTGGCACAGCCCGAGCGACGGGCCTGTGCGCTGGAGCAAGTGGCTGCCTGTTTCAGATGCTCGCCCTTGGGGGGAGATGGGCGCGGTTGGTTATATTGGCGAAGATAAGCGCGTGACTAACTACAACAAGGAGTTGATGGAGCCGCCGAGCACCGAGCACTCTGACTTATTCAGCGCGGAGCTGTTGCCGTTTTACGGGCCGCTGATAGCCGATGGTGTGGTGATGGGTGGCGTGGATGTCTGGTAGGGCGCGTAGGTGGTGTGCTAAGTGCAAAAAACCTCATGCGGGATTATGCCCAAAGAGCGGCTGGAAAGGTTACCGGAGCAAGCAAGGAACTTCTGGCCGTGGTGGCACTACATGGCAGAACAAGCGCAAGCGAATTTTTGAGCGTGACGGCTATCTATGTCAAATACATAAGAAGAAAGGAAAGCTTGTATCGGTTTCTCTGCACGGACCAAACCACGGAGTTTGCGATCACGACGTTCCTCTTGCAGAGGGTGGCAGCGATGAAGATGAGAATCTACAAACGATCTGCCAAGCGTGTGACAAGAGAAAAACAGCGGAAGAAGCTCGCAGGGGTAGGGGGTAGTCAAAACCTCACGCCTTTCAGCATATACACCGCATCCTAACTTACATTTTATGAGTGTTGAATTTTATGGGGGGGGGGTTAAAGCCCGGAGGGGTTTTGTAATTAAATGAATAAACCGATGGCCGCAGTGATCCCGCTGGGGTTGGCGGAGACAAGCAATAAAAAGCCGACAGCTAACGAGCCTGCTGCCGATTTATTCCAGGGTTTGAAGCCAAAAATACCACCGGTCCCTGGTGGTATTTCTGACGAGGCTCGCAAGCACTGGTACTACATCGGTGAGCGGTTAGTCGGCTTAAACCTTCTAGCTGAAGTTGACCTCGGCCAGTTTCGCATCATGTGTGAAACCTGGGCATTGTATGTTGAGGCTCAGCGTGAAGTTGAGGACAAAGGGGAATACCAATCTACGCCAAACAACTACATGCAATTATCGCCTTGGGCAGTTGCTCGCGAGCGCCACGCTAATCGATACCAGAAAATTGCCGACAAGTTTTTCCTCAGCCCCCGCGCGCGAAAAGCTATCACTATCGACAACCCCAACCAGGGCGGCCTCGATCTCGATTAATGAGCGTCCCTGATGTCGGCAGGGCCTGGCTAGACCGCGCCTATCAATACGCCGACGACGTAAAAAGCGGCGTAATACCTAGCTGTAAATACATACAGCTTGCTGTTGATCGCTGGTTTGACGACATGGTCAACGGTCCCTCGCGGGGCCTTCAGTTCAGTGAATATCACGCGGCGCGATACTTTCGCTTTGTTGGCCGGCACTGTCGCCACTACGAAGGCGAATGGGCCGGTAAGAAAATAGACTTTGAACCCTGGCAATGCTTTGCCGACGCCAACCTATTCGGCTGGATACGTGAAGACGGCACCCGCCGCTTTCGCCAGTCTTACGAAGAAGTCGCCCGCAAAAATGGCAAATCAACACGCCTCGCCGCCGCTGGCAACTTCTACCTCATCGGCGACAACGAACCCGGCGCGCAAATTTACAGCGCAGCTACAAAAAAAGAACAAGCCCGGCTTATTTTTGAATCCAGCAAAGCCATGCTTGAGCAAAGCCCTGCGTTAACCAAGCTCTGCACAATTGAAGAACACAAGCTTAAATACCAGCGCAGCAAATACCTGCCGCTCAGTAAAGACAGCAAACGCATGGACGGCTTCAACGTTCACGCAGGGCTTGTTGACGAACTCCACGCCCACCCAAACTCAGGGCTCTGGGACGTCATGCGCAGCGCCATGGGCGCCCGCAAACAGCCCATAATGCGCGCTATAACCACAGCAGGCTTTGACCACAACAGCTACTGCTACCAGCGCCGACGTTATGCAATACAAGTACTCGAGGGTGCCGTCAAAGACGACGCCTTCTTTACCACAATTTACACCCTCGACGACCCCGAAAAATGGGACGACCCCGCCGAGTGGCCCAAAGCCAACCCAAACTTAGGCGTCTCCGTATCGCTCACCGACCTACAAGAGCAATGCGAAGAAGCTAAGCACCTACCCAGTGCCAAAACAGAATTCCTCACCAAACGCCTTAACCTATGGGTCTACGGTGAAACCGCCTGGATGCCCATGCAACACTGGCACCAATGCAAAGACTCCAGCCTTAACAGCTGGGACAACGCTACCGAGCTCGACGGCCAAGAATGTTACGGTGGCCTCGACCTCTCAGCCGTAGAGGACATGACCACCTTCGGCCTCGTCTTTCCCGGTGAAAGCGGCCAGCGCACAGTGCTCTCGCGATCCTACTTACCGCAAGCCGCACTAGAGCGCAGGCTAAACAAGGGCGACAAAACGCTCGAAACATTCCGCGACAGCGGCCACCTCATTGTGCTACCCGGCCAAACCGTCGACTACAACTTTATCAAAACCGACATTATGGCCGCCGCTGAGCGGTTTGACCTGCAATCCATCGCCTTCGACCGCTGGAACAGCAGTCAGCTCGTTAGCGATTTAATCGACGAAGGCATCGACTTTATTGAATTTGGCCAGGGTTACGGCAGCATGAGTGCCCCCAGCAAAGAACTACTGCGCCTCGTGCTCAACCAACAACTGCGCCACAACGACCCCCTCCTTACCTGGGCCGTTAGCAACGTTGTTGTGCAAACCGACCCCGCCGGCAACATAAAGCCCGACAAAGGCAAAGTGTCAGAAAAAATCGACCCCGCCGTCGCCCTTATCATGGGCATTGCGCTGGCTATGGCGTCAGATGACACAGAATCACCTGAGATATTTATTCTATGAAACAATCAATTTTCGACGCCGTTGGTATTTTCGGCATCGGCTTTATTGCCTATGGCTCGTGGCTTATTTACGAGCCAGCTGGTTTTATTGTTGGCGGCTTATTGCTGATTGGCGTTGCATTTATAGCTAGTCGCGGCCCCATCGCCTGATGATTTTTGACCGCTTGCAAAAAAGCACAACTATTAGCACCTCGGCAGAGCTGGCAGAAGCGCTCGGTGTTGGTTATCAATCCAGCGCTGGAGTCTCAGTTACACCAAAAGAAGCCGCCCGCTTTGCCCCGGTGTATAGCTGCATAAAAGTGCTGGCAGAGTCCGTCGGCATGCTGCCTTTAAATCTATTTGAGCAGAAAGGCAAAGTGCGCGAAAAAGCCCGCAGCCATAGCCTGTTTAACTTAATAAACCTTGCCCCAAACAGCTACATGACCAGCCAGGAGTGGCGCGAGACAATGGTCGCCCACCTATGCCTTCGGGGCAACCACTACTCCTGGGTCAACCGCATAAATGGGCAGGTACGCGAACTACTTCCATTAAATCCCGATGGCGTCACCCCAGTCATAAATAGTGACTGGTCAGTTGATTACAAAGTTACCTTCCCCGATGGCAGCCAGCGAACATTGGCCGAAAACCAAATATTCCATGTGCGCCTCATGTCAATGGACGGACTCACAGGTCTTAGTCCTATTGCCCAGGCGCGAAACAGTATTGGCTTAGGCATGGCTGCCGAGCGCTTTGGTTCGCGTCTTTTTAAAAACGGCACGCGCCCCAGTGGTTTATTGAGTACAGACACGAAGCTGAATCAAGAGCAAATGCAGCTCATGTCAAAATCGTGGCGCGAGGCTAACAGCGGTGAAGACGAGCTGCGCACCGCTATTCTCGGTGGCGGCCTGAAATGGACAGCTATATCAATATCACCAGAAGACGCCCAATTTCTCGAAACACGCAAATATCAGCGCAGCGAAATAGCCGGCATTTTTCGGGTACCCGCCCACATGATCAACGACATGGAAAAGGCCACTTTTTCTAATATCGAACATCAAGACATTGCCTTCGTTGTTCACACGCTCACGCCCTGGGTAACGCGCTTCGAGCAGCGCATAGCCGTCAGTTTATTGACGGCACAAGAGCGGGCAAAGTTTTTTGCCAAGTTCAACGTCAACGCCCTATTGCGTGGCGACATGAAATCCCGCGCAGACTACATGTGGAAGCGTTTTCAAATGGGCTCGCTGTCACCTAATGATATTCGCGACTTTGAAGACGAAAACCCAATTGAAAACGGCGACACATATTGGGTGCCCGCCAACATGATAGATCCAAAAGACAACACCGAAATGCAACAGATCGGTGACAAAAACACAGGTGACGACAATGCTTAAGCAAAAACTACACGCGCCACTAAGGATCAAAGAAGTCAGTAATAGCGGTGAGTTCTCTGGTTACGGCTCTGTTTTCGGCACCACCGACAGCTATGGCGATGTTGTTGTTAAAGGCGCATTTAGCCAGTCGCTATCTGACTGGTCCAGCAAAGGCCGTATGCCGTCATTGTTATGGCAGCACGACACCAAAGAGCCTATTGGCGTTTACACCAAAATGGAAGAAGACGACGAAGGCCTTTACGTTGAGGGCCGTTTACTTATTGACGACGACCCGCTCGCCAAGCGTGCCCACGCTCACTTAAAAGCGGGCAGCCTGTCGGGCATGTCAATCGGCTACTCCCTGCCCGGCGACGGCTGGCATTACGACAAAGAAAAAGACGTTTTTGTTCTGTCAAAAATAGACCTCTGGGAAGTTTCCCTGGTTACTTTCCCTGCGAACGACGAAGCGAGAGTGGCGCAAGTTAAATCAATGCTTACCCACGGCGACACCCCAAATATCAGACAAGTCGAGCACTGCCTACGCGACGTAGGTTTTAGCGCCCGGCAAGCCAAGGCCTTTATTGCCGACGGCTACAGCGGCATCGGCCCTCGCGACGAAGGCGGCGACGCGGAGTTAATTAAATCCATTAATGAATTAACCCAATCAATGAGACCACAAACATGAACGAACTAAAAGAAACCATTGACGAACTCGCCTCCGTCTTTCACGAATTTAAAAAAACCAACGATACCAGATTGAAGGCGGTCGAAGAGGGTGGTGCCGTCGGCGACCTCGAAGGTAAGCTGGTCGCTATTAACGAAAAAATGTCTGAATTAACCGACGTTAAAACCAAGCTCGAAGCCCTTGAAACAAAAAGCAACCGCATCCCCGGTGGTGGACAAGAAGACGGCGAAAAAGCAGCTAATGTCGCGGCTCATGTTAAAGGCTTTAATCAATATTTTCGCAAGGGCACCATCGATGGTTTGCGTGAGCTAGAGCAAAAAGCCTTGTCGGTTGGCACAGACCCCAGCGGTGGTTATACCGTGCATGCTGAAATCGAAAAATCGATTGACCGCATCATGGGTGATTTTGGTGCCATGCGCAGTCTTTGCACCGTAATGCCTATTACAACCAGCGAATACAAGCGCTTCGTTTGCCTCGGTGGTGCAACATCTGGCTGGGTTGGTGAAACCCAGTCCAGGTCAGAAACCGACACTCCAGCGCTCGCAGAGTTAGCCTTTAATGTCAAAGAGCTGTACTCCGAGCCTAAGACTACGCAAGAGTTGCTAGATGACTCTATTGCCAACATAGCAGACTGGCTAGCCGACGAAGTGGGTGTTGAATTTGCCGAACAAGAAGGTGACAAATTTCTCACCGGCAACGGGGTCAAACAACCACGCGGGCTGCTCACCTACCCTGTTGTGGACAACGACAGCTGGAGCTGGGGCAAAATTGGTAGCGTTAACTCAGGTGCTGCCGGTGCGTTTGCTGTAGCCCCAAATGGTGGCGATGCATTAATAGATCTTACCCACGCCCTTAAGCGTGGTTATCGCGCCAACGCCTCCTGGCTGATGAACGACCTAACACTGGCAGAAGTGCGCAAGCTCAAAGATTCCAACGGCGCTTATTTATGGCGCCCTGGTATCGAAGCAGGCGCACCAGAAACCTTGCTCGGTAAACCTATCGAAATTGACGACTTTATGCCAGATGTGGCTGCTAACAGCCTGTCGATTGCCTTCGGCGATTTTAAGCGTGCCTATCGCATTGTTGACCGTGTAGGTGTGCGAGTACTGCGAGACGACCTCACAGAAAAAGGCTTCGTTAAATTTTACACAACCAAGCGCGTCGGTGGCGGCATCAATCATTACGAAGCCGTTAAATTTATGAAATTTGCAGTGTAATAGCTGACCAAAATCATATTCGTTTTTAATTAACATCCAGCGGGCAAGGGCTTTACGTGCGTTGCCCGCTGGGCTATTGAGGCATACCCATGAAAGACCTTAAAAACAACCTATCCGTCAGCCAATCTCTTTTACCTGCCGAGCAAACAGCGGCAGCTAACGGGGCAAGCGCCGACTTGCAGGGGTTTAATTCCGCCTGTGTCATTATCGACGCCGGTGCGTCTGGCGGCACCACACCTGATTTCACTTTCGAAATACAAGAGTCTGACGACGATACAACATTCACCGCTGTAGCAGCAGTAGACCTGCAAGGGGCAGAGCCTCAAATCACGAGTGCTAACGATAACGACATCTACCGTGTTGGTTATATCGGCAATAAGCGCTACATACGCGCGGTGATCTCAGCAGTAACGGGCTCCTCGCCAACCCTTTTGTGCAGCGCCAGCATCATTCGCAGCCACGCAGAGCAGGCACCTGTCGCCTAACCAGACAGCATATTCACGTACACACAAAAAGGCCCTCGCTTCAGCCGGGCCTTTTTTTGGAGAACAAAATGAAGGCGCCAAAAAAGTTTAAATATTCCCCAAACGGTTTCATCGTGATTCAGGTTGCTAAAGATGAAGAAATGTCTGAGGCGGCAATTAAGGCCGCTATTGACCTAGAAATTATTAATAAGGCAAAAGTCCCCGCAGCGAATAAAGCGAAGGCTCCCTCTGCAAACAAAGCGAAAGCCGCTGGCCCCCAGCCTACCACCAGCAACGACGAAGCCAGCAACGACTAAATGCCCCACATCCCCGTACACACAGCGCTGCTAACACCCGCGCCCTTAGCCCCGGTTAGCGTTGCCGACCTGCAAAGCCACACCGTGGTCGAGCATGATGACGACGACGACCTGCTGGCCATTTATATTGACGTAGCCACCGCACAAGTGCAGGCCGATACCGGCCGCGCCATCGTCAAGCAGCAATGGCAGGCATCGTTAGAGTGCTTTCCGGCGGTTATTTACCTGCCAAAACCGCCTTTATTAGCGGTCGAAAGTATCAAATATTTCGATACCGACGGCGTAGAACAAACCCTCGACCCCGCCGACTATCAAGTGTCGACCATTGGCATTGTTGGCCGCATTGCTCCAGCCCCCGGCGCCAGCTGGCCCAGTGTGCAAGCGGGCCGTTTTAATGGCGTAAACGTCGTTTATCAAGCGGGTCATGTCGACGTTGTCGGCGATGTTGCCCAGGGCGAAGCCCCCGCGCAACTTCGCCAGGCTATTTACTTGCTCGCCGCCCATTTTTATGAAAACCGCGAAGCCAGCGCACCCGGCAATATCAGCGAAACCCCAATGGCTTACCAAATGCTCGTCGACAGCATGGCAGTCAGCGGCCTGTGAAAGCGGGCAAGCTGCGCTATGTGGCCGAACTACTCAAGCCCGCCGCCACAGGCGACGCCTACAGCACCGGTACTGGCTTTACCAGCGTCGGCACCGCTCGGGTTGACCTCGCCCCGTTAAATGGCAGCGAAATACACAGCGCCCACCAAACGCAGGGCAAATTAGTCGCCCGTGTATGGATGCGCTACCGCGCCGACATTAAAGCCAGCTGGCGCCTGGTCGTCGACGGCAACACTTGGGAGATTGCCAGCCCGCCCATGGATAAAAAGGGCCACAAAACACAACTTGAAATGCTCGTTTATTTAATTGACGGATAAACAGCCAGCCCATGATTGATTTTGAATTCTCCCCCTCCGTTGCTCACATGCTTAAAGAGCTTGAATCAATGGAGTCAGGCCTGGGTAAAAAAGCCCAGCAACAAGCGCTTACCTTTGCTTCTGCGCCTGTAAAAAAGGCGATAAAACGGCAAGCCCCTGTAAAAACCGGCGCACTGAAAAAGTCGATAGGCCACCGCAAATTCAAGCCCGCCGAGCGCACCGAGCTGGGCATCGCCCCCGACGATGCCGCTATTTACATCGGCCCCAAAAACAAACTGCAATACAAAGCCAACTGGCTAGAAAACACCGGCGCAAAAGCCCACAAAATTAAACCCAGCCGCAAGAGCGGCCATAAATACCTGCGTTTTTACGGCACATTCGCCAAAAAAGTGAACCACCCCGGCATGAAGGCAAAACCTTTTATTGGTAGCGGTTGGGAACAAACCGACGAAGTCTTTCAAACCCGTTTTTTTAACAAAGTACAAACATTTTTAGAGAAAGCCAGTGCAAAATCTGCTTGACCAAATAATCAACAACACCACTGGCTTTAATGTCGTGGCCGAGGCCCCCAGCAGCGAATCACTCGCCACTGTTGACGCATCCGCAGCCAGCGCCGCGCTAAAAACAATGCTCGAATTAACCGGCGCCAGCGTTTACCCCCTCGATGCGCAAGCGGGCAACACTCCGCCCGACGCTATTTATCAAGTGGTTGGCGCCAACCCCATCACCATTGGCGCTGCCCGCATCGCCACACAGGTCACGTTCGACGTCACCCTGCGCGAATCTAGCTATAGCGCACTACTGGCCCTGCTCACAGCCACCGAAACACAAGTGCAAGCCGCCGCTGGTGCCATCTCCATCACCGGTGCCGCCGCCGCGTTTGACGACAAAACCGGCCTGCACATGTTCGGGCTTGAGCTGCAATACATAGTGCCTGCAGTTTCAGGTGTAAGTGGTGATTACCCGGCGGTACTGGTCGATTTGCCCAGCGTTTCAGCAGTGGAATCAGTCTATGACAACATCGTAAAGCAGCGGGTAACCCGCAATTACGGCATAACCCTTTTGTCGTCAAGCAACAACATCACAGCCCTGCGACAAGAGCTTCAAACAGCGCTACTGGGCTGGCAAGAGCAAGCCACCTATTTCGAAATGCAGTATTCCAGTGGCTCGGCCATCGACATTGGCGGTGGTCTTTACGCCTGGCGCGAGCAGTACCAGGACGGCTTGTTTATATCCCAGTAACAAAACCTATAACCCGCAACAATCCCAACAAATAAAGAGGCACCACCATGGCCAACGCAGGCGGCAGCTACACGGCTGACAAAAAAGGCGACAAACCCGAATTAGTTCACTGCACGCAAGAGCCAGCGCGCGACAAAAACGGCAAGCGTTTACCCACCCAGCCTTCTGCCAGCAAAGCGCAGGCTGCCCCCGCTAACAAACAAAAGGCCACCGACTAATGCTCTATCGTAAAAAGTACATTCTCGCCAAAATTGAAAGCACCTACGGCACCGACCCCACCCCGGCGGGGGCCAATGCCATACTCACCAAAAACCTGCAAATAAACCCGCAGCAGGGCAACCGTGTGGGCCGCGACCTTGACCGACCTTCTATCGGTAACGAGGCAGAAATTGCAACCAGCCGCTATACCACAATCAGCTTTGCTGTCGAGATAGCCGGTGCTGGCGCGGCGGGTGACGCCCCCGGTTTTGGCCCGCTATTGCGTGCCTGCGCGTTTGCTGAAACGCTCGTCGCCTCAACCAGCGCCACTTACGCGTTTGTTTCGTCCAATTTTGAAAGCGCCACCCTCTACTACTACCACGACAACGAGTTACACAAGCTCACCGGCGCGCGGGGCAGCGTGAAATTTAATCTCAGTAAAGACGCCATCCCCGAAATGCAGTTCACTTTTACCGGTCTGCACAATGACCCCACCGCGCCCGCACTCATTACACCCGACACCACGGCGTTTCAAACACCGCTGCCGGTTACCGAGGCTAACACGCCCACCTACACCGTCGACGGCTACAACGCCAAAGCCGAAAGTTTCAGCCTTGACATCGCCAACAACGTTGTTTATCGCAACGTGGTCAACTCCGAAAGCGTCATTATTACCGACCGCGCACCCGCAGGCAGTTTGTCGTTTGAGCAAGAAGCCATCGGCACTAAAGACTTTTGGGGCATCGCCAAGGCGGGCAGCCTTGTCGCCGTTAACATTATTCACGGCACCACGGCAGGCAACATTGTGCAAATTACCGGCAGTAACGTGCAATTGTCGCAGCCCAGCTTAAGCGACTCCGACGGCCTGAGTGTCATGAACATGAACACCCTCTGGACACCCACCGACGCCGGCGACGACGAGCTCAGCATCGTTTTCACCTAACCAGTTCTAGCGCGCTGCACTCGCAGTGCCAACACCGCGCAGGGAGTCCGCCCCCGCGCGGTGGCTAGATTCAAACAGCGGACATTTTCTATTTTTTAATTCATTTTTTAAATAAAAGGCGGACAACTCATGAAATTTATTATTGATCCTGCAGACCAAGTGCGTTCAACGATTACAGCAAAAGTACCCGGTGAAACAGGCTATACCGAGCAGCCTTTTACAGCGGTGATTAAAAAGCTGTATGGCGATGAAAAATCAGAATTTATCGACAATTTAAGCGATAAAAAAGATTCAGAAATAATTAAAAAATTAATTATCGACTTACCCGATATGTACGACCCAGCCGGCGAAAAACTGCCGTTTACCCCTGAATTATTAGAACAAATTAGCGGTATTGACTACATCGCCGCGCCGCTGGCTCGAGAATGCGTCATGGTGCAAGACGAAAACATGCGTAAGGTGCTCACAGAAAAAAACTAACACAGGCTGGTCGTGCCTGGGCCTATGTTAAACCCGGTGCCGACGGCACAGCAGAGGACAGAAAATACATAAACCTGCCCCCCGAACCTGCCACCGACCAGCCAGAAACCTTTTATTTAGACCACGCAAACCTCGCCGCCTGGCAGGTTTTTGCCGCCTGCGCCACCCAGTGGCGCTTGTTGCCCATGGGCGGCGCACAAGGCATTGACTACACAGCTCTGCAAAGCGTTATCGCCCTGCAGGGTATTGAAAATACCCGCGAAACCTTTGAAAAAGTGCGCTTTATTGAACAAGGCGCCCTCGCACAAATGGCTGAGCAAGCCGCGCTTGAAAAACTAAAAACCCCTTAATTCACCGCGTAAAATGGCTTTTAAACTATGGCAAAAACCATAAAAACCGGCTTAATAATTACCGGTGACGCAAGAGGTGGTGTCTCGGCTTTAAAGCTCACTGACGACCAGCTAAAGGGCCTTAACGACACCCAGAAAAAAGCCGTACAGCACAATAAAGACAACAGCGCCAGCTTTTCCGACCTCTCCAAAAAGGTCGCCGCTTACGGCTCAGCCGCTGCGCTAGCGGCTGCGGCAGGTGTTGGGGTAATGGTTAAGCAGCAGCTTAGCGCCATTGACAGCACTGCAAAAGTCAGTGACAAGCTCGGCATTGCCACTGAAAGCCTCACCGCCCTGCGCATACAGGCCGAGCTTAGCGGTGTAGCAGCTAACACCCTCGACATGGGTCTACAGCGCATGGTGCGCCGTGTGGGTGAAGCCGCCCAGGGCACAGGCGAGGCAAAAGACGCGCTTAAAGAATTAAACATTAATGCCGCCGAGCTGGCGAAGCTCTCGCCCGACCAGCAGTTTGCCGCCATTGGCGACGCCATGGGTGACGTAGGCAGCCAGTCCGACCGTGTGCGCCTGGCGTTTAAGTTATTCGACTCCGAGGGTGTGGCGTTACTTAACACCCTCAAAGGCGGCAGCGCTGCCGCGCTAGAAGCCGCCGCCTTTACCGAGCAATGGGGCTTGGCCATAAACCGGGTTGACTCTGCAAAAATCGAGCAAGCCAACGATGCCATGAGCAGGGTAGGGCAGGCCAGCGAGGGCTTGTGGAAACAGCTTGCGGTTAAAGTTTCTCCTGCGTTAACCGGTATCGCTAACGAATTATTGGGTGTCGGCAGCGAGATGAGCTCAGCTAAAGACACTGCCGACGCTTTGTTCGACGGCATGATTGCCGGCATTGGCTTTGTTGCTGATGCCGCTCGCGGCCTACAAATAGTGTGGAAGGGTGTGACGGTTGTTGTTGCTCAAACTTATCGCGGCATTTTCGCTGCAACGGCAGGCATCGACAGCGCGATTACCTCGTTGCTCAACAAGCTGCCAGAGTTCGCAGGCGGCGGTAATTTCACGGAAAGCCAGTTTTTTCAAAATATTTCCGATGCTGTTGGCAGTACAGCAACAGAACTAACGCAAGAATTAAAAGACTTAACAACAAAGGCGCTGCCCTCGCAATCGATTAAAAAATGGTTACGAGAAACAGAAGACGACGTACAAAAAACTGCTGAAAAAATAGCCGCAGAAGCTAACGTCTCAACAGCACTGATCAACAGCAACATTAACACCCTGCCCGATACCCTGGCAGTGTCCACCGGCAAAATGGTTGCCACGGTGCAAAGCAGCACAAGCCAAATAGTCACCACCGTGCAACGCGAAACCCCCAAAGCCACCAGCGTTTACGTCACCGCGTGGGACAGGGCGATAGAACGAGTCGACGAGACATTTGCTGACGCATGGGCCGGCGCTTTCGATGGCTTCAAAAGCTTTGGCGACAGCATACTAGACAGCTTTAAAACCCTGCTAGCCGAAATGGCCCACCTCGCCATTACCAAACCCATTATTATTGGGCTGGGCATGGGCGGCAGTGGTGTTGCATCGGCGGGCGATGGCACTGGTTTATTCGGTGCTAGTTCGGGCGGGGGCGGGTTTTCTGTTGCTGACTTACTCAGCGCGGGGAAATCCCTTATAAACGGAGGGCTTACAGGTGCACATCTTAGTGCGTCGCGTGGGGTTGATTACATTGCTAATCTTCTTTACGAAAATGGGTTTGGTAATGCTGCCTCCGGGTTGCTGGAAAGCAGCGCGGGGTTTGCTGCTCAAGGCGGCGGAAACTTAGCGCTGGGGGGGTTGTACACAGTAGGTTCTGGTTTTGCAGGCGGTTATGCAGGAAATAAGATTGGTGGAGGGTTGTTCGGGAAAGAGGCCAACTCCAATATCGGGGCAACAGCAGGGGCGGGTATAGGTGCATATGTAGGGTCTATTGTGCCGGTTATCGGAACGGCTCTAGGCTCTGCCGTTGGCGGTTTTATTGGGGGCCTTACAGACTCCGCTCTCGGCGGCGACGGCAAAGAGCGTGTCTCGCTGGGCGTTCTCACCGAGCCCGGCTCATTGTCACCGGGCCATAAAGCCTACGGCGCATCCGGTCTTGAGCTTACCGCTTACGCTAAACGCGCTGGCAGTGAAGGCACTGCCTTGGCAGATCAATTAGCCGAAGCTGCTGCGTACACAGACACTGTGTTAACAGGGCTTTATGAGCAGCTGGGCACCACTGTCAACCTCACTGGCCGCACGCTCGACGGTAAAGCCGCTGGGGCTGGCACAGACTGGGGCAAAACATTCTTCGGCTCCGCTGAATACAACGGCATTAACCAGGGCGATGTCGAATCGGTACTCGACGACTTTACTGGCGCATGGCAATCGAAAGTTGAAGAGCTCACCGGCTTTGTTGTTGATCTCTCGCCCTTCGAGCCCTTAATGAAAGAGGGCGAAGCCTTAGCCGACACGATCAGCCGCGTGCAGATTGAGTTTGTTGGTGTTACCGGCGCCCTCGACGCGCTGGGTTTTGAGCTTATCGACTTCTCCGTGACCGGCATGGCAGCCGCTGACGGTTTAGTGCAAGCCTTCGGCGGCCTGGACCAGCTCAGCACCGGCATTAATGCGTATTACGATGCGTTTTACACCGACGGCGAAAAGCTCGAAAAATTGGGTGACTCCCTAACCCAGCAATTTAACGAGCTAGGGCTGGCGGTACCGCAAACCCACGAGGGCTTTAGAGCACTGGTCGACGGTCTTGATCTTACCACCAGCGCCGCGCAAACCTTATTTGCGCAGCTAGTGTCACTCGCGCCCAGTTTAGACACTTATTTATCCAGCGCATCGTCACAAGTTGCCGTTGCTACCCAGTCTATTAGCGACATGAGTACCAGCATACTTGGCAGCTACAACGACGAGCGTGCGGCACTGCAAAGCAATGCCGATGCGCGCATAAAAGCCCTGCGCGACGAAAAAGCCGCCATGCTAAGCGTGGCTAACGCGCTGCTCGACACCGTCGACCAGCTCAACTTGTCAACGCTCTCGCCGCTGTCTAACAAAGCGCGGTTAGATTTTGCCAAAAACCAGTACAGCGCAAGCCTTGCCGCTGCGCAAGGGGGCGACCTGGCCGCCGCCGGTGCGCTAAGTGCCGACGGCCAGGCGTATTTAAAAGAAGCCGCCAGCTATTACGCCAGCTCGGGCCAGTACACCGACATTTTCAATAGCGTCACCGGTTCGCTGGGTGATCTGGGCAAAGAGTTTAAAACCGAGGCCGATGTAAGCGCCGACATTGCGCGCATACAAACAAAAACCCTCGGTGCAACGCTCAGCCTCGGCAACACCGCGCTTTCACAGCTGCAGCAAGCCGTAAGAATGACAGCGGGCATCGACAGTGTTGCCGAGCTTTTAGCTGTGCTGCCCGCTGAGCTTTCTGCCGACTTTAGCAGTGCCACCGGCGTGCAAGCTGCCGACCTCAGCAACGACCCCATTTACGAGCTCTACAGCCGGGGCTTGAACAAAACACCCGATGCTGACGGCTACGCTTTTTGGCAAAATATGCTCGACAGCGGCAAAGATTACGAATCGCTCAAAGAGCTGTTTTTTGCCAGTGCGCTTGAAAATGGCGCGACTGAAATTAACCGATTCAATACAGGTACACCGTTCGTTAGTCACACTCAAAAAGCGATTATCGATTACGGCGAAATAATCATCGACAAAGAGTCGGCAGACGCGCTGCGAAAATACGGCATTAACGTTGGCACAAACAGCAACAACAACGACGCCCTGCTAGCAGAAATGAAAGCTCTGCGCAACGAGGTCGCCGCCCTGCGAAACGAACGCGCCAGCGATGCCGCCAGTGCTGCGCAGCAACGCAATAGCCAACGCCAAAGCATCGAGCGCACCGGGCGACAAATGACGCGCAACAAAGTCACGGTGCTCAGCTAATGTCTATGAGCGATGCGCAGTACGCGGCATGGCTGGCCGACATGGGCCAACAGCGCACGCTGTTAATAGAGTTGGACCACTCGGGGGGCACCGAATACATCGCCAACGCGCCGTACATTAGCCGCCCGGGCGACACCAGCCCCAACCGCAGTTACGACGACGTGATTAGCGAAGCCATCGACATATCTAGCCGCATCGACGGCGCTATGGATGTGGGCGAGATAACACTTATTAACGACGGCACCCTCGACACCTGGGCCGCTATTAAATGGCGTGGCCACGCGGTGCGCATGTTTCTGGGGGCTATTGACTGGTCGCTAGACGACTTTCGACAAGTGGCTAACGTTATAAATGACGGTATTACCGAGATTTCACCCGGTATTTTGCGTTTTGGCATCCGTGATGGTAAAGCAGTGCTCGACCAGCCCCTACAGTCCGCGCTGCTGGCCAGTGGCCAGCCCGTACCCATAGCCCTTGGTGAACCCTTTAACGTGCTGCCAGCGTTAACTGACGACCCCACTCACGAGTACCAAATTAACGAAAATTCAATAACCAGCGCTGTGGTGCGCGATAACGGCGCGGTGGTTAGCCACACCGCCGACTACAGCAACGGCAAATACACACTGTCAGCCCGGCCCCAAGGCAATTTGGGCACCGACGTGGTGGAAGCCAACGGCACAGCAAAAGAAATTATTAACTGGGTGTGCACCCGTTTTGGCCTTACTGCCAACCAAACCACCCTTAACGCGCTGCCAACCTACACCCTGGGCTTGTATTACGCCGACGAAACCACAGCAGCGCAAGTGCTCGACGACGTGTGCAGCTCGCTGGGCGCGTTCTGGTTGGTTAATGCTGCTGGTGAGGTCGAGGCCTACGCCATTACCGCCCCCGCCCTGGTTGCCGACTTAACCATCACTGCCGACGACGTAGCCGCAGGGCAATTGCAGCTTGAGACGATGGAGCCGCCGGTAAAAACGCTAAAATTCAACTACAACCGCAACTTTGCCCCCGTGGCGCGCAACAGCTTAGCAGGCATGCTCGACACATCTCCCGCGCTGGCCGAACAGCTCACCGAGCCCTGGCAGCAAGTGAGCACAGCCAACACCGTTACAGACTACCCGTTAGCAGGCGACCAGGTGGTCGACAGCTACATCACCGGCACCACCAATGCGCAAACCGAATGTGACCGCGTTGCCGCCGTAAAAAGCCAGCGCCGCGAGGTGTGGTCGGTGGAATGTTTTCTAGCGCCATCGCAGGTGAAAATTGGTCAAACCGTTGAGCTTATAAACCCCCGCTTTGGTTTCGCCAACGGCAAAAAAGGCCTTGTTATTGCTATTAACCGCAGTTACACCCGCAACCGCATTGGCCTGGAGCTGTGGCTATGACCATTCGTTTTTTATCTGACAGCGCACACAACACCGCTGCGCTGACCGTTACCAGCGAGGCCATGCCCATCGCCAACACGCAAGGCGGCCGCCGTGCGTTTGTGTGGCGCTCGACAGACACCGCCGAGCAAACAATCAGCGGCACGCCAGCAGCGCCAGCAACGGCAAACGGATTAGTGATGGCCCGGCACAATTTGAGCGGCGGGGCGTCTATTCAGCTGATTTTAAAACTAGGGGCCGCCACGGTTTATGACACCGGCACCGTTGGTGCGGGCGAGGTTGGGGCTGGTGACATAATCCCCGCTGGCACATGGCGGGCGGGCATCGACAAATACGGGGCCACTTACAACAACTTACTAGAGCCTCAGCATTTTGACTTGTGGTTTAGCGCGGTCACTTTCGACAGCTACCAAATCATTATTACCGACACCGGCAATGCCGACGGCTTTTTGCAAATTGGCCAAATCATGCTGGGCGAAGCTTTCGAGCCCAGCGTCAACATGAGCTACGGCCTCAGTTTAGAGTGGATAGAGCAAACCGAACACCACCGCACCGACGGTGGCTCGTTGCGTAGCGAAGGCACCCACGCTGCGCACCGGCGCATGCGCATAGGGCTCGACTGGCTCGACGACGCGGACCGCAGCAAATTAGTCACCGGGCTGTTTAGCGCGGGCAAGCGGGCCGATGTGTACATCACGGCGTATCCGGAAGAAGGCGGCTTTCTTGAGATAGAGCACGCATTTGTGGCCCGGCGCATGTCTGACCTGGGCTTTACGCACCCCTTTTTTAACAATTGGAAAATCCAGCTAACATTCGAGGAAGCATAACAATGCCCCTGCCCACAATCACAGTTTTAGATTGGAGCAATTACAATATTGTGATTGGTGACGACGATGAATTCATCACCAAATTCAACGCCTATTTAGCTTCGCTAGAAGCCGCGATTACCGAGCAAAACGCCCTGTTCGTCGCGTATCACGACTGGGCCACTCGCGCTGAAGACAGCCTCATACCTGCCGCTAGTGGCGGTAACGAAGTAGACGACTACTCGCTACCCCACTGGGCGGCCAAGGCCGCTGCCAGTGCTGCCGGGCTTAACTTTCCACCGTTGGTGGGTGGCGATGCCGGCAAGCGCCCCAAAGTGAATGATGCCGAAGACGGCTACGACCTGGTGCCTTTCGCCATTGCCGACGACACCACCCCACAGCTGGGGGCCGCGCTCGACACCAACGGCAAAACCATTGACGCATCGAGTTATCGACAAATTGCCGACGCAACAAAAAGCAGCGGCACCCACACCTTTGACTATGCCGCAGGTGATATGCAAAAGCTCACGCTAACCGGCGCGGTCACCATCGCGTTTACCGGGTTTGTAAGTGGGCAGGTTTGCGCCATGATTATCGATGCCGTGAACTGGGGTGACTACACCGTTACCTTGCCAGCTGGCATGCTGTTTTCTAACAGCTCGGCGCCCGTGTTTACCGCCGGTGGCACCGACCGGTTGCTGGTGCTTAAAGACAAAAATAACGTCTACAGCCTGTCTGTGATGAACGAGGGGCTAGGGTAATGGATTTATTAAAAACGGGTATAACCAAAGGGGGTTCGAGCAGCAATCGTGTTGTTGTTGGACACTTTTCTGCGCCATTTTTACGTGTTTACCCCTGGTCGTCGGCAGGCTTTGGTGCCAAGTTTCCAGACCCTGTTAGCGAGCCTGAATCGGGAGTTAATAGCGCGGTGTTCAATCATTTGTCGACTGTTGTGGCAGCCGGGTTTGAAGTGTCTCCGTATGTCGCGGCGTACAACTGGTCGTCAGCGGGGTTTGGCGCTAGATTCTCGGCCCCGGAAACACTGCCCGGCGCCAATGCCAGGGCAGTGGCGTTTAATCACGACAGCACAGCCATTGCTGTTGCTAGCCAGTCGACACCCTATGTGACAGTTTACCCGTGGTCGCCAGCCGGTTTTGGAGCAAAATTCGCTAACCCCACCTTTTTGCCCGAAAACGCCTTGGGCGTTGTGTTTAATCACGACAGCACAGCCATTGCTGTTATTTATGCTACTTACCCCTATATTGCGGTTTACGCGTGGTCGCCAGCAGGTTTTGGAGCAAGGTTTGCGAACCCGTCGCCGGCGCCAACTTCGGTGCCTTTGGGTGTGGCTTTTAGTCCTGATTCAAGTGCTATTGCCGTTGCCACTGATAGCAACCCTTATGTCAGTGTTTGGGCGTGGTCGGGCGCGGGTTTTGGTGCAAAATTTGCTGACCCCGAAACCCTGCCGGGCGGCCGCTGCTTCGCTGTTGTTTTCGCAAAATCCGGCGAATACATTGCCGTGGCAGAAAATAATACAGAATATGTTGGTGTTTACCCTTGGTCAGGGGCAGGGTTTGGGGCGCGCTATGCCGATCCAATAACGCCGCCAAGCGGCAAGGCTAATGCTGTTGCTTTTAGCGATGATGACAGCAGTATTATTTTTGCGCATAACTCCTCACCCTATATCAGCGCATACCCGTGGTCTGCCGCAGGCTTTGGCGCTAAGCACACAAACCCCGTTGATTTGCCGCCCAACAACGGATTAGCCGTTAACTTTAATTAACGCTGATTTTTATTAATAAAGCAGGTAAAAAATGAGCACACAAAACCTAACTTTTGCCAGCTTAAATGCCGCAAAAAACAAAATCACCGGGCAATATGGCCCCGGCACATCTTACGGGCGTATTGCCTTTGGCCTGGGTGCCAGCGCTAACGACTTTAAAACCGCCGGGTTGTACCAGGTTATTGATGCCCCCGCGTCGCTCACGCAATATCAAAACTACACCGGCGAAACACTCGTCGTTGACGAAACAGCGCGCACCGTGACCCGCAGCTACACAGGCACCGACATAAGCCCAGCCGCTGCGCGTGCGATTAAAAAAACTGAGCTGGCAGAAAAAGCCCAGGTAGAAGAGCAAAAAGGGGTGGTGGTTGATGGTGTTGTTTACCCCTGCGACGCGCTTGGTGCCTTAAATATTACCGCCGCCATAGCGACACAGGTAAAAGTACAAGCTGCGAAAGTGCCGCTCAAAAAGGCAGACGGCAGCTGGGCCGACGTGACGCAAACGCAAGCCGAGGCTATTGAGTTAGCCGTGCAAACACGACGCAACGCGCTGGCAACGGCTGAAAAAAACCATACCGACATTATCGACGCACTGGCCAGCACCGCCGTTATAGCCCAGCACGACATAAGGACCGGTTGGCCTAATGCGTAAAAACACTGTTTTTATCGTGCTGCTGGCGCTATTGCTTGTTGTTATTTTTCGCCCGGCTATAACCATCGACGCGAGTGATCATTTTTATATTAGCGGTAATACAGCATGCATTGCAGCAGCCCAAAAATGAGCTTAATACGCCTTGACCGCATTGCGATACCGCCTTATGAGCTGCGTGTTTATGCCGAGCCCGGTGATCCGCGAAAACCGCTGTGTGAAGAAATGCGCACTGCTATTGCTGTCGCAAACATACAAATTTCTGGTGCTGCAGCAAGGGCGACACTCGGCTTTGGTGACATGAGTAATGATCAGGCGTGGTTAGATTTTGACACAGCCATGGCAACAAAAGATGTAACCCTGGTGCTTTGGGAGCGCCATAAAAACGGACAAATTTTAATTAAAAAAAGGCGGATTAAATGACCTTTAGCACCTCTTTTTCTCGCCCGTTTGTGCAAAGCATGTCGCAGCATTTTAGTGCCGCACGGCAACCCGTTGGGCCTGCTTTGTATGCGCCAGCTTTTTGGCTTAACAAGATGGGTCAGAGCAACAAAGCCCCGACTAATACGCGAACGTCAGTAGCATCGGTTTACGACTACGACGACGTATTGAATATTTGCGAAGCGGGAGAAATCATTCTCGAAGGCGGCCGCAGAGAGCAAACATTAACATCAACTCTCACGACGCATTCAATCACAGTGGCAGAAAACCGCAGTTACCAAGTAAGTTGTGAGGGCGATAGCGGGGCCACAGTAACGCTATCTAATGCCGCGACCGGCGTGCTGACTAATGATGGAACAAACAGAATAGCATTTGACGCTGCAAAGAAGGCAGCGACTACAACGCTAACGCTAACTATTTCTGGCACGTTAACGCATATTCAAGTGCAAGACGTCACGGGCAGGTCAAACATAGCGCCGAGCGAAAAACTGGACATAAACACAGATTATGGCTGTGGGGCTGACGGCGTGCGCTGGTATGCCACGGAGCTAGGAAATACTATATCGAGCGGAGTTGTCACAGAAGACACTGGATCAGCAATAACACCAGCACCCCAAGTTCTCATGCAGCCTCCGCGCTCTAACCCTATTGTTAATAATTTATTTACTGAGCTGGATTCCGGCTCAAACACATTTGAAAACTGGCTGCAAAGCGTGTCGGGGAGCTCGACTTTAACGCAAGAACTAGATGATGTGCCTGCTGGTTTCTCCTCTGCTGCGAAAATAACAGTGGATGGATCAAACAACGCTGTGTCACTGATTAAGCTGGACTATCTAACCAGCGTGACGAGCGGTTACGCAGTGATGTCGATGGAGGTTAAAGCGGGTGCTGCGAATGGCCTGAAATTCATTGTAAAATGCGACGACGGCTCTGGTGGGGATGTGCAGTTTTTATCACTAGACGGGTCGAGCTGGCAGGACGGCGCAGCAGAGTTTGTACCTACTAACTTGCCTACCTCGTGGGAGCGATGGACGATGGCTTTGCCTCAGCTTAACGTAGGTAGAAATCGTGTCTGGATTTTCTATATCACCAGGAATGGCGGGGCAGGTCTTGTGCATTTTCTGACTTCTGTGCAGCTAGAGGAGGGACAGTTCGCAACTACTCCAATAAAAAACACAACAGCAGCTTCTACCAGAGACGCAGATAAGATCGAGATCGATAGCTGGGACGGAATTGTCGATGTCGATGAAGGCGTCGCTCTGTATAGAATGGCACTTAAAGTTGATTTGGCCGACACAGGCGGCAGCTATGTAAGAGGTGGAAGCGCTGATAATCAATTGATAAAGGGTTATACGTCGGGTTCGGGGCTGGAAGCTTATGACGGGACAAATACTTCTTTAGTAACATCCGGCGGTTTGGCAGGCGAAGAAATTCAAGTCGGCGTCGCGTGGTCATCTACTTACAACAAGCTTGTCATTGGTTATTACGAACCAACTACCGACACGTTTACTTGGGGCTCAGAGCAAGCTTTCTCTGGCTGGACCTCAGGCGGATCTCTTAAGTTAGGGCTTGGCCAAGATATAGAGAGTGCATACACAATCAGCAAACTAGAGATCTACAAAGGCCTACCGCCTGAGTCTTCATCTTTTTCTGATGTAAAAACCTGGGTTGAAGCTAATAGATAACGAGAGTTGACAATGTTCTACGATGTTCACTTAATAATTCCCGAAGGCACTGAGTTCGATAACATGTCTCCGCAACTGCAAGCGCAGCTCGACGCATTAGATAAACGCTGGCCATCATCTATTGCCCTTGGTACAAAGCCGTATGATAGCAAGAGCCTAATCCACGCCCGTATTCGGCACCATAACTTAACTAAATCTATATTAGCGGGCTTGATAAAGGCTCACGATTTAACGTGGGAAGTGGTAGGTATACGAAAAGCGTACAAAACACCGGCAACGTACGACAACGAAGGCAGTGAACTCCAAGCTGCATATTACCCGGTCATTGAACCCATCGATAAAGCCAAAATCCTGCCGTTTATTGCAGATATTAACGAGCTGGACGAAAACGATAACGTTGTTCCGCGCGCGGCAATAATGGCTGACCCTATTTATTTACCAATGTATTCAGGCACAGACCCCATTTTTTTACCCGGAGAATAAGCAATGACATCAACAAAAGTATTAGATTCTGTCGCGAAAGGGGTGTCAACGGGTGCTCAGGCTATCACCGGTACCGGCGCGGTTGTTCGTTGCGCCTCGGGTAGTGTCGACGTTATGTTCGATAGCGTAGTTTATGCCTCGATCCCGGCCCGTGACGGGCGCGTGTTTACTGTTTCTGCGGGCGATGAAATAGAGCTCGTTGCAACCAATGACACCACTACCGCCTGGCTCGGCGAGCTGTAATTACAGCTTGTCAGCTAGCTGTTCTGCTGTTTTGTTGTAGTACACCATTAAAATTTTTAAATCTTTAATGCCGACCATGCGCGCCAGTTCCAGCACGTCGAGTTTTTCAGCTAGCCGTGTGATGGCCTCGTGCCGCGAGTCGTGAAAGTGCAGGTTTTCAATGCCTGCACGGTCGCGTATTTTGCGAAACAAGCTGCTAATTTGCTCGCTATTTAAATCCAACAGCTTGTCGCCCAGGGGCTCGAGCAGCTCGACCGCTTTGGGCGACAACGGCACATCACGCCGGGTGCCGTTTTTCGTCATAGGTAAATGCGCAACGCGCCCGGTAATGCTAGAGCGTGTCAGCCCTGCCAGCTCGCCTGCGCGCATACCCGTTTCAATGGCCAGCAAAAATGCTAAAAATGTGCGGGCTGTTTTGGTGTCTGGCGTGTGGTCATAGCCCGAGCAATGGCGCAGCAGCGCTATCTCATCCTCACTCACCCGCCGGTCGCGTGCCGCCGGTGGCGCCGGTTTTTTCACTCCTTTCAGTGGGTTGGTATGTAGCCAGCCCCACTCATTGATTGCTACATTAATTGCGTGGCTAATTACATTCCAATCACGCCGCACCGACGCGGCTGACACCTCACGCAACCGCCTATCTCGCCAGCCTGCCATATCGGCTGCGCTCAACTCCCGCAACGGTGTACCCGCGATAGGGTCCCGCCCGATTCGCGCCAAACGAATCACCTCCTGCCGCCAGCCCTTTTTATGCACCGCTACATCATCGCTATAGCGCGCCAGTAAATCTCCCAGCGACTTATTCGCAACCTGGCCCAGCTTGTGGTTATCAATATCGGCCTCAAGCGCAGTAGCCCAACGCTGCGCCGCCGTTTTCGTCGCAAACGTTCTTGACTTGCGAAAACTCCCCCGGCGCACCTCCGCCCGCCAGCGGCCATCCCGCTTTCTAATAGTAGCCATATTGTCCGCCCTGCGCCGTGGCGCACTTATGGCGCACCGGCTGGCGCGCTCAGGGCGCAGAGAGTAGCAGAAAAATAGCGTTATTTAGAAGTGTTTAGCATTTCAAAGAGGCGTAAAAAGAGGCTTAACGTGTTGTTTTTATTGTATTTAGCGTCTTTTAGCACAATTTAGGAATAGTGGGTATGGTGCCCCGGAGAGGATTCGAACCTCTGACCTGCCCCTTAGGAGGGGGCCGCGCTATCCAGCTGTGCCACCGGGGCGGTTGATACAAGGATTGTCTGTGCGGCGGACATAGTAACGTCAGGCGGCCAGCGACTCAATAGGCATGAGGTTTACGCTTCTATTTAAGGATAAAAAGGGTAAATCAAGGGTATGGTGATGAGAGCGATAGTTGCATAGAGTAGAGAAATGGGCAGGCCGGTTTTTAGATAATCTAATAACTGATAATTACCTGCACTGTAGACCATAAGGTTAGTTTGGTAGCCGTGAGGCGAAATAAAACTGGCACTAGCGCCAAAAGCGACAGCCATAACAAAAGGCATGGGATTCGTCTGGTATTGGTTGGCCATGCTTAGAGCAATAGGAAAAACCAGAACGGCTGCTGCGTTGTTAGTGACTAACTCTGTGAGAAGAAGGGTGAGTATGAAACAAGCGATGAGCGCTGGATAGGCGCCCTGTGCACCCGGTGCGGTAAGGATTAGATCGGCGAGTAAATTGGCTACGCCGGAGTCATGCATTACCTGGGCAAACCCCAGGGCTGCACCAATAACGATGATGAGTTCGAAGGGGAAATGACGGCGTATTTCATTAACGCTAAGCAGCCTACTGATAATGAGGCCCCCGAGCATGATTAACAGACCTTTAAACAAGGGTAATATAGCGAGAGCGGAAAGAGCTATGACGGCGATAAAACTGGCTATGATGCTGTATTCAGTCAGCGTTGACAGGTGTTCTTTCGTGTTGACACCACCGAGTACAATAAAGTTGCGCGGCAGGTTGTGTCTTGAATGGAAGTCGTGTCCAGTCGCTAGTATCAGGCTGTCACCTGATTGCAGTTTTATCTTTCCCAGGCCGCCTGCAAGTCGTTGATCGCCGCGCCGTACAGCGACGACAGCTGCGTCAAACATGGCGCGAAAATTGACTTCACGCAAGGGGCGACCAGTGATGGTAGCGTTGTGACTGACCACGACTTCACTAAGGTTTCTGGTCAGGTTACTTTGGTCGTCATCAAAAATACTGAGCCCTTTGAACTGGTTAAGGGTTTGAATGTTCTCTATATCACCGGCAAAAATTAACAGGTCGCCCTCTTCTATTATTTCCTCTGGCGAGACCGGACTTATAATATGCTGGTCGCGGATAATTTCGACGAGAAAAAGATCGACTAAATTTCGAAAACCGTTATCCAGCAGTGATTTGCGGATTAAAGGGGAATCACTTTGTACTCTTGCCTCGAGAAAATAGGTTTTACTTTCACTGGTATCAACCGCTCGACTTGGTAATGCCCGGGGGGCGATGATAAGTAATAAGATCATACAGCCCAGGAAAATGGGTACGCCGATGGCTGTAAAATCAAACATGGATAGCGGCGGTAAGCCGTTTTCTATCACTAGTCCATTGAGTATGAGGTTGGTTGATGTGCCCACCAGAGTAAGTGTGCCACCCCATATTGAGGCATAGGAAAGAGGGATGAGCAATCGAGAGGGTGGCAGTTTATTCTGGTTTTTAATGGCGCTCATAAAAGAGGCGACGACTGCAGTATTATTACTTACCGAGGAAACGAGACCGGCTGTGAGACCAAGCTTTAGAAGAGCGCGCTGATAACCACCACTGAGTACTTTCTGTCCGAGGCGCGAAAAGAGCTGGGTTTTCTCTATAGCGAGAACCAATATGATGAGTAAAATGAGTGTCGCGAGGGCTTCGTTAGTATAGTGTTTTAAAGCATCGCCCAAACTAATCATATCCAGTAAATACAGGACAGAAATAGCGCTGCTAAAAAGGAAGACGGGGCGAATGCGAGTTGCAGCCAGGCCGATAATGATGCCTGTTAGACACAGCATGACGATAAATTGATCTGGGTTCATTTATGTAGACCTAACAAAAGTAGGCTCGGTGGCCCATGCTTTTTTTAAACAGTGTTGTCCGTAATACAGGTTTTAGCTGATATAGACCATTATGTGAGGGCGGATAATAAAGGGTGTGTTGCACCCTGTTTAGCTGGTGGAGGCGGCGGCTGGACCTAATCAAACATATCGCTCTGCTCACTAATAATGACATCGTAAAGGGATTGGAAGGCAAACTTCCCCGCCGTTTCGCTGCCGACGGTTTTATAGGTGAGTTGTGCAATATCGGGTCGTATTAACCTGGGTGTGCCGGCAGCTTCAGCAAGTAACTGGGCCTGGCAGCTGCGCTCCATGGTGATAAACCACCAGGCTGCAGCGTCAACACTTGCGGCAACAGTGAGAAGGCCGTGATTTTGTAAAATGCAGGCTTTATTTTGACCGAGAGCGGCAGCGATACGTTTTCCTTCGTTCATATCCAGAACAACACCGGTAAAGTCGTCAAATAAAGCGTGATCTTCGTAAAAGGCGCAGGCGTCTTGAGTGATCGGGTCGAGTTTTTTCCCCAGTGTTGACCAGCTTTTACCGTGGACAGAATGGGCATGAGCTGCAGCGATAACATCGGGGCGAGCTGCGTGAATATTGCCGTGAATAGTGAAGGCGGCACCATTTAACAGCCCTTCGCCCTCGACGACTTCACCTCGATCATTAACCAAAATGAGCTGCGACATTTTAATGCGCTTGAAAGAGACCCCAAAGGGGTTAACCCAGAAATGATCGTGGTGCTCGGGGTCTCGCACAGTGATATGCCCTGCAGCGCCCTCGTCAAAACCCAATTTACCAAACAGGCGAAACGCGGCAGTAAGCCGCTGTTTGCGGTGTAAACGCTCTGCAGTGATAGATTGAAAACTGTCTGATTGTGGGTTGTCATTATGCTGAGTCATAACGATTGGATTAACAGTGTTGCTCATGCCGAGTACCTCGCCGCCATATTGTCATTATATATGTGTTGAGCTTATTGGTATGAGCTTAGCATAGAGGGTGTTTGAAATTGTTAGGATTTGGGGTATTGAACGTGTCAGAGTTTCTATTGCTTCAGGTCGCCAGCCATTATCTTCAAGACGTTGGGGCTGGTAAAATGATTTTCATAAAAGGGTTCGCTCACTTCTTACAAGGATGTGACCTACAGTTTTAGAGAAATGGCAGTATATCGCAATGATAGAATATCGTAGTTCCTGTCGTTCAGTGAATAGATGTCTGTGCATTAGTCCTTGCCGCTTGTGGTGGGCCTTTGTGCTGATGCTGGTGCCAATGGTAGCTGCTGCGCATACTATTTCTGGAGACAATGCCCGCTTTGTCGAAGGCCTTGAGGGTCCCGCTGTTATTCCCTATATGTATCTGGGCGCTAAGCATATGGTGACCGGTTATGATCATTTATTATATTTGGTTGGCGTAGTTTTCTTCCTACGGCGCTTAAAGGATGTCGCCCTGTATGTCAGCCTTTTTACGCTGGGACACAGTGTGACTTTGTTGGGTGGTGTGTTGCTGGAGTGGAATGTTAACGCTTATTTGATTGATACTATCATTGGGCTTTCTGTTGTCTACAAAGCCTTTGAAAATATGAATGGCTTTCAGCAAGTTTTTGGTCTCCAGTTCAATGCCCGGATTGCCGTGTTGATTTTCGGCTTTTTTCATGGCCTGGGCTTAGCGACGAAATTACAGGACTTATCCCTGGCGGCGGATAGCCTGGTTATTAATATGCTGAGCTTCAATGTTGGGGTGGAAATTGGTCAGGTGATCGCTCTGACGTGTATCGTTCTTGTGCTAGGGCAGTGGCGTAAGACTCATCATTTTCGTGGGCAGGCTCTTATGGCTAACACGGTGCTAATGAGTTTAGGGTTTATGTTGGCCGGATATCAATTTTCGGCGTACCTATGGGCATAAGTGAAGGAATACTAGAGATTTAATGATGACAATCAAAGTGCCGGAATCAGACATTTTGCAAGCAGAGAGGCGTAAAGTTTTAGCGGCTACTTTATTTGCCGTGGTTTCAGCAGTGGTCATTCTAGTTCTTTTTATTTTACCGGCGGAATTTAATAAAGACCCCCTGGGTATGGGTGAAGTTTTAGGTCTTTCGGGCTTATCGAGTTCGTCAGGTGTGAGAGTGGAAACAATACATAAGGAAGAGGGTGCTTTACGTGAAGATAGCGTCTCATTTCAGTTGTTACCGTTTGAATTTGTAGAGTATAAATATCAGCTGAATAAAGGCGGCAGTATGGTCTATAGCTGGAATAGTACTAAAGCTAAAGCGGGAAGCAGCCTGGTTTCATTTGAATTTCACGGCGAATCTGAAGAGACTGAAGATTATGTGGAGAGTTATAGCTTAGGCGAGGGGGAACACGAAGCAGGTACGTTTATCGCGCCTTTTAGTGGTATCCATGGCTGGTATTGGGCAAATCATGGGTCTGAAATCGTAACAGTGACGTTAAATACTGCAGGCTTTTACACACAGAGCCTTGAGTTTCGTGATGGCTTTGTGAATAAAAAGCCTTTAGAGCAAGTAGGCGCGATCAAATAAGATGATGAAAAGCAGTAGGTCAGTGTTAAACCGACGATTTTGATATTCTGACCAAATAACACCATTTTAACGGTGCAACTGGGTCAGAGCTATTGCTTAGGACAGTTCGAGATAAAAATCAGGGTAAGCCCCCTGCGTTTTCTCCACGCACATAAACAGAGTGACAGGCTTTGCAAACGCGGTAAATTTGGCCGCCCGCATCAAATAAGGCGTCAGAATCCTGGTTTTTGGCTGCTGTCTGAGCACGTAAACCGGCGTCCACCAAACCTAGCGCAGTGTCTTTCCAAACTTTCTCATCAACCACCCGCCCTGGCATCATCAACAAGTTACCGCTTGCAGCAACGACAGCGGCGCTGTGTTCAACGGCTAACCAGCCTTCGTCTGTGGTTGGCGCCAGTTCCCTGGTGCCGGCAGACGTGATGATACTTCCTGCAGAGTTCCACACGCCAAAAGCAGCGGGGTCGAGCACCCACTGCATGATGTGTTTGACATCACCGCTTAGCTTGAAAGTGCCAGAATCCCCGTGTTCCGCTTCTGTTAGCGGTGTTGCCTGCTCGGAAGGGCTGCAGGCAACAAGTGTGCTAAGCAAAAAAGCGGTGGGTAGGAGCTTGCCTATCTTCACTTAGCGTACCCCTTTTTGTTTATCGGCCTGGGTCAGCGCCGTCGTCGGGAGCGCCAGTACCGGATGAACCCATGAACATTTTCTTACCGTTGGCAAGTGTAATATTACGGCCATTGGCGCTATTGGTGCGATCTTTTGCCTGATAGCCTTCAACGACAATTTCGGTACCAATGGCAATAGATCGCTTGTTGATGCCTCTGCGCAATAATGTGTTAGGAGTGCCACCTTCAATTCTCCAGGCCTCTTTCTCTCCTTCAGCATTCGTGACTTCTATGTGAAACCAGGCATGGGGGTTTACCCACTCGATGCGGGTGACAGAGCCGCGCAAAGTGAGCGGCGCGTTGGCGTCGAATTCTGCGCCAAATGCATGGTGTGCATTGGATTGTGCAGAGACTAGGCAGCCCAGCGCTAATCCACTGGCTGTAGCAATTTTTTTAAAAGACATAAAAGTGACCTCTGGTTAAAAACAGTATGAAAAATTTATGGGTATCTCAGCAAGTCTCTCTACTATTTAATCGAGAGGTTTTGCGCGCAGGTCGCCGTAGAGTAGTTCTTCAACGAACTCGACACATTTGAAATCAAGTATTTGCACGTTGGGTTCCATGCGACGGTAAAGAGGCATGCTGATTTTCCAGGGCTTCGTGAACGTCTGTGGGTCGGTGATCGTGGCTTCATACTGAATATGGTTCGGGCTCGTCATTGTATAACGCTCTTCAACATGTAGTTGATCACTGTGGTGATTGCCAGAGCGATCAAACCAGGTTGACGCATTTTGGCCAGTGACATCGATAACGAGGGTGTCGCCTTCCCACCGCGCGACAGATTGTCCCATCCAGCTATCAACGGGAGCAGGGCCGGGGTCTTTCATGAAAATATCGCGGTCGGCGCCAGCGTATTGATAGGTGATAAAAATCGAATCATCGCCCTGAAAAATCTGAAAAGGTTGCGGTATATACGTGGCACGAGGTACGCCCGGGAGATAACACTTTATCTCAGGGTCGCGCTCAAGCCAGTGCAGTTGGTTTTCTTTCTTAATGGCAAGTGCCTCAGGTTTGTAGGGTATTTTCCCCCCTTCAACGACACCTAGACTGGGGGGAACAGCGCCGACGGCACCTAACTTCAGGACTTCCTTTGCGGGGATAGGGCCAGCAGGGCCATCCCGTAAAGCCATGGCGGGACGAGCCATATGCATTTCTATATCGAAATTAGCCTCATTCATTACTTGCCATATACCGTTAAGGTCTGGATGAATGCCGTCAGCAGCACGCGGCGCTTTGAAGTTGCTATCCGCAGCAAGAATGCCCGTTGATATAACCGAGAGGACGGAGAGCAGTGTTATTTTCCGCATAGATTTTAAGTTCACAAGTTAAGCTTCCCATTGTTTTTATCGAATACGTAAGCATAACCTACCTGATTCATCTATGGGAAGTTATCAGTAAAAGGGGAGTTGGCGCGTTTATAAGGAAGGACTGGCGCATTATAAAACCAGGTTGGGTTTGCTTTAGCGTAATTACTTTTGGTGATGGCTTTAACAGAAGCCGATTGATTCGCTCAATTTATGGTGGAGGCATAGAAGGCTCGATTGCTTAAAGGTTTTCAAGTAAGATCGTTGAGTTACATCAATTGCGTGATAACTGAGTTTTGCGTAATAATAAGTATTAAAAAAATTGGGGGAAAACCATGCTCAATGAGCTTCTTTTTAAATTTGCAACATGGCTTGATGGTTTTCAAGCGAGCACTAATTTGCATGAGGCTTTATATGCCTATGGCTGGGTCGAGGGAACGCATGTGCTCACCTTGACGCTTTTTCTAGGTATGTTACTTGTTATCGATTTGCGCTTGTTAGGTGTTGCTTTTAAAGAGCTACCGGCTTCCACGCTGATGGAGCGGCTCGACAAACCTATGATGATAGGGTTTGTCGTGATGATTATCAGCGGAGTGCTTCTGTATTTCGCTATTCCTGTTCGGTCGACACAGAGTATTTGGTTTCGTATTAAAGTGGTGTTGCTAATCGCTGCAGGTATCAATGCACTGCTGATTCGCAATATGACCAGATCAACTAATTTGACATGGGATAGAGATCCCATTCCACCCAAACGGATACGCGTTGGTGCGGGTCTGTCTCTTTCCCTGTGGATTTTAGTGGTTGTCTGTGGCCGTAACATGGCTTATGACTGGTGGGATTGCCATAAAGAAATGCCTTATTTTATGTACTGGGCAGCGGGCTGTGTTAATGAGTTAGCGGCATTTGAGTGATTTTAAGACGCTAATTTTTTTAACAAAAAGCGTTTACAAAGTATTTTAAAATAAGGCCCTGTGGGGGGAATAAAAATGAATGTAGTTCCTTTTTTTGAATGGCTAGATGCCTCTTGGTTAGCCAGTTTTTCTAAAACCTATGCTGGCTTATTCTCAATGGTTCAGGCGGTTCATATCCTTAGCATGGTTATGCTCGTTGGGATGATTATTCTTGGTGATTTACGTATGTTGAATATCGTTCTTAGAGGTGTGCCCTCTGACGTTATTCTTCGCAATACAAAGAAATGGATCTATATTGGGTTGGTCGGAATAATACTGTCTGGCATTTATGAATCTTCTGCGATAGCGATGAAGTTGGCTTACAATTCTTTTTTCTGGGCTAAGATGGCTGGCTTAGCGATGGGTATTGTCTTTATGCTGAGCCTGCGCAGTGCCGTTTATAGCCGTGCACCAGAAGTTATTGCTTCCACAGGTCCAAAAACAGACGCGGTAGAACCCTGGGTAGTGAAGTTAGTGGCTCTGACTAGCTTGTTTATTTGGTTTAGCGTAGCGGCCAATGGTCGCTGGATTGGGTTTTCATAGAAATTTAATAAGTCTTGTCGAGAGTGGTCATGAAAACAAGTACATTAGGAAAAGTTGCAGCAGTTTTCTCAATCGCAATCATTATTGGTTGGGGCGTTTATTGGGGGGTTCAAGTCAAAGATACTATGTGCTTACTTGAAGCGGCCACTTCCGAAGAGATGCCTGAGTGCCTGGAAAATCTGTAACCAGGGCAGTTGCAGGTTTAATTATAATTTTCTGTCTAAGTTTAAACTACTAGCTATTGTGTTCTGGGCCTGTCCCAGTCTAGCATTTTCCTGATATCTACTACGCAACCTTTACCTGTAGTAGCTCAGGAGTCGCTCACATCTACTCGTTTTATTAGCACTTAAGTCTTTGTTGATGATGCACCCGCGTCTTCTTAATATAGCAGCGATTTAATACTGCTCTGTTTATGCTGGAGCTAATACTGAGGTTCTTGAGCTCGGCAGATCTAAGTGCCATGTTCGGCATTTGGTTGTGTCATGTATTCTCGAGTCAACCGCCGGGCATCGGGTATTTTTAATCCCGGCTATCACAAAGCGTTCAATATTGGCTGGGCGAAGAGCAGAGTGTTTGAAGAATTAGGCTGCAAAAAAAAAGTTGCTCTACGATGAGGTCTAGAAGTTCTTCGACTCAAGATGATGGGCTGAAGTCTTGATCAGACCTTAACTCTTTGCTTTGGGCTTTAATGGCGTAGTCGTGTAAGGCCAGGCTATTAATCGATAGCTTCTTCTGTCATACATTTTGGTGATGGTATAAGAAAGGTACTTGCCCGCTTGATAAGTTTGCGTTTTTATCAAGCGGGTAGCTTTAAGCAAGTTGTGACGGAGGGGTGTTACCCCCCTTTATTGGCGGCTTCTTTTTCGGTCTGACGGGCTCCAGACAACATGCCGGCAGCACCGTGATTACCCTCGTGGCACGCGTACTCAAACATTTGGCCATCCGTTGCTTTCAGGGGAATAGAAGCGGTGAAGGGCTTAGTGAAAGTGCTGGGATCATTTACGGTGTACTCGTAATCAATACGCGAATCGCTGGTACGAGTGAAACGTTCGGTCAAGGTGAAATGTTCACCCGTGCCAACGACTCCATTCATTTCAGGCTCGTTAAGGTTCAGTGGTAGCTGGAAGGTGGGTGTTTTGCCCGTAAAGTTTGTAGTTTCAACAATCAGTGTGTCACCTTCCCAGTGACCCCGAGAATCACCAGTCCATTTGGTCATTTCCGCGGGTAAATGTGGGCTGCCATCAATGGGGACGATGCGCGCATCGTGAATCATCTCAGTAAAGATCACTACGTGCTTAGGCGTCTGTATTATTCGCAAATTGTTATTGTAAGCACTGGGGATTAAAGGTGGGCCAGCATTAAAACTTAATAGGCAGCGTTCAGATAAGCCCAGAACTTCAGGCCCAGTGGGTAGGAAGTCAGTGAGACCGATCGAGACAATGTTTCTGACTGGTGGAATTAGATTCCGATCTTCCTTCATCCGCGCTATCGCCTCGGCTGTCAGTTTGGGCAGCCGGCCGTTGATGGGATCGACGATCAAGGAGGTTCTTCTGTCCTCGTTCATAGTGGTGCCGTAATCCATCCAGAAATTATTATAGGCACCTTCAATATCTGTAGCGGCATCTGTTTTGGCGGTTTTTTCTCTAAGCTTATCAACATCGGTGGCATCCACGGCTTTCTGACGGAATGCACTCTGCTCTTCTGCAGTGAACACCGCTTTATTGCCTAGAGCTTTGGGGCGTTCGAGCGGGGTTAAGGTTCTGAAATCCCATACGCCCTGAAGATTAGGCTGGCCCTGGGAGTTTCGAGGAGGCTCATAGTTGCTATTGGCGGTTGTGGGCGATTTCGTTTCCGCATAGGCAGAAACAGAAAAAACCAAAGCAGCCATGAGACTCGCTTTTGGTAGTAGTTTGTGGGCTTGAATCATGGCATGCACCGTATCTTTTTAGTAATTTTAGTTGTACGTAAATTACCATAAATGAGAAATTGAATAAACTAAACTTGTATTGATGAGTAGGACTATTCAAATATCGGGCTATTTCAAATGGAAAAGGGGTAATCCACCTCCGATTTTTAATCGGCCCTATAAAGCAGGGGTTATGCTGTCATCAGTGGTGGTCTATCCGCAGTCGCCTGATGTGGAGCCTCATGATTGTGAAACTATAAGCACTTCATTGCTGAGTCTTGCGCCTTGTCCAGTGTTTCGGTGAGGTGTTTGCTAACGCAGTCGTAGCGAACTCAATAGTTAGCTCGTTTGATATAGCTATTCCGTGATGGATTGCCAGGTAGCCTATAGTGACGCTCTACGTTAAATTGGTCGTTCATGAAGGCTATTGAACAGGCTTGACCCGAGGGCATAGGTTCTTTTAGCAGTTCAAGCTTATGCCTCTCTTGTCTTACTCTATGGTGTGCTCCAGAAGAATACGGGTGATTTCTGGATGCTGGGTATAAAAAAACCAGATTAGAGGACCTAAAATATTCAGTCATCCCCAACCGCAATTTTTCGGCCGTCTGCTGACACGTCTAAATCGATTTGTTTGCCGTTTTGCTGTCCGACGAATTCATACCCGACGACTTTCTTGCTCTCAGAATGACTGGCCTCAATAAACGTCACGGTAAAGTTGGGATAGGCTGCCTCGACCGCATTCAGCACCGCTGCTGGGACCAGGTCGTGCGTAAACTCTACTTCAATTTCTTCCACTTTGCCTGACTCGGCAATATCCACTTCTAGTCTTCGTCCGTCCGCAAGCAGACCTTGTATCTCGTATACTAAGCCATCCGCCTCTGCTTCGGTGTTGGCGCTTTTATAGGTTGCCTCCGGCATCAAGGTTTTGGCTTTTTCCATAATATCGCCAGGCACGGCCTGCAAATCAATCTTCGTCTCTTCACCCGCTGTAGCATGCGCTGCAAAAAACAGAAACGTAAAGATAACGCCGCATTTCGACTTCATATCCAGACTCTTCATGGGGTCTTTTCGCCTTTCATTTTGACAAATATGTCGCGTAATTCATTGTGTACGATGGGCCAGAAATCTTTGAGGGTGTCCCATCGATTTTCCATCGTAACCAGATAGGCTTCCAAATTATCAATGGCTTGGTGCTGATCGCTTTCTTCCAGTTGCCTAAGTTGAACTTTTAGCTCAGTAATAGAACGCTCAAGCTCTGCAATATGTGATTCGAGTTCCTGCTTTTTAGTGTTGGTTTCCATTTGTGGGCTCCGGAAAAATAAGACCAATGAAGAAGATTGCAACAACCCTTTGTGAGGATTAAATATTCAGAAAATTACTCCCGCTAATCAATACCAAGGGCGTTACAAAAAACACCGTTAAAACATAGCCAATGACATATAATTTATTTTTCAGGGTGGCTTCGGCCAGTTTGTTGGCAGCCCAGAGCGGGATGTCTCTCAAAAATGGCATCCCATAAATAAAGATTACGCCCAGAAAATTATAGATCAAATGTATTAGCGCAATTTGCAAAGCAAATATTGCATTCGGGCCTGTCACCGCAGTGGCTGCCAATAATGCCGTTATACAGGTTCCGATATTAGCGCCCAGCGTAAAGGGGTAGATCTGTCGCAGGGAAAACACACCGCTGCCAGCTAGCGGCACAATTAGGCTGGTAGTGGTCGAGCTGGATTGAACTAACACCGTAATCATCGTACCCGACGTAATACCCGATATCGGGCCACGTCCGACAGCTGAGTGTAAAATGTCTTTGGCTTTACCTACCATTAATGATTTTAATAATTTTCCTATCAGGGTAATCACCACAAAAATAGTTACAATACCGAGCAACGCCATCAGTACCCCCGTCGCCATATCAGGCAAGCCGCCCAACACGGAGTTTTCCACAAACTTCACCGGAGGTTTAACAATTGGTTTGATAAAGTTGAAACCGCCCATATCCATGGGGTCACCTCCTACTAGCAAACCAGCGAGACCGGCCCCCATCTTCTCGAGGAAACCGAACATAATCTCCAAAGGAAGAAAAATAGCGACACTAAGCAAATTGAAGAAATCGTGAATTGTTGCTGCTGCAAAGGCACGGCGGAACTCATCGCCTCTGCGAACATGGCCAAGGCTAACAATGGTATTGGTGATGGTAGTGCCAATGTTGGCACCCATCACCATCGGAATTGCGATGCTGACTGGTAAGCCACCGGCAACAAGACCGACAATAATCGATGTCACTGTACTCGACGACTGAATAAGCGCAGTCGCCACGGTGCCTATGACAAGACCGGCAACAGGGTTGCTTGCAAAAGCAAACAGCTCTTTGGCCTGATCTCCCGCCGATATTTTAAAGCCGCTACCGATAAGGGAAACTGCTACTAAAAGTAAGTAAACCAGTCCGGCGACCTGCGCCCATTTAGTCCATCCGGGCCCCGCAGTAGAGCTCTGGGGTATGCTCGCTTCGGGTGCGGCGTGTTGAGCTGGGTGTGTCGTGGTGGCTGTCATGGCAATATCCTGAAGGTATTCGCAGTACAACTATTGATCGAAAAAGTAATAGGCCGCATAACAATTTGCCCATGCAGCTAATTTTGTTACGGCGAACGATATAGAAGAGCAATGACATGCTCATGACAATTCCATGAAAACACTTAAGGACACCCATAAAAATACTGATCTGTTCGGACAGCTGCATTACTAACGTTTTAGTTTTTAAGGGGGCGCTACCCGTTAATTTATCCGCTACCTTATAAAGATCTTCTGGGCAGTCTCGATGTGAGCACCGGTCACACGGGGCGATTTTTGCAGGCGGATCTGTTTGTGCAGGAGCCGTTTAATACGCAGAGTTTAAATCGTTATTCCTATGTAATGAATAATCCGTTGAATGCGACGGATCCGAGTGGGTATTTAAGCTTTAGTGATGTATTAAGACCCACTAAGCATATTATTAGAGTGGTAGCCAAAGTATTAGGCCCTGAGCTCAGTAGTGCTTTAGTCAATGTTGGGTCGAAGTTCTGTGGCCCGTGGGCGCCTACCTGGGAGCAGGCAGGAATGCAGCTTAAGAAAAAATAGGCTCGTCTTTGATTTATGGATTCTTGACAATGCCTCTCAGCGTCGAATCAGAAAACTTAAAATAATCGTCGAGTAATAGCAGGTTAAGGGCCGTTACCTTTTACCCTAGGTGCAGCTGTAACGAGGGTGTTCATGGGTAGAGGTTTAGAGGCTGCCTAGACCTGGATATATTCGGTTCGAGCCAACGAAAAACTATTCAGGACATCCGAAAGGCTATTGGTATCTGTGTTCTGTGCGGTAAAGATGGCCGTACTACCGTTACCCTGTGGCCCGATTTTAGCTAGCGCTTGGTTGTCGAGTAATGCGCTGACTCTTCGGGCAATGGCTTCACTGGAATCTATCCAGTTCACCTCGCGAGGCGAGGCATCAGATAGGTTTTTTTTAATCAGGGGAAAGTGGGTGCAGGCGAGGACGATAGTATCGAGTTGAGGCGCATCAAAGAGGGGCTTCAATAGCGAATGTAATACGGCTTGGGTCGGGGTAAAACCGCGTAGGGCTTCTTCGGCCAATATAACGAGTTCAGCGCTGCCGACACTAATGACTTTACAGTCCTTGGCAAATTCTTCAATTAACCCTTTTGTATAGCCTCTTGCTACAGTTCCCGGTGTGCCTAGTAAACCGATGACCTTAGTGGTGGATTGTTGAGCAGCGGGTTTGATCGCCGGCACTACGCCTACAATAGGTATTGCAAAATGGCGACGAATATGGGGCAGAACCAGGGTGCTTGCCGTATTACAGGCCACGACAATAATGTGGGGTTGGGTTTTGTCGATCAGTACCTGCAGTACACGCTGGACCCGTGTGATTAAAAATTCAGCACTTTTTGTACCATAGGGAAACGCTTCATTATCTGAGGCGTAAACGTACTCACAGCTCGGTAGTTTTTTTTGCAGGGCCTGAAGAATAGTCAAGCCACCAAGGCCAGAATCGAAGACCAGTATTTTAGTTAATGGGGTGTGGATCAATTGGGTCAACTGCCTTATAGGGTGCGATATAGAGCACGGCGAGCATGCCTTGTGGATTTTACCCCATTGTCAGAGTCTGAGCTGTTAAAATTGCATTCATGACCACTTCTTTCGCCCCTTTGCCGATCTTCTGGATTTTGCTTGCCCTTCTTATTGGTGGCACTTTGGGTGCCGCGACGCTCTATCGGCGTTACAGCCGCCGTCATACCGCTGTGCTTGTCGAGCACGCAACGGTTCTTCGTGACAAGCAACACCTTGAGCAGTTAATACAGGGTTTGCAAGACGAGAGGGCAGACTTACAGCAGCAGAACCTTATGCTTCATGGCGAGAATAGTGCGCTTTCTGCGCGATTAGACGCTGAAGTGATCCGTGGAAAAGAGCAATTTGCCTTACTCGAGCAGACCCGAGATACACTGGGCAAGGAGTTTGAAAATCTGGCGAACCGTATTTTCGATTCTAAGCAGTCTTTGTTCTCGCGAACCAGTAGAGAGACTTTGGATAGTACCGTTGCGCCGCTGCGTAAAGAGCTCGCCGACTTCCGTCAAAAAGTGGAAGAGGTCTATGACAAGGAAAGTGCAGAGCGCAACCGCCTGGAAGGTAAAATTGGTGAGTTACAAAACCAGACCCAGCAGATTGGCCAGGACGCAATCAAGCTGGCGAATGCGCTTAAGGGTGACAATAAATTTCAGGGTAACTGGGGTGAGTTGATTCTTGAACGCCTGCTTGAAGAGTCGGGTTTGCAAAAAGGCCGTGAATATCAAACCCAGGTAGCGTTACAGGATGAAGAGGGCCGGCGGCGTAATCCAGATGTGATCCTGCATTTACCCGATCAGCGAGATATCGTTATTGATGCCAAGGTCTCTTTAAAAGATTACGAGTGCTTTTGCCGTAGCGATGACGAACGACTGCGTGAGCAAAGCCTTAAAGCGCATATCACCTCTTTGCGCAGCCATATCACAGGCCTAAACCGCAAGGCTTATGAACAGTTAGAAGGCATCAACACTCTCGATTTTGTATTGATTTTTATACCGGTAGAAGCGGCCTTTATGTTGGCGATTGAGCACGATCACCAGCTGTTTAGCTATGCCTACGACAAGGGAATTATTCTTGTCAGCCCCAGCACACTGTTGGCCACCTTACGCACCATACATAACATCTGGCGCTACGCCGATCAAAACCTCAACGCTGAAAAAATTGCCGCTCAGGCGGGTGGCCTCTACGATCAGTTTGTTTTGCTGGCAGAAGGCCTGGAAGAGATAGGCAAGCATTTGGATAAAAGCCAGGATGCCTGGGTGACTACCCGTAAACGTCTCGTCTCAGGCCGTGGTAATTTATTGAAACGGGTAGAGGCACTTAAGATCCTGGGGGCGACCGCCCGTCGTAGTATGCCGGCAACACTGAGAGACGAGAGCCAGCTGGCTGAGCAGGCACCCGTTGTTGAAACCCCTCATGATAGTGATCGTCAACATTGAATTTTTCCTCTGAATGGAAAATAAGGATACCTGGTCTTGCAGCACTTTGAGGTTGTCGGTTTTGTCTTTACCGCGATACTTCCCGTTTATTTGCTCACGACCCTGGGTGTCTTTCTGCGGCGCATGGGTTGGCTGAGTGAAGGCTTTCTACAGGATAGCTCGCGACTCGTTTTTAACTTTGCTGCGCCGACAATGCTTTTTTTATCACTATCGAGTGCCGACTTAAGTATTACCGAGTCCCCACGTTTTCTCTTCGTCAGTGTGGCGTTGTTAATTATGTTGTCTCTAGTGGCCTGGGGCTTATCGCGGCTTATCGTCACACGACGCTGCGATAGAGGTGTCTTTATTCAGGGCGCTACCCGCGGTAACTTGCTGATCTCCGGGCTTGCCATGGCCTACAATGTTTATGGTGTAGAAGGGGTGGCTCTGGCCTCTCTGCCGATGGGGCTGTTTATTATCTTTAACAATATCTATTCCATCGGCATACTCAAGTTTTACAGCCAGCAAGCTGGCAGCCCGGCTAAAAGTTACTTTTCAGATATTGCCAAGAACCCCATTATTATTAGTGTGTTGCTGGGCACCATAGCTGGTTTAATTGATCTGGAATTGCCCGCTGCGCTGGCCAATAGCGGTCAATTGTTGGGGCAAATTACCGTGCCGCTGGTGTTAATCAATGTCGGTGCATCGCTGGACTTTGCCCAATTGCGCAGCCCCAGTTTGGCCGGTTGGGGAGCGGCATTGTATAAGTGTTTGTTAATGCCTGTGTTAGGTGTGCCCATTGCCTGGTACTGCGGCTTGCGAGGTATCGAGCTGGGTATAGTGTTCCTGGTTTTGTCGTCACCGACCTCGACTATTAGCGTCGTGTTTGCCCAGGTCTTTGGTGGCAATGCCAAGATGGCGGCGAATATTGTTTTGCTGAGTGGTCTTTTTTCTTTTGTCTTCGTCGTTTGCGGATTAATCTTTTTAAGAACTCAGGGCTTAGCGTAAACGCAAGTGAGTTTCTTCCGGTGTCTATTTTTACTGAGAGGTACATTGTGGTTTTTGTCGTACTATTGGCTGTTTTTATTGTATTGGTGTTGGGGGGCTACGCCCTCCATTTGCGTCGAAAATTACAGCGCCTGGACGCCGAGCGTGAAAAGGCAAGGTTGGCTTTTGAACAACAGCTTCAAGAAAAAACAGCTGAGAGACGTAAAGGTATTACTATCTTAGCTAAAAGCTTAGTGGCTGAGGAGCTGAGTGTAACGGAGGCCTGCCTGCGTATTTCCTGGTTGTTGGCGCAGATCGATACAGAGGCGAGGGAGTCTGAAAACTTTAGTGTTTTTTTCCAGGTCGCCGATGCCACCGCTCATATTCCTATACTCGAGGCCTGGAAAGCACTGACACGAGAGCAGCGTAAAGCTTTTGATTTAGAACGACTTGAGATAGAAAAGGCCTTTGGGGATTTTGTGCTAGCGGCTGCAAAAAAGCTGCTCGACGATGATCTGGTCTTGCCTGGTGGAACGCCGCCCGACCTTTTCTATTCGGCTTAATCAGCTTTGTCAGGTATCCTTTTTTTCAGAACTGCGCCCGCTTCAAGGTGGTGGGTATAGGGGAACTGATCGAAGGCGGCGAAGTGCTCGATACGATGGCTGCTATCCAGCGCCAGCAGATTGGCGTGCAGGGTTTCTGGGTTACAAGAAATGTAGATAATGTTGTCAAAGCGGCGCAACAATTCGATGGTGTCGTCATCCAACCCGGCGCGGGGTGGGTCGACAAAAACGGTCGAAAACACATAACTCTGTAAATCGACATGGCGCAGACGCCGAAAGGGCCTGACTGCGTTAAGCGCCTGTGTTATCTCTTCACTGGAGAGACGCACAATCTCAATATTTTCAATCGAGTTGGCGTCGAAATTATAGCGCGCAGAGTTAACGGATATTTTGGCGATCTCCGTCGCGAGTACACGATTAAAATTTTGCGCCAACACAGCGGTAAAATTGCCGTTACCACAATACAGTTCCAGCAGGTCGCCACCAAAATCTGCGCTATGTCGACGTGCCCAATCGAGCATTTTTTCATTCACTTGCGCATTGGGTTGAGTAAAGCCGGTTTCTTTTTGTTGATAGAGGTAGGTGCGTCCGGCGACCTGTAGTTTTTCAACCACGTAGTCCCGCCCAATAACCACTTTTTGTTTCCGGCTACGGCCAATAATATCTGTCTTCATATGGGCAGCGAGCTCTGTGGCGCGGGCTTCCCAAATACTGTCGAGCGGGCGGTGGTAAAGCAGGGTGATCACCGCTTCGCCACTGAGGGTGGTTAAAAACTCGACGCTGAACAGACGGTGGCGCAGAATATCGCACTGGTTGATTTGCTCAAGCAGAGGCGGCATTAGCGCCGTTATCGTCGTTGATCCGGCCGGGAAAGCCTCAATAATATAAGCTTGTCGATGTTTTCCCTGGCGATACATGGCGTAGTCGGCTCGACCATCTTGCTGCCATATTTTGAACTCTGCGCGCATGCGATAGTTAAGAGGGCTTGAGCAATAGATGTCGAGGTCAGGAAGTTCCAGCCCTTGAAAACGCGACTGTAGACTAGCTACCTTTTCTTGCAGTTGTTGGTCGTAGGCACTGGGGTCGATATCAGTCACAGAGGCTCCAGAAAAGTGCCTATTATAGCCTTAATAATAGACTTAAGATGAGTGGCAGCATCTAACACATCGTGGAGCTAAGCGAATGATTAGTACATTGTCAGTTGAAGTTGAACGGCAGGGGCTGCTCGATATTAGCGCGGCGCTGAACGATGTAGTACGGCGGGCTGACCTAACCGAGGGGCTGTGTACGCTCTTCATTCAGCACACCTCGGCGAGTCTGTTGATACAGGAAAGCTATGACCCTTCCGCACGTAGAGATCTTGAGAATTGGCTCAATCGTCTGGTACCAGAGAACGACCCGCTCTACACCCACACCCTTGAAGGGGCCGATGATATGCCGGCGCATATTAAGTCCGCACTGACGGCGAGTAGCGTGTCGATTCCGATCATGGCAGGTCAGTTGGCACTGGGTACCTGGCAAGGTATTTATCTCTGGGAGCACCGTCACCAGCCGGGTAGACGGCGGGTCATTGTTCACTTAACGTAGCGGAACAGGGGCTGTGGTGAGGGTTACCCGTTGGTTCTTGTGCTTATAGCAGACTAGCGACATAATCGAGTCAGCTTGGCGAAAGCGTTTGACACTGAATATAACAAATGCGTTGCCCAAGACAGTCCATCCTGCACACTAAGGATTACACAGACGGGTTGCTATGACGCCTGCCAGGGTGGATAACTATAACCATTAATTGATACATGGGAGATCAGTATGGCTTACCAACGGCCGGAGTTTAAAGAGCAGTACGAAAACTACATTGGCGGCGAGTGGGTGGCCCCGATTGATGGCAAATATTTTGACAATACCTCGCCGGTCGATGCCGGCTTTATAGCGCGTATCCCGCAGTCGAATGCTAAAGATATTGACCTGGCTGTTGAGAAAGCCTGGGAAGCTGCGGCGACGTTTAACAAGACTTCGTCAGCCGAACGCAGCATGCTGATGTTCCGCATTGCCGATCGCATTGAAGAGAATATTGAAAAATTGTCGATGGTAGAAACTTGTGATAACGGCAAGGGGATGCGTGAGACCCTGGGCGCTGACCTACCCCTGGTGATCGATCAGTTTCGTTATTTTGGCGGTTGTATACGCACAGAATCGGGCAGTGTGACCAATATTGATAGCGATACCGTCTCGATGGAAGTTCACGAGCCGTTGGGAGTGGTTGCTCAGATCATTCCCTGGAACTTTCCTTTGTTAATGGCCGCCTGGAAAATAGCCCCGGCATTGGCGACGGGCAACTGTATTGTGATCAAGCCCGCTGAACAAACACCCGTTTCCCTATTGGTATTGATGGAGATTATTGGCGATTTACTGCCACCCGGCAGCCTCAATGTCGTCAATGGTTTTGGTGTCGAGTGTGGTAAGCCCCTGGCTTCCCACCCCAATGTGAAGAAAGTGGCCTTTACCGGTGAGACCAGTACGGGCCGTTTGATCATGCAATATGCGGCCGAAAATATTATCCCGGCCACGACAGAGCTCGGTGGTAAATCGCCGAACATCTTCTTCGAAAGTATCATGGATGAGGATGACGAGTTCCTCGACAAGGCTATTGAGGGCTTTGTGTTGTTTGCTCTCAACCAGGGCCAGGTGTGCACCTGCCCATCACGTGCCTTAATTCAGGAAAGTATCTACGACAAGTTCATGGAGAAATGTCTGGCTCGGGTCGAGGCCATCACTCGAGGTGACCCCTATGAGCTGAGCACGATGATGAGCGCCCAGGCTTCCAATGACCAATACGAAAAAATCATGAGCTATATTGATATTGGTAAGCAGGAAGGTGCAGAAGTGCTCACTGGTGGTTCTGCGTATAAAAATGAGCAGTATCCCAATGGTTACTACATTGAACCTACGGTCTTTAAGGGCCACAATAAAATGCGCATTTTTCAGGAGGAGATTTTTGGCCCAGTACTGGCTGTCACCACCTTTAAAGATGAAGATGAAGCCCTGGAGATTGCCAACGATACTCAGTTTGGCTTGGGCTCCGGCCTTTGGTCTCGCGACGTTCACCAGGTGCATAAGGTGAGCAGTGGTATTCAGGCCGGTCGAGTTTGGGTTAATTGTTACCATGTTTACCCTGCTGGGGCCTCTTTTGGTGGTTACAAAAATTCGGGTATTGGCCGAGAAAATCACGCAATGATGTTAAACGGCTATCGTCACACGAAAAACGTGCTAATTTCCTATAATAAAAATAAGTTAGGATTTTTCTAAATAGTGTTTAAACACGGCTCGGCATCTTGCCGGGCCGTGTTGTAGAACAAGCAGGAGACTTACGATGCCGGTTGAACGCGTGAGTGTGACCCAGGCTGCGTCCGAGGTGATTGATCGTTTACGGGACGAGCATGGTGAACTGATGTTTCACCTCAGCGGAGGTTGTTGTGATGGTTCATCGCCCATGTGTTATCCCGCAGGGGAGTTTCGCCTCGGCGGTCGCGATCTTTATCTGGGTGATATACATGGTTGCGGTTTTTATATGCACGCCGATCAGTTTGAATACTATAAAAATAGCCATACTATCGTCGATGTTGTCGAAGGGCGAGGTGCCAGCTTCTCTCTTGAAATCCCCCTCGGTCTACGTTTTTTGATTCGTACGCATATCTTTAGTGATGAAGAACTGGCGGATGTACGTCCGGTTGTCGCCGCGAATTAAAGAGTCTTGATACGCTTGAGATAAGTTTTCATGACGTTTGGAAAACAAAAGGACGACTGATTCAAGGCTCGCTTAACTTGCGTAAATGAAAACAAAATCGACCTGGATTTTGTGGGTTCTTCACGACGGCTGGACTGGCATATTCTTGCCACTACTTTTTTTCCGTTGTAGAGTGACCGTACTATTTGCAACCCACCAGTTGCTGAAAATGGCCAAAAGCATCAATACGGAACAATAAAAAAATGGCTTCGACCAAACTGGATAAACATCTTGCCGAGCAGCGGGCTTACATTGCCAAGCGTGAAAAGGGTTATCGAGAACAATCGCTGAAACTCTACCCCTGGATTTGTGGTCGCTGTACCCGTGAATTTACTCGGGCCAATCTGAGCGAGCTAACGGTTCACCATCGCGATCACAATCATGACAATAACCCTTCGGATGGCAGTAATTGGGAGTTGCTGTGCGTTTACTGTCACGACGAAGAACATACTAAGTTTGTCGATTTTATTCGCTACGGCAGTTCTGAGGAGGCTGAAATTGCCCCTGCGACTTTCAGTCCTTTTGCCGATTTAAAAGAGCGCATGAAAAAAGGCCAATAAAGTCGTGGTTTGAATGGCTTGTGGGACATGGGGTAAGAGACATGAATGAAGTAGAACCGTTATTGCAAGATATCAAGGTACTGGAAGTAGCCACCTATATTTTTGGCCCCGGCAGCGCTGCGATACTCTCAGATTTTGGCGCGGATGTTATAAAAATTGAGGTGCCGGGGCATGGAGATCCCTTACGTCACGCCCATAAAGCACCGCCTTTTATGCCACTGGAGTTTGCTTACATCTGGCAGCAGGACAACCGTAATAAACGTAGCATTTGCCTCGACATGAAAGCAGCCGAGGGCCGAGAGGTTTTATTAAAACTGGTGAGAGAGGCGGATGTCTTCATTACTAACTTCCCCCCCGATGTGTTGGCGCGGTTAAATATTCGCTATGAAGATCTTGCGCCGGAAAACGAACGCTTAATCTACGGGCAGATTACAGGTTTTGGTGAAAAAGGTCCTGAAGCAAGTGCCCCCGGTTTTGATGCGACGGCCTATTGGGCACGCTCAGGTCTCATGGACACTGTTCATACTGCCGATAGTGAGCCCTCCATGTCTTCCCCTGGAATGGGTGATCATCCTAGCGCCATGACCATGTACGCGGCCATCATGACGGGCCTCTATAGGAGAACGCGCACCGGGCGTGGTGGCAAGGTGCACAGTAGCTTATTGGCAAACGGTCTGTGGACAGGGTCTAGCTCACTGTCATGCATACTTGCAGGGGGTGGTGCCGTCGAAAACCCGAGCCTACATCAACCAACTAACGCCTTATTGAATCACTATCAAACCCGTGATGGACGTTGGTTGTTGTTGGTACTTTTACACCAAAACAAGCATTGGCCGAATTTGCTCAAAGCCTTAGAGCGGGAAGACCTGCTCACTGATTCTCGCTTTCTTGAAATTAAGCAACGTAATGACAACGCTAAACTACTGGCTCCCATTTTGGCAGAGACCTTTAAAACTAGAGATTTACAGGAATGGCGAGAGCGTCTGCAGGCGCAGAAATTAACTTTCAGCGTCTTAGCGACAATGGAGGAAGTCGTAGATGACCCCCAGGTATTGGCCAACGATATGCTGATCGATGTCGAAGGTCATCACTATGGTCGCGGTCAGGCGGTCAACAGCCCTTTTTGGGTAGAAGGCTCCGAGAAGGTGCCCGCACATGTTGGCCCGGCGCCGGGTGCCAATGGTTCCGATATACTGCGTGAGTTGGGCTATAGTGAAGAAAGCATTGAACAATTAAGCCGCCAAAATATTATTTAACGCTACTTGAGCCTGTTCTACTGATGCGATCGTTTTACAGTGTGTTATAAACAGTTTTCTGGTCTCGGAAGTCCGGCAATTTTACTTGCCACCCGTGCGGGGCTGGGTGGAAATAATTGCATTAAATAAATACTGCGGCCCTTTTCTTTACCCAGTTGCTGGGCGACATATCTCACCAGAGGGCGCATGGGAGGGGAAAGCGCGAAGCGTTGGTGGAACTCTTTTAACACATAAATGATTTCCCAATGGGCATCACTGAGTAGGATGTTTTCACTGGCAGCCAGCTGTTCGGCGGCTTGCTCGGACCAGTCAGAAAGATGGGCGAGATGGCCGTCGCTATCGAGAGTTAATACCGTGTCCATATTTACGCGTTGGCCATTATTTAATACCAGCTTTGTATAGCAGAGGCCTCTACGGCAAGAGTAACGAAGTCGGCATCGTTGATCATTGTAAAGATGGGAAGTAGCGCAGAAGCATCGAGGCCCCGTGCTTCACAGTCAGCCTGGAGAATATAAAAGCGGGTGCCGCTAGCACTGAGTTTCTGGATGTGCTCTCTGTGGGAAAATTTGCCGTGTGAATTATCCAATGCGCCATAAACGCCGTTTTCAAAGAGTAAGACCGCATCGTTTTCAGCGACAACTCGCAGGCAATCACCGAGGGTGCCGCTATTAAAAGCCGATTTATTCACTGTGTGTAATAGCATTAAAAACTCAAAATAGCTTGGCTAGTGGCGAGAAGCGCTTGCACCTGGGTGCGATCAATAATTTTACCGGCATTAATATCGGTGCTTGTCAGGTTGCGCTGCTTGAGAGAGTCCTCATCGATCCAGATCGCCTCAACACCATAAAGGGGCAGGGCGCTGGCCATAGCAGCCTGGTTTTTACAGTCTATTGCGTGGCTATCTTGTGGCTCTACCAGTTGCCAAACCCCCTCATTAATATAGAGCACGTTGGTAGTAGCACCCATAGCACCACAGGCTAATGCGGCCTCCAGCCCCTCTCTTGCCAGGGCGTTGCCGTAGGGCGCATGGCGGAATACCAACAAGATGGCTCTATCTTCTGGTTTTTCGATGGCCGGCTTATCCAAAGGTCATTACTCGATCAGCGTTGAGGCTGGCGTCCACTAGCTGCCCCAGGCCGGATACCTCGTGTCCTGGACTTAGGTTACCACCGGTTTTGCCAAATCGTTTTGCTTCTTGTTCATTGAGCACCCCGCGTCGTGTGGCGGCGGCGATACACACCACAGAATCGAGTTGGTGTTGCTCGATCAGTTCGCTCCACTGTTGGGGAAGGCTACTTTCATCTTGTGGCGTAGTTACCATAGCCGAAGCATTATGCACCCCGTCGTGATAGAAAAAGAGTCGATAAATACTGTGCCCGCCATTAAGTGCTGCACGGGCAAAACGCAAGGCGCTGGCCGACGCCTGAGTGCTATAAGGTGGACCTAAGATGAGTAGGGCAAAATTCATAGGGTTTGCTATTTGTTTGATCAGTAGTTTTACGCTTGCTAGTTGCAGGTATTCTAACAAATTCTGATAAAAGATAGTCTGGCAAGAGACCGAGTTAGCGTTTAGGCCTTCATTTTGAAGGCAAAACTCGTGAGCACCTCGCTGAGTCATGGTGTCACTTTTGATGCAATAGTTAGCCATAACGCACCAGGTTCTACTCAGCAAAACGCTTTGGGTATAACGAGCACTTCTTGTCTCGTCTCAAGAGCCTCCCGGTGTTGGTGGATCTACAATTCTTCGCTCGTCATCGACGCCGTTCAGATTTAATGCGTCATTGCGTAATCCAGCAATGCCTGCAGACCTCCGTGATAACTATCTTCTGTCACACTGGCGTGTGTTGTGAGTCTGGCGATAGGCTATGATCGAGAAAAATAGAATAGATAAAGCCGGGTGATTTTATGCAATATTCTTTTCTGATGATGGTAACTCTGTATTTAGTCACTATGTCGTTGCAGGCAAAGGAGGAAATAAACCTTGCTCAAAACGACGAATGGGCAAGGAACTTTATGCTAGCCAATCTCGAATTCACCTTGTTACATGAATTTGGTCATGCATTTATTGAGGAGTTTAAACCGCCTGTTTTGGGTATGGAGGAAGATGCTGCAGACCGCTTTGCGATTATCGCTATGATGAAAGCGCGTGAGTATGAGTCAGCTGAGAAAACGATTCCCTGGTTGTTTTCGGTCGCCGGTGGCTGGTATACCGAATGGGAATTAAAAGAAGAGGTAAAAGGGAAAATTGATTATTGGGATAATCACAATCTTGAGATTCAGCGTTTTCACAATATTGTCTGTCTGATTTTTGGGAGTAATGCCGACGTATTAGAAGATTTGATGGATACTGAGTTCTTACCTTTTGAGCGCGCCATGACCTGTGACTACGAGTACAAGCAGGCCTTGCACGCGGTGAACTGGTTACAGAATAATTATAGTCAAAAATCTGATAAAGCCCTTAACACGCAAAGCGTGACAGTCGTTTATGAACAGCCGCGCGAGGGACAGAATAAAATGGTATTCGAGTTGTTGCAAAACTTTCCTGTCGCGGAAACGTGGGCTCAAAGATTATCCAGGCGTTTTACATTTCTTCGACCTATTCGCATAGAGTTTGAAAATTGCGCCTCTGTTTTCTCTGCATACTGGCATGCCCCGACCGCTTCAGTGACGGTTTGTTATGAGTTGCTGGTTCATTTTATGCAGATGGCTGAATATCGTCGACAACATTCATCACGGGCCTGTGGTATTCCAGTTCTGCGCAAATATTTGGGAGATAGTTTGAATTGTCATTAGGAAAGCCTTGAATCATTCCGCAGAACCGGTGGTCAGGTGATCATCTCTAAGCAATTAAGCGGCGTTAGTTCCGTCGCTTAATTTTCTGGGGCGAATGGACAAGTAGCTTCCCTCGACGCTGCTGGAAAAGAAAAAAGGCGTCATTCTTTAAAGGGCCAGTTTGCTGGCCAGGGTATCCGGGGGACAACAGACTGCTAATAGCTACTGCCGAGAATTTATCATCACAGCACTCTCGGAACAGTTAGCCGGCGTAGTAGGACGTGCTCATTAGCCAAAGATTTTCTGACATGATATTTCATCTGCTGACATGTGCCTTGTGATAACCAGCTTGAAAACATTCATTGCTGCCGACTTCTATAGGCCTTGGCAGAAACTTTCTGTTTAAACCCTTTGGTAATTGTTAACCTTACAACCATGTGCTTTGAAATATCATGTATTTGATTAAGGAGAATGACTATTAACAAACTACAGGTAAAACCGTCAGATTATAACTTCAGCGAAATTCATGACGCCATGCAGCACTATGTTGACGGCGATCTGGTCAGCGGCCTGTCGGCGGTGATCTTAAAAGGCACCGACGTTGTCGATGTTAAAAACTGGGGCTACATGGATATCGAAAGCCAAACCCCGATGCGTGACGATGCCATCTTTCGCGCCTATTCCAATACTAAAATCGTCACTTCAGCAGCGGCGATGATCCTCTACGATGACGGCGCTTTTGATCTCGACGATCCAGTCGAAAAATACATCCCCCAGTTCAAGGACTTAAAAGTATTGAAGAAGGGCTCCAAAGATCTAGACGATACCGAGGCACTGAGGACACCACCGACAATCCGCCATTTGTTTACCCACACCGCTGGTTTTGCCTATGGCCTGTTTATGACCAATCCGGTTGACAAAGTCTACGTTGACCAACGCGTGATGGGTGTGGAGTCCACCCTGACTGAAATGATCGACAAGTTAGCGAAACTCCCTTTGATCTACCAGCCCGGTGACGAGTGGCAGTACAGTATTAGCATTGATATTTTGGCTCGACTGGTCGAAATTTGGTCGGGTAAATCGTTTCTCGACTTCCTCAAAGAGCGCATTTTTATACCTTTGGGAATGGACGACACCGATTTTTCAGTGCCAGAAGAAAAACACCACCGGCTAACCACCCTCTATTCGCCTATTGATTTACGTGACCCTATGGTGCCGGGATTAAAAGCCTGCCCCGACATTATGATTGGCAGCGTACGCGAGCCTAAAAGTTTCCACTCAGGTGGCGGCGGTCTGGTCACCACGATAGCCGATTACACTACGTTTATTCAGATGATTATTAACGGTGGCGAATGGCAGGGGCAACGGGTTCTTTCAGAGCAGTCGGTTGAGTTGATGCACACCAATCAGCTGCGCGAGGGTTTGAAGGTGAAAATCCCGACCTGGGATATGCCCAATACCGTATTCGGCCTGGGTTTTGCCATTAAAAACACCCCTGCAGAAGGTGAGCCAGAAAGCGCTATTGGCGAATACCACTGGGGTGGCATGGCGGGCACTCACTCATGGATTTCTCCAAAGGCAGGCGTCAGTGCTCTGATATTTACCCAGCGGGCCTACGGCTTTTGGCACCCCTTTAGCCACGAGTTTAAGCGTCTGGTGTATAAAGTTGCTGGTTAGCACCAGGCTTTCATTGGACGTGTTACTTAAGGAATTTCTTATTAAAGCGGGACAATGCAGACCGTGATTAAAAGCGTTCAGACACGGGGCGTCAGCCGAACCTGGATGACTGGCGAGAGGTAGAGTGGCTGATTTAAATATAATGCCACTGAATTGAGGTTCGACCTGGATTTCGCATAAGGTGGAAGCTGAAAGGTTAATGGCCTGTGAATGTTTTTCACGGGCTTGAAAGAGGGGATGGCACAAGATGACAGCAGTTGAGTTATCGGACGACTTTTTACGCTGGTATGAAGAGTTACAGCAACTAGCGGCTAAAAGTGATTCGCTCTGGTTGGTCGCGTCGGATGCGAAAACTCATGTTGAGGCTTTTCGCAAAGGTCGCAGCCCCGAAGAGGAACTAGTCGAGCTTATTGAGCTGGCCCAGTGGCGCGGTTGTGGGTGTGGTGGCTCTTAACCCGAAAGGTGCTATTGCCAGCTCAATGTCTAAGTGTCCCAGGCGTCTTTATAAAGTGTCACCATTTCGTCGACGGTAGGCACTTTGGGGTTGTTGTTGGGAGACCCCGACGCCAGCGCCTGCTCGGCCATGGTGTTGAGTAGCGAAAAATATTCTTCTTTATCAATGCCGTACTCTTTTGGCGATGGCACTTTTAAATCGATATTCAGTTGACGCAATTCAGCGAGCAAGCGTTTGACGGCTGCCGCGGTGTCACTGCCAGGTTTCACTAATCCCATGGCTTGTGCACATTCGGCATAACGCTCCATTGCAGCCTCGGCGGAAAAAGCGGTGACAAGGGGTAATAGCATGGCATTGCTAAGCCCGTGGGCAACATGAAAGAAAGCACCAATGGGGCGGCTCATACCGTGTACCAGACAGACAGAGGCATTAGAGAACGCCATGCCGGCTTGTGTAGCGGCTAGCATCATGGCCTCACGGGCAGCTTTGTTGCTGGGCTCGTTACAGGCACTGCGAATATTGAGGGCTATCAGGCCCATGGCCGATAGGGCGAGGGTGTCGGTGTAGGGGTTGTGCTTAGCACTAACATAGGCCTCGATGGCGTGGGTCAAACTGTCGATGCCCGTATCAGCGCTAGTGCGGTAAGGCACGCTAAAGGTCAGTTCGTAGTCGACAATGGCCGCTGCGGGCAGGCAGCCCAGGCCCATAATCAGCATTTTCTCATCGCTGGCTTTATCGGTAATGACTGTAACTTTAGTGACTTCTGAGCCGGTGCCGGCGGTGGTGGGTATGGCAATAACTGGCAGGCCGCTCTCGTTGGCCTGGTGGGGCACCTTGTAGTCGCGAATACTGCCGCCACCGTGGGCCAGCAGTGTCATGGCCTTGGCGGTGTCGATGGGACTGCCACCGCCGAGAGCGATAACGCAGTCGAAATCGCCCTGATTAATAATCTCAGCACCACGAATAACCACATCGTCAGTGGGCTCCGGCACCGTGTCGGCGAAGAGTTGCCAGGGGATATCCGCAGTATCTAAAACCTCAGTGATATGGCCCGTCTTGCCACTATCGCGCATATAGGGGTCGGAGACCAATAAAGGTTTCGAGCAAGCCAATTTGGCCATCACATCGACGATTTCAGCGACAGCGCCAGCGCCGATCAACATAATGCGCGGTGTCGTTATGGTTGCTAGCATTCTTGTTTTCCTTCTTTTATTGCTTCGCTGATTAAATAATCGTGTCTCTCGACACGGGCCTGAATTTTAAGGACTTTACGCCCGCGACATAAATTTACCAGTCACCGTATTCACTTTAACAACCTCGCCGGGCTCGAGATATTCGGGCACCTGAATCTCCAGGCCCGTTGTCAGCGTTGCCGGTTTGGTGCGTCCAGCGGCAGTGGCGCCTTTAATGCCAGGGGCAGTGTCGACTACCGTCATTGTTACCGATTGGGGTAGCTCTATGCCCAGTAGAGCGCCGTCCATTATGAGCCCGGTGATGTCTTCAAGGCCGTCACTAATATAGGCGATCTGATCGGCTATCTCTTCACTATTCAAACCGTATTGGCTGTAGTCCTCGGCGTTCATAAACATGTAGGTGTCGCCATCGAGGTAGGAATACTGCAGGGGCACACGAATGCAATCGGCCTCTTTAAGGAAGTCATCACCCTTGTACGATTCGTCCAGCTTTTGGCCGGTTTTTAAGTTGGTAAAACGTATCTTATACAGTGTTGCGGCACCGCGAGAGGAGGGGCTTTTTGCCTCGACCTGCTTAACGGCATGAGGCACATTATTAATTTCAACAACGTGGCCTTTTTTTAATTCACTGGCTTTTGGCACTGCAAAGTTCCTTTGTGATTGATCAATAGAGTGGGTGTTTATTCGCCATTAAACGTGGGTTTTTTTCTGTCTTTAAATGCGGCGACACCGCCGAGTCCATCGCGGGTTCTCGCCATGGCGATAATCCCTTCCTCTTCAGCCACGAGTTGCTGTTGAAAGTTATTGTCGAAGCTATCCATTAAAAGCTGACGTGTACGACCAAAGGCGATAGTGGGCCCGCTGGCGAGTTGTTCGGCCAGGTTTTGTACGGTATTTGTGAGTGCCTCGGCGTCAACACATTGGTTGATTAAGCCCCAGTCTACGGCCTCGGCTGCACTTAAACGGCGATTAGTGATCATTAACTCTTCGGCTCGGCGCAGACCAATTTGGCGGGGCAGGTAGTAAGTGGCACTGCCGTCGGGGGTCATGCCAATGCCTGTATAAGCCATGGTAAAGCTAGCGTTTTTACTGGCGATTACAAAACTGCAGGAGCTCAGCAGTGATAAGCCCGCACCCGCAGCCACACCCTGCACACCGGCAATAAGGGGTGCGTTCATACTGGAGAAAGTTTCAACCGCTGGGTGGAAGGAATCGAGTAGTCGGCGCAGTGTGGCAGGTAGTTCGTCACCGGCTTTGGCAAACGTTAGCACATCGCCACCAGCACAGAATATTTTACCTTCGGCATCGAGAATTACCGCGCGGATGCCGGCTTCAGCGGCGCAAATTTTAGCGACTTCGTATAACTCATCGCCCATTGTGAAATTCAGCGCATTAGCCGCGTCGGGGCGAGCGAGGGTGATGCGGGCAATACTGCCTTCGCGTTGAAACTTAATGGCCTGGTAAGACATGGGTGCCTCGTTTGTTATTTTATGGAAGGCAAATAATACGCGCTGCACCCCGTGCTAGCTAGCATACGCTGCTAGAATAGCTGCTCGATTAAACGGGAGGCCCAATGTCATATTTTAAACAACATGTTTTTATCTGCACCAATCAGCGTAGTGATGGCCGCGCCAGCTGCGAAGACCACGGGGCCAGCGAATTACGGGCCTATTTGAAAAAACGTGTCAAAGAGGAAGGTCTTAATGGCCCCGGTGGGCTGCGCGTGAACAGCGCCGGTTGTCTCGACCGCTGTGCTCTGGGGCCAGTGATGGTGGTCTATCCTAACGAGACCTGGTATCGCTACCACTCGAAAGAAGATATCGATGAGATATTTGAAAGCCATTTAAAAAATGGCGAGAAAGTGCAGCACCTACGCATCTCTCCCAAATACGATTAGGCCACGATGCGTTCAGAGCGTCTGATGTTTTGTTACAGCTCTATACCCAACACCGCACCTAAATCTTCAATCGCCTGTTCCTGAGACAGCACTTTAATGGTTGTCATACCCAGCTGACGAGCGGGCTTAAGATTAATACCCAGGTCATCGAGGTACACCACATTGGCAGGGTCTACGCCCATGCGTTCACAGGCGAGCTGGTAAATCTCGGGCTGGGGTTTGCGTATGCCTTCTTTACTCGACTCAATGACGAAGTCAAACAGGCTCATGACGGCACTCACTTCGGCGGCATTTTCTGGTGAGCGAGACATGCCCGGGCCTTTACCGGCGCGCACGTTATTGGTCAGGCAGGATATTTTATAGTCCTGCTTGCAGCGTTTAAGCACTTCTACCATCCGTGGGCGCACATTGCCGGCGAGCAGTTTGATGACATCTTTGCCGCTAATGCGATGACCCGCGGCGTGGGATTCTTCTTCGAAGGCGGCGTCAAATTCTTCCACCGACATTTGGTTGGATTCAAATTGGGCCCAGGCATTGGTTTCAGGGTTTGTGTTATTGATGCCACGGATAAAGTCTTTCGGATAACCGTTTTTTTCTTCAAAGCGATTAAAGGATTCGAAGGGGGAGGAGGTGATAACACCGCCGAAGTCCCAAAGTATTGCTTCTATGGCCATGGATCGATTTTCTCCCAGCAAGGCTTGCGTTGTTCCCCCGTTACAAAAAGGGAGGTGGGTATGACTATGCGCCGCTATCATAGGGGGTGGGGCACTGAGCTGCAAATACAGGGGCTGCAAATTCTGAATACTCAACCAGTGACTGGACTTAGTTGTTCAGAACAAGCTTGGTTACTCAAAATAAGGCGTAGCATAGACAGGCAGCGTAGAGGCTAATATCCTTGCCGCCTCGAATGTAGGCTGTGTTTTCCTATTATCAAGGTCCCCGTTATCGGGTACTGGCACATTATTTTGTATAGGCACGTTGTCGCTTCGCGCTATTGTCTTACGTTATTGAAGGTGTATTGCATGAAATTAGAAGGTATTAAAGTACTCGATTTATCACTGTTTTTACCGGGGCCACTGTTAACGCAAATGATGGCTGATCACGGCGCAGAGGTGATCAAACTCGAGCCCATTAATGGGGGTGAGCCCAATCGCGAAATTGGCCCCAAAATCGACGGCATGACGGTGTATTTCTCCAATACTCACCGTGGCAAAAAAAGCATTCAGCTCAACCTGAAAACTGATGAAGGCAAACAAATGGCCCTGAAGTTGGCCGAGTCTGCTGACGTGGTGGTTGAAGCGTTTCGCCCCGGTGTCGCCGCCCGTTTAGGTGTCGACTACGAATCCATTAAGGCCCGCAATCCGGGTATTGTTTACGCGTCTTTGTCGGCCTTTGGCCAGACAGGCCCTTATATTAAAAAGCCTGCCCACGATCTGGCGACCGAAGCCTATGCCGGTATTCTCAGTGTCAATCTGGGTTTTGATGGCAAGCCAGCGATCCCCGCTATTCCCAATGCTGACATGCTCTGCTCAATGATGGGTTTGTCGGGCGTGCTGATGGCCCTGTTGCGCCGTAAAGAGACGGGCGAGGGTGACTATATCGATCTGGCAATGATGGATTCATTGATGGCCTGTGTGCCGAATAATATGGGTACGGTGTTTAGCGAGAAAAAACCTCCAGTGGTAAAAGAAGAGCGCACCTGGGGTGGCTACGCCATGTACAACATCTACGAGACAAAGGACAATAAATACGTGGTGCTAGGCGCCTCCGAAATGCACTTTGCGGTAGAAGTACTGAATAAAATGGAACGCCCAGACTTAATTCCCTTCTGCGAGCCACCTCCCGGGCCGACTCAAAACCCGGTGAAAGAATTTCTCACCGAAACCTTTTTGACAAAAACCCAAGCGGAGTGGGTTGAGTGGTTTGATGGTGTCGAAGCCGCTTTTGCGCCGGTCAATAATTTACGCGAGGGTGCCGATGACCCACAGATTCGCGCTCGGGAAATGATTATTGAGGATGAGAAAGGACGCGAACATATTGGCATCCCCATTAAGTTTAAAAACGAACCGGGCAAAGTGAATTTTGCCGCGCCCGAGCTCGGTGCTGATAACGAGAGTGTCGCTCTGGAGCTGGGTTTCACCGCTGAGCAAATTCAGGTGATGAAAGAAAAGGGTGTTTTCGGTCGTTAATCGTTCGTAGTTGATCATAGGTAGTGGGCCGCTATTTTATAGTGGTCCACGTTTTTCTATTTTGCCTTTGTTGGCAAGTGGCCAATACGTTTAGTTCTGTATTTAAGACGAAAAAAGTCTCCCTTCCCTTTGCCAAAACTCACAATTAAGTCAATAGCCTGACAACTAACGCTGGTGGTCAACGAGCGATAGCTAGTCTTTCTGGTTTTGGAAAGACTAGCTAATCATTTCAACACTCGATTTTATTCCCTTTGTTGTCTCGAGTTGCCCCAGTCAGACTTGCCAGGGAGATTGAGTTTAACGATAAGAGCAGTAACGACCCTCACGCCTCACGCCTCCCGCGCAAGTGCCACGTTTCCCGTTAATGGTGACGGCATTTGCCATTACAGCCGTCAACTTTATGAACGTGCTGGACTTGACGATTGCCGTAGTGGTGGCGCCGTTAATTGCCGGTACCCTGGGCGCGTCGCCATCACAGGGTACCTGGATACTGACCATCTACAGAGTGTGGCTGGCGACTGTTCAAGCCTCGACGCTCGGCCTGGATGACACCTTCATGGTTTGCATCTGGGTAGCAGTGCCAGTGCTATTTTTGGCGATGTTTATTCCTGCCAAGCTGGGTCCAAAGCCGCCCAATGAGAACGACATTGGTTGATGTGTTGGGTTGATTGACGAGTGATGTTCTTTATTGGCTAGGGCGAGCCGCTAGCGGGTACATCAACCTGGGCAATTTCGACTCTCGATGCCGCCTTGCCCCTGCCCATATCCTGAATAGAACCCTGATAGGTCAAGCCAAATAAGGTGCAGCCGTCGGGACCACCGAGGGTGCAGGCAACGGGGGAGCGTTTGACGACTTTAACCCGATGAGTGATTTCGCCACCTTCCAGCACGCGAATAAAATGATCTTGATTAAAGGCGGCGAGCCACACAGCGCCCTCGGCATCGAGGCAAATGCCATCCGGTGCAGCATCGCCGAGGTCGGCAAATACGCGGCGATCACTCAGAGATCCATCGTCGTTAATAGTAAAAGCGGTAAGCCTTTGCGCCCACGACTCGGCGACGATTAAGGTTTTTCCATCGGGCGTAACCACTGGGCCATTGGGTACGGCGAGATCAGTGGCCACTTCGCGCACGTCACCATTGGCCGTGACCAACACAAAATTGGTCGGCTTAAATTTCTCTTGATTAAGGAGATCAAAACCAATATTCCCCACATATGCATTGCCTTTTTTGTCGACCACCATGTCGTTAATTTCATAGGGGCAAAGAGCCGACAGGTCGGCGTGTCGTTCAAGCTTGCCATTGATTAGCTTCATTAATTGACGGTCGTGCATCGAAATAATTAGCGGTGTGCCATCGGGTAAAAAACCAATGCCCGAGGGCTTGCCGGGTACATCGACAACCTTGCTGCGCTGGCCATCCATTGTCAGTGTGTAGACCGCGTGGCCGTGTATATCGGATAGCCAAAGTTTGTCTCCACGCCAGCGCGGACCCTCGAGAAAAACAAAGTCGTCGGCAAATACCGTTGTCGATGATTCTTTCATGGTAGCTCCAATGTTTTAATTTATTATTTGTTGGATAAGTTTGTTTGCAGCAAGCATATTGTAAAAAGGTATCTACGCTTATAGCGTAAAGTGCCAGAAAATAATAATAATTAGAAAGGAGTTTGCACTCATGCTCGATATCGGAATTCTTTTGATGTTTCGCAACCCGCCCTTTAACCGCATAGACTGGGGGACCATTTATCGTAATGAACTGGATCACGCCGTTGCCGCAGAGACGCTGGGCTACGATCATGTTTGGCTCAGCGAGCACCACTTTGTTGAAGACGGTTACTCTCCTTCGGTGTTGCCGATAGCAGCGGCTATTGCGGCCCGTACCGAGAAAGTGCGCATTGGTACTTATGTGCTCTTACTACCGCTGCACAACCCGGTGCGAGTGGCCGAAGATGCCGCGACGGTTGATGTGATTTCCGGCGGGCGTTTTGATCTGGGCATGGGGCTGGGTTATCGCCCGGGTGAATTTACCGGCATGGGTATTAGTTCGAAAGAAAGGGGCGCACGGCTGGCCGAGGGCTTGCCGTTGGTGCAGGCGATGATGAATGGTGAAAAGGTCAGCCACAATGGCCGTTTTAATCAATATACCGACCTTCAATTGTTTCCGCCGCCAGTGCAGCAACCTTTCCCCATTTGGGTGGGCGCGCGGGGTGATAAAGCGTTAGATCGAGCCGCACGGCTGGGTTGCCATCTAGCGTCGACGGGTGCGGTAGAGCATCGCTTGAAATATATGGAAGCCCTGCGCCGTCATGGCCGCGACCCGGATAACTTCAATATCGCCCACCTGCTGATTTGCTATGTTGCGGACAGCGACGAACAGGCCTGGGACGATTGCGCCGAGCCCCTGCACCATGTGATGAGCGAATATCAGGCCTGGGCCGAGGAGTCAGGCGATGCGACCGGCGATGGCGTTGCCGAAAGTGTTGTGCCTTCACCGGCAGAGCTGAAAAAGACGCGCTACTGTGAAAGCTTTGGTCGCTCGGCTATTATTGGCAGCCCCGAAACGGTGTTGACCCAGTTATTAGCGGCACATGAAGAATCACCGGGCACACACCTGACATTAATGATGTCGTTGCCCGGGGCAGAGCCGCGCAGAACGCGCCACAGTATGGAGCTGTTTGCCAGTGAGGTGATGCCTCAGCTTAAAGCTCAAACTTAAGAATGCAGCCTCACTATTATTTATAGGCTTTGTTTCAAGGGGTACACAATATTATTAACACGCTTATGCCCTTGATTAGCGGGGTAGTTAAAGCATAAAAGAAGGCGGTAAGTAGTGAGTAGTGCAGACAATACAGATAAAAAACCGGTAATAGCAATCCTTGGCGGCAGTGGCGATCTCGGCGGTGGCCTCGCCCTGCGCTGGGCAACGGCGGGTTATGAAGTGATTATCGGTTCACGTACCGAAGAAAAGGCACAAGCGGCGGTTGAAGAATTAAACGCCCGCGACTTGTCTATTCCCGCTCGCGCCATGACCAACGAAGCGGCAGCGGCGGCCGGTGAAGTCGTGGCGATGACCGTGCCCTTTGCCAATCATCAATCGACCCTCGAGGCGATTCGCGAAGCGGTGCAGGGTAAAGTCTTTATTGACGTTACAGTGCCACTCATGCCGCCAAAGGTGGGCACCGTACAAATGCCCGAGGGCGGTTCTGCCTGCATACAGTCTCAGACATTTCTGGGTGATGAGGTGAAAGTGGTTTCCGCCTATCAAAATGTGGCGGCTGCGCATTTGAACAACCTCGAGCATACCCCGGACTGTGACGTACTGGTTTGTGGCAATGATAAAGAGGCCTGTGCACTGGTTGTTTCACTCACCGAAGCGGCGGGTATGAGGGGCTGGCATGCGGGGCCGATCGCCAACTCTGTCGTTGCCGAAGCCATGACCTCGGTACTGATTACCCTTAATCGACGTTACAAAATCCCCGGTGCCGGCTTTAGCATTACTGGCAAACCCGGGGTTTAAATGTTGTCTGAAGATCCTACAGCGCTGCCTGAGGCTGCGCTAATTACTAACGTGTGCCTGTGTCGATGACAGCAGCGCAGTTACAAGTTTTTGCCCTCGGTGGTTTCCCCCTGGTTGAGCCGGGTGATGACCTGGCCAGGTTGATTGGCGACAGCTTGCTCGCTAACGACTTAACCTTGGTCGATGGCGATGTGCTGGTCTTAGCGCAAAAAATAGTTTCTAAAGCTGAAGACCGCTATGTCGATTTAAAACAGGTTGAGCCCACGGCCGAGGCGCAAGCGTTGGCGACTGCGGTCGATAAAGATCCGCGTATTGTGAGTGTGATTCTCGACGAATCAAACACAGTGGTGCGCCACTGTCCGGGCGTACTGATCGTCGAACATCGCCTAGGCTATGTGATGGCCAATGCCGGCATCGACGCCTCGAACATTGAACATGCCGGCAGTCAGCGTGGCGACGAACTTGTTGAGCGGGTGTTACTATTACCCAAAAACCCCGATCAGTTTGCCGCCGATCTGGCGCAACAATTACAGCAAGTCCATGGTGTAAAAGTCGCTATTATCATTAACGACAGTGTTGGCCGAGCCTGGCGTAATGGCACTACCGGGCTCGCCCTGGGTGCCGCCGGTTTGCCGGCTCTCGACGATAGGCGCGGCGACAAAGATTTGTACGGACGTACATTGCAGGTGACCGAAGTTGCCGTTGCTGACCAGTTGGCCAGCGCAGCCGCTCTCTTGCAGGGCGAGGGTGGTGAGGGTAAGCCGGTCGTGCTTATCCGTGGATATCAATATGATAGTGCAGCCGACCGCTGTAATGGGGTTAGCGCCTTGCTGCGGGATAAAGAGCGAGACTTATTCCGATAGAAAAAGCTCGGGTAAGAAAAGTTTCGATAAAGACAGTTGGGATCGTAGGGTTTCGATAGGACAGATTGAGAAGAGAGACCTTTCGGTAAGAGAAACGCCGGTCAAGGAGCTAAGGTTGAAAAGAATTCTGATGAGGCGAGTTGCGATGAAAAGACGTACAGATGGGTAGTAAACGCAAAGTGCTGGCCCTCTGCGGTGGCGTCGGGGGTGCTAAATTAGCGCTTGGCCTAAGCCATGTGCTGGGTGACGACGAGCTGTGCATTGTGGTCAATACTGGCGATGACTTTACGCATCTCGGCCTGCGCATCTGCCCCGATATCGACACCGTCACCTACACGCTGGCGGGCTGCGTCAACACCGAAACCGGCTGGGGCAGGGCGGAGGAAACCGGCACATTTATGGCCTCGCTCAAAACGCTGGGTGGAGAAGATTGGTTTTACCTCGGTGATAAAGACCTCGCCATGCACGTCGAACGCACCCGTCGTTTAGCGGCCGGTGAAAATCTTGGCACCGTAACGCAGGCCTTGAGCCGCAAGCTCGGCGTGTCGGTGCCGCTCATTCCCATGACCGATGACACCGTTGAAACGCAAGTAGAAGTGGAGGGGGATGTAGAGTCGTTAATCCTGCCTTTTCAGGACTATTTCGTTCGCCAACGCTGTGAACCCAAGCTGAAAGCCATTCATTTTGTCGGTCAAGAGCATGCTCAGCCCCACCCACAATTCCTTGCCAACCTACTAGACCCCGATCTTGATCTGATCATTATTTGCCCTTCTAACCCCTTTCTTAGCGTCGACCCGATCCTGGCGCTGCCTGGTATTCGCGGCATCCTGCAAAAAACGGCAGTGCCGGTAGTGGCGATATCGCCTATTATCGGTGGCGCGGCCGTGAAGGGGCCAACAGCAAAAATAATGGGCGAACTCGGTTTGAAAATGAACTCAATTACCGTGGCTGATTACTATCAAGATATTGCCAGCGGCTTTATTCTCGATCGCCGTGATGCCGTAGAGATTGAGGCCATTCGTGAGATTATTCCCCGGGTGGGTGTCGCACAAACCTTGATGCAAACTATAGAAGACAAAATTGAGCTGGCTCGTGAAACCCTGGATTTTGTAGGACTGGATGTTTAGTGATAAACACCGTAGCAAAGATAGAATAGAATAAGACGCACTAAGGCGCAGTTGCTCGGAAAATGATATGCAAGTGGTAGTCCCCCTAAAGAGTTTCAATGATGCGAAAAAGCGCCTGGCGACTGTGCTGACGGCGCAACAACGCTGTGAGCTCATGAAACAGATGTTCGTGGATGTACTCCGCGCTGTTGTCGCAACGCCGGAAGTAGAGGGCATTACTGTCGTCAGTAGTGATGCAGACGTCGCTCAGTGGGTCGCTCAGTACGCTCAAGGTATAACAATGCCGTTGCGTGCTTTCGATCCAGGCTCCTACCTCACAGCTTCTCATCAAACAGTCTCTAATATTGTGAACCGGAGAACTGGCGCGAAGCCCGGTTTTACTGCTGTCAACACATTAGCGGAAGCCGGTTTGTGCCATGCCTACCGAGCTGTTGCTGCAGACCTGCTAACTCGGGGTGCTAGCACCATGCTGCTCTTACCTGCCGACATCCCCCTTGTCTCCAAAACGGATATTCAAGCCTTGCTGGCAGTACACACTCGCCCTGGGGTGAGCCTGGCGGCGGCGGGCTCCGATGGAGGAACCAATGCTCTGTTGGTCTCTCCGCCGGATATTATTGCACCGGCTTTTGGCAAAAATAGTTGTCTGCGCCATAGCGGCCATGCACGAGAGCAGGGTTTAGAGGCCATAATAGTGAACACCGCTGGGTTGAATCTGGATATAGATACACTGGACGATATACAGACCCTGTTGGCCACTGACAAAGAATGTGCCACCCTGCGTTACCTGCGCGATAGTGGTCTTGCTAACGAATTACACAAAAGTGCAAAGGCCGAGCAGTTACGAGGGACTCCATTTCGACAGAAGGATCCGCAACACCAAACAAACAGGCAGGTTGGATGAACAGTATTGTTAAACCCGGACAGGCGCTCATACCAAGCCGCTCAGCGGCTTTGGCGCTGGCCGATGAAACTGATCTCGCGGCTTTAATGACCCGCGCCGCTGCCTTGCGCGATGAGGCCCACGGCCCTCGGATCTCCTATTCGCGGAAAATTTTTATTCCGCTCACCCAGTTGTGTCGCAATGTTTGTCACTATTGCACCTTTGCGCAAACACCGAAAAAAATTGAGCAGCCCTACATGCTGCCTGAGCAGGTTCTCAAAGTGGCCCGTCAGGGTGCGGCTGCAGGCTGCCACGAAGCCTTGTTTACCCTCGGTGACAAGCCTGAATTACGTTATGAAACGGCGCGTAAAGCACTCGCCGAGCTGGGCTATGCCTCGACAATGGACTATGTGCTAGCCATGGCCAGACGGGTGTTTGAAGAAACCGGCCTCTTGCCCCACCTCAATCCGGGAGTGATGAACGAGACCGAACTGCGCGCCAGCCGCGATGTCTCTGTTTCTCAGGGCATGATGCTGGAAAGTGTCTCCAAACGACTCTGTGAAAAAGGTGGTCCGCACTACGGCTCGCCCGATAAATTACCTGAAGTCCGCCTTGAAACCTTAGCGCTTGCCGGGCAATTAAACATTCCCTACACCAGTGGTATTTTGATTGGTATCGGTGAAACAAGGCTCGAACGTGTTGAGTCATTGTTAGCGCTACGCGATTTGCACCAGCGATATGGCCATATTCAGGAAATAATCATTCAGAATTTTTGTGCTAAAAAAGGCACATTAATGGCCGACGTGCCCGATGCGCCCCTCGACGAATTACTCTGGACTATCGCTGTGGCGCGGATTGTTTTTGGCGGTGCGATGAATCTACAAACACCGCCTAATTTGAATGAGGGTGTACTGGCGCAACTCATTGACGCTGGCATCAACGACTGGGGTGGGGTGTCGCCCGTCACACCCGACTTCGTTAATCCTGAAAAGCCCTGGCCGGGTCTGGAAAATCTCGCTCGTTTAACAGCGGCCAGTAATAAATTACTGGTCGAGCGCTTACCCGTTTACCCTGGTTTTGCCCACGACTCTCAGCGTTGGCAGACTCCTGCGATGGCGAGCGCATTGATTAAACCAATGGACAGCGACGGCTATGCTCGCCGCGAGCGCTGGACGCCAGGTAGTGTGCAAACGCCGCCTGCTCACCTCGAACGGGAGGGTTGGTCTTTTGCGCCACCGGCGATCACATCATCGTCGACCGCTACCCAGACGACCATTGCCCGCGCTGTGCGGGGTGAACGTCTGGATGAAAAAGCTATTGTGCAGCTATTTCAGGCCCGAGGTAGTGATTATCAAACCATTTGCGAGGCGGCCGACGGCCTGCGACGCGAAGTGATTGGCGATACAGTCACCTATGCGATTAACCGCAATATTAATTACACCAATGTCTGCTACTTGTCCTGTAAGTTTTGCGCCTTTTCGAAGGGTAAAACGACCGAGGCCCTGCGTGGAAAAGCCTATGTGCTCGATAGCGCCGAGGTGACCCAGCGCGCCGCCGAGGCCTGGCAAAAAGGCGCGACCGAAGTGTGCTTGCAGGGCGGCATTCATCCGAGCTATACCGGCGACACCTATTTGGAAATTTGTGGCGATATTCGCAAGGCGCTACCCGATCTGCATATTCATGCCTTCTCTCCACTGGAAGTCAGTCAGGGTGCCGAGACCCTGGGTTTAAATATTGAAGAGTATTTGTGTCGGCTCAAAGCAGCAGGACTGAATAGCTTGCCGGGCACGGCGGCTGAAATTCTAGACGATGAAGTGCGGGCTGTTATTTGCCCCGACAAAATCAATACGCAACAGTGGTTGAATGTGATTGAGACGGCCCACAAAGTGGGTATAAAAACCACTTCGACCATCATGTTTGGCCATGTCGACCAGCCTGTGCACTGGGCGCGGCACCTGCTGCACCTGCGCGACTTGCAGCAACGGACCGGCGGAATCACCGAGTTTGTCCCTCTGCCTTTTGTGCCCATGGAAGCGCCGATGTACCGTCGGGGCTTGTCGCGGCAGGGACCGACTATGCGCGAGTCAGTCTTAATGCACGCCGTATCACGGCTGGTCTTGCACTCGCTGATCGATAATATTCAGGTCTCATGGGTGAAGATGGGCGAGCAGGGCGTAGTGGCCTGTCTCAATGCGGGCGCTAACGATATGGGCGGTACTTTAATGAACGAGAGTATTTCTCGTGCTGCCGGGGCTGCCCACGGTCAGGAAATGACGGTCGCAACCATGACAGCATTGTTACAGGGTATTGACCGCCCGGCACGACAGAGAAGCACTTTTTACGGTGAAGTGATAGCGCATCCTGATCAACTGATTCCCCTGCAGTCCCGCTCCTAGCGACATTTAACGTGAGTCGCATGAAAGCCTTGTTAACCCCTAAGCCTTAATTGGGTTGACAGCAGGTTTGCGGGCTTTATGATTGCTGCCTGTTAAATGCTTATCAGACAAATACATTGAATCCGCTACAAAGGTGAATCTATGACCGTTGACGTGCGTCACGATTGGAGTGAAGAGGAAGTACTAGGCTTGTTTAATCAGCCTTTTAGCGATTTGATGTTTACAGCGCAAACCGTACATCGCCAGCACTTCGACCCCAATCAGGTGCAGGTCAGTACACTTCTGTCGATCAAAACCGGCACTTGCCCCGAAGACTGTAAATACTGCCCGCAAAGTGGGCACTACAACACCGGACTTGAAAAAGAAAAGCTGCTGGAGATTGAACGGGTTATTGCTGAGGCCAAAGTGGCCAAAGCCAATGGCACCAGCCGTTTTTGTATGGGCGCTGCCTGGCGTTCGCCGAGTAAAAAAGACATGCCCTATGTGCTCGACATGGTGAAAGAGGTGAAGGCACTTGGCCTTGAGACCTGCATGACCCTGGGCATGTTGAGTGACGAGCAGGCCAGTGATTTAGCTGAGGCCGGACTCGACTACTACAATCACAATCTCGATACTTCGCCCGAACACTACGGCGAAATTATTACCACGCGCACTTATCAAGACAGGCTCGATACCCTGGCCAATGTACGCTCTGCGGGTATGAAAGTGTGCTGTGGCGGTATTGTTGGCATGGGCGAGAAATTAAAAGATCGCGCTGGCCTGTTGGTACAGTTGGCCAATCTCGAGGAGCAGCCCGAATCTGTACCCATCAATATGTTGGTTAAAGTGGAAGGCACACCGCTCGAAAACGAGGCCGACCTCGAACCTTTCGACTTTTTACGCACCATCGCTGTGGCACGTATTTTAATGCCGAAATCTCATGTGCGGCTCTCTGCCGGACGTGAAGAAATGAATGAACAAATGCAGGCCCTGGCTTTCCTCGCGGGTGCTAATTCAATTTTTTACGGTGAAAAACTCCTCACCACACCCAACCCCTCTGCCAATAAAGATATGCAGCTGTTTGACAAGTTGGGGATACAGCCTGAACAGCACTGCGTTGCTCACGAGCAAGAGGCGGCAGTGGCTGAGCAAATTACCGAGGCAGCAATGGACAAGCATTTTTATAATGCCGCCCGTGCATAGTTAGTGCTGAAGCAATCTTTACAGATAGCCGTCCAGCATTGATAACATTATGGTGAGTCCCGATGCTGTACTGCAGCTAGAGCTCGACACCCGCCAACGCCAGAGCCGTTACCGTCAACGCAAAATCTTGCAAAGCCCCCAGGGCGTCGAGGTCTTAGTCGATGGTCGGCGCTGTCTGGGTTTTAGCAGTAACGATTATCTGGGTCTGGCCAATCACCCTGCACTTATTGCCGCTTTCCAGCAGGCGTCAAACCAATATGGCGTCGGCAGCGGGGCCTCACATTTGGTCAGTGGCCACGGCACTGAGCACCAGGCCCTTGAAGAAGAACTGGCTGCATTTACCGGTCGCCCCCGCGCATTGTTGTTCTCCACTGGCTATATGGCCAATGTGGGAGTGATTCGTGCCTTGATGGGGCAGGGCGATCTAGTCGTGCAGGACAAACTCAATCATGCCTCGCTGCTCGACGGGGGCTTTCTTTGTCGCGCTCAGTTCGAGCGTTATGCCCATGGGAAGGGCACCGCTGCACAAGCGCTGCTGGCCGGCAACAGTGCACAGCGCAAATTGCTGGCTACTGACGGTGTTTTTAGCATGGACGGCGACCTGGCTGATTTGCCAACGCTGGCTGATATTGCCGATCAAAACAATGCCTGGTTACTGGTTGATGATGCGCACGGCTTTGGTGTGCTGGGAGAAAGTGGCCGGGGGATTTGTGAACACTTTGCGATGGACATCAATCGTCTGCCGATTTTGGTCGGCACTCTGGGTAAATCCTTCGGCACTTTCGGCGCCTTCGTTGCCGGTAGCGAAGTATTAATTGAAAGCCTGATTCAATTTGCTCGCACCTATATTTACACCACTGCTCTGCCCCCGGCAGTTGCCGCTGCAAGCCGCGTTGCGCTGACATTAATTGACCGTGAAAGTTGGCGACGAGAAAAACTACAAGGGCTCATTGCGCATTTTCAACAAGGTGCCGCTGAGCGGGGCATTCCTGTCATGGCATCATCCACACCCATCCAGCCAGTGCTCATTGGCGACGATAAAAATGTGGTAACAATGGGCGAGTATCTACTGAAGGCTGGTTTTTGGACTGGCGCTATTCGTCCTCCGACTGTGCCTGTTGGCAGTGCCCGTTTACGCATTACCTTGACCGCCGAGCACGAAGTGGCACAGCTCGATGCCCTGCTCGATACCCTGGCGGTGGCTTTGAAAACGCTGGGTAGTGACACTGAGTGAACGGCGCATATTTTATCACCGGCACTGATACCGGGGTGGGTAAAACGTCTGTTGCCGTGGCTTTGTTACAAGCGGCTGAGAAGCGGGGCTTAAGCACCGCTGCTGCCAAACCGGTTGCGGCGGGGTGTGAGGCAGGTGCTGATGGCTTGCGCAATGACGATGCCTTGTTGCTACAGCAGGCTTCCACAACGGCGCTGAGCTATGAACAAATCAATCCTTTTGCCCTGCAACCGGCAATTGCTCCGCATTTTGCGGCGGCCCGAGATAATTTACAGCTCGATGCCAAAGATCTCGCCTCGCACTGTCAATCGATTCTTGATTTAAAGGCCGATTTTACCGTTATCGAAGGTGCTGGTGGCTGGCGTGTACCGCTGAACAACAGCGAAACTTTTGCCGATATGGCGAAACGCCTTAAAGTGCCCGTTATTTTGGTGGTCGACATTAAACTGGGTTGCTTAAATCATGCTCTTCTCAGTGCTGAGGCCATTCGCGCCGATGGTTTGCAGCTGGCCGCCTGGGTGGCGAATCAAGCCACTGGTAGCGACGAATGTCACGATGAAATGGTAGCGGATCTTGAGCACCGTTTGGCGTGTCCGCTGCTGGGTAATCTTCCCCACTGTCTCGACCAGGCTGAGCTGGCCTCCCATCTTGATATCGATCTGCTGTAACGACCTTGGGTAGGGAGCCTTCGGCCCCGTTATCAACTCGGCTCAGACGACTAACACCACTAGCGCCTTCGGTCAGCGCCGTAACCGTTTGTTTTCTTTAGAAGCTTTGCTTCCTGCGGACATTTTTTGCCGCGCCAAAAGCACCTCTGTTAATGAATCTAAAACCTTTAGTTCCCACTCTTCGCTACCAGGGCTTCAGCAGAAGCTCCTTAGCGTGAAACGGAAATCGTAATTGAGTGCTTCGTTCTTTTTTATTCGGCAAGATGGGGTATATTCCCGTGCCGTATCCGTTCGTCTTAGTAAAATAACTATTATTCAGGTTTATCTTAACCCTCTTTCCTTTATCTTGTGATGTTATGAGTAGATCCAAACGAGTTCGTGTAAAGCGTAAATCCAGACGCGCCCAACGGCGGCGCAATTATTCCTTCTTAGCCTTAGCGGGTTTCATTTTGCTCGCTAGCCTGTTTATCTTACTGAGAACAAAAGGCATGTTGCCGGCAAATGAGTCTGCTGACGATTGGTATGAGTTGAAAAAAGACAATAAGGTCTTGGTGCACCTGCCCGCTGATGATGCTACACACGATTACTATACGGAATGGTGGTACTACAACGGCCACTTAGAGGGAGAAGATGGCCGCAAATACAGTTTTCACTATACTGTCTTCTTGCTTAACGCCTTTGCTCTACACACCGTTATACACGCTTCTTTTATTGATCATGAAAGCGGACAGCGTTACAGCTATCAGTCGCGTACCGGGGGTAATTTATCGATGGATGCTGAACAGGGCTTCAACTTCAACCTAGGCGACTGGTTGATGAAAGGCTCTGATGGGGTCGACAGAGTACAGGGTAAAACAGAAGATTTTTCTTTTAATCTCGACCTGACGAGCCAAACGGCCCCGGTTTTTCAGGGCGGCACCGGCTTGCTGGATTTCGGTTCGGCGGGTACCAGCTACTATTACAGCAGGCCCCGTATGGCCATTGAAGGCTATGCCGGCCTTAATGGTGATGAACAATCGGTTAGTGGCAGTGCCTGGTTCGACCATCAATGGGGTGATTTTCGTACTACGCGCCTCGGGTGGGAATGGTTTGCATTACAGTTGGAGGATGGAGCCGACATTATGCTCTACCGGCTTCATTCAAGTGAGGGCCAGCCTTTTCTGGTATCGGGTACCTATACGAAAGATAACGTGACCCTATTGTTGGGGCCTGATGATATTACCTCGACGCCTTTACGTTATTGGCAAAGCCCCGTGAGCGGGGTGAAATATCCATTGTCGTGGAGCATCGAAATACCTCAGCAGAAGGTGAAAATAACCCTTGCCACTAACCGTAACGATAGTGAATTTGATGCGCGTAGCACGACTTATAATCTCTATTGGGAAGGAACTGTCGCCATCACCGGCTCACATAAGGGACGAGGGTTTCTAGAAGTTAGCCCGCTACATAATACTGACATGAGTAGCACCGGACAGTGATAGCTCGCACTTGGTAATAAAGTGTAAAAGTCTTGAAAAGCGTCAGCTTTTTTTACAGTTCTCCTATAAAAAATCAGCGCTTTTTTGTAATTGATTGATATAAAAGCGATTATTTTGTTGGTGTATTTTTTGCTTCCTTTTAGCAACTGAGTGTAAATCTGTAAAGGGAGTCATAGAAAAATGAAAAATAAGTTGAAGCTATTAGTAGGAGCTCTGGCTGTTACAGCTGCTAGCGCCCAGGCAAACTATTTAAGTGACGTCGATATAACGGGCGGCTTTGTCATGTCAGATCTTGGCATTTTTGGGGATGGAAATCCTAACACTTACACGTTGACAATGAGCGACGTATCAGGTTCGGCGACATTCCAAATCCCGCCGGTTGGAACCTCTCTAAGCTGGACGGCTGATGGCAGTCTGGATTTAAGGCAGGTCAACGGTGCCCCTTATCCTTCACCGCCTTTCGGTACGCCGCCACTTCCTGCTTTACCGCTAGTGTTCAACGATACGCCGATTTTTCAGGGGCCTTTCTCCTTTCTGGGTTTTACAGGCTCTAACTTTAGTTTCGATTTTGATAGCGAGACCTATACCAATACCTCAGGCGGGTTTACCGCGCCCTTACCCGGTGTGCCTAACTTTTTAGAAATTAGCTACAGTATTCTCGGTGATGATATTACCATTGACATCGAGGAGAAGGGTTTTGTGAACCCTGCGGCGACGATTGGTACCTTGCTTGCTGGCCTGGATGGTACTCTCGAAGGGCTACCGGATGGGGTGATTGGTGGCTTTTTTGATATCGATATGACTGTTAAAGGCGTTCCTGAGCCTACATCGTTGGCCTTGTTGGGTTTGGGCTTGTTTGGTCTTGGTCTGCGCCGCTATAAAGCCAAGCAGGGTTGAACCTCAAATACAAAGAGTTTCTGAGGCTTTCTTTCCCTGCGAGGTTGGCCATTTAATCACCCTTGTGGAGCTTAGGGAGCCACTGATTAAGCCTGCTCAGTTCTGGCGAGCTAAAAACTTTAGCCCGCCAGAACTGAGTACACGCTTTCTCCAAAGGCACCTCAGGCAAGTTTAGTGACCCATTGGTCTACACCCCGTTCAATTAAGTCGTAAGCTTTTTTGAAGGCAGTCATATCCTGCCGGTAGGGATCGGGTATTTCGAGTCGTTCATCCTCCAGTAAGCGAAAGACTTTTCCCCGCGTTGTCGGGTGTCGCTGTTCTATATGCTGCTTCTGACTGACTTCCATAACCAAAATGATATCGGCCCAGCGCACAAGTTCATCGTTTAGCTTCGTACCGACGTACTCACTAATATCCAGCTTTTTCTCTGCCATCAGCTGTATCGCCAGCTTATCAGGCGTATGACCGATAAGCGCCTGGGTGCCTGCTGAGCGAACTTCAATGGGCGCGGCTAGTTGGGTGCTGGCTCGCTGTCGAAATAAGGCTTCTGCCATAGGGCTGCGGCAAATATTTCCTACGCAACAGATGAGTATTTTTGAAAGCATCATGTGGAGACTCCAGTCGTTGAATAAAATTATAACAAGATGGTGGCCTCAGCTTGTGCTGTTTACGACAGCGGTAGTTTTGAATACGTCCGTCGCTGCGGTTGAATAGCCGGCGATGCGGGCTGTCTTCTCTGCCGCTTACCTCCGGGCAGGTAGCAGCTTCCGGCAAAAGCTCGGCGTAAAAGATTCTGAGCAAAAGGTTTGGTTAAGTCACAGTGAAGTGACATTGCTGAATGGAGGTTATTTATTTGCGTATACGGGGGCTCCTAAAGGAACTTTTTGTTGATAGTGGAATACAAATGAGCCTCGATTGAGGAATTGAGTGTTAGGCTTAAAAAAGACTTGAATGCATTTTTAAACGCTCTATCATCACTGCTCAAAATGACAGGTCGCTATGGACGGTAATACTGGAATGTCAGAGATGAAGTTGAAAGGTTTAGCAGCACATATAACAACAAATGCAAGTGCCTGCTTGGTGTTTTCATTATTATTACTCACGGGTTTTACTGGCTGCGCTGTGGCGCCGGGCATGCAAACTTACGCGATGCGAGAGCAGTCAAGCGTGCGTATGCCGGGTAAGTCAGGCGATCAAACCCCACCTGAAAATGTCAGCGTTAAAAGCATTGATGCCGAGTTGATTCAGTCAATCGCGATGCGGCAACAACAGGCCGCAGCGGTTCGCCAGGCTGATACAAGCAATCAGGAGTTGATCGATAAGTACACCTATCGCTTAGGTCCTGCCGACATTATTTCTATTACCGTGTGGGATCACCCCGAACTCACTATCCCTGCCGGTGGCGAGCGTAGCGCAATACAAGCTGGCACCATGATTGCGAATGATGGCACCATCTATTACCCCTATGTGGGTGTTCTTCATCTTGCGGGTAAAACGCTAGCGGAAGCTCGCGAGCTTCTCACAGAAAGACTGGGTAAATACATTGAAGATGTAAAACTTGATGTGCGCATGGCCGATTTTAAAAGCCAGCGTGTTTATATCGTGGGTGAAGTCAAAGAGCCCGGTATAAAACATATCAACGATTTACCACCCACCATGCTCGAAATGATTAACCGCTCTGGAGGCTTTGCCCCTGAGGCTGACCGCCGCAATATCACGTTGACACGCAACGGGCAAACCTACCGTGTTGACCTGTTGGCACTGTATGAAAATGGCGACAGCAGCCAGAACGTACTACTCGAACCGGGTGATGTAGTTAATGTTTGGGACAGGCAGCTCAATAAAGTCTTTGTGCTAGGCGAAGTGAATACCCCCGGTTCTTATTTAATGAATAAACACCGTAAGAGTCTGGCTGAAGCCTTGAGTGACGCCGGCGGTGTTGACGAGCTGACCTCAAATCCTGGGCAAATCTTCGTTGTACGGGGTGGTATCGAAAGCGCAGAAATTTATCACCTCGATGCGCGCAGTCCCGACGCCTTGCTTCTGGCCGACCGCTTTGCATTGTTACCGCGTGATGTTATTTATGTTGATGCTGCCGATATTGTGCGTTGGAACCGAGTCATCACGAACGTGTCACAGACTGTCACTACACTTCAAAATGCCTCAAGAACCAACTTCCCTCTCTTCAATGGCGGTGGTAACTAACCAGCTACTTGTGTGAGGTGTGTCAGGCAGTCGTTGATTAGGCATAGGTGATTAGACATCGGCGTACACCCTATCTGTCGAAGTAAATTTAGCCCCTTAAGAATAGGTGCTATAGAGCACATTTAGAGCTTGTATAAAGGACTTCAATGAACGATTCGACAGCTCAAGGCCCATCACAAAATAATCCACAAAGGCGTATGACTAACAACCTCCCAAACGCTACGCGCTACGATGATGAAGTCGATCTTGGCGAATACCTGGGCATGCTATTGGCCTATAAATGGTTGATAGCAGCGGTAACGATACTCGGTGTTTTAATCGGTCTCAGTTATGTACTTATTGCGACGCCTATTTATCAAGCCAATGCCCTGATTCAAGTTGAAGACCAACAAGCTAGTGCCTTAGCAGGCCTTGAAGATGTAGCTGGTTTGTTAGAAGGCGACGCGGCGTTCGAAGGCGAGATGCAGTTGTTGCGCTCACGATTGGTGATTAGAAAAGCGGTGGAACAACTCTCGCTGAATATTGTGGCTGAGCCCCGTTATTTCCCCTTATTGGGTCGTGCCATTGCACGCCGTTATTCCTCTACACATGAAGGCGTTGCCAAGCCCTGGTTTGCTCAACCCCAATTCGCCTGGGGTGGCGAAGACATTGCCGTTGATTTTTTCGACGTACCAGAAGATTTGTTGGGCGTACCTCTGCGGCTGCTTGCTGGCCAGGAGGGGAGTTACACCTTATTGGATGAAGATAAAAAATTACTGCTTAAAGGTGAAGTAGGCAAGCTTGTTGAAAAAGACGGGCTTACATTGTTTGTTGCCAGGTTAAAGGCACGCCCTGGCAGTCAGTTTGAATTATTACGCCTTTCCCCAATGGATGCTATAAAACGCGTGCTGGATAATCTGGGTGTGAGTGAGAGGGGCAAAAATTCAGGGATGTTAGGCATAACCCTTACTGGGCCAGATAAAATACAGATCACGGCACTGCTCAATAAGATTGCCGATGTGTATGTGGAGCAGAATGTGGCCCGCAGTTCTGCGGAAGCTGAACTCTCTTTAAGCTTTCTTGAAAAACAACTGCCTCCCCTTAAAGAGCGCGTAGATGCGGCTGAAAATGCCTACAACCTCTATCGCACACAACACGGCTCGGTTGATCTGGCGACAGAGACCCAGTCAGTATTAGCGGGACTAGTCAATGTCGAGCAATCGCTACTAGAACTGCAACAGGAAAGAGATGAACTGCGCAATCGGTTTAAACCCGCCCATCCGGTCATTAAAGCACTCGATGACAAAATCAATCTCTTAAGTGATCACAGTAGTGAGTTAGAGTCTCACGCTGATCGGCTCCCTGCAACCCAGCGGGATATTTTACGTCTGGCCCGCGACGTAGAAGTTAACACCATGCTGTATACAAAGCTGCTCAATATCGCCCAGGAACTACGTGTCGTGAAGGCGGGCACCGTGGGTAATGTGCGTATTATTGATCATGCTCTGGTACCCGAAGAGCCCATAAAACCGAAGAAAGCGCTGATAATGGTGTTGGCCTTAGTGGTTTCATTATTTTTTGGTATTGCCCTGGTGTTTTTGCTTAACGCGATGCGCGGGGGTGTGAACGATCCAGACCAGCTTGAACAGCGGCTAGGTTTACCTGTGTACGCCTCAATTATGCACAGCAAACGACAAGCCAAAATGAATAAAGCCAGTAAAAAAACCGGTGAGCCCATTGGTGTGCTTGCGCAATTACATGCACAGGAATTAGCAATAGAAAGTTTTCGCAGTCTCAACACCAGCCTTTACTTCTCACTCAAACAGGCCAGTAATAATATTATTATGATAGCGGGCGCTAGCCCCAGTATAGGCAAATCATTCACCGCTATAAACCTGGCGGCAACTATGGCTGGCTCGGGAATAAAAGTCTTGCTCATTGATGGAGACTTACGCCGTGGTATCTTGCACAAATATACCCGTGATGGGCGTGACAAGGGACTCTCTGAGCTAATTACGGAAAATGCAAAGGATGCTTCAGGTTATATTCATCCCACAGGTGTAGATGGTCTGGATTTTATGCCCACCGGGAAGCTACCACCAAACCCAGCCGAACTATTACTGCATGAGGCCTTTAAACAACAACTCGATGTGCTGTCGAGGCAATATGACCAGGTGATTATCGACAGTCCACCCATTCTAGCCGTTACCGATGCTGCAATAATAGGCAGAAATGCAGCGACTACCCTGCTAGTGGTGAAAGCAAATTTCCACCCTATGCGTGAATTAGAGCAGGCGACGAAACAGTTGCAACAAGCAGGCATTGATATTAAGGGTATTGTGTTTAATGACGTTGAGCGCAATACCGGGCGTTACGGTTATGGGAAATATGTTTATCAGTATGAGTATAACAACGGGAAAACGTAACTCTGGTGGTGAGAATTAGGAAACAATTTCGTCTATGCGACTACAACTGTATAACGAAAGTTTAAAAGAGGGGGAAACTGAAGCTTCTCTAAGTAAAGATTTTAACGAGGTTTACGAACGCGAAAAAAAACCGAAAGATACTTTGTTCCAAGATCCATAAAATAGCTAATTACAAGAGTACAATGTTTATTAATTCGCCTTACTTGGAACATTTTTGCAGCTAAACCAAATATTTTGGGGTTAGATAATTTTGCAAGAGTACATCAGGAAAATTTTGTCAATGATATTTAAAGTGTACGTCCGAAGCAGAGCGGCCACTTTGTGTTAGTAAAGGCTGATATTATCAATTTACAGAGATTTCTGAATTCATTGGGTGGAAGAAGAAAAGACCGAGCAGTTTTTGGTGCTGAGACAAGCCATGGCATATATTTACATGGTGACACCGATAAGGCTCTTAAGCTGTTTAGTTATGAAGCACTCTGCAAAAAAATACAGGTTTTGAGCTTGTATTAAGTTGGCACTAACATAATGTATCTTAAAAACTCGAGAAAAAAACTTGATTCTAAATAAGGTATTGATGGGTTCGGGTGCCATTAAAGTACTCAGTGTGGGGCTTGTTTTCCTGACAGGCGTTTTTCTTTCCAGATCTATGGGACCAGAGAGCTATGGAATTTATACTTATGCATATACGATTGTTATATTAACAAGTCTGGCGATATCTGGTGGCCTCTCAACATTGCTCTTACGTGCTGTCGCTCAATATCAGTTAAAAGAAGAATGGTGCTATATAAATGGTATTAAAAAACGTGCCAATCAGCTGGTGGTTATTGGAAGTGTTTTTTTATCAGTAATATTAATCGCTTATATCGTCAATATTACTGATCCAGTAGTAAAGTCTACGCATTATTTTTCATTGTTTGTGATACCAATTTTATCATTATCTGTGGTGAGAACGTCTGTATTACGCGGTTTCAATCAACCAATTCTAGCTCAATTAGCCGATGACATTATCCGGCCTGGAATGTTTTTGGCTTTATTGGTGGTTGGTTTTTATATGTCTAAATTGACACCGGTAGTGGCCATGGCTATGTATGCTGCATCAAGTCTTGCAGCGTTGATAGCGGGGTTTTACTTCTTAAAGAAAAACACCCCAGTTAGAATTCAGAAAGCAAAAATAGACTATCAAAATCATAAGTGGATAAAGCAGATGTTGCCGTTTACGTTGATTGCTGTTATTCAAATGTTGAATAGTCAGCTAGACGTATTGATGTTAGGTTCCATGATGACCCATGCTGATGTTGGTCTGTATCAAGTAGCAGCTCAAATTGTAATTTTAATTGGATTTCCGTTGCTAATTATAAACTATGTTTTGACTTCAAAATTTGCACAGCACTTCATGGCTAATGAACTGAATATTGTGCAACAGCTAGTGGATGGAGCAACAAAGATAATACTTGTCATTAGTATCCCTGTGGTAATTTTTTTTATCGCGCTAGGAGAGCATTTTGTCGATGTGGTTTTTGGTAAGGCCTATTTAAATTCATATGCCCCTTTGTTGATTTTAATGGTAGGGCAGGTCGTAAATGCCTGGATAGGATCGGTAGGGGTACTATTAAATATGGCTGGTTATGAAATGTTGGCAGCTAAAGGATTAGGCGTGTCTTTATTAGCAAATTTTAGCCTTAATTATTACTTGATACCGTCTATGGGTGTTAATGGCGCTGCTATTGCTACAAGTTTTACTCTCGTAATATGGAACCTTTATATGGCTAAAATCTTATGGCAGAAGAAAAAGATTAAAGCAGGAGTGTTTGGATTGTTGATGCCTGATAAGAGGGTGACACGTTGATAAATACCGTTGGTAAAATTAGGCATAAATTGAATTTATATCGGCGCTACCCGCATTGGAATAAGTCGAAGTGTATCTTTATTCATGTGCCAAAAGCCGCAGGTACGAGTATAAATAAAGCCATTTATGGGCGAACACTTGGTCACTATAGGGCGGCTGAAATTGAAAAGAAATTCCCGAATTTGTATTTCGATTGTTTTACGTTTTCTTTTGTAAGAAACCCTTGGGATAGGTTGTTTTCTGCATATAAATTCGCGAAGGCTGGAGGAACTGAGTCTATGGGGGTTTCAAGCCCTGAGAAATATAAAATTCCCGAATTTGAGTCTTTTGAGCGTTTTGTTTTTGAATGGTTTTACAAGAAAGATATTGAAAAGGAGGATTATATTTTTCAACCGCAATGGTGTTTTTTGTGTGACCAGGAATCAAATATAATGGTTGATTATGTCGGTAAAACTGAAAGTCTTGAGAAAGATATTCAATTTGTAGAAAGTAAAATTGCGAGAAGGTTAGATATTATGCGGGTTAACTCTACAAGTCAAGAAACAGGCTTTGAGAAGGCTTATACTCATCCCGATATGATAGAGGTGGTAAGACTTAAATATAAAAAAGATATTAATTTATTTGGATATAATGGTATTTCATTAAAATGAAAATATTGCAGTTCATCTCTTCGCCAGCCGCAGGCGGTGCAGAAGTTTATGTAAAAGATTTAGTTAAGCAGTTTGTAAGTTATGGGCATGAAGTGTTCGTTGGGTTTTTAAGCCATGCAGCTGATGTCGGTCGAAGTGAAAGTTACGAAATTGATTTTTTACGCCAGTTAGATGAATATGGTGTTGAATATTTCTTTATAGGCAGTAAGGCGAGAAGAAATTTTCTTTTCGGTGCTATTCGTCTCAGGAGTTTTGTCAAAAGTAATAATATTGAGCTTTATCACACTCATCTTAAGTATGGTGTTGTATTTGGTGCTTTTTTGAATATTCCAGTTATTTACACGCATCATAATATAACTCTTGGGGTTGGATCGTGGTGGCGTTATATTTCAAACAGTATTGTTAACTCGTATATTGGTATTTCTGGAATTTGTGGCAAGCGCCTTGCAGATTATATGAAAAGAAATGTTGATGTTGTCGTAAATGGTGTCGATAAGACAAGAATTGCTCCTTCGGCAAAGCTGCGTGAATACCCAAAAGATGTATTAAACATCATTTCTGTGGGCAGCATATCTCCTCAAAAGAACTATAAGCTTTTGGTCGATTCGATTGCGTTACTCCCAGAAAAAATTAGAGACCATTGTGTCGTTAAGATTGTTGGAGAAGGGCCTGAAGCTGAAATGCTTGCATTAGAAAAGTATATTAAACTCCATAGGTTGGAAGGCATTTTTTATCTCTTAGGCAATAGAGGTGATGTGCCACTATTACTTGCTGATTCTCACCTTTTTTTGATGAGCTCGGAGTGGGAAGGGCTGCCTATAAGCTTGATTGAGGCAGCAATGTCCGGTTTGCCGTGTGTGGTAACGGATGTCGGAGGTTGTTCGGAGGTTGTAGGACAGTGTGGCAACGGTAAAGTTGTCGCATCTGGAGACGCAGTTGGATTAGCTGCTGCTATAGATGAAATTGTTTCTGATCCTGTGCTTTATAATAACTTTACTACTAATGCATTAGAGAACGCAGATTTTTTTTCTATACAAGAAGCAGCACAAAAACATATTAACATCTATAACGCTTGTCTGTCAGTTGATTAAGCAGAGGTTCATGTCTCTTTGTAATAATGATGCTGTCCTTTTTCGCCATCTATTTTTTTTCATAATCTAAAATTCTTCGATGGTAGAGCTGTGTTTTAAATAGGCTTTTTTACATGTTTTTATTAGTACATGAGAAATCATTGTTTAATTTAAAATTGTGTTCTGCTTCTTTTTTGATATTTCTAATGACGTTGCAGAGCTTTTATTTCATGGGAGCATCAATCCTCTGCTACATAGGGGCTGCTCTCCTAGCTTTTTGGGGTTTGATTAGGTTTAAAGTCGATAAGTTTTTCCTCCTTTTTTCTCTCTTTGTTGTAACATTGCTCTCAATACATTATGTCGGTCGGGTATTTTTTCACGGTGTTGATGTGGCTGACGTCAAAGTTTATCTATCCACTTCTGCGATGGTGTTTCTTTTGCCTCTGTGGCAACAAGTTATTAACTCTGATTTCGCAATCCTGTGTAGATCTGTTGCGCTAGTTATTTTAATACACTCTCTTGCTGTATTTGCTCAACTTGTCTACTGGGTTCTAATCGGCGATTATCTTGATCTTCTGGGTTTGCTTGGGGGAGAAGAGTCCCGGGCGGTCTCTAGTAAGGCGCTAGTTCTATCGGGAGATGTTGTTCCAAGATTTACAGGTTTGTTTAATGAGCCTGGTACATATAGTGTTGTCGTGTTCTCTTTAGTCTCGACATATTGTTACCTGATACGAAAGCTTGATTTTGTTGTTCTGTTATCATTGATTTCAATCGTGATAACAATGTCTGCTTTTGGTATAGTGCTTTCCGTCTTGCTTTTAGCTTATGCTTTTTTATTCCTTGGCAATGCGCGGCGTTTAGGTGTCATCTTTCTTGTTTTCTTGGCAACTATTTTGGCGGTCTATGCAGGGGTTCAAGTTGCACTCGTTGAGCGTTTTGATTCAGAGGGTAGCGGTTTAAGCTTTCGGACTCAAATGCTAGAGTTTTATTACGATAAGGCTAGTGTCTTTGGTATAGGTGTTTCAGAATTACCTGCTGAATTTGTTATAAATGATCTTGGTTTGTGGTTTTATCTGCTTTTTTACTACGGGCTGTTCGGCCTAGTGTTGATTCTGTTAATGGGTGCTGTGTCACTTTTGAAATCTAAAAACTTTATGGCTTTATTCGTTTTTGGTTTGATAATGTTGACAAAACTGAAATTTACATATCCTCTATATTGGTTTGTTTTCTTAATGATAGCTGTGCGGAGTGCCGATCGTAATCAGAGACCCTAATTGTTTTTAGCTGCATATTTATATCTTTCCTGGATGTTGTCTACTGGGGGCAGTAATTAAGCTGTTTGTAAGGTATATGGTACGTGTAAGCGCGTATCTTGTAAGTAAAAATTGAATTTGGCTAGTTATAAATGTGCAGGGTTTTAAAACTTGTATTGAATCAAAACTTTTACGTCGACATGGCTATGCCTGTTGCCTTTATTTTCAGGATTTGCTGTGCAAGATTTCTGTTCTTCTGGTCCTTCTTTGGCATACTTTTCAGTAGGGTGTATCTTGTATATTTAGGCGCGATATGAACATATCACAGATGTGGATGAGGGCTTATTATTGTTCTATTGGCTCCGCTTTTTCTGTTGTTCTTTTGTTTTTCTTTGCTGTTACTGTTTGATGTAAATGGTATTTTACTTGTGGGTTTCTTTTGGCAGTAGGAATTTCCTGTTTTACTTGCGTGCTACTCGGTTTACAATTGCAAAACGTCGTAAATAAATTTTTTGATAGCATGCGGTTTTTTTGAATGACTGTATCTTCTATGAGATCCCGGCATCATTAACTGCAATTATTCCTTAGCTATGTATTTGAATTCGCCAAAAATGGATGCTTGGACCTATGTTTGTTGTTCCTTTGTTCCTTTGTTCGCGTGACTGGACTTTAAAGTTACTCACTTTACTTTCTATTGCTAGTGGCTCCTTATGCTGCTCATAGGGTAAGAACATTGAATTTTCTACTTGTTGCCAGCTACCCAGACTCACTACTTCATTTTCGCGGCGCCTTAATTGATGCTTTGATAAAGAAAGGCTTAACGGTTCATGTGGTTGCACCGAACTTGGTTTTCGATAGTCTGATTGCTTCTGGTCTGAAAAAGAAAGGTGTAGTGGTTCACTCTGTGCCCATGCAGCGTAATGGTCTTAACCCAATTTTTGATCTTGCGACGTTCTTTGCTTTATTGAAGCTAATGAGGAAAATAAAGCCTAAATATGTACTGTGTTATACAATTAAGCCTGTAATTTATGGCACTTTAGCGGCAGCTGCGGCTAAAGTGCCTCAACGCTTTGCACTAATTACTGGCTTAGGGTATGCCTTTTCTGGCCAGAAACAGTCGATTGGATTGCGCACTTTGCTACGTAAACTGCTGTTAAAACTGTACAGGTTTGCACTGAGGTTTTCTCAAGGTGTGATTTTCCAAAATCCTGATGATCAAGCCCTTTTTCAACGTCTTGGTTTGGTGTGCGCTAACGCCGGTGTGACTGTGGTAAATGGTTCTGGGGTAGATATTTCTCATTACCAACAAACGACTTTGCCAGAATGTGTGAGCTTTCTGTTAATTGCTCGTATCTTAGGCGACAAAGGTGTAAGAGAGTACGTGGAGGCTGCTAGAGTACTAAAGACCCGCTATCCTAATTTATCATTTAAGCTGGTCGGTTGGATTGATACTAATCCTGATGCTGTAAGTCAGCAAGAATTGGACAGTTGGATTGAGAGTGGCACTATTCAATACCTAGGCAAGGTGAGTGATATTCGTCCTATTGTTGCTGATAGTAGCGTCTTCGTACTGCCGTCATACCGTGAGGGGACGCCAAGAACGGTACTTGAGGCTATGGCAATGGGTCGACCGATTATCACAACTGACGCACCGGGTTGTCGTGAAACGGTTGTTGAGGGCGAAAATGGTTATTTAGTTCCTATAAAATCGGTCGATGAACTAGTGACTGCAATGGAAAGCTTTATTGAAACGCCATCTTTGATAAAAGTAATGGGAAACAAGTCCCGTGAAATCGCTGAGATGAAATATGATGTCCATAAAGTCAATTCAGTCATGTTGAAAACAATGGGTATTGACGAATGAAGGCTATTTTTGATTTCTCTGTTGCTCTAGTTGCTTTGTTATTGCTACTACCATTAACTATTCTTCTTCTTGTAGTGGTCAGAATTCGTTTAGGCTCACCTGTTTTCTTTCAACAGACCCGTCCTGGGTTGAATGGGAAGCCATTTAAAATGATCAAATTTAGGACAATGACCGATGCTGTTGGGCTTGATGGTAAGCCATTGTCAGATGCTCAACGTTTGACTAAATTTGGTTCTTTCTTACGTTCTACAAGTTTGGACGAGCTGCCCGGCTTGTGGTGTGTATTAAAAGGGGATATGAGCTTAGTTGGGCCCAGACCATTGTTGATGGAATATTTACCACTCTATAGTGAAGAGCAGGCTCGACGGCACGAAGTTCGCCCCGGCATTACCGGTTGGGCGCAGGTTAACGGGCGCAACGCGATCACTTGGGAAGAAAAATTTAAGTTAGATGTGTGGTATGTCGACAACCAATCTTTTTTTCTCGATTTAAAGATACTGCTACTGACTGTAAAAAAAGTACTTGTTCGTGATGGTATTTCGGGGCAAGGAGAAGTGACAATGTCGAAATTTACGGGCTGTGAAGAGTGAAGACATTGGCAATTGTAGGTGCCAGTGGTCACGGTAAGGTTGTTGCCGAAATTGCTGAATTGGTTGGGTGGCAGGAGGTGGTTTTTTTTGATGATGCTTTTCCTACAGTTTTATCTGTGGGGGAATGGAAGGTATTAGGAACGACAGAAGACCTGGTTTCTCAAGTTGATCGTTACTCTACTGCAATAGTAGCAATCGGTGATAATTCAGTACGCTTGAAGAAGTCTCGATATCTTTGCTCAAAAAGTTTAAAGCTGGCTACTTTGTTGCATCCAGGCTCGATAATTAGTAAATACGCTAATGTTCACTCTGGGTCTGTCGTTATGGCGGGAGCTGTTATCAACCCTTTTACTTCTATTGGTATGGCTTCAATCATTAATACCGGATGTTCAGTTGATCATGATTGTATGGTAGGTGAAGGTGTTCATATTAGCCCTGGTGTGCATGTTGCCGGAGGGGTTTCAATTGGTGATTTAAGCTGGCTTGGCATTGGTTCGGCTGTTAAGCACTGCGTTGAAATTGGTAGCTCAGTCGTCGTTGGTGCTGGTGCTGTTGTTGTTAACAATATTGCCCCTAACTTACTTGTTAAGGGTATACCTGCAAAATAGAGGCACAACTCTTGTCAGATAAAGAATTTTCACCCTGGCCATCCTTTACTCAAGAAGAGTCAGAAGCAGTTTCTCAGGTATTGCTTTCTAATAAAGTGAATTATTGGACCGGTACTGAGGGTCGAGAGTTTGAAAAGGAGTTCGCTACCTGGTCCGGCTGTGAATATGCTGTTGCTGTATCGAATGGGACGGTCGCTTTAGACTTGGCTTTTAAGGCGCTCGGAATAGGTAATGGCGACGAGGTTATCGTTACTTCTCGTACTTTTTTAGCGTCTGTGTCATCAATTATAACGAGCGGTGCAGTGCCTGTTTTCGCTGATGTGTCCTCGGTTTCCCAGAATATTTCTGGGTCGTCTGTTCGAGATAAAATTAGCGATGCCACTAAAGCTATAGTATGTGTGCATTTAGCGGGCTGGCCCTGCGATATGGATGAGATGATGGCACTCGCCGATGAGTTTTCTCTGCTGGTTGTAGAAGATTGTGCTCAGGCCCATGGTGCTTTATACAAAGGAAAATCAGTGGGCTCCATTGGTGATATCGGCTGCTGGTCTTTCTGCCAGGACAAAATTATGACCACGGGTGGCGAGGGTGGCATGGTGACCACTAATGACAAAGCTTTATGGGAGAAAATGTGGAGCTATAAAGACCATGGTAAGTCCTGGGATTCTGTTTACAACAAAGAGCACCCCCCGGGGTTTCGTTGGTTGCACGATTCATTCGGTACCAACTGGCGCATGACAGAAATGCAGGCGGCCATTGGCCGTATTCAATTACAGCGTATGCCTGATTGGTCCTTAGCTCGCCAGACCAATGCTAGTAAAATATGGCAAACAGCTAAAGAGTGCAGGGGCCTACGGGTACCAGAGCTCCCCGCAGACATTACACATGCGGCTTATAAATGTTATGTATTTGTTGAGCCTGAGTTGCTAAAAGATGGTTGGCACCGTGACCGCATTATGGCCGAGATAAATACGCGCGGCATCCCCTGTTTTTCAGGTTCTTGTTCAGAAGTCTATTTAGAAAAAGCGTTTGATAACACAGGGTATAGACCCGCTGAGAGCTTACCTGTGGCCAAAGAGCTTGGCGAAACAAGCTTAATGTTTTTGGTACACCCCACATTGTCATCAGTGGATATCGCTAATACGTGTGCAGCTCTCACCGAGGTTATGAAACTCGCTTCGCATTAACTTCGGCCTGATCATTTGTTTCAGTATTACTGTGATACCAGTCGCTGATATCGTCACTGGGTTGATAGCCTAGTTGTTCAATGCTCAGCAGTATGTCTCTCACCTTTTGATAATTATTATGGTGAAAAGCTGCTCTTATTGATTCGAGTTGTTGCTTGACTTCAGGCCAGCTGAGTGAAGCTTCATCCGCTTTGAATATCTGAGAGTGACTTGTGCTGCTTGAGTTGTTACCTATCAGTAGCTCTTCATAAAGTTTTTCGCCAGGGCGCAGCCCGCTGTATTCAATGTCGATATCCCCGTCGGGGTTTTCCTCATCGCGAACTTGCAGGCCATATAGGCTGATCATTTTACGAGCCAGGTCGGCAATTTTTATGGGCTCGCCCATATCCAGTAAAAAAACATCGCCTTTATTGCCCATGGTACCGGCCTGAATGACCAGTTGGGCGGCTTCGGGTATGGTCATGAAGTAGCGGATGATGTCGGGGTGGGTAACGGTAAGTGGGCCGCCGCGGCTAATTTGTTCTCTGAATTTGGGTACCACCGAACCGGATGATTCGAGTACATTGCCAAAGCGTACCATGGTGAACTTGGTGCGGTTAATAAGGGAGGCATCACTTGGCATGTTGACGCGATAGGGCTCAGTCAGTCGCACCGATGACTCGTTGCTTAATGCCTGCAGTATGAGCTCGGCCATTCTTTTTGTGGCACCCATAAAGTTGGTGGGGCGTACGGCTTTGTCAGTCGAGACCAGTACGAACTTTTCAACGCCGCCCAGTATAGCGGCTTCGGCGGTATAGAGAGTGCCTAATATATTGTTGGCAAATGCGGCGCCGGTATTGTATTCAACCATCGGCACATGTTTGTACGCCGCAGCGTGGTAGAGGGTGTGGATTTTAAAATGTTCAATTACAGGGCCGATGGTTGCAGGTCTAGCGACCGAGCCTAGTACGGGGTAGACAATGGTTTTAGAACAAACGTTAGCGCAGGTGTTCTCTATTTCGGTATGAATTTTATAAAGATTGACCTCGGAGTTTTCAAAGAGGATTAAAGAGGCGGGCTCTTGCTTGATAATCTGACGACACAATTCCGAGCCGATAGAGCCTCCCGCCCCGGTAACCAGCACATTTTTGTCTTTTATATGGGGTGTTAGCAATTCCTGTTGTGCCGCTACGGGTGTGCGGCCCAGGATTTCTTCGACACTCACTTCTCTTATTTCTTCAAGAGACACTTTGCCGTCGGCGATTTCTTCAAGTCCGGGTATGGCAATGATGTGTAATTGATAGGTAGAAAGTTCGTCGATAATCGTTTTTCGCCGCTTTACTGTTGCCGAGGGGATGGCCAGAAGTATTTTCTCGATTTTATTTTTTTTAATAAGCTTGGCTATTGTTGATGGAGGATGAACCTCTAGCCCATCCATACGGGTGCCTTGTTTATTGGGGTCATCATCGATATAAGCAACAGGGTTGTATTTGTAGCTTTTAGTAATGGCGGCGCAGACTTGTCTGCCCGATGCTCCTGCGCCGTAGACGGCGATGGGGATGCCTTTTCGAGCACTGCCAGAATTTTTGCCGACAAACCGAGAGGCAAGAAAGGTTAATGAATTACCTTGTAACCAGGACCCGGCTAAATACCGGGTAATGACCAATGCGAAAACACCGAAAACAAAATAGAGAATGGGTATAGATCTTGGTACACGCGGCTCGTTGGGCAACAGGTATAAGGCAATCATTAAAACAGCCACGCCCGCTAGCATTGAACGGATAATCGTGATTTGTGTTTCAAGCCCGGTGAATCGTGTGACCGTACGATAGAGCCCAAAATGACGGCAGGCTAACACTGAGGTGAGAGGCGCTAAAGCAAAAATTGTAATGTGGCTAGTGAAGGGGTCAAAATCTATAAGGCTATTCAGTCTTAGTAGATAAGCGAGTAGTAAGCATAGCCAAAGTGCGGTGAGATCAGCGCCAGCGATAAGAATTTTTTTCTGGAATCGGGACAATTCCCTGAGTTTTTCGCGCATTAACGTTCCCTGATTATTGCGTTTTTATTGGTCAGAAGCAGTAAAATTTTAGCACAGTGATTATGACATTATCTTGACTACCAGTAGGGGGAGAGCCGCTTTATCCGCCTGGTGTAATGCAACGGGCAGCAAGTGGTTATTGATAGTACAACACTCGGGTCTTTTTGCCTTTCTGCTTCAACAGGCTGGTAGCCAGCCCGTCAGCAGTACGAACAGTACGATACGTTTTTACTTGTCGTTGGTCAGCTGGCTAGCGAGAAACTCGTCGTAAGTGCCTTTAAAGTCATTCAATTTGCGGTCTTTGATTTCGATAATTCGCGTAGCAAGCGATGACACAAACTCGCGGTCGTGACTGACAAAAATCAAGGTGCCTTCGTAGTGCTCCAATGCCAAATTTAATGCCTCAATAGCTTCCATGTCAAGGTGGTTGGTGGGTTCGTCGAGGATCATGACGTTGTTGTCGGTCATCATTAATTTGCCAAACAACAAGCGGTTCTTTTCACCACCAGAACACACGCGGACGGCTTTTTTAGAATCCTCCGACGAGAACAGCAAGCGCCCCAGGGTGGCGCGTACGATTTGGTCGTCGTGGCTGGGTTTGCGCCATTGGCTCATCCAGTCGAAGAGGTTGATGTCGCTGTTAAATTGTGCGCTGCTGTCTTGAGGGCAATATCCGAGAGTGGCATTTTCGGCCCATTGAATGGTGCCATGGTTAGCTTCCAGCTCACCCATTAAACAGCGCAAAAATGTGGTTTTACCCGCACCGTTTTCACCGATGACCGCCAGGCGTGCGCCGGCTTCGAGAATTAACCGACCATCGCTAAAAAGTGTTTCACCATCAAAACCATGCCCCAGGTTCTCTATGGTGAGTGCCTGGCGGTGCAGCTTTTTCTCCTGAGCAAAACGAATATAGGGGCTGACGCGGCTCGAAGGCTTGATATCATCGAGATTAATTTTCTCTATTTGCTTGGCGCGAGAAGTGGCTTGCTTGGCTTTGGAGGCGTTGGCAGAGAAACGGCTGACAAATTGTTGTAGCTCGGCAATTTGTGCTTTCTTCTTTGCGTTCTGCGACTGCATGCGTTCTTGCACCTGGGTGGCGGCGATCATAAAGTCGTCGTAGTTGCCCGGGTATACACGCAGTTCGCCATAGTCGATATCGGCCATGTGGGTACAGACAGAATTCAAAAAATGACGATCGTGAGAAATAATAATCATCGTGCTCTTGCTGTCATTGAGAACGTCTTCGAGCCAGCGAATAGTGTTGATGTCGAGGTTGTTGGTGGGCTCGTCGAGCAGCAATATATCGGGGTCGGAAAATAAAGCCTGGGCTAGTAGTACCCTCAGTTTCCAACCGGGAGCGACTTCGCTCATGGGGCCAAAATGCAGGGCTTCTTCAATGCCTGCGCCCATCAGTAGTTCTCCGGCGCGGCTTTCGGCGCTGTAACCATCGAGCTCGGCAAATTCGATTTCAAGTTCCGCCACCTTCATACCTTCTTCTTCCGACATCTCGGGCAGGCTATAGATACGGTCGCGCTCTTGTTTAATGGTCCACAACTCTTTGTGGCCCATCAGCACGGTATCGATCACGCTGACGTCTTCAAAGGCGAATTGATCCTGGTGCAGTGTGCCAATGCGTTCGTTGGGGCTGAGAGAGACGTTGCCGGCGGTGGGTGTGAGGTTGCCATCGAGGATCTTCATAAACGTCGATTTACCGCAGCCATTGGCTCCAATCAGGCCATAACGATGACCGTTACCAAATTTTACGGAGATATTTTCAAAGAGGGGTTTGGCACCAAACTGCATGGTGATATTGGCTGCTGAGATCAACGATTTATTCCTGAAAGCTGGTGTGGCGCTGTGAGTGTTCTGAGGGGGCGTACTATAAGGATTTGTGGCGAGCGCGTCGAGGTGAACAGGCTAAATTTGTTCGTAGTGTAATTGTACACGCGCTAGCAGAGGGCTATTTTGTGAGAATGACAAAAGGCACCTGTAACAGTGCCTTGGCGTCAGTTTTAATCAGTTTTGTTCAGTGCGTTTTGATATTTTATAGCGGTCACTCTTTAGTCGGGTGGCCCGCTTTGTACTAGATAGTTTTCTTCGATGACCTCTTCTGCGTCTTCTTCACTTTTTTCTTTTTCTACCTGGATAGGCTCGAGGCTAAGCGTTGTTCCACCGCCAGTCGTTCTTTTCTGTGGTGCGTCAGTTGTTCCTCGAGCAGCTTCTTCCGCTGCCGTTGTTTGGCCGACGATACTCGGGGGGCTATTGCCATGCTGTAACTGTATTTTAAGACGTAAGTTGTTGCGTGAGTCAGCATTGAGCAGGGCTTCTTGCAGGGTGATTTTACCCGCGTTATAGAGTTCACAAAGCGCGGAGTCAAAAGTTTTCATGCCCTGGTTTTCTGACTTTTGCATGACTTCACGAATTTCGGTGACATTGCCACCTTTGATCAAATCGATCACTCGTGGTGTGCCGAGTAACACTTCGATAGCCGCAGCGCGTTTGTCGTCAACGGTGGGTACTAAGCGCTGCGAGACAATGCCGCGTAAATTGAGTGAAAGATCCAGGTAAAGCTGTTTGTGCCGCTCTTCGGGGAAGAAGTTGATAATGCGCTCAAGCGCCTGGTTGGCATTATTGGCGTGTAAGGTAGAGAGGCAGAGATGGCCAGTTTCAGCAAAAGCCAGGGCGTGTTCCATGGTTTCACGACTGCGAATTTCTCCAATCAAGATGACATCGGGCGCCTGACGCAGGGTGTTTTGTAATGCGTCTTCGTAGCTGTCGGTGTCAACACCTACTTCACGTTGGTTGATGATGCTTTTTTTATGCGGGTGAAGAAATTCCACCGGGTCTTCAATGGTGATGATATGGCCGGAAGTATGGGTATTGCGATAGTCGATCAGAGAGGCCAGGGAGGTCGATTTACCCGAGCCAGTGCCACCCACAAACAGCACCAAGCCGCGTTTTTGTAGCACCAGCTTAGGTACGATCTCTGGTAGACCTAGATCGCGAAAGTGGGGTATTTCGGTTTTGATGACCCGTACGACCATGGCAACTTCGCTACGTTGCTTGAAAATATTAACGCGGAAACGGCCGATATTTTTTTCTGATATCGCCAGATTCATTTCCGGCTTGTGCTCAAACTCGACAATCTGATCGGCATCCATAATACTGTAGGCGATTTCTTTGATCTCACCTTTGCCGTAAGGCTTGTCGGTAATGGGTGACAGTTTGCCCAGCACTTTCATGCTCGGTGGGGCTCCGGTGGAAAAATAGAGGTCGGAACCGTCTTCTTTGACGATAGTACGCAGTAAATCAAGAAATTCCATGACGTGGAGGCCTTCAATTAAGAGGGGATTGAATGTCATGAAGGCTAGCAGGGAAGAGTGAGGGGAATAAAGGCCGGGAGCTGATAAGTGTGAACTTCTTCGAATAGATGCAGCAAGGGGTTGACGGGGGGTTACTGGGTGTCTTTTCTCTTTGGGTGGTGGTGATTAGGCGTTTGTTTTGATGCGATAAAAGCAAGCAAAACAAACCATCCCCAGCCTGACTTCAAGCTTACCGGCCTGACGGGCACAGGGGGCCATCAAGTTAAGGAGGCTGATGGGGCCAGAGCCGAATGCATGACGTGTTTCGAGGCCCCCTAATTCGCGGTTTTCCATAACCCGAGGCTCTCTAAATAGGAGTTCCTTGTTATTCAATACATTGTCGTATTATTTCTCAGTTTAACCTTAAGTGGCTGTTCGAGCTTTTTCTTTTTTCCTGCTAAGCGTCATCTGCAAACCCCTTCTGTTTATGGCCTGGCGTATGAGGATGTACAGCTACTGGCGGAGGACGGGACTCAATTACACGCCTGGTTCTTACCGGCCAGCCAGAAAGCCAAAGGCAGTGTCTTATTTCTGCATGGTAATGCGGAGAATATCAGCACCCATTTTGAAAATATTCGCTGGTTGCCTAAGGCGGGTTACCACGTTTTAGTGTTGGATTATCGAGGCTTTGGGCTTTCTGGCGGCGCGCCAAAACTGCCCGATGTGTTTTGGGATATTAATGCCGCTGTACACTGGATGAGTCACTCGGGGCAGACAAAACAACAAGCCTTTTTTATTCTTGGGCAAAGTTTGGGTGCTAGCCTAATGTTGTATAACGCCGCTCAACATGTTGAAAATCCGTACTTGTGTGGCCTGATTAGCGATGCTGCCTTTAGTCGTTATCGTCGTATTGCCGCGCATATCGCACGTCAATCCTGGGTCACATGGCCCTTCCATTTTTTTCTCTTTTGGCAGGCTTATGATCAATACGACCCTGTTGATGGCGTGGCGGCGTTACCCGAAACCCCGATACTTTTTTTTCACAGTAAAGATGATCAGATCATTCCATTCTCGAATCTCGATCTCTTGGTACAGAGTCATCCGGGCTACCACCAACGCGTTGTTACCAGTGGCCGACATACGGCAACGTTTATGGATGCAGCTAATCGCCAAACATTGTTGGAATTTATGCAACAGCAGGATTGTTCTCGTTGATGTGCAAAGCTGGTGAGGGGTAGGGCAGGGTTAACACGGATTTGTCGTGTCCTGGGCGAGGAAAGCCTCAGTTGTAGCCTGAGGCTTATCGATAATAAAGAGGAGCTTGTCTTGGTGCGGTTCCCCTTAAGCTTTTACCGGGAAAACACTATCTGGTGGTTTCACGGGGTGAGGGGTTGGCGTAGAGAATCGTTACGCGATAAAAAGCCTACTGAGACGGGGTCGGAAGTTGGGCGAGAGCACCTTGCAGTGCGATATACGCTTTATTCATCCAAACTTTGGTTCTCTGGCGTTCCATCAGCGACAAATGCGGGGTGTCGTTGCTGCGTATATTTTGGGCGCCCCAGAAACTGAAACTGAGCTTGTCAATTTTATTCATGGTTGACGGGTGTAAAGCAGGTAGTTGTGTTGCGATGAGGCCGCTGTTCTTTCCCCGTTGGCTGATGAGTTGGTCAATACCTTCGAAATTGCTGCCACGACCGAGGTTTTTCACGACGATGCAATGTAGCTTGTCAGTGTATTTATCGAGGAACTGTTCCAGTAAGCCCGCGGAGTCAGTACCGTCATCGATCATATACCAGTAAACTAAGGGTATTCCCATCTCTTGGCAGAGTTCCAGTACGCCGCTCTCTTCGAACCAGCGATCCAGAAAGCGCTCGCTTTGAGCCGGCAGGTCGAGGAGAAGGTTGATATCTTCCTCAACGGCAGTTTCGATAATGGCATCGCTGCTCTCAAATTCGTCCAGCTGCACGGGTTGAGTAAACTCACCGTAAAAGCGACTCAATGTGGCGTGTGACTGGTCGGCGTCAAGTCCCAGATACTTTTGACCGACATCCAGAAAATACTGAGAGAGGAGTCTTGCGAAGACAGATTTTCCAACGCCGCCTTTTTCGCCACCGATAACATGGATAGTGCTCATTCTATAATTTCCCTCTGATGAATGCTGAAGTCCATTGAAAAATAATCGGTTGAAATGTCGCTTATATGACAGAGCCCTGTCATCAGCCAGCTAACCAGACTGGCTTTGAAGAGCCATTGTACTCGACATTTATACTCGAGATTTGCTTTCGATACTTGTATTTGAGATTGGCGATCAGGGTTAAGGCGTTATTTTGTGCCATAACGCGCCCCTTTCGCCTCACCCAAAATGCCATCTGTGGATGAGTTGTCTTTTACGATAGGCCATGACTATAGGGCCATGATTTTCCCTTTTTGTTCCTCGAGTCGGGCTATGGCACTTTCAACCTCGCTGAGTTTTTGCCGCTCTTTAGCCACCACGTCATCTGGTGCATTGGCAATAAACTTTTCGTTAGAGAGCTTGCCGTTTAAACGCCCTCGTTCTTTGCTCAGTTTGCCGAGCTCTTTGTTGAGGCGGGCCAGCTCTGCCTCTTTGTCGATGACGCCGGCCATGGGTACAAGAATTTCCATATCCCCAACGAGAGCAGTTGCCGAGGGTGGTACCGGTGCATTGGCATCGAGCCACTGCGCCGATTCAAGATTGGCCAGCTTGGTTAGGTATTGTGCGTTTTCGTTGAGACGGCGCTGGTCTTCTGGGCCGCCATTTTTAAACAACAAGGGCAAGAGTTTACCGGGGGGGATATTAATTTCGCCGCGAATATTGCGCACGCCCATAATGATTTGTTTAATCCATTCGATATCGGCGTCAGCCATGGCATCGCGCTGGCTGTCGTCGGCGATAGGGAAGGGCTGGTTCATAATGGTTTCGCCCTGTCTGCCGGCCAGGGTGTGAATCTTTTGCCAAACTTCTTCAGTAATAAAGGGCATCATCGGGTGGGCGAGGCGCATAATGGTTTCTAGCACTCGAATGAGCGTGCGGCGGGTGCCTTTTTTCAGAGCCGCTGGGGCATCGTCGTCCCACAGAATGGGCTTTGATAATTCTAAATACCAGTCGCAATACTCAGACCAGACAAAGTCATAAAGAGCTTGTGAGGCGAGGTCGAAGCGGAAATTTTCGATGCCATTGCCTACTTGCTGCTCGGCATCTTGCAGGCGGCTGATAATCCAGCGATCGGCGATGGAGAGCTGGTAGTCGTCACTGCCGTCCTGCCCGCAGTCGTGCTCTTCGGTATTCATCAACACGTAGCGCGTGGCGTTCCATATCTTGTTACAGAAGTTGCGAAAGCCCTCAATGCGCCCGACATCAAATTTAATGTCTCGCCCGGTCGATGCCAGCGAATAGAAGGTGTAACGTAAGGCGTCGGTGCCATAGGCTGACAAGCCCTCGGGAAATTCCTTGCGGGTTTGTTTGGCGATTTTTTCGCGCATTTGTGGCTGCATCATGCCGGTGGTGCGCTTGGTCACCAGGGGTTCTAATTTAATGCCGTCGATAAGGTCGATAGGGTCGAGCACATTGCCTTTGGATTTCGACATTTTCTGCCCCTGGCCGTCGCGTACTAAGCCGTGAACATAAACGGTTTTAAAGGGCACGTCGTCCATAAAGTAGAGGGTGAGCATAATCATGCGCGCCACCCAGAAGAAGATAATGTCAAAGCCGGTGACCAGCACGTCGGTGCTGTGAAAGGTTTTTAATTCATCGGTGTTTTGGGGCCAACCGAGGGTGGCAAAAGTCCAAAGACCGGATGAGAACCAGGTGTCGAGTACGTCGTCGTCCTGGCGCAATTTAATGCTGTCGTCGAGATTATGCTTGTTGCGCACATCGGTCTCAGAGCGCCCGACGTAGATATTGCCTGCCTCGTCATACCAGGCTGGAATGCGGTGCCCCCACCACAACTGGCGGCTGATGCACCAGTCCTGAATATCGCGCATCCAGGAAAAATACATATTCTCGTACTGCTTGGGTACGAACTGAATAGCTTGTTGCTCAACGGCGTCGATGGCTTTTTCAGCCAGGGGTTTGGCGCTGACATACCATTGGTCAGTGAGCCAGGGTTCGATAACGACACCAGAGCGATCACCGCGCGGAGTTTTCAGGGTGTGAGCCTCCACCTTTTCAAGCAGGCCCAGTTCATCGAGGTCGGCGACCACCATCTTGCGTGCGTCAAAGCGATCCATGTGCTGGTACTTTTCCGGCACATTGGTGTTGAGGTTAGCGTCGCGATCGAAGATGTTAATCATCGGCAGCTGATGACGCTGGCCAATATCATAGTCATTAAAATCGTGGGCCGGGGTGATTTTCACACAACCCGAGCCAAAGTCCCTGTCGACATAGTCGTCGGCAATAACCGGTATTTCGCGACCGCTGAGGGGCAGGGTAATGGTTTTACCAATAAAGGCTTGATAGCGCTCGTCGTCGGGATGTACGGCTACGGCCGTGTCGCCAAGCATGGTTTCGGGGCGGGTGGTGGCGACGACCAGGTGACCGGAACCGTCACTTAAGGGGTAACGAAAATGCCACAGGTGGCCCTGTTCTTCTTCGGCGATGACTTCAAGATCAGAAATGGCCGTGTGCAGTTTCGGGTCCCAGTTAACGAGGCGCTGGCCACGATAAATCAGGCCGTCGTCGTAGAGACGGATAAAAGCTTCCTGCACCGCGTCGTAGAAACCATCATCCATGGTGAAGCGTTCACGGGACCAGTCGGGTGAAGCACCGAGACGACGTAGCTGCTGGGTAATATTACCGCCGGACTCTGCTTTCCACTGCCAGACTTTCTCGATGAATTGATCGCGCCCGAGATCGTGACGACTAATACCGTCGGCTTCGAGCTGGCGTTCAACCACCATTTGTGTGGCGATACCGGCGTGGTCGGTGCCCACCTGCCATAAAGTGTTATCGCCCTTCATACGATGGTAGCGCACCAGGCCATCCATAATGGCCTCCTGAAAACCGTGGCCCATGTGCAAGTTGCCGGTGACATTGGGCGGCGGAATCATGATGCAAAAGGGGTCGCCGCTACCGGAGGGCTTGAAGTGACCGCTTTCCTCCCAGATTTTGTACCAATGACTTTCGATGGTTTGGGGCTGGTAGGTTTTTTCCATGATGGGTGTGCGTACCTGAATTAAAGAGTTGGGTGGAAGCGTTTTTTGTGGGTGGAGAATTATACGGGGCGAGAGGGCGTTACTCTATAGGCGATAACAGGGTCGGGAGACAATAACAGGGCCGGGGTTGCGCGCATAGTGCGAAAACATCGACAGTCATTACAGCAATACAGGCGCGCCTTTGAGGTTTTCGACTTTGCTAAAGCCCAGTGGATAGCCCATGTGCTTGTAGTGGGCAAAGCGTTCACGTTTAGCTTGCACTTGGGTTTCGGTGCCGTAAATGAGTTCGGCGAGGTGTTCGAAACGGCTGAACCAGTTGGGTGTGTCGCTATCGAGATTAATCATCATGTCGTGGTAATCGCCGGGCTCGTCACCACTGCAAAGATAAATCGGTGCGTGATCCTCTGCGCTGGTGCTGTGGGCGAGAAAGCTACTGGGAATATGTTGCCAGAGATCTTGCTGCAGATTTTGCACGAGTGCTGTATCACGGCAGTAGACCAGCACACTGTGTTGTTTTTTCCCGGCTTCATTGGCCAGCTCGCATACTAATTGCAGAGCGCGGGTGATCGTGTCTTCGCGATCGCCCTGCAATTGGTGGAAATGTATTTTCGTCATAGCATAAGAGTCATCGGAGGAGAGGGCCCGTGGCAGATATTAGGGCAGCCTTAGGCTGCCGCACAGTGACGTAAATACTCCATTAATAAAGGCACAGGACGCCCCGTCGCTCCTTTTGGCCCAGCCGATAACCAGGCCGTGCCGGCGATGTCGAGGTGAGCCCACCGGTAATCTTTGGTAAAACGCGAGAGAAAGCAGGCGGCGGTAATACTGCCACCACCGGCGCCGCCAATGTTGCCCATATCGGCAAAGTTACTTTTTAGCTGTTGATCGTATTCATCCCAAAGGGGCATTTGCCAGGCGCGGTCGCCAGAGTTTTGTCCAGCCTTGAGCAAACTTTGCGCCAGTTCGTCGTCGTTACTGTACAGGCCTGAGGCATGGGACCCAAGAGCGACAATGCAGGCGCCAGTGAGGGTGGCGATATCAATGACTGTGTCGGGTTTGTAGCGCGCAACGTAGGTGAGGGCGTCGCAAAGTATTAAGCGGCCCTCGGCATCGGTGTTGAGGACTTCAATGGTTTGCCCTGACATGGATGTCACTACGTCACCGGGTTTCGTTGCCTTGCCGCTGGGCATGTTCTCGACAGCGGGAATGACACCCACCACATTGATGGGTAGGTCGGCATCGGCGAGCGCCTCCATTACCCCGAGGACACTGGCTGCACCGCACATGTCGTATTTCATTTCATCCATCTTTGCGCCGGGCTTGAGGCTGATGCCACCGGAGTCGAAGGTGACGCCTTTACCGACTAACACGATGGGCCTGGCTCCTTTTTTACCGGCCTTGTAATCGAGGGAAATTAAGTGGGCGGGCTCTTCAGTGCCAGCCGTGACTGACAACAATGATCCCATACCCTGTTCAGCCATTTGCTTTTCCGATAAAACCTGGCAGCTCATGTTTTTGTGCTTGCGGGCTAGAGCGCGGCTATGCTTTGCCAGATAGCTGGGGGTGCAGGTGTTCGCGGCTAAATCGCCCAGCAAACGGGCCTGATTAACACCAATGCCAACGGAGTGACCGTAAGTGAGGCCGGTCTGCGCAGCATTTTGTGCTTTTTTATCACTGCAAAGCAAAGTGACTTTTTTCAGTTTGCGTTTGCTGGAGGGTTGCGGTTTGCCGCCGTTGAAGTCATAGCTGGCCTCGACAAATTGTTGCGCCAATTGCTGCGCGGCCCAGCGTGTATCGTGCTCTTCCAGCTCGACTTCGGTCAGCGTTGTCGCCACAGAGGCAATGGCATCATTTTTCGTTTGTTTGGCGACAGTGCTGGCAATTTTTAAAAAATCCTTGCTGGAGACAGCTTCAGCACCGGTGCCGACCAGTAACAGGCGCTTGGCATTTATGCCGCTGGGTTCATGCAGCATCAAGGTCGATGCACACTTGCCAGTAATATCTTTGCCTTCAAGTCGACGGCTAATGAGCCCGTTGGTGGCTTCGTCGATGGCGGCAGTGGTGGCACTGAGCGGATTGTCTGCGGGGACAGCGACAACCAGACAATCGGTTTTCAGTGTGAGTGGATTGGTGGAACGTGCGACAATCTCCATGGTGTCTCCCGAGACAACGTTGGTCAAATATTGGATAATTCTTTACGGGCCTTAGTGTATGTCATGGCTCTGTAGAGACCAAACGCCTCGGGCTCAAAATGTTGTTTTTTTAACAATCGAATTAACTTAACAAGGTTGCACCTCTTTCTGTGATTATTTTTCGCTATATAGCCCGAGATTTATTCGGTACGACGGTTGCCGTTTGCGCGGTGCTGATGTTGGTTATTATCAGTGGGCGCTTTGTGAAGTATCTCGCTGAGGCCGCGGCTGGCATGCTCGATGCGAATATTCTCTTCGCAGTGATTGGCTATCGTCTGCCCGGTTTTCTGGAATTGATCTTACCTCTGGCTTTTTTCCTTGGTATTTTGCTGGTTTATGGTCGGCTCTATGTCGACAGCGAGATGACGGTGCTCTACGCCTGTGGCATGAGTCCCAGCAAATTAATTGTTTACACCATGGTCGTTGCTGTTTTTGTGGCGGGGATAGTGGCATGGCTGAGTTTTTCCGTCAGCCCTGGTGGGCTTGCCAAAGCAGAGGCTTTGTTGAGTGCGCAGAAATCGCGGGGTGAGTTTGAGTCGCTTGAGGGGGGTAAGTTTTATCCCTTGCGTGGTGGCCGTGGCGTGACTTACACCGAATCAATTGATGATGATGGCACTATGCACGAAGTGTTTTTATCGCAATCCAGCATTGACAGTAGCGGTGTGCGCCAGGTGGTTGTGCTGGCTGAAAAAGGTCGTCCGAAACGCGCCGAAGAAAATGGTGAACGCTATCTGGTACTTAGAAATGGTTATCGCATTGAGGGCACACCGGGGCGCGCCGATTTCCAAATTACGGCTTTTGATGAATACGGTCAGCGTCTGGAGAAGGACAATAAAATTCGTCGCCACCGCGAGAAGGCAGCGATCATGTCGACGGCTGCCCTGCGGGCATCGGACCGGCCCGAGCATATTGCTGCCTTGCAATGGCGGTACTCGGTACCTATTTTAGTCCTGGTCGTCTCATTGATGGCGGTGCCCTTGAGCCGGACCAATCCTCGGCAGGGTCGTTTCGTCAAAGTTTTCCCCGCCGTATTACTGTATATCTCTTATTTAGTCGGCCTCAATGCGGCTCGCGGTGCGCTGGAGGATGGTGAAATTTCCGCGACTCTGGGATTGTGGTGGGTGCATGGAGTTTTTCTAATGATTGCTGCAAGCCTGTTACTTTGGGATAGCGGTTGGCGAGGTAAGCGAACGCGCTCTTCTGTTACGACCGTAGCGGGGACTGGGCAATGAGTTATTTATCCCGCTATGTCATGCGCTTTGTTTTTGGCGCTATTATCCTGGTGCTACTGGTGTTGCTCAGTATTGACGTCATTGCCGCCGTCGTTGATGGTCTCGGCGATGTACGTAATGATTATCAGTTTGTTGATGTTCTCTACAACGTTTGGTTGACGTTGCCAGCACGAATTTATCGCAATATTGCTTTTGCTTCATTAATTGGTTGTTTGATTGGCCTCGGTATTTTAGCGGGCAATAGTGAACTCGTCATTATGCGTGCTGCAGGTGTTTCTCTACTGCGGATTACCGGTTTTGTCTTACGTCCTGTTTTATTGGTGATAGTCGCTGGTGTGTTGCTGGGCGAGTTTGTCGTGCCCTATACCGACCAGCTGGCTGAAAGTCGCCGCATGATATTGCGGGGTGAAAAGGAGACCTTATCTGCCACTAGTGGGGTTTGGAACCGTGAGGGTAATGAGTTTATTCATTTTAACGGGGTCTATCCGAACGGTAAGTTGTTTGGTGTCACCCGCTATCGCTTTAGTGAAGAGCGCGAAATAGAAGAAGTCAGCTTTGCCGCACGGGCCTCTTTCTTTAAGGACTACTGGCTTGAAGAAGAGGGGGTTGTTAGTCATTTTGAAGAGGGGCGTATACAAACCAGCGAGTTTTTAACCCGGCGCTGGGATACGCCTTTGTCGCCTGATTTACTCACCTTAATGGTTATGCCAGCAGACTCTCTATCAATGGGTAGTTTGCTCAGCTATGCCCAATATCTCGATGAGCAGGAACAGCAGTCGTCGAAATACTGGCTGGCTTTTTGGAGCAAGGCATTACAACCGCTCTCTGTACTCAGTCTGGTATTAATTGCCACTTCTTTTGTGTTTGGCCCGCTGCGAGATGCCACCATGGGCTTTAAAATCTTTGCGGGGGTGATTGCTGGTATCGCCTTTCAAACCAGTCAGCAATTACTTGGACCCTCCAGTGTGGTGTTTGGCTTTTCACCGTTTTGGGCGGTATGTATTCCGACACTGGTGTGTATTGCTGTTGGACTGATTTTATTGCGCAGAGCGGCTTAGCTAGCCACTGGTCAATTAGTTTTCTTGCTATTAGAGCCTGAAAACAAGCACCTATTCGCGCCATTAAATGACTAGTTCTTTGTCCACCTTAGGTTTGTTATCTGCCCGCGGGTGTAGCCCTGTGTAAAGTCGGTATTGCATGCCGATCATGGGGCTGGCAAACCTGGCCGGCAAGTGGAATCTGTCGGTGTTTTTGCAATCCTTCGGCAAATCTCTTCTGCTCAATGAGGTGTGTTGAATTGGCCTGAAATCAATACTGTTACACTTAGTTAGAACATTTCTCAATCAATTACCCTAGCCAGTGCCGCCCAGCCAGTATTTCCTCTCTGTCAGTCCTGTTATGTCGGGGCGAATATGTTGCATTCGTCCTCGTTATTCTCTCTCGTTACCCCGTTGCCTCGTGAGTATTTTAGGCAATTTTTGTCAACTTAAAGCAAGTATTTTTAACCGTTTTGGAGGATGATAATTTCGCAAAACATATGATAGTCTTGTCAAATACAGTGATGTAATGGAGAAAGCAAATGGAATTTAAAGCTACTTTTGATGCTAATACAGACTCAGACTGGTTTTCTGTCCAGTTATTTTCTGGTGTGACCTACCATATTTCATTATCCCCAGATGAAAGCACAGGTCACTTCTACATCACAGCGAGCTCAGAGACTGATTCTGAGTTTGCAATCGACAGTCATAATCGCCGCACAGAGTCGGATTCTTCTGGAACTGATTTAGTATTCACGCCCTTAACTGACGGTGTATTCTATATTGATGTGGGGCACTCAGATAAGGTGTTGGGCACCTCCGGTAGCACCAGTTTGCCAACCATTTATGAGCTGGATTTACTCGCAGCTCTGGACCCTGCTGCGGTACAGCTACTGCTGGCACAGTTAGGTTTTGATAGCTTAGACAATTTGAAAGATTTTATAGGGAGTTCGAATACATCTGGATCAACGTGGCCGTTGAATTACGGCATTTCGGTCAAATCTATTGTTGATGATTATGCTGACAATGTGGCTACTACAGGTAGGATATCGAGTGGTAGTAGTGTCCAGGGGCGTATCGATGCTACTCACGACTCCGACTGGTTTAAGGCCGAACTGTCAGCGGGAGTAACTTATGAATTTACTCTTGAATCCTCAGATTTAAAATCTTTAAATTTGAGCGGTTTTGATGTTGGTAAGAACCGGATAGAAATGTCAGATTTTAACCCTCTGGGCACTTCGACACTGGTAGTCACACCCGATGTAAGCGGTACTTTTATTATTGACGTAGACGCTGCGCAATCAAATGGCGCGGGGGGGACTTATACGTTGTCGCTTAATAGCATCCACGATGACTTTGCTGATACCCGCGCGACTACAGGTGATATTGCTGTCGGCGGTTCGGTCAGCGGCACTTTAAACGCACCTGATGATGCGGATGTCTTCAAAACTGTGTTGGCAGCAAATACCACCTATCAAATAAGCTCAACTGTGGCGGATAGTACATTGGCACTTATGTTGGGGATGAATTCTGATGATAGTAATGGTTTGTCGATTGCTGGTTTTGAACGCTTCGATTTTGGAGCTAATAAAAGTATAACTTTTTCAACCCTCAATGGTGGCGACTACTTTATTCGCATGGAGCAGCTAGCAGCGGGTAGTAAAAGCACCGCGGAGGGTATACCTTTTTCAGCGGTCAATTATGATATCAGTGTGTCTGCTGTAGTTGATGACTATTATGATACGGTCAATACAAGCGGTGTTGTTAGTGTTGGCAGTAGTGCCGCTGGGGTATTGGAGGTTGAGAACGACAATGACTGGTTTAAAGCGAATTTAAGCGCCGGTACTACCTACCAGGCGAAAGTCGTTGGCGCCAATCCTGGTGGACAATTTGGGCTGCAAGCGTTGAGCGATAACAGCCCGCACCCTTTAATTGATTCTGTTGGTCGTTTTGAAGGCACAGGGGGTGTTGAGTCACAGCTGGTATTTACACCACGCCAAAGCGGTGATTTTTATTTTGATGTGTCTTCCTTTAATGATTTAACGGGAGCCTATTCTCTTGAGTTATCTATTATAGATGATGATTATGCTGATACCGTTGCTACTCAGGGTCTAGTGAGTGTCGGTAGTTCGCTATCTGGAAAAATTGATGCCGTAGGTGATAAAGACTGGATTGCTGTTGATTTACAAAGCGACATCACCTATCAGATTAAACTGTCTTCTACTGGCGCTCAGTCTCTATATCTTTATTCCGTTGAAGACAGTGAATACTCTGCTGTTGCGGAGGCAGATGAAGCACGGCTTGAATTGTCTAATTATCCTGAAATTGTATTCACTCCAAATGATGATGCTCGTTATTACATCGAGGTTAGAGACTCTTCTTCAACAATTACAGACTACACCGTATCGGTTGCTGCGATAGAGGATGATTATCCTGATCATGATCAATCAACAGCTGTTCTGGTGGTCGACACGTCAGGTGGTGGAACAGTCACCCCCCCATCGATCAATTTAACAAAAACACAAGTTTCAGAACTTTACGTTGCTATATTTAACCGGGCCTCGGAGGGTAGCGGCAATCAATACTGGCAAGGCACAGGTATGTCAGTCGAAGATACGGCAACGACTATGCTGGCAACGGCTGATGCGCAGGCGTACTTTGGTGGTAGCCTGGACTCTGACAGGGCTTTTATTGAGCATATCTACTTAAACACACTGAATAAAACGCCAGCTGATGATGCAGCTGGGATTGATTATTGGTTAGGTACCTTAGCCAATGGCGATTCACGAGGGCATGTGATTTCTGCACTGGTCTCTGCTGCTCAACAACCAGAAAATGCAGGGGCAGCGCAAGATTTGTTTAATGAGCGCCTTGCTATCTCAAATTATGCGGCTGATAAGCTGACTGACGCGCCAGATAATTATGGTGTTGTGCTTGGCTTTAATGATGATTTAAATGGTTTGACATTAGTTGGTGGTGCATCCGCGATTATTGATTCCCTGCTGTAGAAGGGTGTTTAATTAATGAGTTTACATGTGATTGAAAACAGGGCTTATGTTGTATGTCGGGTTTTGGCGCCTTGCGAGTGTTCAATCATTTTTATGTTTTAGCCGTATGAATGTGAGCTATTTAGCTTTTGGTAAAACTACCACCCGCGTCTGGCTCCAGATATCGTGTAGGCAGTGGCCATCGCGGTTGAAGAGGCAATAAATATAAGAAAGCCCGCCACACAAGAGGATTGGTGGTGCTATCAGACAGCGTATCCAGCATTGTCGCCAGCTGGCAAATGGACTGGTGCCGGGTAAGGATTTATCAAGTTGTTCTAGACAGATATGCCAGGTTTTCATGCCGAGGGTTTGTCCAGTACGCCGCCAGCACCAACTGTAAAATAGTGCGAGACAAAACCACCAGCCAAAGAGGAAGAGATAGCGCAGAGGGCCTTTGTATTCGAGCCGTGTTGTTTCCTGCCCGTCTATTAATATTTGCGTCGCCGCTTCGCCATGGGTGAAGACTTGAATCACAAAGAAGACCGCAGCATAAGCGAGGCTGATGGCGGCCAGTAAAAAAAGATCGTAGACCAATGCGGCAATGCGCCGAAGGGGTCTAGCAACAGGAAGAGCAAGGGGCGGTGTAATGGGTGGTGTCTCGGGGGCGGCGCTATCTGGCTTTGGGGGTGTGGTGGACAAGAGTGGCTCCCTGTGGTGAATGTAGAAAACGAGATGACATCGCGCATAACTCGGGCACCAATTATAGGGGCTTTGTTAGCGTTGCGCATTGACCTGTGTTGAGGGCCGCTTGCTAAGTTGGCTTATGCTGTAATAATGGTGTCAATCGAATGCTATTGCTTTGTGCTTGGGGAGAACGACGTTTGTCGACGATTACTATACAACGCTCACATCAGCTGCCGCTGGATGAGGTTAAACAAAAAGCCGAACAGTTGGCACAGAACTTAATTCGGCGTATTGGTGGTAAGTACCGTTGGCAAGGTGACACGGTGCACTACACGTATAGTGGCGTAAAGGCGCGCATCGATTGTGAAGAGAGTGATGTTCTGATCGACATTAAATTGAATTTTGTGGCGTCTATTTTCCGGGGCACCATTGAGGAAGAAGTGCGAGAAACGCTCGATAAGCATTTGGTTTGATAGGTCTATATTTTCTCTGCATTATCTGGTTTTGCCATTAAAGCCGGTCTCACTGTTAAGAACCATTCCTCTGCCAAAAAAAATGCTGCCTAAGAAAGTCGCTGTCAAAGAAAGGTCTGCTGTAACCGCCGGTCACGTAGGGGTCTTCTCTCAAGACAAGCTATTAGTAAGCGGTGGATTTTATAGGCTTTAGCTAGCTCTGTGCTTCAGTCACGACTCTCGCAGGCCGCGAATAAAACTATGGTCGAGATGCTGGATGTCGGGGCGCCCCGATAAAATCATATCCCGCTCGATTTCATCCTTCAGTAAAGCTAAGACGCGTTCAACTCCAGCCTGGCCACCCGCGGCAAGCGCGTAGAGGTAGGGGCGGCCCATCATGCAGGCCTTGGCTCCCATGGCCAGCGCTTTTAGGACATGGCTGCCGCGTCGCACACCGCCGTCGAGAATAATTTCTAGTTTATCGCCCATGGCGTCGGCAATCTCGGCAACGAGATCAATGGGTGCTGCGACGGTGTCGAGCTGACGACCACCATGGTTGGAGATAATCACTGCACTGGCGCCGATATCAGCGGCGCGGCGGGCATCTTCGATAGAGAGAATACCTTTAATAGCGAAAGGCCCTTGCCAGCGGGCGGCGACTTTTTCAGCGTAGGCCCAGTTAAGGGCGCGATCGAATTGTTCATTAATGTATTTGCCCAGGGAGCTGACTTGAGAACTCCCTTCGGCAATGTGGTGGCTGAGGTTGGCCATTTCTAGCGCCGGAGTTGTCAAATAGTGGTAACACCAGGCGGGGTGCAGGACAAAACTGGCGAGGCTTTGCAGAGTTAAACGCGGGGGGATTGTCATGCCGGTGCGCAGGTCACGTTCGCGATTGCCCTGTACTACGGTGTCGACGGTCAGGCAGAGGGCGTCGTATTTGGCGGCGCGACAGCGCTCAATTAATTCTTCATTAATGGCGTTGTCACGGAGCACGTAGAGTTGGAACATCTTCGGCCCGCTGGTTGCCGCAGCAACATCTTCAATCGTCGTGGTCGCGACCGTCGACAGTGAATACAGAGTGCCAGATTGTGCCGCAGCGCGAGCCACTGCGCGCTCACCTTCATGGTGGAAAAAGCGAGTCATTCCTGTCGGTGATATCAATACTGGCCAGTCGAGTTCACAGCCCAGTACCTTCGTTTTCATGTTGATGGTGGTGACATCTTCAAGGCAGCGGGGCGCTATTTGATATTTATTAAAAGCCTGGGTGTTATTAATGCGAGTCAATTCGTCATCAGCGCCACCATCAATGTAATGAAACAGTGGGGCGGGTAGTTGACGTTTGGCTTGCCGACGAAAATCGTCGAGATTAAAGCAACGCTGGATAGATGACGGACTTGGAAAGAGTGGCATTGTTTTATTTTAGCGGAAATAAGAACGGGCCTTCTATAAGGACAGACCATTTATTAGGGGCAGGTTTTTCTATCCGGTGTTTGCCTGTAGCCGAAAAACAACAAGCCCACAGCGAAGAGCGGGCTTGTTGGAGGCTTGTGAACATGAGCACTTACGCGGCTCTTTCCTGGGCAATCTTGATGGCGTTTTTGCCGTGACCGCTGCGCAGTAGCTCGCCGGGCGTGGCACCGGTGCATTCACCGTTATTAAAGGTCACTTCACCATTGACGATAATGGCCTGGTAGCCTTCTGCGCGTTTTATGCGGCGCCATTCGCCAGCCGGTAAATCGTGGACGATCTCGCCAATCCATTCGTCACCATCACCGAGGGCATGAATGTCGTACACCACGATATCGGCAGCCCAGCCTTCACGCAAAACACCGCGTTCTTTTAAGCCCACTGCTTGAGCGGGCAGGGCGGCGAGACGGTAGTGAGCTTCTTCCAGAGTGATTTTCTCTTCGTCGCGCACCAGCCACTTGAGAAAGTCAGTGGTGTAGGCGCCTCCGGTGAAAAACTTGGTGTGAGCGCCACCATCGGATACACCGGGGATGGTGTAGCTATTGTGATTGATGATCTCGGCCATAAAATCGGCATTAAAGCCACGGTCTGGGCCGAGGAAATGAACATTGAGCTCGCCTTCTAGTGACAGGTCGAGCATGACGTGAATAGGGTGCTTGCCTTCTTCTTCACCAATTTGGGCAAGGGTTTTGCCGACATACTTTTCTAGTGATTGGGTGCCGTGCACATCTTGTACTTGAAGTTGCGGCACTGCCCCGCCAACCCCGGCCTGAATGACCTGCAAACGCCGGTCGGCCTCTTCGGTTTCGGCGATGATAGCCTCGCGCAGTTTGTTGTCTTTAAGTTTTTCGAGCTTTTCTTCTTTGGTGCCGGTTGTTAGCTGGCGCCAGGCGGGACTGGCATCGTAGAGGTTCCAGTGCTCAAGGGTAAAACAAAAGCCGGTGCGCACTGTGCCAGCCTGACCGTAAATTTGCAGACCTTTATCGCGAGCCTTGTTTAGCCAGTCGAGGCTGCGACGGTGAACTCGGGCATTTTTGCGTGTCGGTGCAATGGCGTTGTGGAGTACTGGGCGGCCAGTGACTTCTGCCAGTGTTTCGAGAAATTGCATATCGGTTTTGATATCACCGGTGGCCTGAGTAATCTGTACGTTGCCTTCGCCACGGTCATGCAGAACGTTGGCGAGATTGAGGACTTCAGCATCGCTCATGGTGTCGGTGACCATCGGGGTGCCGTCGAAGTCAGCCTGCGTGGAGTTTTCGCCGAGACGTTGGATGGAAAAGCCCATCAAGCCGGCTTCCATACCCTCGTCGAGCAGGCGTCTTAATTCTTTGCGTTCGTCCGGGGTTGCCTCTCTAGTTTTTGCTGCTTCAAGACCCATCACATAGGTTAATAAGGAGGCAGTAGGCATGTAGTGCACGCAATTGACACCCTTGGGGCGAGCGTCGAGGGAGTCGAGGTACTCGGGAATGGTTTCCCAAGTGAAGGGCATACCCTCTTTCATGCAATCGTAGGGGATCGCCTCGGTGCGGGTCATGGTCAATAGCGAGCGCTCTTGATACTCGGGCTTAACCGGGGCAAAACCAAAGCCACAGTTGCCCAGTACCACGGTAGTCACCCCATGCCAGCCAGAAATAGTGCAGTAGGGGTCCCAATGGATTTGCGCATCGTAGTGGGTGTGCAGGTCGACAAAGCCGGGACAGACAATTTTGCCGGTGGCGTCGATTATTTTTTTTGCGGTACCAGGCGCCTCACCGCCGATTTGGGCGATTTTGCCATCTTTAATCCAGACATCGGCTAGGCGTCTTGGGGCACGGGTGCCATCGACAACGGTGCCGCCTTTGATGTGAATATCATAAACGTTGGACATGGTTAACTCTCCTAAGGTAGAAACGGTGAGATAACGTTCAAAGAATAAAATACGAAGGGCTACGGGCTTTTATCGTTTGGTTTTAGAGTAGGCCCTAGTTATTCAGATTGATCGCATCTAATTTATAATTTTATGGACGACCTGTTTCTGGGCAGCAGTCTTTAGATAGCAGTGCACGCACAAGCTAGAAATTGCTGGCTGCGCCCTTGTTTCATTTCACTATAGCATTAGGACAATTAAGGAGGGAGGCGAGAAAGGTGACTGTATGTTGATATTGGTATTAATTTCTGAATCTTACGAGTTGGGGCAACCGTGTTTGTCCTGATAAACGTCCTTTGTTTCGCGGCAATGTATCGCTTACAATTCGGCCTGTTCTGCACGTCTTTTTCGTTTTTTATTGATGCCAACGGGGACCGTGCCATAGCTCGCTTTTAACTAGTGTATAGTTAGACAAACCAGACTTTGTGCGTTTGGCCGTTGGTTTTAGAGCTCGGACTCCGAGATAACAAAAGGCAAGTTTATGGAAGTCGATTTATTTCAACAGGGTATCGATCTGATGCTCTTTGGCATGGGCACTGTATTTGCGTTTCTGATCTCACTGGTCGGCGCCAGTTATTTGATGTCCTGGGTGATTACACGTTTTTTCCCCGAACCCATACAGCCTGAGGCGACGGTGCAGATGGCGCCAGTTGCAGCCGTTGAACCTCGTATACAGGCAGTGATACAAGCGGCAATTGATAAACATAGAAGTCGTTAAGCGTATTAAACCCCCCGGCTTAGTCTGCTAGTGGATACAGTGGTCATAGCCCCGTCGTTTAAACAGTTGAGAGTGATTTAATGGTAGAGCAGAAAAAAGCCCTTGGGATTACTGACGTGGTGTTGCGGGATGCACATCAATCACTTTTTGCGACACGATTACGTATCGACGATATGTTGCCGATCGCCGAAAAGCTTGATCAGATTGGTTTCTGGTCGCTGGAAACCTGGGGTGGAGCAACCTTTGATGCCTGTATACGCTATCTGGGGGAAGACCCCTGGGATCGTATTCGTGAGCTAAAAAAGGCTATGCCGAATACGCCTCAGCAAATGCTCTTCAGGGGGCAAAATATTCTCGGTTATCGTCATTATGCTGATGATGTGGTGACTAAGTTTGTTGAGCGTGCAGCCATCAATGGTGTCGATGTGTTTCGCGTCTTTGATGCGATGAACGATATGCGCAATTTAAGCACCGCTTTACAGGCCGTAAAGAATGTCGGCAAGCACGCTCAGGGAACGATCTCTTATACCGTTAGTCCGGTGCACAATATTGACTTGTGGGTGGACATGGCCCGCGAGCTCGAAGATATGCAGGCCGATTCCATCTGTATAAAAGACATGGCCGGTTTGCTGACCCCCTATACGGGCTTTGAGCTGGTCAGTAGGCTTAAAACAGCCGTTAATATCCCCATTCATATGCAAAGCCATGCCACCACGGGTATGTCGACGGCAACCTATTTGAAGTGTATTGAGGCCGGTATCGATAATGTGGACACGGCGATTTCATCAATGTCGATGACCTACGGTCACTCGCCCACCGAAGCACTGGTAGCTATTCTTGACGGCACCGAACGTGCAACCGGTCTGGACATGGGTTTGCTAGAACAAATCGCTGCCTATTTCCGCGAAGTGAGAAAGAAATACGCCAAGTTTGAAGGTTCGTTAAGAGGGGTTGATTCACGCATTCTTGTTGCTCAAGTGCCCGGTGGCATGCTCACGAATATGGAAAGCCAGTTACACGAGCAGGGAGCAATCGATCGGTTTGATGAAGTGCTGGCTGAAATACCACGTGTGAGGGAAGACCTTGGCTTCTTGCCGCTGGTGACCCCCACCTCGCAAATTGTTGGTACGCAGTCTGTGATCAATGTCCTGACTGGCGAACGCTATAAAACGATTACTAAAGAGACGGCAGCCGTTCTAAAAGGTGAATACGGTGCGACACCCGCAGCGGTGAATGAAGAGTTACAGGCTAAAGTTCTCGAGGGTGGTGAAGCGATTACCGTAAGGCCGGCCGATTTAATTGCCCCTGAACTGGATAAACTGCGTGCCGAGTTGAATGATCAGGCGGAAGAAAGGGGCATCACCTTAAAAGAGGGCGAGCAACAAATTGATGATGTACTGACCTACGCACTGTTTCCGCAAGTTGGCTTGAAGTTTTTAGAAAATCGCGACAACCCCTCTGCCTTCGAACCAGTCCCCACGGGCAAAGAAGGCGATGTTGTTACCAACGATAATGGCGAAGAGATTTATACCGTCAACGTCGAGGGTCGTGATTATACAGTCGCAGTGAGTAACGGCGGTGATGTCTCGGCCATTGTGCCCATGGGCGGGGCCGCTCCGGTATCGGGTGGTTCGGGGCCAGTCGGTGACGGTGAACCGGTCTCGGCACCATTGGCTGGCAATATCTTCAAGGTACTAGTGAAGCCAGGGCAGCAGGTGGCCGAGGGAGACAACCTGGTTATTCTTGAGGCAATGAAGATGGAAACTGCCGTCAGTGCTGTGCGAGCGGGCACTATCGGTGATGTGTTGGTGAAAGAGGGCGATGCCGTTAGCGTTGGCGACTCTCTCATCAAGCTCATCTAGCCTGCGGAGTTAATCATGGATCAATTAATTAAACTCTGGACTGAATCCGGTCTGGCTCAAATTGAAGTGGGCACCATAGTGATGATGGCAGTGGGCTTTACCCTACTGTTTCTGGCTATTCGCAAGGGCTTTGAACCGCTGTTATTGGTGCCCATCGGCTTTGGTACTATCCTGGTCAATATTCCTGGCGCCGGGTTCGAGGCCGCACCTATTTACGATGCGATGGGGCACCTGGAATCCCCCGGCGGTTTGATGTACTACATCTACAATGTCGGTATTGCCTCGGGTATGTTTCCGCTCATCATCTTTATGGGTGTCGGTGCTATGACCGATTTTGGTCCCTTGCTGGCCAACCCGAAGACCTTGTTACTCGGTGCCGCTGCCCAGGTGGGTATTTTTGTGACGGTAATGGGCGCAGTGGGCTTGAGCAGCCTGGGAATTCTCGATTTCTCCATTCGCGACGCGGCATCAATTGGCATTATTGGCGGCGCTGATGGGCCGACGGCAATCTTTGTTACCAGTAAATTGTCGCCAGACTTACTCGGGGCAGTTGCAGTTGCCGCTTACTCTTATATGGCACTGGTGCCGATTATTCAGCCGCCAATTATGCGCGCGCTGACCACAGAGGCTGAGCGTAAAATTGAGATGGTGCAGTTGCGCCCCGTATCGCCCCGAGAAAAAATCGTTTTCCCCATGCTGTTACTTGGCCTTGTCGCCATGTTACTACCGAGTGCTGCACCGCTGTTGGGTATGTTCTGCTTCGGTAATTTAATGCGCGAGTGTGGTGTGGTCGATCGTTTGAGTGACACGACACAAAATGCCCTGATTAATATCGTCACCATTTTCCTTGGTCTCGCCGTTGGCTCGAAAATGAGTGCCGATAAATTCCTCAATTGGGAAACTCTGGGTATTCTCGCCCTGGGGGCTCTGGCCTTTTGTATTGGCACTGCGGCGGGGGTATTAATGGCTAAATTGATGAACCGCTTTAGTGCAACACCCATCAACCCCTTAATTGGTTCTGCCGGTGTATCGGCTGTACCTATGGCGGCGCGTGTGTCGAATAAAATTGGTCTCGAAGCCAATCCACAAAACTTTTTGCTGATGCACGCCATGGGGCCGAACGTGGCCGGTGTGATCGGTTCCGCTGTTGCAGCGGGGGTGATGATTTCTATGGTTTCCGGTTTTTAATACGGGGTGAGTGAGAAACGTGTAATGGTAGTTCAGGCACTTATTGAAAAAAAATTAAGCGAAGGCTTGGCCCCGGTTTTTTTGCAGGTGGATAACGAAAGCTATCGACATAATGTGCCCGAAAATGCAGAGACTCACTTTAAAGTGGTCATTGCCGCTGAGGCTTTTATTGGCCAGCGTGCTGTGCAACGTCATCAACAAGTGTATCGGCTGCTCGCTGAAGAACTGCAAGGGGGCGTCCACGCTCTCGCTATCCACGCCTATACACCCCAGGATTGGCAGGCGCAGGGTCAGGCTCCCAGCTCACCCGAATGTTTGGGTGGTTAAGCGCATTGGGAGCACATTATTAAAGTTCTCACGAAATTTCGTTGAAACTCCCTAAAGATATTTCGCTTAATCTAGATCAACTCTAGTTTATTCCTCTCTTAATCTGGATCAATTCTAGCTCATTCCTCTAGTGCTCTAATGATCATGTCATTTCTTAGAGAGGGGTATGCAGTATGAGAAGTCGAACAATCAATTCACTCGTTGCTGGTTCTTTATTGTCCACAGGCTTGGTCTGCGGCGCGGGCAATGCACTGGCCTATGAGGCGGGAGATATTATTCTTCGCGCTGGTGTTGCATCCGTACAACCGGATGAGAGCAGTTCTACGTTAAAGCTTGATGGTAGCGCGTTGGCTGGAACCCATGCAGGTGTGGATAATAATGAGCAATTAGGGCTGACTGGCACTTATATGGTGACATCCAATGTGGGTATTGGTCTGTTGGCTGCTACCCCTTTTGAACACGATATTACGGCTAATGGCATGGGAGTGGATGCTGGTTCAACAAAGCATTTGCCACCGACGTTAACCTTGCAATACTTTCCGATGAATTCGGCGTCTGATTTTCAGCCTTATGTGGGTATCGGCGTTAACTATACGGCTTTCTTCGATGAGGAAGTTGATAGTGAATTAGAAGGGGTTTTGGGAAGAGGGGACCTGGAACTCGATGATTCTATTGGTTGGGCTCTGGAAGCAGGTTTTGATTATGCGTTTGATGAGCACTGGGTATTAAATGCGGCTGTCTGGTATATCGATATCGACACAAATGCTGACTTTAAGTTTGATAGTGGTTCGCGTGTTCAAGCGGATGTGGATATTGATCCCTGGGTTTATATGGCAGGTATTGGCTATAAGTTTTAACCGCAGCTAGTGCGGAATTAGTAAAAAGCCGAGGCAGTTGCCTCGGCTTTTTGTTGTCTTGTTATTTGTCGTTTGTACCCAGCGCCTGGATGATGACTTTGCGCGTATCGACGGGATCAATAACGGCATCGATCTCCAGATAACTGGCAGCTTCTGTCGCTTTGCCGCGCTCATACATGGCGTTGAGTAGTTTATTGAAGAGAGCCTCTCGTTCACTCTTCGTTTTGATAGCGTCGAGTTCCTTTTTAAAACCGAGATGCACTGCTCCCTCTAAACCCATAGCGCCAAATTCGCCGCTAGGCCAGGAGGCGCTGTAAACTGGACGCGAAAAGCTACCCCCTGCCATAGCAATGGCGCCCAGCCCGTAACCTTTGCGCAGGAAAATCGCGACCAAGGGGGATTTGAGGCGAGAACCAGCGACAAACATATCGGACATTTTGCGTACAGCCCCTTCGGTTTCACTCTCTGGCCCAACCATAAAGCCTGGGGTGTCACAGAGGGAGAGTAGTGGAAGCTTGAAGTCATTGCAGAGGTCAAAAAAACGGGTGGCTTTTAGTGCCGCCTCTGCATCAATGGCACCACCGAGAAATTGGCAGTCATTACAAATCAGCCCAAAAGGTTTGCCTTCAATGCGTATAAAGCCCGTGATGATGCCGCAGCCGTAATCTCGGCGTAGTTCCGTGAAGGAGTCAGTATCAGCCAGTGTGGTGATGATATCTCTTACCTTGTAAACGAAACGACGGTCGGCAGGCAATAAAGGCCAAAGTTTTCGTTGGTCGGCGCAGCGCCAGTTGCTCGTGCTGCCCTGAAAATAGGAGAGCACTTGGCGAGCAATACGAGTAGCCTCGGCTTCATCGTCGGCGATTATATCCACTACGCCGTTTTTACTCTGGCAATCAATCGGACCAATGTCTGTCGGCTTATAGTGACCCATGCCGCCGCCTTCAATCATGGCGGGGCCGGCCATGCCAATCCATGAGCTTTTAGTGGCGATGGTGATATCGGCGCAGCCAAACAGGGCCGCGTTGCCCGCAAAGCAGTAACCATTATTGACAGCAATCATCGGCACGTGAGAGCGCAAGCCCGCCCAGGCAGCGAAAGAGCCTAAGTTTAAGCTTAACTCGTAGTCAGTATCGCCGGGCCTGCCGCCGCCTCCTTCGGTATACATCACCACGGGGCGTTTTAATTCAGCCGCGAGCTCAAGTGCGCGATCGAGTTTTTTATGGTGGAAAACCCCCTGGGTGCCAGCGAGTACAGTGTAGTCATTGACGATAACCACGGCGCGACTGGTTTGCTCGTCAAACAGGGCGGCATTAATGGTGGCGAGACCGGTAATAATGCCATCGGCAGCCGTGTGCTTTTTCAGGTCCTCAATATCTCTGCGCTGACGCTGGGCAGCGACCGCCAATTGACCGTATTCAAGGAAAGAATCTTTATCGCAAAGGTGATCAAGGTTTTCTCGGGCACTGCGATAACCCCGGTGATGGCGTTTGGCAATGAGTTCTTTACGCTGCTCGTCGAGTGTGGATTTTATGCGCTCGTCAAAGTGCTGGATGACCTCTTCTTTGCGAGGGTGGATGGCCGGCTGGGCCTGGGTCTTGATCCTGCTCACAGTGGGATATACCTCTGAGTATTTTTATTGGGATGAGCTTTACAGGCGTTTGAGTGTAACGTTAATCAAGGAAATGACGCTATCAGTTGAGTGACACAAGTTCTTTGAGAGAGGGTAGCTACGATGAAATAGCCAAAAAAAATGCCCGTGTCATTAAGAGACGGGCATTTCTAAACGGTGTGAGTGGCCGGACAAGAGCCACCAGAAATCGATCTTCTATTTGCTGCCGTCAAGCATATAGTCAACACTGGCTTTCAGCTCGTCGTCCGAGCAATCCATACACAGACCTTTAGGGGGCATACCTTGAAAACCTTGTATAGCATGGGTGTACAAGGTGTCTATGCCCTTCTCTAGACGAGCAGTCCACTGCTCTGGGGCTCCGTACTTGGGTGCGCCGGCCATGCCTGAACCGTGGCAGGTTTTACAGCTAGTATTATAAACATCTTCACCGCTACGGCTTCCACCACTACTATCCGCAGCAGGTGCATTGGACACCTCTCCGACCAGGCTGATTTCACCAGCGGGTGCCAGGCGTTCTGACATCGCTTTTTCCTGTTCAGCACTAAGTTTAACTTCGCCCTTTTCGTCGCTACAAGCACCAAGGGTGAGCAGCGATACAACTGCTGTACAAAGAGCAAAAAGTTTCAGGTTTTTCATAAAATGGACTCCATTAGTCACGGTAGCTTGTCGAGAGTGGCGCGTATTATAGACGTTTTCCAAGGCTTCAGGAAAACATACAGCCATGTTCTTTACAAAATAGAGCACTGTTGTAATGGGTCTACCGGCATGGGCGTATTCGATTTGAAATGTCCATCCTCAAAGTACTTCCTTATTAAAAGATAATCATAAGTTATAATAGATATTATCTTGAATTATAATTAAAAGACTGCCATCTTGAAGGTGGAGGCGGATTTTTGCGGCTTTGCAAGAAACGCAACCGGATGTTGCAAGGGCTCACAATGTTTCCTACACCACTATAAAAAGTATAACTATTGAAGAAAGAGGGTCATTCTATGTCTGTGATAAGAAAGCCTGGATGCTATAAAACCTTGCTCACTGCCTGTGTATTCAGTAGTAGTTTCGTGATGGCGGCTGTTACGCCTGAAGAGCGAGCCACAATTGGTCTAGAGGGTACTCAACTCACGCCCAGTGGCGCCATCCGTGCGGGTAATGCGGAAGGTACTATTCCTGAATGGAAAAACGAGCCAATACCGATACCCGATGGCTTCAAACCGGGCACCTTTCATCTCGATCCCTTTGCTGACGACAAAGTGCGGTTTAAGATCACTGCGCAGAATTACCAGGAGCATGCCGACAAATTGTCAGAGGGTCAGAAAAAGATGTTCGAGACCTATGACGATTACTTTATGAATATTTATCCTACGCGGCGGTCAATGGTTTATCAGGATTATATTTATGATGCGGCCCTGAAAAATCTCGACCGAGCCGTGTTTGTGAGCAATGACAGCCACTTGGGAATGATTGGCTTTACGGGTGCCAGGAGAGCGTGGGCCTTTCCCATTCCACGTAATGCTAATGAGGCCTTTCTCAATCAGCAATCGCGGCCCAAACTGGTTTGGAATAAATCGCGAGAAGTTACCATCGCCGTAGCCACTAATGGTAGCTATGAGACGAGCAACCTGGATGTAGAGTTTCACTACAAATGGAGTGATCCGGAAATTGCTGAAGATGACCCCGAAGGGTTACCTACCGAAAACATTCTGCTCTACCAACAGACATTAACGGGACCGGCTAAAGTTGCTGGGCAGGTAGTTCTGGCTTTGGAGCCCATCACCTTCACAGAAAACTTCCGTAAGGCATGGGCCTATAACCCTGGCCAGCGTCGTGTGAAGCGGGCGCCGCAGATTGTTTACGACAACCCTATTACCGCTGGTGATGGCCTGGCGACCACCGATCAAGGCTATGGTTTTAATGGCCCCAACGACCGTTTTAGCTACAAATTATTAGGCAAGCGAGAGATCTATGTGCCCTATAACCCCTATAAATTGTTTGCTCAATCGGCTACGCCCGATAAGGTCATTGCGCCATCGGGCCGTTTTAATCAGGATTATGCGCGTTATGAGTTACACCGCGTTTGGGTGATTGAGTCCAATCTTAAAGAGGGTACCAGCCACGATTACAGCAAGCGGGTTTATTACCTTGATGAAGATTCCTGGGAGGTGATGCTGGCAGATAATTATGATCGGCGTGGCGAACTCTGGCGTCTTTGGGAAGATCACCTCATCATGTTTTATGACGTTGGCTTTCCGAACCGTGCCGCGGAGTTACAATATGACTTTAATGCCCACCGCATGCTGGCCCTGCTGATGGATAAGAGTAAGGCGCCCAGCTTTTCCTGGCGGGCCGAAGATAAACACTTTACCTCGGCAGCGGTACGGCGCAGGGGCATTCGCTAGTTAAACTTTTATAAACAAGATGAGAACTTAAAAACCGCAGTGTTAGACCACGCGGTTTTTTTGTGTTTAACCTACAGTGCGGTGCAAGATTGAATGGGTGTTAATCACGCTTCCCTTTAGAGTTAGAGTCTACGCTTTTAATGAAATACCGTATTATTGACCCACCATGATTTAAGTGTTTATTGGCAACCTAACACTGGGATACCGCAACGTCAGCGTCTCCCCCAAAAGCAGGAAATCACTATCTTGAGTGAAAAAATCTATCTCAGTGCAGAACAAACATTGACTGACGCCTATCGCCTTGGTGTAAAAGTGTTGGAGAGTGGCTTTCTGCCGGATCTCATTATTGGTGTATGGCGCGGCGGTACGCCTATTGCCATAGCTGTTCACGAGCTACTGCAGTGTCAGGGTGTTGAGGCCGACCATATTCCTATTCGCAGCCAACTTTATAAAGGCATTGGTGAGCGTGAAAAGACCGTAGAGGTTTATGGCCTCGACTATGTGGCTGCCCACCTTGAGGAAATTCAGCATATTTTGATAGTGGACGATGTCTTTGACAGTGGCTTGAGCATGGCCCAGATCCTGACTGATATTGATTCACTGTCCGGTGAAAATAAACTGGAATGTCGCATCGCGGTGCCCTGGTATAAGCCGAGCAATAATTTGACGAGCTATAAACCCGATTATTTTTTATACACCAGTGATGCCTGGTTGGTCTTTCCCCACGAGCTTTGTGGCCTCAGTCAGACAGAATTGCTGCAAAAAAAACCGGGCATCGAGGTCATAAAATATCTGTTTGAGGGAGCGCCTTAGTCTTCGAATAAACATTTTTCCATGGCGGCGATTTCTTTCTCAGGCAGTGCCTTTTTTTGTTGTGTCAGTTTCAAGGCTTCTGCGCCCAGGGTTGTATAAGTGTTACGAAGGCCTGGGGCTCTCTGTTCGATAGCTATGAGGTGTGCTCTTAGTGTATTAATATCGCCGCGGGCAATTGGCCCGGTAAGGGCATTGGAAGCCCCCTCACTAAGCCCGTTATCCAGACTTTGGCGCATTAAGGGGGAGAGAATGGCGTTGGCCAGCGTCTCTTCGATGCCCGCTTTTTCAAGTAGTGTCTCACTGGCGCTAAGGAGTGCAATAAGATAGTTTGACGCCATTACGGTAGCGGCATGATAGAGAGGTTTGGCCTCTGCTGTAATCGTCGTTGTTTGCCCCCCGATTGCTTTAAACAGTGTGCTGATGCCCTCTATAGCAGGGGTATCACCTTCGAGGGTGCAGACTGTCGATTTGAACGTGTTCAGTGAGCGTTTTGGGTTGGCGAAACTGTGGGCTGGATGGGCGCTGGCGACCCGGCTGCCACGTTTTTTTAGAGGAGCGAGCACCTCCGATGTTTTCAAACCACTGCCATGAAAAGCGATAGATTTTTGCCAATTGATAGCTGAGAGCTCGGCCAGCTGTTCAGCACAGCTGTGAATAACGTCGTCAGGTGTGGCGATCATCCATAACTTTGCAGGCTGCTTTGATAATTGTTCAATGGTGCGACACACACGACCAGCACCAATGAATTCAAGCGCTGACTGACTGCTTTCAATATTGCGGTTATAGATCCCGCCAACATGAATGAGCCCCGTGTCCTTAAATAGCCTGGCCAGAGTACGTCCTAGTTTGCCAGCGCCAATAATATTCATCCTCAGCGGAACGGTGCTCGATGTGTTGGCTGCAAGCTCCCTGGTCATGCGTTGGTATTAGTTCTCGTGTTTCTGTAACAGTGCTTTATACGCTTTGACAGCAGGCGCAAGGCCGATTTCAATAGCATCAACAATCAAAGCATGGCCGATGGAAACCTCGAGTAGGCCCGGTGCTGTAGCAAACTGGCCGAGGTTATGCAGGTTTAAGTCATGGCCAGCGTTAACACCAAGACCAATTTCCGTCGCGTGACGAGAGGCTTCGCAATAATTATTAAACAGTGCCCGCTTGTCTTTGGCTGCCGCGTAGGGGCCGGTATAAAGTTCAATGCGTTCGACCCCGAGCTCTCGAGCCAAGTCTAGTTGCCTTTTATCGGGGTCCATGAACAGGCTGACCCTTACGCCGAGAGCCTGTAGTCTGGAGATAACTGGTCTGAGTTTTTCGGATGAAGTGCAGAGGTCAAAACCATGGTCTGAGGTGAGTTGCTCACTGCTATCGGGCACCAGCGTGCATTGCTGGGGACGGGTGGTTTCGACGAGTGATAATAGTCCTGGGTATTCCCGCAGGGGCTCGGCAAAGGGGTTACCTTCAATATTGAACTCCAGAGGTGTACCGTTAATCGCGGAATGAGATCGGCACAGTTCGCTGAGCTCTATGACATCGCGGGGGCGAATATGGCGCTGATCGGGTCGGGGGTGGACGGTAATACCATTGGCCCCAGCAGCAATGCAGGTGTTGGCGTAGTGCACGACACTTGGGTAATTTCCCTCACGAGAATTGCGAATCAAGGCTATTTTATTAACGTTGACACTGAGAGCGATCAAGGCGTCGGACTGCGTCGAATGTTGAGAATTTCAATAGCTTCCACGGGCTTGTGGACAAATTGATAATTGAGCTTTTCAACCTTACTAGCAGCTATGTTTTCTACCACTTGCATGCCTGAAATAACCTGGCCAAATACGGTATAGCCCGGGTTGCCCTGTTTGGCATTGAAGCTGCGATTGTCTTTTAGATTGATAAAAAATTGTGCTTTGGCGCTATCGGGGTCGTGATCTCTGGCCATCGCGATAGACCCCTTAGTGTTAGGCAGTCCCCCCACTGATTCGTTTTTGACGGGTTGGCCCGGTTCAAAGGGATTGAGGTTGCGGTCAAAACCGCCGGCTTGAACAATAAAACCCTGTATAACTCGGTGAAAAATAGTACCGTCGTAATAATTTCTATCGGCGTATTGTAGAAAATTGCGCACAGTGAGAGGTGCGCTTTCGGGTGCAAGCTCTACCTCGATCTCACCGAGGTTGGTTGCAATAATAATGTGGGGTTTTGTCGCGGTAAGCGAGCCCTGTACGTCGACTTCGGCCCACAGGTTATTGCAGAGGAGAAAGACACAGCAAGCCAGAAAGCGATGACACATAAAATGTCGCCTGGATTTGAGCGAGCCTTTGACACTTATGCCCATTCTGAATGCCCGCGTCGCTTACGTTTTAATCGAGGGAGTAAGATACTGAGCAATGCTCCGAGGAAAACGGATATTGCACCATAGAGAAACCATTTTTGAGTATGGCTACTTTCAAGCTGCTTATTCAGCGCACTTAGAACATCAATCCGGCCCTGAAGTTTCCCGTTATCTTCCAGTAATTGTTGATTTTGCACTTTGAGATTCAGCGCATTGGCAGAGACCGCCTTGATATCGGCGAGTTCACGAGACACTGACTCGTTGTCATCACTCACAGCATTGAGGCGGCTCTCTAATTGCTGATTGTTGGTTGTTAAATTGATTACCTCAGCTTTCAGCTTGTCGTTAGTGGTGTTGAGAACTTTATTCTGTTCTTTGTAACGAGCGATTTTATCGCGGGCGATAGGTTGTGTAACGATATATTGGTTTTCTATCCAGCCCTCCATACCGCCCGGCGTGCGGACGTGACTCCAGCCGTCAGCGCTTTCAATAAATTCCAGTTTTAATCCTGTTTTAAGACCCTGGTGCAAAATCGCACAGCGGCTACAGGGGCTTTTACGAAGCGGTACGCGAAACTCATCGGAGATATAACGCGTCTCTGCCAGCAAGTTTGGCGATATGGCTAGTAACAGCAGGCTTAAAAAAAGTTTGTACATGGCAATACCGTTGACAATTAATGAGTATGAATAATCGGCCTGTTTCGAAACAGGCTTTTAGTCTGTGCTTAGGGTTCATTAAAAAAAGTTATTGAGAAAAAACAGAGGCAAACCCACATTGCTTATTTAAGGTAACACCTTTTTGTAAGCTTTGACTCTAACCGAAGCGTAAACACCGGCAGCTTGATAAGGATCCAACGCAGCCCATTCTTCGGCCGCTGCCAGCGAGTCGAATTCGGCGATGATAATACTGCCGCTAAAGCCGGCTTCGCCAGGGTCTTCACTGTCAATACTGGGGTTGGGGCCGGCGACCAGCAAGCGTCCTTCGTCGCGCAGTGCTTCGAGGCGTTGCAAGTGAGCGGGACGTGCTGCTTTGCGTAGGGCCAGGCTATTGCTTACATCAGTACAAACCAGGCTATACCACATTAGTGTTTTTCCTTTTGCTTATCATCGCTTTCGTTTTTTGTGTCGTGATGATGGGTGCGAATAATATCTTCAAAGGGCAAACCGGTCATACGTGTAATGCCCCGGAATAGATAGAACATGGCACCCATCATCATAATCATGGCCGGTACGGCAATGACTGGGAAACTTAGCGCAGTCATTTTACCCAGTTCGGCGTTGTACTCAACCGTGCCAGGTTGGCTAGTGACAATCAATGTTGCCAACAGGTAATTCAAAATAGAGGAGAGCAAGAAAGAAGCGGCAATTATCCAGGAGGCAGTAATTAAACGTTGGTCAAAGGCTTCAACGCTATTGTGCTCGACTAATGCATGGTGAACCTTGTCAATTTCTATGACCGTATCGTTGAATAACAGGGTGCGCACTAGAGGGTAGGGTGTTTTGAGTGACAATAAAGTGGCCAGGCCAAAAATGGCGGGTATGCCAGCCTCTTTATAGGCCAGGTACTGGGGATCGAGCTCAAGTAGGCTGATACCACCGGTCATGAACACGCTAAAGACTCCGAGGCCGGAGAAAAAATTAATTTTGCCGCGCTGCTGAAAATCACGCAGGCCATAGACAATAGGGAAGAGTAGGGCTATAACCACACCCCAGGTAGTACCCAGATACTCATCGCCACTGAGCTTGGTCAAAATTAATGTGGGCACAAGCACATTGAAACCGAGGTTGACCAGCATGTTCTCCTGTTTGGGAGGACTAGAAGGCAGTTGTGCTTGCTGGGTGCTGGTGGTTTTAGGCTCGTGACTACTCACTCAATAATGCTCGTCTTAGTTTGCTGTAAAGGTTGACTGTAAAAGGTTTGCCGTCTGGGTTGATCGGACTGGCTGGTCAGTAACAATCGATAGCGGCTATTCTAGCGCTTCCCGCTTATTTTCGCACACGCAGATGTGCCAAAAGGGGGCTATCTGGCATTAAGCAGTCGAGTTTTCACAGCGGAGGCTTTATAGTCGCGGCAAATTACAGCGGTAAATACTGGTTATGGCAAAGGTTCTTTATATACACCCCGATAACCCCCAACAGCGTTTAATTGAACAAGCGGCGGATATTATTCGTGGCGGTGGGGTGGCAATTTATCCCACTGACTCGGCCTATGCTTTGGGCTGTCATATTGGGGACAAGGCGGCACTAGATAGAATTCGTCAAATTCGCGCTCTGGAAAAAAACCATAACTTCACATTGGTCTGCCGTGACCTCTCTGAGTTGTCCACTTACGCAAAAGTGGACAATCAGGATTTTCGTCTGCTCAAAGCTAATACCCCGGGTCCCTACACGTTTATTCTCGATGCCAGCTCTGAAGTGCCGCGTCGTTTGATGCACCCTAAACGTAAAACCATTGGCTTGCGTGCGCCGGCCAACCACATTGCCCAGGCGCTGCTCGAAACATTGGGTGAACCGCTAATGAGCATTACCCTGATTCTACCCGGCGATGAATATCCTTTGACAGACCCCCAGGATATTGAAGATATGCTCGGCAATCGAGTCGACTTGATCATCAATGGCGGTTATTGCGGTCTTGAGCCGACGTCGATTATAGACCTCACTGGCGACACGCCCGGTCTGGTGCGTGCCGGTATGGGTGATCTTGCTCCCTTTGGCCTTTGAGTGGTCTTCGCGCAGTGCTTTGTGCCTGTCACCTCGTCGGGTGAAACAGTATAATGGCCGATTTCTACGATTTGATCCGGTAGCGCAGTGACAACCCACCCCCTCTCCGACAATGCGTTGACTGGCGAAGCCTCTGACCGAGAAACGACGACTGCCGTGGTAGAAACCACTGTGGTAGAAGCGGTGCCGAGTAAGGCAGCGGTTCCACTGCAAAACGAAATGCCTTTCGCTATTGTTCAGGGTCAGCAAGTCACCGAATTGCCTCGTGATCTCTATATTCCCCCCGAAGCGCTAGAAGTTATTCTCGATGCTTTTGAGGGCCCCCTCGATTTACTGCTCTATTTAATCCGGCGCCAAAATCTTGATATTCTCGATATTAACGTTGCTGAAATTACCCATCAATACATGAGCTATATCGAGTTAATGAAAGCGATGCAGTGGGAGCTGGCTGCGGAATACCTCTTGATGGCGGCAATGTTGGCGGAAATAAAATCGCGTATGTTACTGCCTCGTCAAAATGAAGAGGAAGAGGGCGATGAAGATCCTCGAGCAGAACTGATCCGACGTTTGCAGGAATACGAACGTTTTAAACAAGCGGCCGAAGACATCGACACACTGCCGCGCACTGGGCGAGATGTCTTCCCGGCCACTGCCAAAGCCGGAGAAAAAAGAGCCCCCAGGGCCCATCCGCCTGTGGCGATGGAAGATTTGCTGCTGGCGCTGGCAGATGTCATGCGCCGCGTGAAATTGACTGACAGCCACCATATCGAATTTGAAGTATTGTCTACCCGTGAGCGTATGAGCCACATACTACAATGCCTCAGTGGGAAACGTTTTGTGCCCTTTATCACTCTATTTAATGTCGATGAAGGGCGCCAGGGTGTGATTGTCACCTTTCTGGCGATGATGGAGCTGGTGAAGGAGTCGCTGGTGGAAATTGTACAAAATGAGTTTCTGGGGCCGATACATCTGAAAGCGAGGTCTGAGTGATGGACGCCAAGCAATTGCGTCGAATTGTCGAGGCTGCGCTACTTGCCGCTGGCGATTCCCTGGATATCTCGGCACTGCAGAAACTTTTTGATGAAGAGTTTGTCCCCGAGCGTGATGAAGTTAAGGCGGCTCTGGAAGATATTGAAGCCGACTGTCGCGACCGAGGTTACGAATTAAAGCGTACGGCCAGTGGTTACCGTTTTCAGGTCAAAGCGCAGTACGCTCAGTGGATTGGTAAACTGTGGGAAGAGAAACCAAAAAAATACTCTCGCGCTACGCTTGAAACCCTGGCCTTAATTGCCTACCGCCAGCCCCTCACTCGAGGGGATATCGAACAGGTGCGGGGTGTCGCGGTGAGTTCTGATATTATCCGCACCCTCCATGACCGGGGCTGGATTCGCTCCGTCGGTCACCGTGATGTGCCGGGCCGCCCCGCCCTTTATGCCACTACTCGCCAATTTCTCGATAATTTTAATTTGCAAAGCCTGGAGCAATTGCCGCCCCTGAGTGAAATTCGTGAGCTCAGTTCGATTGATCGGGAGCTGCAATTTGAAGAGGCTCTCGCAGAAGGCCGAAAGGAAAAGGCCGAGGCCAATGGCGAGGCAACTGACGAAACCCCCGTGACTAACCCTAAGGAAAACCCAGAGCCATGAGTGAAAAAATTCAAAAATTACTGGCTCAGGCAGGTTTGGGCTCGCGCCGTGAAATCGAAAAATGGATCGCGGCAGGGCGTGTATCTGTCAATGGCAAGGTTGCTACAACGGGTGATCGTATTTCGGTGGAGGACAAGGTCAGTGTCGATGGGCGGGTTATTAAACTAACATCAAAGGACAGTCGTACCCGTGTGCTTATTTACCATAAACCGGTGGGCGAAATCTGTACCCGTCAAGATCCGGAGGGCCGTAAAACGGTCTTTTCCAGCTTGCCACCCATTAAAGATGGGCGCTGGATTGCTGTGGGTCGTCTCGATATTAATACCAGTGGTTTGTTGTTATTTACCAATGACGGCGAACTTGCTAATCGTCAAATGCATCCCTCAGGCCAGGTTGAAAGAGAGTATCTGGTGCGCATTCACGGCGTCGTCGATGATGACATGCTCAAGCGTTTGCAGGAGGGGGTCATGCTCGACGATGGCATCGGGCGTTTTAAGAAAATCCAAGTCGGAGATGGCTCGGGCTCCCACCAGTGGTTTACCGTAGTGTTAACGGAAGGCCGCAATCGAGAAGTGCGTCGATTGTGGGAGTCTCAGGGTGTTGAGGTAAGCCGTTTAAAGCGCATTCGTTTTGGCACAGTTGAACTCCCTTCTTATGTACGCCGTGGTGACTGGCTCGATCTTACGCCGGTGGAAGTGAGCCGACTGTCTAAATCAATGGGCATTGCCAGCAAACCCCAATCGTTAACACCCAGTGAGCGTCAACGACGGGAGCGCCAGCTCAGCAAATTAAAAGCGCGGGGTGCACAGCGCTAACGGTCAGTGTCGCTACTGGTGTTCAGGCAAGGGTAAATCGTCCTTAAAATAAAGGCGAATGGGGTAATTCTGCATTTTTTCCAGCTGGATAATTAAACCATAGTTGTCACTTTCATAATCCTCGGACCATTCATAGCGGATGCCGGGTAACACTTCTTCTTTACCGTCACGCTGACCTACCACAACCACCTCGCGAACTTTATCGCTGCCTTTCAGTTTGTTTTTAGGGATGGTCACCGTCACATTCTGACCGCCATCGCTGCCGAGTTCAGGTAGTTTAATACGTTGCACTTTAGCGTGTATTTTCTTGCCTTCATGGCCCTCTTTTAATTCCAGCCAATCTGTTTCAGCCGCGCCGAGGGCAGGCGCTAAACAGACAAGAGCGGTGCTCAAAACCACTCTTTTCGTGGTGCTTGCTGCAGTCATATTCCACTCCTGATAATTCTAGTTGGTACATAGAGTCTATCAAAATTTTAGACGTTTAAGTGATCTGAACAACACTCTTACTAACACTGTGTAGAGTTTACCTCGCTTTGAGTGTATCAAGAGGTCTTTCGAAAGCTTTGCCAAGTGTTTGAGAAAGATAACAGGGAGCTCCACGCTAGATGGACTGTGACACGCCAAAAAACAGCTGTTGCAACTACGGGTGCAGAGAGAGTTCCTCAACAGATAATCAGGCAGCGAAGTATCAATTTTTGCCTTATCACAGCTTAGATGGGGCCGAAGTCGGCACGTTTTTTTACCCGCCAACTCGCGTTTAACTGCTTCCCACAGCCGCTGGGACAAGGCTATTTTCGGTGTGCTTAGCCAAGTGTTCGGATGCGACGGTTCAAGTGATTATGTGAGGTAGAGCATTACGCAACATAGTCTGTTTTTCCTGACATCTAAAGTCCATGGCGGGGGGATGAAATGATTGTCAGTCGACGATCTGTTGACAGCAAGCTCAGCCTGACCTTACGCGGGATTGTCTTCTAGCAAACCTTGTATTTTGGCGAGCAATTCGCTGATCTTGAAGGGCTTTTTGATCATGTTGTCGACAAGACTAGTATTTAGTTGGCTTGAGTTACGATCGTCTGTAAAGCCGCTTGCAAGTTGGATTTTTATATCGGGGTATTGCGATTGCACCGTGGCGGCGAGTTGGTAACCATCTATTTCGGGCATGATGACGTCGGAGAGTAGTAGATCGACCGGTGTGTTTTTGAGTATATCCAGGGCTTTTTTTGCACTGTCTACAGGAATCACGTCGTAACCCTGTTGGCTGAGTATTTCTTCCATTAAATTGAGCAGAGCCACTTCGTCGTCAACCACTAGAATAGTTTTTTGGCCTGCAAACACAGGCTGACTGGGTTCTTGGTTAGGCGTTTCTATCTGCTCATTGACATCGGCGTAATGTCTGGGGAAGAGAAGAGTAAACTCAGTGCCCCGACCGGGCTTTGAGTTGGTTTTAATTTTACCTTTACTGCGCTCCACAAAGCCGTAGACCTGGCTAAGGCCAAGCCCCGTCCCTTGGTCGCCTTTGGTCGAAAAGAAAGGGTCAAATATCCGTTCCCGCGTTTTTTCATCCATCCCATTGCCGTTGTCGGTTATGCGCATCACCACATGATCACCGGCAGGCAGGCCCTTGAGGGTAGCTTCTGTATTGCAGATTTGCACGTTGTTGGTGTGGATATTAAGAACTCCTCCTTCAGGCATAGCGTGCATGGCATTAATACTCATATTCAAAATGGCGTCTTCAAGGTCTCCCTTATTGAGGTAGGTAGACCATAAGTCTTGATCCAGGTCCAATTCTAGCTTGATACGTGGGGTCAATGATTTTTTCAGCATGTGCTCGTGTCTTTGCAGCTGGGCATTGATATCGAGTACTTCGGCAGTTGACATGTTGTGTGCTGAAAAGCCCAGTAGTTTTTCGGTCAGTTGAGCACCTCGTTCGCCGGCGCGGACAATTTCGCTGGCATATTTTTCCAGCTTGGGTTGCTTGATCAAGATTGTTTGTAGCAAGTTGGCATAGCCTGTAATGACCCCCAGCATATTATTAAAATCGTGGGCGATACCTCCGGTTAGGTTTCCGAGGGCATCCATTTTTTGGGTGCGACGCAGCTGCTCTTCGTGCTCTTTGATGCGCGTAATATCTTGTACGGAAACAATAAAGCGATGTTTCCCCTCTCGGCTTTCGCTAAGTGCTGCAGCGGCAATACGAGAGGGGAAGGTGGTCGAGTCTTTACGTAAGCCCTCCATCTCGTTACTGACACCGAGATATTTCGGGTCGTATGTTTCAAGGTAACGCTGTAAAAATTGTTGAAGTTGAGCGAGATAGCTTTGAGGGACTAAGCGTAAAGAGGAGTGACCAATTATCTCCTCGGCGCAGTAACCGAATAAATCTTCGGCAGCTTTGTTAAAGGTAATGACTTTTCCTGTTTCATCAATAGTAAGAACGGCATCAAATATAGAGTCGAGAATTTCACGCTGCTCCGCTTCTCTGTTGAGTAATAGCTGTTGGGCTGTTCGCTCAGCGGTTATGTCACGAACAATCGACATAGCACCTATTATGTCGCCTGATTTATCAATGATCGGAGAGTTATACCATTCGCAGCGAATGGTATCGCCATTCTTTGTGCGATTTTTACTGATGACTCTATCTTGATACTTCCCAATTGCTAATGAATGAGTGATTTTTTGTTTGTTGATAATAGCGCCTTTTGGTGTGAGGAAATCTGGCCCTTTATTTTTAACTTCGTTAAAATGAAAACCGAACATTTTTTCTGCGGCGGCATTCCACTCTGTTATTGTATTGGTGATTATGTCCCATTCCAGTACGGCCATGGGGGCTTGGATGCGGAAGGCTTTACGGCGTTCTTCAGCGGCAAGTAATTGCTGTTCCAAACGTTTGCGTTGATCAATATCGCTTCCCTCGGCAACGAGTTGTTTTATTTCTCCCTGCTCATCCCGAATAGGGTGAATGCTGAGCTGTATCCATTTCAAATTATTTTTGCTGGTGAGTATTTTTAGGTCTCTGTGCGTATGACTACCTTTAAGGGCTTTGTTGACATCGCTTTTTACCAGCGTTTGTGTTTCGCGGCTGTAGTTAAATACCCGGTAATCCCATAGTTTTCTGCCGAGCTGAATATCTTCGGGTTTGAGCCTTTTTGTCAGTGGTGTGGCATTGGTATTGGTAAATGTAACGAGAGCATTGATATCAATAACTGCAATGAGTGTATGGAGACCACTAAATAAGTTCTGAAGTTGTTCTTGTGCGGCTTTTTCCTGTGCCTGTGCACGATAGCGTCCACTCAAGTCCCGTATAACGCCTTGTATGACTTTCTCTCCATTGATATTGATCAATTTTCCCGTTAACTCGCAAGGGAAAAGGTCACCCGATTTTTTGGTAAGCCAGCCCTCGTAGCGAGTTTGACCTGTCGAAAATATCTCGGCGACAGCTTTGTTATTTTTTTCGCGAACTTCCGGGGTATTGGGGACAAGCTCTAAGGCATTTGTGGATGCCATATCTTTTTCAGAGTAACCAAAGGTTCTTAACATACTCTGGTTGGCATAAAGTATGTTTCCATAGCGGTCATAGGTGAAACAAGGGTCCAGTGATTGCTCGAAGAGTGCACGAAACTTCTCCTCGCTCTCAGCAAGATTTAGTTCGGCTTGAACGCGACTGATTTCAGCGCCCGTTCTGTCAGAACACTCCTGAAGCACTTGTTCTAAAAATGGAATATCTTCTCGGGGCTTGTCATCCATAAGTACCAGTAAACCTAGAATATCGCCAGTGGGACTGGACAAGGGGGTGCCAAAATAACTTTCTACTCCCATCGTTTTTAAGTTCGTGTCATGGGGAAATAAGGCTGCAGTACCACTGGAATAGTAACAAGGAGAGCCAGTGACCACGTTCTCGCAGGGACTACCCGATAAGGGGTAGGAGAAGTTAGCTGAGGGCTCTCCGTGCTTATAACATGCGAGAGTCTGAGCATGATGATTCTTTATGATAGCTATAAAAGCGTAACGCATATTCAGCGCTGAACTCAGCTGGTAGACCAGTTTTGTGAGATATTCATTCCCGGTAACCAGAAACGCGCCTTTGTGGATAGCTTTGATAAGGGCCTCTGCCTGGTTGCGCTCGGTAATATCACGATTTGAGCCAACCAGGCCTGTGATTTCGCCAGTATCGTTGCGGACAAATGCTATGCTGGTTTCAAGAGGGTATTTGCTTCCATCTTTGCGGTAGGCTTCAAGCTGGCACTTAATTGGCAGGTCGTTATTGTTTGTTTTTGTGTTTTGGGATAGCTGGCTTGTCACGATACGTTTAAAAATTCTTGCAGAAGTTGGCGTCATATTCTGATCAATAGGGCGAGCTATGCGCTCCTGGCTGGTAAAGCCGCTAGCGTCCTCCATCGAAGGGCTTACGTAGGTAATGTTGAGATTGGTATCGCAGGCCCAAAGTACATCTTTGACGTGTTCGGCAATGTGACGGAGTTTGTTTTCCATCATGGCCTGTTGGGGTACGCCCCTTTTTTTATCTGCATTGGTATCCATGTTCTAGCTCTACCTGCTGTTTTTTGCCTCAGTCTTTGCTGTAACTTACTTAAGCTTTGTATTGTTACTATTGTTGTTCGTGTCGTACAAACATATTTGGCAATTTTGCGTGTCAGTCTAAGCTTTACTCTCACCTTGTTCTGATTGCTGGTACACAAAACAGCCGTTGTTAAAGAAGAGATTAAGTATGGCCTGCGCTTTAGCTGCGATCAGATATCGAACCCGCCCGGTGTCACGTTGACGCGTTTTATATCAGTGCTTTGTTTTGGTTGGTAGGAGCACCTCACAATAGACAGAGCAAGCACATAACCATAAACTGCTATCTAACGAAATCTTAAATAATCTGGAGCGAATAATAATGACCGATTACACAGCACCCGTACGTGATACTCGCTTTGTTCGCGACGAGGTCTTTGATTATCCCGCATTGTGGCAGAGCTTGTCGGGCTGCGAGGAAGCGACTCCCGACCTGATTGAGGCCGTTGTTGATGCAATGGCGACCTTTTGTGAGGAGGAACTTGCACCTTTAAATCAGTCTGGTGACGAAGAGGGGTGTACCTGGACAAAGGATGGTGTGACGACACCCTCGGGTTTTAAAGAGGCGTATAAAGCGTATATCGAGAGTGGTTGGGCCGGTTTAACCAGTCCTGAAGAATATGGTGGACAAGCCTTGCCGCCATCGATGGAGAGCATTCTTAATGAGTTTGCCGGTAGTGCGAACTGGGCCTGGAGTATGTATCCGTTTTTGGCTAAGGGTGCACGAGCAACGATTCTCGCCCATGGTAACCAAGACTTGATCGATGCGTATGTACCAAAGATGGTGGAAGGGCGGTGGACAGGCACAATGTGCCTGACTGAAGCTCACTGTGGTACGGACCTCGGACTATTGCGCACCAAGGCCGAGGCCAATACCGATGGCAGTTACTCTCTTAGCGGAAGTAAGATGTTTATTTCTTCGGGCGACCACGATATGGTCGAGAATATTGTTCATATTGTTATTGCTCGGCTACCTGATGCGCCCTCCGGAACCAAGGGCATTTCATTGTTTCTAGTACCCAAATACCTGCCTGGTGCGGATGATAGTTTGTCTGAAAACGGTGTCAGCTGCGGCTCTATTGAGCATAAAATGGGTATTAATGGCAACGCTACTTGCGTTATTAACTTCGACGGTGCTACGGGGTTTTTGCTGGGCGAGCTTAATCGCGGCCTCAATTGCATGTTTACCTTTATGAACACTGCTCGAATTGGTACCGCTATTCAAGGTATTGCCCATGGTGAGCTGGCCTTGCAGAATGCGACGAAATACGCCCGTGAACGGCTGCAAATGCGTTCGCTGAGTGGCCCCAAAAACCCTGAGGGCCCAGCCGATCCGATTATTGTTCACCCCGATGTGCGGCGCATGCTGCTAACCATTAAGTCGCTTACCGAGGGCAATCGCCTGTTAGCGCACTATCTATCCTCCTTTCTCGATATCACTAAATTGAGTGAGGATGAGTCCGAACGACAGCGTGCCGAGGACTTACTGGCCCTGTTGACCCCTATAGCCAAAGGTTTTATGACCGAGTCTGGTTTTGAATGTGCCAACCACGGCGTACAGGTCTTTGGTGGCCATGGCTACATAAGCGAGTGGGGCATGGAACAGAATATGCGTGATGCTCGCATTGCCATGATTTACGAGGGCACGAACGGTATTCAGGCTCTGGACCTGCTGGGGCGCAAGGTATTAGCCTCTAAAGCCAAATTGTTGGGTGGTTTTGTCAAGGAGGTCAGTGCCTGGTGTGAAGCAGATAGTGCGAGCAGTATTAAAGCTGAACGACTACCTGCACTTACCGCTGCCATTGCTCAATGGCAAAGCCTGACTCAAGAAATCGGCATGAAAGCTTTACAGAACCCGGAAGAGGTGGGCGCGGCTTCTTTTGATTATTTAATGTACTCCGGTTATGTGGTGCTTGCCTACCTTTGGTTGCGTGCCGCTGAGGTCGCTGAGGCGAAGCTAGCTGGGGGTGGCGAAGATAAAGACTTTTATACGGCCAAATTAGAGACCACGCGCTTCTACTTTGATCGTATACTACCGCGCCTTCAAACCTTGGCGGCGACCATCAGCGTCGGTGCCGATTCACTAATGACCATGGATGAGTCGCGTTTTGTTGTCGGCCTTGAAATAGACTAGGCTGGATTAATTATGGCTATAACCCTGGATACAAATGATGGATAAAAACGACAAGCTTTCTGCTGAAGATCAGGCGCGGGTAGATGAATATCTTTCTACGCCGACCCACCAGGTCAAACGCAGACCTTATAGCCCTTGGAAGCTACTACTAGTTTTGTGGGCTGTGGTCACTGTGCTGGGTGGTCTTAGCTACTATTTTGCCTGGGCCAATGACGTGCTTTAAAGCACCGATAAATCCTTTTTACTCACTCAAGGTGGGCATTACGATGCGCTTTGAGTGAGAGCTTTTCCCACGAGTAGTTTTGTCGTCTCGCCGGTAAGTTTACTGACTTATCAAATCCCTTTAGAATCCATCGCTTTTTGCCGCCCTGACTTTCAGTGGGCAAGCTATTTATAGGTCTGCTGGTCAGGTACTTACTACAAGTACAGGTGCATTTAGCTAGCAATTGTAGGCAGGCTTTTTGAATTTTCATTTTCGACGAGATGGCGACCATTATGAGCAGTACGAATTCTAATTACCCTGAAATCCGCGAAGCGGTAGCCAAGTTATGTAGCCAGTATCCCGGTGAATATTGGCGTGCTCTGGACGATACCGATACTTATCCAACAGAGTTTGTGCAGGCCTTGACCGACTCTGGTTTTCTTTCGGTGTTGATCCCCGAGGAATACGGTGGTGCAGGTCTGCCGATTGAAGCGGGTTGCGTCATTCTGGAAGAAATTCAACGCAGTGGTTGTAATGGTGGAGCCTGCCACGCCCAGATGTACACCATGGGAACTTTGCTGCGCCATGGCACTGAAGAACAGAAGAAAAAATACTTGCCCGGGATTGCCGAAGGTTCACTGCGCCTGCAAGCCTTTGGTGTGACTGAGCCGACGAGTGGTACGGACACCACGCGCATTCGCACCATGGCTGTGCGCGATGGCGACGATTATGTGATCAACGGACAGAAGGTGTTCATCTCTCGTACGGAGCACTCCGATTTGATGGTCCTGTTGACACGTACCACGCCACGTGACGAGTGTAAAAAGCCTTCTGACGGTATGTCAGTTTTCCTGGTTGATATGCGTGAAGCCCTGGGCAATGGCCTGACGATTAATCCCATTAAAACGATGCTCAATCACGCCACCACGGAGTTGTTTTTTGACAACATGCGCGTGCCAGCGGCCAATATGCTAGGGGCTGAAGGCAAAGGCTTTAAATGCATCCTCGACGGCATGAACGCCGAGCGCATTCTGATTGCCTCTGAATGTATCGGCGATGCCCGCTTCTTTGTCGAGCGCGCTAGTGCCTATGCTTGTGAGCGCGAAGTGTTTGGCCGACCCATTGGTCAGAACCAGGGCGTTCAATTCCCCATTGCCCGCAATTACGTTGAAACTGAGGCGGCGGCATTGATGGTTTACAACGCCGCTAGGCTGTTTGATGAAGGTAAACCCTGTGGCTCCGAGGCGAATATGTGCAAGCTGGTGGCCTCTGAGGCGTCCTGGCATGCGGCCGACACCTGCCTGCAAACCCACGGTGGTTTTGGCTATGCCCAGGAATACGATATAGAGCGCAAGTTCCGTGAAACAAGGCTCTACCAAACGGCGCCTATTTCCACTAATTTAATTCTCTCCCACGTGGGAATACATGAGCTTGGCATGCCAAAATCTTTTTAAATCAAGTGGTTGTTGTGTTTTTTTAATTCATTTTGTCAGTAGGTGATTGAGCAGGGTTTTATCATGACAGTGATCGATTTAGAGCATTTGAAGCAGTGGGAAGGCAAGACTGAAACCCATCATGATGTAATCTCACTGGCCACTGCCCAGGCCATGGCGGCGACCCTAGACTGGGGCGAGTTACCTCAGATGGGCGATGTGCTTGCCAAGCCAGGCCATTGGCTGCATTTTTTGCCCACGGCCCGCCAGTCCGACATCAGCACTGATGGCCATCCAAAGAAGGGCGGCTTTTTACCGCCGGTGCCACTGCCGCGACGTATGTGGGCCTCGGGCAAGGTCGATTTTCATTCTCCCCTGCACATTGGTGATGCCTTGCGTCGGGTCAGTACCGTGAAGAGTGTGACGCACAAGCAGGGTGGTACTGGCAACCTGGTCTTTGTTGTCGTTGAACATGATATTTACCAGGGTGATACGCTGGCCATTAGCGATACGCAAAACCTGGTTTACCGAGAAGATCCCGCACCTGGCGCGCCGGCGCCGAAGCCGATGACACCGAAATTCGACGCTGAATTCAGTCGTGACGTCATGCCCGACCCGGTACTACTGTTCCGCTTTTCAGCCCTTACCTTTAACAGCCACCGCATTCACTACGACCGAGACTACGCCATGAATGAGGAGGGCTACGCTGGGCTGGTGGTACATGGTCCACTAAGTGCCACTTTGTTGCTCGATCTGGTGCGTAGTGAGTTGCCCGATGCTGAGATTGCCCACTATGACTACCGCGCCGTGCGCCCCTTGATTGATGGCAATGCCTTCAGTATTCAAGGCTCTCGTAGTGAGGAGGGCTTGAATTTGTGGGTTGTTGACCACGAAGGCGCAATGACTATGCAAGCCAAGGTCCTATTGAAGGCATAGGTTTAGACACAAATAGAAAGATCTTCGTTAATTAAAGAAAGACCTTGAGGAATTACGTTGTGACTCAACAAGCTTCGAATCACCAACCTTCCACTCGCCAAGAGCTACCCCTGTGGCGTTCTGCGCTATTTGTCCCTGCCAATGTAGAAAAATTTGTTGCCAAGGCCCATACCCGTGGTGCCGATGCCATTATTCTCGATCTTGAAGACAGCGTGATCTTGTCGGAAAAAGACAATGCCCGTAACGTCGTGCCCGCTGCAGCGGCTACGGTCGCCAGCCACGGTCTCGATGTGCTGGTGCGCATTAATCGGCCATGGCGCCTCGCAGTTCGCGATCTTGAGGCTGCAGTCTGTAAAGACGTACATACCATCGCGGTGCCGAAAGTCGCTAGCGCCGATCATATCCAATTTATTGCCGAGGTGATCGACGAGCTCGAGGTGGAAAAACAGTTGCCCCACGGTCACACACGCATTCTTGCTTTTATTGAAGGACTGGATGGCTTGGAGAATATTGACGCCATTGCCGCAGCTTCTGACCGAGTATTGGGTGTGTTTATCGGTGCCGAAGACTTCTCCTCAGAAGTGGGCATGGAGCCGAGCGAAATGGGCTTGATGTACCCCAATCAACGCGCTGTCTTTGCTGCGCGTAAAGCGGGAGTTCTACCCTTGGGTTTTGTCGGCTCTATCGCCGATTACTCCGATCTTGAGGCCTTCCGCAAGAAAATCCGACAGGCCAAACAATTGGGCTTCAGTGGTGCCCTTGGGATTCATCCTAGTCAGATTGATATTATGAATGAAGAATTTATGCCTTCGGCGGAGGCGGTCGAGCATGCAACTGGTTTGTTGGCGGCCTACGAAGAGGGTATAGCGGCGGGGCGGGGTGCCGTTGAATATAAGGGTAAAATGATCGACGCTCCAGTGGTTGCTCGCGCTGAAGAAACGCTCCGTAAACACCGTGCTTTGTGTGCCCGGCAAGTTTAACAGCACCTTAGAAAAGGCGAAACATTACTGTCAATACTTGGACAGCTGCGTCACCACATTGCTGTCTTTATCATCGTAAATCAACAAAGGAAAAGACCATGACAGAAGCCGTATTGTATGAACAGACGGGTCGCATTGTGACCATTACGCTGAATCAGCCAGAGACCCGCAATGCGCTGTCCGATGTGTTGGTGCCACGCTTGATTGAAAAATTAAATCAGGCCGAATCGGACGAAGGCGTGAGTTGTGTCATTCTTACTGGTGCGGGTAAAAGCTTTTCCTCGGGCGGCAATCTGAAAGAAATTCGCGCCATGACTCAGGAGAAGAAACTATCCACCCATCAAATTCGCCACTGGTATCTGGATATGATCCAGCAAATTCCCCGTACTATGGAGAAAATGACAGTCCCCGTGATTTGCGCGGTTAACGGTCACGCTATTGGTGCGGGCTGTGACTTAACCATGATGTGTGATATACGTATCGCCTCTGAAAAAGCGCTGTTTGCCGAGAGCTTTATGCGCGTCGGGTTGATTCCCGGCGACGGCGGGGCCTGGTTTTTGCCTCGCGTGATTGGCCTGTCCCGTGCCTGCGAGATGAGTTACACCTGCGATATGATCGACGCTGCCAAGGCCGACAAATGGGGCATGGTTTCCGACGTTGTTGCCCCCGAGGCTCTGCTTGATGCCGCGATGGCCGTGGCTAAACGCATTGTTGCCCATCCACCGCTGGGTATTCGCTATGCCAAGAAGCTTTTGGTGGAATCACAAAATATGCCACTTTCAGGTGCCTTAGAAATGGCTGCTGGTATGCAGGCGACGCTCCAAAACACGGAAGATCATCTTGAAGCGATTGACGCAGCATTAGAGAAGCGTGAGCCGCAATTCAAAGGCTGCTAGCAGATCAGCAAACGCCCGGTATGACTGTTTTACAGAGTTCAGCGCTAAAAACATTGTCAGTAAACAGTGTGGGTGGGGCTTCTCTCACCTAAAATGGCACGTAGAACACTCAGATTACCTGACTTGAAATTAGAAATTGAATATGCCAATAGTTACCTAAGCATATTCATCGGTGCATATCTTGCTATAAATGTGAGGATGCTTTCTTGTCGCAAGAGTTTCTTGTGAATGATATTGGTATTGAGGATAGCGTTATGGAAGTAGGTTCGTTCTATATGCCTGTAGTGGGCAATAAAGAAGAAATTGAAAAAGGTATGGCGGGTAAGCGTACTGATTTGTACCAGGAGATGTTGAAAGAGTTGACCGAGCAAGTTCAATACATGGACGAGCACGGTTATTACGGAATGGGTACGACAGAGCACCACTTTCACATTGAAGGTGAAGAAGTGTCTACTAATCCCGTTCTGCTGAATTTGTATTTTGGTATGCAAACCAAAAACATGAAGTTTGGTCAACTGGGTAACGTATTGCCTGCTCACAACCCTGTTCGACTGGCCGAAGATATCGCCATGGTTGACCAGATGCTGGGTGGCCGTACTTTCGCCGGTTTTGCCCGTGGATATCAACCCCGATGGGTATCGACGCTGGGTCAGCAGATGAATGGCATGGCGAGTGCCAATGAGCTGGGTGATGCCGCTTACGATGCGCTAAAAAAAGAGGTCTACTACGACCATTTTGATATCATCATGAAGGCGTGGTCGAACGACACGTTCTCGCATGACAGTAAGTTTTGGCAGATTCCAACGCCAAACACCTACTGGAATACCCACGAGGTTACTCGTAAGTATGGTCAGGGTGTTGACGACAAGGGTATTTTGACGGAAGTTGGCATTGCGCCTCCCACCTTCAATAAGCGTATGCCTGATTTATTTCAGCCATTTAGTGTATCGGCGAGCTCTATCGAATGGGCTCAGGAAAATGATGTCACCCCGATTACAATCATTACCAACAAAGAAGTTGCGCAAAGCCATATCCGTGCGGCCAAAGAGGCAGCCGATAAAGCGGGCAAGCCTTATCGTATGGGTATGACCCGTGAAGTCTATGTTGCTGATACTGACGAAGAAGCCTATCAAATTGCAAAAAATGGCGGTAACTACATTTGGTGTAACTTCTTCCAGCCCTTTGGTTTCAATGCGGCTGTCGCTAATCCTGGCGAGTCACCATTCGATGTGCCCAATAACTTTGAAACAATGGTTGAACGAGGCCTGGTAATTTACGGTAGTCCCGACACTGTGAAACGTAAATTTGAGCAATTGTTTACCGATTTGCCCTGTGACTATTTCTGGCTGTTTACCTACAACGGACTGGTGCCGCAGCATCAAATGATGCGTCACTACGAATTGTTGACTGAACAGGTTTTACCGCATTTTACGGATAAAATTAAGTAGTCAAGCCAGGCCAACACGACTCTCATCGAGAGTCGTGTTGGCGCTGCTTAGATTTTTCAAATGCAGAGTCTAATTTGTACGAAGCGTTGTTTTTGCTATTAAGCAGGTGCCAGGTGATTGTTGAGCAGCAATTGAGCTAAACTTTCCTATTTTACTTTGAGCAGCCTTGCTCATGCTTGAGGGGTAAATAAGGCATGTCTATGGAAAACCGATCAATTTACGACAGTGACCACGAGCTATTTCGCGCCAATGCCCGGCGTTTCTTCCGTGAAGAGCTGGAACCCAATATTGAAGAGTGGGAAAACGCGAGTATTGTTCCCCGTTCATTCTGGCGTAGTGCTGGAGAGAAGGGGCTGCTGTGTTGCGGTATTCCTGAAGAGTACGGTGGCCCCGGTGCCGATTTTAAATACAATATGGTTTCCTCAGAGGAAATTGGTTACGCCATTGGTGGTGGCAGTTGTGGTTTTGCGTTGCAGTCTGATATTACCGCCTACTATATTCTCAATCACGCCAGTGAAGCACTGAAGCAGAAGTGGTTGCCTCCCATGGTGAGCGGTGAGGTTATTTCCTCCATCGCCATGACCGAGCCGAGCACGGGCAGTGATTTACAGGCCGTTCGCACCACGGCAATTCGCGATGGTGATGAGTATGTCATCAATGGCCAAAAAACATTTATTACCAATGGCCAACACTCCGATTTCGTCATCGTGGTCTGTAAAACAGACCCCACACTAGGTGCCAAAGGTATCAGTCTGGTGATTGTCGAGACGGGTACGCCGGGTTACGAGAAAGGTCGAAATCTGGATAAAATCGGCCAGAAGGGCGCAGATACTTCTGAAATGTTTTTTGCCGATGTTCGCGTGCCTGTCACTAACTTGATTGGCGAAGAGGGTAAGGGCTTTGGTTATTTGATGAGCGAGTTGCCACGCGAGCGCTTGACCGTTGCCTTCCGAGCGTGGGCTGAGGCGCAACGCGCCTATGAAATTACCCTTGAATACACTAAGGAGCGTGAAGCTTTTGGCAAGCCGTTGTTTGCCCAGCAAAATACGGCATTTAGCCTGGCCGATGTAGCAACGGAACTGGCCGTAGGCTGGGCCTTTCTCGACCAGTGCTTGGCAAAGATTGTTGCTGGCACCTTAACACCCCAAGAAGGCGCCATGGCCAAACTATGGACCACTGAAAAAGAAGGTAAAATTGTTGATACTTGCCTACAGTTTTTTGGTGGCTATGGCTACATGCGCGAATATCCCATTTCACGTATGTATACAGATGCACGGGTACGCAGAATTTACGGCGGGTCAACGGAAATTATGAAGCTCTTTATCGGTCGTTCTCTGTAACTGCCGCTAAAGTGTTGGGTGACGTCTTACGACGATGTCGTTAACTTTTTAATCGCTATACATTTATAGGAAATATCATGGTTGGAATAACAGCTTTCGGCGCTTATTTGCCAAGAATGCGCTTACAAAAGCAGGTGATTGCGGATGCCAATGCCTGGTTTGACCCCGGCTTAAAAGGCCTGGCAAAGGGTGAAAAAGCCATTTGTAACTGGGATGAAGACACTATCACCATGGCAGTTGAAGCTTACCAGGACTGCCTGGGCAACAAGCCGGGCCAGGCACCGGCAGCTCTGCTGTTAGCATCGACCACATTGCCCTTTAGTGATCGACAAAACTCTGTGGTTGTGGCCGAAGCGCTGAATTTAGAAACCTCTGATCTGCGCACCATGGATATTACTTGCTCACAGCGTGCAGCCACATCGGGTTTGTTGTCGGCACTGGACATCGCCGCTGCGGGTAAAGAGGCTGTACTGGTTGCCTCCGAGCACCGCAAAGCCAAGTGTGCCTCCCGTGAAGAAATGCTTTACGGTGATGGCGCTGCTGCGATCGCCGTTGGCAGCGACAATGTGGTTGCCGAGTTAGTGGCCAGTCAAAGCCAGCCTGTTGATTTTATCGATCACTACCGGGGTGAGGGCGAGGATTTTGATTACGGCTGGGAAGAGCGCTGGGTGCGTGACGAAGGTTATATGAAAATCGTTCCCAACGCTGTCAATGCGCTGTTGAGCAAGGCCGGTGTTAGCGCTGGCGATATTGCACACTTTATTTTGCCGACTGATCAGGGCCGTGTGCCGCCGATGGTCGCTAAAAAACTTGGTATTAAAGGCGAAGCCGTTGCTGATAACTTACTACAAAGTGTCGGTATTACCGGGGCTGCTCATGCCATGCTACTGCTGGCCCATCGTCTTGAGCAAGCTCAATCGGGTGACCTGGTATTGGTTGCTGGCTTTGGTCAGGGTTGCGATGTGTTGTTGTTCAAAGTCACTGATGCCATTAGTCAGCAAGCGTTAGGTAAAGGGGTTTCCGGTCATCTCAGCAATGGACGCCCCGAAACGAACTACAATAAGTATCAGTCGTTTAACAATCTGCTTGTGAAAGAGCTAGGCAAACGTTCAGAAGTGAATAAACAGGGTTATCTGTCCGCTATGTATCGGGCTCGTGGCCTGACTAACAGCTTTCTGGGTGGTAAATGTACTGCCTGTGGCACCGTACAAATACCCAAACATAAATATTGCGTCAATCCTGAATGTGGTGCTTATGATACCCAGGTCGATCACCCCATGGCAGGTATTCAGGGTGAAGTGGCTACGTGGACAGCAGATACATTAACCTTCGACTACAATCCGCCTGCCTATTTTGGCATGGTCACCTTTGAAGGCGGTGGTCGCATTATGATGGATATGAGTGAGGTCGACGCTGACACTTTCGACACTGGGTCGAAAGTAGCAATGCACTTCCGACTCAAGCAGATTGATGATCAAGCCGGATTCCGCAAATATTTCTGGAAGGCTATTCAAATCTAATTATCAGCTGAGGAGCTAAATATCATGGCAAGTGGAATTAAAGATAAAGTCGTTATTTTAGGTGCTGGCTGTAGCAAATTTGGCGAGCGCTGGGATTGTGAACCGGCTGATTTGATGGCTGAGGCCTTTGAAGAGTGCATCGCTGATGCGGGCATTGAAAAAAGTCAGATCGAAGCAGCATGGCAATCGACGGGTATCGATGCTTTTAGTGTCGGCCCTGGTGCGATGCCTCTCAGTATGGGGTTGCGCTTACCCGACATTCCAGTCACTAAACTCGAAAACTACTGTGCCAGTGGCACCGAGGCCTTCCGTGCTGCTACTTACGCTGTGGCATCGGGCGCTTGCGACATCGCTCTGGCTGTCGGCTTTGAGAAGTTGAAGGATACCGGTTATGGCGGCTTGCCTCAGCGTTCACGCGGTGTCTCTAACGACCTGTACTACCCCAACCTTTCTGCACCGGGCATGTTTGCCCAGTTAGCGGCGGGTTATCGTGGCAAGTACGGGACCAGCAAAGAAGACCTGAAGCGCGCTATGGCTCATGTCTCGGTAAAAAGTCATGCCAACGGTGTCAAGAACCCCAAGGCCCACTTACAGCGTGCCATTACCATGGAGCAAGCTCTTAATGCGCCGCTGATCGCTGAACCCATTGGTTTGTTCGATTGCTGTGGTGTCAGTGACGGTGCCGCCTGTGCCATTGTTACGACCCCTGAAATTGCCAGGAGCCTGGGCAAAGAGCAGTTGATCGCCGTTAAAGCCTTACAACTGTGTGCGTCCAATGGGCAGGAAGGTGGCTACGAAGGTTGGGATGGGTCTTACGTGCATACCACTCGCGTTGCCGCCAAGCGTGCCTACGAAGAAGCGGGTATCACCAAGCCCCGTGAGCAGGTCAGTATGACCGAAGTTCACGACTGCTTCTCCGTGACTGAAATGGTCACTATGGAAGACCTCTACTTGTCGGAAGACGGTGGTGCGGTGAAAGATGTGCTCGATGGCGTTTTCGATGCTGATGGTAAAATCCCTTGCCAGATCGATGGTGGTCTAAAGTGCTTTGGCCATCCCATTGGTGCAACGGGTTTACGTATGCTCTATGAAATGTATTTGCAGCTATCGGGCAAGGCAGGGGAGCGTCAGTTGCCGAACCCAACCATTGGTTTGACTCACAATCTGGGTGGTTTCCCTCACCAGAATATTTCAAGTGTTGCCATTATTGGTGAATATGGCATTTGATATTGATGACTAATGTAAGCCGGCTCTCATGCCGGCTTCTTTGTTTAGAGAAGAATGTTCTTTTTAGAGAGTGATTTTGCCGCTTAACCGTGTGTTAAGTAAACACGAGGACAAAAATGGACGCAGTTAAAAACCAGCCGCTTGCTGGTTCCAGTTTAAGCGGATCTTATACCCGAGATCTTGACCATCTAGCTAAAGCCGTTGTCAGGGCCAGAGTACTGGTCGATCAGGCTCTTGCCCACATTAAAAAAATCAGCAGTACAGAAACAGGTTTGTCGGCGGCCCTGCTCGACGAACAACAGCTGGTGAGTTATGAAATATCGTTTTGTGTGGCGGATTTGTCGGCTATCGAAGCCCTGCTCAATTACACCCAGCAAGTTCTAGAGCGCGATGAGCTATCGGGCTGGGTCGCCTGTCAGTTTGGCAGTGAAGCTTTGAAGGCAGTTGCTAGTCGTTTATTGGCGCGGCCTGCCGACTACGGTTTAACCCTGTCGAGTATTTGTGAGTGCTTTGAAACGTTTGATAACACCGGTATTGGCGCACACTATTTGTCGGCGAAAATGATGGCCGCACTGGGTCGTCAGTTGATTGATAGAGAAGGCGATTTCCTGCCGTCAAATCTCGACAGTGAGAAAGAGTTGATACGTGACACTTTCCGCCGTTTTGCCACTGACGTAGTGATGCCTTTGGCCGAAGAAATTCACCGCCAGGATGCCGACATCCCGGAGAGCATTTTGCAGCCCCTGCGCGAAATGGGGTGTTTCGGTATCTCCATTCCCGAGCGCTTCGATGGGCTGCAACCTGACGCGGGCGATGATAGCCTCTATATGATCCTCGTCACCGAAGAATTGTCTCGTGGCTCCTTGGGTGCCGCGGGTAGCTTAATTACCCGCCCCGAAATTCTCGCCCGCGCCTTGATGAAGGGCGGCACTGATGCCCAGCGTCAAAAGTGGTTACCTCAGATTGCCAGTGGTGAAACCCTGTGTGGTATTGCACTGACTGAGCCGGACTACGGTTCTGATCTGGCATCGGCAAAACTAAAAGCCACCAAGACCGAGGGCGGCTGGTTGCTCAACGGCAGCAAAACCTGGTGTACCTTTGCCGGTGCGGCTAGTGTATTACTGACTCTCGCGCGTACCGGGACTGAGGCCTATGGCTACAAGGGCTTGAGTTTCTTTCTGGTTGAAAAGCCTCGAACCTATGGTCACGAGCTCAATGTCGTGCAGGATGGCGGCGGCAAACTCTCGGGTAAATCAATTCCCACTCTGGGCTATCGAGGCATGCACTCCTTCGATCTGTTTTTTGAGGACTATTTCGTTGCCGATGCCAACGTCGTGGGTGAAGAAGCGGGTATTGGTAAAGGCTTTTACTATGCCATGGCCGGCTTAACCGGGGGTCGTATACAAACCTCAGCTCGCGCAGCAGGGGTGATGCAGGCGGCCAGTGAGCAGGCTATTGCCTACGCCAAAGAACGTAAGGTCTTCAAGCAACCGGTTGCCGATTACCAGCTAACCCTGGTGAAATTGAGCCGCATGGTGACAACCCTGTTGGCTTCACGCCAGTTTAGTTATGCGGTGGCTCGCGAAGTGGATGCCGGTGGCGGTAAAATGGAGGCGAGTTTGGTCAAACTCTTTGCTTGTCGTGCCGCTGAATGGGTCACAAGAGAAGCACTGCAAATTCATGGTGGCATGGGCTATGCCGAAGAAGTGCCGGTGAGTCGCTACTTTGTCGATGCGCGGGTCCTCTCAATCTTTGAGGGTGCAGAGGAAACCCTTGCCTTGAAAGTGATTTCTCGAGAACTGATTGCCAACGCTTAAGCTGTTTACAGATTAAGCCCGGTAATTTTTTTATAGCATTTAATTCATTAAAAGAAGGGAAAAGTAATGAGCGTTACTGAACATCTTAAAGGTAAATCTGTTGTTGTCACTGGTTCTGGTCGGGGTATTGGTCGCACCATCGCCCTGGAAATTGCCAAAGCTGGAGGTAACGTTGTCGTTAACGACCTGGATCGCGACGTCGCTGAAGAAGTGGTTGCAGAAATTAAAGCCCTTGGCGTTGATGCGGTTGCTAACACCGACAGCGTTGCCGATTGGGAAGGTGCCAATAACATGGTGACCCAGGCGGTTGATAGCTTTGGAGAGGTCAGTGCCGTGGTCAATAATGCTGGTAATCTGCGTGATGTCATCTTCCACAAGATGACCCAGGATGACTGGCACCAAGTGATGAATGTGCACTTGAACGGTACGTTTAATGTCAGCCGTGCAGCGGCGACTCATTTCCGTAACCAGGAGAGTGGCAGCTGTGTACACATGACCTCGACCTCGGGTTTAGTCGGTAACTTTGGTCAGGCTAACTACGCGGCAGCGAAGGCTGGTATCGTTGGTTTGTCTAAGTCCATTGCCCTTGATATGCAACGCTACAATGTGCGTTCAAATTGTATTGCGCCCTTTGCCTGGAGCCGCTTGACGGCCTCTATTCCCGCCACCACGCCCGATCAAATCGCCCGTGTTGAAAAACTAAAGAAAATGACCCCTGAAAAAGTTGGTATTGTGGTTGCTGCTTTATGTTCTGATCAAGCTGCTCATATCTCTGGCCAAATTTTTGCTGTGCGCATGAATGAAATTTTCCTCATGAGCCAGTCGCGCCCCGTACGTTCGACCCACGCTGGTGATGGTTGGACCATTGACAGTATTTTTGAAACGGCCATGCCCCAACTCGAGAGCCACTTTTACCCACTGGATCGTTCACAGGACGTCTTCTCATGGGATCCGGTTTAAATAAGCGGGCTGTACTGCAGTAACAGCAGTAATAAATGAATAGGGAAAGGGGCGGTTTGACGCTCCTTTTTTTGAAACGCAGTGTCTCAATAACGAGGTTGAGTAATGGCAATTGTTTACGAAACATTAAAAAATCGAAAATTTGATGAAATTGTCCACACCTACACCGAGCGCGACACCATGTTGTATGCCCTTGGCGCGGGTGTCGGGTACGACCCGATGGATGAAAAAGCACTGAATTATGTTTACGAAGAAAATCTTAAAGCCCTGCCAACTATGTCGACAGTGCTGGCCTATCCAGGTTTTTGGTTGAAGGAACCCGATACCGGTGTTGACTGGACCAAGGTCCTGCACGCCGATCAGGAAATTATCCTCCACAAACCACTACCTCCTTCAGGCACAGTTAAAGCGACAACCAAAGTCGATGAAATTATCGACAAAGGTGAAGGTAAAGGTGTCTTTATTTACTCTTCTCGCACAGTTAGCACGGAAGACGGCGAGCCTCTTTGCACACTGATTCAAAATACCATGGCGCGAGGCCAGGGTGGTTTTGGCGGCTCTACCGACCGTCCACCTGCCTCACAGGTTATTCCAGAGACAGCTCCCGATAGTACCTGTGAGCTGCCAACCTTGCGGCAGGCGGCTTTAATTTATCGTTTGTCAGGCGATTATAATCCCTTGCATGCCGATCCGGCGGTGGCGAGACAAGGCGGTTTCGAACGGCCCATCCTTCACGGCTTATGTACCTTTGGGGTTGCGGGCCATGCCTTGCTCAAGACGTGCTGTGACTACGATGTGAAACAATTCCGTAGCATGAAAGCACGCTTTTCTGCACCCGTTTATCCCGGTGAAACCATACGCACGGATATTTGGAAGCTCGACAAAGGTGTCGCTTTTCGCTGTACGGTGGTCGAACGCGATTTGGTGGTGATCGATAATGGTTTTGCTGATGTGGGCTAAGAATCTTACCTCGGATTGTCAAAAAATTTGGTAATGATCGAGTTCTGCCAGTGCGTCGCAGTAGGGAGTAAGAAATGAGCAGTGAGACACAGGGTATGAACAACATCCTCTCTGGAATGCGTGTGGTAGAGGGTGCGGCCTTTGTCGCTGCGCCTTCAGGGGCAATGACCCTGGCCCAGCTCGGGGCCGATGTCATTCGCTTCGATATGATTGGCGGTGGTCTTGATTACCGACGCTGGCCGGTCGACAAAAACAACCAAAGTTTGTTTTGGGCTGGCCTCAATAAGGGCAAGCGCTCGATAGCTGTCGACTTTCGTCAACCCGAAGGGCAGGAAATCCTCACTCGTTTGATTAGTGCGCCGGGTGACGAGGCGGGGATGTTTTTAAGTAATTTTCCCGCTAAAGGCTGGCTAGCCTATGACAAGTTGCGCAAACACCGCGATGATCTGATTTATATGAATCTCAGTGGTGATCGCCACGGTGGTTCGGCCGTCGACTACACGGTCAACTGCGCCATGGGCTTGCCGACAATGACCGGCGAAAATACCGAGCCGGTCAATCATGTGCTCGCCGCCTGGGATGTGATTACTGGTCAAACGCTGGCCCTGGGTATGTTGGCCGCAGAGCGCCACCGGCGTTTGAGTGGCGAAGGGCAGTTGATTAAATTGGCCCTGGCCGATGTGGCGCTGGCCACTATGGGCAATCTGGGCTTTATTGCCGAGGCGCAGATTAATGGTGAAGATCGCCAGCCGTGCGGTAACTATTTATTTGGCGCTTACGGTAAAGATTTCCTGACCGCTGATAACCGTCGGGTGATGATTGTCGGACTGACCGGTAATCAGTGGAAGGGCATTTGTAAGGCCACGGGCTTGAGTAATGAAGTAGACCAGCTTGCTGAACGTCTGGGCTTAAACCTGCGTCAAGAAGGCGATCGTTTTACTGCACGGGTAGAACTTACCGCGTTATTTGAGCCCTGGTTTGCCAGCCATACTTATGCACAGGCGACGACGATACTGGATGAGAACAAGGTGTGCTGGGGCAAGTATCAGACGCTCAAGCAACTGGTTGACAGTGACCCGGAGTGTTCCGTCGAAAACCCGATGTTTGCGAATGTCGAGCAGTCGGGTATTGGTACCTATCTAAGCCCGTCGAGCCCCCTGCAGTTTAGCGCCTTTGAGCGTCAGACCGCACAGCCAGCACCGGCCTTGGGGCAGCATACGGAAGAGATTCTCGCTGGGGAACTGGGTTTGAGTAGTGCTGAAATAGGGCGTCTTTACGATCAGGGTGTCGTTGCTGGGTAGTGTGCTTTTAAGCTGTTAGCTGTTTATTCTATGTATGCCGTTGTGACGGATGGTGGAGGTGATATAAAGATAGGGTAAACGCTCGCTTTCTTTACGATCAATAGTCTCGAGGTCAACCATGCAAAATCAACATTTGGGCCGTGTGCCGATAGAGTCGGAGACCCGTTTTCGCAAACAGATTGATGTTGCCTGGACAGAGTTTGTTAATAAAGGTGAGTGTCGCCCCGGACAAGTCAGGGATGTTATCCACGATTCCTGGCAGCGTTGTCGTAACAGGGGTGTTGAGTTTACTCAGCACTATCCGCCGATGTTCGCCTCTGGCGATCAGCTCGATGCTTTGAAACTGGAAAATGAAGAGCTCTTACTCGCTTCCCGCAATACCTGGCAAATGCTGTCCGACATTTTGTCCGATAGTGAAAGTTTTCTCACGGTGGCCGAGAGTAATGGCGTGTTACTGGAGGTCTGCGGTGACCCCCATTTGCGTGACAGTTTGGCTGGGCAGCGTATCGCCCCCGGATATGACTGGAGCGAGGGTTGTACTGGCACCAATGCTGTAGGGACAGCCGTGGCTTTAAAGCAACCAGTCGAAGTACACAGTGCTGAGCATTTTTGTGAGTCAGTGAAAATCTGGAGCTGTTCAGCGGCGCCGATTATCGATGTGATTGACGGTGACCTGTTAGGTGTTATCGACGTTTCCTCGCTCACTCACGCCTTCAGCGCTCAGAGTTTGGCGTTGGCAATGACGGCGGCGCGACAAATTGAGCAAACTTTGCATTCGCGGGAGTTGGCTCGCAATGTCGCCCTGGTCGACTGGTTTGCCGGTAGTGTGGGACGCTGGCGCGAGGATGGTGTGGTCTTGCTCGATCGCAAAGGGCGGGTGGTGACGGCGAATGAAAAGGCTAAAAGCTTGTTTACTAGCGAGCATATTGAAGCAAAACTCGACAAGAATTATCGCCTGTTACAGCCCGAAAATCTGGGTTCGGTGAAAGACTGGGAAGAATTGCTACCGAGTGCCATCGTGCCGGTTGCTTATGAAGCTTATAATCGGGATGGTCGTTCCGAAGGTGGTATTTTAGTCATCCGTCCCCGTCTTGCTACAGTGCGACCAAGCCTGTCAGCTCCCCAGGCCCTATCAACGTCTGTTTTCGACACTATTGTCGGCCAAAGTCCGGGCATACTGGCCTTGAAGAACCGAGTATTACGTTTGGCGGCTTCCAATGCCCCTGTATTGATACAGGGGGAAACAGGTTGTGGAAAGGATTTGTTCGCGCGCGCGGTACATTGTGCTGGCAGTGGAGAGGGAGCCCCCTTTGTCGTTGTCAATTGTGGTGCTTTGACGCGCGAACTTGCAGTTAATGAACTGCTTGGTTACGAACCGGGAGCCTTTAGTGGCGCAGCGCCACAGGGTCATGTTGGTAAATTTGAAGAAGCCAATGGTGGCACACTTTTTCTCGACGAAGTCGGCGAGCTATCAGCCGAAGTGCAGGTCGCTCTGCTCCGCGTTTTGCAAGACGGCATCGTCGTTAGATCAGGCGGGGGAAAGGCGCGTAAAGTTGAGGTGAGGATTATTGCGGCGACTAATCGGCGTCTGTCTGCCGCGGTGGCTGAGGGGCGCTTTCGAGAGGATTTATACTACCGGCTTAAGGTTATGCCTCTCGATATTTTACCTTTGCGCGAACGCCCAGGTGACATTGAGTTACTGGCAGTTTATTTTCTCAAACAGATTGCTGAAACTTATGCCGTTGAGCCCCGCGAGCTTGACCCGCAGTTGCTTGAGGCTTTATGCCAGTACCCCTGGCCGGGCAATGTTCGTGAGCTTCGAGCAGTACTTGAAAACATGTTAGTGATGAGTGACTCCAAGGTTCTTCGTTATGATGCATTACCCGCTGATATCGCTTCTTCGTTAGTGGGTGGGAGCAGTGTGGCGAACCCTTCCTTGGGAGAGAGAGGTAAGAGCTCGCTGAATAAGCCCTTACCGGCTGCCGAAACACTGGATGGGCTGGAGTGCGAAGCGATTCGTAACGAGTTGATTTTGCATAAGGGTAATCGCTCGAAAGTGGCGAGAATTCTTGGGATTTCCAGGAGTACCCTCTATCGGAAGATCAAAAACTACGGCCTGGCAGGGGATTAAAGGTAATTAGCTCGGATAACGACTGTGGCGGTTTACCTCCTCTCGGTGCTAAGGCAGAATGACTAGCTGAATTGCCTTTTGGCATGGGTCTAGGTGAGTACAGTCACTGCCTTCGCCCAGAAATAATCGGCGACAATATTCTATTTGAAATCTAACGACCAAGCATAAGGTCGAACGACGTGGAGTTAGGAAATGGCGAGTAAAGAAGCAGAATCAATTGTGGATTTATACCGTGAATGGTCCGAGAAACTGGTAGTTAGTGATGATATGGAGCTGCCGCAACTACGCGAGCTGTTTGATCACTGGGGTGATTTGACGGCAGAGCCAGCGGATGTTGAATACGAAGAGAGTGTATTGGCAGGTGTTGATTGTGTCTGGGCAATACCCAAAGGTGCGGACAAAAGCCGCGTAGTGATTTGCTGCCATGGCGGTGGTTTTATGGTTGGCTCGCCAAAAAGCCATAATAAAATGTACGGCCACGTGGCGAAAGCCGTGGGTTGTGCAGCCTTGATACTTGATTACACTCGGGCTCCTGAAAATCCTCACCCTGGTATCGTCGAGCAGGCTGTTGCAGTTTATGGGCAGCTGCTTGAACAGGGCTATCAGTCGGAGCACATCGCCACTACCGGTGATTCTGCTGGTGGTAACTTATGTACATCGATGATTCTTTACGCCCGTCACAAAGGCTTGCCAACACCGGCTTGTACTGTCCCGCTATCGCCCTGGTATGACATGGAGTCAAAAGGCGCCAGTATGCAAACGAATGCTGAAAAAGATGCATTGGTTGGCGGCGATATGCTCGAGGGCATGATTGGTGCTTTCCTGGGAGAGAAAGGTTCCAGGCAGGATCCTTTTGCGAACCCCCTGTACGGCGATTTGGCCGGTTTTCCACCGACCTTGATTCAGGTCGGTGAGTATGAAGTACTTCTCGATGACAGCACGCGTTTTTATGAAAGTGCGAAAACGGCGGGTGTTGATGTTGAGCTTCAGGTGTTTGATGAAATGCAACACGTCTTTCAATTTATGGCGGGCAATGCGCCTGAGGCCGATGATGCGATTGCGAAAATTGCTGCCTTTATGCGCCCACACCTGGGTTTGAATTAATGATGTAAGGCCGGGGCTACCCGGCTAATAGGGAGGGGTCACGGTGCTTTTACTATGACCCTGTATAAAGTGAGAAAGTAGTGAAACAACAAGAGGAAAGAGAGTAGCGATGATTGAATACGACAAGATTTACATCAATGGTGAATGGGTAGCACCTTCCGGCGAAGGGACATCGCACTTGGTTAACCCCGCGACCGAAGAAGTTTTCGCCACGGTGCCTATGTCTTTTCCCGAAGATGTTGATAAAGCAGCCAAAGCGGCGCGCGAAGCCTTTATTCCCTGGTCGCAGACGCCAGCCGTTGAACGAAAAGCCTATATCGACGCGATTTGCGCCAAGCTCAAAGAGCGTAAAGATGAAATGGCGTCATTGATTTCTCAGGAAATGGGCATTCCCGTTCACTTTGCCCTGGGTATTCAGGTGCTCGGTCCAATTTCCGGCTTGAAAATTTTTGGCGATTTGGCCGAAACCATGGATGAGGTTAAAGAGCACGAAGATGGCTATATCACCGTTAAGGAACCAATAGGTGTTTGCTCCTTCATTACGCCCTGGAACTTTCCTTTGTTTCAGGTGATTGCCAAGGTGGGTCCAGCACTGGCTGCCGGTTGCACCTGCGTCTTGAAACCCAGTGAACAGACACCGCTGTCGACCTATATTTTTGCCGAAGCGTGTCACGAAGTCGGTTTGCCCGCTGGTGTCTTTAATCTGCTGCCTGGCAAAGGCTCGATGATTGGCGATGAGTTGAGCGCACACCCCGAAATTGATCTCGTCTCCTTTACCGGCTCTACTGAAGTGGGTGTTGATGTGGCCAAATCGGCAGCGAACACCATTAAGCGTGTTTGTCAGGAGTTGGGTGGCAAGTCGGCTTTTATTATTGCGGAGGACGCGCCTATTGAAAAAGCCACCAAGTATGTGGTGAAAGACTCCATGTTTAACTCGGGGCAAATGTGTGTGCAGTTGAGCCGCATTTTTGTTCACGAGTCGCAATACGAAGAAGCATTAGCAGTGGCGAAGAAGGTCAGTGAGCGACTGGTAGTGGGGGATCCTACCTCTAAAGACACTTTCCTTGGCCCCCTGAGTTCTATGAAGGCTCGCGCGTCAGTCACCAAGATGATTGATGACGCATTGGCTAATGGTGCTCGTCTGGTGACTGGCGGTAGTGAGTTGCCTGAGGGTATTGATAAAGGTGCCTATGTACGACCCACTATTCTCGCTGATGTCACTAATGATATGCCCATCGCACGCAATGAGGTTTTCGGTCCAGTACTGTGCTTTATTCCCTACAAAGACGAGGCCGAAGCTATCCGCTTGGCCAATGACTCCGACTTTGGTTTATCCAGTGGCGTTTGGGCCGAAAGCAAAGAGACCCAAATGCGCATCGCCCGTCAATTGCGCGCTGGCCAGGTCAAAGTGAATGGTCCTGCGTTTAGTTTTGCCGCGCCCTTTGGTGGTTATAAAATGTCCGGCAACGGCCGTGAATGGGGTGCCAGCGGTTTAATTGAGTACACCGAAGAAAAAGCCATTTTACTCGGCGCCTGATCTTAGTGAGTGCATAGCATCAACTCGTGCTCTTTACGGGTTGGTGCTCGACGTTAGCGCCCTTGTTGTCTCTATCGTAGGAGAAGAGGGCGTAAGCGGACTTTCCAGGGGCGTGTTCTCGCCCGCAACGAAGTTTTAATGGAGAATCAAGGTATGTCTGTAACCCGATTTCGTTTTCCCTTTGTCGAAATGCCCGCTGAGGCGACACAGTTGCGACAAGAGGTTCGGGAGTTTCTTGCCGAGGAGCGGGCCAATGGTGGTTATACGCCGATGGCTGATTGCTGGGCAGGTGGTATGAGTGCGGAGTTCAGTCATAAGCTGGGTCAGCGCGGTTGGCTGGGCATGACCTGGGATAAAAAATACGGCGGTCACGGGCGCAGTTTCCTCGAGCGCTACGTCGTTACCGAAGAGATGCTCGCTGCCGGTGCGCCTGTTATGGCCCACTGGATTGCGGATCGCCAAAGTGGTCCGCAAATAATTAAACATGCCGATCCAGAAGTACGCGATGCCATTATTCCACGGATTGTTGCCGGTGAATGCTTTTGTGCGATTGGTATGAGTGAGCCGGGTAGCGGTTCCGACCTTGCGTCAGTATCGACGCGTGCTGAGAAAGTGGAGGGTGGCTGGAAAGTCAATGGCACCAAACTGTGGTCAACCGGGGCCCACGGCCCGGGATGTGATTACATGATCACTTTGTTGCGCACCTCGCCTCTCGATACGTCGGCGCGGCATAAGGGTTTGTCGCAATTTCTCATCGACCTCAATACGCCGGGTGTGGATGTGCGTGGCATTGCCGACATCGGCGGTCAGGTGCACTTCAATGAAACCAATTTTGAAGATGTCTTCGTCCCTGACTCTCATGTGCTGGGTGAAGTAGGCGGTGGCTGGAATATGGTGGTGGGTGAGCTGGCTCTTGAGCGTTCCGGCCCTGAGCGTTTCCTCAGTACGTTTATTGTGCTGCAAGAGGCTATGCGTCTATTGGTCAATAACCCGACGGATCAAACAGCTGAAGTGCTCGGCCAGGTGGTGGCTAAAATCAAGACCCTGCGCCGTATGTCGCTGGGCATTGCCGGTTTGCTAGAGGAGGGCTCATCGCCAGAAATGGAAGCCGCTCTAGTCAAAGATATGAGCACCAATTTTGAGCGTGAACTACTTGAAAAACTGCGTCGTATTTTGCCGCAGAATGTACTCTATTCGTCTGCGGGTTTATTGCCAACTCTATTGCGAGAGGGTGTTTTGCGCGTGCCATCATCCACTTTGCGTGGCGGTACAAATGAGGTGTTGAAGGGCATGATTGCTCGTCAGCTAGGTATTCGTTAAGCCGATTGGGCATAGAGAAAGGATAGTAGAATGACAGATTCAGACAACATTATTTTTGATACCGCCAGTCGTATCTTCGCCGATTTGAGTACTCCAGAAGTGATCAATGAAGCCGAAGCGGGAACTTGGCCTGAAGCGCTGTGGCAAGCGATTAGTGAATCCGGTCTAAACCTGACCTGGGTACCGGAAGAAAATGGTGGTATTGGCGCGAGTATGCTTGATGGTTTTGCCGTAATAAAAGCAGCAGGCGCTGCTGCGGCCCCGGTACCCCTGGTTGAAACGCTTTTTGCCGGATGGTTGCTGGCGCAAGCGGGTCTGCAAGTTAGCGGTGAAACTGCGACTGTTGCCATCGGTGAGTTGAGCCTGACCGATGGCAAGTTGAGTGGTAGTGCGATGGGCGTACCCTATGCGCGTAACACAAAGCAGATTGTGGCTTTGGTTGAAACTGCGGGTAAGGCACAGGTTGTTCAAGTCGCGACTGAGCAATGTGAGTTGCGTGAGCAGACCAATCTAGCGGGTGAGCCTGCAGATACTATCACCTTTAATGCGGTGAACGTGGCGCAAATGGGCGAGCCGGGTAATGATCTTAATGGTGAAAGTGTCGACGCTATGGGTGCTTTGATCCGTTGTGTTCAAGCGGCAGGAGCCCTCAGTACGGCGCTGGAACTGACCATCGAGTACTCTATGGAGCGAGTGCAGTTTGGTCGCGCCATTGGTAAATTTCAGGCTCTACAACACTCGATAGCTGCCTTTGCAGGGGAAGTCGCTGCGATAAATGCTGCTGCTGACGCTGCCGCTGAAGTGGTGGCACGCGCTCCGAGTATTGATCACGAGGCCTGGATCGAAATTGCCACTGCGAAAACCCGTCTCGAGGAAGCGGTGAACAATGGCGCTGCCGTTGCCCACCAGGTACATGGTGCGATGGGCTTTACTTACGAGCATCGTTTGCATCATCTGACACGCCGCCTGTGGTCATGGCGCGATGAGTTTGGTAGCGACGTGATTTGGGCGCGTCGTCTCGGTGAAGAAGTGCTGAGCTGGGGAGCTGACGAGCTATGGCCGCGCATTACCGCCGTGACTGATGCTCGCTAGCGCTTACGCACACCACACAATATTTTTGAATTGAGAGACGAACAAGAGGTTACGTAATGGATTTCTCACTGAGTAGTGAACAGCAGGCCATCGTCGATAGTATTAAAGGTTTGATGAAAGATTTTGACGACGACTATTGGCTTGAGCACGATAAAAGCGGCGAATACCCTGAAGACTTCTATCAGGCAGTCGCTGCTGGTGGCTGGCTGGGTATTACCATGCCCGAAGAGTACGGCGGCTCAAACCTGGGTGTTACCGAAGCAGCACTGATGATGATGACTATTGCCGAAGGCGGTGGTATGTCGGCGGCCTCTGCTGTACATATCAATATTTTTGGTCCCCACCCCATTGTTAAGTTTGGTACCGAAGAGCAAAAACAGCGCTGGTTGCCGCCTTTAATTCAAGGCAAGCAAAAAACCTGTTTTGGTGTCACCGAGGCCAATGCGGGTCTTGACACCACACGCATTGAAACCTTCGCCAGGCGTGAGGGCGATAACTACATTATTAACGGCCAGAAAATTTGGACCACGACTGCCCAGCAGGCAGACAAAATTATGATGCTGGCTCGCACCACACCGCGCGAAGAGTGTGAAAAGCCTCATGAAGGCATTTCTTTGTTCTACGCTGATATGGATCCAGAGCACGTAGAAATTAAAGAAATTGAAAAAATGGGTCGTAAGTGTGTCAACTCTAATATGACCTTTTATGACAATCTGGTTGTGCCTAAAGCCGACCTGATTGGTGAAGAAGGTAAAGGGTTTCGCTATATTCTGCACAGCTTGAACCCAGAGCGTATGTTGCTGGCCTCAGAGTCCGTTGGAATGGGCCGTAGCGCCCTCGAACGCGCTACCCAATACGCTAAAGACCGTGAAGTGTTTGGTCGACCCATTGGTATGAATCAGTCGGTTCAGCACCCCTTAGCGGAAAATTGGGTAGAGCTCGAAGCTGCTTACATGCTGATTATGTCTGCCGCCTCGCGTTACGATAATGGTCTTGAATGTGGTGCACAGGCCAATGGTTCCAAATATTTTGCTGCAGAGGCGGGTTTTAAAGCCTGTCAGCAGGCGGTAATGACTCACGGTGGTATGGGCTATGCCAAGGAATATCATGTCGAGCGTTTGATGCGTGAAGCTATGTTGCCGCGCTTGGCCCCGGTGAGTCAGAACATGATACTTAACTTCATTTCGACTAATGTGTTGGGCTTGCCTCGTTCCTACTAGTTTGTAGTTTGCCGCGTTCTTACTATCATAGGAGCAAGTGATGACAACAGGAGCAGTCTTTAAAGGGGCTGCTCTGTGTCGTATTTCTTAGTCTGGGCTTACGTGGCTTTATAGCGATAACTCTGCCAGTCTTTGGATGAAAGGGGCTGGAGTGATTGCTATTTCAGTGGACTTGCCCTAGAATTCGCGCCCCCGATCCCAGCATGTTGCTGGGTTTCTCCTTGCCACACCGCTAACAGTGGGTGGCTTTAACCCGTAAGGAGGCATAATGCGCCATTACGAAATAATTTTTATAGTACATCCGGATCAAAGCGAGCAGGTTCCCAGTATGGTGGAACGCTATACGGCTATCGTGACTGCTAACGGCGGAGCGATCCACCGCCTAGAAGACTGGGGGCGTCGTCATCTCGCTTACCCCATCCAGAAAATCCACAAAGCCCACTATGTCCTGATGAACGTTGAATGCGGTCAGAAAGAGCTCGACGAGCTCACTTCTACCTTCCGCTTCAACGACGCGATACTGCGTAATTTGGTGATTAGCCGCGATAGCGCAATTACTGAAGAGACCGATATCATGAAAGCTGAGGCTTCAGAGAAAGCTGAAAAAGAAGGCCGTGCCCGCCGTGAGGCCGAGCGTGCCTCTCGTGAAGAAGCGAAGAAAAAAGCCGAAGCTGAAGCTGCTGCTCAAGAGCCTGAAGCTGCCCCTGAAACCCCAACTGCCGAAGCGGAGGAATAAGTCATGGCACGTTTTAATCGTCGTCGCAAGTTTTGCCGTTTTACTGCCGAGGGTGTCACCGAGATTGACTACAAAGATCTCGACACGCTGAAAGCCAATATTTCTGAAACGGGAAAGATTGTACCCAGCAGAATTACCGGCACCAAAGCCAAGTACCAGCGCCAGTTGGCAACAGCCATTAAGCGAGCCCGCTTTCTTGCTCTGCTGCCCTATACTGACGGCCACAAATAAACTAACGCAATAGACACTGCCTTATATTGATGCGCGCTCTAGCTGATTTCATTATGGCTGGCCGTCTTAAGGCGGCACTGGTTGCATTGCTCGGCAATTTTTTACCCCTTGTAAGCCCAGCCGCTGTCGGTTTGGTGGTGTTGCGACAGGGCTTAAGCGAAGGTTGCCTGGTGTTACTTTGGGCTGTACTGCCTTTGGTGCTGTTGGTCAACGCTGGGAATATGAACAGCGCGATGGTTTGGGCCTCAATACTTTCGGTTTTGGTGGTGTTGATCGGTGCGAGTGCTTTAAAGCAGACGCGTAGCTGGAAGAGCACCCTGAAAGTGATGCTTGGTGTGAGTGTGCTAAGCGGGTTGGCGATGAAGTTAGTACTGGCGGCTGAGGTAAGCGCCATGCGCGAAACCCTGATTGAGATGCTCCGTCAGTTACAGCAGCAGGGCAATACGCTGACTTTTGAACCGAGTGATTTATTTATCGCGGGTTTGCTCGCTTGGGTTATTGCCCTGACCGCAGTGGCAGCGCTTTTACTGGCACGTTGGTGGCAGTCGCTGTTGTATAACCCCGGTGGTTTTGGCGTTGAGTTTCACGCTCTGCGTTTTGACAGGTTCAGTGCATCGGTGCTGTTTGCGGCATTGATGGGCTGTTACTTATTGGGACAGGAGTATGTAACCTGGGGCAATTTGGTGGGTTTTCCCTTACTGTTGAGCGGTATCGCATTAGTGCACCACAGTATCGCTTTTGCCAAACTGGGTACGCGTTGGTTAGTGGTGTTTTACATGGGGCTGGTGTTGTTGCTGGGTCCTTTGAGTTCGGTGCTGATCGGGTTGGGATTTCTCGACAGCGTGATGGATTTTCGTTCGCGACTGGCAGCACGTCGGTCGTCTTGAACAGCATGATTTAAGAGGTGAATGATGGACGTAATACTATTAGAAAAAGTAGGTAAACTGGGTGCTATCGGTGACAAAGTTGCTGTAAAAGCCGGCTTTGGTCGTAATTTCCTGATCCCCCAGGGTAAAGCTGTTTTCGCCACAGAAGCGAATCTGGCTGATTTTGAGCAGCGTCGCGCCGAGTTAGAAGCTGCCGCCGCTGATAAGCTGAGCAAAGCTGAAGCACGAGCCGCTGAACTGACTCAATTAGCTAGCGTTACTATCAGTGCTGTTGCTGGTGAGGAAGGTAAGTTATTTGGTTCCATTGGTGCCCGCGATATTGCCGGAGCTGTGAGCACTGCGGGGGTGGAGTTGGCTAAAAGTGAAGTTAACTTACCAGAGGGGCCACTGCGCGAACTCGGCGAGTTTGAGGTTACTATTCAGTTACACAGTGACCTGTCAACCTCTATTCAGGTTGTTGTCGCTGAAGAAGAGTAAATCTTTGGCTGTTCGATCTATGGCTGTTCTACAGGCCGTGCAGGTTTTATCTGACGGCTTGTAGTGGGCTATCCTTTGTTGGCACAATGACTGACCAATTTGAAAACGGCCAGGTGCACAAATTCTTTTGTTATGAATATTCTCGTGCAAAGCCGAGTTATCTCTCGAATAACCTGTCGTCTCGCTTTTCCTGTGACCGTTCTACCTCCTGGCGCTTGTTCTCCCGGCTGCCGCTACCTGTGGCTTAAGTATGTCTGAGCTCGTGACTGGCAGTGCACAAATACCGCAGCAATTACCTCACTCCATAGAAGCGGAGCAGGCGGTACTCGGCGCTTTAATGCTGGCCAATGAGGCTTTTGATAGCGTTGCCTCTCTTATTACAGAAGACGATTTCTACGGCCAGGACCATCGCCTAATCTTTGAAACTATGAAAGGGCTGGCCGACAAAGATCAGCCGCTTGATCCGATTACCCTTTCAGAAGCACTTAAGTCGCTAAACCTTCTAGAGGACGCGGGGGGAGACAGTTACCTCGTCAATATGGCGCGCAACACGCCAAGCTCAGAAAATATTCGCGCCTACGCTCAGATTATTCTTGAGCGCTCTATTGTCCGAAAACTGATCGTTGCGGCCAGTGAGATTGCTCAGCAGGGTTACAATCCTCTCGGCTGGGATAGTGGGAAGTTATTAGCCGAGGCAGAGCGTCGCCTGCTTGAAGTTGTCGAGGGTCGGCCGAAAGAGGGTGGTTTTCAAAGTGTCACCGATTTATTGCGTGAGGCCGTTGATCGCATTGAACAGCTGTTTACCAGCGATGCGGATATCACTGGCCTGAGCACCGGTTTTCACGAGCTCGATGCGAGTACCTCCGGCTGGCAACTGGCTGATCTGGTGATTATTGCAGGTCGCCCCTCAATGGGTAAAACCTCTTTTGCAATGAATCTGGTGGAGCACGCGATGCTGCATCAGGATAAGCCTGTTCTGGTGTTTAGTTTAGAAATGCCGGCCAATCAGCTGGTGATTCGTTTGTTATCGTCGATGGGTAAGATTGATCAAACAAAAATGCGCAACGGTAATCTCGAGCCAGATGATTTCACGCGTCTTGCGGGGGCCGCTGCGCGGCTTAAGGATCGCCCTCTGTTTATAGACGATACGCCGGGTATAAGCCCCATGGAGTTGCGCAATCGTATTCGCCAGTTGAGTCGTGAGCACGGCAGCCCGGCGATGATTATGATCGATTATTTACAATTGATGAGTTCTAGCACCAAAGCTGATGGCCGGGTGCAGGAGATTTCGCAGATTTCGCGGGATTTAAAAATTATTGCCCGCGAGTTTAATTGCCCTGTTTTGGCGCTTTCTCAGTTGAGCCGTAATCTTGAACAGCGCCCCAATAAGCGACCCATTAATTCAGATTTGCGTGACTCCGGTGCCATTGAGCAGGATGCCGATGTCATTGTTTTTATCTATCGCGATGAAGTCTATAACGAGGACAGTCAAGACAAGGGCGTTGCCGAAATCATTATTGGCAAGCAGCGTAATGGCCCTATTGGTACCTCGAAACTGGCTTTTGTCGGCAAATACACCCGTTTTGAAAATTTGGCCCGGGATTATTTTTCAGAGGATTAAATCTTACGGCCTAGTTGTACCTGGAGGATAAGAACGTCGAATGAATATTTATCATACGGTTTCTGGTTTACGCACTGACATAAGAGCGCGGCGCCAAAATAGCGAGACTATTGGCTTTGTACCTACGATGGGTAATTTACACGAAGGGCATTTACAGCTAGTGCGCAAGGCCAAAGCTCAGTGCGACGTTGTCGTCGTCAGCATTTTTGTCAATCCTCTGCAGTTTGGCCTCAATGAAGATTGGGAAAAATATCCTCGGACCTTTCAGGATGATGCTAAAAAACTGGAAGCGGAAGGTTGTGATTTCCTCTTTCATCCCGATGAAAATGAAATCTACCCCAACGGTATGGCCGACCAGACTCGTGTTGTAGTGCCTACCATGACCGATATTCTCTGTGGCGCCAGTCGCCCTGGCCACTTTGAAGGCGTTACAACGGTGGTCTCTAAGTTGCTACATATCGTACAGCCCGATGTGGCCATCTTTGGTATTAAAGACTACCAGCAGTTGGCAGTGATTCGGCGTATGGTGGAAGACCTATGCATTGCTGTCGATATCATTGGCGCGCCCATAGCTCGTGATGTTGATGGTTTGGCACTCAGCTCGCGCAATGGCTATCTGGGTGAAGACGAACGCCCCCGTGTCAAGGTGCTCTACGAAACTTTGTGCTGGTGTCGCGATCAGATTGAGCGTGGTGAACGGGATTTCACGTCACTTGAAATTCAAGCTGACAAAATGCTCGAAAAAAGTGGCTTTCGCACAGATTATGTTAGTATTCGCAACTCGAAAACGCTGGAACCGGCGGCGCACGATGACAGTCAGTTGACCATACTGGGTGCAATGTTTACGAAGGGTGCGCGCCTTATTGATAATATTAGCCTAACGCTTGGCGAAGCCGATGCGCCGGCAGAACAGAAAGAAGAGAAGAAGTAGAGGTTTATTATGTTGAGCAACATGTTGAAAGCCAAGTTACATATGGGCTCTGTTACTCAAGCTGAGCTGTGGTACGACGGTTCCTGTGCCATCGATAGCGATCTGCTCAAATTGGCGGGTATGCGTGAATTTGAGCAAATCGATATTTACAATGTCGACAATGGTGAGCGCTTTACGACCTATATTATTCAGGCAGAGGCGGGCAGTGGCACTATCTCTATGAATGGTGCAGCTGCAAGGCGGGTACAAGTTGGCGATAGAATCATCATTGCTACTTATGGCCAGTTTAACGAAGCAGAAATGGCTGAGCACAAGCCCAAGCTGGTTTATTTACACAAAGATAACAGTGTTGAGCGTACGACCAACACCATTCCCGTACAAGCGGTATCCTGAAGTATAGCCCTACTATCGTGGGGCTCCATTTTTGATTTCTGAGTTTTTCATCTACGCTCTAGCCACCTTTTTGCTAGCCCTCTCGCTATGACAAAGCACCTCATTGTGACAAAATGGAGGTCTTTTATTAGCTGTCATAACTGACTTCACAGGGGGTAGTATGTCTGAATTTCCCGTTCATCCGGTGCCGGATGCCTGGCGCAATAGCGCCTATATCAATAAAGAAACTTATCAGGAGATGTATCAGCGCTCCATCAATGATCCCGATGCCTTCTGGGCAGAACAGGCTGGCGAGTTCCTGAACTGGGATAAAAGATGGGATAAGGTCTGCGAATACAATATGCGTGAAGCCCAGACCTCCTGGTTTAGTGGCGGAAAACTGAATGTCACTGTCAATTGTATAGACCGTCACCTGGCGACTCGCGGTGATCAAACCGCCATTATCTGGGAGGGCGACGATCCTGGTGTCGATAAGAAAATTACTTATCGAGAGCTACATGAACAGGTTTGTAAGCTGGCTAATGTATTGAAAGCCCGGGGTATTAAAAAAGGTGATCGCGTCTGTATTTATATGCCGATGATTCCTGAGGCCTCCTACGCCATGCTTGCCTGTGCCCGCATAGGCGCAGTCCATTCCGTAGTCTTTGGTGGTTTTTCTCCCGATGCCCTGAAAGATCGTATTCTCAATGCGGACTGTCAGTTACTGATTACAGCTGATGAAGGTTTACGCGGCGGCCGTAGTGTGCCCTTAAAGAGTAATGCAGATATTGCTCTTGAACAGTGCCCCAACGTCCACACCTGCCTGGTTGTTGAGCGCACGGGTGGTGATGTGGCTTGGCAAGAAGGGCGAGATATTGAATACGCCCAAGCGATGGCCTCGTCTGATAGTGATTGCGAGCCTGAGTGTATGGATGCTGAAGATCCCTTGTTTATTTTGTATACCTCCGGATCAACGGGCAAACCCAAGGGCGTTTTGCATACCACTGGCGGCTATCTCTTACAGGCGGCGATGACCCACAAATATGTCTTTGATTACAAAGAGGGTGATGTTTATTGGTGCACCGCTGATGTGGGGTGGGTAACAGGGCATAGCTATATTGTTTATGGGCCTCTCTGTAACGGTGCTACGACAGTTATGTTTGAAGGCGTACCGACTTATCCCGATGCCTCGCGTTTTTGGCAAGTTATCGACAAACATCAAGTGAATCAGTTTTACACGGCACCGACTGCTTTGCGCGCTTTAATGGGTGCCGGTGATGACTTTGTAAAAAATACGTCACGTTCATCGCTCAAACTCCTCGGCTCGGTGGGCGAGCCTATTAACCCTGAGGCCTGGGAATGGTACTACCGGGTGGTTGGTGAGTCCCGCTGCCCCATCGTCGATACCTGGTGGCAGACTGAAACGGGCGGCATTATGTTAACCCCATTACCTGGGGCTACCGATCTCAAGCCCGGCTCTGCGACCCTGCCGTTCTTTGGCGTTCAGCCTGCGGTGGTGGATGCTGACGGTAAAGAACTCGAAGGTGCGTGTGAAGGTAATCTGGTGATTAAAGCGTCTTGGCCGGGGCAAATCCGTACTATCTACGGTGATCATCAACGCACTATTGACACCTACTTTTCTACCTATCCCGGGTACTACTTTGCAGGTGACGGTGTGCGTCGTGATGCAGACGGCTACTACTGGATTACCGGTCGTGTTGACGATGTGCTTAATGTTTCCGGTCACCGCATGGGTACGGCTGAAGTGGAGAGTGCACTGGTGTTGCACGAAGCGGTCGCAGAAGCAGCGGTCGTTGGCTATCCCCACGATATTAAGGGCCAGGGCATTTATGCTTATGTGACCTTGATGGGTGGTACAGAGCCTTCTGACGCATTGCGTGAAGAGCTCATCGCCATGTGCGTGCAAGAAATTGGTGCCATTGCCAAGCCCGACCTGATTCAGTGGGCCCCCGGTTTGCCCAAGACGCGCTCGGGTAAAATTATGCGTAGAATTTTGCGCAAGGTTGCGGCCAATGAATTGGATAATCTGGGGGATACGTCTACCCTGGCTGACCCTTCGGTGGTTGATGAACTGATCGATAACGGGCATAACACCTAAAGCTTAAATGCTTTACTTCAAGGCGCCTTTGGGCGCCTTTTTTTTAAGGTATTATTAATACACGCGTGTAAACAATGAGGTAGATAATGGAATCACTCGACAACAAACTCGCCGTCGTCACTGGTGCCAGTAAAGGTATTGGCAAAGGCATCGCCATCGCACTGGCCAAACAGGGCTGTAAAGTGATTCTCGCTTCCCGGGATGAAGAAAAAATGAAGGACGTGGCGGCAGAAATTAGTGCCGCAGGCGGGCGTGTGCAAGTCTGTGTTTGCGATATTACCGACGAGGCCTCTGTCGATGACTTGTTTGCACTGGTGGCAGAGCATAAGCAGGGTTTGGACATCCTTGTCAACAACGCTGGAATGGCTATCGCGGGTCGCATTGATGAACTCAGTTACGATAGCTGGCGTCAGGTGCAAGATGTCAACGTCAATGGCATGTTTCTTTGCTGCCGTGGCGCTGCACGCTTAATGAAGCCTGAAAAAAAAGGACGAATTATTAATATTGGTAGTATCTCAGGGCAAATGCCGAGAGTGAAAAGTTCGCCCTATACGACTTCAAAATTTGCTGTCACGGGTTTAACCAAAGCCCTGGCGTTGGAATTGCGTGCCTATAACATCGCCGTGTGTTGTATCAATCCGGGTAATGTCATGACTGATATCTGGGAAAAATCGCCACAAGTGCCGGAGAAGGAAGGGGTCATGGCTGTTGATGATCTCGCCGAATTGGTGGTGACTATGGCTTCACTACCTGACCACGTCAACCTGTTTGAGTCCGTGATTGTGCCGGTTACACAACCCTATTTAGGGAGGGGGTAGCGACGATAAATACGCACTGTGAGGGCACAGCAGCGCATTTTTGTTGTTCAAAGTTTACTCGTACGTCTGGCATCAGAGAGCCAGCTCATCAAGCCGGCCTCGTCGATAATGACTATGGGCCTGCTAAATGAATCGTTGCGTCTCGCTTTATTTAATATAGCCTGCGTAATGGCCGGATCAAACCAATCTAGTCGATGACCTGGACGTGAGATAGGATGACGAAGGACTAGCACATCAATATCTCTAAAATCGGTGCGTAAGTCACTATCATTTATGCCTGAATAAGCGAGTTATCGTCAGGCAGCTTGGGTATTGCTGCCTTTACGCAGACCCATTTTTAATGCGCCTGTTGGTAGTTAATAAAATGTGCGCTGAGCGAGAGCGCCTGTTGATGTTTTGCGTTAGCCTGTCTGCAGTAGCCTTTAGCGATTTGCTAAATAAAAAAGGAAGAAGTTGCAATGCCCGAAAGTGACCAGCCTGCACCTACTGATGAAGCGTCTTCGTCAGTTACCCCTTCAACTGATGTTTTTTTTAGATCGAGCTTATCGCGAATTTTACTCTTTTGGTTTCTGGTGCTTTCCCTCTTGCCTCTCGGGTTGGTGTGTTTTATCGGTTACCAACAGAGCACCCAGGCGCTACGCGCCTCGGCTATTAATCGTCTTAATGATGACGCTATACAACAGGCTATTTTTATTGATCATTGGTTTTCTTATCGTTTTAAAGGCCTTCGTGCTCAGGCAGAAGATAATGACAATGCTCAGTTTATGAAAGCCTTAACCGAGGGCTTGAAAACTAGTGGACAAGCGGCAGGTGACTACGTCGGCTCTCCTCACTGGGTCAGCCTTGTTGAGGCGAATAAAGCAGATCTGGAACAGCTAATGCAAATTTATAGTTATTATTACGATCTGTTTTTGATCGATTTGCACGGCAATATTTTGTTCAGCGTTAGAGGGGAAAGTGATTTGGGCACTAACTTATTTAGCGGCCCTTATAAAAACAGTAACTTCGCCAAAATTGTCCGTGAGAGCTTGAATAACGGTAAAGATCTGTTTTCCGATCTCGAACACTACACCCCGAGTGATAATGCAGTAGCTGGGTTTTTATCGGCGCCATTGCTTGACGATAATGGCGAGAAGGTCGGTGTTTTTGCTGCAGAATTAAAAAAGCAAGCGATAACAGAGTTGACCACTAGCGTAAGCTCAAAAAATGTTTCCCAGGTGAGTTATCTCGTCGGTGAAGACCTCCTATCGCGCACGGCGATTCGCTCGGTTGATGATGTGTTAGCGAGAAAAATTGAGACACCCCAGACGGAATTGTGGTTGAAGGAGCGTGATCACGCACAATATGAGCAGAATAATGATGACGTCGTTTTTGATTATATTGGTCCCTTTGGCCAGAGGGTACTTGGCGTTCACCATACAGTGAAGATTGGTGATGTGGCGTGGGGTTTGATTGCTGAGGTCGATGAGGCCGAAGCTCTGGCCCCCGCTCAGTGGATGGCGAAAGTCACCCTAATGATTCTGTTGATTCTTCTACTCTCCGTTGTGGCCGTGGCATTTTTTGTCTCCCGCCGTATTACCCAGCCCCTCAAAGCGCTGGTTAACTCCAGTCAGCGAGCTTCGAAGGGGCAGCTCGACCAGCAGGTAGAAATACCCCCAGTGGAAGAAATGGCGCAGCTAGGCCATGCGTTCAATACCATGCTTGAGTCACGTCGCCATTACGAAGCAGAATTAACGGCGAGTAACGAGAAAACCTTTAAAGCCCTCTTGGAACTGGAAGAGCAGAAGCATGCTCTCGACCAGCATGCTTTGGTCAGTATTACTGATACTGAAGGAATAATCACTTTTGCTAACGAAAAGTTCAGGGCTATTAGTGGCTACAGTCTTAAAGAGTTGCTGGGCAAGGATCACCGCATTCTCAATTCGTCGCATCACCCCAGTACTTTTTTTCAGCAGATATACCAAACCTTGAATCGAGGAGAGGTATGGCATGGCGAAATTTGCAATAAGAATAAAAATGGAAGTTTCTACTGGGTTGACAGCACCATCGTTCCCTTTGTTGATGAACACGGGGTGATCACCAAATACGTCGCCATTAGCACAGATATTAGCGCGCGCAAACAAGCAGAATTAAGCAGTGCAAACTCCCTTGCCATTGTCGAGGCAACGCTAGAAGCCACCGATAACGGTATTATTGTGTTCAATCAGTTCGACAAGGCCATACATTATAACCAGCGGTTACTTGAGCTTTGGCAGCTAACACAGGAGCAGGTGCTGTTTGGCGATGTCAACTCAATATTGAATGCTGTGCGCGGTCAACTGGCTGAGGGTGATAATTTAGTTGATATTGTGCAAGGAATACAGAGTGGTGAGAACCCTTCGTCGTCAGGGGTAGTTAACTTTATAGATGGTCATATTCTCGAGTACAGCTCCAGAGAGCTGTGTTTGCCGGATGATAAAAAAGGTCAAGTGTGGAGTTTTAACGATATTACCGCTCAAACCCATGCGGCAGTAGAGCTAACTCGCGCCAAAGAGGTGGCTGAACAGGCGACGATAGCCAAGGGGGATTTCCTCGCTAATATGAGTCATGAAATCCGCACCCCGATGAACGGTGTTCTCGGTATGTTGAATTTATTGTCGAATACCGAGCTAAGTTCAAAGCAAAGTTACCAGGTGCGCCTGGCACGCTCCAGCGGTGAAGCTTTACTGGTTTTAATTAACGATATTCTCGACTTTTCAAAAATAGAAGCGGGTAAATTAGAGCTGGAGTCTATTGATTTCGACCTTCATCTCTTGATTGTTGATTTGGCAGAAAGTATGGCGCTGCAAGCGCAAAGTAAGGATCTTGAAATTGTTCTCGACCTCGCCCAAATCGAATCGCCCCGAGTCAAAGGAGACCCGACCCGCATACGGCAAATGCTGACCAATTTAGTTGGCAATGCCCTGAAATTTACCCATGAGGGTGAAATAGTTATTCGTGCTGCGCTTGAAATCAAAGCTTTGGGCGAGCTGACTCTTACGGTCTCGGTGACGGATACGGGTATTGGTATTCCACCCGATAAAGTTGAGCATTTGTTTGATTCGTTTTCTCAGGTTGATGCGTCCACCACGCGACAATTTGGCGGTACGGGGCTTGGTCTTTCGATCGTTAAAAACTTGTGTGAACTAATGAACGGGAAAGTTGCTGTCACTAGCGAACTCGGCGAAGGGAGTTGTTTCACAATAACTCTTCCCCTAGCGCCCAGTGAAACAGAAGCGATCGTCAAGCCGACTATTGACCTCAGTGGTGTACGCATATTGATTGTCGATGACAACGCGACTAACCGAAAGGTTTTACACGGTCAGCTCAGTCTTTGGGGTGCGGTTGTCACTGAAGCCGATAGCGGGGTTCATGCTTTGGCCGTACTCGAGGAGCAGGTAAGAGAGCCTTTTCCGGTGGCTATTATTGATATGCAAATGCCAGAAATGGACGGCGCGGCCCTGGGTCGAGCTATTCGCGCCGATGAACGTTTCAAGACGACAGCATTGATTATGATGACCTCAATGAACGAACCTGGTGACGCGCAGTTCTTTGCTGATCTGGGTTTTTCTGCCTGCTTCCCCAAGCCAACGACGACGTCTGACTTATTTGATGCCCTGGCTATTGTTTTGGAAGGTGGTGAGGCTTTGAAGTCTGCCACGCCACTGGTGACCCATAATTATCTACAAAGCTTTGAAGCAGCGGACGCTGGCGAGAATAAGCAGCCACCCTCGACTAGCAGTCAGTTTCGGTTATTACTGGCGGAAGACAATGTCATCAACCAGCTTGTCGCTGTGGGTCTGTTAGAGGGTATGGGGTATGTTGCCGATATTGCCGACAACGGTGCACAGGCAATAATGATGCTGCAAGATGCCCCAGCGGATGCGCCTTATCAGCTGGTTTTAATGGACTGTCAAATGCCTCTACTCGACGGTTACGAGGCTACGGTTAAAATTCGAAATGGCGAAGCTGGGCAGCGCTACTGTGATATGACTATTATCGCCATGACGGCCAATGTTATGGCCGGTGACAGGGAAAAATGTCTTCAAACGGGGATGGACGACTACATCGCTAAGCCGATAGATCCTGAACAGTTGGAAAAGCGTTTGACACATTATCTACGCTTGGCAAGCGACCGCGTGTCTCTCACTGCTGCCAGTGAAACGAGTGACGAGCTTCTCAAGTCTGATGAAATGCATACAGAGGACACGGTTTCAGAAAAGCAAGTCTGGGATCGAGAGGACTTATTAAAGCGACTCAGGAGTAATGAGGCTTTGTTACTCTCTTTACTGCAACAATTTCTTCAAGACATGCCCAAGCAAATGAAAGAGCTTCAGCAGGCTGTCGCCAACACTGATTTTGTTCGTGTCGCCAGTCTTGCGCATAGTCTTAAAGGGGTGGTTGGCAATTTAAGCGGCCAGCGTTTGTTTACGCTTGCCGTTGCCATGGAGCTGGCTGGTGGACAAAAAGATAAGCAGGAGATTGAGGAATTGTGGCCGCCTTTGCTGAGTGAGTATGAAGGCCTTTATGAAATTTTGAAGGGCTATCTCGACGAACAGCAGGCATCGTCGAATGGGGGTGATGAGGTTCACCTCTCGCGACAAGGTGAAGCTGAATCTTCACCTTTAAAGGAACAAGTTGCTGAGCTCCGGGCAAAGCTGAGAGATGGTCATTTCGTCGATAGCGAGGACTTGGCATACCTCATACCTTACTGCGAACAGGGTCCAGAAAAAACATTATTGACGACTTTGCGGACCCAGTTGGCAGAGTTCGACCTGGAGGCTGGAGTGCTAACGCTCGATGCGATACAAAAAAGCTTGGAGCAGAACTAATATTGGACTTACGCGGAGTTGGTGTAATGGAAGCAAAGCCTATTCTTTTGATCGTCGATGATGCCCCGAGTAATATTCAATTGCTGGCAGGCCTGTTCAAACATCGTTATCAAATTAAAATTGCAACGGGAGGGCAACGTTGTCTCGAGTTAGCCCAGGCAGATCCCGCGCCAGATCTTATTCTCCTCGATGTTCAAATGCCCGATATGGATGGTTACGAGGTGTGTCGCTGCTTGAAGGCTGATGACAGCACTCGACAGATTCCAGTTATTTTTGTTACCGGCAAAGATCAAGCTGAGGATGAGGAGCTAGGTTTGACCCTGGGAGCGGTTGATTACATCACCAAGCCTTATTCCACGGCCATTGTTGAGGCCCGCATAGCTACCCATATCAAACTCAAGCAACAGAGTGACGAGCTGCGCCGTCTGGCGCTGCGCGACCAGTTGACGGGTCTCTACAATCGCCACTTCCTGATTGATGTCGCGGCTAAACGCATTAGTCAGGCTCATCGGCACAAACGATCACTGTGTTTGATAATGGTCGATATTGATCACTTCAAAGCGGTGAATGATGAGCATGGTCACGCTGTTGGTGATGCGGTGTTACGTGATGTTGGTGAGATTTTTTTGAAAGAGGCGCGCAAAGAAGACATCGTTGCTCGTTTTGGCGGTGAAGAATTTGTGTTCTTACTCGATACTTGTGATCGGGATGCCGGGATAAAAAAATCTGAGCGAGTCCGCCAGACTCTTGAGGCGAAGAAAGTACAGGGACTGGCGATAACAGCCAGTCTGGGCCTTGCACTTTTAACCCATGGTGAGGATTTTACTCGTTTATTAAGTCGAGCCGACTATGCCCTCTATAAAGCAAAAAGCAATGGTCGTAATCGAGTTGAAGTAGCTGATTAAACGCGGGTGTACGCCAGCAGGTTGATTGTTTAAGGATTGATTTGTCAGTTATAGAAAATGGCCATAAAAAAGCCCCGCTGTGAACAGCGGGGCTTTTTTATGGCATCCAGTTTTAGGGGGGCTATGAATAAGTCATGAGTCTCAACGAGTCATAAAGGTCTATCTGGTAGCTAAGATCCTTAGCGTCGACGTCGTCACATGATGTCTCGTGTTGACGCAAAGCTGAGTAACCGTTCGCTATCTATGTCCTGTAGACTGAATCAAAGGCCCCCTTGTTCATTAAAACTGATTCATGGTGTTGTCTTTACCCGAGGCTTTCAGGGCCTGGTCGCCAGAAAAGTACTCTTTGTGGGCGTCGCCCATGTCAGAGCCAGCCATGTTTTGGTGTTTAACGCAGGCGATACCCTGACGGATTTCCTTGCGCTGAACGCCGGCAACATAACCGAGCATGCCCTGATCACCGAAGTAATCTTTCGCCAGGTTGTCAGTAGACAGCGCAGCGGTGTGGTAAGTCGGCAGAGTGATGAGGTGGTGGAAGATACCGGCTTCGCGGGCTGCGTCAGCCTGGAAGGTGCGGATCTTTTCATCGGCTACAGTAGCCAGCTCGGTTTCGTCGTAGCTTTCGCTCATTAAGTCGTCACGGTTGTAAGCGGAAACATCTTTACCCGCTTCTGCCCAGGTGTCGAAGACTTGCTGACGGAAATTCAAAGTCCAGTTGAAAGAGGGCGAGTTGTTGTAAACCAGCTTGGCGTTGGGGATCACCTTGCGGATTTCATCAACCATGCCACCAATTTGGCCAACGTGGGGCTTCTCAGTTTCGATCCACAGCAGGTCGGCACCACTTTGCAGTGACACGATGCTGTCGAGTACACAGCGGGCTTCGCCGGTACCTGATTTAAAGCGAACCAGGCCATTAGGCAGACGCACTGGGCGTACCAGTTTTCCGTCTTGCTTAATAACCAAATCACCGTTACCGAGATCGTCAGTAGAAACTTCTTCCACTTCCAGGAAGGCGTTGTACTGGTCGGCCAGATCGCCTGGCTCTTTTGATACGGGGATCTTTTGTGTCAGACCAGCACCTAGTGAGTCGGTGCGAGCAACGATAACACCATCCTCAACACCTAGCTCTAAAAAGGCGTAGCGGACGGCATTGATTTTGGCGATGAAGTCTTCGTGGGGCACGGTGACTTTACCGTCCTGGTGACCGCACTGCTTGGCATCAGAAACCTGGTTTTCGATTTGTATGCAGCAGGCACCAGCTTCGATCATTTGCTTGGCCAGCAGGTACGTAGCTTCTTCATTACCAAAACCGGCGTCAATGTCGGCAATAATAGGTACGACATGTGTTTCGAAGTTGTCGATCTTGGCCTGAACCTCGGCCTCAGCAGCGGTGTCGCCAGCTTCACGGGCGGCGTCAAGTTCACGAAATAAACCACCCAGCTCGCGGGCATCAGCTTGGCGCAAGAAGGTGTAAAGCTCTTCAATCAGGGAAGAAACAGAGGTCTTCTCGTGCATAGATTGGTCGGGCAATGGGCCGAACTCAGAACGCAATGCAGCAACCATCCAGCCGGACAGGTAAAGGTAGCGTTTGCTTGTCGTCTGAAGGTGCTTTTTGATGGCGATCATTTTTTGCTGGCCGATAAAACCGTGCCAGCAGCCCAGTGACTGGGTGTAGTTTGCAGAGTCAGCGTCGTAATCGGCCATATCCTGACGCATGATAGCGGCGGTGTATTTGGCAATATCGAGACCAGTTTTAAAACGGTTCTGTGCGCGCATGCGAGCGACATACTCAGGGCTGATGGCGTTCCATGCACTGCCTTGCTCTTTGATCAAGCTGGCAGCTGCGTCGATGTCTGATGAATATGACATAGTCAGTGACTCCTTAAATGTAAGGTGGATGTTGAAATATCGCTTAGGTGAACCTTGACATTTCGCTAGTATCGAGTGACTTGCCTTGGCCTGCTAAGCGGCAGGTGTTTTCTAACGCTGTGCATAGTAGCGAAAGCCCCCTAATAAATTAAATCAATAATTTCTATTTCCGGTATTTATTTGTTGAATGTGAACTGGGTTTTGCTTTGACAAGCGTTACACACAGGGGGTGTTCGTAAAGACTTAACGCGGTTAGGGATAAGGTTAATAAAAAATAGTGCCAGCAGCAGATTAGTGCTGTTTTGTGTGGCACTTGTATTCATAATAGCACTGCCTATGAAGGACTGTCTGATTTTCGAATCACTGCTTGATGCGATCCACGGCAGCTCGTTCATCAAAAAAACCATCCGACAAGAGTGAATAACTATATGCAGAGTATTGCCCAACGAATTGCCGATGAAATTGGTGCTAAACGCGAGCAAGTTGAAGCGGCGGTTGATATGTTGGATGAAGGCGCTACGGTGCCATTTATTGCACGCTACCGTAAAGAATTGACAGGGGGGCTTGATGACGGTCAGTTGCGGACCCTTGAAGAGCGCCTGCGTTATCTGCGAGAACTCGAGGACCGGCGAGAAGCCGTGCTCAAAAGTATTGACGAGCAGGGAAAGCTGACGCCTGAATTAGCGCAATCAATCAAGGCGGCTGATACCAAAACTCGCCTTGAAGATCTTTATTTACCTTATAAAGTGAAACGTCGCACCAAAGGGCAGATCGCTCGAGAGGCAGGACTCGAACCACTGGCTGAAGCACTGCTGAATGAGCCGACCCTAAAGCCTGAAGACGAAGCAATAAAGTATCTCAATGGCGATAGCGAGGAAGGTAAAAAGATCACCGAGGTGAAAGCGGCTCTGGATGGCGCGAAGTTTATTTTAATGGAGAAGTTTGCCGAAAATGCTGAATTGCTCGGGCAGTTACGCAGCTTTCTCAAGGAAGAGGGGCAGGCCAGCGCCCGCCTGATTGACGGCAAAGAAAACGAAGGCGCCAAGTTTCGTGATTACTTTGAATACGATGAAGCGCTCAGCACCATTCCCTCGCACCGGGCTTTGGCAATTTTTCGGGGCCGCAATGAAGGCGTGTTGAGTATTGCCGTCACCGTGAGCGATGCTGAGGAAGTCGGGTCGAATTCAGTGGCCCACCCCTGCGAAGGGATAGTGGCCAACTTCTGGGGTGTCAGTGACGAGGGCCGCGCTGCCGATCGTTGGTTGAATGAAGTGGTGCGCTGGACCTGGCGGGTGAAATTATTAACCCATCTCGAAACTGATTTGCTGGGTGAAATACGTGAGCGAGCAGAAGAGGCGGCAATACAGGTTTTTGCCGACAATCTCAAAGACGTGCTGCTTGCAGCTCCAGCTGGACAGAAAGCTACCATTGGCTTGGATCCCGGTTTGCGTACGGGTGTCAAGCTTGCCGTTGTCGATGGCACGGGTAAGGTACTCGACCACTGCGCTATTTTCCCCACGCCGCCACAAAATCGTTTGCAGGAAGCCGAAGCGGTATTGGTGCAGCTGTGCGAAAAACACAATGTCGGTTTAATTGCTATTGGTAATGGCACCGGCTCTCGCGAAACAGAAAAGTTCGTAAAAGATGTGCTGAAAACACATAAGCAACTCAAAGCGCAAAGCGTCATGGTGAATGAGGCGGGTGCCTCTATTTACTCGGCCAGTGAATTTGCCGCCAAAGAGTTCCCCGATCTTGATGTGACGATTCGCGGTGCGATTTCCATCGCTCGTCGCTTACAGGATCCGCTGGCCGAGCTGGTGAAGATTGACCCTAAATCCATTGGTGTTGGGCAGTACCAGCACGATGTCTCGCAATTCCAACTGGCTCGCTCCCTTGATGTGGTGGTGGAGGATTGTGTGAATGCCGTTGGTGTCGAGGTGAATACTGCCTCGGCTCCATTGCTGGCTAGAGTCTCAGGTTTGAGCCAGAGTATCGCCAATAATATTGTTGAGTTTCGCGATAATAACGGCGCTTTTAGCAACCGTAACGCGCTGAAAGCCGTGCCGCGCCTCGGAGCTAAAACCTTTGAGCAGGCAGCGGGGTTTTTACGTGTTGCCAATGGGAGTAATCCCTTAGATGCCTCTGCAGTTCACCCCGAGTCCTACGCCGTTGTTGAGAAAATTGCCCAGCGCAATAGTCTCGATGTGGCTGGACTTATCGGGAATTCGCCCTTCCTACGGCGTGTCAATCCATCAGATTTTGTCGATGAGCAATTTGGCTTGCCGACGGTCACTGACATTCTTAGTGAACTCGACAAGCCGGGCCGCGATCCGCGCCCGGATTTCAAGGCCGCACAATTCCAGGAGGGTGTGGAAAAAATCAGTCACCTTGAGGCAGGCATGGTGCTAGAGGGGACGATCACCAATGTCACTAATTTTGGTGCTTTTGTCGATATTGGCGTGCATCAAGATGGCTTGGTGCATATTTCTGCCCTCTCGAATCGCTTTGTCAAAGACCCGCGTGAAGTGGTGAAAGCCGGTGATGTGGTCAAAGTAAAAGTGATGGAGGTTGACGTGAAGCGTAACCGCATCGGCCTGACCATGCGTCTCGATGATGCGCTGCCCGACCAGCAAGAGGAGGGTGATGCTGGGGCAAGGCGCTCACACCGTGCAAAGCCTGGGGGCCAAAAAGGGCACTCTCATAAGCAACGTGGTCGGGGCAAGTCAGGGCAGAATGAGCGGGCCGGTGAGACCAAAACCAAGGTCGGTAGCATGGGTGCTTTGTTACAGCAGGCGATGAATAATAAAAAGTAGCGGGCGCGGGTTTTCTAAATGGCCTGCGACTACTACGGTTCACCACATCTTTCATTAGTGAAAACCAACTATGCGACTATTCGACATCATCGCCATTCTTATTAGCCTGTCAGCCGTTTTCAGTTGGCTTAATTACCGTGTGCTGAAATTGCCAACGGCCATCGGCTTAATGCTCAGTGCTTTGTTGATGTCGCTTATGTTACAGGTACCTCTCTTCGGCGGGCTTGAACACCAGGCAGAAGCGATGCTGGCAAGTATCGATTTTAACGAAACCCTGCTCCATGGCATGTTGAGTTTTTTGCTGTTTGCTGGTGCCCTGCATGTGAACTTGAGTGATCTGGCTCAGCAGCGCTGGGTGATTGGTGTTTTGTCGACGGTCGGCGTTGTTGGTGCCACCTTCTTAATCGCTGGCGGTGTCTATTATGTGTTTTCCTGGCTGGCTATCGACGTCCCCTTTATTTACTGCCTGCTATTTGGTGCATTAATTTCGCCCACTGACCCCATCGCGGTGTTGGGTATCCTCAAAAGTGCGGGGGCACCAAAGACACTGGAAACTAAAATCACCGGTGAATCACTGTTTAACGATGGCGTTGCGGTCGTCGTGTTTCTAGTATTGGCGGAAATCGCGACTGGTCATGCTGATGTCAGTTTTTCCTCGGTCGCGACACTATTTTTTAAAGAAGCCATCGGTGGTTTGGTGTTTGGGCTGTTAACCGGTAGCCTCGCCTTTTTTATGTTGACAAAGGTCGACAACTACCAGGTTGAAGTATTGATAACCTTGGCGCTGGTGACGGGTGGCTATGCCACTGCGGAACACTTGCATATATCGGCTCCCATCGCCATCGTCGTGGCTGGTTTATTAATTGGCAACCACGGGCGGCTTGCGGCAATGTCTGAGAAAACCCGTGAACACCTGGACACCTTTTGGGAGCTGGTCGATGAGATCCTTAATGCGGTGCTTTTTGTGCTGATTGGCCTTGAAGTATTAGTGATTTCATTGCGCGAAGATTATCTGCTGGCTGGCGCCCTGGCAATTCCCTTAATATTGATTGTGCGTTTTGTCAGCGTTGGTCTTCCTGTTTCGGTCATGCGCTCGTTTCGTTCCTTTAGTCCAGGGGTGGTTCCTATCCTCACCTGGGCCGGCTTGCGCGGTGGTATTTCTGTCGCATTGGCGCTCTCTTTGCCGGGGGGGGAAATGCGTGATCTATTACTAACCGTGACGTATGTCGTGGTTGTGTTTTCTATTCTTGTCCAGGGACTCAGTTTGGGGCCCCTTGTGCGACGGCTTACAGGTGTTGCCAAATAAAGGAATTTTTAAACGCTTATAACAGCGCGTCTAGCATCAGGTTTGCAGTGCAAAACCAACTTGCCTTGCACAGGAAGTCGCCACTTGGGTAAACTGGTTTTTCTAAAGCACCAATAATAATTAAAAGAAGGAAAGCTTCGATGCCCAAATACAGTGTTGGACAGGTCAATGATATCCCACCAGGACAGCGTAAGATCGCTAAAGTGGAGGGCAATAAAGTCATTGTGTTTCATCTTGATAGTGGTTTTTTTGCAACTGAGGCAAGTTGTCCTCATCTGCGCATGTCACTGAGTAAGGGTGAGATGCTCGATGGTGATGTGCTGCAGTGCCCCATCCATCGCGCCAAGTTCTGTGTCAAAACAGGTGACGTTAAAGAATGGGCCTGCTTCCCCCCAGGTATTCAATTACTCAATGTCGTGCGGGGTGAAAGAGCATTGAAAACTTACTCGGTGAATATCGATAACGACGAGCTGTTCATCGAGCTGTAAATTCTTAGCCAGAGATAAAACACCCATATTCTGCAAAGGGTGGGGGATATTAGAGGCTTCTAAATTATAGACGCAAATTTATCTTGTTGAAGTAATGAGTAACGCCAGCGAGGAAGTGGTTTGCCAGTATTTCCATGCTCCGGTAAATACCATCGGCGAGAGTAAAGAGATAGTTATTCGTCGAATTTATTTTAAAATGCGACGGCTTTTGTACGTGTTAATTGTTGCTGCTTAGTGACGCATTACTGTATTGTTGGCCGTTTGGCTAATGCAGTAAAAAGATTACATTATGAGCAGTTTTTTAAAACCTTGGTGGTTATCTCTATGCCTTAATTTTTTATTGGCGATACTCTTGATAGCGGACAGTGAGGCAGGCTTAGTAGAAATCGCGAAATCAATGTCGTCGATTGCTTTAAGCCTGATGCTGGTTATGGTGGCAACCCTATGGGTTTACCGCTATGTCCATCAAAACAAAAAATTACGCTTGCCAATTATTACTATCGCAGCATTATCGCAGACATTTATGCTTTATTGCTCGGTGGTTATGATTAATGAATTTCATCATATGCCTTCTCTCAGCGAGGCTGGCTTCTTATTTTCTTACCCACAATACAGTTTTATCATGGCTCTGGAGCGGGCTAGTTTTATTGGCGTTGCCGCATTTATGCTCTGTTTTTCGGTCTTCTTGTTGAGTTGGCTGAAAAAAGACAAAAACTGGCTGGCTAGTTTTGATGCAAGAAAACGGCAATGGGCGTTTAGCTTCATTGTGCTGGCCTCATTGAATTTGTTTTTTAATAGTGATAATTCACAAGCTATGGAAATGCACTATGTGCAAATGCTGTCTAAGTTTGTCAATGAAAAGCTTGACGGTGACTCTAAAGTTGATGTCTTTTCTCTTAACCGATTACAGCTTCCCTCGTTTGAGCGTGAGGATGTTAATAGTTCAGTAAAGCCTAATATTTTGATTTTTCGCATGGAAGAAGTATCGCGGGACAGCTATGGTCTCTATGGTGAGGACAATCAGAGGCTAACGCCGTTCATCAATAACCTGGAAAAACGTTCGCCGCACAGTTTTTTCACCTTTAAAAATCATGTGTCAAATTCCGGTGCCACAGAAACATCGACAACTTTGATGTATACCGGACTCAAGTCAAATAGGCTTGGCAGTGAATTTGGGCATTTTCCGATGATATGGGACTACGCCAACTCGGCAGGTTATCAAACTTTCATGATGATACCTTTCCATAGGAGTTGGGCGCAGCTAGATAAAAAATGGGCATCTACGCCCGGGCGCCTTTCTCTCGATTCTTTCACGAGTGCAGAGAATTCTGGCAAACCTGTCCGTTATGATAATAGTGTTGTCGATAGTGCCATTGCTGAAATCACTATTGACTGGTTGGATAAACGTGATAGATCGCTACCATTTTTTGGGATTGTCAATATAAAACTTCCCCATGGTAATGGTAAGGGTGTCGAGGAACTTGGCTACGATAACTTAGGTTGCCCAACGACCCCAGCTCGTCTAAATAACTATGAGTGCGCAATATTAGTTCTCGATAGAGAAATGGGCAAGATTGTATCGGAGCTCGAGAAACAGGGGGCTTTGGATGATACGATAATCATCGGGACCTCTGATCATGGCGCCGATCAATTTAAGCATAATAAAGGAAGAATCTATAACTATTATCAAGAAGTGTTGGCAATTCCTTTTTTTATAAGACTTCCTGAAAAATTTCAGTACATAGCTGATGCTGTCAATCCCAACTGGCGGAGCAATGTTTCCAAAATCACGCAAAACCTTGATCTTCTACCCACCGTTGTTGATCTTTTAGAAATCTCTGAGCGACCACTTATCCAGAATGTGTTGCAGCGTCTGGATGGTGTCAGTGTTTTTTCAGAATTGGACCCTGATCGCTGGGTCTTCTCTATGAATAGCAATGCGTTGCGTCCATGGTCACCATCAGGTTTTGCTATCACTATTGGTTCTCGTTATAAGTACATCTATTTTGAAGAAGTTGAGGAGCTTTACGATTTACAGAAAGATCCCGATGAGATGGACAATTTATTAGCGCACACGGAAAGTAATTTGCTGCGTGAAAACGGCCTTGTGGTGCGTAAAGACAAAGAAATTGAGGCTCTCTACCAAGAAATAAAAAGCTATATCAGCCGAAATCGCAATGCCAGGGAACACTATGTCTATTCCATACCTAAGTCGATTGACTATGATCAAAGCTTTAAACGCACTATTTTGGGAAAGGATATGCCAGCTAATATCGCTGAAAAAAAGGAGGGTTCTCAATCCCTCTTTTCTATAGATAAGAAGGGTATATTAACTCATGGCGTAGGGCTTGTTTTAGATGAAGGTCATTACGAGTTCAAAGTGCGCTATTCTTTAAAGATGATCAATACACAAATACATTCCAGTCATTACGTTCTCGGTTATGGTGAAAATAATAAATGGACAACTTTAAGGCAGGAAGTCTACCCACCCGGAGATAATGAAACCCTATCTGTTTTCGTGTTAATTAAACCTGAACATACGGATAAACATATTGCCTTCGCCTCTGTCTACGGTGGCGAAGGGTCTCTTGAAATAAAACAGCTAGACGTTCTTAAACTGGAGGATATTTAGGACCTCTCAACAAATCATGAAGGGTTTAACGGTCTAATACCTTCGCTGTAAATTTCCACAATGTGAGCTATATGTTGCTACTGCGTAATAAACTCAGTGCCGGTTGCTTGAGCGCCTTACGGCTGGCGATCAAGCCACACATTGTAACGAGCAATGCGAGCGCGAGTGGTAGAGTCTGCCAGGGAGAAAGACTCATACCCTGTTGAAACAGTCTTTCATTTAAAGGGTATAAGGCGAGTAATGATATAACGCTTGCACCGAAGGCGGCACTGCCACTTAAACAGAGGAACTCTATCCATAGTATGCGCTTGATGAGTTGCTGTTGGCCGCCGATTGTACGCAGCAGCGCATTGTCTCGGCCTCGTTGTTGTTGTCCGCTTAGCAGGCCAGCGGCGAGCACGAGTAGCGCCGCAAACATCAATAAGGCTCCCAGTAGAGCGCTAGCCTGGCTTGCTTGAGAGATAATCTCCTGGGCTTTGTCGAGTAGGGTCTTAACATCGAGCAGGGTGATGTGGGGGAGTTCGTGCAGTAGCTCGGCGAGGCGGCCGCCATCGCCCTCGGGCAACCAGAAACTGGTTATCCAGGTGATGTCCTGTGTAGCGAGTTCACCACGGTTAAAGATAAAATAAAAATTGGGTTCAAAGCTGTTCCAGTCCACTTTGCGCAGACTGCCTATAGTGGCGTTGAGCATGCCTCGGCTGGTGACAAATTCGAGTTTATCGCCCACTTGTAATCCGAGGTTGTCGGCAATTTCTTGCTCGACGGAAACGCGGTGAACAGCTGAGTGAGTTACTGATTTTTGTTTTAAATTAAGTGCTTTCTCGCCGTGCCACTGGCCGCTAACAATACGATTGCTATCAGGCAGTGAGTTTGCTTCAGTCAGCACCAGGTCTCGATTTAAATGTCGATCTGCGGATGATTTTTCCTTGGTGATGGCTTCTTTAACAGGCACGCCATTAATACGGCTAAGACGACCGCGAACCACAGGGTAGAACGGTTGGGTGATAGCCTTATGTTGTTCAAGCCATTGCTCGAAGGCGGGCATATCACGCTCGAAAAGGTTGAGCACAAAATGATTCGGTGCTTTCGGCGGCAAACGATTACGCCAGTCGTTGAGCAATTGTGAGCCCGTTTGCCCGGTCAGTGTCAGCACGGTCATTGCCAATGTCAGCGATACCAACAATGGCAGTGTTAGCGCCGGGCGGCGGCTGAGACGGCGAATCGCCAGCCGGGCGGCCAGGGGTAAACGCGTGCTGAGCAAGTCGAGGCCTTTGATTAAAGGCCATAGCAGTGCTGGCAGTAGTACGCCGAGGGCGGCAATTAAGCCGAGCACTTTGCCGAGTTCGCTAAGGGAGTCGGTCAGTAAGCCTGCTAGTAATACCGGTGCACTAAGGGCGGCGAGTAATTCGATATTCGTGCTGAGCAAGCGACGTTGCTGCCGTTGGCGTAGTACTTCAATAGCGGGCACGCGCACTAATGTACTGAGTCGAGGCAGGGCAAAGGCCAGCCACAGTAGCAGGGGGGCGATCAGGGCGGTGAGCCATTCGAGCGGGCTGGCCGCGCTTAGATCGCTGTTGCCTATATTGGCTCCCTGCTTGCCTAGTGTTGTCACAATCAATACGGCGCCCAATGTGCTGCCGATGATGACAGCCGGTAGCACAGCGAGAAACTCCCACCCCAATAGGCGGCTTGTGACTTGATAGCGACTGGCACCAAAGCTGCGTAGCAGTCCTGCCAGTTTTTCCTGGCTCCGTACGCGTTGCGACGTTGCGAGATAAATGGCTGCACCGCAGAGTAAGCTAATAAGTAATACAGTCAGATTGGCCCATAAAGTGAGCTGGCGCAGAGGCCCTGTGCTACGTATTTCAGCATCTTCGACGGTTTCCAGAGTTTGGTCGGGCCGCAAGATGTTGTCGAGTTCAAGGCTGAGCTTTTTGACAGCCTCATGATTGCCGGCGACCACAGTGTGTTGACGGGTGCGGGTCCCGGGACCCATCACGCCGGTAGCTTCAAGGTCATGGCTGTGAATAACGATACGCGGATTCATACTGTAAAACCCGGCATTTTGGTCCGGCAGTTGACGAATAACAGCACTGATTTGAAGAGACTTGTTGCCAACAGTAATTGTTGTGCCAACAGTAATATTTAAGCGGTCGATCACCTGATCGGCGACCCATACACGTCCGGGTGCGGGGCCATGCCTTTGAGTGTACTCGTCACCAAAGCGGCTTTTGGCGAGCTGTATTTGTCCGTAGAGTGGGTAGGCTGAGTCAACGGCGCGAGCGCTTACCAGCAACAGAGCATCGTTGTGCACCAGCACGCTTGAGAAATCGACAATTTGCGAGACCTGAAACCCGTCCATTTTCGCGAGTTGCTGAGGCTCTGGTGCACGACTACTTGCGAGTATCAGGTCTCCACCTAAGGCCTCGGCCGTGTTGACGTTAAAACGTTGTTCCAGCTCGGTTCGCAGGAATATAGCAGCACTCAGGGCAAAGGCGGCAATAGCCAGGGCCAGGCTCAGTAGTTGAAAGCTGTGATCGCGCCAGGGACGTAAGAGTTTACTCATGAGGAATAGTTTTGAGGGGTGACTTCTTCGAGGGCAGGTTCTTTTACAGGGTTTTCTTGTGCAAACGTTTGATGAATCATTTTACCTTCGTGCAATTCCAGGTGGTGCTGGCAGCGACTAGCGAGTTGAGGGTCGTGGGTGACCAGTACTAATGCGGCGCCGCTATGCTGGTTTAATTCAAATAAGAGGTCAATCACGCGTTTGCCATTGGCGTGGTCGAGACTACCGGTGGGTTCATCGGCAAAGAGTAAGCGTGGTTGCACCGCAAAGGCACGGGCCAGAGCGACGCGCTGTTGTTCACCGCCTGATAGCGTAGCGGGAAAATGGTGGACGCGATGCGAGAGTCCAACGCGCTCAAGCCAGTCTTTGGCGATGGTAGCAGGCTTTTCCCGCCCGGCTAATTCTAACGGTAACATCACGTTTTCAAGCACATTCATATCAGCTACCAGATGAAACTCCTGGAATACAAACGCGCAAGTTGTGGCGCGATGTCCAGCGCGCTGATCTTCACTGAGTGAGCTGAAAGCACTACCATTCAGGCGTATTACACCCGATGTAGGTGTGTCGAGCCCGGCGAGCAAGCCCAATAAAGTTGTCTTGCCGCTACCCGAAGGTCCGGTGATGGCGAGGCTTTCGCCAGCAGATAGGGTAAAATCAATGTCTTCAAGAAGAGTGAGTTCTCCCTCTGGCCCCTGGACACGCTTGGCAAGCTTGCTGACCTCGAGCAGAGCTGCGGTTTGCTGAGGCAGGTCAGACGGGGGGGCAGCAGACGCAGAGGGTTTGTTCATGGCTTATCGGTTCCTGATAAAAATTGTTTTGTTATACGGGCTTTTGTGCAGCTCGGGTTCACTGGCTGCTAGCGAATATCGCTCTGCAAGTCATTCTGATGCGGTGCTCGTATTGGGTGATAGTATCAGTGCAGCCTATGGAATAGACAAGCGCGATGGTTGGGTGGCGTTGTTAGAAAAGCGTTTAGCACCTCAGTGCCCGCATCTCGACATTATCAATGCTTCGGTCAGTGGTGAGACGACAGCAGGTGGTTTAGCACGTTTACCCGGTTTGCTGGCGACTCATCAGCCACGGCTATTGGTCATTGAGCTAGGTGGTAATGACGGTCTCCGTGGTTTATCACCTCGGCAAATGGGCAAAAACTTGCAGCAAATGATCACCCTTGCCGAAGCGGCGGGCGCACAGGTTGCGCTGCTGGGTATGTTGATGCCGCCCAATCTCGGTACGACCTATGTGCGTCTCTTTGAGCAGGCAATGGCAGATGTGGCTGAAAATGAGTCGGTACTTTTTCAGACGTTTTTTCTGCAGGGCGTGGCGGACCAACGTGATTTATTGCAGGTTGATGGTATCCACCCTACGGCGGCTGCCCAACCCCATTTGCTCGACAATGCCTGGCAGTTACTGGAAAAAACCTTGATAGAGATCTGTCAGAATAAGGTGGGGTGATGATACGGCATTAAGACAGCATGAAGCCCGTTTACTGTGGAAAAGTGGTGCTTGTTTAAGCCTATTCGCAAGAGCTTAGTGAAAAAGGTCTATTGAATAGGTCTGAACGGGACTCATTACATCAACCGTTATCGAACAGTGTTTAACTCTCGATTCTCGGGGAGAGGGCTCTACTGAAGTAGGGATAAAAACTCACTACGGGTCGTTTGATTGCTACGGAAGGCACCTAGCATGGCCGAGGTTTTCATACTCGAGTTTTGTTTTTCAACTCCCCGCATCATCATGCACATATGCTTGGCTTCAATGATGACGCCAACACCGAGAGCACCGGTGATCTCATTAATGGTATTGGCGATTTGGGTGGCGAGATTTTCCTGTATCTGCAACCGTCGAGCATACATGTCAACAATGCGGGCAATTTTTGACAGGCCTATCACTTTGCCGTCGGGAATATAAGCGACGTGACAAACGCCGACAAAGGGCAGCAAGTGGTGTTCGCACAGGGAATACAGTTCAATGTCTTTGACAATCACCATTTCGCTGGAATCGCTGGGAAAGAGGGCCTCGTTAACCACCTCGTCAAGGTCGAGATGGTAGCCTTCAGTAAGAAACTGAAAGGCTTTTGCGGCGCGCTTGGGCGTGTCAACCAAACCGGGACGGTTTAGGTCTTCCCCGATGGCCTCTATGATTTTGGCGTATTGCTCTTCCATAATTCTGTCCAATCTCAATGGTAAATTCTTCGTTATCATTAGCTGGCCGCCCTTTTTCCTGTCTTAAAGATCTGTGAATAAAGGACGTCAATAAAAGTGCTATTAAATTAGGGGTTATTCGGGTCGGCGAGACCCATCTTTTTTGATGAGATGATTATAATGGTCGCTTCCGAGAAATTACAGCGATGGTTGATGCCATCCTATCTTTAAGGCGAATCCATACTTTGAAAACACCATCCACTATGACAGCGAAGATGACGCTGAAAATTACTCCAGAACTTGTCGACCATTTGCACAGCGTACGGGACTATATTCGCTTTGGCACCAGCCGGTTTAACGAAGCTCAGCTGTATTTTGGCCACGGTAGCGATAACGCCTGGGATGATGCACTGGCGCTGGTTCTTCATGCCCTGCATTTGGGGCAGGAAGGACGAGAACAAATACTCGACGCGCGCCTGACACCGGGTGAGGGCAGGGCGATATTGGCACTGTTTATACGTCGTATTGAGGGTCGCGTACCCGTGCCCTATCTGACCGGAGAGGCCTGGTTTGCGGGGCTTAAATTTACAGTCGACGAGAGAGTGCTTATACCGCGTTCCCCCATTGCCGAGTTAATCGAGGTGGGTTTTTCACCCTGGTTAGTCGATGAGCCGACGTCAATTCTCGACCTCTGTAGTGGCGGCGGTTGTATCGGAATTGGCTGTGCCTATGCTTTTCCGAACGCGGAGGTGGTGTTGAGTGACATTTCTGCGGATGCCCTCGCGGTGGCCGGTGAAAATATCGAGCAACATGATCTGACTGCGCGAGTGAGGACTGTTGAATCCGACCTGTTTGCCGATATTGCGCAACGCTTTGATCTTATTGTCTCCAATCCGCCCTATGTGGATGCCGCAGACTACGCAGAGATGCCCCCGGAGTATCATTGCGAACCCGCGCTGGCCCTTGAATCGGGCCGTGATGGCCTCGACTTCACCCGCCGCCTGTTGCGTGAAGCGGCGGACCACCTTAACGAGACTGGTGTGCTTGTGGTTGAGGTTGGCAATAGCGCCGTTCATTTAGAAGAGACCTTCCCAGATGTGCCCTTCACCTGGCTTGAGTTTGAGCGCGGAGGCTATGGTGTTTTTGTTCTTACGCGGACAGAGTTGCTTGCCCATGCCGCAGATTTTGCCTAAGCGCTAGCCCCATTTTTACAGGCGCTGGGTTTATAATAGCCAGTTAATTTCCACACACTGATATAACGGGGAGTCACCCTTGCCAGGCAATACCTTTGGAAAACTGTTTACCGTGACCACCTTTGGCGAGAGTCACGGGCCTGCCCTGGGCTGCATTATTGATGGCTGCCCTCCAGGATTGTCACTGTGTGAGGCCGATTTACAGGTCGATCTCGACCGTCGTAAACCGGGTCAGTCGCGCTATACCACGCAGCGTCGTGAAGCTGACCAGGTACGCATCTTATCCGGCGTATTCGAGGGTAAAACCACGGGCACCTCTATTGGTCTGCTGATTGAAAACACAGATCAGCGCTCGAAAGATTATGGCGACATTAAGGACATGTTCCGCCCGGCTCACGCCGATTACAGCTATTTTCAAAAGTATGGCGTGCGTGACTATCGTGGCGGCGGGCGGTCATCGGCCCGCGAAACAGCTATGCGTGTCGCTGCCGGTGGCGTTGCTAAAAAGTATCTGGCCGAAACTCTGGGCATTAGCGTGCGCGGTTATTTAAGCCAGCTTGGTCCTATTACCATTGATAAGGTCGACTGGGATGAAGTTGATAATAATCCCTTCTTTTGTCCCGATGCCGGCAAGGTCGAAGAAATGGCCACTTATATGCAGGCCTTGTCGAAAGAGGGCAATTCTATTGGCGCCAAACTCACCGTGGTGGCCGAAGGTGTTGCTCCGGGTCTGGGTGAACCCGTATTTGATCGACTCGACGCCGATATTGCCGGTGCCTTAATGGGCATAAATGCGGTCAAGGGTGTGGAGATAGGTGATGGATTTGCCAGCGTAGAACAAAAAGGTACCGAACATCGCGATGAAATGAGCCCTCAGGGGTTTTTGTCGAATCATGCGGGGGGCATTGTTGGCGGCATTGCCACTGGGCAGCGTATCGTCGCACACCTCGCTTTAAAACCAACATCGAGTATCCGTCTACCCGGGCAGTCGATAAATGTCCGTGGCGAGTCAGTTGAAGTTTCAACCACCGGGCGCCATGATCCCTGCGTCGGTATTCGCGCTACCCCGATCGCCGAGGCTATGCTGGCCCTGGTACTAATGGATCATGTGCTGCGTCATCGGGGGCAGAACCTGAGTGTCGATAGCCAGCTTAAACCATTGCCGCCTGAAGTGGGCTCAGGGGTTGATGCGTAATTGTTATCCGGGAAACATAATTTAGCATTACCCTATTGGCGACTTTCTGGATTCTATTTTTTCTACTTTGCCCTGCTGGGTGGTATGTATCCCTACTGGCCGCTGTATTTGCAACACCTGGGTTTTACCCCAGAGCGAATAGGCCTGTTATTAGCCGTACCGATGATCACCAAATTGATCGCGCCCAACCTATGGGCCTGGCTAGGTGATGTAAGCGGCCGCCGTTTGGCGATTCTTCGCCTCGGCTCTTTCCTTGGTTTATTATGTTTTTTAGGTATTACCATCAATCAGAACTTTTACTGGTTGGCCTTAGTGATTGGTGGCTATAGCTTTTTCTGGAATGCCATATTGCCCCAGTTTGAAGTGATTACCCTGGGGTTTTTGCAGGACAAACCTGAGCGCTATAGTTTGGTGCGGGTGTGGGGATCGGTTGGATTTATTCTCGCCGTCCTCGGTGGCGGCTACTATTTTGAACATATTGATATTGCGTTTTTCCCGTGGGTGGGAATTAGTCTGTTGGCCTGTATTTTTATCAGTAGTTTATTAATTCCGCCATCCGGACAAGAAGCGAGAGAGCACAAGCGCGAAAGTCTTTGGTTGGTGGTGCGCCAGCCAACGGTGATTGCCTTTTTAATCGCTGGCACATTGCTACAAATGGCCCACGGCGCCTACTACAGTTTTTTTAGTATTTATCTTGAAGAGCTGGGTTTTTCTCGTAGCGCAATTGGTTTTTTGTGGTCTATCGGTGTGGTTGCAGAAGTATTGATTTTTATGGTGATGCACACGCTATTAGTGAAGCTCGGCGTCCGTTTTGTCTTAATTGCCAGTTTATTACTGGCAGCGCTACGCTGGTATTTGATCGGTAATGGTAGTGAGTGGCTTTGGCTACTGATCTTTGCGCAATGTTTACATGCTTTTACGTTTGGCACTTTTCATGCCGCGTCTATAGAGTCTATTCGTCGTTTGTTTAAGGGCGGCACTCAAGCGGGTGGCCAAGCGCTATACGGAGCAATTAGTTTTGGCATCGGCGGTGCTGGTGGTTCTTATCTGGCCGGTCATTTCTGGGAACAGGGGGCGACACTCATTTTCAATGTCGCCGCTGGTTTGTGCATGGTGGGAGCTTTGGTGGCCTGGTATGGTTTTCATGATCCGCGTTTGCACCGCAGTAATAATAATGTGTAAAGAATAGCGCTATTGTTTTATTTCAGGTTATTGGCCAACGAGTATTTACATTGAAGTTATTGGAAAACTATTGATGAAAAGCTTAAGCCCTCTTTTTTTTCTTGTAGTTCTTACTTACAACGCACTACCCGCTTTAGCAGAAAACCAGGCCCTGTCCCTTGATAAACGCGAAGTGCTAGTTTTGACACCTATCCAGCGAAACCATGTGCTGGGTGAAATGCAGGCTTTGTTATCGGGGGTGCAACATATTCTTGGTGCTTTAGCTGAGGATGACATGGAGGCTGTCGCCGCTAGTGCTCGCCCTTTGGGTCGCAGCATGGCCAGTAAAGCGGAAGATCATCTCAGTGCAGTATTACCCAGGCGTTTTTTGCAGCTGGGCATGGATGTGCACTATGACTTTGATAACTTAGCCAGGCTTGCAGAGTCGGGTGCTGATGGCAAAGCGGTGTTGGGCGAGTTAAGCCGTTTGATGAGAAAGTGCCAAGCTTGTCATGCACACTACCAAATCTACCCTTTAAAAAGCAGCGCAATAGAAGAAAAACGCTTAGATCATAGGCATTGAGCACTGTTCGGCTTCTTTTACTGCAAGGCTTAGTGGCGGCGAAGGTGTAAAGTATTTCCATCAGTGTGCTTGAGCATTTTGCTGTGGATATTGAGGCAGCGTGTTTTTTTGTGGCGCTTTTGTTTGACAGTAAAATGATCTTGCTAAAAACTGGTGGTAGTGCAGTGCTAGAATAGTCTTCTCGCTGTAGCGCGAGTTGTTCAATAGTTGTTCAATAAGAGACAGCTCAAGGATGCCTTACTTCGAAAAGAGGCTATTCTGAATTCAACGATTTTAAGGGGATAAAATAATGACAGATCAACCCAATGCAGGAATGGCTGAATTCTGGAACGGTAACGGTGGCAAAAACTGGGTCAGTCGAGAGGCCAGGCTTGAATCTAGTCTTAAGGTTTTTGGCCAGCAAGCAGTTAATGCTGGGGGCATTACTGCGGGCCATCGCATTGTTGATATTGGTTTTGGCTGTGGTGAGACGAGTATTGAATTAGCGCAACAAGTTGAGCCAGATGGGCAAGTAAATGGGGTTGATATCTCCGAGACGATGGTCGCGGCGGCAGAAAAAAAAGCCCTGGAGAAAGGTGTTACCAATGTTTCTTTTGAGTGTGCCGATGCACAGACAAAGGCTTTCCCGAGCGACTCCTACGATCTGGTTTTTTCCCGTTTTGGCGTTATGTTTTTTGATGACCCTGTTAGTGCCTTCAAAAATATTTATGCGTCTCTAAAACCGGGTGGACGTCTGGCTTTTGTTTGCTGGGCGCCACGGGATCAAAATGCCTGGGTGGGCTTGCCATTACAGGTTGTTGCTAAGCACTTGAGTTTACCTGCACCGCCAGGCAATGATGAACCGGGCCCTTTCTCGCTAAGTGAAGAGTCCCGTGTCAATGATATTCTCAGTTCAGCAGGTTTTACCAATATTTCCGTCGAGTCATTTCAAACGCCTTTTGTACTGGGCGGCAATGTAGACGAGGCTTCAAGTTTTCTTATGCAACTAGCACCGTCCGGTAGTGCTATTAATAACGCAGACGCTGATGAAAAAACCCGAGAGCGCATTGCCCTCGATATGGCTGAATTACTGAAATCCCATGTAAATAATGAAGGCGTGAGTATGAGTGCGGCAGCGCTGCTGGTGACAGCGTGTAAACAAGACTAAGCTGATTGACAGGATTTAATAACTAATCGGAAGGGTCAGGAAAATGGATAAAGCTACAGGAAAAGATACTCAAAATAATCAACCGCCGGGTTATACCCCGCCGAAGGTCTGGACCTGGGATGCCGACAGCGGGGGTCGTTGGGCCAGTATCAATCGACCTGCCGCCGGTCCTACTCATGAAAAGCCACTGCCTATAGGCCAACACCCAATACAGCTCTACTCCCTGGCTACCCCGAACGGGGTGAAGGTCACGGTGATGTTAGAAGAACTGCTTGCGCTGGGTAAGACTGGGGCGGAATACGATGCCTATTTAATTGATATTAGTGAGGGTGATCAATTCGGTAGTGGCTTTGTCGAGGTCAATCCAAACTCTAAAATTCCGGCTATGCTGGATCAAAGTACCTCATCGCCAACACGAATTTTCGAATCTGGCGCTATATTGCTCTACCTGGCTGAGAAGTTTGATGCGTTATTGCCCGCTGATCCGGCTAAGCGTACGGAATGCTTGTCGTGGTTGTTCTGGCAAATGGGCAGTGCTCCCTACCTGGGTGGTGGTTTTGGTCATTTCTATGCCTATGCCCCGTTCAAAATTGAATACTGTATTGACCGCTATGCTATGGAAGTTAAGCGGCAGTTAGATGTCCTCGACCGCCATCTGTCTGACAAGCAGTTTATGTGTGGTGATGAATACACGATCGCCGATATTGCTATTTGGCCCTGGTATGGTCTGCTGATGGTCGATGGCATTTATAACGCCTCTGAATTTCTCAGTACAGAGACCTATACTCATCTTCAGCGGTGGGCAGAAAAAGTGGCGGCACGCAAAACTGTGCAGCGCGGGAGAATGGTCAATTGTACTTGGGGGCCTTTAGAAGATCAGCTTCATGAGCGGCACGATGCTAGTGATTTTGACCATAAAACGCAGGACAAGATTGAATCGAAAGCGTAATAAACTTATCACAGATATAAATCAGGAGCTAAATGTGGCCTATAGCGGGATGGAGGCCATACGCTATTCACCACTGAAAACAGCATAATAGCGGTGCTCCTCGAAAGACCTAGCAATTACTGTATTTATAGCGAGCTAATAGCTTTAACTTCATCAGGGTAGCCATTTTAATCAAGATGAAGAGTGCAGGTAGTCAGGTAAGCTCAACGTTTCATGGGGCGGATTCTCACGCGCTAATACAAGGCTCTCTACGAAGAAGCGAACAGGTTTTGGCCGTCGTTACGTCCCCATGATTTGTTCGGAGGCTTTTCTGATAACGTTTATCCGGGTTTTTTCATCATGGCGATAAAACCAAGACTGATAATAAAGGCCGCACCCATAAAATAGAAGCAGTCGTTGTAGGCCATGATAAAACTCTCGCGCCGGGCAACGGCATCGACGGCCCGTAGTGCTTGTTCCTGTGCCATTACCGGGTCGGCTCCGAGTTCGCCAAAATAAGTGGTAAAGCCCTGCAGGCGCTCCATAGTGAAGGGGTTGTAGGCACTCACCCTTTCGACAATATGGCTGGAATGAAACTGTTGGCGCAGTGATAAAAAAGTCGCCAGCGTCGCGATACCAACGGCGCCGCCCAAATTACGCAGTACGTTAAATAACCCCGAGGCTGAACCAACCTGTTCTTTTTCAATGCCAGCCGTAGCAATGACGTTGAGCGGTACCATAATAAAGGGCATACCCAGGCCGCGCACAATATTGGGCCAGACCAGATGATCATGGCCGTAGTCGGCTGTCATGTGAATGTTTAACAGGCAACTGACACCAAAAATAAAGGCACCAAAGGCTAACAGTATGCGGATGTCGATATGCGGCATGAGTCGCAGCACGATGGGGACGACGATAAGTTGAGGTAAGCCAACCCACATCATTACCAGACCTATTTGCATGGCGTTGAAACCGTGCACCTGGGCGAGAAACATGGGCAGGATAAAGACCGAGCCGTAGAGGCCAAGACCAAGAATAATCCCTACTAGATTAGAGAGCAGAAAGTTACGCCGTTTCAGCAGGCGGAGATTAATAAAGGGGTTTTTACGCTTCAGTTCAATGGTGACAAAGGTGAGCAGGCAGGTGACGGCGAGCAAGGTGCCGTTAAAAATAAAATCAGACTCCAGCCAATCTTTACGATTTCCTTCTTCGAGAACAATAATCATCGCACCCAGACCCACGGCCATTGTAAGGATGCCAAACCAGTCGCCATCTTTCAGTAGTTCGAACTGGGGTTTGGTTTTTTTCAGACCTTGAAAGAGAATTAAAAACATCACCCCGGTGGGGACAATTTGCAGATAAAAAACCGACTGCCAGCCAAAGGATTCGGTTAGGTAACCGCCGAGGGTAGGGCCAATAGACGGCGCTTGTGTGGCTGTCAGGGCAAACATGCCCATGCCAATAGCCTGCTTACTGGGGGGTAGCAAAGTTAGAATCAAGGTAAATGACAGGGGGATGAGTGTGCCACCGGCAAGGCCTGCCAGTGTTCTGAAAACCAGCATTGATTCGAGATTCCATGCCGAGGCGCAGAGCAGAGTGGTCAGGGCAAAAACCACCGTGTTGAAAAGCATGTAGGGGCGCAGACCAAAAACCATGGTTAGCCAGCCGGTAACGGGTATCACTACCACCTCGGCAGTGAGGTAGGCGGTGGAGATAAACGAGCCTTCTTCGAGTGTTGCGGAAAGCGCACCCTGAATGTCTTTCAGTGAGGCATTGGTGATATGGATGTTGAGAACGGCAATAAAGGCACCGAGTACACCGCCAAACACCGTGAGCCAGGTGCCGATAGTGACGGCATCTTCTGGTTCGCTAGCCTGGGGGGTGTCGTCAATAGTAGAACTGGTCGAGTTACTCATGATGATCGTCCGTATTCGCCCCGTTTGGCTGCAGACACACTATCGATAGGGGCTTGAGGGGGCGGGTTCTACTCTGAAAGTGCCACGCTGGAAGTGCTTTTTATCGTAGGTTTTTTACCAATCACTACTTCTGTGTTGGCGCTGGCGCGCGTATCAATTTTAGCGAGCACCGACATGCCAGGACGCAGACGTTTGACAACAGGGTTATCTTGGTCGAGAAGGATTTTAACCGGCACACGTTGGACAATTTTGGTGAAATTTCCGGTGGCGTTATCCGGTGGAAGTAAGCTGAATTGAGCACCACTGGCCGGTGACAAACTTTCGACGACACCTTCGATAAGTTCATCGGGGAAGGCATCAATTTCAACGATAGCTCTTTGACCCGGTACCATGCCGTTGAGTTGGGTCTCTTTAAAGTTGGCGTTAACCCAGACGTGATCGAGAGACACAATGGCCATTTTACGCGAGCCCACGTGAATATATTCGCCGTTTTCAACATGTTTCGCGCCGACGACTCCATCGCGAGGGGCGCGAATATCAGACAGGTACAGGGCAATCTTGGCCAGGTTGAGCTCGGCTTTGGCGTGAGCCTGTTCGGCGCTAATTTCGGCCTTTTCAGCGGTGAGCACATCGAGTTGAGCAATAGCTGCGTTGACATTGGCCTGGGTACGCGCTAGCTCGGCTTCTGCACTGCTGACATCGGTGAGGTCATGATCATAGCGTTGTTTTTCGGCATAACCCTTGTCTTTCAGAGTTTTCGAACGCTGTAGATCAAGATAGGCTCGTTCTACCTCCGCCTCAGCGGCTTTGACTTCTGCACGGCTGGCGGCAATGATGGCTTTTTGCAGGGTGGTTTGAGTGTCTACGCGGGCCAGACTGGCTTCAGCTTCGACCACTTCGGCCTCTGCACGCGCCACCTGGGCATCAAAAGTAGGTTTGTACATGGAGATAAGAATATCCCCCGCCTTTACGTTTTCATTTTCACTGACGTTGACACTGCCGACGATACCGGCAACTTTTGCGCTGATGACAGTGATATCGCTCTTCGTGTAGGCATTGTCGGTTGATTCCCAATAGCGCCCTTCAAACCACCATTCTTTGGCCCAAAGGCCCCCAAAAATGATGCCGGCGATTAGAATCCCAAAAAATATAATTTTACGCATGGTGTTTACCGTTTGATCGACTTGGGCAAATACTGTTCTGCCCATCTTTGTTTGTTAATACGTTCTTTAGGCCGGGTGGTTAGGGGGCAGTATCGCGGTATGTTCTTTAAAAACTGAAAATATAACGCTTGATGTTATCTGGTACTTGGCCGTACCCTAGCACTGGCCTTGATTTGATGCAAGCTGTTGACAGAAATTTATAAGACCGAAGTGAGTACGCTAGATTGTGTTGCGATAGAATGTTTATTTGAAATCCCAGTTCAGTCCAAGCTGTACCGGGACGAGTTATTAGTGATAATTGGGAAGTTTTTAAGTCATGCCTAAAACGGGAAGAACGCCTGAAGAGGTGCGTCGCAATACAATTTTACAGGCGGGTGTGCAGGTCTTTCTTGAATACGGCTATGTCAACGCCAGTGTCGATGAAATTGTGCGCAGAGCCGGTGGTTCAAAACGTACGGTTTACAAATATTTTGGCAACAAAGAAGAGCTGTTCGCTGCCATTATAGAAAGCCTTGCCGCACAAATGCTGTCGCCACTGGGCGCTGCAATTGATGACAATAGCTCTTTGCAAACCACTCTTGAGAAACTCGGTAAAGCCTATTTGGATGTGCTTTTACGTGAGGATAGTCTGGCAATTTTTCGTACGGTCGTTTCTGAGGGGCAATGCTTTCCTGAGCTGGCCAAGACTTTTTTCCGCAACGGTCCCAATGCAGCGGTTGTGCGATTATCGAACTATCTTGATCAACAGGTCGATAATGGTAGTCTTCAGCTTAGCGATACCCACGCAGCTGCACGGCAATATTTCGGCATGATTCGCTCCGATCTTCATATGCGTGCAGCGCTGGGGCTGGAGCCTCCTACAGACGATGAAATAAACCGTGAAGTCGATACGGCGGTGGCCATGTTTGTGCGCGAATACAGTGTTTAGTTTATAAGGTTTACTTATATCTCTATTTGCACCATGAGTTGGTCAAGGCTGTGGTCTTTACTCTTTGAGTTCAAGCTCGACGATAACGGGTAGATGATCACTGGCGACGCGAGCAACTTGATGACGACAGGGAATGGCAGAAATGGCCCGCAAATTCCCCCGGTAATAAATTCTGTCGAGGCCGCCGCGCGGTGCAAAAGAAGGATAGGTTTTAATGGGTCGGGTGCGCAACCGTGTTTCTTTGTCGGTTGCACAACGCAGCGACATACCTTCAATGAAAAGTGCCCTTAAGCGTGACAGCCAGTCATTAAAGTCGCCACCGACAATGCAAGGTGCATCCGGGGCAATATCGGTAAATTCTTTACAGCGCATCAACATGCCTGCCTGGCGTTGTCGCTCCAGGGGTGAAAGGCCCAAATGGAGATTGAAAACGTCAAGGTGAGTTGAACGTCCGCTATTACCGGGTACTTCTATAGCGGTGTGCTGACAGCCGCGGCGTTTGTGATCGCCGATGGTTAAATCGATATTGCGCTCCCGCGTAATGGGGTAGCGGCTTAAAGTGGCATTGCCATAGCGACCTTTGCGCAGACTGACATTGTGCCCGGCGGCGTAGTGGGCGAAACCTAATTCTCCGGCAATCTCCCGCGCCATATCCTGCTCTCTGGAACGTGGTGCGCCTTCGTCAACTTCCTGCAATAACACAATATCGGCGTCGTGATCAGCGAGTATTTTAACAATACGCTCAGGCTGGTAGCGACGATCTAGACCGATCGCGCGGTGGATATTGTAGGTGATAATACGCAGTTTCACTGAGCTAAATCCATGAGTAGTTGTCTCGTTGATAGGGAGGGGCTTATCACTTGCCCGAGTGTCATCCTATAAATAACAGGCTGGAAGATGAGAGAACGGTGTCTAGAAATTGACAACGAGGTATTGGGGGGAGGGTGGCTGAGCAATGACATTCTATCTGGATGAATAGACTGCATCAATACTCAACTCAGGCCCTGTGATATTTTTGGACTCGTCTAGGTTAGAAGGAGCGCACCACGAGCCATATCGGTGGCTTCCATCCAGTTCGCCGAAAGAGGAGATGGCCTAGAAGTAGGGATTGATTTTACGAGTTGCCGTATTTTTGAGGCACGTATTCAATCACGGAGTGCGGGTCAAACAGGGGTGTACAGCATTAATACGCCGCTTGTTTTCTTAACGGGCTTAATTTAAACGTTGGCTCATTGGTGAGTCATGAAGAATGATTTCTACGCCAGTCTCCCCAACTGATCCTTTGTGTTGGCGTCGTTCAAGCTGGCCGTTAAGCTTCTTATTGCGTTTAGTTTGCTGTTATTTTCCTGAGAAACGGGGTGCTCTTTTTTGCAGAAAGTGAGAAACGCCTTCTTTAAAATCGTCACTGGCAATACTGGCTTTCATTTCGCTGTGCGCCATCTTCAGGGCTGTATCGAGGTCCTGAAACAGGGACTCCCACAACTGCTGTTTAATAACCCGCATGGAGCGGGGCGAGTTGTTATTGGCCATGTCGTGAGCGATTGCCATCGCGTTGTCGAGGAAGTCTTCCTGGGGCAGTACACGATTAACGACACCGAGCGTTTTCGCTTCGGTGCCGTCGAAAACACGACCCGTCAGCCAGACATCCATTGCGTTGCCAAAACCGGCGATGCGAGGCAGTAGCCAGGCGCCACCATATTCAGTGATTAATCCGCGCTTGACGAAGGCCGAGGTAAACTTGGCCTCGGCAGCGGCAATGCGCATATCGCAAAACAAAGTGAGTACCAGACTGATACCGGCACAGGGGCCATTAATGGCGGCAATAATGGGTTTTGGCACCGCGGGAAAGTAGGAGTAGGGCTGCTTGAAATCGGGGCGCACATCTTGCGGTGTGGGCTTGGGTTGCTCGGCTTTATCAGCCTTTTTACCGCCGCCGTCACTCAAATCCTGCAGCACACTCATGTCCGCACCGGCAGAAAACCCCCGGCCTGCACCGGTGATGACAATAACATTCACAGCGTCATCGGCGGCGGCAGTCATTACCGCATCCTGAATTTCTTCAGCCATACGGGTGGTCCAGGCGTTGAGTTTGTCGGGCCGGTTGAGCGTAATGACAGCAACTTTTTCGTCCACACGATAAAGTGTTTCTCGGTATCGCATTGGTTGACTCCTAAATTTATCCCTACAGGGGACTTATTATTAGCGTTATTTTTAGCAGTTTTACTGAGCTTTAATCCATGTCGGCAAAAGCTTTTATTAGTTGAAATCCAATAGCCATGGGTGGGGGTAACAACACGCCCTGATCGGTGTCACCATTTAGCACATCGCGCAGTACGCTGCGGGATACCCAACGGGCCTCTTCCAGCTCGAGACCGTCAATGGTGATTTCTTCGCTTTCAGCTTCGGCGAAGCAACCGATCATTAACGACGAAGGCCAGGGCCAGGGCTGGGTTGAGTGGTAGCTCACGTCGCCGATTTGTATACCGGCTTCTTCCATAATTTCACGGCGTACGGCCTCTTCGATATTTTCCCCGGGTTCGACAAAACCGGCGAGGCAAGAGTACATGTGCTGGGGGAACATGGCCTGGCGCCCCACCAGGCATTGGTCACCGCGCACGGCGAGCATAATGACCACGGGATCAGTGCGGGGAAAGTGCTCTGCATTACAGGTATCGTCGCTGCATTGGCGGCGATACCCGGCATCGCGCATGTCAGTTTTTTGGCCACAAACGGCACAAAAACCGTGGCGCGCATTCCAGTCGAGAATGGCTTTGGCAGTGCCGAGTGTGGAGGGGTCGCCGAGAGGTAGTTGCAGGGCAATGGAGCGCAGGTCCATAAAGCGGCCTACCTGGATAAAAGGTTCACTTTTGTTGGCGTCTTCAAATACAGTGATATCAATGGCGAAGTGGGCAATACCCTCGTCATCGTTACCGAGAAAAATTGTCGGTACGCCGCTGGCTATATAATCATCGAGATCGACTGGCGATAACCAGCCAATACCGTCGCGGCGGCGAGTGACGAGTGGCTGTAGCTTCCACAGGGGGACGACGCGGCTGGCAGGGTTTGCTAATTGGGTGTTCAACCATTCGCTGTTGGTGCGTAAATGGCTGGCTCTATCGAGCGGGCCGCCAGCAAACGTGTGGACGTCAGACATGGTTTTTCCTTTTTTTATCAATTGCTTAAGCGTTATATGTAATGTCAGATATATTAAGGGTAAGGTCTTACATACGGTCGGAGACAAAGCCGTTGGTCTGGCGCTCCTGGCCGAATGTTGACATGGGACCGTGGCCGGGAATAAAGCTCACATCATTGCCCAGGGGCCAGAGTTTTTCTCGAATGGAACGAATTAGGGTGTCAAAGTCACCCTTAGGAAAATCGGTGCGGCCAATGGAACCTTGAAAGAGCACATCGCCGACAATCGCCAGACGCTCTTTGGGATCGAAGAAAACCAGATGTCCAGGCGTGTGCCCTGGGCAATGAATCACCTCGAGGGTTTGATTACCTACAGTGAGAGTGTCGCCATCGTCGAGCCAGCGGTCAGGAGTGAAGGAGCGGTAGGTCTGCGCGTCGCCCAGGCCGAACATTTTGCCTTGCTCGGGAAGATTGTCGATCCAGAATTTTTCCTCTTTGTGAGGGCCTTCAATAGGGATGTTTTTTTGCTCCGCTAAATCGGCTACACCACCGGCATGGTCCATATGGGCGTGGGTAACGAGTATTTTTTCAAGCGTCACGCCATTGGTGGCAATGGCTTGCTCAATGCGTTCGAGGTCGCCACCCGGATCGACAACGGCGCCGCGTCGGGTCTCCTCACACCACATCAGGGTGCAATTTTGTTGAAAGGGCGTGACGGGAATGATGGTGAACTTCATGAGTTTTTCCGTGTAAAAGCAAAAGTGAATTAAGCGGCTATGTCCCAGGGGCTGTCGACAAGGTTTGTGTGGTTCCGCTATGAGTCACACAATAATGCCATTTTTGTCGGGTTGTATTCTATGGCCCTGTCGGATTGATCAGGGACGAGTGCGTCAGGGTGTAGGTGCAAAAGCGTGCAGTGCACGAGAGTCGTAGCCGGGTTCGCCATCGGGGCGCAAAGCCTGAAGGCAGATATGGTTGGCACCATTTCGCCAGTGGGCTTCCAGGCGCTTTTGAATGGTCGCTTCATCACCCCAGGCAACAATGGCATCGACCAGGCGGTCACTGCCACCGTGTTCAAAGTCATCGGCAGTGAAGCCGAGGGTGAGCAGGTTATTGCGGTAGTTTTCAAGGCCCAGGTACAGAGCCATAAATTTGCGCGCGATCGCTCGAGCCTCGCTGGGGTCTTTTACCAGCAAGACTTTTTGCTCCGGGGCGAGGAATTTATTGGGGCCGATAATTGTGCGGGCACGGGCGGTGTGCTCGGGAGTCACGAAGTAAGGGTGAGCGCCATCGCTGGCGCTACTGGCCAGGCCGAGCATTTTTTCACGCAGTGCCGCTAGCACTAGCATTCCCTGTTTTGGCGGTGGGGGTGCGGTGTACATGGCTGCGTTCATAGCCTCAAGATAAGCGCGCATCGTGCTAACGGGCTTGCCGTAATCGTGGCTACGAATAGCGCTAACCAGTTCTCTATGGGAGACACCGAGACCGAGAATTAAGCGTCCGCCACTGAGTTCGTCAATGGCGTTGCGCGCGGAGGCCATGGCCATGGGATCGCGGGCGTAAACATTGGCGATGCCAGTCGCGAGGTAGAGCTTTTCGGTTTTACCGGCTAGCAGGGTGAGAGTGACAAAGGGGTCGCGGCCAAAAGCCTCGGGTACCCACAGGGTGGAATAGCCGAGTTGTTCGACAGTCTGGGCGAGTTCAATACATTGTTTGTAGTCACAGGCATCGAGGAAACCCCAGACCCCAAGTTTGCCAACTTCAGACGCTTTCATGATGGGTGATTTCTCTGTGTTTTTATTTGGCACCCAGTCTACCCTTTGCCAATCGCCGATTTCAACGGTTCTCGGGTTGCTGAAGCACCCACTAAAGACAAAGAGAGTGTTGAGATGAGAGTGTTTCCTTTGGCGTAGCTCACTGGAGTAGACTGGGGAAAACGACATTCACAACTTTTGAGACTACAGCAATGATCAATATCAAGACGGCCAGCTCTGAGCAAATGGGCAAACTGCTACCTTATCTTAAAGTCTTTTCTTCTTTGAACGAGAAGGTTTATCGCCTCACGAATGGGCGAGTTCTCGGTAAGTTGGGTGGCCATGATATTTGTCTGGTGACCATGACCGGAGCAAAGTCAGGGAAACAACGGGTGATTCCGCTGATGCACGTACCCTACAAAGACGGGGTGATTATTGTTGCATCGCAGGGGGGAGCCCCGAAAAACCCAGTCTGGTTCAATAATTTGGTGGCCAACCCCAATATCGACGTGCAGTACAAAGCGAAGAAAATGCAATTGCGAGCGCGTCGTGCCGATGCTGAAGAAAAGGCCAGGGTATGGCCTGTCTGTTGTGAGTACTACCCCGATTACGACATTTATCAAAAACGTACCGGGCGTGACATCCCCGTATTTATTTGTGAGCCCCGCTAGCTAATATTGGCTAGCTGATAGTTGAATTCGAATAAGCCAGCGTCTTATTAGGGTAGGAGAGGAAGCCAGCGAATCGTGTCTTTATTTTTAAAGGGTTGGATAAGGGTTTTTACAGGATAAAAAGACCTTCCTAGTAATCGTCGCTGCTAAACACAGACTCGGGCTCGATATCTCTGAGAGGATCATCTGCTGGGGCCATGGTAAAGGTTTTATCGGGGTCGGCGCTATCTTCCGTCGTCAGCTCGTAGGGGGCACTCCAGTCCTCCGGCGGCTGTGCGGGTAGCACCAACATTTGGTACCAGGTGTCGTAGTCGAACTCGCCAATCTCACCGTCGGCATATTGAATATCTATGCAATCCCCTTCTTCGTCCAGAGCGACAACTTCAAAGATTTGGTTTTCTTCAATGTCCTGATACCAGGCGCCAATAACCGGTAATTTCCTGCTCATTTATCCTCTCCTGTGTGCGATGAGTCAAAGATAGCACTGCCAAAACTTCATGACATCCGTATTTCAAACGGCGTAAACACTGCTATTTTAGGGTGGAATGAATAGAGACGCGGCCCCATTGTATGTAACTCGCTGATATGTATAAACATGTTTGAAATCGAATACGTCTCATTAATTGCTACCGGGAATATCAGCAAAACTGTACATGCACTATTTGTCTAATACATTATGTTGAGGGAAAGCCATTGACAATGATTGGCAGCGTTTCTATTGTCCGGGCCATTACTTAACAATGGATGATGATAATGGCCCCAGGCCCTTTGATGCTCGATCTGGAGGGCACAGCTCTCAACAATGGCGAACGTGACTTGCTGACACAAAGCCCGGTTGGCGGCGTGATTTTTTTCGCACGTAATATCACATCGAAAACGCAATTTATGGATTTGACGGCGGAAGTGTCTGCTCTGCGCCCCGACTTACTGCTGGCGATAGATCAGGAGGGCGGACGCGTGCAACGCTTGCGCGAGGGTTACACAATATTGCCGCCGATGCAGCGCTTGGGCTCTCTGATTACCGATGAAAGTGCGCAGGGTGCCGAGCTTTTGCACGATGCCGGGTGGCTACTGGCCGTTGAGATGATCGCTAGTGGTCTCGACTTCAGTTTCGCTCCCGTGCTCGACCTCGATAGTCGTTATTGTGAGGTGATTGCCAACCGTTCCTTTTCCTCCAACCCCGATATTGCCAGTGCTGCAGCGGGCTATTTTATCGACGGTATGGCCGAGGCGGGAATGGCGGCCACGGGTAAACACTTTCCCGGTCACGGTGGTGTCACGGCAGATAGCCATTTAGAGATACCCTATGATTTGCGCAACCTGGTAGAACTTCAGGCTCGGGATCTTCTTCCCTTCAAAAAACTTGGCTCTAAACTGCAGGGAATTATGCCGGCGCATATCGTCTTTCCCAAGATTGATAGCAAGGCCGTCGGTTTTTCGTCGTACTGGCTACAGAAGATATTGCGCAAGGAGTTGTCTTTTGACGGTGTTATTTTTAGCGACGATTTGTCGATGAAGGGCGCAGATCAGCTGGGTTCTTACGCGGAGAAAGCTGAGGCTGCATTACGTGCCGGCTGCGACATGGTGTTGGTGTGTAATAATCGCCAGGGTGCACTGGAGGTGCTCGATTTTCTTCAGAGCAGTGCAGAGTCTTTTACATCGCGCCGCTTGCCCTCAATGAAGGCACAAAAACATTGGTGCTGGGCTGAACTGCTAGAAAATTCGCGTTGGTTGACAACACGAGACGCGCTGGCTGCATTAAAGTGATTTTGCAAAGTAATTCGTCCACCTTGGATTATTAATAGTAAACAGGTGTGGTTAATGGCTGATATATTGAGGTAATAAATGTTTCAAGAGTTCGAAGGTTGGTTGATAGCAGTGACAGGCACCGAATCAACCTGGTGGTTTCAAGTTTTTCTGGTGGTTTTTGGCTCGTTGTTGTTGGGTTACATTGCCAGTCGATTTTTTAATCGTCTTTCCTCTCATGCCGCCGTGACAAAAACGCTGTGGGATGACGCTCTGGTTGAAGCAGCACGTAAACCGTTTGTCTGGTTGATTTGGGTGTTGGGCGTCAATGTCGCGGCGGGTATAGCCGCCAGAGCGGTCGATTCAGCCTGGGTGGAGTTAATTGAACCCGTTAATCGCGTGGCGGTTATTTTACTACTGACGGTGTTCTTATTGGATTTCGTTAAACGCGCAGAACGTAATCTCGTCGATCCCGCTTATTTAAATGAACCCCTAGACACCACCACTGTTCGAGCAATCGGTAAATTGCTGCGAGCCTCTATTATCATTTCCGCCGTGTTAATCGTCATGCAAATGTTTGGACTTAGCATTTCCGGTGTGTTGGCTTTTGGTGGTATTGGTGGTTTAGCCGTCGGTTTTGCAGCCAAAGATTTGCTGTCTAATTTCTTTGGCGGGTTGATGATTTATCTCGATCGCCCCTTTTCAGTGGGCGACTGGATTCGTTCCCCCGATAAAGAAATTGAAGGAACGGTTGAAGATATCGGTTGGCGTTTAACGCGTATTCGCACCTTTGACAGGCGACCGTTGTATATTCCGAATGGTATTTTTGCCACGATTTCCGTTGAGAACCCCTCGCGTATGCTCAATCGTAGAATCTACGAAACCATTGGTTTACGTTATGACGATATCAGCAAGATGGGAGCCATTGTTAATGATGTTGAGTCGATGTTAAAAAACCATCCTGAAATTGATACTACGCAAACACTGATGGTGAATTTTAATAGTTTTGCTGCAAGCTCGGTAGATTTCTTTATTTACACTATGACTAAAACCACCAATTGGGCGAAGTATCACGCGGTCAAACAGGAAGTGCTTTTGAAAATCGCCGATATCATCGCCAGCCACAAAGCAGAAATTGCCTTCCCCACATCAACGTTGCACATTGCGGATGATTCGGAGGGTTTTGTTGTCCCCCGTGTTAATACACAAGAATAGCGTATCGCCAATAAGCCGTAATGAACACAATTAATAGGTGAGTACTATGAGCATCAAACCCGCCATCATTGCCGGCAGTGGTTTGCTGTCTATGCCGAACCTGGTTATCGATGAAGCACTACTTGTGAATACACAGTGGGGGCAGCCTTCAGGGCCTGTGTATAAAGGGCGTCTACAGGGTGTCGACGTGCTATTTATGGCACGTCACGGTGACGCTCACACCATTCCTCCTCATAAAGTGAACTACCGAGCCAATATTGGCGCACTGAAGAAAGAGGGGGCAACCCATGTGCTGGCTTATAACGCCGTGGGTGGCATTGGTGCCGATTGTGAAACGGGTAAATTTGTCGTGGCCGATCAAATTATTGACTATACCTGGGGTCGTGAGCATACCTATTACGATGGCACAGAAGAGGACCTTGAACATATCGAGTTTACCTCACCCTACAATGAAGCTTTACGACAAGTGCTGATTAGTGCAGCTGCAAGCGCCGGGGTGACTGTTGTCAACCAGGGCGTTTATGGTGCAACACAGGGGCCGCGCCTGGAATCTGGTGCCGAAATAAAAAGAATGGAACGCGATGGCTGCGATATTGTTGGCATGACGGGTATGCCCGAAGTGGCTTTGGCGCGAGAGAAAACTTTGCCCTATGCCAGCCTGTCGCTGGTAGTAAATGCTGCGGCAGGTAAGACCAGTGGACCAATCGCGATGGCCGACATAGAACAAATATTGGCCGAACGCATTCCCGTTGTCTGTGACATTCTCAGTCGTGCCTGTGTACTTGTTAGCAAACAAATGCACGTCAATTGATAGGTTTTGTCTCGGCGCTGTCCAGTGAAGAAGGGGGTTTGCTCGGCCTAGCTATCAGTGCTTTTCTCTCGTCAACCTTACTACCCGGTGGATCAGAGGTGTTACTGATGTGGCTGGTGCAGCAAGGCGAAAGTCGTTTGCTGCTTTTACTCGCTGTTGCCAGTGTTGCCAATACCGCGGGTGGTTTTCTGACTTACTGGATGGGCTTTTGGGCAGAAAAAGGCGTCGAGCGACTTCGGCATCGCCCACCACCTTCCAGCACTGTTAGCCATTATATGCGGCGCTGGGGTTACCCTGCGCTATTGCTGAGCTGGCTACCTGTGGTGGGTGATGGTTTATGTTTTGCCGCAGGGTGGTTACAACTGCGCTGGTTGCCAAGTCTGTTGTTTATTTTTGTCGGCAAGGCCTTGCGCTACTGGCTACTTATTTATGTTGTCGATTTGTTTCAATGAATTAATGTTTTGAAATAATGCCCGAAAAGAGAAATAAAATGCGAAGTATTGGTCGTTATCAGCGGGGTATTTCCCTGCTGTTAAAAGTTTATTGTGTGTTGATTATTGCCATCGGCGCTACGCTCTTTTATTTATACGATAGCTACACCTTTGGTGACGAATTTACCACTCCGGGTGCTTTTGTTTATCCCGAAAGTTATGCCCCTGCCTGTGCTGATAAGCTCAGTACAGTAGCCGATCACATTCAGCATAATGACGATAACAATCTCCATTTTACTGTCACTACACCGACTAATTATCGCAGTGATTATGCCCACCCCTTGCTCATGGTTTGGGCACCATCGGGCTTAAGTGAAGGTTTATCAGAGCGCTTTACTGGCCTCACTCGACAGGCTACAGAGGCAGGTTATGTCATCGTGCATACGCGCAGTATCCCTTTGGGTATTAAATCTTTAGTGGCTTTAAGCGCGATACCGGCGGCAGTGATTGACGGTTGGTGTATTGACCCCGCCTTGGTTTTTTATACCGGGCACTCCGATGGTGGCACGGTGTCTAATGCGCTGTCTGTTATACCTGAATCTACCTTCCATCCCAGGGCATTGGCACCCAGTGCCATGGGTATGCAGGGTGAAGACATGGAGGCTTACGCCTGTCCCAGCCCGACCAGTGTGATGGTGATGCACAATAAAGGTGACGGTCATTTTCCCGATTACGGCAGAGAGGTTATTACCTGGTGGGCTGAGTGTAATCAATGTTCGGGACAAACAGTGCCCTCTGAATTTAACGCGTGCGTCGAATACACAATGTGCGCGGAGGATATAAAAACGCTATTTTGCGAAGCCGAGGGCAATCATGCCCATTGGCCGGGACCTGAACACGATCCTATCCGTTTCTTTTCAACTATCGTCGACGCTGCAAAAAAAGACACCCTCCCTTCAATCATCCGATAAAAAGTACCACTAATTGATGTCTGTCAATGCCAGGTTAAACACATTTTTCTTATGCTTTCACCATTAATTCATACTGAACGGATAATAACGTGGAAGAGATGATTACAGATAAACAGGTGTGGACACGAATCGCGATGACTATTGGTAGCCTGGTTGGAGTGATGTTAATTGCTATTATTGCCGCTAATATTCTTGGCTAGATGATACTGAACACTATACGTTGGGCTAACTGCGCCTTGATGATTAACTAGTAGTTTCTTAGGCTGTTGATGGTTTCGCGTTAATGTTCAACCCGATTTTTCTGGCAGGCCTTTTCTAGCGCACTTTCTCTGGCACAATAAGGTCACTTTTTGTGATGGGGAGTAGAGTGAGTGTCTACAGGAAGAAACCAAGCCATGCTGACCCGGACATTGGTCTCTGTCGAACCAGCTTGGGTTGATTACAACGGCCACATGAATTTGGCTTTTTATGTCTTGGCCTTTGATAAGGCGACCGATAATTTTTACGATCAACTCGGTATCGGTCTTGACTATCGCACGCTGCAAGACCGTTCAATGTTTACCCTGGGTATTAATGTTGATTATTTGCGTGAAGTTTTTCAGGATGATGAGCTCCTTGTTACTACGCAATTGCTGGCGGTCGATAAAAAACGGTTGCGCTATATTCACCAGATGTATCAAGGAGATGATAGCAGTCCCGTTGCTGTGAACGAATGCCTCGCCATTCACGTTAATATGAGTAACCGCAGAAGCGAGCCTTTCCCAGACTCCACACAGACCCGCCTTGATAAAACGATGGCCCTACATGAGGGCTTGGCACGGCCTGCAAGCGCTGGTCGGTGTTTGGGTGAAAAACTATAGGCCCGAAAATTCTTTCCGACGCTCTTTGCTAAACAGACTGTATTTAAGTTCATATCAACGAACTGAGCGTCAACCGTAAAATCGTCTGGGCTTAAACCAACAGTGCCGCTAAACTGTTCGACTCCCAACAGTCTCGGCACTATTAATGAACTTATTACCCTGTGAAATCGTTGAAACAAAGGCAACAAACATTGATGCCTGTGTGATTTGGCTCCACGGTCTGGGTGCTAGCGGCCACGATTTTGTACCCGTTGTACCCGAGCTGCACTTACCCGAGACTATGGGGGTACGTTTTATCTTTCCCCACGCTCCAGCCATTCCTGTGACTGTTAATGGTGGTATGGTAATGCCTGCCTGGTACGATATTTTGACGATGGCTGGTGCTGAGCGGCAGCTCGATACCGCACAGCTTATGGCCAGTGTTGATGCTGTTGCCGCGCTGATTGCGAACCAGCGTGAACAGGGTATAGCCAGTGAGCGGATTGTGCTTGCCGGCTTTTCTCAGGGTGGTGCGGTGGCCTACCCGTTGGCACTATCCTATCCTGAACCACTGGCAGGATTAATGACGATGTCGACTTATTTCCCCACCAGTGAAACTCTGGTTCCCAGTGCTGCCAATGCAAGATTACCAATTCATGTTTTTCATGGCAGTCGTGATCCGGTCGTGCCTGAGAGTATGGGACTCGCCGCCGTGACCGCTCTAGAAAAACTGGGTTTTACGCCCAGCTATAAAAGCTATTCAATGGGGCATGAAGTTTGTCTTGCGCAAATACAGGCTATTTCTCAGTGGTTGCAGGATGTGCTTAAGACTGACTAGGTGGTTTACTGCTTAGCTTTTCATAATTGTGTCACGCCGCAGAGTACCCGAGTGGGGTGACATTCAGGCGATGACATTAAAGCGATGAATGGGACGTGATGCATTGCGGTGATTTTTCCGCTGGCGGAATCGCCTTCAATGTTTAAAGTGGCAAATCGGTGACCGACTTTGCCCTCGACGCCACGTTCTAAAATGTCAGGCACTTCTTGATTAAGACGGGATAAGTGGCGGTTTGATTTTCAGGAGCACACTTGTTTCGACGTCCATGTCGATATTGTCGCCTTTAGTTATTGTCGCAGTTCGAGCTTGATACTAGCGTCTACAACATACGATTCGCGAGCGTGTTTAAACGACTTAGTGGGGTAGTGTGAATCCATCTGCATTCAAGGGAGTCAGTTCAATCTTCGCCATTAAAGACTTGTTCTTTCCAGTCGGAACCCAGCGATTGTTCAATGTAGTCACGCATGAACTGGCGAATTTTCTGTGAAGGCGTAACGTCTTCCTGTTCACACAGTTTTTCAAAGGCTGCTTTCTTCTGGGGGTCGACCAGAACCGTTAATCGGGCAGTGCGCTTTTCCATATTGTCGCTCTTCGTAGGATCAGTAATCGTGCTAATTTAATTAGCCTTCAGGATTGTTGTTAAATGGTGGATGACCCGGGTAAGCTCGGACCTGCTTTTACTAGCGAGGCACCGGCCTGAGTGTCGGTGAAGCGTTCAAAATTGCTGACAAACTTGCCCGCCAGTGAGGTGGCTTTTTGCGTCCACTCCTCGGGTTGGCTGTATGTCTTGCGCGGATCAAGCAGCGCACCTTCAACGCCTTCAAGCTCAGCAGGGACTTCCAGATTGAAGAGTGGCAGCTGAATAAACTCTGCAGCTTCAATGGAACCATCCAGGATCGTATCGATAATGCGACGGGTCGCCTTGATGGAAATGCGTTGTCCTGTTCCATTCCAACCGGTGTTCACAAGGTATGCCTGGGCACCGGACTGCTCCATCCGTTTTTTCAGTACTTGTGCATATTGCGTGGGATGTAGACTTAGAAATGCTGCGCCGAAGCAGGCCGAAAACGTGGGGGTGGGCTCGGTAATACCGCGCTCTGTACCCGCCAGCTTAGAGGTATAGCCCGAAAGAAAATAGTATTCAGCTTGTTCTTTGCTGAGGCGGGCCACCGGCGGTAATACGCCAAACGCATCGGCGGTCAGAAAAATGACTTTTGTCGCGTGACCACCCACGGAGGCAGGCTTAACGATGTTGTCGATGTGGTAGATTGGATAAGAAACGCGAGTGTTTTCGGTCTTAGAACTGTCTGCGTAGTCAATATTGCCTTCGCCATCGACGGCCACATTTTCCAGCAGGGCATCGCGTTTAATCGCAGCAAAAATTTCCGGCTCGTGCTCTTCGCTGAGGTTAATAGTTTTGGCATAACAGCCGCCCTCGAAATTGAAAACGCCGTTATCGTCCCAACCGTGTTCGTCATCCCCAATCAGAGCCCGCTTCGGGTCCGTGGACAAGGTGGTTTTCCCAGTGCCGGATAGACCAAAAAAGATCGCAGTATCACCCTCATTGCCGACATTGGCAGAGCAGTGCATAGAGGCAATGCCTTTTTGTGGCAGCAGGTAATTCATCACCGAGAACAGCCCTTTTTTCATTTCGCCGCCATACCAGGTGCCGCCGATAAGCTGCATGCCTTCGGTCATATTAAACGCGACAAAATTTTCGGAGTTCAGGCCTTGTTGTTCCCAGTCCGGATTGGTGGTTTTAGCGCCATTCAGCACAACAAAGTCGGGCTCGAAGCCCTCCAGCTCGTCTTCCGATGGGCGGATAAACATGTTTTTTACGAAATGCGACTGCCAGGCAACCTCGGTGACAAAGCGCACTTTTAATCGGGTATCCGGGTCGGCACCGCAGAATAAATCATTCACAAACACGCGCTTGCCACTGAGTTGAGCGCCTACCAGCGATTTCAAAGAGTCCCACACCTCCGGTGTAATGGGCTTGTTGTCGTTGGTTCCCTGATCTGACCACCAGAGGGTGTCGCGAGTGGTGTCGTCCTTCACAAAATATTTATCTTTGGGAGAGCGCCCGGTAAAAATGCCGGTGTCAACGGCGACGGCACCGTTATTCGTGACATGGCCCACTTCATAACCGCTCAATTCAGGGCGGGTTTCCTCTTGAAACAAAGTGTTGTAGTCGGGGTTATAGAGGATTTCCAGTGGGTTATTGATGCCGTACTGAGATAGTTGCTGGATCAAGTGGGAGTGAATCATGGGGTAAACCTCGACGTTATCTTGGCAAATATAAAGCTCATTGAGTTATAATTATATTATAATAGGATGCTCAAGTGCTAGTGCTCCGTGCTGGCAGCGTATCATAGGAATTGTTTTAACTAGGATCACCCTGATGCCTCAACGACAACATTTGTTTTCTTTGCGACTGGGGCACGCGCTTCGCGAGGTATTGGCGGAGGGCTATGATCGCAAAGCCTTTCTGGCAGACCTGATTGCAGGGGCTACCGTGGGCGTCATTGCGATCCCCCTGGCAATGGCACTGGCGATTGCCAGCGGCGTGCCACCACAATACGGGCTGTATACCGCGATTATTGCCGGCGCGATTGTTGCACTGGCCGGTGGTAGTCGTTATAGCATTTCTGGGCCGACCGCTGCCTTTGTGGTGATTTTACAGCCATTGACCCTGAAGTATGGCCTGGCGGGGCTTCTGCTGGCCTCGGTAATGGCCGGCGTTATTCTTATCGCCATGGCCTACGCACGCCTGGGCCGTTTTATCGAATACATACCAGAATCCGTCACCCTGGGCTTTACCGGGGGCATTGCTATTGTAATCGCCGTGTTACAAATTCCCGATTTTACCGGCCTGGAACTCCATGACGTGCCGGAACACTTTATCGGCAAGATTATCGCCATTGGCAGCCATCTGCATCAGATTGATCTCAGCAGTTTTTTGACCGCCGGTTTTACCCTGGCAGTCATGCTGGTGTGGCCTCGCTTGCGAACACCGGTTCCTCCCCACCTTCCAGCGCTGGTGCTGGCCTGTCTGTTAGGGGCTTTCCTGGCTGGCATCGGCATGGAGGTCGATACCATCGGTTCGCGTTTTCATTACCTGCTGGCGGATGGCACAGAGGCGGCGGGAATTCCTCCCTTTTTGCCTGCGTTGGAATGGCCATGGGATCATGTCGGCGCGGATGGGCAACCGCTAGTGCTTTCTTTCGCTCTGGTATCAGATTTATTGCCGGCTGCCTTCGCGATTGCCATGCTGGGTGCCATCGAATCACTATTATGTGCGGTAGTGCTGGACGGCATGTCTGGTAAACGCCACAGTGCAAACAGTGAATTGTTGGCCCAAGGTGTGGCCAATGTCATTACACCCTTTTTTGGTGGTATTACCGCCACGGCGGCAATTGCGCGCTCGGCAACGAATTATAAAGCAGGCGCACGCTCACCGATTGCCGGTGTGGTCCATGCGCTGGTCGTGCTGCTGGGACTGTTACTGCTTGCCGGCGCACTGGCTTATGTCCCGATGCCGGCCATGGCAGCGTTGTTGATGGTCGTTGCCTGGAATATGAGTGAAGCACACAAATCCCTCAAACTTATAAAAAAATCTCCCGTCAGCGATGTCCTGGTTTTTCTGGTTTGCCTGTCCCTAACGGTATTCGTGGACATGGTCGTCGCCATCACAGTGGGCGTTCTTTTAGCTTCACTGCTATTTATGAAAGAGCTGGCCGCTATTACCCACGTGGTGGAGATCACCGATAACAAAGACTTCCATCACGAGTCGCTACCCGCCAACTGGAAAATATTTAAGGTGCGTGGCGCACTGTTTTTCGCTGCTGCAGATCGTATCTTTGGCGAGCTGGCTCAGCATACCCGTGAGCTGGATGGCATCATTCTGCATATGCGTTATAGCTCCTATTTAGATGCGGGCGGATTGGCTGCGATTGAAAAATTGATGGCCCATTGCCGTCAACATAATGTCCAGTTAGTTTTTTCAGCCTGGCAATTTCAGCCGCTTAAAACCCTTGCCAGGGCCCGTGGAGATTCTTTAAGCCCACTGGATGGGTCTTTTCCTACGCTGATCGATGCCATCAACGAGGCGCAAGACCGAGATAAACGCAATGAAATTAAATGAAGCGATTGAATTGGGAAAAGCAGCTCACTGGCAAGGTGCGCAAGTCAGGGTTCGTCCGGGCAATCCCGATCATTGGTTCGTGATGCTGCAGGACGCGCATCATAAATCTTATGTTCTTGCTGATAACGATGATAAGCCTATCGCCGCCGAGGAAATGAATCGGATCGTTGAGCTTATTCGAAGGATCGGTTTAAAAGAATTTACGGTGTTTTTATAATCTCAACATGAGGCAATTTTTTGATGTCAAATTTTCCACCCTGTCCTAAGTGTCATTCACAATTCACCTATGAGGATCGCGAATTACTGGTGTGTCCTGAATGTGGCCACGAGTGGCGTGCAACGAGCGAAAGCGAAATAGATGATGAGGCTACCAAAGTCGTCAAAGATGCCAATGGCAACGCCTTGTACGAGGGAGATAATGCCACGCTGATTAAAGACCTGAAGGTGAAAGGTAGCTCAAGTGTGTTAAAAATGGGTGTTAGGGTCAAAATCAACCGCATCGTAGACGGTGACCACAATATCGACTGTCGTGTCGATAAAGTGGGAGAAATGATGCTTAAATCGGCCTTTGTTAAAAAAGCGAAGTCGGCATAAATTTCTCGCCAATGGTCCCTTCACCTCTACCATTGGGTGAGGGTAGGGCGCCGAGTCTGCGTCAAAGCAGTTATTCGGCAGAGGCGCTTAGAAGCCTCGTTGGGGAATGTCCATAGGGCGCGTTTTGCAAGGTCTTTGCCCCCTGTTTGTGCTATCTCTCGTTTGTTTCTATCGCCTGGCGCACGGGCCTTTGCCGCATCATAAAGGCTGGCAGAATGGCGATCACGAAGATTGCGCTGACGATAAAGAAACTGTCGCGATACCCCAACATATTGCCCTGCGTGTAAATGACTTGACCGAGATAGTTCATCGCTCCAGCCTCTCGGATCGCGTCTGGTACCCCGACCTGTGACAGCAAATCAGTGACAGCGCCTAGCATATCGGTGGTTGCGCTGTTTGCTGCGTGCTGCGCCGCAGTGAAACTGTCTACGTAGAACTGTGATCGCCGCTCCAAAGTGATGGAAAGAAAATTGACACCGAAGGCGCCGCCGAGTTGGCGCACGAAGTTGATGGCGCCGGACCCCTGGCCGAGCAGAGCGATAGGCAGAGCCTGGAGTGCGCCGGCGTTTAAGCTCGGCATAATGAAACCCAAGCCGATCCGCCCCAGTATGATCCACCAGGCGAATAGCCAGAAAGAAGTATCGGTATCCACGCCGGTCATCAGAAACGAAGACAGCGCAAAGACCGCGAGTCCGAACATTACAGGCGCATAGGCCGGTGTTTGGTCGGTCAGTCGTCCGGCGATGGGAAAGACCATGGCCAGGACCAAACCCGCCGGCATTAGCAATAGCCCCGACCGAGTGGGTGTGTAGCCCTGGATGGTTTGAGCAAAGAGTGGAATCAAATAGGTTGAGCCGTAAATTCCGGCCCCAAAGATGAAGGCCACTATCGATGCCCCCGTGTAGGCTCGGTTTTTGAACAGCTTGAGGTTCAACATCGGTGTGGGTGTGAATAACTCCCAGACGATAAAGCCGATACCTGTGACCAGGGCGAAGGCGAAATCAGTCAGGATTGGATCGGACAGCCAGCCATAACGCTGTCCGTTCGATAAGCCATTCAGTAAAGTGACAAGAAAAACTGTCAGTAGACCAAAGCCCATCCAGTCAAAGCGGCGCGCCGGACCGGTCGTTTCGCGTCCCGGCATAAAGAGTGTGGCAAGGAACAGACCGATGAGGCAAAACGGTACCGCCATGAAGAACACATAGCGCCAACTGAAGCTGTCCACCATGACGCCACCTAAAGCAGGCCCCAGCGCGGGGGCCAATACCACACCAATGCCGTAGATACCCATGGCAGAACCTCGCTTTTCTGGCGGGAAGACCTGGAAGATCACCTGCATGGCGAGAGGTTGGAGAATGCCAGCGGCGGCACCCTGTAGCACCCGTGACAGGATCAGTACGCCCTCTGCAGGCGCGAGCCCCCCCATGATGGAAGCGACGACAAAGACTGACACCGCCATCATGAAGGTGGCGCGCTGGCCAAACGTCTCGACCATCCAGGCATTCAATAGCATAGTCCCGGTCATTGCCGCGAGAAAGCCGGTGGAGAGGAGCTGGGCTTTGTCCTGGCTCATACCGAAGGCACCCATGATATCGGGTAAGGCGACATTGACGATGGTGGCGGCGAGGATGGTGGCGATCGTACCCATCATGACTGTCACGGTCACTAGCCAGCGATAGGATGGACCGAAGCGGGCGAACAGTCCTTCAATACTATCTGGGCGGGGTGAGCTAGTCACTGGTGCTCGCTTCCAGCTCTACCATCATGCCGGGCTTGAGTTCGGTGCCGTCCTGCTGTGCGGCTATACGCACCGGCAGGCGCTGGGTAATCTTGGTGAAATTGCCACTCGGGTTAGGGTTGGGCAGCAGTGCGAACTCGCTGGTGGCCGCCTGGCCGACGCGCGTGACCGTGCCCTCGAAGCGTCGCCCCGGTAGGGCATCAACGGTAATGGCCACTTCCTTGCCGGGTCGGAAAAAGCGGATATCGGTCTCTTTAACATTCGCTTCCACGCGCACACGCTCGGGGTTGTGCACCATCAGTAGGCGCTGGCCGGGCGTAACGTATTCGCCGACGTCTACGAAAACCCGGTCTACCACTCCGTCAAAGGGCATGGCGATGATACGGTCTTCGAGATCGAGAGAGGCACGCTCCCGTTGAGCTTGCAATCGTTCTTCCTCGGGGCCAAGTTCTGCGAGCTGGGTGCGCAGCACCGTGAGTTCTCCGCGTGCGACTTCGGCGGCGACAAGAGCTGCGCGGGCATTCTCCAGGTCGGCTTGCGCACTCAAGGCTTGTTGTCTCGTGGTCTCAAGCGCCGCCCGTGTCTGATCAAGGCGGGCGCGGGGGATGGCACCGCTCGGCGAAAGCTTTTCGGCGCGGTCATTGTCTTGTCTGGCAAGATCGCGCTGTGCCGACACCGCGGCCAGCACGGCCTCGGCAGCCCTTACCGCGGCTTGTTTCGCCGTGACCTGGCTCGTCGTTTGGCGGTCGGTCAGTGTAATTCGGGCCTCGATTTCTTCCCGGCGGCGAGCGATTCCGGCGAGTTGTGCATCCAGCTCTTGAACGAGTAGACGGCTCTCCCGGTCGTCGATCCGAACCAATATACCCTGGTGAGGGGCGGTATCGCCTTCGATGACGTCCACTGCCGTAACCCAGCCGGGCACTCGGCTACTCATAGCGACAATATCGGCTGCGACACGGGCATCGGTGACAAAGACGTGGGTGAGCTGCTGGTACAGCCACCATCCGCCGGCTCCGAAAACGATGAGCGCCGCCAGAATTGCACCATAGAGCCGCCATGGCTGAGCACGAGCCAACGGTGGGATAGACGATGCCGGTTTTGTGTCGGCATCTTCGGCCCGAGGCAGATCGGGATCATTGCTCTGGTGTTCAAGGTCATTCGTTGAATGATTCATAACTCACCTGTTTGTCGGGGTTTCGCGATTATGCTGTATCGCTTTTAAGGTGCCGCCCAACTTTTCGGCGATTTGCTCGAAGGTTTTCAGGCAGATCGTCACGTCCTTGGGCGAGATATCGGCAAAGATTTCCGCGCGCACGGCGGCGGCAGTTTCTTCGATTTGAGTGAGGATGGGGGTGGCCTCCGCGCGTAGATGGACTGACTTGGTACGACGGTCGCAGGCCTTTATGCGGCGCTCGATCAAGCCATCGGCTTCAAGCCGGTCGAGGGTGCGCACAAGGGTTGGCCCCTGTACGCCGAGCGACTCGGCCAGTTCGCGTTGGGTGACCGCCTCGGGCAGACGAGAGAGATGTAACAGTGTTAACCAGCGGGATTCAGTGATACCGAAGCCGGCCAAGCGCCGGTCGATTTCGGCACGCCAAAGCCGTGCGACCCGACCGATGCGAAGACTGAATTGTTCCTGGTTGCTGAGAGATTTTGTCATTTTATTGCCTGCAGGGTTGTCATGACTCACTATAACTAATAGATAGCTAGCTATCAAATAGCATGGTAAAACAATGAGGTTTGCTCGATCAAGACGGTTAGCTTTTGCTTCATCTCTGAGCATGTCTGCGCCCCGTATCACTAGGTGATGTCGCAGAGTTCGATACACAGCTGCTATAGAGAGTAATTAGAGAGAATGGCTATAGAGAATAGTTTTAGGGAGGCGAGGTGACACGATAGCTGGTGAACAAAGCATGAGCTTTCATGCATTCATCAAAGCAGTGGTCGTTAAAGACTGTGCATCAGAAAGGCTTCCACATCGGGGAGTGCTCGCTCGTCAGCTATCAAGAAGCTGTTAAGCCTTTCTAAGTAACAGGCTGTCAATGGTTGCGCCGGCATTGCAAGACATCTGGAGACACCGATGAGCACAGTAGTTTCCTTGTGTCTTTTAATTTGCAGTCGTGTGCAGACTGCGATTTCAAAGAATGACTGTGCAAAAAGTTGGCTGGGGGCAGCCTGGCATGACTGAGTTTATTGATACAGACAGGACTTAAAGGACCTTATGTCTGCTCCCGGTATGGGGCGCTTAGCCATCAATTCGCCGCTGTTTAGCTGCACCGATGTCACCATCCGTGGCGGAGAGAATTCTAAAAATATCAGGGATTGTGAGTAGGGCGGAAGATTTATCGAAATTGTGTCGAGGTGGATGTAGCGAGCAGAGGCGAGCAAGAGCTCCCAGTTTTATGGTCGATTTTCGAGGGGTGGGTTAGTTCGTGCTGCTTGTCAATGAATAGGGCTGCCAACCGCCACCGAGGGCGGCATAGACTGTCACCAAATTCAAGAGCACATCGATTTCGCTGGTCGCCAGGCTGTCTTCCATATCGCTTAGCATTCTTTCAGCGTCGAGCACCGCTAGAAAGTCCGTCTCACCCGAGTTGAACAATACTCGAGCCAATTCAGCCGCGCGTTGTTGGCTGACGAATGCCTGTTGTAGCTTATCCCGGGTAGCCCGCTTTTCGATGTAGCGGGCCAGTGAAGATTCAACTTCGCTCAGGACATCTAGTACTGTTTGCTCATAATGGTCTGCGGCCATCGCTGCATCGGCCTTTTCAACATCAATCTGTGCGCGGAGGCGGCCGGCGTTAAAAATTGGCCACTGCATCAACTGGCCGAAGGAAAAGGTATTGCTCAGTTGATCGGCCAGATTGCTGCTGGTACTGGATGCACGGCCAATACTACCGGTCAGGAAAAACCGGGGGAAGAGCTCGGCAACTTGAACGCCAATGTCCTCGGTGGCGGCGGCCAGATCCCACTCAGCCCTGCGAATGTCGGGTCGCCTGCGCAACACATCGGAGCGTATGCCGGTAGATATCACATCCGGGGCTTGGGGCAAGGCTTGTCCAGAGACGAAGCTGTCGAGCAGGAATTCCGGGGCCTGGCCTAAAAGGACTGACAATCGAAAGATGCTGGCTTTCATTTCTGCCTTTAAGTCTGGGAGTTGAGACCGGGTCAGTTGTTCCTGAGCGTGCGCACGGGATAGGTCAAACTCGGTGGCTTCACCGGCATTAAACAGGTCTTGAATCAGCTCAAAGGTTTTGGCTTGCAAGGCAATATTCTTTTCAATAATGTCGATGCGCTTTTGCAGGCCAAGTACATCGAAGTAAGTGCGGCCCACTTCGGCGACAATGCCAAGCAATACGGTGTCTTTATCGGCAATGGCGCTTTCCAGGCGGGCGTCGCTGGCGTTGGCCTGGCGCCGCAAACCACCGAAAATATCCAGCTCCCAAGTGCTCTCGATGCCAACGTTGTAAAGAGTGCGCCGTGAACCGCCTGAAAAGGTGTCTGCTGTGGTGCCACTCGTGCCTTGTCGCGTGTGGCTCAGGCTCCCATCGACGGTCGGGAAAAATAGAGAACCCGCTTGCCGGCGTAGCGCATGGGCGCGGAGAATGTTGGTCTTCGCGATCGCCAGCGTTCTGTTATGGCTCACGGCCTGATCAATATAATTTTCCAGTTGAGGATCGTTGAACAGGCTCCACCATTGGCTGAGCTGGGGGTCATCATTATTGACGGCAGCAGCCGATGTCGACCACTGGTCGCTGTGATCGATCGTGGGTGGGACATAATCGGGACCGACGGTGCAGCCCGAAGTGAGTGCAAGCACAATGACGAACGCGGCCTGCCACGTTGACCGGCGGCGGGATGGGGTGCGTAAATGAAAAGGGGGCGCTTTCAAAACGTGAACAGCCGTCATTCATTAGCTCCTTTCGATGCCACTTGCTGCGCCTCAAGGGCGCGGCTGACATCCCCCGGCGAACCGGTGTGTTTACACAGAACGCTATAGGTGACGGGGACAACTACCAGCGTAAAAGCGGTCGCGGCGAGGACGCCAAAGGACATCACAACACCGATGGCAAAACGAGTTTCCGCGCCGGCACCACTTGAAAATATCAAAGGCAGGGAGCCGGCCACCGTGGTGATACCCGTCATCACAATGGGGCGCAAGCGTGTGCCGGAGGCTTCCAGGATGGCCTCGCGAAAGCCAGTGCCCTGGTCCCGTAACTGGTTGATGAATTCAACGATTAAAATACCATTTTTGGCCGCCAGCCCCACCAGCATAATCAGTCCTACCTGGGTATAGATATTCAAGGTTCCACCGACCAGAAATAGCCCCGCCAGGGCACCGGTAATGGCCAGCGGCACAGTGAGCATAATGACCATCGGGTGGATATAGCTTTCAAACTGCGCAGCCAGCACCAGAAAAACCACGACAATACCGAGCAGGAAAACAAATATCATCGATGTGCCACTGCTTTTTAAATCCAATGATTGGCCCTTGTAGTCGATGACCGCCGTTTCTGGCAGTTTTTCGCGCACTAGATCCTCCAGATAAGCGAGGGCTTCGCTGAGAGCGAAATCCTCGGCGAGATTGCCGTCCAGGGTAATGGCGCGCACACGGTTGTAACGGTTGAGTGAACTTGCATCGGCAATTTCTTCAATGCTGACGACGTTCGACAGCGGTATCAGCTGGCCGCTGGTGGTGGAACGCAGGTAAATATTTTCGATATTGGTGGGTGTGCGCTGAGTGTTGCGCTTCCCTTCGAGAATAACGTCATACTCTTCGCCATCATCAATGTAGGTAGTCACCCGGCGCCCGCCCAGCATGGTTTCGAGGGTGGCGCCGATGTCTTTGGTACTGATGCCCAGATCGGCGGCTCGATCGCGGTTGGTGACGATCTGCAGTTGGGGCTTGGTCTCCTTATAGTCGTGATCCAGACCGACAAACCCTGGGTTGTTGGTGGCGATGTCGGTGAAGAGGGTGTCTCGCCACTGTGCCAGCTCTTCGTAGCTACCGCCGCCGATGACAAATTGCAGTGGTTTCTGGGCACCCCCTCCAAAGCCCTGGCGCATAATGGGAAAGGCCCTGACGCCGGTCAAGTCGCTGAGCCTGTGCCTGACATCATCCATAATTGCCCAGCCGGATCGGCGTTGCTGCCAGGGCTCTAGTATCACGATTACAAAACCATCGTTAAAGCTGGATATGTTGCCAAAGCCCCTGGGGGTTCTGACCAGTATTTCCTTGGCCTCGCCGGCGTCGACGAGCGGCATCAAACGGCTCTCGATCAGTGTCATGTACTCACTCATGTGCTTATAGGAGGCCCCCTCGGGGCCATTAACCATGATAAAAAAGGCGCCGCGATCTTCTTTGGGAGCATATTCTGACGGGATATGGGTAAACAGCACCAGCCCTATAAGGACAACGCCCAAAAAACCCAGTGCAACTATCCAGGGTTTGGCGATAGAGGCGCTTAACAGACGTAGGTAGTGGCCTTTGAAACGATCAAACCAGGCTTCTACTCTCAAACTGGCACGATTTTTCTCGCTTTTGCCGAGTAATTTCGAGGCCAGCATGGCAGACAGAGTCAGCGCTACCAGGGTCGAGAACACCACGGCGGCAGACATGGTGAGGGCGAATTCAGAAAACAACCTGCCTAGATCGCCGGATAGAAAGACGATGGGCACGAAAACGGCAACCAACACCACGGATGTTGCAATCACAGCAAAGCCCACCTGTCGGGTACCGTAAAACGCTGCCGTCAGGGGTGGCTCACCTGCCTCAATGCGCCGGGAGATATTTTCCAGCACCACAATGGCATCGTCGACGATAAGCCCAATGGATAGCACCAGTGCGAGCAAGGTCAGCAGGTTAATAGAGAAGTCCATCACCAGCAGTACGCTAAAACTGGCGATGATAGCCACAGGGATGGTGACTGCGGGAATCAGCATCGCCCGGGCACTGCCGAGAAAAGCCCAGATAACCATAACGACCAGCGCAATGGCGATTCCCAGGGTTTTGTAAACTTGAGTAATGGCGTCCTGGACAAAAATTGAGGTGTCGTAGGACGGGGTGATTTGCATTCCCGGTGGTAGCATCGGCGCAATACGCTGGATTTCATCGACAGCGGCCTGGGCTACAGCGACTGTATTCGCAGTGGATTGTTTGATGAGACCGAGACCGACACGGGGTTGACCGTTGGAGCGGAAAAACGTCCGATCTTCCACCGCGCCTTTCTCGATCCGCGCGACATCGCCGAGCCTGACGAGATAGTCATTGTCGTCGCCGCGGCCGATGACCAGTGCGCTAAAATCTGCTGCTGTCTGGTAGGTGCGCTGGGTGCGTGCAGTGAATTGTTTTTCCATCGACTCGATACTACCGGCCGGTAATTCAATATTTTCAGAGCGCAATGCCGACTCTATATCGGCGACGGTGACTTGTTTGGCCGCCATTTTGTTGCGATCCAGCCAGATACGCATAGCGTAATCCACACCACCGCCGATCCGCACCCGGGCGGCGCCCGGCAAAATCGAAAATCGATCCACCAGATAGCGTTGTGCGTAGTCTGTTATTTCAATAACGCTCATGTTCTCACTGATCAGGCTAATCCAGATGATCACGTCGTCATTGGCGTCGTTTTTTTCAACTTCTGGCGGATCGGCTTCTTCGGGAAGGTTGTCAAGTACAGTTGACAGGCGATCGCGGATATCATTTGCCGCATTGTCGATATTTCGGCTGGTGGTGAATTCAATGGAAATTCTGGAGCGCCCATCGGTACTGGATGAGTTGATGAAATTGATCCCTTCAACGCCGGCTATACGATCTTCAATGGGTTGTGTGACACGGGTTTCGACCACGGTGGCTGCAGCGCCCGGATAGTTGGTATCAATGGTGAGAATCGGAGGGTCGATATCGGGATACTCCCGCAAGGGCATTTGCATAAACGAGACAATGCCAAAAGCCACCAGCAACAGAGACATCACACTGGCAAAGACGGGGCGTGTGATGGAAATATCGGAAAGTTTCATCAGATGTCCCGCAGGGGATTGGCAGTGCCTTCGAGCATGCCTTGCAAAGGTTCGTCCGCGTGCTGTATGGCTTTTATCACCACCGGATCACCGGAGCGGACGCGCATCAAACCATGCACCACTACCTGATCATCGGGGTCGAGCCCCTCGGTAATTTCAATCTCTCCGGGTATTCTGCGGCCGCTGAATACCTGTCGCTCTTCGGCAATTGACTGGTCATCAGAATGTTTGATGACCAAAACAAACTTACGCGTGTCCCGTTGGATGATGGCCTCTTCAGGGATCAAAAGAGCAGTGCGGAGGTTATGGGATAGGCTGATATTCATCAGCAGGCCGGGGCGCAATTCACCGTTCGGATTGGCGAGTAGCGCCCGTACCGTCAAAGTGCGGGTAAGCGGGTCTACCTGCGTGGAGATCACGTTGATCGTGCCCTCGAACACCCGATTGTTGAAGGCCTGTACTGTCCCTTTTACCGGCAGACCGGTGTGCAAATCCTGAAGAAAAACCGAGGGTACCTGAAAGTCCACTTTTATAGGGTCCAGGTCGTCAATCGTGGTGATGAGGTCTCCGGGTTTGAGTAGTGTGCCGGGGCTGATATAGCGCAGACCGAGTACCCCATCAAAAGGTGCTTTCACTATGCGATCGGCAATGCGTGCCTGAATAGCTTCTATAATGCCTTCACTTTGTTTCAAAAGTGCTTCACGCTCCTTGAGCATAGCAGTAGACATAGCCTGTTTTTTCTCCAGACCACTGGCTCGTTCGAAGGCGGAGCGACGTTCATCTAGCACCGCTCGGGCGGCTTTTAATTCTGCTTCTTCTTCGCTTTTTTCAAGCACCACAAGAATGTCCCCCGTCTTGACCTGCTGACCATCGTCAAAGTTGATGGCGCTGACCGTTTCAGTGACATTTGTTGTTAGCTCAACACTCTCGTTGGCACGGGTCGTACCCAAGGCTTCAATGGTATCGGCAAACTCCACCACCTGCCGTACCGGCGCAACGATGACGGGTAGTGCGCTATTGCCATAGGATGGAACCGCAACCAGCAACATCGTGACTGGCAGTGAGAAAAGCAGAAAAAATCGTCCTGTTTGTTTCAAGGCTTTCCGTAAGCGTTCGCTGTAGTTTGATGAATTCATAGTTGAGGAATAACCGGTGAACGAAGGGTGTTTGACGCAAGATAGCGGCAGCGGGTTGACTGTCGATTGCCGCATGTGAGGGGACTATGGTGTTGAAATTCCAGATGGATTTCAATTGAATTTCAGTGAAATTTGGCTGTTTCGTCTGCAGGGAGATTGAAGTAACTTGATGATGGTGCGCGTAGGGCTTGACCAGATGACTGTGAGGGGCTGTCTTTAAAAGCGTCTTCTTTATATAGGAAAAAGCCACGACCAACAGATTATCTGGATCTGACTGACACCAGCCCTAACCCCTGGCGTTGCTTCTAGTTGCGATAATATTTTTATTGTTCACCCGCTCTGGACAATCACAGCTTGAAGTTTAGGTTCTCTCACCCTTAATCTCACCTGAAAAATGCGATGTTTTCGTTATAAAGAGATGGGGCATCCTGTTCAGGATCATAGCCCCGGTCTAGATAGATTATCAGCGTGACTGTTTACTCGGTTTCTGGTCACCGAGGGTGCGAGCTCTGAAATTGCTTACGGCTTTATTGTCCTGTTAGTTAACAGCGTTACTGGATTGAATGGTGATACCTTCGAGGAGTAGTTCGGAGGCCCGATCCGCCGCATCCTGAAAGGGCTCCAGCACAAGATCGATACCCAGCAATTTCAGCTCTTCCGTTTCCGTTTTATTCTGTGACACGGTCGCTAACTTGCCAGAAAACCCACTGGACCGGGTTAATTGGACAATTGTCCGTCTTATATCTTCAGATGAAACGCCCGTATGGTAATGCGGAATAGTGGAAACAACCCACTGTGCATGTTTAAGCGGTAGCTCGGCTAAGAATTCAGCATCCGTGACGTCGCCATATTCGCTATCCAGCCCTAAAAGTTGCCAGCGCTTAGTGGCATCGGGGTTGAAATCAAGCCCTAACACTTTAATGCCGTTATCTTTAAGACGGCTAGCGATTGCGGTGCCCAGCCGCCCTAAACCGAAAATGATGACAGTGTGGTTGTCAGTTTGATGTTGCTCTATTGATTGCTCACGAGGCGTTTCTGCGCGCTCAAAGAGGCCTATTACCGGTTCAAAAAAATTGTAGAGTTGATGGGAGTAGGTGATCATATAAGTTGATGCTGCAATCGTAACAATGCCAACCAGCGTGACTAGACCGAGAATGTCCTGTTGCACATGCCCCAGACTAATGCTCATCGCAATAAAAATTAGCGAAAATTCACTAATTTGCGCAACGGTCAAACCCGCTAGAAAGCCGGTTCTTTTTCGATAACCCATTGTCCCCATGATAAGCATCACAACCAGGGGGTTACCGATCAATACGAATATTGAAAAGGCAATGGCGCCAGGAATATGTGCGCCGAGCAGGGATAAATCGAGCGTGGCCCCCAAGGCAATAAAGAAAAATAGCAGCAGGAAATCACGCAGCGGGCCCAGCCTCGCGGCAATACTCTCACGGTATGGGGTAGAGGCTAATGCAACGCCCGCCAGTAAGCCGCCGACTTCCATGCCCAGCCCTACCTGGTCGCCTATTGCCGCAAATAGGGCAGCTTGGGCGATCGCATAAATAACCAGCAATTCGGGGGCTTTTGCTAGTCTTTGGGTGAGTGGGTTGGCAATGTAGCGTACAAAGAGGAAAACAAACAGCAATAAACCAAAGCCAGTGAAGACGATGCGCCACACGGAATTGTCATCGGCAGCGTCACCATGGCCTGCACCGATACCGATGGCTGATAGCACGATCATGGCGAGGACCACCACCAGGTCCTGTACGATCAAAAAGCCTAGCGCAATTTGTCCGTGTAATGAGTCAATTTCCCGTTTGTCTGATAAGAGCTTGACGATGATTATCGTCGACGAAAAGGTGAGGGCAACGGCAACATAAATACTGGTGATATGACCCAGGCCGATCGCTAGTCCAATAAAATAGCCAAATAGCGAGGTGAATGCCACCTGGCCCAGACCGGTTAAGATAGAAACACTGCCGATGGATCGAATTAACTTCACATCCAGTTTGATGCCAACAAGAAAGAGTAGAACAGCAATCCCCAGTTCGGAAAGGAGTTCAATTTCATCTTTAGAGTGAACGATATTCAGAACTGAGGGCCCGGCAATCAACCCGACCGCAATAAAACTCACAATCAGGGGCTGTCTCAACAGCAATCCTACGAAGCCCATCGCCGCTGCCAATACCAGCAGTGCGGCAATTTCAGTGAACGATGATTGCGTAACTAAATCAATTAAATAGATATCCACGCTAAGATCCTTAATGCTCGCTGTAAACCGGTGATTAATCCGACAGATTGCGTCGTTTGTTAAACGACCTTTTCCCAACTATCTCAATGATGGTTATCGTGGGGCGCCGAACTGGCGAGAAGTGCTGATAATGCCTCCATTATATAATCGACCGAATATTAATCGTATTAAAAGTCGAGCTTCGGCGGCTAAGATAGTGACTGTTTTGCTGCTGCTTCGGCATTAATGGCATAGGGTGCCGTTTATTGTTCCCCCATTATTTTTTCTGGCGTATTCCGCAATATTACGACGATAGCTAATAAACAGCGGGCTTGGCCAATCCTATCTGATGATACGTTTGCTGATTATAAAGCGGAATAACAAGCGCAGGAGTGGTTGGTTGAATTCCGGCTGCTAAGCCTTGGCGGACTTCAGGGTGTTAACGCTGCGGTTGGTGGGGTGTTTAGTGTGAAACCATCGCGCTGCTAAAAGATGAATCGTTTCATGTGTCCCGGTTCGAAAACATGATTTTAATAATAATTGACGTCGTTCCATATGTCTATTAGTCTGGACATATGGAACTACAAAAAGCCCTTATTCTGTTTGATGCGCTTTCTCAGGAGACTCGACTCAAGGCGTTTCGTTTACTTGTGCAGGCAGGCCCCGAAGGGCTTGCTGCGGGGGTTTTGAGCGATGTACTGGGTATCCCGCATAACACCTTGTCCTTTCACCTTAGTCATCTTGCGAATGCTGGAATTATTGCATCCCGCAAGGAAGGGCGTTCGGTGATCTATTCAGCTAACTTCGATATCACTCGCGACCTGATCGGCTTCATCGTTAAGGATTGTTGCAGCGCTGAATTCGCTAGCATCCGCGAGGATAAAAAGGCTGGATGCTCGATCATCGAGCTTGCCAACTTCTGTGGCTCCACAGCAAAAAACAGTACCTAAAGATTAATGGCAATGAAGCCACTGATCGCACAGTAGATGGTGCATTTGCGATGTTTATAAACTGGATAGGGAAGGAGCTTTTATGAGCACCGATACAACAACCCCCATGGGCTTATTTGAACGGTATCTGTCCCTTTGGGTAGGGTTGGGCATCGTAGTGGGGGTTGGGCTGGGGGTGGTACTGCCCGGTCTCTTCGAGTTAATCGCTCGTCTGGAATATGCCCGTGTCAACCTGGTGATCGCTGTGTTCATCTGGGTAATGATTTACCCCATGATGGTCAACGTCGATTTTGCTTCTCTGAAAGATGTTGGCAAGAAGCCTAAAGGCCTTTGCATAACGCTCGTCGTCAACTGGCTGATCAAGCCGTTTACCATGGCGGGACTGGGTATTCTCTTCTTTGAATATCTCTTTGCCGGATGGGTCGATCCGCAAACGGCCAGGGAATACATCGCCGGCATGATCCTGCTGGGGGTCGCCCCCTGTACCGCGATGGTGTTTGTCTGGAGCCAGCTGGTTCGAGGTGATGCCAATTACACACTGGTACAGGTCTCTATTAACGACATTATTATGGTCTTCGCGTTTGCGCCGATAGCGGCCCTGCTGCTTGGCGTAACGGATATTGTGGTGCCCTGGGAAACCTTGCTGCTCTCCGTGGTGCTCTACGTCGTTATTCCACTAGCGGCGGGTTACATGACCCGCAGAATGCTGGAAGGCTCCGGCGATGATGAGCGCATCAGCCACTTTACGGCGAAAGTTAAGCCGTTTTCCGTCATGGGATTGCTGGCCACCGTGGTCTTATTGTTCGGCTTTCAGGCCCCGACTATTTTAGATAAACCCATGGTCATCGTTCTGATTGCGATTCCGTTACTGATCCAAAGTTACGGAATTTTTATCCTTGCTTTTGGTTGGGGCTACCTGTGGCGCGTGCCTTTTACCACCGCTGCGCCGGCTGCGCTCATCGGGACGTCCAACTTTTTCGAATTAGCGGTTGCCGTGGCCATCAGCCTGTTTGGTCTGAACTCCGGGGCCGCTTTAGCCACGGTCGTTGGGGTGTTGGTTGAAGTGCCGGTGATGCTTTCGCTGGTAGCAATTGCCAATAAAACCCGTCGGTACTTTACGTAGAAGTCAAAGCGGCAGCGATTGGTCATCCGGTTTTTACCACTTATAGGAGGCGAGATCCGTCAAATTTATTGCACGTGAACTGCAACGGATTACGCCACCGGTCACTGCTTTACTAACGGACTTATTGGCTGAGTCACTGCCAACTCGCAACCTTCGGCAAGAATCGAGCTGCTGATCGGGCTGCTGGTAGCAACCGGGTGACGCAAAAAAAGAGGACGCTCTGACGTTGATTTGCTGGCTACGAGGGTATCCAGTCGCGCAGCATTCGAGGTAAGCAGATAAACAACCGACAAGCATGTCTTGCGGATGAGCGCATCAGCAAATTGGCTGCTGCTTGCCTCTCTTTCGATAATAAGCTCATCGTTACCGGCAAAATAGGCTTAAATTGTCTGTCAGGGAAACAGGGTGGTTAGAGAACCCTGGGGTTGTCCTGTGATTGTAGAATGGTGTGCCGAATCCACGTTATTAAACAGTGGTTGAGGGCTCTTTTTAACTAGCTTAGCGACCGCATTAAAAATTCTTTTCAAACCTCTGGTGAAAGGCTCAATAGGGCTTAATCGATCACAGGGCTTAATCACAATCACATGTCTTAATAAATCCTAGCGAATAACTTAGAAAAAATGCCATCTGCGCTGGCTGGACGCCAGAATCGCTTAGTCAAACGCTGGCTAGATTAGGGAAGAAATGTCGCATAACCGTTGCGTTACAGCTGTTCTTTCCTCTTTCCAAAGGATAGCCTCGATAATTTCTGGCCATTTCGCGTGCACTTTTACTGAACAAAGAGGTCAGACCATTTTCCCTCGCTAGGGTAAATGCTCTCGACGAGTGGCAATTTGTCGGTGTTGTACCTGTGGTATCTATCGGGTTGTTGATGATCGCCGAGGCGTTTCATGCGCCACACGGGTCCGTTAGCCCACACACTGCACTTTCAGCTGACTTGAATTTGGCAATTCCCACGCTGGACGACGGCTTTTAGCGCTGGGTTTTTAAGTGCTAGGACAGGCCCGAGGTCGCTAGCAAAAAAGGGTGGATGACCCCCGGTGCAGCCGTTTATTGACCGCGAAGCATGACTCACCAAGGAGAAAGGCTAGAGTTTGATAGACCAATTCCACAAAAGTTTTTGCGCGGCATCAATCCAGTCGTCACGCTGGGAGCTACAGGCCTGACTATCTCTTTCATGGTGATCGTTATTACCGTGCCAAAAACCAGTCTGATCTGGCTGATCGATACGCGCGAGCCCCTGTCTCCTGTGCTGGCCTCCTATTACGTAGCGCTGGTGGGGTTTTTCCTCGTATTCGAGGTTTGCTCGGGTATGGGACGCTATAGCAATGTGCGCCTGGGTCCCGATAAGGCGCCGTCGGAATTCGCCACGCTGTCGTGGGTTTTGATGTTACTCGCCGCCGGCAGCGGACTTGGCTTGCTGTTCTGGAGCATCGCTGAGCCGGTTACTCATTTCGATGGCAACTCCTTCAGCGATGAGCCCGGCACGCCGGCGGCCGCCGTTAAAGGTCTGAATCTGTCATTCTTTCATTGGCGCTTAAAAGGCTTGGCAATTTTTTGCATAACCGGTCTTCTGTTGTTAGCCTTAATTTGTCGACGTGACCTGCTCTCGACCCTTCGTTCGGCCCGGTATTCGCTGATCGGCGACCCTGAGCCACCACGCGTTCAGCGTGTGCTATGGAGACTGGGTGGGTGCGCACTGACGTCGGTTTTGCTGGTCGTCGGTGGCGTTCAGGCGCTGCAGGACGCCGTAATTACTGCCGGTTTGCCTTTCGTGGACCGGCCGAGACGAAGGGATATCGTGAGCAGACACCCTATACCGGGTTTAACTATTGTGGGCGGCGCATACTGGCGGCTGTTGACGGACGGAAACGAGATGATCGCGAATGACCGAGCCTGGCGAGCGCGGTTGACACAACTCGAGCTCGTGGACCTGGGGCGTCTCTGGTCGCGCGTTATCGCGATTCACCAGGGCCTGCGAACCTTCATCGACCATCAATCTAACAACACGGAGAGATCCGCAACATGATCCGGTATTACTACCGTTTCGCGACGGCCTGTGCCCTCCTGATTTCGCTGTCGGCCTGTGTAAACGTACCGGCGCCTGGCAGTGGGGCTACTTTAGTTGACCTGCCAGAAACCTGGGGCGGGTCGGCGCAGCCAGGCGACATTGACGCGCAATGGTGGCTACGTTTCGATGATTCGCTGCTTGCCGCCTATGTTGCAGCAGCCGATCTAGAAAACCCGCAAATCGGTCAAGCGGTGGCCCAGCTCGACCAGGCGCGCCAGCAGGCGGTCATCGCCGGCGCCGACCGACTGCCGCAACTCTCTGCCATGTTTAACGCTTCGCGAGCGCAGCAGACCCTCGCTGGATCGGGCCTCGGCAGTGTATTTCCTGATGTGCCGGACGGTGGCGGAGCGACGAGTTTTCACACCGATAATTTCGGTCTGTCCCTGAACATAGACTGGGAAATTGACATCTGGGGGCGGATCGCCAGTCAGCATGGCGCAGCATTGCAGGACTATCTCGCCTCAGAGAACCGGCTACATGCCGTGCGTCAGTCAATCGCGGCGCAAGCGTCCAAGGCCTATTTCGCGGTCATTGAAGCGCGAGAGCAGGTCGCTTTCTCTGAGGAAACCGTGGAGGCCCTGGCGGAGACGGCGAGGCAGGTCACCAACCGGGCCGATGTCGGTACCATCCCACAGAGCGACGCCGAGTTTTCAATTGCCAATCTCGAAAGTGCGAAGGCGGGGCTGGAACAGCGCCACGACGCCCTGCAACAGGCCGAACGACAACTCCAGCTGCTGCTGCGGGAGTACCCGTCCGGGAATATCGAGACGGCTGCCAGCTTACCATCCTTGCCCCCCATGCCTCCGGCCGGATTGCCGGCAGAGCTACTTGCGCGCCGTCCCGACGTGGCCGCTGCCGAGCGCGCCGTATTCGCCGCCGGCCTACGTGCTCAGGCGGCAAGGCGCTCTCTGTTGCCTGCGATCAGCCTGACCGGAGCCTACGGAAACCAGAGTAATGAGCTTGACCGCCTGCTGAATGGGGATTCGCTGGTCTGGTCGATCGCCGGGCAGCTTGTTCAGCCGATCTTTCAGGGGGGGCGACTGCGGGCCAATGTCGCCCTGTCAAATGCGCGTGAGCGGGAGGCGGCCGAAGCCTATATCGCTACGGTGTTAACCGCCTTGTCAGAGGTGGAGACCGCGCTTACCCGCGATGCGTTTCTGACGCGGCGTGCACAGAGCCTTTTGCGTGCCGCCGAGGCGGCAGAAGAGGCCCGGCGCATCGGTATCAATCGCTATCGCGAGGGGCTCGTGCCTTTCATTACAGTACTCGAATCCCAGCAGCGCGCGATAGATGCGCGTAGCGCCTATATCAGCACCCGCCGCGCACGCCTTGATAATCGCGTCGATCTTCACCTTGCCCTCGGTGGCGGGTTTGGTGCGCCCACACCTCAGGAGTTTTCCCAATGAGAATGGCCTTTCTGCTAGCTGCGGCACTTGTGCTTGGTGCCTGCGGTGAAAGCAGCGATAAACCCGCATCAGAGACATCGCCAGCGACGGGGGCAGAGGAGCGGCAGGCGACCAGTGTGCGCGTCGAAGCGATCCGCCGGCAGAGTGTGGAGACCTGGCTGTTCGGCGAAGGCACTGCGCGTGCGACCGAACGGGAATTTCTGAGTTTTGAGAGTCCCGGGCGCATCGCCTATGTGGATCCCGATATCAAGGAAGGGGACCGCGTTGAGAAAGGCCAGCTGATTGCCTACCAGGAGAAAAACCAGCCAACCTCGGCAGATGACCCTGGCGATATTATCCATGTCGCCGTGCGTGAGGCGAGGGCTAATCTCAATCTGGCACGCAATACCTTTCAACGGTTTGAAACGCTGCTTGAGCAACGTTCCGCCTCGCGGCAGGAGTATGACGAGGCCAAGGTCCAGTTCGAGCAGGCGGACGTGCAGTATCGTAATGCGCTCATTGTGGCCGATGAATCCCGCATTGTGTCGCCGATGGATGGCGTGTTGGCGCGGCTCAATATTGAGCAGGGCTTTTATTTCTCGCCACAATGGGTCCAGTCAAGCAGTGAAGGGCTGGCGTTGCGCACTGTGCCAGTGGTGATCATCGATGAGTCCACGTTTGAAGTTAGCGTTGATCTGCCTTCCTACAGTTTCCAGCAGATTGAGGTGGGTCGGCCCGTGCTGATCGAACCGGAGCAGGGCTTGAGCAATCGAGAGGGCCCGCGACGTGATCCGGCTGACTATGCGATTCGAGGCGAAATCTATGCAATTAGCCCCTCGGTCGATCCTGATACGCGCACCTTCAAGGTAAAGATCCGCACCACCAGTGGCGAGACCCGCCTGCAGGACGGCAGCTTCGTGACCACCTGGATTGCCGGTCCTTCGTCCAAGGATGCCGTCGCTATGCCGGTTGGGGCGATCCGCTTCTCCGATAACCAGCCGTTTGTCTTTATCGCCGCTGAAAATGGGCGGGAGGTGGAGCGTCGCGACCTGGAGCTGGGTCTGCGGGGGCGCGAGGTGTACGAAGTGCGTTCCGGGGTTTCAACCGGAGAGCGAGTCGTCATCGAAGGCAAGGATGGTCTTGCCGACGGTGAGGCCATTCGCATCATTGATGCGGCCGGGGAAGAGGATAACGCCGATGAGTGATCGTGTGGACTCCACCGATGCCGATGCCGATGCCCCAGCCGAGAGTACTGAAGTTGCCAATGCGCACCCCTTGGCGCGATTTTTCTTTTTGCGCACCACCTTCGGCCTGTTGTTCACGATTCTGCTGGTGGTCGGTGGCTCTTTTGCCTATGTGAGCCTGACCAAAGAATCACTGCCTGATCTCGAAATTCCGTTAGCCACGGTAACCACCGAATGGCCTGGTGCCGACCCACAGACCATGGAAGAACAGGTTACGCAGGAGATCGAGGACGAGATCGCTACGCTAGAGGGCTTGAAATCGTTTTCCAGTGCGTCCTTCGACAGCTTCTCTATCCTCGCGGTGGAGTTCGAAGCCGATACCGACACCGATGATGCCATGCAGCGTTTGCGGGACGCGGTCTCTGACGCGGAAGCCGAGCTGCCCGCTGACGCTGAAACACCGGATATTCAGCAAGTCACCGTCGATGATCGGCCGATTCTGACGCTCGCGATTTTTGGCGATGTCAGCGATGTGACGCTAAACGCGTTGGGGGAAGATATTGAGGAGCGTTTCGAAACCATCCAGGGCGTTAATGAAGTGGACCTCGGTGGGGCGCGAGAGGAAATCGTGCAGATTCTGCTCAATCCGCAAAAGCTGCTCGCGCTGGGGGTCTCGCCCTCGACCGTGCGGCAGGCGATAGCGGATGCCAACCTCGACCAGCCTTTCGGCGAGATAGAGAGCGAAGTCATTGGTGCCGTCGTGCGCCTGGAGGGTCAGTTCACCTCCGTGGACGATCTGGGAAATTTGCCGGTTACTCGGCTCGGCCAGTCCTTCAACGAGCGCTCCGTGCGCCTTGGCGAGGTAGCAACCGTCTCCCGGCAACTGGAACGCGAGGACAACCGCGCTTTTTTTGGTGCCAATGGCAAGCCTTATGGCCGCGCGATAGAAATCAGCATTAAAAAATCACCCGGTGCTGACACGGTAAAGCTGATTGAGGTTCTGCTGGATGAGCTGAAAGCCTTCCAGCAATCCAACGCCTGGCCAGCCGGCGTTAACTATGAAGTCACCCAGAACACCTCAGACCAGATTTGGGATTCGCTCTCGGGCGTGTTCGTCAACGGCTTACAGGCCATGGCGGCGGTCTTCGTGATTCTGTTTCTGGTGCTGACCTGGCGCGAAGGCCTGATTGCCGGCCTCTCCATACCGATCTCGTTTGCCGGCGCCATGGTGGTGATCTGGGTATTGGGTTACACCTTAAATGAGCTGGTCATCATCGGCATGGTGCTGGCGCTGGGTCTCCTCGTGGATGTGTTTATCCTGATGATGGAAGGCATTCACGCGGAGATTTATGGCAACAAAAAAACCTTCGGGCAGGCGGCACTGGCGACGGTTCGCACTTACGGCATGCCCGCTTTTGCCGGCCAGCTGACGACCATTTTGGCCCTGGCGCCGCTCATGGCGATCAGCGGAATGGCGGGTAAGTTTGTGCGGGTGTTGCCCGTCACGGCCATTGCCTGTCTGGTGGTCGCGTTTGCGGTCGCGCTTCTGGCGAGTGTGCCCCTGTCTCGCTGGCTGATGGCCCGGGTAGCGAGCCAGTCCACGGAGGTGAAGGAAACCACCGCCGATCGCATGATGAACCGCCTGTCTGACCGTCTGCAGCGCTGGAGTCTGGCAAATTCCTTGAGTTCAAAACGCCGTGCGGGGAGTTTAGTGGGGGCCACGGTCGTTATGTTTGTGCTGTCTATAGTAGCGGCCACGGGTATCCCCATTACACTTTATCCTCAGGCTGACGGGCTCAACCTCGGTATCAATATCGAATTGCCGCCATCGACGCTGCTCGATACGTCTCAACAGGTTGCCAGCGACGTGGGCGAGATACTGCGTGAGAAACCTTATTTTGATAGCGTCATCATGTTGGTTGGGCGAAAGAGCCCCCTGGCCTCCGGGTCGATTACTTCGTCCCTGCAACCGAGCGAAGCGGAAAACTTCATTGGTTATTCCATCACTTTCACCGACCTTGACCAGCGCGATGCACCGAGCTACGAACTGGCGCCCAGGTTGCGTACTGAACTCAACGACTATCTCACTAACAATGTGCCTGGCGCGACGCTCCTGGTTGCCGATGAGCTGAGTGGGCCGTCCAGCGGCGATCCCATTCAGATCACCATTACCGGTGATGACATGGAGGAACTTCGCCGTCTGTCTCGCCAGGTTCAGGGGATGCTGGCGGATATCGAAGGCACCAGTGATGTGCGCGACAATCTCGGGGCGGTTAAAACTGAAATTGCCCTCGTGCCCAATCGCGAGGCGGCCGATTTTTACGGTTTGACCCAGCGGGGACTCGCCGCGCAGCTTCGACTGGCGCTATCCAACGACACGATTGGCACCTTCGCGACCCTTGGTCCGGAAGATGATCTTGATATTCGCATGGGCCTTGCCTGGGAGAGCCACCGAGGTGCCGGGGGAGGCCCCAACGAAGCCGAAGAGCTTCCCATGATCCGGGCCTTCACGCCGCAAGGGAAAACGGTCTCGCTCCTGTCGCTGCTGGAACCTCGAGTGTCTGAGGCACCGATCTCCGTCCTGCATGAAGAGGGCGAACGCGCCATCACCGTGCTCGCCAAGGTCGATGCGCGCAGCGTGAATGAAATTATCGCCGAGCTCGAGGCACCGCTCACGGAGGCGGAAAAGGATTGGCCGTCGGGCTACGGCTGGTCCGTCGGTGGTGAGGCCGAAGAAACGGCAGAAACGTTCGGTTCTGCCGGGCAGATGCTTATCGTCGCGCTGATTCTGGTTTTTGGCGTTCTTGTCATCGTTTTCGGGTCTTTCAGTCAAGCCTTTATCTTGATGACCACCATGCCACTGGCGCTGATCGGCACCTTCCTGGGTTTCTGGGCGTTTGGTCTGGAGTTGTCTTTTTTCGCCGTGATCGGCGTGATCTCGCTGATCGGCATCGTTGCCAATAATGGCATTGTCATGGTCGACACCATGAATAAAAAGCTGCAAGCGGGTGGTAGCGTTGCTGAGGCGGCAGCAGAAGGTGCTGCGGCACGGCTTCGCCCGATCCTGACCACTTCGGTGACGACCATAATAGGGCTTGTTCCGCTTGCATTGGGTAGCCCCATGTACGCGCCGCTTTGCTATGCGATTATTTTCGGACTCGTTATTTCCACACTCCTGTCGTTAATTATCGTGCCGTGCCTCTACCTGCTGTTGACTCACGAAGACGCGATGCAGACCGCGAATCTCGATTGAGAACCCGAATTTGAGAACCCGAATGAAACCACAGACTCCTAGTCCAGTACGGGGCATGGTTCTCGCGCTCATGGCTGCGGCGGCTATGCTGTTGAGCACCACGATGTCCGCTCTGGAGCAGACCCCAAACGAACTCTCCGTGGAGGCGATTCACTCCAGAGTGGAGGCCATCGCAGCCACTTTCAGTGAAGGAGAGACGGATCCAGATCTAAGCGCAACGCTTGACGCCGCGCGCGCCGCATTGGCCTCGGGGCAGCAGTTTGAAGAAGAACGTAACCAATACGTCCAGATCGTTGAGACTGGCGAAGAGACCCTTAAAGCACTGGAAGCAGAGCTTAAGGAGTTGGCAGCACTGCTCGGTGAGCGCGGCCCGTCACCGTCGCAACCCGTCAGTGAGGTGCGATTAATTGAGCTGGAGAGCCTTCGCGCTGCGGCGGAGCTTGAACGCAGCGCGCTCCGGTCACGCATCTCGACCATCACAGAGCGACCGAGAATGATCGCCACACGCCTGATAGAGTTGCGCGCTGAACGGGATGCGAATCGCACGACATCGATGGCTTTGCCAGCGGAAGCCGACCTTCAGGCGCAAGCGAGCCGTGCGTTCGAAACGGCCACTCAGGTAGAGCGGGAGAAGCAGATTCTTGCACTCCAGACTGAACTTGAAACCCTGGCCGTACGCGAACGAATCCTGGCGCAACGGATCGACATCGAGCGACGGCGGTTGGTGCTGCTGGATGACGCCATTGAGGAACGACGAGAGTGGTTACGAGACAGCGATTTGCAGGCGGCTATCAAGCTCGTTCAAGATGCCGAGGCGCTGTCGCCAACGAATAGACACAGGGACTCCGTACTTGAGCTTGCTCACCAGGTTCGGAATCTGGTCGAGCGTGGTTATCAGGTTCAGGCTGCTACAACGACTTATCGGGAGCTGTCCAGCAAACTCGATACGGACCGGGCTACTGTCGAGCGGATCATTAATGTGGGCACCGCCAATGGAACCCTTGGCGGCATTCTGGAGCGAATTCGTAACAATATTCCGAGTCAGTCGCGCCTGCGTGCAGATCTCACGGCTATCGAGCACTCGCAGCTTGATTTGGCCTCCATGTCGATTATCTGGCGTGACCGCTTAGCTGAAGAGAACTTCTCCGGTGGTCCTGGCGAGGCACTATTGCGTGAAGCCCTGCAGTCGGCAATCGCTGCGGCAAGGCCGCTCGATGAAACATTGAGCGAGCACCGGACAGCCATCGCTGAAACGCTTCAACAATCACTGGAATTGAAAAAACTGCTCGATCGGCGATTACTCTGGCTTCCTACCAGTGATGTGTTCTCGGTCGCCTGGCTAACGGCGGGTGCTAGTGGCTTCGCAACACTGCTGGCGCCGGACAAATGGCGAGCGGCTCTGCAGGAGCTCGGCGCGGCTGCCAAAGCTCAGCCGCTATTTTTTCTGCTGTATATCGGGCTTGTCTTGGCAGCGTGGGGCGCGCGTTCCCGCCTGCGACAGGGTCTGAAAGTCCTGTCAGGCCGGGTGCACAGTGTTTCCCGTGATAGCATCTTGACTACCCCCAACGCGGTGTTGCTGACGGTCCTGATCGCATTGCCCTTTCCATTCTTTGTCAGCGGCCTGGGGTTCGCACTGTTACGGGGAGACGAACTCTTTTCTCAGGCATTGGGAGCGGCTTTCCTGGCAACATCGACTGTTTTGTTCTCGCTGGTTCTCTTCCGGCAAATGAGTACCGATCAAGGGGTCTTCGCTGCCCATTTTGGCTGGAGTGACCAATCCAGAACCGCGTTACGACGTCATCTGAGCTGGTTTGCCGTTGTTAGTTCCCTGTCGACATTCTTATTCGTGCTGGCGCTGGCCAGCGGCAATGTAGACGCGAAGTACGGACCCGGAATGATGGCCTTTATCGCTGCCTCGGTCGCCATCTCGGTCTTCGCTTATTATTTTCTGAAACCAAATGGCGGTATCGCCACGGCGATCATGATCGCCTCAGGTGCGGCTGGTTGGCAGCTGCCGGTGTTGTTGTTATTTGTTCTGCTACCGCTACTGATTGGGCTGTTGCCGCTGCTTGGGTATTTCGATACTGCCGTCGAGATCCAGGGGCGCCTGTTTCGGTCGGGTCTCCTTCTGCTTGCAACCACAATCCTGTACGAGTTGCTTATCCGTACATTCGAGGTTCCCTTCCGGCGTCTCGCTCGTAAGCGGGCCACTAAACGCGCTGAGACACGCCGTGCTGCCAGCGATGATGAAGCCGTCGAAACGGTGGACGGGTCAGTACTTATAGAAGAACAAGAGATCGACCTGGCAGAGATTTCTGGACAGACCCGACGCGTGTTTTTCTACTTTTCGATGATGCTGTTGGCCTTTGGGCTCTGGTCGACCTGGCAGCCGGTGGTTGCTGCGCTGGGGATCGCAGATGCCGTTGTTCTCTGGCAAGGGGTGACCTATATCGACGGTGTTGAAGTCAACACCGCCGTGACGGTGATGGATTTGGTCTACTCCATACTCATCGTGGCGATTTCCTTTGCGGCGGCGCGCAATCTGCGGGGCGTGCTGGAGATTTCCCTGTTTGACCGCCTGGAGATGTCGTCAGGGGAGCGTTACGCGGTCACTTCACTGATTGCTTATGTGGTAGTGACCACCGGCCTAATTGTGAGTTTGGCCAAGTTGGGGGTCGATTGGTCAAAACTGCAGTGGATACTCGCAGCCTTGGGGGTTGGCCTGGGTTTTGGTCTTCAGGAGATCGTAGCGAACTTTATTTCCGGACTGATTATCCTTTTTGAGCGGCCCGTGCGGGTGGGCGATACCATCTCGATCGGCGACGTTAGTGGCACCGTGACCAACATATCGATACGTGCAACGACAGTGACCAACTGGGATAACTTCGAAGTGTTGCTGCCGAACAAAACGATCATTACCGAAAACGTGACCAACTGGACCAAAAACAACCAGGTTACGCGTCTACTGATTCACGTCGGCGTCGCCTATGGTAGTGATATCGCCAAGGTTCGTAAGCTGATTAGCGAGGTAGTTGCAGCACACCCCCAGGTCCTGGATGAGCCCGCCTATAGTGTCCTGTTCATGAATCATGGAGAGAGTTCGCTCGATTTTGAGATCCGTGCCTTTGTGCCCACACCGGATTATCGACTGATCACCACCCACGAACTCAATGCCCAGATCAATACTGCGCTGGCCGAAGCGGATATAGAGATTCCTTTTCCCCAACGCGATATCCATCTGCGAAGCTAGATACCGGGGCCACCTCAAACCCTTGGGCAACGGAAGGGCTGTCGAGCCATTTCGTCCCCCATAGGGGATCCGTAAATAGGGGGTCCGTTAACCCCTCGTCTTTAGGCGAGGGATGACGGACCCCGAGTTATGCACCGAAGATGGGAAATTACAAGCAAGCTAGCCACCAGCTTTAGCCACGGCTGTTGGGGGTGTTGGCTGAAGTGCCGGTGATGCTATCGCTGGTAGCCTTTGCCAATAAAACCCGCCAGTATTTTGAGTAGACCTCTTTCACTGACAGGCGCTGACTGAACTTCCGCTTGTCCCTCGTCTCCCACTACACACTAATATCACAGGTTTACTGGCTGACACGCGGCGCCCTGCACTGCGCCGGTGGATTGCGCGCTTTCTGTTTTGGTGGGCGCCCCAGCGACGATAAACCTCGGCTTGAACAGCAGGATCAACGCGGGGATTAACACCAGGGCGGTGAGCGCGGAAACGGCCATCCACAACGCAATTAGCAATCCCATTTCCGCTTGAAATCGCAAAGAAGAAAAAGCAAACCAGAACAACATGCTGGTGATCATGGTCGCAGCGGTAATCAGCACACCGCGGCCTGCGGTGGTGAGGGCGAATCGCACACTGTCGGGCAGATCGCCAGACGCCAGATACCGCTCGCGCACGCGGTCGACGATGTAAAAGCCGTAGTCCACGCCGAGCCCGATGCCGAGCGCGGCCACTGGCAGCGTGTTGATATTGAGGCCAATTCCATAAAGGGCCATGAAGGCGAAGGTACTGAGATTGGATATCAGCACAAGAGGCAGGAAGAACAAGCCCGCCTGTGGGGAGCGGTAGGCGAGGGCACAGAATAGGAAGAGCACCAACAGGGCGAGGGCGATGCTCTGCACCTGGGTCGACAGAATCACCTGGTTCACCGCAGCGATAACCCCCACCACGCCTCCGGCGAGCCGGTATTGCGCGCCGTCCAGAGGGTGGTCGGCGATGTAGGTTTCCAGCCGGGCAATAGTGTTGCGAATCGTGTCGCCACGTTTGTCTGTCAGCAGCAGATGGATGGCACCGTTGCTGTAATCGGTGTCGGCGTAGCGTTCGATATCACCGGGGTCGGAGCTGGCGAGATAGGTGTAGATCAATTCACTGTTGATCTCTGGCACTTTGCCGATGTCTGCGAACCGCGGGTTGCCTTCATGCAGGCTGACGTTCACCTGGCGCACGATATCAGCGATAGAGACGTTTGCGGCGACTTCCGGAAATAGGCCTATCTCCCGCTGAAAATCCGACATGTGTTGCAACACTGTCGGTTGCTTGAGCGTGTCGGGCGCATCACCTGCCACCGCGACGAACAGGTGGTCGGCGCCGAGAAAGCGCTGGGTAATGGCTGCTGCATCCTGGTTGTATTCCGAATCCTGCCAGAACACCGTGGAGCCTGGGCTGGCATCGCCGATTTGAATACCCTGGGCATAGTAAGCGGTGACCAGTACCAGCAACACCGACGCAGTCAGGACGACCCTGGGGCCGCGGTGGTGGTTGACGGCATCGGCGACTCGATTTAAGCCGCGTTCCATCAGTGCGTTGGCATCCCGGTTATAGACCCGTACCCGCGCCCGCTCCACTGGAGCGTTGACCCAGGACAGCAATAAGGGCACCAGCGTCAGCACACAGAACAGCATGACGCCGATCCAGATAGTGCCGATGAGGGCCACCTGCTGCAAAAAGGGGATGGGCGTGGCGGCGACCACTAGAATCGCCCCCGCATCGGTAGCAAGGCCCAACATTCCCGGACGAAACAGTTTGGAAAGTACGGCGACCGCAGCGGACTCCGGTTCCAGATTGCCCGCCAGTCGTTCCTGTTCGAAGGCAGAGGTGAATTGCACCGCGTGTGAGAGTGCCCGTGCAGAGACCACGAAGCTGATCACGATGGCTAATGGGTTCAAGCTGAAACCCAGGAGCGATACAATGCCAAGCGCCCAAATGCCAGACACCAGAGCTGCGGTAAGGGGCAACAGCATGCCTCGGTAGGTGCGCATCGCCAGCAACAGCAGCACGGCCACCGCGCCTACAATCGCCAATGAGATACGCATGGTTTCGGGCAGTTTCTGCAGCACCAGGCTATTGATCACGGGCTCTCCCACCACACGCACCTGCAGCGTTGGGGAGCGGTAGGGCTCGGTGAGTTGCTGCAAGTCCTTGACCAGCGATTCGGTGTCGATTAAATGATCAAAGAAATCGACGGTAATTAGTGCCGCGGTTAAATCCCGCGAAACATAGCGTCCATGCACCAGTGGATTGCCGATTACCTGACTGCGTAACTCGGCGATTTCCAATGGCGTGCTGGGCAGGTCGGGCCACATCAGGGGCTGTGACTCGATGCCATAGGTGGAGGCGCGAATGGACTTGAGCTTCTTTGAGGCCAGGGAGGTGATTTGCAGGGGGTTCACTCCTCGTACCTTGCGCAGCCCGTCGGTAATCCCTTTTATGGCCGCGAGCACATCGGGTTCGAATAAATCCCCTTCGCTGACCTCAAGCATAATGCTGACCAGGTTTTCACTGCCGAAGCCGGATTTGAATTGATTGTTGGTGTCGATATAGGGATGGCCGCTTGGCTGCAGGTCTGAGAACTCAGTGCCAATTTCCAGGCGGGTGGCGCTCCACAGGAAGCCGATGCTCATCAACACAGTCAATGCCATCAGGGTGCGGCGGTGCCCAATACTCCATTGCGCGAAGGCGTTTATCATAGTCGGTTTTCCTAAGTAGTCGGCTAGCGCCGCGAAATCAGAGAGGGGATGTCTGGGGTCGCGTCAACGATGGCGTCCCCAACAACCATTAGCTTGCCGTGCGTCACCTCCATGTCGGTAAACCAGGCTGCGCCGGATCCGGTTTCAAGTCGGTGGATTTGCGCCAGACCTGCACTGGACTCGGGCAGATCAATCTGCATCAGCACGCCGTGCTCGCCGGCGATCCACCAGCGTTTGTTCGTTGTGGCGACGGCGAACCAATGGACGGATGCCGCGGCATCATGCATTCCAGGCGGTTGAAAGGGTTGCCAGCGGCTGTCGAGTCGCCGTAGCACCGTTCCCTGCAAACCGACCGCGAGACCCTGGCATGCGCTGTCCAGGCCAACCGCGGTAAGGGTGATATCTGTGGCGCTCGGCACCGTCGCCCAGGTGGCTCCAGCGTCGTTGGAGGAGAGAATCTGGCCGAACTCGCCGACGACCATGAGCTGCTGGCCGTGATCACAGCTGCTTACCCCGTGCCAGGTGATGTCTTCCATCTCCACCATGGCTTCCCAACGCTTGCCAAAGTCAGCACTGCGCAAAATAGCACCGCCGGCGCCCACGGCCCAGGCCGTGCCGCTGGCATCCAGGTGGATTTGCAGTAACTTGTTGTTCCACTGAGACTTTGGAACATCCCTTACGGATAACCAGTTTTGACCGCCATCCTCGCTGCGGATGATTTGATTGTCATTGCCAACGGCAATAATTTGCCTGGCATCCCAGGCCGCCACCGCCTGTAAGTCGGGGTGCCCATAGCCGCGCTGCACTGCCCAGCTCTCACCACCGTCGATGGAATGCAGCACCTTGCCGCCGTCGCCGACTACCCAGGTGTGGTCCTGAGCAGTGGTGATGCCGTAGTAGCGATCGGTCGGCACCTGTGCCGGTTGGCTGATGGGTGGAGGAGCTACTTCGGGTTGATAAAAGGCCGCAACGGCGAGTAGCCCGCTCGTCAGCGCGAAAGACACGGATAATTCGATCAGACGTTGGATTCGGGAGGTCATGGTCTATTCACTCAAGTAGCTGAGCACAACGCGATTGAAGCGCTCGGGTAGTTCGGTCTGCCAGTGGTGA
>CAJXQR010000004.1 GCA_913058345.1 uncultured Gammaproteobacteria bacterium
AAATTATGAAATGCTATCGGCATAATAAATAGTCCACAAAAGTGGTTAGGGATCACGCCCGCTGTGCTTGGCGTTAGCTGATGAATTATGACGGATACATGCATGACAGATATTGAGAAAATAGTGTGGGGCGGGTTGGCTGGTGTAACCATTTACGTCATCGGGCAACTGCTCTCAAAGTTTCTTATTGAGCCGCTGCATGAGTTGAGAAAGGTCGTTGGTGAAGTTCGTTTTAATCTCTCGTTTCATGCGCCGACAATACACACTCCTATCGGTCGGTCAAAGGAGACTTCGGAAGCCGCAAGGCAGGCACTTATGGAAAGCTCTTGTGATCTCATAGCAAAATTGCATGCTGTACCAGGTTATATGGTGTTTCGTCACTTATCCTTTGGAGCTTTACCAAATAGAAAAGATTTAAAAACGGCTGCAATTCAACTTCGCGGGCTTTCTACCTATGTTCATGAAGAAGGTGACAAGGCCAGTAAAAATATAGAAATCATTAATAAGCGTGTGGCCAAAATTGAGTCATTACTTCGCTTGAAGTCACTGGAATGAATATCTATTCAGCTAACAATTAGCTCCACCGGATTGCCAAAAGCGTCACTCCTTTTGCGTAAAACAAGCAAAAGAACCGCCACTTTTGTCAACAGGTGAGTAAGGCGTTATGCATAAGGAAGAAGTGAATGTCTGAGAGATGGGCTAGATACGATGCTGAGAGCAATGCTATAGATAATTTAGAAAAGGCTGCTCATTTTTTGAGGACAGTGAAAGATAATCCCGAAGATTGGAAATGGGTCGTTATTTGTATGTTTTCTTCGCTTTATGGCTTTGCTATTCAAGTAGCCAAAGGAAACGATGACTCTAGCGTTATAACTGTAACGAAAAAAGGCCACTCTAGACTATTGAGTTTTGGAGATGCTTTAAAAGACTGCAAAGTAACTATGGGCGCAAGGTCTGCACTCGTAACTACTGAAAAAGAAGATTGGGCTATCGACAAATTACAAAACGCTTTTAGAAATAAATTCGAGCACTACAATCCTGGTTCTTGGAGCATCGAGATATCGGGTTTTCCTGTTCTAATATTTCATGTTGTTAACGTTATTCGTCGTCTAGCGTTAGAACATAATTTTTATACACATATTTCAGTAGAACAAAGAGCAAATTTGGAGTATGTGCTAGATGAGTGCGTATTTATAACGGGTAAACTAAAGGCAATATATGCATAACAAGCGCATTCACTAACAAGCACGGAAGTCTCTCCCTCTTTTTGGGTTTTAGCCCCAGGGCAGCAAAGAATCGAAGCACAAACTGTCTACTATACGTCTACAAATGGAATTTTTAAGAATTATCGCAAGTGGCGATACTGGAAAAACTAACGTAACTCATTGATTTTATTGGTGCCCGGAGCCGGAATCGAACCGGCACGGCCGTGAAGCCGCAAGATTTTAAGTTATTTGTGTTTTTCTTTGCCGTTTCTTTATATTCTTTTAATAACATATAGTTACAACACTTTTAAAACATCATCTCTTTGAAGAAGCTTGCCATGTAGGCACGTTATTTGAAATAATGCTCCGACACTTTGCCTACATTCGCAAACAAATAACCATTTATACCCACAAATAATAGGTTAAAGAGAAGATGCCTCATATTCGAATATCAAATTCCCGTGTAGGCAGTATACAGCCTCCACAATCAAAACCTGATGGCAAACCCGTTCACACCTTCTACCGCGATGACGTATTGCAAGGCTTCGGGCTACGTGTCACCAGCAACGGGGCGAAGTCTTATTTCATCGAAAAACGAGTCAACGGCAAGAACAAACGCATCACCATTGGCCGTCATGGACAAATCACCCCTGAGCAGGCTCGCAAGGAAGCCCAAAAATTATTGGGTGAAATAACGTTCGGTGCAGACCCAATCGCCGAACGGCGCGACAAGCGTATAAAGACCATTACACTTAAACAGGCTTACCTGGATTACCTGTTAGCACGCAAAGACCTTAAGCCCAATACTTTGAGTGATTATAAAAGCTGTATCGAAGGCAAGTTAGGGGACTGGCTGGACAAGCCGTTAACCGACATCAGCAAGGATATGGTGGAACAGCGCCACCGGAAATTAGGTAAAGGCAGCCCTGCCCGCGCCAACAACACCATGCGTGTATTACGTGCTTTGTTTAACTTTGCCATGGAGCAATATGAAGATCAGAACAACAAGCCGATCATCACAATAAATCCAGTGAACCGTCTCAGTAAAAACCGAGCCTGGTATACAGTAAATCGCCGACAAACCCTATTAACCCCCAGCCAGCTAAAACCATGGTATGAAGCCACCTTATGGCTCAATCATGAAACTACGCGAGACTATTTACATTTTTTATTATTTACCGGCTTGCGTCGTTCAGAAGCAAGTCGAATGACATGGGATGACGTGGACTTCGATGAGCGCTCTTTCATCATTCCAGATACCAAAAACAAAGAACCCCACCGCCTACCCATGTCTGACTTTTTGGAAGACCTTCTTCAACGGCGCGCCCTACACGCAGAGAAAATATGGGTGTTTCCCTCTCCTCTCGCCAAAGGCCCACTAAAAGAACCACGAACTGCCCTAGCCCGTATAACCGAGCGGACGGATATTGAGTTTACGCTCCATGATTTACGGCGCACCTTTATCACCATCGCAGAAAGCCTCGACATCCCAGCCTATGCCCTCAAACGCCTGCTCAATCACAAATTTTCAAATGATGTAACCGCCGGGTATATTGTTCCTAACATGGAGCGCTTACGTAGACCTATGCAGCAAATAACAGACTACATCAAAGGACAATTTGAAAATGGGTAACTTTACTGAAGAGGAGCTTGAACAGCTAGGTGTCGTTCTACCAAATTACTGTAAATCACTTTGTACAAAAGCACTATACCTTTCCAAAAACAGCCTGGGCGAAGGAACGAAGGAAGAGTTTTTCAGTAACACTCTTGCCTTTTGTGAACTCCTTAAACTCGATGCTTATCCTTTAAAAAAAAATGAAATAGACACTTTCACATCAGTTATTCAGCCTATGTCTCAATTATTTAAGAACCCAACTAAAGCGGAAGAATTACTCGGCTTTGTGAATACATTAATACCCGATGACCACCCTATCCGAAAACTTGACGCATACCTGTCAACCGATTGCTCACCAAAAGCTTTTTATGCCGCTGCCATTTTCGCTCTAATAATAATGATGTCTGCTACTGAAAAGAAAATGAAAAGCGACGGAACCTCAAATGAAGATGTAATGCGCCGACTTGATACTTGGTCAGAGCATGTAAGACTTATGCATGAGCAACTGCTCTATTTTGATTCAGAACTGGAAAATATTAAGAACAATCAGGCAAAACGGAAAGCGGCTAAAAAATCCAATGCAGGACACACTGAATTGCATAAAAGATTTTTTGCCTACTATACGGAAAACAGTCAGGTTTGGAGCAAAGCTGAATCCGCTAGGCGATTTTACCGAAAACTTAACAACAGTGATAAAAGGCTATACACCAGTGAAAAGCACGCCGAGCGCCAACTCACAGAAGCACTCAGAAAATATCTAAAAAACCAATAACTACGAGCACATGCGCTCGTAGTACGAACGCACGCGCCCGGTCTATTTCTCAGAACACCCTTTAAAGCAAGCTATGCCCTGTTCTAAATCACAGGAGATAGCCAATGCAAGCTGTACTACTTAACACAAAACAAGCCGCAAATTATCTGGGCGTTAGTGCCGCCTTTCTGGAGCGAGACCGCTGGGCAGGCGCTCGAATTCAGTTCGTCAAGCTGGGCACCCGGTCGATCCGGTATCGACAGGAAGACCTTGATAATTTCATCCAGCAACAAATCCGGTATTCCACCTCGGAGGATACCGCCTGATGAGCGATGCCTACGAAAAGGACGACCCGTTTGAAGCTCTAGGTTATCAGCAACCTTCCAATGAACAGGCTAACCAGCCCTTAAAGGCCAACCCAGAATCTTCCAGGCCGCGAATCGAGGTCGCCCGGGAAAAACCAAGGACAATCCCAGAAGCTTCCCCGGAAATAACGAGCTCTAAAAAGTGTATTGAATACAAACTCCTCATGGAAAAAGCTCTTATAAGGGCAAAACCCACAATTGGCTGCCATGAGTGTGGTGGGGCTTTAGATTCATTTACCGATCGCACACCCGCTGGAAGAACCCAATTATTCCGGTTCTGTACCGGTTGTGGTGTGGTTGTTAGCCCGCGCCTTCTCCGTGAATCATAGTGACTCACTACCCAGCGTTTTCACCTTTTTAGCGCCGGGCGAACCCGAAGAAAGCCTAAAATGGCGTAAAACACGCATCAACCGGGCTCGGTGGTTTTCCAAACCACTTTGGAACCACTGGTTTACTATTTTCGAGGCTAAAGGATATGTGGAAGCCAACCTTTGGCTTAACCAGATTTATGAGCGGATGAAACTCGGTAACACCGGGTTATTTATCGACGCCGATGATGCAGAAATAAAAGATTACGCCATTGCCAAAACCCGCCTTATAGCGCTCGATACACGAGATGCGGCTCGTCGTCTTGATTCAAAAACCGCAGTGCTGACGATTAAAACGCTGTTTGAGCGAATCGGTATAGCCTTTCCCTTGAAGGATCGTTACAGGGAAGGTGATTACAATCTTCAAAAAGTCATGGCAGCAGTCACTCGCATCGAAGACCCCCGTTGGTTAGCCCGTCAGCTCCGCAATAAAGCCTCCAGGGCACTGGAAGCCATTTGCCGAGAATTGGGCATGGTGCAACGCAACAAGGCCGCCTATATTTCCGAGTTCTCGCTAAGGCGTTATTTCTATCGACAAAACTCAAACCGCAAATTATTAGAAAAGCTGGTTGCCACCAATGATCTTGGCCAGCAATACACACTAGCTGAGCTAGCAGACCTGGGCATTTCCAATCCCGCCATTCGTCGAACCGAGCTTATGGTACGCCTTCGCGGCTTTGAGACCTGGGCAGAAAATGACGCCCGCGCCTGGACGCCCTGGTTTTTAACACTGACAACACCTTCTAAATATCACCCTATTAGCGGCGCGGGCGGTCATTCCAAACTAAACCCCAAATTTAATGGCGCTACCCCCGCCGATGCACAACAGTATTTAAATAAAACCTGGCAACGCGCCCGAGCAGAACTTGGCCGCCAAGGTGTAGAGTATTTTGGTTTCAGGGTGGCAGAGCCACACCACGACGGCACACCCCATTGGCACTTGCTGTTATTCGTTGCCAAAGAGCACCAATCAACCCTCTTGAAGATTATGCGCACCTACGCCTTAGCAGAAGATGGCGATGAGCCAGGCGCACAAAAGCACCGCTTTGAAGCCGTACGAATAGACCCGGAGAAAGGCAGTGCCACCGGGTATGTTGCCAAATATATCTCAAAGAATGTGGATGGCTATAAGGTCGATACCGATAACGAAACGGGTAAAGCCGCGCCTTTGTCCGCTATCCGAGCGGGTGCCTGGGCCAGTATCTGGGGGATACGTCAATTTCAGCAAATAGGCGGGCCACCTGTTACGCCCTGGCGCGAGTTACGCCGGACAGAGGATATAAGCAATCAGCTTCCCGAAACTCTAGGCATTGAGGAACACCGCTTATTAGCAATACACACCGCAGCCGATGAGGGCGACTGGGCGCAATATATTGAATTAATGGGTGGTGGCATTTGCAAGCGCTCAGAACGGCCTTTACGAGCGAAGTACTTCATTGAGCCCGAAGCAGGTGGATACGGCGAAGACGTCGCCCGCCTAACCGGCTTATTGTCGATCCATGGCCATGACGTCAAAACACGTCTGCGTATCTGGACGGTTTCCATGGCACCTAAAGCATCATTATCCGTACCCACTACAGGTTATTTACACACCGGGCCACCCGAACCCGCCCCCTTGGAGTTCTGTCAATAACTGTACGGTGTACTTAAAATAGCAACGGGTGACGGCAAGTAATCACCGGCGATAAAAACCATTTCTCTTAAATTCCTTAATTGTTTCGAGTACACATCGTTCAATTTAGGTGAAGCATAAGTGATCATTTAAAGAAAGGAGCCGTTTTGCTAGATGAGCCCAGCCTTCATTTTAAAGAATTCTTCTAGATGGCTATTGATCGCGGATAAAGACATAAAATGTCCCACAACAAAGCAAGATGCCATATGCTGTATCAACTTAGTCATAGACTCTACCCTCTGGAACGTCTCAAATAATTCAGCAAGTAACATTGCCAACTTACGCTCAGCCTCACGGCCATCTTTACATTGCATTGAAGCATAACAACAGGCATTGAATATTCGCTCAACGTACCCGTTACTTTTTGGATTAGCACTCACCAACTCATTCAGCCTTTCACCATCTTGATAGGAATTTATCAAAACTAACCCTAGGGTTCGGTGTAAAAAATGGACTGCAGAATCCGTATCAGAAAAAGCATTCGGGTACATTCTCAACAATTCAGCCAAAAAATATTGATCATGGGTTTCTTTAGATTTGCTCAACTGGATCATGTCATCAAATGTAACTGGATAAGGCAAACCAGCTGTCACATGTAAATAAAGACCCTGGCACTTTTCATTGAGCGGAACCCCCTTCCCTAAAAGGGTAATTAATTGATTAGCATTAACTATCTTGTAACCCGATGTTTTAGAAAGCTGAGCAAATTTCAAATCAATACACAGCCATGGGATATCATTGGTGATTGATAACCTTAAACTGGATAGGACAGATAAATCGATAAAGTTTTCGACTTGCAGGATATCTGGAGGTAAATCAACAAGATTTGGCGTAACCACCTCTGACCTATCGATGAATAGATTTACAGCTGCTTGCACCGCAGCAGTCTCCCGCTGCACATCATCAGAAGTCCTTCGCCATAGCCCTCCACCCGGATGCACCCCAACAGAAAAATAGTCCTCCCGATTTAAATCACGAAGCCATTCATTCAAATAGTGCTTTGTCTCTGTCGTAAGTACAGTCTTTATTGGCGAATCCAATAATCCGTGTGATAAACCAGTAAGTGCGAAATACGCAACGGAATAAACATCCAAGACTACCTGAGCGGGGCTGGTCTCACCAAAATCAGGCAGTGGTGATTTTACCGCCAATTTATCAGCAAGAAGAACGAAAGCCGCCTTTACTGGAGATAACCTACCTTGTCGAAATCCCTTCATAAACAAGGGGATATCAGGCATAGCGTTCACTTTATCCTTGCCGCCATTAGAAGCAATAATCTTTTTCTGTAAGCTGTCAAACATCTCAACAGGATCATCTGGTAATGAAAAAGAGTGAAAACTGTCTGTCCCATCGTTGATAGCTTGCCTTAAAGCTGACGCTATCCTAAACGCAGCTATGTATGGAGGCAGGCGTTCCAACAACTTAATATCGGACATATTATGAAGGTTTGTTTCACCGACAACCATTTCAGAGAGTAGGATCCCTAAAGGCGATGAGGCAGCCAATAAAGCATGATGCCCCCCCACGGCATCAGAAACGAGTAATTTAACTACCTCATTACCATCCGATAAATAGCGCACACCACCTAAACAATCTCCCATTGAGCTCGACAAATCATACTCAGGCACGCTTTCTGCCGTTAGTGAATTAAGGTATACATTTGTAAAAGGTACTGAACTTGCCTCCGGGTCTGCAATAAACCATCTGATGAGTATTGATTCCGCCCTTGTAAAACTCCCACCAACTACCATCTCGGCTAATAATGTATAACCCCATTCTGTTGACTTGGAGAAAACGTCATCGGGCACCCGATCAAATGCCTCTTTTATATATAAAGTATTAGTAGATTTTTTTTTGAGGTAGATAAGTAGATACCAGCTATATATTTCGGTGGGATTGATACGGATAGCTTCTTCAATCGACTCAATGGCGCCGGGATTGTCATGTTGACAATCTAATTGTCTGGCCTTAATTTGCCAAACTGCTGCGCTCCAGCTACTTTGATCAATCTCGGCTAATGTCAAGTTAAGGGTCATCATTTGCCGGCTATCGAGCAAGGCATTTAGATAGCAGTGAACCATTGGTGAGAGCCATATATCGTGATCGGCTATAAGGGGCTTTAACAGCTCACAAACTATCGATGACAACCCTAGTACAAATAGCTTATCCACCAGGTCGAGTAATGACGGAGGATATAAATTTGGGAGCCTTGCCTTATGGTCGCTAATGAATTGACTGGCCTGCTGCCTCAGCTCTTCAACAGAACGAGGATCTTCATTGCAAACTGTCGCCGCTAAATCAAGTGCAATATAGTCAGCCTCAAAATCATCTGCAGTTGATATCTTGCCGCCACTGGCTATCCATTCCCTTATACTAGCCTTATCACCGACATTGCTTAATAGTGTGTAGTCTTCAGTCGTAATATCGGTTGAATCTGTGATTTTATCAACGATATTCTTACGGAAGGATGCGTCCTTCTGAGCTCTTTCCAATTTGTATAAAACACCATCCTGCCTTTGTGGGTGCTGCTCATACACATGGCGAATTTGCTCTGCAGCATCTGGTAACAATGCCTCAATTTCATGAATGTAAGACCAACAAGCAGCTGAAAGGTGCTCAATATCACCATGAACAAACTGGAGGAGCACTACAGACTCTTTGACAACCCTCCGATCCTTACCCTTACATACGCTCAAAAGATTAACAAAGCGCTCGCATAAGCAAAGTAATTCCTCCCTCAAACTAGCGGTTATACACCAGTAATGCTTACGATTAATCTCGGCATCGAGTAAAGTAATTTCAGAAAGCGCTACAAGGACACGACTGTTGAACGATGAGAAAGTAGAGTTCAAATATTCTGCGACGACTAGTGCATGTTTAGCATTATCAACTCTCAATTCCCCTCGGACTAAACCGCAAAGTTCAATATCAGAAAACCGAAGCTTTTGTTCTTCGAATGCGGCCTCTAGCTCATCAAAATCAGCCACACATTCAAAATATGCTTCACAAGTGTATTCCCCAGGTGCTTCAAGGTCACTGTATCGCTGACGGGCATCAGCTTTATGACCGTTTTTAACGTCAAGACGAATTTGAGCGGATACGGCCAAATCTTTGCACAATTCATCACCAGTGGCCTTTAGGCAAGACGCCAGCTCTTGGTAAGCGCCAGCAGGAGAAGCGTCGTCAGCCAATTCGAGTAACAAAGCTGCTATTTTGAGTGCAGCAATCGCATCCGCATTTAAATTTGCGGTTAATTTAAGGGTGCCAAGCTGCTCCCTTGCTTGAAGAGGCACACGATGGCGAAGGCTAGTTAGTATATTTTGAATAGGGGTGTGGAGCTCTACAGGCGATATGGCCTGAAGGACATACTTGTCACCCGCTACGTTATCGCCAGGCCCTCTGTGCGTTTGAGATGTAGTACTGGAGTTATTATTATCCCGGTTCATCAGTTATTGGTGATTTTATTACCTGCCACATTGTCTCCAGCTCCGGTGTGAATCTGTGTATTCTGTATAGATGGCTGTACTGATTTCAAAAGTGCTGTTAGCTCATCTGAGATCGCTAACTTCCTGGCTATTGCCACCTCACTCATTTCATCAGTTAGCTGAAGCTTGGAAAGCTCCCTTTCAATACTCCTAGCAACAGAATCATCGATTAACCAGCCCTGTAGATTTTCTTTGATATGTTTGGCGCTTAAAGAGACTCGGTGTTTGAGCATGTCATATAAAAAACTCGACAGTATTGCTCCAGATATAGCTTCCATCTAATCCTCCACTGATTTATCAATTACTCTGCCCTGGCTATAAGGCTTCCAAAGCGTCCCGTTGCTACCACTTAATATACCAACCGTCGCTTACAGGTGAAAGATCGTACCCTCAATAACCTTTAAAGCGTAGGGGGGAGGGGAATAAATACCTAGACATCACGTTTAAAGTTAGCCAAACATGATCAGTAAGTTAGACGACCAATACCAACAAACTATAATTTTTTAGGACTTAATATGGACTTAACACTACAAGCACAAAAAAGCCCGCGATTAAGCGGGCTTTCAAGTCATTGATTTAACAATGTTTTTTGGTGGATCCTAGCGGGATCGAACCGTTGACCTCAACACTGCCAGTGATATACCTATCCGCTACAAGCCTCATACTTCAAGCGCCTACACAACGCCTACATTGAAAAAACACCATGTGACAACAAACACTTATCAGGAGACTTTCTATCGTAACTTATTGATTTTATTGGTGCCCGGAGCCGGAATCGAACCGGCACGGCCGTGAAGCCGCAAGATTTTAAGTCTTGTGTGTCTACCAATTTCACCATCCGGGCAGTACTGCGGAGTGTTCTAAACTGTTTGCGCATCGCGCACTGATTTTATTGCTTTAGCTTACAGCACTGGCAAGTGTGCTGTACAAATAATGGAGGCTGGAGTCGGAATCGAACCGGCGTACACGGAGTTGCAGTCCGCTGCATGACCACTCTGCCATCCAGCCTCAAAAGAGGCGGAATTGTACCCGAGCATTTCAATAATGAACAGGGTTGATAGCGCCTTAATCCGGTTTTTCAGGTTTGGCCTGGGAACCCTGCAACAATTGCGGCGCAGCAATTTTCAGATAGAGCAGCATCGACCACAAGGTTAGTAGCGCGGCGGCATATAAAAGTACGTACCCGAGCCCACCCAGAAAACCAAACTGCGCGGGATTAAAGGCCAACAATACGATAATGGCGATCATTTGCAGGGTGGTTTTGATCTTGCCGATATTCGACACCGCGACGCTGGTGCGGTCGCCGATTTCAGCCATCCATTCACGCAGGGCGGAGATGACGATCTCGCGGCTGATAATGATGATAACGGGTATGGCGAAAGCCAGGGAAGGATTGCGTTCGAGCAAAACGATGAGCGCAACCGCCACGATAAGTTTGTCAGCCACGGGGTCGAGAAAGGCGCCAAAAGGCGTTTCCTGATTAAGTTTTCGGGCCAGATAGCCATCGAGCAGGTCTGTTAGGGCGGCGATGCCAAAAATAGCGCCACTGGCGATATAGCTCCATTGCCAGGGCAGATAAAAAACCACGACCAGCAAGGGAATGAGTGCCACCCGCAGTAGAGTGAGTATATTGGGTAAATTGAACATGAAAATCCGTGCTTAAAAAGTCGCTAGCAAGTTACCCGTTGTGAAGGGTGCTGTAAATGGTTTCGGCTACTTTTCGGTTGATTGAGGGTACGCGCATCAGGTCGGCAACGCTGGCTTTCTCCACTGCCGCGACACCGCCGAAAAATCGTAGCAACTCACGCCGTCGTTTTGGTCCAACACCGGCAATGCCTTCAAGGCGCGAGCTATGGCGTTTTTTGTCCCGTCGCTGACGATGCCCCGTTATGGCAAAACGATGAGCTTCATCGCGAATTTGCTGGATTAATAACAGGCCGCTGGGCTCGGGCAGAATTTCTCGTTCACCATTGTCGGTGGTCAGCAGCAGGGTTTCGAGGCCGGGCTTACGGCTCGACCCTTTCGCGATACCCACCAGTGTTACGCCCACCACACCGAGTTCGCCGAGTACCTCTTCGGCAATACGCAGTTGACCCTTGCCGCCGTCGATAAAGAGAATGTCAGGCAAGCTGCCCTCGCCGTCCTGTAGACGTTTATAGCGCCGTCGCAGGGCTTGCTCCATGGCGGCATAATCATCGCCAGGAGTAATATTTTCAATATTAAAACGGCGGTAATCTGATTTCAGCGGTCCTTCCTGGTTGAACACAACACACGAGGCGACGGTGGCTTCACCACTGCTGTGACTAATATCGAAGCATTCCAGCCGTTCGGGCAACTCGTCCAGTCCCAGGGTGCTTTGCAGTTTGACATAGCGCTGATACGTATTTGAAGCCGCCGCTAGCTTGCTAGTGAGATTTTGCTCGGCAGTGCGCGTTGCCAGTTCTATCCACTTGCGCCGTGTGCCCCGGCTGGCCGTATTAATCGAGACCTTGCGCCCGGCTGCTGTTTTCAACGCTTGCTCAAGTACGGCCTGCTCTTCAAGGCTGGCGCCAAGGGCAATTTCCCTGGGAATCTCGGCGGCTAAATTGGCCTTTAAATAATGTTGCGGAATGAATTCACTGAGCAGCTCGCTGCCTGTTATAGCCAGCGGGCTGCGCGGGTAAAAGCTGCGGCTACCGAGTATGCGGCCATGGCGAATATAAAGGGCGTGAATGCAAGCATCGCTACCTTCCATGGCAAAACCGAGCACATCGACATTGCCATTGCCCGACTCAATCACCTGCTCGGCCTGCACCTGGCGCATGGCGGCAATCTGGTCGCGGTAAGTGGCCGCGTCTTCAAACGCTAACTCACTACTGGCCTTATCCATAGCCTGTTCCAACTCTTTCATTAACGAGGGGTTCTCACCACTGAGGAACATCTGCGTATGGCGTACGTCGCGCTGGTAGTCGTCTTTTTCAATCAAGCCCACACAGGGCGCATTGCAGCGTTTGATTTGGTATTGCAGACAAGGTCGAGAGCGGTTTTTAAAGAAACTGTCCTGACACTGGCGCACGCGAAAGGTCTTTTGCAAAAAGCTCATGCTTTCGCGCACCGCCTGCACGCCGGGAAAGGGTCCAAAATAAGTGCCCTTGCGGCGCTTGGCGCCCCGATGAAAGGAGAGCCGTGGAAACTCATCATGACTCGACAGAAAAATATAGGGGTAAGATTTATCGTCGCGCAGCAGTATGTTGTAGGGCGGTTTGTATTGCTTGATCAGATTTTGCTCGAGCAATAAAGCTTCAAGCTCGGTCTCAGTCACCGTTACCTCAACATTAACGATGCGCTTAACCAGTGCGTGGGTTTTTGGCGCCAAGCCCGTTTTGCGAAAATAACTGCCCACGCGCTTGTGCAAATTTTTGGCTTTACCTACGTATAAGACAGCGTCGTCTTCACCCAGCATTTGGTAAACACCGGGGCGAGAGGTCAGGCTTTTCAGAAAAGTAGCGGCATCAAAAGACATAGCACTAACCAATAAAACGAGGACGTTTAAATAATTTCATCCGGGTCGACCAGTCGGTATTTTACAGCGATTAGCGTGAGTTCAACATCGTTGTGCACATTGAGCTTTTCAAATACTCGATATTTATGCGTATTAATGGTCTTGGGGCTGACGTTGAGTACGGCGGCTATTTTATTGGGCCGATGGCCACTACAAATCATTTGTGTGATCTGTAATTCTCGCTTTGACAAACGTGCAAAAGGCGACGCTTCCTGCCCGGAGGACAGGCCATTAATCACCAATTGCTGGGCGATGGCTGCACTCACATAGACCTCACCGACAAGCACCTTGTGTACCGCCTGACGTATTTCGTCGTGCTCGGCATTCTTGGTGATATAGCCTACGGCACCGGCTTTCAATAACTGGGTAGGATAAATCTCATCATTAAAAGCGCTAATCACAATCACTTTAAGATCGGGGTGAGAGGCCAGCAAACGATCTGTCGCTTCAAGCCCTCCCATGCCGGGCATGCGAATATCCATAAAGACAATGTCGGGGCGCAATTCACGCACCATGCCCAGAGCCTCTTCACCACTGGCGCACTCGCCGACAACGACGACACCGTCGATGTCGTCAATTAAACCGCAGATGCCCATGCGAACAAGATCATGGTCATCGACAACAATCACTTTATGCAATGCTTCACTCACTGGCTTAATTCCTATTTGTAGAGCTTATAGCGATCCTCGCAAGCCCAAAACCTGCGGCTCAATGGCCAAAAGAATACCAAAGCGCCGTTCAATATCCACAATAATATCCTCGGCCAACTGCAGTAACTGCCGCCCACTGCATCCGCCATTGTTAACCAGCACCAGAGCATGCTCGCGATGGACACTGCAACCCTGCCCCGCCGCACCCTTCCAGCCCGCTTGATCTATTAACCAGGCGGCAGGCAGCTTGACCCCACCATCAAGCTGGGGATAACCGGGCAGTTCGGGGTATTTTCCCCGCAATTGCTGCCAACGATCTTTGCTGATAACCGGATTTTTAAAGAAACTGCCCGCATTGGGTTGCAAGGTGGGGTCGGGCAACTTTTGCTCGCGAATACGGCACACCGCCTCACTAACTTGCTGGGGGCTAATTTGAGCCGAACCCAAGCTTAGCGCCCCCTCGGGGACACTGGATTGACGAATATCTGATGTCGTAGACAGTGCCGCCGCCAGGGCCGGATAAGAAATGTCGACATTGGGCTGCTCGCTTAAAGCCAGCGTTACTGAAGTGACGACAAATTGCCCCGCCGCAGCCTGCTTAAAAACACTTTCACGATAGCCAAACTGGCAGTCACTTTTACTAAAGCGCACAGTTTTACCCGTGCTTATTTCAAGCGCCTGCAAACTGACAAAGCGATCGCTAATCTCCAGCCCATAAGCGCCGATATTTTGTATCGGCGCGGCACCGACAAGGCCGGGAATTAATGACAGGTTTTCAAGGCCGTAACTTTTTTCAGCCAGGGTGTGTTGCACAAACTGATGCCAATTTTCACCGGCTGCCGCCGTCCAATGCAGCGTTTTACTATGGTCACCTTGCTCACAACGCTCGATCCCACGAGTCGCCACCTGAATAACCAGCCCTGATATATTGCTAGCGAGGATCACATTGCTACCACCGCCCAGTACCGTAACCTTGAGTTTATGGGCTTGGGCGTAAGCTAGCGCTTCGGCTAACTCGTCATTGTTATGCACCCGGCTGAAAAACTCTGCCTGTCCCGGAAGCGCCAGGGTATTTAGCGCATGAAGACTGACATTGGCCTTTATATTCAAATCATTGGCTCGGTGGAGATTCGTTTAAGGGGCCATCTCGCAAGTGCGCCAATAAGCCCTCTGCCGCTTGCTCCACCATGTCCAGTACTTGTTCAAAACCTTCCGTACCTCCAGCATAGGGGTCGGGCACCTCATCCATCGCGCTCTGCCCAAAGGGTAGAAACAAGCGTAAATGGCCTGTGAAATGAGGCGGCTGCAGTTGCTGTAAATTCGCCAGGTTTTTTCTATCCATCGCCAGAATATAATCAAACCGATCAAAATCCGTAGTTTTTACCTGCCGTGCCCGCAAATGACTCAAGTCATAACCCCGCTGCTGCGCGGCTAAAAGCGTCCGTGGGTCTGGCTGCTCACCCAGATGCCAGTCACCGGTACCTGCGGAGTCAATATGTATTTGGTTAGCCAAGCCCTGTTCAGTCACCCGTTTTGCAAACACTCCGTGAGCGGTCGGCGAACGACAAATGTTTCCCAGGCAAACAAACAAAACCGCTACGTCAGTATTCGCCATCTCAGACATCCGCCTTTTTAATATGTTGAATCACAAACTGTAAATCCTCTTCGGTGTCAACGCCGCCGGGTACGTCACGGCAAGCCGGGGCAACGTGAATTTTAATACCCTGGTACATAAAACGCAGTTGTTCGAGGCTCTCTAGCGATTCCAGGGGGGCCACTGGCCAACTAACAAAACGGTGTAACAGGGCGACCCGATAGGCGTAAATACCAATGTGACGCTGAAAATAACTGCCCCCTGCGCGGTCGCCACTGACAGGCAGAGCGACAGGCGTTTCGCCAAATTGATCGCGAGGCCAGGGAATGGGGGCACGGCTAAAATATAAAGCTCTACCGTCGTGGGCACTAACGACTTTGACCACATTGGGATTAACAAAAACCTCCACTTCGGTAATCGGCTCGCTCAGGGTTGCCACACCAGCTTCAGTATTTGCCGCCAAATTAGCGGCGACTTGATCAATGACCTGGGGCGGAATCAAGGGTTCATCACCCTGCACATTGACGACGATGTCATCCTCAGCCAGACCGCACTGGCGAGCGACCTCTTCCAGGCGATCAGTGCCGGAGACGTGGTCGGGCGACGTCATCACCACTTCGCCACCAAAGCTGTCAACCGCATGGACGATGCGCGGGTCGTCCGTAGCGACGATGACGCGACTTGCACTGCTTAACTGAGCCTGCTGATAAACCCGCTGAATCATGGTGCTACCAGCAATATCGCGCAAGGGCTTGCCGGGTAGACGTGTGGAGGCGTAGCGGGCGGGAATGATGACGGTGTATTTCATGATGGTTGCACCAAGTCGGGCATAAATAAAGCGCTCAGTTTAAAGCAATCCATTTAAACCAACAGCCCTTTAATAGCCTGCGCCAATGAGGGGTCAAGGTCGGCGGCGACTTCTAGCACCCAGGCATTGTCTGGGGCGAAAGCTTCGCATTTCACGGCGTCTTTCGAGGTCATGACAAGTGGCAGGTCATCAGCGAATTCGAGATCGGTTGGCGTAAACGAATGGTGATCGGCAAAGCTATGGAGTTGAGGCTCCAGCCCAAGTACTGACAGTGTTGTGCTAAAACGTTCGGGATTGCCAATACCAGCCACCGCATGAACGCTGCGCGGGCCGGTCCAGTTATTTGCAGGCACTCGCTGGCCGCTGCGTAAATGGCGAAAGAATGTGGGCTGTAGGCTCATGTTGATAATGTTTGCCGAAGCAGCCCCTGGCAAAAAAGTACTGCCAGATTCAACGACGCCATTACACACAATAAAGTCGACATCCGCCAAACGTGCGGGGGGTTCGCGCAGTGGCCCTGCCGGTAAACACTGGCCATTGCCCAGACCACGGCGCGCATCGAGCACGGCTATTTCGAGGTCGCGGTGCATGCGATAGTGCTGCAGGCCATCGTCGCTGAGCACCACATCGACAGCAAACTCATCGAGTAAAAATTCGACCGCAGCAACTCTGTCACTATCGACAACAACCGGGCAATTGGTTTCGCGAGCGATCAACACGGGTTCGTCACCAAATTCTTGTGCTGCGCTATCAGCGCTGACCTGGCGGGGCTGTTTCGACGGCTGTCCACCGTAACCACGACTGACAATGCCTGGACGAAGACCTTCCGCCTGCAGGCTGTGAACCAGGCGAATAATCAAGGGGGTTTTGCCGGTGCCACCGACCGCGATATTGCCGACAACCACCACCGGTACGGCAAACGGTTTTGCCTGAAAACGATGTTGCAGATAAGCCCTGCGCCGCGCCGCCACTGCCCGGAACAGATAGGACAGGGGCAGCAAAGCGAGAGCCCAGCTGCGGGGTTTATACCAAGCGCGTTCGAGGGCGCTCATACCCGCTAAGCCGCATCCTCGCTAAACTGCTGCTGATACAACGAGGCATAGCGACCCTGCGCCGCCAACAGGTCAGCATGGGAGCCTGATTCGATGATCTGGCCTTTCTCGAGTACCATAATGCGGTCGGCATTTTCGACGGTACTCAAGCGGTGAGCAATCACAAACGTGGTGCGTCCCTCCATTGCTACTTCAAGGGCCGCCTGTATGGCCCGTTCGGATTCGGTGTCGAGAGCCGAGGTGGCCTCATCGAGAATCAATATCGGCGCATCTTTCAGCAGGGCGCGAGCAATGGCCAAACGCTGGCGTTGCCCACCCGACAACATCACCCCGTCATCGCCAATCATGGTTTCAAAGCCGTCGGGTAACGCTTCAATAAAGTCGAGAGCATAGGCCTTGCTGGCAGCTTCTCGTACCGCCTCAGCACTGTGATTGGACAATTCACCGTAGGCAATATTGTTGTAAATGGTGTCGTTAAACAAGGTGACCTGCTGACTAACCAGGGCGATATGCTTACGCAGGTTGCTTAAGGTGTAATCGTTAACATCATGGCCATCGAGGCTAATGCGTCCGCTCTGGTAGTTGTAAAAACGTGGAATCAGGTTAACCAGAGAGGTTTTACCGCTGCCTGAAGAACCCACCAGGGCGATGGCCTCACCCGGTCTAACGGTAAAATTAATCCCTCGCAAAACCGGCTCGTCACCCTCATTGTAGCGAAAATCAACATTTTCAAAACTGAACTCACCATCGACCCGGTCTTTTTCAAGCTGGCCCCGGTCGACCTCTTCATCACCATCAATGGTTTCAAACAAGGTTGTGGCCGCAGTAATACCCTGTTGTATCAGACTATTTATTTGCGTCAACTGGCGTACGGGCTTAGCCAGCAAGGAGGCGGTAAATAAAAACTTGATAAAACCGCCCGTCGACATAGAGCTGAGAATATCAGGTCTCAAGGCCGTCCAGATCAGCAAACTTAACGCAGCCGATAGCAGGATTTGCACCACGGGTGTACTTAAGCCCTCGGCAATCGCCAACTTGAGATTTTGCCGTCGATTACGCTGGCTGGCCTTACTCATGCGCTGGTTTTCGTAGACTTCACCCCCATAGAGATGCATCTCGCGATAACCGTTGACGGCTTCCTGGGCAACGTGGGTCACATCGCCCACCGCCGTTTGAATGCGCTTGCTAATCACACGAAAACGTTTGCTAACAATGCCAACGATAGTGGCAATGATCGGCATGACTATCAAAAACACCAGGGCTAAGCGCCAGTTTAAGTAGATCAGATAAACCAGCAAACCAATGACTAAAAAGCCTTCGCGCACCACCACTTTAATGGCCTTGGTGCTGGCCGTCATGACCTGATTTACATGAAAGGTTAACTGCGCCACCATGTGCCCGGCCATCTGACCATCAAAATAGGCATTGGGCATACGTGTGTATTTGTCGAAGACCTCAGTGCGTATGTCATGCACCACCGACTGCGACACGTAGGCCATGCCGTAGTTGCCCACGAAAAAAGCCAATCCCCTTACCGCTGCAAGCCCCATCATCATGGTGGGTAACACGAGGCGACTTTGTTCGAGCACAGGGCCGTCGGCCATCAACCACTCGGCGAACTTCGAGGTCAACCCAGCATCCACTTTCATCATATTAATATCGGTGGGAATATCGCCATCACCGGTAACGACCGTGAGCACATTAATCATGTAGCCGAGTAGATCAATAAAGGCGATTTGCACTGAACTAAAGACCCATAATCCGAGGATGCTGACGATAAAAACTCGCCAGTATTTTTTTAAATAGGCAAGTATGCGCAGGTAAACCTGTAAGCCCGATGGCCCGGCTGCGGCTTTTTCAGTTTTCATAGGGTTTATTTTACTACGGGGAGGTGCGCTTGGGAGGGTTCGTCGAGAAACTTATCCCGGTGGTGACTACTTTTCAGGATCTTGCGTCGTAATACTGAGGTGCACGAAGCCACTACGGCCCGCTGCGTCCATAGCCGTCACCACTGCCTGATGACTGGCTTTAGCGTCGGCGCGAATGATGACCGGCCTGTCCGTATTACCCTCGGCCAGTTTATCGAGACCTTTCATGAGAGTGAGGACTTTCTGATTCACCAGCGCTGTATCGTTGAGCGAATAATGTCCCTCAGCATCAATGCCGATTTCGATACTATCGGGTACCGACTCGGTGACCTCACCGGCAGCCTCGGGCAGATTAATGGAGAGCTCGGTTTCCTTGGTAAAGGTGGTGGACACCATAAAGAAGATCAGTAACAAAAACACCACATCGATCAGTGGCGTGACATTAACCGTATTATCCGCTGTTTTTTGGCGGCGAAACTTCACTGGTTCTTACCTTTGCTGGCGCCTTTTACCGTACCTTGTACGTCGCTCGCCGGGCGGTCGCCATGCAAAGCATCGACCAGTTTAATGGCCTGGTCTTCCATGGTTATCACCAGAGAGTCGATGCGACGCTCAAAATAGCGATGGAAAATCACAGCGGGGATCGCCACTGATAAGCCCGCTGCGGTGGTAATTAATGCCTCAGAAATACCGCCGGCCAAAATGTTGGCGTTACCCGTACCCTGCAACATAATGGCGGTGAATACTTTAATCATACCGACCACAGTGCCCAGCAGACCGATTAGCGGGGTAATGGCAGCAATAGTGCCAAGGGGAGATAAATAGCGCTCCAGTTTATGGATCACCTGGGCAGCGGCCTCTTCAATACTGTCGCGCATCACTTCTCGACCGTGACTGGAATTGCTCAATCCTGCGGCAAGAATGCGACCCAAAGGCGAGGAGTTGCGCAGCTCCAACAATTTCTCTGCCGTCACTTCCTCATTTTTTAGCCAGCTCCAGACCTGGGCTAATAAATTATCGGGAGTCACTGTGTTCTCTCGCAGGGCAATAAAGCGTTCGACAGAAATAACCACTACGGCCATAGAGCATAAAATCAATGGCAGCATCAACCAGCCACCGGCAACAACCAAGTCGTACACTGAAAAATCTCCCTAAAAAACTCGCGCTACTCTATCACACCAGTTTGTCTCAAAATGGCCAAGCAGTGCTCGTATTGAGTCATTGATAGACGAAAATAAAGACGCTGCGGCAGGAGCTCAATGTTAAGTTAGCGCCAATAACGTCGACTCTTGTCCCGCCAAGGGTAGATATCAACATGTCCGTCGTTACTCCACTTAAAAATGATTGCACCCGATTCTGCCGTTCGCCAGGCACGAGCACCGCTACGCTGATAACGCTCAAATACTGTCTTTGCAGGGTGGCCAAAGTGATGATTAAAGCCTGCCGCATACACCACGTGGGTCGGCGATAAATAGTCGACAAATGCCTGACTCGACGAGGTGCGGCTGCCGTGGTGAGGTGCAACCAACACATCAACCGACTTCGGCAGCACACCTCGCGCTACCAACTGCGCTTCAACCTCAACGCTAATATCACCGGTCAAAAGGATGTTTTGACCACGATAGCGTATTAACAACACGCAGGAGCTGTCGTTATCGGATGGTTTATTTAAGTGTTCATTGACCGACTGGTTTGTCGCACTGAGTGATTCCGCTGCTCTTTCTTCGGGCCAGGGATAGAGAATTTCAAACGCCACCCCCGCCTGTTTCCAGCTTTGCCCAGCCAGGCCATCGCCCAAAAATGCTTGTCCCGCGACACAATAGTCAGCACCGGGCACTGTCAACTCACGAGGCTGGCCGGCCATTAGATGTGTCGGATTATAGTGTTCGAGCAAGCCCAGGGTGCCACCGACATGATCGGCATCGCCATGGCTGAGCATAAGTCCATCAAGCGTCGATACACCCTGATGACGCAGATAGGGTGCAATAATGCCACTGCCCGCGTTGAAACTATCGCTGTATTTTGGTCCGGTATCGTAAACCACTGCCCTGCCATTATTCACAGCCACTACACTCAAGCCCTGCCCAACATCGAGTACCGCAAGTGTCAAACCAGAGTTATCCAGTGATACATCCAGCTCACCGCTATCTTGCCCCTTTAACAGCGACTGACCGGACAGAGCGACGGCCAACAGCAGTATCATCGTCGTAGAACGCAGGCCCAAACCTTTGGGCATCAGGATTAAGGCACCGGCAAATAATAGAGACACACTGAGTAATACATTTCGTTCTGCCGGCAGGGTCCAGACAAAATAGGATGCATCATTCGACAGCCAGGTCGCAGCACGATCAAAAGCATCCAACTGCCAGGCAGCCAGGGTCCAAATGTCAACCGCTCTGTGTGGCGACAGTGGCAACAACAGCATACCGAGTAAGGCGAGGGGCACCACTGCCATACCCAACCAGGGAATAGCCAGTAAATTCACCAAGGGGCTGAGCAGTGAAACCTCGCCCTGAAAAAGTGACAACAAACCTGCCAAGGGTAAAAAAATAATCCACTGGGCAGTGAATAAATCCTGTAAATAACTTCCTCGAGGACGAGGAGTAAACCACAACAGAAAAGTTGCTACAGCGATAAAAGATAGCCAAAAGCCCGACGATAAAGCAGCCAGAGGATCGCTCGCCGCAACAATTGCCAAAGCCCAAAGCAGGGCCAACTCCGGCCGCAGCTTACGTTTCAGCAAAGTCGCCAACAGAAAAACACAGACCATAATTAACGCACGCTGAGTCGACAGTGAAAAACCGGCTAACAGCGCATAAGTCAGGGCCAGTGCCCCACTCAGCAATACCGCCATTTTCTGGCGGCTAACAGGAGCACCCAAAGCAGCAAGGCAACGGCCCAACCCATTTCCCAGTAACATACCCAGACCGGCAACCATGCCGATATGCAAGCCGGAGACAACCGCCAAGTGCACCGTGCCAGTCTGACGCATGTGCATCCAGGTTTCACTGTCGAGGCCCTGCTTGTCACCGATGGTCAGTGCTGCTAATAGTCCTTTACTGGCGGCACTGACATCAAGGGTCTCAATTTTCTGGCGCACAGCCCAGCGGAATTGATCAATAGCGTATCGCCCGCTTTGTTGTCGTTTTTTATTCACACCCTGGGCTCGAATATAGCCCGTCGCGGAAATTTGCCGGTGAAATAACCAACCGGCATAATCAAAACCTCCGGGGTTGGCAAAGCCACGGGGGGTTCGCAATCTCACGGTGAATTGCCAGCGCTCCCCCGGGCGGACCTTACTATCGCCATACCAACTGAGCATCACCCGCTGTAGAGCTGGTTTTTTCTCACTACTTAGTAGAGAGTCTCCCAGAAGCTCGACACTTTCTACATCTACGACAAAACGTGTGCGCAAGGGCGTTATGTGGGGCACACCGCTCACGACACCCACGAGAAGATAGTCCGTCTTATCCTGGGCCAGGGGCAATTGCTGAGCTTTCATCCAACCACCCCATACCGCGGCCCACATCACCCCGAAGACACAGACAACACTGACACGCACAAAGAACGGGAAGCAACGACGATAAAGACACCAGGCACCGAGCAAGCAAACAGTGACAAAACACTGTGGAAAAAATGGTGCGCAAGACCACGAGACACTAGTCCATGACAGACTGGGCCAAAAAGCCGAAGAGAGAACAGCGGCGGAAAACGCCAACAGGTAAATCTGCATACCACATCCATGTAGTAAGAAAGGACAGTGTAACCAGCTTTGCATCCCCGGCCAAGATTGCTTAGCCTTGTCGGATGAAGCGCTTAACCATTATCTATCACAGCCAAAGCGGCAACACCCAGCAACTTGCCGAAGCTGTTGCGGCAGGTGCCAGAGAAGAAGCCCTCAGCGACGGGGGTGAAAGAACGCTCACTGTCAGTGTAAAAACAGCTTTTAGTGCAGGGCTTGACGATTTGCTCAGCGCCGATGCTTTACTCTTCGGTACACCCGAAAACTTTGGCACGATGAGTGGCGCACTCAAAGATTTTTTTGACCGCACCTATTACCCCGCCGAACCCTATCAAATCAATCTGCCCTATGGCGTTTTTATCAGTGCTGGCAATGATGGCAGTGGGGCAGTGCGTGAAATTGGACGCATCGCCAAAGGTTATCCTATGCGCCGCGTCGCCGAAGCGCTGATCGCTACGGGCGAGATCAACGAGCAAGATCTGCAGCAATGCCGAGAACTGGGTCTGTCGATGGCGGCGGGACTGGTAATGGGTATTTATTAGATTTCTATGCCAACTTTAAGACAAGGATTAAACGGTAATCGATGACAACAGCTTTGGTTTTATCCGGCGGTGGGGCTCGCGCTGCCTATCAGGTAGGTGTACTGAAGGCCCTGGGGCAGTTACTACCGCGCACCAGCCATAACCCCTTCCCGATTATTTGCGGCACTTCGGCTGGCGCCATTAACGCCCTGGCCATCGCCGGCCGCCCGGGACCCTTTCGCTTGCGTACCCGCAGGTTAGAAGCTATCTGGCGCAATTTACATGCTGAAGATGTCTACCGCACCGATATCTGGGGCGTATTAAAAAACACCCTGCGCCTGAGCCTGTCGTTAATGCGCAGCGGCTACGGCAAAAACCGTTCTGTAGCACTACTCGACAATTCTCCCCTGGAGCAACTGCTCGCCAATTACATACGTTTTCGCCATATTGACGAGGCGATATTGAGCGGTGAATTAATGGCGGTTGGCACGACGGCGATGGACTATATCAGCGGTAAGTCTGTCGCTTTTTTTCAGGGCAATCACGAAAGCTGGACGCGCAGTCGCCGCCACGGTATTCGTACCGGACTGAATATCGACCACTTGATGGCATCCTCAGCTATACCTCTCATTTTTCCGGCCCGGGCCATCAATACGCGCTATTACGGTGATGGAGCCATGCGCCAGCTCAAACCGCTCAGCCCGGCACTACACCTCGGAGCAGACCGTATTTTTGTCATTGGCGTCAGCGACAACCCTTCTCACAATCAAACAGTCGAGGCCCCTCGACACTCCCCTTCTGTGGCACAAATCATTGGCCATTTGCTCAACAGTGCCTTTATCGACTCGGTCGAGAGTGATCTTGAAACATTGAAAGCCATTAATAAGCTGGTCACCACGCAGACCGCTGGTGCTGCCGAAGTCACCTTAGACACAGGCGAGCAAACCGCAGCCAGCCCCTTAAAATATATTGACCACCTGTGCATTTCCCCCACGACGCCCATAGATGATATTGCCCAGGAATACTTCCACGAATTACCCCAAAGTATGAAAGTGTTTTTGCGAGCCATCGGTGCAACAAAAAAAGGAGGGGGCAGCAGTGCTACGAGTTATCTTTTATTCGAACCCGGCTTTTGTCGCGAGCTGATTCAACTCGGTTACAACGATGCGATGGCACAGAAAGAGACCATTGAGCGTTTTTTTGGCCTGAGGAATTAACAATAATAAGCCATTAAAGCTGAAACAAACGGTCAAAATTATCGCTGCTGGCCTGCACTATGGCCTCAAAAGATACGCCTTTTATTTCAGCCACACATTGCGCTACTTCAACCACAAAGCGCGGCTCATTCTTTTTGCCACGGTAGGGAACCGGTGCCAGCCAGGGGGAATCCGTTTCCACCAGCAGCCTATCGAGTGGGACTTTTGCCACCACCTCTCGCAGAGCCGTGGCATTTTTAAAGGTCACGATGCCTGAGAAAGACAGATAGAAATTCATCGCCAGCGCGGCTTCTGCCATCTCCCAACTCTCGGTAAAACAGTGCAAAACACCGGCAAAAGTCGGGTCGACATACTGTTCAATCATCGCCAGGGTTTCCTGCTGAGCATCGCGGGTGTGAATGATCAAGGGTTTAGCGCAGGTACGGGCCACTTCAGCATGACGGATAAAACTTTCACGCTGCCAATCCATTGTCTCAGCTCCATAGTGGCGATCGAGACCCGTTTCACCGATGGCAATAACTCGCTCAGACTGGGCCAATTCACGCAGCTCAGCGACCTCGGGCAGGGCATGTCTTTCGGCATTCATGGGGTGTACCCCAACAGAGGCATAGACACCGGGCAACTCGGCGCTCATTGCCAACTGCTGACGCGAGGATTCAAGGTCGATACCCACGGTTAATACCCGATTCACACCACGGGCAGCGGTGTCGGCGAGCAGCTTTTCGAGACTACCCTCGTAGGGTTCGAGATCGAGGTGATCAAGATGGCAATGGGAATCGACAAGTAGGGAAGGTTTCACCATGCGAACAGACTCGTGCAGTGTTTATTTAATAGAGGGCGTTTTTTGAAATAGATCTGCTTTCTTATGATAAGAGATCAATTGATAAGCGATTACTTGGGTAAAACGCAACACATCCCTACATCGTATAAGTCGGTCGACCTGAAGAGAGCAGACCAACTAGATAGGTTTCAATACGCTGCACTACCTGGGTACTCTCAGCGGGAAACTGAATACCCACACCCTGTTTGCGATTACCAGACGTGCCCTTGGGTGTGACCCAAACAACCTTTCCGGTGAGCGGCAATTTATCCGCCTCGCCCATTAGCTCAAGCAGGACGAACACTTCGTCACCAATGGCAAACTGTTTTCGGGAAGGAATAAAAAGCCCCCCATTTTCAACAAAGGGCATATAACAGGCATATAACTCATCGGCATCTTTCAGGGAAAGATTAAGGATACCGCTACGAATCCCTCTCATAGGCTAATCATTACAAAGGTCGTTAAAGTACTGAGAGTAACACAGGCTGCTATGACGCGTTAAGAACTTGTTCCTACAGACTAAGTGGACTGACTTAAACTGAGAAATAGTTCTTCTAGAATCAATTGTGGGTTCAGATTCGTCTTACTTTCCAGTTTTTTACGCGTCGCTAAGAGCAAATCATAAAAGGCAAACTGGCGGGGTACGGCAACTCTGCCAGTTTTCGCATCATGAATCAGTTGACGGGAATAATAAGCCAACAACCACTCCAGTAGCTGAGCCAGAGGCTGCCCTTCAAAAGCTGCCGCCGATGATACCGGGGCCGCTTCACCTGCCTGCACCTGTTTTAGCACCTGCTCGAAACGGGCGATATCGTCGAGGGTATTGGCCTCGGCGAAAGCCAGTGCGCGCAGTGGCCGGCCTCCGGCTCGGGCCAGTAGCTCATCAACGGTGCCACTGACGTCGCCTAATTGTTCAGCCAACCATTCTCGTACCAGTGCAGGCGGCGGCAAACCCTGACTGACCACGCGGCAACGACTGCGAATAGTGGGCAACACCGTGGCCAACTGATCGTGGATTAAGAGCAATAAGGTTTTCTCACGAGGTTCTTCCAGTGTTTTCAGAAGGGCATTGGCTGCATTCAAGGTCAGCGCCTCAACCGGTGCTAGCAGAACGACTTTCCAGTGTTGCTGATGAGCGGTAATGACGGCAAATTCTGAAAGCTCTCGAATGGCATTGATAGAAATGGCTTTACCCGCCGATTCAGGTTCAATACGCTTAAAGTCCGGGTGGCCTCCACTGAGGTATAAACGACACTGTTTACACTCACCGCAGGCCATTTCGTTGACCGGAGTCGTGCAAAACAGGCGCTGTATAAAACGCTCCGCAAAATGACGCTTGCCAGTATCCTCCCCGCCACTGAGCATAATAGCGTGGGGCAGACGGTTACTGTTGAGCAGTCGACAAAGCTGTTGCCACTGTTCTTCCTGCCAGGGCAGACTCTGATTCAAAGATAATAAAGCTGTATCCGCCGCCGTCATTAAGGCTCTCCAACAAAGGCGTTTAAGGCCTCGACAATGTGCGCCTGCACTACCGCCAAGGGTTCCGAGGCATCGATCAGACAATAGCGTGAGGGCTTTGTACTGGCCCGCTCGCGATAGCCCGCACGCACCCGGTCAAAAAATGCCAATGCCTCACTTTCAAAGCGATCGAGCTCGCCACGGGCACGTACCCGCGACATGCCCAATTCGGGCTCGATATCGAGTATCAGCGTAAAGTCCGGGTGTAAATCGCCCTGTACCAGCGTTTCGAGACGGGCGATATGCTCGAGATTGAGACCTCGCCCAAATCCCTGATAAGCGTAGGTAGCATCGGTGAAACGGTCACACAGCACCCAGGTACCCGCCGCTAACGCGGGAATGATTTTTTCCTCAAGGTGTTGAGCCCGAGCGGCAAACATCAATAACAGTTCAGCGCTGGCAGCCATGCCGGTATTGTCTTTATCCAGTAAGAGGTCACGCACTTTTTCGCCCAGGGCCGTGCCTCCAGGTTCGCGTGTGGCAATATATGAGATACCACGCCCATCGAGCCACTCTGTCATCCGCTGAATATTGGTGCTTTTACCGACCCCTTCGGTGCCTTCAACGGTGATGAATTTGCCTTTCATAGTCTCAGTCATGCTCCGACCCTAGTGCTGCGAACCTCACCCTATTGTGGTGACGAGCGGTAATCTTTACGCCGCTGATTAATTTGATACTGCCTAACGGCCCGTTGATGTTCGGCCAAACTATTGGAAAAATAGTGCCCTCCATCGCCTTTGGCAACAAAATACAGCGCTTGACCCTCAGCCGGGTGCAAGGCAGCTTCAATGGCAGCCGCACCGGGATTGGCTATCGGCGTTGGCGGCAAGCCTTTAATACGATACGTATTGTAGGGCGAAGGTGAACTTAAATGCTTGCGACGCAAATTACCGGTGTAGTCTTCGCCGAGACCATAAATCACAGTTGGATCGGTCTGTAAGCGCATGCCTTTGCGTAAACGCCGTACAAACACTCCAGCAATGGCCGCCCGCTCCCCCACTGCGCCGGTTTCCTTTTCAATAATTGAAGCCATGATCAAGGCCTCGTAGGGTGATTCATAGGGCAGACCTGGCGCTCGACTCTGCCAGAGCATTGCTAACTGCGCTTGCATTTTTTGATGAGCTCGCCGAAGGACGCTCAAAGCGCTATCACCGGCGGCAAAGCTGTAAGTATCGGGCGCAAACCAGCCCTCAGGGTTAGTCGACGTGATACCCAGCGCAGCTCCAACCCCGGCTGCGTCAAGCCCAGGCATTGGCCGAATGTTTTCCCGGGCCTGCAAAAGAAGTAACCATTGATTCAGGGTTAAGCCCTCGGGAAACGTAATCTGGTAGTATTTGATGTCCCCGCTTTCTAATTTTTCGAGCAAACCCATTACTGTCACACCGGCGGCAAATTCATATTCACCAGCACGAATACGACCACGGTTGTTGAGGCGGGTAAAAATTTTCAACGGCCAGACATCAGGCAGTACACCCTCAGCTTCAAGCTGAACAGCCAACTGGTTGAGATTACTGCCCGCTGGCACCGTGAGCGTGTAACCGTCGTTTGGAATCGTTAAGGCTTTATTCATACCCTGCTCCAGCCATTGCCAGGCGATGCCCAGGGCAATGGCAGACAACACCAAGCTTATGAGAACTAAACGACGAAGCATTGTGCGCTAAAGCAGGGGTAAGTTTGTGTGAGTTGCGTGATGACTTTTTCTGTTTCCGAGCCACTAAATTCAAGAGTCCAACGTGCCAGCCCTTCCAGTTCACACACTGGCTGAATACCTCTAACCGCGTTACAGACAAAAACCTCGCTAGCACTAAGCAGACTCGTCAGGGCCAAAGGCTTGACGAGAACCTGGTGACCAAGACTGGGCATAATTTCCTCACACAGCAATCGTCGCATCACCCCAGCCACTCCACAGAGCTGCAGTTCGGGGGTTAGCCAGTTCTGACCATCGAACAGAAAAATATTACTGCTCAAGGCCTCAACCACATTGCTGTCAACGTCTAGCAGTAGACCCTCATAACCCTCCTTCAATTCGCCCGCAGCCAACACCTGGTCGAGTCGGTTGAGATGCTTGATACCCGCCAGCTGCGCATTGTGAGGCAACGCATAGTCGCAGAGCTGTAAGTGCAAAGCCCTTAGACGGGGCACCGCAGGCAAAGGGAAATACTGTAGTGCGTAGCTCGCTGACGGAATCTGCTGGCGATAACCACGTGGACCCACTCCGGCCGTCAATAAGAGTTTAAGCATGCCATCAGTGGGAAAAGCCTCCCGCGCTTGGTGTAAATATCGCTCCAGGCGGGACGAGTCATGTGCAATACCGAGTCTCTCAGCACCCATGACAAGGCGTTGGCAATGATAGCGCCACAGGGGTAGCTGCCCAGAAAACAGGCGCATGGTTTCAAACAGCCCATGGCCGTAGTTCAAGCCACGGTCATTAAGGGATAGAGAAGCCTGAGGCTTACCGTCGACAAAGCTGGAAGTGGTGGCCATCAAGACAGGATGCTGACATCAGATAGCGATACTAAACTCGACACATAACGAAAAAGTGCTGTCAGCCGACAGCGTGTCAATGTGAGGTATCGGAAAAAAGAGGGGGGGTATTAAAACTGCCGCCCGGCATGGCCCAGCGGCAATTGACACAATAGACAGTTGGAGATCAGCCGGGGTTTTTTTCAATATAGCTAATCGCATCCTGTACGCTGGCCAGTTTTTCGGCTTCTTCATCAGGAATCTCTGTGTCGAATTCTTCTTCGAGCGCCATGATAAGCTCAACGGTATCGAGAGAATCTGCACCCAGATCTTCAACAAAGGAAGAATCTGGCTTAACGTCTTCTTCTTTAACGCCCAGCTGCTCTGCAACCATTTTTATCACACGTTCTTGAGTGCTGCTCATGACGATTATTACTCCTATTTAATAACGATACTTTCTTAAACTACTGTTAAAAAAACCTGTCTTCACAAGGGAACATCCCTTAAGGCCGCGCATTTTACCTGAAAATTGACTCGGCGTAACCGCTTTATATCAAATGCAATTCACGCCGGTTAACGGGGCTATTAGCCCATATACATACCACCATTGACGTGAATGGTTTCACCGCTGATATAGGCGCCACCATCACCGGCCAAAAATTCGACAACGGCGGCTATTTCCTCTGGCTGACCGAGACGTGCCAGGGGAATACTCGACAGCATCGCTTCACGATTGGCCTCAGGCAGCTCTTTGGTCATATCAGTGTCGATAAAACCTGGCGCTACGGTGTTGACCGTTATATTGCGTGAACCCAATTCTTTCGCCAGTGCTCGACCGAAACCTGCAACACCCGCTTTTGTGGCGGCGTAATTAGACTGACCGGCGTTACCCATTGAACCCACTACGGAGCTAATGTTAATAATGCGACCCCAGCGTGCTTTGGTCATCCCTTTGGCACAAGCCTTGGTGATTCGATAGATAGCATTGAGATTGGTATCGATTACATCCGCCCATTCATCCTCTTTCATGCGCATCAGCAAGTTATCTTTGGTGATGCCCGCATTATTGACAAGAATGGTCGGCGCGCCGAAATCATCTGTAATGGCCTTTATAACGGCAAGGACTTCTTCGCCATCGGTGACATTGAGTTTGACCCCTTTGCCCTCAATTTGCTGCTCGGCAAAACGCGCGCTGATTTGCTCAGCACCACCTTCCGATGTCGAGGTCCCAATAACCGTAGCACCCGCTTTACCCAGCATGTCGGCAATAGCAACGCCAATACCACGACTAGCTCCGGTTACCAGGGCTACTTTTCCATCAAGGCTCATCTATTCTCTCTCCTCTAAATCGATTCGAACTGCAACTCGCGCAGCTTAACTTTGTGCCTGTGCATCCGCAACTGCGCCCTGTAAGTCGGACACCGTATCAGAGGAACGCATCTGCAGCGCCTTATCAATGCGCTTACTCAAGCCGCACAAGACTTTACCCGGACCGCACTCGACCACCAATTCAGCCCCCTGCGCTTGCAGCGCACGGACACAATCAACCCAGCGCACAGGGCTGTATATTTGTTCGATCATCAAGGTTTTGATCGCTTCAGGATCGCTTTCTGTCTGAGCGTGAACATTGTGCACCAAAGGAATTTGCGGTGCGTTAAATCTCACCGCTGCAATATCATTCGCCAGTCTTTCAGCCGCCGGCTTCATCAGCAGGGTATGGAACGGGGCGCTCACAGGCAGAGCCATCGCCCTTTTTGCACCCGCGTCTTTACACAAAATAATCGCTCTTTCCACCGCGGCACTGACACCGGCAATAACCACCTGACCAGGGGCATTAAAATTCACTGCGGCGACTTCCTCACCCTCACTGGCCCGCTCACAGCACGCGGCTATTTGCCCATCATCGAGGCCTAATATTGCCGCCATCGCGCCCTGCCCTACGGGTACCGCTGTTTGCATATAAGAACCGCGCAGTCGCACCAAATTCACCGCCGCACTAAAGTCGACCACACCGGCACACACCAACGCAGACCACTCGCCCAAACTGTGACCCGCTACAGCTACAGGCATAGCACCCTGTAATTGCTGCCAGACTCGCCAGATCGCCACACTGGCGCTCAGCAGTAGCGGCTGTGTCGTTTCAGTCAGGTTAATTTCTTCCTGTGACCCTTGCTGTACCAGCGACCAGAGATCGTAACTGAGCACGTCTGAAGCCTCGGCAAACGTCTGCTCAACCAGAGGGTAAGCCTCGGCAAGCTCGGCCAGCATGCCTATTTTTTGAGAACCCTGACCCGGAAAAATAAATGCCAGCTTTGGATTTTGCATAAAGTTGGTCTCTTTAGATGATTGGTTTCTTATTAAAGATAAATCTCGTCAACGATTCACGACTCGACTGTGCACAATGAATCGCTAAACCAGCTGTAAATAACGCCCACAAAAAAACTTCCCGAACAGGTGTCTAATACCCACTCAAGGAAGTTTTTTGCTATCCGGGCCAAGCCATCATACAGCTGACCTCAATAGGGCTTTTAGTCGTCGCTGCCCGTATCCATCACTTTACGGCCACGATAAAAACCATCGGCTGTCATGTGGTGGCGGATATGCTTTTCGCCCGTTACAGGGTCAACTGACAGGGCTGGACCATTACCCAGGGCATCATGTGAGCGACGCATGCCACGACGTGAACGGGTTTTACGACTTTTTTGTACGGCCATTATTTCTTCTCCTAATAGCTTGTTTCACAACAAGCGTGTTTCTTGCAAACTTACTTTAAAATTTGGCGGGAAAACCCAGGTAAAAGAACCCGCTTAACTCGCGCCGCTATTACTATTTCTCTTCGCTGTCATCCGTTTTAGTAGCCAGCTTCAAGCTTCCCAATATCTCAAAGGGGTTTTTCTTGTCCGGGACCACCTCGGTAAAATCACCGGTGGAATAATGCCCTTCAGCCTGGCAATCTGCCTTGTCATGATAGGCGACAATGGGCAGCGCTAGCAGCAGATCTTCTTCAACTGCCTCGTAGAGATCTGCCTCACCATCCTCATCCAACAACCAGCCTTCACACTCTTTTGGCAGGCTTTCGAGCTGTGTCTCACTAATAACAAGAAACAAGTCCATTCGCGCGTGCAAATCGTAATCAAAGGTTGAAAGACAACGCTGGCACTCAACAGAAACCAGGGCATCAAACTCACCGCTCATGACGCGATAGCCACTTTCATCACGAAAAAAATCTATTTTTGCCGTCACTTCACGCTGGATCGATACTACAGCGGCCGACAGGCGGGGTAGTTGATCCGGCATAATAATACCCTTATAACTTGCATCCTGCGTACACGCCTTGAGGGCATCTACCCGGCGAGGTATTACACTGGTTTTCGGGGCAGTCGACATAGGCGCGCAATTCTAGGGATATGGCCTTGATCTGTCAAAGAAAATTGCATATTTTTACGTCCCGTTGTGAGCAGCATGGCACAGCTTAATAGACAACAAAACGGCCAATAGACAATGAAACTACTCCTCGCCTCATCCTCTCCCTACCGACGCGAATTACTTTCGCGTCTGCAGATCCCTTTCGACTGGCAAGCCCCAGACGTCGATGAGCAAGCCCTGGCCGGAGAAAAGCCCCAGCAGCTGGCCCTGCGCCTATCCACCGATAAAACTCTAGCCCTCGCCGAAAACTATGACAAGCATCTGATTATTGGCTCCGATCAAGTCGCCTCTTGTCGGGGAAAGAGCATCAACAAGCCCGGCAATTACGCCAATGCATTTAAGCAACTACAGACATTATCCGGCCAGCGCGTCGACTTCTATACAGGTCTTTGTGTATACGATAGTGTCAGTGGACAAAGTATCGCCGACACCGTGATCACCGAGGTGGTATTCCGCCAACTTAGCGATACCGACATCGACAGCTATTTGAAATGTGAACAACCCTATAATTGCGCCGGTAGCTTTAAATCTGAGGGTCTGGGCATTAGTCTCTTCGAGAGGATTAGCAGCGACGACAACACCGCTATTATCGGCCTGCCTTTGATTCGCCTGCGACAAATGCTGGCAACATTTGATTACCATATTCTAGAGCACCTCTGTTGCGTCAACTCTTAGCGGGCGATCTCGCAAATCAGCAGTCGATCATTTGATTTGGGCAACTGTGCAACACCATCTGCCAGGGCTACGGCGCCGCCCCTTTCAAGCACTTGCTATGGACTCCTTCGGCAAACTCGACAACGGCCTGTTCTTTACTGTCTACCGCTTCGTGAACGGGGTACCCATAGGCTAAAGCCAAAATCAACTCACCATCCGCAGCGAGCGGCTCTAATACTTCAGCAACAGTTTCCCGTGCTGCGCCCGCCTGACGTGCCTGCATCACCCCCGTTGCCGCGTCGCGCAAACCGACACAGATCCCCTCACTATCCCCCGGCGCAACAGCTAGACTGTCCACCTGTTGCGATGCTGAATAGCCGCCGATATCCAACGCGTCAGTCACCACAAACATCGCAACAATTGAGGCTGCGACAACCAAACCACTAAAGCCCATACGCTTTCTTTGCACCATACAACCTTTCCCTTCCACAGACTTATCAAAAACACCCCAACCGAGGCTTTCACCGTCGCGGCATTGCATAGTGATGCCACAGGCACGACAGAGCAACACTCCATACAAAAACGGATAAGCCAAGGCCTGCAACAAAAGCTATTCAACGAAGAAAGAAACATCCAGGAAAGCGCAGCCCAAGCGGTCAACAAGCTGATTCAAGGGTGTATTCTTAAGCGAGGGCGAGAGCTCACTCGCGTGGAAACCCGAGTGGTCGCTCTGTGAATAACGCCCGTTTATGCGAGCGGTTTTTTTCGTTGCTTTTTACCAGACGCTGCCTTTTTAGGCCTTTTCCGATAAGATGGCCGGGCAGATTTCACACCTTTCAGTGCTATCGGCAATTTTGTAAAACTCTCTTCAATCAAACCATGCAAACGTGGTATTAAGCTACCCATAAAATCGCCGTAACTGGCCTGTTCTTCGACAATTGCATTTAACAGCGATTCCCACTTTGCTGTCATATCCGGTAAAGTCGCCGATTCCGGCAGGCTATTAATCAGCCCGCAGCCCGCTTCTGTTGCGTGAATCTGCTTACCTTGACGCGCTAAAAAATGGCGCTTAAACAATAGTTCAATAATACCTGCTCGCGTGGCTTCTGTGCCCAGTCCATCACTTTCTTTCAGTATTTTACGCACCTCACTATCAGTAACGAAACGCGCAATGCCGGTCATTGCAGCTAACAACGTGGCATCGGTAAAGGCACTGGGCGCCTGAGTATTTTTTTCGACACATTCGCCTTTCAGACACCGCAAAACATCACCCACTGCTAAAGGCGGTAAATATTGGTCGCTACCCTTATCCGTTTCCAGTTTTTCGGGCGCCGGCGTTTTTGACTTCGCCTGCACAGTATCAGTCTTCGCACCCCCAGTATTGCTATGGACCTCTGCCAATAACTTCTTCCAACCCATCTCTTTAATACATTTTGATGTGGCGCTAAAACGTCCGCCAGCAATGACGAGATTAATGCGGGTCTTTGTAAACGTATGGTGAGGATAAAACTGCAATAGGTACTGCCGTGCTATCAACGCATACAGTTTCGCTTCATGGCTGCTCAACTGACCCGGGGGCATTGTTTTTAGTGTCGGAATAATCGCGTGGTGGGCATTAACTTTGGCATCATTCCAGGCCTTACCTTTCAAGGTGTGGTCAGCTCCAGTCACAGCCCCTCGTAATGTGCCCACCATACGGCCAATGGCCGATAAAACATCCTTTGCCTGCCGATGATGTTCGCTAGGTAAATAGCGGCTATCAGAGCGCGGGTAGGTAATCAGCTTGTGTTTTTCATACAAGGACTGACAACCATCAAGTACCTGCTGTGCACTCATCGAAAAACGTTTAGCAGCATCAATCTGCAAGGCTGACAAATTGTAGGGTAGCGGCGGGGACTGACGCCCGGGTTTGTGTTGCACCGCTGTCACCTCAGCATCTTGCCCGGTAATACGCCCCACCACATTCTCGGCCAGGGCACGGGACAGCACTCGATCTTCCTCATCCATGTGCGGCTGACAAGCCTCACTGGGCTGCCACTTGGCGAGGAAAACAGCGTCTGGGTCTTTTCCCGGATCAACCTGCAAATGGGCGAGCACCTCATAAAAAGGTTTCGAGACGAAAGTCCTGATGGCCTCGTCACGCCGCACCACCAGGCCCAACAACGGTGTTTGGACACGGCCAACAGACAGCACACCGTCATAACCAACTTTACGCCCCTGCAGGGTAAAGGCGCGTGTCAAATTAATCCCGTACAGCCAGTCAGCGCGAGAACGCGCCAGTGCCGACGTCGACAAGGGAATGAAGTCACGATTATCACGCAAGTTAGCCAGGGCTTGGCGCACTGCACTCGGGTTCAGGTCATTAATCAATAAGCGCCGGATCGTCGCCCTTTTTGTCTTACTCACCTTGAGGTAATTAACCACTTCATCGACCAGTAACTGGCCTTCACGGTCCGGGTCACCCGCGTGAACGATGAACTGCGCCTGCTTCAGTAACTTACGCAACACTGCCAATTGCTTGCGAGTGGAAGCCTTCGGAACCAGCTGCCATTGCTCAGGGACTATGGGCAAATCCTCCGCCACCCATTTTTTATAGTGCGGCTTATACACATCCGGCTCGGCCTGCTCCAGTAAATGGCCAATGCACCAGCTGACGCAATCGCCATCACCGACCCAAATACAGCCCTCATCACGCCGATGCGGTTTGGGAAGCACATCAGCAATTGCCCGCCCAAGGCTGGGTTTCTCGGCGATATACAGCTTCACACGACACCACTACTGGTTAAATAAACAGTTATGATAATAGAGCAGCTGCAGGTTTTCCAGTCCCGGTTTTCTATCAGCCGACATGAAAATAAGGGGGGGGGTTATTCTAAGGAGAGCCAAGGGCATCCGACCCCTCGCAGGGTCGATCTTAGGTTCATAGTGCACCCTTACAAGCCATAGGGCGCGACAATATGTCACGGCGTAACGAATCGCTATGACTGACATAATCGCTGCGATTTTAAGGGGGAGTGAAATTTATGTCATTTTTGGTAGCTCTGGTCCCAACAGGGTTCGAGACTACATTCCTTCAGGTATCAGGCGGTATTTTGCGCCCTTCTTTACTTTCTTCTTATCTCGCTCGATTGATCCGGGACCTTCATTTCTGATGCCATCCCTTCGCGCGATTAGCAGACAGATTCATCTATGGTCCGGATTGAGTTTGGGGCTATTGCTGGCAGTACTCTGCCTGACCGGTGCGGCACTGGTGTTTTACATCGAAATTGATTCTGCACTGAACCCCTTAGAGCTTGGAGAAGCGCCCACTACCCCATTAAGTTGGGAGTCATCGGTCTGGGATGACCTCGTCAAAACAGCCCGCGATGCCTATCCCGATCCAAAGGGCGCATGGGCATTCGAAGTAAACGGTATCGCTGGTCCGATTCCAGCACGTTTTTATCCCTCCCAGGAACATGACGGCCACCACTCTGCGCGTCAAATGGTGTGGTTTTCCCCTGATGGCAAACAAGTGCTTCGGTCCGACACCTGGGGCCAATACACCATGAGCTGGATATACGAACTGCATATGCATCTGCTCACCGGTGAGACTGGGCGATTGGTTGTTGGGTGGGGTGGACTGGCTACGGTAATGCTGTTGATTTCTGGGCTCATAAACTGGTGGCCACGAGGCAACTGGCTGAAGGCCCTGTCTTTTAAAAGGAAAGCCGTTTTCATCCGTCGCCTGCGTGATTTGCACAAACACGCAGGCCTGTGGAGTGCACCCTTACTACTTCTGTTGATATTGACGGGCGTGCTACTCGCATTGCCTGGCGTAAAAAATCAGCTATTAACGACAATTCTGCTCGCACCTGATCAACTGCCTCAGCCGGCCAATGTTCAGCCCTCCGACACACCGGTACCCCTTACACAAGCGCTAGATGCTGCGCGGGCAGTAGTGCCGGGTTCGCGTTTGGCCTTTGTTGATGTGCCCACAGATTCAAGCTCACCTTATCGCATGAGAGTGCAGGTTACAGGCGACCCCCACTATCGCTTCCCAGGAAGCTTTGTCTTCGTTGACCGCTTCTCGGGAAAGGTTCTAGCGGTGCAGGATATCAGCAAACGCAATATCTCAACCCGTGTTTCAGCCTGGTTTCGTCCGATACACGACGGCTCTATTGCCGGGCTGGGCACACAAATTCTGGCTATTGTGCTGGGGATACTGCCAACAGTTCTGTTGATGACAGGTTTCCTGTACTGGCGTGAACGGCGCAATCGAAAGAAACAAACACATATCAAAATAAAAGAAGTTAATCGATGAAAAACAAGCTCACTTTGGCTGTGGCAGCGTTTATTTCCACATCACCTGTTTTAGCTCAAGATCAAAATGACGACGCGAACATTGAGGAGCTCGTTGTCACTGGCGTCCTCACCCGCCAGATTGATGCTGCCGGACGCCTGGGGTTAAGCAATCGGGAGACTCCCGCTATTGTTGACGTAATCACACAAGACGAACTGCAGAATCAGGGCATACGTACGGCTATTGAAGCAATGAATGCGGCGCCAGGCGTCACGTCTGGCGCTTTACCAGGTTCTATGGGTTCCGTGTCCATGCGAGGTTTTCACCGTGCCGTCAACTTTCTTTACGATGGTGTTCGAATGGCAAATTCCGATGTTGGCGTGCGCAACTGGGATGTCTGGGCCTATGAACGCATCGAAGTGATAAAAGGACCTGCCTCCGTAACTTCTGGTGAAGGAGCCCTGGCTGGTGCCATCAATTATGTACCGCGCCGCCCTCAGTTTGATGAGGCCTCCGCGGAGTTTTTTGCCAGCTTTGGTAGTTTTGCAAGCAAACGTGTGGCGGTAGATCTGAACACACCACACAGCGAATCTCTAGCCTCGCGTTTTAATGCCTCATGGTCAGAATCTGATGGCTGGATCGACGATACCGATTCCGATTCACTGGCGGTTAATGGTGCATTGACATTCAGGCCCACGGACCGCTTTTCAGCGACATTTCGAGCCGACTACTCGGAGGACCAATACGATACCGCCTATTATGGAACACCTGTCGTTTCGCGTGAAATCGCCCAACACCCGTCAGATGTGGTGTCAGGCAGCGCCGGTCTGGTTCTGGATGAAGCGATGGATGACCTCAATTTCAATGTCACGGACGGAGATATGGGTTCCGAAACCCTCTGGTTGCGGGTGAATGCCCAATACCAGTTGTCAGACAGTCTAAAAATTGTCAGTGATACCAGCTGGTATTCTTCCGATCGACGCTGGAAGGATTCAGATGAATACAGCTTTGACGCAAGTAGTGGGCTGATCAATCGCTATATGACCCATATCACGCATGACCACGAGTTTCTGAACCAGAAGGTACATCTGGTGCACGAGGGCGCTCTGGCTGATATGCGCAACCGGTTTAGTATCGGTGCCGAGTTCGGCAAAACGGACTTCTTCACGCTTCGTCGCTTTGGTGTAGGGACACCTGCCGACCCTTTTGATCCGGTACGAGAGACATTTCTAGCAGATACCCCGGCAAACTTCGGCACGCGTCAGGATGTTAGCGCCGAAGTACAATCCTGGGCGATCTTTGCAGAGAACGCCATTAACCTAACTTCGGATTGGCTGCTCGTTGCCGGTGCCCGCCTCGACACCTTTGAGCTCGATCGAACCGTGAAGAATGTTACCAGCAACACAAGCGAGCGCTATGGCCAAGACTATGACGGTACTTCATGGCGGCTTGGAGCGGTATATAGCGTAACGCCTCACACCCAGTTATTTGCTCAATATACTGAAGCGGTCACACCGGTTACCGGATTGCTCTTTATGAGTTCCTCGCGGGCAGAATTCGATTTGACCACGGGCTACTCCTACGAAGCCGGCGTAAAAACCTCTTTTATTGGCGAGGGTGTTGAGCTTACTGTTTCTGTCTTCAAGATTCGTCAGGACGACATCCTCACGCGGGATGTCAATGACCCCACCATTACCTACCAAGGCGGTAACCAGCAGTCCCAAGGGCTTGAATTTGCAATAAATTTACCCGCCACGGATGCCTTGAATATTGGCCTGAGCGCAAGCCTTCTCGACGCGGAATACGGAGAGTTGACTGTTGGTGGCGGTGTCAGCCACGCCGGTAATTTGCCGCAGAATGTCTCCGAAAAGCTTGCCGATCTTGTGGTGAGCTACTCTCCGGACGAGCTACCCTTCACTCTGTCGGGCAATATACGCTATAACGGTGGCTTTTATACCTCCAGCGCCAATACCGTAAAGGTCAATGCTTATACGACCCTGGACGCTGCCATAGCCTGGGATATACCCATTGGAACAGTCACATTGCGTGGCAGAAATCTGACCGATGAATTTTACGCCGACTGGTCAGGCTATTCTTCTGGCCTCGTTTTTGTTGGCGCATCGCGCAGTGTTGAACTATCGATGGCTATAAAATATTAAGCATTAGAGCGAACCGTGAAGAGCAGCAGCTTGCAGCTTTATCCATCAACAAACGGCTGCCTTCGTCTGTGTGTCTCTACTGGTGCGAACTTTCAAAGCCAGTTATACACGCTCATGTCATCATTCAATTTCACAGGCATTTCTGCATTAACCTGGCGCGTGCGGTAGTCAGTCTCCTGACCGACTCGTCTAATGTTGAGTTTACAAAACAAGCCATCTGCGCCATTCACCGTGAATGACCGGCTTGCTGTTTTTCGCAAACTATTGTCTTTCAATGTGTCATGCTTTCCTTAATTTATAATTCCCGGCCTCTCCATAGCAGACTTAATTTTTGATCAAAGTCAGCATAAATATCACTGGGATCAACACTATTGCCTTCACGTGAAATCAATCCTTGGCTTTTCAAACAATCATTGCTGTTATGTGCCGCAAAAAGTGGCTAACACCTCTTCGTCTGGTCTTGGCGGTCGAGCGAAATCGGCGTCTACTTCACGATAAACAAAGGGCTTCGCTAACACATCAACCAGCTTATGGAAGCGAGTGAAGTCATTATCGCGGGTCGCTTCATTTATAACGGCCTCGATTTGATGATTGCGGGGAATAAACACGGGGTTGTTATTGGCCATTAGTTGATGGGCCACAGCGTGATCAATATTTTCTTCCGCCAATACGTCCAACCACTCTTTTAACCAACCTTGCAATGCCGGGTGTAGAGGATAAAGTTCACCCAGCACATCTCCTGTCCCTTTTGGGGCGAGTTGATCCGTCAAGGCACGGAAAGTCAGCGTATAATCACAGCCCTGTTGGGCCATAATTTCTAAAAGGTCAGAAAACAATGGCGTGACTGTCGCACTGGGTGTCGCAAAACCTAACTTTGCAGCCATTAGTGTTTGATAGTGTTCGCCAAAGATTGCCGAAAACTGACTCAACGAACCTTGTGCTTTCTTAATCGCTTCGGCTTCCTCTTCGGCCATCAATGGCAACAAGGCCTGGGCCAGCCAACTGAGATTCCAGTGGCCGATATCCGCTTGGTTGCTATAGGCATAACGTCCGTGGGTATCGATAGAGCTAAAGACTTTTTGTGGATTGTAGGCATCCATAAAAGCACAGGGGCCATAATCAACCGTTTCGCCACAAACCAGCATATTATCGGTATTCATAACGCCGTGAATAAAGCCGATAGACATCCATTGGGCAATCAAGCGGGCCTGAGCTGCAACCACATAGCCTAACAGAGCCTTATACGGCTCAGTGTTGTCTCGGGCCTGGGGATAGTGTCTGTCGATCACGTAATCCGCCAGTACTTTTACCGCGTCGATATCGCCTTGTGCGGAAAAAAACTGGAAGGTGCCAATACGAATATGACTACTGGCGACGCGGGTTAATATCCCGCCAGGCAGAAAAGACTCTCGCACGACCTGTTCGCCTGTTGTTACGGCAGCCAGCGCGCGAGTAGTGGGTATACCTAAAGCGGCCATGGCCTCGCTGACAATATATTCGCGTAGCACTGGGCCGAGAGCCGAGCGACCATCGCCCCGCCGCGAATAAGGCGTTTGCCCCGAGCCCTTTAATTGTACATCGTAGCGTAGGCCATCTTGAGTAATAACCTCGCCGAGCAACACCGCTCGGCCATCGCCTAATTGCGGGTTCCAACCACCAAATTGATGAGCCGCATAAACAGTGGCAATCGGTTGGCTATTGTGTGGCACAGAATTACCGGCAAATATTTGTAGATTTTCAGGGCTTTCTAACTCGTCGACCGATAAGTTTAACTGTTCGGCAAGTGCTCGATTCACACGAATCAGCGTCGGATTAGCAACCGGTGTTGGTAACTGGTCTGTGGAAAACGGCTCACCCAGTTGGCGATAAGTGGCCTGTAAGGTTGTGGCATCAAAAATAGTCATAGCTTACCTGTTGATAGTCGTGGATAGCGCCGGCGGCGAGACACCTCGGGTATTATCTAACACCAGATAAAAAGCAGCTACGGCCTTCAAGCTCCCTTCACACTATTAGCTTCTTGTAAGGACTTGCGTTACTTATTATGTGGCACCCGAGGGAATACCTTCATCCACCAGAACACCATTGGCGACTAAATCGGCGATTTGTTGGGGAGAATAGTCAAGGTATTTTTCAAGCACCTCGCTATTATGCTCTCCCTTATAGGGCGCCTCTAGTTCGTTCTCTGTTGGATAGCCACTAAAACGCAAGGGCATGCCGGGCATTTTAAAAGTGCCTGCGCCGCGTTGGGTAACGGTGCGCACGGTGCCGCGCTCGACCAAGTGTGGATGCTCCATTGCCTCGGGCACACTCAGCACCGGCGCTACGGGAATTCTTGCAGCCTCCAATTTAGCAATCGCTGCTGCGTCACTGTCATGCCTTTGCAGCCATTGTTCAATAATGGGAATCAGCTCTCTGCGGTGGCGAATTCTGTCATTGGGATCAGCAAAACGCGGGTCCGTTTTTAACTCGGGCATTTCCATCACATCGCACATGCGCTCCCACTGGGGCGGCGTGGCAATAATGGTGACATAGCCATCCTTACCGGTAAAAACACCCATTGGGCAACCAAGCCGATGATGCGAACCCGGCCGTTTGGGTGCCAGTTTGCCATCACTGGCACTGTAATAACCGACATACATTTCGTGGCAATGAAAATAACTATCGAGCAGTGTTACGTCAATAAATTCTGCTTCACCGCCCATGGCACGATGAAACAACGCAGCATTAATTGCCGCCAGTGCATGAGCACCGGTCATGGTGTCACCCAGTGCTGCAGCGGGTATGCTCGGTGCTGTATCGGGGTCGCCAATTAAACCGGTAATACCCGCGTAACTTTGGCCAATATAATCAAAGCCCGGTAATTTTGACAACGGCCCAGTTTGGCCAAAAGTGGAAATTGAACACATGATGCATTCGGGGTTTAGCGCATGCACTACTTCCCAGCTACAACCTAGACGGCCAATAACGCCGGGCGCGAAATTCTCAATCAACACGTCGACTTTTTTAATCAAGCCGTGAAGTATTTTTTTACCCTCTTCAGTTTTTGCATCAACACACAGACTTTTTTTACCGCGATTTTGCTGCAAAAAATAAATACCCCGGCCTCCCTTTTGATAACCCATATTCCTAATTTGCTCACCGTAGGGTGCCAGCTCTACTTTAATCACTTCCGCGCCCATCTCCGCCATCATTCGTGTACAGCAAGGTCCGGCGACGTGCTGGCTTAAGTCGAGCACGGTAATCCCATCAAGTACGTGTTTTCTTTTCATCGTACATCTCCCATTTACAAAAAACATCGCCCTCTACCAATAGTTAATAAAGCGGCGCTCTAGATTGATTTATCAATAGTAGTCCAGCTCTCCACCCAGAACTCAGCGAAACACGCTACTCAAGTGTACCTTCCAACGATGCAAATTCAGTCGCCAGCGTCATAAACAGATAGCCTAAGCTCAATCCCCGACCTACGTAAAAACTAACAACTACCAACAAGCCGCCCTTCAAGAATGTCAGGTTTTTTTACAACCCTGTCGAAAACCCTGGCCAGATAGAAAAAAAACACAGCATTAACAATGAGTTGCAATATTGGCCTGATTAATGCTTTGTAAAGTGCGCTAACCAAATAGACTACAAACAGTAGGAATATAGAAATATGAATAACTCACTAAAAGGGCTTGTTGCCGCAAGCACGATGGTATTGGCCGGAGCAGCTAATGCAACAATTGTCACCGTATTTGACGGAATTACCAACGGGGTGGCGAGTTTTGACTCAACCGTAACTGGTGCTGGTTCAACTGTTGGCTTCGACATTTGGGCGGGTATGAGCAGTGGCGTCAGTATTGATCGCGGCGACTACGTCATTACCCAAAACGACAATGGATCCGGAGGTGTTAGTAGTTCCTATGGCACAATGTCTGGTCAAGTCATCAGCATCAACCCAAACTACCCAAACGCCGCTAGCCATCCGCGTACCGACCCCATGGATTACTTCTCTAGCGGTATCACTTTTACTTTTGATAGCGCTGTTAATGCGGTCGGCTTCGAAGTGGGCGATTGGGCAACCTGCTGCCACCCCGAGACTGAGTTGTTTATGTCTTTCGATGGTGGCGCCGCCATCAAAGTGGCAAGTGCTGATACGAATGCTGACGGCCTGTTTCCATCACAGGTGAGCGGTGCTAACGTCTATGAAATATTCGTAGCTGCCTTTGACGACACGGGCGATTTTACTCAGGTATCATTCTGGGGTAATGGCTCCGGTGAGGTTCTCTATGCTGGCGGTCAGCTACGTTATGCACTGCTTGATCAGGGCAGCTTACCACCGAGCGGGAGTGTTCCAGAACCCGCCACCATGGCTCTTTTTGGTCTTGGTCTCGCCGGACTTGGCTACTCTAGAAAAAAGAAAAAAGCCTAGCTTACTGATACACAAGCGGCGTTCTACTCAAGCCATCACTTCTAGAAGGTGGTTTGAGCACTGTAAAAACCAGCTGCCTAGTGTAGCTGGTTTTTTTTAGCCAATTCATCAATAGAAGCTGACAGTCAGCTCGAATTTACTGGCTACTCAAATGAAGACGATTCTCTAAAATAAGAAGCAACAAGCATCGAAGGTGGTATCCCCGCTTAATCTTCGCTCATTGCCACGCAGACAATGCGATTTTAATAAGCCATAACTATCGGCAAGCCTAAACCGAAACTAGCTCCTCAATAATCGATACCTTTTTACTGCTTATCGTAAAATTGCATCAAAAACTTGAACCTTCACCCTCTCCCCTTTCAGTAATATAGTCTCACCAGCCTCTAGTACAATAAAGCAGTTACTACGAGCAAAGGAGCTCAACGCACCTGAGCTTTGTTGTTTATCCGGAGTCACAAGCAGCTCACCATGACTATCTGTCGTTAAGCGAGCACGGAGAAATTCAAGGCGACTACGGTTACGTGGAATATCACAACTGGCCCGCGCAGAGAGGGCTACAGTCGGCTTCGATTCAAGACCCTGCATTTTTTGCAACACAGGCAAGACTAATTGATAAAAGGTCACCAGTGCCGACATTGGATTACCCGGCAAACCAAAAAAAACACTATTCGTCAGATGGCCAAACATAAAAGGCTTGCCCGGTTTAATGGCAACCTTCCAGAAACCGATATCGCCCAGCTCCCGCAATAGTTGGCGAGCGTAATCGGCTTCCCCCACCGACGCACCACCGCAGGTAATAACCGCATCGGCTGAGGCATCGGCCTTTATATAAGCGGCACGCAACAATTCAAGATCATCAGGAATGACGCCGATATCAATCACTTCACAGCCCAGGCGATCTAACATCGCCTTTAAAAAGTAACGATTGCTGTCATAAATTTCACCGGCTCCCAACACCTCACCCGGGGCACGTAATTCACTACCGTTGGCAAACACGGCGACTTTTAAGCGCGGCCGTACAGCCGCCTCAGCAATACCCATCGTCGCTAGCAAACCAATATCGACGGGACCAAGTCGATGACCAGCCCGAAATAGCGTTTCCCCCTTTTTTATATCTTCCCCGGCATAGCGCACATTGGCCTGGGGGCTGGGTATCTTTTTAAGGGTAATGGTCTCGCCGTCTGCCTCTACGTTTTCCTGCATCACTACCGTATCGCAACCTTCGGGCACTTCGGCCCCGGTCATAATGCGAAGACACTGGTCAGCCCGAACACTGCCGACATAGGGTTTTCCAGCCAGAGCCTTTCCCGCTAGTGTAAATACGACGCTTTCAGGCATAGCGTCGTCTATGGAAGCGAAATTAAACGCGTAACCGTCCATGGCAGAATTATCGGCGGGCGGCGCATTCACTGGCGACACGATATCGGCGGCCAGAATACGGTCTGGTAAGTCAGCTAACGAGACCCTCTCCTCTTTGATAAGCTCGTCATTGATATGCTCGCGACTGAGCGCTGCCAGCATATGGGCTCGGGCTTGATCGAGACTTAATAAAGACTGGGGACTAGTCAATGGATGCGAATTTTTCTTCTTCATAATTAAGCTCCGTCTCAGCTCACTCAATAACTACAGTTTTAATCAGCGCCAGTAGAACGGCTACACACCGGGCAGTCTTTCCACTGTTCAAGCTGAAAGGTTTGCCACTGACTATAAGCGCCGTCAAACAGCATTAATTTGCCGACCGGGACGGTACCTGCACCACCTAATAGCTTAAGGGTCTCCAAGGCTTGCAGGCTGCCAACAATACCCACCAATGGCGCTAATACGCCCGACTCAACACAGCTCAATTGCTGCTCTCCAAAGCGTTGGCTTAAACACTCATAACACGGAGTGGATTCTTGCATTGTGAAAACGGCGACCTGGCCTTCAAAGCGTATGGCAGCACCGGACACGAGTGGCGTTTCCGCCTGAAAACACAAGCGGTTGAGCTGACGCCGCGTATCGAGATTATCCGAGCAATCCAACACCACATGGCAGCTTTTTATTTTTTTCAGCAATGCGGCATCTGCCAATTTCTGCGCCACCGTTTCGATAGTGATGTCCGGATTCAGACGCAGCAAGCTATCGTGGGCTGAATCTACTTTTTGACGACCAATATCGGCTTCTCCATGTAAGACCTGACGCTGTAAATTGCTCAGTTCAACACTATCGTCGTCAACTAAAATTAAATGCCCAACACCGGCGGCACACAGATATTGAGCGGCTGCACAACCGAGGCCACCGACACCCAACACCATTACGGTACTCACTACTAATTGCTCCTGCGCATCAAAACCAAAACTTGGTAACAGAAGTTGCCGCGTGTAGCGCTTACGTTGATAGTCGGTGAGGCGCTCAGCCACGTCGATACTCCATTGTTTTATCTGTCTGTAGATATCAAGCGGACGGGGGTAAAGTGTTCATGTCTGATCCTATGCATTTGGAAGCACTTCCTCTAATATGATTCGAGGCAAAGCAAGCGCATTCGTTTGACAGACAACCGGCCCTATAATACTAACACTACTAACGCCGCTAACACTCAGCCTTCGCAGCCTGCCCCCTGACTCTAAGACTTAATGCATAACACTGGAGAACAGCCATGAAATTATACGACTTTCCCAAGGCACCCAATCCCCGTCGCGTCAATATTTTTCTTTCCGAAAAAGGTATTGAGGTAGACAAAGTGTTCGTAGATCTGCCTAACGGCGAGCACCTGTCGCCTGAATATAGGGCCAAAAACCCGGCCTGTGACATCCCCATGCTTGAGCTTGACAACGGCACCTGCATTAGCCAGATTCGCGGCATTTGCCGTTACTTTGAAGAGAGTAGCCCCAACCCGCCGATGCTGGGCTCAACGCCTGAAGAAAAGGCCATGGTCGAAATGTGGGAGCACCTGGCTTTCATGAACGGTTTACTGGCCGTTGCCGACGTATTCCGCAACACAGCAGAGGGTTTTGCCGACCGTGCCGTGGTAGGGCCACACAATTATAAGCAATTGCCTGAGTTGGCCGAGCGCGGTTCTCAACGTTTACAACATTTTTACACCGATTTTGATCAACGCCTCGCCACGAATGACTACCTCGCCGGTGGCTTTTATTCGCTGGCTGACATCACTGCATTCGTTGCCTGTGACTTTGCCAAATGGATTAAAGAAGACATTCCCGCCAGCTGCACAAATTTACAAGCGTGGTACGAAAAAGTCGCCCAAAGGCCAGCCGTGCAGGCCAACCCTTAGCCCACCATTATGGGGGATTTCGTGAAAGACTCTGCCACAGACTACGCAATAATGTAAGCCTGTTGACACTTACTACACATCCCGCCCTGTGATACATTAAAAGGCTTGGGGGGTAGACCTCCCCACAATACACTATAAAATTATCGCCGGTTGACTATTGGCTGACTAACCGGCCCGATATTACGCAGTACTAAAACCCGTTAGCCCTGCTCGCGGGTTTTTGCTGAATGTTTATTACTATTTCACATTGACCAACTGGAAAACTTAACCATGACTTTAGATGCACGAGAATTTCGCGACTCCCTTGGCGCTTTCGCCACCGGTATTACCGTTGTTACGACTAATGCCCCTGATGGCACAAAAGTGGGTTGCACCGCTAACAGCTTCTCTTCTGTTTCTCTTGAGCCGCCCTTGGTAATGTGGGCTATCGCGAGAAACGCCAACAGCTTTCAAGCCTTTAATGAAGCGAAAGATTTCGCCATTCATATCCTCCACGCGGGCCAAGAAGATGTATCGCGCTTATTCGCCACCAAAGATGTAGACAAATTTAGCCAAATTGAGTCTAGTGAGGGTCGTGCTGGTGTACCGCTACTGAACGATTACAGCGTACGGTTTGAATGCTCCACAGAGCACCTCTACGATGGTGGCGATCACGTCATTATCGTTGGCCGTGTCCACGAGATGTGCAATGCCAACAAAGAGCCACTAGGGTTTTACAAAGGCCAATACGCCAAAATTGATGTCAGCAAGTAAATTCGCGCTGACATCATTTGTTCAAAGCTGCTTCGGGAGACCGCACCATGACTTCATCCTTTAATGCTCTGCTCATCAACAAAAACGATAACAAGGTCAGCGCTTCAATTAAGCAGATCAGCCTTGCCGATCTACCGGACGAAGAGGTGCTGGTCGATGTAGCCTATTCCACTATCAACTATAAAGACGGCCTCGCGACGACGGGAACCTTACCCATCTGTCGCAAATTCCCTATGGTGGGAGGTATTGATTTAGCAGGTACTGTAATCGACTCGAAAAACCCAGCGTTTAAAGCCGGTGATCGCGTATTGGTCAACGGCTTTGGCTTGTCTGAGAGCTACTGGGGTGGCTATACACAAAAGCAAAAGCTAAAAGCCGAATGGCTGGTGCGTGTACCCGAGGCCTTTAGCCTGGAAGAGGCAATGGCCATCGGCACAGCCGGTTACACCGCTATGCTCTGTGTACTTGCTTTACAGGACTGGGGCGTTAAACCCGATGACGGCCCTATCGTCGTTACTGGCGCAGCCGGTGGCGTTGGCACTGTGGCGATTATGCTATTAGCCAAACTCGGTTATGACGTCACCGCCTCCACCGGCCGCGTTGACGAAGCTCGCCCACTGCTCGAAGCACTCGGGGCCAAAGACATTATTGCCCGTGACCAGCTTGCCCGAGACCCCGGTCCACTAGAAGCAGAAACCTGGGCCGGTGCTGTCGACAGTGTCGGCGACAACACCCTGGCCAGTGTTTTAGCGCAAACGCGCTACGAGGGTATGGTGACTGCGTGCGGGCTAGCGGGCAGCATTAACTTGCCCGCCACTGTGATGCCCTTTATTTTACGTGGCGTCACCTTGCGCGGCATTGATTCCGTCATGGCGCCCCTCGAACGCCGCCAGCGCGCCTGGCAGGGTTTGGCCGAGCTGGTCAATCTCGATCTACTACGTCAAATATACAGCGTAGAACCCCTCAGTAAAGTACCCGCACTTGCCAAAGATATTCTTGCCGGCAAAATCAAGGGCCGAATCGTGATTGACGTTAACGCTTAAGTCGATGGCTAACAGGGGGCTATCCACGTTGGATAACCCCCTAAACACACTCCTCTACACACAGCTTCCAACGCATTCCCCATCGATAATAACGGGAGCTGCATGGGAAAAACCTACTGTAAAAAAACAGCACATCCCAATTGAGTTCAGTGAACGCCCGCCGGTAATCCCATCGACGCAGACACGGCAAAGGATGACGACTGCGATCTTACGGTCTGTCGCAAGCAAGGTAGCCACTACTCTCTTGTATTAGCCACAGGCCTGTACGTTCGGGACTGCGAATCAACAGAGCCTCCTCCGAAACGGTCGTTCTATGGATAGCCAAGCACCGTGAATCCCTTAATTTCATGATCACTATCGCCTGTATTAAAACAGCCACCCTTCACCCGTGCGAAAATATCCCATGACCCATCGGGGAAAAACCGTAAAGCTTGCTTATATACTTTGTCATTAAATAGTTGAGATATCTCTTGAGATTTAATACGGTCCCTCAGGCTAGGCCTTTTCACACAGGACAAAATAATGACGACGAAAATCTTGAACGGAAAAATCGCTTTTGTCACCGGCGCCAGCCGAGGCATAGGCAAGGGTATTGCCATTGCTCTAGCAAATGCGGGAGCCCATGTGGCCTGCATTGCCACCAGAGCGGGAAATGCCAATGATGTTGTCACGACGATTCAGGCAAAAGGCGGCAAGGCCATGGCATTCGGCTGTAAGGTCGAAGAAGGTGGCGCTGTAGCAGCGACCTTTGCAGCGGTGAAAGAACACCTTGGCCCGGTCGACATACTCGTCAACAACGCGGGCATATCCAAGCCCCAGCCACTACTAGAAATGACGGAAGAAAACTGGAACAGCCATATGGACATCAATGCCAAATCGGTATTTTTGTGCTCTCAGGCAGCGATTCGACAAATGAAAGACGCCGGCAATGGAGGTTGCGTGATTAATATTGGCTCCATCGTCGGCCAAAATGCCATTCCCCAAACCCTTTCTTATTGCACATCAAAAGCGGCGGTTGAACACATGACTCGGGTATTGGCAGTGGAATGCGCTAAATACAACGTGCGCGTCAACTGTATTGCACCGGGCTATATTCGCACCGAGATGATTGAGCAACTGGCGGCCGATGGCAAACTGGCGGCTGATGCCATCGAAAAACGCACCCCCCAACGACGCATGGGCTCCGTTGAAGATATTGCCGCAGCTGTGATCTTTGTGGCTGGTCCGGGCGCAGGCTTTATGACTGGCGAAACCCTCAATATCGACGGCGGTTGGACGGCCTATGGCTATCTTTAAGCCGTACTGATCTTGAGCGGATAAAATGTTCTAACGCTACCAATACACGTTAAAAATGCTGACCGGTGCGGCCAGCCCCACTGAAAAAATCGTTGATCCGGAAATTCCGTCCATTTTTAAGCGCTGTTAAAAATAGAAGAGGGGGTAGATAGTGCCAAGCGCTGTATGGGCGTTACCCCGCCGAAAGCACCCCTTGCACACTGTTAGGACTGTGACATCAGTGATAGCTGGAAGGTTGACCAGTGAGAGCACATCAGGAGGAGGTCAGTGGGGAGCCTCATTCAAGAGCCACCTCTTGTAATAAGCAGTGTTAAAGTCGACGTTATCTTAATAAACTTGTTGAAAAGGCGAAAAGAGAAAATTCAATTTCCTCTTTTCGCCAGTTGACAGTTAAGGAACTTGTACGGACTTTATTGATTGGCCTCCGCTTTAAAATCTTCTATTGCTATTGTTTTAACACGCTTCAGGCTCTCCTTAATCCGCTGCCTTATTACTAAACCGTGACGTTCAACAACGGAGCCAATAATAATAGCCAGAGCGCCTAGAATAGCTAAGCTCGTCCAGTTCAAAAAATCAACATTTTCCAATAAGCCATACAGGACATTAACCAGGCCCAACAAACTGGTCGTTATTCCTAAAGCCACAATAAAACGCTGAGAAATCCAATGACCCATCATCACCACAATAAGCCCCACAAAACAGGTCGATAGACCCGCCAGTATGCCGTTATCCATCAGAAGGTTGCCGAGAAAACTGAAGCTAAGCATGAGACTCGCAGAAACTAATATACTGCTTTTATCCTTAGTAAAAGAAGCTCGCAAGGCAACTTCGACAAACAGCGCGCTGGCAATTAGAGCAAAGACAGGCAAGGCAATATTGGCCACCAACAAATTGTCGAACAGAGATGCCGCTGGTATAGCCGTACTAATCGCTACTGGTAATGCTGCCAGCTCCACTAATCGACGTGCAGTGGATGGGCTCGACATTTGTAAAGCCAGAACCCGCAGCGCCATAAATACAATTAGGCCCATAGCGCTATAAAGCACTTCATTGGCTTGATACAACCAGGTGCTGCGTACCAATAAAATAATGCTGGGCACAAACAACACAAGTCGAGAAAATTTACCTTCAGCAGTGCGTAATCCATTATCTTTTGCGCACTGTTTTACGCTAAATGCCAGTGTAAAAAATACCATCCCTGCCGCAAGTGCCGCCGAAAAGCTGACATCTCGAACTGGAATCAAGAGCATTGCATTAGACAACAAATAGACAATGGTCAGAGGTTTTGCCGATTGTCTGGCCATGACCTTAAAACCAAACAGAGTGGCTGGCAGCAATATAGCAATAGCACTACACAAGGCCAAACCGATGGACAGAGAATCATTGACCGACCATTGCGCCACACTGGGGTACTGGGCAAGCCCGCCATCCCACGGCATAAAGGAATACATCAATGCGCCAAGTGTTGTTATATTCGCCGAAACTGATAACAGGCCCAGACCAAGAAAAACACGAGCACCTTTGTTTTCTTTCATTAAATAACTTAAAGCAAAACCACCAAGGCCTAACAACAAGGTCTGGGAAAGCAACAAATAATAGCGGTTTATATCATTCCCAGCGTCCCAGCCTTGCAATAGAAAGAGCGACATAGAGGCAACAACAGAAAAACCACCTATGATGCGCAGTACATTCGACAGACCAGAAAAGCTTGAACTTGTCGTTATGTCTAATGGGTTTGATGTATATACTTTTGAGGCGGTGATCTGCTCTCCATCCCTTGAGTCACTTGCCGCTATATCCTTAGCTGGGAATCTTTGTGTGCTCATGATTTATCTCCCTGGCCGTAGTTGCTACTCTCACTATCTGGCTGTATTAGCGTTGCTAATTCTTCCCGCAAAGCCTCACAGCTCTCTCGTTGAGAAAATTCAACCTCCAAACTGTCAACCGACTGACCCTGCCCCACCTGATATTCCGTTTCAGTGAGCTTGATTTCCCATCGTTCGAAAATAGCATCAACCGTGTTATTCGCCAAACTGTCCACGTCATTTAAAGCTCTCATGGCATCTGCTGCGGCATGTCTCGAGCGCATAGAGTGGCGCTGCTGAACAATTTCTGCCAATCTGTTTTCCATTTGCTCAAGGGTCATACCCAGTTTCTGCTCTAATTCTTCTTGCTTAACAAGATTTGCGCGCAACTTGGATATTTGTTCACGACAGAGGTTGCGTCGCTGCAAACACGCCAGAGCTTTTTGTTCATCGTCTCTGGCTATCATCTTGGCACGCTCAACCCATGACGCCTCAGTTATTAACAATTCACTCAATTTATGGCGCATTTCCTGGCCTTCCTTAGCAATTTTGTCATTGCGAACTTTGGCTTTTGCAGCCAAAGTTCGGCTCTCTGTAATAGATGCATCTATCACCGCTTCATGGTTTTCAAACTGTGACACGGCCCTGTCAACCGAGGCACCAAGGCTTGCTGCTATACGATTTAAGATACTCATCGACGTTCTCCAGTGTTGTTGAAGGAGCAGTATCCCACCAGGTCTCATATTTCGAAACCATAATCCACAAAGAACTAGAAAGAACAACTAAAGGTATTATTATGCGATACTTTACAGCATCATCGAGCCATTTCTGAGGAGACACCAATACGATGTCACAGACCAAGAACTTACTTTCAACATTAAAAATAGCTCTCAAAGCCCAGAATAAAACTTATGCTGATGTTGCAAAGACCCTGGATCTGAGTGAGGCGAGTGTAAAGCGCTTATTTAATCAGCAAGAATTTTCCTTAAGCCGACTCGAAGAAACCTGCAAACTACTCAATATGACTATTTCTGATTTGGTGCAATTGATGAATGAACGCTACCAAAGCCAACTTCAACAATTAAGCGTCTGTCAGGAACAGGAAATCGCCGATGATTTGGTACTTTTGTTAATTACCGTTTGCGTTTTAAATCGTTGGTCGTTCAATGAGATCGTGATGTTTTATGACATCAGTAAACCCGAGTGCATCCGTAAACTGGTTCACCTGGACAAGCTTAAGATTATCGAATTACTCCCCAACAACCATATAAAACTACGCGTCAGTCCCCATTTCAGTTGGCGCGACAACGGGCCTATCCAACAATTTTTTCAACGGGTGATTAGCCATGAGTTTTTCCAATCGGACTTTCAGAAGGAAAATGAACAACTAGTAGTGCTAAACGGCATGCTATCACTACAGTCTAATGGGGAATTCCAACGTCGGTTAATGCGACTGGCCCGTGAATTTAATGAATTAAATGATCAGGACTCTGCTCTAGAATTAGACCAGCGTACCGGCTACACCGTCGTCATGGCATTGCGCACATGGCATTACGGTGTGTTTGAAAGCCATATTCGGACAGAAAATCGCGTAAAAAAGTAGTTCAACGAAACCTATCTTTTAATGTCTTAGCTCGACATATCACGATGAGTCCCCAGCAGCCTGTCTCGACACCCGAGCACCCCTGATGGCCGAAAAACCGCCATAGAGACTACCGCCAAGTACCAGGCTAGCGCCAATAAGGTCGCTGCCACTCACTGTAGCATCGAGCAAAAGCACCGCTAATACAATAGCGTAGACCGGTATCAGATTGAGATAGAGCGAGGCGTGACTGGCGCCTATCAGCTGCACGCCTCGATTCCACCAAAATAGCGATAACACCGTTGGCCCAATGCAGACAAAGGCCAGAACAGCAATTACCAAGGCATTGATTTCTGGTTTTATAAAAAAGAAACCCTCCACGGTGGCTAGTAATAGCGCCGGAATAATCGATAAAAACAAGCCGATTGCTGTGGTTTCCATTGCGCTCATGGTGAACATGACCCGCCGCCCTGCCATACCGTAAATACTCCACGACACCACTGCGAGCAGTATCAGTATATCGCCGATATTAAGATCCAGAGCGAGTAAGGCCGACAGTTGACCACCACTGAGCATCCAAGCAACACCGACCACGGTGGTGGCTGCTGCCAACCACTGGCTGCGGTGTAATTGTTCACGCAGAAAAATTGCTGACAACAGCGCCGTTGCCAGCGGTGTTAAAGCATTCATCAAGCCCGCATTGATCGGCGTAGTGTAGCGCAAGCCAAGATAGAGCAGAACCTGGAAGCCGAGTACACCACTAATAGACATGAGTACCAGTAGGGGCCAGCTTTTAACGCCACGTAATATATCCCGTCGCCCGCCAAGTCTGATGACCAGTATAAAAATGATACTGCCAGCCACAGCCCTACTGGCAACAATAAAACCGGGGCCAATATAGTCACTCAAAAGACTGCCGGCAATCAGGTTGCCAGCCCAGAACAATCCGGATAAATTGAGCAGAAGTGCGGCTTTAAGATAATCTTTTTTATGCAATAGAAGAACTGCTTTTAGTCTATTTTCGAAAAAGCGGAAAAGTGGTTGTCAATCAATGTGACTAAGCAATGGCGGGGCCACCTTTGTCGACCCAGGTTTTTAAATCAAAATATTCACGCCAATTGTTGATTTTACCCTCGGCATTAAATTCAAAGATACCTAGCACGGGTAGCTCTGACAGAGTGTTATCACCCAGTGTAAAACTATCGAGCCTTTCGGTAACGACTCGCTGATCATCAGCGACTGTGGTGAGAATCTGAAAACGGCAAAAACTGGCGGCACCGAGGAAACCTGTAAGAAAACCCCGGATTTGTTCCTGTCCCACCAGAGGTTCCATGGGCATGTTGTGGTAAACCGCATCTTCACTCATATAACCGAGTACAGCCTCAACATCGAGATTGTCCCAAGCCTGGCAGAAATCAATCACTGTTTTTTGACGCTCTTGTACTGTCATGATGTATCTCCTTTTCAAATGGCTATTTTTAGACCACAGTTTACAGCGGCTTCATGACAAAAATCGGAATATGCCGATCACCCACACGACTTTTGTAATGAGGGAAGCCCATATAGGTATCGAGAGCATAACCCCAATAACGCTCGTACTCCTCCCCCTCTAATTCGGTGGCCGTATAGTTCTGGGTTTGACCGCGGAGGGTACAACTGACCTGAGGGTGGGCCTTAAGATTGTAGTACCAGGCGGGGTTGTGGCTCTGACCAAAATTGGAGGCGACAATAGCAAAAGCACCAGGCTCGGCTTCATCTTCTATGCACAGCAAGGGGATGGCGCGAATCACACCACTCTTAGCACCCTTTGCAGACAATACCACTACTGACAGGCCGGTCATCATACCCGCCATAGTGGTACGACCACTCGATAGTGTAAAGACAACGCGGTCAAGGTGGTGCTGAGTGCGCGCCAGAAACCAGGCACCCGCACTCGTGGAGGCTACCTTGTGCATCCCGCGATGAAAGGCTGAGAGTGTTTTAGGTGGCATTACTACTCCTTGTTATGCGTTATCTTGATCGGAATTCACTCTCAGACTGGCCTGGACTCGCTAAAAAGTTAGGTTTTAGAGTGTTTGTGCCTCTAGCTTAGCCACCACACGCTCCCCAAATTCCTGAGTACTAATCATGGTAACACCGGAGCCTGGCTTGCTTAAATCAGCAGTAGAAAAACCATCCGCGAAAACACCCTGCATGGCAGCCCAAACATTTTCCGCTTCATCGCTCATATCGAAGCTGTTTTCCAGCATCATCGCTACCGAACCTATCATCGAATAAGGGTTGGCAATATTCTTGCCAGCAATATCTGGTGCAGAACCATGAGAGGGCTCATAGTAAGCCTTGTCAGGCCCCAGACAAGCGGAGGGCATTAAACCGAGAGAACCAAGAATACCGCCGCCCTGGTCGCTGAGAATATCGCCAAACATATTCTCCATCACCATGACATCGAATTGGGTGGGGTTTAAACACAATAGGGTGGCTGCAGCGTCAACCAGAATATGGACAACTTTGACTTCAGGATACTGCGGGGAGATCTCTTCGATAATTTCGTTCCACAAAACGCTCGATTTCAAGACGTTACTCTTGTGGATGTTGTGCAGCACCTTCTTACGACGCATAGCAATTTTAAAAGCTTCGTGAAGAATGCGCTTGATTTGACCTTCGTCATATTCGAGAGTTTCTCTCACATAGCGTAAACCTTCATCATTAACGCCCTCTTCTTTTTCACCAAAATAGAGGCCACCCACCAGCTCTCGCACCATAATCAAATCGATGCCCTCGCCGATAATTTCTGGCTTAAGGGGCGAAAAATGGGCCAGGGCTTTTGGCAGTGACACCGGACGAAAATTGGCAAAGGTATTATAGCGACGGCGCATGGGTAACAGTGCCGCTCGCTCGGGCAGCATGTCGACGGGAATTTTTTGAGACGCCTCGTGGCTTAAGCCAATAGGACCTTTGAGAATAGCATCGGCGGCATCGCAACTATCAATAGTCGCTTGCGGGAAGGGATGGCCACACTCAAAATACGCGTTGGCACCAAACGCTGACGGCATGAGTTCAAAGCTCACATCATTACGCGCCTCAATGACTTTCAATACTTTAAGTGCTTCTGCCATAATTTCTGGGCCAATGCCATCACCAGCCAATACTGCAATTTTGAAACTTTTCACTGAATATCTACCACTCGTCTATTGATTCAAAAAAATAAACCCAATCAAGCCGGCGCAAAAAACGGCAACGCCGTGGCTTCACCGGTGTCAATAAATGCCACTTTAACAGCCTGACCGATTTCAAGTTTGTCGAAATCACAGTCGATTAAATTGGTCATCATTGTTGGACCCTCATCAAGAGTCACATAGGCAATGGCCCACGGCTCCTTCGTTCTACGCATAACGCTGTAGGTGTAAATCGTGCCGCGTCCCGCTGTTTCTAGATACTCTGTATCGTCACTGAAACAAAAGGGGCAAAAGGTACGTGGGTAAAAATGATTTTCACCACAGCTATTACAGTGTTTAACGAGCAATTTACCCTCAGCCGTCGCGGCCCAAAAGTAGTGAGTTTCATCATTGACGCGAGGTGCCCGCACTTTACTGGGGCGATTCATGCCGTTTAAATTGCTCATGCGTCGGCCCCTCCCAATATCAATGTGGCACTGCCCATACGTGATCCCAGTAGCCCCCCCGTACCGTGGGCCAATGCGATATCGCAGTTGGGCACCTGTACTTTTGGGTGGGCTTCGCCACGCACTTGGCGCACAGCTTCAATAACTTTGGTTATGCCACCCCGATCGGTCGGATGATTGTTACATAGCCCACCGCCATCAGTATTAAAGGGCAATTTGCCGACTCCAGAAATCAGATTGCCGTCGGCGACAAATTTGCCGCCCTCGCCCTTGGCACAAAAGCCAAGGTCTTCGAGAGTTTCAACCACAGTAATGGTGAAGGAATCGTATATGGAGGCGTATTTAATATCGGCCTGTGTTACGCCAGCTTCTTCAAATGCCTTTGGCCCCGACCAGCGTGCGCCGGAATAGGTCAAATCGACTTTGCCACCGTTGAGGTGTTTTATGGCTTCGCCAGCACCCAGCACTTTGACGGTAGAACGCGTTAATTGCGCGGCAATTTCTGGAGCCACTACGATAACTGCCCCACCACCATCGCTCACCACACAGCAGTCGAGACGGTGTAGGGGGTCGCTGATCATCGGAGAATTCACTACCTCCTCCACTGTCACTACATTGCGCAGCATCGCGTGTTCGTTGTATTGGGCGTGGTGGGAGGCTGCGACTTTTACCCAGGCCAGCTGCTCACTGGTAGTACCATATTCATGCATATGGCGCATTGCTGCCATACCGTACATATTAGCGACCATTGGACGAAAAGGTGCCTCAAATCCGTAATCAGCAGGTGGACCACCGCCGGGGCGTGGGTGGTAACTTTCTTTGGCATCGGCGCGAGGGCGACCCGCGAGAGTGATTAATGCCACTTTGCAATGACCCATAGCGATAGCTTGCGCCGCGTGATTGACGTGTGCCACATAGGAAGAACCACCCACTTCAGTGCTGTCAAACTGGGTGATATTCAGGCCCATATATTCGGCCTGATTCAAAGGGCCAAGGCCCGGGACATCGCCAGCACAGTAGTAGGCGTCAATATCCTCTTTTCTCAGACCGGCGTCTTCCAGTGCACCCTTGGCAACCTCGGCATGTAGCTGGGGAACAGTCTTACCCGTGCCATCACGTAGTGGGTGCTCGTAAACCCCCGCAATAAAGGCCTTTCCTCTAATACTCAAAGTCCACTCCTCATTTTATCGTTATTGTATTTTTTGGGTGCCTCAGTGTTACAGTAATTCTCTGATTTAATAGCTAATTTCAAACACCAAAAGGGTGGCGTAGGACTATCGTTTCGATGCGGTCAGGGCCGGTAGAAACAATATCGATGGGCACACCGCAAAGCTCTTCAATGCGAGCGATATAGTTACGGGCTGCTGTGGGCAATTGATCAAGACTTCTTGCACCCACTGTCGATTCAGCCCAACCGGGCACTGTTTCATAAACCGGCACAACATTGTCGTAGTCATCGGCATGACTCGGGGCACTGATATGGTTGCCCTCGTTATCCTGATAGGCGACACAAATATCGATAGCGTCGAGACCGTCCAGTACGTCGAGCTTTGTCAGGCACAGGCCCGAAACACTATTAATCCGCACGGCTTGCTTCAGGGCAACAGCATCGAACCAACCGCAGCGTCGCGCACGACCGGTGGTGGCACCAAATTCATGCCCTTTTGCCGCCAGGTGCGCGCCTACGTCACAGAACAATTCCGTAGGAAAGGGACCGGAACCAACACGCGTGGTGTAGGCCTTGGTAATACCCAGCACGTAATCAAGGTACAAGGGGCCGAAACCACTGCCCGTGGCGGTGCCACCAGCGGTGGTGTTTGAAGAGGTGACGAAGGGGTAAGTGCCGTGATCGATATCGAGCAAGGAGCCCTGAGCGCCTTCAAACAAAATATTTTCGCCAGCTTCACGCGTGTCGTGCAAGGCGGCGGTAACATCCAGCACTAGAGGGCGTAACTCTTCCGCCCATGCCTGACACGATGCCAGTGTTGCCGCGTAATCACTGGCCTTGGCCTTATAGTAATTCGTTAACATAAAGTTGTGGTATTCCATCACTTCACGCAATTTGTCGGCAAAGCGCGTGCGATCGAAGAGATCGCCCAGACGCAAACCTCGACGTGCGACTTTATCTTCATAGGCCGGGCCAATACCGCGCCCGGTGGTGCCAATCGCGGCTGTGCCACGCGCCACTTCCCGCGCCTGATCGAGGGCGACGTGGTAGGGCAGAATCAGTGGGCAGGCTGGCGAAATACGCAAGCGCTCTCGCACCGGCACACCACTCTCTTCTAGCTGACGCATCTCTTTCAACAGGGCATCGGGGGCAAGCACCACGCCATTGCCGATCAAACACCGAACATTGTCACGTAAGATACCGGAGGGAATGAGGTGTAAAACCGTCTTTTCACCGTCGATGACCAGCGTATGGCCGGCATTGTGGCCGCCCTGAAAACGCGCCACGACAGAGGCCTGATCGGTCAGTAGATCGACGATTTTACCCTTGCCTTCATCGCCCCATTGGGTACCCAGTACTACTACATTCTTGCCCATCATTCGCTCTCATTACCGACCGCAGACGCGATCGCTGGTTCTATTTTAAAGCCATCATCACTCGCAATCAGCACGCGATTACAATGCAGTTCGTCATAATCTACATACTGGCCAGTAAAGCCACGCACCACTCGCTCGCCACTTTCGCGCAAGCGAGAAATTTCTTCAGCCCATAGGCCACAATTAACACCTTCTGTCGGAACAGGAGCATAAATACCCGCCGCAACACTGCTGCTGTACTCGACCAGACTCGCCAGCTTGCTCAGATCAATACCAAAACCCGTGGCTGGACGGGCGCGACCAAAGGCCTCACCTACATCGTCATAGCGCCCACCATTACCCAGCGCCAGTGTCGACTCGCTGGTGTAGGCCGCAAAGACAATACCAGTGTGGTAGTGATAACCACGCAGCTCGCTCAAATCGAGAAATAAAGCGACATTGGGCGAACGCGCAGCCACCTGACTAGCGACCGCTTCGACTTCATTTAATGCCTGCAATACTGTCGCGGGCGCCTTGGCCAAAATCTGTTTAGCCTGAGTCAACATTGTTACATCACCCGCCAAACCGGGTAACGCGGCCAACATCGTGGCTAAAGCGACGTCTGGCACATTATCTGTCAACCACTGCTGTAAACTGGCATCTTTACGCTGAAGCAAGGCAAAGAGTTCTGTACTTTGCTCGCTACTCAAGCCTGCCGCCTGTTCAAGAGCGCGATAAATACCGACGTGCCCAATATCGAGATAAATAGCGTCGAGACCGCTCGTGTTAAGGGTTTCGACCAGCAGAGACATGACCTCGATATCAGCCTCTATACTTGCCTCACCAAACAGCTCGACACCAAGCTGAATCGGCGCACGCGACTCTAGCGGCCCCCGCGCGCGGGTATACAGCACCTGAGCGGCATAACATAAACGATTGGGACTGTTGCGTTGCAAACTATGGGCATCCATACGCGCTGCCTGAGGGGTAATATCGGCACGCACACCCATCATCCGTCCGGTCAGCTGGTCGGTGATTTTGAAGGTCATCAAATCGAGATCTGAGCCCGAACCACTGAGCAGAGAATCAGTGAATTCAGCCAGTGGTGGTATAACCAGGTCGTAACCCCAGGAGTGGTAGAGGTCGAGAAGACGACGACGCAATCGCTCTACTTTGAGGGCGCGGTCGGGTAGGATCTCTTCAATACCATCGGGTAATAACCAACGATCAATCTTCGTCATAATTCCTATCTTAAATTATACAACTCTCAAAATAGCGTGGCTAAACACTCTCTACGCCCTGGCCTACCCTAAATAATTTTCCAACAGCTACCTCACCCAAGACAGCAACCCGGCACCCAACAACATACTCACCAGACCTAATAGGCGAATGTTTTTGTCATCAGTTTGCGCTAGAGACAACATCATATTACGCCAGCCTGAGGGTGCCAGAAACGGCATGAGACCCTCAATAATCAGGACTAAACACAATGCAGCCAAAAGATCTTGTGTCATCACCTTCACCTATATAAGGTTGCCCCATAAGGCCTACTCGCCCGCGACAATCGCAAAAAAACCGGGCTGCCCCGGTTTTTTTGCCATTTTACCACTCGAGACAATCGAGGGCTGTATTTTTTACAACAATCAAGCCTATAGAAACCTTCCCACAGAAGCCTTCAGCACAAAGCTCAATTCCCAGACTGGCCTTTCGAATTTTTTAGATATCGGAAAAATTCACTATCAGGCTCAACCAACAGGATATCGCCCTTTGATGAGAAAGCATTGTTATACGCTTTTAGACTCCGCGTAAAAGCATAAAACTCAGGGTCTTTACTATAAGCGTTGGCGTAAATCGCTGTTGCTTTCGCATCACCAGCACCACGCAATTGCTCGCTCTCTTTGTAAGCATTCGCTGCAATGACCGTTTCCTGCCGGTCGGCATCAGCACGAATTTCTTCAGCCGCTTCCTTGCCGATAGAGCGTAATTCTCGAGCTTCTTTCTCACGCTCAGCTTGCATGCGGCGGAACACCTGCTCGCTCACCTCGGAGGGAAGGTCAATGCGTTTAACACGAACATCCACCACTTCAACACCCAGAGACTGAGTAACGGTCTTGTTCAATTGCTGAGTAATATTGTGCATTAAAGCATCGCGCTCACCGGATACCACCTCGTGCAGAGTCCGCGTACCAAACTGATTACGCAGACCATCGTTAACACGATCACCAAGACGGGCATGGGCCACGGCTTCATCACCGCCGGTCGCCTTATAGTAAACCTCAACGTCCTTAATTCTCCACTTGGCAAAGGCATCGACGATCAAGCGTTTTTTCTCACGGGTCAAAAAACTATTTGGTTCGGCGTCAAGAGTGAGGACCCGCGCGTCAAATTTACGCACTTTGTCGGCCAGAGGCCATTTAAAGTGGAGACCTGGTGGAATATCGGCTTCGGTAATGCGACCAAAATGTAGCTTAACGCCCCTTTCCGTTTCTTTAATAACATAAATAAAACTATTGCTAAAGATAATCGCGAGGACAACAAGCACTAAAATCTTTGGAAAACTCTGGTTCATTAGCGTGACTCCCGGCGTTGATTATTGGATGACTGGTTGCGAATCCGGTCAATCACTGCCTCTGTAATCAGGTTGATATCCGCTGAAGTGAGCGATCTAACTTGATTTTTACTACTGCTGCCAGAGCTTGTGGCTTGCTGCTGCATAATCTTGTCCAACGGCAGATAAAGCATGTTATTGCCACCTTCAACATCGACCACCACTTTCGAGCTGTTTTCCATCACTGTTTGCATAGCATCGAGATAAAGCCGCTGGCGAGTAACCTCAGGCGCTTTTTGGTACTCAGCCAACAATTTATCGAAGCGTTCCGCTTCACCTTCTGCATCCGCGACAACGCGAGCCTGATAGCCTTTCGCTTCTTCAATCACACGCTTGGCTCGACCTCGCGCCTCAGGAACGATGCCATTAGCGTAAGCCTGAGCTTCATTAATCACACGCTCTCTATCTTCCCGCGCCTTGATCACATCATCGTAAGCCGCTTTGACGGCAGCGGGAGGCTTGGCTTCAAGAATATTCACCTTGACGACTTTAATGCCCGAGCCATAGCTATCGAGATAATTCTGCAAACGCTCTTTAACATCGACACTTAATTGTTCACGCCCCGTCGAAACCACCTCGTCGAGACCGCTGCTACCGACCACATGGCGCAAAGCACTGTCCGTGGCATGGCGCAAACTATATTCCGGCGCTTTCACATTGAGCACAAAATCTTTTACCGATCGAATGTTGTAGTGCACTGTTAGGGGTAGCTCGACAATATTTTCATCCTGGGTGAGCATCTGCCCGCGCGTTTGGTACTGTCGTTCTTCTGTAACACGAACTCGAGTAATATCGTCAATCAGGGGCGGGTTCCAGTGCAGACCATCGCCAATAATTTCATGGAACTTGCCCAGGCGCAGCACTACCGCCTTCTCCTTAGCATCTACCTGGTAAAAGCCCATGAGCCCCCAAATCACTATAGCAATGACGACAATGCCGACTATAGCCATGGCACCCATACCGCCGCCACTGCTATTGCCACTACCACTGCCACCAAAAATCTTGCCGAATTTATCGCCGATATCTTTCAGAGCTGCGTCGAGATCGGGCGGACTACCGCCTTTACCACTACCGTTACCCCAGGGATCTTTACCGCCACCCGGTTCATTCCAAGCCATTACTCACTCCAGTGAAAGTACAGGGCGCAAATTCTAACAAGCCCTGATTGAAAAGCCAGCAAACATCACCAACTAACACCAATGAAAAAAATATAAAAACGCATAAAACTGCACTATGACGACAGTTCCGCCCCTTTAAAATTACTCTATCTAAATCTCGCCTGCCTATACTCAACCCATCTCATTTAGAGACCGGCTACCACAGTGCCGTCATTACTGATTAAAATCGTCGACCGCCGGTAGCTCAGGCTGAAGCCGCACTTGCTGCGACGTCAAACCTGAGGCCTTTAATAAACGCAACCACTCCGTGCGTGGTAAGCGCACCTCAAGCAAACTACTGCCATCATCATGAAGAACTTCATCAAGGACAGCTCCCGCCTGAAACAATTGCGACCGAAAGCGCCCAAGTTCATGGCCCAGCGTACACTGACCATGAACTTGATCATGGCCCAATAACTCACGCAGTGCCAGCGGCAACAAGTCAAGGCCGATATCGTCCTTGGCAGACAACCAAATAGCAGTGGGCTTGCCCATATCATTGCGTTCAATACGCGGTGCGACGCCATCCAGTAAATCAATTTTGTTATAAATTTTCAGTACCGGGATATCGCCGGCACCAATTTCATTCAGCACCTCATCAACGCGCTCAACATTTTCAAGACGCTGTTCCGAACTGGCATCAATAATATGCAATAGTAGCGTTGCATTGGTCGCCTCATCGAGCGTCGCGCGGAAGGCTTCGACAAGTTTGTGGGGCAAATGACTGATAAAGCCTACGGTGTCGGCAAAAATAACCGAGCCAACTTCGGGCACTTTAAAGGCGCGCATGGTGGGATCGAGGGTGGCAAAGAGCTGATCAGCAGCGTAAACATCGGCACCCGTCAGCCGATTAAACAAAGTGGATTTGCCGGCGTTAGTGTAGCCCACTAAGGAGACTGTAGGCACCTCTGCTCGACGCCGCGAACGCCGCCCCTGCTCGCGCTGAACTCGCACCTTCTCAAGGCGCTTAAGAATGGATTTAATACGCACTCGCAACAAACGTCTATCGGTTTCGAGCTGAGTCTCACCGGGACCGCGCAAGCCAATACCGCCTTTTTGTCGCTCAAGGTGAGTCCAACCACGAATCAGGCGGGTACTCATGTGTTCTAACTGGGCGAGCTCAACCTGCAGCTTACCTTCGTGGGTTTGGGCACGTTGCGCAAAAATATCAAGGATTAAACCCGTGCGATCAAGTACCCGGCAAGAAAGCGCATGTTCTATATTTCGTTCCTGACTGGGCGTTAAGTTGTGATTAAAGATAACCAAACCCGCGCCACTACTGTCGACCTGCTGTTTTATTTCTTCAAGTTTGCCAGTCCCGACAAAAAATTTTGCCGTCGGAACATCTCGACTGCCGGTAATAAACGCAATCGGATCGCCACCCGCTGAAATTACCAGTTCTTCAAACTCGCGAGGGTCTTCCGGCTCGCGTTCGCTGCTTAAATTCAGATGAACAAGGACTGAAAGTTCACCAGATTTGGGGCGGTCAAAAAACAAACAGCCTCCTAATCGTCCGCATCCTCATCGTGGGGTACGGCCATAGGTAGCTTAACAGGACGCGAGGGCACCACTGTCGAAATGGCATGCTTGTAGACCATCTGGCTGACGGTATTTTTAAGTAACACCACAAACTGATCAAAGGACTCAACCTGGCCCTGCAACTTAATGCCATTGACCAGAAAGATTGACACAGGAATACGCTCTTTGCGCAAGACGTTGAGGAAAGGGTCTTGTAGATTATGCCCCTTTGACATGGTTGTTCTCCCAAAAGATTGAGCAATGAAAAGCGACTAATTCTTACGGCTCAAGTAATGAGCAAAAGAAGAACCACAAAATAGACGCAGAAATATGACGATAGCACTAATACAGAGCTAAATAACTCGTTCCACTACTGCCAAGCTGAGCCGCGCATCATACTATCCGGCGGCATTCTTGTATATGGCACTACTTTGCAAAATTTCTAGTACTTTCAACAAAATATCATCAACAGTAAGAACACCACCGTGCTGCGTAAAATCGGAGGTCAAACGGTGCAAGTCAGTCCAGCCCCTCAGCCAGGTCAATTGTCGCTTGGCCAGTTGACGGGTCGCAGCAACGCCTCGAGCGCGCATCTCATCGTAGGTGCATTCTCCATCGAGGTAAGCCCATATTTGACGATAGCCAACGGCTCGCACTGCAGGTAATTCTGTCGTCAAATCGCCGCGCTGGCGCAGAGCACTAACCTCCTCAATAAAGCCCTGCTGAAGCATTATGTCAAAACGTTGCTCGATACGCTGGTGCAGTACGGCCCTATCAGCGGGTATCAAAGCCAACTGTACGATGCGGTAATCTTTTTCGAGAGGAGCCACACCACAGCCCTTTTGCAACTGCTGCTCAATGAGCTGTGTTAGAGGCAAACCACTGACGCGATAAACCTCGAGCGCCCGAGAAATACGCTGCGAATGGTTGGGGTGAATGACAGCCGCACCCGCGGGGTCAACCTCAGCCAGTAAAGCGTGGACAAAGGGCCAACCCTTGTCGTGAGCTTGCTGCTCAATTTCTCTGCGAATTTTTTCATTAGCGGCAGGCAAGTCGGCAATACCTTCTCGGAGAGCTTTGAAATACAACATGGTGCCGCCGACTAACAGAGGAATGCGCCCGGCCGCACTAACGCCATCAATTTCGCGGCGCGCATCGCGTACAAACTCACCCACAGAATAGGCCTCCCCAGGGTCGCAAATATCAATCAGGCGATGGGGTGATTCATGCAACACACTGGGTTCGGGTTTGGCAGTGCCAATATCCATACCGCGATACACCTGTGAAGAATCAACACTAATGATGTCGCAGGGCAGCTTCTTGCTAAGCTCTATGGCGAGGTCGGTTTTTCCCGAAGCTGTCGGGCCCATTAAAAAGATAACTGGCGGGCGCTGGTTAACCACAGGATCAGTACCAGAGTCATCCAACACAGTTAGCGCCCTCTCATGAACAGAGCATCGAGCTCGTTCATTGACAACTGAGTCCAAGTGGGGCGGCCATGGTTACACTGACCACTACGCTCGGTCGCCTCCATCTCGCGCAGCAGCGCGTTCATTTCTGTGAGCGTTAATTGCCGCCCAGCGCGCACCGATCCATGGCAGGCCATCGTCGATAAAATTTCGTTGATATGCTCTTCAATGCGCCGCGTGGTGCCGTGAGTGAGCAAATCGGCGAGCACATCTCTGACCAAAGGTTCAACAGCGGCACCACGTAACAAAGCGGGTACCGCACGCACTAGCAAGCTCTCCGGTCCAGCACGCTGCAGCGTGATACCCAGCGTTTCAAACAGGGACAAATGGCTCTCCCCACAGTCTGCTTCTTTTTCACTCAACGCCAAGGCCTCGGGTACTAATAGAGGCTGAGCGGCAACGCCGACGCTGTTGTAGGCTGTTTTCATCTGCTCATAGGTAATGCGCTCGTGGGCAGCATGCATATCGACCAGTACCAAACCTTCACGATTTTCGGCCAGAATATAAATACCCCTTAATTGGCTGAGGGCATAACCGAGTGGCGGAATTTCAGTTTGCTCAGTCACGTCACCGTTCGAGCTGTTATTGCTCCCGGCCACACCATCCCCTTTTTGACCGGGCAACTGGTAAACCGCCATCTGCTCACCCACCGTGCCCCGATCACGCGCAGGGAAGATCACGGGGTGCTGATAAGCTGGAGTCGGAGTATCGTGCTGCATCGTCGCAGCGGAAATTCCGCCGTCAACATGAGTCACAGGTACACCTGTCACAATGCCAGATGATGGCTCACCCGCGTCACGACCCGGCCCCATTTCCGCAACGATACGAGACAGTGAGCCGTAAAGAAAACCGTGCACCGTCCGACTCTCGCGAAAACGGACTTCGTGTTTGGTCGGATGTACATTGACATCGACATCAGTGGCTGGCAATTCGAGAAATAACACATAGGCCGGATGGCGACCGTGGTAGAGCACATCTTGATAGGCCTGACGCACGGCATGACTCACCACCTTATCGCGAATACTTCGGCCGTTAACATAAAAGAACTGCAGATCCGCCTGGCTGCGCGAAAACGTCGGCGCGCCCAGCCAGCCCCACAAACGCAAGTCGCCAACCTCGGTATTAAAAAAGCGCGCCTGCTCCATAAATGCAGGGCCACAGACAGCCGCAACACGCCGCTCCTGCTCCAGCTGAGTGGTGGCCGCAGGGAAACGGCGAGCAGGCTTGCTATTGTGACGAAGCGTAAAAGCGACATCAAAATGACTGAGAGCCAATTTTTTGAGCACATCGTCAATGCGCGAATATTCAGTCTTTTCCGTACGCAAAAACTTGCGCCGTGCCGGTGTATTAAAAAACAGGTCTCGCACTTCAACACTGGTTCCCCGGGGATGGGCCGTCGGCTCGACACCCACTGTCATATCCCGTCCTTCACAACGGGCCAGCCAGCCAGCGCCTTCGTCGAATGTATTACTACTCAAAGATAACCGTGAAACGGAGGCGATACTAGCCAGCGCCTCACCGCGAAAACCGAGGGTGCCCACTGCTTCAAGATCATCAAGAGCGAGAATTTTACTGGTAGCGTGGCGACTAATGGCCAAGGGCAAGTCATCCTTGTCGATACCGCTGCCATTATCTCGAATTCGCATCCGCTTGATACCGCCCTGCTCGATATCAATATCGACAGTATCGGCACCCGCGTCGAGGCTGTTTTCAAGTAACTCTTTAACCACAGAGGCTGGACGTTCAACCACTTCCCCGGCAGCAATCTGATTGGCCAAGCGAGGGCTTAACAAGTGAATACGTGACATTAAGAATAAAGGCTCAGGAACGTTTTCAGGAGGAAATCGGAATTTTAATACGCTGACCAATTTTGATACGCGTGGACTTAAGACGGTTGTGGCGGCGCAAATCGGCGACCGAGACGCGATAGCGCTGGGCGATGTCCGAGAGGGTGTCACCCCGGGCAATAATATGTACTTTGCCAGATTTACGCTTGCGCTCAGCTAACAAGGTGCCCTCTGGCGGCTTTAACTGGAAATGGCGTTTTACCCCACTAAAGATAGCCCTGGCCATTTTCTGCTGATAAGCGGGCTGAGCCAATCTACCCGCCTCCTTGGGATTAGAAATAAAGCCCGTTTCAACCAAAATTGAGGGCATATCTGGCGATTTCAGCACCACAAAACCGGCCTGTTCAACGCGCTTTTTATGTAAGCGAGTAATACCACCCAGCGATTTAAGCACGTGCGTACCAACACCTAAACTACTTTCCAGAGTTGCCGTCATCGACAGGTCAAGCAACACACCGGCCAGGACCTTATCTTTATCCAGTAGACTGAGCACGCCGACACCACCGATCAGATCAGCGCGATTTTCTCGCTTCGCCAAATATCGCGCCGTCTCACTACTGGCACTGCGGGTCGACAGCGCGTAGACCGAAGCACCATTAGCCGAGGCTTGTTTAAAAGCATCGGCGTGAATTGAAATCATGAGATCAGCCCGATGCTTACGTGCTATATCTGTACGCTTGCGCAGCGGAATATAATAGTCGCCATCGCGTACCATCACGGCACGAAAGCCCGGTTCACGGTCGATCATACTCTGTATGACGCGACTGATAGCCAACACTACATTTTTCTCGCGCAGACGTTTTGGGCCGATAGCACCCGGGTCTTCACCACCGTGACCAGCGTCAATAGCAATAATAATATCGCGACTTTTCTGGCCCACCAGAGCATCGCCAACCGTTTTTTCTGAATTTTTAGCGCGATCATATAAATCAATTACCAGCCGGTCCCCATACTGCTCATTACTCGCCAAGACAAAGCTTCGAGGATTAATTTTCTCCCGTAATTCAAGGACAATACGCAGGTTATCGCCGTCAAACTGCGCGCTGCGCAACTCCGTAATGGGGGTATTGGCAAGCTTCAATTGCGAGGGTTTGGTCGCAAAAACGGTATGCTTAACATCAATCACCAAACGCTCAGGATTAGCCAGGGTAAATATTTTGTGCTCAACCTGCGCGGATAAATCGAACACCAGTCGCGTATGATCCGGCGCACGCCACAGACGCACACTATCAATTGTCGTTTTCGATGTACTCGGCCCAGCCGCCAAAACTGGCGTAGCTTTCAACACCAGGCCAGCGCAAAAAAAACTCACCAATAGCAGCAGACGCAAACCGGCTGTTGCGCCTGAGTGGCCTGTGGTCGCCCCTTGTTCAGTCAAGCTCAGCATTGCGCTTCCTCACTGATGGTTATACCTTTAATACTACTCCCTGCAAAATTCGATAGCACCCCAACAAGCACAGTTTCACCCTGGTGGGTATGAGAGGTCAAACTCAGGCTTCGCCCCGAAGGGATCACGGCAATCGTAAGTTCCAGATCGGGCATCGGCAGTATACCCCGCCCTTTGTCCGGCCACTCAATCAAGCATACATTACCCGACTCAAAATAATCCCTGATCCCCATGTACTCCAGCTCTTCGGGGTCGCCAAGGCGATACAGGTCAAAGTGGTAAACCGTAGACATGGGGAGCACATAAGGCTCTACCAGAGTATACGTGGGGCTCTTCACCGCCCCCCTGTGGCCACAAGCCTGCAAGATGCCTCGACAAAGAGTGGTTTTGCCAGCACCCAGTTCGCCTTGAAGATAAATAATCGTTGCTGCCCGATGACTCACCGCCAACAAGGACTCACCCAATAACTCGCCGAAGGCGACCATGGCCGCCTCAGCATCGGTATTAAAGGTACAGCGTGAATTCACTGACCGTTGACCAGCTGTCGCAGCGGGACAAACAGGTCACTCGCTAACAAACCTTTTTCACCACTTGCTGCTGCGGCTCGGTCTGCCGCAACACTGTGCAAACAAGCACCCAAACAAGTTGCGGTCGAGGCCTCCAAGCCTTGAGCCAATAAACCACCGATGATACCCGCCAGCACATCACCCATGCCACCGCTGGCCATGCCTGGATTGCCGTAAGGGCAGAGCCATAGAGACAGTTCAGCGGCGCTATCTGTGGCCCCTCCTCCTGCTTTTGCTTGTTCTCCGGTCATGGCAGAGCCCGCGATCAGGGTACCTGCCCCTTTTAACAACACCGTTGCTGAGTACTTCTTGGCGATCTCACAACAGGCTGCCAGGCGGTCAGCCTGAATATCAGCATTGCTACAGCCTAACAGCCGTGCCGCTTCACCAGGATGAGGAGTCAGCACCCAGCGACTGGTATCTGCATCGGTCGCAACGCTCGCCTTAGCCCCAACTCGACCCTCGCTGAGAATATTTAGTGCATCGGCATCCACTACCATCGGCAAGCCACTCGCTATTGCTTTTTGCAGCATTTGCTCCGACCAGGGCGAGCGACCCAGACCTGGGCCAATAACAATCAGCGTTGGACCCTGTAAATACGGCTCCAATTCCTGGCCCGAGGTCACGCCCTTGACCATTAACTCAGGTCGCCGCGCCAACAGTGCAGGCACATGCTCTGGACGTGTCGCAACACTCACCAAGCCTGCGCCAACGCGCAATGCTGCTTCTGCCGACATCGCTACCGCCCCGCCGTAGCCCTTGTCACCGCCAATAACCAGTACATGACCAAAACGCCCTTTATGGGCATCCCGTTCACGTCGAGGAAAGGTCGACAGCAAGGCCTCAAGCTCGAGTCGCTGCGCTGCAACAGGCATGGGTTTATCGGCCGAATCCTCATAAACAATTTCGGGTACGGTCAAACCTCGATACATCAGTTCGCCCACCAGGGCGGGGCCACGACCGGTTAACAGTCCCACTTTAAGACCGATAAAACTCACGGTCATCGCCGCCTCAACAGCGATACCCCGCACCGCACCGGTATCGCTACACAGGCCGGAGGGAATATCCACAGCCAGCACCGGCAACTTAGACTGATTAATACATGTGATAGCAGCGTGATAATCGGCACGCACCTCACCACTAATACCGGTGCCTAACAGGGCATCAACAATGACACTGTTCGTCAACTGCGTCCCACTGGATTGATAACTCTGCCAGGATTGCATTGCCACACCCGCCGCATTGGCAAAAACCCACGCTCGATGCGCGTCACCACTTAATTTTTGCGCATCGGCCAATTGAATGATTTCAACAGGGATCAAGGCTTGTTGTGCCAAACCAGCAATAATGTAGCCATCTCCACCATTATTACCACCACCACAAAATACGGTAATTTTGTCCGGCGCAGGCCAACGGGCTAACAGCGCATCAAAGGCCTCACTGCCAGCCCGCTTCATCAGTACAATACCCGGAATACCTTCATCCTCGATGGCCCGACGATCAAGTTCGCGTACCGCTTTGGCGGTATAGAGTCGATTAGAGATTTTTATCATTCGTTTTTCCCTGAGATCTGCCAGAATTATACGATAACCGGAGTACGCTGCGATAATGTCAGTCAAGCAATACACGCCCAGCACCCACCCTGTAAGAGTAACGGATATGCGCGCCGATATCCGCCGCTGGGGCCAGGAACTGGGCTTTCAGCAAGTCGGCTTTACTCACATCAACCTTAAGCGGGCAGGCGAGCGACTCCAATCCTGGTTAGCAGCTGGTTTTAATGGCTCCATGCAATGGCTGGCTGAACACGAAGACAAGCGCTGGCGTCCCGAACAACTTCTGCCCGGCACGGTATCTATTATCAGCGTTAGGATGAACTATCTGTCACCCGGCACCGATATCATCGCCCGTCTCAAGGATGGCGAGAGTGCTTATATCTCACGCTATGCTCTGGGCCGGGATTATCACAAGCTGATACGTAAACGCCTTGCCACTCTCGCCAAAAAGATTGAGCAACATAGCCAACAACCTGTGATTCAACGACCTTTTGTCGACAGCGCCCCGGTGATGGAAAAGCCCATTGCCGAACAAGCGGGGCTCGGCTGGATTGGCAAGCACACACTGGTACTCAATCGCGAAGCTGGTTCCTGGTTTTTCCTCGGCGAACTCTACACCAGTCTCGAATTGCCCGCCGATACCCCAACGACTGAAAAGCAATGTGGCAATTGCCGAGCCTGTCTCAAAATTTGCCCCACCCAGGCCTTTCCCGAACCCTATGTGCTCGATGCCCGGCGCTGTATTTCCTATCTCACCATTGAAAATAAAGGCCCCATCCCCCAAGAGTTTCGCCAAGCCATTGGCAATCGCGTTTTTGGTTGTGATGACTGTCAGATTATCTGCCCCTGGAATCGCTTCGCCAAAGCCAGCGACGAAGACGACTTTCGGCCCCGCCACAGCCTCGATAACAGCAAACTCACCACTTTATTTCAATGGACCGAAGAGGAATTTTTACAGCGCACCACAGGCTCCCCCATTCGTCGCATTGGCTACGAGAGATGGCAGCGCAATCTCGCTATTGGACTGGGCAATGCGCCGTGTTCACCTGAAATTATCGAGACCCTTGAACAGGCCCTGCCTCTAGCTTCACCTTTGGTCAGCGAGCATATCCAGTGGGCACTCGAGCAACAGCGCAAGTCCACACCAGATAAGCCACAGCTATTGCTATAAATTAAGCCTCGCTGTAGAATGCCCGACCTCGAAATCAGACTCAACTTATTACGGAGCACGCCAGGTGGCCAATTCACCCCAAGCACGAAAACGCGCCAAACAGAACGAAAATCGACGCCAGCACAACGCCAGCTTGCGCTCTATGGCTCGCACCTACTTGAAAAAAGTGATTGCCGCCATCGAATCGGGTGATGTTGAAGCAGCCAAGGCAGCCTACGCCACTGCAGTACCCATTATCGACCGCGTTGCCGACAAAGGTGGCGTTATGCACAAAAACAAAGCAGCACGGCATAAAAGTCGCCTTAACGCAAAAATTAAAGCGATGTCTGCTTAAAGCCAATTTACGGCTTTTCTAGCTCTGCAACTGTAACGCCCCATTAATTAAGTACCAATAGTCAGGGCGTCACTCGCAAATCGATAAAACTGAAACTCCCTCACCTAAGCGTGATATTTTCAGCTTACAATAAACCCCGCTCCTAGGAGTGGGGTTTATTGCTTCTAAAAGCGTTTAATTTAAACTGTTCAGACCACGCTTTATAAAATACCAACTACAAAAAAAACCGCGTTAAATAACGCGGTTTTTCGGGACTATTGCTATTTCTACTTAAAGCCTTCGGTCGTAATAGCGAACACTATTGATTAACCTTTCTTGGCAGAAGGAAAAACCGCAGGGCGTTTTTCTTTCACTGCGGCGATACCTTCAGCAGCATCTTCACCGAGGAAACAGAGCATTTCCATACGCAGTGAGTTGTCGAAGATGGGGGCAGCCATTTGCATCCAACCGTTGAGGGTAGACTTGGTGCCGCGAATAGCTTGCTGACTACCGGCGGCTAACTTGTCGGCGATGTCCATCGCTTTAGGTAACACCTCTTCGGGCGGCAAGCACAGACTTACCATACCCATACGCTCGGCTTCAACACCACTAATAAACTCGGCTGTCATCAGGTAGTATTTGGCTTTTGACATACCGCAAAGCAGAGGCCAGATAATGGCAGCATGGTCACCGGCACCAACACCAAGTTTGACGTGACCATCGGTAAATTTAGCGGTTTCAGACATCACGCTAATATCAGCCATCAGAGCAACAGCCAGACCTGCACCCACAGCGACACCATTAATAGCAGAGATAACAGGTTTTTCGAGAGCCAGTAAGCGATAGACGATATCCGCAGCCTCTTTCTGAATCCTTTGTACGCCTGCCGCATCACCCACCTGACCTTCAACCCAGTTCAAGTCACCACCGGCGGAGAATGCCTTACCGGCACCCGTGACAACGACAACATTGGTGTCATCATCGGCTGCAACGGTGTCCCAAACCTGGGTCAGCTCCCAATGCAAACGTGCATTAGTGGCGTTCATTACCTCAGGGCGATTGATGGTAATGGTCAATACACCGTTAGGCTTAAGATCAAACAGCAGATGTTGGTAATCTGAATATTCCATGGTATTTCCTCTATAAGGACTTTTTTGTGGACGGCCAACCCGTGGCGGCCTGGCAAATGGTGAGCTGGTAGGCCAAATTCGACTAACGCACCAGATCGGGATCGAGGGTCATACCCTCATCGAGCTGAACACCGAGGGTGTTCAAGGCCATCGACACCAGATTGTACTGCCCGGCGGTAAAAACGATGTCCATAATTTGTTGGGTATTGTAGTACTTGCACAGCCCTTGCCAGGTCTCATTACTGATAAAGGCGTCACCATGAAGTTCGTCGGTGGCTTTAATCAAGAGGGCTTCGTTTTCTTGCCAGTGGGCGGCGTCGGCCCCTTGCTTGATGAACTCCATTTCTTCATCGCTCATGCCGCACTCTTTACCAATCACGACATGCTGGCCCCACTCATAGCCCGACTTACACAGCCAGCCGATACGCAAGATAACAATTTCTCGGTCGCGCAGAGTAATCTCTGATTTACCCATAATGTGGTTGGCAAAAACCATCCAGCGCTTAGCCAGACCCGCATGATTGGCGAGGGTTTTAAAAATATTCAGCACCCGGCCGCCCATTTGGGCTTTACCCAGGGCTTCTCTCTGAGCGTCATTCCAGGCTTCAACCGGTATTGGCTCTACCCGTGGTGTCTTCATTCGCATCGCATTTTCCCCTTTAAATGATAACTGGCGCGCCGTTGACAGTTGCTTTAGCTAGCCATGAGTAACATTATCAATTTCGTATTCAACCTCGCCCGAGGGGGTTTTCACGACCACCACATCGCCAATCTCCTTACCAATTAGCGCCCGAGCAATCGGCGACTGGTAGGAAATCTTACTCTGTTTGATATCCGATTCGTCATCACCAACAATGGTGTAGGTAACCGAAGCATCGCTGTCGAGATTAATAATGGTCACCGTGACGCCAAAAATGACTTTGTCACCCTCAGGGATTTTACTCACATCGATGACCTGAGCGTGGCTGAGCTTGCCCTCAATTTCTTGAATACGCCCCTCAGTAAAACTCTGCTGCTCACGCGCAGCATGATATTCGGCATTTTCTTTCAGATCACCGTGGGCACGAGCTTCAGCAATCGCCTCGACGATGCGCGGGCGCTGCACTTTCTTTAAATCTTCAAGTTCAGCCCGCAATGCCGCTTCGCCCGACACTGTCATTGGTACTTTATTCATACTAAAAAACCTTCGTGAAGTTGCTGGAGTACCCGCACACGCATCTCACCTTGATGGCGCAAGGCCATACAAACCGCGTTGCCGCCAGCCAGGGTGGTCGTGTAGTAAACGCCATTGGCTTCGGCACTGGAGCGAATAGTCGAGGAGGCTTCAATCGCTGCACGACCTTCAGTGGTGTTGACGATCAAATCAATTTTGCCGTTTTTAATCATATCGACAATGTGGGGCCGACCCTGCTTCACCTTGTTAACAATTTCTACCTCAAGGCCGGCATCGAGAAGCAACTGGCCACTGCCCCGTGTCGAGACCAGCTTGAAACCCAGCTCAGCCAGTTGCCTGGCAATCCCGACCATCTCACCTTTGTCGCGCTCACGCACACTGATAAAGGCAGTGCCCTCGCTGGGAATTTCATCGCCTGCACCGAGCTGCGCTTTGGCATAAGCCTCGGCAAAGGTCTCACCGATACCCATTACCTCGCCCGTCGATTTCATCTCTGGACCGAGAATGGGATCGATACCCGGGAATTTATTAAAGGGGAACACCGCCTCTTTAACACTGAAGTGCTTCGGCACAATCTCTTTAGTGAAACCCTGGCTCGCCAGCGTTTGCCCAGCCATACAGCGGGCTGCAATTTTAGCCAACGATGCGCCAATACACTTGGAGACAAAAGGCACGGTGCGTGAAGCCCGCGGATTGACTTCAATCACGTATATTTTTTCGTCCTGCCAGGCCAATTGCACGTTCATCAGGCCTTTAACACCCAGTTCGCGGGCCATAGCTTTGACCACCGCTTTCATCTCTTCCTGCACATCGGCGGGCAAACTGTAAGGCGGCAGTGAGCAGGCCGAATCACCGGAGTGAATACCCGCCTGTTCGATATGCTGCATCAGCGCCCCAATCACGACCTCTTCACCGTCGGAGACCGCATCGATGTCCAGTTCAATAGCGGAGGAGAGAAAGTAGTCGAGTAAGACGGGCGACTCATCCGACACCTGTACCGCTTCGCGCATATAGCGGTTTAGTTCGTCCTCGCCATAAACAATTTCCATCGCTCGACCGCCGAGCACGTAGGAGGGCCGCACGACGAGTGGATAACCAATAGCGGCAGCCTTCTCAACGGCAGCTTCGACAGAGCGGACCGTGGCATTGGGCGGCTGCAACAGGCCGAGCTTTTCAATCATTTGCTGGAAGCGCTCACGGTCTTCCGCTCGGTCAATGGCGTCGGGTGTGGTGCCAATAATTGGTACACCTTCAGCGGCAAGGGCATTGGCTAACTTCAGAGGCGTTTGACCACCAAATTGCACAATCACACCCACTGGCTTTTCTAGGGCGACAATTTCCAGTACATCTTCGAGGGTTACCGATTCAAAATAGAGGCGGTCTGAGGTGTCGTAATCCGTTGAAACCGTTTCGGGATTACAGTTAACCATAATGGTTTCGTAGCCGTCTTCACGCATGGCCAAGGCGGCGTGCACACAGCAATAGTCAAACTCAATACCCTGACCAATGCGGTTGGGGCCGCCGCCGAGCACCAGAATTTTATCCCGGTCAGAGGGTGCCGCCTCGCACTCCTCTTCATAGGTAGAGTACATATAGGCGGTATCGGTAGCGAACTCAGCCGCACAGGTATCGACCCGTTTATAAACAGGCTTAATACCGAGTTCGCGACGGCGTGCTCTCACATCGGCCTCACTCACACCGAGTAAAGCGCCAATGCGTTTGTCGGCGAAACCCTTGCGCTTAAGGGCATACATCGTCGTTTCATCGAGACCGTCCAACTCATAACCTGCAAGGCTTTGTTCAATCTGTACCAGCTCGGCAATTTGCACTAAAAACCAGCGGTCAATTTTAGTCAGCTCAAACACGTCCTCCAGGCTCATTCCCGCTCTAAAAGCATCGGCTAAATACCAGATGCGTTCGGGTTGGGCTGAGGCAAGCTGCCCACGAATAATCCCTTCAGCGCCATCGCTGGCCGGATTAACATGGGGATCGAAACCGGCAACGTCCACCTCCAGGCCACGCAGAGCTTTCTGCATCGACTCCTGAAAAGTGCGACCTATGGCCATCACCTCACCCACCGATTTCATTTGCGTGGTGAGTACGGGGTTGGCTTTGCTAAATTTTTCAAAAGCAAAGCGCGGTATTTTAGTGACCACGTAGTCAATGCTTGGCTCAAACGAGGCCGGGGTGGCGCCACCGGTAATATCGTTTTGCAGCTCATCAAGGGTGTAGCCAACCGCTAATTTGGCCGCGATTTTAGCAATAGGGAAACCCGTCGCTTTTGAGGCCAACGCCGATGAACGGGACACCCGTGGGTTCATCTCAATCACCACCAGACGGCCATCCGCCGGGTTGACGCCAAACTGCACGTTGGAGCCACCGGTTTCAACGCCAATTTCCCGCAACACGGCCACCGAAGCGTTACGCATCAACTGATATTCTTTATCCGTCAGGGTTTGCGCCGGAGCCACGGTAATGGAGTCGCCCGTGTGAATACCCATGGGGTCGAAGTTTTCGATTGAACAGATAATGATGCAATTGTCATTTTTGTCTCGCACCACCTCCATTTCATATTCTTTCCAACCAATCAGCGACTCATCAATTAACAGCTCGTTGGTCGGTGACAGGTCGAGACCGCGCTTACAAATATCTTCAAATTCTTCACCATTGTAGGCGATACCACCGCCTGAGCCGCCCATCGTAAAGGATGGGCGAATAATACAGGGATAGCCAAACTGGTCTGGCACCTGCAGCGCTTCTTCCAGGCTGTGGACAATATAGGAGCGTGGCGTTTCAAGACCAATGGCCTTCATCGCCTTGTCGAAACGTTCTCTATCTTCGGCCTTGTCAATCGCGTCACTGCTGGCACCAATCAACTCGACGCCAAACTGTTCGAGCACGCCTTCACGAGCCAGATCGAGAGCGCAATTTAAGGCGGTCTGCCCACCCATGGTCGGCAAAATGGCGTCAGGCCGTTCCTGCTCAATGATCTTTGCCACCGTGCGCCACTCAACGGGCTCAATATAGGTGGCATCGGCCATCGCCGGGTCAGTCATGATCGTCGCCGGATTCGAGTTCACCAGTACTACCCGGTAGCCCTCTTCACGCAGCGCTTTACACGCCTGAGCGCCGGAGTAGTCGAACTCACAGGCCTGACCAATCACAATCGGGCCGGCACCGAGAATCAAAATACTGTGTAAGTCACTGCGTTTTGGCATAAGTGTTTATCGCGTCTATCTAAGAGGCCTCAATGAGGGCCTATGTATTGGAAGAGTGTTGAGACATCAAATCAAAAAAATGATCAAACAAGGGCGCTGCATCGTGGGGACCGGGGCTTGCTTCTGGATGACCCTGAAAACTAAACGCCGGTTTATCCGTGCGATGGATACCCTGCAAAGAACCATCAAATAGCGAGCGGTAAGTCGCACGTAAATTATCCGGCAAGCTCTGCTCGTCAACGGCAAAACAGTGATTCTGACTGGTAATTAGTACCGTTTTATCGTCAAGGTTTTGCACGGGGTGATTGGCCCCGTGGTGACCGAACTTCATTTTCAAGGTCGTGGCACCCGAAGCTAAGGCCAATAGCTGGTGACCCAGGCAAATGCCAAACAAGGGGATACCGGCTTCAAGCAGTTCTTGAATGGCAGCAATGGCGTAGTCGCAGGGCTCTGGGTCGCCCGGGCCGTTAGACAGAAAGACACCATCGGGCTCCATGGCCATCACCGCAGCCGCAGGAGTTTGAGCCGGTACAACATGCAACTCGCAATCGCGATCTACTAGCATACGCAAAATGTTGCGTTTGACACCGAAATCGTAGGCAACGACTTTATAGGGAGAAGACTTTGGGGAGGCGCTTGATGTCACAGGCTGAGCTATCGCACTCGCCAGTTGCCACGAGCCTTCGCTCCAGGTGTAGGGCTTACTAACGGCGACTTCTTTCGCCAGATCCATACCCTTCAAACCGACAAATTCTTGCGCAGCCGCTAAGGCCTGTTCGACATTGACATCCCCCGCCATCAGACAGCCGCTCTGTGCGCCTTTGCTCCGCAGCAAGCGCGTCAACTTGCGGGTATCAATATCGGCAATACCAACAATGCCCCGTGCTTTCAAATAGTCATCAAGGCTTTGTTCGCTGCGAAAGCTGCTCACTAACAGCGGCAGGTCGCGAATCACCAAACCTGCTGCCCAAATCTCCGTTGACTCTTCATCGTCATCATTAACACCCACATTGCCGATATGAGGGTAAGTCAGAGTCACGATTTGGCGCGCGTAGGAAGGATCAGTAAGAATTTCCTGATATCCGGTTAAGGCCGTATTAAAGACCACTTCGCCACTTGAGATGCCTTCGGCACCAATAGAAGTCCCTTTAAAAACAGTACCATCCGCAAGTACGAGAATGGCGGGGCGACGGGCAGGCAGATTCAATACAGACTCCTCTATCAACGAAAATGAACGAAACGAGACAACCTGCCGGTAACGATTAGTGCTTGGACCTGTACAAGTAAAACGACTTTTCTATGGCTGTAAAAAAACGAGATGAACCAGTCGTTCCATCTCGTTGAATTAGCGCATTCGTTAGGTCATTTCACCTCTTAGATACAGGTCCTCCGGGCAGTGGAAACCTGAGGCGGAATTTTAGGAGATTATGGCCATTGTGTCTAGCACCAAGCTTCACCTATCTGAAATGAATCCGAGCAAACAGGCGAACAAACAACGGCCCTATTGGAGGTGACTGATATACAACCAAACCGCTTCCCTAACACCACTCGATCACTCTTCCAACCCCCAGCTACTTTAACCCCAGCACATCCTGCATATCGTAATTCCCTGCTGGCTGCGCAACCACCCAGGCTGCAGCGCGTACAGCACCGCGGGCGAAGGACATGCGGCTTGAGGCTTTGTGGGTAACTTCAACCCGCTCACCATCGGCGGCAAAGATAACGGTGTGATCACCGACAATATCACCAGCGCGCACGGTAGCGAAGCCGATAGTTTCACGTTCACGGGTGCCGGTTTGACCCTCACGGCCGTAGACGGCAACGTTTGAAAGGTCTCTATCGAGAGCATTGGCGACGACTTTTCCCATGCTCAAGGCGGTGCCCGAGGGGGCATCCACTTTATGCCGGTGGTGAGCTTCGACGATTTCAACATCGACATCATCGCCGAGCACGCTGGCGGCGACATCGAGCAATTTAAAGCAAAGGTTAACACCGGTGCTGAAATTAGTCGCCATGCAAATGGCGGTGGATTCGGCCAGAGTATTGACCGCTGACATTTGCGTGTCGGTAAAACCCGTGGTGCCAATGACCATGTGTTTATTATGGGCCGCACAAAGCGTGGCGTTGGCAGCAGTGGCGACGGGGGCGGTGAAGTCGACGAGCACATCAAAGTCATTAATCACGGCTTCGAGACTATCAACCACGGCAATGCCATTGCGACCAATGCCTGCCAGCTCACCACTATCGACGCCAATCAGGGAGCTACCCGGTCGTTCGATAGCAGCAGTCAGCTGTACCTGCTCATTGATGCCTATAGCTTCAATCAGGGTTTTACCCATACGACCACCAGCACCGGTAACGGCTACTCTAATCATTTTATCGTCCTCATTTGACTGTCACTGTCAGTGCTTTTAGTCGTACTAAGGTTAGTGGTGCATCGGCGCTCGCTAAGCACTAAAACTATCAAAGAAATTTTTCACGCCTTTAAACCAGGAGGTGCGCTGAGGCGAGTGTTTATCGTGGTGCAGTGATTCGTTCAGCTCTCGGATTAATTCTTTCTGCTTAGAATTAAGCTTAATCGGTGTCTCAACCGTCACTCTGCATAGCAGGTCACCTGGCCCGCCACCGCGCACGGGAGCAACACCCTTACCGCGCATACGGAACAGCTTGCCTGTCTGTGTCTCAGGGGGGATTTTCAGCTTAACGCGACCATCCAACGTCGGTACCTCCAACTCACCACCCAGCGCTGCATCGGCAAAGCCAATTGGCACTTCGCAGTAAAGGTTGGCGCCGTCACGCTGGAAGATGGCGTGGTCGCGCACCACAATCTGCACATAGAGGTCACCCGATGGACCGCCGCCGGGCGCCGCCTCTCCCTCGCCCGAGAGACGAATACGGTCGCCGGTATCAACACCGGCCGGTACTTTCACCGATAGGGTTTTTTGTTCTTCAATCTGGCCACTGCCGTAGCACTTGCCACAGGGGTCGGCAATTATTTTGCCACGACCGCGACACTGGGGGCAGGTTTGCTGTACGGAGAAAAAACCCTGAGAAACGCGCACCTGACCAGCACCATGACAAGTGGTGCAGGTGATGGGCGAAGTACCCTTGCGCGCACCACTACCATTACATTCACCACAGTTAACCTTAACGGGCACGCGAATAGTGGTCTTGGTGCCCCTGGCAGCCTCTTCAAGATCGAGCTGTAAGTCGTAGCGTAAATCAGCACCGCGAGCCGGACCTCGACCACGGCCGCCACCACCAAAGATATCACCGAAGACATCACCAAAGACGTCACCAAAACCGCCGCCACCCCCAGCACCAGCCTGAGCGTTGACACCCTCATGGCCATAACGGTCATAGGCAGCGCGTTTCTGTTCGTCAGACAACACTTCATAGGCCTCGCTGGCCTCTTTAAATTTTTTCTCGGCACTGACATCACCAGGGTTTCTATCCGGGTGATGCTTCATCGCAACTCGACGATAAGCTTTTTTAATATCCTTCGCATCCGAGTCTTCCGACACGCCTAGTACTTCGTAGTAATCCCGCTTCGCCATAATTCACTCATTCATTTATTACTGCGCCAAGTTGTTACTGCACCACTCAGCACAAAACGCAGGGGTTTAAACCTGCGTTTTGTAACGGCACTTAATGCCGGGTTATTTCATCCGAATAAACGGCTATTTTGAGTCTTTCTCGTCCACCTCTTCAAACTCAGCGTCGACAACATCATCGCCGTTGTCAGCAGCTTCTCCACTCGCATCGCCCGCATCACCCGCCTGTGCCTGCTCAGCGTCGGCATACATCTTCTGCGCCAGACCACCAGAGATTTCAGAGAGCTTCGCCGCTGCCGCATCAATGGCTTCTTTGTCGTCACCTTTAACCGCTTCTTCGACGTTTTTAATAGCCTCTTCAATCTGGCCTTTATCTTCGTCAGTCGCTTTGTCACCGGCTTCGTCAAGAGTTTTCTGTGCCGCATGAGCGAGGCCGTCGGCGGTATTACGCGCCTGAGCCAACTCTTCAAACTTGCGATCGCTATCGGCATTAGCCTCAGCATCCTTAACCATTTTCTCGATTTCATCATCAGACAAACCGGAACTGGCTTTGATAATAATGGATTGCTCTTTGCCGGTTGCCTTGTCTTTCGCCGACACATTCAGGATACCGTTGGCATCAATGTCAAAAGACACTTCAATTTGTGGCACGCCCCGTGGCGCGGGGGGAATATCGGCCAGATCAAAACGGCCCAGGGATTTATTGCCCGCTGCTTGCTTGCGCTCGCCCTGAACAACGTGAATGGTCACGGCGCCCTGGTTGTCATCAGCCGTGGAAAAAATCTGCGACTTATTCGTTGGGATGGTAGTGTTTTTTTCGATGACGGGGGTGGCGACACCACCCATGGTTTCAATCCCTAGCGTTAAGGGAGTAACGTCCAGGAGAAGCACGTCGGTAACATCGCCAGACAACACGGCACCTTGAATCGCTGCGCCCACGGCAACGGCTTCATCAGGGTTAACATCGCGACGTGGTTCTTTACCGAAAAAGTCACTGACTTTTTTCTGTACCAGCGGCATGCGCGTCTGGCCACCGACCAAAATCACATCGCTAATATCAGCGGCCGACATACCAGCATCTTTCAAGGCCGTCTTGAGTGGCACTAGTGAGCGCTCGACCAGATCTTCAACCAATGACTCTAATTTAGACTGCGTTAATTTTACAACCAGGTGCTTGGGACCCGTGGCATCGGCAGTGATATAGGGCAGGTTGACTTCGGTTTGCTGCGCGGAAGACAGGGCAATTTTCGCGCTCTCAGCCGCCTCCTTCAGGCGCTGCATGGCCAGGGGGTCACCCTTGAGGTCTACGGAGTTGTCCTTCTTGAATTCGTCAGCAAGATATTCGATTAAACGCATGTCGAAATCTTCACCACCGAGAAAGGTGTCGCCATTGGTCGACAGCACTTCAAACTGGGTTTCACCATCAACATCGGCAATTTCAATAATAGAGATATCGAAAGTACCACCACCGAGGTCGTAAACAGCCACCACCTGATCGCCACTCGTACTGTCCATACCGTAAGCCAGTGCCGCCGCAGTGGGTTCGTTGATGATACGCTTGACATCGAGTCCCGCGAGTTTACCGGCATCTTTAGTTGCCTGACGCTGAGAATCGTTAAAGTATGCAGGAACCGTGATTACCGCTTCGCTGACACTCTCACCGAGATAATCCTCAGCGGTTTTTTTCATTTTGCTGAGAACTTCAGCAGAGATCTGTGGCGGAGCTTTTTGCTCACCATTGATTTCAACCCAGGCATCACCGTTATCAGCCTTGACGATGGAATAAGGCACCATAGCAATATCTTTTTGCACCACATCATCTTCAAAACGACGGCCAATCAAGCGCTTAACAGCGAACAAGGTTTTGGTTGGATTAGTCACTGACTGGCGTTTCGCCGACTGCCCGACCAGTGTTTCACCTTCTTCTGTGTAGGCGACAACCGAAGGAGTGGTACGTCCACCCTCTGAATTCTCAATAACTTTGGGCTTGTCACCCTCCATGACGGCAACACAAGAATTCGTTGTGCCCAAATCAATTCCAATAATCTTTCCCATGCCTGTTTTCTCCAAACCACAAATCGTTAATTTCGTTAAATCAAGTACAGCACTGCTATGCGCTTATATATTGTCCCAAGATTGATAAATTCAACCCTGCAACAGGGGAATTACTATTCAGCGCCCTTTGAAACCACCACCATCGCCGGCCTAACCAGCCGATCATTAAGTGTGTAGCCCTTTTGAAAAACCTCTATCACGGTATTAGCCGGGACATCAGGATTCGGTATCATTGAGATAGCCTGATGAAAATCAGGGTTAAAGGACTCGCCCGTGGGTTCTATCTGCTTCACTTTATGTCCTTCAAGCACCCCGAGGAAACTCTTCAATGTCAGCTCGATACCTTCCCGAACGGCTGTCAGCAACGCGTCATCGGCGCCGATAGCCGCTAGTGCCCTTTCGAGATTGTCAACGACCGGCAGCAGTTCGCCGACAAACTTTTCAAGTGCGAATTTGTGAGCATTTTCAACATCGCGATCAACTCGACGACGCAAATTTTGCATTTCAGCCTGGGTACGTAACACTTGATCCTTAGCCTGCTGCAAGGCTTCATTTAAAGCAGCAGTATCAAGCTCCCCAGCATCGTCTTCGCTTTGCACCTCGTTTTCCTGCTCCAGCAATTCTTCTGGTTCTTGTTCGGAATTTTGATTTTTCTGTTCTTCAGTGGTCACGTTTTACCAACCCTCGATAATGACTTCCTCGGCTATATTGGGTCGAAAAAAGTGCTTTCAAGTGAGCTTTGAAATAGACAATTGCAATTAACGCTAACTCTTCGGTATAACTGCGCTTGATTCTGACAATTGATGGCAACTGCATTGCTAACAGCTCTTACAATTAAGCACTTCACTCTAGTTGAGTCTATGGACGTTGAGTTCAATTCAGGTTTAACCACCATTACCGGTGAAACTGGCGCAGGCAAATCACTGGTGCTCGATGCCCTCGGTTTGGCCCTTGGCGATCGCGGTGACACCGACCGCATTCGCAAGGGTGCGGATCGAGCTGAAGTGTGTGCCAGCTTTATCGTGGACAATGCCTCCCCTGCCGCCCAATGGCTGGCAGACAACGACCTCGACAGCGCTGGTGACTGCCTGTTGCGTCGCATACTGACTCGCGATGCCCGCTCCCGTGGTTACATTAACGGCCAACCAGCCACCATGACGCAACTGCGCGCACTGGGCAGCCTGCTCATCGACATTCATCACCAGCACGAGCATCAATCGCTGCTCTCAAAAGAACACCAGCGCACCCTGCTCGATGAGTTCGGCGGCCATGAAAAGCTGCTCAAACAGGTGGGGGATGACTATAGAGCCTGGCATCAAGCTCAGGTTCGATTGGAAGAAATAGAATTGCGCGCCGATGAAACTCTAGCGCGCAAAGATCTACTCACCTTTCAGGCGCAAGAGCTCAACGAACTCAACCTGCAAGCCGGCGAAATAGAGGCTCTGGAGCAGGAACAGTCACAGCTGGCCAATGCCGACTCGATTCTTAATGACAGCCATCAGGTGCTTGCCTTATGTGATGGTGATGGCGTGGCCGCATCAGAACTGAGTGTCTTGCCTGCCCTGAGCCGCGCCAGTCAACTACTCGGCGCTATGGAGCAAACGAGTCCGCGCCTGAGAGAAGCCCTGGCTTTACTCGATAGTGCACATATTCAGGTTGAAGAGGCCTTGGGCGAATTGCAAACCTATATCAGCCAGGTGGAGCCCGATCCCGTCCGACTACAATGGGTTGAAGACCGGCTCTCAACTGCCTACCAACTGGCTCGCAAACACAAAGTACAGGCTAGCGAACTACCCGACCTCTGCCAGCAATTAAGTGTCGAACTTGCCAGCCTCTCAGCCGAAGACAATGATGCCGATACTCTTACCGAGCGTGTCAAAACACTGGCTGTCAGCTATCGAAACAACGCCAAAAAACTCTCTGAGGCAAGAGAGAAAGCCGCCAGGCAATTCGAGCGGGAAATCAACCAACAGCTGCAAGCGCTGGCGATGGCCGATGCCAGTCTAACAATCGCGCTGACACCTCTCGCCACTCATTACAGTCTGAAAGGTCTTGAAACTGTCGAGCTACTCATCAGCACCAATCCCGGCCAGGCTCACCGCCCCCTCAACAAAGTAGCATCGGGAGGCGAGCTCTCGCGCATCAGCCTGGCGATTCAAGTGGTAGCTGCTCACAACTCCACCATACCCGTGCTAGTTTTTGACGAAGTCGACGTCGGCATTGGCGGCGCCACAGCGCAGACCGTCGGCAAGCTGCTGCGCGAGCTAGGCGACAGCGGTCAGGTGATTTGCATCTCCCACTTACCACAGGTGGCCAGTTGCGCGCATCATCACTTAGTGGCAAAGAAACAAAAAAACGAAGAGTCGAATCAAAGCAGCCTTATCGCTTTAGATAAAAAAGCCCGGGTTGAAGAAATTGCCCGCATGCTCGGGGGCGAAAGAATCACAGCGAAAACGCGCTCTCATGCCGAGGAAATGCTCGAGACCGCAAAAGTAAGCTAACCCACAAACTGACTACAAAAAAATCGACCAAAATTTTTCCAGCCTGGCCTGACAGCTCCTAACGAGACCTTGTACTTAAACAGGGAGACAAACATTAGCACTAAGTGCTTACCCCTTACCCCTTAACTCTAGGAACAGACTAACTAGCAAAAGACACCAATACGGTTCACTGCACTCCTGGGCATTTTTGGCTAAATTTATCGGATCAGGTACAAAACAAGGCTTCAACCGTCAAAAAGCAAAAACCCCACCGCCGGTAAGACAGTGGGGTTTCATTTATGGCGGTGAGGGAGGGATTCGAACCCTCGATACCGATCAAGATATACTCCCTTAGCAGGGGAGCGCCTTCGGCCACTCGGCCACCTCACCAAAAACTGTAGCCACCCAATTTGCAGGGCAGTGCTTACTTTTTATCAATATTTATCCGTAATTCTCGGTTTACGCTAAATTGAGCAAACCCAGAACGACGTTATTCATCAATTGATAGTTAACGTTTCAGAAAACCTGGCCAGAATGTCTTATACAAACACATGTACAGACGAGAGAAACTGGCAGCCCGCTTCTGAGGGCGGGGATAATACCACACTGCCAGTAAAAACAAAGGGGCTAAACAGCCCCGGATTCACCGTTTTTTTCATCTTGTATACGTTGGTAAATTTCTTCTCTGTGTACTGAAATTTCTTTCGGCGCATTCACACCGAGACGAACCTGATTACCTTTGACACCTAATACTGTGACAGTGACGTCATCACCTATTACAAGGGTCTCTCCAACACGCCTTGTTAAAATAAGCATCGCTCATTCTCCTTGCTATAACAATTAATGTCGCAGCCTCTCAACTCTCAAGTAGCCACGACGCCTCCAATATCGGCGAGTATTTTTTATGTCCGATACTACCTTCGCTAGTACTACGTAACGATCACGCATTTTACCTGTTACATAAGAATTGTCTAATGCCGTCCATCGGCCTACAAATCAACACCCTAAGAACCAAGATAGTACAAAGACATTATTTTGCGTCGTATTCTAGCTCAAAGGCAGAATGCAGGGCCCGCACTGCCAGCTCGAGATATTTTTCATCGATCACTACTGCTATCTTAATTTCGGAAGTCGTGATCATCTGAATATTGATATTGTGTTCGGCCAGCGCGGTAAACATGCGTGAGGCAACACCAGCATGGGAGCGCATACCGACACCCACCAGGGAAACTTTTGCAATCTGGTCGTCGGTGACAACCGAGCGTGCTTTCAGCTCCATAGCAATGCTCTCCAGCAGACCCCGAGCGCGATTAAGGTCGTTGCGATGCACTGTAAATGTCAGCGATGTGGTGCCATCTTCTGAGACATTCTGAATAATTACATCGACTTCGATATTGGCCTCGCCAATGGGCGCGAGAATACGTGATGCCACACCTGGCGTATCGGGAATACCCTGAATCGTCAGCTTGGCCTCGTCACGGTTAAACGCTATGCCGGAAATTATGGGGTTTTCCATGCTGTCATTATCCTCAAGGGTTATTAATGTACCGGGACCGTCTTTGAAGCTCGACAAAACACGCAGCGGCACTTTGTATTTACCGGCAAACTCGACGGCCCGGATTTGCAAAACTTTGGAGCCCTGGCTGGACATTTCCAGCATTTCTTCAAAGGTGATTTGCGCCAGTCGTCGAGCGCCTTCGACGACGCGGGGGTCGGTCGTGTAAACACCATCAACATCGGTATAAATTTGACATTCATCGGCCTTTAAAGCAGCAGCTAGGGCTACAGCAGACGTATCGGAGCCGCCACGACCGAGGGTGGTAATATTACCGGCACTATCCACTCCCTGAAAACCAGCCACCACGAGTACCCGACCCTGTTTCAGATCTGCCTGCATGCGCTCAACATCAATTTCTTCAATACGCGCTTTGGTATGTGAGTCATCGGTCAGTATTTTCACCTGGGCACCGGTATAAGAGCGCGCCGCACAACCGAGCTTATTCAGCGCCATACTCAACAATGCAATAGTGACCTGCTCGCCGGTGGAGACCAGAACATCAATTTCGCGTGGGGCCGGTGTATCAGTAATCGCATCGGCAAGGGCCAACAGCCGGTTGGTTTCACCACTCATAGCCGAAACCACCACGACGATATCATCGCCGCGAGCACGGCAGGCCGCGACTTTTTCAGCCACAGCTTCAATGCGCTCGACCGAACCGACCGAGGTGCCACCGTATTTTTGGACAATTAAACTCATTTTTTTAACTCGACAGCTTAACTCGACAGTTAACAGTGTGAATGGGCGCCACAAAATGGCTTAGGACTCATGCCGATACCCAAAGGATTGACACCCATTGACGAGGGGCGCCAATGTACACCAGCCCATCAAAAAGAGAAACCTGATCAACACGAATAGGTCATGCATTCAAGTACTTAACGAAGTCTCAACCCAGGCTCTCCTCAACCCAGGTAAAAACTGAATCGAGGGCCGCCGGCAGTGCCGCGCTATCCGTACCGCCACCCTGAGCCATATCTGGCCGGCCGCCACCCTTGCCACCAATTTGCGGTGCTACAAACTGCATTAATGCGCCCGCCTTAATTTCGCCAGTGAGGTTTTTCGTGACACCAGCGCTCAAAGCAATTTTTCCATCGTTCTCAGCAGCGAGCAGTATGACGCCTTTATCCATGCGTGAACGCAGTTGATCGAGCATGTCGCGTAGGGTTTTCGCATCGGCGCCGTCAATTTTTTTCGCCAATACCGCAACGCCGGCAATGGTTTTAGCCTCATCGAGCAGGTCGCCACCCGAGGCTCTGGCCAGTTTCACCTTCAAAGCTTCCAATTCTTTATTTAAGGTGCGATTTGTTTCAACGAGTGTCGTCGCCTTATCGAGCACAGTGCTACGCCCTGCTTTTAAGGTGGTGATGACTTTATCCAGGGTTTGCTCTAGCTCGGAAAACCAGACGAGAGCAGGGGCACCGGCCACCGCCTCGACACGACGTACACCCGCAGCGACACCCGACTCGCCAGTAATATGGAACAGGCCAATATCACCGGTACGTTGGGCGTGAGTACCGCCACAGAGTTCAACAGAAAAACCATCTCCCATAGTTAGTACACGCACATTGTCACCATATTTCTCACCAAACAGCGCCATTGCTCCACTGTTCTGAGCATCCTCCATCGACATAAGCTCAGTTCGCACTGCACTGTTTTGCCGAATTTGGCTATTCACCATCGCTTCAACGGCGTTAATTTCATCCGCTGTCATCGCCTGCGGGTGGGCAAAATCAAAGCGTAAACGTTCAGCATCGACCAGCGAACCCTTTTGCACGACGTGGTCTCCCAGCACTTCGCGCAAAGCAGCATGCAATAGATGAGTCGCAGAATGGTTGACCGCCGTTGCCTGCCGCCTGTCGCTATCGATCTGAGCTGACACTACTTCGCCAATACGCATTTCACCTTCGACCAATCGCCCAAGATGCACATGGTTATCGCCCTGCTTCTGACAGTCACTAACGGCAAAGCGTCCCGTCGCAGTTAGCAGCTCGCCACTGTCGCCAACCTGACCGCCAGATTCTGCATAAAAAACTGTGCTATCGAGTACCAATATCGCCTCGTCACCGGCATGCAATATGTCTACTGCCGCTCCTTCGCGAAACAGGCCAGTAATTTTCGCGCTGGCCGTTAAGTCTTGATAGCCAACAAACCTTGTTGTACCGGTAAGATCTAAGTTCGCGCTGTCATCAACACCAAAACGACTCGCAGCGCGGGCGCGTGTTTTTTGTTCTTCCATACAGCGTTCGTAGCCGGCCTCATCCAACGCATAGCCCTTCTCACGGGCAATATCGTTGGTTAAATCGACAGGAAAACCGTAGGTGTCATAGAGTTTAAAGACTACTTCACCGGGTATCACTTTACCTGGCAAGTCAGCAAGAGCACTGCTCAATACGCCCATGCCCTTATCGAGAGTTTTACTGAATTGCTCTTCCTCAGCCAGCAGGGCTTTTTCAACCAGGGTCTGTTTGGCGACCAATTCAGGGTAGGCCGCACCCATTTGCTCAACCAGTGGCGCAACCAGGGTATAAAAGAAAGTACTGGTCATACCCAGCTTATGGCCATGGCGCAAAGCGCGGCGAATAATGCGCCGCAGTACATAGCCGCGCCCCTCATTGGAAGGCAATACGCCGTCGACAATTAAAAAAGAAGACGAGCGGATGTGGTCGGCAATCACTCTCAGAGAGTTGTTCCCAAGATCAGTAGTGTGGGTTGCTTTGGCCGCCGCTTTTATCAAGTGTTGAAAGAGATCAATCTCGTAGTTGCTATGCACCCCCTGCAGAATGGCCGCGATGCGCTCTAAACCCATACCGGTATCAATAGAGGGCCTGGGCAGCGGTGTCATCTCACCAGTACCATCACGTTCGTACTGCATAAACACCAGGTTCCAGATTTCGATATAACGATCGAGGTCGTCGTCATCGCTGCCCGGCGGGCCGCCCGGCACATCGGCACCGTGGTCGTAAAAAATTTCCGAACTTGGGCCACAGGGGCCGGTATCGCCCATTTGCCAGAAATTGTCTGCATCGAGACGAGAAAAACGTTCGGCACTAACGCCCATTTCGTCGAGCCAGATTTGCTCTGCTTCGTCGTCAGAAATATGCACGGTGACCCACAGTCTCTCTTCGGGCAAGCCCAGCACGTCAGTGAGAAAGGTCCAGGCCAGCTTGATGGCATCGCGCTTAAAGTAATCACCGAAGCTAAAGTTACCAAGCATTTCAAAGAAAGTGTGATGACGAGCTGTATAACCGACATTCTCTAAGTCATTGTGCTTGCCACCGGCCCGCACACAACGCTGAGCACTGGTGGCGCGCTGGTAATCGCGCTGCTCGGCGCCGAGAAAAACATCTTTAAACTGCACCATGCCTGCATTAGTAAACAACAGGGTTGGGTCATTGCCCGGCACCAAAGAACTGCTGGCAACAACGCGGTGGTCGCGCTCGGCAAAAAAATCCAGAAAAGCCTGGCGAATATCCGCACTCGATTTCACATCTAACATAAGAATCCCGCTCCGACCGGAGCACTCAATAAAAGACTAAATTACAGACTAGAAACGGCGGGCTAAAAGCCCAAAGAAGATTCAGAAAAGTCCTTGCCGCCGAGTATATGTACGTGCAGATGAAACACCGTTTGCCCGGCCCCTGCGCCGTTATTAACAATTAAACGGAAGGCATCAGCAATTCCAGCTTGCTCAGCCACCTTACCGGCGGCCAACATCAGGTGCCCCAGTAGTGCTTGGTCATCGGCCTCGGCGTCAATAATACGGGGAATGATTTTCCGTGGAATCACCAACAAATGAATGGGAGCCTTAGGCGCGATATCTTTAATCGCGATGCAATGCTCGTCTTCATAAACAATGTCAGCCGGAATTTCACCCTTAATAATTTTGCTAAACAGCGTTTCTTCTGTCATCTGTTTTTCCTCAATATTTGTTCGTCGCACACGGTCACCCAATGAGCGAAATCAGCCCGCTGAACTAGCGCTTGGGGCGTCGCTCCTTTTCCTCACAGCTCAGCTCTCGCGCCTCACTTTCCAGCATCACGGGAATACCATCGCGAATAGGGTAGGCCAAAGCGCTGGCATAGCAAATCAGCTCTTCATGTTCACGATCGTATTCGAGAGGTGCCTTAGTGACAGGGCAAACCAGAATACTCAATAACTGTTTATCGATCATATTTCTTTTCCCCAAGCCAGCCTATGCACAAGCAATGAATTTTAAGGCAATAGCCGCCCTAACACCATGCTTGAGCGGATATGTTCGAATAGCGAAATCGAGAGAAAAACAATGTCCTTATTGCCCGCTAGCAGCGGGAAAATATTTCAGTACCAGGGCCGGGTCGAGTCGCACATTAAACCAATTAACGCGCCAATCGAGATGAGGGCCTGTGGCACGGCCCGTAGAACCCACTTTTGCAATCGCTTCACCAGCTTCCACCCGCTGCCCTTCCTTAACTAACGCACCACTGAGGTGAATAAAAGAAGAGGTCAACCCATACCCGTGGTCGAGTACCAGAGTGCCACCGGAATAATACATGTCGGCATGCACTAACTTGACCATGCCAGCCGCCGGTGCAACCACCACTGTGCCCTTCGGACGAGCGATATCGAGGCCGTAATGAGGGTTTCTAGGCACACCGTTGTACACTCGCTGGCTACCATAAACGCCAGTGATTGGTCCCTCAAGAGGTTTGATAAAACCCTGGAGGAAATCTTCGCGGGGGTCATCATCTGCCCGAGCCTGCCGCACCAGACGCCCTTCGTGGCGAATGCGTTCAAGCACCTTACCAGAGGGTGGTGTCACCGTGCGCTGGGGCACGCCATCGACCCGCTGCACCTTGTATTCACGCTGCGCCACTGGGTAACTGTATAGCTGGCTTTCGTTACCCTCTCGCACCTCAACGACCACCGGACCTTTTACATCCCGGCCGAGACCGATAACAAAGTAGCCCTGAGGTGTAAGGCTAACAACGCGGTCTTGAAAAAACACGGTATTGCCCGGCTTTGTATGCCCCACCAGCATCGCACCCTGCTGCCAGACACCCTGAAACTCTAAAGCCGTTGCCAGTGGCATCAATAAAACACCACAGAGCAAACCTACAGCGCGCAGATGAGCTTTCATTGTCCTTTGTAACCTCTTCTTAATGATCGAGCTAACGACTCGATAGCGGATTAATCATTCAAAGCAGCGCGAATTTGCTCACCACTAAAACCCCGGTACTGCAAAAAACGCATACGCTTAGCTCGCTGTTTTGGATCAGAGGCCGGGCGTGCTCCAAAGCGTTTGTGTGCCACTTCTACCGCAAGCGCAAACCAATCGACATCACATTCACTTAAAGCGGCATCGCCGTCGACACCGCGTTCACGCAGTGCCATGCGAATTTTTACTGGCCCCTGCCCTTTGCCTACTCGCCAGCGCACGAAGGCTTCGCTGAAACGCTGATCCGATAAAAGGTCATCGGCCACGAGTTGATCGAGCACCGCATCGAGAAGTTCAACGGCAGGATCAAACTTGCGCAGTAATTTATCTCTGACCTCTTTGCGAGAGTGCTCTCTGCGCGCCAGAATATTCATGGCGCCAAGGCGCAGATCTTTTGCCGAAGCCGACTTTACAGTCTCTGGCTCGCTGGACAGGTAATCATCTACCAGAGGATCATCTGAAACGGAGCTATTCACTGCGGGACTATTATCTACGGAGCTATTATCTACGGCGCGATTACCTACGGAACTATTGGCTGACTGATTCACAGCCTAACTTACCGATTTTGGGAGAGTGAATAACAACGCGAGACGCACTCTGCTGCTGAGCTTACCGGCCTTGTCTACCCGGAGCGGAAATCGATCCGACATTATTCCTCCTCTTACTAGCTGCCGTATCAGCAGGCTGTGTTGTCATACAGTCCGACAACGGCAAATAGCTTAAAACTCCGCTTGCACTGCATATCATCATATTGAAAACAGGCAGACAAGCAATACTCTAAAGACTACCGCACCGCCCACACCCAAAAGCAGGAGCAGATTTTCAGACTAGTGTTTGCAGCTCTCTGTCGTACACATTCTTGCCAAGTTTCAAGGGCGACACCGCTGTCAAGCTGAGGCCACGACAAATTAGACATGAACAAAAAGAATTGAGTACTATCTATTAACTTATAACAATACTAATAGCAGAGCTTACAGATTATGACTGACCGACGCTACGAACAACTCAGCTGGAAAATTGGCGATGTATCCGTCACCCGCCTCGTCGAGGTGGTGATAAAAGCCCCCATCAATTCACTTTTCCCGGAGCGAAGTGCAGATGAATTAAGCGCCTACGACGACTGGTTACGGCCGCACTTTCTCGACGCAGATGGTGACATGACATTAAGCATTCACGCCTTTTTAATTCGTGCAGGCGAACTTAACATTATTGTCGACACCTGTGCCGGCAACGGCAAAAAACTGCCTTTATATGAGGAATGGGTTGATCTCAACACGCCCTTTCTGGAAAACATGGCCACGCTGGGCTTCCCTGCCGATAAAATCGACCGTGTGCTCTGTACCCATCTACACTTCGATCACGTGGGCTGGAACACCCATCAGGTCGACGGCAAATGGGTGCCCACCTTTCCCAATGCCCGTTACTTATTTGGCACAGCAGAGTGGGAATTCTGGAAAGATGAAGAAGACCCCTATGAAAGCAATGCATTAGACCACGCGTTAAAACCCATTTTTGAGGCAAACCTGGTTGACCTCGTCGACTCTACTCACCAAATTTGTGATGAAATAAGCCTCATTCCCACACCCGGACATACGCCCGGTCATGTCAGCATTCACATTCAATCGCAAGGTGAAGAAGCCGTTATTACCGGCGACATGTTTCACCACCCTCTGCAAATGGCAAAACCTGGCTGGATTGATGCTGCCGATGCAGAAAGTAGTCTGGCCGAAAAAACCCGCGTTGACTTTATGCAGCGTTTTGGCGACACCCGGACCACCGTGCTGGGCACCCACTTTGCCACACCCACCGCCGGTAAAATTGTCAGCGATGGCTCAGGTTACAAATTCGAAAGCTGAATACGCTTATCAACGTCATGGACTTAAATACCAAGGGAGAAAACAATGGGAGGTTTAGTTGCCAATAAGGTGGCCGTCGTCACCGGTGCCGGTTCGGGCATCGGTCGTGCCTCGGCCCTGGCATTTGTACGCGAAGGCGCGAAAGTAGTGCTCGGCGATGTGGATGCTGCTGGCGGTGCAGAAACTGTCAAACTGGTCGAGCAAGCGGGCGGCGAAGCTGTTTTCATCCACTGCGATATTAGCAGGGAGGCTGATGTAGAAGCCCTGGTTGCCCAGGGTGTTGCCACCTTTGGCCGCATTGACTGTGCCCATAACAATGCCGGCGCTCCCGGCGAGGGCTTCTCGATTGTCGACGATACGGTTGAGAACTTTGACTTCAATTACGCGGTCAATCTGAAGGGTGCCTGGTTGTCGATGAAGCATGTCGCCCGACAAATGATCGCCCAGGGAAATGGTGGCGCTATCGTTACTACCGCCTCCTACGCGGGCCTGGTCGGCATTCGCAATAGCGGCGCCTATGTTGCCGCCAAGCACGGCGTGGTGGGTCTGACCAAAACCGGGGCCATTGAGCTGGCCTCTAAAAACATTCGTGTTAACGCAGTGTGTCCCGGCCCTGTCGGCACATCGCTATTACTGACCGCCATTGGCGATAACGACGCAGCGCGCACGCACATGGAAAATCTGGCGCCCATGCGCCGCTTTGGCGAGCCCAACGAAATAGCCAATGCCGCCGTTTGGCTTTGCTCCGACCAGTCATCGTATATGACGGGCGTTGCCTTGCCCGTCGATGGCGGCATGGCGGCAACCTGAAGACGCCTTTAATAAGTCTTGTCCTTCTCTACAACTCTGCGACTATTAGGGGGTTAAAGACAATAGAGAGGCTTAAGGACAAAAAGGCATCATGAAGCAAACAGTAAATGACTTATACCAGGATGTCCTGGACTGCCGACTGTGTCGGACAGAGCTACCACTAGGGCCTCGACCGGTATTACAGGTGTCAAGCCAGGCGCGCCTTTTAATCGCTGGCCAAGCTCCGGGCATCAGAGTTCATGAAAGCGGTATTCCCTTCGACGACCCTAGCGGTGACCGACTGCGCGACTGGCTGGGTGTCGATAGGGCAACTTTCTATAACCCAGCACTTATCGCCCTGCTACCAATGGCTTTTTGCTATCCCGGGCGGGGTAAGTCTGGTGATCTGCCACCGCCAGCTCGCTGCGCAGTACACTGGCGGCAGTCCTTACTCGAACAGATGCCAAATATTGAGCTAACCCTATGCCTTGGTCAGTACGCTCAGGGCTGGCATTTGCAGACACGAGAAAAAAACCTGACAGAGACAGTGCGTCAATGGCGCAATTATGGGGAGCATCTCATGCCACTGCCCCATCCAAGCCCACGCAATAATGGCTGGTTAAAAAACAATCCCTGGTTTACGGAGGAGTTAGTGCCCGTCTTACAACAGCGAGTTGCCCGTTTACTCACAACAGATGTACTTAAGGGCGTCAGCCCCAATTAAGGACTCAACACTATGGGTTTAACCAGCGTTCGCGACGAATGCTCTTAACCGAGGTGTTTAAAAAAGCTTAGAAAAGGACGCTCCACTAAGCTCGGCGAATAAAGTAAATATAAAGCCCATCCTCTTCCCCGTGTGCCAATAACTCATGATTGAGAAACTGACAAAACTTGGGAATATCGCGCTCGGTTGAAGGGTCTGTCGCCACCACTTTGATCACCTGTCCGCTGGCCACATCGCGTACGGCACCGTGCAGTAGCATGACCGGTTCGGGGCACATCAAGCCCGAGGTGTCGAGCAAGGTATCAAAAGCCGGCGCCAGGAACTCTGGTTTATCACTAGATGCTTTCATCGTCATATTTTCTCAGAAGCCTGAGGACAGGAAAAGGGGCACCGCGTATGATGTCGATACGGGTTTCAGTATTTGTTTTGAGCGTTCACACAACAAAAAGACATGAAGCCCGGCAATTTGAGCCACCTATGCTCCATTTAGTTTAGCTTTATTTTTACAGAGTCCAGCAATGATCACCGTATTAATCGAACGTCACATCGCCCCCGGTATGGCTAGCACCTACGATAATTTTGCCCGCAAAATGCTGCAGGCCACCGTCACGGCACCCGGCTTTATTTCCGGAGAATCCCTACATGGCATCGAAGACCCGAATGTGCGTTATATTTTAATCAAGATGCAAAGCCGTAAAAACTGGTTAACCTGGTTGGCCTCGCCAGAGCGGCGCGAGGTGGTTTCACTGCTCTCTTCTATTCTGGTGCTACCCGAAAAAATCACTCTGCTTAGACACGGCGGCTAAGCACTCACTCGGCCCCTGGCTCAGCTCGCTATCCAGATAACGCTCGCCATGCGCCCTGTTTGCCCCTGCCGTCGGTAGGAATAAAAACGCGCCGTATCGGCATACGTGCAAAAGTCGCCGCCATAAATACGCCTCACACCGAGGCCGCGCAGCTGGAGGCGAGCCAGCTGGTAGAGGTCGGCATAATAATGCCCGTTACGATCTTTTGACGGCGTAAAACAAGCCTCGGTCAAGGACTGATCGCTTGACTCAGCCCTTGCCATAAAAGCTTCTTTCACCTCACCACCCACTTCAAAATATTCCTGGCTAATAGCCGGGCCCAGATAGGCTGAAATAGCCGAGCCTTCACCAGGCATTGCCGTCAGCGTCTCACCGAGAACTCCTGCGACGAGTCCGCGCCAACCCGCATGCGCTGCAGCCACTGCCGAGCCATCGTCGCGACACAGTAACACTGGCAGGCAATCGGCCGTTTGAACCACACAAGCGAGACCCGGGATACGACTGACACAGGCATCCGCATGGGGTGGGGACTGATGTTTTATAGCGTCGACCGCATCGACCACTCGACTACCGTGCTCCTGAGCCAACCAGGGAAAAGGCTGGGTAAGGCCCAGTTGCCCAACCAGCTCGCGACGATTGCGCAGTACCTTTTGTCGACATTCTTCAGTGTCATCGAGAAAATTCAGCAACTTTCCACGAGAACCCAGCGGTTGTCCCTGACATGTGGTGATGACACTTTTCACACCCGACGGTAGAGGCCAGTCGGGTATCAAGACCGGCAGCTTAAACAGGTGAGGACTCACCCTGTAAGACTCGTAATAATTGCTGCATATCCTCCGGCAGAGAAGATTCCCATTCGACAGCCTCACCAGAGATCGGATGGATAAAACTCAAGCGTAAAGCGTGCAGGGCCTGGCGCGGAAATTCACGCAGTGCAGTCGATAATTTTGTGCTGCCACCGGCACTTAAGCGTAGTCGCCCACCATAGACCACATCCCCCACCAATGGATACCCCAGATGCGCCATGTGCACGCGAATTTGATGGGTGCGGCCGGTTTCCAGCGCCACTTCAACATGACTGTGACTGACAAAGCGCTCCACCAAGCGATAGTGACTAATTGCTTCTCGATAGCGGTTACCTCCCTCCCGCCCGGGTCTCAATACCGCCATTCGTGTGCGGCTAGCGGGGTGGCGGCCTATCGGCACATCAATAGTGCCGCCGCCAGTCATCACCCCCTGCACGAGGGCTCGATAATGACGTTTGACAGTGCGGTCTTTGAGCTGAGAAGTCAGCGAGTGATGAGCCTCCAGGGTTTTCGCCACCACCATTAAACCCGTAGTGTCTTTATCGAGACGATGGACAATGCCGGCGCGAGGCACGGTGGCCAATTGTTCACAATGGTGAAGCAAGCCATTGAGAAGAGTGCCATCGGGGTTGCCCGCCCCTGGATGCACCACCAGCCCCGCCGCTTTATTGACGACAATGACACTGGCATCTTCATAAACAATCTCGAAAGGAACGGGCTGGGGCTGCCACTCGCCCTCCGCTTCTAGTCGAGCCTTAAGGGTGAGGTATTCTCCTCCGAGCAATTTTTCACGCGTCTTTCCGACCCGACCATCAACCCGCAGAGCACCCTCACGTATCCACTGCTGTAAACGCGTGCGCGAATAGGCCGCAAAAAGTTCGGCGGCCGCCTGATCAAAGCGCGCACCACTCAAATGGCTCGGAACCTCGGCCTGTAAAGCAATTTCACCTGGATCGGTAAACATTCGGTATTTAGCTTCTCACTGAGCTATGGTTAAATGGCAATTCTACAGGGCGATGCCCGACACGCAATAATAAACATTTTTTAGCCGAGAGCTTTGACGGCCAACCAATCGGAATTTTCACCACCATGCGTTTTTTTGTCCTTCTGATCGTAAGCTCACTATTGCTTTCTGCCTGCTCCTGGCTGCCCTTTGTCGACTCTGAGGAAGAACACGCACAGGAGACCCAAGAGGAAGCTTTGAATCTGAGTGAAGAACGGCTGCGCAATAAAATACGTGCCAATCTGGATGCTCGCAACTGGACCGATGCGACGGTTAACCTCAATGCCTTCGAAGCCCAGTTTCCCTTTGGCAACTACGCTGACCAAGCCCAGCTGGAATTGATTTACGTCTACCACGAGTCCGCCGACTACGAATCTGCTATCGCTTCGGCAGAGCGCTTTATACGACTCCACCCCCGTCACCCCAATGTCGATTACGCCTATTACATGAAAGGCCTCTCAGCAGCTTTGCAACATAAAGGGCTTTTTAGTAACCGCTCACCTATCGATGCAACGAAAAGAGACCCCGGTAGTGCGCGGACATCCTTTGCCAATTTCAGCGAATTGCTCAACTACTTCCCTGACAGTGTCTATTCCGCAGATGCCAGATATCGGATGCTCGAACTACGCAATCAATTAGCCCGGCATGAAATTCATGTCGCCAATTATTATTTCAAACGTCGTGCTTATTTAGCGGCGGCCAATCGCGGACGCTATGTGATTGAAAATTTTCAGAAGACGCCCGCTATGCCCGATGCCCTGGCAGTCATGGCTGAAGCTTACCACTTACTCGACCTCCACGATCTCGCTGCCACAGCAGCGGAAACACTGGCACTCAACTACCCTCGACATCCTTCTCTCAACGAACAAGGTGAGTTTCAATACCACGGAGCGGACGCGCTCATTCAGAACGACTGGTTAAGCCGACTGACCTTCGGCTACTATACACGGGAAAACCCACCCTTTTTTGATAGCAGACATATCTACAACAATCCCCAGTCAACCATTCTGGAAGATAAGAATCTGGCTAGACCGCCTGGCGATGATTCAACGCCTACAAAAGAACAATCCCTGTTCGACAAAATCACCTTTGGTGTGTTCGAGTAAACATACTAGGCTTTGAAATAACCAGCACTGAATAAAGCCAAGCTAAAGGCACCCAAGAATAGCGGTGCCGTCCAGTGTTCAAAGAGGCTCTCGACACAAACTCTGCTCAATTGAGCCTCTATTCCCCTGAACGCCAGCCATTGGTAATCGGGTACCGACGATCTCGACCAAAACCCCGCTGCGTAACCCGCAAACCGATAGGTGCTTGCCGACGTTTATATTCATTAATATCAACCATGCGCACGATGCGGTGCACATCATCAGCGTCAAAACCCTGAGCGATAATTTCCAGTGCCGACATATCTTTTTCGATATAAAGCTCTAATATTTGGTCAAGTATTTCATAGGGCGGCAGAGTGTCTTCATCAACCTGATCCGGTGCTAACTCTGCCGACGGAGGACGGGTAATCACCGATTCAGGAATGACCGGTGAGAGCGAATTTCGATAGCGGCATAAATCGAACACCCGCACTTTTCTCACATCTTTAAGTACATCAAGGCCGCCAGCCATATCGCCATAAAGGGTCGCATAACCCACGGACATTTCACTCTTATTACCCGTTGTTAATACCAGGTAACCTTTTTTATTGGAGATGGCCATCAGCAGTACCCCCCGAGAGCGGGCCTGAATGTTCTCCTCTGTTTTGTCCGCCGCCATACCCTCAAACTCATCGGCGAGTGCTTCACTAAAAGCATCATAAATGGGCTCGATACCGATCACTTTATAGTTCACACCCAGAGTGTCAGCCTCTGCCTGGGCATCATCGAGACTCAGCTGAGAGGTGTAACGAAAAGGCATCATCACAGCTTCGACGCGATCTGCACCCAAAGCATCAACGGCAATCGCCAGAGTCAACGCAGAATCGATACCTCCGGATAAGCCAAGCACCACCCCTTTAAAACCATTTTTATTCACATAGTCTCGCACGCCCAACACCAGCGCCTGATAAATCGTCGCTAGATCATCCGGGGTCGGCACAATAGTTTGTGGCTCAACTGTTACCCGCCCACCGCTCACTGACAAATCGACTGTAAAGACACCCTGCTCAAACATCGGCGCTTGATAACAAAGCTCTCCCACAGCATCAACCACTAAAGAACCGCCACAAAACACGAGCTCATCCTGGCCGCCAACCTGGTTAACATAAACAATGGGAATAGCATTCTCACGCGCCCGCTCGGCAACCGCCTGTACGCGCTCGGCCTGTTTGCCAACATGAAACGGTGAGGCGTTAATGTTAAAAATGACATCGGCACCCGCCTGCCGGGCGCGCTGTAAAGGACCATTCGACCAAATATCTTCGCAGACACTAAGGCCCACTCGGGCACCGCAAATATCAATCACACAGGGAGTATTACCGGTCTCAAAATAACGCTTTTCATCAAATACCTGGTAGTTAGGCAGGCAATTTTTGGCGTATTGCGCGATAAGTTTACGGTCCTGTATAACACCGGCCATATTGTAGAGATGACCATTTTCTCGCCAAGGGTAACCGATCACCGCAACAATACCCTCACAGGCTGCAGAGACTTCAGCCAGGGCTCTTTCAATGCGAACCTGAATACTGGGCCGCAACAACAGATCTTCTGGAGGATAACCACAGAGCACCAGCTCGGGGAAAATAACAATATCCGCTCCGAGTACATCCCGCGCATGGGTTAATGTTTCGATAACTAGTCGTGTATTACCGGGAATATCGCCGACCAAGGGGTTTATTTGGGCCAACGCAACTTTCAGAGATGTCATACTACTGACTGTTTCCATTAATGATTAAGCCTGCTATTTTCAGCTAAAATCCGATCAATAGCAAAACCCAGGTAGCGCAATGCAAACAGGCACGCCTAGCGTCGATCCCGGCCACCTCGCCCAGGGAGCGGCAAAGGTCTACATCTATTACCGTTTTGCACTTTCCATAGTGCTACTGGCCATTTTCTATTCTGGCACTGCAAGTCAGGTGTTTGGTGTAAACAATCCGCAGCTCTATCTGTTGACATCTATCAGCTATACCCTGCTAGCGTCACTGACTCTCGCTTTCCTGTTAATTTGGCGGAAAGGCACAAGTAGCAACCCATTACTCTTTACCCACTTTTTCCTCGATTTAATCGCCCTTATCTTACTGATACACAGTAGTGGCGGCCCCAGTAGCGGCCTTGGCCTGTTGATGCTGATCAGCGTCGCCGCGAGCTCGCTGGTTTTCAGTAATCAATTGGCTTTGTTGACCGCCGCTTTGGCCAGCATGTTTCTACTCACAGAAGAGCTGTATTCAGCCTACATCATAGGTGATACGACCCGAGCAATTTTTCCAGCCGGTTTGCTCGGCTTTATGTTCTTCTTCACAGCAGTATTGTTCAGAATGCTCAACGAACGTTTACGCCGCAGCGAACAAATTGCTTTACGCGAGTCTGATCAGGCCGCTCATTTACAAAATCTCAACGAAATGATTATTCAACGCATGCTGACAGGCATCGTTGTCGTCAACGCTGACGGAAAAATCGAGCTGATAAACAACGCCGCCATTGAACTGCTCGGTGCGGAGAAAACGGATATTTCCCTGGATAGTGGCACCAGCCTACGCTCCAGTCCTGTGTTGCAAGAAGGTTACGAGAACTGGTTAAGTAAACCCTGGCAAAAAATGGCCGCCTTTAAAGTCAGCGAAAGCAGTACTGAAATTCAGGCCAAGTTCGCCAACCTGGAGCGTGGTGAAAGTAAGAGTACGATTATTTTTCTCGAAGACACGCGCATCGCCGCACAAAACGCTCAGCGCTTAAAGCTCGCCTCTCTAGGACGACTCACAGGCAGTATTGCCCATGAAATCCGCAACCCCTTAGGTGCTATTAGTCACGCAGCCCAACTCCTCGCCGAAGAAGAGGGCCTGCAGCGTTCCAGTCAGCGCCTTAGCGAGATCATTATTAAACACACGCAACGGCTTAATCAGGTGATCGAAAACGTCAGCCAGCTTTCGCGCCGCAAGGCACCCAAGGCTCAAAATCTTCACCTCGAAAGCTGGCTAAGCAGCTTCATTGACGATTACAAAACCAGCTGTACCAACAACTGCTCCATCGAAATAGAAACTGACAACCCGGCTACAATTATTGTTTTTGATACTAGCCAGCTACACCAGGTACTGACTAATCTGCTAGAAAATGCTCACCGCCATAGTCTGGAATACAGCTCACAAGCCTGGGCCAGGTGCGTCTGCCACACGCCTCCCCTTACCCAAAGACCCTGCCTCGACATTTACGACCGTGGCGCGGGTATTAGTGCCGAGTTAGCGAATCAGGTTTTTGAACCCTTTTACACCACCTCTCACACGGGCTCGGGGCTGGGGCTTTATCTCGCCCGAGAGCTCTGTGAAATCAACTTTGCTACTCTCGATTACATGGTGGCTGAAAACAACACGCCGGGGTTCTTTAGAATTGGCTTTGCCCATCCCGAGCAAGCACAACAGAGATTACACAATGACTAAGAAAAGTGCCCTGATTGTCGACGACGAAGCGGACATTCGCGAATTACTGGCAATCACCTTGCGCCAAATGGATCTTAACGTTGCTGAAGCTGAAACGCTCAGTGATGCTGTCGAAGCTCTGAATAAAAACACCTATGCCTTTTGTCTGACCGATATGAATTTACCCGATGGCAGTGGCATGGACCTCATCAGCCTGATACAAAATAAATACCCCAACATGCCAGTTGCCATGATCACCGCCTACGGCAATACGGAAATTGCTGTGGAAGCCTTAAAACTGGGGGCCTTCGACTTCGTCACCAAACCAATCGAATTACTCCGGCTGCGCAACATGGTTGAAGCCGCACTGGCGCTATCGTCACAAACGCCCAAGGTTCTCAGCAAAAGCGCCGGCAAACTAACTGGCGACTCAGCCGTAATGAATAAACTGCGCCAGCAGGTCTCTCGCGTAGCTCGCAGTCAGGCGCCTATTTTCATCCATGGCGAATCCGGCAGCGGTAAAGAAATTGTCGCGCGTAATATTCACTACAGTGGCCCTAAAGCTAAAGGACCCTTCATCCCCGTCAACTGTGGCGCCATCCCTTCGGAACTCATGGAAAGCGAATTTTTCGGTCACACGAAAGGTAGCTTTACCGGTGCCCATCAGGATAAAAAAGGCCTGTTTCAAAATGCCGATGGCGGCACCTTGTTTCTCGATGAAGTCGCCGATCTTCCCCTTTCCATGCAGGTCAAACTGCTTCGTGGGATTCAGGAAAAAACGGTACGGCCCCTTGGCTCAGAGAGCGAAATAGCCGTCGATATCAGAATCCTCAGCGCCTCCCACAAAGACCTCGACGCCGAAATCGCCAAGGGGAATTTTCGCGAAGATCTCTACTACCGTATCAATGTTATTGAGCTGGAGGTGCCGCCGCTGCGGGATAGACAAGATGATATTCTCCAACTCGCCGATTTGTTTTTGGCAAAGTTTGCCGCCAACTTCAATACAGGGCCAGTAAAACTATCCAGCGAAGCCCAGAACACGCTACAACACTACCCCTTTCCCGGCAATGTGCGCGAGTTGGAAAACACCCTGGAAAGAGCCTTTACCCTATGTGACGGCGAGCTTATTGAAGCAGCTGATCTACAACTCAAGGCCCGCAAAGGCCATGCCGTTGCGGAGAACACCATTGTGGGTGATGAGCCCGATGCCATTAAGCCGCAGCAACGTCGACCCCTCGTGGACAGTGCCAGTCAGGACGAACACAGCCTCAATGGTCAATCTATCGACGACTATCTAGCCACGATTGAAAAAGCGCTATTGGAAAAAGCCCTGGAAGAATGCCGCTGGAACAAAACAGCCGCTGCCGAAAAACTGGGTATCACCTTCCGTCAACTGCGTTATAAACTGAAAAAATTACATATTGACTAAGGATTCGAAACGCTGTTTTTGCGCAGCTCTTTCGGTACTGAGAAACGAATATCCTCAACTTTCCCCGAGAGTTCTTTAACACTCTTCCTGTCACGTCCAGCCAGGGCATCAACCAATTCCTGTACTAGAGTTTCCGGTGCCGAAGCACCCGCACTCACCCCAACGATCGAATCAGGCGCAAACCATTCGCGCTTAATATCGGCACTGCTATCTACCAAATAAGCTTTCGCACCGCAACGCTCAGCTAGCTCGCGCAGACGATTCGAGTTAGAGCTATTGGCCGAACCAACGACCAACAGCACATCACACTCTAGTGCTAATTGTTTTATCGCATCCTGTCGATTTTGTGTGGCATAGCAGATATCGTCTTTGCGCGGGCCTTTGATAGCCGGAAAGCGTGCACGTAAGGCGTCAATCACCCGAGCAGTATCGTCGACTGACAGCGTGGTCTGAGTAACAAAAGCCAGGTCGTCGGGTCGATTAACGGGCAGTATCGCCACATCATCGACATTTTCCACTAGATAAATATCACCCCCATTAGCAGCATCGTACTGACCCATGGTGCCTTCTACTTCGGGGTGACCATAGTGACCAATCAACACGCATTCGCGGCCCTCGCGGCTGAAGCTTTCCACCTCGAGGTGCACCTTGGTCACCAGAGGGCAAGTGGCATCGAAGACCTTGAGACCGCGTTGTTCAGCTTCGGCACAGACTTCTTTCGAAACACCGTGAGCACTGAAAATAACGATCGATCCACGGGGAATATCTCTCAGCTCATCAACAAAAATCGCGCCGCGCTCACGCAGTTGGTCGACGACAAATTTATTGTGCACCACCTCATGGCGCACATAAATAGGCGCACCAAAAAGATCGAGAGCACGGTTGACGATATCAATGGCACGATCGACGCCAGCACAAAAGCCCCGTGGGTTCGCTAAACGTACTTCCACTACACCTCCTCAGAAACGCTGTTATCCACGGCGACAATCTCAACCTTGAAGGTTAGTGTTTTGCCCGCGAGAGGATGATTGAAATCAACCGTCACTTCATCATCATCGATACATTGAATGACACCGGGTAATTCACCCCGGTTGGCATCCGCAAAAGACACCACCAAACCTTCAGACAGCGCCATATCTTGTGCAAAACTCTTACGTTTGATGTGTTGAATATTTGAAGGGTTGTGCTGGCCAAAGGCTTTTTCCGGAAGCACGGTAAAACTGGCCGTTTGAGCAGCACGCATACCAATAAGATGCTCTTCAAAACCGGGTGGCAGGTTGCCATCGCCAATACGCAGTGTCGCGGGCATTTGCTCAAAGTTAGAATCAATAAGCGACCCGTCGTCAAGCGACAGGGAAAAATGCAGGCTTACCCGCGAGGCGCTGCCTATTCGCTCCCCTGTATTTACGTGCTCAGAACTCATTATCTAGACCTCAATAGCAGACTGTTCGAGGTGCTCAACCGCCAGGGGGAGAGCGAAAAGAATCTATCATCATAGCCACAGCACCCACACTGATGGCTGAATCGGCGATATTAAAAGCTGGCCAATAGTAGCCCTTATAATGCCATTGAATAAAATCGACCACATATCCCAGCGTGACCCTATCCCATAAATTGCCCAGGGCTCCAGCCAAAATCAATGCCAACGCAAATTTCAGCAGTATCGCAGTCGCCGGTGCGCGGTAAATCCACACCACGAGCACCACGCTAATGATGCTGGCAATGCCACCAAACAACCAATGCTGCCAACCACCCGCCGTGCTCAAAAAGCTGAAGGCGGCACCCGTGTTATGCAGCAAGGTTAAATTAAAAAAACGCGTTAGCACTACCGGTTCAGCATAATTGAGATGCGCCGTGGCAAGCGCTTTCGTCCACAAATCGAGCACTAGCAACGCAAGCGCCAACATATAGAAAACAAGGGCCGAAGCCCGATGAGATAGCATCAGGAATCTATCAGGCGAACGAACGCTGCTCACCCTCGCCCTCGACGTTGTCGACGCAACGAGCACAAATATCAGGATGTTTCGTATTGCTCCCCACATCCTCGCGGTGGTGCCAGCAACGCACGCATTTCTTGCCCTGGCTTAATTCAACCTGAATTCTAAGCCCGGCAATAGTGCTCTCACTAACGCCGCAGGCCGGCAATTCACTTGGCGAAAGGATCCTTGCACTGGAGGTAATCAAAATGAAGCGTAGCTCATCACCCACTTTTGCCAGAGTACTCGCCAACGCCTCGTCACAGTACAGTGTCACACTGGCTTCGAGAGACCCTTTCAAGCGACCCGCCTGACGCTCCACTTCCAGCGCCTTGTTGACGGCTTCTTTAACGGCAATCAATTGCTGCCAGTCGTCGTCGCTTAAGACCTTATCAGCCATCAGCACCGGCAGCTGATACCACTCGGCCAAATGCACAGAATCACTACGCTCGCCAGGCAGAGCCTGCCAGGCTTCCTCGGCGGTAAAACAAAGGATAGGGGCAATCCAACGCACGACGGCTTCGGCAACATGGTAGAGGGCCGTTTGTGCAGAGCGCCGCGCCAGACTTTCACTTTGGCAGGTGTACTGGCGATCTTTAATAATATCGAGATAAACACCACCGAGATCACCGGCACAGAAGTTGTGGATTTTCTGGTAAATACTGTGGAAATTATAGCTCTCGTAAGCGCTATTAATATCCGTTTGCAACTGTGTAGCACGGGCAATCACCCAGTTATCGAGGGACAGCAGATCTTCGCTGGCGACACAATCTTTAGCGGGGTCAAAACCATCCAGGTTAGATAGCATGAAGCGGATGGTATTACGAATACGGCGGTAGGAGTCGGCTGTACGACGCAGGATTTCGTCGGACACCGTCATTTCACCACTAAAATCGGTAGAGGCCACCCAGAGGCGTAACACGTCGGCCCCCAGCTCATTAATGACCTGTTGTGGGGCCATGACGTTGCCCAATGATTTAGACATTTTGTGGCCATTCGCATCGACGGTAAAACCGTGGGTCAGCACCGCTTTGTAGGGCGCGCTAGCATTGATAGCGATGGACGACTTCAGGGAGGATTGAAACCAGCCACGGTGTTGATCTGAGCCTTCGAGATAGAGGTCCGCCGGAAATCTCAAATTGTCGCGGCGGCGCAAAACCGCCTCGTGACTGACACCGGAGTCAAACCACACATCCAGGGTGTCACTGACTTTCTCGTATTGATCAGCCTCATCCCCGAGTAAATCCCTTGCATCGAGGTCATACCAGGCATCCATACCATCGCGTTCAACCAACTGAGCTACCTGCTCGATCAATGCTGGTGTATTGGGGTGAAGTTCGCCACTTTCGCCATGAATAAACAGTGCAATGGGCACACCCCAGGTGCGTTGGCGAGAAATACACCAGTCTGGGCTATGCTCAAGCATAGATTCCATGCGCGCCTGCCCCCACTCGGGAAACCATTCGACTTTTTTGACTTCAGCCTTCGCTGCATCGAGTAAACCGTGCGCGCTCATGCTAATAAACCACTGCGGCGTGGCGCGGAAAATCAGCGGCGTTTTGGTGCGCCAACAATGGGGGAAACTGTGAGTGATTTTACCGTCGGCCAATAAATGCTGGCGTTCACGCAGCAATTCGACAATTTTCTCATCAACTTTATAAACGTGCTCCCCTGCGAACAATTCCACCGAGGGACGATAGACGCCGTGATCATCGAGGGTATTGAGAGTGCCGATGCCGTATTTGCGAGACACGATAAAATCGTCGACACCATGGTCTGCGGCGGTGTGCACAGCGCCGGTACCCGCCTCGGTAGTGACATGATCACCAAGCAACACCGGCACTTGCCGATCGTAGAAAGGGTGTTGCAGTAATAAACCTTCCAGCTTTTTACCCTGACAACGGCCGGCAATAGAGGCGTCTTCGATTTGCCAGCGCGCCAGTGCAGATTCCATCAGATCAGCAGCGACCAACAAGCGACGAGGCTCGCCATGCACCGTGCATTGCAGCAACAGATAGTCGAGATCGGCATGCAGCGATACCGCCTGGTTGGCCGGCAAGGTCCACGGAGTGGTGGTCCAGATCACCACCGCTATTTCACCGTCACCACTTAGCCCTTCGCCTTGCTCATCGGCAAAAGCGTCAGCGAACTTGTCTTGATCAACAGCCGGAAACAATACATCGATGGAAAAGGAGGTTTTATCCTCATACTCCACCTCCGCTTCAGCCAGTGCAGAGGCACCGACCACACTCCAGTAAACCGGTTTATAGCCTTTGACGAGATGCCCATTTTCCGCAATTTTACCGAGGGCGCGGATAATATCGGCCTCGTACTGGTAATTAATACTCAAATAAGGATTATCCCACTCGCCGAAAACACCAAGGCGGATAAAGTCCTTCTTTTGCCCCTCAACCTGGCGCAAAGCATAGTCCCGACACTTCTGCCGGAACGCTTTATCGTCAATTTTAACACCGGCCTTACCGTGCTTTTTCTCAACCTGATGTTCAATGGGCAGGCCATGACAGTCCCAACCGGGCACATAGGGGGCGTCATAACCCATCATCGTGCGCGACTTAACGATAATATCCTTGAGGATTTTGTTGACCGCATGGCCAATATGAATAACGCCATTGGCGTAGGGCGGGCCGTCGTGAAGAATAAACTGTTCGCGCCCCGCTCGGGCCTTGCGAATGGCTGTGTACAGCTCATTCTGCTGCCATTTTTTTAGCATGCCCGGCTCGCGCTGGGCGAGATTAGCTTTCATTGGGAAAGCCGTTTTCGGCAAATTCAATGTCGATTTGTAGTCGTTCATAGGTTTTTGGTTTAACTCAAGTTCAATTCAATTTCAGATCAGTGCCGGGTAAAACCATAGCATTGACTGCTAATTCGATACGCTCGCGAAGTACTCCCGGGCGGCTTTGATATCCTGATGAATATTGATGACGAGTTCATCGAGGGTGGTAAATTTCTGCTCATCGCGAAGCTTGTGTTTAAATTCGACGGCAATACGCTGACCATAAATATCCCCCGTCCAGTCCAGTAAATGGACTTCTAACACGGGCTTGATTAAATCACCGACCGTTGGGCGCAAGCCCACATTAGCGACACCCTGCACACGCTCGTCAGCCAGCAGTACTTCTACCGCAAACACGCCACTTAAGGGTGCCCGGTAACGGTGCAAATTGACATTTGCCGTGGGAATACCCAGCTTACTGCCTAGCTGCTGCCCGTAACACACTTTGCCCGATATGCGGAAAGGACGGCCCAACAAAGCCTCAGCAACATCAAAACGACTCGCCTCGAGTTCAGCACGAATCCGGGTACTACTAACCCGCTGTCGGTCGGCCTTGATAGTTTGGGTCGAAACCACCTCAAAACCATGCTCCGCGCCCTCCTCCTCGAGCATCGCAAAATCACCCTTGCGATCACAGCCAAAGTGAAAGTCGTCACCAATAACCAGACACTTGATACCTAAGCCGTCAATCAGCAGGTCGTCGACAAATTGCTGAGCGGTAAGGCTGCGCATAGCGCGGTTAAACTGCAGGCACACCACTCGGTCGACACCGGCATCGAGCAGAGCATCAACTTTTTCGCGCAAGCGCATCAACCGCGCCGGCGCTTGCTCGCGGGAGAAATATTCTCGGGGCTGGGGCTCAAACATCGTCACGACAGAAGGCAAGTCGTAATAACTGGCTCGTTCATTTATTTGCGCGATAATTTTCTGATGGCCACGATGGACGCCATCGAAGGAACCGATGGTCGCGACGCAACCCCTATGCTCATCGCGAAGGTTGTGTAAGCCTCGAACAAAGAAATCCCCAATGCCTGTTACCACTATTCGCCCCAAGCCAACTAAAGATTGGAATTATACCCAGCCCTGCGACTGAAAGGCAGCCCTACAGTGCGAAAGTTAAACGGTAGTTAAAGCTCTCTATGAAATGAGTTATTTAGCAGGGCTACGCAACTGACTGAGTCGAAAGCCACAACATAAAAGAGTGACAACATAAGCGGCAAAACCAAGCCCACAAAGACCCAATACCGCCAGTGCTCGGTCCATAAAGCTCATCGTCAACCAGTCACCGAATTGCCCCAACGCAAGGTATAACACCCCTGCCATGACCACATTGCCCAGCAACAACATCCCCGCAAACGCACCCCAGCCACTTGGCGCACAATAGACAGCGCGACTGCGCAAGCCGCGAAACAATAAACCCGCATTGAGAAACGCCGCCAACGATGTTGCCAGGGCCAGGCCGACATGGCCTAAGGAGAAGTAGTGATGTAAAAAGAAAACAAACAACAGGTTCATCACCATATTCGCCGCCATTGCAGCGAGGCCAATCTTCACCGGTGTTTTAGTATCCTGGCGTGCAAAATAGCCCGGAGCCAACACCTTAATGAGCATAAAGGCCACCACGCCCAAGGCATAGGCACGCAGACTGAAACCGGCCATAACGATATCGCGCTGGTCAATTTCACGGCCATCGTAAAAAAGTGCGGCGAGCAGTGGCTCGGCAATCATCATTAAAGCAATAGAGGCAGGCACAGCAATTAATAACACGAAACGAATCGCCCAATCGAGGATGGCATTAAATTCTTCCGCCGATTGTGTCGCATGCTGGCGCGAAAGATTGGGCAAAATAACCGTCGCCGCCGCCACACCAAACACACCAAGCGGTAACTCAGCCAGTCGGTCAGAATAATAAAGCCATGAAACACTACCGGTGGGGAGGAAGGAGGCGATCACCGTGTCCAGCAGCAAATTGATTTGGCTCACAGAGACACCAAAAATGGCCGGAGCCATCAAACGAAGAATTTGTCGCACACCGGGGTATTGCCAATCCAGCTTCGGCGAGGGCAGCAAATGAAGACTCGCTAAGAAAGGAATTTGAAAAAGCATCTGGATGACACCGGCGGCAAACACCCCCCATGCCAGGGCAAAGACGGGGCGCTCAAACCAGGGCGCCGCCACTAGCGCAGCGCTGATCAAACAGACATTCAGCCAGACCGGAGTAAAAGCTGGCACCGCAAAACGATCGTAACTGTTTAAAATACCACCGGCAAAACCGGTTAATGAAATAAACAGCAAATAGGGAAAGGTGACCCTGATCATTTCTGTCGTGGCCTGAAATTTAGCCGCATCGCCGGCAAAGCCCGGGGCAAAAAGCCCAGCCAGCATAGGGGCGGCAATTACGGCAATAAGCGTAAGCACAATTAATACCGAACCCAAGGCCCCAGCGACGCGATCAACTAAGGCTTTTACAGCGGCATGCCCTCCCTCGTTGCGATAGTCGCTAAGCACTGGCACAAATGCCTGGGCAAAAGCACCCTCAGCAAACAGGCGGCGCAAAAAGTTGGGGATTTTAAAAGCGACAAAGAAAGCATCAGCAAAGCCATCGGCACCAATCACCCGGGCAAATACGACGTCCCGGATCAGTCCGAGTATGCGCGACAGCATAGTCATGGCACCAACAATGGCACTGGAGCCGAGCAAACTGCGTCGGGGCTTTTCAACCGGGGTTTCGACCGGGTCTTTTAGCGGGTCTCTTTGATGGGAGGGGTGCGGGGGCGTTTGATTATCGCGCAATGACCTGTCCTGTGACTAGCGAGCCTGTGAGTAGCTATGTCGCTATCAGCTACCGACCGAAACCGTGACACCATGCCGACCGGCTCAAATAAAATGATGAGTTATCTGTATTGACGTTCAGCGCCTGTTCGCGCCCAGTGTAGTGTAACGGTGCGCCAAGTCAGCACCAAGCGGCACGACAAAGAGCTGCAGAAAAACATTGAATTCGGTCACTCCCGTCCCCACATAGGCTTGAGCATACATCAAGGAGATTCCATTGGAACAATATCGAGGCACAACCATTCTTTCCGTCAGACGCAACGGCAAAGTCGTTATCGGTGGCGATGGCCAGGTTTCGTTGGGTAACACCATCATGAAAGGCAATGCGCGCAAAGTGCGCCGCTTGTACAACGATGAAGTTATCGCCGGCTTTGCCGGTGGCACCGCCGATGCCTTCACCCTATTCGAACGTTTTGAAGCCAAATTAGAAGAACACCGGGGCAACCTGGTACGCGCCGCGGTTGAACTGGCTAAAGACTGGCGCACTGACCGTATATTACGACGCCTTGAAGCCCTGCTTGCCGTAGCCAATAAAGATGCCTCGCTGATCATCACCGGTAATGGCGATGTGATTCAGCCTGAGAACGATTTAATCGCCATCGGTTCTGGTGGCCCCTTCGCCCAATCCGCGGCCAAAGCCCTGCTCGACAACACCGAGCTCAGCGCCCGAGACATCGTTGAAAAAGGTTTGGAGATTGCCGGTGATATCTGCATCTACACCAACCACAATCGCACCATTGAAGAGCTCGACAGCGCCGTTACTGAGCAGCCCGAGTAGAACCACCCCGCTTCAAAACCCGTCAATTTTAGGAAACATCCCATGTCAAATATGACCCCTCGTGAAATCGTCCACGAGCTCGACCGTCACATTGTTGGCCAAAACAAGGCCAAACGCGCCGTTGCCATTGCCCTGCGCAACCGTTGGCGTCGCATGCAGTTGAGCGAAGACCTGCGCAATGAAGTCACCCCCAAAAACATTTTAATGATCGGCCCCACTGGCGTTGGTAAAACTGAAATCGCCCGCCGATTAGCTAAGCTATCAAACGCGCCCTTTATTAAAGTGGAAGCCACCAAGTTCACCGAAGTGGGTTATGTTGGCCGCGATGTTGAATCAATTATTCGCGACCTGGTTGAAACCTCGGTTAAGTTGCTACGCGAACAGGAAGTCACCAAGGTAGATCAACGCGCTCAAGATCTGGCTGAAGAGCGCATTCTCGACGCACTGCTGCCCCCCGCGCGCGGTGACGAGGATAAAACAGAAGTCGAGGACTCCACTGCTCGCCAACTGTTCCGCAAAAAATTGCGCGAGGGCGACCTCGATGACAAAGAGATTGAAATTGATCTCAGCGCCGCCGCACCCAACGTCGAGATTATGGCGCCGCCCGGCATGGAAGAAATGACCAGTCAGCTGCAGGGCATGTTTTCCAATATGGCGGGCGGTAAAACAAAAACCCGCAAGCTCACCGTTGCCCAGGCGCTAAAACACCTCACAGAAGAGGAAGCGGCCAAGCTGGTTAACGAAGACGACATCAAAACTCGCGCAATCACCAATACCGAGCAAAACGGCATTGTCTTTATTGACGAACTCGACAAAGTCGCCAAACGCGGCGAAACCTCGGGTACAGATGTTTCTCGCGAAGGCGTACAGCGCGACCTGCTGCCATTGATAGAAGGCAGTACAGTGTCGACCAAGTACGGCATGATCAAAACCGATCACATCCTGTTTATCGCCTCGGGAGCCTTCCACTTTTCCAAACCCTCCGATTTAATTCCCGAACTGCAGGGCCGCTTGCCGATTCGTGTCGAGCTCGATTCACTCAATGCCGACGACTTCCAGCGCATCCTCACCGAGCCCAAAGCCTCTCTCACCGAACAGTATCGCGAGCTACTGGCCACCGAGGGCTTGGGTGTCAATTTTAGTGACGCGGGTGTTAAGCGTCTGGCAGAGATTGCTTCAGAAGTGAATGAGCGCACTGAGAATATTGGCGCACGTCGTTTACATACCGTCCTTGAGCGCTTGCTGGAAGAGGTGTCTTTTGAGGCCGCTGATCTGGCAGCCGATGGTAAAACCATCGATATCGATGCCGCCTTCGTCGACCAGCACCTCGACGCACTGGCCAGCGACGAAGATTTGTCACGTTTTATTCTTTAACTAGAAACCTATGCACGAGAGCCATTTTGTTCCCATGCTGCGTCGTTTAAAAACGCCTACTTTTGGTAAAAAAGTGCTCAATCGGTCATTTACACCTGTAAACTCCCTCATTGCGCGCTTTTTTGCCTTGCCTGGAAACAAAATCATCTCCCGTGCAAAGGCCTCTACTCAATGTACACATTACAGTCACTTCCACTATGCCCCTACTTCGACTCGACAACGTAAGCCTGCACTTTGGCACTCGCGACCTGCTGAAATCGGTCGACCTTACCCTGCACAAGAATCAGAAAATCGGTTTGCTGGGTCGCAATGGCGAGGGCAAAACCACCTTGCTGAAACTACTCGGTCAGCGTATTCAACCCGACAGTGGTGAGTACTGGCTGCGTCCCGGTTGTAAGATTGCCTGGCTAGAGCAAGATCTACCCGACGCCGACGAGTCCTCCGTCTACGATCTCGTGGCCAGCGGCCTCGACGATGTTGGCGCTTTGCTCGCGGCCTATCACCACAGCATTAATGACGGCGATATGGACGCGATGGCTCGAGTGCAGCAAGAACTCGAGGCCAAAGATGGCTGGGCCTTGCAACAAAAGGTCGACACAATTATTAGCCAGCTTGAGCTGCCCGCCGATGCGCTAATGAAGTCACTGTCGGGGGGTTGGCGCAAGCGTGTAGCTCTCGCCAAAGCTCTCGTCACCGACCCCGATATATTACTGCTGGATGAGCCGACCAACCACCTCGACATTCTCGCCATTGAGTGGCTCGAAAATCAGCTTAAAAACTTTCGCGGCGCTTTAATATTGGTGACTCACGACCGGGCCTTTTTGCAGCAAGTGGCGAATGAAATTGTTGAGTTAGACCGCGGCACGCTGCACGCCTGGAGTGGCGACTACCACGGCTTTCTTGTTTTTCGCGAACAGCAAATGGCCGAGGAAGAAAAGGCCAACGCCCTGTTCGACAAAAAACTCGCCCAGGAAGAAGTGTGGATACGCCAGGGTATTAAAGCCCGCCGCACCCGCAACGAAGGCCGCGTTCGCGCCCTGAAGAGTCTGCGCGAAGAACACTCCCAACGCGTTAGCCGTCAAGGCAAAGCCGACTTCAGCATCGAAGCCGGTGGCACCTCGGGTAAAATCGTCGCCGAGCTCGAGCACGTCAGCCACGCTTTTAACGGCACGCCCGTGATTAGCGACCTATCCCTGAAAGTGCTGCGCGGCGACCGCATCGGTTTTGTCGGTGCCAATGGGGCGGGCAAGTCGACCCTGCTCAAAGTCTTACTCGGAGAACTGGAACCCCAGGAAGGCACGGTGAAGCTCGGCACCAAAATGGAAATCGCCTATTTTGACCAGCTCAGAAACCAGCTCAACCCCGAGCAAAACTTGCTCGACAATGTTTGTGGCGGACGCGATTTTATCAGTATCAATGGTAAAGACCGCCACGCCATTAGCTACCTCAGCGACTTCCTATTCAGTCCCGATCGGGTACGTATTCCGGTAAAAACCCTCTCGGGTGGTGAGCAAAACCGCGCCATTTTAGCCAAGCTATTTAGCAAGCCCGCCAATGTACTCGTTCTCGATGAGCCAACCAACGATCTCGACATCGAAACCCTGGAGTTGCTCGAAGAGATTTTATTGGATTTCAACGGCACCGTGCTCTTAGTCAGCCACGACCGAGAATTTATGGACCACACTGTGACCCGTATTCTCACCTTTGACGGTCAGGGCAAAATCAGTGCCCACGTCGGCGGTTACAGCGACTGGGTGGCTAGAGGCGGCAAACTGCAGGCGGAAAGCCAAACGACTAGCCCGGTAAAAAATACCGAAGCCCCGCTCAAAGAGACCGGCAAAAGTACGACTGAAACCCCCACCGTGGTAAAAAAGAAACGCTCTTACAAAGCGCAACGTGAGCTCGATTCGCTCCCCGGGTTAATAGAAGAGCTAGAAAATCGTCAAGCTGAACTGGAAACCCGTATTGGTCAGGCCGACTTTTACAGTCTGGAACCCGCCACTCAGCAAGAAACCCTCGATGAAATGACAACACTCGCCGCTAAACTGGAAGAGAGCTACGCCCGCTGGGAAGAGCTCGATTCCGCTTAAACACCGAGCCGTCAACTTGGCCCTGCATCGACCTTGAAACTTTAAGCCTCACAAACTTCAGACGACACACCAAAAAATGCTTCAAATTGACACCCCGCCCCCCGCTCGCTTAAGGTGGCGGGCTACCTATTCAATACTAGACCTTCCAATACTAGACTATCCAACCCACAGTGGAGACACCCATGCCCAGTTCTGTTGAAATTGCACCCGGTCGTTATCGTGAATCTTATGGCCGCTACCTCGAAGATTTTAAGGTCGGCGACATTTACGAACACCGCCCCGGTCGCACCATTACTGAGACTGACAACACCTGGTTTACTTTACTTACGATGAACCAGCACCCGCTGCATTTCGACAAAGAGTACGCCAAGCACAGCGAATTCGGTAAAATTCTGGTTAACAGCACCATGACGCTGTCAATGGTGGCAGGTATGAGTGTCTCTGACGTCAGCCAGAAAACTATCGCCAACCTGGGCTGGGACAAAATTAAAATGCCAGCGCCCGTTTTCGTCGGCGACACTATTTATGCGGAATCTGAAGTCTTAGAAATTCGCGAATCAAAAAGCCGCCCCACAGCGGGTATTGTCACCGTCAGAACCCTGGGTAAAAATCAGGATGACGTTGTGATTATGGATTTTGTACGCTCCATGCTGATTCCCAAAACAGGTCACGCGGTTGACGATAGAGCCAACTACTAAAGCCAATCGTTTACAGCACACCCGGCTGTTAATGCCCCTTACTTAACAGCCTTAGTTCGCCTGTATCACCATTTGTCATTTTTACTGCACGGCTCTATCAGCCTGATAGCCACCCACTACCCACTACGAGACGCCCTATGTCAAACGAAGAAGAAACGCTCATCCTCGACAGTGTTAACCGTTGGTTGGAAAGAGATGTCGCCCCCTACGCCCACGACCTTGAACAAGCGGACGAATACCCCCACGCCATGGTTGAGCAAATGAAAGAATTGGGGCTGTTCGGCGCGACCATTAACCCGGAGTACGGCGGCCTCGGGCTCAGCGCCTCGACCTACTCCAAAATCGTGGCCGCTGTGGCCGAGGTGTGGATGTCACTATCGGGCATCTTCAACTCCCACCTGATCATGGCGCGCTGCGTACAGAGCTTCGGCACCGAAGAACAAAAGCAAAAATACCTCCCTCGCTTCGCCACGGGTGAACTGCGCGGTGGCATTGGCCTCACCGAACCCGATGCGGGCACCGACCTGCAAGGTATTCGTTGCACCGCCAAAAAAGACGGCGACTACTATGTTGTCAATGGTTCCAAAGCCTGGATCACCAATTCTGTTGAAGGCAGCGTTATCGGTCTGTTGGTTAAAACGGACCCCACCGCCACCCCGCCCCGCAAGGGCATGAGTATGTTTATCGCCGAAAATGGCGACGGCTTTAAGGTCACTAAAAAACTGAAAAAACTGGGCTATAAAGGCATTGATACCGCCGATATTAGCTTCGACAACTACCGCGTTCACAAAGACTGCCTCATTGGCGGTGTTGAAGGCCAGGGCTTTTACAATGCCGTTGGCGGCCTCGAACTGGGCCGTATCAACGTTGCCGCTCGTGGTGTCGGCGTTGCCACCGCAGCACTGAAACAAGCTACGGCCTACGCCCAACAGCGAAAAACCTTCGGCAAACCCATTTGTGAACACCAGGCTATTCAGCTCAAACTGGGCGAAATGGCCACCCGTACCGAAGCGGCCCGTCTGCTGCTTGAACAAGCCGCCAAAGCCTTTGACAGCGGTGAGCGTTGCGACATGGAAGCCGGTATGGCCAAGTACTTTGCCACCGAGGCCGCCGCCAAAAATGCCGACGAAAACCTGCGTATCCACGGCGCCTTTGGCTACTCCTGTGAAGCCGATGTCGAGCGTCTCTACCGCGATGCACCCTTGATGATTATTGGCGAGGGCACGAACGAAATGCAGCGTATTATTATTTCGCGCCAGCTCATCGAACGAAACCCTATCTAAGACCTAACCTGGCTTTTCTACTCCTCTATCTACAGCACCTTCAGCCCCTGGATTTATACGTCTAATAATAACAGCGGGGGCTTAAGGTGGATCGACCTTCTTTAGTTTTATTGATAAGTTGCATAATAAGGCCCATGAAGGGGCTTCAAGATATTCTGCAGACCATCGATATCATTGGATCTTCAAAAGGGGACGCTACCCTTTTTTAGGTCTCCCTTGCGACCTGTATCTCAGCGATCGACCTGCCAAAACCTCAAGTCCGTCAAGAAAGTCCTCACCACCACATGGCAAACCTTTCTCAGCATGCCTGCGCAACAAACCGATGTTTTCTTCTGTTTCTGGCACCGCAAGCCACTTCGCCCACTCGCTACTCGACAATGTGCGTAATGCCTGGGGTGGCTGCGCTAATAATGCACGACTTTCCAACCCACAATGACTGGCGGCACTTGACCATGGATAGGTCTCTGCTTGCGCCAACATGCCGGCCTCGACTGGATTTCTTTCCACATAACGAATCGCTGAACAGGTATAAGCCTCGTCCAATGCTGATGAAAAAAACCGACCCTGCCATAAATGTCCCCGCCACCCTTTTGCTTTATTAATATGTTGGGCATAACGCATATGAAGAGGTTTCAACACATTATGCAGGCCATCGACATCACTAGGTGGACATGGTTTGTCATCAGGCAATACGCAAGCACATCCACATTAAATTTCTGGCAATAGTGCGCCAGCCACTCTAAGTAAATAGAGCGGTCATCATCTTCAAAAAAGACATCTTCACGCCGATTACCTCGCTGGGTAATGTGATGTGGAATACCAGCAAAGACGTTTCTGGCTATTCTGGGCATGCGAGTGATCCTATAATAAAAAGGGTAGCGTCCCCTTTAGCTCTTAAAAGGATAGCGTCCCCTTTAGCTCTTTAATTCTTCAACAAAAAGGGGACGCTACCCTTTAATTTTCTTTAATCCTTTAATCCCAAGGTAAAAAAAAGCCCCGGCGTTAACCAGGGCTTTTTATGGTGAGGGGTCGGTATTAATTAAAACGTACCAGAACCCTCATCCCTTACTTACTGACAACCAGAAGGCAGAAATTTTGCGTCACCAGCTGTCGCACACGTCCAATCAGTTATGGGATCACCGGGAGCCACTTGAGTAGGTGTCAAAGTGAAAGTAAAGTTCCGTACCTTCGAGTTAACGGGGGCAGCATTATGTAATGTAACCGTGATTACGCCGTTACCATCGTGCGTAGCTGTATCTGTATAACGACCTGAATCTGCCGCATCAAACTGGTTCGTTGGAGGCAATGCACCCATGGAATCGTTGTACTCTGTAATACTGCTCTTAATCGCAGAAGCCGTCGCCATACCTTCTGCAACTTGAGAGCGTGCAATGAAATCTTGGTAAATAGGCAGAGCGACTGCTGCCAAAATGCCGATGATCGCAATTACAATCATCAATTCAATCAATGTAAAACCCTGTTGTTTGCTGTGTTTTTTCATGGTCTATCTCCTAGATAACATGCTGAAAATTAAGTTATGAGAGTTGCTCACGAGACTAAACAATACAAAGCTCGTGCCAACTCTATATTGTCTATACTAAACAATAGGTTATAGGATATTTCACTCCGCAGTTTATAACGATCCATTCTCCAATCAGGGCAGCAAGTGACCATTAATGTCACTAGCTGCCGATAGATGTCAACGTCATGCCAGGTGGTTCCAGGCCTCTGCTATCAACTATAAAACTGCACGCTGTCCTCATAAACAACCTTTCAGGCTTGCAGTTTGAAGTCTTTATAATAGACACTATGAGATCAATGCTTGGTGATTACCCCTACCATTTATCCGATTTTATTGAGCTAAGAATGAACGCGAATAATAAAGCGCTACACGGTCTCCCTAAACGCCTGGTGAGTGATGCCCTGCTTGATGAAGCGGCGGCTATCGACGCCAGCGACAAAGCGGCTCAGGGAAACATTCCTCTCGCACAATATCTGGTCGAACAACAGACACTTAGCGCTTATCAGGTCGCCAATGTCACGGCACAGGAGTTTGGCGTTCCCCTGTTCGATCTCAATAGTTTGGATATTAGCACCTGCCCCCGCAATATTGTCGACGCCAGTCTGCTGCGTAAACACCTGGCTCTGCCGTTATCCCTTAAGGCTAGCCGTTTACAAATCGGCATTATCGACCCCACCAACCATCACGTCATTAATGATATTCGCTTCCAGGTGGGTACGGCCGTCGAACCGATTGTTGTCGAATACGACAAACTAAAAACGGCTCTCGACGCCTATATTGAAGAAGGCGAAAGCGGTATGGGTACGGCTCTTGATACGCTGGATGACGCCCAGCTCGATGCCATTGACACAGATGGCTCCAGTGGGGCTCCCGATCAGGCCATTACCGCCGATGAAGACGATGCGCCTATTGTCCGCTTTGTGAATAAATTACTGCTCGATGCCATCAAAAAGGGCGCTTCGGATATTCATTTTGAGCCCTATGAAACCAGCTACCGGGTGCGCTTTCGCACCGATGGCATTCTTGAGGAAGTTGCCAAACCGCCAGCCAATCTGGGGTCTCGGTTCGCCGCGCGTTTGAAAGTGATGTCAAAGATGGATATATCCGAACGGCGCGTTCCTCAAGATGGCCGTATTAAAATGCGTCTCTCAGAACGACGTGCCATCGACTTTCGGGTTAACACCCTACCCACTCAGTACGGCGAAAAAATTGTACTGAGGATTCTCGACCCGACTAGTGCCCAGTTAGGCATCGAAGCGCTGGGCTACGAAGACGATCAAAAAGAAGCCTATTTGGAAACACTACATCAACCCCAGGGCATGATTTTGGTGACCGGGCCGACAGGTTCCGGTAAAACGGTTTCTCTTTATACCGGATTAAATATTCTCAACACTCCCGAGCGCAACCTGTCCACGGCAGAAGACCCTATTGAAATCAACCTGGAGGGTATCAATCAGGTACAGATGAACCCCCGTGTCGGTTTGACTTTTTCAGAAGCCTTGCGCGCGTTTTTACGGCAAGATCCCGACGTCATTATGGTTGGTGAGATTCGCGACCTGGAAACAGCAGAAATATCAATTAAAGCGGCACAGACGGGTCACCTGGTGCTCTCTACCCTACACACCAATAGTGCGCCAGAAACACTCACACGACTACTCAATATGGGTGTTCCGGCCTTTAACGTGGCAACATCCGTCAGTCTGATTATCGCCCAACGCCTGGCCCGCCGTTTGTGTAAGAGCTGCAAGGAGCCCGCCACCGATATTCCAGAAAATATTCTGATTGAAGAAGGCTTTGAGATGCTCGGTATTCCCTTGAACGAAATCGAAATTAACAAACCCGTCGGCTGTAACAAATGCGCCCATGGGTATAAGGGGCGAGTGGGTATTTATGAAGTGCTAAAGGTCACGCCAGGGGTCGCTAAAATGATTATGGAGGGCGGCAACTCCCTTGAAATTGCCGAACAAGCAAAGAAAGAAGGCTTCAGAACTTTGCGCCAGTCGGCATTACGAAAAGCAGCAGAAGGTATCATTAGCCTTGAGGAAACAAACCGAGTCACAAGAGATTAAACATGGCCACTGCAGCAGCCGAAAAAATCTATATTTACAAGGGAAAAAATAAAGACGGTGCGGTACAGGGTGAAATAAAGGGAAGTAACCCTGCCCTGATTAAAGCCCAATTGCGCCAGCAGGGAATTATTGCCAAATCGGTACGCCCCAAACCGAAAAGCCTGTTTGGCTCTAAAGCGATAAAGCCGGCTGATATTGCTCTGTTTAGCCGACAAATGGCGACCATGATGAAAGCCGGGGTTCCTCTCGTGCAAAGCTTTGAAATTGTTGAAGAGGGCGCTGAAAATGACAACCTTAAAAAGCTTATTATGACACTGCACGATGAGGTGGCTGCCGGTAACAGTTTTGCCTCAGCCCTGCGCAAACATCCTAAACACTTTGACGATTTGTATTGCAGTTTAATTGAAGCGGGCGAAAACTCTGGTGCTCTCGACACGCTCCTCGATCGGGTCGCAACGTATAAAGAAAAAACAGAGAAACTCAAAGCTAAAATCAAAAAAGCAATGACCTATCCTATTGCTGTTATTATTGTTGCGCTTATAGTTACTGCAATTCTATTGGTTAAAGTTGTGCCTGTCTTTGCCGAAACCTTTATGGATTTTGGCGCTGAGTTACCTGCGTTCACCCAACTTGTATTAAATATATCAAACTTCGCTCAGAACTGGTGGCTCCTTATCTTTATTTCGATTATTGGTATCGCTTACGGCTTTAAAAATGCCCGGATGCGCTCAAAGAAATTTTCAGACGCTGTCGACAAAGCCCTACTGAAGCTCCCTGCTGTCGGGCCTATCATTAACAATGCTGTTATTGCCCGCTACGCTCGCACCCTGGCAACCACCTTTGCAGCTGGTGTTCCATTAGTTGAAGCTCTTGAGTCAGTTGCCGGCGCAGCGGGGAATGCCGTTTACAGAGATGCCATCCTCAACGTTAGAGATAATGTATCAACCGGGCTAACCATGCAGGCGTCACTTAAAGGGACAGGCGTATTTCCTACAATGCTACTGCAGCTGACCGCCATAGGGGAAGAATCAGGCTCCCTTGATGAGATGATGGCAAAAGCTGCAGACCATTACGAAGAAGCTGTGGACAATGCAGTCGATAACATGACTGCCCTGCTCGAACCTTTAATTATGTCAGTACTTGGCGTGCTAGTGGGAGGCCTACTTATCGCAATGTACTTGCCCATATTCCAACTCGGTAGTGTCATGTAAGCCAATTCTTGGCCGTTACCCCTTTATAGATATTCATAAAACCCTATTATCTTGTCTTGGAGGCTTAACAGCTGTGGAGCAAGTACTTGCCATCTACCCACCAGAACTCACCCTTACTCTCAGCTTCATTTTCGGCCTGCTTGTCGGCAGTTTTTTAAACGTTGTCATTTACCGCTTGCCACTACAATTACAAAACACCTGGCAGCGAGATGCCCGGGACTTTCTGGGTCAAGAGCCTGTTGAAGCTGAGACAAAATTCAGCCTGATTTACCCACCCTCTCGTTGTACGAATTGCGAGACGTTACTCAAACCCTGGCACAATATTCCCCTCATTAGCTATCTTGTGCTGAAAGGGCGCTGTAATAGTTGTGCCGAGCCTATTTCATTACAGTACCCCGCCGTCGAAGTGATTTGCGGCCTGTTAACGCTTGCCGTGGTGTATCACTTTGGCTTTACGGTGCAAGCCGCATGGGCGCTGCTCTTTACCTGGGTATTGGTGGCCCTGACTGGCATCGATTTCAACCACCAGTTATTACCCGATAATCTCACCCTGCCCCTGCTCTGGCTGGGTTTACTGGTGAATATGTCAGCCACTTTTGTACCGCTGGCTGATGCTGTCGCCGGTGCTGTTGCGGGCTACCTGGTACTGTGGTGTGTTTACTGGGCTTTTAAGCTCATCACGGGCAAGGAAGGGATGGGACATGGGGATTTTAAACTTCTCGCCGCGATGGGTGCCTGGCTTGGCTGGCAACAGTTACCGATGATTATTTTACTCTCCTCGGCAGTCGGTGCATTGATCGGCACCGTCGGTATTTTATTGCATGGCCGAGAAAGGCAGGCGCAAATTGCTTTTGGCCCCTATCTCGCTATAGCCGGCTGGATTGCCTTGGTCGCCGGTGAAGAAATTACCCGTACTTATCTGCAGCTTTTTTAGCGGCTTTGGGTGACTTGACGCCAGTAAAGAGCTCATCCCCCTCAGCACGGACTATGAATTCAAGCCCCATCCTCTATAATCGGCAGCCAATATTTCGCTGTGGATGAAGCCTATGTTTGTACTCGGACTCACCGGTGGGATCGGTAGCGGTAAAAGCGCCGTGGCTGCCTGTTTTAAACGCTACGGTGTTAAGGTCGTGGACGCCGATATAGCCGCTCGCAAGGTTGTCGAGCCCGGTATGCCGGCACTGCAAGCCATCGCCAAACACTTTGGTGAGCAGGTATTGCAGGCCGATGGCACAATGGATCGCGCAGCATTGCGCAGTATTGTCTTTAACGATGAACAGCAGCGGCTTTGGCTCGAACAACTACTACACCCGGCAATCGCTGAATGGATCGTCGCAGAACTCGCCTCTGCCACCAGTCCCTATGCCATCCTTGAATCACCCCTGCTCCTCGAAACTGAACAGCGTAAATCCACGCAGCGCATACTCGTGGTCGACGTCAGTAAAGCACTACAAATCGAGAGGGCTACAGCGCGGGATGACAATAGTCACGAGCAGATCGAAGCGATTATTGCCGCACAATTACCTCGTGAAGAACGTCTGGCACGAGCCGATGATGTCATTGACAATAGCGGCTCACTCGCGGACTTAGAGAACGCGGTCCACACCCTACATCAGCAATACCTTGAGATTGCGGCATCCTATAACGACCAAGATACCTATTAAAATGCCTGAAAAAATAGCCGCGAGTAAGTCCGCCAGCAATATTGTGCTGCAGTGCCCCCAGTGTAAAAAGCCGGTGCACTGGAACGAGCGCTACCCGCACCGGCCCTTTTGCTCAAAACGCTGCCAGCAACTGGATTTTGGTGAATGGGCGACGGAGAAAAACAGCATTGCCGGTGATTCAGTGTTGCCGGATAGCCCCGACGAGCAAGACAAATAAGATTTATTTTTAGTGCTTATTTTTAATGTTTATATCAAACCCGCTGCCATTCCCTATGACGCGGACGCCGCAACGACCTTCTCAAGCACGGCATGATTGGCAGCGGGAAATGGATAGTCATTGAGCACACTGATATCAACCCAGTTAACACGTTGCCCTTCATTGCCTTTTGGCCGACCTTTGAATTTATGAACAGCCCATACGTCAAGCACAATTAGCTTATCGCTATAGTCGTGCTCAGTGCGTAAAAAGGGATGACAATCCGTCACGTCTATCGCCAGTTCTTCCATCAATTCCCGCTGCAAGGCCAACTCGGGAGTCTCTCCACTGGCCACCTTGCCACCGGGAAATTCCCAAAGACCGCCCTGATGCAAATGTACGGGGCGCCGAGCAATTAATACCTGTTGTTTTGTAGGGTGATAAATCACCCCGGCCACCACATGAATACGTTTAGGAGGGATGTTATCTTTGGTGACAGTCATTTTAGAGGCGTCCATTTTAGCGCCATTTTTTATAGTGTCTTCGGCGTTAAAAACTTAAGTACGGTATTCAGCATTAATGCGGATATAGTCGTAAGACAGATCGGTGGTCCATACGGTTTCACTGACATCGCCTCGCGCTAGGTCAATGCGAATCGTCAACTCGTCTTTATCCATAACCTGCTGGCCCGCCTGTTCTGTGTAGCTTGTGGCACGGCCACCCTGCTCGGTAATGAGCACATCATCTAACCAGACTTTTATCGGGTGTACATCGAGGTCGGCAACACCAGCGCGGCCAATGGCCGCGAGTATTCGTCCCCAGTTCGGATCACTGGCAAACAGTGCCGTTTTAACAAGGGGTGAATCGGCAACAGTGTAGGCAACCTTCAGGCACTCTTCAACACTGGTGCCGCCGGTCACCTTCACAGAGACAAATTTAGTGGCGCCTTCACCATCCCGGACAATAGCCTGGGCCAGCTCAATGCACACTTGCTCTACAGCTTCGGCAAAACCGGCGCTATCTTCGTCATTGCGGAATACTGCGCCCGCTTGCCCTGTGGCGACGAGTACCAGCGAGTCATTGGTCGATGTATCACCATCGATGGTGATGCGATTAAAAGACTTATTCACAGCACGGTTGAGAACCTGCTGTAAATAATCTGACGAACACTGCGCATCGGTTGCCACGTAGGCCAGCATAGTCGCCATATCGGGGCGAATCATGCCGGCACCTTTAGCTATGCCGGTAATGGTGACAGTTTCACCATTAATTTCAATCTGGCGACTAGCGCCTTTGGGTCGTGTGTCGGTGGTCATTATGCCTTCTGCCGCATCGGCCCACCCACCTTCACTTTCATTTAACATTGCAAAGGTTGCCGGCAAACCCGCCAATAAGGGTTCCATGGGGAGCGGTTCACCGATGACGCCGGTTGAAAAAGGCAGAACTTGTGTCACATCAACCCCGGCAATACTGGCTAAGGCGGCACAGGACTGTTGCGCGTCTGCCAAGCCCTGTTCACCCGTACCCGCATTGGCATTGCCCGTATTGGTCAATAAATAGCGTATTTTCTTCTCGCCCGTCGACGCTAACAAATGGTGTTTAGCAAGCTGCACCGGTGCCGCGCAAAAGGCATTGCGGGTAAAGACAGTCGCTATTTCACTGCCTTCGGCAAGCGCCATAATGACCAGATCTTTGCGTCCGGCGACTTTAATACCAGCACAGCCTGTCGCTAACCGAAAACCCTTCACCGGCAACATTGTCGGTAATTCACCCGTCCCTACTGCCATAAAGCAACGCCCTCTCTATTCAATGAATTACGTCAACAGACTCACGACAACTTACCGTGGCATTGCTTGAATTTTTTACCAGAGCCACAGGGACAAGGCGCATTTCTGCCTATTTTTTCACTGCTGCGTACGAAGGGTTGCTCCGGTAAGGTCGCCAGCTCTGCCACGGGTTCTTCATCCGCCAATGCCGACTGACTTTGCTCGTGATTGAATTCCATCTGCTGCTGATTGAACGCTTCCTGTCGCTGACGCTCCAACTCCTCAGCTTCATCATCGCGACGAATTTCAACGCGGCAGAGAAAACGTACCGTTTCGAGCTTGATATTTTCAAGCATTTCCTGGAACAGCTCAAACGATTCGCGCTTGTACTCCTGCTTTGGATTCTTCTGCGCATAGGCCCTCAAACCAATGCCCTGGCGCAGGTGGTCAATATTGGCAAGATGCTCTTTCCAAAGGTTGTCGAGCACCTGCAACATAACCTGCCTTTCAACGGTGTGGATATCATCACCAATGTGCTCACAGCGCTGCTGATAGGCTTCTTTCGCCGCCTCAATCACCTTGCTTTTTAAGCCCTCTTCATTAAGGCGTTTATCCTCATCCAACCACTGTTGTACCGGTAATTCTATATTGAGTTCAATCAACAGATCCTTTTCCAGTCCCTCGATATCCCATTGTTCGGGTAGGCTCTGCGGCGGTATTGAGTTCTCAACAATGCGATTCACCACGTCATGCTGGACAGCACTGATCACTTCGTTAATGTTTTCTGAAGCGAGCAGTTCATTGCGCTGTTCATAGACAACCTGACGCTGATCGTTAGCAACATCATCGTATTCAAGCAACTGCTTACGCATATCAAAGTTATGGCCTTCGACCTTGCGCTGAGCTCGCTCAATGGCACTCGTCACCATGCGATGCTCAATGGCTTCGCCCTGTTCCATACCAATGGCGCGCATCATGTTTTTAACCCGCTCTGAGGCAAACAGGCGCATCAGGCTATCTTCCAATGAGAGATAGAAACGTGAGACACCCGGGTCGCCCTGACGACCGGCACGACCGCGCAACTGATTGTCAATACGGCGGGATTCGTGACGCTCGGTCGACAGTATGTGCAATCCCCCCGCCTCAATCACCTGGTCATGACGCTGCTGCCATGCAGCTTTGGCCGCTTCAATTTGCTCTTTGCTCGGATTTTTTAGCGCCGCCAGCTCCACCTCTAAATTCCCACCGAGGACAATATCGGTGCCTCGTCCGGCCATGTTGGTGGCAATGGTCACCGTAGCAGGCAGACCGGCCTGGGCGACTATCTGGGCTTCCTTTTCATGAAATTTAGCATTCAGCACCTGATGCTGAATTTTTTCTTTATTTAATAATGCTGACAACAGCTCGGAGGTTTCAATCGATGCCGTACCCACCAGCACTGGCGCCCCCTTTTCAATACAGTCGCGAACATCCTCTACCACCGCATTAAATTTTTCTTCCTGAGTGAGAAAAATTAAATCGTTCAAGTCTTTACGCTGCACGGGCATATTGGTCGGTATAACGACCACTGGCAGACCATAGATTTGATGAAACTCGAAGGCTTCCGTATCAGCCGTGCCGGTCATTCCAGCCAGCTTACCGAAGAGACGGAAGTAGTTTTGAAAGGTAGTTGAGGCGAGAGTCTGACTCTCACTTTGAATTGTCACACCTTCTTTCGCCTCAATGGCCTGGTGCAGCCCCTCTGACAAACGGCGGCCCGGCATAGTCCGTCCGGTGTGCTCGTCAATCAATACCACTTCACCCTGCTGAACGATATATTCAACATCTTTGTGAAACATATGCTGGGCACGTAAAGCCCCATGCACGTGGTGTAACAAGCCGAGGTTAACCGCCTGGTAAAGGCTTGAGCCCTCTTCCAGCAAGCCTTCATTGAAGAGCATATCTTCAACTTTCTCATGGCCGATTTCGGTCAGTTCGACCTGGCGTATTTTCTCATCGACGATAAAATCGCCTTCGGACTCAAGCTCACCGTCGTGGCTGGTATTGGTACCGCCTTCGTCATCTTCAGCCGTTGGCTCAGGCTGAACCACTAAGCCCTGCACGAGCTTATTCACCTTTTTGTACAGTTCAGAACTGTCCTGAGCCTGTCCAGAAATAATTAAAGGAGTTCGCGCTTCATCAATCAGAATGGAGTCGACTTCATCGACAATGGCATAGGCAAGCCCACGCTGTGATTTTTGCTCCAGGCGCAACACCATATTGTCACGCAGGTAATCGAAACCAAATTCATTATTGGTACCGTAGGTGATATCGGCAGCATAAGCCTCCTGTCGACTCACAGGCTTTTCCCCTTCGTGATCGATCAGAAAAGAGCTATCACCTCCCACCGCATGGGACTGCACAATACCAACGTTCATACCCAGCGCAAGATACACGGGGCTCATCCAGCTGGCATCGCGCCGGGCCAGATAATCGTTGACTGTCACGAGGTAAACACCTTCGCCCGTCAGAGCATTAAGATAAGCAGGCAATGTCGCAACAAGGGTCTTACCTTCACCAGTGCGCATCTCGGCAATTTTGCCCTCATGCAAAACAATGCCGCCGATCATCTGCGTATCAAAGTGACGCATGCCCAAACTACGCCCAGCAGCTTCACGCACGGCGGAAAAAGCTTCGGGGAGTAGCTGATCCAGAGTTTCGCCTGCAGCGAGACGCTCTTTAAACTCGACGGTTTTATTACTCAGCTGCTCATCACTGAGTGAGCCAAAAGCCTCCTCGTGCTGATTAATTCGCCCTACAATTTTACGTAAGTTCTTCAGTTCACGATCATTTTTAGTACCGAAAACTTTCTTGAATATTTTACCGACCATGGCTATCGCCTAACCCTGTAATTAACTAACACTAAAAACCAGAAACCAACCCTATTTTATAGACGCGGGATCTCGAAAGCGGAGAGTAGAGAAAAAAGGAGGGGCTTAACGAATAGTGCGGCGGATATAACTGGCGGGATCGACTCTGCGGCCATTTTTATACACTTCAAAATGAACATGAGGACCAGTCGAGCGTCCCGTACTGCCCATTTGAGCAACGACCTGACCTTTTTTGACCAGGTCGCCCACTTCAACCAAGTTTGTCTTATTGTGTCCATAGCGAGTGACATAACCCTCACCGTGATCAATTTCAACGAGCTCGCCATAACCTTTATAGGACTCTGAGCGCGTGACAATACCAGAAGCAACGGAAATTACGTCAGAGCCTTCTTTACCCGCAAAATCGACACCTAAATGCCACACTTTACGGCCGTTGAAGGGGTCCGTTCTCTTACCGTAACGCGAAGACATCCAGCCTTTGGTAACCGGTCGCCCCGAAATAGTGTTTTCGCGCCGCAAATCACGATCAACGATCATCACCCGCAGTAAATCAAGCTGCTGTTCACGATTATCCATACGCGCTTCAAGCTCGGCGAACAAGTCCTGCAAGTCCGACGAAATAATAGTGCTCGCGCCCTGATCAACAGCGCTAAGATCGGCAGCATCAGCATCAGTAATTTCTTCGCCACCAGAATCGTCGTACTCAGCAGGCCCGCCAACGGCAGGCGCCTGGGTAAAATCAAATTCACCCTTATCGAGCCCGGCAATGTCAGTAATGCGCTCTCCCAAGGCATCCATGCGCACCATGCGAGCCTGAATCTCAGCCAATTTTTGCGAGTAAGCGGCAATCTTTTTATCGGCGTTGGCAACACCAAGCTGTAACTCCTGATGCTGTAGATCCAGTTCCGCTTGTACGGCAGCCAACGCTGCCCGTAGTGAAGCGTCACCACGATCGCTCTTCATGCCGATAACCAGGCCAGCGCCCAGGGGTACGCCGAGTACACACAATGAAAGCGCCACTTTGGCCCAGGCGTTCAAGGTGAGTGTCAAGGAATTGCGCTGACGGGGGCTAAGGAAAATAATCTTCATCATCAAATTACAATTGCGCGTTCATCAGCTAACTACCGATATATTTAACAGCGTTTGAGGTTCGGCCCACTCCAGTCGTCACAACTATCGACATCCTAGATCTAAACCCTACGTCTAAATTTTGTGTCTAAATGGCCGCGATGGCGGGCTTCGAATAGGAGATGGGTGCGTCCTGCTCATTGAGCTCGAACGTTACCACCTCCCAGGCATCCTTTTGTGTGAGCAGTTCACGCAAAAGCATATTGTTCAATGCGTGGCCCGATTTAAAGGCATTAAATTCGCCTATCAGACTATTACCCAGTAAGTACAAATCGCCAATGGCATCGAGAACTTTGTGTTTAACAAATTCATCCTCGTAACGCAAACCATCCTCATTCAAGACTTGGGCATCGTCTACCGCTATCGCGTTATCCATACTGGCGCCACGAGCGAGACCCTGTGAGCGCAAGTATTCAAATTCATGCATAAAACCAAAGGTACGGGCCCGACTCACTTCTTTAACAAAAGAGGTACTGGAAAAATCAATCGTCACTTCTCTATTGCGCTCTTTAAAAGCGGGGTGATCAAAGTGGATTGTGAAGGTGACTTTAAAACCATCGAAGGGTTTGAAGGAGGCTTTCTTATCTTCCTGGCTAACTTCTACCAGTTTTTTAATACGGATAAACTTTTTCGGAGCATCCTGTTCGATAATGCCCGCCGACTGAATCAAAAAAACGAAGGGCCCAGCACTACCGTCCATAATAGGGACTTCTGGGGCGGTCACATCAATGATGGCGTTGTCGATACCTAAGCCCGCCATCGCTGACAAAAGGTGCTCTACTGTGGAAACCCGTACATCGCCATTAACCAGGGACGTGGAGAGCGTTGTGTCGCCAACATTCATCGCTTTGGCTTCAATTTCAACCACTGGGTCAAGATCAGTGCGGCGAAACACAATCCCCGTATCCACCGCTGCCGGCTTTAGGGTCAGATAAACTTTCTCACCCGTGTGCAAGCCAACGCCGGTCGCACGGATAGTATTATTTAACGTACGCTGTCGTATCACTGCCTAGCCCCTTGAGTGTAAGCGCGCGATAGTAGCAAACCCCGTCGTTCGGCTCTACCCATAATGTCGGTCAAAACCCCGCAGAGGGGTAGGCAGGGTTAAGACCAACACCTTTACAGCACTGTTTTTAATCGGCCTGGCGACGCAAAAAGGCGGGTATATCGAGATAATCCATATCTGCGTCCTGGCGTGTCGCCACTTTGGCAATAGCTTCATCTTGAGATTCAGTTGCCATCCTTGCCGCTGTCGCTGCACCGCCGCGCAGAGAACCGCGTCCACCGGCGCGAGTAATTGTCGGCCGATCGAGCTGATCATAATCAATCTCACCGTTGGTCTTGAGCGTATTATCAACCACCTTGGCGGGCACGGGCCGGCTGATTTCTTCTGCACGGCCCAGGCCTGTAGCCACTACCGTGACGCGCAGCTCATCGCCCATCTCATCATCAATTACCGTGCCCACGACCACAGTCGCCTGATCCGAGGCAAACTCCTCAACGGTATCTCCGACCTCAGAAAACTCACCCAGAGAAAGGTTGGGACCGGCTGTGATATTCACAAGAATGCCGCGTGCGCCCCGCAGGTCGATATCTTCCAGCAGAGGACTGTGCACAGCCGCTTCTGCCGCTTCACGCGCACGATTTTCACCACTGGCGAGACCAGAGCCCATCATCGCCATACCCATCTCTGACATCACCGTACGCACGTCGGCGAAATCGACGTTGATCATACCGGGGCGAATAATCAGATCGGCGATGCCTTGTACCGCACCCAGCAACACATCGTTGGCCGCCTTAAAGGCATCCAGTAAAGTCGTGCTTTTACCCAGCACCGACAGCAGTTTTTCATTGGGTACAGTGATCAAGGAATCCACCTTGTCTTTTAACTGCTTGACCCCTTCATTGGCAATGGCCATGCGTTTACGGCCTTCAAAGGGAAAGGGACGAGTCACGACAGCGACAGTCAAAATACCCAGGTCCTTAGCAATATCAGCCACTACTGGCGCGGCTCCTGTACCCGTGCCACCACCCATACCAGCGGTGATAAAGACCATATCGGCACCCTCGAGCACCTCGGCGATACGCTCCCGGTCTTCCATCGCCGCCTGGCGGCCAATTTCAGGGTTTGCCCCTGCACCAAGCCCTTTCGTGATGCCATTACCCAACTGCAGCAATGTGGCATCCGACAGGCCCTTTAAAGCCTGGGAATCAGTATTGGCACAAATGAACTCAACGCCATCAACGTGGCTGTCGATCATATGCCGCACTGCATTGCCGCCGCCGCCGCCCACGCCGATGACCTTAATTTCTGCCGTTTCCGGTATGCTATCCACAATCTCAAACATGACTTTACCCTCAATTAACGTTGCTATTTAACTAGCGGCCTACCCATTAAAAATTTAAAAGTGTTCTTTAAACCAGGCCTTGATGCGAGACATCAAGCCGTCGCCTTGCTCACCCTGTTGCGCCTTACCCCCTTCACGCTGCTGCTCCAAGCCATAGAGCAACAAACCCACACCCGTTGAATAGATCGGGTTATTGACAATGTCACTCAAGCCTTGAATATTTTGCGGGCAGCCGAGCCGCACTGGCATATGAAAAATTTCCTCTGCCAACTCTACTACCCCTTCCATTTTTGCCGTGCCACCGGTTAAGACAATGCCGGCGGCGACCAGTTCTTCAAATCCACTGCGCCGTAATTCCGCCTGAACCAGCGTGAACAGTTCGTCGTAGCGAGGCTCTACCACCTCAGCCAGCGCCTGACGCGAAAGATCTCTTGGCGGTCTTTCACCGACACTGGGCACCTTGATGGTTTCTTCCGGCCGTGCCAGTTTCGCCAGTGCGCAGGCATATTTAATTTTCAACTCTTCCGCATTGGCGGTAGGTGTGCGCAAGGCCATAGCGATGTCATTGGTCACCTGATCGCCGGCAATCGGAATCACCCCCGTGTGGCGGATCGCGCCATCGGTAAAAATGGCGATATCCGTAGTGCCGCCGCCCAGGTCAACCATGCAAACACCGAGTTGCTTTTCATCTTCGGTCAGTACGGCGTAGCTCGACGCAAGCTGTTCGAGCATCACGTCGTCAACTTCCAGCCCACAGCGGCGGATACATTTTTTAATATTTTGCGCCGCATTGGCAGCGCCGGTCACCAAGTGGACTTTGGCCTCAAGCCGCACGCCCGACATCCCCAGGGGTTCACGGACACCCTCCTGGTTGTCGATAATGAATTCCTGTGGCAGCACATGGAGAATTTCCTGATCAGCGGGAATCGCCACCGCCCGTGCCGCATCAATCACCCGCTCAACATCAAGGCTGTGCACCTCTCGGTCGCGAATCGCAACGATGCCATGCGAGTTAAGGCTGCGAATATGACTACCGGCAATGCCCGCATACACCGAGTGGATCTGGCAACCGGCCATTAATTCGACCTCTTGCACTGCGCGCTCAATGGCTGCCACCGTCGATTCTATATTCACCACCACCCCCTTTTTCAAACCTGAAGAGGGATGCATGCCGGTGCCAACGATTTCCAGCTGCCCATCGGGACCCGCCACACCGACAATGGCCACCACTTTAGAGGTGCCAATATCGAGGCCGACAATCATTTGCTCGTTGCTATTATTTGCCATGAATTAAGCTCTTTTTCCCTTATCTTTAAACTGACTCATCAGCTCGACACATCACTTTTGCGCCACGACACCGCCACACCGTTGTCGTAACGCGCATCAATCGCGTTAATTTCTTGCTGACGACTCGCCAGTTCACCCTGCCAAATTGTCAGAAACCGTCTCACTTTAGCGATCACATCACTGCGACCTAGCACCACTTCGTGGCCGGAGGCCAGGGTCAAGCTACGCGTGTCGTGGGCATCAATACTAAAGGCCACGACTTTTAAACCCTGGCTGAACATCAATTCACTGATATCGCGAAATTCGCTCATCACCATTCGCGAATGACCTTCCTCGCCCACCAGATGTGGCAGGTTACTCAGGGTGCTATTGTCTGCCGCCTTGAGCGCCACACCACTGCGATTCAAAAAACCACTATCGCGCCAGCGAGCGATGGGCACTTCCTCCACGATGCGTAGCTGTAAACGATTGGGCCACTCTCGACGCACACTGGCTGACGCTATCCAGGGATGGGCCTCAAGGCGCTGACGCACGACACTCAAGTCAAGGCTAAGAAAACCACCGCTCGTAATATCCCCGGCCAGAACCTTAATCTCATCTTGTGTCACTCGCTGATAGGGGCTAATGACTGCGATGTGTTCCAAGGGTCTATCGATATAGCGGTACAGTGACACCGCGCCGGCCATTAAGGTCACCAACACAGCCAACAGTAGAGAAAAGCGCAGCGCGCTTTTGAGCCACTCCAGCACTTTCACAAGCGCATGTCTGCTTTTCGCTCCACGCTGCATTTGATTGCGTTTCGCGCCACGCTGCTTCACTTTAGAGGAGGCGATAGCTGCCATATCAGTCAGCACCTTCAGCAGTGCTCAACAAGGTCTTTGGCCCACTGTTATGCAAAGAGCTCTGCAATATTTCGAGCAGTAAATCTGTAAAACTTAAGCCTGCCGCAGCCGCAGCCATCGGCACCAAACTATGGTCAGTCATACCCGGTACGGTGTTGACTTCGAGTAAGCACGGCTCACCGGCCTCTGTCATCATCACGTCAATACGACCCCAGCCCTGGCAGCCAAGACTGGCAAAAGCCTCCAGCGCCAATGCCTGCATAGCTTGCTCATCGGCGGCGGACAAACCACAGGGACAAATATAGCGTGTGTCGTCGGCCAGATATTTCGCCTCGTAGTCGTAAAAGGGTCGATCCGTTTCCAGCTTGATGACCGGCAGTGGACGACCATTAAGAATAGCGACCGTATATTCGGCACCACCGAGCCAACGCTCGGCAATCACCACGCTGTCAAAGGCATTGGCAGCCAGCCAGGCTGCTTGCAGCTCATCACGATTACTGGCCCTGGCCATACCCAGGCTCGAGCCTTCGCTAGCCGGCTTAACCATCACCTCACCACCCAGCTCTGTCAGCAAAGCCGACCAGTCAGAGTCTTGTCGCAGCACAGCAAAATCCGCCGTTGGCAGACCCATGCCCCGCCATAATTGCTTGCAGCGCAGCTTGTCCATCGCCAGTGCAGAAGCCAATACACCACTGCCAGTGTAGGGCAGGCCCATACATTCCAGCGCACCTTGCACAGTGCCGTCTTCGCCACCCGCTCCGTGGAGAACGATGAAGACACGATCTGCCTGCAGTGCTTCTAGTTCTGTTATCCAGCCTGAGCGGAGATCCAACCCGTGGGCATCCAGACCTTCACTCTGTAGCACTGATAACACGGCCTTGCCCCCTTTCAAAGACACATCGCGCTCGCCCGACTGCCCGCCGTAGAGAACCACAATGCGACCTGGTGCGCTGTGCAAAGAGGATGATGTAGTGATAGCAGACATCTCTATTGCAGGCCTCCATCAGCAAGAAGCTTGACCAACTTACTCACACTGCCTGCACCCTGAGTCATGACAATATCACCGGGCTTCACCAGAGATTTGAGAATGTCGGGCACAGCCTCTATCGATTCCGCGTAAACAGGGTCAAGCTTGCCGCGCTGGCGTATGGAGCGACACAAATGTCGACTATTGGCGGCGGGAATTTCTTCCTCCCCTGCGGTATAAACGGGAACGATAATTAAGACATCCACATCGGAAAGAACTTCGACAAAGTCATCGTAAAGATCCCGTGTACGGGTATAGCGGTGTGGCTGAAAAATCAGCACCAGACGACGTTGTGGCCAACCTTCGCGCACCGCTTGCACTGTCGCTTTCACCTCACTGGGGTGATGACCGTAATCATCCACTAGCATGGCAGTGCCCGCACCTCCGGCAACGGGATAGTTGCCGTAGACTTCAAAACGCCGGCCCACACCCTGAAAGCCCGCCAGTCCAGCGCAAATCGCCTTATCATCAAGGCCTTCATCGGTGGCGACGGCAATAGCCGCTGTAGCATTCAACATGTTGTGGCGACCAGGAATGCTCAGCTTAATGTGTAGAGGACTCAAACCCTCTGGTCGATCCACTTTAAAATAGGCACTGCGCTCCTCAACTTCAGCTTCGCTGATGCGGTAATCGGCATCTTCGCTAAAGCCATAAGTCAGAACCGGACGCGACACCAGTGGCATAATCTCTCTCACCACCGGGTCGTCAATACACAACACCGCTAAACCGTAAAACGGCAGGTTGTGAAGGAATTCAATAAAGGTCTGCTTCAATTTTGAAAAATCAAAGTCGTAGGTTGCCATATGATCGGCTTCGATATTCGTCACCACCGCCACCATAGGCTGGAGGTGCAAAAACGAGGCATCACTTTCATCCGCCTCGGCGACCAGATAGCGGCTCTCGCCCAACTGGGCATTAGTCCCAGCACTGGTTACCTTACCGCCAATCACAAAGGTCGGTGCCCGCCCGGCTTCCGCCAGCACATTCGCCAACAGGCTAGTCGTGGTCGTTTTACCGTGAGTACCGGCAACGGCGATGCTGTGACGGTAGCGCATCAACTCAGCAAGCATCTCGGCGCGGCGCACCACGGGAATGCGAGACTCCCGAGCAACGATAATTTCTGGATTCTCTTCATTGACGGCGGAAGACTGCACCACCACGTCAGCACCCTGAGTTTGTTCACCCTTGTGACCAATATCAATATGGGCACCCATGCCGCGCAGACGCTGTATATTGGCATTTGCTGCCAGATCGGAACCTGAAATTGTATAGCCCTGGTTCAGTAGCACTTCGGCTATACCGCACATGCCACTACCGCCAATGCCAACAAAATGAATGCGACGGATACGACGCATTTCCGGAACTGCGTGAATAGCGCTCATGCCATCACCTCTTCACAGACGTCGGCTACGGTACGCCCCGCATCGGGCATAGCCAGGGCGCGAGCCGCCACGGCCATCGCGACCCGTTGTTGTTTATTTACGAGTAATTCTTTCAGCAAAGTCGCCAAAGCCTCCGGGGTAAGATCTTTTTGTTGCATCATCACAGCCGCACCTTTGTCGGCCAACCAACGCGCATTTTCGTTCTGGTGATCGTCTATGGCGTGAGGATAGGGAATTAACACCGCGCCTAAACCGGCAGCTGTCAGCTCAGAAACGGTCAATGCACCCGCTCGGCAAATGACAAAATCTGCCGCCCCGTAGGCCGCTGCCATATCATCGACAAAGGGCACCACCTCTGCGTCGACACCTCCGCTTTCATAGGCTTTACTAGTGATACCAAGATGTTTTTGACCACACTGGTGAACCACAACTGGACGCTCAGTTTCAGGCAGTAGGGCCAGAGCCTCAGGCACTACCTGATTGATAGCCAATGCGCCGAGACTGCCACCTAACACCAATAGATGGCAGCGTTGCCCTTCAGTTAAGGCCAAGCGGTTTTGCGGTGCTTCAAGGGCACTAATTTCTCGACGTACCGGGTTGCCGCAGTACTCGCCTGTTGCCAGAGCACCGGGGAAGGCTTCCAGCACACGGGTCGCCAGCTTTTGCAAAATTCTATTGGTAGTGCCAGCAATAGCATTCTGTTCATGAATCACCAATGGCTTACTCAATAGTCGAGCCGCCAGCCCCCCGGGGCCGGAGGCAAAACCACCGAAACCCAGAACACAGTGAGGTCCAACCTCACGTACCACACCAATGGCTTGCCACAACGCTTTCAATAACCCGAAGGGCGCTTTGAGTTTAGCCACGACACCGCGTTTGCCACGCAGGCCCACCACATCAATACAATGAAGCGGAAAGCCTGCAGCGGGAACCAGCTCGGCTTCGATACCGCGACGCGTACCCAGCCAGCTCACGGCTATGCCGCGCTCACGCAATTCCTCGGCCACCGCCAGTGCTGGAAATACGTGACCCCCGGTACCGCCGGCCATGATCAATAGGCGTCGCGACGTCATCGCGCCACCTTCGATTTGGCTTTACCGGTGCGTTTAGCCAACGCCGCCAGATCATCCATCTCTATACCGACCCGCATTACCAGGGCGATCATCGTCGCGCACACCAACAGACTACTGCCGCCGTAGCTAATAAAAGGCAGGGTTAAACCCTTCGTGGGAAGCAAGCCTGAAGTCACACCAATATTAATAAACACTTGCCCCGCCAACAGTATGCCGACACCAAATACCACATAGGCTGCGAACCAGTCCTGGCGCTGTACTGCCCTGCGGGCAATGATAAAAACCCGCGCAATCATTAAGGTAAACAATGCCATCACCACCAGCACGCCGAATAACCCAAATTCTTCGGCAAGTATGGCAAAGACAAAATCGGTATGAGCTTCAGGTAAATAGAAAAGCTTTTGCACACTGTTGCCCAAGCCCACGCCGAACCACTCTCCGCGACCAAAAGCGATGAGCGACTGAGTCAACTGATAGCCATCGCCAAATTGTTGTGCCCAAGGATCTAAAAAAGTCACCAATCGGCGAAAGCGATACTCTGACGTGAAGGCCAGCGCCGCGACGCCAGCAATACCCACAGCCATCAAACTTAGAAATTGCCACAGACGCACCCCGGCAATAAAAAGCATGACCAATACGGTTGCCGCCAACACCACCGTGGAGCCGAAGTCGGGCTCCAGTAGCAGTAAAAACGCGAACACGCCGACGACGGCCAGGGGAATGGCAAAGCTGTGCCAACTGTCCTGTAAACGCAATTGATGGCGCTGCAAATAGGCGGCAACAAAGAAGATCATGCAGACCTTAGCCAGCTCGGAAACCTGCAGCGTAAACATCCCCAGTTTGAACCAGCGGCGACTGCCATTCACCGAGTGTCCAACACCCGGAATCAGTACCAACGCTAACGCCAGACCCCCGATAACAACTAACCAGCCAGCATGTTCATACCACCAGGCCATGGAGATTTGCAGTATGAGGTAGGCGGCACTGGTGGCCATCAGTAAATACATGAGATGGCGCTTGGTGAAGAAAAAGGCATCACCGTACTTATGGTCGGCAAAACTGATCGAGGCTGACATAACCATCAACAGACCCACGGAAACCAACGCCAGCACAGTGAGCAGTAAATAGCGGTCAATATACTGCAGCGGCCTGGGCTGCCAGAAGCCGCTCAGCAGGGGCCATACAGGGAGATTGGCCGCTATACCCGTAGTCGCCGCCCCCTTCATTTTGACACTGCTCATGCGGGTGTCCCTGCGTCAAGAGCCTTCACGGCTGTCACAAAACAGTGGCCACGCTCCTCAAAACCAGAAAACATATCAAAGCTGGCACAAGCCGGTGACAGCAAAACGATATCTCCCGACTGAGCGAGACGCGCAGCACTATTCACGGCGGACTGTAACGACGTAGCGTAAATACTGGGGACGCTTTCGCCGCAGGCCTGGGCCAATTGGCTCGCATCTTCGCCTATCAATATGGCCTGTTTAACCCGGCCGGGAAGGGCTTTTACCAGGCTGCTAAAGTCCTGCCCCTTAGCCTGGCCACCGGCAATTAAAACGATATTGGCAGATTGGCTCTCTGCGTCTTTCTGCGTTTCAGATAAGCCATTAATCGCCGCCACCGTAGCGCCAACATTCGTTGCCTTGGAATCATTGATCCAGGCTACGCCCTCACGCTGCAAGACGTGTTCACAGCGGTGTGGCAGACCCGGAAAGCTGCGTAGAGCGGCCAACATCGCCTCACGGGGCAAACCTACAGCGTGGCCCAGCGCCAGAGCAGCCAGTGCATTGGCAACATTGTGGCGACCCTTAATTCGCACATCAGCTGCCCGAATCAATGGCTCGAACTGAAAAGCCAGCCAGCTTTCGCCCTGGTGCTCGAGCAAACCAAATGCGCAAAAATCGGGTTTACTTAAACCAAAACTCCAGTTAGTGACGGCATCACTAACCAAGGGCTGAGACAGGCAATCATCACGATTGACCACAATTTGCTTTGTGCCTTTAAACACCCGGTGCTTAGCGCGATGGTAATCGAGTATGGAAGCATAACGATCCATATGGTCGGCGCTAACATTCAGCACTACGGCGACTTCTGCTCGTAGAGTTTTAACACTTTCGAGCTGGAAGCTCGACAGCTCAAGCACATATAAATCTTTATCTTCGCCCAACACATCCAGCGCCGGAATACCAAGATTGCCGCCAACACCGGCATGTTTACCCGCTAACCGGGCCATTTCACCCAGCAGCGCGGTTACGGTACTTTTACCGTTAGAGCCGGTAATCGCCACAATGGGTGCCTGGGCGTAACGAGCGAAAAGCTCTATATCGCCAATCACTTCCACACCTGCGTTCACCGCCTCCAGCAGCGCCGGTGTATCGAGAGACAAACCGGGACTGACGATTAACTGATCAGCGCTGCACAGGGTAGCGCTGTCAAGGTGGCCGAGCTCGGTGCGCACCTCGGGCAATTCTTTTTGTAATTGTGCCAACGCTGGCGGTTGCTCACGGCTATCGACCACGACAAAAGGCTCGCCCTGAGCCGATAGAAAACGCGCCACAGACAAGCCGGTGGCGCCAAGGCCCACGACGACGGTCAGTCTGTTGCTCGCTATCAATTCTGTCACCTTATCCTCTTGCATCTTTATCTCTACCAATCCCTTGATGTCCGCTATTTTTCGCAGCTCTCTATCTTAATTTCAGCGTTGCCAGGCCAAAAAGCACCAGCATTACCGTGATAATCCAGAAGCGCACAATCACTCGTGGCTCCGGCCAACCCTTCAGTTCGAAATGATGGTGGATAGGCGCCATGCGAAAAATACGTTTGCCCGTTAACTTGAAAGAGGCCACCTGCATAATGACTGAAACAGTCTCCAACACAAAAATTCCACCCATAATGAAAAATACGATTTCCTGACGCACGATGATGGCTATAACACCCAGCGCAGCCCCCAGCGACAGCGCACCGACATCACCCATAAACACCTGTGCCGGATAGGTGTTAAACCAGAGAAAGCCAAGGCCCGCCCCACCCAGTGCCGAGCAAAAAATCAGCAACTCGCCAGCACCTCGAATAAATGGAATATGTAAATACTCGGCAAATGAGGCATGACCGGTGAGATAAGCAATGATGCCCAACGCGCCACCCACCAGCACTGACGGCATAATAGCCAGACCGTCGAGGCCGTCGGTGAGGTTGACCGCATTACTGGAGCCAACAATCACAAAATAACTCAGCACCACGTAAAACAAGCCCATGGGCCAGGCGATATTTTTAAAGAAGGGCACGATCAGCTCAGTTTCAGCGGGAGAAATTGCACTGCTATAGAGAAAAATACCCGCGGCCAAACCCGCCACCGACTGCCAGAGGTACTTCCAACGGGCGGGCAAACCCGCAGAATTTTTCTCCACCACTTTACGGTAGTCATCGACCCAGCCAATCAGACCAAAGGCCAGGGTGACCAACAGTACGGTCCACACGTAACGGTTTGTCAGATCTGCCCACAATAAGGTAGAGACAAAAATAGACAGCAAAATCAAGGCGCCACCCATGGTCGGCGTGCCCGATTTAATCAGATGAGTTTGCGGGCCATCGTTGCGTACCGATTGACCGATTTGCAATGCGTTGAGCTGCCTGATCATGTAGGGGCCGAACACCAGGGAAATAAGCAGCGAGGTCAACATGCCAAGAATCGCGCGCAGCGTCAGGTACTTGAAGACACCGAAAGCACTGTAGTATTCGCTTAAATAATCTGCCAGCCATAAAAGCATCAGTGGTTTTCCTCAATAATGTGTGCCACCACGTCTTCCATGGCAGCGCTGCGAGAGCCCTTTACCAGCACAGTGGCAGCGCTATTTAATTGTTTGTTCAAGGCTGCACTCAAGGCAGCTTTGTCGGCAAAATGTTCACTGCCCTCTCCAAACGCAGAGGCAGTCTCTGCACTGAGATCACCTGTGGTGAACAGCCCGTCGATGCCCGCATGGCGAGCGTAAGTACCCACCTCTCGATGCATGGACTTCTCGTTAGGGCCCAGCTCGGCCATATCGCCGAGCACCAGTAAGTGCCTGCCCGGCATGGCGACGAGGGCATCAATCGCTGCCTTGACCGAACCGGGGTTGGCGTTGTAGCTATCATCGATAATTCGCGCACCGCGAATCCCCGGCTTGCTTTGCATACGTCCGGGAGCTGCTGACATGGCGGCAAGCCCCGCAGCAACGCTGAGTAAATCAGCCCCCGCGGCTACTGCACAGGCCGCCGCCGCCAAAGCATTTGAGATATTATGAGCACCGGGAATGGCGAGTTGAATTTCAATCTCACCCAGCGGTGAATGCAGCGTAAAACGAGCGCAGGCCGCAGTGTTGAATTGCACGTTCGAAGCGTAAAAATCAGCGGCGCTATTCGCAACGCTAAAGCTCTGACTCTGTGTGCCATGGGCGCCTCGACGCCATTGCGCATACCAGGGCTCATCAAAATTCAAAATAGCAGTACCACATTTATCGAGGCCGCTATAAATCTCACCCTTAGCACTGGCAACGCCCGCCAGGGAGCCAAAACCGGCAACATGGGCGGGCATAACATTGGTCACCACGGCAATAGTGGGGCGCGCGATACTGCACAGGTAGTCGATTTCCCCCCCCGCACTGGCACCCATTTCAACCACCGCGAACTGGTGCTCGGCTTGTAACCTCAACAAAGTTTGCGGTACGCCGATCTGGTTGTTCAGATTGCCAGCCGTCGCTAAAACCTCACCTTTGCAGCCCAAAATAACAGCCAGCATGTCTTTGACCGTGGTTTTGCCACCACTGCCGGTGATCGCTATCAACGGCCCGCTAAAAGTATTGCGCGCCAGGGCGCCGAGTTGGCCGAGAGCCTGTACCGTATTGGGCACTACCCACTGGGGAATTGCCAAACGCTTGTCGGGGGTTTCAACCACCATGCCACAGGCCTTTAACGCGGCACTTTCAAGAAACTGATGTGCATCGAAATTATCGCCACGCAGAGCGACGAATAAATCACCATTGGCCAAACTGCGAGTATCGGTGCAAACACGAGCAAAGTGACAATCGGGATACAGCAAGGTACCGCCATAATTGACGGCAGCCTGAGACAGGCTAAGTGCTGTCGTATCTTGCAAGCTCACGCCTCACCTCTTTCACGCAGGGCCAAACGTGCTTCGGCGACATCGTTAAACGGTAAGCGCTGATCTTTAACGAGTTGGTAATCTTCATGACCCTTACCGGCAATCAGCACCACGTCCTGCTCAGCAGCATTGCTCACGGCAAAATGAATGGCGGCACGTCTATCGATAAAGACCTGGAGTTGGTCCGTCTTGCTGACAAGGTCAGACACCCCTTCCAGTACAGCGTCAATAATGGCTCGCGCATCTTCGCTACGGGGATTATCGCTGGTAATCACCAGCTGATCGGCCAGCTCAGCGGCAATAGCACCCATCATGGGACGCTTGCCCTGATCGCGATCACCCCCACAGCCAAAGACACACCAAAGGCGACCGCGACAGGCGGGGCGCAAAGCCGCGAGAGCTTTTTCAAGGGCATCGGCAGTGTGAGCATAGTCGACCACAACCACTGGCAAGACCTGGGCATCGACCACTTCTAGACGGCCCGGCACAGGCTTTAATTGTGCGATAGCAGCCAGCACGTCGGCCAAGGCGTAACCCTCAGCACAGGCGACACCAATCACGGCGAGCAAATTGCTCAGGTTAAAATCACCCTGCAGGTGGCTACATAACTCGCCGTCGCCCCATGGGGTCGTCAATTGAGCGCGCAGGCCCTGCATGTCGAAGGTCGGAACCGCAGCATAAATATCCGCCTCGCTTTGCGCACAGGAATAGCTGTAGCAACGAGGTTTACCGGTAGCGGCCAGTTCGTCAATAATCGCCCGACCCGCTGCGTCATCGCAATTAACGATGGCTGTTTTCAGCCCCGGCGCTTTAAACAGCCCGGCTTTCGCCCGCTGGTAAGCGGTCATTGTCTGATGGTAGTCAAGATGGTCCTGACTTAAGTTGGTAAACACAGCCGTACTAAAGTGAAGCCCCTCAACTCGGCCCTGGTCGAGACTGTGGGAGGAGACCTCCATCGCCACCACTTCTGCACCAGCGTCCAGTAAACCGGCAACAATGCCCTGCACACTCACCGCGTCCGGGGTTGTTAAACCGGTATCGGTCAAGCTGGATTGTGTGCTGGCCTCAGTCGACGGCAGCAGACCATAACCCAGCGTACCAATCACACCCGCCGATTTATCCAGCCGAGTGAACAACTGGGCCAGCAATTGCGTACAGGTGGTTTTGCCATTGGTGCCAGTTATGCCAATAACTGGCAGGTTGGCACTGGGGTCGGCATAGAAACGCCCGGCAATTGCACTGACTTTATGTGCCAAATCATTTATTGCAATCACTGGCAAAGGTGTTTCAGCCATTGTACTAAAGCCTTCACTTTCAACGAGAGCAGCCACAGCACCTGCCGTTTTTGCCTGCGCTAAATAATGCCGGCCATCGCTGTGCAAACCTGGGTAGGCCATAAATAAGTCACCGGGTTCCAGCTTGCGGCTGTCTAATTGCAAGCCACTGACTTTCAGAGCTGTCAGTTCGGCGGGCAAGCCTGAAGGCGACAAGTCCAGATTTGCTAGCAAATCACCCAGAGCGATGCCCGCTAAAGGACGGGGTGCTGTCATCACGAATCACCCCCGCGCTTTAAAACAGCGCCCTCAACCAGCTTCGGTTCAGGGACTTTCAAGGGCGGCACACTCATCAGGCGTAGTGCTTCAGCGGTGACTTTTGAAAACACTGGGGCCGCTACTAAACCACCGTAGTAATCTTTGCCGCGTGGGTCATCGATCACCACCACCGTCACTAAACGGGGCTTATCGGCCGGCGCCATACCGGCAAACAAACCGACATAGCGGTCCTCTTCATAACCGCCGGCGCCGACCTTATGGCTGGTGCCGGTTTTTCCCGCCACCTCATAAGTGTTAATGGCTGCACGGGTGCCTGTACCTTCTTTGTCGATCACCGCCTTCATCATCTGACGCACGCTGGCGACAATCTCCTGATCGATCACTTGCTCTTCAAGCCCCGGGGGAACACCCTCTGCGGCAGAAACCTTTAACAGTGAAACCTGCTTTTTAATGCCGTTATTGGCCAGCACGGCGTAGGCACTGGCCAGCTGCAAAGGTGTCGCAGCCATGCCGTAACCAAAGGCCAGGGTAGCCGTTTCCACGTCTCTCCAACGGCGCTTGCTTGGCAACAAACCAGCGCTTTCGCCAGGGAACCCTGTGCCGGGACTCTGGCCGAGACCCACGCGATCAAAAACGCCGCGAATATCCGCCGGATCCAGTTTCATGGCGATTTTTGTGGTGCCCACCTGGCTGGACTTGGCAAGAATACCGCTCATATCGAGCTTGCCGTAATTGCGATGATCGAGAAAAGTTTTACGTCCAACACGCAGGTAACCCGGGCTGGTATCGATCACGGTTGAGGGATGAAACTGACCGCTTTCCAGCGCTGCGACCATAGTCAATGGCTTCATGACCGAGCCCGGCTCCAACAAATCGGTGAGCGCACGATTGCGGGTGCTACCCGCTTTTAAACGCGAACGATCATTGGGGTTAAACGAAGGCTGATTCACCATCGCCAACACCTCACCCGTCTGTACATCGAGCACCACGACCGAGCCCGACTTGGCGCGAAACTGTTTCATTGCCGCTTTTAATTCGCGGTAGGCGATGTATTGCAAGCGTAAATCAATACTCAAGGCCAGGTTGCTGCCGGGTTTCTCGCTGTCAATCAACTGCAATTCTTTGATCACTCGGCCCTTGCGGTCTTTCAACACCCGCTTGCTACCAGTAGCGCCATAGAGCCAGTCATCAAACGCCAGCTCCATCCCCTCCTGGCCACGGTCATCAATACCCGTAAAGCCCACCAGCTGCGCCGCCACTTCACCCGCTGGATAATAGCGCTTGTATTCCTCGCGCTTGAAGATACCAACGATATCGAGATCGAGCACTGCCTCGGCCTGGGGTGGGGTTAACTGGCGCGCGAGATACATAAACTCTTTATTGCGATAACGCTCGATACGCTGTTTTAAATCGCCAACACGCAGCTTTAGGCGCCGCGCTAACATCGCCAACTTATCAGCATCTAACTCGAGTAACTGAGGATTCGCGCAGATAGAAACAACGGGGGTGCTGACCGCCAATGGTTCGCCTCGACGGTCGGTAATCACGCCGCGGTAGGCGGGTATATCGACCGTACGCAAGGTGCGGTTATTACCCTGATTCTGTAAAAATTCAAAGCCTCGATGCACGTCCGGCAACACCTGCAAACCGGCAACGTGACTCAAAGCCAGCACAGCCAGTGAGAACAGCGCAGCCACCATGGCCCAATAGCGCCAGGGCGCAATGCTGCGCACGCGCGCGCCCGAGCCGCGACGCACCGATACTCGGTCACGGCTTTTCGGACGCTGCTTGTCTGCGCTTTTACCCACTATTTCACCACTATTGTTGGGTCACTTTTTTAGCTCACCTTCAGGGTTTGACCCTGATAATTTCATCCAGAGCCGGCACCTGCATATCCAGCTTTCCGAGTGCTAATTTCTCCACCCGGTGTAACGACGCCAGGGCACTCGCCTCCAACAAATTCTGCCCGCGAGCAATTTCAAGACGGTTTTTCTCTTGCTGCAACTGCGCCAGCTCTCCGTATAACAAACGGCAATGATGACTGACATAGACCACACCCAGGCCACTGAGTAAAACCGCCATCCAGACCACAAACACACAGCCATGCAAACGCCCAAAGCTGAGTAAGCTTGCTGTCATAGCCACGTCAAACCACCTTCTCGGCAACCCGCATGACGGCACTACGTGACCGTGGGTTTTGTTCAACTTCCTCGGCACTCGCCTTTAATGCTTTGCCAATATTGCGGAGACGACGCACTATCTGATCTTCAGGAATCGCCAGACCTCTAGGCACCACGGGATGGGTGTGGCCACGAATAAAACGCTTAACAATACGGTCTTCCAGAGAGTGAAAACTAATCACCACTAGCCGACCACCCACTGCCAGCAGGTCAATGACGCAATCGAGCAATGAACGTAAATCATCCAGTTCCCGGTTCAGGAAAATGCGAATGGCCTGAAAGGCGCGCGTCGCTGGATGCTTACCTTTTTCCCACGCGGGGTTGGCGGCGGCGACGATGTCAGCCAGCTCGCCGGTACGGGTTATCGGCTTCTCCTCTCTCGCCTCAACAATGGCTTTTGCCATGCGGCGGGCGAACTTCTCTTCACCATAGTCTTTAATCACGCCAGCGATTTCGGCTTCATCGGCCACTGCAATCCATTGAGCGGCACTTAAACCCCGGGTTGTGTCCATGCGCATATCGAGAGGACCATCACGCAAAAAACTAAAACCTCGCTCCGCATCATCCAACTGGGGTGACGACACGCCAAGGTCGAGCAACACGCCACTGACTTTGCCGGCCTGCCCGCGCTCACGTAGCAAACTTTCGAGCTCGGCAAAAGAAGCCTGAACAATTTCAAAGCGCGCATCCTCACCGAACAACTCTCGCCCCACGGCGCAGGCCTCAGTATCTTTATCGATCGCCAGCAAATGGCCTTCACTGGACAAGCGCTCCAGCACCAGGCCCGAATGCCCTCCTCGGCCAAAAGTGCCATCAACATAATAACCATCAACGTCACTGAGCAAGGCATCGACGGCCCCCTCTAGCAGTACAGTGATATGCGCTTCGGCGTTGTTAACGGGCACGTTGTCCACCATTCTCACAAGGCCAATGATTGAAAGTCTTCGGGAATTTCTAGCCCATTCGCAAGCTCATCGAGCAAGGCTTTACGATTGGCATTCCAATTATCCGTATCCCACAACTCAAGGCGATGACTCTGCCCAACCAGGGTCACCCCTTTGCCCAACTCGGCATGATCGCGCAACAATTTCGGCACCAGCACCCGACCGCTGCCATCCAGCTCCAGATCGCGAGCGCTGCCAATCAGCAAGTGCTGCATACTGCGAGCAGATTTATTGAGCGTCGGCATGCTGGCAATTTTCGCTTCAAGCTCTTCCCATTCCGGGCGCGGGTAAATAAACAAACAGGTGTCGGTAAGGCTAATGGTCGCAACCAGGTTGCCGTTATACTCAGACACTAGGTCGTCACGATACCGAGCGGGAATTGGCATCCGCCCTTTAGCATCCATATTGACTTCGTCGCTGCCTCGAAACACCAAAAGCTCTCGCAATTATTATTAACAGGGCCACTTTGACCCACTTTCGCCCACAATTCGACACTATAGACTCGAAGCCGTTAAAGTCAACACTCGACAACGGGCAAACATGCACGAAAATGCTGACATTTCCCGCGAACTTACAGGGAAAACCCTATGAAGTACGCGAAGGAAAGCAAGATAAGCAAGGGAAAACAGTGCGATAAAAACCGAACTTAAAGTAACACTTTAAGAAAGAGACTAATTTGATCTATCAATAGTGATTGTTAAGAACAACAATCTCGGAACATGAGAACGGGTTACCCGATAGCCCTTAAACTGTGAGGCTTCCTATAACTTTAATGCGCTATGCTCACGCCAACCACAATCTCAACGGTACACTGACTTGAGCCCATCCTGCATTCGAAAAACCCACCGCTGGCTCGGTTTAATTGCCGCCATTCAGTTACTGATCTGGACGGGGTCTGGTTTGTTCTTTTCGATAGTGCCCATTAACGATGTGCGCGGCAGCCACCTACTCCAGGCCCCTCCCACATTGCGGCTGGAACATACCCGGCTCCTTTCGCCTAGCATTTTAGTCGCTCAGCACAGGGAACTCGCCATGTTGAGCCTGGGCAGGATTCAATTGCAGCAACGCCTACATACGCCTGTTTATGTCGTTAAACGGGCAGACAAGCTACTGGTCTACAACGCTGAAACAGGGCGAAAGCTCCTTCCACTGACCGAGACTGAAGCCCTCTCTATCGCCACGAATGCCTCTCGCTTGCCCGTTCTATCGGCAACTTGGGTCACCGAGGTCAAGCGGGGCAGCGAATATCGAGAGGGAGAGCTACCAGCCTGGAAAATTGAACTTAAGGGTGTGGACGAAGCCCATCTATGGATTGGTGCCAACACGGGAAAAGTGAGCGCTATTCGCACTAACACCTGGCGGCTTTACGATCTGCTATGGAGCCTGCACATCATGGATTACGTCGACCGAGATAATTTTAACTCCTGGCTACTGCGGGCTTTCGCCCTGTTGGGCGTGATGACAGTTGCCTCTGGTGTAGCGCTGTTCTTTGTATCGGCAAAACAGAGAAAACGCAGTTCAGCTAGAAGTTAGACGACACCCAGTACTGCGCTAAGCGCTAGAGTCTTCAGCGGGGGGGAGCCTTCAGCGGGGGGGGAGCCTTCAGCGAAGAAAGAACCCTTAACGAGAAGAAGGCCCCAGCAAAATAAAGGCTCAGTGGAAAGGAGCTCTTAGCATATAAAGAGCCCTCAGCAAAAAGGAGCCCTCAGCAAAAAGGAGCCCTCAGCATATAAAGAGCCCTCAGCAAAAAAAGTGGGAGCCGGCCTGTAAGCCGGGTTCTGTCGAGAACAGTCATTCCTCTGGGATGCACGTCGCCGTACACCTCAAGCAACCTACCCGGATCCAGCGCGGGCCACGCCTATGGATCCCTATTTGGTCTTGCTCCGAGTGGGGTTTACCCTGCCACGCCTGTTACCAGCCGCGCGGTGCGCTCTTACCGCACCATTTCACCCTTACCGGCAGCGAACTGCTTAGGCGGTATATTTTCTGCGGCACTTTCCGTAGGCTCACGCCCCCCAGGTGTTACCTGGCACTCTGCCCTATGGAGCCCGGACTTTCCTCCATCCCGTCCACCATTTGCTCATTAAAGAACAAATAACAAAACGGAACAGCGACTGCTCAGCCGACTCCCGCGCGGCAGGGTAGCAGAACTTGGCGATCAGACAAGTAGAAACTGAACAAAAAAACGTCTAACCACAAAATAGCGACACTAAGCTAAGCTGACACCTCCTCCTAAAAAGTAGACTATTATTCAGCGAACTGAATAAAAATAATAATTGATAGATCGTTGAGCTACCCACCAACTGATCAGTCCAATAACACTATTTATAAGAAAGGAGCATCGCTATGCCACAAGTAGAAACCGCTATGGGAGCCATCGATGTCGACGACATCGGTATGTGTCTAATGCACGAGCACATCATTATCGCCGACTGGGATATGCGCCAGAACTATGACGATTACGTCGATATTGAAAAAGAAGTGCCGAAAGCCGTTGGTTCACTGAATGCAGCAAAAGAGCGCGGAGTAAAAACGATTGTCGACCTGACCCCCGTCAACCTGGGTCGTGATATTCGCTCCATTATTGCCGTGTCAAAAGCGTCTGGTGTCAATGTCATTTGCCCAACCGGCTTTTACTGGACAGAGGAAGCCTGGATGCACGGCTGGGATGCCAACCACCTGTCAACGTACATGATCCGAGATATCACCGAAGGCATTCTCGATACCGATGTGAAAGCCGCCATTATCAAATGTGCCACCGACCACACTGGCGTCGATGAATTCAACAAAAAGCTCCTGCAGTCCACAGCCATCGCCCATCGCGAAACTGGCGCACCCATTTCCACTCACACCACTATCGCCAATACCTCGGCGCGGGATCAGGTTGCTGCCTTTAAAGAATTCGGCGTTGATATGAGCCGTGTGGTCATCGGTCACCTTGGCGATTCCACGGATATCGATTACCTCGAAGAGATCCTCAGTAGCGGCTGCTTTATCGGCATGGACCGCTTTGGCCTTGAAGCCTTTCTACCCACGGACGAGCGCGTTCAGACCGTAGTGACCTTGTGCGAAAAGGGCTACGCCGGTCAGATGGTTATCTCCCACGATGCCTGTAGCTTTCAAGATTTCTTCGACGGCGAATACGTCGAAAAGTTTGCCCCCAACTGGTGTTACGAGCACGTACCCCGCGACGTGCTGCCGGCACTACTGGCCGGTGGCGTCAGTCAGGCCGACGTTGACACCATGATGGTTGCCAATCCGAAAAAAGTGTTTTCAAACGGTGGCGCTTATTAACGCTAATCCAGCTAGCTCATCAAAAAGGCTCAGTGTTCTCATCATCACCGTGCCTTTTTGATTGTCCCCGCTTGATTGTCCCTGTCAGCACACAGTGCCAGCGCTATTCAACCGGCATACGAGCCATGCGAATCAAGCCCTCCTGAGTGCACGAAGCGACTAACGTGCCATCGCGACGGTAAAATTTGCCAAAGTTCAAGCCCCGCGAACCCGAGGCCGAGGTACTCTCCATCATATAGAGCACCCACTCATCCATACGAAACTCACGGTGGAACCACATGGCGTGGTCGAGGCTTGCAGCCAGCATACCGTCACTGGAAAAACGCTCGCCATGGGGACGCAGCGCCGTACCCATCAGGTAAAAGTCGGATGTATAAGCCAGCAAGGCCCGGTGCAAAAGAGGTGAATCGGGCACTTTCGTGTTGACCCGAATCCAAAAACCCTGCTCCGGAGGCCGATCACTTTTCTCCCATAGGTCATGGGGGTAAATCGGTCGCATTTCGACCGGTCGCACGCTGGTAAAAAAGGCGCGGCGATCCTCCGGCAACGTATCGGCCATGGCCATACGCAGTTCCGATTCACAGGGCAAGTCTTCCGGGGCTGGCACCTCAGGCATATCAGCCTGGTGGCAAAAACCTTCCTCGGCCTTCTGAAAAGAGACCGACAGAATAAATATCGGCTCACCTCGCTGGATTGCCACCACCCGGCGCGTGGTAAAACTACCGCCGTCGCGCACCCGTTCAACATCGTAAATAATCGGCACAGTTTTATCGCCCGGGCGCAAAAAATACGCATGCATCGAGTGGGCCTCTCGACCCTCGACGGTCTCCCCGGCCGCCATTAATGCCTGGCCGAGCACCTGGCCACCAAACACGGCAACGGCACCGATATCCTGATTTTGTCCACGAAATAAATTACTATCTAAACGTTCGAGTGTCAGCAGGCTCAGCAATTCGGTGGCATTCATACTATATTGACTTCCTAACAATAATTTCTAGTCACACTTTTAATAACCTAAAAAGCAATAACACAAAAAGGTAACGTTAATGAACACAGATACCGCTTATACGAAAAAAACCATGCGCATCAAGGGTTATGACATGCGCTATGTAGAAGTCGGGGAAGGCGAGCCCATCGTATTCTTACACGGCAACCCGACTTCCTCTTATCTGTGGCGCCACATAATACCCCATTGTGAATCCCTGGGCCGCTGCATTGCCCCTGACCTCATTGGTATGGGCGATTCACAAAAACTTTCACCCTCCGGGCCAGACAGCTACCGTTTTGTGGAACATCGCGATTACCTCGACGCCCTGCTTGAGCAATTGGGCGTACACGACAATGTCACGCTGGTACTGCACGACTGGGGCTCAGCGCTAGGCTTTGACTGGGCCAACCGCCACCGTACCTCGATGAAAGGCATTGTCTACATGGAAGCCATCGTCAAAACCATGAAATGGGAAGACTGGCCCCGCTCCATGAAACCCGTCTTTGAAGGTTTCCGCTCGCCAGCGGGTGATGCCATGGTGCTCGACAACAATGTTTTTATCGAACAAGTGCTACCCGCATCCATTATCCGCAAACTTTCTGAAGAAGAAATGGCCGAGTACCGTCGACCCTTTTTAAATCCTGGCGAAGACCGCCGTCCAACGCTCACCTGGCCACGACAAATACCGATCGATGGCGAACCCGCAGACGTCGCTGCCATTGTCGACAGCTATAGCCAGTGGTTGAGTCAGAGCGACCTGCCCAAGCTCTTTATCAATGCCGAACCTGGCGCCATTCTACGCGGCCCTGCACGGGACTTTTGCCGCACCTGGCCAAACCAAAGCGAAGTCACCGTCGACGGCATTCACTTTATTCAGGAAGATTCGCCCCACCCAATAGGCCAGGCTATTGTTGATTGGCTGAAATTTTAGGGGTTTTGATTCTTTCCTACGCAAGCAAACTATGCGCATTGCAAAACCCGTTTTTCTACGAATAATCCAACAGGGTATGTAAGGCTCAGCCCAAAATCAGGCGGCAACAATCGCGTACAGGGCGCGCAGTTAATTTTAGTGGATTCAAGCCTCTGCTTGATCATAGCGAAGGGAGATGAGCCTCTACCTTCGCCCGCCATGGGCTTCAGTGCTTTTTCTTTGAGAAGTCGGACAGTCTCTACGGCTCTTGCACGCAAGGCAGGTTACACACAGATGGGCAGGTCTTGTGCGCCGGTGTTTTATACCATGTTACCTCCCGAGGCGATCACGAGAGGATATCTTTTTTAACGTCAGTGATCGTGAAATCTGCTTATCTCCTTTTCTCAAATGTGCTCCCGGTTTAACTGGCGTTGTCATGTCTAGTGCTTGACGGATAATCACTGTCGCATTGCGATTGAAATCATTGAAGGCAATCTTTCTCAAGGTCTGCGCCAACTGAATGACGCCTATACGCAACAATCCAACTGCAAGCATGGCCTGCTTGTTCACCTGTTTCAGGTTCGAAACAAAACCATTCTATTTGAAAAAGAAGCCTACCTTCTTGAACTATTGCGTTACGTCGTGCTGAACCCTATTCGAACCGGTATGGTCAACTATATGGAGGATTGGCTATGAAGTAGCGACCCCGCGTTGATGATAGATGCGACTGCGCCAGAATGGTGGGAAACCGACTGGCTGTTGAACCAATTTGAGAAATTCAGAAAAAGCCGCCACAGAGAATTATAAGAATTTGTGCGTGAAAGGATTGAGCTACCGCCGATTTGGGAAGCGTTAACTTCTCAAATCTACCTGGGGGATGATACCTTCGTGAAAATCCCAGGCGCGGAAAATATGGAAATCATCAGCAAAAAAGGTACGGAAATCCGTCACTATGAAGGAGAGGCATCCGCCACGGGCAAAGGAAAAGGCAAAAAAGTCGGCACGGCTTATCAGCTTGAATCTGGAGAAATTGTGTATCTCCCCGAGTGAGGGTGAAAGATGGTTCCGCGACCACATCACAGTCTTTACCCACATCCTTACAGGTGTCTATCTCTACACAGGCGACCATAGCAAAAGACGACAATGCTGCATAAAATAATGCTTCATTTTATGTCTGACGGGCTTGCTTGTTGATCGAACTACCCGCTTTTTTACTGGTAGCCTTAACCCTCGTGGCCTTTGTTGCCGGTTTTATTTCATCAATTGCTGGAGCTGGTGGCTTACTGACTTTGCCTGTTTTACTTTGGGCTGGTCTACCACCTATCAACGCATTGGCCACCAATAAATTGCAAAGTTCTCTCGGCTCGCTATCTTCAAGCTGGAATTTTTACCGCAAAGGACACCTCCAGCTTGACGAGATACGTTGGGCGCTAAGCCTTGCATTACTCGGCGCCATTTGCGGCACCTTTGCCGTTCAACAAGTTGGCAACGAGGCGTTGCTCCGGCTAATCCCGGTCCTGCTGATAGTGATTGCCGTCTATTTTTTATTTTCGCCCCGCATCGCCGACCATAATACAGTCCCGCGACTGAGCTCAAAACAGTTTGCTATTGTAGCGGCGTTGCCCATGGGTTTTTACGGCGGTTTCTTTGGCCCTGGAATGGGCTCTATTCTACCCTTCCTTTTTGTTTGGCTCTGTGGCTATAACCTGCGTAAAGCAACAGCGCAAACCAAAGTCATCATACTACTAGTCAATGGTAGCTCTGCGCTATTGTTTGCCCTGCGGGGTGACGTGCTTTGGGAGCTAGCCTTGTGTATGTCAGCCGCCCAGGTCATAGGAGCCCGTATCGGGTCTAACATGGTCATTAGCCGTGGCGCTGTGCTTGTACAACCTTTAATTGTCGTGGTGACATTAGCGCTGGCGATAAAGCTTTTATTCTTTTCATAAGTACGGTGCTACCCCTTGGCACCCAACTGCTCCTCTGGCAACAACGCCAAAGCGCAGGGCCAGAGGACCGGGTGTATCGATAAGTCCGCAAGAGGTCGGTGTAGCTAAGAAATGTGCCCCTATACACGACCAGAGGCCAACGCAAGCTCTCTAACTCACCACGATGTAATTCCCCAGCAGTCCATTAACCGATTTTGGACAATAGTGAATTTTATCTACTTTTGAAAATGAATCGAGCGGCGTATTCAAATACACCTTACTAGAGGCTATTAGGCTAAATACTGATTCGTGGATCCTGGGCTTATCAGTGCTGCTTTCATTGTCTTTGAGGACTTGAATTTTCCGCCTTTCTTTCGCCACACCATCACCATGGTAATGAAGTTGAAACTCATCAGACATCTGATATTGGCTGAGTTCTGCTAACTTCCCTTCATTAAATCGAATGGGCTGCCCTGTAAACACCTGATTTAAGCGATTTATCATATACGCTGCTGGAATTTTACTAAGCTGGTTGTGCCGGTAACCACCACCTATATCCGAATGAACACCGGCAAACCATACTTCGTCAATATGTTTTGCTTTGTTACACAGTGTCGGGATAAAAGGTGTTCGACTCTCATCAATGCTCACACAATGCACAACCTGATCGACATTTCCTGCCACATTTAAATCTTTAAATAAATTCAATTTTTGAAAGCCAAACCCCAGGTCGATGGGTATACCAAAGGCACCGACAGTATCAAAGATCCCGAGAAAATCGACCTTTACCTTGCTGTTATCTGTACTTTTATTGGCATATTTTTTATAAACCTTTTCGACACAGCCTGTGGACTTATTTTCTTCTTCGTTTGTGTGTATTTCTATTGATGCAGCAACACCTTCTTTCTCCAGATCAGCAGCTAACAGCCTGGCACTGGCAGAGCCTCTACTAAAGCCAAACAGGCTTATTCTGTCGCCTTTGCGATAGTGTTCAACAATGCCGCAGTAGGCGCTGTCTCTAATGCGTTTTTCACTGCCACCGAAGGCACCTTTATGCCATGACCCGATCATATTATTGTCATCATCATTACCAATTCCCCTGTAATAAAGGGCCACATGTTCCTCATGGGTAATAATGTGGGGGACGGAATCACAGGTAAGCTGGCCTTCTAATGCCCTGAATAATTTATAGATATTGGTAGTGATACCGTCATTGGCAACACCGTTTTCATCATTCCATGTGCCGTCCATAAAGACCAGCAAATGGCGGGGTTCACCACGGTAGTTTAAATCACTGCATACCACTCTTTTATCGGTCATTTCTTACTCCTTATAACGCTTGCCGAACCCATGACGACATAGCAGAGCCTCGCCAGTTAGCCTACCAAGTTGGTCAACATAGACGGCATTCGAATATCATCATCGCCAGCAAAGGGTGTCTCAGTAGGCTAAAAGCCCCTACACTAAATAAAATTTTCGCCCGCTAAAATAATAGAACTTGCTACCAGGAAGCCTCTATACATCAAGAACGCTTATCAACTGGGGATGGATTGATCAATAGCCACGAACAGGTCAGCCACTGCTTCAATCACTGGCCTTTAAGTCGAGCGCTTTTTTGTACAGAGCATTACGCTGGGCACCACATATTTGTGCCGCCAACGTTGCCGCCTGTTTGACGGGCAAATCGACCAGGAGCAGCTTTAGTACACGCTCTTCTTCCTGTTCCTTAACACTTGCTATTTCGCCATCAAAACCGCGAACCACCAATACCATCTCACCTTTTTGCTGGTTTATATCGTTTTTTATTTGCGTGAGCAATTCACTCAAATTGCCATTGAGCACGGTCTCATAGGTTTTGGTGAGCTCCCGAGCCAAGGTGACTTCGCGCGCGGCACCAAAAATGTCGAGTAAATCTTCAAGGGTCGCAATAATGCGATGGGGCGCTTCGTAAAAAATAAGGGTGCGGGGTTCGTTTACCAGTAAAGCCAAAGCTTTACGGCGCTGACTTTGCTTGGCCGGTAAAAACCCCTCGAAACAAAAGCGATCGCTGGGCAAGCCAGCAGCACTCAGAGCGGCAATTGCCGCACAGGGGCCGGGCAGAGGTATGACTTTATACGCGCCCTCCCGCGCACTTCGCACCAGTCGAAAGCCGGGGTCTGAGACTAAAGGGGTGCCCGCATCAGAAATGAGCGCGACATCTTGCCCCTCATCCAGCGCAGCAAAAATGCGTTCACCCTGGGCCTCATTGCCATGATCGTGATAGGCCACCAGTGGTGTGGTAATCTGGAAATGACTCATTAATCGACCGCTGTGGCGAGTGTCTTCAGCGGCAATTAAATCGACCGACTGTAAGACCGCTATAGCTCTGGCACTGATATCGTCCCTATTGCCGATGGGTGTCGCCACCACAAAAAGTGTTCCCGCCATAAGACTACAAGTCCCCGCTTACAGACTAAAATTCAGGGCAGAAGGATACAGTAGATACGCTCGTAGTGCCTCGGCAAGCATAGCTCCACCGTGGATTTTTAGAAAAAACGGTGACACTGCCTGACTCATCCCGTCCGCCGCTGTCTAGTATCCAAAGCGATCACTAAAGACTTAGTCATTGATCAGTACTCATTACTCACCAAGGGTGTGCACTGACAAGCGGACTGGCTCAGTAGTCGCCGTTTAAGCCAGTGTTTCAAACCTCCGACACCCACAGGATAAACGCGGGGCCGAAGGTTTAGGCAGGCCTGTGTAGCCAGGCTGCTGGTATTAGCAGCGACATTCTCTACCAGGGTGTTTTTATTAGAGGCTTTATTTAATCTCCATACCTGCAAGATTGCCGTCTTCACGCCACTCTTTCAGAATCTGAAAGAACTTCACAGCACCACCTCCATACTGACCTGAAATAAAACCGTTTTTATTAGAGCCACCGCCTTCGTTGTTGTAGTAGCCAGGAGTGCACTGCGCGAGAAGCTGTTCGGTTTTATCACCATAGCTGTCACAGATATCACACCATTCGTCCTCGCCCTGTTTAGTAGCCTCGACGGTAGCAGCGTGACGTGCTCTCGCTTCTTTAACGATATAGGCCATTTGACTGGCTTGTTCATCAAGCATGTGAGTCGCATTGGGCGTCACACCCGTTTGAGTAAAACCGAGAATAAAGCAATTAGGGAAATTGTGGGTGGTCAAACCGTGGTGGGTACGCAGGCCATTGGCCCATTTCTCGCTCAATCGCGTGTTATTTTTACCAATCAGGTCATAACCGGACTGGCTAGTGTAGCTACTGCCCGTTTCAAAGCCAGTGGAGAAAATCAGGCAATCCAGTGCATATTCAACGCCATCAACAATTACACCAGATTCCGTAATTTCATCAACCCCCTGGCCATTCGTATCGACCAAAGTCACACTGGGGCGGTTATACGTTTGCAGGTATTCATCATGAAAACCGGGACGTTTACAGAATTGACGATAGTAGGCCTTGAGCTTATTTGCCGTTTCAGGGTCTTCAACAATGCTATCAGTGCGGTCGCGTATCTCCTGCATTTTCTGAAAATCGCCCAGCTCGAAAACTTCGTCTTTTTGCTCTTCTGTTAAGTTATCGACATCACCGGTCACAATGCCACCGACGTTGCGAAAGATATCGGTCCAGCCGTCGCCCACCATATCGTCGTCGGTATAGGCGCCCCCCAGGGTGTTGTTGAAATTTTCCACACGCTTTTTGTGCCAGCCGGGCTTTAGTTTGGCCTTCCATTCAGGATCAGTCGGGGCGTTATAGCGCGCATCAACTGAAGTGGGCGTACGCTGAAAGACATGCAGTGATTTAGCGTCTTCACCAAGGTGGGGGATACACTGAATCGCCGTGGCGCCAGTGCCGATAATACCGACGCGTTTGTCGGCTAGTCTGGTCATGCCACCTTCGGGACTACCGCCAGTGTAGTTGTAATCCCAACGGCTGGTATGGAAGGTATGGCCCTTAAATTTTTCGACACCACGAATGCCGGGCAGCTTGGGGCGCGTCAAGGGACCATTGGCCATGGCGATATACTGAGCTTTCATCGCATCGCCCCGATTGGTGTGAATAATCCAGCGTTTACTGCTCTCATCCCAATTGATTTCAGACACCTCAGTCTGGAAGACAGTATCCTTGTAAAGGTCGTAATGCCTGGCGATATTACGACTATGCTCGAGTAATTCGGGCGCGTGGGCGTAGCGTTCGGTCGGCACGTAATCGAGCTCATCGAGTAAAGGCATGTAAACGTAAGCTTCGATATCACACTGGGCTCCGGGGTAGCGGTTCCAGTACCAGGTGCCACCAAAGTCACCGGCTTTGTCGATCATGCGAATGCTTTCAACGCCAATCTCGCGCAGTCGAGCACCGGCCAAAAGGCCGCCGTAGCCACCACCAATAATGGCGACTTCAACCTCGTCAGTCAGGGGTTCACGGGTAAAACCGGGATCGACATAGTGGTCGACCATGTACTCTTCCAGCTCTCCGGCTGCGGCTTTATATTGACCGAAACCTTCTTTACGAATGCGCTTATCGCGTTCGTGATTGTATTTAGCACGGAGTTCTTCGGGGTCAAAGCCGAGGTCGGCCGGGTCAGTTGAATAGGGTTTAGTTGCACTCATGGGAAAATCTCCTGGTCGTTGGATTTAAAGGTTATTAATCAGTCACACATGGGAAAAAGGCATCAATTGCAAATATTGTTGTTGGCGAGCAGTGCATTCAACATCCCTGCCTATCGGCTTGGGCCGCCATTCTTTATCGTATGTACTGGGCTGCAGGGCGGTCTCGTCACGCTCCAGCTAACTAGCTAATACAGTCATGCTAGCCCTGATCTCAAGGTAATGATGTCGTCCAAGACCCTGGTTTCGAAATCGACGCCGGTGATATTATGGTTTTGCCCCGGCGAACACATTGACAACAGCAGACGCCGAGTCAGGCGCAAATCATATACCCACAAGCTGAACAAGGCTAATAGCTATCACTACCCTTATTTCTCACGTCACACGCCATCCTAGGGTCGACAGTCTTTACGGCGACTACCGCACCCGCTCTATGCTCGGCCAAAATGGCCGTTTTTCGGCAATGTTTTGCAATATCATTCTCTTTTCTAGTTCTTATTGTGGCGATAGGTTTTAATCGAGAAGCCTTACTCAGCAATAGGAAGCCAGGCTTGTCAGCACGTCACTGGTATTATCATTGGTATTAATGGCAGGCTGTTTACGAGCTCGATGTCTCTACTCTGGGGCACGAGACTTCACTCATTTCGGGAAAAACCAAGGTCACACTCGTACCCTGCCCTGAGCTGCTCAAAACCTCAAGCTTCCAACCAAAACGGTCACAAATGCGTTTAACAAGGTTGAGGCCCATACCCGTACCGCCGGCTTTAGTCGTATAACTACGATCAAAAATGTAGGGCAAATTTTCCTCTGGAATACCTTCACCGGTATCGGCAATAACTAGCTTTCGGTCGCTCAGTGTAATGTTAATTTCGCCACCGTCGTTGTGCTCGATGGCGTTGCGCAAAATATTACCGAGGGTAATTTGAATAACGCTTTGCGGTTGATTGATCACCACTGTCGAAAGATAAGTCGTTTTTAGCGCTATATCGTATTCCTTAAGCTTACTTTTATTATCTTCGATCAGAGTCTCGACTATGCTTTGGATATTGGCGGGTGAACCCTGATTAATCGCGCTGGCCTCCTCCCTGGAAAGAAACAGGGTTGCTTCAATAAAAGCGAGCATTTCAGCGCAGGCTCGCTGGATGCGTTTAAGTGCCCTACTCGAAGGCGCGGTCTGGGGGTTGGCATCGAGCACATCTACCGCACCCATCATGACAGCTAAAGGTGTCCTCAGCTCATGACTAGCGGCGGCAGTAAAAGATTGCTCCCGCTCGACAAATTCATCAAGCCGCTCTAAATAAACATCCACCGCATTGGCAATTTGATCAATTTCAGTCCCTTCAAAATCACTGCCAAGGCGAACTTTTCGCTGCCCCGGCTGTATGCCGGAAACTCTCGCCGTCAGCTCTCGAACCGGCGATAAAATAGCCCGCGAAGCTCTGGCCCCCATAAAAATAGCGGCAATTAAAATAATACATACGCCATAGACGAGGGCTTCTAGCAGGGCGTGCTCCTGTTCCTCCCACTCGCTGACATCGTAAAGCAAGTAGACCGGCTGCTGCTGCCACCAGCCAACCTCCACGTGGTAATAACCTTTACCCATGCGCACGCTATGGTGTGAGCCCTTCCCTAACTCACGCACTGCTGCTGGCAGGGACGCCACGTTTTGCCCACTGTAAAAATGCCAATCTTTAAACATGGGGTTTGCCAGTAGAGCCTGGGGATCAGGCTGGGTGAGCAACACCTGTAGTTGATCAGCCACCATATGGCCAAAAGTAACTTCTTCCAATCGTTGTTTAAGGAGCAGTAAAGCAGCACCAAACAGAGTACTCGTCAGGGTGACAATCAACACGATGGTGAGAATGATGCGGGTTTTTAAACTCTTTCTTTTCATTCCGTTGATCGCCCTCATGCCGATGAAAGCCGGTAACCGATGCCATGAACCGTGTGCAGCAGCCTGGTTTCAAAAGGTTTGTCGATAACGTTCCGCAAACTGTAAACATGGGTGCGAAGAATATCTTTGTCGGGTGGTTCCTCACCCCAAATCTGTTGTTCGAGTTCGCCGCGCGTGACCACACGCTCAGAGTTCCTCATCAAAAACTCCAGCAGTTTGCGCTGAATAGGATTGAGTTTTAAGGCAATGTTGGCGCGGCTTGCCTGGTAGGTACCCGGTTCGTATTCGAGGTCTCCGACACTCAGTAGCGTTTCCTGGTTTTGCGATTGTCCTCTTTTTATCAAAGCCAGAAGGCGTGCCTCCAGCTCCTTTAGAGAAAACGGTTTTACCAGATAGTCATCTGCCCCCGATTTAAAGCCCTCCAGCTTATCGTCGAGCTGATCTTTGGCCGTAAGCATCAATATAGGTGTATCGAGATGCAGATCCTGGCGCAATTTTCGGCACAGGCTCATACCATCGAGGCGAGGCATCATAAGATCGAGAACAATCACATCAAAATCATGGGCTTGGGCAATGTGCAGGCCGACAAGGCCATCGGCTGCAAAGTCAAGACTGTGGCCCAGAGGCTCGAAATAATCGGCGATATTTTCGGCGATATCTTTGTTGTCTTCGACAATCAATATTTTCACGCTGAAATGACCTCGAGTCATTTTTCTCTTCTGCTCACAGATTGATATTCGCATTGTCGCCCGAGCAATGCCAAAGAAATGTCAACAAGAAGCCCACACCTAAACACAAAGGACCATGGTCCACTGCAAGCGATTGTTAGCTCTTGTGTAGACAAAATTTTGACATGCCATTTTTTATTATTCGCATCGATGAAAACATAGAGGATTCCCGAACCCGTGAAACCACTTATTCAGGTTCTAGCTTTATCCGCTCTCAGTGTGTTTTTGCCGACCCTGGCTTTAGCAGAGTCGGCACCGCACGACCCTATAATACTGCTGCGTAGCGAGGCATTAACCTACGCCGAGGTATTTGAGGCAGCTTTAAATAAGGCACCAGAATCCAGCACCCGGCAGCCGAGAGAGCAGCAAGTCCTCGCTTACCAAGACCTGGCTAAAAGCTGGACGACCGGCAACCCTCGAGTGTCCCTTAATTACCTTGGTGACCAGGTATTTGACAACAGAGGCCTACAGGAACTTGAGGTGGGCCTGGAATGGCAGCTGTGGTCTGTCGAGTCCCGGCGCAGTAACCAGAAGCTGGGGCAGTCTTACCAACGGGAATTTGTTGCCTGGCAAGACTATTTACAACTGCTCATCAGCGGGCGAGTACGCAGGGCATTAGCTGATATTCGCGAGACAGAAATGCAGGTCCACAAGGCTGAGAATGCCAGAGACGAGGCCCACAAACTGGTCGCTATTGCCCAACGCCGACTCCTCGCCGGCGATGCCTCCCAAGATGCGCAGTTACAGGCCCAAACCCTGCTGCTGGAAAAGGAGAAAGACCTGCTGCAGGCAAATGCTGAACGGGTTGACGCCCAGCGCAACTACGCCAACCTCACCGGGCTCTCGATACGCCCAGCACACGACTTTCGGGAAGAGCGCTCTGCCCTTGATCAGATTAGCCCCGACCATCCTGCCTTGCGCTTTTTACAAAGTGCGGCGGATATTGCCAGCGACCAGATTACCCAGTCTAAAGAAGAGGCTCGGGGTAAACCCTCCCTTAATGTGGGTCTCAAAAGGCTACGCGGCGAACGATCGGAAGATGACAACGATGCTCTGGTTCTGGGTGTCAGTCTACCTTTCGGCACCAGTGCCTACGCATCAGCACAAACCAGTGACGCCCGCCGCCATCTCGCAGAGGTTCAGGTGCAGTACCAGAGCGCCAGACGTCAACTGCAACAAACCTTGCATGAAGTGGAACACGAACTGGCGGTCACACAGACTGCCATCAAGCTGAGTCGTGAACAGGTCAGCCTCAACAGGCAGCGTTCAACCATGGCCCACAAGGCCTTTGAACTGGGAGAAATCACCATGACGCGGGTCGTACAGATCCTCCAGCAACAGCAGCTTGCAGACACCGAATACCAGTTATTACAGCTCAAACAACAAAGACTTATTGGCGAATTTAACCAAAGCGTTGGGGTACTACCATGAAAAGCGTCCACTTATTTCTGCTGTTAATCACCCTCATCACCTCGCCTTTGCTCAAAGCACAGACGCTGGCACTCACTCAAGCGGATATCGCACGCCACGGCATTGCATTTGCGCCAGTGAAAGGTCTCGATGCACGCACCGGCACCCGAGTACCGGCAAGGGTTATCAACTCCCCACAACGCCAATCGACCATCATCGCACCTTATGCGGGCATCCTGGAAAAATGGCGTGTTCCGCTGGGGGAAAAGGTGACGACGGGCACCGTATTGGCCAGCCTGAGAAGCCAGCAGATAGTGGACATACAACAGCAATGGCTCGCCGCCAATACCCTACTCGATCAAGCTCGCTTTGAACGCCAGAAAGACCAGCAATTGTTTGCAGCCGGCATTATTGCCGCCCAGCGCCTCAAGCAAACGAAAGCTGACTACAGTAGGGCAAGGTTTCAACAGCTTGCGCTCACAGAGAAATTGCAACAGGCGGGTTTTAACCAGGCCGACCTCAAGCAACTGAGCTCCGGCGGCATGAACCCCGGTATCTATTTCATTGTCGCCACCGTTGACGGCAGATTGAGCCAGAGACGCGTCGACACTGGCGATTACCTTCACGCCAACAGCCCTGTCGCCGCATTGCAGCAATCGACATTACCCTGGATACGCGCGCAAATCCCCACCAGTTTGGCGGGAGGGCTGCAAGTGGGTCAGGCATTGAGCATTCACGCGACCAAGGATCCATTAACACTCAAGCAGAAAGACCTGCAGGTCAATCCTGGCACTCAGACCCTGGAGATTTTGGCCGAATTCAATCAGCCCACCGCATTAATGACGGGCCAGATTGTGTCGCTAGTTCTACCGCCCAGCGAAAGTGGTGTGCTGGTACCCGCCAGCGCCGTCGTACACACTGGAGATGAAACCCGTGTCTTTGTACGCACCCCCACTGGCGTAGAGGTACGCCAATTAGAGCTGCGCCCGGTGGGTAGCCATTATCGAGCACAGCGCGGCATCGCTATTGGCGAAGAGCTTGTTGTTAGCGGTGCCGCCCTGCTCAAGGGTCTGCAATTGGGTTTAGGCGGAGATGAATAATGTTAAGTCATTTGATTCAGTTCTCCCTCAGCCAAAGACTACTAATCGGCCTATTGACCCTGTTGCTGATGGCATTTGGCGCCCAGTCGCTGATTAACCTGCCGATTGATGCCTTCCCCGACATTTCACCCACCCAGGTAAAAATTATTATCAAAGCCCCGGGTATGACACCCGAAGAGGTGGAATCACTGATCACGCAACCGATTGAAGTCGAATTATTAGGCATTCCCAAACAGACGGTACTGCGCTCCGTCTCTAAATACGCTCTCAGCTCCATTACACTGGATTTTGTCGAGGGCACGGATATTTACTGGGCGCGACAGCAGGTGGCCGAACGCATTAACAATACCTGGGAGTCATTGCCCGACACGATCAGTGGCGGCCTGGCACCGATGAGCACACCACTCGGTGACATGTTTATGTTTACCGTGGAAAACCCGCATATGTCTCTGCAGGAGAAACGTTTTCTGCTGGACTGGACTATTCGCCCGGCACTGAGAACAGTCCCCGGCGTCGCTGACGTTAACGCCCTCGGTGGCTTTGTTAAAACCTATGCCGTGGCACCCCGGCGAGAGGCCATGGCTGAGTTGAAAATTCGTAATAAAGACATCGTTGAGGCCCTGCAAAATAACAACAAAAATGATGGCGCAGGGCGAATCAATCAAGGGGAGGAGGCTATTCTGGTGCGGGTTGCCGGTGCCATTACCAGCCTTGATGACATCGGCAGTATTCTCGTCACTAGTGCTCAGGGTAAAACCGTTCCCCTCTCCCAGATCGCCGATATTGCCATGGGCTCTCTGGAACGCTATGGCCTGGTGACTGCCGATGGCCAATCGGAAGCGGTGCAAGGCCTGGTCATTGGTCTGCGCGGCGCCAATGCTAGAAAAATTGTCGCCGCAACACGCAAGAAACTTGAAGAGCTGCAAAGCACGCTCCCCGAAGGCACCAGCACTCCGGTGTTTTATGACCGTAGCGTATTAATTGAACAGGCTGTCAAAACCGTTGCCAGGGCCTTGCTTGAGGCAGTGCTATTAGTGGTTGTTATTCTGGTGCTGTTTCTCGGTAATCTGCGCGCCGCACTCACAGTCGCCACGATATTGCCTCTGTCGGCATTAGTCACTTTTCTGATGATGGACAAAATGGACATGAGTGCAAATATCATGAGCCTGGGCGGACTGGTTATTGCCATCGGCATGTTGGTGGACCCCTCCATTGTGATTATCGAAAACATGATGTCATCACTGGCACAGCGGAAAAACACGGCCTCGCGTTTACCTCAATTGCACATTCTCTTTCGAGCGGTAAAAGATGTCGCGGTGCCCGTCACCTCTGGCGTTGCCATTATCGCCATCGTCTTTTTACCCCTACTGACACTCGAAGGCTTAGAGGGCAAGCTTTTTGGACCCGTGACACTGACCATTATCTTCGCCCTGCTCGGCGCGCTGGTGCTGTCTATAACGGTTATTCCTGTGCTCGCTTCTTACGTGCTAAAAACCACCACCGACAAAGAACCCTGGTTGAGTCGCAAGTTATTGGCCGCTTACCAGCCCTTACTCGATAAGGCCCTGGAAAAACCCCAATATCTGGTTGCAGCCGCCACGGTATTACTGCTGTTTTCAGTCGCTATATTCCCTTTTATTGGCAAAACCTTTATGCCCACAATGGACGAAGGCGACATTATTATTCAACTGGAAACCATCCCCTCGATCAATCTCGAGAGCACACAAAACATCGTGTCGCAGGTGGAAAAGGCCTTGCTGAGCGAAGTATCTGAAATCGAGCGCATTGTCTCTCGCAGTGGTTCAGATGAAATTGGCATGGACCCGATGGGCTTGAACGAGACCGATATGTTTTTGCAGCTCAAATCCAGGGCTCAGTGGCAGGTCAACGATAAGGCCGAACTGGAACAAAAGCTACGCGCAGTGATGACCCCGTTCAAAGGGCTGAACTTTGCCTTCACCCAGCCAATCGACATGCGTATTTCCGAGATGCTCACCGGCTCGCGTGGAGACGTGGCGATCAAACTCTTCGGCCCCGACCTCAAGCAGCTCAACCACTACGGTCAGCGCATTGGCGAAGAGGTTGCAAAAATTGAAGGCAGCGTCGATACCAATGCCACCCTTAACGAAGGTGCTCAATACTTGCAGGTGGAAGTGAACCGCTATCGTAGTGGCCAGCTCGGTATCAATGCCGATGACTTGCAACAGCGACTGCGGGCAGAAATTGAGGGCCTGCCCGTGGGCACCGTCATTGAGAAAGGTGCCCGCGTCCCTTTGATGGTGCGCTACAGCGGCTATCGCGGCGATGGCCTGGAACAACTGCGCAACAATCTTATAACGCTGCCCGATGGCGGTGCCATTCCTCTCTCTGAACTGGCGAACATCAAACATGTGGAAGGGCCAGTCAGCATCTCGCGAGAATCGAGCCAACGCTTTAGCGTCGTGCGTAGCAATGTTGAGGGACGAGATTTGGTCGGCTTTGTCGATGAGGCAAAAAGTAGAATTGCCGAGACCGTCGACCTGCCCGAGGGTTACACCCTGGTGTGGGGCGGGCAATTTGAAAACCAGCAACGGGCCGCCGCTCGACTGATGCTGGTTGTACCCATCGCATTGGCTTTAATTGCCCTACTGCTGTTCCTCACTTTTCGCTCGCTCAAACAAACCCTGATTATTCTCTCCAATATCCCCTTCGCTTTAACGGGCGGTCTAATTGCCCTGTGGATCACCGGGGGCTTTCTGTCGGTACCGGCATCGGTGGGCTTTATCGCCTTGTTGGGCATTGCGGTGATGAATGCCGTGGTGATGATGACTTACTTTAATAATCTGATGGCCAGAGGGCTCGACATAGCCACCGTTGTTAAAGAGGGGGCCGCCCGCCGGCTGCGACCGGTGATGATGACCGCTACCACCTGCGGCTTTGGTCTGGTGCCTTTATTGATTGCCTCGGGCCCCGGTTCTGAAATACAGAAGCCGCTGGCGATTGTCGTCATCGGCGGTCTCATCAGCTCAACGCTGCTGACCCTGTTTTTATTGCCGATTATTTACCGCAAATTCCACCGCGAAGCCCGCTAAAGGAGTCAATCATAATGAGTGAAAGTCAACGTAATACCTTACTGGTCTTAAATATCGCACCGCAAATAGAGGATGAAATGGTCGACTATCTACTCGCTCAAAGCTCTGTCAGCGGATTCACCTCTTACCCGGTTAGGGGCCACGGTGAGCACAGTTACCTGTCAATTGCCGAACAGGTCAGCGGCAGGCGAAAGCGCATACAATTTGAAATCATCATGGCTGTACCAGAAGTTGACGAGTTACTGGCCGGACTCGCCGCCAATGTGGGTAAAGAGATTGCCTATTGGCAGTTGCAGATCATCAATTTTGGCCGTGTAGGCAACGAGATCTAGCTGCGTGTAAATAATCAGCGCTACTTCCCGTCACCTGATACCCTCATGACCTTCACCAACTCATCAGCATAAGGACCTGAATTGGGTAAAAAGGCTTTACGCCTAATTGCTAAGCCCTCGGTTGCCAACCCCCGGCAAAAAATCGGCAATTATCTATCTGGAGTATCCCCAACTCGCGCTGTACCATAGCTGCTATCAATTTTCGTCCACAGGGTCAGAACCCGTCGCTATCTTTGAGTGAATCATGCTCCCCAATTTCCGCCTGCCAACCTTGTTTTTACTTATCGCTGTGCTGCTCTCGGCCTGTGCCAGAACCCCCGTGCCCCCCTCGCCACAGCCAAGCCCTGAAGAACGTTTATTACAGCGTGCCGAAGCGACTCTCAACCAGGCACAAGACAGTGCCTCCCCCCAGCGCGAGACGCTTTTGATCGAGGCTGCAAAGCTCTACCTTCAACTCAATGACAAGGCCAATGCCAAACAGGTACTTGAGCAAATTGCGCCTCATCAGCTCTCCGGGCGCCAATACGTGACTTACGCCCTGCTCTACAGCGATGCCTTGCTCGAAGACGGGCACTATTTTCTGGCTCGCGACCTGTTAACCAGCCCCCAAATTGAAGCCCTGTTTAAGGAGATGACACCCGAGCAACAGATCGCCTGGCGGGGCAAGCGCGCCGATTTATTTTCCCTGCTCGGCGAAGACGAAATTGCCACCCATGAATATATCGCCCTCTCACAGCTTCAAGCCCTGCCCGCCGATATCACCGAGACCCATGAGAAAATCTGGCAACTGTTAATCAACACGCCCGAAACCACCTTGAGCACCCTGGAAGCAGCTGCCAGCCAGCGCACCTTAAAAGGTTGGTATAACCTGGCCCTGCTGGGTCGCCAATATCAGGGCGACCTGCGTCGTTGGGCCGAGCAATTAAAACGCTGGCACAGCCGCTGGCCCGGTCATCCAGCGGCACTTTTCCCGCCATCAAGTCAAACGCAGATAGAGGCCGTCGCCAATACCGTACCCGGCCAACTGGCTCTATTACTGCCTTTAAGCGGCAAATATGCCCGCGCCGGAAAAACTATCCGCGACGGTTTTCTCAGTGCCTATTACAATATTCTTGAAAACGAAGGCATCACCGCCCCCCTGCATATTTACGATACCAACGGCGCTGACATTGTCAGTCTCTACCAACAGGCTGTTGCCAGTGGTGCTGAAATTGTTATCGGCCCCCTGCGTAAAGAAAACCTGGCGACACTCGCCGCTCAACCCGTATTATCGACTCCGCTCATCGGCCTCAATTATTTAAACGATACCGATCAGGCCCTCGCTCCGGCCCACGACAAATTGCTGCAATTCGGTCTCTCTGTTGATGACGAGGCTCGCCAAATTGCGCATCGCGCGTGGTTGGAGGGGCACCGTTCAGCGTTGATCATCACCCCCGATACCCAGTGGGCCGCCACTGCACAAGAAGCCTTCGACAAATACTGGACTGAACTCGGCGGACGTTTAATTAAGGCCACTCCCTACGATCTGAAACAAACTGATTTTTCAGCCATTGTCAGGCCCGCCCTGTTACTTGACCAAAGCAAGCAACGGCGCAATAAATTGCGTCGCACTCTGGGTAAGAACCTTGAGATGACAGAGCAGCGGCGACAGGATATTGATATGGTTTTCATCATTGCCTATCCCAATCAGGGACGACAACTCAAACCCACGCTGGACTTTTACTACGCCGGCGATCTGCCCACCTACGCCACCTCGCATATTTACACCGGCACCGAGAACCCCAGACGCAATCGTGACCTGGAAGGTATTCGCTTTAGCGCCATGCCATGGACCATACCCGGCACCGTCTCTGACAAACTCAAACCGACGGCTACCTTGCGCTCAACCTATCGCAATCTCTTTGCCCTCGGCGTCGACGCCTACCAATTGCACCAGTGGGCTGACATGATGCGAGCCTACCCACAAACGCCTTTTTTCGGCCACACCGGCACTCTCACCCTGGGCCCTCATGACCGTATTCAACACAGCTACCCCTGGGCAGAGTTTTATCAGGGCAAAGTCCGCCTCGCGCCCGCATTGAAAGACGATTAGGACTGACCTGTGGTTAAGCTGCCTTTTCGCTCAAATCCGCATTCGGGTAAACCCGGTAAAGGGGCCACTGCCGAAAATCTCGCCTGCCGCTACCTTAGCCAGCAGGGTCTCAACATTGTTGAGCGCAACTACCGCACTCAACGTGGTGAAATCGATATTATTGCCCGCGACAAAAACGCTCTGGTGTTTGTCGAAGTACGTCTGCGCAGCCATCCTGGTTTTGGTGGTGCCGCGCAAAGCATTAACCCTCAGAAACAGGCGCGACTGATCAGCGCCGCCCAGCATTATTTACTGAAAACAGGTCTCACCGATGCCCAGCCCTGTCGTTTTGATGCTATTTGTATGAGCACTATCGATGACAACACCTTGAAAACACAGCCCAACAACCAGCAGATCGACTGGATTCGCGATGCCTTTCGCCCCGAGGCCTAGCATGACCGCTCGCACAGCATTTCAAACAACAGCACTTCAAATAACAGCACCCCAAACAGCAGCCAAGCTATGAACTCTGACCCCCATCACTCGGACCCTCAGCAGCAGGTTATTGAGCTTTTTCACCGCAGTATAGAAGCCAAGATGTCGGTCGGTGAAGCCCTGGCAGCGCCCCTGTCAGCTGCAGCGCAGCGACTGGTCGCCCAATTGCTACAGGGCAGTAAGGCGCTCACCTGTGGCGAGGGCCTGAGCAACGCGGCCGCCGCCACACTGAGCCGCTGCCTTACCCACGGTTATCGCATGCAACGCCCTGGCTTTGCGGCACTGACCTTACAGGCAGAAGCCGCACCGGGTGATCTCAACGATATTTCGGCCCAGGCCAGCCCCTATCAACAACCCATTAACGCGCTGGGTGCTGAAGGCGACGTGTTGATTCTATTCAGCGCCGGTCATGCCAGTCTTAATTTACTCGGTGCCGTTGAGGCAGCCCACGGACGGGGTCTGTACATTATCGCCTTCACGGCTACCGGCGACCACAGTCTGTCCCACCTGCTCAGTGACAGTGATATTGAACTCCACGTCTCTCTTGATGACCAATACCGCATTCAGGAGATTCATCAACTCTGTGTATTTTGCCTTTGCGACCTGATTGAAAACCAATTATTCGGAGAACACTCTTGAGACCACAAGCGACTCCCCTCTTACGCCTGGCTCTGCTGCTCACTGCTGCTCTCAACCTCGCTGCCTGCACCAGCCTTATCAATGTAGTGACCAGTGAGCCGATTGAGCCGGACCCCAGCGAAACGTCTATTGGCACCGATATCGACGACTGGCAAATGAGCACCATGATCGGCGTCAATATCAAAAAAGCCTCGCCACAACTGGCTCGCTCGCACATCAATGTCAGTACCTATAACAAAGTGGTGCTGCTCACTGGTGAAGTAGCGACTAACGAACTCAGAACCCTGGCCGGTACAACGGCACGCAACTACAAAGGCGTACGACAGGTCTATAACGAACTGAAATTGCAGGGCTCATCATCGCTACTGGCGCGCACCAACGACAGCTGGTTGACCACCAAGGTGAAAACCAAGCTACTGGCCAATAATGAAATTGCCGGTAGTCAGATAGAAGTTGTCACTGAAAGCGGCATTGTGTATCTAATGGGCGTTGTTTCCCGCAGCACCGCCGACAAAGCGAGTACCGTTGCCAGCAACACGGGGGGAGTGATCAAAGTGGTACGCGTCTTCGAATATCTTGATTAGAGAGGGATTAAAAACCTGGTGAGCGGGCCTAATTAATGACTCGATAATAAAACTCAACATAAAATGCCCGGATAAAGACCTGAAATAAAGACAAAGAAGCCCAGTACCGTACGGCGCCCCATCAAAGGACTGGCATCGATTTCCGCTTTAGGACTTACTTTACGCCTGAGGCTGTTTATAATTCTGCGTTTTGCGCACCAGCGTCTGCCCTCCATAAGAGAAGATCCATGGCCACAGTTCCCACAGCAAGCCCCCTTTGGCAAGCCACTAGCGAAGCCATCGACAACAGCAATTTAAGCGACTATCAACGCTTTATTAAGGGCGAGCACGGTGTTACTTTCGAAAATTACCAAGCGCTACATCAGTGGTCAGTAGATAACAGCGAGGATTTCTGGGAGAGCATTTGGCAGTTTAGCGGCGTCATCGCCAGCCGGCGCTACGATGCCGTACTGGAAGACAAAGAACGCTTCCCCGGTGCCCGATGGTTTCCCGGTGCCGAGTTGAACTTTGCAGAGAATCTACTGCGCTATGCCCAACACGAAAATGCCGCCCGTAAAATAGCCATCGTCGCCCGACTGGAAAACGGTGAACGCCGCGAGTTGAGCTACGCCGAACTTTACGGGGAAGTAGAACAACTCGCCGCCGGGCTTAAAGCGGCTGGCGTGACAGTCGGTGATCGTGTCGCCGCCTTTATGCCCAATGTGCCAGAAACCATTATCGCCATGCTCGCCGCCAACAGTCTCGGCGCGATGTGGACCTCCTGCTCGCCGGATTTTGGCATCAATGGCGTGATGGATAGATTCGGGCAAATCGAGCCAAAAATTCTTTTTGCCTGCGATGGTTACCACTACAACGGTAAGGTCATCGACTCCCTGCCCCGCGTCACCGCCATTGCCGAGCAAATCGACAGTATTGAACAGGTCATTGTGGTGCCGGTTTTAAACCGAACGACACTCGATCAATTAGATGTCAGTGGTATCCCTAGCGCACGGCTCTACCCTGATGTCAAAGTCACGGAAAATACCCCCGCCCTTGAGTTCGTACAGCTACCCTTCGACTTTCCGCTCTACATTATGTATTCCTCCGGCACCACCGGAGCACCCAAGTGCATCGTCCATTCGGCGGGCGGTACTTTGTTGCAACATTTGAAAGAGCACCAGCTGCACACCGATGTCAAACCCGAGGACACCCTGTTTTACTTCACCACCTGCGGTTGGATGATGTGGAACTGGTTGGTCAGTGGGCTCGCCAGTGGCGCCACCCTGGTGCTCTACGACGGCTCGCCCTTTGCACCCCAGCCCACTAGTTTGATCGACATGATCGACGAGGAAAACATTTCCATCTTCGGCACCAGCGCCAAGTACATTGCAGCGCTAGAAAAAGAGGGCATTGTGCCCCGTGAAAGTCATAAACTGACGCACCTAAAAGCTATTCTCTCCACCGGTTCACCGCTATCTCACGAGAGTTTCCGCTACGTCTACCGCGATGTGAAAAAGGATGTTTGCCTGTCGTCGATTTCTGGTGGCACCGACATTATCTCCTGCTTTGCGCTGGGCAACCCTAACCTGCCGGTTTACGAGGGCGAGCTGCAGTGCTTTGGCCTCGGCATGGCGGTGGCCATATGGAACGACGCGGGCGAAAGTGTCGTCGAGGAAAAGGGCGAGCTGGTTTGCACAAAACCCTTCCCCTCCTGCCCTATCGCTTTCTGGGCCGACGAGCATGGTGAAAAATTTCACGCCGCCTATTTCGATACCTACCCCAATATCTGGGCCCACGGCGATTACGGCGAGGTCACTGCCAATGGTGGCATTGTCATACACGGCCGTAGCGACGCGGTGTTAAACCCCGGTGGCGTACGCATCGGTACCGCCGAAATCTACCGTCAGGTTGAAAAGGTTGAAGCTGTGCTCGATTCGATTTGCATTGGCCAGCAGTGGGGCGACGACGTGCGCGTGGTCCTCTTCGTGGTGTTGCGCGAAGGCCTGAGTCTCGACGATGAGCTTATTAAAACCATTCGCAATACTATCCGCGCCAACACCACACCACGCCACGTGCCCGCAAAGGTGATTCAAGTCGCCGATATCCCGCGCACGATTAGCGGCAAAATTGTCGAGCTGGCCGTGCGCAAAATCGTCCACGGCGACGTCGTCAAAAACACGGATGCTCTGGCCAACCCCGAGGCCCTGGCTCACTTTGCCAATTTACCCGAACTCGCGTCTTAACCCTGCATTCCGGCAATCCAGGACAACCTTGATTAAAAGAGAATCGCTATGAATCACACTTTGAAATATGTCAGTTTAACCATCGCCCTCTTGCTCAGCCCATTGTCTGCCGTGCAACAGGCTTCAGCCTCCCCCGCCGTGAACACTGATTCGCCCCCTCTCCCTAAAGAAACCCGAGTCACCCTGAACACGACTCTCGGCGACATTGTGATCGAACTCTACAACACCCGCGCTCCCCTGACCGTGGCCAACTTTGTCGGCTATGTGAACAGCGGCCACTACGAAGGCACGGTTTTTCACCGGGTTATTCCAGGCTTTATGGCCCAGGGCGGTGGTTTTACCCCGCAATTGCGAAAGAAAACCACCTTACCTCCTATACCTAATGAAGCCGACAATGGTCTAAAAAACAAACGTGGCACTATTGCCATGGCACGCACCAATGATCCCCACTCTGCATCCAGCCAGTTTTTTATTAACTTTTCTAATAATGAGATGCTCGACCACTCCAGTAAAACAAGCCGGGGCTGGGGTTACGCAGTGTTCGGCAAAGTGATTAAAGGCATGGATGTGGTCGATAAAATGGCCTCTATTCCCACTCGCGGTCGTGGCCCTTTTAGGTCCGATGTGCCCAGTGATACCATCGAAATTACAGGGGCTGAGGCTGAATAAAGCCTACCATTAGCCGACATTAACAGCCCCGTTTTTAGCTAGCCATTATTTAGTACCACTTAATCGTGACAAGGGCCGTCACTCGCCGTCCAGGAGTTCCCATGAATTTTGACCCGCTGCTACAACCTCTCGACCTAGGCTTCACCACTCTTAAAAACCGTATCATGATGGGCTCAATGCACAGCCGTATGGAATTGCTCGACCGCCCCTACGAGCGTTTAGCCGCCTTCTATGGTGAACGAGCCAAAGGCGGCGCGAGCCTGATTGTCACCGGTGGTTACTCACCCAACGAGAGTGGTGTGATCGAAACCGGTGCGCCGGTCTTCGACAACGAGGACGAGCTGCCCGAGCACCAGCTCGTCACCGACCGTGTTCATGCCGAGGGCGGCAAAATTTTAATACAACTGCTACACACTGGACGCAATGCGAAAATCCCCCAGCCGGTGGGTGCATCCGACATTCCCTCGCGCATCAACCCCTGTACACCGCATATATTGACCAGCGATGAGATCGAGCAAACGATCGAAGACTTTGCCCACAGTGCCGCCCTCGCGAAAAAAGCCGGTTACGACGGCGTTGAAATCATGGCCTCGGAGGGCTATCTGCTCAATCAAATGTTGGTTGAGCGCACCAATAATCGCAGCGACCAGTGGGGCGGCAGCTACGAAAACCGCATGCGCATGCCACTGGAAATTGTCCGCAAAGTTAAAGCGGCTGTCGGCGATGACTTTATCGTGATGTACCGCATTTCTGCCATCGACCTGGTTGAGGACGGCGCCACCGGCGCGGAAATTATCGAGCTGGCTCAGGCCCTTGAAGCAGCGGGCGTTACTCTGCTCAATACCGGTATTGGCTGGCACGAGGCACGCATTCCCACCATCGCCTATATGGTGCCGCGCGCTGCCTGGCGCTTTGCCATTCGCCATCTGAGCGAAGCGGTGAATATTCCCGTCATCGCCTCAAACCGCATCAATACGCCCGAGGTCGCCAACGATATCGTTGCCAGCGGTGATGCCGCCATGGTTTCGATGGCCCGCCCGATGCTGGCCGACCCCCACTTTGCCAACAAAGTGGCAGAAGATCGCAGCGAAGAAATCAACACCTGCATTGGCTGTAATCAAGCCTGTCTGGACTTTATCTTTACCGGGCGCGTCACTAGCTGTCTGGTCAACCCCAGGGCGGGTCGCGAGCTGGAATTTGCAGAAAATGTCAGTCTTCAGGGTGACAGCAAAAGCATCGCCATCATCGGGGCCGGCCCGGCGGGCTTATCGGCAGCCTGCACCGCGGCGGAACGCGGCCACAAAGTCACTTTATTCGACGCCAGCAGCGAAATTGGCGGCCAGTTAAATCTCGCCAAAATTGTCCCCGACAAAACTGAGTTCTACGAATTTATTCGCTACTTCAAAACCCATCTCGACAAGTACGGGGTCGATGTCCAACTCAACAGCACTGTCGATGCGGCAACTCTTGGCAACAACTTCGACGAAGTGATTGTCGCTACGGGCATCGTACCGCGTATTCCCGACATCGACGGTATTGATCACCCCTCGGTGATTTCCTACCTCGACCTGCTCAGCGGAAAAGCCACCCCGGGCAAACGCGTGGCCATTCTTGGCGCCGGCGGTATCGGTTTTGATGTCGCCGTTTTACTCACCCACGGCAAGAGTACGGGTGCCCCAGATACCGAAACCTTCCTGCAAAAATGGGGTGTCGATACCACTATGACGACACCGGGTTGTCTCGCTGCCAGCGGTCCGCAGTTCCCCCCACCTGCCCACGAGATCACCATGCTGCAACGCAAGCCCAAATCTCTAGGGCGTGGCCTTGGCTTAACCAGCGGCTGGGTACTGCGCGCTGAACTCGATGCCGCCGGTGTCAAAATGGTCCCGGGGGCCACTTATCAAAAGATTGACGATGCCGGTCTGCACTACAGCATCGACGGTGAAGATAAACTACTTGAAGTCGACAGCATTGTGCTCTGTACAGGTCAAGATTCCAATAATGCCCTGTATCAGCAGCTCACCAGTGCAGGTATTGCATGCAAACTGATTGGCGGTGCCTCTGAAGCGAAGGAACTGGATGCTCTAGCCGCTGTCAGCCAAGGACTGCAGATCGGAGGCAGTCTTTAAGGTTTAACGTCTCTCGTCATTTCAAGCTCCGTGTTACGGAGAATTATTCACTATAGGAACTTCAATGTATTTTCAGAAAACAAAGGGCTTCACCAAAAACCGAATATTCGCAACGTCGGCCCTGCTCGCCCTTTCCCTGCCGACAATCGCTGATGAACTCGTCATGAAAGATGGCTCCCGCCTACTGGGGACTGTCGTTAAAAAAGATGGCGGCAGCAGCTTTGATTTTAAAACGTCCTATGCGGGTGTTATTACTATTCAGTGGGCAGAGGTCAAACAACTCATTGCCGAGGAACCCATCACTGTACTGCTGAAAAGTGGTAACACCTACGACGTAGTGAGCGCCAACAAAAATGGTGAAGGCGTGACCACGCTAAGCGGAGCAGACACCACCCAGACAACCACGCTGAGCGAAGTGGCCTATTTTAATCCGGAACCCTGGCGCCTGGGTCAGGGCTGGCACTGGCAGGGTAATACCAACATTGCCCTCAGCTACGAACGCGGCAACACCGATCAGGATGACCTCGAAGCGGACTTTGCCATGACCTTCCGTCGCCTTGATGATCGACTGAAACTAAACGGTGACTACGACAGGGAAAAGAGCAATGAAGTGCTCACTAACGAAGATTGGCGTTTAGTGACCCGTTACGACCACTTTGTGAGTGACAAACTTTTTTATGGTGCCACACTAGGTTTCGAGCACGATCGTTTCGCAGATCTCCAATTGCGTACGACGCTTGGTCCACTGATCGGTTATGAGTTTTATGACAGTAAAGCTATGAATCTCGACATCGCAAGCGGCCCAATTTACGTGAAAGAAAATTATTACAGTGCTGAAAATGACGAATACGCCGCCCTGGGCTGGCAGTTAAATTTTGACCGCTTCATCACCGACAGTATCCAGTTTTACCACCGCCACACCGGCTTACTCTCAATGGAAGATACTAAAGACTTCGCATGGGATAGCTGGACGGGCCTGCGCTTCCCTATTTACGCAGGTATTGTTGCCAGCACTGAGATCAAAATTGAATACGACGGTGGCGCCCAGGAAGACGTCGACAAAACGGACACCACCTACAGTGTTAAGCTGGGCTATCGATGGTAAAGCTTGAAAAGTGAAACGAAGAACAGTCTTCTCTATTGACCAAAGTTCTTCCCCACACCATTAGTTACCAAGAAACCGCGGCTTTCTCTTCTCAAGAAAAGCCGCTTGCCCTTCTTTTAAATCACTACTGCGGAAAGATCCGGCTACCAGCTCGTCAACTTCTTTCACCTCCGTGCCACTAAGGGCTGGCTCTTCAATAATATTCATAATGCGTTTAATGCCCCGCAGTGCCAACGGCGCATTGCTGGCAATTTCTTCAGCCATCATCAACACGGTATGCTCCAGCTCTTCAGCCGGAACGAGCTGTCCCACCAGGCCCATTTCTGCAATCTGCTGGCCCTCATAAGTCCTGCCGGTAAAAAACATTTCTCGAGTTTTGGCAGAACCCAGCGTCTGAATAAATTGCGTCAGACCTTCAGCGCCGTACACCATGCCCAGTTTGGCCGGCGGCATAGCCATGGCAATATGGTCGGCGGCAATACGAATATCGCAGCACAAAGCCATATGCAGTGCACCGCCAAAGCAGTGGCCATTGAGCATGGCGATAGTCGGATAAGGGAAGTTTTTGACGGCGGCCAAACCCCGCTCTAAGACGGTTTGTTGCGGTTCGTTATTATCAGAGGTTTTATGCTCAGGACCGACAGTGGCGATGGCATTAATGTCGTAACCGGCTGAAAAGGCTTTGTCACCCGCACCCGTTAAAATGACGACCCGCACTTCGCCGCTGGCAGCCCAGGCCGCGAGCACAGCACAGAGCTCAGTCAGCAATTGAGCCGACAGCGCATTATGTTGCGCGGGACGATTAAAAGTAATAATACCGATATAGCCACGCTGCTCACTTAATAAAACCCCACTCTGCTGATCACTATTCACTGTCGACCTCACTGTCTATTAAAAGCTTGTTGGCACTCAGTTTATCGGACTTTAACTGTCGTCGCCTATCGCGTAGCCAGCAAATAGACGCTATCCTATCCTCAAACAATAAATGGGAAACCTCTAATGTCTGCAATGGAACACCCTATCTGGGATAGTTTACGTGGTAGTTCACCCCTCGCCCCCTGCAGTGAATTACTGGGTATGCGCGTTATCGACATAGCTCCGCAGGGCGGGCGAATGAAGTTTCAATACCAACCCACCCCCGCCATGTGTAACCCGATGGGCTTTGTGCAAGGTGGTTTTGTCACCGCCATGCTAGACGATGTGATGGCCCCTGCTTTAATCAGCACCTGTGCGCCTGACACCTCTATTCCCACCCTGGAAATTAAAACCAGCTTTATTAAAGGCGTTAAACCGGGGCCTGTCATTGCCGAGGGCTGGATCGTCAAGAAAACCCGATCAGTGGCCTTTATGGCGGCAGAAATACAATCCACTGATGGAGAATTACTGGCGATGGCCTCAGCCACTTTTCGTATAATCGCCCCGGAATAACAAAGCCACACCGCCGGCTTTTAAAGAGCCAACCTTATGAGCGAGCGCATCGAACAACTCAAAGAGCTATTGACCCACTGCCAGCGTGCGGTTGTGTTTACCGGCGCAGGTATTAGCACCGAATCGGGCATTCCCGATTTCCGTAGCCCCGGCGGAATCTGGAGCAAGCACCAGCCGGTAGATTTTAGTGACTTTGTTACCTCCGCCGATGCCCGCCGAGCGTCCTGGCGCTTAAAGCTCATGTTCGACCAGGATATGCAAGATGCCAAACCCAATCTCGGCCACCTGGCCATTGCCAACCTGGTTGCAGATGACGTTGTCAGTCATGTGATTACGCAGAATGTCGACGGCCTGCACCAACTTTCCGGTGTCCCCGACGACAAAATTATTGAGCTACACGGCAATGCCACCTACGCCCACTGTCTTGACTGCGGGCAGCGCTACGACCTGGCCTTGATCAAAGAAAACTTCGAGCGCGATGAAAGTTTGCCAGTGTGCGACCACTGCGATGGTTTGGTTAAAGCGGCGACTATCTCCTTCGGCCAGGCCATGCCCGAACAGGCCATGCTACAGGCACAGGTGGCAGCCAGTGAGTGCGATCTTTTTCTAGCGATTGGCTCATCATTACAAGTGTATCCGGCGGCTGGCTTTCCCCTGGTTGCCAAACGCAACGGCGCTAAACTGGTGATTATCAATCGCGATCCCACCGATCTCGATGCCAGCGCCGACTTGCTGATTCACGATGAAATTGGCCTAACTCTCAACCGAGCCTTGCCAGAATCGCGGCTTTAATGACCTGAATCGCGACTCTATTAGCGCAATAGCAGGTATTAGCCAAGATCTTCAGACATAAGCTCGTCTCTCTTTCAAACTACCCCTTTCGAACTACCTCTTTCACGCTCTACCATTCAGTGCAAAATGCGGCTTTAGAACGTCTCACCCCAGACATGATCTACATCAGAGCATCAGCAAATAAGTACTGGCTGGCCACATTTAGTCACGGTTTGCCCCGATTGCTGAGATAGAATCAAGATCAATAATTATTCACCATTTAATAAAAAGGTAAGAATCATGAGTCAGGCAGAAGATATCGCCAGCTTAACGTCATGCTGGGCAAAAGAAGGGCGCACTCCTCGTATCGCCATTGTCGGTGCCGGTTTGTCTGGTATCGGCGCTGTTATTGCTCTGCGTAAGGCGGGGTACACCGATTTAACCGTTTACGAAAAAGCCGATAAAATCGGTGGTACCTGGCGCGACAATCGTTACCCGGGCTTATCCTGCGACGTCCCCTCTTACTGGTACTCCTATTCCTTCGCACCCAATCCTGACTGGTCCCACCGCTTCTCATACGGCCCAGAAATCTTTCGGTATATCGAAGGTGTTGCGAAAGAATTCGACGTGATGTCGGTCGTCAACTTGAACAGCCCCGTGACCGAAATGACCTACCTCGGCCCCAAGTGGCGGCTCAAGGCAGAAGGCCACGAAGAGCAGATTTTTGATTTTTTAATATCGGCCACGGGCATACTCCATCACCCCAACTACCCCGATATTAAGGGCATCGATAGTTTTAAAGGCGCCATGTTCCACACGGCTCGTTGGGACGATTCGGTATCACTTGAAGGCAAGCGAGTCGGCATTATTGGCACCGGTTCTACCTCCGCACAAATTGTTGGCGCCGTGACCAAAAAAGTGAAGAAAATGAGCGTGTTCCAACGGACACCCCACTGGATAGCCCCCCTGCCACAGAAAAAATACAGCTTTATCTGGAAGAAAATACTGCGAGTTTGCCCGTGGATGCACCCCCACCTGAGCAATTTCTATAAACGCCATATGCTTAACACCTTTGCCAAAGCGACGATTGGCGATGTCAAAGAACAGCGCAAAATTGAGCAAGCCTGCCTGAAAACACTCGCTAAGGACGTTACTGACCCGGCATTGCGCGTCAAGCTAACCCCCAGCTACAAAGCAACCTGTAAACGGCTCATCTTTTGCTCTGATTTTTACCCCGCCATCAGTCGCGACAATGCCGAGCTAGTCACCGAAGGTATTACCTGTATTGAGCCCGAGGGTATTCGCACCGAAGATGGGCGCCTGCACGAACTCGATGTGCTCATTCTCGCCACCGGTTTTAAGGTCTCGGAGTTTATGCTGCCCGCCAAAGTCTACGGCGAAAACAACCTGGAGCTCAGCGAAGTATGGGACGGGGCACCCCGCGCCCACCGTGCCATGACTATCCCCAATTTCCCCAATTTCTGGATGCTCGAAGGCCCCACCGGGCCGGTCGGCAACCTCTCGTTAATTTCTATTACCGAAACCCAACTCGCTTACATGATTAAATGCCTCGACCAAATGAAGGCAGAAAAAGCCGCCAGCATCGCCGTAAAACAAGAGACCTTCGATGCTTTCAACAAAGCCATTGCCGAAGAAGTCGTCGGTACCACCTGGGCCACCGGCGGTTGCGATAGCTGGTATATCGACAAAACTGGGACGCCCAACCTCTATCCCTGGCACCCCAGTATTTTTTATAATGAAATGCAACAACCTGACTTCAGTGAATATCAATTGAGTCAGGAGAGCGTCAGTTCAACCTAAGGCATCATAAAAGTGACCGGCACGTCGACTGCACTGAAGCTCAAAACGGATCGGCACTGCACAATGGCCATCTTGCAACTTGCCCATTGTGCAGCTGGCCTTGTGAAACCCATCACTGCACTCGACCCCACATAAGCCATAAACTAATGTCGGTCACAGTTCAAAACCCGCCCTTTTGAATGCTAGCCAGATACAGCAAACTCACCTAGACTGCTTAAACTGCTTAAACTGCTTAAAGAGTACCTGACGGGAAGGTCATGGCCCCTAGAAAAAAATAGGGCTGCCCTCTTTCATAAAGAAAGGCTACAACATGAAGTTAATTCCTAAAATAATTATCTTGGTTGCCTGCTTAGCTGCCATCGCTATGGTGATTTACCCTCCCATGCATACTCTGCATAAGTACGGCACCTATAGCGTTGGCTATACGTTTATATGGAAAGAATATACCGTATCTGCTGCCCAGCTTAGTATCCAGTTAGTTGTACTTTTCGTCGTCGCAGGCGCTTTAAGTTTTATCACTAACTTACCCAGCGTCGAGAAAGTAAAGAATGGTGAAGACGACGAGCAAGAAGGCGATTACAAATAATAAAGTGGTTTAGATCGGATAGCACCATCAACTGTCTGTTAGAGAACTAATTAAATAGTGCAGGTCAGTCTTACAACAATGTGCGAATGTACGCCATAGCCGAACGTACACAGGCTCTCTATCGATACGGAAAAAATCTCCGCATCCTTACAAAAAAAGGACCGATTGCAGTGTGAGTTATTGCGAAGCACTGCAACAAAGATACTGATCATTTTAGCCTCCCTTCATACTACCCATAATACATCTCTACAAAAAATGTACTTTTTTAAGCCTTGTGCGCTCGATCGACAGTAGCTTTCATGCTTTTAATCACGCATTATCTGCGTAATCACGTTAATAAAAATAATTAAACTGAGGAAGCCCCATGAAAATTGGTTACATGATGATGCTGGCAAATCACCACGATGATTTGTCCGATGCACAAATGATCCGTGAAGAAATGCGCGTCGCCGAATTGGCGGAAGAGGTCGGCTACGATTCTATCTGGTGTGCCGAACACCATTTTGATACCTACTCTATGGCCGTGGACAATATTCAGGTACTCACCTGGTTAGCAGCTCGCACCAAAAATATTCTGCTCGGTAGTGCCGCCATTATTTTGCCCTGGTGGACACAGCCCGTGCGCCTGGTTGAAAAGATTGCCACCATCGACGCCATGACCGACGGCCGCTATTTAATTGGCTTTGGCCGGGGACTGGCACGAAAGGAATACGATGCTTTCGACATCCCCATGGACGAAACCCGCTCGCGTTTTGATGAGTCGGCAAAAATGATTATCAAAGCCCTGGAGACAGGTTACATTGAAGGCGATGGCCCCCATTTCCCCCAGGCACGCACAGAGATAAAACCCAAACCCCCACAAAATGCCAAAGACCGACTTTATGGCGTCGCCATGTCACCGGAGTCCGCCCAGGTAATGGGTGAACTAGGCTCGCGCATGATGTGCTTCGTACAATTCGATATGGCCATGCACCTACCCAATATCGAACGCTATCGCAGCGCCTTTTCCGAAGGGCATAAGCGCCCTGCACCACCCCCTTTACTGCTCGATTTTTGCTACTGCGATAAAGACCCGGGCAAGGCCAAAGATCGCGCGCGTAAATATCTGGCCGTCAATTACCTCTCCATCCTCCAGCACTACGAATTCATGGAGGACTACCACAAAGAAATTAAAGGCTACGAAGCCTACGGAAAATCTGCTGAATTCCTGAATTCACTGGGGCTTGAAGAAGCCGTGGAAGACTATATCAGCCACCAGGCCTGGGGTACGCCACAACAAATTCTCGACCAGCTCGAAGCGCGACGTGGCGTTATTGGCGACTACGAATGGAACTCTATTGTCAGCTACGGCGGCATGCCTTTCGACCTTGTCGAAGACAGCATGCGCTTGATTGGCAAAGAGATATTGCCAGAGTTGAGGAAATGGTAGTTGGAGCACCAATTGAGCAATACGTAAAGTTACCGTCTTTGTCTGCGAACAAGATGTTAGCCATGCACAGTAAAGCTGAGTGATTACTCAACTAACCGAGCAATAGAATAGGGCAGACTTGGCCCTATACTTTACAGAACCGTGGATCAGAAGCCACTGGCTCTATAACACCTATTAACCACCCATAGGCCATTGATTTATATCAGCACTAAAATTTCAACAGAAGCCGAAGGAAGTATCACCACAGCAAAGGATGGCGCAGCATGTCAGCACTTCAAACAACAACACCGCACCAAGCTATTGTTTTTAAAAACAATAAAGCCAACCATTCGCTGAACGCCCTGATATTGGGCGCCAAAGTGATAGAGTCCCGGCGGCTTTATAATTCACTGTTGTGTGTCTTACCGAAGCTAACACTATGAATCTGGGATATTACTTTACCCTACGAATTAATTCCAAATGGCTTCATCAAACAAAGGGGTCTCCAAACTTGATCGATATAGCCATATCGCACTGGAAAAAGATAAGACAAATACCCCTTGCTATTACATCAAGAGCAACAGAGTCATTGACTCTCTGGCACGCCAGAGGTTGGCAATATCTATATCTTGGGAGAAACTGGCTTTTCAATTTTAAGTCTAAATATGCTGGCAGATTAGGCTTGATCTTTCTAGCAGTGCTAATGATTGCAAGTGCAATCTCTGTTCCAACGTTTCAAAGTTATCTAGAACCATATTTTTCCCAATCAGGACGACTAGACTCGCTTAGAGCTCTATTCCTTTCTCTTGGTGGCGCCATGATCGGTGCCACCGCGATTGCGTTCTCACTCATTATGTTTGCAATGCAGGTAAATGTTGAGCGCATGCCGCATGGCTTGTTTAGTAAGTTTAGCTCAGACGTAAAGCTGCTTGGTGCATTTACTTCTACATTCTCACTGGCATTGATAATCGCAGTATTTTCACTAATTCCAAATAAATCTTGGGTGTCCGCCGCTACATTAGCAACAGTCTGGTTCTCGTTTTTAATTATATTGTTATTTGTGCTTGCGTATCGTAGGGCGCTTGCTTTGATTAGCCCTACTATGCAACTTGATCTTGTAGTCAATAACACGAAAAGAGATTTTAAACTCTGGGATAGAGCAATAAAACGAACGACACCGCTACTTCGAGAAAATGAAAATGATGGGGCGGAAGGTGACGAATTAAGAACTAAGTGCGATATGGACCGTGTTACTTATTTTCAGCTACATCCAAATTGGACATCATCCGCCGATCAAGCAATATCCTATTGTATTGCCTTTTCAAGGCGCTACGCTGAACAAGGCGACCATGAGGTTTCACGGGTTGCGCTTAATGGGATAGTAGCAATCAATGCGTTATATATTAAATCAAAAGGAAAGACCTTTTTTTCAAACAGTGACTTTTTTGATAACCCGCTGGCATCTGACACTTTTCTCACAAGTACACTTGAACATTTTAGGAAGAATATCCAAGTAGGAATTTCACGCAAAGATGAGCAATTCATAGAACAAAATTTACATAGCCTACTTCAGCTCACACAGCTTTATTTGTCCATTGAATATGGCGATGCACATGCTGCACGGTCTCATGCTCATCTTGTGACTGGCTATCTGACAAGTGCAGTGGAAAGTGTTATTCCGCATGATATGGCTGATGTATTAATTGAGGGGGTAAGCCTACTTGGAAATGCAGGTCGACTAATCGTACAGAACGACAAGCCTGAGCACATAGCTACTATCTCTGAGAAAATTGCACAAGTCGCTTGCACAGGAGCAGTTAACAAAAATTACCGGCCGATAACTCAGGTGGCAGTAAAGCAGCTCGCAAGTCTGACTTTTGAACTATTGAGAAGCAAGTCATGGGATGTGACTTTTGCAATCAAAGAGGTTCGATATGATGTAAAACTGATTGCTAAAATTTACCTCAAAATACCGGATACACCGCTAACAAGAGAGCATAACAAAAGCCTAGCACCTTACTATGGAACCAGCAACGATACATTAATAGCATGGTTTACGGACCTAGCAAATGCTTTATCCAATGCAGAACCCGGTGATGAGGCAGCACAGCGAGTTGTTAGCCATATAGAAAAGTGGGGAGATAGGTTATATCAAACTGAAAAAGAATTATTATTGCTGGCTATTGAGAAAAGATCCCAGCTTACGTTGGACTTAATCCACTGGATAGTACACATCACAAAATTACTCCTCGCTGTTTCTTGTTCGGATGTTTGCGATGTTCATCATAGAGACAAACTAAGAAAATCGGCCATTTGGTTGATTAGTGTTTTCTCTTGGGTTCCTGATGATGAAGAAACAATAAAATATATAGAAACGTACCGTATCGCAGATAATATCTTCGAATCCGCAGTAGATGCACATAAACGTGGTTGTGATATCGAAGCACTTGAAATTCGAAGCTTACTTCTTAGCTGGACACGTAAGGCCGGTAAATATCAGACTGGTTGGGCATCCTTAGAATCAGCTTGTTGTGGCTTGGCATGCTTGAATCTAATCCTTGAATTGCCAGATGAGAAGCTGTTCACTGATATTGATACATATATTTCCAAGGATGATGCCTCTAATTTCGATATCCGTTCAAGAGCAGCTTCTGAACTACATGAAGAAGCAGATAAATACCGCTCCGGATATGGTCACAGCAATATAGATATGGCAATGGTACATGCCAACCAATCGAGGCTTAGTATACTACTGCATGGAATAGCAGATCACTTATGTCCAGAAACTCATGGCATTGGAATAGTTGAATCTTCGAGTGAAAGCTAGTATGTACCACACTACAAGTAGCTGCACCGGAAAAAATACTCGCTGCGCTCGCATTTTCCCGGTGAACTAGGCGCTAGGCGCCCACACAAATATTTCGATTTTCAAGACCTCAATTCGGTAGACGACAAATTCTTCTGCCTTATAAAATCTAGAAGGAGATAGTGAAATGTTTAGCCATATAATGATCGGTTCAAATGATATCGAGAGATCAAAGCGCTTTTATAATATCGTCCTTGGCGTTTTTGGTACTGGAGAGGCCGTAGTTAATATCAATGATACTGGTCAGACACGTCTTTTCTACATTAATAAGGGTTCTACCTTCTGCGTTACCGAACCTATTAATAATAAACCAGCAAGTATAGCCAACGGCTCCACTATTGGCTTTGCCTGTGACTCACCAGAACAAGTAAAAAAATTCCATGATGTTGCTGTAGAAAATGGGGCAACTAGCATTGAAGATCTACCAGGTTTTCGCGACAACTCAACAGGGAAAAAACACTTATGCTATTTCTTAGACCCTGATGGTCATAAAATTTGTGGTATGTACCGTTGTGATTAATAACAAAGAAAAAATAGACCTTTTAAATTTAACCAGGATGGCCAGGGGCATCGGGGGAAGATCAATGTCAAGCACTCACTGATATCCCCTATCACTCGCAATAATATTATCACCCCTGGCAATGCCAACACCCTGAGAACAGGCCGGCGACTCCTTCCTTGACACTGCTGAGAATTGGCGGAACAGCGCCATCATCCGCCCCTGTGTTTCACCCTCGACAATGGCCATGCCGGGTTTAATACCCATTTCAGAGGCTTCAAAGGCTTTCATGGTGTTGCAGATTTGTCCGTCGAGGCGTACACCTATACCTTGCAGGTCGATGGCGACGCCAATTTTCCCAAACATTTCCAAGGTCAGCTCACAGGCCGTTATCATAAAAACCACTGTGTGGTCGGACCAGTTTTGCTGGGCCTCGATCATTTTTTCGCCAATATAATGCACGGTGGTAATAAATAACGGCACCACTTGGGTGTCAGGCAGGCTGTGCACACATTTGCCAATAAAGCACTGGCCGCACACCGGGTCGCCGGCATCATGAATGCAGGCATCGGTGAAGCGACCAGCCGGGCATTCAAAGGGTTTGTGGCAGTAGGAAAAGCCGACCACCAGCACGGAATCGAGGGCATCGAGTTGGGTTTCAAATTCTGTCAGATTTTTTAAACCGTAGAGAAAAAAATCACCATCGCGACGGTAACTCTTGCGTTTTAAGAGGGCGACAAACAAACCCCAGCCGTGTTTGAGAGGTCGCTGCCAAAAGTAGCGGCCCAGTTTACCGCTATAGTCATGATGATGGAGATAGGAGAGCGTTTTCCAGCTGAGGTTTTTACGGCTCTTACGGCGAATGCCGGGCAACCGAGGGTTTTTTCTAAAGGTTTTCAAGGGCGAATCGGCCGCGAGTTTTTCTGCCCGCTCATCCCAGGCCCGTTCTGCTTCGCGCCAGTCGTCGTAACGCTGCCAAAATTTAACCTGACTTTTCATCGCGTAATGCCTTGCTGGCACTTTCGTCGGTTCAAATTCAGCACCCACTGTTGTCTTATTGTTACTTAAAAGTACCTTTTAAACATTGCCATTATTACCATGGCATAAAGCGAGAGGCCTTAAGCCTGCTATAAGATGTTAAGCCTGATACAAAGTGTAGGCACCGATCACTATAAAGCCAGTACCAGCGATATAAGCTAATGTTTTTTCGTTAATATACGCTGCCAAAAAGGTGCCCGCGAGCACACCCAGCGCCGAGGCAACAACCAGCGCCAGCGATGCCGCAAAGAAAACAGTCAGCTTATTAACCTCTTTGTCAGCGGCAAAAAGCATCGTTGCCAATTGTGTTTTGTCGCCCAGCTCAGCAATGAGTACGGTCGCAAATATTGTCGTGAATATTTTCCAGTCCATGGTCGCGATCATAGCAGGACTCTCAGACAGGACAACAGCCATTGCTTAAACCCGAAAGGCTATTGGCGCTGGCAAGCTCGGTGGCATTGTGAGAAATCATCTTCACTTTGCTTTATAATTTGTCATTTTGTTTACATTCTTGTTTACATTCAGGAATGTGTAAGCAACTGACCCAATACTAACAATATCAATGCAACAACACTCTACGGGAGTTGAGCCATGAGCCCAGCAAGCGATAACCCGGCGATTGACACAATTATTGATCGTCTCAAAGATTTACCCGGCGCGCTGCTGCCAATACTCCATGAAATTCAGCACACGGTGGGCTACGTGCCCGCCGAATCCGTACCCTCCATCGCAACAGCCCTAAGCCTGTCGCGCGCCGAGGTACACGGGGTCATTAGCTTTTACCATCACTTTCACAGCGAGCCCATGGGCCAACACACCGTGCAAATTTGTCGCGCCGAGGCCTGCCAGGCGGTCGGCGCCCGTGAACTTGAGCAGCATGCAACCCGTAAATTATCCACCGAACTGGGCTGCACAACAGCCGATGGTACCGTGAGTCTTGAACCGGTTTACTGCCTGGGCAATTGTGCCTGTGGGCCATCGGTGCAAATTGGTGACGAAGTACATGCCCGTGTGACGCCCGAGCGCTTCGATACGCTGATTAGCGGACTGGAGAAAAAACAATGATAACTGTTTATGTACCCCGTGATACCACTGCCTGCGCCCTGGGTGCCGATGCCGTAGCCGAGGCAATCAAGGCCGAAGCCGCCAAACGCAACCTGGCGCTCAATCTTGTGCGCAACGGTTCCCGCGGACTGTTCTGGCTCGAAACTCTGGTTGAGGTGGCCACAGACAAAGGCCGCGTTGCTTATGGGCCCGTTAATGCTGCAGACGTTAGCGCCCTGTTTGACGCTGGTTTTCTAGAAGGTAAAGACGGCCATCTCGCTTTGGGCCTGACCGAAGAGATCCCCTATTTAAAAAACCAGCAGCGAATCAATTTTGCCCGCGCCGGTATTATCGACCCCCTCAGTGTCGACGACTATACAGCCCACGGTGGCTATGCCGGTCTGACACGCGCCTTAGCCATGCAGCCCCAGGCCATTGTCGATGAGGTCAAAGAATCTGGCCTGCGTGGTCGCGGTGGAGCGGCTTTCCCCGCTGGTATTAAATGGCAAACCGTGCACGATACCCCGCCCCAGCAAAAATACATTGTCTGCAACGCCGATGAGGGCGATTCGGGTACCTTTGCCGACCGCTTGTTAATGGAGGCCGATCCCCTACAGTTAATAGAGGGCATGACAATTGCCGGGCTGGCAGTCGGTGCCACACAGGGTTACATCTATTTGCGCTCGGAATATCCCAAGGCCCATGCCGTATTACAAGCAGCACTGGCCAATGCTTACGCAGCGGGCTATTTGGGCGACAATATTGCCGGTAGTGGCAAGCACTTTGACTTAGAAGTGCGCCTGGGTGCCGGTGCCTATATTTGCGGTGAGGAAACATCCCTGCTCGACAGCCTTGAGGGCAAGCGCGGCATGGTGCGTGCCAAACCACCGCTGCCCGCCATTGTCGGTCTCTTTGGTCAACCCACCGTTATTAATAACGTACTCACTCTGGCCTCGGTATCGAGCATTTTTGAGAAGGGCGCGGCTCACTATAAAAGCCTCGGCGTTGGCCGCTCCACCGGTACACTTCCCATGCAGTTGGCGGGCAATATCAAACGCGGCGGCATCGTTGAGCTGGCCTTTGGCAGCACCCTGCGCAGCTTGCTCGAAGACTTTGGCGACGGCACACTCAGCGGTAAGGCGATTAAAGCGGTACAGGTTGGCGGCCCTCTCGGTGCCTATCTACCCGAGTCGGCGCTGGATATCAGCCTCGATTACGAAAGCTTTGCCGCCGCCAGCGCCATGCTCGGCCACGGCGGTGTAGTGGTGTTTGACGATAGCGCCGATATGCTCGAACAGGCGCGCTTTGCCATGGAGTTCTGCGTAGTGGAGTCTTGCGGCAAGTGCACCCCCTGCCGGGTTGGCTCCACTCGAGGGGTCGAGGTGATTGACAAAATTCGCGCAGGCGAACAGCGCGATGACAATCTAATATTACTGGAAGACCTGTGTGAAACGATGGAATTTGGTTCACTGTGCGCCATGGGTGGCTTAACCCCCTTCCCTGTGCGCAGCGCCATTAAACACTTTCCCGAAGACTTCGGTGGCTAGCCGGCTCACTGACTGAGCACTGCTAAACCCACCCAGAGGAAAAACGCTATGTTGCAATTCTACGAACCGCAAAAGGACTACGGCACCCCGGCCAGCCTTTCAAAAGAAACCGTCACTCTGAATATCGACGGCGTTGCCGTCTCAGTGCCCGCGGGCACCTCGGTCATGCGCGCCGCCGCCGAAGCTGGCATCAAAGTACCCAAGCTTTGTGCGACTGACAGTCTCGAAGTCTTTGGTTCCTGCCGTATGTGTATGGTCGAAATCGAGGGTCGCAAGGGCTATCCGGCCTCGTGTACTACGCCGGCAGAAAACGGCATGGTGGTGAATACACAAACCGAAAAAGTCGCCGATCTGCGGCGCAATGTCATGGAGCTGTATATCTCCGACCACCCCCTCGACTGCCTCACCTGCCCCACCAATGGCAACTGTGAATTACAGGACACTGCCGGACAAGTGGGTTTGCGCGAAGTGCGCTACGGCTATGAAGGCAATAACCACCTCGACGCCGAGAAAGATGAATCCAACCCCTATTTCACCTTTGATGCCTCAAAATGCATCGTCTGCTCACGCTGTGTACGCGCCTGTGAAGAAACCCAGGGCACCTTTGCGCTGACTATCGACGGTCGTGGTTTTGAGTCGACGGTCAGCCCCGGGCAAAAAGAGAGCTTTATGGACTCTGACTGCGTCTCCTGCGGTGCCTGTGTCTCTGCCTGTCCGACCGCAACACTGACCGAGAACACCATTATTAAACTTGGCCAGCCCGAGCACAGCGTTATCACCACCTGCGCCTACTGTGGCGTTGGCTGCTCCTTCAAAGCCGAGATGCGCGGCAATACCGTGGTCAACATGACCCCCTGGAAAGACGGCAAGGCCAACGAGGGCCACGCCTGCGTGAAGGGCCGCTTTGCCTTTGGTTATGCCACCCACCAGGACCGTATTACCTCGCCCATGGTGCGCGATAGCATTGAAGACGAATGGCGCGAAGTCAGCTGGGACGAAGCCTTTCGCTTTGCCGCCGAGCGTATGCGCAGCATTCAGAAAAAACACGGTAATAACAGTATTGGAGCCATCAGCTCTTCACGTTGTACCAACGAAGAAGTCTGGTTGGTGCAAAAACTGGTGCGAGCTGGTTTTGGCAATAACAATATCGACACCTGTGCCCGGGTTTGCCACTCACCCACCGGCTATGGTTTGAAAACCACCCTGGGAGAATCCGCTGGTACCCAGTCTTTTGCCTCCGTCGCGCAAACTGACGTGGTCATGGTAATGGGCTCCAATCCCACCGACGCCCACCCGGTATTTGGCTCGCGGTTGAAAAAACGCCTGCGCGAAGGTGCCAAGCTGATTGTCGTCGACCCGCGCAAAATTGAACTGGTCGGCGCTCCCCACATTAAAGCCGACTATCATCTACCGGTAAGGCCCGGCACTAATGTCGCTTTTATCAATGCGATGGCCCACGTCATTATTGATGAAGGCTTAGAAGCTAGCGCGTTTATTGCCGAACGCTGTGAAACCCCAGCCTTTGAACAGTGGCGTGCCTTTATCAGTGACAGCAAACACGCGCCCGAAGCAACGGAGAGCATCACCGGCATCCCAGCCGCCGATATTCGTGCTGCTGCTCGACTCTTCGCCACTGGTGGCAATGCCGCTATTTATTACGGCCTGGGCGTTACTGAGCACAGTCAGGGCTCGACCGCTGTCATGGGCATCGCTAATCTAGCCATGCTCACTGGCAATATCGGCCGTGAGGGCGTTGGCGTTAACCCCATGCGCGGCCAGAACAATGTACAGGGCTCCTGTGATATGGGTTCCTTCCCCCACGAGTTGCCGGGCTATCGTCACATTTCCGATGGTGACACCCGCTCGCTTTTTGAGCGTGACTGGCAGGTCGGCCTCGACCCCGAGCCCGGTCTACGTATCCCCAATATGTTTGACGCCGCCATCGATGGCGAGTTTAAAGGCCTGTACTGCCACGGCGAAGATATCGCCCAGTCAGACCCCAATACGCATCACGTCGAGTCTGCACTCTCGTCATTGGAATGCCTGGTCGTGCAAGACCTTTTCCTCAACGAAACGGCCAAATTTGCCCATGTGTTCTTTCCCGGCTCATCCTTTCTGGAGAAAGACGGTACCTTTACTAATGCCGAGCGCCGCATTTCGCCTGTTCGCCAGGCCATGCCCCCCAAAGCGGGTTTAGCCGACTGGGAGGCAACGCTCGGTTTTGCCAAGGCTTTGGGTGTGGATATGCACTACGACCACCCCCGAGAAATCATGGACGAAATCGCTCGTTTAATGCCCACCTTTCATGGCGTTGACTACGACAAACTCGACAACGATGGCAGTATTCAGTGGCCCTGTAACGACGAGGCACCTGACGGCACACCGACCATGCACATCAATGAATTTGTGCGTGGCAAAGGTTTCTTTGCCGTCACCGAATATGTCCCTACTGACGAACGCGCCAACCGCAAATTTCCACTGTTATTAACCACTGGGCGCATACTCACTCAGTACAATGTCGGAGCACAAACCCGACGCACTGAAAACAATCGCTGGCACAGTGAAGATGTTATTGAACTCCACCCCCACGACGCCGAAGAACGCGGCATTACCGATGGCGACTGGGCGGGCATTAAAAGCCGCGTAGGCGATACGGTATTACGTGCCAAAGTCAGTGACAGCGTGCAACCCGGTGTGGTTTACACCACCTTCCACTTTCCTGGATCCGGTTCTAATGTCATCACCACGGATAATTCCGACTGGGCCACCAACTGCCCCGAGTACAAGGTAACAGCGGTGCAGATCAGTAAAGTGACAGCTCCTTCTGCATGGCAGGAACGCCAGCAGGCATTTAATGAACAGCAGCAGGCCCTGTTGAAAAAAATACGGCGGCGGGATGAAAACAGTCGCATCCCAGGTTAGCAATGACGAGCTGACGCCCCCCGTTAGCTCGTCCTTTAGCGCAAGCGACTGGCGCAATGGTGCCAGTCGCCCCGTACTCGACCAATTGGTGGAGGAGGTTGCTGTGGCCTTGGTCTACAACGGCATATCACATGTTGTAATGATGGCTACCCCCAATCACCTTGAAGATTTCGCTCTGGGTTTTAGTCTGACTGAAGGCATTATCGAAAACCCGCAGCAGCTTTACGATCTGAATACACGCAGCCTCGACAACGGCATTGAGGTGGCAATGACCATCAGCAACGAACGCTTCGCTCGTTTAAAAACGGCACGACGCAATATGACCGGCCGTACCGGTTGCGGCTTGTGTGGTGCGGAGTCTCTCGAACAAGCCATTCGCCAGCCTGCGCCTGTGACTACTCACCGGGCCTATAGCCACAAAGCCATTGAAACGGCGGTAGCTCAGCTGGAAAGCCAACAGCCATTGCAAGCCATTACCGGCGCCGTGCACGGTGCAGCTCTGTGTGACCCCAATGGGCATATCGAATTATTGCGAGAAGACGTCGGCCGCCACAACGCACTGGATAAACTGTATGGCGCGGTGCGCAAGCAAACAGATTCAACAATAAACGATCGTTTTGTTCTAATTTCCAGCCGCGCCAGTTATGAACTGGTTTTAAAAACCGCAATGATGGGTATCGGCATGCTCGTCGCTGTATCGGCACCCACCAGTCTTGCTGTGCGTTTAGCCGAACAGGTGAATATCACACTGCTCGGTTTTGCCCGCACGGGTCGCCATATGGTCTATACCCATCCCCAGCGCATTGACGCTTAGACATTTTACACAGGAAGAAAACACTCGTGTCTGAAAACAGCAGTGAACATTTGGTAAAAATGGCCAATCAAATTGTGCAGAATATTCCCGCCGCTACCACTGAGGCCCGTATAGAAAGTACTGCTGGGCATATTGATAAATTTTGGTCGCCGTTAATGAAGCAACAAATCGCTGAGTATATTGCCGCAGGAGGTGCCAATTTAATGCCAGAAGCGCGTGCAGCCCTGGACAAACTGGCTGACTAAAGCCTTGTCGACAGCCACTGTTCAGCATCAGCAGACGTCAATCTATCGCACGCTGTCAATCTATCGCACTGAGTACCCAGAAAGTGAGAAGAACCCGTCGTCTCAATGATAAGTGGCGCCAGCCTATAGACCTTGCTGAAAACCATAGGAACCCGGACCCGCAGGCTGATTATGTTGGCCCGTATAAAACGACATTCAATTAAGCCAATCTATGTTGCGGTTCTGAAGAGTCAAGACAACTTAAACGCCACTCAAAAATAGTATTGCCAGGAGAGCTGAACCTTAGAAAATGCACCTGCAAATTCTCTGTTTTCAGAAAGCTCAAACAAAAGCGCGCGATCTTTATTTTGGCTGAACCGAAGCTTGCCACCAAACCCATAGCCCGTTTGAGTGACTCCATCGACATACTGCATCAGTTCAGCGTGTAAACCCGCCTTCCATTGCTTCGTCAGGGTATAGATAATTTCTGTGCTGGCACCCAGGCCTACGCCAACATTATCATCAAACTTATCACCAACAAGTAACTGTGTATCGATATAAAACGATGCCGATACCTGCCGACTTAAGGCGTAACTCAGCCCGGCGGATAAACCGAAGTCACCCATCAATGGCCTATCACCTTCCCCAAAGCCATAACGTGCTAAAGAGGCCGATGCCCGCCAGGAAAAAGGCCGAATAAAATAGTTACGTACTGGCGCTGATGTAATATCGACAAAATCAATGGCTTCAAACTGCCAATTATTTTCACTCAAATAATAACGCAGCGAGGGCTGTAAAAATATCAACTGGGCGCCTTGTACAAAGCCGTTATCAGGGTCATATTGATCGTGGTAGGCCCAGCGGACATCGAACTGCATGTATGTTTCTGCTTCTTCTCGACCATAACGCACGCCCACGCGGCGGCTACGGTGCCCTTCATCCGGGCGATAAGCTGGCGGGGCAATAGCCTGTAGTGGCAAGGTAAGCCCCATTTCGCTTCGCGCTGTTAACAATTGATGCTGGCGTTTTAAAGCTTCGTCACGTTGTCCTGCCCGCATTCGAGAGTCGTCCGCAATAGAAAAAAAGCCTGCTGACTTTATCGAGCTTGCCTCCCGGTAAGCAAGATAATCTGACGCCAACTCAAGAATCTGAGCCTGTGATTTTGGCGTTCTATTGAGAAAATTTGTCGCTCGCAGGGTGAGCTGACCCAGCGCCAAAGACTTGGCCATTTCTTGCTCAGCAAAGTCCAAAGACTTTGTGCGCCAATTAATTGATTCCCGTAGCGAGGGCCGATAATGCACCTGACTGACCAGGTCTGGCACACGAGTTATTGCCCGAACAGTGTCAGCGGGTGCCGCACCCCAAAAGAAATTATGACTCAACGCCAAATTCGGTCTCGCAACATCAAGCAAGGCCAAGAGCTGGTAAGAACAATTCTCGTCAATAAAATAATAATCAAAAAAGTTCGGCAACAATTCCCAAAGATGGAGCAAAATAAAATGAACTTCTTCGCGACTATAGTTCAATTCATATTCCCATATATCACGGTTCTCGATATCGCTGTAAGCCTTAACCCGCTCATGGTAAGGCGCCAATGAAAACCTGCCTGGGTAACCACCAAACACACCATTAAAGGCAAAGCCGAAGCCTCTATCTCCCTCGGCATGAGCAGCAAAATTAATGGTCGAGGCGAGTAAATCGGTATTTTTTCCTGGCTGGCGATCTACACGTAGAAACGTGTGGCCAAACATTGAGGCGGGGCTGTTTAATACCGAAACGGGAAAAACCAATGTCAAGCCATCGGCATCTAAATGCCGCAGCCAATTATTCAAATGACGACAGCGATATTCAGGCAGTATGTCGTTTGCAATTTCCAGAACCTTTTTCAACCAAATTCGCCTAGCCGGAAATCGACAAGCCACGGCCTCCTCGCTATTAATATCCGCTTCCGTCGATAGAAGAAACGCTAAAGTGGCTTCAAGTTCAGCCTGAGGAGATTGCTTGCCTTGTTTTGACAGAAAAAAGGAGGTCGCATCAACTCGACTGACTTTTTGTGGCCCCAACAAAGAAGGTGACACATGCAACAGCGCTTTCCAGGTCGGTAAGCGCCAGATTTGCTGAGATCTAGCCTTTTGAACAAGCTGATCTAGCACTGAGCTTTTTATACTTATTACGTCTTGCCCTTTGGCATGACCCGCAAGCGGACACAGAGCGACGAGCAGCAATAGGATGGAAACGGGTTTAATTAACAGCGCCAGATTTAACAACTATTGTGTCAATAAAATAGCATCAACAATAAACGGAATCGTGGAAGGTAAAAGACATCAACTATTTTCGCCTACGAGCTCCTGTCTTAAATTAGCAACAACCTCTTTTCCCGATATTTTTGGTGAGGGGAAAATCGACGAGAATTTATTTTGACAGAGTGTGTAAAATTTTTCTTTATCAGTTTCAGCAACAGACATCAAAAGTGCCAGGGTCGTTAAATGTTCGCCTTGCCCAACGGATATGTCAGCGCGCAATCGAGAGAAGTTATCGCTTACAAACTGTTCAATGTCTTTTTCGCTCACATTAACGGCTTCATCGTCATCATCTTCGCTGATCTTCGATGTCAGATCAGAAGAGGCATCCGTAGTTTGTTCCGTCGTCAATGAGCTAGCATCTGTTGGCGCCGTGGTGACCGAACAAGACGTCATCAAGTAAGTCAGTAGAAAAGTGGAGAGCGCGGTATAAGCTATTCGAGACAACATCGGGGTTCCTTAAAGTAATGATCAATTGGGGTACTACTGTAACGAAAAAAATGGGGCTGCTAATAAAGACCTTCTTTAGCGACCCAAACGCCGAATCGCAGACTGCGTTAAAAACCGTTCATAAAGATCAGCTTCATTGACACTGGTTTTATACCCAGACGAAATCTCTTTAACCTGGGCCAACCTGGCCATGCGATTCACTTGAATATTGTGGGCGTGCACGCGCGTCCACGAAGCATAGGGATGCTTACCATCATAGACGGTGTTTTCGCCATCGGTATAAAGCGATGCAGCACCATCAAACGAGCGGAATATTTCGCCCCGACGGTCGTAGGAAACCATGGCCAGCGGCAACAATGTGCGGGCATCGAACCAGACACGCTTTTTACTGATTGGCGCGCGTGGAAATTTAATCGGCTCAGCTTCCACCACTATCGCTTCGGGTATCAGCTCAACATCCATATCCCAAAATGTATTGCCCTTAGGACCACCGTGGGTGCTGCCCTCCCAGTTTTCATGTTGTGAATTCCAGCTGCGTGAAATAGCGGCGAGTGTTGGACCCCGGCCTACCACTTTGTAATTCCCCCAGGTCAGGAAGGGATCCCCCGCCGTCCAGGCATCGGAGAGATAAAGCGTTGAGCCAGGAATCATCGGCTCAAAACGTTGGTTAGTGGGAAAGCGTCGTACCCGTTTAAAAGCCGGCAGGTAGCCGCTCAAGTCGGGAAAGCGACGCTGGTCGTAGTGCCAGACATTCAAGAAGGACGTGCCCGCAATGTCATTCGGGCTGACAAAAAATACTGACTGATAGCGCAGTTTATCTTCGTGACCGGGCCAGTAGGGCTTGGGTTCGAGTACCGTTCGTGCGACGGGTGACATTTCAGCCCAGCCCAGTTCATAGTTGTATTCAATATCGCCGCTGGGCCCAACATCCTGCTCTTTGATCGCATAAAACGAGGCATCGTGACGGCCCCAGCTCAGAGTCAAACCGGCGAACACTTCAAGCGCTGTCGTTGGATTGGGGAAGGGGTTGCCGCCAATCCACGGCTTTCCCTCTTTGGTGACCACATTCCCGTTGGCGTCAAACATGGCCTTTCCGTAATTGCGCAATGTCGCCTCGTTATACTCCCAGGCGCTGAGTTTCATGATATCGGTTGTGGTGTCGATCATGCGCATTTGTCGACCCATTTGTGCAATTTGGGTATAACGGATGGGGTCTAGCAAGTCCTTAACATGCTCAACATTGTCGGCAGTAATCATATCCCCCGTGCTGATTTTGCCTTGGGTATAACCCTCTATAGACATTAACTCGTCGGGGTAGACACCACTGATATCGCCGGTATCGGCAATGGCCTGCCACAGTGGCGATAACACGCCCGTTGCCAAGACACCTTTACTCAGCTGGCCGAGAAAATGACGGCGCCCAAAATTCAGGTCATATTTACGAATTCGCATCACTATTCCTTATTATTGTTGTTCGCAAGCCCATTTGTTCTTCCGTTTATCCAGTTCAGTCTGTTCAACACGACTCATCAAATGGCGGTACAGCCCAGATTTATGCAAAACCTTGCACAATGCCGCTGTGTCTTTTTCAGCCTGCTGGCTCTCTGTATTATATTGTGCAATGAGCGCCAGGCTGCGCCGCGCCATGGCCTCACGCCAGCGCGGCGAACCTTCCACCTGACCTCGGGTGATTTTCGCCCAGGCTCGCTCGGCCTCAAACCAACGTTGTAATTGCTCGGCGCTTTCAGCGTAGGCCATCCAGGCATTGCCAGAGTCGGGAAAATCGGCGATCAATTGCTGAGCAATCGCATAGGCCCGTTCTCTCTCGCCAAGCGCATTGGCGGCGCGTATTTGCAGTAAACGCAGTTGCCGCTGATCCTGAGGCTGGCCGGCAAGAGCGGGGTAAAAGACATCGCCCAGCGCTAATACCTGAGCGTAGCTTCCCTGCTGTTCTTGCGCCAATAAAAACTGGTAGACCTCTTTTTGCGCCATCGCATTAGCGGGCTGCTTAGCCAGTGCCGCGATAAATGCCGATAAGCCTTTACCCTGCTGATATTGGGCGAGGGCCCGCAGCTGAGTCCAAAACAAAACCCGCCGCACACGCTGGTCGAGCGCATGCTTTTTGTCATCGGGCTTAGCTTTCTCAGCGACGTACATTTTATCAATAGCAGCCAATATTTTTTTAAGATCTTCACCCCCTCTTTCACCTAAGACTGACCGCATTTGCAGTGAAACCGCTTTAAACCAGGGCTCTTTACGTTTCGCTCGGGGTAAATCAGCCAATGCTGATAGTACCTTTTCAGCCTCATCCCGTTGGCTGCCAAGATCTCCATTCACCACCGCCCGATTAAAAGCATTCACAGCACGCTGAATTTGCGTCAGAGCAATACTGCCCTTTAATTTTTTATGCTTTTTTGCGGCTTTTAAATGACGTTTTGCCTTTTGCGGATCGTCACTCAATTGAGCGATCAATAAATGCGCACTACCCGCATCGTCATCATTCGGATTCACGCGCAGAAAATAGTCTGCTGCGGCCAGAACCCGCTGACGGTTAGTCGCGTTATCACGGCGTTGATAAAGTGCCTGGGCAACGAGAAACTTGAATTTAGGCAGGGCCTGAGCCACCGGCTGGGGCAAGTCGGTTTGACGCTGCAGGTTTTCCACTTCCTGTAACGCTTCTCGCGCCATTTGTATTTTAAATAGTGCAACCGCGTAATGGTATTGCAGAACGCGAACATTGACACCCAGCTCAAGACCACCCTGGCGACGAAACTGCTGGTATTTCAGCACGGCGGTATCGTACTGTTGCCAGGCGTAGGCGTATTCGCTATCGACGTAGAGGGTTAAAAGGCCAATATCGTAACCGGCAATTTCATCGCGAAACGACATGATGCGATTCAGCAGTGCATCGTTCAAATAACCCTGCTCAATCATCCGTTTCAAACGCACTGCTGCTTCAATAGCACCGCTTTGACTATCCCGTTGGCGTTGCAGAAGCATAAAGGCCTGTTCCTGAGAAACGCGCGCCGTCGTCGGCGTCAGAGGCTCCTCCGGCATCGCTGGCATGCTGGACAGCTCACCTTTACGAATGGCCAATAGGGTCAATTCTGTTTCAGCGCGCACTCGCGCCGGGTTGTCCCTATCGTCTGCCAAAGCCAGCACCAAACGGCGAAAACGCTGCTCGGCCAGCTCATCATCACCCTTTGCCTGGGCGACATAGGCCATGCCCAGCCAACTGCCATAAACAATACCTGGATAGAGAATGCGCACCGACGAGCTTTGAAACCCGTGTTCGGCCTTGGTCAGCCAACTTACCTGCTCGCGTTGGCCCTGATAAGTCTGTGCCAGACCCAATTTGCTCCAGGCCTGCCAATAATTAAACGCCGACAGGGCGTAATTAATATCGTGCCAAAGGTCGGAGCGATAGAGCTTCTCCAGAGCCGCTTCCCGGTCACCCGTGGCCTGTTCAAGATCTCGAACCTTGGCTCGACAACGTTTAAAAAAACCTTCACCACGCCGTAATAAATAGTCAAAGTCGGCCTGACTGGCGCCCCGCTCTTGCGCTGCGGACACCAAATTACCGTAGGCATCAGCGGCGCTAACAAAAGCCTGGGTATCGAGACGGCTCAGGTCTTTGGCGAGATGCTGATGAATTTTATCGAGCAAAGCTTTGCTTTGCGCTTGTGTCGCCACAGCACTAGATTGTGCCAGTAAGGTCTCTAGTCCACCTTCTGCTTTTTCTGCCAGGATAGTTGCCGGCCACAACAAAACAAGCAGTATACAATTCAGTAATCCATAGCGAATGAATCGCACAGCGCTAGCGGGCAAGCCCATTAAAAGCCCTCCAGTAGCAAGGCCATTTCACGGGCAAACTGGCCGCCCATAATGAGTGACACCAGTTGTCGGGTAATGTGGACATCACCATCAAGGGTCGCCGCCACACCACCTCCAGCCTCCGCCATTAACTGATAGTCGAGCATCGGCGTATCGGTATAAAAAACGCGATTCACCGGACGCCCCAGCTTTGCTTCGAGTACCGCCGGGTTGGCATGATGACTAACATCAAGGGTCGATATTTGGCCGTGGCCACTGGCAAATTCACGATTAACCGCTAAAAGCCGTTTGAAGGTATCCTGGTGTGGGGGAGCATCACCAATCAGTACAATCACCTTTTTTGCCCCCATTCGCCAACCACTTTTTTCAGTGGCAACACGCATACCTTCGTAAACGGCCTCCTGTATATCACCGCCACCCTCAGCCTTTAGCTGATTTAAAAAGCTGCTCAGTTTATTGAGACTAAACGTTAAGGTTTGATGCTTGGTGACATAAGAGGGGCTACCCACATCCCGATAGGCCACCACGCCAAAACGAGACACGGGAACGAGGGTGCGAATGACGTCGACGATATCGACAATGCGCGTCTGTACTTCTTCGATCACCCAGTGCATGGACCCGGTGGCGTCGACCACAAACACCACGTCAAGACCGGTCTCGCGCAAACCCTGCACATAGGCGGCAAACTGGTTGGCCGACTGACTTAAACCCGTACCAACGCCCGTGCCAAAACCGGCCAAACCTGCACCGTCGGTCGCCACCGTGTTTGATAAAAGAGGCGCGGAAAAACCGCTGGCGCTTTGCCCGCCAGCTGCTGCCTCCATCGCCAAATTGACCTCGGGTGGGGGTGGCGTCAGCGCCGAGCTAGCGACCAGTACCGGTGGCGGTTCAAATTCAATGGCTTCTTCAAACACCAGCTCTTCTTTTTCTTCTTCTGGCTCGCTGATGTCGAGCATAATTTCGATGTCTTCAACACCTTCCACAGGCGCTGGCTCAGGGCTAACAATGTGTAGCGACGCCTGCCAGGTCAATAGGACATGAATCGCTAGAGAAACCAGCAACAATATCAGCCACAAAGCCAACGTTTTAAGGCGACCAAACCATCGCGTCACTACAGCGTACCGGACTTATTCACGGTGATCAGCGCCACCCGTTTAATATTCAGCAGACGTAATTCGTCAATCAAAGGAATGATAGTAGAGGCAGGAGTTTGACCATCAGCCCGCAAGCTGACGCGCACCGGGACGGGCTGCCCTTCGGCCTGTATTTGGCTCGCCCAGTTTGACACTGTTGTCGTTTCGCCCCGCCACCACAGTTTGCCATCGGCCGTTAACGCCAGCTCTTCCGCTTTTTCGGTCAACACCTCGCTACTGGATTCAGGAGGTGCAAGCTCCTTCATATAGGTTTCGCTAAAATTGCCGACGACAATAAAAAACAGCAGCAGTAAAAACGTCATGTTAATCACGGGCAACATATTGTCGTCGGACTGCTTCTTTTTATCGTGCTCACTACCGAGATCAAACATGACTAATCTCCCAGTGTCTGAATTTGTACACGGGACAACGACTGGGCGCGCAATAGATCCATCGCCTCTACTAAAGTTTGCAGGGGCACGCTGTCTTCGGCTTTAAGAATAACGGGGGTCTCTGCACTCAATTGCTGGTGAATCAACCACGGAGTAAGTTCTGCCAGCGCTAGCGATTTGCCGTCTATCCACAATTTGCCACCGGGGAAAACCTGGATACTCAGACTTTCATTCTCAGCATGGCTCGTCTTTGTGGGTTCCTCAGGCACCTTAAAAGCCACCTCTCTAAACTGCACAAAACTGGTTTCCAGAATAAAGAAAACCAGCAAGATAAAGACCAAATCAGCCAAGGGTGTCAGGCTGATGCGGCGCAGAGCTTTACGGTGGTGGGACTGCAAATGCATAGCGCGGCGACCCTTTACAGTGGCACTTAAGACTTGTCGTAGAGATTGATGGTAAACAGCCGTGTCAGTTGGTCCTCCATACTGCGGCGAATGGTCGTGGCATGGCTATCGAGCAAGTAGTAAATCAAGGCAAAGGGAATAGCGACGGTCAGGCCCACCGCGGTGGTCATCAGTGCCTCCCAAATACCACCGGCCAGCGCACCTGTATCACCGCCCCCGCCCTGATTGGCAAGACCACGAAACACATCAATCATACCCAGTACCGTGCCAAGCAAGCCGAGCATTGGTGATAAATAAGCAATTTGCTCGATAAAGCCATTCATCCCGTTCACCCGGGAAACAATTTGCTGGCCCCGACGATTGAGTTCTTCCCGAACAACAGTTTGATCTTTGTCACTCTTATTGAGCCAGCTCATACCTTGCCCAAGCATGGAAGCATAAGGCCCACGATCATGACTGAGCTTTTCCAAGGCCTGCTGCTTATCACCCTCGACCCAGAGATCAATCGCCCCTTCAATATTGCGCAATTTCCCCGTTGAATAATGGCGATAATGAAAAAGTTTTAAAAAAACCAGACTCAGACCCACCACTGAGAGGCCGATTAAAACAATAACGACAGGGCCGCCCTGCTCGATTAAATCCAGATCCATACTGCACCTTGTTTGAGAAAAGTACTTATTATCGTGCCTGTAACCATTAAACCGCCTTAACGCAGCACAAGCGTTGTCGCTTTATAGTAACAGCAAGCCTACAAAATTCACTATGCATTCAATACTTACCAGCCGGTTATTCTAAGTCGCTTTTTCAGTGTTGAATCTAGGGGACTTCAGAAACTGCAAGCCCTTACACTCCACTGGCAAGACAACCTGCTCTGTTCGTTATGCAACGACCATCACCACTCATTTTTAAGTAACAAACGTGGGTCATACGGTGAGTAGAATGTGTAAAAAATTGCACGTTCACTGCTGTCGAGAACTTAAGAGGGCAGAAGCTCAACACCGCTAAGACAACCCCGATTAAATCGACATCAGAGCCCCCAATCACACGAGTAACAGAACTAAGTGTTCAACGAAACACTCTGAGCGTTCGCTCTTCAAAATTGATGCCGCGATGAATCACTTGTGTCATTCACACTTCGTGCTGGGACAGCCAGGTAAACTTCGAATAACTCGTAAGACTACGCTGTATAAGACTAAACCATTGGGCATTTCGTTCATTTTTATTATTCTGAATGTGCTGCAAACTGAACCTAAGGCTATGAAACACCACCCAACAGACCCGGAGGGTATTTATATGTCATTCAAGCACGATTTATACGCTTTGCTGCACTGGCACCCTAACTGGCATTTCAACTGGCAGAGAAAGGCACCAAGCAACTGGTTGTTAATCAGTTTTTTATTGGCGTCAGCCGCGCTTATCGCCTTCATCAAATATCGTAACCTTGCAACACCTTTTTTGTCTTCACCCGCACTTTTTTGATTTGTCGTGCTTGATAGCGTCATATTGATTGGATAGTAGCGTGCCCAGTAGCGCCGGGATTAACAGCTTTTCGGCTATCTGACTAAGTGCTTTCGTTAATAAGCACTTCCGACAATGAACGCTCAAAAATATCAATACTTGTTGTTTTTATGCTGCTGCGATCTCAGCGAGGTCACAGCAGCATTTAACCGCTAAACACGTCTAAACCACTTACAGTGAGCATTTTAGCCAGGCAATTTCAAAATCGCTTTTGCCAAAATATTGCGCTGTACCTGACTACTACCGCCATAGATAGTAGAGGGTCGCGACAGATAATAGGTGTTCACTGGCTTATAGGCTGTGCCATCCGACAGCGGAATGACGGACTCAGTGCCTGCGAACTCAGTAGAAGCATCGAGTATTAAATCAGCCACGCGCTGAAACATCTCCGTCACCGCCAGCTTCAAAATAGAAATTTCTGGACCCAGTTGTTCACCGCGACGCAGCACTTCTAACATACGGACATAAACCGCCACCGAGTCTTCAATTTCCATGTGTAACTGGGTGAAACGGGCTTTAAACACGGGGTCATCAAATAAGCCAAACTCGTTGGCCATTGCCTGCAAACGCTGCAAAGGAAACTTCGCCAACTTAGGGCTACCGAGTAAAATTCGCTCTGCACCTAGCAGGGCTTTTGCCATCGTCCAGCCTTGATTCACAGCCCCGACCATATTGTTGCGGGGCACCCGCACTTCGTCGAAAAACACTTCGGCAAACTCAGAATAGCCACCGATATTATCGATTTCCCGCACGGTGATGCCCGGAGTGTCCATCGGCACCAGTAAAAAGCTAATGCCTTTTTGCTTCTTCGCCTTTTTATCGGTGCGCACCAGCAGGAAAATCATATTGGCCTGTTGCGCCATGGTGGTCCAAATTTTCTGGCCGTTGACGATGTAGTCATCGCCATCAATTTCAGCCGACATACGCAGGCTGGCAAGATCGGAACCGGCACCCGGTTCGGAATAGCCCTGACACCAAATATGTTCACCCGAGAGAATCTTCGGCAGATATTCCGAACGCTGTTCCTCTGTGCCATAACCCAATAACAGCGGCCCCAACATGGTGACACCAAAACTGGGAATAATAAAAGCACCCACACGGTCGAGCTCTTCAGAGAAGATAATTTGCTGATAGGGACTTAGACCCATACCGCCGTACTCAGTCGGCCAACCCGGTGCCACCCACCCCTGTTGGTTGAGCGTTTTATGCCAGCCCATGGCCTGATCAAAATTCAGACGCCGGGGCGGAAAGCGCATCTCTTCAGGAAAGTTTGCTTCAAGCCACTCGCGAACGTGTAACCGAAAAGCCTGGTCGTCCATTTTTAGCTACCTACTTATTATTTAGAGTGTGAGCTATTGAAAAGTGGCGGGGCAATGCTGCACCCGCCGGAAGCTGCCCGCTATTAGCTGGGCAGTTTCAATACGGCTTTCGCCAAAATATTGCGTTGAATCTGATTGCTGCCGCCATAAATAGTCGTCGGACGAGCACCAATAAATTCACCTGGTGCGCTAACCGCTGTGTCGCCAGCGGGGATAGCATCCGAGACCCCACAGTTTTCACCCGCCACGTCGAGCATCAAATCCGTAATGCGCTGCTGTGTCTCAGTATTCCATATTTTCAACATCGACACCTCAGCACCAATTTTGCCGCCACGTTTAAGTACTTCGACAAAACGTCTATAAGCCGCAGCAAGATCTTCAATTTCCAACTTGAGGACTGTATAGCGCTCGACAAACAGTGGGTCGTTAAACATATTGGCGCTCTCGGCTAGCGCCTTGAGACGGTTCATTGCCAGGGAGGCCATTTTTGGGCTGCCGATAAAAATGCGCTCGTGACCCAGCAGAGCTTTGGCGATCGTCCAGCCATCATTCTCTTTACCCACCACGTTAGCAACGGGCACACGCACATCGTCGAAAAACACTTCGGCAAATTCATCATGCATACCGAGGTTATCGATGCCTCGTACGGTAATTCCAGGGCTGTCGAGGGGAATTAACAAAAAGGTAATACCCTGCTGCTTTTTGCCCTCTTTATTCGTACGCACCAAGGTGAAGATCATGTTGGCGTCCATCGCCAGAGTGGTCCAGATTTTGTGGCCGTTGACAATGTACTCATCGCCATCGCGTACAGCAGCAGTGCGCAGGCTGGCCAGATCAGAGCCGGCACCTGGTTCGGAATAACCCTGACACCAGATATTTTCACCGTTGAGAATCTTTGGCAAGTAATGTGCCCGCTGCTCGTCAGTGCCGTATTGAATTAACAGTGGCCCGATCATGGTCATACCCTGATCCGGGGTGCGGCCAACACCGTAGCCTTCAAACTCTTCCATTAAGATCAACAATTTGTTGGCATCGAGCCCCATGCCACCATGCTCTACGGGCCAACCGGGTGCCAGCCAACCCTTTTTGGCCAACGTCATGTACCAGTCGCCGCATTGATCCCAGTGCATACGTTCGGCCGGGAAGCGCAGCTCGTCGGGGTAATTTTCAACCAACCAGTCATTGAGCATTTTACGGAAATCTTCATCCGCCATTGCGTTGTAATCAGTCATTTTCTCTCCTAAAACTTATGTTGTGTCGTTAACTCAAACTGAAACCTGCAGTGTGTAAAACCGCTTTATAAGGCTCCTTTTTATAAAACGAGAGCTGCATAACGACTGCGGTGAGCGGAGGGATTGCCCCACAGGGAGGAGAGATACATGGCTTTTTTCAGGTAGAGACCGATATTGCACTCATCGGTATAACCGATGCCCCCGTGTAACTGGATGGCATCTTTGGTGATTTTCAGGGCCGCATCACCACAGCGTGCTTTAAGCTGGCTAGCGGCAATAGCACGGTCTTTAGCCGAAGTATCGCCGTCGAACAGGGCGGTGGTTTGCAGTAAGACAGAGCGAGAAATTTCAGACAGCACAAACAGGTCGACCGCATTGTGTTGCAAAGCCTGAAAGCTGCCAATGGGCTTATCAAACTGCACTCGTTGAGTGAGATAATCAACAGTAATTTCCAAGGCTCTCGTCATCACACCCAGTAGCTCGGCACTGGCGGCAACGCGCGCTTCGTCTAAGGCCTCAGCCAGGGCTTGCTCGGCAACGGCCGCACTGGCGACTTGTTCGCCTGCGTCAACGTTGTCGAAAGTCAAGGTGCCATAGAAGCCACCATCAACACGCTGAGCATACTCAATGCTTAAGCCACTGGCGTCTTTTTCAATAGCAAACAGGGCTGTACCTTCGGCTACTGCTGCCGAAACGATAAAGGTATCGGCACCGCCGGCATCGGGCACAAATAATTTTTGGCCATTCAACTTTCCGTCGACACAGGTCACTTTTTCTGCTTTCACATCAAGGCTTGCCCGCGTTTCCTGCCAGGCAATGGCAGGTTTCCACTCACCGCTAATCAACGCGGGGAGACGTGCCTTTTTGAAAGACTCATTGTCGCTTTTAACCAGCGTCCGAGCCGCCAGTACGGCGGTAGCAGAAAACGGTGCTGGTACGAGTCCCTTACCCAGCTGTATCAATACCAGGCTGATATCAGAAAAGGCCAGGCCAATACCCTCATAGTCCTCTGGCACTAAAAACCCCAACCAACCGGCCTCGGCCATTTCAGCCCAGGTTTGGGCATCGTAACCCGGTTGTTTGAAGCGATTTTCACGGACTTTTTTGAGCTCTTCATCCTGCGCAATAAAGGCAACCGCACTATCTTGAATCATCACCTGCTCTTCGCTGAGTACGTCGATGCGCGACTGCAAACTAATGTCTTCCACTTTTTTCTCCTCATTCACGGGATGCTAAACAGCAACCCTGTTAATTTTTTCAACCAGTAACAACACCTTCACTGGCCATGAAAAACAACGACTGTCTATTGCTTTGGCTTTACATAGAGCACCAGGCTATGGCCGATCAGCTCATACCCTTTTTCATCGGCGATTCGGCGCTGCAGTATTTCGATTTCTTCACTGTGAAATTCTGACACTTCACCACTATCGACACAAATCATGTGGTCGTGATGATCACCGCGATTGAGCTCATAAAGGGCCGGCCCCGAATCAAAGCTATGGCGCTGGATCAACCCCGCCGTTTCAAACTGGGTGAGCACGCGATAGACCGTGGCGATACCCACATCCTCGCCTTTTTCATGAAGACAGCGAAACACATCATCTGCACTCAAATGCCGCTGTTTTTCGTTCTCCATAATTTGTAAAATTTTGATGCGAGGGTGTGTCACCTTCAAACCCGCTTTTTTCAGTTCTTGATTACCCTGAGACATTGATGACCTCTCCTCACAGATTGGCTTAAATAGGGTATTATCCCCGTTCGATACACAGACTGGAACCCCAAATGCCAAGCCGCTTTCTCCTGGCCCTCCTCATTCTCACCACCGCACTCTTAAACGGCTGCTCTTACTTCAAATACCCGGACATTCACAAGGTGACTGTGCAGCAGGGTAATATTGTCAACCAGGAAATGGTCGACCAGTTGCGCCCCGGCATGACCCGCTCACAGGTACGCTATATTTTGGGTACCCCTTTGTTGATGGATACCTTTGATCAGGATCGCTGGGACTACTACTACAGTATTCAGCGCCCCAGTCAGGAGGAGGTGCGTGAAAAAATCACCGTCTTCTTCGACGGTAATATCCTCAGCCATTTTAGCGGGGATTACCTGCCAAGTAGCTTAAAAAAACCCGACACAGATGGGGCTGAAACGTCTGAAGAACAAACACCACCATCACCCACCGAACTCGAAGCCAATGCCCCTACCCCTGTTCAATGAATCCATATAACTCAATGAATACTAGCGAGACCTCTGTATAAATTCATCTATTGCCCGGCTTTTTGCTGGGCTTTTTCTGCCGCCCGATCTTCTCGGGCTTTGGCCGCGCGCTGTTTGCGCACCTCTTTGGGGTCGGCAATCAGTGGACGATAAATCTCCACCCTGTCCATAGGCTTCAACACATACTCTTCCGCAGAAGGCATGCCTTTAGTACCCAGGGTATGACTAAAAATACCCAATGTCGCTGTATCAACATCAATTTCGGGGAATACCGAGATAATATTTGAATCACGCACTGCCTGCCGCGCCGTCGTACCGGGCAAGACCTGCAAGCTAATAATTTTTTGCTTATCGGGCAGCGCATAAGCGACTTCGACAGCAATGGTTTCTAATAAAGTTTCGGCTTCATCTTTTGACAACATCAATACACGACCTCAGATACACTAATTACCGGCAGTAGAGAGCACAAGATCAGCACGCTGCACCAGTGCCGCTACCAAGTTATCGGCCACTCGAGTAAAAAGTTTCGCCGCCGCTTTATTCAATAAGCCACTCTTAAAAGCGAATTCCAGATCGAGGCTGACTTTCGAGGCATTTTCCTGCAGAGCTTTAAACTGCCATAAACCCTGAAAGTAACTAAAGGGCCCATCAACAAGCGTCATTTCCACCAACTGGGGTGCAGACAAGTGGTTGCGCGTGGTAAAACTGTGGCTAATGCCCGCTTTCCGTAAATCCAGCCGGGCAATAACTTCTTTATCGTCCCGCGAGATCACCTGCGCTCCACTGCAGCCATCCATATACTCCGGGTAGGCTTCAATATCATTCACCAAATCGAACATCGCTTGCGCCGAATGCAGTACCAAAGCACTACGCTGTATGGACGTTGTCTTCATAACTCCAGCCCTTAGCCCACCGGTGCAAATGTATCGTAAAGGCCCACCAACAGCACCACACCAATAGCCGGAGGACAGATATAACGCAACACCCATAACCAAAAGGGATAAATTAACGAGTTATTGCCATTGAGTTCATCTTTCACCGCCAGCTGCGGCATTATCCAACCCACAAAAATAGCAATAAACAACCCGGTAAGCGGCAGCAGTATGCGTGAGGTCAAAAAGTCCATAGCACCAAAGAAAGTAAAGCCACCCAGCGTCAAACCAGCCCAATCGTTGAATGACAGTATGGTACCAAAGCCCAAAGCCCAGGCCACAAAGCCCAACAAAATATTCGCCGAAAAACGGTTAAAGCCTCGGCTCTCAATCAACCAGGCCACGGCTGGCTCGATTAAGGAAATAGCCGAGCTCCAGGCAGCAATAGAGACCAAAATAAAAAAGACCATACCGACTGCCAAGCCGCCGGGCATGGCCCCAAAAGCCACTGGCAAGCTCACAAATAGCAGCTCCGGCCCCGCCGCAGGGTTAATACCTGAGTGGGCAAACACAATGGGGAAAATAGCCATGCCCGCCATTAACGCCACTAGAGTATCTAACAAAGCAACCGTCAGGACCGTTTTGCCGATACTGGCTGTGGCGGGCATATAGGCACCATAAGCCATAATAGCCCCCATGCCCAAGCTCAACGTGAAAAAGGAATGGCCCAGAGCCTCCAGCACAGAGCGGCCGGTAAGCGCAGAAAAATCAAAACGAAATAAAAATTCGGCAGCGCCAGCAAAATCACCCTGTCGATAGGCAAAAACCAACATGGCCAGTAGCAAAAGAAACAACAGCGGCATCAATATGCGCACAGCAACACCGAGACCTTTAACCACACCACAGGCCACCACGCCTACCGTCAACACCATAAACAAGGACTGCCAACCGAGTAAACGCTCTTTGTCAGCCAGCAAGGCGTCAAAAAAGATCTGGGATTCAAGCGGCCCGGCACCCTGAAAGGTGCCCTTACCCATCTCAGGAATATAAGCCAGCGCCCAGCCGGCAATCACCGAATAGTAGGAAAGGATTATCAGACCTGCCACTACCCCGAGCCAGCCGATACTATTCCAGAAACCGTGCAAACCTGCATCACGGGTGAGTTGCCGCATGGCATTGACTGGACTTTGACGCCCGCGCCGCCCGAGCATTACCTCCGCCACCATGACTGGAATACCCAATAGTAGAATGCACAACAGGTACACCAACACAAACGCACCACCGCCATTTTCGCCGGTGGTATAAGGGAACTTCCAGATATTGCCAAGCCCAACCGCAGAACCGGTGGCCGCTAAAATAAACACCCAGCGGCTGCGCCACGCCGGATAGGACTGTGTCTGACTCAAGGCGAAACTCTTTAGTATGACAAGGTCATCATTGTACCCCCTGCCCGCCTCGTACAAAACCGCCGCACCTACCCTGACTAATACAAAGCTCATCAGGCATAGGCAGCACCCCCGCCACACCGTATAATCGGGCCATGGCAAAAAAACCCAAGAAAAAATCCAGCTCCAACACTATTGTCGTTAACAAACGCGCTCGCCACGACTATCAAATTGACCAAAAATTTGAAGCCGGCATCGCATTAATGGGCTGGGAAGTTAAAAGCATTCGTGAGAAGAAGATTCAACTCACCGATAGCTACGTGCACATTCAAAATGGCGAGGCACTGCTTTTTGGCGCCAATATTCAGCCTCTGCCCACCGCTTCCACGCACTTTGTCACCGAGCCCAACCGCAGTCGCAAACTGCTGCTTCATCGCCGCGAGCTCGACAAAATAGAAGCCGCTGTGCAGCAAAAAGGTTACACCTGCATTTGCACCACCATGTACTGGAAAGGCCACCTGGTAAAGTGTGAAGTTGCTCTCGCCAAAGGTAAAGCTGAATACGACAAACGCCAAGATGACAAAAATCGTGACTGGCAACGCCAAAAGCAACGCATACTCAGCCATTCAAGTTAAAAGAAACACCTTTAACAGCCTAATGCAGCATCTAGACTGTGTTAAAATCCCGATGTGGACTTTAAATAACCCCGGTTGACCCCATCTATAGTCTGGGCCAACAAGGAATAGAGGCCACAACACATTCAAGCTTTTGGGGGCGTTTTGGATTCGACGCCGGTTACAAAACTTGAGGTGCATGCCGAGATGGTGACCAATCTCGTTAATCCAAAGTCGCAAACCTTATAGTTGCCAACGACGACAACTACGCACTCGCTGCTTAAACACCAGTAGAGCGCCATCTGACTGGAGCCGTGCTTATGCGTCCAGCGCTTCATCTGCCCCCGGGCCTCAAAACCCAGGGCAGCGGCGAAGCATTCAGGTGTCATAACTCATAAGATCGCGATGACCCACGTCTGGGGGTGACTCGCTAAAACCTAAACCAGAATCGCCATTTCACATGCCCTGCCGGCCGGGCAGTGAGAGGTTAAATATAATAGACCGAACTAAGCATGTAGAGCCGATAGCAGCGGACTGACGGACGCGGGTTCAATTCCCGCCGCCTCCACCAATAACAAACCTCAAGTCGAAAGGCTTGGGGTTTTTTATTGGCCTGAATACCAAGATTAAGCGAATTTTCTCACGGGTGGTGCACAGGAAGTGCGTCTGCCGCAAAGGGCAGGAGGCCCGAGAGCGGCCCCATTCCCAGTATCCCCAATACCTATACAAACATTGACAATCTTTGCATCCCAACCTAGCATGATTTGTATAAATGCTTACCCTTGGAGGCCATCATGCACGTATCCTTAACTAGCGAGTTAGAGTCTCGCATTAAAGCCAAAGTTGAAAGTGGCCTCTATAACAATGCCAGCGAAGTCATCCGCGAAGCATTACGTTTTATCGATACCCACGAAGACTGGATTCATGAAGTGAAGCTGGCGCGCTTACGCGAACAACTACAAATTGGCACCGATCAGCTAGACCGAGGCGAAGGCATTGCGATTGAATCAAAAACGGCTCTGGATGCCTTATTTGACGACATTAAGGCCTGAGCCGAATGCCAACACACCAACTCCTTATTGCGCCTGCAGCCAAAACAGACCTTAAAGATATCTACCAATACGGACTTCGACAGTGGGAAAAAGCCCAATCCGGTCGCTACCTGGAAAACATTAATGCTCAACTCTGGTCAATCACAGAACAACCGCTAATGGGTATCGAGCGCTCAGACCTCTTACCCGGCGTCAGAAGCCTGGCTACTGAAAGCCATACCCTGTTTTACAGAGTCACGACAGGCACGGTAGAAATTATCCGCGTATTGCATGGCCGCCAAGATCCACAGCGACACTTAAAATAGCTTGAGAGGCATCAAGACTTTACAAAAACCCAGCTACCACCGAACGGCTTTTCATGTGCTTATTGGCCAATCGATTATCGATCACTTTCCTTCAGGAAGCGGCAAAGCATTCAGGTGTCATAACTCATAAGATCGCGATGACCCACGTCTGGGGGTGACTCGCTAAAACCTAAACCAGAATCGCCATTTTTCTCTTTAAAATCGACAGCTTACCAATGGACTTAGCAAAAGGTTCGTTTACAGCATTGGTAGGCATGGGTACAACCTGCCACAGCAGCGAATGAAAAGTAATATGGAAGTCAAAGTACGTGATTTCTAGCCGAGGAATACAACTGCCGATAACTCCCTACCGAATCTGGTCGATCACCCGCCAAGCCTAACCGACTTCAGAGTCCATAAATTCTGCGCAAGCCATAAATAGGGCGCTCACAGAGTCAAAAAGATCATGATTGTTCTTTTCTACAGATGAACACGAATAAATGGCGCAGCGTTTAACCTTCAATTGGGATAAGTTACCTAAGCCACAACATTCAGGCTGGCAATGGCTTAGGCTTGAAGCAAGCGGCGCTGAAGAAGAGATTGCATATCACGACGACCATCAGTGATCACCATCACGTAAACATGTTTGTTAATAATGCGATAAGGTTTGAGATAGAGCTCTCGATATTCCCGTAGGCCGACAGCTAGCAACTCACTTGGATAGGATCCTCGCTGTGGGTTGTCGGCAAGGCTTAAAAATGTCTCCTCGATTTTATCGAGAGCATAATGAGATTCGATATATGCGTATTAACTCTCAAGATCGTAAGCGGCATCGGCTGAGAGAAATACCTGATAACTCATGAACGATTTCTGCTCCGATCACAAATTTTGACAACAACATCACTAGCAGGCTGAACTTTTCCTTCGTCGATTTGGCGCTGGCCCAAAGCCAACATCTTAAGCAGAGCCATAGTTTCTTGGGTTTACTCGTAGCTTTTGATGTCCTGCAAGACAGCCTTGGCCTCACCGTTTTGGATGACCACCAACGGCTCCATTTGACTGGACAGATTGCGCACAACTTCAGCGGCATGAGCTTTCAAATAGCTCATAGGTTTGATTTGATAATTTCATAAACACCTCCCGTTAAGACCAAACATAGTCCTTAAACGGGTCGCTTATCAATCAAAAAGTCATTTAAAGCGAGGTAGCGAACGCCTCTTTATATTAAAAATTGCCACCAATTGAAGAAAGTGAACTGATATCAGCTCGCCTTGCAAGCTATGCGGCCGCAACGAGGGATGGTGCGGTTCAGCTCCAGCAGCTCAAGGGTTTTTCATATTACCCCAGTATTTACAGTTTCTTTTTAAAACCTTACTGGCACAGCTTCATTTGTTGCAGGGGCAGCCCCTGGCTGTGCTGGTCGATGCCACCATCAGAATTGCCGACGGCTAGAGCGTGAAAACAAAGTCCAGTGCCTCGTGTGGCGCTGCAAACAAACCCACGAAACTACCCAGCAGGAACGATCAAAGCTTGACACAAAAACACTCTCAGCCAGGGCTCCATCTACTGCTACAATGCGCCGCCCATTGAACACAGCTCAGCAGGCATTACCCTTGTCAACACTCAACCCCCAGCAACAAAAAGCAGTGCACTATATCGACGGGCCTTTGCTGGTGCTGGCCGGTGCGGGCAGTGGCAAGACGAGTGTAATTACCCGCAAAATCGCTTATTTGATTGATAAGTGTGGGGTGGCGGGCCGCCATATAGCGGCGGTGACCTTTACCAATAAAGCGGCGCGGGAGATGAAGGCGCGGGTCGGCACGCTGGTTAAGGGCCGGGCGGCACGGGGGCTAACGATTTCGACCTTTCACAACCTGGGACTGAATATTATTCGCCGCGAGCTGGGCCACCTGGGCTATAAAAGTGGCTTTTCGATTTTTGATGCCGAAGACAGTCGCACACTCATCAAAGAGTTGATGATTACCAAGACCGAGATCGATCCCGATCTGGTCAACATCGCTCAGCAACAAATTTCGACCTGGAAGAACGAACTGCAGGCACCCCAACAGGCCCTGTCCCATGCCGAGAGTGATGGCGAACAGGCGCTGGCCCTGCTCTACGAGCGCTACCAGCAAGCCTTAAAGGCCTACAATGCGGTAGATTTTGACGATCTCATTCTGCTCCCAGTGCAGTTGTTTCGTGACCACCCCGAAGTATTGGGCAAGTGGCAGCAGCGCATTCAGTACCTGCTGGTGGACGAGTACCAGGACACCAATATGTCCCAGTACGAGCTGGTCAAAATGCTCGCGGGCGAGCGCCAGGCACTAACCGTGGTGGGTGATGACGATCAGTCAATTTACGCCTGGCGGGGTGCACGGCCCGAAAACCTCGAACAGCTGCAGGTCGACTTCCCCCATCTTGAAGTGGTCAAGCTGGAGCAAAATTACCGCTCCACTGCGCGTATTTTGCGCGCCGCCAACACCCTGATCGCCAACAATCCTCACACCTTTGAAAAAGCCCTGTGGAGCGACCTTGGCTTTGGCGACCCACTGCGCGTCATTCGCTGTGGTGACGAAGAGGCCGAGTTAGAGCGCGTGGTCAACGATATTATTGCCACCCACGCCCGCCGCTCTTGTTTCTACCGGGATTTTGCCGTGCTTTATCGGGGTAATTATCAGGCTCGCCTGTTGGAGATAAAGCTGCAAAGCCAGACTATCCCCTATCACCTCAGCGGCGGCACTTCGTTTTACGCCCGCGCTGAAATTAAAGACATCATGGCTTATTTGCGCCTGCTGGCTAACCCCGACGACAACAATGCCCTACTGCGGGTGATTAATACCCCGCGCCGCCAAATTGGCCCCTCGACCCTCGAAAAGCTTGGCACCTACGCCAACCGGCGCGAAATCTCGCTGTTTGCTGCAATTGACGAAATCGGCCTGCAGTCAGAACTCAACGGCCAGCATCTCGAAAAACTCCAACGCTTTAAGCACTGGATGGAAAAAATTGGCGAACACTGTGAACGCGACGACCCGATTAAAGCGGTGCGTGAAATGATCGACGATATCGATTACGAGAGCTGGCTCCACCAAAACGCCAGCAGTGGCGCGGTGGCCGAAAAACGCATGAAGAATGTACAGTTTCTAGTCACTCAGTTAGAGCGCGCCATTGCCAGTGAAATGGAAGACCCCGACTGTGAAAACCCCGTGCAAAATGCCATTTCTCGGCTTATTTTGCGCGACCAACTCGACCGCCAGGAAGAGGAGTCGGCGGACGACAAAGTGCAACTAATGACCCTGCACGCTGCCAAGGGTTTGGAGTTCCCTCACGTTTACCTCATTGGCATGGAAGAGGAAATACTGCCCCACCGCTCGAGCATTGAGCAGGACACGGTAGAGGAAGAACGCCGCCTCGCCTATGTGGGCATTACCCGTGCACGCGAAACCTTAACGATGACATTGGCCTCTAAACGCAAGCAGTTTGGTGAAGTACAGAAAACCGAGCCCAGCCGCTTCCTCGGTGAACTGCCTGCCGAAGATATTGAGCGCGAGGGTTTTGGCGATGAACTCCCCCCCGAGATAAAGAAGCAAAAGGGGCAGCAATCTATCGATGCCTTAAAGAACATGCTGGCGCTGTAACAGCCCCATAGCCCCGTACCGCCAATACCGGTTTTGTTGCGCTTGGTTTTTCAATGGTTAGAAATCCCCCGCATAGTCGCCCAATGCCAAAAGCCTTGATGACATAGATCAAACTCTAACCGAGAAGCTTGACGTACTATGAGCCTCATCATTCGTAGGCACAGTAACTGTCACGGGGCAGCCCTGGCATTAATGTCACGCGTTGTCGCAAGCTCAGGCGATTGGCTACAATGCGGGCCTACTTAAAACCGACCTCGAAATAATTATGACAACATACAAAATTGCCATCCTCACCGGCGACGGTATTGGCCCAGAGATTATGGCCGAGGCCTTAAAGGTTCTAGCCCTGGTTGAGCAACGCAGCGGCGTACACTTTGAACTCACCGAAAGTCCCTTTGGCGCTGCTGCTTATTTTGACTTTGGCCATCCCTTTCCCGAACAGACCCAAGCAGTTTGCGATGCGGCCGATGCAATATTAAAAGGCCCGGTGGGCCTGGCCCACGCTGAGGCAATGAAAATCCCCGTCGACATGCAACCCGAGCGTGGCGCAGTGCTACCCCTGCGGGCGCGCTATAACACCTATGCCAACTTTCGCCCGGTATCACTCCCTAAAACACTGGCTCATCTTTCACCGTTAAAGGCCGAAGTGATTGGCGAGGGCATCGACATACTGATGATCCGCGAGCTGCTTGGAGGGCTTTACTTCGGCAAGAAAGTCATTGGTGTTGACGACAATATTCGCTTTGCCGAAGAAACCTTGCGCTACGATGAAATACAGATTCGCCAGGTCGTAAAAACGGGCTTTGAGCAAGCCATGAAACGCAAGAAAGTGCTGCACAATATCCACAAAAGTAACATTCTTAAATCGAGCGTATTGTGGAACGAGGTGCTCGACGAGGTCGCCACCGACTACCCCGAGGTTGAGGTAGTCAATATGTTAGTCGATGCTGCCGCCACTCACCTGTGTCTGAACCCCGGCCAGTTCGACGTCATGGTGATGGAGAACATGTTTGGCGATATTCTCAGCGATCAGGGCGGCGGTTTGATTGGCTCTCTGGGCTTAATGCCCTCGGCCTGCATTGGCGATGGCAAAGCTTACTATGAGCCATCCCACGGCTCCGCCCCCGATATCGCCGGGCAAAATATTGCCAACCCTTATTCGATGATCGGCTCGGTGGCGATGATGCTAGAGTACAGCTTTGGCATGGTCAAAGAAGCCAATCAAATATGGGCCGCCATGCAAGGCGTGTTTGCCGAGGGCTACACCACCCCCGATTTAGCGCGTGACGGTAGCGATGAAAAAGTCATTGGCACCGATGCCTTTGGTCAACGGGTGGTCGATAAATTAGGCGCCATGTGAACAACAGAAATTGTTAAATCGCCATTGATGGCATAGGGAGAAGTCAATGAACACACATTTTGATGTTGAACCATTAACACCTTTTATTGGCAGTAAAATAACCGGGCTTGACCTCTCCCAACCAATCCCTCCCAATACCCTCACCGACCTGCGTAAGGTTTGGTTAGAGCGCAAAATGATTTACTTTCTCGACCAAAAGCTCACCCCCCATGAGCAACTGGCTTTTACCCGTCAGTTTGGCGAAGTCAATAAATATCCCTTTTTGAACGGTATTGAGGGCAACCCACTGGTCGCCCCCGTGCTGAAATTACCTGACGAAACCATCAACTTTGGTGGTGTGTGGCACGCCGATACCACCTATTTGGAAACACCCGCATTAGGGGCCAGTCTCTATGCACTGGAGCTACCTCCAGTGGGTGGCGATACGATTTTTTGCAATATGCAAACGGCCTACGAAACTCTTGAGCAAGGGATAAAAGACCAGATTGAGGGGCGTAAAGCCTATTTCACCTCGGGCAAAGCCGCGGTGTCTAAAACCCGTATGCCACGTCTGGCAGATTGTGGTGACGCTTCCGCGCCGGAGGTATTTACCAATCTGCACCCGGTAGTGCGCACCCACCCAGAAACCGGAGAGCGTACCCTTTTCGTGCACGAAGCCCATACATTACGTTTTGAAGACTGCACAGAAGAGGAAAGTGAGCCCCTGTTAAACCAGCTTTACCTGCACGCCCGCAAACCTGAATTTCAGTGTCGCCTGCGTTGGAGCAAGGGCATGGTCGTACTGTGGGACAACCGTTCAACCCACCACTACCCCATCAACGACTACAATGGCTATCGCCGTCTGTTGCATAGAGTTTCTTTAAAAGGTGACCGGCCCGTTTAAAGCAGGATAAGCTGATTTCACGCTGATTCACTGTTAGCAGGGGCACTATTACTGATGTCATCGGCAAAAACATAGCGATCACGACCCGCGGCTTTACCCGCATAAAGTGCTTTATCGGCTCGTTCTACAACCGCCTCCAGACCTTCACCACGCCTCACGCACGCCAGGCCCAGCGTAACCGTCAGGGTTATCGGGTCTGCATTGGGAATGGGGATTTGCATATTGCGCACAGCTTCAAGCAAACGCTGAGCGGGTTTTTTCATCGACTCAGGGCTATCAGCCTGCATTAGCAGAAGAAACTCCTCCCCGCCGTAACGATAGAGATGTTCATTGCTACGCGCGATAGTTTTCAGCGTGTCTGCAAGGTGACGCAATGCCACATCACCAGCAGAATGCCCGTAGTTGTCATTAACAGTTTTGAAATGATCGACATCAATCATCACAACATAGAGCAGCATGTTAGTACGATCACAGGTTTTCAGCGCCTGCGTAAAGTCATCGTCTAAACTGTAGCGCAAAGGTAAACCTGTCAGGGGATCCTCCCGTACTGACGTGGCCAGCAGCTCGGTTTTAAAATCGGCTAGACGTTCAATGAGCTCGGATTGCGCCTGTTCGAAGGTATCGAGACACTCATTCTGCACGGGTTTATTCGCCAGTACGTCCATGCAAAGACAGCGAATGGCATCGTGCATGGTCTGGTGTACGCTTTCTATTCTGTCAACAGCCTGAAAGTTGCGATCGGCAAAATGTCTTTTATTCTCCCTAAACCAGATGCCGAAACGGCATAGAGTATGTGCTTTAAGAGACAAGACATCATCGCCAGGAGAAACACCCAGCAACGCGCAACGCAATACCCGTCGCGTCAAACCTAAATGTCCTCCCACGGCCCTGTCAAACTCTTCGACAAGAAGCTCTATCTCTGGAGAAAAATCAACCATCGGTTACACCCTTAGCTTCTTTATAATTGGACCACCCTTAGTATAGCCTTCTCGTTACAGTCCTGACCCAACTGAAAATAGCTTTTCACGGGCCTGGTTTGCGTGAAGGAGCTTTTGAATCGGTAGAACGTCAATCCGTCTATACCATCCTCACCCTTTTTGGCGGGTCGGTGTTGTAAGGCGCACCCCAGCAACAGGCAGCCTCTTTAACCACTGCAAGTGGACTTTGGGCGATGGCCTTTCCTCAACCCTTAACTGCCGCAATACCTTGACCTTACATTACCCTCTGATGTTGGTACGACCTCATCATCAATCAAGGAAAAAACCTGTTGCGCGGTTTCTCGCTAAAAAGCCATGATTCATTCCTGCTGTAATAGAGATCGAAGTCCACCAACGCTATTTGCGGTTTACATTTACAGTGAAGACTGCGAATCTATGGTCCCTTATAAAATGGTCACACAGAAAAATTTTCTAAAAAAAGGAGTCGAGAGCATGTCTGACAGTAAATACGAAGGCCTACAAATCGCCAACCCACTCACCCTTGAGCCCGAGTGGTTAGCTAAAGTTCAGGAAGATATTTTTGATCCCGAACGCGTCATTATCGATACCCACCATCACTTGTGGTCAGAGGCAGGGTTAATCCCTTATTCACTGGAGGATTTTTTGGCGGACACGGACAGCGGACACAATGTGGTTAAGAGTGTGTTTATGGAGTGTCACTCTAACTACTACACCGATGGCCCCGAGCACCTGCGCTCACTGGGAGAAGTGGCCTACATCACCGAACTCGCTGACCGCACTGCCACAGACACCACCAGCCAAACCGAAATCGCTGCGCTGGTTACCGCCTTTGACCTTCGCGAAGGCGACGGTGTTGAAGACCTGGTCAATCGCCACCGTGAAGTAAGTAAAGGTCGCTTCCGCGGTATTCGTCAGCCGCTGGCCAATGCACGACCCGGCGAAGGCCTGGTGCTAGAAGCCGCCAGCCCGAAAGATATCCACAAAGACCCCGATTTTATAAAAGGCATGCGCAAACTCGGCAGCATGGGCCACAGCTATGAATCATGGCACTACCACTACCAAAATCCTGAATTTGCTGAACTGGCTCGTACCGTGCCGGAAACCACCATGGTACTCGACCATATCGGCACCCCCGTCGGCACGGGTATTTACGCCAATAAACGCGACGAAGTTTTCGAAGAGTGGAAAAAGAGCATCGCAGAAATTGCCGCCTGCCCCAACACCATCGCCAAGCTCGGCGGCTTCTCCATGCCCGACAATGGCATGGGCTGGGCCGGACGCGATATGCCACCAAGTTCTGACGAGGTCGTAGCCGCCCAGGCAAAATACTACTTGCACGTCATCGACTGCTTCACACCGGAGCGCTGCATGTTTGAAAGTAATTTCCCGGTCGATAAGCTGGAGCTGTCCTATCAGGTGTATTGGAATGCGATGAAGAAAATCGTTAAAGATTTTTCTGAAGATGAAAAGAACGCCATGTTTTCTGGCACTGCGACTCGCGTCTACAAACTGTAAACGCAACAGACACAGCGCAAATCACCATAAAGGAGAGCCACATGGCTCTCCTTTTTTGTCGTGTATCAAAAAATCTTCTCTTACCCGGACAAGTGATGAACCCCTATCTGGTTTAATCAGAGGCTTCTTCGTTATTAGAGAGTGCACTTAAAAGAACAGGCTTAAACATCCCCGAAAAAGGTGACCGCCAACAGACAACTGCCCCGGTGTGTATTAGCGATGCTAAGATCACACCCACCATTTATTCACTTTACATTAAACACTGACCACTAAAAACAGGAATAAAATATGAGTCTTTCATTTACAGGAAAAGTCGCCGTGGTGACCGGCGCAGGTGCAGGCCTGGGGCGCAGTCACGCCAAATATTTTGCTGAACACGGCGCCAAAGTTGTCGTTAACGACCTTGGCGGCTCCGTTGCTGGCACGGGTGGTTCTGCTAAAGCCGCCGATCAGGTGGTTAATGAAATTACCGATGCCGGTGGCATTGCTGTCGCCAATTACGACAGTGTGGCAAGCGAAGAAGGCGGCGCTAATATTATTAAAACGGCTGTCGATCATTTTGGTGGCATCGACATACTCATCAACAATGCGGGCAACGTGCGTGACAAAAGCTTCCGCAAAATGGATCTGAACGATTTTACCGCCCTAATAGACGTGCACTTAATGGGCGCCGTTTATTGCACAAAAGCTGCCTGGCCCATCATGCTCGAACAGCGCTATGGGCGCATCGTTCACACCACATCGGCAGCGGGTTTATTCGGCACCCACGGTCATACCAATTATTCCAGCGCCAAAATAGCCCTGGTCGGTTTTATGAATGCTCTAAAACAGGAAGGCACTTCTAAAAACGTACTGGTCAACTGTGTCGCGCCCATGGCTCTGACGCGCATGACAGAAGAAGTCATGTCGCCCAAATTGGCCCCGAAAATGAAACCAGAATATGTCACCGCATTGATGGGTTGGCTATGTTCAGAGGAGAACACACTGGCGGGTGAAATTATAGAAGCTGGCATGGGTTATTACAGCAAGGTACAAATTAGCGAGGCACCCGGTTATATTTTCAAAGGTGACGAAGTGCCCAGCGCTGAACAAATCGGCGAACATTGGCGTGAAATCAGTGACATGACAGGCGCACTGCCCTACTCTGGTGCCGATGATCTAATTCGCGCGGTATTTGGCAAATTAAAATCGGTCAGCTAAGGCATAAGCTGAAGGGCTAAGAAAGGGCGACCCAGCGGTCACCCTTTTCACGAGCCAGCCGTTTTTTATTTTATCGCCATGCGCGTTGCATACTGAGCTTATAAGGAATGAGGCAAAAAAATGCTGCAGGAACATTTTGATGTATTGATTATTGGTGCCGGACTTTCAGGCATTGGTGCGGCCTACCAACTACAGAACAACTGTCCTAATAAAAGCTACGCCATACTCGAAGGGCGCGAAGCCCTGGGCGGCACTTGGGATTTATTTCGCTACCCCGGCATCCGCTCCGACTCTGACATGTACACGCTGGGCTATGCCTTTAAACCCTGGAAAGAACAAAAAGCCATTGCCGACGGCCCCTCTATCCTAAAGTACCTCCATGAAACAGCTGATGAACATCACATCACCAGTAAAATCCACTTTCGCAACACCGTAAAGAGCGCCACCTGGTGCAGTAAAGAGGCGCTCTGGACGGTTCAAGTCGAACGCCGCGAAGGGCTTGCCCCTGCCGAATACACCTGTAACTTTCTCTTCCTCTGCGGTGGCTATTACCAATATGCGGCCGGTTACACCCCCAATTTCCCCGGCATTGACGATTTTCAGGGAGAGCTCGTTCACCCACAAAATTGGACCGACGATATCGACTACAAAGACAAAAAAGTAGTGGTTATCGGCAGCGGCGCCACAGCCGTCACACTGGTGCCAGAGCTTGCCAAACAGGCAGAGCACGTCACCATGCTCCAGCGCTCGCCCACTTACATGATGTCGCGCCCGGCTATTGATACTTTTGCCAATCGGCTGCGCAAGATACTCCCTGCCAAATTGGCCTATGGCATTGTGCGCTGGCGCAATGTCTTGTTGACGATGTTCGTTTTTCACCGCTCGAAGAAAAACCCCGAGGGCATGAAAAAATATCTCATCCAACGAGTAAGAAAAGTCATGGGGGATGATTACGACGTCGAGACTCACTTCACCCCAAATTACGGCCCCTGGGACCAGCGTCTCTGCCTGGTGCCGGACGATGATTTTTTTAAGGCCCTGAAAGACAACAGCGCTTCCATTGTCACTGAGCATATCGACAAATTTACCGCTGAAGGCATTAGATTAAAATCGGGGCAAGAACTTGAAGCCGATATGGTGGTCAGCGCCACCGGTCTGGCGCTGGAGGTCTTTAATGGCATCGATTTGAGCGTCGATGGCAAAGCCGTTATACCCGCCGAAACTTATATGTACAAAGGCATGATGTACAGCAATATCCCCAATATGGCGGTGTCTTTCGGCTACACGAATGCCTCGTGGACACTGCGCAGCGACCTCACTTGTGCCTATGTTTGTCGCCTTTTAAACCACATGGATGCTAGTGGCACCCAGCAATGCACACCCCGCTTTGACGGCACCGACATTGGCGAAAGCGAGTGGTTCAACCTTTCATCAGGTTATGTGCAACGGGCAAAAGACAAATTACCCAAGCAGGGCGATAGAAACCCCTGGATGGCGCCGCAGAACTATTTGCTCGATATTAAAAATTTAAAATTTGGCAAGATCGAGGACGGCACTATGGAGTTTCGTCGCGCAACTGGCTAGCCAGCTATCTGCCGAGCGCAGAGACATCATTCATACTCAGATTAAAAATCATTCAAGTGAAGCACCTGTTTAATTTAATGCAAATTAATGTGAAAAAATTACCACCAAAAAATACGAGAACAAATGGAGATAAGAATAATGGCCAAGCATGCCTTTATCACAAAGCCTGAAGATAACGTCAGGATGGAGCCCAAAGACGAATACACCCACGAACCCGAAGCGGTTATCAACTTTAACGAAAGCGCCTATTATAATATTTACGACGGCGAGCGAAAAATCGGTGGCTGGTTCCGCATCGGCAACCGCGTCAACGAAGGCTATGCCGAAGTCTCCATTTGCCTTTACTTCCCCGATGGCAGTGCTGGCTTTATGTTTAAAAAAGCCAACATCACCAGCAATGATGCCTTTGACGCCGGCGGTGCGCGCTTCGACATTATTGAGCCCTACACAAAACTCCAGGTCTGTTATGACGGCGACATACTGGTCATGGCCGACCCCCAGGCCCTGCTCAACCCCAGCAAAGCCTTTAAAGAAAACCCCAAAAAGCCCTGCTCCATTAAACTCGACTACACCGGCATCTCCCCCATTTACGGTGGCGAGCACTTAAAAGACGATGGCTCACCTATTGAGCTGGATATGGAACATGCCCTCGCCCGCGCCCACTTCGAGCAACATGTCAAAGCCGAAGGCACTATCACCGTCGGCGACGACACCTGGACAGTTTCAGGCTACGGCCTGCGCGACCACTCCTGGGGGCCTCGCTACTGGCAGAATATTTACTGGTACCGCTGGTTGCCCATCAGTTTTGACGAAAGCTTCGGTGCCATGATCATGACCACCGGCACCGCCGATGGCCAACTCGACTCCGGCGGCATGATACTTAACAACGGCGAATACGAATTGATCACCGAGTGCACCGTCGACTCAGAATGGGACGACGACTTCAACCAAACCGCACTGCGTGCCTGGGCCAAAACCGAAAAAGGCGAGTACGTTATTACCGGTAAAGTCATCACTCTGGTGCCCGTGCGCAACCGCCGTCAACTCGACAACGGCGAATGGCTGCACACCCGCATTACCGAAGCCATGACAGAATATCGCTATGAAGACAAAGTGGGTTACGGTTTGTCGGAGTATTGCGACCAGATCATTGATGGTGAGCCGGTGGGGAAGACTATTCCTGCGGCCCGTTAAGACATGCTCTTTATGCACACCCATCGGCTGTCGGAGGGCAAATGATGGGTTAACCAGCATACTGAAGTTACATAGTACCCACTTCTTAGTAATAACCTTTCATTACAGACCGAGAAAAATAACACCCGCTTTTTGATGCCCCACTATTGACGGTCATTTTTTGATAGCACTTCAGAAAAAACTTTCCTTAAAATAAAATTGCGTGTTTCCAAATCGCAACGAGCGTTATTTAATCAGTCTTCTTTGTCTCATCACGATATTAAGCGAGGTATTGCGTTGCAATGCATTGTTTCAAAGAGCAAACTGCAAACAACAATACTTTGCATTTCCTCAGTGACTTGTCAGCGACCCCCAAGCTGTCTTTATGTTTTCATAAATAGAAAATCGTTCTCTTGCATAACGTTTCCTGCATACTTCCTGCATATACAGAAACACTATATTTCATCACTATGAACACTGACATCAAGCAATCATTCCGATTATTATCCCTGTCATTATCAGTTTCAGGGTAAATTGAAAGGAGCAAGCATGGACCACCTAATACTTGAAGATCTAAATTGGAGACACAGCGTCAAGAAATACGACACCAGCAGAAAGGTTTCTCAAGAGAATCTTGATGTACTTTTTGAAGCCTTGCGCCTCACTGCCTCATCTATTAATTCACAACCATGGAAATTTATAGTCATTGAAAGTGTTGATGCTAAGCAGCGCATGCATAAGACATTTGCCCATAAATTCCAGTTTAACCAGCCACATGTTTTTGATAGCTCGCATATTATTCTCTTTGCCCACAACCCGCATTACACGCGTGATAATTATGCCGAGATTGTAGAAGACGGCATTAAGGATAAGCGAACCAAACCAGAGGACCGTGAAAGTGCTTTCGGTGGTTTTGTGTTTGCGGAGCTGAATACCGATGAACAAGGTTATACCGGCCACTGGACAAAATCACAAACGTATATCGCTCTTGGAAATGCCTTACATACTTTGGCTCGCCTAAGGATAGACTCTACGCCTATGGAGGGTATTGACCTTGATTTGGTGAGTGAAGAATTCAAGAAAGAGCTCGATGGCTATCAATGCGATGTCGCTCTAGCGATTGGATATCGTCATCCACAGGACGATTACAATGCAAAACTGCCTAAATCTCGACGGCCGCTAGATAACATTCTGATACGTCTATAAGATAAATACCAAATAGGGCTCGCCCATAAATGATCACGCATTTATGGGCGCCCGATTCATGTGGGACAAGCAACATTACTCGACTCAATTTGCCAAGAATACAGCCTCTTTCTCATAAGGAGCAGTATGACAGCGGGCAGAAAATCACCAATCGTGGGGACAGACCGTGGTGATTATAGCCACCCACCGACGCTACGCTGCTTAGGACACACCAAAGCCCCTTTGCATATTTCTCTGCTGTAAGGCCTGAACACCAGCTGGATGTTCTTGTAAACGTCATAGACACTGTCCATAGAGATATTCAATCTGGCTCCAATGAATTCATACGGGCCGTGAGGGGAATGCTGCCTGCCCAAACATCAACGGTTAACACCTTTCAGCTTACCTCGCGCGTAAATATTTTAAACCACCTTTTCGAATTGCCTTCCTAAAAATCGAGAAGAGCGTGTTGGCATTATTATTGCTGATTAGCTTTGTGCATAGCCACAAAGCATTTTAGATGTTTCTAAATTTGCTTTTTCTTGACTGTGCTTACTTTGCCATAAGGCTACGACATCAAAGGGGAGTGGATCGAACAGCGCTTTCCAATGTCGATAGTACTGTAGCCCATTGTCTACTGACCAATTTAGGAGTTGATTATGAGAAAAAACACCACTCAACATGCAGCAATTTTATTTATTTTATTGGCTGCATTGACCGCCTGCGACAATAACGCCCCTAACCCAGATCAACCGGAGTTCAACCCTGGGAAGGATACAAAACAAAATGAACACCGCGATATCGAACATAAGCCAGTAACTGAAAACCAGGCAACACAATCAGAGGGGGTGGCAAAGTTCGCTCTGATTGAGTCATCAACAGTAGAAATGGAGGCTAAATCAGGCTCTAGCGTTTCAGGTACAATTATTTTTAGCCCTGGTCCTGATAAGGAGTCCATGCAGGTCAAGGTTAAGCTCAGTGGCCTCGAACCTGGCAAGCACGGGTTTCATATTCACGAATCGGATGATTGCTCTGCCGATGACGCCTCATCCGCCGGAGGGCATTTTAATCCTTTCAACGCCGAGCACGGAGCCCCCTCAAGTGAGAGGCATCATTTAGGCGATATGGGTAATATCGAGGCGAACGCCCAGGGTCATGTCAATACCACGCTTATGTTTGCTGATATGTCTTTTTCGGGGCCCAATTCTATTCTACAAAGATCGGTCGTTGTCCATGCAGAACCGGATGATTACACCAGCGCACCAGCAGGCGATGCGGGTAAAAGGATAGCTTGTGGTGAGATCGTTCAGGATAGGGAAACATTCGCAGATGACTTGCTGGATTGATTCCAGAAAAGTCTGTCTGGAAGCTTTTAAAACTTTGACTCTGACCTAGCAACTTTATCACCCAGGCAGTCTTTTTCTGCATGTGCAAATTCTATCGGGCATTTCCCCGTTACGTCATTCATCTAAGGTTGTCAGCCAAATGCCGCGTTCAGCTGTTCGCGGCTGTGACAACGCTGCGCAGAACCTTACACGATCCAGCCGATCACTGATTTTAAAACACCTTATTTGTAAATTTGACATTATAAAATGCAAGACGTACAAAAAATCAGACTTAAGCTTGCCATCTGCAACACGGCCTGTTTCTTTATTGTCCAGTCTCTCGGCATCCCACAGGCCCTACTCAACAGGTGGCACAGGATTTGCTTTTTTGAAAATAGGGTGCTGTTTAAAAGCCGTTAACGGGAGAGTAATTGTTAGCAAGTTGTTAACACTACGCGTGACGCCAACCAAACTGCGTTGATCGCATCAATGAATAAATTGATAGCTGCTTCCACGAATAACGGGATTAATGGGAATAGACAAACAGTAACTAATTTACAACTATATTAACGAGGTAAGATGATGAGCGATATTAAAAAGGAGATGTGGGAATCTATGGCTGAAAGCCCATATATAATGATTGGGCTAGAAGCGAGTTATGGTCATTTTGAGCCCATGACGGCGCAGTTGGATAAGGATGCCAATAGTGTTTTTTGGATCTATACGAAACTTGGCAACCGCATCGAAGCTGGTGGCCCTGCAATTGCTCAATTTATGAGTAAAAACCATGATCTGTTTGCTTGTATCCGCGGCACCCTCGTTAGGGAAATAGATCCAAAAGTCATTGAGAATTATTGGGACAAACATACTGCAGCTTGGTACTCTAACGGGCTCAATGACCCGGATCTCCTTATGATGCGGTTCGAGCTACTTGACGCCGAAGTGTGGACAGTAGAGCCGGGACTGGCTGGAAAATTCAAGCTAATGGCTGGCGTGGAAGTTGATCCCGATGAGATGGGCGAGCGAGCCAAACTAAATCTTTGAAAGAAAATTCAGTAAAAATTTCATGAGTCTAAAATCAGCACCGGATAGTGACTCGACAAGCTGCTTCATAGAACGCATTATTGAAAAGGAATCATCCATGGATATTATCAGAATCATTTTTGCTATACTTTTACCTCCTCTAGGAGTCTTCTTGCAAGTTGGTATTGGCATGCACTTTTGGCTCAATATCCTCCTAACCATTCTCGGTTATATTCCAGGCATTGTGCATGCTATATGGGTTATTGCTAAAAAGTGACCTGACTCGCAGAGTAGCCTTTTTCTTGAAGGCTGCACATGGGCCAAGAAAGAAGTGACAGCTCACTCAGGCTAGCCTGAGCATCGGACTGCTCGGTCCATTAACTCAATAGAGTGGATGTAGGGAATTAAAGGCAGTGTTGTCCTTTAATTCCCATATTTTTTCGTAGAGTCTGGCTAAACGCTATAACGCTGCCTGGTGCCAACTCCAAAGCATATCTAAATCAATCGCTTTTGATGAAATTCTATTCAATAACGATTCGCCGATCCAATATTCGTCAACTTAGAAAAAACTCTTGATACGAATTCAATTCATCTTCAAGATTACTCAATGATCACAAAAAATCTGCCATCATATATCTACCGTTACGCTTGACGTTACTTTAATTTTTTTCTTGAAGAATTTCTCTCTTCGTTATACGGCCATGTCATTCAAGGGTTACTGCATCAAAGACAAGATAAAACGGAGGGTAAAAACTCTCAATAAGGGATAGCTCTATTTCTCCATCACATTTATCAAGCAACGGGTCTAATTGGCAAGGAGCTCTACCGCCATCCTATAATTCAAAACTCAAAATTCAGCACATGATTAAAGTCAGAAGAAATATTAAAAATTGAAAAATTTTGTTACTTTATTATCACGCTATTAAGAATAAAAGTAGTTATAGAACATAGAAAATAACTAAAGGGTTTATAAAATATCACCAAGGAAAACCCGCTAAACAAATCAAGTCAATTGCTTTTCATGCGACCACTCCCTTTCACATACCTTACACTCTCACTTTATTACTTACGCTGATCATGAGCTAGCCAACGAACTTATTTTCACGCTATACCTTTATATTACTCATCAATCTTTTGACTCTCACAAACAGATAAGCCATAGAAAGTAACATATGGGGCGCTATCCTCATGTTACTTATTTCCAATAATTGAAATCAACAATGCCAAGACAAACCACTCTGCCCCTCAGAATAACTATATTATTTATTTTTTATTGACAGCACATATATTACCTATAAAAGATAATCATCGACTCTATCAATCGAAATAGCCATATAAAATACAATCTCAAAACAACAAGACACTGACTTATAATATTTCACAATACTATTTGTAATTAATACTTAAAATACTGTAATTATTTCAAATAGAGTTATCAATTAATTAACAAGATCCACAAAAACATAACACCAACAGGGTCCTTTCCATCTGGCATTCAACTTGCTTAATGTTAGTTACTGCGCTATCAGCAGTATCATTTTAATATTGTAGATCTTGGGAGCCCATCTATGAGAAAACGCATTTTAATCGGAAAAGATTCCACACTTAACCGAAATGTTTAATGGTGCGAAGAGAGATAACTGCACGTAACTTAGAGTGATATTCACTATAAACAGTCAGTAAAATCCAGCCTTTTCTGAAAAACATAAACAGGACATCAACCGAACTATCCTAATTTTAGAAAACAGCTGACATAACTATTGATTTATAGCCGATTATTTCTCAGCAAAGACAAACACTCTATTAACAAATAGACAACCCACCAACTAAAGGCATTAACCATGAAAAAAACTTTACTAGCGATTACAAGCGCTGCTGCCATTTCCTCACCCGCTGTTTTAGCGGCGGACAGTATGTCCAATGATCACGGTTTGTACTTAGGCGCTAATTACGGTTATTTAAATGCAGATTCAGACGATGACTTTGATGATGATAGCGACGCATATCAAGGATTAATTGGCTATCGTTTCAACCAATATTTTGCCGCCGAGGGTGGTTATATTGATTTTGACGACTATGGCAATAGTCTTGCGAAGGCTTCAACTGACGGGTACACGTTTGCACTCAAAGGAACTCTTCCTCTAAATGAGCAATTCGGTTTATATGTGAAAGTCGGACAGCTTTGGTGGGAAACCGATTATAAAGTGCTCGGTTTTGATGGTTCAGAAGAAGACGAAGGACTCTTCTACGGTGCCGGTGTCAGCTTTGATATCACTGACAATTTAGTCTTAAATGCGGAATATATAGTTTACGATTTAGACTTGGATGCCGACGATATTAGTGAAGACGTCGAAGATAACGATTTCGAAACGGATCTCGAGCACGCCTCTGTCGGCCTGGAATATCGATTTTAAGTGAGGCGACTCATGAATTTGAACCAACACTAGAATTCTCAGCTCAAAGTATGACGCACAAAGTATCTAATCTTGTTGTCATCGTTCCATTGTCTTCGGTGATTAGTACTTTGTGCGTTTCTTCTGAGCCAGCATTTTTTACCAGACTTGCTTCATGGCAGGCTTCTACTAGATCAGACCTGGCTCTGTAATACGGATTCAGCGTATTCTATTTACTGCTGGCGCTCATCTAAACACCCGAATGAAACAGCATCCAGCCGGAAACTGAATAGCAAGAAAAGACACCGCCAAATGCCAATTATTCCTCGGGTTGTCAAGTGCTCAGAAACTCCACTCCGCAAAAGAGGCCCTACCCTTTTGCGGAGCCCTACAACTACATTTGATATTAGAACCCTTTAACGATTAGCTATCGCTGATAATTTCACAAACGGCATTAGCACTGATTGAATGAACAGTGACGATCGTAAAGCACAAGGTCTTATATCTCACACAAATCTCAAGATGAAGGTAGCGTCGCGTACCTGGCGAAATCTTAGGCTGTATAGCTTGATAGTCATTTATACGTCTACTCCTTCTACAAGGCCAATACCTCTGTCACCCAAAAATGCGCTCCGGGTCTCCCATAGCGCCACGACCCACAATCACGAGACATCGCGGTGCCCCACCTCATTATTGGAATAGTGCTTCTCTTCGCCGCCTGACAACTTCTCGACGAACTGAATTTGTACTACTATTAAGGCCCGGCTCTAGCCACCTACGCTGGGACGCTTTCTGCGGCTCAAAGCGGTCTTCAGACCTATGCCCTGTTATTGCTTTATACCCACCGATACGCCTGATTTCGCAAGGTTATCCCTGCTTGCGCTCTAACATGGCCTTTGACTATGGAAATATCATGATTGAAAAGTTAACTCAGGACGCCCTCATTATTTGGGCAACAATTGATCCCATTGGCACCATGGCGCTCTTTGCAGCGCTTACCGCACACTTGGCACCTGCTGAGCGACGACGAACAGCCTTTAAAGCCATTGGATATGCTGCCGTGGTATTAATTGGATCTATTGTGCTAGGGCAGGTAATTCTAAGCGCCATGGGCATTCGTCTCGTCTCTTTTCAGCTCGCCGGTGGCATTATTCTATTCCTCTTTGGACTACAAATGATTTTCAGTTCTGGTCCTGAACAGGCAGAGAGAGAACCTGAGCCAGAACACGACATGGCGGTCTTTCCCTTAGCCATCCCAGCAACCGCTACGCCAGGAGCGATACTGGCTGTAATACTTCTTACCGACAATCAAGCTTATCCCGTCAGCGCACAGATAGGAACGGCCCTGATAGTACTATGCATACTTGCTGTTACGCTTGTCCTGCTTTTGCTCTCTGAGCGGATAATCAAAATTATCGGGACGTCTGGCGCATCGATTTTGATTCGAGTGATGGGTATTATTTTGGCCGCGCTATCCGTAGAGCTCGTCATGAATGCGCTGAGTATCGGGCAGTGGATACAGCCAGGACTATAGCAACAGTGTTATGGCAAAACGTGCCTCGCCAAGGTCTGAAGTCAATTAGATACCAGGCTGATGGAAGTATTAAGAGCACAGCAAAAACTTTCAACCACGACACTTAAAATGGCTCTGCCGGTCAATGGCCAGCAGAACCATTGACACGCTTAAACTTTGGTAAAACCCGCGTAACCGCTCTCTTGCACTTCCTCACATTTGTGGTGGTATTCGTTGACGCCACCGATGTAGGAGATTAAGCGGCTAGGTTTGCCTTCAATATTGGCGCCGGTGTACCAGGATTGAGTCGCGACCAATAAGGTACTGTTGGCCACTTCGTCATGATGGGCCACCCACTCATCCTGTTTTTCCAGTGTCGGCTCGATGGATTTGAGGTGCTGCTCTTGCAAGTAGGCGATGCAGTCAGTTACCCAGTCTACCTGCTGTTGCAAACAGGTAGTCATATTGCAGAATGCCGCCGATGGAGCGAGAGGCCCGGCAACGGTGAACAGGTTGGGAAAGCCGTGCACCTGCAAACCCAGGGTAGTGCGAATATCTTTATTCCACTCCTCGGTTAATGACAGCCCCTCGCGACCGTGAATATTCATGCGCGCCAGGGAGCCAGTGCCGGCATTAAAGCCGGTGGCCATAATGATCACGTCTAATGGGTATTCACCCTCGGTGGTTTTAATGCCCGTGGCAGTAATACATTCGATGGGCGCGCTTCTGACATCGACCAGTTCGACATTGTCGCGGTTATACACATCGTAGTAACCGTTTTCTAGCGGCACACGATAGGTGCCAAAACCATGGGTTTGCGGCGTGATGAGGTCAGCGATAGCAGGATCATCAATACGGGCACGAATTTTCTTACGCACAAAGTCAGATATCTCGTCATTCACAGCCTGGTCGGTAAATAGCTCGGGATAGGTGCCCACCCACATACTCAACGAGCCCTCTTGCCACTTTTCTTCGAGCACCTGCAGCCGCTGTTCAGGTGTCTGGTCATACCAGGAGCCATGCTCAAAATCGTAATCAAAACCAACGAAACTGTTGTAGACCTTGTCCTGTAATTCGCCCGCCTTCGCACGCCAGTGATCGCGTTCGGCATCGTCAAACTGGTCGTTACGCATCGCCACACCGTAAGAGGCGGTGCGCTGGAAAACCGTCAGATGTTCAACTTCGCTAGCAATGGTTTGTATCAATTGAATGCCCGTAGCACCGCAACCGATAACGCCCACGCGCTTGCCTTTCAAATCGATGCCTTCACGGGGGTAGCGCGCGGTATGAGCAATAATGCCCTGAAAGCTGTCTTTACCGGGAAAGTCCGGTGCCTTGGGCTCAGATAACATACCCGTGCAACTAATAAAGTAACGCGTATTCAGCGTTTCGCCCTGGTCGTTACCAACACGCCAGCACTGGGCGTCATCATCCCAGTCCGCAGAGGTAACGCGTGTTTCAAAGGCATAGTCTTTGCGAAGCTCGAATTTATCGGCGACGAAATTCAGGTAGCGTTCAACCTCCGCCTGAGGCGGAAAACGCTCCGCCCAATTCCACTCTTGAATCAGCTCGTCGGAAAACCAGTATTGGTAAATGTAGGACTGGGAATCGACGCGGGCACCCGGGTAGCAGTTCCAGTACCAGGTGCCGCCCACTGCGGGGGCCGCTTCAATACCACGCACGCGCAAGCCCATTTCTCGCAACTTATACACGGCATACAAACCGGCAATGCCAGCACCGACGACAACGGCATCATAATCATTTTTTGTATCTTTTTTTGTAGAGACTATATCTGTCATTTTATTCACCCCTGCTTCAAAGCAATGATTCTAGCAGCTTTTAAGCCTGGCTCTACCACCACTGGTGTGACTATGGGGTCATGACCCAACAGTGCTGCTCGGCAACTCAACGCGTGCACCCCCAGCGTGGATTAGTGCCTCTGTAACCAGCTCATTTAGCACTATATAGCGAGTCGCAAATTAGCCTGCACCTCCGCCTGTAAGTCTGGGAAGACCTCTGCCTGATTCGCGTAATATGGCCACTGGCTCACCACTGCCAATACCTGGTCAATAATCTTTGGTGCCTCACGGGCAAAATTACCGATGAGACCGGCAACCACCAGCAAATCATTGCGCTCGAAATTATCCCTTTTGCCATTCAGTGAAAGTTGGTGAGAATCGACCCAGGGTGAACCCGGTTTATAGCTATAGGCAATATCAAAAGCCGGTGACAGGCGCCACTGCTGCCCACGACTCCCTTTAAGCGCAGGCCCGTCAAGCAAAAAGCCAAAGTTCTTAGTGTGGTCATCGTGGTTACGCGCTATGACGTTAAACACCATACGGCGAAAAATTTCGATGGCATCAGCCCGCGGCAATTTTAACTGGCGAGCCACAGCAAATAGCTGTTCGTAACTGTAAGTTCCGGGCTTTTTATAATCGGCATGATCCATCGCGCACAAAGAGGCATAGTGCAATTTGCGATTGCCCTCCCGATCAAAGCGACGGGTCATAAAGTGGGCCCGGCCACCCTCCAGCAATAACTCGGAGGGCGACAGATTAATCCCAGTCTCCTTCGCCATCAGGTAATAGGCGTACTCCATGCGACCAAAACCGCGAGGATCACCAAAGCTCTCACTATCGGTTTTATGCTCTTCTACACCGTCAAACTTCAGCAGATAATGTTCAAAACCCTCGGGCGCATCAACCTGGCCGGAGCGAATCTGCGTGCGATCGGCATTGACGGCCACCAGAGCTTTTGCCCGCGCACCCCCAGCCGAAGTACCCACCTGCAAAATAGCCTGCATCGCCTCATCGGACTCGGCCTCAGACCCATGATTTACAGGCTGTTGCAAGACAAGCCGCTCATCGAGCACGGCTTGCGCCATGGCCACCAACGAATCCAGCGCCAGCTCAGCACCCTGTTTGCTACTCGTTTGCCCTCCCTCAATAGCAGGTGAAAACTCCAGGGCACCCATACCCCGACTGCCGGTATAGAGCAGCCGCTCGACAGGAGTAAAAGCGTTGGCATCGCGGCCCGTGCGCGCTAGCCAGGCATTGATCACGGCGTTGCCGAAGTCGTCAGGCAAGGTATCGGCAAATATCGCCGGTAAGCCACGATAAGTCGCAGGGTTTAAGCCGGGAAAGCTATATTTGGTGGCGGCGACAGGCATATGCAGCGGTGCAATTTCAATCCCGGCGTCACGCCACTGGCGCGAGTATTCGAAGGTGCTGACGCCTGTTGCAGGGTCATAGGCCAGCGCACCAAGCTGCTTACCCCAGAGACGAACTTCGGCCAGATTTTCCATCACCAATCCAGGGTTTCACTTTTATCAGAGGTATCAGAGGTATCGGTGGTCGCTCTCGAAGTTCCACCACGGCTTCCACTCGCACGCTGGCGTTGCTTACCTTTCATTTTCAATTGTTCTAAAGGACTAAACACGGTCTTGGGCACAAAATTTTCTACTAAAGCCAGTTGGTCAAGAGCACGCAGCACCGCTATCACGTTGGTAAACTTAGCTTGCCCGGCGACCAACTTGGCATAACTCACCCGTGACAAACCCACCGCGTCAGCGATTTGTTGCTGGGTCATATTTCGCTCAAGACGCAGCTGATCGATACGCTGGCCAATTTCAGCAGCTACGGCCTGGTCTGTCATAGCATCAAAGCTCACAACGCATACATTCCTTTTCTTAATGTAAAATAAATGACTTAAAGATAAGATTTCTTTTCATTATAAATCTATAGAGAAGAAATCTTCTGCCTGCTAATGTAAACATTACTATCGGTAAAGTATATAAACGCTTTTATTGCCAATATATCTTTTCACTAGAATTTTTATAGCTTCAATTCAACCGTAGCACAGAAGCCACACAGCATCTCGTCATTAGCTCCTTTAAAGCTCGGGCACTTACTTTAGCGCTATTTTTTAACGTACACTGAACTCAAAATAATTAGAGGATAAGCCATGCCCTACAACACGAAAATCGTCGAAGAAATTAATATTCTCGCTCGCTACAATCTTAAAACCATGCAGGAAGGCTTAAAAATTCACTCCTCCGCAGAGTCCAGTGTTATTAAGGCCGCACAACGCCTATTTGACAAGGGACTAGTTACGCAAGCCGATGGCGGCTATCTCACACCACTCGGCAGAAAAGCCGCTGAGCATACACAAGACTTATTGCAGATAATAAAAGACTGGTAAAGAACGATTGAGGCTAAAAAGATAGGAATAGTGCCCAGCGATACGTTATTCAAACAATCAATTACATTGAAGGTAAACCCGACACCACGGCTGTAGGCGACTCCAAGTTGGTTTTGTCGTCTTCCGTTTTTTCCAGGCTTCTAAAAATCACATCAACGGTTAAACTCACATTGTCTAGCTGTGCTGCCGCCTCTCGCCCCTGCTGGGTAGCCCTGAAAAAATGCGGCGTCATCAGTAACAGGTCTTTCAGAGTTTCACTCGTCAGAGGAGGCGTATTAAAGCGCAGCACTTGCTCATGCACCTGTTTAAAGCCCTTGCTAAAGGCATCATCTAGCTTATTCGGTGCCGTTTTATTGAGCTTGGCATAAGTGACCTGCCGCAGCTCTTGCAAATGGTCCGGGCCGGGCTCAACCAATAGCAACTTACCGCCGAGGGGCAAAATTTTATTAAAGCCTTGAAAACTGTGAAAACCGAATACGCACAAAATAATGTCAACACTCGCGGGCAACACCGGTGGCTGACGATTAGTACCCACCACCCAGCTAATCTCTTTATGTCTTTTTGCTGCGGCAAGAACCGCCTCTTTGGAGATATCCAGACCAATAAGATTCAACTCGTCGCCAGCTTTTTTAGCTCGCAACTTATTAAGGGCATGAGCCAAATAATAGCCTTCACCACAACCCGCATCGAGGCAACAGGGTTGCTCAAGATCAGCCATTGTTTTGCACAATATGTCTGACAAAAGGTCTGCCAACGGCGTGTAAACACCCGTATCTAAAAAACGCTGGCGCGCCATCACCATGGCTTTGCTGTCTCCGGGGTGTTTGGAGCGCTTATGCTGTACCGGCAATAAATTCACATAGCCCTGACGGGCAAGATCAAAACTGTGGCCGTTCACACAGCGTAATTGTTTTTTATCCAGAGTTAAGCGCTCACCATCAATCGGGCAAGCCAGGTTGTTAGCTTTCACGATTTTGTTAGCAACCGGCCGATAGACAGACTCGCCCCGAAATAAGCATTAATACTGCTCCAGAGGTGAACTCACCTGGCCATAAATTTCTGCGCTGCCATCACGTTTTAATAACAAAACCTGATAGGGCGTAAAGCGATCACCCATTTCCATACCCGGACTGCCCATCGGCATGGCGGGGACGGACAAACCCAGGGCATCAGCAGGTGGTGCAGCGAGAAACTGCTGTAGAAACCGTGCCGGAATATGGCCCTCAAACACATAGCCATCGTCAGACACGACGGTATGGCACGACTGGTATTGGGGGGCAATACCCCACTCAGTCTTCAGTTTGTTTAAGTCTGCCGGGTGGTGAGTAGTGAATGAAAAGCCCCTGTCCTCTGCATGATCGACCCACTTGCCACAGCAACCACAGGAGGGGCTTTTATAGACATCCATGGCAATGACAGAACGGGGTTGGGCTTGGGCTTGCCGTACCTCAACTGACTGACTCACCCCGTCAGCCGTGCTCACAGCAGGCGTCTTCAAAACAGTGGGCGCCCTCTTCTGCTCAGAACAAGCCAGCAAACTTAATGTGAAGACAAGACCTATTAGACAATATTTATAACCCACTGAACCCTCCAGCAATGCGGTGATAGACATGACTCGTGCAGAGCCGTCAATGTGCAGCAATCAACATTCGGCGAGTCTATCATTAGTTCTAGCTTTCTATTCAGGCAAAGCCGCTAATTCGACGGGGTACTACAATAATGACGAACTTAAAGATGGGTTTCACCGCGCTGTTACTCACTGCTGTGGCCAGCAACAACTGGGCGCTAGAGCCAAGTCGCACGATAGACAGCAAGCCCCTTGCTTTCGCCGACTCAGCACTGGAATGCGGCGTTTATTATGAATACACCGCCAGCGCACTGGAAATGAACCAGAATGTTGACAGAGAGGTGGTTCACTCTATCACCCAAAATTCACAAACCCTGTTGCACACTGCTGATTTACTCTACCAGGCAGCCGGCATTTCTATTGCAGACAGGCGCAAAGAGTTTATGCGTAAGGCAAAAAGCATGATCAAAGAAGGACAGGAAAGCCCGAGAAGTATTGACGAGTTGATTTTCGACGTTGGCGAAAAGTGCAAACGACTAATGGCAAGTTATTCTTACCGAATAAAAAATATAACGGCGCAGCCAAACTCTATTTAAACCGAGCCCTATTTAAACCGCACTCTATTCAAACCGAACTGCATTTAAATAGAGGGTACGGGGCTGAGACCCCATACCCTCTCAGGTGTCAAAGGCGATCAGGCTTTGCCGTCAAACACGTAGGGCTCCAGGCTTTCTTGACCCTTAATACGATATTTGTGCCACTGACCACCACCGTAGTAAACCAGCTGGCCGGGCTTAGCAGTACCCTCGTGATCGTAGTAAGAAATACAATCCCGTAAAGGCTGTGTCGCGATATCAACCTGGGCGCAATGTTCGGCATATTCTTGCTGAGACTCTTCCCTAATATCGACAACATCAGCATTTTTTTCTGCCATGGTATCGAGCATCCACTGCACATAGTTACCATGATCTTCGATGGAATCAGTGAAGTTAAAACTCCCGCCGCCGCCCTGAGGCCCAGTAATAACAAACATGTTAGGGAAACCCTTGGTTTGCATGCCCAACCAGGTTTTCGTGCCGTCTTCATTCCAGGTTTGCTTCAGCGACCGACCATCGCGGCCCTTAATCATGTCAAAGGTCGCCGTCGCCATCCATTGGAACCCGGTCGCGTAAATCAGTACGTCTACGGGGTACTCGACACCATCGTGAACAATGCCCTTCTCAGTGATTTTTTCAACACCGCGGGGCGCAGTGTCCACCAGGTGCACATTCGGCTTGTTAAACGTGGGCAGATATTCATCGTGAAAGGTAGGCCGCTTACAGCCATAAGCATAATACGGTTTCAGTGCAGCAGCGGTTTTAGGGTCTTCAACGATAGCATCAACACGCTCACGAATTTGCTCCATAATGCGGAAGTTAGTATCCAGCATTTTCTGCATATGCTCTTCAGGCGATAATTTCGTCTTATGTTTTTTCTTCGGGGCTGCCGTATCAATTTTACCCGACAGATAATCATCATTGGCCGACAAGGCTGTACGACCCGATGAGATTTTGGCAAATCTCGCCCGTCGCTTTTTCGCCCAGTCGTCTTCAGTTTTCCAGGTTTCAATTTCTTCAGGTGTGGTGGCCCGCTGATCACGCACATCAACCGAGGAAGGCGTACGCTGAAATACAAACAACTCTTTAACCGTTTTGGCTATTTCCGGAATAATCTGCACCGCAGTGGCGCCGGTACCAATAATACCAACACGCTTATTGGTGATGTCGACGTTGTAATCCCAACGAGAGGTATGGAAAGCATCGCCTTTAAACGTTTCCATGCCATTGATCTTCGCCAACTTAGGCGTGGTCAAAATACCATTGGCGACCACCAGATATTTGGCTTTCATCTTGTCACCGCGATCAGTACTGACCTGCCAGCGGCCCGTCGCATCGTCCCACTGGGTTTCTTCAACCGTGGTGTGGAACAGACATTTATCGTAGAATCCCGTCTTTGTCGCAATGTTCTGACAGTGTTCCATAATCTCGAAACCACTGGAGAATTTCATGGAGGGGATATAGCCCATCTCTTCCAGCAAGGGCAGATAGCAGTAGGACTCAACATCGCAAGCAATGCCCGGGTAACGGTTCCAGTACCAGGTGCCACCGACGTCGCCGCCTTTTTCACAGAAACGTACATTTTTGTAACCGGCCTTACTCAGCTTGTACCACAGCAAAAGACCAGCGAAACCAGCGCCAATGATAAGAATTTCACACTCATCATCCAGTGCTTCACGTGGGATTGGTGGCTGGGAGTGCACATCTTCAAGGTACTTACTGAATTCGCCGTCCATTTCAATGTAATCGGCAACACCCGTTCTTGAGGCTTTCATTTCAAGGTATTTGGCTTGCTCTTCGGCATTGAATACCGCACCGGCTTTCGCTTCGGGAAGGGCCGTCAGTGCCTCGTCGGTAACGACGGCGTAGCCTTTGCCGGTTATTTTGTCATTGGCCTTTTCAGCCCGCGTATTGAATATCTTTAAACCTGTCTCTGGATCTGTCGAAATTGGTGGTTTTGGCATGATTATTTCTCTGTCATTAATAATTGGTAACCGCCAATTATTGCCGTCCTTAGCTACCGGGTCTAGTGGCAATTGATAATTAAAAGCATTATCGCCTTTTGGGCCGCATATTTTTAGCAACAGAGAGGGACAAACTCAATACATCAACAATCAATGGGCAACTCAGTTTTATCTATCAATTGTTGCAGGGCAAAGCTCGACTGAATATTTGAAATTCCGGGAATTTGCGTTAGCTTTTCTACCAAAAAGTGCTGGTAGCGCTCCAGATCGGGGACCACTACCCGCAACATATAGTCCGAGCGACCGGTCATTAAATAGCACTCCATGACCTCTTCACACTCGCCAATGCGCTGTTGAAAGGTTTGTAGCTGGCTAAGCTCCTGGCTATGCAGGGAGACATGAATCACCACATTGACCGGCAAACCCACCTTTTTGGAATTAACGATGGCCACATAGCGGTCAATCACCCCCTTTTCCTCCAGCGCTTTAACGCGACGCAAGCAGGGCGATGGCGATAGCGCCACCCTGTCGGCCAACTCGGCATTGCTCATGCGGCCATCATTTTGCAGATAGTGCAGTATTTTTCGGTCTATCTCATCAAGCTCTATTTTTGGCATATTCGACCCTTATTTAAAACTTTAATGAATGTATATTGCGCAACTATAGTTATTCATGGTTTTTTTCGCAATTTTATAAACACCTGAAATTGTTATCCTTTGCCCTTCTGAATTCGTCCATAAGAACCATCAGGTAGCGCAATGTCCCAGCCTTACGACAAGACCCAAGCCAACCCCGAAATCGAACCCGATGCCCTAGCTATTGATAAACAGGAATGGCAGGAATCCATTGACTACATCCATCGTGAGTTTGGCGAAAGCGGGGTGCGGGAGATTCTGCGCGCCGTGCAGGATCGTATTATCAGCGCTGGTATTAATCTTAACGAGGCAACGCTCAATACCCCTTATATCAATACCATCCCGCCCAGTGAGCAACCCGCCTACCCCGGCGATATCGCGCTGGAAAAAAAAATAGAGAACATCAACCGCTGGAATGCCATGGCGATGGTCTTACAAGGTGCCGACAGTGGCTTGGGCGTGGGCGGCCATATCGCCACTTATGCTTCGGCGGCAACGATGATAGAAGTCGGCTTTAATCACTTCTTCCGCAAGCGCAGTGACAACTATGGCGGCGATGTGGTCATGCCTCAGCCTCACGCGGCCCCAGGCATATATGCCCGTGCCTTTCTCGCTGGGCGGCTCTCAGAAGAGCAACTGCAACATTTCCGTCGCCAACTTCACCCCAGTGGTGGGCTCAGTTCCTACCCTCATCCGCGCCTCATGCCCGACTTTTGGCAGGTGCCCAATGCTTCAATGGGCCTCTCGACACCAACGGCTATCTACCAGGCACGTTTTGCCAAATACCTCGAAAACCGTGGTCTAAAACCCAAAAACGGCGGCAAAATCTGGTGTTTTATTGGCGACGGCGAGGCCGACGAGCCAGAGGTATTGGGCACCATTAATATCGCCGCCCGCGAAAAGCTCGACAATTTGGTACTGATCATCAACTGTAATTTGCAGCGTCTCGATGGCCCAGTGCGCGGCAATGGCAAAATCATTCAAGAGCTGGAGCGCAGCTTTCGTGGTGCCGACTGGAACGTGCTGAAAGTCATTTGGGGCTCGGGTTGGGACGGCCTGCTGGCGCAGGACAGCGAGGGCATTTTACGCCAGCGTATGGAAGAAGCCGTCGATGGCGACTACCAATACTACTCCGTGTCAAAGGGTGACATTCAGCGCGAACACTGGGTGGAAAACAGTCCCGAGCTGGAACAAATGATGAATTCGCTGACCGATGAAGAGATCCGCGAAATTAAGCGCGGCGGTCAAGACCCGAAAAAGATTTTCGCCGCCTATCAACGAGCCGCCAATACCGAGGGTCGACCCAGCGTTATTCTTGTAAAAACGGTGAAGGGCGAAGGCATGGGTGACGCTGGCCAGGGGCGCAACACCTCTCACCAAAAGAAAACCATGAGTGCCGAAGAGCGCATGTTCTGCGCCGAAGACTTTGGTATCCCCCTCAGCCAACCAGAGATTGAAGCGGCGGCCTTCTACCGCCCCGACGAAAACAGCCCCGAATTAAGCTACCTGCGCGAGCACCGCGAAGCACTGGGTGGCTACCTGCCAGAGCGACGCGTCGACTGCCCCGCCCTTAAAGCCCCACCCCTCTCACGCTTTAAGGCCTTACTCGATGGCAGCGGCGATAGAGAACAATCCTCCACCACCGCCATGGTGCGCATTCTCGCCGCGCTGATGAAAGACAAAGACATTGGCCGCTATATTGTGCCAATTGTGCCCGACGAAGCCCGCACCTTTGGCATGGACGGGCTCTTCAATGTGGCGGGCATTTATTCACCCGAGGGGCAAAACTACACTCCGGTCGATGCCAACACCCTGGTGCCCTATAAAGAAGCCGTCGACGGGCAAATCTTGCAAGAGGGCATTTGTGAAACCGGCGCCATGGCCTCGTTTTTATCGGCGGGTACCGCCTATGCCATGCACGGCGTGCCGACCATTCCCTTCTATATTTTTTACTCGATGTTTGGCTTTCAACGGGTCGGGGATATGATTTGGACCTGCGGTGACATGCTATGCCGTGGCTTTTTACTCGGCGGCACCGCCGGGCGTACCACCCTTAATGGCGAGGGCCTGCAACACCAGGACGGCCACAGCCAAATCATCGCCAGCACCGTACCCAACTTAAAGAGCTACGACCCCGCCTTCGGCTACGAAATCGCCGTGATCGTGCGCGAAGGCATTAAACGCATGTACCAACAGCAGGAAAATATTTTCTACTATCTCACCCTGTACAACGAAAACCACACCATGCCAGCCATGCCGCACTTTGATAGTGGTGATGATAAAAATGACGACGATACAGCAGCCATTGAAGCCGGTATTTTGCAGGGTGCCTATTGCTTTAAACGCAGTAGCTCGACAGCCAATGCACAGGACAGCGGCGCGGCTATTCACCTTCTCGCCAGCGGCGCCATTATGCAGCAAGCCTTGAGTGCCGCCGCACAGCTTGAAGCCCTGGGTTACTGCGTGACGATTTACAGCGTCACCAGTTACAACGAACTGTATCGCGAAGCGGTGGCCGTTGACCGCTGGAACCGCCTGCACCCAGAGGCCGAGCCTAAATGCAGCTATATCGAACAGTTATTTGCCGGCGAGAGCGGTGTCTTTATTGCCGCCAGCGACTATATGACCTCGCTAACCAACAGCATCGCCCCGTGGATGCCCGAACACTTCACCGCACTGGGCACCGACGGCTACGGCTTGAGCGAATCCCGCGCGGCCCTGCGCGATTATTTCGAAGTTAGCGATACCTTCATTATTCAAGCCGCCCTGCACCAGCTTTACAGCAGTAAGGCTATCGACCGTAAAACACTGCGCAAGCAGCTTAAGCCACTCGCCATTGACGGTGACAAATTTTACGCAGCCGAGCGTTAATTCAAAAACCCCGACGAGAACACTATGACCAGTACTTTTAAAATTCCTGAACTCGGTGACGGCGATATTAGCGGCATCGTCGTCGCGCTAGCGGTCAAGGTCGGCGACACCGTGCACTGCGGCGATAGCTTGGTAGAAGTAGAAACCGAAAAAGCCGTCCTCGAAATACCCGCCGAAATTGACGGTGTGGTCGAAGGCTTCATGGTAAGTCTGGAACAAGAAGTGAAACAGGGTGAAGACTTTATCAGCATAAAACCGCTGGCCAAGAGCGATGGGAAGACCGCAACAGACAAAGGGGCAGATAAAGGAGAAGACACTGAAGTCAGCGCTGAATTAAAAATTGCAGGCGCAACGAAAAGTACCGAAAACCCAGCACCGCAAGCAACGCCGCCAGCACCAAAAGCGAGCGAGCCCGATACTGACAACTTGAGCCAGTCACAAAACACAGCGACAGCGCCACACAACAAGAATCGCCAGTGCCTGCCCGCCGGCCCGGCCACCCGACGCTTGGCCAGAGAGCTCGGTGTTGACCTCGCTAACATCAGTGGCAGCGGCCACCGGGGCCGTATCGACAAAGCCGCCGTCAAAGCCTTTGCCAAACAAGCCCTGCAACAGCAAGCGACTCAGAGTAGCGGTAACCCGATACAGCTGCCCCCCCTACCCGATCTCAACGCCTTTGGGCCAAATACTCGCCAACCCCTGACCGGCATTCAAAAAGCCACCAGCCGCAATATCAGTCACTCGGCAACGCGCATACCCCATGCCTACCTGCAGCGGCGCATCGACATTACCCAGCTCGAACAAGGCCGCCAGCAGCATAAAGCCCACTTAAAAAGCGAGGGCTGCTCCCTTACCCTTACCGCCCTGCTGTGCAAAATTATCGGCCTGGCCAATGCCCAACACCCAATTTTTAACAGCTGCCTTGACGAACACAGTGACGAGATTATTTATCGCGAACAAATCAATGTCGGCATCGCCGTAGATACACCCCGCGGTTTACTGGTGCCGGTAATTAACGACATCGCCAGCCAATCCGTCAAAGAGATTGCCGGGGCAATTACCCAGCTCAGCGAAAAGGCCCGTGCCGGGAAACTGCAACCCGCCGACATGAAAGGCGGCAGCGTCACCCTCTCAAACCTCGGCGGCCTCGGTGCCTCTGCCGTGTTCCCCATCGTCAACTGGCCCGAAGTCGCAATACTCGGCGTTGGCGCCGGTGAATGGACACCCACCTATGTCGACGGTGATATTAGTAAAGCACCAGAACCCCGCTTAATTATGCCGCTAACGTTAGCTTTCGATCATCGCGTGATTAACGGCGCCGATGGCGCACGGTATTTAGACACCCTTGCCGAGTTGTGTGAAAACCCTTTTTTGGTGATGGTTAACTAAAGTCTGAATCTTTTACCCCGTACAGCACATCACTGCTATTTATTGCTGGAGCACAAAGGTGTTAGCGAAACTGTGGCAAATTGTTAGCTGCTTGTAAGACGTGATTCAAATGACTAGCTATGACTTTTTTGTACGGGTTTTCTGCGGGTTTTACGCACGGGTTTGATGGCGGCCAAAGCCTCACGTTCGGCTTGAATACGTTTTAATAATTCCGAAGCCGGTTCATCGTTAGGGTCTTGCGGCACCAGCTCACCGCGAAAGGCTTTGGCCAGCAGGGATTGCGTGAGCCGGTCTACTCGCTGTTTGGCCTCAAGGTATTGTTTCTCGACGACGTCGGCGAGGGTGAAGAGGGATTCGACGCGGCGGACGATTTCTTTTTGCTCTTTTATAGAAGGTAACTCAAATTGATAAGCTTGAATTTTCTTTGCGTTAATATTTGATTGGCTAACCCCGTCTGTTTTCACTTGCCAGCAGTAATCGCGAGCATGTGGGCTATTGAGTTGAATGTTCAGATATTCACTATCAAGAAGCTCTGTTCCTCGAATGCGAATTAGGTAGCCCGCATAGATCGCTTTCTGCTCTCCTCGATATATTGAGGTTTTACCTACAAGCTCTGGGCTATTAGTTCTATTGAAAAGAACATCCCCCGGCTCCAAAATGTATTTTTCAATTTCAACTTCATCTGATGTAAATACGAGATTTCCCCAATCAATATTTCCTCCTTGTAAATTTCCCATTCTTAATACGGGAACATCACCTTCAGGCTTAGATTTTGCGGATGACCCGTAATTAAATCCAGAAGCGACATTTTTTAACAATGTTAACTGCCAATTAGCATCTTGGTTATCCCTCCACTCCCGAGTCAGCTCTCCCGAGGTGGCGGCGGCGAGGACGGATTGGCGGAAGCGTTTGAGTAGGGTGGGAATCTGTTCCAGGTGCGCCTGGGCGGCATCGACTTTGGCGAGCAGGCTATCGAGTTTATTGGCGATGCGGATTTGTTCGTTTAGGGGAGCGAGAGGTATTTCATAGCTTCTAATATCAGATGATTTTGCTGCTGGATATAAAGCACCTTGAGTGGCACCAGAAATATCATCTATAAATTTTTTTGTTCTTGTTAGGAGAAATACGTATCGACTTTCGATACCAGTGGTTTTGATGACTTCAAATCCAGTTGATGCGAATTGGCCGTTATAAGCGGGACTAACATGTGCTACCGCATTAAGATTTGGCCTAGTAAGCGAAACAAGTACATCCCCTTCATTAATAATCTTTCTCGCTCTGCTAGGAGCTTCGCTTCCCTTTAACAGTTGCGGAGTGCAAATCTTCTTTAATTTTCGATCAATACTAGCAATATCAACATATATAATTTCATGATCATTCTCAGGCTTACGTTGCTGCCCCTTGATTGATATATCTTCAATTTGAGCATGTGCCCAACCCTGAGGTAGTTCACTCACACCACCACCTCTTCACCTTCTTCCGCTGCACCCAGTTCCACCAGTATCGCCTGCAATTCATTCATGGCACCGGCCAATTCAAGCATGGCTTCATTAATTAATATATCGGGCTCGGGCAAGTTGGCGCTGTCTTCCACGCTGTCGTCACGAATCCAGGCAAGATCGAGGGAGTCCTCTTTGTTACGAATTTCTTCCCGGCTAAAGCAGCGTAATCGGCAGGTATCAATTTCCCCTACATCACTGCCGTCTGCATGTTTTTTAATAAAATCATTACGGGCTTTTTCTTTCACTTTGCTCAGGTCACCGCCCACCGCCTGGGTAAACTCTGCCAAATGTTTTGGCGTAAACACCGTGCGTTTACCAAACTGCGGCATATTGGCGCGCAGGTCGTAAACCCAAACATTTTTGGTGTTGCCTTTGTCTTTGTTGGCGTTTTTCGGTTTGTTAAAAAACAACACGTTGGTTTTAACACCTGCGGCATAAAAAATACCGGTGGGCAGGCGCAGTATGGTGTGCAGGTTGCACTTTTCCATTAAATCCTGGCGGATGGTTTTGCCGGTACTGCCTTCAAACAAGACGTTGTCGGGCAGCACAATGGCAGCGCGGCCACCGGGTTTAAGCATAACGTGGTAGATCAAATGCAAAAACGCCAGTTGTTTGTTGCTGGTGTAGTGAACCAGATCATCGCGGGTGGGAATGCCGCCGCCCTGTTTGGTGCCGAAGGGCGGGTTGGCGAGAATTAGGCTGGCCGGTGGTAGTTGTTTGCCTTCGTTACTGAGGGTGTCGCCAAATAATATGCCGGCGTTTTGATCGTCAATGGCGAGGTCGTGCAGCATAAGATTCATCATCGCCAGACGGCGGGTATCGGGCACCAGCTCCATGCCGTGAAAGGTGTGGTGTTGGTATTTGTCGTAGGCTTTTTCGTTGAGCGCGCCGATGTCATTATGCTCACCGATGTAGTGGTGGGCGCTGATTAAAAAGCCGCCGGTGCCAGCGGTGGGGTCGACAATAACGTCGTCGAGGCTGGGCCGCATTAATTCCACCATGGCGTTAATGAGTACGCGGGGGGTGAAGTATTGGCCCGCACCGGATTTTTTCTCGGTGGCGTTGATTTCTAACAAGCCTTCATACATATCGCCAAGGCCTTCGGTTTTGGCGCTGTACCAGTCGAGCTTGTCGATTTCTGTAATCAGTTTATTGAGGGTCGCCGGTTTGCGGATAACGGTATTGGCGTTGGCGTAAATGGCTTGGGTGATTAATGAGCCCTTGGTGCCTAAATCGACCAATATTTTTTTATACGCCTCCAGACGAATGGCCGAGTTCAAGGCTTCCAGGTCATCCCATCGGCAGCCTTCTGGAATATTCGGTGCTTTACGTACTTCGCCCTTTTTAAGCTCCCGCGTCTTTTCGTGTTCGGTACGGCCATCCTCGGTATTAGTTTCTTTGGTCATTTTTAGAAAAACTAAAAAAGTGAGCTCGTTAATATATTCGTGGTAGGTAACGCCGTCATCCCTCAGCAGGTTACAGAGGTTCCAGAGTTTCGCGACAAGATCTTGTGTGCTCATAGTGTCTCTTTGTTAGTGTATCTATTGATGCGTTAATCGCTTGTGCATATTTTTAGGTTAAACGTATTTTTTACTGCCAAAGAGCCTGGTTAAAGTGTTCCAGTACTTCGGCTATGGGTTGTTCAAACAATTTGTTGGCGCGCTGAATACCGCCCTGGTGTTTAAAGATGCCATCATTGAGTGCCGCTTGATCGACAATGGTGGTCGCTTTCATTTGTTTCGCGATGAGCTCTAGCCATTGTTTTTGTGGTGTTTTCCAGGGTTGGCGCGAGAGGATTTTTTCCAGTGCATTGTCTACCCGTTGTTCCCAGGGGATGAGTGCTTCGCCTATGGCGGCCTGGCGAATAAAGCCAATAATGCGGGCTGCGATGTCTTCTTGTTTGACTTCTTGCCAGGCTGTTTGCAGGTCTTTTTCACGAAAGTGATGGCGCTCTAGCTCTACCGCCAGTTCTTTCAGGCTTTGTCGGCTGAGTGCCCAGGGCTTTTGCACCACGGTTTGAATGGCTGCTAAGCGGTTGTTGTTGGCGTTGATAAAGTTTTTAAAGGCGTTGAGGTAGTCTTCCGGTTTTTGGCCATCGCCATAGCCGGTAGTAATGTCGATAAACTCGTCATCGCCGTCGTGCAATACAACGGGCGGCTTAAAGATGCCATTGCCACTGACTTTGGTGTCGAGCAGTTCACCCAGGCCGGGGTGGCTAATAAACCATTGGGCCATGTCATGCAGTGGCATGGTTTTGAGTTCTTGGGCGAACTCTTTGGGCGGCTTGCCGACGATGGTTTCAAACTGATCGGCTTGTTCATCCGTGAGGTAGTTCTTTTTTACTTGCAGTTTGGCGATAAACTGATTTTTGGCCAGTGTTTGTAAATCAGGGGCGGTGCTTTGAGTCATTTCTTGTTCCAGCTCGCTGAAACTGATATCTACTTTAGTGATGACCGGTTTCATGGTGTTCACTTTTTCGAGCTGTTTGTAGATGTCGACGGCGTCATAGATACGGAAGGGGCCTTTATCAATTTCGGGGCACAGGCGCGTGGCGCGGCCGAGCATTTGTTCAAACAAAATGCGGCTGTTAACGCGGCGTAAAAAGACCAGGTTGCATATTTTGGGCACATCGACACCGGTGGTTAGCAGATCTACGGTGACGGCGATATTGGGCAGACGGTCATTTTTATAGCGACGTAGTTTCTCCAGGGGTTTGTCACTGGCGCCGGTGATTTTTTGTATGGCATCGTCGTCTACCTCCCCGTGGTAGTTTTCTACCGCTTCCTTTAATGCTTCGACCACTTCGTCGGCGTGTTTATCAGTGACACAAAAAATCAGGGTTTTAGCCTGTGAGTACGGGTTTAGAGAATCACTTTCTACCAGCCATTTGGTCACCACTTTGGTGAACTCGGGGGCAACGACGCGGCGGTTGAAGTCGGCGATGTCGAAATTCAGCTCATCCGGGGTGTTAAAAGATTCAATCGCGTTACTATCGGCGTTGTACACTTTTACGGGTTCGTTGACTGAGTATTTAATACCCTGTTCTGCCAACTTGGTGTGAATACGAATGGGTGGCAGGTGGTCATTTAAATAGCCATCCAGCACCGCTTCGGTATAGCTGTAGGTAAACGCGGGCGGGCCAAAAATATCCGTGGTGTGCAGTGCGGGTGTGGCTGTGAGCCCTATTTTAAAGGCGTCGAAATATTCAATCACCCCACGGTATTTGGATTGGTAGTCTTTCTGATTGCGAAACAGAATTTCGGTATCGCTAAGTTCACGGTCTAGTAAATAACCCCTGTGGCATTCATCAACCACAATGCAGTCGTACTGGCCGACGCCGGGTTTATTATCGTTGTCACCGGGATACAGGATACGTTTTACCAGGCCCTGAACGGTGGCGACATGCACTTTGGTGTCATCATCAGGGGTCGGCTTGGTTGCTTTGTTTTGCTCCATACCCATGACGTCGAAGGTATCAGCAAAGGTGTTTAGGTTTTCCAGGCGTACTTCGCAAAAGTCATCGGTAGCTTGTATCCCCAGTGCCGAGCGGTCTACCAAAAAGAGGATGCGGCGAAAGCGTTCTGATTTCAGTAATCGATAAACCATTGCAATGGCGGTTTTGGTTTTGCCTGTGCCGGTGGCCATAGCAATTAAGGCGCTGTCTTTACCTTGTTTGATAGCGGTTTCTACTGAACGGATGGCTTCGATTTGGTAATCGCGTAGTTTTAGGCTGTAGTCAAAATCCATCTGCTCCAGTTCCGCCTCGGCTTGTTGCGGGGTTTGGCGCAGGTAGGTTTTTATTTCGTGTGGGCTGTACCAGCCTTTTAAGGCTCTGCGACGGTTGCTGTTATTGCGTACATCCAAAAACCAGATACCGCTTTCTTGTTTCAGTTGTTTTAGGTATGGCCGCCCATTTGCCGAAAAGGTCAGCGGGACTTTGTAGTCCCCATGCTGGGTTTCGATGGTAAAGGCGCCTTTCTCCTGTAAACCTTTGGCGTAGCGTTTGGCCTGGTCTATTGCTCCGTAAACGTTCTTCGCACTTTTTTTAGCTTCCACCGTAGCAACCGGGATAAGGCCCATAAATAATACGTAGTCGGCAGGGCCTGATTCCGTTGGCCATTCGGCAATAGCGCGGTTTTCATTTGGCACAGGGCGGGCACCCTTTGCAAACCGAAGGTTTTCTGTGTCGGCTTCCCAACCAGCTTCTAGCAGTTGCTGATCAATTAATACACGGGTCTCTGCTTCGTTAAGGTGTAGTGTTGATTTTTCGACATGGAGAATGGTCGCTGCTTGCTGTTGTGGTTCTTGCTGCTGGAAAACCACTTTGTAATGGATATTCGCCTTATCCATTTTGGCGCGGTATTCGACTAACTTGGCTTCGTGCTCACTTGCAAGCTCTTCCCACACCTTGCTTTCTGTGGACATTTGTTCGGCGCGCTTACTTTCTGCTGCTGCCTTTTGTGCTTCGATATGTTTGAGTTGCTCTGTATGAGCGAGCCGGTCTTCAGCGGATTTGCTCTTTTTTTCCGCCTCAAGTAATGCCTCTTCTAAAGCACGCACTTTGGCTGAGGGGTCTTCCGGCTTAATAAAGGGGCCGGGCTTAAAGCCCTTGGCCTTTTCATTACCAAAGGTAATGTGAAACCATGCACTAAGCGCATGGCCTACTTGAAGCGCTTTGAGTGCATCACGGTGTGTTGAGCTTGTAATGTCATGAGCTGCAGGATTGCCGAGCTTGCGGATGGTATGGAACGCATCCTTAATTTGCTTATCGAGCCGCAAGGTGTAGTCGAGCTCTCTAAGCAAATCAATTTGCTTTACCTCAACACCACTTTCAACGCCAACACGCGAAGCAATGGTTTTGGCAAGCTCTTCGCCTAACTGGCGCATTTTAATGAGCGTTGTATTTGGGTCGGGTACAAAACACACTTCGGCTGTTTGGGCCAGGCGCACTAATAGTTCATCGTGGTGCTTTAAAAAGTCGAAGTTGCTTGTGCCTTTCATCTATAAACGTCCTTGTTGTTCTTGCACTTGTTGATCGTGTGGCTGCCTGTATTCATGCATTTCCAGTTATTTGCTCAGCAGCACAAAGTGCTCTACCAGTCGGATCATTAATTCTTTTTGTTCCGGTTTGCTTTCTGCCACCAATAGGGCGAGTGCCACCAAGGTGTTGTCGTTAATCAGTTGCTCTACGGGCTTGGCTAGCAGGTGTTGATTGAGACGTAAATACCATAAAAACAAAAATGAGCCAGTGCGTTTATTGCCGTCGGCCAGCGGGTGGTTTTTTATAACAAAGTACAGCAAGTTAGCTGCTCGACTGGCCACATTAGGATAGAACAGCTCATCACCAAAGCCCTGTTCTATGGTGGCAATAGCTGAGGCGAGGCCATCACCGCGTAATTGGCCGAACAGTTCGCTGGCCTCATGCTTGTTGATTAGCGTTTGTTTGAGCTGGTCGATAGCGCCGAGCGCCTCGGGTAGGGCTAAAGACTGCATGCTTGCCTGTTTCGCCCCTTGTTCCCCGAGGCTTTGTTCGTCATAACCCTGTAATAAGCTCCAACTGCGAGCGTAGTCGTGAATCACGCCAATCACCACCTGGCCTTGTTCATTGATCAGCTGCTGGTTACTCAGTGTCTGGGACAGCAACTCCAACGCTTGTTCAAACTCGATACCGCGTTCCTGTAGGCGGTGCTTGTTGAGTGTGTAGCCTGCCACGAGGTGTTGTTTGAGAGTTTGGGTGGCCCAGATACGAAACTGGGTGGCACGGCTGGAATTAACACGATAACCAACAGAGATGACGGCATCGAGATTGTAGGTTTTGCGCTGGCGTTTAACCTGCCGAGTGCCCTCCATTTGAACTTGTAAGGATTCCTTACAAGTTGCCACTTCAGCCAATTCACCTTCTGCGTAGACGTTTTGAAGGTGCATGGTGATATTTTGCGGATTGACCTCGAAAAGGTCGGCAATTTGCGCCTGAGTAAGCCACAGGGTCTCTTGCTCAAATTGAATCTCAAGCTGAACTTGGCCGTCTTCTGAGGTATATAACTGAATTTGTTGCTTATTCATCTTTTAGCATTCCTTGCTGTATTTGCTGGGCGATAAACAGCTCCAGTTGTTTCTTTGCCAATTTCGAGGGCTGGGTTTTGCCGTTCTCCCAGCGGTTCACCGTGGCAAAGCTCACACCCAGTTCTTTTGCCAGGTCTTCTTGGGACATGCGCAGTGTTTCCCTAAGGCTTTTTACACTTGCTATAAACTCGCGTGACGCTGATGCCATGGGCTTTCCATGTAACGAGGGGATTGTGAATATTGACTAGCGATGAATATAACATTTGCTATGACGAGTGTTAATCATTTGACCGTGGATTAAGCACCGCTAGAAAGTGCTTTGAAACCTTTGAAAAGTGCAAGAAGTACTTTTACGACCCTTAGTTCGGTCTATATGATTGAGCCGAAAAGATGACTTATTCAACTCATAATGTGAGCCGAATAGCACAAGCTATTCGGCTCAAAGGCCACCAACCCCCATTACATCTCCATCGGCAGTTTAAAATGACTAGCCATAATGCGGTCGCGGTGGGCGATTAAAAGAGGGTCAACAGCGTCTCGCACTTCATCAGCCATGCTGGTGAACATGGGGCGGGCCTGTTCGGGCATGGGGCATTTTTCGGGGGGCAATAGGTCGAAAAGATTGGAAAAGGCGGCCCAGTAAAAGTCGACGGCAGTGAGACGGTTGCCGACAAAGTATTCACTACCGGCGTCTTGCTGGGCTTGCAACCGCGCCGTGAGGGCATTGAGGGTGGCAATTTGGCGAGCGTCGGCGCAGCTGACATCACTTGGCGTGGAGCCGTACCTTCTTGCCATCTCCACGAAGTCTTCCAATGCCTGCCCGGAGGCGACGATGGGCGCAAACATACTCAGGCGGCGGTTCCAGGCGAGGCCCAATTGCCCGCAAATTTCGTGGCTCAGGCCAAGCACCAGCGCGCGTTCGGCGCGGTCTTCGGGCAGTAAGCTCGCCTCGGGGGCGAGGCGTTCGAGCAAAAAGAGGATATCGTCCCAGCGGTGGATGGGCGCTTCGTTGTTCCAGGCGACGACGGGCGCCCCGTGGTTGCCCGCCCAGGCGATAAGTTCAGGGTTGCCACTGCCGCCTTCCCAGGCTGCTGCGGTAAAGGACAGGTCTTTGTATTCCATCATCGCCTTGACGGCCTGCCCCCAAGGGCTGGGCATGTGATGGACGAGAACCAGACGTAAACCCTGAGCGTTAATGACTTCACTGGGGCTGACATATTCCATAACTTATTTCCTCTCTGTTGCTATGACTTAGGCGTGGCCTTGTCGAGACAAAGTAATGACAGGGTAGTGACGAAATATTGAGCGGCACTTTGTTTGAGTGCCACTTTGTTTGAGTGCCACTGTGTTAATCGCGCATCACCAGAAAGCTTCTGGTTAAATCTCAATAAAGCAGGTTTTAGCCGTCAAATACATGGTCATAACTTGTTGAAAGGCTGCCTACACATCTTACGGAAACCCCAGGGCCGATAACAGGGCATGTCCGATTTGATACGGGACTATTCAGTCTAATGCTAACCATTAAGCAAGGTGCTGAGCGTGGAAAGCGATGTGCTCTCCAATAAACGTGGCAATAAAAAAGTAACTGTGGTCGTAGCCCGGATGCCGACGCAAGGTAACGGGATAGGGTGTGCCCTCACGTGATTTTTTCTCGCAGGCTTGCTCAAACAATTCCGGGTGTAGTTGTTCGCTCAGAAACTCATCGGCCTCACCCTGGTCTATCAAAATCGGTGGGCAGTGCTGACTATTTTCGAGGAGTGCTAGTGCGTCATATGGCAGCCAGTCATTTTTGTTTTCACCCAGGTAGCTAGCCAATGCTTTTTGCCCCCAGGGTGAGTTAATGGACGAACAAATGGGGGAGAAGGCAGACACCGAGGTATATAGTTGTGGATTGCGAAGCCCCAATGTTAGCGCGCCATGGCCACCCATCGAGTGGCCGGCAATACTGGCTCGCGCGGGATCGACGGGGAAGTGCTCTGCTAACAATGCAGGCAATTCATTGACGATGTAGTCGTACATCCGATAATGCTCAGCCCAAGGCTCCTGCGTGGCGTTCACATAAAAGCTCGCACCAAGACCCAAATCGTAAGCACCATCGGCAGCATCGGGCACACCTTCGCCACGCGGACTGGTATCGGGCATAACGAGAATAAACCCTTGTTTACTGGCGTAGCGTTGAGCACCGGCTTTAAGCACAAAGTTTTCATCATTGCAGGTCAGGCCCGACAACCAGTACAACACGGGCAATTTCTGCTGTTTAGCCTGCGGCGGCAGGAATACGGAGAAGGTCATATCGCAATTCAGGCTCGATGATGTGTGGCTAAAGCGTCGTTGTTGCCCGCCAAAGCAATGATAGGCACTCAGCTCTTTCATGATGATATCTCCCTGGTTGTTGACTGAATATTAATGAATAGGCTTATCGGTCAAGGTAGCGCGAAAAGACCGTGGCCAGTGTCCCAGACTGTCTCAGCTCGTCCAACCAGGCATCAATATATTGTTTTAGCGCAATATCCTGTGGCATTAAATAGCTTTTTTCAGTATGGGTAAAAACCTCATCGGGCATGGTGGCGCACAACGCGGGGTGGAGGCGCTGCTGTAGTTTGACCTCGATAGCATCGGTAATCATCACATCGGCTCGCCCTTCAATCAGTTGATTAAAGATGCGTGTATTATCGGGATAAACCTCGATGTGCGCATGATGAATATGCTGGCGCACAAATTTTTCGTTAGTGCCCCCTGGGTTAACAATCACTCGCACCCCTTCTTGATCAATGTTAGCCAAACTATTGAGTTTAGTCACAGCATCACAACGGGCGATAGGGGTTTTACCACCCGTGGAATAGGCACTGGAGAAAAACGCCGTGCGTTGGCGCAGCAAGGTGCGGCTAATGCCGCTCATACCCACATCGTATTTATTTGCCGCAAGGTCGGCCATTAAATTCGGCCACGATGTGTGAATCAGCTGTAGCTCTACTCCCAGACTAGCTGCGAGATGACGAGCCAGGTCGATATCTATGCCCGAATACTCGCCGCTCGCCTTATCCATAAAACTAAAGGGCGGGTAGTCGCCAGTCGTGCCAACGCGTAGCACACCGCTGTGTAAAATTTTCGCGAGCACACTCATGTCACCGGGGGCCAGCTGACGAATTTGTAACAGGGATTGCAAAAGCTCTCGCTTCATTTCAGGCGTCACAAAGTGCGTCGTCAGCGTAGCGTCAACCTTCTTTGAAAATTGGTCAAGGTTATTCGCAGCCTTTAATTCGGGTAAAGCTAGGGGCAGTTGCTCTACCAGCTGAGCACCCAGAACCAGTAAGGCGGGCCTAATGTCAGATTTCAAGTCTGCGCTAAGTGCTTGCCTGGTCGGTGCAATGCCTTCCGCCTGCCAGCTTTCTATCCAGCTTGTTTGTATTTTTTTAGCCATTTCAATTTGCAAGCGAAAGAAGGGTTTGAGCGTTTCAGAATCAAGCTCTAACGATCGGGCACTGGCCATAGCACTGGCCAATACCACTGTTTCACGCTGCTGGTTTTCAATAGCCATATGATGGGCGTATTTGTAGGCCGCCACGTCTTTCATGAGTTGCAGGCGCTGATCAACCAGGTTTAATAACCGTTCAAATTCCGGTGTATTCACCGGCCTATTGGCAGCACCTGTTGGCGACATCAAAAGGCCAACCATCAGTAAAAGATAAGTGCTGGTAGTTTTTAGACCCTTAAAGAGGAGACCCTTGAAGAGGAGACGCTTAAACATAGACATCCTTCTTGTTGTCGCAAAAGTTTCTTCAGTAGCGTTTTTATCAGTGGCGCGCTGACTCATTTAGCCGCTTGAAGAGCAATTTTCGAAGCATACCGGAAATCACAACCAGAAAAGAGAACCCGCCTGCCACTTTGTCTCGCAACGGAGTTTGCGCTAATCTAAGCGTTGGCGTGGGCTGTTTCGGGCACGCCGTCTTTTCAAGCTCCTCTAGCGGCATAAGCGACGGTAATCATGAAAGTCCTACACACTTCTGACTGGCATCTTGGCCGCTCGCTCTATGGTCAAAAACGCTATGCAGAATTTGGCCAATTTCTCGATTGGCTGAGCACAACCATCGTCTCTGAGCAGGTCGATATACTCCTCGTCGCTGGCGACATTTTTGATACCAGCACACCCAGTCATCGTGCGCAAAGCCTGTACTACCAGTTTCTTTGTCGTGTTGCCGCCTCACCCTGTCGCCATATTATTGTCATAGCGGGCAACCATGATTCGCCGACATTTCTCGATGCCCCCAAAGCCCTGCTGTGTACCCTCGACGTTCATGTGATCGGTGCTGCTACAGAAAATATCGACGATGAAGTACTGTTGCTGAAAGATGCTGCAGGCTGCGCCGAGCTACTGGTGTGTGCTGTGCCCTATTTACGCGACCGCGACATTCGCCAGGTACAGGCGGGCGAGAGCCTGGCCGACAAAGACCATAACTTGCTTGAAGGCATTCGCGACCACTACGCCAGGGTAACTACCCTCGCTACAGCTAAGCGTCAGGAATTGGGCCTGGACATTCCCATCATCGCCATGGGCCACCTGTTTACGGCCGGCGGACAAACGGTGGATGGCGATGGTGTGCGCGAACTCTACGTGGGTTCGCTAGCCCATGTGCATACGAATATATTCCCGCCTTGTATCGACTACGTGGCACTCGGCCACCTTCATGTGCCGCAAAAAATTGGCGGCTTAGAGCACATGCGTTATAGCGGCTCTCCCGTGGCCATGGGCTTTGGTGAAGCCACCCAGCAGAAAAGTGTTTGTCTTGTTGAGTTCAGCAATGTAGCTAATCAGGTCGTTAATACGGGCTCGGCGAAGCCTAGCGTCGAATTACTCAATGTGCCGGTATTTCAGCCACTGCGGCAAGTCAGTGGCAACTGGGCGGAGATAGCCTCCGAGTTACGCAGCCTTGTCGATTCCAACGCACCCGTGTGGCTTGAAGTGATTTATCAGGGCGATGACATTGTCAGTGATTTACGCGAGCGCCTTGAGGCATTAATCGAAGGCAGTGAGCTTCTAATTTTGCGCATTCAAAATACGCGACTGATAGACCGTGTACTCAACGCCAACCACGCCGAGGAAAGCCTTGAAGACCTCGATGTTAATGATGTATTTGCGCGCTGCCTGGCGGCCCATGATATACCTGAAGGTCAACAGGCCGATTTACGGCACACTTATCAACAAGTATTAAACGCCATCCACAATGATGACAGCCAGGCTGAGTAGCTGATGAAAATAGTACAGCTGCGTTTTCTTAACCTCAACTCACTACTGGGCGAATGGCAAATTGACCTCACCGATCCGGCTTTTAGCAACGACGGTATTTTCGCGATCACCGGCCCCACCGGGGCGGGGAAATCCACCATTCTCGATGCCATTTGCCTGGCCCTTTACGGGCGCACACCGCGACTGAATAAAATTACTAAAAGTAGCAATGAAATTATGTCTCGCCACAGCGGCGAGTGCTTTGCTGAAATTACCTTTGAAACACCCGCCGGGCAATTTCGCTGCCACTGGAGCCAACACCGCGCCCGCAAAAACCCGGATGGCGATTTACAATCCCCCAAACATGAAATTGCCGATGCCGTGTCAGGGAAAATCATCGAGGCAAAAATGCGTAACGTGGCAGAGCGCATCGAAACCATTACCGGCATGGACTTCGAGCGTTTCACGCTGTCCATGTTACTCGCTCAAGGCAGCTTTGCCGCTTTCCTGCAAGCCGCCCCCGATCAGCGTGCGCCCATACTCGAACAAATAACCGGTAGCGCTATTTACAGCCAAATATCAACCCGGGTGCATGAAATGCGTGCTATCGAAAACAACACGCTCAATACCTTGCAAGCTGAATTGGCGGGCATGACGCTGTTAAGCACCGAGGATGAGGTGCAACTCAAGGCCCGGCTGCAACAAGAAAAACAACGTGAAAGCAAACTCAACACGCAAAATGACAGGTATAACCGGGCTATTAACTGGCTCAATACCATCAATAAGCTGCAAGCAGAGTTAGAAGATCTCGACCAACAAAAGCAGGATTTAGACAGTCGCCGCGAGGCCTTTAAAGCGGATGAAATAAAACTGGAGGCTGGCAAACGCGCCCTGCAACTGGCTGCCGACTACGCTAGCCTTAATGCATTACGCGAGGCACAAAATAACGAACAAAAAACAGAACAGCAATATCGTGACCAGCTGCCGGCAAAACAGTCAGCCCTCACTGTCGCGAAAAATAAGCTAGAGCAATATCAAATAACGCTATCCGAAAACCGCAAGGCACACAGCACAAGCCTGCCCTCTATCCGCCAGGCCCAGGCCTTAGACCTGCAATCAAAAGAGCAACAAACGCCTATTAACAAAGCTGCTGCTGCCATTAAAGCGCTACAGCACTCTATTGCTCAGCTGAAAGACAAGCAGAAAACAAATGAGCAGCACCTTGCAGAACACAAAGCCAAACTCAGTGGCCTTTTAGAAGAAATCGCCGACAGTCGGACTGACGAAGCCTTAGTTGACCAACTCAGTGGGCTGCAAAGCCGCTTTTCCAGCCTTCGCTTATTATCAGCAAGCTACCATGAAAAAGTTGCCGAGCATAAAAAGGCTAAAACCGAATGCCATAACGCGCTTATTCAATGGCAGAAGTTAGCGAGTGAACTCACAGAACAAAGCAAAGCACGGCGCGAATTAGAGAATGCTTTAACATTGGCAGAGGACCAACGTTTACAGACATTAGAAGGGCAGGACCTGGCTCACTGGCGTCAATATCAAGCAAGCCTGCTAGAAAAGAAGCAGCTACTTCAAACTTTACATGTTCAAGTCTCCACCCTTGTCGAGTTACAAGACTTACAGGCAGAGCTCACCAACCGTTATGCATCGCTCACTGCTACGCTGGCTGAAGGCAAGCAACAACTTTCGATTCAAACAGAAAAACAGGCGGCTCTTGAGCGAGAATTAAGTTTACTCGACACGCAAATTTCACTACTCCATAAAATCCATAGTTTAGATGAGGCTCGCGAGCAACTGGAGGATGGCCAACCCTGCCCGCTGTGCGGAGCCAATGAGCACCCCTATGCCGAGGGCAATATCCCTCAAATCGCCAGTACCAGCCATAGACGCGATAGCGTAAAAACCCTGCTGGATGAAAGTCAGCAGCAGCTTGTCACGCAGAAAGTTCGTCTTGCCGAGAACAACAAAGAATGTGAGCAAGTCACTAACAAACAGCAGGAGGCCACTTTAGACATTGCCAAACAACAAGAACTGCGTGAACAAACACTGCAACAATTGCGTGGCCTTGGCGTGCCAATGAGCAACACCACAGTACTCATAGACTCACTGCCCCAGTTGATAAAAGACAATCAAGCTTGCCTCGACACAACAGCGCAGCTGCTCACGACAATCGAGCAACAGGATCAGGCTCTGCTGACCTTACGCACGCAGCTAAACACAGCGAATCAAACCGCTAATCAGTTAGAACAACAACACCTAACAGCGAGCCACAAAAAAGACAGCGCCGAACAAAACCTCGAGCGTTTAGAAAAGGAACAATCAAAACTTGTCGCGCAATTAAAACACGACCAGAAGGCGCTACTAACAGCGCTGTCTCATTTCGGTGTCTCCACGCTGCCAGAGGATAACTTTGTCGGTATTGAAAAAGCTCTCATTAAACGTCGCGAACTGTGGTTGGACAAACAGCTTAAAAAAAACCGTCTCGAGCAGAGTATTTCAACTCTCAATTTACAAATGAATCACCAAGGCCAACAGTATGATGAAAAACAAATTGAGTTGGCAAAGCAGTGCGAAGACCACGCCGTCTTATTAGCCAAGCAAGAAGAACTTAAGCAAAAGCGTCAGGCGCTGTTCGGCCATAAAGACCCAGCACTGGAGGAAACCCGCCTGGAAGCTGCTGTCGCGACAGCTCAAAAGCAATTCGATGACGCCAATCACTTGTTGCAAATCGCCTCACAGGATCTAGCACAGCTCGAGCATAAAATAACCATAATGGTCGATAGCCAGAAAAATAGAAGCGCTCAATTAACCATGAGTGAAAACAAATTCCAACGACGTTTAAACGAGCATTCATTTATTAACGAGGCGGATTTCAAAACGGCCTGTATCAGTGATGAAACAAGGGACAAACTGTCTCGACAGGCAGAACGACTTCATTCAGAACAACATGGCATTAGCGCCCGCCAAAAGGATAGAAAAGAGCAATTAGATAGAGAGCGCAATCAACAGCTTACCGAACGCTGTATTGAAGAGCTTAGCCAAGACCTTGAAGAGACGACCAAGCAGCTCAAGGTTACTCAGCAAGAGCTTGGCGCCTGTCAACAGAAGCTCGACGACAACCAAAAACTCAGGGCCAGCCAGCGGGAAAGGACAATCGCCATTGACGCACAAAAAATGGACTGCGAGCGCTGGAACAATCTTCATCTGTTAATTGGCTCGGCCGATGGCAAGAAATACCGCAATTTTGCCCAGGGCTTAACGTTTGAATGTTTAGTCGGTCTCGCCAACCGGCAACTGAAAAAAATGAGCGACCGCTACTTATTAGTGAGAGATAAAGACGAACCTCTGGCGCTGAATGTCATCGATAATTATCAGGCCGGAGAAATACGTTCGACCAAGAATTTATCCGGCGGTGAAAGTTTTATTGTGAGCCTCGCTCTGGCCCTGGGGTTGTCACAAATGGCCAGTAAAAACGTTTGTGTCGATTCTTTATTTTTGGATGAGGGTTTTGGCACCCTCGATGAAGAGGCCCTGGATACCGCTCTGGAAGCCCTTTCCAGCTTACAGCAAAGTGGCAAGTTGATTGGTGTTATCTCCCACGTTTCCAGCCTCAAAGAACGCATTGGCACACAAATACTCGTTATGCCACAAACCGGCGGGCGCAGCCATATCAGCGGCCCAGGCTGCCAGCGGCTTATTTAAAAGCCTAAGATCTTATTTAAAAAACTCAGCGGTTTATTTAAAAAAATAATGGTAACTTAGGGAAAAATCACTGCCCGTGTAATGATTGTACCAACGACGCGTGCTTTTAAACCGCAATGAGTGATTGACCGACAAAATAATATCTTGTTCAAGACTTAGCTCAATACGCCGCTCACTGCCCGCAAACTCCAGCCATTGGCTTTTCAGTGAACCCGCCCCCAAACCATTTTTATAAACCCAGCCTAACTCGGGGCCCATCGCAATTTCTAACGATTGTTTAAAGGCTTTATTATTTTCCAAACGGCCAGCTAATAAAGTATAGACAGTGCTATCCCCGATGGCGTAAGCATAACCGCCACCACCGCTAACATGCGCGACAAGGGGTCGTTCATCTGCTGTATTCACTCGCTCCAGACCGCCATAAACTCGCCACGACAGACTGTCAAAAATTTCATCGTGGGGTGTTAAAGAAAACACATCCGCCACATCAAAGCGTTCTAATTTTAAAGAATTATCGTCGTAGACTCGCATAGCCACAGCACCCATATTAATTTGAGCACCATCAAGGAACCCATAGGGGTTATCGAGCAAACTGTGGTAAGCCATGCGAAAACCAAGCTCACTGTAATTACCGCTATCGTCATGCCCCCGCCCTACGGTCAAACGCTTACTTTGATGGGCCTTCTCCGGTGAGACGGGCACGGGAACCTCCACCTGGGGGTGAGCGGGATAGGTACTCAGCGCAGTCAGTAATGCCAGGCTGTGTTTTGCCGATGTCGCGTCACGTCCTTTTTTCGCCTGACGGTAGCGCACGATGTGATAAGCGGCTTGCAGTGCACGGTATTGCTGTGACGGCGACAATGCAAGAAAGTCTGGGCTTTGAAGCACGGCCTCATTCTCGGCAAGCTCAACCAATAAGGGGCGAAGGTTGTCGGGTAGTGCCGATAACTGAAAATGCAATTGGGTGGCAATTGACGGACGATATTGATGGTCAGTAATAAACCCTGCCTGTTCAATACTGCGCACTGTATCAATGGGGATGGCTGCTAAAACAAACTCATCCGTTAATTCTGCCGAGGGGCGCGCTACCTCAAGTAATTCCAGCAAACGATAGGAGCAATTTTCTTTAAAAAAGTAGTAGGCGAAATTTATATTCTTTAATTCCCACAAATGTGTACCTAGTCGCCGTGCTTCAAGTGGTGTTAAGTTAAGTGGATATTCCCAAATATCTCTATTTTCAACCCGGTTATATTCCTGAATTTTTTTAAAATAGGGTTCAACAATAAACTGACCAGGATAACCACCGCTTAAACCTTTATAGGCATATAGCAATGAATTATCGCCCGCGGGGATATTGGCACCAAAATTCACGCCATAGGCCAACCAGTCTGAATTCTTTCCGTCTGAGGGAGGATCGAGCCGCAATAAGGTGTGGCCAAACATGGAAGACGGGCTATTGAGGTGATGGGCCGGAAATACCAGCACGACCTGCTCAACATTGACCATTTCCCGCCATTGCTTATAAAGCGGGCAATCTACCTTGGGCAAATACTGATCCTGAATGTTTAATTGCTGACTAAGCCAATCCAGCCGTGCGGGAAATCGACATTGGGCATGATTGTCACCATCACTCGTCTCAAAAAAACCACGCAGCGTTGCCAGTAACTCCGCATCGGGTTGAGTTGCCCCCTCATCAGAGAGGAAGAACTTCTCATCATCGACATAACTGCTGTAAGAGTCTGACTGTAAAGGTAACGTCGCCCGCTTGTAGTGCAGCAGGTTTATCCAGCCTCGCTTGTGCCAGAGGTTTTTCTCTAAGGCTTGTTGTTGCAAGACCTCGATATAGGCATCAACCGATGGTTTTGGGTTTTGTAGAGCAACAACTGGCAAGCTATGGGCAGCACTGAATACGACAAGCAGCAGGATGAAAAAAGGTTTCATTTTGTGTCCAGGCGAGCGGTGAGGATTTTGATCTATAGACAAGATTTGGAAAAACCTAAAAATAACGAAAATACTGGCAAAAAAATACCCTGTGCCGCTGCCGACACAGGGTATGAGACACGTGCTTAAGCTGCGTATTTAGACAACTGCGCGTCGTTTTTCATCAACTGTTGAATAGACGCCATCACTTCACTGGCCGTAACCTCTTCACTAGGAAATAAGGTACTGAAGTTATCGTGTGCGAGGCGGGCAAATGACGCTCTATCCTGTACTTCAATGCCAAGCGTCAGTGCAACGGCGTTTAAGGCATCGCCTTCACCACGCGCCACATCTTCAGAGAACTCATCCATTACCTGGGCCAGCAGACTGGTGCCGCTATAGGTCAAGGTGCCATTAGGCGAACAACCGTTGGTACCACTACTCATACCAAAGGTCGCATTGCCCGAAGTACCATTGGTCAGGGAGGCGCCAAGGTGAGGACCCAAGCCTGAATTACCTTCAAACAGCATGTTACCCCATCCACAATCTGGACCACCTGGTGCTTCAGCAAAACCCAGAGAAGGTAGCGCAGATAGAGCAACGATACCGGCCAACTTGCTTACTTGTATTTTTTTCATTTCATTCATCCTTATGACAACACAATAACGTGCAGCTCATCCTACCTTGCACCCCCGCGTTATTCAAACGGCAATGTAAGGCACGAAGCTCTCATTCAGTGATTTCTATCAAAGCGTTGGCAATACTTGATAAAGAAACACCTGTACCACGCCGATCATCGCCCCCAATAGTGCGCCAAACCAGGTAATGTGGCGAAACTGTTTGCGCGAAAAGCCCATTACTAGCTCTTCAAGAGTCGCGACATCCAGATCATCGATTTTAGCTTGAATACGCAATTTGATTTGCTCACTGTCTTCTCCGCTCTGCTCAGCCACCCGGGCAATTTCTGTGATCACATAATTGCCCGCCATACTACGCGCCATGCCCAACATGGGCTCGGTGATATTGAGCATACCACCGAGTTTGCCAATCAATTCATCGACTTTAACTGTTAGGTCGGCCTTTACTTTTTCAGTCAAAAAGAGCTCAGCCACATCGTTATTACCAAACACATGGGCAACAAAGGTGTCGGCAATGGATTCTGAAATATGATGGCGCTCACGTGGAATCAATCCGGGTGTGAAGGGTAACTGCCACTTACCGAGATACAAGGGAGCATAGGGACGAAACAACATGCGAATCGCCACATCGTTGGTCACCGCGCCGATCAAAGCGCCGATAAGGGGGGGAAGAACGTAGGCCAACCAGGATTCCATAATAATAAACTCACCGTAATTAGGAAGATAATCAGAACAGTCAAATGCAGCACGCCATCATAAAGGTCTTTACCCCACTGATCCATCCACCAGACAGTGGAGCCCCGGTTCCTCCTCAATGTCGAACCATCCCGTTCCATACCACCCAATGCACGCTAAAAGCGGTCGCAAATAGCACATGAAACTCAGATAAAAAAGACTACACTGCCAGGGCAAAATTTACTCACTATCTACATTAATAACTATAAATGGACAGTATTTATGAAAAATCTCGAAGGAAAAGTTGCTCTCATTAGTGGCGCCGCCCGTGGTCAGGGTGCTGCCGAAGCCCGTATTTTTGTTGAGCGCGGCGCCAAGGTCATGCTCTGCGATGTGCTCGATGCTGAAGGAGAAAAAACCGCCAGCGACATCGGTGATTCAGCCGCCTATACGCACCTGGACGTGACCTGTGAAACTGATTGGCAAGCTGCCGTTGCCGCTACCGTTGCCAAGTTCGGCAAGCTTAACGTGCTGGTTAACAATGCCGGTATCGGTGATCTAGGCATGCTCAAAGAAATGACAGTCGAGACGTACATGAGGACCATCAACATCAACCAGGTCGGCGTTTTCCTTGGTATGAAGAGTGTTGCCGGTGCGATGAAAGATGCCGGGGGCGGATCGATTATTAACATTTCATCTATTGCTGGTCTCGGCGGAGCCGTCGGTGGTGTCGCTTATTGCGCGAGTAAATTTGCTGTGCGCGGCATGACCAAGGTCGCGGCCATGGAACTTGGCCCCGACGGCATTCGCGTTAACTCCATCCATCCGGGTGGCATTATGACTCGCATGCTCAGCGACGCCGGTCTCGATGGTGAGAGTGCTGATGCGCTATTTTCCAAAGCACCCGTTGGCCGTATTGGCCAGCCTGAGGAAATGGCCACGCTGGCGGTTTATCTCGCCTCGGATGACAGCTCCTATTCCACCGGGTCTGAATTTGTTGCCGATGGTGGTTTAACCGCGGGTTTCACCTTAGAAGGATAAACTCGCACTGAGCATTCTCCCTAGGTACAGCCCAGGCACAGCGGCATCGAAGACCCTGAGCCTGGGCCCACTTCCAGTGTTTCTACGGACTTGGTGTTAGCACTGGAAAAGAGTGGTCAGCTCTCTCTCGACCCACCTCAATAAAGCGTCTGATATACGCTATTTCTCTGTCGCTTTCTCGCATCGCAATATACAGTTTTCTCTGCAGACCCTTCTCGCCCAGTACCAGTGTCGTGAGTGGAGCGCCATTACACCTTGCCTCTGCCAACCACCTCGGTAACACACAAACACCGCGCTGTAGCTCTGTCATTTGCAGCATTAATTCTAGCGACTCAACGACTTTATGCCCGGCGGGCTTGAGATGCACAGGGGTTAAAAAATAACTATAAATATCAAGCCGCTCCAGCGGTACGGGAAAGGTGAGTAGCGTTTGTGCCGCCAATTGCTCAGGGCTTATCTGCTGCCCTTCCGCCAATGGATGATCTGCCGCCACAACCAACACCAGCTCATAATCGGCAAGCACTTCGTAATAACTACCTTCCTGCTTAATAAAATCAGGGGTGACCAGAATATCAATATGGTGATTGAGCAAGCCCTCTAACCCAGAGAACTGAAATTTGCTGACGATATCAATATCCACCTCGGGCATCTGACGCATAAATTCACCAGTGACCCCGGTCAACCACTCGTAGCAGGGGTAGCATTCCACCCCAATACGCAAGATCCCCTGGCGCCCTTCTCCATAAGCTTTCAAGTTTTGCTCTGCCTGAGCCAACACGGGCAAGACTTGCTCTGCCACTTGCAATAGCAATTGTCCGGCGTGAGTAAGACGCAAGTAGCGACCGTCTCTTTCCCACAGCCCAACATTCAATTTTTTCTCAAGGCTGCGTATTTGGTGAGACAGGGCTGACTGACTTAAACACAAGGTATTGGCGGCCTCGGTGAGCGTGCCGTTTTGCTGCAGGGCAGCCATGATTTTCAGGTGGCTGTGCTCAATCATCTATAAAACTCTTGTTGTATGAGAATATCTCATCATTTAACGGCAATTCATCATTATTACTCACGCACTCACAGCAATACAATGCTCTGCTTCCCAATCAGCAAACCATAACAGGAGCACAATCGTCATGGTGACAACACATAATTTGGGCTTTCCCCGCATTGGCAAAAAACGCGAACTCAAAGTGGCACTCGAAAGCTACTGGCAGGGCAAGTCTTCGCAAACAGAGTTACTCGGCACAGCGGCTGAGTTGCGCAAGACCCATTGGCAACAACAGGCAGCGCTCGACTATGTCCCCGTCGGCGATTTTTCTCTCTATGACCAAGTGCTGGATAGCAGTTTTATGCTCGGCCATATACCCGCCCGTGTACGCGATCTACCAGGCAATGCCCTGGACAATTACTTTCGTGTTGCACGGGGACGATCGGCCAATGAGCGGGAGAGCTGCTGCGTGAGTGCCGGCGAGATGACCAAGTGGTTTGATACCAATTACCACTACATCGTGCCGGAGTTCGACGCAGAGACGACGTTCACACCCAATGCAGAATCTCTCATTCAACAAATCGAAGAAGCTCAAGCCCAGGATTTGCCCGTTAAACCGGTGATTATTGGCCCGCTGACTTACCTTTACCTGGGTAAGAGCAAAGATGGCGGCAACAAACTCGACTGGCTGCCGGCCATTATCGATGCCTATAAGAACTTGATCGACACCCTGGGGAAAACCGGTATCGAGTGGCTGCAAATTGATGAACCCGCCCTCGTCACCGAACTCGATGCCGAGTGGCAGGCAGCAGCTGTTGAAATCTATCAACAATTACAGAAGAGATCCTTTAAGGTGATAGTGGCCACTTACTTCGGCCAACTGCAAGACAATTTAAGGCTAGCCTGTGATCTACCTGTTGAAGGCTTGCACCTCGACGCCATCAATGCCAGAGGTGAAATAGAGCAGGCAATCGATCTGCTAGGCAAGGACAAGATCCTTTCGCTGGGCATTATCAATGGCCGCAATATCTGGATTAATAACTTCAACGCAACCCTCGATTGGCTGGAACCTATTCATCAACGCATCGGTAATCGCCTCTGGCTGGCGCCGTCCTGCTCGCTATTACATGTGCCCGTCGACCTCAACAGTGAAGAGAAGCTCGATGAGGATGTTAAGTCCTGGCTTTGTTTTGCTGTACAAAAACTCGACGAACTTAGCACCTTAGCTTGTGCTCTCAATTACGGCAGAGACTCCGTTGCCAATGCTCTCGCGGCGAACCAGGCCGTCATCGACAGCCGAGAAAACTCTGCGCGGGTACATAACCCCATCGTGAAAAATGCCGTAAGCCGCGTGAATGACACCATGGCAAAACGACAATCACCCTACGCCCAACGCGAGCTTGAACAAAGCAAGAAATTTAATCTCCCCCTCTACCCCAGCACCACCATTGGTTCTTTTCCTCAAACCGCGTCCATCCGCCAAAGTCGCCGAGATTTCCGCTTAGGCCATTTGTCCGCAGACAAATACCAACAGGCGATGGAGGAGGAAGTTGCCTACTGCGTGCAGCAGCAAGAGGCCCTGGGGCTCGATGTACTGGTGCACGGCGAGCCCGAGCGCAACGATATGGTCGAATATTTTGGCGAGCAGCTTGAGGGTTACACCTCGAGTCAATTCGGCTGGGTACAATCCTACGGCTCTCGCTGTGTAAAGCCGCCCATCATTTATGGTGATATTTCACGTCCCAAGGCAATGACGGTTGAATGGGCGCGCTACGCCCAATCACTGACTGAAAAACCCATGAAGGGTATGCTCACCGGCCCGGTAACTATTTTAAACTGGTCTTTTGTACGCGACGACCAAAGCCGCGCCAAAACCTGCCTACAACTCGCTCTGGCGATACGGGAAGAGGTACTCGACCTTGAGCGCGCCGGGATCGATGTTATTCAAATTGACGAAGCCGCTTTGCGTGAGGGTCTGCCGTTGCGTCAGTCACAATGGCAGAGCTATCTCGATTGGGCCATTCGCGCCTTTCGCATTGCCGCCAATGGCGTGAGCGATACAACACAAATCCACACGCACATGTGTTATTCAGAGTTTAATGACATCATCGCCGCCATCGCAGAAATGGATGCCGATGTGATTACGATAGAAACATCGCGATCAGATATGAGCCTGCTCGACGTCTTTGACGAGTTCCACTACCCCAACCAAATAGGCCCCGGCGTTTACGACATTCACTCGCCCAACATTCCCAGTGTAGAGTCGATTGTCGAGTTAATGCAAAAGGCCGAACAACGTATTCCCGCTGAGCGGCTGTGGATTAATCCGGATTGTGGATTAAAAACCCGTACCTGGGAGGAGGTGCTACCCGCCCTGCAGAATATGATAGAAGCAAAGCAACAACTGGTCGGGCAAAAAATTAACGACAAAAGGTCAGCTATCCATTAGACACGACTCACAGCATTAGACGGGGGCTTAATTAGTCCGGCACTTAATTAGCCCGGCACTTGCCACTCGGCTAATGCTGTGAACTTACACCTCGGCAGTATTTAACCAGGTGTCGTGCTTGTTGCAAACACTCAGCACATTGACGACACCTCGATACGTACCGACTGACATTTCTGATATCGGCGCCTTATCTTTTGTCGGGTCAAACATCTGCTCGGCAATAAAATTAAATTCGTGATCAAGCACAATGTGCTTAACAATATAGTGCTCGTGAGCCTTCATTTCATGGGGGGTAACGACCTTAAGCACTGTACCCGTCTCATTTCTTATCACCTGGATATTGGGCAGGTGACCCGTGATTTTTTTATTCCAACGTCCCGGCTGGGCTTCAGTGAAATAAACACCACCGGCCATACTTGAAGTGTTTACCGATGATGTCCTTGAGCTAGCCATGACAAGACCAGGTGCAACCAGCCCGGCAGCAGCACCACCAAAGACCCTACGAATAAACTGTCTACGCTCCATAGTAAAAAACCCTTAATTAAGCCATGAATTAAAAGACCCTATACTAGCATTTAACACTGCAATCATGACTAACTTTAGCCTGGCATTCGGCCATGAGTTCTTATTAGGGGCTAAATTCAAAGCACCATTCTAGACGGAGGAGACGCCTTTAACTCCGCCATTAAAAATGGCAAACTATTCAACGCGCCTGATAGATAGCTCATTGCTGAAGGTTGAAAGATTGTTTTAACGGATTACCGCTAAGGCTTTACAGTCTGTGCACTAGCACGCTTCATGAAATCTAAGATTGGACTATCGCCAGTGGGCAGCCCCTTTAAATCAGCCTATTTCATCTCGTTCTATCAACTGTTTTTCACTCAGCTCTTGCAGTAAAAGAGGTTGTCTAAAACTGTCAGAATTTTCACGCCGCAGTTTCATAATCACCTGTTCACCGACGTGGTTTGCCCATGCAGCAACCGTCATTGAGGGCGGGCCTTCCACCGGCTTTGGTAGTGCGGCGGCATCGGCAACATACAGCCCCGGGTGGTCAAACACTTCACCTTTGCCATCAACAACGCCTTCATCGATGTTGCGCCCAATACATGCACCACCGAGAGGGTGGGCGGTCGTGGGCCGCTTGATCGACAAAATACGTTTGCCCGTTTTCTCAGCGATACGATCCATTTGTTCGCGAATTTCACCAAAAATAGAACTATTTTCAGGCTTATAATCGACATTCAGCTTACCTTTTTTAAGGCTTACTGTGCCGTCCATCGCGTCTTTACCCATACCCGCAATAAAGGTGCCCTGTCTGAGCTTTTTCGCAACCCAGCCGGGTAAACGAAGCTTATCTGGGCACGGTAAGGGCGCTTCAATAATGAAAGGTTGATCGACTTCCGCCGCCTCGGTTTCCCCTTTTAAACGCACATATCCATTGACCGGGAGGCTTTGGCTCATATCATGAAATCTGTCTTGCCAGTCCCAGTAAGCGAAATAATCGCCATTGCTGCCAAATTTTTTCCCCAACTGCGGCATGCCACCCAGGCCTTTGTCACCATCGCGACTATGCAGTAATAAATGCAGTGTATTCACTGTGCCAGCAGCAACAATGACGTGTTTCGCATAATGGCTTTCGAACTGGCCTGTGTGGTGATTTTCAACATTGACACAATAGCGAGTTTCACCCGCTTTCGTTTCTTTTCTGATGGCCAGAACTTCTTGCTGGTCGCATATTTCCAGCCCCTGTTGCATGGCCCTATATAAATACGCCACTTCCAGTGGTGTTTTGGCACCATCGGGGGAGCCAAGAAAACCACCTTCACCACAGCCAATTTCACGCCGACGAACACCGTCTTCGGTAGTGATTTCCCTGGGCTGACCAGGCTCCTCTGGAAACAGAAATCCCATTTGGAGAGCACCAGCTTCAGGGCCACTATGAATGGCATCAGAATGGGAAAAGCGTTTACGAATTGATTGGGGGATATGCTCATCACTCGGCGTGCTCGCTCCCATTCGTTTCATCACTTCAGCATAGTGACCGGCCATCCTATCTTCACTCAAACCGCTGTCTATATCATCCCAATAGCCAGGCATAGGTGGTGGCATATTTAAACCGCCGTAAGCATGACTGCCACCACCCACATTGGAGGAACAGAGAATATTTAAACCCTTACCGATCAAAACTTCGTAAAAGCCCTTTTTATTGAGAGTGATACGACCGCCAGGTAGCTTATTATTGCGTAGCGTGCGCACAGCTTTTGTCCAGAAGTGCCAGCCCTCGGTCGGAAAGGGAACGCGATTGGGAATATCTTGAGACGCATTGGGAATGCTGTCTCGCCAAGGCCCCCTTTCCAGAACCCTCACCTTAAAACCTGCCTCAGCAATACGTGACGCCGAGATAGCGCCACCAAAACCACTGCCAATGACAATAACATCCACTTCAGACGTCATATCAGCTTCTCCTAACCCTTAAGCAGCCGCACGTGCAAGACGACGTGGATGATAAAAGTACAAACCAATCGCCAGTGCATACAGAAAAGGGACATCGCCCCACATATGAGCCATTTCACCGTGTAAGGTTAAGGCGTAATAGGCCATTACCGTGCCATGTAAAATGCTGGAGATAATCGCGTAGTCAACAATAATACTGTGGCGAAGGGGGTCTTTAGCGGCCATCATGAAGCAAATGCCCATGGCATAGTACATCGACACAATCATATGCTCATCGGCCATATTCACGGCGGGGTTAGACCAGCGAAACAAACTCGGCAGTAACTCCACGACAATGGGTAACGCAAAAAATGAGACGCCCAACAGCACCAGTGCGATGGAAAACCGGCGCATAGCCGGGTTATCACCTTGATATAGCATAGTTTTTCTCCAAAATAACTATTTTGGACGCACCTCAAGCAGGCCGTCATATTCAGGATGGCCGAACTTTAGCATAAAAATTATTGAATATATAAATACTTGAATATATAAGCCATCGAATATATAAACTATAATTTGTAACCACGAATGCCAAAGATAAATTTAACCACCAAGACTACTGAAACTAGAGGGGACACTTATGTTTGATTTTGAAAAATTTATTGAAGACTGCAAAGAGGCTGTTGTTAGCGACAGACCCCAACAGCGAGTCAAAGTGCTAATGGAGAATGCTTTTAGTGACCCTGAAGCTTTACAACAGGCGATGGACGAGGTCAGTCCTGAGAAGAGCGTTGCCCCACTCTATTCCGATGAAAGCCTGACTATCTTACGGGTCGCCACCCCCGCAAACTTCGTCAGCCCGATTCATAATCATTTAATGTGGGCAATGATTGGTATTCTGGATGGCGAAGAAAAGAACTGCATCTATCGTCGTACCCGCGATGGTGGTGTAGAAGTGGAAGAGGAAGTGGTACTAACACCTGAAACGGGGATTTTTACCCTCCGTGCCGACGCTATCCATGCTATTGAAACAGCCCCAGGCAAACCCATGTTTGGCCTTCACGTTTACGGGGGAAATATTCTCGAACGCTCAAGTCGCAGCATGTGGGATCCCGAAACGATGGAGGAGCTACCCTACAACTACAACCAATTAATGGACTTTTGCAAAACGCTTATTGCGAAAAGGGAAAGTGCAGCATAGTAAGTAAAATTTACGGTTTGTTATACCAGGCTTAGCCTGATAGCCAGGGAGCCTGTAATTAATCAATGAGCGAATAGCCTGACCATTGCTAACAAGTTGTTTGCTATAGACAGGCTTTGCTCACCGCCGAAGATCTTAACCCTACTCATCTTTTACTGCCGTTAAGCTGGCTTATCGGCATAGCTCACGCCCATCCCTGCCCGCACGTCATTGTTCACACCGTATTGAGGTATCGGGTAGCGCAGGCCATTACGAGACAACGCTTCCAGCCCTTGAATCACTTTTGGCAAATAGGAGGGAGGAATAGCCATTAACAATTCGTCCTCCATGACGCCGCCATAGCGACGTTCAGCAAAACAGGGCAAAGAGAGGCTAGGCTCCCCAGTGCTCAGGGCACGACCCCATGAATCGGCACAGGCTGACTCACCCACACATGACCAGTCCAGTTTTTTATAGCCTGCCCACTGCAGGCCATTAATAAAAATAATCATTTGCGCTGGTGTCGCATAAATCAGACAAATATCTGGCGGGTTTAACCGGCCACTAGCAAGGGGGCTAACGGCCATGGCTTCATACTGCCCAAAGGGGACAACATCCATCGCCCGTTGATGTGCCAGGGTGTCTTCGGCTGTTTCGTACCACACGCCCACCATGGGCTGACCTTTAAGCCACTCCTCATTGCGCGGATGCAAGCCAAGTACCGTACGGCATTGTTCACCGACAAGGTCATCGGCGGTAATACCGACCGTCCACCCATTACGCGCAGCCTGACCTACAATTTGATCAGTGGTGTGGATATCACTGGGGCGACGTATACGTGGCACCGCTTCCATGGATTCTTTCGTGTCGAAAAGTTTCATGCCAATGACGGTGGTACGCAAGCGTAAAAGGCGATTCAGGTCATCGACAATTTTCGCGCCATCAAAGGATTGAATATCAGACGATATAATGTCAGGCATAACATTTCCCCATTTGTAGATTTTTATTTGGAATAGTTTCGCAGGTTATCACCGCAGTAGCATAATGGCGTTTTTCTATTTATAAAGTAAACAACATACCGCTATACTTAAATGTCAAAAGAATTTCAGAAGCCTCCCACTGAGATAATAATATGAAGCAGCTAACGAAGATATTTTGCACTGCAATAAAATACGCGGCGATGCTAACGACTCTAGCTCTGGCCTTTAATACAGCGGCCTACGCAGGCCAGATAAGTGACCCACAATTATCTCAAAAAAATGCCATTGATGAGATGCACCACAAACTGCACGTCGATCAAGCGTCTGCCAAAGCGAAAGAAGCACAGACATTGAAAGAACTCAACGCAATGACGATTCGTGAAAATGCTGATCTGACAGCTATCAATGCTAAAATTGACGAACTCATGTCAGCCAAAAAAGACATTATGCGCCTGCGCTATGCCCATCTAGTTGAGATGCGAAAAATTCTAAGCGACGAACAAAAAATAGAGTACGATAAAGCCGTATTGAATCGCTCTGCCGTGAAATAAAATGCGGTGTGTTATTCAAAATAACGATTCGCAGAATCGCTACCGCAACACTATTAGGCGGTAGCGCGTTTCAGCGTCGGCTTATTTTTTCTTTTCGGGAAACAACATACCGTAAATAGTCTGGTAGGCATCATCATTCGCCAAGCCCATGATCATGCCTGCCCGTGCATCGCGAAAATAACGCTCAAATGGTAAGCGCCCCGCAAAGGCGGTACCACCAAACATGGTCATTAATTCCTGAGTCACCAACACAGCGACTTCCGAACAACTCACTTTCGCCTGTAAGTAAGGCAAGGGGGCTGTCACTTGACCGGCATCACCTGCGGCAGCGGCAACGTGTAAAAGTGCTCGCGCCGCTTCTATTTTCGCACTCAACTCGGCCATGCGGCGCTGGTTAATCGGATTATCAAGGCGCTTAGCACCACTGGGGTAAACCTTCGATGCTTCTTCCATGGCTAACTCATAAGCGCCGGACGCCACACCTAAATATGCCGCGCCATAGGTCAAGGCAACCACTGGCATCATCACAGCACCCAGATATTTCAGCGCTTCACCTTCATCACCAATGCGATTTTTCTCGGGAACTACACCGTTAAAACGAATAGGGACGCTATTATTGCCGCGCATACCCAGACCGTTCCAGTCCCCTAGCGTTTCCCATTCGATGTTGTCGGCTTCAATAAATAATGCAGAGAGTTTGTGTCCCTTTGTTTCAGCACCCACCCGACAAAGCATAAAATAGTGGGACGCCTGACCCGCCGATGTGACATACGATTTTCGCAAGTGATCAAGGATATAACCTTCCTCCCCTTTTTCGACAGAGGAAAGCACCATGCCCGGCACCCAGTTATCACCCTTGCCTGACGTTTCTCCTCCTGCAACAGTACAAAGAATTTCACCAGCTGCGATTTTTTTGACAAATTTTTCGACTTGATAATCGCTGGGCATTCGACTGATAAGTTCAGCGGCTTCGACATGCATCTTGTAGCACATCGCCGTTGAAGCGCATTTCTTCGCAAGTTCTTCAACCACCAAGCAGGTGGATAACAAATCAGCGCCGAGCCCACCATGCTCTTTAGAGACACGCAAACCCCATAAACCACTCTCTTTTAAACCATTTAGAGAAGCCCGAGGAAATACTCCCGATTTATCGGTTTCAGCCGCTCGAGGAGCCAGCTCTGCCATCGCGAGTTGTGCAGCAAGATCTTTTAATGACCGCTGCTCTTTTGTTAGGGGGTAATAAGTCACTGTGTAATCCTCTTTTATTGAACCTAAGATATTGGCCTCAACTTAACTTAATAAGACCCACCGTTTTCTAACCAGTTGGCGCACTCAGGCGTTAATGTTTTTGCGATATGCTTGTCGTAAGTTGACAACTCCTCGGCTGTTAGTACATCTCGCCAGCGCCCATTTGAACCCTTATTGATAAATGTCTGTGCACCACCGTCGAATAACATGCCCGCCATAGGTATTACCTCGTCGGCACGCTTCTTCATTGATGCAAACGTGCATTGTTCTGTCACTTCTGCCAAATATTCCGGGGTTATTGTTATATCGAGATAGTCAGCAATTCGCTGAATCTGGCCCTGCAGATCGGCAAGCATATCGGCATAATTAACCAATAATACATTCGGTAAATGACGGTACTCCCACCAGGTTTTTATGACGTGCAACTGAGACCAGAAAGGGTAACCATCACTTTCCCAGTCAAACCAACCACGACCAATCCAGTCGCGCCAAAATTCATGGATATCTTCCCCTGCTGGCGGGAAGGGATCACCCACTCGGCCTGGCATATCGTCCAGCATTTTGAGAAAGTCCTGAGAATAACTGGAATAATGATTCCATAGCGACATAAATAAATCACGCCCGTCGCGCGTCACAAAAATGTGTTTCACCTCAGGATGAAAAGGAAAACCATCAAGTGCCGTATGTGTTTTAAGGAAACGACGATGAGTTTGTGATTCCAGTTCTTTTTCAAGCTCGTCGAGTGGCGTCATACGCATATCGACAAAGACGGACATATCGTGAAAAGGTGCTGGGGGTTTACCGTCCTGAAAAAGAAGTAAAGAAATGATTTGTTGAGTCCATGTCGTTCCCGACTTTTGTGTTGTGGCTACGACAATATCGTCGGGACGCGGTTTAAACACTTGCCAACGAGTACTATCAATATGGTGGTTTTGATAAACTCGTGTAACTTCGGGTAGTGCAGGTTGCTTAGACATAAAAAAACCTTATTTATATTGTTTTAGCCGATGATACTAACAAGAGCCACCCATCACGTAAATCAATTCAAACCGTAAAACCGGTTTACGATGACGTGAGAACTCAGGCCGTGATTAGTTGTTTCATTGCCATCGGTGCAGGGTATTTTTTCCGAATCCATGATCAAAAGTACATTTATTTAATCGCCTATCGGGAGGGGGAACGAGACAGGCAAACTGCCTGGGCCCACCACGATTCTTTTGACTCAAGTAGTATCTAAAAATGATTGACGAACCTCTTCACAACTACTGATAGAGCCCACTTACAGAGCATCATTACGCTATTAATTCTTCACGGTGCTAATAACTCAATTGCTTTACGCGTCGCCGACAGGCGCTGTTCATTCACAGGGCTAACGGCCAACACTGGCATGGCGGCACCCGCCTGCCTAAAGGCCTCAATCTGGTCGCGACATTGACCGGGCGCACCATAAATGCAAACTTGCTCTACCATTTTCTGACTAATCGCTCTTGCAGCAGCACGACGATCACCCCCCTCCCAGGCTAATTCAGCGGCGGCCATTTCAGTCTCAAAGCCACAGCGACGCCACTGCAGCCGATAATTGGGGAGGCCGGAAAAAAAAGCGAGATTGTGCCGTGCCGCCGATAGTGCCGCATGATTATCCTCAGACACAAACGTCGGGATACTCATTATGCAGTCCAGACTTTGCGCGTCTTTACCAACACTGCTCGCGGTATTTTTTGCCGCCTTGATTAATTGTCCCAGATAATCGCGACCGGCGAGAAAAGGCATAATGCCATCAGCTTCGCGACCCGCGACTTCAGCACTGGCGGCTGTCAGGGCAGCCAACAATACCGGGACCTTGTATTGACACGCCTTGGCTTCAAAGAAACCGCTACCGGCCTCGCCACTTAAAAGAGCTTTAACCGTTTGTGTATAGTCGCCAAGGTATTGGCGTGGACTGGTCATTTCTATCCCCATGGCTTCGAGCAGGGGGCGATGGCTCATACCCAGTCCGAGAATTAAGCGGCCTTCAGAAAGCTCAGCAATAGTTTGCGCAGTCATGGCAGCAAGAAAGGCATGACGGTAATAAATATTGGCGATATTCGTACCGACTTTAATGGTATTTGTTGCCAAAGCAATAGCCTCAGCACAGGCCAGAGCATCGCCACGACCTTCGTTAACGAGTACCGCTGCGTAACCGTGGTCTTCAGCCAATTGACCAATCGCCATCAATTCACGGGGAGGCGCATCAGTCGCGGTGGACAGCACGATGCCCAATCGAGAGTGAGCCATAATATTCTCTTTTTTTATTCTTTATTGATAAAGCCAGACCCTTCAGAGTACTGGCCTTTTGGCACTGATTAAGTTTAAGTAAGGAATTGAAACCACACCATTAAACAGCCCGTTAAATCATTAAACCCATACGCATAGCGCCATCGATGCGAATACACTCACCGTTCATCATCGTATTTTCAACAATATGACAGGCCAGCTTGGCAAAATCTTTAGGGTTACCACCACGTTTTGGGAAAGGCACAGTGGCAATCAAACGATCAAAACCATCCTGGCCTGTCTCTCCTTTGGCCAGAGGTGTATCGAACACACCCGGGCAAATAGTCATCACACGAATACCATAGGGCGCAAGATCGCGAGCCATAGGCAAGGTCATGCCAATCACACCGGCCTTTGAAGCGGCGTAGGCGGTATTACCCACTGGTCCGTCGTAGCCAAAGATGGAGGCGACGTTGACAAAAACACCGCGCTCGCCATCTTCATTCAATGGATCAAGCGCTATCATTTCGGTACTGGCCAAACGACAAACATCAAAGGTGCCGGTCAAATTGACATTAACCACCTTTAAAAAGCTGTCGAGAGGATGCGGGCCTTTTTTATTGGTGATTTTACGGCCGATGCCAATGCCCGCCACATTCATCACAATACGCGCAGTACCCAGCTCTGCCTTTACGGTAGCTAAGGCGGCCTCAACACTATCGCTATCGGCGACATCTACCTGAACGGCCAGACCTCCAACCTCTTCGGCAATGGTTTTGGCCAGCTCGAGATTAAGGTCGAGCACGGCCACTTTGGCTCCCTTAGCAGCGAGAGCTCTCACAGTGTCGGCACCGAGGCCGGAGGCTCCACCGGTAACGATGGCAACTTGATTCTTAATATCCATTTCTAATTCCTAAAAAATAATGAGTCGTTAATCGTACAGAGTACGGTTTTCCACTAAAAAAACTTAGCCACGCAAGGCGCCATCGAGGCGAATCACTTCACCGTTAAGCATGGGGTTCTGGCAAATTTCCAGCGCCATGCTGGCAAATTCTGCAGGTTTACCGGCACGCTTAGGGAAGGGCACGCTACCGGCGTAGTCGTCGGGCTCGCCGCGCAGAACACTTGCAGCCAGTGGCGTGTTAAACACCCCGGGAGCAATCGTCACTACGCGAATACCGTAGGCTGATAAGTCTCGGGCCATGGGCAGGGTCATACCAATGACTGCTGCCTTGGTCGCCGCATAGGCGGTTTGACCGAAGGGGCCATCAAGACCAGCGATGGAAGCGACGTTGACAATCACACCCTGCTCTTCGCCTTCTAAGTCATCGAGCTCACGAATGGCGTCGGCACCCAAGCGGCAGATATTAAAAGTGCCCGTCAAGTTAACGGCAATTTGCTGTGTGAGTGCCTCGCGAGGCTGGGGGCCGCCCTTAGTGGCGGTACGCCCAGTAATATCGATACCTGCGCAATTGACTAGTATCCGTGGCGTGCCGTTCATTTTCCCCGCCTCCGCCAGTGCTGCAATCACTGAGGTCTCATCAGCCACATCACACTGGACCGCAGCACAGCCCAGCTCGGTGGCGGTAGTTTGGGCGAGTTCAAGATTGCGGTCAAAAATCGCTACCTTAGCCCCTTTCTCAATAAATAATTTTGCCGCGCCCGCACCCAGACCCGAGGCACCACCGGTAATGACGACGCTGATATTATCTAAATTCATCTTAGGTCCCCATGCGAATGGCGCCGTCAATACGGATCATTTCGCCATTGAGCATGGTGTTTTCACAGATTTGCTGTACCAAAGCACCAAACTCCAGAGGATTACCCCAACGCTTGGGGAAGGGTACGGTAGGAATAATATTATCGATCCAGTCCTGGGGAATACCCGCTGCCAGTGGCGTTTCAAACATACCTGGAGCAATGGTCATCACGCGAATACCATAGGGTGCAAGGTCGCGAGCCATGGGCAGAGTCATGCCTTGTACACCTGCCTTCGATGCCGCGTACGCCGCCTGACCCACAGGGCCATCTTGTGCGACAACAGAGGCAATGTTAATCACCACACCACGCTCGCCGTCGTCATCCAGAGCGTCGAGGCCGATCATGCCGTAGGCGGCAACGCGAGCAACATTAAAGGTGCCAGTGAGATTAACTCGAATGACGCGTTCAAATTCATCCAGCGGGTGCGGCCCTTTCGCGCTAGCGGTGCGCACGGCAATGTCGATGCCTGCCGCATTCAAGACAATGCGTGGGGCACCGAGTTTTTCGACCACCTGTGCAATAGCCGCCTCAACTGCCGGACCATCACTAACATCACACTCCACCGCCATGCCGCCCAGCTCAGTAGCCAGCTCCGTTGCCAACGCCAAATTTCTGTCGAGCAGAGCGCACTTGGCCCCTGCTTGACTCAGGATGCGGGCCGCACCTGCCCCCAGACCTGATGCGCCACCGGTAATTAATGCAACTTGCCCCTCTACATTCATCTTCGACCTCTTTGGATTTACTATGGATTATATTTTCTGGCTTACGCGCTATCACTTTAAAAAACTCTAACGGTATCACCCACAAGCTATTCGTGAGGCGCGGGATTCGGCAGCCGTGGTCCCGCCAGCCACAAGAGCAACGGAGATACCACCGCCAACACAGCACTGACAATCAGCATTGCGCTATAACCGCCCGTGACATCGTAGAGCCAACCACCCAACCAGGCGCCAATAGCCGCACCCAACGAGCCGGAAATCGCCAGCGTACCGAAAATGGATGGGAAGAAAGGGCTGGTAAACAAATCCCGTGAGGTGGCCGGAAATATTGGCGTATTGGCGCCATAGCCGAGGCCAACAAAAATGGCAAAGCTGACCGCCACCCACAGAGCCAGCATAGAGCTAAGGTAAACCAGGGCGCCAATAGCCAGCAAGTTACAAACAGCAGCCATGGTATAAGCTCGCTCACGGCCAATACGGTCTGACAAATTCCCCCAAAACAGCTGCCCCACGATACTGGAAATACCAATAACGCCAGCGATAAAGGAGCTTTCTGTCTTGGCGATACCCTGGTCGACCATAAAGGCAAATTGGTGCATAAGCAGTATTTGCGCTACGCAGGCCCCAGTCAAAAAGCAGGCGCCAGCTAACCAGAACCGGGGGGATCGCAGGGCCGTTTCAAGTATCCAGTCACGATAGATAGGCTCATCGGGTACGGGGTTTGTTTCAACTTCAGCCGAATTCAGCCCTTCAGGAGGAGTTGTCGCCTCATGAGAAGTCGGTCCTTCATGAACAGACTCTTCTTCTGGCATCTTTAACAAAAATAGCGCGGCGGGAATCACCCACAAAGCGCCGGTGATGGCCAGGAAAATAAACGTTTGACGCCATCCATAAGCCTCGATCAAGGCATTAATCACCGGCACACCAACCAAAATACCGAAACCAATGCCCGCCATCGCAAAGCCCAGCGCCGTGCCCATTTTTGTCGGGTACCAACGCTCTACCGTGACAATAAAAGGTATCCAGCCAGCCTGAGAAATCCCAATAGCAGTGATCACGCCAAAGGTGATGTAAAGCTGCCACCACGTTTGCACCTGAGATGTGAGTAACATGCCAATCAGAAAAATAAGCCCGCCGAAAGCGATCGTCCACTGGGCGCCAACCTTCTCAACCATACGGCCATTCATCGGCCCGGCCAGACCGTGGACGACACTCATCACCGAAATGGCCCCGGCAGTGAGTGAGCGGCTCCAGCCCATATCTTCAACCAAAGCCACAAGAAAAACAGAATAGGCAAACCACACTCCGTAAACGACGCCCAAGGTAATAAAGGCAACAAGTACTGCCATGGGTCCATGCCAGTTTTTTTGCAGAGTCTTACTAGTCGTAACTTTATCGGGAGTTTGTACTGTCATTTTATGATCTATTTAGTGGAGGTCTTATTGCTTTACGAGCTGATATTGTGACGAGCTTAGCGAATAGAAACTATCAGGAGGAAGCTGCTTACAACTGCTGAAAACCATCCTAAAGCACACGCAACACCGTACTCTACTTAGGGTACGGTGACTCGCTAGACACAAGATCTGTGGGTATAAAAATCGGGCGTGGTTTGCGTAGAGTCGATTTAAAGTATGCTCAATAGACGATTGTTTATTGAGCTCGACTCTACAACAACTGCCATACCGTCGATATTAATAACGTAATGCAGGCGTTGGAAATTTATCCTGTAATAGATACTCACCCACACTTCGAGTGCGGAAACTGAGGGGGTCATGCAAACTCAATGTGCGAATATCTCGCCAGAAACGATCGAGGTTTTGGGTGCGCAAGGCCGAACGAGCGCCACAGGCGCTAAAAATATCCTGACAAACTTTCAACCCGGTATCGGTGGCAACAATTTTGGCTTGAGAGACGGCAACAGAGGCAGCAGCACGCAAGTTCGCCATTTCTTCGGTGCTAGCACTCTCTCTTGCATCAAGCGCCACATCGACCAGCCGCGCAGCCTCATAGGCCATTGCCTCGGCTGCTGCCAACTGTGAGCTGAGGGCACCAATCGTACTGAGTATATAAGGATCGTCTATCGCCTGATCAAAATCGAGACCCGGCCAGGGATAGGCTCGTGTCTTTTCTTTCACGTAGGCAATACCTTCGCGCATGGCTCCCTTGGCAGCACCAATAAAAACACCCGTAAAACCGATTTGCGTGATTGGACCGAGCAAGTTAGTCACTGCCATTTGCTTGCTTTCATCAGTGATGCTGGTCATAACTAATTCAGAGGGTGCAAAAACCTTATTAAAAATCGTCGTGCCACTACCTGTACCTCTTTGCCCCATAGCATCCCAGTCATCAATGATTTCCAGGCCTTTGGCATCTTTAGGGACAATAGCAAGACCCATATTGCTACCACACATACCAATCACAGCCAGTTGATCACCCGCTAAGGAGCCAGTAGAAAAGAACTTTTTACCGGTAATTTCAACACCACCATCGACCGGTGTTAACGTTAGGTCATAACCCTTTTTAGGATCATTATTTTTTTCAGAAGCCGCATTACCAAGAAAAACATTTCTCTCGACGATATCGGCAAATACTCTTGCTTTTAGGTCATCCGGGGCCAATTCGTCAAGAAACGAAGCGCCGAGTAAACAGTGCACCAAAAACATTTGGCCAATAGCGGGGTTACCTTGTGAAAATGAAATAATAGCGCGGGTTATATCTCCACACGACGAACCCAAGCCACCATGACTCTTGGGCACAGAAAAACCCAGCACACCACTTTACTTGAGTTTATCCATCTCTTCTCTCGGATATTCACCATTAAGATCTCGCTGTGCATAGGTAAGAGAAAACTCATCTGAGAGCCCATCAATGCATTCCAACGCATCATTAATATTGTCAATTTTCATCGTTTACACCCCTTGTCATCAATTATGTGATCTTCTCAAACGCCGTTATAAAACTATGAAACAAAAGTTATATCAACAAAAATGATTGAATTAAAATGCTGCCTCCAAGGGTTCTCCCCCCAACATCACCGCTCCAGCGGAGTGATGGAAGCCACGGCGAGCATCAATCGCGGCAACAACAGCATGAATATTGGCAAGACACCGCTCCAATGCATGACCTTCCATGAAGGCGGCTCGGGAGCCTTTCGTATATAGTCGGCTCACCATTTCACGCGCAATATCACCGGCGTAGAAACTGGATGAATACATCTCGGCTTTTATTGCGTTTGAAACAGGCTCGCCGCTTTTAAGCGCTTCCCACACCTTATCAAAGGCCTCAAGAGAACCCGCGCGAATAGCACGTAAAGCGGCGCTGGCATCAGCAATGACAAGCTGGGTTTCTGTTTGATCTTTCAATGCCTTGCCGGTTATCGAAGACACCTTGGATTTAATTTCACCACTGGCGGCATCAATGGCCCCCTGCAATACGCCGACGGCTACCGCTGCAAATATTGGCAGCGTTAATAAAGAAGGCGCACTACGAAACAAAGGCCTGTCAATGAGTGCTGGACTACCTGGAGAATGAGCCAGCACCTCAGGAACGAAAACATTTTTTGCGCTTGCCTGATTACTACCGGTGCCCCGCATAGCAGCGGAATGCTGCCAGGTCTGATCGATATCCAACTGCACAGTCGGCACGAGAAATATACGCGCATCGGGGCGGCCATTGGCCAATAGTCGCGGCTTGTCACCTTCATGCACTATGCCCGCCAGTGCACACCACAGCGAATCATTGCACCCCGTCACCACTGGCCAGGTGCCATTGAGATGATAACCTCCATCAACCGGCGTCGCCTTTGCCAAAGCCACGGCAGAAAAACCGAGATTCCTATCCGGCTCGACGAATAATGCGTTGCGCTCTGCATCAGGCAGTGCAGCGGCTATCATGCAGCCCGCCATTGAATTAACCACATACCAACCCACTGCCGGGTCTGCAGCACTTATTGCAACCGTTGCACGGAAAGCTTCTGATGGTGTGAGTTCAAGACCACCAACTTCTTTTGGCGCAAACATTCTAAACATGCCGGCTTTACCGACATTGCTCACTACCTCGCTGGAAAGGGATGCATTAATTTCGCCTTCACGGCGATGCTTTACGATTAACGGCTGTAAATCTATCGCAATGTCTTCTATGTTTTTACGAGTCATGTATTTATCTCTTCATTCTATTTTCACGTCTTAAATCGTTTTATTACATTTTCACGTAGAGCTGAACTCTGCGGATACCCCAGTTAGTACTGAATAATTGCGGCTATCGGATTAGGCGTTTCACGATGAAAACGCATAGGGGAAAACCTAAAATCGATAGCGGCTTTCCCCTGCCGTTTTTTTCCAAGGCTTGCCCTATAGGTGGCTACGATCTATGCCTATAAAAAAATACGGCAATATAGAGTTGGCGACCATCATTGGGACACCCAGTTTCCAGACGCCGTAGAGGGTAGCGTTAAATAGGGGCAACCGTTTTGTCAGTGGCGATACCCAAGTCACCTTGAGTGACGTGAGTGCTCGCGCCTCTTTGCGGCATCGGTGCTGGTCTTACTACCCCTGATGAGTTCGTACTCCATAGCTTCAGCCAAATTTTAAGCAAAAAAAACCCGATGCCATGAACACCGGGGTTTTTTATTCAGGTCAGATTATGAGACCACTTATGCCGGAATCTTATCGACTGGCAGGTTGTAGCACTCAATAATATTGTCACGCATAATCCAGCGCGCCTGTTCAGCAGTCAGTCCGCTAGCATGCTTCTCCAACAGCTCTTGTGACCAGGGCCAAGTGGCGTCACTATGGGGGAAGTCGTTCGCCCAAACTAATCTCTTTGGGTTCATTATATTAGCGACTTTAAAAGCAACCCAGTCATCCTGGAAAGTTAGCCACACGTGGTCGTTAAGGTAGTCACTGGGCATTTTCTCCAGATCCTTACCACCACCCAGCCACAAACCATGACGCTCATAGGCGTGATCCATACGGTAGGCATAGTGGGGCAACCAGCCAGCATCAGCTTCAGCGGCAATGAATTTCAATTTGGGGTGACGATCAAAAATACCGCCGAGAACGAAGAGACCCATCACATCCTGCACACCACGAATAATGTTGAGGAAGCCATTGATCTTATTACCACGAGCCATCAGCACTTCGTCAACCGATCCGCCTTTTGAGGTGAGGATGTGGAAAGACAGTGGCATTTCAAGCTCTGCCGCACAAGCCCAAAGATCGTCGTACATGGGGTGATCATAGTCTTCATGCTGGGGGTTGCCGGGCATCATAATGCCGACAAAGCCTTTTTTCTTGGCGTCATGAATGTCTTTAATTGACTGCTCTACCGATTCACAAGATGTTTGACCCAGGCCAAACAACCTGCCCTCTGGCGCATCGGAGATATAGCTTTGCAGCCATTCGTTATAGGCGTGCATGCAAGCTGTCTTGTAAGCAAAATCGGGGTGGTTGCACAACGCCATACCCACTGAAGGGTAGATGATTTCTGAAACGACACCATCGCGATCCTGATCGGCAACGCGACAGCTCGCATCCCAACCACTACGATGCAGCGACTCAAAGGTGCTGCCTTCGCGGCGATCAGCCAGATCTTCAGGGGTTAAGCCAGCTGCGGCAACCAGTCCGAGAGGAATGGTAGAGTCCATGCCGGGAATAACATAAATGTCATTGCCAGCAGCATCTCGTTCAATAGTTGGCGCTCTATCTTTGAACTTGGGGTCAATAAAATCGGTATAGCAATTGGCGGGCTCAACAATGTGAGAATCCGCAGAAATAAAACCAAAGCCTAAGCTACTCATAGTCTCTTACTCCGCTCCATCAGTAGGATCATGAAAAATGATTGAGATAACAGCTCTGCTTCAGAGTCCGCCAAAAGACGAATTCGACGCTGAAGAGGTGACCCGTCGTTACCATAGAGGAAATAGTGGTTACCAACTGTTAACTTGCCGGTATTAAGCAGGGTGTTGACATAAATTGCAAGTGCGATTTATGTCAAGGCTGACCCTTTCGATATAAACAGTTCTCGCGCCCCCCTACTCAAGAGGGGGAATTCGCTGCTTGGCGCTGTAGGCAAAGGAAAACAAGCGAAACCGCAGAGCTTATCTGCTGTAGATACGTATTATGTGTTGCTTTTCGCAAGTTTTTCTCCTGCAAGATAAACGTCGCAGAGAGCCAAAAAGGCATTACGGCTAGACTTTCGCGACAGCTTAAAAACGCTCAGCAATGCTGGCATCAAGCTCAGCTCGGATCTCATAAGATGAGATCTAAGTACACCTGCGACTACTGGGCAAAACTACCACCGTCAACAGACATTGGATGACCAGTGACAAATGAAGCCTGATCTGAACACAGCCAGACCGCTGCCTCAGCGATTTCTGAAGGCTTACCCAAGCGCCCAACGGGTTCCATTTTTCGCATCATTTCATAGCCTTTTTCAGAACCTTTGACGATGCGATTCAGCATTGGCGTTTCGATGGCGCCGGGACACACGGCATTGACACGAATATCTTTTTTAGCAAATTCCAGGGCCGCAGATTTGGTCATACCAATGACACCATGCTTGGCAGCCACATAAGCATTACCGCGAGGTACACCCACCAAGCCTGCCAGTGAAGAAGTGTTAACAATTGCTCCAGGCGAATTCTGGCGTAGAAACTGTTCGATTTCATATTTCATGCACCACCAGACACCTTTCAGATTGACGGCGATATTCAAGTCAAAATTCTCTTCGGTACAGGTGATTGTCGTGGCCTGTGTATCACCTTCAACGCCAGCATTGTTAAAAGCGGCATCGAGCCGACCATAGGCGTCTACGGTACCCTTAACCAGCGCTTCAACCTCAGGACCTTTTGAAACATCGCATTTTATAAAAACACCTTCAGCGCCCTCGGCCTTGAGTAGAGCAACTGTCTCCTCGCCGCCATTCACATTGACATCGGAGACCACAACTTTGGCGCCCTCACGAGCAAAGATTAATGCGGCCTCACGGCCAATACCCGAACCCGAACCCGTAATCAATACCACCTTATCCTGCATTTTCCCACTCATACACCGCTCTCGCTCTATTATTCATTGAATTTGTCAGCCGCAACGCTAATCGCCCACCCAAGATGTGTCAATAGCCGTCATTTTTTTTCAAAGCATTGCTTAGCACCCTCTGCTCACGGTATCTTTCCCGTCTTGTTGACTGACAAACCCACTAAATTAACCAACACAAGAGCGGAGAAAAGCTGTGAGTATTCTTGGATTAGACGACGATCTACTGTACGAAAAAAAAGGCAAACTGGCCTATATGACCATTAATCGCCCATCGGAAATGAACTCTATCACCCCCAAAATGTTAGAAGACCTTGACCGTATCGGGGATGATTTTAACAACGATAACGAATTATTAGTGCTCATCGTCACCGGGGCTGGTGAGCAATCTTTCTGTGCCGGTGCTGATTTGAAAAAGACCATCACCAAGCTGACCGAAAATGCAGACAAAGGTGAGCGGTTTATGAAAGACCCAAGCAAACGCTTCTTCCATGGCGTCTGCAAACCCATTATTGCCGCTGTTAATGGCTTCTGCCTGGCTGGTGGTACCGAAATTTTACAGGGCATGGATATTCGCATCGCGGCGGAACACGCTCGTTTCGGCCTTCCCGAAGTTCACTGGGGCATTATTCCCGGCGGTGGCTCCCATGTGCGTTTGCCACGACAAATTCCTTATTGTCACGCAATGGATATCTTACTCACCGGCCGCCAGATAACTGCCGAAGAGGCACTACAGTTTGGCCTAATTAATAAAGTGGTTCCCGCCGACCAAGTAATGGCTGAGTGTGAGAAATACGCGGCGATGATTTGCGCCAATGGACCACTGGCAGTGCAGGCAGCAAAAGAAGCGGCCATCAATACTTACAACATGGGCTGGAGCGAGGCTTTTTCAACAGAAGCTGTTATTGCCGAACGTATTTTTAAAACGGCTGATGCCATCGAGGGACCAAAGGCTTTTGCCGAGAAGCGTGAGCCGGTTTATCACGGCAAATAATTCGCAAACCATTGCCCGGAGCCGGTGTATCGAGCCCTCCGGGTAAACCTTATAGAGCACTACCGCCTGCCGGTTAAGGTAGGCAGGCTTCCCACAACCCTTAAGAGAATAGCAATGCTGAAAAAACCCACTTACATCATCGCGCTCATGCTTTCTACACTATGTTTAGCTTCCTTCAACAGTGCTTATGCGAGTGCTGTTTATTCCATTAATTTAAAGAAAAAACTTAATGGCACAAAAATTTATGCAGAAACCAGCAAGATTAATGCCCCTGGTTCCCTCACCGTTCTTAAACTCTCCAATTTTGACTCGCGAGAAGTAGACTGCAAGGCAAGCTTCAACCCTCGCATTGAACAAGAAAAATCTTATAAAAGACGACTGCAAGCCAATACAAATATTTCGATTCGATATACCACGTCCAGAACACCCAACCGGCTTAATATCAAACTCGTTTGTCGAGCCGTTGATGAAATACCTGCAAAAAAAGATTAGCTGCACAGAATCAAAAGTGCCTGGCCTCTCTAAATCTCAATATTAATACTCTTTTTTAATCCTCAAAAACTATTAAATTCAGTAAATAAAAACACCGGAACGACGAAGACTCTAGCCATCAGCCCTGTATAACACAAGTGTCCTATAGTCATATTCCCCTGCGTTACAAGCTCAACTGCGTCTCCACCCGACAAATAATTTTCGCACCAGAAATATCAGGCCAGAATACAATATTGCAGGAAGACACCTCGTTGAGAAAAAAGACTGTCTGCCAAGGGAGCCCAATCCAAACGAAGGGCTTGTGCTAATCTTAGCGGCATGGTTCAAACTTGATACTAAGACACAGGAAGCATAAAGCACTATATAGCGGCCTCCTTGTAAAGTAGCTAGCTTTCACGCCCCGTCCCACGCTACTTTTAACCGTGATAGCGTGACGCAAGCTAATACTCTGAGTTAATGACTTTCACGAGTAACTGGTTGAGATGGCACCGCCCTCGGGAAAAATACGATGGTTCTGGACATGAGTTCCTTTTTCATCGTCTTTTTGTACCAGTCAGCTCGCTGAATTCAGTTTTTCAACCGCTTTTTCTATCGACAAATAGACCCTATCTTCACCCAGCCGCTCATAGAGTCTCGTGCCACAAAGTCTATCCAGCACAGGCCCTTTGACTTCGGCCAGATGCAAACGCACGCCAGATAAAGACAACTCTTGCTCGATAGTCTCCAGCATTTCAAGACCGCTGGTATCGATGTAAGCGACCCCCGATAAAATCAAAACCACATCAGTTATCTTGCTATCTAGAGCCAGGTTATGTAATTCAGTCTCCACACGAGGTGTGTTAGCAAAATAGATGTTTTCATCAATCCTCACCAGTAACAATTGCGGCCAAGTTTCCACCTTGTGGCGATGAATATTGCGATAATGTTCAGTACCGGCAATACGTCCAACGACGGCGATATGAGGCCTGCTGGTGCGGTAAAGAAATAACAACAAGGCAAGTCCAACACCCAGCATTAAACCGTGCTCAATACCAAAAACGAGCACCCCCACCAGCGTCACGCCCTGTGCAACGCCATCGCCCTTGTCATAGGACCATGTGTGTTTTAAGCCTTTTATATCAATCAACTGCCACACGGCAACCACAATAATCGCAGAGAGCACAGCTTTGGGCAGGTTTTCCAGTAAATCAGTAAAAAGAAAGGCGGCTAAGCCAACGAATAAGGCTGTCACAAGCGCCGCTAACTGCGTGCGTGCCCCTGCATCAAAATTGACCATGGAGCGCGAAAACCCACCAGCAACAGGCATTGTGCCAGCACAAGCCGCAGCCACATTGGCAAAACCCAGCGCTCTAAATTCCTGATCAGGATCAATCTTTTGACGACGTCTAAAGGCTAATACCTTAGCTACGGAAATACTCTCGACGTAGGCGATAACAGCAATCATGCCCGCCGCAGGGAGCAACTCTACCCATCCTTCTGTATTCATAAAATCAAGGCTTGGCATAGGCAGGCCCTGAGGCACCAGACCAACCACAGCTATATCGAAGTTCCCTTGGGCATCGATTAACCCTGCCAATAATATCGCAGTAATCACCACAAATAGAGGTGCCGTGCGACCAATAATCACAGCACTTTGCTGCTTGACCCCTATTTTCCCCAAGGCAATGACCAAAGGTTGACGAGCAAGTATTAACAGCACAACAGCGACACCACCAAAAGCAGCAGTCACTGGATTATAAGTATGGATTTTGAGTGCCAATGTTTGTAGTAACATAGCAAAGCTCGCACCCTTGGGTACGCTAATACCTGTTAATGCCGCTAGCTGTGTGCCGACGATAAAGAGAGCAGCTCCCGTCGTAAATCCCGTCAACACGGGGTGGCTGATAAAATTAGTCAACCAGCCTAAACGTAAAAACCCCATTGCCAGCATTATGCAGCCAGTAAGAGCAGAGAGAATGAGCGCACCGTTGAGATATTTTTCAGGATCTCCAGCCGCATAAGGCACTAGAGCAGCGGCAACCATCACCGCAGCCACAGCAACGGGACCGACGGCAAGTGTTCTACTGGTGCCGGTAAAGGCATAAATAATCGGCGGTAGTACGCTGGCGTACAGGCCGACCTCAGGAGGCAAACCCGCCAACAAACTATAGGCCAGTGCCTGAGGTATTAACAGAATAGCCGTGATTGTACCCGCGAGAACATCCTGGCTGAGGACCGTTTTATCCGCCCGCCTAATATCCCCGATAAGGGGGAAAAACCGTGTGTAGGCAGCTTTTTTGGAAGAATACTTTTGCTGCATACCTAAAATCCTCAGCGACTAATGATAGTAGCTTTTATTATATATCATGAGTGAATAGTTATATTCTATTTTCGAATATATAGCCATTAGCCGGCTGATCATCACGCTTCACTCATGATTTGACTGACAATTCTTTATTCATAACGATAAGATAGTTAACTGTATTGATTCGAGAGTAAAAACACGCCAATGACCAGCCTCGCTAATATTGTTGCCGATCTTCGCGCTGAAGGTGACGAACTCTACCCATTACTGCTGACACTGGACAAAACCGATTGGTCTCGTACCACCACCTTCAAATCCTGGACAATCAACGATGTCGTCGCTCATCTCCACTTTAGCGACTACCTGGGAGTCACCTCACACAGAGACGGGCAGTCCTTCAATCGATTGATGGCAGAGATTCAGAACTCGGGTGTGACGCTAGCTGAATTTACCCGTGAGTGGCTAGAGGGCCTGAGCGGAGCCAAGTTATTAGAACGATGGCGGGGACTATTTTTAGACATGTGCGAACTGTTTATCACTAGTGACCCCAGGCTACGGCTGACATGGTTTGGCCCTGATATGAGCATACAAATGTTTGCTACCGCCCGACTCATGGAAACCTGGGCCCATAGCTGGGCGATTTACGATGCACTAGGTATAACGCGTAAGCATAATGATCGTATCAAACACATTGCAACTATCGGGGTAAAAACCTACCAATGGACCTTCATTAATCACGGGTCGACACCGCCAGGGCCACCACCTCATATCAGCTTACGGGCACCCTCTGGCGAGCTGTGGGAGTGGAATACTGAACAGGACGAAAATAAGATTAGCGGTGACGCTGTGGAATTTTGCCAGGTTGTAACTCAGGTACGAAACATTGCTGATACCCAGCTGAAATTGACGGGGGAATCCGCAAGGCGTTGGATGGCAATTGCCCAGTGCTTTGCCGGGCCCGCAGAAGAACCACCAGCAAAGGGATTTAGAGTACCTTCAAAAGAAAGCAACCGAAACTAAACCCTATCAAAGTCGATCATAAAAAAATACGACCCAATAAAAAGCCTGAGTCGTCACGACAGAAGAAAGCTGTCTCGACGGCTCATTATCTTTCATTCAGATAGGCATTCGATGAACACCCAAGGCAACGAAGAAACGTCGCCTTAGCAGGCCCAATCACCAACGCTTCCGTCGATTCTTCGACATTACCACCCAACGCAGAAAAAGGCAGGGCCACGAGCCAGATAGCAGAACCCACAATTGTAGTTGCCAACAGTACCGGCCGGGCAATAAGAAGGTCTGCCGTCATATCTATGCCACTAGGACCATGTGGATCTGCTTCAAAACTCCATGCAGGCTGACAAAAAAACAAGGCCGCTGCCATGGCCACAGCATGCAAGCTTTTCATATTTTTTATCATTTCCAATATCACAATTAACTCCTCCAGGCGCTTCACATTCAAGGGATAAACCTTGTGCCCTATTTTGTCCATTACGCTGCCATATTCTCATCCAACGAGTGTAATCCTGGAGGAATAAAACAACTCTGTAGGCAGTATAGGCACCCTATTCTACGAACACAATTACCGGCAATGCCAAGCTGTGATCAAGATCAAATTAGCTCACATTGAAAAAAACGATTTACCCTGCCTCTAACAACACTTCCCAGTTGACGTCAACGTCAACACAGGGCAATCTTGTCTCATGATAACTCTCGATGAAATTCGTAGTGCACTGGAAACTCGCACCCATAAACCCGCCCTACTCCAGGCCCCATGTCGTCAAGCCTCTGTGGCAATGATTCTCAGCGAAACAGAGGACGATCTGGAAGTATGCTTTATTCGCCGTGCCGAACGAGTTGGCGACCCATGGTCGGGGCAGGTTGCCTTCCCTGGAGGCAAGGCCGATAGCTGCGACATCGACGCACATTCAGTCGCGGAACGAGAAACCCACGAGGAAGTGGGTCTCAAGCTTGAGATAAGTCACCGCGTTGGTCCACTCCCTACTCGGCAAGTTGCCACGCGTAATTTGCTGCTATCTCCTTTTATTTATCACATTGACAGCGATGAAAAAGCCACTGTTTTTGCCCGCGAACCCGACGAAGTCGCCCATGTTTTCTGGGTCCCCATGCGTCATTTATTTATGCAAAGTTCTGCCACTGAACTGGAATACCCTATAGCCGGCTCCGGGATGACTTACCCTGGTATTCGCTATAAAGAGGATATTATTTGGGGCTTAACGCTCAATGTTCTGGAGAGTTTTGCACAGATCATGCGCCGTAAACTACCCGTATAATGGCTTGCTTATCCATCAATGACAGCCATAAAAAAGACCGCGGTTGCGGTCTTTTTTATGGTTAACTGAAAATCAGCACAAGCGATTTTTCACGTTAAGCGCTTTCTAACTTAAAGCCCTCATAACCCTTCGCGACAACTTCTTCACATTCTTCTCGATAAGTCTTGGTACCGGCCAAATAAGGCATAAATCCTCGTGGTTTGCCCTCAACATTGGTTCCCAGATACCACGAATTACAACTTGGGGCGTTCATCATAGAGCCTTCTGCGGCTTTGTTGACGTGCTCAACCCAGGCATCTTGCGCTGCCAGCTCGGGCTCGATTGTTTTGATATCATTTTCCATCAAATAAGCAATACAATTATCGATCCACACCACATGCTGCTCAATAGAGTGCAATACGTTACTCACCACCGAAGGACTACCTGGGCCGGTAACTGTAAAGAAATTGGGGAAGCCAACACTCTGTAAGCCCATGTACATGCGCGGCCCCTCTTTCCACTGATCAGCCAGCAATTTGTTATCACGGCCACGAATATTCAGACGTTTAATCGTACCCGTCATCGCGTCAAAGCCTGTGGCATAGACAAGAACGTCAAATTCGTATTCACCACCATTCTTAGTTTTGAGACCCGTCGTAGTTACTTCTTCAACGGGGTTATCGCGCAAGTCAACGATGGAAACATTATCCTGCTTAAAAGCCGAGTAATATTCCGTATCAATCACTGGGCGCTTACAGTGCATTGGGTAATCTCTTGGCGACAGAGCATCGGCTTTTTGTTTATCGCCAAGGTACTCGTGTAAATATTCGCGGTAGAGTTCACAAGCGATTTCATTGGCTTCAGCATTGTAGTAAGTATCGACATACAGGGTCAGCACGTTAATGCCGAAATCTTTAATTTCCTGCTTACGCTGCTCAGGGGTGATATCCATGATCTTTTTGCTGGGCTTAGGCGTAGGGGTTGCATTTGGGTCTTTAGCTTTCTTCGGACCTCGGTAGTTGCAAATACCCATTTCGTTATCGCGCTGCCGTTCACGAATTTCCGCATAATCACTTTTAGCCTGAGCCAGAAAGTCAGGGTTCATTGGTGCGTTTTTCGCCGGAAATGTGTAAACCGGGCTACGCTGGAACGCGATCAGCTCTTTAGCCTGCTTGGCAATCTGGGGAATAGCTTGCACCCCCGAAGAACCGCAGCCAATAATTGCGACACGTTTGCCCGTTAGATCAACACCTTCGCGAGGCCATTGTGCCGTGTGGTAAATGTCTCCCTTAAATGAATCGGCATTTTTAAAGCCCGGATAGTTAGGCTCGTTCAAACAACCCGTCGCCATAATGCAGTATTTGGCTTTATAGACGTCGCCCTGATCAGTGGTGACTGTCCAAATATTGGCGGCTTCGTCGTAAATAGCATCCTTAACTTTCGTATTGAATTTGATATCTTTACGTAGGTCGAAACGATCCGCTGTGTGGTTTAGGTATCTTTCGATTTCAGGCTGCCCGGCCATCACCTCTGTCCAGTCCCACTCTTGCTGGAGCTCATCAGAGAATGAATAAGAGTATTCAATAATGGGCAAATCTGCGCGGCAGCCGGGGTAGCGGTTCCAGTACCAGGCCCCACCAACACCTGAACCAGCTTCTATCGTCTGAATTTTCATGCCTCGATCATTCAGCCGCTTTGTCATGTAAAGTCCAGCCATGCCCGCACCGACAATAACGGCATCGAGCTCAATAGCCTGTGTCTCACTCATAATATTCCCTCGTAATTAAATGGATAGCTGTGAAAAAATAACCGCACCTGCAGCGCAGATAGTGGAAAAATTCTTTATCGACTAAATCTTTACTAATCCTAGGGTCTCAACGCCCTCGGAAAGAAAAAAAGCCGTTGAAATCACTTTATTTTGCCCAATGCAGCACTAAGCGCAAATGAGCAAATAACTGACCTCAAAATATCGTTCAGTATAGAAGACATTCACTAAAAACTAAAACCCATCAACGCCCGACCATGGGCCTACCAAGCATAGACAAGCCCGACCTTATATCCAAAATTCTTATACTAGCAAAACATGCAAAAACCGATTGCAGAAGAATATTCCACGTACAAAAAAGCCAGTACCCGTCGATACTGGCTTTTTACAATCCGCTGAGTAAAGCTTACAAGCTAGCTAATACCTTTTCTGCAGAGCTAACTTCAAAAGCACCGCCCTCTTCGATAAAGGCCTGGGTAACGGTCTTATCATCAACTACCAGAGCAAAACGCATGCTACGGACCCCTAGACCTCGATCAGACAAGTCTAATTCAAGTCCCAGTGCCTTGGCATAAGTTCCGCTACCATCCGCCAGCATGACAACCTTGTCTTCAGCTCTATTTTGCTTACCCCAGGCATCCATAACAAAGACATCGTTAACAGCCATACAGGCGATAGTATCCACACCTTTGGCTTTGAGAGCGTCGGCCTGTTCAATGAACCCGGGTAAATGCTCTTTGGAACAGGTCGGTGTAAAAGCACCAGGAACAGAAAAAAGCACCACTTTTTTGCCACCAAAGAGGTCATCAATGCTGGCGGAACCGGGGCCATCAGCCTTCATTACGGTAAAGCGGCCTTCAGGTAATGTGTCACCTACTTGAATTGACATTGTTCTCTCCTTTTCTTAATGAGTCTATCTTTGATTGTAGAAGCTGTTGCCGACACAATTATGGCACTGCCTCTTGACAGAGTCACTGATAATTACTCTCATAAAACACCTGTTTTGTTAAGCCTTGGTTGTTACGATTCCCAAAGGTCCTCGTATACCTCAGGCTACTTTCTCTCTCGCACAAAGGAAAAACCCATGAATAAGCCTAGCTTATTACTGCAGTTCGCAGATTTCATGAGACACCACCGGCTTCCGGATACCTTTCTTAACACGATTGGTGAATACTATCTGCCGTTGGCACAATGGATCGAGAATCACCGACCGCTCAATCGCACATGGATTATCGGCCTCAACGGAGCCCAGGGCACCGGAAAATCAACGTTAAGCGGCTTACTAAAAATTATTCTCGAAGAAAGTTTCAACTGTAATACTGCCATTATTTCCCTCGATGATCTGTACTTGCCACGAGCGGATCGACGGGCCTTGGCACAATCGGTGCATCCTCTACTACAAACCCGCGGCGTACCTGGAACTCATGATACCCAGCTTGGTAAGAACATTTTGTACCAATTAAGTCATTTGAAAGCAGGGCAAACACTGTCTCTACCACGCTTTGATAAAGCCTGTGACGAACCCCTGGCAAAAGACAAATGGGAAACCTTTATCGGTCCTGCCGATATTGTTATTTTCGAGGGCTGGTGCATGGGCTCCTCGGCCGAATCAGAAGACGCTTTGGCTCAACCCATCAACGAACTTGAAAAACAGGAAGACAAACAAGGCCTATGGCGACATTATGTGAACGACAAATTACAAACCAGTTACAAAGAGCTCTTTGCCTATAATGACCTGCTCATTATGTTAAAGGCGCCGAATTTTGAGAGCATTCACCGCTGGCGTTGGCAACAGGAGCAGAAACTGGCCGCCACCATCACCACCAACAACGCCCTAAAGCAAGGCACACAACTTATGGATGAAAAGGGCATCACGCGCTTTATCCAGCACTATGAGCGACTGACTCGCCATAATCTCGCACAACTCCCAGAACAGGCTGACATATTGCTAACATTGAATGAAGACCACACCATTGCAAATGTGCGCTACAAAGAATCCGCACATAAAGCGCCTCTGGCTGACAGTGAGCGGCGTGAATAATGGCAAAATCTCTGACACCAACAAAGCAGGTAGCCACACCCAACCTGTTAATTTATACCGACCTGGATGGCACCCTGCTCGACCACCACGACTACAATTTTGCTGCTGCAGAGGAAACAATAGAGCTAATCAACCAACTGGGTATCGCCTGGATATTCAACACGAGTAAAACCCTGACCGAACTACTGACCTTGCGCGAGACGCTAAATAACCAGCACCCAATGATTGTTGAAAACGGTGGTGGAATAGCGATACCGGCCGGCTATCCCTTAACACTACCACCTCAGCAAGATCAAACTCTAAAAAGCTCGGCTACGCATCGAGCTGACCAGAACTTTCAACTAATAACGATAGGCAAACAGCGCGAACACATTCTTGAAACACTGGAGCCCTTGCGTACTCAATTTACCTTTACTGGCTTCAGTGAGATGTCTGTTACTGAGCTTGTTGTGCTCACGGGGCTATCAACAACGCAGGCAGAAAAGGCCCTGCAACGCGATTTTTCAGAACCCATTATCTGGCTCGATAGCGAGGAAAAATTCGAGCAGTTTGAACAGATCATCACTGAACATTCTCTACACTTGCTAAGAGGTGGTCGTTTTATTCATGTCATTGGCAATAGCAATAAAGGCATCGCCATGCGCTGGCTGACATCACTGTATCATCAGACAAAACCTGAACTTAAAACTGTCGCGCTCGGTGATGGTGAAAATGATATCGCCATGTTAGAGGAAGCCGACACTGCGGTGATCATCCGCTCACCTGTACATAATCCACCCCAGGTGCGATGCAAAAACAAAATATTGACCAAGGACTATGGGCCAAACGGCTGGAGTCACGCTTTGCAAGCTTTGCTGGTCGAGTTTAATCATTAAAAGGATACGAGTTTAAATGGATACATTGAAACCAATTTGGCTTATCACGTTACAAACCCAGACAGCTTTTCTCACACAGAGCTCAAACGCAATTATCCAATCCTGCTTTCTAGCGCCATTAAAAGGACAAAAGCAATGAGTGATTTTTACCAAAATGGCATCATCACAACACTACATAATCTATCTCGAAGACCGGTGGAGGAACTCGAAAAGGAATTGTTGTCTTTTGCAAAAACCAGACCTATGTCACTAGTACTGCCCTCTCTTTTTTCAGAATTAGAAGGCCATGCGCTACCGAAAATCATTGGTGATCTGGCCCAGGTTCCCTATCTAGAAGAGGTCATTATTGGCCTAGACCGCGCGAATGAAGAGCAATATCGCCATGCCCTGTCCTTTTTTTCCCGTTTGCCCCAGCGGGTCAGAGTACTGTGGAACGACGGTCCGCGCCTACAAGCCATTAATAGCCTTCTCAGCGAACACGGCCTCGCTCCACGAGAAATGGGTAAAGGTCGCAATGTTTGGTTTTGTCTGGGATATATGCTGTCTTCAGGGCGTGGGCAAGCTGTGGCACTGCACGATTGCGATATTCTCACCTATAACAGAGCACTGCTTGCCCGGCTTATTTACCCAGTTGCCAACCCAAGTTTTAATTATGTATTCTGCAAAGGTTATTACGCCCGCACCGCAGAAGGCCGTATTAATGGCCGGGTCAGTCGTCTTCTTGTAACGCCCTTAATCCGCGCCTTGAAAAAAGTCCTCGGACCGTCGGAGTACCTCGATTATATCGACAGCTTTCGCTACCCTTTGGCTGGTGAGTTTTCGATGCGCAAAGATGTTGTCAACGACATTCGCATTCCCAGCGACTGGGGGCTCGAAATTGGCGTTCTTTCAGAAATGAAACGTAACTACGCCACCAATCGTATTTGCCAGGTCGATATTGCCGACAGCTACGACCATAAACACCAAAGCATGTCTATCGACGATGATCAGCAAGGCTTGTCAAAAATGTCAGTAGATATCAGTAAGGCGCTATTTCGGAAATTGGCGACTGTTGGTCACGTGCTAACTGCTGAAACTTTCCGTTCAATCAAAGCCAGTTATTTTAGAATAGCTCTGGATTTTGTTGACACTTACCGCAATGACGCCATCATTAACGGACTCACTCTCGACATACACGAAGAAGAAACTGCCGTCGAGTTATTCGCAGAGAATATTATTAAAGCAGGCAATCGCTTTTTGGAAAAACCCATGGAAACGCCCTTTATCCCCACCTGGAATCGGGTGATGAGTGCTATTCCCGACATTCTGCCCCAACTACACGACGCTGTAGAGGCTGATTTACAAGAGTATTCAGGAAACCCGTAACCCCATGACCGCCGCCACCTTGAACGAACTGCGTTTTCGTATTGAAGCTCATCTCGCCTATCTATACCCGGAAGCGGATAACACTGCACTCGCTGACCAGATCATCGAGATCATGGATTATGCAAACCACTGCCACAAAGCAAGCCAGTTCCAAAACCACTGGGATCAAAACGATATCGCTGTCATCACCTATGGCAACACGGTGAAAAACCCGGGCGAGGTGCCACTCAAAACCCTGAGTAACTTTTTAGACAATTATCTGAGCGAGCTGATATCCATTGTTCATATTCTACCCTTCTATCCTTTTAGTTCGGATGACGGATTTTCTGTTGTTGACTATAGTGCTGTAAATACTGAATTAGGCACTTGGCAGGATATCCAGGCACTGACGGATAAATTTAAACTCATGGCCGACTTGGTCATTAATCATTGCTCCGCAGAAAGCGAATGGTTCAAAAACTTTATTGACGACAAATCACCGGGCAAGGATTATTTTTTCACGGCGACACTCAATGATGATATCGCTTCAGTCGTGCGCCCGCGCACGACTCCCTTGCTCAACGAGGTTGACACCGCTAGCGGTAAAAAACACGTCTGGTGTACCTTCAGCCCCGATCAGGTCGATCTCAACTTTCAAAATCCAGACGTTTTATTAGAATTTGTACGTATCATCGCGCTCTATCTCCGCTGGGGCGTCGAGATTTTCCGCTTAGACGCTATTGCCTTCCTCTGGAAAATAATGGGTACTGACTGTCTGAACCTACCGCAAACCCATGAGGTAGTACGGCTGTTGCGTACCTTAGTAGAGCACCGCAAGCCCAGCGCTCTACTGATTACCGAAACCAACATTCCCAATCAGGAGAACCTATCGTATTTCGGCAACGCCAATGAAGCTCACATTATTTACAATTTTTCGTTGCCGCCGCTTTTGGTAAACAGTCTTATCACCGGCGACTGCCACTATCTACGCACATGGATGATGAGCAACCCGCCTTCGCGTAATGGCACAACTTATCTCAACTTCATCGCTTCCCATGATGGACTAGGACTACGACCCGCCGAAGGGCTACTGTCTACGGAAGAAATACAAAGTCTTGCCGATACCCTCGCTGAATTCGGAGGCCACATCTCATGGCGCGCACTCAATCATGGCACCAACATCAGTAGACCTTATGAAATCAACATTAGTCTTTATGATGCTTTGAAGGGCACCACTCAGGGGCCGGACCAATACAATCACGAGCGCTTTGTTTGCGCGCACGCTATCATGCTAGCATTGGAAGGCATTCCGGCTTTTTACTTTCACAGCCTTTTCGCGACACACAATGATGAGAAACGCCTGGCTAAAACAGGACAAAACCGTTCAATTAATAGGCATCGCTGGGAGTTAGCTGCCCTCGAAGAGGCTCTGAGTAACGGGAGTGGGCATCAACAGGCTTTTGAAGCCTTGAGCCGTTTAATACTTATCCGCAAAAACAATCCTGCCTTTCACCCCAACGCCACGCAATTCACCTTACACATGCCAACTTCTGGTCAGCTCAATCACATTTTCGCTTTTTGGCGACAGAGTATCGATAGAGAGCAAAGTATTTTTTGTATAAACAACATAACCAATGAACCACGAAGTATTTCTCTCGCCGATCTCAATTTGGTCATGTATGACGAATGGCAGGACCTATTGAGCGGGGAATGCTACAACGACCACAAAGCCTGTATTGAATTGTCACCTTATCAGAGCCTTTGGTTATCTAATAAAGTGTATTAAAACCTGCCTACCAAGAAGGGCTGGAGCTTTTGGTCGCCTGCCACTAAATGCGCCTCCGCTTCTGCGCAATAATCCGGTTAGCGTCAAAAAGAAAACCAGGGCTTAAAATAGCCCCGGCTGTAAGGCTATTTATCGATAGTTACTTATACGCTACACCAATACTACCAATAGTTTCGCGTGCAATAATCGTTTTCATGATTTGCGCAGTGCCATCACCAATTTGCAGACCCATTACGTCAATCATACGTTGCATATGGGGCATTTCGTGCCCCCATCCATAATGACCATGTTGAACAAGACATTCGTGAATAATATCCGTCCCCCACTTCGGGGCCATCCATTTCACCATCGCCGCTTCCTTGGTGTGGGGAAGGTTTTGGTCTCGCAGGGCCAACCCCTGATAACACAAAGCACGCACGGCGGCGAGGCGACTGTCGTGCTCGGCTAAAGGAAAGCTGGTGCCCTGAAACTTGGCCAGTGGCTTACCAAAGGCTTCGCGTTCCTGAATATACTGCCAGGTTTCATCGACCGAGGCCTGGGCACAAGCCAGACATTGCAACGCAATTAAAAAGCGGCTGAGGTCAAAACCTGCCATCACTTTGGTAAACCCTTCGCCCTCATTACCGAGTAGTGCCGACTCAGGGATTTCCACATCATCAAAAAAAACTGAGCCACGGCCAACAGTCGATGAGCCCACATCGTCAAAACGCGTACAGGTCACACCAGGCAAGTCGAGGGGCACTAAAAAAGCTGAGACACCATGGGCGCCAGGTGTATCTTGGTCGGTACGTGCAAATAGCAATGACATCTCCGCCTGGGCACCATAACTAATCGACGTTTTTTCGCCATTAAGGATATATTTGTCACCCTTCTTCGTTGCTTTTAAAGCAAGATTTGCCGCATCGGAACCACCACGTGGTTCAGTCAACCCGAGCTGAACGATGAGTTCTCCGGCTGCCATTTTTGGCAGTACGTCTTCCTTCGTTTCTGGGCTACCATATTTTTCAATCACACAACCAATAAGGGGGGTGGTCATGCAGATATAGCTCAAGTTAATATCGGCATAAGCAATGGCTTCACAAATTACGCCTTGCACCATACTAGTTGCACCAATACCACCATTTTCTTCAGCAAAGATAGGCGCAATCAGGCCAAGCTGCCCCATCTCACGCAGCAAACCTCTGTCTAAAACCTCATCTTTTGAACGACCCATATAACCTTCGGCCAACTGCTCGCGAGCAAAGCGTTCTGCCGTGTCTTTAATAAAAGTTTCTTCTTCACTTAACCAGGGTAGGGTCATAATTATCCTCGTTTCTTCGTCATCACTAATTCTCGCCACAATGCGAGATGAAAGCACTTTTTTTGTTTACATAAAAATTCAAACTAAAAATTTCTAAGATCGGTTAATATTTTTTGCCATTTCTCGCAACTGAAATTTTTGAATTTTCCCACTAGCGGTCCGCGGCATGTCATTAATTATTTCGAGATGTTCCGGCAAATAGTTTTTTGCTAATTGATTTTCCAACAAATAGTCAATCATATCTTTTAAGCTAAAACTCACTCCCTCGTTTAATGTTACGAAGCAACAGCCCAACTCACCAAGGCGTTCATCGGGCATTGCAACTACAGCACAATCGATAATATCTGGATGCTTATAGAGAAGATTTTCGACTTCTACCACCGGGATGTTTTCACCACCACGAATAATAATATCTTTGGAGCGACCCGTGATCCGGATATAACCATCTGCATCCATTCGCGCCAAATCACCGGTATCGAAAAAATCATTTTCATCCACATCGTAGGCTTCTGGACGCTTTAAATAGCCAACAAAGGTTGACGGGCTTTTTTCAAATAAGCGTCCCTCTTCACCCTGAACCACTACTTGGCCCTGCTCATCAACAATTTTGACTTCGCACGCTGGTACGACAACGCCATCACTACCAAAGATTTTTTCAGGGGGATCCGTCAATTTTGTCGTGGTCACCACTCCGCACTCACTCATACCCCACACTGCCATCAGTTTTATCGACAGCGCGGCAGTCGCTTTTTCTGCCAGGGCACTGGGGATGGGGGCCCCACCACAAACAAACATGCGAAAACGCTCAGAATTATAATTTTCTCGTTGATTTGAATTGCTTAAATCAGCCAGAAACGGGGTGGCCCCCATGGCAAAAGAAGCATTTTCTTCGGCCATTAACTGCCAGCCGAGACCCACATCCCAAACATCAAGGAAAATCATTTTGGTTTTTAACACCATCGGCATCCACATGCCGTACATAAAACCTGTTAAATGAGCCAATGGTGAACCCATAAAAACGTCATCCTCTTGAGATAATTCACAGCGTTCTATCATTTTATCGACGCTAAACAGGAAAGTATTAGCACTGTGCATCACACCCTTTGGCATACCGGTGGTACCAGAGGTGTATAGCATTAGCACTACATCATTAGGGGCTAATTGCCGTGTTTTAAACAAAGCAGCACTATCGGTCGTCAGGTTGTGGTTAAGTAAAGCTCTATCAAAACTGTTTTCAGCATCTCCACCAACCACAAAAACATGCTCAAGTTGAGGTAATTTGTTTCGCATGCCAGCAATCATCTCTTCGTGGTCAAAACCACGAAATTCTTTGGGAATAATCAAAATTTTTGATTCGGCAAAATCAACCATATACGACAATTCATGTTCGCGAAAAATGGGCATCAGAGGGTTACTCACTGCTCCGATTCGTAGGCAGGCCAGGTTGATAACGACAAACTCCCACCAGTTGGGCAACTGAAAAGATACGATGTCCTGTTTTTCGATGCCGTAGTGAGCCAGTGCCACGGCGACACGTTCAGACCTTTCCGCAAGCTGTCGATACGTTAAGAGTATTTTTTCACCACTTTCAGTGCGGTAATCGACGATAGCGATAGCGTCAGGGCAAGCCTTTAGTGCCGCGTCAAAATGATCGAGCAAATTTTCATCTTTCCACCAGCCGCCTGCGCGCATAGCATCGATTCGTTGTTGCGGAATAATCGGATCAACAATCATTTTTTTCTCCTAACGTACATGACTCTTTGTCTTTATTGTTGCTGAATAATGCCTTCTATTTAAGAAAATATTCTCGGTAATATTTAAGCTCGGCTATAGAATCGAGAATATCATCCATAGCCAAATGGCTAGCTTTCTTTTTAAACCCTTTTAAGAGTTCAGGCCGCCAGCGGCGAGCAAGTTCTTTAATGCTACTAACGTCGAGATTTCGGTAATGAAAATATTCTTCCAATAATGGCATTTCCCTGGCCATAAAGCGACGATCCTGACAAATGGAATTACCACACATAGGCGACTTACCAGCATCCACCCAGTCGCGGAGAAATTCAATCGTATCCCGCTGAGCATCTGCTGCACTTAACCGACTATTACTTACACGATCAATGAGACCGGACTGGCCGTGTTGATGCGTATTCCACTCATCCATTGCGCCAAGAACCTCATCAGGTTGATGAATGGCTAATATAGGCCCCTCTGCCAAAGTATTAAGCTCGCTATCCGTGACGAGAGTGGCAATTTCTATGATATGATCACTATCAGTGTCAAGACCTGTCATTTCCAAGTCAATCCAAATTAAATTAAGGTCGTTCATTGTCTTCCTTTTGCTGATTTTCTCGGGCTTTTTCTATAATATTTTCCAGCGCTTTAATGCGCTCGTCAGCCTCGATAATACGTAGTTTAATTTGTGCCTTTTGCTCTTTATCCGCATCTTCTAAGAACAGGGCATCCTCTTCAATCTTTGCCTTTAATCTAGCCACATCGTCAAGCATAGTGCGAATTTTTACCACTTTTTCAGCCTTATCAAAAATCTTTGCCTCGGGCGATGATTCTGTGTCATTTTTGCGCTTAGCATACTGTGGAATGGCACGAAAAACTTGCTCGGCCGACAACTGTCTTTGATTCATGAAACTCGGTGACACAATTTCTATGCCTGCACTATGCAACTGGTCGAGAACAGCTTTTTTCAGGCGGGTACGTTGCGTTAAGAGCTGATTAACGTCACTACAAATACCCCCGGTTTTATATACAATGGAGAAATCACCCAGCGTCATTATTTGCACGAAAGGTTCATCTAGTCCCGCCTCCTGCGTAGCTAGTTTTAACAAGGGTTCAACTTTGTGCCAAGCAACATCGTAACCGAGAGAGACTTCACACGATGTGAAGGTACCGGACGATCGCACTACCGTTAGCGGGTTGGTGGCCAGATAAAGGTTAGGCAAGGTTATCAAATCTCTCTCCTGGGATTGGATTTCAGTGTGAAAGAGACTGTTTACTGTTACGCGTCCAAAATGTTCGCCAACGCGAATAAAGTCACCATGCCTAAAACTTTTTACCGAGCGCAGCATAAACCCTGCCATTGCATTGGATACAAAGGTGGTCGAAGATAACGCAAAAATACCCGTAAAGACCAGGCCAAGGAGACTTAGCAGATCACTTTTAGTCGCCTCGCCAACGGGTAATGCGAGAACTACTAAAATGACAGCAATGAGGGTAAGGCTCAATAAGACAAGCTGCCCTCGAATGGATGACAGACCTCCCCCTTTTCGCCGAATCAACAGCCAATGCGTCAACCACAAAACAAGAGAACACGCCGCAAACACCGCTAAGGGGGGTAGGTAAAGCTTAAAAGAGCTTACATCAAATCCAAACAAGAGCCGAAGGCCTCCGTATCATCACTTATCATTATGCTATATGCTTGGCTGCACTGACAGCTCTGGGAATTAGGAGGGTATGGCAAAATTTAAAATTACGGACCAGCAACAACGCCGTATTCGTCGAAAGCAATCGAACAGTATCGTGAACGCCCATAATCCTCACCGCGGTGAAAAACTGTTGCAATCCGGCGAGCTTGGCCCTGAGCAGACAGGTCTCGTCAGTACGCGCTACAGTAACCAGGTTGATGTCGTTACTTCCCCTACCTCTACACCCCAGCGTTGCTACCTACGCTCTAACTTAGACTCTGTGGTTACCGGGGACGATGTCATTTGGTGTCCTGGCGAACCCTACGGTGTAGTCTGTGCCGTACTACCGCGCAAAACACAACTCGAGCGCCCAGACAGCCGAGGAAAACCAAGACCTGTCGCTGCTAATATTGATCGTATCGTTATTGTGATTGCCTCAGAACCGAGGCCTCATGCCAGTCTAATTGATCGCTATCTTATCGCCATTGAGCACCGCGATATTCAACCCATCTTACTGCTCAATAAAGTTGACCTCCCCTCCGATAACAAACTACTGGCTAATAACCTGGCTAAGGTCTATCGCGAACTAGGGTATCAGGTGATAGAAGTATCAGCCAGGTCGTGCCAGGGTATCGATCAACTCAAAATGGCACTGCAAGAGCACAGAAGTGTATTCGTAGGGCAGTCAGGGGTAGGAAAATCATCACTCATTAATGCAATATGCCCTGCCGCAGAGACCCCAGTCGGTAGTCTCTCAGAAGCTCACACGAAGGGCCGACATACCACTACAACCGCGACCTTATTCTTCCTCCCCGAAGGCGGTCAACTCATTGACTCACCCGGAATACGAGAGTTTGGTCTTACTCATCTTGAGGAGCAAGATATCGTTGGGGGGTTTACCGAATTTAAGCCATACCTTGGGCATTGTAAATTTCGTGATTGCAGCCACCAAAACGATCCAGGATGCGCGCTGCAAAAGGCACTCCAAGCAGGTAAAATATCCCCACAAAGGATGCAGAGTTACCTGCTAATCAAACAAAGTCTAAGTAACGATTAATTTTAGCAGCGCGATCACAGCCCCAGGCAATTTCTCGAGAACTGATTAGAACCTTACCTTATGCAGCGTTATTCCGACAAACTCTTCTGCCTGTTCCAAAAAGCAGTGCCGCAACATGTTTTATCACGCCTGATAGGTAAGGTTGCTGAAGCCAAAACCCCCTGGCTTAAAAACATGTTAATTCATCAGGCTATCCGAACTTATAAAATTGACCTTTCTATTGCCGAGCGAGAGCAAGTAGAAGAGTATTCGAATTTCAATGATTTCTTTACCCGTTCGCTAAAGGCTAGTGCACGGCCCATATGTCCAGATACAGATGCCATTGTTTCCCCTGCAGATGGAATTCTTAGCCAGTTTGGTCAAATACGTAATGACCAGTTTATTCAGGCAAAGGGGCAAAGTTATAGCACAACCCGGTTGTTAGGCGGTGATGATACGCTTGCCGCTGAGTTCGCTTGCGGTAGCTTTGCCACTATTTACTTATCTCCAAGCGATTATCACCGTGTCCATATGCCGTGGACGGGGAAGCTTGTCGAGACACGATACATCCCCGGTAAGTTATTTTCTGTCAATCAAACAACGACTAAAAATATGCCCGAATTATTTGCAAAAAATGAGCGTCTTGTCTGTATTTTCGAAACAAGCCTGGGGAAAATGGCTGTTATTTTAGTAGGCGCTATGCTGGTCGCAGGTATAGAAACCTGCTGGCAACACTACTATTCACCAACAAAAGCCACCAGTGTGAGCTTTGCAAAGGAAGTCATAAATCTCGAGAGAGGCGAAGAGTTAGGCCGCTTCAAGTTTGGATCAACTGTTGTGCTTTTATTTAAAAAGTCACTGTCATTCGACAAAGAACTCGCTAACGGTAAAAACATTTTAATGGGTGAACCCCTGACTCTAGGTTGACCCAGGCGAGATTAATACTAATGACGTTTTAGCCAGCCGGAAAACAAACTTTTGGGACCACCCAATTCCTTCGCAATAAATAAGTGTGCAATTTTTGAAAGATCGACATCATAACCCCCTGGCTCAAGATCCCTTGCTATGGCAACCCGATCAAAAAAACCTTTACCCGTATTAGCACCTAGTGCGTCCCGAGTTTTCTCATCATTCTTTAGATCAACAACAGTCACAGCAGCAGTGAGATCGATGTCTTCGCGGCCCAGAACAGCAACTTTAGGGGTCAGTCTGGACTTAGGGTGCTGTTCAGTAACAACACCTATATCACCGGTCGTCAACTCAACTAAGGTACCCGTTGGATACAAACCTATCGATTGAATAAAACTAACGACAAGGTCATCGGAGAATTGCTTGTCTCGCATGCCATACAGGACACTAACAGCACGTGATGGCGCTAAGGGTTCGGAACCATCTCGCGAAAAACAAATTCTATCGTAAGTGCTCGCGATGCCTGCGACTCTCGCCAGTAGAGGGATTTTCCCGCCGGACAATCCCTCTGGATACCCGCTTCCATCATTGCGCTCTGCTTGGTAACGCACCACAGAGATGACACGCGGTTCAACTTGACGAGTTTGCCTCAGTAGCTCAACGCCATAAGTCACATGTTTCCGGTATTCTTTTTCTTCGACTTCGCTACGGTTCTCTTTACGCAATAACCTACTGGAAAGCTTTGCCTTACCGACATCCTTTAATAATGTACCCATGCACAAGACATCAATCTCGTCTTTAGGCATACCAATATAGCGTGCATATTGCACGGCCCATAGAGCAGAACGCAGGCTATGGTCATAGCTACGCTCATCTTGCTCTCGCAAACGCATTAGCCAAGTGAAAGCGTCTGGACATCGCAACACACTTTCAACCATATCACCGACACTGTCTTTCAAGCGACCATAGTCAACAGTCCTTCCACGATTCATCTGTTTAACAACCAGAGTCAAAGTGCCTTTTAAACGACCAACGATTTTCTTTGCCTGGGCAGCTTCTTTTCGTAAAGCCGTACGCGTCTCATAAAAACCTTTGCGAACAACTATCGGCGCCGGTGCAGATTGCACTTTATCTTTTTTTATAAGCCTGGCGTTAGCTCGAGCAGCGGATCTACCCAATGCTTGATACTGCGTATTCTTTCGTTGAGGGGACGTCACCGGCGGAGCTACAGAGTCGAGGGGCGCCCGACCTTTCTGGATATCAATGAATACGTGATGACAGTAATTTTGTAACTGAATAATTTCTCGAGGTGATCGTAGATAAAAACCTTGAAGGGTAAAGGGAGTCTGGGACCACGGACGGTCCAGACGTGAAACGTACATCCCTAGCACGAGACTATCAACTTCCACCTGTACTTGTTTAATGGCCATGTTTCACGCTCTTATACTCTCGCATTTTGCATCATTAAAAATGATTGGAATAATAATGTCTGCAAGTGACAAAGAACGTCAATTGCTGCCATCAAGAGTAATATCATCCCACTCATTTACAAGATGGTACCGGTAACCGGTAAAAATACGCGACAAACGTTTCCAGACTTCGACTTTACTGGTGGTACTTCACGGATAAATTGTGAACTGCGTCAATAAATGCGGCTGCATGGTCTGGGGCTATATCAGGAGTGATTCCATGCCCTAGGTTGAAGACGTGCCCCTCTCCCGCACCAAAGTTTTCAAGAATAGTAGCCACTTCGCTTTCTATTACCTGTATAGGCGCTCGCAACACCGCCGGATCCATATTGCCTTGCAAAGCCACCTGCTGACCAACGCGCCGACGGGCCGCTCCAATATCTTGGGTCCAATCAACACCAATAGCATGGCAACCACTGTCCGCGATCGCTTCAAGCCAGCCACCGCCATTTTTAGTGAACAAAATAACGGGAACCTGCCGACCCTCTGATTCTCGTGTCAAGCCACTAACTATTGTTTTCATGTACTGCAGGGAGAATTCGCGGTAAGCCCTGTGACCGAGTGCGCCGCCCCACGTGTCAAAAATTTGTACTGCTTGAGCACCAGCTTCAATTTGAGCATTGAGGTAATTAATCACCGAAGCCGATAGCTTTTCTAACAGTACATGTAACAAATCAGGGTTCATGTAAAGCATTGTTTTGATCTTGGCAAAATCTTTACTGCTGCCGCCCTCAATCATATAGGTCGCTAATGTCCACGGGCTACCGGAGAAACCAATGAGCGGGACACTGCCATTAAGCTCTCGGCGAATGAGACGGACGGCATCAAGCACATAAGGAAGGTCTTGAGCAGTATCGATCACTGGCAGGCTTTCAATAGCCTGTACGGTATCAGCAAGTTTGCGAAAACGTGGGCCCTCACCCTCTTCAAAATAAAGACCCAGTCCCATGGCATCAGGAATGGTAAGAATATCCGAAAATAGAATAGCGGCATCCAAAGGGAAGCGATCCAATGGCTGCAGTGTTACTTCACAGGCTAGCTGGGGGTTTGTACAAACGGACATAAAATCACCCGCCTCTGCCCTCACCGCACGGTATTCAGGAAGATAGCGGCCCGCCTGACGCATCATCCACACCGGTGTAACATCGACGGGCTGGCGTAATAAAGCCCGCAAGAAGCGATCATTCTTTAATTCAGACATCAAGATAATCCAAAATTCCTTCAGCGGCTTGGCGGCCTTCCCAAATAGCTGTTACCACCAGGTCAGAACCTCTGACCATATCGCCTCCGGCAAAAACCTTGTCATTGCTCGTTTGGAACTTGTACTTTTGCTCCTCCGCTGCAGTAACACCACCCCAGCTATTAATGGCAATATCATGCTCTGCAAACCAGCCAGCGGGGCTCGGCTGAAAACCAAACGCGATGAGGACGATATCAGCCGGAATAATCTGCTCACTGCCAGCAATTGGTTCAGGACGGCGTCGACCGTTTTCGTCGGGTTCACCGAGACGAGTTTCAATCACTTTAATACCAGTCACTGCCCCCTCTCCCATAATCTCAATGGGCTGGCGATTGAACAGGAAGTTAACGCCCTCTTCTTTAGCATTGGCGACTTCACGTCGCGAACCAGGCATATTCGCCTCATCTCGGCGATATACACAGCTCACACTACTAGCGGCCTGACGGATAGCCGAGCGATTACAATCCATCGCCGTATCACCACCACCGAGCACTACTACTTTTTTACCAGCAGTATCAACAAACTGACCTTGCTGCTGTGGCCAGCCCTGATTCTGATTCACGTTGCCAATCAAATACGGTAAGGCATCGTACACGCCAGGTATGTCTTCCCCAGGAAATCCGCCTTTCATAGGAGTATAAGTACCCATACCAAGAAACACCGCATCAAATTCTTCGAGCAGGCTGTCGAACGTTACATCTTTGCCAACTTCGGTACTCAAGCGAAATTCAATACCCATGGCCTCAAAGACTTCACGACGCTTGAACATCACTGACTTTTCTAGTTTGAACTCAGGGATACCAAAAGTCAGCAAGCCACCGATTTCAGGATGACTATCAAAAACCACAGAGGCGACACCATTACGCGCTAACACATCGGCACAACCCAATCCTGCAGGCCCTGCACCCACTACGGCAACACGTTTACCGGTGGCGGTAACTTTTGAGAGATCAGGCTGCCACCCCATAGCAAAGGCCGTATCGGTTATATACTTTTCGACGCTACCGATAGTCACCGCACCAAAATCTTCATTTAAGGTACAAGCGCCCTCACACAGCAAGTCCTGAGGGCATACGCGTCCACACACTTCAGGCAATGTATTCGTCTGGTGACTCAACTCAGCCGCTTCGATAATATTGCCATCTGTCGCCAGTTTCAGCCAATTGGGAATATAATTATGCACAGGGCACTTCCACTCGCAGTAAGGGTTGCCGCAATCCAGACAACGGTCCGCCTGCTCCTGTGCTTCTGCCTTTTCAAAAGGCTCATAAATTTCAGCATAACCCGTGGTGCGCTCTTGAATCGTCTTCTTACTCGGCTCTTCTCGCTTCAGATCGAGAAACTGGAAGTCATTGTGAGTCCGCTCAACCATTGTTACCACCTTGCTTTGTCATGCTATCAGTCACATTCATCGGCTTATTCCGGACGGGCTCGAGTCGTGGCTAAAAGACCACTCAGGGAGGCCGACTTCGGTTTCACCAGCCAAAATTTAGCCACATAATCGCCAAAATCATCCAATAGAGTTGCCCCCCATTCACTACCTGTCGCGTCGACAAAACCCTCAATAACCTCACGTAGATAGTTGCGGTGATTTTCCAGAGGTTCTGTCGTAATGCGACTCAACTCAACCAGCTCCATATTGACCCGGTCGTAAAACTTGTTTTCCATATCCAGTACATAGGCAAAACCGCCCGTCATACCGGCGCCAAAGTTGTATCCTGTGGAACCAAGAACAGTAACAACACCGCCAGTCATGTACTCACAACAGTGATCTCCCGCGCCTTCAATCACAGCTTGCGCACCCGAATTACGCACAGCGAAGCGCTCCCCGGCACGACCCGATGCAAATAGGCGCCCACCAGTTGCACCGTATAAGCAGGTATTACCCATAATCGGCGTTTTATGGCTATCAAACAGGGCCGTTTGTGGTGGTATGAGAACAATTTTTCCACCCGCCATACCTTTCCCGACGTAATCGTTGGCATCACCCTCGAGAAAGATATCCAACCCCCCGGCATTCCAGGCCCCCAATGATTGCCCAGCGACACCCGATAATCTCAGCTCAAGTGGTGTACCAGCCATTCCCTGATTGCCATGGCGGCGGGCAATTTCACCACTTAAACGCGCACCGATAGACCGGTCACAATTAGATACTTGATAATCAAAACGCCCACCTGATTTCGACTCAATGGCAGGCAGTATTTCTGCCACCATTTTTTCAGCTAACAAACCTTTATCCCAGGGAGTATTTCTCTCTTGCTGGCAGTAACGGGGCTTTGACTCTAAAAACGCATCCGTGTGGACGATAGGCTTTAAATCCAGTTGATTCTGGCGTGCAGTAACCCCGGGTAGTAATTCGAGTAAATCAACACGGCCAATAAGTTCCTGCAAAGATGTCACTCCGAGAACCGCGAGCCATTCTCGCGCCTCCTCAGCAACGAAGAGGAAAAAGTTCTTGGCCATTTCAACGGTGCCCTTATAGTAACCGTCGCGCAACTCCTGGTTCTGAGTCGCGACACCCGTCGCACAGTTATTCAAATGACAAATGCGTAAGTACTTACAACCCAAAGCAACCATCGGTGCTGTGCCAAAACCGAAACTTTCCGCACCTAGAATCGCTGCTTTTACGACATCAAGCCCCGTTTTCAAACCACCATCAGCCTGTACACGCACCTTATCACGCAGATCATTGGCCCGCAGAGTTTGATGCGTCTCGGCAAGACCGAGCTCCCAAGGCGAGCCCGCATAGCGGATCGATGTCAGAGGGCTGGCCGCCGTACCGCCGTCATAACCTGAAATAGTAATCATGTCCGCATAGGCTTTCGCCACACCGGCAGCAATAGTGCCAACGCCAGGACGAGAAACCAATTTAACAGATATCAGAGCCTTCGGATTCACTTGTTTCAAGTCAAAAATTAACTGGGCAAGGTCCTCAATCGAATAAATATCGTGGTGGGGGGGTGGGGAAATCAGTGTCACACCGGGGACCGAAAAGCGCAGAGTCGCAATAAGCTGATTCACTTTACCACCGGGTAGCTGCCCACCCTCGCCAGGCTTAGCACCTTGGGCAACCTTAATTTGTATCACCTCTGCATTCACTAAGTAATGAGGGGTGACACCAAAGCGACCAGAGGCAACCTGCTTAATTTTCGAACTTTTTAACGTACCGTAGCGAACCGGGTCTTCACCACCTTCGCCCGAATTTGAACGCCCCCCAAGGCTATTCATCGCTTCCGCTAACGCTTCATGCGCTTCAGGGGAAAGCGCACCCAACGACATCCCCGCCGAATCAAAACGCTTGACTATATCGATAGCGGGCTCGACAGCATTTAGCGCAATGCTTGCGCGATCGGCTTTGAGCCGCATCATGTCACGCAAAGAGGCTATGGGACGTAAATTAACGAAATCAGCGTAAGCGCGCCAGTCAGCATAGTCACCACTACGCACAACCTTGTGCAAAGCTTGTACGACGTCGGGGTTGAAGGCATGGTATTCTTGGCCATGAATATATTTTAATAAGCCACCGGGCGCAACCGGTTTTCGAGCATGCCAGGCAGTGGCAGCCAACGCTTTCTGATCCTCTTCAAAGTCACTAAAATTTGCACCCTGAATACGGCTTACTATGCCGGAAAAACATAGATCGACAATGTCGTTAGATAAACCCACAGCTTCAAATAGCACTGCGCCGCGGTACGAAGTAATGGTTGAAATACCCATCTTCGAAATGATCTTCATCAAGCCCTTATTGATACCTCGGCAATAATTTTTAAAGGCAGTATCAACAGTCTCTTTTAACTCACCACTCTCGATCATGTCACAAAGTACATGGAAGCTCAGGTAAGGATAAACGGCAGAGGCACCACAACCAATTAAAGCGGCTATCTGATGGGAATCGCGAGCACTACCCGTACTGGCAATAAGGTTCGCATCACAACGCAGCTCAACCTTAATCAAGTGATTATGAACGGCACCCACGGCAAACAACATATGGATGGGGATTTTATTTTCATCAATGTCGTGATCAGATAAAATGCAGATCACCTTGCCGGCGCGAACGGCTTGCTCCACTTCTGCACAAAGATTAACAATGGCCTGCCGCAAATCAGTTTTATCCGGGTCGTAGTTCAAGTCAAACTTTTGTACAGGAAACGCGTCGTGATCATTAAACTTTAACGCATAATATTTGCGCGGAGATAAGACAGGACTATTGAGGTTAATACGTATTGCGTGGTCGGCATCTTGCTCAAAGATATTCAGCTCTTTACCCAGCTGAGTATTAAGAGACATCGTAATGGCTTCGCGTAAGGGGTCGATAGGCGGATTTGTTACCTGGGCAAATTGCTGGCGAAAATAATCGTACAAACTGCGGTTTTTCTGGGATAACACAGCCATCGGAGAGTCATCACCCATTGAAGCCGTTGCTTCCTGGCCGCCCTCAGCCAAGGGTCTCATCATTTGACTGCGATCCTCAAAGGACACGCCATACAACTTCATGTAGGTCTTGATTTGCTCGCGAGTCAAACTACCTTCGAGCTCAATACTGTCCTCGCCCATGGTCGATTCAATAGCTCGCACACCTGCCTTCAACCATTTTTTATACGGCAATTCACGTGAAAGGCGATAATCAATTTCCTCCCTCGTTTCAATCAATCCATCAACGACATCGATAGATAACATGTCACCAGGCCCCAGGCGGCCTTTGGCAACAACATTTTCAGGCTTGTAGTCATAAACCCCCACTTCGGAGGCCACGGTGATAATGTCATCGTCAGTTAACACCCATCGCGAAGGTCTCAGACCATTGCGGTCGAGAGCACAAACTGCATAGCGCCCATCAGTGATGACCAAACCAGCTGGCCCATCCCAGGGCTCCATGTGCATCGACTGGTAGTCAAAAAAAGCTCGCTCGCTGGGATCTCTATCTTCAACGTTGTTCCAGGCGGGTGGAATTAACATACGCACGGCGCGATGCAAGGGCATGCCACCTATCGCCAGTAACTCCAGCATATTATCGAGGCTTGAAGAGTCCGAGCCTGTACGGTTTACCAGCGGCACAACATCGTCAAGGTCGGGCAAAAGTGGAGATTTAAATTTCGGCGTTCTAGCAACAGACCAGTTCCTGTTGCCAAGAATAGTATTAATTTCACCATTATGGGCCAACATCCGAAACGGCTGGGCAAGTGGCCATTTTGGCAGGGTATTGGTCGAAAACCGCTGGTGGAAAACACAAATAGCGGTTTCTAAGCACGGGTCTGACAAGTCTTTATAAAAATGCGGCAGGTCTACCGGCATCATCAGACCTTTATAGCTCATCACGGTTGCCGAAAGACTGGCAATATAAAATTCTTTATCTGCGGCCAGGCGGTTTTCAATGTGGCGGCGGGCGATAAATAATCGAGCATCAAACTGTTTATCTTCCATGCCTTCAGGCGCGGCTATAAAGAGGTGCTCGATCACCGGTAATGTCTCAAGCGCAATAGGACCAAGGCACTTCGGGTCGGTGGGCACCTCTCTCCAGCCGCTCAAAACAAGTCCTTGACGCGCTACTTCACTAGCAATTACTTTTTTAGACTGTACCCGGCAATCTGCATCCTGGCTAAACATTATCACGCCAACGGCATAAAGCGCCGGCAAGGGAGTCGCACAGGCCTTCTCAGCCACAGTGCGCAAAAAAGCATCTGGCTTTTGAATTAACAAACCACAGCCATCACCCGTTTTACCATCGGCAGCAATACCACCTCGGTGGGTCATACATGTTAACGCTTCGATTCCCGTCTGCAGCAAACGGTGACTGCACTCACCCTTGGTGTGAGCAATCAAACCAAATCCGCAATTATCGCGAAACTCATCCAAACGATACAAGCCGTCCGCCATAAAGAACTCTTTATATAACAATGAATTAGAAAGAAGACCCCTTTCGAGAATCAAGGGGGTTCGCACAAAGAACGTGGTATTTTACACGTCAAATAGTAAGGGGACAAATATGTCTTATACACTCAACTCGGCGATAAAGTCGCTGCCAACAGCTTTTCACCATAATCCGCACTGACAACAGCCTGACCCAGTCGCTCTAAAAGCACTAATCGAACTTGGCCACCCAGGGCCTTTTTATCAACAGCCATCAAAGTTAAAAATTGTTCAGTGGTCATCTCAGGTGGTGCAGTCGGTAAACCCGCTTTTGCGATCAGAGCGATAACCCTTTCATGATCAGCATCCGAAATCCAGCCCAGGCGTTTTGAAAGGTCGGATGCCATACACATCCCCGCTGCCACCGCCTCACCGTGCAGCCACTTTCCATACCCCTTATGGGTTTCAATTGCGTGCCCGAACGTATGACCCAGGTTGAGAATCGCACGCAGCCCGCTTTCGCGCTCATCTGTACTAACGACATGGGCCTTCAGGCGGCAAGAGTGCTCAACCGCGTACAACACAGCATCATCTTCTCTGGTCAGCAATCGGGACATGTTCTTCTCAAGCCAGACAAAAAATTCCAGGTCGGTAATAAGCCCATACTTTATTACTTCAGCAAGCCCCGCACGGTATTCGCGCTCCGGTAAAGATTGTAGAGTTGATATATCGATCAATACACATTGAGGCTGATGGAAAGCACCAATCATATTTTTACCCAAAATGTGGTTAACCGCTGTTTTACCACCGACCGAAGAATCAACCTGAGCCAGTAAGGTAGTGGGTATTTGAATAAAATTAACCCCTCGCTGGTAACAAGCTGCTGCAAACCCTGTGATATCACCCACAACACCACCCCCCAAAGCAATCAGTGTCGTCGACCGATCGTGACGCTCGGCCAGTAAGGCATCAAAAATTGTATTAAGCGTCTCCATTGTTTTGTACTGCTCGCCATCCGGCAATACCAAGGTATCAAGCTTGGCAACATCGATATTTTTCAGTAAATTTTCAAGATAGAGAGGCGCAATAGTCTCATTACTAACCACCAACACCTGGTCACCCTTGATATAAGACATGAGAGAATCGGCGCTGTTGCGCAAACTGCAACCAATAAAAATAGGATAGCTACGTTCGTCAAGGCTAACGTTTAATACATTCATTTGAATAGAGATTAGAATTACCGAGAAGTAATTCTAGCACAGCAATTAGGAGCGCCGTGTCAGCGCCAGCCTTTATCTAAGCCCGTTGTCGAATCAATGAGGCCAGCTCTTGCGCTGCCACCATGGGCGTTTTTTTGTGTCCATCAAAAACAATATCGGCAACCTCTTTGTATAGAGGCTCACGCTCTTTGACGATACTTTCTATGGTCGCTTTTTTATCACCAACTTGCAGCAGGGGTCGTTTAGTATCTTGCTGCATCCGGGCATAAAGCACCTTTGCTGCCACTAAAAGGTAAACGACTGTGCCACCGCGTTTCATCAAAGCTCTGCTCTCACTATTCAGAACAGCGCCTCCGCCAGTGGCAATGACTATACTATGACGGCTTGCCACCTCTCGCAGCATAGCAGACTCCCGTTTGCGAAACCCGGACTCTCCCTCGACATCAAAAATCCAGGCAATATCGGCGCCACAGCTCTGCTCTATCTCCTGGTCCAGATCCACAAATGATCTGCCCAGCAAACGAGACAAGTGACGGCCAATGGTAGTTTTACCTGCGCCCATTGGCCCGACAAGAAATATAGGAGCCTGTTCACTCATCGATCTAGCAAGGGATCGCTGATGATCCTTGGTGTAATGAAGATCAGTATTTCTCGTTTTGTGTGGTCAGAAATATTTTTACGAAATAATCGACCCACATAAGGAATGTCACCTAAAACAGGCACTTTCTCTACCCCTTTCAGCTCTTCCATTTGAAAAATACCCCCCAAAACAAGGGTTTGCCCGTCGCCAACCAATACTTTTGTTTCAATTTCAGTAACATCAATTGTGGGCTCAGAGCCACCATTAGAGGTGGGCACAATTTCACCGATTGTATCCTGGTTAATCACTAAATCCATGATGACTCGATTGTCAGGAGTGATTTGCGGTGTTACATCCAGTTTCAAAACAGCCTCCCGAAACTCAACGTCAGTCTCACCACTCGAAGTGCCAGATTGATAAGGTATCTCACTACCCGCTTTAATGACTGCCTTTTGTTTGTCACCAGTCAGCAATTTAGGTTGTGAAAGTATTTCTCCAAAACCATCATTCTCTAGCGCGCTCAATTCAAGGTCAATCATTGTATCGTCTTTTAGTAGACCAAGCGCCAGGCTGCCTGCCGGATTGCTCACTCCCAGATCGACACCGAGCGTCTCAGAAAGATCTAAAGAAGGGTCGTCCGCTGGCCATTTACCAAAGAATTCAGCAGGGGAACCAGGATCGCTATCCAGCACGTCCCTTGACCCACCGAATTCAAAAACATCATCGCCAGGTGTTCTTGCGCCCGCAATACCCCATCTCACGCCAACTTCCTTGCGAAAATCGGTACTGGCAACAATAATTCTCGCCTCAATTTCTACCTGCCGTATCGGAACATCTATTTCCTTGACCAGTCGATAGAACTCATCAACCTTATCCTGAACATCCGTCAAAATAATCGTATTTGTCCGCTCATCAACAATAGCTGTACCTCGCTCAGACAAGATACTCGATGTCGCATTTTCATCGTCATTGCCACCTCCACTGCCATCACTTTCATCAGCATTGAACAGGTCAAATAACTCCCTGGCATCAGCATATTTAATACGAACAAACTCAGTCACTAGCGGGGCAAGCTCTATGAGTTGCTTGTTGGCTTCTACCTGCAAACGTTCACGTTCAGCAATTTCTGCGGCGGGGGCAACAAGCAGAACATTTCCTTCCTGGCGCTTATCCAAGCCCTTAGACTTTAAAACAATCTCCAAAGCCTGATCCCAGGGAACATTCCTCAGCCTCAAAGTGATGCTGCCAGTAACGGTGTCACTAGCGACCAAGTTGAGGTCAGTGAAATCAGCTATTAACTGTAAAACGGACCTAACTTCAATATCCTGGAAATTTAATGATAGTTTCTCACCAGTAAATTCAAAACGAGACTTCCTTTCTTCAAGCTCTTCTTTCGTCGGCCGTTTAACACTAATCACATACTGATCATCTGCCTGATACGCCAGATAATCGTATTCTCCCGTTGCGGCAATCACAATTTGGGTTGCACCACCTTCAGTCTTGCTATCTATCGTTGTTATCGGCGTTGCAAAATCAACGACATCCAGCTTTCGGTTTAAAGATTCAGGCAAACCTGTGCGATAAAAATTAAGAATAATATTCTGACCAACCTGACTCACATCAACAGTGGTATTCGCATCTGTCAAACCTACCGAGACTAAACCCTCGCCGTTTTCTCCGCGACGAAAATCAACCTCCTTAATTGCTTTGCTCGTTTTAACACCACCGCCATGATCTGACGACTTTGCAGACAGTTCAAACGAGGGGTTATCGCTTTTTTCTACAAAGGAAGCGCCTTCAGAAGCACCAATCAGCAACCTCATCCCCCCTTCCTCTCGGAAGGTTTCAAAGCCAACGGGGTCCTGTAAATTAACAATCAAACGTGTTTTTCCGCCAGCACTGATCACAGCGACACTTTGTGCATTATCAAACGCTAGCGGATACTTTTTCTTCTCTAATACGCTTAAGGTATCCTCAAACTCAAGAACAATACGGGCGGGCGAGTCTATCGCGTAGCTTTTGGGCTCTGGCAAGCCACCGACGGCTCCAAGTTTAATTTCAAACCTCCCCCCAGGTAGTGCCGAAAAACTAATATCATCAACGGTTGCCGTTTCTGCAAAAGCAGCTTGAAACAAGATTAAACTTGAGATAACAGCCGCCACAGTCTTTGACAGGAGACCTGTCAACTGCCTGATAATATTCATGCCTAACTCCTCAACATTTCTCATTAATCGCTCCCCTTGAGGGCTAACGTTCTAGGCCTTTCCACCCAGCCACCTTTCCCATCAGGGACAATCTCAAGCACTTCCATACGGGTATCAGACACACCAGTAATTTTTCCGTGGTTTTTCCCCAGGAAATTGCCAACAGTTATTCTATGCACCCCCCCCTCTCCATCATCGACAAGGGACCATGTCGTTCCACCTTGATCGATTACCCCCACTAGAGAAAAGGATGAAAAATTAAATCCTTCCAGATATTCTTTTTTTCGGTTCTCATCAGGCTCTATGGCAAGCCTGCCTGATGAATCTTCTTTAGCAATCGCCGTTAGTGGCTTATCGAAAGGACTACGCAGGGCAATAGCGCTATAGCGAAAGGTTTGATAAGGACGAAACGTGGGCAACGGCTCTATCTCTCCAACAGGTTGGTTTTTCGCATCTTCCATGAAGTCCTGTAAATCTTTGTTTTTGTCAGCAGAACAGCCTGCGATTAGGCCGAAGGCCAACACTGTCGCTAGCGCTCTCACTATATTGCCAGTTTCCATCTTTATTCTTCCTGACCTTTATATCGATAGGTTTTTGCATTAACTTCAAAAATTAGCCGACTACCCTCCTCGCTCGACTTCATCGAATAATCATGCAAAGTGACAATCCTCGGTAACCCGGCGACACCACTGACAAATGTCCCCACATCATGGTATTCACCTTCGGCAACAATCTTTATGGGTAGCGCGACGTAAAACTCTTCAGACTGCTCCTGTTGTAAAGAAATTGTCTTTATATCCAGACTGCTTCCATAACCGATTTCTGTAATATCCTCCAATAAACCTGGCACCTCTGTATCTCCTGGCAACTGCGCAAGCAATGTGCCAAAAGACGCTTCAACTTCCACCATTTGGAGACGATAAGCATCAAGATTAGCAGCTTGAAAAGCTTTTTCCTGGTACGTTTTACGTAAGGTAACTTCTTTGCCAGTGACAGAATCTAAAGTGAGGTACAAGTCCTTCACATGTAAAAAATAGCCCAATACAACAATAAGGAGAAAAAGCCCCCCACAGAGCAAGGCTTTGAAAAGAACAGGCCAAACGCCGATATTCTCATATTCCAGTTCGGAGACATCCAGCTTATTGAGTTGAAACCCACCATTAGCGTTAACCACTTTACGCCTCCTCCTCATCGCCATCTTCTTCGGTCTCAACCTTCTCCACCAGCACTTGAAGTTCAAACCTGCTGCCTTGCTCGCCGAGAGTATTATCCGCCTCAACCTTTGTCAGATTCGGCTCTTTAAATCGCTCCGAAGCATCGAGCTGACGCATGAGTGTCGAAATCCTATTATTGGATTCTGCAAAGCCGACTAAAGCAATTTTCTCTGCAGTACGATTAAACTCAACAAAGAAAATCCCGTCGGGAACCGATCGTACAAAGTCATCAAAAACTTTAACCACACCAGGCCGATTGCCCTGCAAGTCCTTAATGACTTCCATTCGCTCTAGTACTTGTTGGCGCCTCAATTGAAGCTCTTTAATTTCTTTTACTTTTTCATCAAGCACAGCGATCTCTGTCGTCAACAGACTATTTCTTTCATTTTGCCAGCCGATTTGCATTTGCACCCAATGCCCCCAGGCAACTGCAAGCAACAACGCGACGGACGCAACCACACCCAGAATAATCAGAAATTCTTTCTTTTTTTCCTGCCGCTGAACTTCACGCCAGGGAAGTAGATTCACATTCGCCATAGCTATTCAAAACTCCTCAGTGCCAACCCCGCAGCTATCATCATAGCCGGCGCATCCATTGCAAGCGCAACCGCATCCACCTTGTTTCCTACTGCCATATTGAGAAACGGGTTAGCAATAATAGTCGGCAGACCTAACTTTGCCTCTACCTCGTCCCGCAAACCTTCAGTGGCCGCCACACCCCCAGCCAAGACCAACTTATCAACATAGTTGTATTGGCTAGACGAAAAGAAGAATTGCAGCGATCGCGAAATCTGCTGAATCAAGGCTTCTTTAAAAGGTTCTATAATTTCCGTCTCATAATCTTCAGGTAAGCCGCCTTGCTTCTTTGCCTGCCCTGCCTCTTCAAAAGACAAGCCATAACGGCGCTGAATCTCCTCAGTCACCTGTCTACCACCAAAAAGCTGCTCTCGTGTATACAAGGTTTTTCCTTCAACCAAAACGCTCAAGGTCAGCATCGTTGCCCCTATATCCGCAATGGCGACAACTTGCTCACCTAAGTTCTCAAGCTGATCAGTAATCAAATGAAAGGCACGCTCAATAGCGAAGACCTCTACATCGACAATTTTTGGCGTCAAACCCGCTGCGCTTAATGCTCCTACCCGGAGATCGACATTTTCACGACGACAAGCCGCTAATAAAACGTCAACTTGATCCGGATTAACCTCGGACGGACCAATAACCTCATAATCCAGTGCCACTTCATCTAAGGGATAGGGGATATACTGATCCGCTTCAAGCGACAACTGGGATTCCATACCCTGATCACTCAAATCAGCAGGCATCTCGATGACCTTCGTAATCACAGCGGAGCCTGCAACTGCGACAGCAGCGTCCAAAGTTTTAGGCTTGGCCTGAGCGACCACTTTACTGATGGTCTCCTCCAACGCATCTACATCGTTGATGTTTTTTTCCACGACAGTGCTTTGCGGTAAAGGTCGAACGAGATAACTTTCAACCCTAAACTTATCCCCCACCCTACTCAGCTCAAGCAATTTGACCGTGGATGATGTGATATCAATCCCCAGCACGGGCTTCGTTTGTTTATCCAGAAAACTAAAAATTCCCATTTTTATTTTCTATATCCTACGGTTAGGCAAAATTTATAAGAAGGCACTTTAACTACTTATCATGGTATATCAAGTACAAACTACTGCCTTCTTAGCTTTATAATGAGGAACAACGACTAGTCGACTAAAACGAACCTATGAAATACCTACCAACTTTGATGATTCGCCTGACCTACCTTCTAGTCATTCCAGCATTGGGTGGCGCACTAATCGTCGCTGCCAGCTTGTATCTCTACCTTAGTCCGAAATTACCTTCGGTGGAAACCCTCAAAACCGTCAAACTTCAAACCCCTTTGAGAGTTTATTCACAAGATATGAAACTTATTGGAGAGTTTGGTGAAAAACGCCGAACACCAATAAGCTTTGACGCAATTCCTCTTCAGTTCGTTCAAGCTGTCCTCTCCGCCGAAGATGACGGTTTCTATTCTCATATTGGTGTCGATTTTAAAGGCTTAGCGCGAGCAGCTCTGGAACTGGTAACCACTGGGCACATACAAACTGGCGGTAGTACCATTACCATGCAGCTCGCCAGGAACTTTTTCCTCTCTCGAGAACAAAGCTTCATACGTAAATTTAATGAAATTTTGCTTGCGCTTCGCATTGAAGATGAACTTAGCAAAGACGAAATACTTGCCCTTTACGCCAACAAAATTTATCTCGGCAATCGCTCCTATGGTGTAGAAGCGGCTGCTATGACTTATTACGGCAGATCAATCAGCGAGCTGTCTCTGGCTCAATTGGCCATGATTGCAGGATTGCCCAAGGCTCCATCAAGATTTAACCCTATTATTAATCCTGAGCGTGCACTGACACGACGAAACTGGATTCTTGGACGCATGTATAAATTAGGGCATATTGATCGTGCAGCACTCGAGATGGCCCGAAGTCAGGCTATTACTGCAAAGTATCATGGTTCACATAAGGATTATGACGCGCCTTATATTGCCGAGATCGCCAGACAGGCAGCAGTGGACCTACTTGGAGCAGAGACCTATACCTCAGGTTATTCAGTATTTACAACGATTGACGCCACACTACAAAATTATGCCGACCAGGCTCTTACAAACGGTCTGCTCAGCTATGACTGGCGTCACGGCTACCGGGGCCCGGAAGCTCACTTCGACAACCCTGATCAATGGGGGGCCGCATTATCCAACACACTCCCAGGACAAGACCTGGAACCCGCCATTGTGACCAGCGTTGAGGAAAGTCGCATCGCACTCCAGACCCGAGATAACCCCAACATCATCCTCAGTACTGAAGGGAGCTTAAAAGGCTTAAGACGCTATATCTCAGAGAACAAACGTAGCGCACCCGTTAAAGACCTTAGCACTGTATTTTCCACCGGTGATCTCGTCCGTATTAATAAAGCGGCTAGCGGAGAATGGCAGTTAACACAAACACCCGATGCCCAAGCCGCACTGGTCTCCCTCAACCCCGACACCGGGGCAATCAAAGCCATGTCGGGCGGGCTTAATTTTTATCAAAGCCCTTTTAACCGCGTCACCCAGGCCCAACGGCAACCCGGCTCTAACTTCAAACCCTTTATTTATTCTGCTGCGCTAGAAAAAGGTATGACACCTGCCAGCATGGTCAACGACGCGCCTCTCACGTTTCACGACGAAAATATTGAAACACAGTGGCGACCCGTCAACAGTGGCGGCAAGTTTTATGGTCCGACACGGCTGCGACAGGCTCTCTACTTATCACGCAATCTAGTATCCATCCGTGTTCTGCAATCCACAGGTATCACTTATGCCATCAACACTGCATCCAAGTTCGGTTTCAATCCCGAGCAACTTCCCCACGACTTATCCCTCGCTCTTGGCAGCCATGCTGTCACGCCACTCTCGATAGCTGGTGGGTATGCAGTGTTTGCCAACGGCGGCTATAAAATCGAACCCTACGTGATTGAACGCATTACTGATAACGAAGGGCAGCCTGTTTTCCAGGCGACGAACCCCACCGTTTGTCGTGACTGTCCTGACAACAACGACGCTGGAAATAGCTTTGCCAAAGCGGAGAATCCGGCAGAACAAAGTACACAACCCGCAACAGCAACGCCCTTGCGTCCTTCAGCAAAAAGGATACTGGAGCCCCGTGTCGCCTATATCATGGACTCCATGCTAAAAGACGTTGTCAAACGAGGCACAGCAACAAAAGCACGAGCAATGAAGCGGGATGATATCGCCGGAAAAACCGGCACCACCAATGGCCCCAGAGACGCCTGGTTTTCTGGTTACAACCCCGATTTGGTTACCACTACCTGGCTAGGCTTCGACGACAACCGCAAGCTCGGACGACGGGAGTTTGGTGGCTCGGCTGCCCTGCCCATATGGATAGACTACATGAGCAAGGCACTGGAAAACCAACCGCAACGCTATCACCCACAGCCTCCAGGACTTGTCTCTGTACGTATCGACCCAAAAACCGGATTGCGAGTTTCACCCGGGGAGAAGAATGGTATTTTTGAGCTTTTTCGGGAAGAAAATCTTCCAAGCTACGGCGACATCAGTAATCCAGGTCAATTTTTTGAAGCCGACGCCTCATTACCGGAAGATATTTTCTAGCCTTGCTTTCATAGGGAGTCGTCGCTATTGAACTCCGACAATAAGTCTCGCCAAGGAAAAGTGGTATCACCCAACACATAAAAATACGGATTAAGCAATGCCTCTTTCTCGTTATATCGCAACAGCTCCAGGTCCGCATTAACCACCTGGCCTCCCGCCGCTTCAACAACCGCTTGCGCTGCCGCCGTATCCCACTCCATGGTTGGCGCCAATCGAGGATAAATATCGGCACTGCCCTCGGCGACCAAACACAGCTTCAGTGAGCTGCCCATATTACAGGTGTCCGTGTGGCCCAAATCTTTTGCCAGGCGCGTTAATAGATCATCAACAGCGCCCGCGCCATGGCTACGGCTCGCCACCACTGTCACCGGCTTCTCTGATCCACCGCGGCCACTCATAGAGCGCACTGCAATGGATTGTTGAGGCTCAATACCTTCAATTTTATACGCGCCACTACCCTGCAAGCCGGTATAAGTAACGCCACTAACAGGCACATGTACCACGCCCAAAACAGGTTTATGGTTGTCAATTAAAGCGACATTAACAGTGAACTCACCGCTGCGCTTGATAAATTCTTTGGTGCCATCAAGGGGATCAATAATCCAGTAACGCTGCCATTGACTGCGCTCTGAATAAGGCGGAGCTACTGCCTCCTCACTCAATACCGGCACACCGTCCAACAAGTTTTCTAACCCGGCGACTAATATGTGATGAGCCGCCAAATCAGCCGCCGTCAGAGGTGACTCATCGGCCTTCACTTCAACACCAAGGTCACTGCGGGTATAGACCTCCAGAATAGCTTCACCTGCACGACGACAAAGCGCTACCACCTCATCCACAATATCTTTATTCACAACTGTTTGACTCACACCCACTCCCTTCATCCTGAAACCGTAAAAAGGTCACTCAACTATACTAATAGCAGAGGACTGTAAATAATCTCGCGCCATATACAAGGCTGTAATCGATACACCATCACTGACATCGGCTCGACTCACCAATTCAGCCAGATTATCGAGAGGCCACTCCATCGTTGCCATTGGCTCAGGCTCATCTCCCGGCAGGGATTCCGGATACAAATCCCAGGCGACTAACACATCGATACTGCGCTCCATGTAAGACGGTGTTAAATGAATGTTCTTTAAAAAACGTAGCTCTCGGGCACCAACACCGGCCTCTTCCTTTAGCTCTCGGTTACCTGCCTCCAGGTTGTTCTCCCCCGGGTCTATCGCCCCTTTAGGCAGGCCCCACTGATAGGCGTTAATACCGGCGCTGTATTCCTGCACTAAAATCACCTCGCCCTGGGCCGTTACCGGTACAACAGCAACTGCACCAAAACCCGCCGACGCCAGGCGTTCATAAGTGCGCTCCACACCATTGGAAAAGCGCAGTTCTAACTGTTCAACCTGGAACAGTCGAGTGCGAGCAATACGCTGTCGCTTCAAAATTAAGGGATTAGTCGGCATACTCAAGCCTTTGATTATGACGTGCCATTTTATTCCATCGTTTTACCGTAGAGGTATTATCAACCATGCTCGACTGGAACACCATTGACACCGTATTACTCGACATGGACGGTACCTTGCTCGATTTGCATTTTGATAACTTCTTCTGGCAGCATCACCTGCCGGCTCGCTACGCTGAGCTTCATAAAATGGAGCCCCAGATCGCACTCGATAAACTCTACAAACGCTTTGAAGAAAAGCGCAGCTCCATTGAATGGTATTGCACAGATTTCTGGTCGGCGGAACTCGACCTCGACATTCCCGCACTAAAAAGAGAAGTGCAACATTTGATTGCTGAGCGCCCCCATGTACGGCAGTTTTTAAGCGCACTTGGCAATACTCATCGCCAGCGCGTACTGATCACCAACGCGCATCGCGACAGCCTCAACTTAAAACTCGACATCACTGGAATCGACGACCTGCTCGACATTCTAATTTCATCTCACGATTATAGCGCACCCAAAGAGTTGCCCATCTTTTGGGAGAGTCTTAGTCAACAGATCCACTTTGACCCAAAACGTACTCTGTTTATTGATGACACCGAAGATATGCTCCGTGCTGCTGAGAGTTTTGGCATCGCCCACCTACTTTGCATTCGCCAGCCCGATAGCAAAACCACAGCACGCACAGATCTAAAATACCCCGCTATTGAACATTTCTCAGACCTCTTACCCATCGACTAAAGACTGCCATGGAAAAAGTTCGCATTGATAAATGGTTATGGGCCGCCAGGTTTTTCAAAACCCGTGCTCTTGCCAAAGCCGCTATAGAGGGCGGCAAAGTACATATGGCGGGTCAGCGGGTAAAAGCCAGCAAAGAACTAAAAACTGGGGCCCAACTCACCATTCGCCAGGGCTGGGACGAAAAAGAAATACGCATTGATGCCCTGAGCGATAAACGCAGGGGGGCTACCGAGGCTGCAGCCTTGTACACCGAAACAGAACAAAGCCTGCTCGATAGAGAAAGGCGCGCCGCTGAGCGCAAGGCAGCAAACAACAGCCACTACCCCCCCGATCAACGACCCAATAAGAAACAACGACGGCAAATACACCGCTTCCAACGCGAGCAAAATCTCGACTAGAAAGACCACCCCGATCAAGTGGTCTGGACAACATCGGGGATCTTTCGTACATTGCAGCCCCGCTGAGCAAGCCCTCTAACCCATCGGTAAAATCATGCCTAAACCCGACAATGATCTGTTGCAGAGATTCCTCTTTGAACAGAGCGATATACGCGGCGAAATCGTCTCCCTGCAAGACAGCTATCAGGCCGTGCTCGCTAACCATAAACACCCTGCTTCATACCTAACGACAACGGTTAACACCCTGCTCGGCGAGTTTCTAAGTGCCGCTGCTCTGCTGAGTGCCACACTGAAGTTCGACGGTATTATCACTCTTCAGGCAAAACCCAAAATACCCGGCCCCCTTGAACTCATCATGGCCGACTGTACTCGCCACAATAACCTTCGCGCCGTGGCTCGTCTTCATGAACACAACCCAGCAGACGAACGACAATGCAATTTTCGTGAACTGCTCGAAGGCGGATTTTTAGTCATTACTATCGATCCTGCGAAAGGAGAACGCTACCAAAGCGTCATCGCTATTGAGCACGATTCATTGAGCGATTGTCTGAATACCTATTTCCAGCAATCGGAACAACTGCCCACCCGCATCTGGTTGGCAGCCGATGGCGACAGAGCCTCTGGGCTTCTGTTGCAAGCCTTACCCATTCAGTTGCAGAGCCTTGAACAGCGTAGCGAACTTTGGCAGCACGTCAGCTTGCTAGCCGATACCTTAAAAGCTGACGAGCAATTGGCACTAGGACATGATGCACAATTACATCGTCTGTTCCACCAGGAGGCATTGCAACTCTTCGAACCCACGGCACTGCAGTTCTCCTGCAGTTGCTCGCGCACCCGTACCGCCAATATGCTAGTAAGCTTGGGCAGAGAAGAAGTCGATGCCATTCTCGAAGAACAAACCAGCATTGATATTAGCTGCGAATTTTGCCATTACGTCTACCGATTCAGTCCTGCACAAGCAGCACAGCTATTTATCAACACGCCTCCGACCCTGCATTAAGGCGATGTTTTTTCCCTTCGCCCAGAGGGCGTTTTCTGGCATAATTGGCGCCCTTTTTTGGCATGACCTGGATTGCGAATAGCACGCTTCCCCTTAAACCGTTCACAGGATTGAAACTAATGACCGACTTTGATACTTCTGCGGCAACCATTTACACCGACCTGAGTTCCGCTGAACTGATCGAACAATCCCTTCAGCGTAAAGAAGGCGTGCTCACCCACACTGGCGCCTTGTGTGCAGAGACCGGGCAGCATACCGGCCGCTCACCCGCCGACCGTTTTATTGTCGAAGAACCCAGCACCAGCGATGCTATCAACTGGGGTCCGGTCAACCGCCCTTTTCCTCAAGACAAGTTCGACGCGCTGTGGGATCGTGTCGAATCCTATATTGCCGGCGTTGATCGCTTCGTTTCCTACCTCCATATCGGCCAGGATAGGGAACACTACATTCCCGCCAAGGTCACGACCGAGACCGCCTGGCACAACCTTTTCGCCAGAAACATGTTCATCCGCACCGAACAATACAACCCGGCCAGTAAAGAGGGTTGGCAAATTCTCCACGCCGCCAACTTTGTTTGCGAGCCCGAGCGCGATGGCACGACCAGTAACGGCGTGGTTATCATTAACTTCGCACAACGAAAAGTCTTACTGGCCGGTATGAAATACGCCGGTGAAATGAAAAAGAGCATGTTTTCGGTACAGAATTTTCTGTTGCCTGAGAAAGACGTTATGCCCATGCACTGTGCAGCCAATGTCGGTGAAGATGGTGATGTCGCTCTATTTTTCGGTCTCTCCGGCACGGGTAAAACCACACTTTCGGCCGATCCGCTTCGCTACCTAATTGGCGACGATGAGCACGGCTGGAGCAAAGGCGCAGTATTCAACCTAGAAGGTGGCTGCTACGCCAAAACCATTGACCTCAGCCAGAAGAACGAACCCGTTATTTGGGATGCCATTCGCTTCGGCGCTATCGTAGAAAACGTCGTCCTTAATGAAAAGCGCGAACCTGATTACTGCGACACTTCGCTGACCGAGAACGGCCGCTGCAGCTACCCCCTCGAGCACGTCGAAATGCGCTCTGAGAAAAACCGTGCAGGCGAGCCGAAGCATATTATGTTCCTCACCTGCGATGTTACTGGCGTATTACCCCCCGTTTCTATTTTGTCGAAAGAAGCCGCGGCCTACCACTTTCTCAGTGGCTACACCGCTCGTGTCGGCTCAACCGAACTCGGTGGTGAGTCGGGCATCAACCCCACTTTCTCTGCCTGTTTCGGCGCTCCGTTTATGCCTCGCCCCGCCGGTGTTTATGCTGAGTTATTGATGAAACGCATCGAAGATTTTGGCAGTAAGGTCTATCTGGTTAATACCGGCTGGACTGGCGGCGCGGGAGGTTCTAGCGGCACGGGTGCTCGCTTTCCCATCCCCGTCACCCGATCGATTATCTCCGCTATTCAAAATGGTGATATGGAAAACGCCGAAACTGCACAGCTACCATTATTGAATCTCCAGTTTCCCGTCGCCGTACCGGGTGTTGACCAGAGCTACCTCAACCCACGTGAAGCCTGGGAAGACAAAACCGCCTACGACAAACAAGCCGCCAAGCTGGCTGAACTGTTCATTGAAAACTTCAAGAGCTTCGATGTATCGGATGACATCACTGAAGCGGGACCCAGCTTATAGGCTTTATGGCTAAAAGCAGATTACTCAGTGTAGTCGCGAGTAAATGCCTGGCATAAAAAAAGCACCTCAACGGTGCTTTTTTTATGCCAGTCAATTAAGCTGCCATTGTCTAACCCACCATTATTAAGCTAATCCTACGGTCTGATTTCCATTAGCCGTTACTTCAAGCAAGCCCTGACGATAAAACTGTAGACTTTTCTCCCGCTCACCGAGGCGCCCCAGCACTTCCGCCAGCTCGGCATAGGTTTCAGGCCGGCTTTCCAATTTTAGGGCCGCTTCTAAATAATCCCGCGCCTTACCCCATAGCTCACTGCGTTTACACAAACGCGCCAGGCTCAACAAGAGAGCAGCATTGTTCGGCTGTTCTTTGAGCCACCCTTCAGCAATTTTCAATCGTTGTGCGGTATCACCTTCAAGTTGGCTATAAGTTGCCAGCAAGTGTTTATCCCAAGTGCTCTTAATCGCTTTACGGAGTTCTTTCTCTGCAAGTGCCGACTCACCAACTTGAACCAGGAGCTCGGCATGATTGGCCACAACAACAGGTGCTGTGCGTACATTTTTTGCCATTCGACCCCAAAGGTCCGACAGAGCTTGTTTATTCTTAGCCATATCGGCGTCGAGGTTGTTAGCCAGTTGACGCAATTGCGCCCCACGAATAAGAACTTCAAGCTGGTACAAACCCTCGACATCCATCACCTTATTGGCGCGTAAATCAGCCAGCAGCTTTTCCAGCTGATCCCACTGTTGTAAATTTCGGTACGTTCTTTCAAGCAAACTAAGGATGTAAGGGTGCTTGGGGTGACGAGCATATAACGCCTGTAAAATCGGCAGAGCCTCAGCATAATTGTCGCCGCCGAGCAACAGACGCACTCGAGTCAGTGCAACCGCCATTTCATTGCGCGAATCTGCCTTTTCAGCCAGACCCAAAAGACGACCGACCTCCTGCTCATTACCCAGTTCGGCTGCCGCATTGGCCGCCCCAAGATAATTAATCAGGGCGAGCTCGGAATCTGCCGCTGATTTTGATAAGTTTTTGCAAGCTGATGCCCAGCGACCTTCGGCTAAATCGAGAAGCCCCCGATAGGTTAAACGGCTATTCCTCTGCTTTTTTTTCACCTTCCGATTTCGCGTCAACCGCAGGCCCGGTATCAACAAAGCCCGCAATAAACTCATCAACATCCGCAATAACAGCCACAACGCGATTACGGCTAACACGCCCGTCCAAAGAGTAAATTGAACTGCTGTAGAACCCATTGAAACGAGCACAAAACCTGGATATTGCCCAATCAGCCAGTACACTAGACTGCCACCGAAAGCTGCCAAGATTAACACTACAATTGCGATTCTCACGCTAATCAACCCTCCCTGTTGCCAAATCGCTTCTCTGCTGCATCTCGATAATTTTGCAGCCTATAGAGAGAGCCACTAATATCTGGCAAGCTCTGCTGCACTGCTTCGGCTTGCAAAGACTGCAGCTGTTCGATAAGGGCACGGGTGTCATTATTATCGACAAAATACTGAGCGATATCTTTTTCAGCCCGGGCAAGACTGGCCCGATAAATTTCAGCCTCTTCACGCAGCACGGCCTGCTGGGCATTGCCAAGAACAATTAACAAGCTGTGACGCAACTGGGTTTCCCGGTCAATAGACATTAAAGGAGCCAACGGCTGTTCAAGGGAACGCACATGAAAATGCCTATTAACAAAGCCTTGTGTCGCCTGGCGAAGATTAATCCAAAGATTTTGATACCAGGGTTTCTCGAGCCGTGTAGCGGCTTCACCCGTCTGAGCAGGTTCAACTTTAGGAGCAAGCTCATCAGCTTCCTCAACAACGTCAAGACCATGGGCTGGCAGGGCAGAAAAAGTCATTACCAAATCAGACAATGCGCCAATACGGAGGAAAATACCCTCTCGGTCAATGATAGCGGTGCTACGCAAAGCAGCAATGTTCTCAGACAACGTTTTGCGCAATGCCATCAGCCCGGGGTCATCAAGCTTCGCTAACACTTGGTCAGCTGATTCAAGCAAACTTTGGGCGCCCTTAGGACTGCGTTCAACCAGCAAACGCTGATTAGCCAGGCGAATCAAAAATTCCACCTCATCGAGTAAGAGCTTACCGCGACTGGTACCACCGTTGCTCTCAAGTAACTCTAATTGGTTCTGCTGCTCTTCTCGTAAGGCTTGAAGCTTGTCATCAAAAGTTGCAAGCAGCCGTTCTTGTTCTGCCTGCTTTCGTTCAATATTTTGCTGCAGCGTCTCAATTAAAAGATGCTGTTGAGAGAAGTTTTGTGTACTAGAGGCCCGTTCCTGCCACAGGGTTTGACCAAACCAGCCCAGAGCACCTCCACCAGCAATAATGACCAGCAATAAAAAAATGGCTAATAAACGCCAGCCTCTACCCGTAGAGGTTTTCCCGGTTGTCTTCTGAGAATCACTCGTCACCTTAGCCTCAGCCTTTCTTTTTGCTTTCGTTTCAGGAACCGACTCAACACCCGGTTTGTCTTGTGTGCTATCCACTTGTTTTTTGTTATTCACCTGCCATCCCGATTTTCAATGAATATTATTTTCACTAAACACATCTTACTGAACACCAGAGTTTAGCCATCACCGAGCACGAGTGTACCAGTCCAAAACACTATGCTCCACGTCTTCAGCATGCGCACTGGCCGCAAGGTGCACCGAATCAAAGCCCCTGTTGCGCGCTAGGTTTGCCACTCGTTCGCTCGGTACGATTATCGGTAAATGCGTCAGTGTCACCCTATCAGCTTCAGGCACAACGCTAAGTAATGCATCGATTGCCTGGCTACTGTAAACCAACACCAAAGGTGACTGCACCCGTAATAGCTCAACGATCGCCTCACAATAACGAGAATCAACAACACGACGATAGAGCTCGCAGCAATCGACACTCGCCCCGCGTGTTTCTAGAGTGTGCCTGAGTAAGTCTCGCCCCTGCCCGCCTCTAAAGATAATTATTTTCTCACCCTGCACTGTATTTAAAGCGGGTAGCGCTAATAGCGCCTCACTGGTAAAGCCGGATCGGGGCACAACAACAGTCATATCGTTATCTAGCAAAGGCTGGGCCGAAGCGGGACCGACCGCAAAATAATCGATGCCAACGGGCTGCATAGGCCAGTAGCGATCCAGCCACCACACTGCTAATTGTGCGGCATGCCGGCTGATGACGATGGCTTTACTGTAGCTGGAAAACCCCATCACCTGCTGCTTGACCATGGCATCATCCAACCCGGCCGCCTCAATTTTAATGACAGGGTAATTATGACACGTAGCACCAAGAGCTTCGAAACGGGCTAGCAAGGGATCTTGCACAGAGGTATCGTGTGAAACGTTAATGGCAGAGGGTTGCCCCAAGTCTGGTGGCGCTACGCTAGCACGCAGGCCAAGAATATGCAGACCAGTTAACGCTGACATACTTAATGTGCCGTAATCGCCGCGAGGATTTTATCCGCTCCGCGCCCCAACAAACGTTGAGCGAGTTCAATACCAAGCTGCTCAGCACTGTCCGCTGCTCCAGTCATCTCTTCCCGCAACATCACACTGCCATCGAGAGAGCCGACAAGAGCCCGGAGATAAAGTTGCCGATCATCCATTAACTCCGCATAGCAGGCGATAGGTACCTGACAGCCACCTTCCAACTCACAATTAACAGCCCTTTCAGCCAGCACACACGTTGCAGTATCTGGGTGATGAAGGACGTCAAGCAAGGCTCGCGTTTGCTCGTCATCAGCACGGCATTCAATGCCCAGAGCACCCTGACCACCTGCCGGTAATGATTGACTAACCGGAATGCGCTGGGCGATTCTGTCAGCCATTTCAAGACGAAGCAGGCCTGCGGTAGCAAGAATGATCCCGTCGTATTCATCGTTATCCAAGCGTGCCAAACGAGTATTGACGTTGCCACGCAAATGGAGAAGCTTAAGCTGGGGGTAGCCCTCCATCAACTGGCATTGGCGACGCAGACTACTGGTACCAACGCGGGCACCAACAGGCAATGCATCAATACTCGGATAGTGGTTAGAAACAAAGGCATCACGAGGGTCTTCCCGGTCGCAAATAACCGGTAGCTCCAAACCTGGTGGCAAGACCATCGGTACGTCTTTCATTGAATGAACGGCGATATCGGCCCGCCCTTCCAATAACGCAGCCTCGAGCTCTTTAACAAAAAGCCCTTTACCACCAATTTTGGCGAGGGGCGTATCGAGAATCTTGTCACCCCGTGTACTCATACCAATAATTTCAATGCTCAGTCCCGGGTGAGCGAGGGTCAAAGCATCGCGTACAAAATGTGCCTGCCACATTGCCAACGAACTTTTACGGGTAGCAATACGCAATGTTTGCATAGATAGATTAACTCATTGATTTAGTGAATAAACTCACCCCATTCACAGCTAGCGCCGGCCCTCGAATCGCTGCCGTCACAAAACATAAGTGGGGCTTAGAACTGCCAATAGTAACAGATAAAGAGTGTCAGGTTTCCTACGCTTGAATAGGGAATGGGCTACTGACAGATACAGGCACTTGGCAATAAAAGGAAGGAGGGGGGATCTGTATTGCGTTAGATTTTCTCGAGTAAACGGCGCACCGGAGTAATATGGCGGCGACTCACCTGAGGTTTAATATCCAGGTCTTTGAGGCGCACAAAACAGTGGCCGTCAGCATCACGCTCGAGGCCCTTAATGTGTAACACTGAGACCAGAGCATTGCGATGAATCCGCACAAAGCGCCCCTCAAACTCGATTTCTAACTCTTTCAAGGTATCATCGAGCAAGGCTTCGCCCTCAGTGTGATATGCCGTCACATATTTGTGGTCGGCCTGAAATAAACGTACATCACTAATCGGAATTAAGTCTATCTCACCTCTGTTTTTTGCAGCAAGATGCGTACGTCCATTTTCGTTAAGACCAACGTTGTCCTGCAGAGAATTGAGCTGAGCCTTATTGACGCGCCCGATTCGGTTCAGCGCTGCATCCAAATCTGCCTGCTTGACGGGCTTTAGTAAATAGCCAATCGCCTGGGAAGAAAAAGCCTCAATTGCATAGTCTTCATACGCGGTACAAAAGATGACGGCTGGCGGAGGCTCGAGTTCGGCCAAATGCTGTGCCGCTGCAATCCCATCCATGCCCGGCATGCGAACATCCATTAAAACAACATCGGGACTTAACTGACGCGCGCACTGAACCGCCTGTTGACCATTGTCAGCCATGGCGACAACATGGTAATCCGGCAATGAAGTAATCATTCTTTGTAGACGATCCCGCGCAAGCGGCTCGTCATCGACAATCAATACATTCATAAAGAATAACTCACTCCCCCACTGGAAAGTTGATATGCGTGATGTAATGATTGTCCATTCTTTCAGCCCGCACCACAGCAGTCGGCCCAAAGTGTGCAACAAGTCGCTTTTGCACATTGTCAATGGCCATCTTACTCCCCTTATTGTGCTGCATTCGATGACTACGAGGGTTGCCGACGGTCAAAATCAGGCGCTCATTGACCCGTTTTACACTGATTTTGATCAATCCACCTTCCGGTAACAGCTGAATACCGTGATAAACGGCATTCTCTAAAACAGGCTGGAGGGAGAGACTCGGGATCTGCACATCACCGTAATCACCAATTTCCCACTCCGTTTGCAAGCGCTGACCAAGACGCAACTTTTCAAGCGCCAAATAACTGCGGCACACAGCCAGCTCTTCTCTCAAGGGCACTAACGTATGGGCATCATCCAGAACCCGGCGGAATAGCTCAGCCAGGTCAACCACAACCTGCTCAGCCTTACCGGGATCAGTGGCAATCAAACTGGCGATAATGTTCATGCTGTTAAAAAGAAAATGGGGGCGAATTCTCGACTGAAGCTCTTGAATACGCGATGCCTCAGCCAGGCTATGTAACATTTTGACTTGTCTGTCCAAATGTAAATAACGCAGTAGTAAACCCGACAATATCAGGGCCGACACAAGTGCTTCGCCAGCACTAAAACGTTCAAACAAGGGATCAAAAAAGCTATACAGACTCAATTCAATAGCCAGTACAGCCATCGCCAGCACCACCCCCATCACTGTATAGCTCAATATCACTTCATTGGCTGAAAATGCTGTCCACACCATTCTCTCGACAAGCACAACAAACGAGCCAGCAAGCACAGAAACGCCCAGTGTCAACAACCACACTTTGCCGAATATCGCCCAGCTCATCAGCGAGGGTCCACCCCCCAGCCACGACATAACAAGCAACACAAATTGGCCTATGAGTATAACGCCGAGAAAACTGCCACAACACCAAAAACACATGGGCGGCAATTCCGGCCTCTTCGCAGGTTGCGCCTGCCCGCCTTTATTCGACTTATTTTTTCGATCCACTTTTTCTTTCTCACCCGGAGCACCCCTTGAATAGCTATAATGCGTCATTTTTACCCACCAATCACCTGTCCTACTGGCAGGAGTATCGGTACTAGCCATTTTAGAGGTCACAATGAGCGACAAAAAATCATCCAATCAGTCCTGGGGCGGTCGTTTCAGCGAACCCACTGACACCTTTGTTGCCCGCTTTACTGCCTCGGTTAATTTTGATCAACGCCTGTATCAATACGATATCGAAGGCTCACTGGCCCATGCGGCTATGCTGACTGAAGTAGGCATTCTCACTAAACAAGAGCACCAACAAATAAAGACCGGGCTCGACGAAATCCTCTCTGATATCGAGACGGGCACTTTTCAATGGTCGGTGGAGCTTGAGGACGTCCATATGAATATCGAGGCAGCATTGACTGCTAAAATTGGTGTCACCGGTAAAAAGCTACACACGGGGCGCTCGCGCAACGATCAGGTGGCGACCGATATTCGTCTCTGGCTACGCAACGAAATCACCACTATTCAACATGAGTTACATCGCCTGCAAGAGGGCCTGCTGTTTATCGCAGAACGCGAAGCCAGTACCATCATGCCCGGCTTTACCCACCTCCAAACGGCACAACCGGTGACCTTCGGCCACCATTTACTCGCCTGGTATGAAATGTTGGTGCGCGATCAAGGTCGACTGGCTGATTGTAAAAAAAGGCTTAATCAATCTCCACTGGGCTCTGCCGCACTGGCCGGCACAACTTATCCTATTGATAGAGAGTACACCGCCAGATTGCTCGGTTTTGAAAGCCCGACGGCCAACAGTCTTGACTCCGTCAGTGACCGAGACTTTGCCATCGAGTTCTGCGCCTTTGCCAGCTTGTTGATGACCCACCTCTCCCGGGCCTCTGAAGAGCTCGTGCTTTGGGCATCCGCTCAGTTTGATTTTATCGACCTGCCGGACCGTTTCTGTACGGGCTCATCCATCATGCCGCAGAAGAAAAATCCGGACGTTCCCGAGTTAGTACGCGGTAAAACAGGTCGCGCCCACGGTCATCTCATAAGCCTGCTAACACTGATGAAGTCTCAGCCTCTGGCCTACAACAAAGACAATCAGGAAGATAAAGAACCCCTGTTCGACAGTGTCGATACCGTTCGCGACTGCCTGCGTGCCTTTGCCGACATGGTGCCAGCTATCACTGTTAAAAAAGACAATATGTACGAAGCGGCGCGGCGCGGCTTCTCCACCGCCACCGATCTCGCTGACTATTTGGTGGGCAAAGGGGTGGCTTTTCGCGATGCCCATGAAATTGTCGGTAGTGCGGTTGCCTATGGCATTAACACCGGCAAAGATCTATCGGAAATGTCCATCAGCGAACTGCAAAAATTCGGTGACATGATTGCCGTTGACGTGTTTGATGTTCTCACACTCGAGGGTTCCGTTGCCGCACGCAATCATATCGGTGGCACCGCACCCAAACAGGTCACTCTTGCGGTCACTCAGGCACGCCAACAGCTTGCTGAGCAGTTGAGGCGTTTCTGAACCGAATCCGCCTCCGACTCAACGCGCTAACATTGAGGCCAAGTGAGGTGAACCGCTATACTTGCAGCTCCACAAACTGGACGAATAAACACCAATGACTGCCATTGCCTACCGCCGTATTTTTCTCTTTTTACCCCTGCTTGTATTGGCAGTCTCTGCGCTCAATGCCTGTGGCAACAAAGGGCCATTGTATATTCCGCCACCACCGGTTGAGCAGCCAAGTGAAGCGCCTCTCCCCGCCATGGATACTGAAAACGAATGAGCCATTTTTCACGTCGTGACGGGCAGCTTTATATCGACAATGTCGCCCTCGCCAGTTTAGCCGCCGAACACGGTACGCCCGCGTATGTTTATTCAAAAACCGCCATCAGCGAGCAATTTTTAGCCTATCAAAACGCCATGGGCGAACAAAACCATCTAATTTGTTATGCGGTAAAAGCCAATTGCAGCCTTGCGATTCTCAACCTACTCGCCAAACTTGGCGCTGGCTTTGACATAGTGTCCGGCGGCGAGCTAGAGCGCGTACTGGCAGCCGGTGGGCAAGCCCAAAAAATTGTTTTTTCAGGCGTTGGCAAAAGCCATGAAGAAATCACATTAGCCCTACAAACAGGCATTCACTGTTTTAATATCGAGTCGCTTGCCGAGTTGGAACGCATTCAACAGATTGCCCAAAGCCTCGATATCATCGCACCCATTTCCATTCGCGTGAACCCCGATGTCGATGCTGGCACCCACCCTTATATTTCCACTGGCCTTAAAGAGAACAAGTTTGGTATCGATATCGACTCTGTTCTCGCGGTTTACCAACATGCGTCCTCGCTATCTCATGTGATGATTAAAGGTGTCGACTGTCACATTGGTTCTCAACTCACCGAGGTCGCACCTTTTATCGACGCTATGGATAGAGTTCTGCTACTCATTGACCGTCTCGCCGAGGCAGGCATTAGCATCGAACATCTCGACCTCGGTGGCGGCCTCGGCGTGCGCTATCAGGACGAACAACCTCCAGCCATCGGCGATTATATTCGAGCTATACGTCAAGGCCTTGGCACACGTGATTTGTGCCTGATACTCGAACCCGGTCGCTCCATTGTCGCCAATGCGGGGGTTCTGCTGAGCAAAGTCGAATACCTGAAAGCCGCCGGCGACAAGCGTTTCGCCATCGTCGACGCCGCAATGAACGATATGTTGCGTCCTGCGCTTTATCAAGCCTGGCTCGATATTGAAACGGTCAGCGACAACACCCAGGCCAGCACTGATGTTTATGACATCGTCGGCCCGGTTTGCGAAACCGGCGACTTCCTCGGCAAGCAGCGTTCCCTGGCTATTGACGAGGGGGATCTGCTCTGTATCCACTCGGCGGGCGCCTACGGCATGGCTATGAGCTCGAATTACAACAGCCGGCCTCGAGCGGTAGAAATCATGGTCGACAATAACGTCGCTCACGTCATTAGAGCTAGAGAGACCAAGGCTGATTTGATGCGCGGCGAATCTCTCCTGCCGGATCCTCGCTAAATGTATATTCGCTTCACCAAAATGCACGGTCTCGGCAATGACTTCGTGGTCATCGATGCCGTTACTCAGACCGTGGCGATGACGGCTAAGCTCGCTCGCCGCCTGGCTAATCGCAATACCGGCATTGGCTGTGATCAACTCTTACTGGTTGAGCCGCCCAGCCAGCCTGATGTTGACTTCAAATACCGTATCTTTAATGCTGACGGTAGTGAAGTTGCCCAATGCGGCAACGGCGCACGATGCTTTACCAAGTTTGTTCACGATAGAGGTCTCACCGGAAAATCGAACCTTAAGGTCGAAACCCAAGGCGGCATCCTACAACTCAGTATCGACGATAAACAGAACTACACGGCTACTCTGGGAATACCTAAGTTCGAACCTGAGAGTATTCCTTTCGAAGCAGCAGAGCGTGCCTTGACTTATGCGATTGAGGTCGAAAAAAAAACCCTCGACGTTGCCGCTCTTTCGTTGGGCAACCCCCACGCCGTACTGCGAGTTGCCGATATTCAACAGGCACCCATCGACGAAATCGGCCCCTTGCTCGAAAGTCACCCCCGTTTTCCTGAGCGCGTCAATGTTGGCTTTATGGCGCTAGTTTCTCGGCATGAGATCAACTTGCGGGTTTACGAGCGCGGCGCTGGCGAGACACAGGCCTGCGGGAGTGGCGCCTGTGCGGCGGCAGTAGCTGGCATCGCGCAAGATCTGCTAGACTCCCCTGTCAAAGTCAATTTACCGGGCGGCAGCCTTATGATCACCTGGCAAGGCGAAGAGCAGCCGGTATCAGTAACAGGCCCGGCGACAACCGTTTATCAGGGCCGTATTCGTCTATGAGCACAAAAGACACATCTGAAAAGCAGGCTAATCGAGCAACCACAGAACAACAAGTTTGTGAATTTCTCAGTGCCGAGAAGGGTTTTTTTGATCGCCACCCCGAATTGCTGGAATCACTAGAACTGCCCCACGAGAGTGGCGAGGCGGTATCCCTTATTGAGCGTCAAATCTGTGTGCTTCGCGATCGCAACCTTGAGATGCGTTCACGTCTCAACAACCTGTTGGAAACAGCACGGGCCAACGACGCCTTGTTCGAAAAAACCAAGCGTTTGGTTCTTGCACTACTCGAAACTGACAAGCTGACACAAGCTATCGACGCACTCTATCACAGCCTGGAAAGCGACTTTCAGATCGAACACTATCAACTGACTCTATTCAATCTTGACGATACTCTGAGCACACCTGCCAAAGTTGTCAGTCTCGATCAAGGCACCCAGGCCATTGGCGGCTTACTACGCAGTAATCGCGCCACCTGTGGCGTACTCCGCGATGAAGAGCTGTCATTCTTATTCGATGACCGGGCCCCCGCCATTCAGTCGGTCGCCGTGGTGCCACTCAATAACGGCAATACCTTCGGTGTGCTTTCTATAGGCAGCTCTGAGCCACTTTATTACAAGAGTAGTATGGGCACGCTGTTCCTCAGCTATATTGCTGAGGTTTTGAATCGCATACTACCGCCAATGATGACACAAATAACGGCAGTACAACCCATCACAGCGCCGCAGAAAATAAGCTAGGCGCTTATGATCAAAATCCCCGATGATGCTCAATTAGCTCGCTTCGCCCAGCACATCGACAGGACGAGAAACCTATCACCACTGACCACTAAAAGTTATTTACGCGACTTGGCTCGTCTCCAGACACTGCTGAATAACGAGGCTGTAGAAACTCTCAGAGAAATTGATAGCCACCATATTCGAAGCTCACTGTCGATACTACATAAAGAGGGCTTGGCAAATACTAGCCTGCAACGCTGGTTATCTTCTGTGCGGGCTTTTTTTCGCTACGCGCTGCAAGAGAACTGGGTTAATGATAATCCCGCAGATGGGCTTCAGGCACCCAAAAAAGCTAAAAAACTCCCTAAATTAATGGATCCCGACGAGACGACCCAACTCGTAACACTTGAAGGGGATGACTGGATCTCTCTCCGCGACCGAGCCTTACTTGAGCTACTTTACTCTTCAGGTCTGCGATTAGCGGAAATCGCAAATGCTGATATTGGCGACATTCATTTCGACGATGCTACCGTTCGGGTCACGGGCAAGGGCAACAAAATGCGCATTATCCCTGTTGGCAGCTGTGCGCTAACAGCCATTAAGCGATGGTTGAAGGTCCGTAGTCAAAGAGCCCCCGACAATGAAAAAGCGCTATTTATCAGTCAAAGGAACAAACGTATAAGCCACCGGGCCATTCAACAGCGCATTAAGCTTATTGCTCAGCAACGGGATATCAGTCAACCAGTCAACCCTCATATGCTGCGTCATTCTTTTGCCAGCCACCTGTTGGAATCGAGCGGTGATTTACGTGGAGTTCAGGAGTTACTCGGGCACGCCAACTTGTCAACCACGCAAATTTATACCCATCTGGATTTTCAACATCTAGCAAGAACCTACGACAAAGCCCACCCTCGCGCCCATTCTCGAGACAAAAAAAAGCTCGAGCCATAACAACCCGAGCTTTCTGTGGTGTGACACTGCGCGTAAAAGTTGTACGACTAACCAGAACTAATAACTACAAACCAAGCTACACAGCATCTGAACCTGTTTCACCCGTGCGAATACGTATTATCTCTTCTAACGAAGAAATAAAAATTTTGCCGTCACCAATCTTTCCCGTGTTCGCTGACTTTAAAATAGCGTCAACAACGTTATCGACCGTTTCATCATCAACAGCAATTTCCAACTTCACTTTAGGGAGAAAATCAACAACGTACTCGGCACCGCGATAGAGCTCTGTGTGGCCTTTCTGACGCCCAAAGCCTTTCACCTCCGTTACCGTTATACCTTGCACACCAACATCTGCTAAAGCCTGTCGAACATCATCCATTTTAAAGGGCTTAATAACGGCGGTAATTAGCTTCATAGGTCGTCTCTGTTAATCATCTTTTATAGCGCTAACGATACACCTTTAGCAGGCAACAAAAAAGGGAGCCAGGCTCCCTTTTTTGTTGTGCAACACGCGTACACGTGCTCTTTTATTTTGAACCTGATACAAACTCTGGATAGGCTTCCACTCCACACTCAGAGATATCCACGCCTTCGTACTCCTCTTCTTCACTCACACGAATGCCTAGCATAGCCTTGAGGATAAACCACACGACCAGACTTGCACCAAATACCCAGGCAAAGATAACACCGATACCCATCAACTGAGCTGTAAAACTGGCGTCTGGGTTGGACAAACACACCGCCAACAAGCCCCAAATACCCACCACACCGTGTACTGAAATAGCACCTACCGGATCATCAACTTTTAGCTTGTCAAAGGTAACAACCGAAAAGACCACCAGCGTACCGCCAATAATACCGATCAGTGTTGACAGCAAGGGACTGGGTGTCAAAGGTTCGGCAGTGATGGCCACCAGGCCTGCCAATGCGCCGTTAATTGCCATGGTTAAATCTGCTTTACCGAACATAAAGCGAGCAGTAATTAAGGCTGCAATCAAGCCGCCGCAAGCCGCCGCATTGGTGTTGACGAAGATGTCAGACACGGCATTGGCCTCACCAATATCCGAGACTTTCAATTCAGAACCGCCGTTAAAGCCAAACCAACCGACCCAGAGAATAAACATACCCAGGGCTGCAATTGGCATATTGGCGCCGGGAATCGGGTTAACGGAGCCATCAGCCCGGTATTTTCCTTTACGCGCACCCAGTAAAAGAACCGCCGCAAGTGCCGCCGCTGCACCGGTCATATGAACGACACCGGAACCAGCAAAATCGAGAAAGCCGGCCGAATCAAGGAAACCGCCACCCCATTTCCACATACCTTGTAAAGGGTAAATAACGCCGGTCATCACCACGGCAAAAGCCAGGAAGGACCAAAGCTTCATACGCTCTGCAACAGCACCAGAAACAATCGACATCGCCGTTGCGACAAAGACTACTTGAAAGAAAAAATCAGACGCGCCTGAATAGTACGTGTAGTCTCCAGGGTCGGCGGCAGCGCCCGCCAGTACTTCTTCTGCAGTGGCATTGGCAATGCTGTTACCGAACCAGCTATCGGGCAAAATGCCGCCAGATGATCCGCCGTACATGATGGTGTACCCCATCAACAGATACATCACGCAGGACACGGCATAGAGCGCCACGTTCTTAGTCAAGATTTCAGTGGTATTTTTTGATCTTACCAGCCCAGATTCGAGCATGGTAAAGCCCGCTGCCATCCACATCACTAACGCGCCACACACCAAAAAGTAAAACGTATCGAGCGCGTACTTAATTTCAATAATATCGGTTTCCATTATGTCTTCCCCTCAAATTTCTTTTAGGCTAAATAGTTGCTTAAACCGCGTCATCACCCGTTTCGCCCGTGCGAATACGGATGATTTCATTAAGGTCTGATATAAAGATTTTTCCATCGCCAATTTTCCCGGTTTGTGCGGCATTCACTATCGCCTCAACCGTGCCGTCCACCATTGCATCGGTAACCGCTACTTCAGCCTTTACCTTGGGTAAGAAATCCACAACATATTCCGCGCCACGATAGAGCTCTGTGTGACCCTTCTGTCGACCAAATCCCTTAACTTCAGTAACGGTTAAGCCTTGTACACCAATATCGGCCAGTGCTTCACGAACATCATCCAGCTTGAAAGGCTTAATGACTGCAGTAATCATTTTCATTGTCATTCTCCTGTTTTGCCCGCATTTAAAAACATCCGCGCGCATTTAAAATTACCAGAGGACAGGAGAGGCTAACGTTTACCTTCCCAAGAGCTAGCCAGTCCGTTGAAACAAATTGATTCAGCTCCTGCCCACTAACACTTACGGCATTCAAGATGGATCACAAAAGCCATGATAAGAACGCCTCACTGCCTGAATGCATAGCCTGTGCCAAGTTCATAATGTAGATATTCAGCATTCGTAAAAAGGCCACCTTACATCAAGGAAAAGTAAGCCATTGCTCAGTAAGCTTCACTGTAAAAGGGCTTTACAGACTCGGGGCTATCTATCAAGGGGTGGAAAACAAGCCAACAATTGCTAACTAGCAATGCTATTGCACCAAGATAATGCGCTGGAACCTTACAGCGCACCGCAATTCCGCACCAACGCTGTGCGAATAGCCTGCATGACACTTCCCTACAGTCCTTTCATTGGCCAAAGCTATCTGCTACAACAGGGGCTTTAGTGCGATCAAGGAAGATCATCTATGTCTCTGGCCATTATCTACACACGCGCGAAATCGGGCATTAACGCACCACAGGTTACGGTGGAAGTTCATCTCTCAAACGGACTCCCAAGTCTAAGTATCGTTGGTTTGCCGGAAACAGCCGTTAAGGAAAGTAAAGATAGGGTGCGCAGCGCTCTACTGAATAGCCATTTCGACTTTCCAGCACGGCGCATCACAATTAACCTCGCTCCGGCGGATTTGCCCAAAGAGGGTGGTCGCTTTGATCTGCCCATCGCTCTAGGCATACTTGCCGCATCGGGGCAGTTACCAACAGAGGCGCTGAAGGATTACGAGTTTATCGGCGAATTGGCTCTTTCTGGTGAACTTAGACCCGTTGATGGCATTTTACCGAGCGCGCTTGCCAGTGGTAAAAGTCAGCGCAAAATGCTGCTACCGTACGCTAACGGCACAGAAGCCGCGTTGGCTAGCAAGACCACTATTTACGCAGCAAAGCATCTGTTAGAGGTTTGTGCTCACTTAAACCGCCGTAACATTTTGCCTGAACACACTCTCAACCCGCCGTTGGATACAACACCATCAGCTGATATTAATGAAGTCATTGGACAACACCAGGCGAAACGTGCGCTGGAGATTGCAGCCGCTGGCGCTCACAACCTTATATTTAGCGGGCCTCCCGGGACGGGAAAAACCATGCTGGCCAGTCGCTTGCCCAGTATATTGCCGCCGTTGGATGAAGCCGCTGCATTGGAGGTCGCGGCCATTTACTCGGTAAGTCGTAATGCACCACGAACAAACTTTTTTGAACGACCTTTCCGTGCGCCGCACCACACAGCATCCAGCACATCTCTAGTCGGTGGAGGAAGCTCACCGCAACCGGGCGAGGTCTCCAAGGCTCACCACGGCATCCTATTTCTGGATGAGCTACCCGAATTTTCGCGCAAAGTTCTTGAAGTACTGAGGGAGCCCCTCGAGTCAGGCTCGATACTGATAACTAGAGCCCAGGCCAGCGTTGAATACCCAGCCAATTTTATGCTGATTGCGGCGATGAATCCGTGTCCTTGCGGTTATCTTGGCGAAGAGAGATGCCGCTGCACACCTGATCAGGTCAATCGTTACCGCGATAAAATATCGGGCCCATTATTGGATAGAATTGATCTTCAGGTCCACGTACCGCGCGTGCCCTACCAGGAGCTGACCGCAAATACGCCTTCAGGGGAAAGCAGCAATCATGTTCGCGTGCGGGTGATCGCAGCCAGGAGAAGGCAAGAGAAACGGCAAGGCTGCGCCAACGCTCAGCTCTCACGCAAGCAAATCGATCAGTTTTGCCAGCTCAACAAAAACCAGCTTGCCATGATGAATACAGCCATAGAACGCATGCAGCTATCAGCACGTGGATTTCATCGAGTTTTAAAAGTGGCCCGCACTATTGCCGATATCGAAAACAACGACAAAATTCAGGACCAGCACCTCAGTGAAGCTCTAGCCTATCGACTATAAAAGAACGGCTGTCGCTGTCAAAAAGCAACTCAATGATCGAGACGAAAACCCACTTTAATCGTCGCCTGCCAATGCTTCACTTTTCCATCCTCGATATGTCCACGAGTTTCCAGCACTTCAAACCAGTGCAAATGCTTAATGGTTTTCGCCGCCTCTGCAATTGCAGCACTGATAGCATCATCAGTACTCACAAGAGAACTGCCCGTCACCTCGATATGCTTATAGATATGCCCTGGCATAAAAACCCCTTTCAACCAATAATTAGAAACAATCAAATGCCAATAAAACACGCGCCAGAATCGAACACTGAGAGCACTGTTTATCAGTAAATGCCTTATCATCAGCTTAGACAACTGCCATGACTTATGCCAATCACAACAACTTTTTTATTTCACAAACATCTTCACTGATAATATATTTAGCATAAAAAGCTTCAGCCGTTACAGGGTGGGAATAGAGGTAACCCTGATAGGTGTCGCAACCAATATTATGTAAAAAACTTTCCTGTTTTTTATTTTCAACACCCTCGGCCACAGGTTTTAGCCCAAAATGGCGGGCAATATCGACAATCGTTTTGACAATAGCAGCATCATCTTTATCATGAATAATATTGCTTACATAATTTCTATCAATTTTTATTTCATCAATTGGCAAACGCTTCAAGTAATACAATGAAGAATAGCCTGTGCCAAAATCATCAATAGACATTTTCACGCCCAGATTTTTTAATTGATTAAGCTTATTCACCGTCTCATCAATATCTTCTATCAACATAGCTTCAGTTATTTCCAGCATAATACTGCCTGG
>CAJXQR010000005.1 GCA_913058345.1 uncultured Gammaproteobacteria bacterium
CTACATGATATCCCTGTGTGATGTGTTCTTGGGCCTCACGGGCATCCAGTTCCCTCGTCGAGTTTCCTGTACGAACGAAATACCGTGCGACTTTTCCGTCTTGGAGGTAGATCGGAGCATACGCTTTTTCAACAACGATGCGGCAGACTTGGCGGTCGTCTATCACCGGAAACTGGCAGTGAACGAGCGTGCAGGCGTGCGCACCAAGCGTTGTGCGTACCAGGTCCATGATTGCTCGCTCAAAACCGTCCGTATTCTTGTGCCTCAAGGTTTGGCAGTCCGCCTCGATCCCGATAATTTGACCGTCATCGTCTATTCCGATTATTAGGCTGCCCCCGCAATGGTTCATTAATCCCACTATGGATTTGGCGACCACCATTTCAAGAGACTTGTTAGATTCCTGCTTACGCTGGTCCCACCGAAGCGAGGATTTGAATTCCAGACACTCGCTCTCACCTGCATCCACGAGATACAAGAGATTCATATCCAGTTCTTTTTCCAACCACGAAACGCGTCTTTGTTGTGCGTCGAGTGTGCGGGAGTAGGCGCTGATGACGATAGAGAATGAGGCACCAATCAACGCGAAAATGGCGTTCATGGGGACCAGTTCAAACCAAGCATTTGTTTGTAATCTAGTTATGGCAAAATCCCAGATACTTTCTGACGGAATATCGAACTGACTCTTGAATTCCAGAAAGAAAACTGCCGTGATCAGCGGATGTAACAGTAAAACGCCGAGGATAGCCCCTAGCGCGCCATGGAATGCTAATCTTCGAATGAATGGAGAGATTTGCTTTGGTGGTCTGCTCTTCATGATAGTTACTTAGTACTCCATGTGTCAGTTTTCGGTTAGTTAGGCGCGGTTTTGGATAATAGTTGCAATGCATCGGCGGTGTCCGTAACTTTCCATGAGGTCAAGGAGCTGGATTATCGTCTCCAGTAACATCCCGGCTGCGTGGCAGCCCGGCCAGGTCAGTGTGGGAATTAATCCCGGTCAATTATCGGCCTTTGGCCGAAGGCACAAGATCCACGGCCCGCTCTTGGATTGACAATAGCCGATGTCGGCGGTCTGTGAATTCGGTACTGGCGTCGCCAAACAATGCGGTTATGCGCTCATTTGGCCAGCGCGCAGGGATCACTGCAAAATACCGCCGATACTCCCGCCGCTCGCGCATGTTTTCAAACTGTTCCGCTGTTACCGCTCGAGCCCGCCCCTGAGAGTAAAAGCGCGCGGAGAATGGCAATTTATCCAAATATAGTAAGGGGCTGTCGGCGGGCCTGCTCTGGCGACTGTAGTAGTTGGCCAGGCTCTTCTCCGACTTGACGAGGGTTAAGCTGTTGCCGACAGTGATAACGACACTAGTCAACAGCAGCGGGGTGATAGCGGCAGCAGGTGCGCGCAGGCGCCCGGGCCACGACTGCGCACTCAGCGCCGAAACCGGTCTTGCGATCAGTATCGCCGCAAAGGGTAACGAAGGCAGCGCATACGTCCACAGAATATTGCCCGCGAGAGTAAAAAGTAGCAGCGGCCCCAGGGCATAAAGCAGTAACAGCAGCGTCATCCGGTCATTCAAAATGCGTTTTGCCGCCAATCGCCTTCTCACCGTGGCAGCAATGAGCATAAACAGGGCCAGTATCCCCCACGGGAAGCTGGCCATGAGCCAGAAAACCCAGATGGTGCCCCGTGGATATTGATGCGCACTGCCATAGAGATCCCCCGCCCAGCCGGGCACGACAAACCGGCGGAAGTGCTCGCCGACGAGGAAATAATCCAGAAATCCCGGGGTCTGGAGTTCCGCCAAAACATACCAGGGCAGTACCAGAACGGCGGTTATCAAGCCTCCCCGCAGCCACGGCAGCGCTTTCAAATCGCTGAGTTTCCCGCCTCGAAACAATAACCACAACACAATCGGAATTCCCACCAGCACGGCTGCCAGTGGTCCTTTGGACAACAGTCCGATGGTCAGGCCCAAAAAAAATAACCAGCGCCAGGCAAAGCCCTGTTCCTGCGTCGCTAGGCAGAAACTCACGAGCGAGAGTGTTGTCCCAAGCGCCAAGAAGGCATCCGTCATCACAGCGCCGGCGCTTACATAGGTCAGGGCCATACTGGAAAAGATCAGTGCCGACCAGCGGGCTACGTGACTGCCCCAAAGCTGCAAGGCGAGCCGCCATGTGAGATAGACCATGCCGATAGTGGCTAGCCACGACGGCAAGCGCAGGGCGAACTCTGACAGTCCAAATAATTTGATTGCCGCAGCCTGTGACCAGAATGACAGGGGAGGTTTTCCCCAGAATGGTACGCCCGGTTCGAACCAGGGGGTGATCCAGTCCCCCGTTTCTACCATCAATCGTGCAATTTCCGCATATCTCGGCTCCGTGGTATCGGCGAAAGGAAATATCGCCATACCGACAAAACGACTTAAAAGAATCGCTGCCAGAGCCAGCAGCCAATAGTTATATTTCGGCAACATTGTTAAACGGCTCCTGCTGGACTGATCGGATGCAGTATTTTGCTTGCTGGTTTTCGATAATTTCCTCGGCGATATAGATGGGTCTCTGCTTGGTCTCCAGGTAAATCTTGCCGATGTATTCACCGACTATGCCGATGCTGAACAACTGAACTCCGCCCAGTAAAGTGATGATGGACACCAGGGATGGATAGCCGCTGGTTGGATCTCCAACCAATAGCGCTTTAATAAAAATCCAAAGCCCCCAGGCGAGCCCTGAAGTGGCGGATAAAATTCCCAAGCCGATCGCCCATCGCAATGGCGATACTGAAAACGACGTCAACCCCTCAAAGGCGAGTCCGACAAGCGCCGGATAGCTCCACTTGGTCTCGCCAGCTACGCGAGGCTCCCGCTCATACTGTAGGGTGTGGGTAGGCATGCCAATCCATGCATATAGCCCTTTCATATATCGATTGCGCTCATTGAGGCTGAGTAAAGCGTCAATTGCTTTTCGGCTCATCAGCCTGAAATCACCGGTATCCACAGGAATTTCGGTACGGCTTGAGACATTGAGCAGCCGATAGAACAGGTGGGCGCTCAAGCGCTTGAGCCGGGAATCGCCGTTACGGCAACGCCGCTGCATCAGTACCACATCGGAACCGGATTGCCATGCATCGACCATGGCCGGAATATATTTCGGTGGATCCTGTAGATCCGCGTCCATCGCGATGACGGCGTCTCCGCCACAGTGCTCCAGGCCAGCGGTTACCGCCGCCTCCTTGCCAAAGTTACGGCTCAGCTTTAGCAATTTGATGCCCGGCATTTTGGATATCATCTGTCTCAGATATTCAGCACTGCCGTCTTGACTGCCGTCATCGACGAAAACAACCTCCGATTTCAGGGCTAGCGATTGGAGAATTGGCAGTAGGTTTTCAAGAAAAACGGGCAACATCGTGCGTTCGTTAAAGACCGGAACGACTATCGATAATAGCAGTTCACGGCGTGTTGCTTGCTGTGGATCAGATTGTAGGCTCATGGAATATCAAACTCCTATAAATTACAAAATTCAGTACTGCCACCAGCGCCGTGGTAGTTGCCTGTGCCGCGATAACGGGTAGATTCATACCGTGGTTCAGCAACGTAAAGAGGGCGAAGTTGGCGAACCATGCGAACACGCAGGAGCCCAGGTATCGCCAAAGTGTTCGACCGTGGCCACGCGCGTTGCGAAAAGCGAGTCGCCGCTGCAGGCCGTAGTTGGCGACAGCGCCAGCCACACTTCCGGCAGCTGTGGCCGTGACCGGTTGAACTGTCACGGCGATCAGAGATGCCATGAGCGCCCAGTGAATGGCGGTAGCCAGGCCTCCCGCGGCGAGAAAAGCCGCGAATTGGACACGAATACCGTCGGACATCGTTTATTTCTTCCTGTTTTCGTGGCTATCTCGCGCAGTGCCGATCAACAATGTGGTAACACCGCCTACAGCGGCAATCAGCGACGCTAACAGGATGCTGATCTTGGATATCTTGACCAATTCAGGGTCGCTAAATGCCAGGTTGGTGATGAACAGCGACATGGTAAATCCAATGCCGGCTATCATGCCCATGCCAACCACATGCCGCCATCTCAGTGAACTGTGCAATTCTGCTATGCCCAGCTTTTCACCGATTAACGCGAAGAGGCTTATTCCTAATGCCTTTCCAAGCGCGAGACCTAACAATATACCCAAGCCCAGGGAACCCGATACCACCTCCAATAAACTGACATCCAATTTAACGCCCGCATTAGCAATAGCGAAGACAGGGATAATGAAAAAGACGTTAAAATCAATTAGCGCATTTTCCAGTTTCAGTAGTGGTGGGCTTGAGTTTTCAGTGTCTTTTTTTATGGCTTCTAGAATTTTTCGTTGACGACTATCCTGGAATGGGTCACGGTTTTCTATGTCCGTCTCTTCCAGTGCCGCAACATTTCTGGCGGTGCGTTCTTTCAGGGTTTTACTGTCCAATTTGGGTTTTACGGGTATGGTGATGGCAATCAGTACGCCGGCAATGGTGGGGTGAACGCCTGAATTCAGAAAGCAGTACCACAAAGCGACGCCTCCCGATAGGTACCAAAAAAGATTTTTTACGCCAAGGCGATTGCATAGTATCAATAGAGTGAAAGTGCCTGCTCCTGCCCCTAAATATAACCAACTCAGGTCATTGCTATAAAACAAAGCAATGACGAGTATGGCTCCCAAATCATCGACTATAGCCAGTGCAACCAAAAAGATTTTAAGTTGCAAAGGCACGCGTTTTCCCAGTAATCCGATAATGCCTAAGGAGTAAGCAATATCAGTCGCCATCGGAATACCCCAGCCGGCTATATTTTCTGTGTCAACATTCAGGGCGACAAAAATCAGGGCCGGGACGACCATCCCGCCAAGCGCTCCCAAAAGTGGCATGGAGGCTTTCTTTAGGGATGACAATTCGCCTACCAGAATTTCCCGCTTCAGTTCCAGAGAAGCCACCAGAAAGAATATGGCCATAAGGCCGTCGTTGATCCACTCTTCGAGTGTCAGACGGAAAGTAAAATGCTCGGACAGCTCAAAAAGAAGTTCATCTTTAAGGTAGTGGTGATAAGCGTCTGCCCAGGGAGAATTACCCAACACCAGAGCGATGACGGTGGCTCCAATCAGAAGCAGCCCTCCGGCGGTTTCCCTGTCCAAAAACTTACGGCCAGTTGCTTTATAGGCTAGATCAATGCTGTTTCTTTCTACTGACTGGGTCATGGATTTACCTGATTTCTTCCGGCTCACGGTAACGGACTTTTGTATCGATAACTTTGTGGATTTTGGGCCAGTGTTTACTCATCCTTCTTGACAGCTTTCAGGAATTCTGCGAGGCCTTCTTCTGCCGCTTTTTTGTTCGGGAATGGCCCGATATTTTGACCTTCACGGGTTAAAAAATACCATTCACTGTTGATGGCGTGGATACGATGTGTTCGAAAGGAGGGAGCATTCTTCGGGTCAGTTTTTCGATGCTTGGGTGAATCACTCATAATCTTGTCCTGTCGTCATAACCCTGCACGGTAAAGCCATCCAAAACGGCTTGAACGGACTGTACAAGGTCATGAGTCACAGCTCCTGTTGAAGATAAATCATCAGGCGCAGAGGGAGCGACAGCTGAAATGGAACCCGCCCGCTTGAAGAGGGCGGGTTCTTTTCTCAGACAACCGTACTGTCCTCGGCACCGTCCTCGATCCGGATCGCACGATTGACGTCGCTGACAAAAATACGGCCGTCTCCTCGCAGTCCGGTGTGCGCCACGGTTTTCAGTACGCGGACGACTTCGTCCACGTACTGATCGTGACACACGATTTCCACTTTCACGTGCTTGACAAAATCCCCCGCGCCATCGATCGGGTTGACGGCGCTGGTATTGACTTTGCTGCGGCCGAAGCCGACAACGTGGGCGACGCTCATGCCGGTGACGCCCTGCACACGGTGCAGGGCCAGGGTCACGGCTTCCAGTTTGTGGTGTTTGATATAGGCTTTGATCTCTTGCATGACAATCACTCCGGGTTAATGGGATTCGCTCATATCAGCGGGTTTGTCGGCAAACCAGTGATACAGGGCGGGTATAACCAATAGGGTCAGGATGGTGGCGGTCACCAGGCCGCCGACCACGACGGTGGCCAGTGGTCGCTGCACTTCGCTGCCGGTGCCGGTGGCGAACAGCAGCGGGAACAGCCCCAGGGCAGTAGTGACGGCGGTCATGATCACCGCCCGCAGCCTTGCGCAGGCCGCCCGCACACTGGCTTCGGCAATGGAGACCCCGTCCTTGACCAGTTCATTCAGGTAACTCACCAACACCAGGCCATTTTCCAGGGCGATACCAAACAGGGCGATAAATCCTACTGAAGCCGGCACCGAGAGGCTCTGACCACTCAGCCAGAGGGCGACGATACCGCCCACCAGCGCCAACGGGATATTGAGCATGATCAGCAGGGCGTTGCGCAGGGATCTGAAGTTGACAAACAGCATCAGGAACACCAGCGCCAGGGTAATGGGCACAACGATCATCAGACGTTTGTTGGCCTGCTGCTGGAGTTCGAACTGCCCACCCCATTTGAGAAAATAGCCCGGCGGCAAATCCACTTGCTGCTTGATAGCGGCATCGGCCTCGGCCACGAAGGAACCGATGTCCCGGTCGCGGACATTGGTCTGGATGGTGATAAAGCGCTGATTGTTTTCCCGGGTGATCTGGCGCGGCCCCACCACTTCCTCAATGGCTGCCAGTTCCTCCAGGGGAATGCGCTGCCCGGCGGCGTTCTTGATAATGAGCTGCCCGATGACATCGGCCCGGTTGCGCGCGGGCTCTTCAAGGCGCACATAGATATCAAAGCGGCGGATGCCCTCGAACACCTGTCCGGCCTCGCTGCCGCCCACGGCGACGCTCAGGGTGCGCTGCACGTCGCTGACATTGAGGCCATAACGGGCAATAGCCTCCCGGTTCAACGAAATGCGCAATTGCGGCGTACCGCCGATTTGGTCGCGTTGAACATCCTGAGCGCCCTGCACGGTGCGCATCACCTTTTCTATAGCCTGTGCTTTCTCGACCAGCACATCCAGGTCATCGCCAAACAGCTTGGCGGCCAGTTCGGCCTTGGTGCCGGTGAGCAGTTCATCCACAGCGGCAGCAATGGGCTGGGTGAAGTTGAATTGCGCGCCGGGGAAATCCGCGAATTTCTCGCTCATGGCCGCATACAAGCCATCCAGCGTCTCCGCGCTTTGCCATTGGTCCTGGGGCTTGAGAGCGACAAAAATCTCCGCGTTGTTCACCGGATCGGCGTGGGCGCCGACTTCACCCCGACCAATGCGCGACACCACCTGGGTGACCTCCGGAAACGCTGCCATCAATTGCCGCTCGAATACGCCAATCGTCGTCTCGGCTTTTTCCAGCGAAATGGACGGCGCCATGGTGGCGCGGATCAGCAAATCCCCTTCATTAAAGCGGGGCACAAATTCCGAGCCCAGCCGCGGGGCGACAGCAACGCCGATGAGCAGGACCACTGCCGCTAGGGTCACGGCAATCCAGCGGCGTGCCACCATGGCCTCCACCAGAGGTTGGTAGCCTTTTAGCAGCAAACTGACAATGTCCTTGCGAGGTTTGTCGGGGTCTGTCTCGGGGCGCTTCATCAGCAGGGAGGAGGCCACCGGTGCCACGATCAGGGCAAAGAACAGGGATCCGAGCATGGCCACCGCTACGGTATAGGCCAGTGGCCGGAAGGTCGCCCCTTCCACCCCCTGCAAGGTGAACAGCGGCAGGAACACAATGATGATGATGCTGATGGCAAACAGAATCGGGCGCGCCACTGACTGGCAGGCCCGCGCCACCAGGTGCAGGCGCGATTCGTCCGGGGAGGATTCGCGCAACATTCGGTCGATATTCTCCACCACGACCACCGCACCATCCACCATCATGCCGATGGCGATGGCAATCCCGCCCAGCGACATCAGGTTGGCGGAGATGTCGAAGAATTTCATGGCGAGAAAGGTGAAGCCGACGGAGAACGGAATCGACAGCGCCACCACCAGGCTAGGTCTGAACCCGCCCATAAACGCCAACAGCACCAGCGCCACCAGAATAATGCCTTGCAGTAGTGCATTGATAACGGTACTGACAGCCGCCTTGACCAGGGTCGCCTGGTCATAATAGGGCTGCACCTCGATACCTTCCGGCAGGTTGGCATTGATGGTGGCCAGCTCCTCCTTGACGGCGCCGATCACCTGGGAGGTATTGCTGCCAATGAGCTTCAATACCATGCCCACGACCACTTCGCCTTCGCCGTCCTTGCTGGTGAGCCCGCGGCGGATTTCACCGCCGATGTCCAGTTCGCCCAACTGGTGCAGGTAGACGGGTGTACCGTCGATGGTTTTCACCACAATGTTGCGCAGGGCTTCAAGATCCGTGGCCAGACCCACCGATCGCACGATGTACTCCTCATCGTTTTTGACGATGAACTGGGCCCCGGCGTTGGCATTGTTGGCCTCGATGCGCTCCTTGATGTCGGGCAGCGACACGTCGTAGCGGATCAGCGCGTCGGGGTCGATACGCACCTGGAACTGCTTGACCTCACCGCCGATGGAAAGAACTTCGGTAACGCCCTTTACCGTCTGCAGGTTGAACTTGACGATCCAGTCCTGGATCTCCCGCAACTCGGTGTTGCTGTATTGCCCGCTGGTGTCCTCCAGCACGTAGAACAGAATCTGGCCGAGTCCTGTCGTGATGGGGCCCATCACCGGTTCGCCGAAACCGTCGGGAATAGCCTCCCGGGCCACCTGTAGTCGTTCCCCCACCAGCTGGCGGGCGAAGTAAATATCGGTGCCATCCTCGAAGTAGATATTGACCACCGACAAGCCGAAGTTGGAGATCGACCGCACATGATCCAGTTGCGGCAGGCCATTCATGGCGCTTTCGATGGGGTAGGTGACGTATTTCTCCACCTCCTCCGGCGCCAGGCCTTCGGTTTCCACAAAGACCTGCACCAACGCCGGTGAAATATCCGGGTAGGCGTCAACCGGCAGGGTGCGATAGGCGAAGTAACCGCCGATAAGCATCGCCAGAGAGATCACGACCACTAACAGTCGGTTCTCCAGCGCAAAACGAATAAGAGTATGCATACTGTGCTCCCGCGATTAGTGGTTGTGACCGGATTCGAATTCACTTTTCTGTAGCTGGGCCTTGAGCACGAAGCCACCCTTGGCGACATAGCGTTCACCCGCGTCGAGGCCCGCCAATATCTCCACCGCGTCGCTGTCACCGCGACCGAGCTTGGCCGGACGGGGTTCCCAGCTGCCGTCGTGCTGAACGAATATTGTGGGTTGGCCCTCCAGGTCGATAACGGCGGTTCTAGGTGCCACCACCTCTGCAGGAAATTCTCCCAGGGTAATCTGGCCTTCAATGAACATTCCCGGCTTCCAATCATTGTCAGGATTGGCCAGGAAGACCCGCGCCAGGCCTGTGCGGGTGGCCTCGTCTACCAGCGGCGCCACATAGTCCAGGCTGGTCTCCACGGGTGCAGGGCCATGGCTGGTAGTGATTCGCACCGGCTGTCCGGTTTTTACCAGCGGCACCTGCTTGGGATAGAGGGCAATATCCACCCACAGGGTGGACAGGTTCGCGACCACAAAAGCGGTATCGTCGGGCGCCAGGTGTTCTCCCAGGGTGACGTGGCGTTTGATAACCACGCCGTCGATCAGGGATTTCAGCTGAAAGCGAGACAGGGTCTCGGAGCTCTCGGCCACGGCGAGCACATCGCCGGCCTTGACCCGGTCACCGGTTTTTGCCTGTACCTCGACGATCTTTGCCGCAAAGCGGGGCGTGATATGGGCCACGGCCTCCTCGTTGAGTTTCACCTCGCCGGGCAGCGAGACCTGTTGGCGAATCACACCGGCTTCAGCAGTGTCGATTTCACCACCAAAGTCCCGTAGCAGGTCGGCGCTAAAAGTCAGCTCGGGCTCTTCGTCTTCATGGCCTTCATGACCGGCTTCTTCGGCATGGTCGCCTTCATCTTCAGCGTGATCTTCCCCGGCATGTTCCTCTTCCGAGTGTTGCTTTTCATCTGCGTGCTGAGCGCCTTCTTCGGTGTGAGCGCCTTGATCTGATGGGGCGGCGATTGCGCTTTGAGATGCCATGGCAGCAAGCAGCAAGCCGCCCATTAAATAATTCAGTAACTTGTTCATTGTGATTCATCCTGTGGCGAAAGAGACGCTTTATCATCGATGCTGTCCAGCGTGGGCAGGCGCAGATTGGACCGGAAATCATTGGCCGCGCCGGTGGGGTAGAGTGACTGACGCTCCCCCGTGAGCGGCTGGCCGGTCAAGGTCTCCAGGGTGATAAGGGTTTGGTGAAAATCGGTGGCGGCGGCAACCGCCTCGGTTTCGAAGGACAGCAACTGGCGCCGGGCTTCCACCAGTTCCAGATAGGAAAAACGCCCGTCGCCGTAGCCTTCCTGAATCAGCGCCAGTGCCTGCTGTGCCTCGGGCAGTATCTGCTCACGTAACAGGGTAACCCGCTCGCGAGCCTGTTCCAGTTGGGCGAAGGCATTGCGCAGTTCCGTAAAAACCTTCACCCGGGTGGCTTTCTCTTCGAGATCCAGTTTCGCCAGATCCTCCCGCGCGGCCCTGATGTCGCCCTGGTTGCGGTTAGAGACGCCAAGAGGCATGGAAAACGAAAAAACCACACCCGTATCGCCGGTGCCTTCGACCCGTCTGATGCCCGCGCCGACTTCGATGTCCTGTCGGCCCCGGGCAATCGCCAGGTCCAGTTCGGCCTTACGCAGTCTTTCCAGGGTCATAAACCGTTGCAGCTGCGGCGCCTGTTCCAACTGTCGTTGGATGCTGACAAACTCAGGCGTCGGCGCCAAGGCAAAGAGTTCGGCCTCGACGCCGGTAAAATCCGCCGAGGTTTCGCCCCATAGACTCGCCAGGCGCCGCTTGGTATTGCCCAGGCGCACGGTGAGATTGCTCACCGCCAGCTTGGCCTGCATCAGATCCGTGCGGGCACGGCTCAGTTCCGCCCGACTGGCGCTGCCTGCGTCAAACCGCCTTTGCGCGACGTTTTCTGCGGTGCTGGTAAACTCCACGACTTGCCGGGCAAAGGCCAGTAGGCGCTGGGTTTGTGCCACCTCCAGGTAGCGGCTGGCCGCCGCCGACAGTGCGTCGAGGCGGGCCAGTTCGTAATCGCGCTCGACGGTTTGGCGACGCCACTGGCCGACATCCCGGCGCAGAGGGCGCTTGCCGCCCATCTCTATGATTTGGCTGAGCGCCAGGGTGGTTTCCATGGCATCGGTGCCCGAGAACTCGCCATTGCCGGCAATATTCTCGACCTCGAGGGAGACCTGTGGGTTGGGTCGAAACCCGGCCTGGAGAGCCCGCGCCTCGGCCGCGCGAATATCGTAGGGATAGATCGCCAATTCGGGGTTGTCATTTAGCACCCGGGCGAAGGCCTCGGGTAGGGTCAGTGTTGTCGGGTCGCGGTCGGCGGCCTGGATAAGCCCGGACAGGCTTAGCAGCGCGCCGCAAATCAGCAGGCGCGTTGTCCGGATTATCAGGCTTCGGCCTGAATCCGGACGCAAACGGAATAGCATGGACATGAATTACCTCACGTAAAGATTTTTGAAAAATCCTGGTGCCGGTCGATGACCGGAAAGTGAGGTTAGGCTATGGGCGGTCGGAGTATCGCAGCGATGTGGGGAGAGGGGTGGTCGACGGTATAGCGTAGTGTGACCTGGTTAGATGAGGCAGTCGGCAGCGTGGGCAGCGGCATGGACAGCAGCATATGAGAGCCATGGCAATGGCAGGAGTGGCAATGGCCGGGCGGTGTGTTGTGGTCTGATCCCGGTGACGGGTCTGTCGCTTGGGTTGAACCGTCTCCCCCGGACATATCCGCCAACTCATGGGGTTGGTGATCCGAATGGATGGGCAATACATCAGCGGCGATGGATAGTGATTGCACTACCATCAAGACCGCAAACAGTATTAGCGTCCAGTTTTTTGCCATTCGGTTATCAAGTGACCCCTGTGTGAAGAGAGCAGAAGTCTACCATAAATCAAGGTTCGGTCAACTTAGTCGTGCAGATTCAATACATCTGAGACAAATCTAGCGGTAATCTCCCCACTTATAACGGGCCCGATAAGTAGAGGGTTAAGCTGCTTTTAGCAGCTGATCTGTTAAGTATCACCTTGTGCTTCTGCAACCTCAAATTCGCACTTCTATTTCCCATTTCACTCTATTCCCTTTATCCGACAAGTCATCTGATCAAATGATATTAATTCTTATTCATATTGCAAATAAGAATTAATATCATTTATTATGGCGCCGATCCGTCCCGGTCACTCCCCGGGCTGTCGACTCAAAACATTCTGACTTTGAAAAACGGGAACACGCATGAATTGGAGAAAACCTGCCGCCTATATTTTTACGGCATGCAACACCCTGGCTGCGAGCGGCGTCTTTGCCGACGTCAATAAAGTGGAAGAAGTGATCGTATCCGCCAGCAGAACCAATAAACCGATTACGGCCATACCTAACACGGTAAAAGTGATTGACCGGGAAGCCCTGGAGGCACAGCTGGCCACCAGTACCAGTCTGCTCGACGGGCTTAGCTTTGCTGTCCCCAGCCTGACGCCCGCACACCAGAAAATGACCAGTAATGGCGTGACGTTGCGGGGCAGAACACCCCTTTACATGGCCGACGGTATCCCGCAGTCAACACCGCTGCGCAACGGCGAGCGCAGTGGTTTTACGATTGATCCCGCCTTTATCGACCGTGTCGAGGTCATTTACGGCGCCAATGCCATTCAGGGGGTGGGCGCCACCGGCGGTGTCATCAATTACGTGACCGTTGATGCGCCGGAAAGTGGTGATTTGCTTCAAAAGATAGCAACGAGACTGACCAGTGATAACTTCGAAGCCGATGGCTTTCATTACAAGCTATCCGGGTTGTTGGGCAAGAAATTCGACAATACGGATGTGGTTTTTGGCGTCGCTCACGATGTCCAGGACCTGTACTACGACGGCAACGGTGATCCCATAGCAGTCGACCCTATCCAGGGTGACACCATGGATAGCCGAACCTGGAACATTTTCACCAAGGCCGGGATGGATCTGGACGAATACCAGCGCATTGAGGTGACAGGCAATTATTTCGACCTGGACGGTGATGGTGATTACCGCGTGGTTGATGGAGATGCACTTGCCGGTATTCCAGCCACCTCCGAGAGCGGAAAGGGTGAGGGTGATCCCACCTACAACGAGGCCCTGAACCTGTCTGTGGCCTACAGTCACGCCAACCTGTTTGGGGGCGAATTGACCCTGCAGGGTTTCTACTATGACTTCTATGCCCTGTACGGCGGTGGCACGTTCCCCGCGTTCCAGGACCCGGCCATCGCTCCGGCGGGTACCCTGTTTGACCAGTCCGCCCTCAGTTCGGAGAAATACGGCACCAAGCTGACCTTTGTTCGCGACAACACCTTCTGGAATGGACTGCAAGTGGCGGTGGGTGTCGATTATCTGCGCGACAAGACCTATCAGGAACTGGCGCAAACGGACCGTTTGTGGGTGCCGGAAATGATCTACAAGGGTTGGGCGCCCTTTGTGCAGCTGGAGCAGCGCCTGGTGGACGACCGCCTGCGTCTGTCATTCGGTGGTCGCTTCGAAAATGTTGAACTGGAAGTACCGGATTTCACCACCGTTGCCGGGGCCAACAACACGTTTGTTGAGGGTGGCGAGCCGAGCTTTGAAGAGCTGCTGGGCAATGCGGGCATCGTTTTTGACGTGACGGAAGACCTGACGGTTTTTGTCTCCTACGCGGAAGGTTTTACCATGCCCGACGCCGGGTTGATCCTACGGGGTGTAAATATCCCGGGGCAAACCATTGACGAACTGGTCGACCTACAACCCGTCGTGGCTGACAACCTGGAAACCGGCATCAATTACCGCCGGGGTGGGTTGGACATAGCGGCCAGTTATTTCTGGTCGGATTCAGACCTGGGGTCTCGCATCCTGGTGGTAGACGGTGTCGGTCAAATCACCCGGCAAAAAACCGAAATTGAGGGACTCGAAGTATCAGCCGCTTACCACTTCGACTCAGGCGTCAGCACTGGAATCGCCTACAGCAAGTTGGAAGGCCGTTTCGACAGCGACGGCGACGGTTCAGTGGACAAGGATCTGGATGGCCGCAATATCGCGCCGGATCGTATCAATATCTATGTTGAAGCCCCCCTCGCTGCCAACTGGCACGGCCGTTTGCAATACTCAAAACTGTTGGATCGGGATTTCGACGGCGGCCTGCCTCAGCACGATTTCGACGGTTACAGCGTAGTGGATGCAGTAGTTTCATACCGGGATGCAAGCCTGGGGAACTTTACCCTCGGCATCGAAAACCTCCTCGACGAGGATTACATCACCTACTATTCGCAAACCCTGACCTACGTGAATAACAGCACCTATTTCGCCGGCCGTGGGCGGGCCGTCAGTCTGGGGTGGCAGAAAACATTCTAAGTGAGAACGTTGCTGACCCTTCATCGATGGGTTGGAGCTGTATTCGGGCTGGCTCTCTCCCTCTTCGGGCTTTCCGGCGCACTACTGGTTTGGAAAAACCAGTGGTTGCGCTGGACCCTGGCAGATGAAGCCGGGGTTCCCGCAACGGGAGTTGAGAGTCTCCCCCGAATTGTGGAACGGGCGTTGCAGGAGAGCGACGGCGAAGCCAGGTATGTTGTGTTTTCCAGTCCTGAGCTTGCTGTCAATCTGGTTTCCACCGGACGGCAGACCGGCTTTTACAGTGATAACCTGGGCAATGTCATAACCCACTGGGCATCCCGACTGGAGCGACTGGAGTTGTGGCTGTTTGATTTACACCACGATCTTTTGCTGGGGCCCAACGGAACAACCCTGGGTGGGTTGCTGGCGTTACTGGGCCTGTTTTTTACCTTGAGTGGACTTTTCCTTTGGTGGCGAACCCGGCGGCACTTTTCCTGGCGCCTGTGGCCAACGTCGTTTTCCCGGCGGGATCTGGCCAGACACCACCGCAACCTTGGCGCGCTGTTTTCGCCGTTATTGATAGTGGTAATGCTCACGGGCCTGATGATGGCCTGGCGCCCGGTGGCGCTGTGGCTGTTATCGCCGTTTTCTTCCGTTGACGAGATGCAGGCCGCCGTCGCGCCTCCAGCTGTTTCCGGGAGTGATTTCGCAGACATTGACTGGGCAAACATTATCACCCGGGCACAACAAGCGTTTCCAGACGCGAGCCTGCGCCTGATTTCGATACCGCAGACTACCGGTGATCTCGTAGGGCTGAGAATGAAGCAGCCGGTAGAGTGGCTGCCCAATGGACGGACGCTACTCTGGTTTGATCCGCAGACCGGCGATCTCATCGAGTCGAAGGACGCGCTTACAATGCCCCTGGGGGTCCGGGTGAATAATCTCGTCTACCCGGTCCACGCCGCCAAGGTCGGCGGCATCGTTTATCAATTAATAATGACCCTGGTAGGGTTGGTATTGACGATGCTGGGGAGCCTTGTGGTTGTCAAGTTCTGGATGGACCGCCATAGGATCAGCGTTCCTCCCAGAATTTGAGTGAACGGCTACGGGCATAGAGTCTGATGAGCTGAATCGCCCAGGCCAAATATACTTGCGCCGTTTACTGGGTGGCTAGCGCATTTTTACTGTCTTTGGACTTGGCACATGCCATTCCAGTAGTTTTGGTAATCGATTGCCCGGCATCTCCATCATTGAGCAACTGTTTCAAACCCCTCGTGGAGGGATGCGATCAGCGGGCAGGTGACACTGTCCTTCTGGGTACAGCACTCCTCGACGAGTTGGTCGAGCACGCCTTCAATTTGCTGAAGACTGCGGATCTTGTCTCGCACGTTGCCCAGCTTGCGCTCGCCCAGTGCTTTGGCCTCGTCGCAATGGGTGCCGTCTTCGAGTTTCAGCAGTTCTCCGATCTCCTCCAGGCTGAATCCCAGCCATCGCGCCCTGCGGATGAATCGAAGCCGTGCCAGCGCGACGTCGTCGTAGCGGCGAATCCCGCCTAAGGGCTTTTTCGGCTCCGTCATCAGCCCCAGCCGTTGGTAGTAGCGAATGGTTTCGACGTTTATCTCTGCGGCCTTGGCCAGACTGCCGATGGTCATGGAGGTGGATTTAGAACCGGACACGATGCTTGACTCCGTAGTCAACTACGGAGGTAAGCTTGCCACAGTGGTGAATAAAACAACAGGAGGTTTGCCCATGCCTGAATCCAAACCGGGACGCGGTTCGCTGCTTGCCGGGGGTGTCGCAGCCTTGCTGGCCTCTGCCTGTTGCACGGGACCGTTGGTGTTGGTGGTGCTGGGGTTTTCCGGCGCCTGGATCGGCAATTTAACCGCATTGGAACCCTACCGCCCCTGGTTTCTGGCGGCCGCCTTGGTGGCCATGGTGTTGGCCTGGCGCCAGATATACCGGCCGGCCAGGGCTTGTGAACCCGGCGATGTGTGCGCTGCACCCAGGGTGCGTGGCGCTTACAAAGCCGCCTTCTGGTTCGTAGCGTTACTGATCGCCATCGCCGCGGTGTTCCCCTATGTCCTACCCCTGTTTTATTGAGAGACCAGAAATGAAAAAGTTCTTGCTTGCAAGTTCACTGTTTGCCCTGTTCAGTCTGCCCCTCTGGGGCGAGGAGCAGACCGTCACGCTGGATGTGCCCGGTATGACCTGTTCCGCCTGCCCGATCACCGTCAAGACCGCGCTCAATCGGGTTGACGGTGTCAGGGATGTCGATGTCAGCTTCGAGCGGCGCGAAGCCAGGGTCACCTTCGAGGACACGCAAACCTCGGTCACTGCGTTGACGGAGGCCACGGCCAACGCCGGTTATCCATCTACTCTCAAACAAAGCGCGACGGATCAGAAGTAATGAGATTGTAGGGTAATTTTCGGATAGGAAACTGTCATGAGTGAAGCGCAAGCGATTCACATTGCTGTCATCGGTACCGGCGGTGCCGCTATGGCTATGGCACTGAAAGCGGTGGAACGCGGCGCCCGGGTAACCGTGGTCGAGCGAGGCACCCTTGGTGGCACCTGCGTGAATACCGGATGCGTACCGTCGAAAACCATGATCCGAGGGGCGCATATCGCTCACCTTCGACGCAATAGCCCCTTTGACGATGGGCTCGGCGCCCGGGCACCGCTCGTAGATCGTGCCAGACTGTTGGAACAACAACGGGGCCTGGTAGAAGCGCTGCGCGAGGCTAAATATGCCCGTATTCTACGTGACAACCCGGCCATTACCCTGATCCAGGGAGAGGCGCGATTCGTGACGGCCAATGTGCTCGCCGTCACCACCCCGGAGGGCGGAGTGCGGCGACTCAAATTTGATCGGGCATTTATCGGCACGGGTGCGCGGCCGACGATCCCACCCATTCCCGGGTTGGCCGATACGCCGTACCTGACTTCCACCTCCGCCTTGTCGCTTCCCGTCATTCCGAAGCAACTGTTGGTGATAGGGGGGGCGGCGGTGGCATTGGAGCTTGCCCAGGCCTTTGCGCGGCTGGGCAGTCAGGTAACCATCCTGGCGCGTAGCCGACTGCTTTCCCGTGACGATCCGGCTGTAGGCGATGCCATTCGGAAGGCATTTGAGCAGGAAGGCATTCGGGTATTGCTGCGGATCCAGGCCAACCGGGTCGATTACGCCGATGGCGAGTTCATACTGGACACCAACGCGGGTAAACTGCGAGCAGAGCAGTTGTTGATCGCCACCGGGCGCACACCCAATACCGAACGGTTGAACCTGGAACAGATCGGCGTAAAGACAGTGCGTGGTGCGATTCAGGTGGATGAGCGAATGCAAACCAACGTGCCGGGTATCTATGCGGCAGGCGATTGCACCGGCCAACCGCAGTTCGTCTATGTGGCCGCCGCCGGAGGCAGCCGAGCCGGGGTCAACATGACCGGTGGAGAGGCCATGCTCGATCTCGGTGCCATGCCGGCGGTGATTTTTACCGATCCGCAGGTGGCTACCGTTGGCTTGACGGAAGAGCGGGCGACCACACAGGGCTTACTGGTCGATACTCGCGTGCTCAGTTTGGACAGCGTGCCGCGCGCCTTGGTGAATTTCGACACCGCCGGCTTTATCAAGATGGTGGCCGAGCGCGACTCAGGGCGGCTGCTGGGAGTGCAGGCAGTTGCCGCCGAGGCTGGAGAACTGATCCAGACGGCAGTAATGGCGATGCGGGCCAATATGACCGTGCAGGAATTGGCTGAAGAGCTGTTTCCCTACCTGACCATGGTGGAAGGGCTCAGGCTCTGCGCCCAGACTTTTACCAAGGACGTGACTCAATTGTCCTGTTGCGCCGGGTAAGGCTGCGTTCCCGGCTCAGTCAGCATTCCTGATCAGGCGCGGCAGCCAGCGTAGAAACGCCACCATGCCGAACAACTCGACCAGGGATTGGAAGACGATGACGATGACGGCGGCACGCCAGGGCTCCGGTAGTGACAGCGCCAGCGGCAGCATGACGAAGGAATTGCGGGTGCCGAGACTGAAGGTGAGGGTGCGGCCGATTGTGGATGTGAACCCGAATAGCTCACTGAGCCCCTTGCCGATAATGGCGGCCGCAACCAGGTAAAGCACAAAAACCACAAGCGCCGACCACAGCAGGGCGCCATTGTCGATCACCAGGCTGACCTGGGAGCCGGCAATTAGAAACACCACCAATGCCAGCAACGGCACGGGCAGCCACCCAAGCCAGTCCACCAGTGTTTGCGCGCGCGGGTGTTTTTCCGTCAACCGTTCGGTTAACCAGGCCAGGATCAGCGGGGTGACAATCAATCCGAAGAAGGCTGGCAGCAAGTGGCTGCCAACCGCCAGCTCAATGGCGATATTGCCCATGAAGAGCCAGATATAAATGGGTAGCAAAATGAGCTGGACCAGCAGAAGGATCGGCGCGGCCGCGATGGCCCGGGCACCGTCCCCACCACCGAGATGGGTAAAACTGATAAACCAGTCCGTACAGGGTACCAGCAGTACCAGCAGCACGCCGAGACGAATCGCGGGATCATCCGGTAACAGCCACAACAGAAGACCAACGACCACCGGTATCAGGATAAAATTGCCCGTCAGCAAAGCGGCCAGAAAGCGGCGATCACGAAATGCCGACCTGAGGTGTATCAGTGGCACCTGAGTGAAAGTGGTGTACAGGAGAACGCCCAGTGCGGGCCAAAGCAGCGCTTCCCAATGACGGGTCTGCTCTGGTGACATCCAGCCGATGGCCATGCCGGCCAGGATGGCAACCAGGTAAAGCCAGACCTGATATCGCTCCAGTTGTTCGCGCATTTAAAGCTGTTCCTGCTGTTTTTCGAGGGCACGATAGTATCATTGGTGCGCAATGAAAGCGCTTGAGATGGTCTGCGTAGTATCAGGATGTAATGAGCTTTGGAGATTGGGTATCTTTTCGCTGATTGGAAGTTGCGAGCGAAGTTAAGCGTTCCTTAATGCGGGTCGTTTTTCTGATCCGGTGGTTTTCGGCTCAGGTAGATGAATCATTCAGGAAGTAATGAGAAAAACCGCGTATTCTCAAATAATCGATAAGGCTGTTACTGTAATTGATGGGCAACCTTGGCGTCTGGTGATTTCGTAGTCCATACGCAACCGGACATTCTATACCTGGGCAACTTGAATAACAGGTTGCCCCGGTTCCGAGAATGGTAGACGTTGGATTAATCAACGAGTATTGAATAGTCGATGTCAAAGCAAACCCGACTCGGCAAACGAGAAGGGCACACCGTCACCAATGATAAAATGATCCAGCACCCGCACATCAATGTAAGCCAGGGCTTCCTTCAGTCGTGTGGTGATGGCTCTGTCGGCACTGCTGGGCTCGCAGACTCCCGACGGATGATTGTGGGCCAGGATCAACGCACCGGCGTTCAACAGAAGTGTGCGCTTGAGTACCTCGCGAGGATACACGGAAGCCCCGTCGAGGGTGCCGGTGAACAGGCATTCAAAGGCGATCACCCGATGTTGCGTGTCGAGGAAGATGGCGGCAAAGACCTCGTGGGGCTTGCCGGCCAGTTTAAGGCGCAGGTACTCCCGCACCGCGTTGGGATTCTGCAGTGCGGTCTCCCGTTGGAACAGGCGTTGTTCCAGTAGGGCAATGGCTTGCTCAATGATGCGCTCTTCCCGCCGACGGGTGTCGGATAAACAATGGGGTGTTGCGTCAATGGGATCAGTGATTGCTAAGGATGTGGTCATGGGAACCTCCGGAAAAGTGATGGAGGGTTCCCTCCCAAAGGGCTGGGCCCTCCGGGACATGGGATCAATGGCATCCACTACCGCTTGAGCAGTAGTCGCTCGCTGGATCGGATGCGGTGCGAGCGGGGTTGATCAATGCGGTGTGTCCGCATCACAGCCTTGCAGATCGCGGCTGTTTGGCATGTCGCTGACCAGAGTCAGCCGGCATTCGGTGTCAGGTCATCCAGGGGCAATGGGGCGATGCCCCGAGCCTCGTCAATTTTTTTCGCCACCCGCAGGGCGGCGTCCAGTTCACTGATGCCGTGTGCCTGCATCAGTTGGTAGCGTTCGGCCTTCTCCTCCGGTTCGGTCATCGCCATGGCCAGGTACAGGCTGGGTGGCACCGCCCGAAACAGGAGCTCCATGGATTTGGACAGGATCACGCCTTCCGAAAACTTGCCAGCTTCCTTGCGGGCGGACAGCATCAGCGCTTTCTGGGAGGGGGTGAGTTCGCGGAAGCGGGCGATTTTCTCGACCTCGTCCGGGGGCATCGACAGGCAGATCCACCACTCGATCATGTTGAGCATGGTTTCGGCTTCTTTCGGCAGGTCGTCCAGATTTTGGGTCGCCAGCCAGAACCAGGCGCCCAGCTTCCGCCACATCTTGGTGATCTTTACCACATAGGGTGCGAGGAGCGGGTTCTTGGTAATGATATGGCCTTCGTCGGTCACGTTGATGATGGGACGCCCCAGAAACTGATCCCGCTCGGCGATGTTGTTGACGGTATTGATTAGTGAGATATAGGCGATGGAGAGCTGGGCGTTGTAGCCTTCGCGGGCGAAGGTGGCCAGATCCACAATGGTGATGTCCGCCTCGGGCCAGGGGGTGCCGGGGCGGTTGAACATCTGGCCATCGATGCCCTGGCAAAACAGTTCCAGCGCGTCGGCCATTTCCAGTAAGCGAGCCTGCCGGATTTCGGGTAATGCGGTGCCCCGGCTGCGTTCCCGCAGGGCATCGCGTACATCCTCCGTCAGCACGGGTCGCCCATCAGTGGCGCAACGGTGGGCGGCATCCAGAATGCACTGGCGGATCAGGCTGCGGTCGGCGCGGGTCATTCGCGCCTCCTCCTTGTCCTCGCCCCCGGTAATCATCAGCCGGGCGGTGATTTCCAATTCGCCCAGTACATCCCGCTGTTCATCACCCTGGTCGTTATCGGTGTTCCGGTTGTCGTCAATGGCATCCGCGTCCAGGGTCCAGACCTGGCTGGGCGTGTCGACCAGGCGCTTGGCATCTACAAAGGGCGCCAGACTCACGCCGGCGCCGGGCGCGAGTTTGACCCGGTGGACGGAAAGTCCCAGGCGTTGGGCGAAGTCGCCAAACAGTCCGAAGGAATTGCCGGCCTCGACGATAAACAGCCGTGGCCGGTAAATGGCGGTCACCTGGTTCAGGATATTGTTCAGCGTCGCACTTTTACCCGAACCGGTGGGGCCGAAAAGAAACAGGTGGGCGTTCATCTGTCGATCCAGCCGGTTCAGTGGGTCGAAGGTGACGGTTTCGCCGCCGCGATTGAAGAAAGTGATGCCGGGGTGGCCGGTACCCTGGCCGCGGCCCCAGAGCGGCACCAGATTGGCGGCGTGCTGGGCAAACATCAGTTGGGTATACCACTGGCGTTTGTCCTGGGCGGGGTTGAACACCGCGGGCAGCCAGCGCAGATAACTGTTGAGGGGGGCGACCTCGTCCTCCTCCCGCACCGGCTGCAGTCCCGCATTGAGCATGACGTTGTTGAGCTGCACTCCACGGGCCTCGAGTTCGGCTTGGTCCCGTCCGCGGAGATAGAAAGCCATCGCCCCCTGGTAGAGTTTGTGGGCCCGGCCAATAATGGTCCGCGCCTGCTGCACATCCTGCCGGGTATGCTCCGAAGACAGGGTATCGCCCACGGCCTTGCGGCCCAGATGATTGAGGCGGGATTCCAGGCTGTCTTGCGGTGTGGCCACCAGGGTCAGGCAGAGGATGGTGTCCTCCGGCATCTGGTCGAACAGCGCATTGATCGCATCGCCGCCTTTGCGGGTCTCCCCGGTTAGATGACCCGTTGCGGGGGGCATACGCAAGCGATCCAGGGTAACGACCCGGTGGGGCATCCTGTTGAACCACCACAAACCGTTGTCGATATCCGATCGGGGTTGTTCGAAGAACAGTCGTTGTGCGAAATCCCGACCACTGGCCAATTCGATCTCATCGCTCTCTCCCTCTTCGGGATAGCCCGCGAGCTGGTAAAAACGCTCGCGGTCGGCGAGGGAGTCCCCCAAAAAATCCGGTTGCGGGTTGAACCAGCGCAGTAGCCAATCGTGGATGTCGGCGGCGGACTGGCGGTGCGCACGAACCCCGGCATTGTGCAGGCCTCCCTCCAGCCGGTTGCAGGTGATCGTCAGGGCCTGTTCCGGTGACAGTGTCCGCCGGGCGGCGCCGGCGCGCCGGTAGACCACCAGCCGAACCCGACGGGTCTGGCCGCGCCAGGGCAACCGGGTCACGGTCTCATCGGTAAACAGTCCGCCGGGCTTGGCGATGGCTTCCAAGTGGTGGGTGAAAAAACGGAGATAGAAATCGCTGAACGCGGTGCCCTGCGCGCGGGGGTGGAAATAACGCCGCAGTGACGTCAGGTAGCGATCCCAGTGGGTTTCGTCCTGGGCGTACAGTTGCACCACCCAGGGGTTGTCGTCGAGTTCGTCGAAACTGTCTTGCAGGGCATTTTCCAGGGCGTCACGGGCCTGCCACAACCAGGCGTTATCCCGTCCTTCGGTACCGATGGGGGTGAGTTCGTAGAATGCCGCCACGGACCGTCCGTCCTCCAGCAGCATACAGCGGGCATCGGGCAGGTATTCCGCCCAGGGCAGGAGATCGGCAAAGGAGGGGTTGACGTGGTACAGGGTGGCTTCGTCGGCTCGGGTGGCTGTGCGATCTGTTGCCGCCTCGCCGGTACCGGGTTCGGGTATTCCCGCAGCGGCCAGGCGGCCCACATGACGCTGCCAGGCATCGCTCCCGGAATGGCCAGCTTCGGCGGGTGCCGCCCTCTGTTGCCAGGGTAACCGCCAGTCCATCAGTAATCCTCTACCCGTTCTCCCGGTAGGGCGTACTGCACCTGCCGGTAAAACGGGAAGACCGTGCTGTAGCCGGGCACAGGTACCGGCTCCGAACCGGCCAGGTGGGGAAAGACATACATCACCAGGTCGGGATTGGGGAGGCGGTGAAACTGGCTTTTGATCTCGTTCTCCGCGGTGCGGGTATAGAGCGCATGCACCGATGGATTTTCCAGTTCTGTGCCCCTCAACGGCCGGCGCAACACCAGCCGGGCTTCCAGCAGTTGCTGCGTTAATTGGCTTTGGCCAGGGCTGCCACCGGTTCCCCGCTGCCAGATGTCCAACATGGATTCGCCGTTGTGCGGCAGCAGCGCTTCCTTGTGGGTGGCACAGCCGGCCAGGAGCGCGGTGGCGACCAGGCAGATGGCAGTGTTAGTCCAGCGGTGACACATGGTCGGCACCTCCCAGGCGATGGTTGACACGGCGACCGTTGGGGTCGAAGTCGATCTCAAGGGGTTTTTCAATATGCACAGCGACATCGGCACCGGGCGGGACATAGACCGCGGCAAAAGCTTCGCCATACAGCTTGTTGACCCAGGCGGACATATCCTGCACCCCGCCGGCAAGAATACGGCCCATGGCTTCATCCCCCGAGATGCCGACCGTGCCCAGCGTCCCGTTGCTGTTGCTGACGTAGGCGACATTGCCGCTGTCCGAGTCGATAAACGAGGCGGCCCCAGCGCCCGCAGCGGTGATCAACGCGCGGGAGCTCAGGTATTGCTGGGCATTACTGCGCCGGTCACCACTGACGCAAGGAATCCCGTAGGGATCGCTGATCCAGCCCAGGGTATTGCGATTGCCTGCCGTGCGGTTCTCATCCGTCGTGATCTCCGGGACGGTACGGATGGAGCCGTCCTGGAAGACAAAGGTAATGGACTGAATCTGGCCGCGCACGCAGGAGAGAGTCCAGTCCCCCGAGGCAGTACCACTGACCACTGCGCCGGTCACCTCCGGCAGATCAATGCCGTTGGCGGTCAGGTTGTCCGGGCCGATCAGGACTTTGAAAGGGTAGGGGTCATTGACGGTACCGTCGATGGGAATGCGACCGATCAACGCGGTCATCGAAATCGATCCCATCAAGGTGGCGTTGGCGGGGACGGTGTAGACAGGTTCGGCAACATTAATAACCGGCGTTTTTGATTCCGTATCGGTTGGCCCAGACGCTGCCCTTGAAGCCGATGGTGCCGAGGCGAAGGGGCTGGTGATGCCCAGGTGGTTTCCTCCGGTGGTTTCTTCCGCGCTCTCCGATGGTGGTTGATCGTCCGGTTCAATCCAGCGAATACCGCTCACTGCCGGTATGTCGCCACCCTCCAGTCCCAACCCGACCGGCAATTCCGTACCGCCCAAATCGTCGAGCCGACGCTCAAGGTCGTTGAGCAGGCTTCGGGTTTGCCGGGTGTCGGAGGCAACTTCATTGCGGGTCTGCTGAAAGCGGCTTCGCTCCTCCGCCAGCGCCCTCTGAACCCGTTGATCAATGGTGCTTTCCCGTTGGCGCAGGCGGCGGTTTTCCTCGGCCTGGCGCTCGTTGTCGTCCAGCGCAGTTTGCAGCTCACCGCGCAGCTGTTTGACCTGAGCCACCAGTGTGGCGACGGTGTCCCGCGGGGTGTCCCCCTCGATGCCAAGGGCTTGCATTTCCTCGGGGGTCAGCGGGTTACCGGGCCGATCCGCGGTTCTTGGCGACGGCTGTTGGTCGGACGACAGCCGCAGGCCGACAAAGACCAGCAGGCACACCAGCGGAATCATCAACCATTTGAGCAGGCCATTACTCCGCATTGTCGGCTCCCTGTCCTCCGGGCAGGTTGGTGGCCGCATCCACCGGGCTGATCATCGGCAACAGGGCGTTCACCAGGCCGTGCCCCCGGGTCACCAGGTACAGGACGGTGGTATCGGTGGGCTCGCCGCGGGGACCCAGCGTCGTATGCTGAAACGTCGCCGCTACGAAATCACCCTGCAATATACGGGGATCTAACGCCAGCCAGTGATCGGTGGTATTGGTTAGCAGGACCGCGGTGAGCCAATAGTTATCCAATCGCCAGGCTGCCAGGGCTCTGGCACGCAGGGGCAAAACGGGTGCCAGGTTGTCCAGTTTCAGTGAGTTGCTGAGAGTGACCCGGGATAGTCCTGGCACGGGTTCCACCGTGCGCAGCGGGGCATACAGACTTTGTGCGGCATAACGGGTCAAGGCCACGGGGATCGGAGTATTGCGGCGTTTGTTCTGGATATCACCCGCATCGGCAGGGGAGGCGGAATCGCTGCCTCCGGCAGAGTCGGTCATGATGCGAACGGGCTCGAGCGGGGCCTCGTTGTCATCGGCCGGGGTGGCCACCACATCGAGCAGAATCAGATCGCCCGTGTCGGTATCCTGTAGTTGCAGCCGGGTGGCTTCCAGGGGTTCATTCGCTCGTAGGTAGATCGCGCCGCCCGCACTTTGTACCCGCAGGCGTGAATTCAGTGAGGCGGGTACTCCCACCCGCACAGCGCGGTTGACGAAGATAACCCGCTCTTCATCAACGTGCAGAGGAACGGTAAGGGGCAGGCGCTGCCAATGCAGGATCTCCACGGCGTGGCTGTTGCCAGCGAGTGTGAGGATCAGCCAGAAGCAGCCTGACGCCAGGCGGTTCGACCGGTTCATGGTGTGTCTCCCGGCGGAGGGCTCGTATCTGGCTTGTCCTGGGAGCCGGTGCCCGGCGGCATAATCCGCTGGGGTGTTTCGCTATAGCAGTCCAGTACCAAGCCGAAGGGGTTTCGCTCCGGATCGACATCGCTGCGCAGTACTTTCAGGGGGAAGCGCACCAGGGCGCGCTTGACCTGTTCCGAGCCGTAGTACTCATCGATGGCGATATCCAGCGTGACGATCCAATCCCGGTTCGAGATGGCTTCGACGCGGGCGCCGGGGTTGTCGCCATAGCCACGCCCGGGGATTTCGTAGAGACCGCGTACCCGTTGCCGAAGTTCGCCAGCCTGACGGCGTTCCTCGTAGTCCTGTTGCAAGAACACTCGACAGTTGGGGGTTAGGTAGGCGGACAAGGTGTGTATATTTCGGAGGTAATCCTTCTCGCCGTTGCTGGGCCAACGATTGAGCTGCTGAAAGATATAAAAAGTGAAGGCATACACCGAGGCGGGCGGCACCTCCCACCATTTGCGCACGCTGCCCGAACGCAGGTCCGGGGGGATATGGATGGTCAGGTCGCGCGGTGCACTCCACCAGCCAGCACCCAGTCCCATGGCGAGGACGAACAGGGCGGCGAGCCCAAGGCGCAGGGTGTTGACATGGGCGCGGAGGTGGGTCACTTCGTTTTTGAACCGGCTCATGGCGTACTCCGTCTCGGGGTGCGGCGTGTGGCCCAGTAACCGGTGCGGGTTATCAGGTCTCTGGCTCCCAAGTGATCGCCCAGCAGTGGGTAGCGCAGGGCCAGATGCCACTGCAGTTGACGGTACAGCCAGGTTTCGGGCCGGCCCCGTTTCAGTCGTCGCAACACACCGCCACAGGAAAAGATCCCAATGGCGCTGGTACCGACAATCAAACTGGGGACCACGGCGATACTGCCGAACAGCCAGGCCAGCGGCAGGCCCAATGTCAGGCCGATGGCTGCCGAGCCACCCGCGCAAAGCCAAAGCTCATCGGCGGTCAGGCCGCGAACCACCACCGGCTGGCGATTCAGGCGATGAGGCAGAAAAAGGATGGTGCCATCCTCCTTGTTGGCCAGGTCGGGGGACATCGTTCTGCTCTACAGAATGCCGGTGGCTTCGGTGAGCAGCCAGATACCCACAACCAGCAGAATCGCTCCCACCGCCACGGTCAATCCGAACTGTCCCCAAGTGGCACGGCCGGTATGAATTTCCGCATAGCGGGTGTAGGCGTGGTAGCAGACCCCGACAAACATGGAGGCCACCACCAGCAGGGCAATCAGCATCACAATGTCGTAGCCGTAATTCTGCAGGGTTTCCATGATGCCGCTGCCGGCACCACGGGAGGGATCTTCCATGGTGGGCAACTGCGCGAATACCGGCAGCGGTAGCATGGCGGCCAGCAGATTGCCGACCGGGAGGGGAAAAAAAGAGAAAGCTCGTTGTGTCATGGCAACACCTTTCAAACGGTCAGGAAAGTAAAAGGAACGTCAGCATCACATACATGGCGACAAACCGTATCGCCACGGCGAGGAACTGACGTTGGTTGATGCTGTGTTCGGCCCAGCCCACATACGCGGTGCGCAGTGCCCAGACTCCCCACAGCAGCAAAACGGCAAAGACCGCGCTGATAAGCACGGTGGCCATGGTGTCGGGTGAGTAACCGGCATTGGCCTGAAAGGCCGTGACTTGGTCGGCGGACAGGCTCATGGCATGGGCACCGATTCGCGTTGGTAATCGCCGATCAAGCGTGCTGGTTCCCGGGGTTGTGCCCGTTCTGGTACCAGATACGCGTCAATACCCCGACGAATGCTGTCGATATCCTCAAGTAGTCGGGGGTAATCAAAGTAGTAGCGCGCCGCATCAGGTCGCACGGACTCGCTTCGGCGGGCTACCAGACGTTCAACAGTATTTAGCTGGCGTAGTATGGCCGCCAGGCGGGCGCGCTCATCGATGCTGGCTGGCGCTTGTTCATTGGCCACGGCATGGCTTGAGGCAATGCCAATCGCCAGCACAACGCAATAAGTCGAGAACACTGTCTTGGAACACAAGGCCATCACACTTGTCCGCTATCAATCGGTACGGGGGAATGCTGCGTTATTCCCCAGGGGCGCGCCGCAAACAAAGAGGATTGGTTGTTAACCGTATTGGCGATATGAGAGTCAGCGAGATCCTGCAGTTTTCTTGAATTTTTATCGGCCTCGTTCGTTACCTGTAATGGAAACAATGTTAATTCAGATCCGGAGCTTGCCGGTCCCTGGGTATGGGTAGGGTTTATTCCAGGATGGTTTCACCAAAACGAGAGCTGAGAAAAGTCGGACTGACGGTCACCATGTCCCGCATCAAAGTATTGGACGTTTTGGCTTCCGCACAAACCGAGAGCCGTCACCTTCGGGCCGAAGAAATTTACAAATGCCTGATGTCGACCGGTGACAGCATGTCAGTGGGGACGATTTATCGTGTGCTCGCGCAATTGGAAATGGCCGGACTGGTCGTTCGACACAACTTCGATACGGGACAGGCACGGTACGAGTTGGCGGGCGATGACCGTCACGACCATATGGTCTGTATGGACAGTGGCGAGATCATCGAATTCAGGGATCAACAAATTATTGAACAACAGAAACGCATCGCCAAGGAACAAGGCTATGAATTAGTGGATTATCGCTTGGTACTCTTTGTTTGTAAAGACATCCGAACGGAGAAGTCGGTCGGTGGAGCATGATCCGTAGTCTGGACGTGACTACTCAGCTTCCTGTAGCGGCGGACCGGTGAACTCCGCTTCGATTATCACGTTGATGTCATCGCCGACGCCCATCGTCGTGCCAGGTTCCGGGAGACCGTATGTCATCCCGAAATCGGATCGCTTGAACGACGCAGTGGCGGAAAATCCGATCCGGGCGTTCGGGTCCATGGGATGCCCTTTGTAGCCTCCGTTGAAAATCGCTTCAAGAACGACAGGTTTCCTGATGCCTAATATCTCCAGATCACCGTGGACGTTGACGGTTTTCTCGTCGGTTAACTCCACCCGGCGGGATGTGAAAGTGATCTCGGGAAACACCTTGGCATTCAGCCAATGCTCATCATTCAGGATAGTATCGGTAAATCCTTCCGGTGGGCTCGGAAGGTCAAGGGAAAGAGGGTTGATCGTCGCTCTTAGGGATGACTTCTCCAATTGCGCCGGATCAAGCTCAAGTGTGGCGTCAAATGAATCGAAAGTCATGGTGTAGTTGGTGAAGCCGAGATGACTGACACTGAACACTAGGCTCGCATGACTCTTATCCAGCGTGTAAGTGCCTGAAGGAAGATCGGTTGTGTTTTCTGCCTGCACCGGAAAGGTGATACACAGCACTATAATAGCGATAAGACTGTACATTCTCATGGGGTGAACCTATGCGCTTATGAGTTTTTCGATATCCAGTTTTTTCATTTGCAGCATCACTTGCGTGACCCGCGCTATTTTCTCCCGGTCACTGCCGCCTAAAAGGTCTCCCATAATGGTGGGAGAGATTTGCCATGATAAACCGTATTGGTCTTTTACCCACCCACATTGTTCGGCTTCTGGCATGGCGGAAAGCTTTTCCCAGAAATAATCAATCTCTTCCTGCGTATCACAATTGATCATGAGGGATATTGCCTCATTGAAGGAAAACCCGTGTTCATGTGCGGAGTCCATGGCTGCCATCCAGGTGCCGCCAATCATAAAGTCGGCAAACATCACTGTTCCTTCCCTATCGGGTTCCATGCCTGCGGGGTAGCGGGCCATTAAACCCTGTTTCGAATCCTTGAAAACGGACGTGTAATGCTTGATGGCGTCTTCGGCCTTGCCGCAGTTCTCGCCGACGAACATGAGGCACGGCACAATGGGCGGTCTGGGGTTTCCATCAGGGTCGGTCAGAATTAACTGCCACGATATTCCGTACCGGTCCTGAATCCAGCCATAGCGCTCACTAAACGGATATTGATCAAGCGGCATAAGTGTTGTGCCGTTTATGGCAAGTTTCTCCCAGACGTTATCAATCTTTTTTGCCGCGTCCGGATCGCGGGACGGATCAAAGTTGATAAAAAATGAAATCGACGGGTTAGGCGTAAACAACGGACCTGCGCTGATGGCCATGAAAGGACAGCCCAGCAGATTGAATGACACAACCTCACAGTCGCCAGAGGGGGTATCGTGCAGGGTTGTTACATCGGTAACTTCTGAATCTTCAAGTATCTCTGTATAGAATTCAGCGGCTTCTTTGGCTTCCTTGTCAAACCATAGATGGGGAATGATTTTTTGCATGGTTTTCTCCTTGTCAAATCATCATAGTGGTTCTGAGTTGGCTGTAAAACAATATTCACGAACACGCCGGAAGACTACCTCAACGGAGTTTTAAAGAGGTTAATTATCGCCGAGTACTGTTACACCTGATAGTCGAACAGGCCGACCGGTATTCGACATGGCCATGAAGAGATTTTTGATGAGTTATCCACTTTGACAGCAAGCCGGGTAGGCGCAACTCCGGCGAAGGTTGAGAGCTCACGATGATTTGATTCGTGATCACCGGTAACGAAGACGTTTAATGTGTAGGAGAGCTGTTTTGTAGTTTCCACTGGGTGACTACACCGCCCGGAAGGCGGAGATTTTGCATTGAGGCTGAGGCATTCTCAAAATTTGGGTTAGCCTGAGTAAGCAAGATGACAACAGGCAGTAAGTAGTGATGGATGATAAAACATCTTATTGGATGCTTTATTATAGCTAATGGGTCTGGCTGGACCGATAGTTGATATTGGTCTAAGGTTCTGTATAATCATTCCCATCAGAAGTTTAAAGGCAGAATTTCTGTCTGATGGGAGTTTTAAATGGAATCCCCGATTCCCCTGCCGGTCGAGCGAGCCATTCTCAAGCTGGGTAGCGATATATCACTGGCACGTCGGCGGCGCCATATCACCCAGGCCTCGCTGGCGGAGCGCATGGGTGCGTCGATCTCCACCGTTCAGCGTATGGAGAAGGGTGATGCCCGTATACCGATCCACTTTTTTGCCCGTGCCCTGCATGTGTTTGGAGAAATACAGGCTCTGGAACACTTGCTGGACACCGCGAGCGACGAGATTGGACTGACCCTGATGGATGAGAACCTGCCCAAGCGCGTGCGTAGTAAGCGCGGCACGCCAAAAGCACTATGAGAATGAATGCGTCATGAGAAATCCTAAAAACAAAGGGCGCATCGCATGAGAACTGCCACTACATCGATACGCAAACAGGTTCAGTTATGCATCGGCAAGGCCGGAACACCGGTAGGCCAGCTCGTGTACGTAAAGCAGGGGCGACGTGAGAACAGCGCCATCGCCTATGACGAACCATGGTTGTCCAACCCGGAACGGTTCAACGTCTCCGCCGATTTGCGCCTGGGGACGGGATACCAGCCCCACAAAGCGGCCTCTCCGCACGATTCGGTCTTCCATGGCGCCATTGCCGATACGGCACCGGATGTCTGGGGAAGGCGGGTCATTGCCCGCGATCATGCCAAGCGTCGAAAGGAGAACCCGCGTCTTTCCGCGCTCACTGAAATGGATTACTTATTGGCGGTCGATGATTTCAGCCGGGTCGGGGCCTTGCGGCTGCGTGACGGGGACGGGAGCTACCACCGGTCGGTGGAGGAGGGGCGGCGCAGCACACCACCATTGCTCGAACTCGGGAAAATTTTCCACGCCAGCCAGGCACTGGAGCGGGGCCAGGAAACTTCGGAGGATCTGCGTTACCTGCAGGGCAAGGGGACGTCGTTGGGCGGTCTGCGCCCCAAATGCACGGTGATCGACGAAGACGGCTGGCTCGCTATCGGTAAGTTTCCGAGTGTGGGTGACACCCGAAGCGTCACCCGAGGGGAAGTATTGGCCCTGCAACTGGCGCGGTGCGCTGGCATTGAGGCCGCCATCGCGCGTATCGTTCAATTGGAGGATGTGCCAGTGGCGATGATCCGCCGTTTTGACCGTAGCGGCACTGATGGCCGGATTCCCTACCAGTCGGCGGCTTCTCTGTTGCAGGCCTCACGCGAGGAGGAGCGCAGCTACACCGAAATCGCCGACGCCATCCGCAGTTATGGCCACGCACCTGCGCAAGACTTGCAGCAGCTCTGGCGCCGACTGGTATTCAACCTGTTGATCACCAACGTGGACGACCACCTGCAGAATCATGGCTTCCTGCACGTAGAACGCGGACTCTGGCGCTTGTCGCCGGCCTTCGACATCAACCCCTTCCCGGACAAGGAGCGAGAATCCAAGACCTGGCTGTCGGAACAAGACGGGCCCATCACCGACCTGGAGATGCTGTTGGCCCGGAGTGCCTATTTTTCACTGGATAAAGACAAGGCCCTGGCCGTTTTGGCGGAAGTACGGGCGGTGGTAGCGAACTGGCGGGACATTGCCGTCGGCCCGGAAGTGGGCATGCGGCGGGAGGATTTGGAAGATTTTGCGTCGGCCTTTGAGCATGAGCAGATGGAAATAGCCGCCGCATTATTGAAACATTAAGGCTCTTTCAATGGATCACCAACTGACACGAAAAAATCATTATGTGCCCATTTGGTATCAACGACGATTCCTTGCCGAAGGCAAAAGCAAGCTTTATTACCTCGATATTGACCCAGCCAAAACGGAGCTGCCCGATGGCCGGATTGTAGAAAGCCGCGCTGTTTCTATCCAGGGGCCAAAGAGTTGCTTCTGGACACAGGACCTCTATACGACTCAATTTGGAGAGGTGTTGAACGATGAAATTGAGCGATACCTATTTGGTAAAATTGATAATGAAGGTGCAAAGGCTGTTCGTGCGCTTTCTGATAATGACCCGGTAGCCATACACAAATCCTTCCGATCACTTTTCGAATACTTGGATGCGCAAAAATTGCGGACCCCGAAAGGTCTGGACTGGATTCAAGTGCGATATTCGAATCTGACGCAGCTAGAACTTATGGAAGAAATGCAGGGCTTGCGTCTCATGCATTGCATCATGTGGTCAGAGGGTGTTCGGGAGATAGTGTCGGCCGACGAGTCTGACGTGAAGTTTATTGTAACGGATCACCCCGTTACAATTTACAACCCCGCATGTCCACCGGATTCTGAAGTTTGCGATTATCCATATGACCCCCTGATTGAAATGGTCGGTAGTCAAACAGTATTCGCGCTTGATGCGAATCATTGCCTTATTCTGACGAATCTCGAATATGCGGAAAATCCCGATGAGGCAAATTTGATGGCTACGCGAACCAATGCACGGTATCGGGGGACGGGCGTGGTGCGAACGGACGCCTTTATCAGAACACGTAAATTAACCCGCGCTGATGTGATCGGAATCAACTACCTCCTGAAACAGAGGGCTCGTCAGTACGTCGCGGCAGGGGAAAGATCATGGCTTAGTCCAGAGACGGAGTTTTCCGGTAATTGGTCTGATATTGGCAAAACTCTGTTGCCGAGTGATGAACTCTGGCGGTTTGGAGGCGAGATATATGTTGGTTACGACGATAGGCCTACATATTACCAGGACGCATTCGGTCGTACATCCGGAGCACATCAATATCTGAGAAAGAAACGGGATATGACCCCTCCGGGGCGAAACGATCCCTGTGGTTGCGGCAGTGGGCGTAAATACAAGAAGTGTTGCATGCACCTGCCGGAACAAGAACGGCCATCATGGAAAGTTTACGGAATTCGCGAGCGCAACCTCATGTTTTGTCGTGCGGTCGCCGATATCTTGGGGCTTGATGCAGGTAAGACATGGCAGGATGTGCAGCACGAGCTGAGTGATGAGCAGGTCAAACGGATTCATGAAGCCTTTGGGAGTTTGTGGCCACGTGATACCGACTTGGCGGAACTGTTGCCGCGTCCTTGCGAAACTATTTCCCGGGCTGTATATCTGGGTACGCTGGATCCTCGTACCATAGTAGGAAATGCTACCGGCTGGTTACCATATTTCGATGAGATAATCCTCCCGAATCCCTTCGTAAATCCGTCGTTTATCCGGCCCGAATACAGCCCGGTAATGTCACCGGCACAACACAAAGAACAAACAATTAAAAATGTATTGTTGATGCTGATCCTTGAGCCGTATATCGATGCTGGATTGATTCATCTGGTGCCAGATCCGAACGATTTTAACGATGAACTCAGGAAGATTGTATGGCAAATGGCGGAGGAGCGCACTGCGAATTGGAAGGCTAGCGACGATGATTTTGGGCTTTCAAAAAAATTGGCCAAGGACGATTTTATGCGGTCTATCAAAAGGCTTCCCGAGCCATCTCTTCGTGAGTATCTACGGAAACTCTCCCCGGAACTTAGCGCCGCCGAACTTGACTCTGCGGTGGTGCATATGAAGTCGGAGCTTGCCCAAGATCCCTTAGCGCTTCTGCAACCCAGTGAGACAGGGGAAGCTGGAGCCCAGCTACGGATTGTGAAGGGATTTAACCTTGAAGTAGCGATGTTTCTGGCGGGGTTAACCGGATCAACGCTCTACACCGATATGCGAGTTCATTGGAATCACCTCCACGCACGATCTCGATTGACTGAATCCCTGAAACCGGATGTGATTTGGCAACCACTAGTTGATGTTGCCAAAACGATAATCTTTCCCATCAATCTCCAAGGCCACTCAGGGTTTGAAGCCCGAATGTCGGGCAAGTGTGGCGGGATGAGAACACAAATCCGCCGTATTACGAATACTCTCCGAGATAATGTGAGTGACACTTCTGCCTGTCAACTCGCTGAGGAGTTCAAGAAAGCGGCGGAACGTATGCAGGCGGAACGCTCAACAACGACCACTGAAATGATTTTGGATGGGCATATAGAGTTGTCCGTTCCGTCGGGAGGCTTTGAACGAAATGCGGTGCGACGTTTGTTACTAACGTTTGGGCGTGCGAAGGATATTGCGTCAATTCCGATGGCATTTTTTGTTCGAGTTGCTGGGCACCTTGAGCACTCTGTGGAATAGGATGGACGAAGGGTTTATCCAACGTACCTGTCCGATACTTCTGAGCGATAGAACCACAATGACTGATTTGCATAATTTGGTGAAAAGAATCATCGAGGACCTTCGAATCCACCAGGAATGTCCACAGTTCCAAGGGGACAAGGATGACCCATTTCCCCGCATGATTGGTGCTGGTGATGGGCGGCATATTTCGATTACGAAAACGGCCGACCAACTGATCGCTGATGTGGCGTATCACTTCATGAAGCGAGCCCCTTCGTTGGAAACACAATTATCAGCAAACGATTTAAGAAGTATGGTTCGTAGGGCATTTGGCCCCGCGTTGGTCAAAATCGACTTGGATGCAGATGTCGGCCAAAACGCAGAATTGGTCCTGAAGAGTGTCGAGGAAGCTTTGTCGAATGAAATTCAATGGATATCGTCGAATGGGCAACGGGAATATGCTTTCGGTTGCACACTCTTCAGTGATGACGACATCGCTCCGTTTGATATTGGCCCAGTTCGATTTGAACCTCGAAAGATGTGGCTTGATCGAAAGATGACGGATGGTCGATGGGTTCGAGTGGTGTCAGGTGGTCGTATAGAACGATTTTCGCAAAAAATTGCGGATGGGCCAATTTCGAAAGTCACAGGTCGTAGAATCCTTCAGGCATGGCAGGGCAAACGATTGAAGAGTAGGAAATCTTCCGCTGACGCCAATGACGAAAAATTTATTCTCCAAGCCATTGGGAAATGCCCTTATGTCTGTTCCGTCAGGGTCCCGGGGTTTGGAGGTGAAGCAGGACTGCAGAAAGCAGTGATAACGGCTCGTCTCGCCATGGCTACAGTGTCCCTGATCTGGGAAACACCCTCAGAAGCATTGAAGGGGATCAGGTTATGTGCAGACGAAAAATACCAATACGGTACAATGCTTTCATTCACGCATGATGGGCTTATGCTCCCTGGTAGTATTGGTTCCAAGCGACTGCATGCGCCTTGGGTGAGTAGAGAAGCGTTGAGGGAAATTATGGAGCGGTTCGCCGGGTTTTTTGCTCTCGCCGGAGAGGCGATCATGACCTATCTTGATCCAGTTAGTGGTAGTAAGCGACCCAAGCTAATGAATGCTATCGCTCATGCATTGCTTTGGTTCTACGAGGGTTGCCGCGAAACCGTCGACCAAATTGCTATTGTCAAACTTTCGGCTGCTATGGAAGTTCTAACCGGTGACTTCAGCCGAAAGGGAAGCCAAAAGGCAATCCGCAGACTCATAAAATCCTGCTTTGCCATAGATGAAAATACGGTAATGACTCGGGATGGTAAGACAATGAAGGAAGTCGTCGAACAGATATATGAAATTGGGCGGAATCGAATGATTCATGGAGAAAATGAATCTCTTGGTAAAGATTGGTCCGTCGAGCGAGCTACAGCTGAAAAACTTGCCCGGTACTGCCTTGTGATCTACGTAGATCGAGTCTCTGACACCCCCTCTTTTGATGATCCGAAGCAACTCTTGCGGTTAATTACTGAATAATATTGTTCAATAAATGATCAAAAGGATCACAAGTACTTCTTGAAACTCCCCGCAACAATATCAACAGCCACACCCAGCAGCACCGCTCCCGGGAGAATAATAGCGAGCGGATTGACGCTAATCGGAAACGTCAGATAGACAACCCAGGGCAATACAGCGAGGGGGACCAGACTGGCCTTGGCGCGGTGATAGATGAAACCGGATTCGCGCCCGGCTTCGAAGCGTCGGAGGTCGCGGCGGACCAGGCCATCCACCAGGCCGACAAACATCGCCATAAGCAGTAGCGGGATCATCAAGCTCAGCACACATAACCGGACCCCAAACACGAGCGTGGCGTACGCAGCCGTGATCAGGCAGCGTTGCATATGGGTGTAAGCCTGTGTCAGATAATAGCTAAAATCCCGTACCGAGTGGTTTTTGGTGTCGTGGGACGACTGCGCGGACTGCTTTGCCGTTTGCAACAGGCCGGTTCTCACGAAAAGAAAATCGTGGCCAGTATTCACCCATCGGGTGATCGTCCGCCCCGGCTCCTGAACCACAATGCTGCGGGTAAACCGATGGTCGAGATTGTCGAGTTCGCGATGCAGCATATCCCGGGCGTGGTGCCAGCTCTGGTTCTCCCAGAACAGGTACATACCTGCACACTCGATCAGAATGAACAGGAGCAGGGAGCCACACAGAACCCCCAGAAACCGGAACGGCAATGTGATTAGCCTGAGGAGTAGGCCCTGTTGCCGGGTTTGTTGCCGCGCGGCCACGTTGGCCGGATCTGCCATCGTGCACCCCTCTAACCACTACCGGAGGATGGATCCGATGTTTCAAAGAGATCCGGAGACAGAATCGGTTCGCCTATAGCTTGGGTGCTGCTCCACCATGCGTTACCGGAATCTGCATACTGCTGCCGCATATAACCGGCGAGAGCCTGGAGACTCTCGGGCATCGCTTCGTCGCGATCCGGTGCGGGCAGTGGCATGCGGATTTTCCACAGGTTCCCGCCTTCGATAAGGCCGAAGGCTTGCCCCTTGGGCAGACCGAGGATATGGGCCGGTTCGATCAAAGGGACTTCGGTGGGTGTGAGCCTGTCCTGGGTATTGGAAGTGAAATCCGTGGGCCCGTGAATGTCGGAGCTGTCCGTCGCACCGCTGACGACTGCGGTGGAGTAGACCTCCACCTTGGGCAACTGCTTGGTCAACAATTCCGCGGTGGCGGTCTCCCGCACCCGTAGCATAAACAGGTTGTTGAAGTTGCCGATGACCTGGCCGGCTTTGGCGCGGCTGCCAATCCGAGCCTCGATATCGCTGAGCGTCTGTGTATAGGCGGTGACCTGAATGCCCGCGCCACCCCCTTTGTTGATCATCGGGATAAACTCATCCCCCATCAGCTCGTTGAACTCGTCGGCATGGACATTGATGGCCGGTTTGTCGTGGGAATGGGTAGACGGCAGACCATCGTCCACGCCGTGCTTATACAGATGGCCCGCCACCGAAGTCAGGTCGGAGAACATGCTGTTACCCACCGCTGCGGCCACTTCCGGATCGGACAGGGCATCCAGTCCAACATACACCACCGCCCGTTTGCGGATGATCTGCAGCCAGTCGAAGATGGGGCGGGGATCGTTGAGGTCGGAGTAGTTGGGCGCCAACAATTGGGCAATTTTGCCAGTGGTGAGCTTTTCCAGTAACGGCAGGAGTGACGCGACGATTTTATCGAAGTAGGTGCGGTCGTAGCGCACGGCGCTGCGCAGGCCGTCCAGCACGGAATCGTATACCCGCGCCTGGGACAGGTATTGCTCGATGGCGACCACGCGCTTTTCGCGACCCACCATATTGCGGGGTATGGTTTTGTCATTGAGCCTGGATTCCAGCTGAACAATACTCTCCCAGGCTTTAGGGTCATGCCGCGCGAAGAAGTGCGCCGCGTACTCGATAAACAGGGCGTCGATATTGATCACATGTCGCTGGATCAACAGGTAATCGGGCCGCTGGCCGAGCTCCACCAGGGCACGGGCAATGATATTGACGAACCGCCAGGCAAATTCCCGGAAGGCTGCGCTGTCCCCTTCCCCCGATAACTGGCCGGCGATACGGGTGGCCACTTCGGAAATCCGCCCGAACCGCCCGACCGCATTGTAGCGGGCGGAGATATCGGGCCATCCCAGATGAAACACGTAGAATTCACCGTCACGCCCCGACCGCCTCGCTTCCACATACATCCGTTTCAACAGGTCGGCATCGCCCTTCGGGTCGAACACAATGCAGACCTCGCCGCGACGGATATCCTGGGTGATTAGCAGTTCCGCGAGACGGGTCTTGCCCACCCGGGTGGTTCCCAGCACCAGAGTATGGCCGACGCGTTCGTCGAGTGGCAGGGTGACATCGTATTCACGGGGTTCGATACCGTGTAGGCGCGGCATGCCCCCCACCGGTGGCAGCGGGCGCACCGGGTTGAGGGGGTGGTCCCAGGTGGTGAGGCGGGCGAGTGGCGCCAGCGGCAGTCTCGACAACTGGAGTCGGGTCTCCCAGTGCCGAGCGAGACGGTAAGCCAGGGTGGGTTCGACATAGCGGCGAAATTCCGGGCGGTAGGTTTGGTACAGCCGATGGGTATGGCGCTGGTCCCAGCGGAATCCCCGGCCGATAAACAACCGTTGTCGGCTGGTGGGCACGCGTCGGCTGCTCATGACATAGCGGGGCAATCGGCGCAGGTTACGGCGGTAGCGCAATATGGCCCAAGCCTGCCGCAGTCGTACCGCGCCAAAGGTCAGAAACGCCAATGCGCTGCCAATGCCCAGTAACGGACTGAGTGCCAGAGACCAGGGGGCGGCGATACAGAGAAAAGCCGCGCCGACACAGGCCGCCACCGTATAAAGCTCCACGGCAGGGCGTAACAGCACCTCCATGGCCTGCGCCTGGGACATTATTGCCGGATTTCCGTGGCCGTGATCAGCACGGGGTAGTGTTTCAAACCCAGCCGTCCGGCCAGGTCGTCGGCGGAGACGGGCGACAGGGTAAGGCCCGGCACGGAATCACGCAGCTGTTCCAGCGCGTCCAGCGTATCCACATTCACCACCAACCCCATGGCGCCAAGGTTACGCAATACGTCCGCCTGCTGGCGCAACCAGGCGCGGGAGTGTGGGTCGATGCCGACCAGGAAGAACGGTGTCATGCCCGGTGACCGAATCGCCCGAGGCGTGACCTTGTCCGGCGTCAATGACGGCGTCCGTACCGGGAGCATGTCCGCTTCGCTGTACGGGCCGGATTTATATTTTTGCCTAGCGAGGGGTGTTTGCTGCTTACTACGGGAGATATTGTGGCCAAGGTTTAGAGCCTGATAGTAGGGCAGAGCCGAAGTGCCGCCACGGTCTTCAACCACGATCAACGGCTGATCGGCGAGACACAGGGCGCTTGAGAGTAGGACCATCAACAGCAGGGGAGGATGCAACCTCTTCATGGGGAAGCCCCCCTGCTCACCGTGACGTAATGCTGCCCCTTATTCAGTTGTGACAGATGCTGTGACAGATGCTGTGACACCCGGTGCCGATAGCGCGCCGCCGGCGCTCCACCGGCCGGTCGGTGATAGCGGCCCACGGCCTGTATCCAGGGCTGCCCCGGCGTGTGCTGCTCCCGCAGTATTGTTGCCGCAATACGGAGGTTCCTATAGGGATCGAGCAGATGGCAGGGATGCTTCACACGATGCCGGTGATAGCCGAAATTGATCTGTCCCAGGCCGGCGTCGACACGGGTCGCGGGTACGGTGCGAAGTGCGTCCTGTAGTTTCCGGCAACTCTCCCGGCGTGATGAAAAGCGATAGGCACGACCGCCAATATTCAACGACCACGGCCAGGGAACATGCCGCCCCCGGAAGTTGATACCGCTTTCCTGCAGGGCGATGGCGAACAGTACGACCGGCGGGACACCAGCCTGCTGTCCCGCCTCCTGGTAGGCCGGGGGGATTGCGGGTTCAGCGCGGGCGCCCCCGGGCTGGAATATGATCCACAGCAGGCAGAGGAAGATGCCGGGGTTCACTGACGCTGCCATTGGCCATTCACCTTTTGGATGACTGCGGGCAGGTCGCCAGCCAGGTCCAGGCTTTGCCAACGTCCGCCATCGTGGTTGAGGGTGATAGCACCTGAGCGTACCTTGTTCGGATCAAAGCCTGCCTGTGTCGCCCACTGCCGGAGCTGCGAGTCATCCTGCCCGCTGCCGACCATGTAGAGGTCAAAGCCCGTACCGCCATCCTGTAACTGTTGGACTCGCTTTTCACAGGGCGGGCAATCGTCTCTGACGAAAACGGCCAGACGTTGGGGTGAGTTGGTGATCGGAGTGGTTGTGATGGCGGCGGGACTCATAACTGGCTGAAGGCCAGGGAAGAGCCGTTGCCAGGCCGCGTCATAGGCGCGCTGGTACACCAATAGCTTCTCAACTCGTCGCGCCTCTGCCAGAACCTGCAATTCGGCATAGCGACGCCGTTCTATCTCAGTTCGGGCTTCGATACCCAATGCCGTGAGAGGGTCCAGGTTTGTCGAATAGACGCCCAATGGCCCCTTCATCAATCGCTGGTAACGTGCCCATTCAGCCGGGTTCAGGCCCCAGTCCTGAGCAGGGGACGAGTTACCCAGACTTTGCGGTTGGCTATGGGAGGCCTCGGATTCCGTAGTCCGCGTACCCTGCGCCAAGGTAAGGACCGGCACAATCAACAGGGCAGCAAGCCAAAACCGAGGAGATGGACTGGCCTGAAGTGCCACCCTGGAGCGGAGCAACCCGGTCATGGTTTTGGTGCTCCTGTCCGTGTGAAGCAGACCTGCCGTGTAGTGTTATTAACCTCCAGAACCCATGCCGGCCCGGCAAGGGTGCGTAGTGCATCGTATAGAAGGAGCGGGCCCAAATGCCGATGGGAGGCGGGCAGCGAAAGATCATGGAGCACAGATACCTCAGCGCTACTGTCGCAGAGGGAGTAACCGGAATGCCGCAGCACCTGATCCAGTGCCTCGCCGACCGTAGCGGCCTTATCAGTTGGAATGGAAACCTGAACAGTTTGCAGCAGCAGATTGTGCTGGGCGGCGCGAGGGGTTAGCGCCATCAGCGTATACCGTCCATATCGGGCTACGGGAATCCAGTCATTGGGAATGGAGGGTGGTATTGTGGTTACGGGTGTTTCGATGGCTGGTGCTATCGATGCGGTTGTGCACCCATTGAGCAGAACGGCGGAGAGCAATCCTGCCACAAGAGTAAAGAGCCTGATGGTGATATAGTTACGACTGGTTGGCATACGACAGTCCCCACGAGTGGTGTTGTAATAACATCGCAGCGGATGAGAACTGAATCAGTCGACAAAGCGAACTACTGGCTGACCGGATTTTGAAAGATTAGGTTGTGAGGTCGCGGTGCTGACACAGACGCATCATTCACAGGTACCATCTCATCGTGATTGCGAGACGGGATCTAATGGAAATTAAGCATGGCTGCTGTCGACCCTAAGCGGACGTTAAATAAACAAGTAAACAGTCACCGGATTTCAATAGAGTTTGAAATCTTACTGAAGAAGATGCTAATAATTAGCGAGATAGTTATTTAGATGCCTGAATGCATTCATAAAAATATTGGTGGCAATTGGCTTGTAAATGGTCATATCGAAGCTTGCCTTTTGAAGGCGCAATGTCCTACGGAAGATGAATATTCTAATGATAAAAGCAGATTGGAAAATGTCGCTATAATTAAGCGTCTGCTTGATTCCAGCTGTATTGATGGTGGAACACTTAAAAATGAAGTAGCTGAAAGGCCAGCTATTGTTTTGGCTCCTGAGCTAGCATTCGGGTCACCTGATTTTGAAGCCTTAGACGCGATTATAAAAAAATATGAGAAAAATATAATTTTTATTTGTGGTTTTGGTTTTAGTGCTGGTTCGGCTTTGATAGATATTTCAAACAAGCCTGACGTTGAAGGAATTTGGAGCACTGCTCCTCAGAGCGAAAAAAAGTACAATGGAGGCTGGGTTTGGATCAAAAATGAAAATTCAGTCCAATGTTACATATTTATAAAAAATTACTTCGAGCAAACCGGAGAGATAACGATTCCGAATCTTAAAGAAGGCGATTGTATTCTAAGGCTTGAAGGTGATGATATTGTTATTTTTCCACTTGTTTGCGCTGATCTTATTTGTACTGAGAATAGCAGCCCCAGAACCAAATTGATCAATTCCATTGCAGGTGCAGGCATTGCAAATAAAAAATTATTAGTAACAGGATCATTGCTAAATTCAAATTCATCGAGTGGACATTGGAAGGCCGCAATTGGTGATCTGTTAGAAAAAATTAAATTATCGAATGGTAGGTTGCTACTAAGTAACTGCGTAAACCCAACTCCCGTTAGAGAGGAAGAGAGAGATAAATGGCGTTGTCTGTCTGGAGTGTTTCAGTATAGAGAAGGCTGTAAGCCCCCAAAAAAAGCCCTTCCAAACTTGCGGTATGTTGAGGATACAAAGTTTGCGGGGCTGGTTTTAAGGAATACGGTAATTGGCGCTGCTTTGGGCAAGTTAAGATGGACGAACAATGCTTCAGAGGGGCTCCATGCTTTCTCCGAATGCAGTCAGTACATATGGAATGATCAAGACCTTAAGCTCTGTGATGGCATTTGTGAAGCAGATGAATTGTATCGTTTTCTTTTAAGGTACAAAGGACACATGCTACATGATGAGGTCGGAGCAAAAGACAAAAATAAAGAAGTGGCCGATATTCAAATAGAAAGTCTACTGAAGGAGCTCTCTCCTGCTTCTCCTTCAAGAATCCGAAAGGTCGCAAAAGAGTTGTTCAAAAAATGTTTGAAAGGGATAGTGAAATCTGCTTCGTGCTGTCCTGATCGTCTTCATGAAGATGAGGCAAATTTATCAAGCGCCATAACAGTGGTTAAGCTTATACAGATGGCGGTCGATGCCAATCTCTTGCCGGAACTACCTTCTAACGAAAAACTAGAATATGGACAGCTCTTATCGGTCGATGGCGAGCATGAGGTTTTGGTTTGGGACTCAAAAGAATATACCGCAAATGAGCTGTTTAACAAAGTTAAAGAAGATGTCGTAAAGGAGGGAGGAAGCGCGCGCCCACTTACAATAGTTGGAAAGGGGAGGCAGTTTGGCTCTCCTCCTGAAGACGGAAGAATAAGAAGTAATAGGCTCGCAGATATATCGAGTGCTTCAAATAGTGATTCAAATACTGCTGCTTTAGATGAGAGAGACATATGCGAATCTATTGATCGTGTGGTGTACTGGAAAAACCAAAGTAAGATCGACGATGCATTGATTTCAACTGAAGATGCTGAAAAACTTAAAGATCAGATAAAGCAGGAAATAGCGCTGCCAGAGGGATGATGAATCAAGATAACGTATTAGGTAATTTACAAAAACTACTCTCTGAATCTGGATTTGTTGACTCATTACAGTTGATAGGTTCATTCTCGTCAGTGCCGGATGGTGTCCTGATTATGCACAATCAGTACGCTTTAATTGTTGGCTCATGTGTAGATTACTCTGAGTCAAAAGTAGCGGTAGCACTGAAATCTGCTCAAGAGAAAATGCATAATTTTCTAAGAGAAGTGTTATTAGATCTTGAAAACCAAAAAGGCCTAATTGTAGACGGGTATCTTCTATTACTGTTGGGAGAAGAGCCAGATAAAGAGGCCAAAGAAGTTATTCAAGAGCTTGAGCAGAATACGAAAGTATGTAGGAAACATGTGCTCTGGCTCTCTGGCGATGGAACCAAATTAGAGAGGTCCCAATACGTTACGGTACTTTCCTTGCCAAGGCCTTTGGGTGAGGCAAGGTCGGCAGAGTCGTCGTTTTCAATTAGTAATGAAGCCAAGAAGATTCTTATGGAATACGAAAGGCAGGGCAATCTTGATCGGCTCATAGATTCTATAAAAGGCGGAGCGCTTAAAAATGCTGATTGACCAGCTTAATATTCAAAAATTCAGAGGCATTTCTGACTATCTTTCACTTGACCTTACAGCTGCGCTGACAGTGATATACGCACCAAACGGAACTGGTAAAACGAGTATTTGCGATGCATTAGAGTGGCTGCTCTGTGGCAGTATAGGGCGTTTAACTCTGCTGGATAAAAGTGAAGTAAGGTGCAGGTTCGGTAGTGAGGATATTGAATCTTTTTCTGAGGCAGTAATATCTCATAATCAAAAGCCATTCTCATTTAAAAGAGTGCTTGTAGATTCAGGTAGCCAGCTTTATTGGAAAGATCAGTTGTCTGATTATAAACAATCAACAGACCAAGAGTTGCTTAGGCAGATTGTCACTGCACTGCCTCCAAGCGGAAGTTCAAATAGAGCGAAAGTCGATTGGGTTCGATCAACTAGATTTTTGGAAACAGAATCCCTTAATTTGCTAATTGATAGTGATGATGAGTCCAACGATACAAGAAAATTGATATTTTCGAATTTGTTCGGTGTGAATGAGTATCAACGGTCTGAGAACAGTCTCAACAAAATATTGAGGAAGCTTCCTGCTCAAAGGACGATAGAAAAAGAAATAACAAAAGCGAATGATAAGATATCTGAATTTCAGAGCCTGATAGACAAGCAAACTAATGAAAAAAGTGATGAATTTAAGGAGCATATTGTTAGATTGCTCAAAACTGTGTCGAAGAATATCGAGCTAGGGGAGCAAGAAATTTCCGCATTTGATATAGAGGATCAATATAAAAAACTGGAAATTGCGCTTGTTGAATATAGAGAGAGCATAGAGAAGAAAGTAACATCAGTAACTTTTGTCGAAAAGAACCTTAGTGCCCATGAGGATTGTGTTGTCAAGATTGAGAGTCAAAAAGACAAGATTAAGTCTAATGCAACCAGTCTTAGTAAAGTAACTGATAAACATAAGCAGGAAAAAGACGAGCTTGATAAGCTAAGAGAGGAGCATGCCGCTGATTCTAAATTGCTTGTCGATCTTTCCGAAACTCTTAAGAAGTTGGAAAATGAGTTCAGTAATGTTGATCTCCAGCTTGAAACTTTTATGCGGCCAATTGTAGATGGTTCAGAAATAGGGGATCGAAAAGAGAAAATTCTCGGCGCTATAGATCAAATGGACAAAAATCTTGGCGAGTTGAATAATAGATATTCCCTTATTCTACAAAGCATTGAAAACCTACCGTTATGGGTTCAAAAAAGTGAATCTCTTAAAGGGCTGCAAAAAGAACTCAACGATATAGAAAGTCGCTTACCCAAAAAGGATGCTACGTCTCTCTCTGAAAAAGTATCAGAAGTTAAAATTCTACTTGATAGGTTAAGGTCATCGAGAGAAAAAGCTCTTGGTGAGCTTGAGCTTGTTATCACGTCAGGTAGAAAATATGTTGATGAACATGATGAAGTTAATGAATGCCCTTTGTGCGATCAAAAATACAACGATAATACAGAACTGAAAAATCGTATCGAAAGCAAATTTTCGAAGCTTTCAGCTCGCTCTCAAGAAGAAGCTGGTCTAGCTGCTGAACATAACGACCTGACAAAACAGCTACAGAATGAAAACAATCTCTTAAAGCGGTATAAAGATCTGGCAGCAAGTAAACATGCATTGATTGAAGAGCTATCAGTATTCGAGGAAGGTTTTACGAGGCTCGGCGTGCACAAAGACGAACTGACTAATTCAGATTTGGTATCAAAAAAACTAGCAGATATACGTGATGAACATTCGAAGCAAATTAAGGAAGTCGGCGAAAAATGCAAACTGTATAGGGATGCGAGGAAAGCTCATGGTGAACTTGAGGATGCCCTGATACGCGCTCAATCACTGTTTGCCCATTGGTCTGAGGTTGCGGGTGAGTTGGTGGTTGCTCCGAAATCAATTGATGATCTCAAAGTTTCGATAAAGGCTTTTGTTAGGGCTCTCGATGGTATTTTGGATATGACCAAGAAAACCATCGAGAAGAGATCGCTGCAAATTGATAGCCTAAGTGCAGAAATTGAAAAATTGGCAAAAGATAAAATCAGGCAAGAAGAAGAGTTGTTAGGTCTAAAGAAACAATTAGATGAATACTTACAAAAGCATGATGAGATAATGCGTAGGTGGAAAGACGTCAGCGATAGTGATTATATTAGTAAGGCGAAATTAAAGGAAATAATTGAAAAGCATGAAGACAAAAAAAATGAATTAAACGAAGCTTTAGCTCTATTCAAAAAGGCAGGGGAATATTTCGAGCGAATTAGAGAGGAAAAGAAAAAAGAGCAAGAGATCAGTGTAATTCGAAAGGAGTTGATGGCTACTAAGGTTGAATTGGAAGAGTGGTCCAACCAAAGGGATGCTAGATTAACAATCGAAAAGGAGATAACAGTTATACAAGAACAAGTAAAAAAATTCGTCTCTAGAGAAATTAAGCCACTTTCTAACACCATCAGCACAATGTATCTTCGTGCTCAAGGAAATAGATTCATTAATTCAATTTCTGCGGAACCCACTGAAAAGGGCCTGTTAAATTGGATAGCCGAGCTAGATGAAGAAGGAAACTCTTTCGACAAGATGCAGGCTTTAAGCCAAGGCCAAAGGCAAGACTTGGCACTATCGATTTTTCTAGCTAGGGCTCGCAGCTTGGGAGGAACATATTTTTTAGATGAGCCTTTAGCTCACCTTGATGATCTTAATAAGGTAGCTTTGCTGGATACATTGAGAGTGATTGTTTCTGAAGAGAATTCAGTGGCTAATTTGCGATTGGTTTTAACAACTGCCAGCAAAAACTTGCTTAGGCACTTAAGAGAAAAGTTCAGTCTTGTCGAGAAACATGATGGTAGTGCGGCTCTCCGTATTTATAAGATGTTAGGTAATCCGAAAATTGGTCTAGAAGTAGAAGACCCTGAAATTGTACATTCGCCTAATCGCTTATTGGTATCTCAATAGCTGCATTGTACCACTTCATTACGGCAGACTGGCAATTCTGAGGATGGTTTGCTTGGTTCAATGTCCGCTTATGGCCGAAAGTTGCCATTTTCGGGCAAAAAGATAATGCGGCCCCAACGGGGGCCGCGAATGATAAATGCTCAGTTTACCAACTGCCGTGCCAGCGCCACTTCCACCGAATCACCGTCCTGATTAAGGGCATCAAGCCCGGATTCCGGCACATCGCCAGAGGTGCTTTGGGAAACGGCGATTTTTTTCGCCATCAGCCCCAGGCAGGTCATCTGCGAGGTGGCGGCGTAGCCGAGGTAGATCACTTTGACCGGTTGCTTCTGGCCGATGCGCCAAGAGCGCCGGGCGGCCTGCTGCAGACTGTAGACGTTGTACCCGGACTGCATGAATACAATGGTCGGGAACTCCAGCAGATCCAGCCCGGTCTTGACCAGTTCCGGGTTGGTGATGAGCACATCGATACCGCGGTCGAGCTTGTCGGTGATCCAGTCTTCCCGGCGGGAGGCATCCACGCTAGCGCGCAGTACCGCCACCTTGAAGCCTTCCTGCTCCAGCAGCACCTTCAGCCGAGACGTGGTGTCCCGTGTCCCGGTATAGACGCTGTAGACCAGCACCTTGCGATCGGCAGCCTTCTCCTCCCGGCAGATGTCAATCAGCTCCCGTTCCTTAGGCATGACGTCCAGATCAGTGAACAGTGACGGCGTAAACGCCAGCAAATCACAGGTGCGAGGGTGTTTGACCGTCTCTGCCCGAAAGCAAGTGTCTGGCCAGGCTAGGAGAACATTGAGCACCACGCCCAGCAGCGTCGTGTCGCGGCGCGCCAGGGCCTGCTTCAACTCAGCGGTCAATTGCCCCGCCAGGCGGGAGTAGGCCTGTGCTTGCTCATTATCCATAGCTACCTCGCGAAATTCCTCGTCATAGGGCGGTAGCACATTGCCACCAATATCCTTCAACTTGAGGAATACCGTGAACGGCAATACACAGCGCAACACACCCTTGGGACCAAATCCGGGGGCCTTCACGGTTCGCACCGTGATCTTGCTGCCCTTGGCGGTTTTGTGGGCTGAGCCGTTGCTCTCGGAATAAATATCCTTAAGCACACCGTGATCGCGCATAAACGCCATCGCGGCCGGCGTCAGACTACCTTGTTTACTGGGCCGGTAGCCGTCTTCGATCATTCGTCCGGGCAAGGCGCGGAACAGCAGATAAAAGATATCATCGCCGTAGCCGCCCATCAGGGTACCGGTGAGCAATAGTGTCTTGTGTGCCTTGGCCGCCAGTACACCCATGGCCTGCCCCTGTGCGGAGCCAGCGTTCTTGTACTCGTGTGCCTCGTCGGCGATGAGCAGATCGAACGTGCCCTGCGGCAGGTAGCGTTTGACGAATTCCGAGGGTTGATAGCCCCCTTCACCAAAGCCGAACTCCATGTTGGCCATGGCCCGTTCCATCCGCTGGGCCTGGCGATCGGAAAATACCAGTTCACCATCACTGTCCATCAGGTTGATGAACTCGTACAGATTGTCGCCCAGCATGGAGGCCAGGAACGATTCCCCAAAGGTTTTCATCAGCTTCTGGGCCGTGACCTCGCCGATGGTGGGAAGACGTTTCAATGCCTTCAGCACAGCCTGAGACTGGTCATTGACCGACAGGCGCCGGGGCCGCATCAGGGTCCACAGCGCCGAGGCACAGTGGCCACAGCTACGACGGGAGTCCTCCGCCTCCAGCTCAACTGGATTGATGGGCTCGCCGTCCAGATCGGTGATGACCTGACCACAATCGGGACAGGTACCCACTTCGCCATGGTGGATACGCCGTCGTACAAACACCGGCTTCCAGTGAAAACCCATGCGCATGCGCACACGGCCCAGGACAAAGAATTCCAGTCCTTGGGAGGGCACGCCCAGTCGCTCGCGCAGCTTGAGGAGTTTGACCAGAGTGTCCGGGCCGTTGAGAACCCAGACCTTAGCATCGGCGACCGTCTCCTGGATTTCCCGTCGCCACTTGTAGACCAGGTGGGGAGGTGAGAGTACCAGGGTGCGGCGGTAGCCTTCGGCATTGAGGACGGCGGCCGTGGCAATGCCAACGGTCGTCTTGCCACAGCCCATTTCGCCATTGACGATGGCGGCCCGTTCACCACGATTGATCAGCAACTCGGTGACGGCATGAACCACGTCGGCCTGGGCGGGAAACAGTTGCCGCTTCAGGCCGCCAAGAATGGTTTCACGGTATGCCCGTGCCTGCCCGGTATACACCGGGGGATTGGCGCGGTTGAGTGAATCCAGCAGTTCGTCACCGAATTCGGACACAAAGTCCGGCAGACTGATGTCGAGGGAGGAAGAATCTTGTTCGAGCAAGTCGCATTGGCCGACGGATTCAGAACAGGTGTTATCAGCAGTGTTACCAGTAAAAGTATTGAGGGACATGATGATGCTCCATAAAAAATCGGGGCATGCATCTCCCCCAGCAGGGCGAAGGCATGCCCCAGGGGGTAGGAAGAACGACGGCTGGCGTCGCGGTAAAAAAGGAATCAGTACTCGCTGGGCAACAGCAACGTCGTGACGCTACGATCCCATTCAGTGATGATCCAAAGCTTGAGATCCGGCCCGACGTCGTAGGACGACATCAATCGTCCTTCCGATGTCAGCGCCTCATCATTGAGCTGCTTGTCGTCGCCGCACAAATCGCCCCAGTCGCCATTGAGATGGCGCTGGAGATAAGGCACGGGATTGATAACTCCCCGTTGAATAAGATCGTTCACGCCTTGGGTCATGAGTACTTTGCCGGCTTGGAAGCGCGGTTGAGACAGTGTTACGAGTGCCATGGTGATTACCTCTCTATATGAAACGGGGCCACGGCACCCCACGGGGCGACTGGACCCCGGTGGGTGGATGAAACAAAGTGAAGCAATGACGGCGTGCCGCCGGAGATGATCAGCGAATGGTCAACACCTGCCCCCGGGTGGGGGAGTCGGGTGTCATATCCCACGCGCGGATGATCGGTACGAAGCGATCGGTCAGGATGCGGGTCTCGGCGACCGAGCCGTCATCCCGTTCCCGGTACTCCGTGGTCAAGGATTTCTCCTTGTGGGTATCGCCCTTGACGACCAAGACCTTGCCGGTTTTGGCAGTGACAACCCCTGAGATCGCGCCAGCCGCCAGGGCCAAAGCGAGATGCCAGTGGGAAAGGGCACGTGCCGGAGGCCGCGGTATTCGCTGTGCGGCGCCCAGGTAGGTTTCGATGGCCGGCCACATGCCTTGCAGGCGGTGTACTTCGGCAGCGAATTGCTCCGGTTCGAGCGTGATGCGATAAAAATGCTCCGGGTTCGCTTGGGACGAGGGCACCGTGTAGGTCGGGCATGATCCGTCATCGGGCAACACGTCTACATCGATGTCGCCCTGACCGGCCTGGAGCAATTGCTGTCGAACAGTCTTGGTGTCGCTTCCAGCCAGCTCCCGCTGACGTACCCGTCGACCGAAGATCACCACCTGTTTGAACTGGGTGTCCACCGCACGGTAGAGTCGCAGGTCGGCAAAGTGACGTGTCAGCCAGCCTACGAATTCGGCGTCGAGGACGTAGATCGGGATGATCAGCACCAGCACGCCGTCGTACTGCAACAGTGGCAGGGTGCGCTGGTAAAACAGCTTCTCCAGCCGTGGACGGCCTTTACCTGGATAACCGATATTGCCATCGGCACCGCGGTTCAGATCGCCGTAGGGCGGATTGAGCCACAGCAGTCCGAAGGACTGGCGGGAGATCAGTGTGTCCATCAGGTCACCCTGCAGACAGTGGTCAACGAGATTGCGCGCATGGGTGGCACGCTCGGTGTCGTACTCGACGGCGTAGACCGTGACCTGCTCCCGCCCAAGGGCATGAGCGGCTTCGGCAATCGCTACGCCTTCGCCAGCACAAGGGTCGAGAATGCACATGGTGCCCGACGATGGGGCCAGTGCGGACAGTGTCCGCTCCAGCGTCGATTCATCCGTGGGGAAGTAACCGTTTTTGATAAAGTTGCGGGCCAGCCGCGGAAACATAAGAGCCATAACTCTCTCCTGGTAGCAGTGGTAAGAAAAGAGCCCGGAAGAACGGGCTCGGTGGTAAAGCGTCAGGCGACCCGTTGAACGGATTTGTTCGGGACCGAGTCGGTCGGTGAGACCGTCAAGACACCGTTGCGAATCATGTCGCCCAATGCGTCAGTCAGGGCCGGTACATCCAGAACCAAGCGATGACCTTCCAGAGGCCCGAGAGCGACGGGAAGTTGGATCAGCATGTTTCGTGATTGCAGCAAGGCCAGTACCGGCTCGCGCCAGTGATCCAGCAGCGGCAATGGGCAGGTCTCTCGTACCAGCACCCAGAGGCGCTCGTATTGGCAGTTGCCCTTGGGCAATACCGCCAGTGCAAGGGTGTTCGCCTTGTCCGGGGTAATGCAGTGCCTGTCGAACAGCCACAGATGGACCATGGATCCAAACAGCGTGCGCCTGAAGGCGCGCGTGATGCGCTTTTCCAGCAGATCAGCATTGCCGATAAACACCGGGATGGACGATCCCTGTTCGGGGATAAGATGGAATTGATCCAGTCCGTCTTCGGCGCGACCGAGGGTCAGCCGAGCCAAAAATTCCTGGACAGCGGTATCCCGCGCCCAGACGGACAGAAAGACCAGATTGCCGCTCTCGTCAGTGATGCAGCCATCGGCCATCAGGTCCGGGCATTCATCAAGGCGGTACAGCGGTTGTGGGGATAAAGGTGTGGGCATAGTGATGTCCTCTTGAGAAAAGAGGGGCGCCCATGCCTCAGGGGCGACAGGTGCCCCTTTGGGGTGGATGAAAATCGCGGGATGCGATGAGGATCAGGCGGAAACCCGGTGCCAGTCCTGGGTCAGAGGTGCGAACTCGTAACCCAGAACACCGAGACGGTCGCGCTGCTGACGCAACACCCGGCGATCGACAGTGGCGTCGAGTTTGATGCTCTCGCCCAAAGGCCAGAGGGTGCCGAACAGCGTGGCATCCGTGTCCTCCGGTATCGGTGTGTCTGTCATGGTCGAAGCAGAGGCGCCGAATGGCGTGGTATCGACCAGCGGATCACCGGACACTTGTTCCGTTGCCTCGATCGGAGCCGCGGCGATGGGTACCGGTGCCTGAGCTTCCTCATCAATAGGATCGACTTCCTGCGGGCTTAGCCGGTTGGCTTCGTCACTGCTGAGAGGATCAATACTGGATAAGGTCATGCCGCCCAAATGGGCGCGAATCTCAATGACCATGCGTCCGCTGGTGTTGTACGTGGAAGGTCGAATCTCGGTGATGATGAAATCACCGTCGTATTTGCCTTCGTTGTACTGGTCCAGCTCGGCGTTCTTGATAACGAACTCACCGATGGAAGTGGTTAATCGGCCGACATTGAAATCACCGTTGCGACCGTGGATGGTGCGTATGGCCAATTGGCCGGAAAGATTAATCATGGAAGGTCTCCTTGAATGGGACGTGATCGGAAAGGCACGGCGAAGCGCCTGAAGGATCGGAAGAAAATGACAACAAGGCCCCGGTGGGGGCCTTGGGAGGATGACTAGGCTGATACGGTTGTTTCAGCGTCGTCAGGGATGTCAGGCGCTGGTTCAGCGGAAGCATCCGAAGCATCGGGTGATGCCGCCTCGCCAGAACTCTCGGTTGATTTTGGTTCGGCCTTGTAGACCATTTCTCCATCAACCTTGATCCACTGGACGAAGAGCAGACGTGCTTTCAGGCTGATGCCCGGTTGCCCGGCCCGCTCGCCTTTGGTGTAGGTAAAGGTGTCGGTCCACAGGTCGCCAAGGCGAAAGCCGATCAGCACCTTTTTGTCCGCTTCAACGGCTTCGGAACAACGGCGAATCAGGTGTTGCGCTTCAGTGCCGGAAACCCGGACATCGAAACGGCGATACTCAGGCGCATCGCTGGGACCATTGAGTGCTGCGATATCGCAGGCCAGGAAAGACTCGCCTTTGCGGGGGGTGACCTCGCGAATACGATTCAGATACCCCAAGCCGGTGATATGCAGGTTGAAGAAAGTTTTTTCAGACGATGTAGGCATGGTTAATCTCCACAATAAGAATAGAAAATAACGGAGATAAACCTGCCCTGGCGGGAGGAATACCCCCGCACGGGATGACGGATCGACAGATCCGGGAAGAGAAGGGTGCATCCATCATCGAAACGATGAGCGTTCGCGCGCGGGATGCCTGGGCGAACTGGGACGATCAACGCGGTCGGAACCGCGCCGTAGCCTTAAGGATCGTGGCTACCTGGGCATGTCGCTGGCGGAGCAGCGGAACATGCTCATAGTGTTACGTCAGTGTGTGTGGCGCGCGCGTATCTAAGGGACATTGCCCGAGCCCCATTATTGTTGGCAGTGTTTGGGAAGGTAAGTGGTCTCCGTGGCTGGGTGTGGAAAAAGAAAAAGCCCCCGATGGGGGGCTTGAGGACAGGCCGCTTTTCAGCCGTTGCCCGGTTTGGGCGGCACGGCTTGAAACGACAGGTGCGTCGGGGTGGCGGAGAGTTCGAGATCGTCCTCGCTGTTCAGAATGTGTGCGAACACGGCCTCCAGGGGATCGAAAAATTCGCCGAAATCGTCACCGCCCAACTCGGTGTAAGCCAGCGTCCACCAGTCATCGAACGGATCGATGTCGGGGTTGCAGCCGACGGCGTAGGCCAGCCGCTGGTAGCGTCCTTCCGGCGTTCGCTCGCCTTGTTCGGGCAGGAAATAGACGCCCTGATCCTTTGCTAGGATGATGCGGCATTGGTTGGTTATCGCTTCGGTCAGTACGGGGCGCAGTTCAGCGCCTTTGAATCGCAACATGGTTGTAATCTCCAAAGAATGAAAGAGAAAGGAGGCATCAATGCGGATGCCAGGGCACGGCGCCGAGCAGCGGCACCGTGGGTTGAGAGGAAAACGGCCGGTGGCCGGATCAGTGGCGGGTCGGTGTGCGTCCAGACAGAGTCACCACCTGGATGCGCCGCCAACTGCCATCGTCGATCAGGCGTTCCAGTGTGTCGCCGAGCGAATCGAAGCACAGGGTATCGACCCGCTCGACCAGATCCCCCTCACGGCGCAGTTCCACCGCGTAGAGATCAAGGCCGCGCTCGTAGAGTACGGTGACCTGGCCCTGGAACTTTGCCGTGGCAACGGTGAAACCGATCGCCGGTGGCGTCCTGATAATGTCGCCGGGTAGCGGATTGACACAGGTGAAGTCCCGTGCCCCCGCGTCCACCAGCAGGTGGGTAATGCGCCGAAAGCCATCGGGCGCGGGCAACTGCTCCAGTTGATCGACGAGATCCTGCAATTCCTGGCAACGCGGTAGCGGAATCGGCAATCTGGCCGGTGCCGAGCCGAGCACCAGGGTGTTCACCGTGTACGGAACCCCATCGGCGTACTCGGTTCGCTGTTCCGGGGTGTCCGCGCGCAGCCCGTCGAAGCGGCGTCGAGCATAAGGTGTAACCTGCACTTCGACGCCCTCGTCGGGCACGTCGGTGATCAGTGTGCGATCGAGCACCGCGAACTCGGCGCGACCGGTCTTGACGACGATGGCCTCATCGGTCTTCGCGATCACCTTGCCTTCGAACGGTTGGGGATCGATGTGGAAGCCCAGCGTCGAAACCTTGGGTTGTCCGTCGAAGATGTTGAACTTGAATTTGCGGGCGTTGCGCGGCATATGGCCGCTGACCAGCGTCGGCAGCTGTGCACGGATGACTTGAATGTCCATGAAAGACTCCTTGTGGGAAAGCCAAGGGACTTCCGCCCTGCAAGGGAGGGATGTCCCTTGAGGGTTGAGGTAAAAGACGCGCGATGGCATCAGGTACAAAAACAACCAATGCGACGGATCGCATCGTAGCCTTGAAGGTCGAGGCTACCTGGGCATGTCGCTGGCGAAGCAGCGGAACATGGCACAACGATGTCGCTTGTCGGGCAACGTTGCCATCTGCAATGGGTTACGTGTTGAGCCCCATTGATCGTCGGTGCTTGGATTTGGAGGGCTGGAAACAGAGGGTATCGGTGGGGATGGATGTCTCGCTGTCATATAATCCACGACGGATCATCAGTAACGTTGAGTGATAGGGAGGGAGAGTGGGATCGCCAAAGCTACCGACGATAAAGCGACTGTTCGCAATGTCCGACAATCAGTGCGCATACCCAGCGTGCCAGGTGCCACTGGTAGAATCCTCTGGCACGGTGACGGGTGAAATTGCCCATATCAGGGCAGCAAGCAAAGGGGGGCCGAGGTATGATCCCAGCCAATCCGACGACGAACGGCATGGGTTTGAGAACCTGCTGCTTTTTTGTGGTCGTCACCACAGAATTATTGACTCGGAGGTGGAGAACCATCCCGTTGAGTTGTTGATCAGTTACAAGAGTCGTTGGGGGCAAAAAGGCCTGGTCGAAATAACACCTCGTACCACTTCCGTGGCCGAAGTGCTCATCAATAATTACCAAAATATAAGGGTGGAAAACAACTCGGGACAGGTCGCCATCAATAGCCCCGGAGCCATTCAGGCCGGTACCTTAAATCTGAAATCAACCAAGCAGAAAGTCACCATAGCGCCCCCGGAGGGAAGTGTGTCCAGTGACTTGAATCAGTGCGCCTACATCGAGTATTTGATTGGGAAATATAAAGATTACCAAAAGCAGGACACATCCAAGCAGGACAAATACAAGTACATGGCGATCTATAATGCGGTGAAACGCCAGTTTGGTTGCAAGTGGCAATTGATCCCCTCGGCGCGCTTCGATGAGCTCGTTCAATTCCTGCAGGGAAAGATTGATAATTCGAAGGTGGGACGTATCCGAAAAAGCGCGGGGCAAAAGCGGTATCACAGCTTTGATGAACACCTTCAACATTAATGGGTAAACATAAGCTGAGCTAAAAAATGAGCCCCGTGGTGGGGCTCTTGTGTATTACCCATGATCGTGAAGTGGTAAACCTTCCAGCGCTGGCGCATCGGGATCGAATATCAGAATCCGCGTATCGGCAAGCGCGGCCAGGTGCAACACATTCACCAGCGATCCGGGCAGTCCTGCCGCGATATGCTCCTGGCGCAGTTGTGTCGCGTTTTGGTCGGTGATGTGCCGAAGGTTCTCACTGGTCCAGGGTGTGGCGATAAGCTTGACTCCGACAGCGTGGCTGTACGGCAGCCTGAACGCTTCAAACAGCAAGCCACTCGGCGTTGCGATATCAGCCATTGCACCCAATCCAGCCAATGCCTGCCGACTGATGTGGGCCGAACTGATCTCCCAACACCGGCTGTAGTGCCCCGTCATAAAATGCAGACGGTGAATGAGCGTCGCGGCGGACTCCGCTGAATAGGTGTCGCCAACATGCATGGGATGCCCAGTATCGTTGGCCATCACGGCATAGACCACTGTGCGTACGATTCCAATGCCAGTGCATTGGGCCTCAATGACATCCGGAACGGTTTGTCCCTCGGTGATCAGTGCAAAGCTGTCGCAAAAGATGCAGGGATGCTGCCGAATCTCGTCGTCCCGTAAATGGGCTTGAGATTCATGCAGGGGACGAAAGGCCGGCGGACAATCATCCTCGTAGGTAATGACTAACTGCCGTTGCGTGGTGAGATGGTTAAAGCCACGGATAAAGGGGTTGATGATAGCGCTCATGGTGGATCTCCTGTAGAGGTAGGGCAGAGCCCACCCCTACCGGGAAGTGAGCCCCGGTGGGTGAATGATTTCAAGTGGATCAATGTGGTCGCGACTACCAGCCGCAGTAGTTCAGAATCAGCGCTGCGATCACTTCGCGACGTGTCAGGTCCAGGCCGCTGAGATCGGCCAGGCCTTCAATGCCAACACGGCGAAACAGTGCGCCGCCTTCCTGGGAGTTATAAAAACTCACCAATGCGGCAAGGAACCTTTTCTGGCCGGAACTCATGACATCGACGGTGTCGTTGATCAGCAACAGGTTGGGGCGCAAGTCCCATTTGTCGGTCGCCTGTTCCCAGGTGTCTTGCGTGCCATCGCCAAAAAGCTCAATGCCGGCGAGGGCAACACCTTGTCGCCATGCGTTTAGAAATGCGTTGGGGGCCTGCTCAAAATGATCCTGCTCCCGGGCAATCCAGGCAAACGCTTCCTGGTGGGTGGATAAGGTCATAAAAAATCTCCTGAAGTTATGAAACGTGTTATGGCGCTTCGCGCTGGGTCCAGTTGCCGGTATCCAGTGCGTGTTGTGCGTCGGGGAGTTGGGAAAAATATTCGACAGATTCCCGGGAAACCGGGCCGTCCTGATCTGAGGTGCCGAGGTAGTAGCCGCGGCCACTGCGCAGAACTTGCAGAGGCAGACTCCGGTCGGCGAACGTCTTGGCCAATCGACCGGTGGTTATCGGTGTTTCCTGACACGTTGTGCCGGGTGGAGGATGATTACGGGTAGACATGGTTTGATCTCCTGCGGTTTGCTACAGAGTGAAAAGGGCTCTTGGAACAACAAGGCATCGCCACCGGTGAAGGCGGACGCCCGCGATACGATGCGGAACGGGCTGGCGCGGTCGGCGCGGAATATCCGCGATGCAGCATTGAAGACCGCTGCTGCCGGGGCACAGTGCTGACCGGGTCAGCAATATGTGGGGGTATCGTGTCGAGAGGGTGGTGTGTGAGCGAGGGTCTATGGGGTTTCCGCGGCGACCGGATTGGCACGCTGTGGGGGCAGAGGCGCTGAGACAAAGCGAAGAAAGAGAAGGCAGCCGAAGGCGATTACCTTCGGCAACGAGAAATCACCACCCGTGAATCACATGATAATCTGGCCGTCATCAAAGCCGTTTCTCTTGGCGATTCACCCGACCCGTGTCGTGGTTGGAGCCGGAATGTTGTGGCACACATCCGCGCACAAAGGGAGCCCAGTGTTTCACCGGCGGGCACCGGGAATGAGTACCGTCAACCCCGAAGGGTCTCCTGGGCGCTCGCGCGGCAAGCGCCCAGGAGACCCTTCGGGAGCAACGGAAGCAGGCTGATGACTGGCAACTACTCTCAATAGTTGTCGGAGGAGAAACCTTCTCACCCGTGGTGAGTGAAAACCGACAGGGTGCGCACGCCGTGACAGAAGGGGTCGCGTGCCTGGGCTGCCCGATTTCGGGCCAGTGCGCCTCAATTGCCGGGGGTCGTATGACGCCTTAGCTGTGAGGTGTGGACCGTCGCCGCTGCCTGGGTGTTTTCCCACGCAGAGGCTTCGCGATGGGGCGCGTCCCTTTACAGTCCGGATAGCGTACGCAGGACCAAAACGCGCCTTTGTGACCGCCTTTCCGTTGCATGGGTGAGCTGCAATCCGGGCAGGTGGGTGAGGGTGGCAGTTTGATGTCCAGGGAGAGGGTGCCGTACTGCTGGACCAGTTGTGTCACCCAGGCGCTTTGCTTGTCGAGGAAGGCGCCGAGGGTCATGTCTCCCGCTTCGATCAAATCCAGGGTTTGTTCCCAGATCGCCGTCGTGCCCGGATCGGCGATGGCCTCCGGGACCACGTCGATCAAGGTATAGGCTGCCTCCGTGGCACGAAGGGCTCGACCACGTTTTTGCAGATAACCGCGATCAAGCAAACCACTGATGATGCCGGCGCGTGTCGCTTCGGTGCCGATACCGGTTGTCTCCTTGAGAATCTGCTTCAGGCGCGGGTCATTTACCAGGCGGGCGACGGTTTTCATGGCCTTGATCAATTCGCCCTGTGTATAGGGTTTGGGCGGCTTGGTGTGCAGTGCCTTTAGTTCGGTGCCGGTAATGCTGCAGTCTGTGCCGGTGGCGAGGGAGGGCAGTTGCTGGCTAGGCTGCGCTCCCGGTTCCTCCTGATTGTCCTGTGCATCACTTCTCAGTGCCCGGTGCCAACCGGGATCGATGACCCGCTTGCCGGTGGCCTTCAACGGCTGTTCCCCGGCTTCCAGCAGCACCGTCGTTCGATCAAACGTATGGTGGGGGAGAAACTGACACAGATAGTGGGCACGGATGATGGCGTAGACCGCCTGCTCTTTATCCGATAGGGCGGACAGCTGGCAGGGCGCCTGTGTCGGGATAATGCCGTGGTGCGCCGTGACCTTGGCATCGTTCCACGCGCGGGACTGTAGATTGAGATCCAGTGTCTCAATAAGAGAGGCCAACGCGGGGTCCGCCGCAAGCAAGGCTTTGATCACTACGGGAGCCTCACGCCGCATGTTTTCCGGCAAGTACCCGGTGTCTGAACGGGGATACGTCGTCGCCTTGTGGGTTTCATACAGGGACTGGGCAATCCGAAGGGTTTCCGCGACATCCAGCCCCAGCTGTCGTGAGCAGACCTCCTGCAGGGTTCCCAGATCAAAAGGCAGTGGCGGCGCCTCCCGGACACGCTCTGTATCGGCTGACAAGACTCGCGCCGTTCGGGCGGTCCGGATGGATTGAACGGCGTGCTGCGCCACCTGCTCCTGTACGCAGCGTCCCGCCTCGTCGGCGGTGTCCGTTGGTGGTATCCACTCCGCAAGAAAGTGACTTTCGGACGAGATGAGCCTGACCGCAATTGACCAGTAGGGGGTTGGGGTGAACGCAAAGATTTCCCTGTCGCGGTCTACCACCAGACGCAAGGTAGGGGTTTGCACACGTCCAACGGATAACACGCCCTCGAAACCACTGCGGCGACCGAGCAGGGTAAACAACCGGCTCAGGTTCATACCGATCAACCAGTCCGCCCGCGACCGCGCCAACGCAGAGTAGTACAGCGGCAGGGTCTCGCTCCCGGGTTTCAGAGCGCCCAGCGCTTTGCGAATAGAGGCGTCGTTGAGTGCGGAAAGCCACAATCGCTGAATGGGACCGTTGTAGCCGCACAGTTCGATCACCTCCCTGGCAATCATTTCACCTTCACGGTCTGCGTCGGTGGCGATAACCAGCTCAGTGGCTTGCTTGAGCAATTGTTTGACAATCTTGTACTGGGCTGCGGTCGATGCTTTGATGTCGCTGCGCCAGACCTTGGGAATAATTGGGAGCTGATCGAGGGACCAGCGTTTGTACTCGTCACCATAAACTTCCGGGGCTGCCGCTTCGATCAGGTGACCGATGCACCAGGTTACGGTAATGCCGGTACCGCTGTAGCAGCCGGTTCCTTGCCGTGTTGCACCCAATACCCGTGCGATGTCTTTTCCCTGGGAGGGTTTTTCGCACAGGAACAGGCGCATGTGATGACTCCGGCAAGGTGGTGACAGAACACCCGGTTATTGTCGCCTCCGGCAGCGCCGGCCACCGCGATGAAACCGGCACCGGGTGTTCCGGCTTTCATCCGAACATTTGCATTAGTGTGGCGAGAGATAGCGCTACCAAAGCTTCGCACTGTGGCGCGAATGGAACACAGTGGAAGAACAGGAGGCTCCATCACGTTCCGCTTTACCGGGTTGCCAGCGTCGGATCTGCATCCCGGTGCAGGGTATTGGCGGGCAGGTAGTGGCTGGCGCAGGATGAGCGGCCAAAGGTTGCTACAGCCGCTCATGGCCGGCCAGCGTTCCGATCAATTCACCTGTCGTCCGCAGGTGACTCTTCGCTGGTGGATTTGGCGCTGAGTACCACATCGTCAAGCCGGTACGGCAAGATACCCACACGTCGTGCCTCGATCTTGAAGGTGACGCGTTCGTTTTCCTCTGCGTCCTCCCACTCGTCACGCACTGTGCGCCCGTCCACCAGAACCCGCATCCCTTTTTGATACAGCAGGTGCCAGCGTTCGGCGTCGCGATGCCACAGCTCCACCGGAGCCCAGAAGCCCCCGCGATCTTCGTACCCTTCCTGCACCGGTACCGGATTGTCGAAGTAGACATTCAGCCGCAGCAGTCGCCGGGGTTCGTCGTTGCCATTGGCAAATTCGCGGTACTCGGGCTTCGAGCCGATGTTGCCTTCGCCAAAAAAATGTGTGCTCATGGGGATTCCTCCTCGGTGGTTAAACGTTGCCGATCGGCACGTTGCAGGTAAATCATCTCGGCCCGGGCCATCTTCTCGGCGCATTCAAAAGCCTGGCGGGCGATGCTGTGAGTCAGGCTGATCTGCATATTCAGGGCGATGCGCTGTAGCTCCTGAGCGTAAAGGTCGTCGACGAGTGTGTCGGGAGTTGCTGAACTGAGCATTGCCTGTTCCCAGAGCGGGACTCCCATACTGGAGCGATCGAGATTGCGCCAGCGCAGAAAAGTGGTGCCCGCGCTGGTGGCTTGCTGGGCCAGATGTACCCCCAGCAGGGTGAAGGGGTACCCACGCACCTGCCCGAGCACCCGCCGCTCAGCGAGTTCGATCAGGTCATCCCGGAGCGCTCGGCATTGGTCGGCCCAGTCCTCCAGTTCCCCCTTACCTTTAAAAGGTTTTAAAAGGCCTTTTAGGTAGGCGGCGTGTTCCAGGCGTTGGAAGTCAGTCTGTACCAGGGGCACGAAATAGCGATTGCCTTGTGGGTGAGGGTCACTCATAACGAATCGCTCTCGGCGGATTGAGGAGCCGTCGTATCCACCGGCGTGGGTTTGTCCGCTGCCAGGGTCGATTCGGTACTGTCGACGTCATCGCTATCGGCTGTAGATGAGTCGCGTGCCAGTGGTGGTGCGAAGCGGGACCGGCGGGTGCCTTCGAGCACGTCTTGCGGCAGCGGGCCGTACTTTTCAAGTGCTGCACGGGCGGCGGCATTTCTGGCGGCATAGTCGTCCCGTTTTGTCCCGGAATATTTGTACTGCTGGGCCAGTGAGAATAGGCTGCGCAGGGCGTGGGCGCCGTCGTTCAGCCACCGTTCCAGGGTGCTGCGATCAATCAGGGCAGTGTGATGGGCGAGAATGAGATGCCGTGCCAGTGCGTCAAAATCCGCGAGCAGGTACACGGCCATAAATCCCAGTTGGGCGTTCACAAACAGCGGCAGCGTCACCGGCTGGACATTGAGGTTGTCCCCCAGGCTGAGGGCGGAGGGGACATCGGCGAGTGCCTGATCAACCTGCTCCCGTAGCGCCTGTAACCGGTCCTTGGTGTCGGCCAACTTCTCCTCGACGCGGAGCATCCACCAGTCGGAGTAGGGGTCATCCTGCTCTGACCCGCGTTTCATTTTATTCATGATGGCCAGAAAACCGTTAAGACCGATGATGCCTGGGCGGCCTTCCGCGGGGGCCCGGCCATGCCAGATTCGCGAGGCGTGATGGGTGTGCAGCGTCAGCGTCATGGTGCTGCGCAGGGAGCCGAGGTTCATCTTCATGTCATTGGCCATAGGATCACTCTCGTCGTCAGTTTGGGGATGAGTGTCCTGCGCCAGCGGAAGGCTGTCAGTCAACAAGTCGAAGCCGGTGGGAGCCGGATTGTCAGGGTGAGGGTGCTGCAACAGATGGCGCTATGCGAGTGGCATAACCTTAAGGGGCGGATCGTTGGCAGGATGAGCTATGCGACTCGCATAGCGCCGGAAATGGGTTCCGCTGCAAACACCGTTCAGGGTTTGAATAGCGACCGCAGCTGCGCCATATGTTCATGCACCGTTCGCTCGTCATCGGGGATGTGCCCGGATGATGGACGCGCGTCGGCCAGCAGATCCCCGACCCAGGTATTGAATTCACCGCGGATGGCTTTCTGGATAATGCCGAACAGGTAGCCGGCGGGATTGCGTACATCGCCGGACAGGCAGCGCACGGTCCATTCATCCAGCACAGCCTGTTGCAGCTTTTCATCCACCTGGCGCAACGCGGCCAGTGCGCCTTTCTGTTGTTCTTCCCGCAGCTTGAAAAAATAGTCCGGCAAATGCAGATTTTTGGCGAGCTCGCGTCCAGTAAGTACTTTATGAATACTTTGATTACTACTACTTACTGTACGGTCTGCCTTCGGATTCCGAAGACCGTTGTTACCACTGGCTTGCCGACCCGCTTCGGAATCCGAAGGCTGTTCTTCGTCATTCCGAAGCGGGGTCCTATTCCCTTCTTCGGATTGGTGGCCAGTGCCGGGCTGTGGATAACCCGCCGCTTTTTCCGATGAGGAGGTAAGCAACTTCTCGGTGATGGCCTGCAGGCGGGTCGGCAGTGCACGTTGGCTCACCTGCGGATCGTCAACCAGTTCCCGCAGGGTTTCCGACGCAACGCGTTGTATCGCCTTGCTGGCATGGGTGATTGACTGGCTGATCAGGTGGAGGTAGTCAGCATCCAGGTGTATGGCTTCAAATGGGGTGAGTGATGTGTCATGAAGCACGTACAGGTTCCCTTCGATACGGCCGGTTCGGGCGTTGCGCCGACGCCTGACCAGGCTCAGCCAGCGGGTGAGCCGCAATAGTGTCAGTGCCCGGGCGACGGTTTCGTGAGAGGCTTTGCCGGTACAGGGCATGGCGGCGAGAAAGGGGCGCAACCGTTCGTAGGTGGGAAAGACCGTGATCTCGTCGGGGTTCAGCAGGAGACGGAGTACCTGCCAGGCATTGCGTTCCAGGGGTGTGAGGCGTCGGTCGAAGAAGAGCGTGCGGGGGACGCTCTCGTGGCGGTTGCCGCTGAACAGAATCGCGTCCTGTGCTGCGGTCTTGCCGCTCTGTCGGGAGGCGGTTTCCAATATTGCGCTCAGGGCATCCGGGGAACCCTTCGGGTCATCGGCAGCCATGACTACGCCAGTCCCTGGTCAATCCAGCTCCGGATAGTGGCCCAGATCACCGACATGGGCAGGCTCAACGCCTCGGCCAACTCCATGGCGAGATCCAGCATGGCCGCGTCGTCATCGAAATCGATCTCTCTCGCTTTGATGGCGGGTTGCCATCGTTGCCACAGCGCCATTTCCTGCACTTCGCTCAATACCGGGTGTCGCCCCTTGCGTTTTGGCAGGCCCAGCACATCGCGGCGGAGCGCCACTTCCTGATGAGTCAGTCCGTAAAACCTACTGATCATGTCGGTACTGGCCCCCAGCCGGAGCATTCGGTCTATTGTCAGGATTTCCTGCTCGACATCCTCGACCTGGCGGAGCAGATGCTTCAGTACCTCGCGATTGACCTGTACCTTGCACCAGGAGACCGAGGCATTGATCAGGACACTCACCAGTGCGGGGTGTTTGAGGGCATCGAGTTCCTCTTCCCCAAACCCCATGGCCTTGCAGCGTCGCAGCTGACCGTTGCGCAAATCATGCAGCGCTTGTGCGATAACGGCCTGGTTGAGCGGGTGGGGACCTGACACAGTTTAATCCTCACCGACGACCGGGTTTGCCGGCGGGCTCGGGTGCGTCGCTCCACTGCCATTCCCGCAGCTGTCGCGCCAGACGGAACAGCTGGAATAAACGGTCCAGGCCGCTATCGCTGAGATGGTGGATAGATTCCTGGTCGGTATGGAACCAGTCCCCAAGCAGTGATCGCACGATACCGGCGATAGACGCAGACTGCACCGCCGGCCTGTCTGCACAGATGCAGGTTTCCATCGCTGACAACAAGGAAAACAGCGGATGTGAGGGGGTATCCGGCAGTACATCATCCGGAGCCGTACCGTCGTGCCGGCAGGTGAAACCGATGCCCGTACTGACGGGACTTACCCGACCGCTTTCGCCAATCTCGCTGGCGATGGTGGCGGCCAGCTCGCCGATGGTGATGCGAAGCTGGTCCGTTGAACCCAGTGAGGATTCAGTATCCCCTGTTTCCGTCAGGGGAGAATGCGTGTCTGCCCCAGCGTTGATTGGTTCGGGCAGCCTCTCACCGGTTTGTTCGGCCACCAGGCGTTGAATCGATTGTAAGCGGTCTGTTGTCGAGGGTAGGGACTCCTCGGGAATTTCGTTGTCGGCAGCCCGTGCTTCGTCGGGTGTGTATTCAGCGGGGTTCGCGCTGGCAGCCGGAGTATCCGCCGCCTTCGATTGCCCGAATGGCTTGGTCGAACGGGGATCATCTTCGTCAATGTGCGGGTTGGCCACCGGCTGAGATAGGTGATTGATATCCGGCGATACCGGCGTTTTTGGAACTACGGGTTGATCCGAATTATGAGGTAATCCGGACGTATCGGGTGGCGGCGCTTCGAGCGTCCGTTGCCGATGTGCGGAACTGTCAATCGCCAACGCCAGAGTATCGTAGTCCACATTGAGGACGTGCCCCATTTGCCCGATCAATTCATCCTGGATGCGTTGCAGAGGAAATTCATCGCCGGCATGATCGAAGAGGGTGAGGACTTCCTGGAACAGTGTGGTGAAGTCCACGCCAGTGTCCTTGGCGGTGTAGGTGCTCCAAACTCGCTCCCCGGCTTTGCGCAAGGTGGTGAGCCGCTCGGTCTGTGGACGCCCAAGGCCAGCGTACAGGAGGGTGGGAATCGCGGGCAGCAGATAGCGGATGGTGTCCTGCATCCGGCTGATATGGGACTGAGAAACGGGGTAGCCATCCGCGGTGAGGCGACGGGAGAGTTCGGATTGTGACAGTGACTGCCCGCCTTCGGCTTCATACAGTTCCCGCGCCTTTTCGATGCCCAGCGCGCGTTCGATAAATGAAAGCCCGCCGTGCAGTTCATTCTCGGTCAGGTGGCCGGTCAGCGCGATGATCTCACCGCGCGCCGACCATGGGCGAAACAGGCAGGTGATACGAAAATAGCGCTCTTCTTTGGTGTCACGCCAAAGTTCATTGAGTATGGCCAAACGGGTGTTGCCGCCATTGCGGATGGTATAGGTGGACTCACCCGGCCGCCGGGTGATAGCCGGAGGAGCGTCGAGCCCCCGCTCGCGAATTGAGGCTTTGAGGTCATCATAGCGGGGATTGCGGGTCACGCGCGGGTTCAGGTCGTAGGGACGCAACTGGTCCAATGTGACCACCATGGGGGTGTCCTCGATGGGGTCGCTCAACTGCTCGGCCTTCGGGCCGGAGCGGGCAAACCCCTCGGCCAGTAACTTGCCGGCGATGGCGTTGGGATCCTGCTCAGCCATGGCGGGGATTCCTGGTCGCGGGACGCCGAGTGGGCAGGAGCAACGCTGCGGTGCCAATGGCTGGCATGTCCGGCTTGGTGACTATGAACTGATTGGCAGCGCAGTAGGCGACATGCCACCCATGTGCTTGTGCGAAGGTCATCAGCCTGCGCCGTTTCGGGCATGTCCGGTTCGCCGGTTCAACGATATTCGACATGGGCCGCCCTCCGACAGGTTGCGGGCGTTACGCCATCAAAGCGGTCTTCCCATTGCGGCAGCAGCTCCCGCGCCAATGTCTTGATCGTTTCCAGGGCGGCCGGCGCCACCCGCCCATGGGGGCGGCGATGCTCAACCCGGTGGACCGGTTGACTCAGGGTGGCCGCCCGGGGATAAGCTTCGATAGCCGGGATACTGGTCGCCAGTAGTGAAACTCCCGCTTGCCCGTGGAACAGCTGATGCAGCGCCTGCTGAATAGCGCGCGCATTAGAGGAAACAGAGTGCACACGGTTGATCAGTAAATGCAGCGGCGGTGGCGCAATACCAAGATGGCGATAGGGTGTGATGTCATCAAGTAACTGCAGGGTTCCCCGCCGCAACTCCCGCGCCGCCAGTATTTCGGGGGTAACCGGGGACAACGCCAAGTCCGAGGCGAGCACCGCCATCTCCAGCATCACACTGCGCGCGCCCTGGGTATCGATCAGCATCAGATCGTAGTGGGGAGCGAAGGACGGCAGGAGGTGGCGTAAGCGAAGGCGGCCATCCGGCGCATGCAGTAATAGCGTGTTCAACTGCCCCTTGTCATCATTGGATAGGATGAGGTCAAGTCCGTGGATCGCCGTGCGTGAGATAACCTGTTCTGGCACTTGTTCATTGAATGCCAGCAGTTCGTAGATCCCGCCGACGGCCTGTTGATTTAGAGAAAAATAGCTGGACAGGGTTGGTTGAACGTCGAGGTCTACCAGTAGCACCCGCAGCCCGGCATCGGCGGCGAAGCCGCCAAGGTTGGCCGCGATGGTGGTTTTCCCCACACCGCCTTTGGTTGATATCACGGAGATCACTTGCATGGCGCTGACCCTCCAAATCCCGGTGTCAGAGGGTGCGGTCTTTGCGGCGTTCGGCGATCCACTGGTCGATTTCGACCGAATCCCAGCCCACGGCACGGACACCCAGGCGAATGGCCTTGGGAAACTTGCCCGCTTTCATCAGATTGTAGATGTGGGCGCGCTTGAAGCCCGTCTTGGCTTCTACCTCGGCGCGGCGGAGGATGCGGCGTTCACTGGGATTCATCGCTGCTAAAGGTTGCTGAGACATAGGGACCACTCCTGGACGCTCCTTGGCGTTTGTTGGGACATGGTCGGTATTAAATACAGCTCGCCGGAAAACGACACCGCAAATGCGGCATCCCGGACCGCCGTTATAGACTTGATGCCTCAGTTCGATGCCAGGTGGCGCTTGGCTTCGGCGAACTTGGCCTGGAGGGTACGCTCAGTGATACCCATGGTGTTGGGGGAATGGGCAATCATGGCGCTGATAACAGCGTCTTGGGATTTGAAGGACGAATAAGACTGGCCCGAAGGTGAGTGTCCCAGTAACAAACTCAACAGCCCGGCGACAATGTTGAGGTAGGTTGATTCGCTGCGAGCGCTGGGTGACTTTCCTCGACGTATGCTCAGCTGTTGATGCTCATAATTTTCTCTGAGTGCGTCGTATTTGATCTGGAGTGCCTGGCAGATGTGTTCTTGGTCTGCAAGCTGTATTTTCAGGGCTTCCCGGTCGGCCAGTAAGATTTGAATAGCTTCAGTACTGAGACCAGTGAACAGGTGTTGTTCGATTGCTCCGAACAGGAATCCGGGTTTTTCTTCCGGGTAGGTAGAGGCCATCCAGGCTTTCAGATCCACATGGCGAACCGTCAGGTCAGGATCATCCAGGAGCAGCGGGTCTTCACAGGTAACACCATTCTTTCCATAGGGAAGATCCCTGTTGGTCAGAGCATCCAGTATTCGAGCGGTGTTCAAATGAAGTCTGGGCCATTGCGGGAAATCGGTTGGAGCGGGGACTTGATGAGCCCCGAGCACCTGAATGATATGATGCTCGTGGTCGAACAGATCGCTCCAACGGATGGCCGCCTCAATGGGGCGATAGAAGATTTTTTCAGGCGCGCTGCCGGGCATACCGATACCCTCATCGATTGTTATTCACCCTGGAGGGGTGATACCTATGACGGTTTTCGAGGTGTATACACGATGGAGTCGGCCGCGAACCGGTTGTGATGGTTTTGCGGCGTTTGGGCTATAGATTGCTTAACACGTACACTCCTTAGAGGCGCAAACGCCGAAAACCTGAATCTTTTATCCCCGCTGGATTGCAATTGATTTTCTACTGGCGGTGGATACATCGGGCATAGAAGTGTTGTGACTGAATTCGGGAAAGCCAAGACCGATTGGGTCAGTGTGGATTTCTGTGTCTTTGCGGGCTTCAGCTGTTGCTGATTAGGTCACAGGTAAATAGGGTTGCAGTGAGAGTCTTGTCATACTTTGTTCATATTTGCAGTTCGAATAGTTGCGCAACAGGTCTCACAGCAGATCAAAATAGAAACAGTGTCATTGCGTTGATCAATCCAATGCGAAACCAAGAAGTATTGGCCTAAACATGGCGGTAAAACGGAAACTGGTCCGATCCTACGGAAGTGGTTGTCGTGCCAAGCAGCCTCTACCCAAGGAATACGAAAATGCCCGTTTGCGTTGGCTGGGACGTGTCCGTGTGGAAGCCGATTCTGGTCTGGTGGATGAATACGAAATTGAACCGGACAGGAAGTTGTATCTGAATGATTTTCTGACGCTGATTGCGGAGGAAATCGAAAAGTTTGAAGAAATCGATGATGCTGATTGGCGGGTGGATATTTACAAACTCACTCGACGACAGCGATGTTAAGCTTGTGGAGCTGGGCCGTGCTCACTGACTATTCCGGTCAACTCTCGGCTGACGCTGTTTCAAGACGTGCATTAGTATTCACTCGTCTTGCAAATGCTTGCGACTGTTTCGAAGTCAAACCCACCCTTAACGCATCCAGATAGTCTGCATACCACTGCATCATCAGTCGGCGCTGGGGAAGATAGATGGCGTGGTTGTAGTCGCCGGCAATTCCGGTTTCCTTGTGGGACAGTTGCGCATCCACGAACTGCTTGGGCCAGCCATGTTCCCGGAGCAGCGTGCTGGCGGTGTGTCGAGTGCCGTGGCTCACCATGCGACCCTTGTAGCCTATGAGGCGAAATACCTTGTTGACCGTGTTTTCGCTGATCATGGCGTTTTTGGTGCCGATGCCGGGGAAAAGATACTGTTGCCTTCCGGTAATTTCCCGGAGCTCTTTGAGCATTGCAACGAGTTGGGTCGGAAGCGGCGTTACGTGCATACGGCGCATCTTCATCTTCTCCGCGTCGATACGCCAGATCGCATCATCCAGGTCGACTTCGTGCCATTGGGCGAAGCGAACCATACCAGGGCGGGAGGCGGTGAGGATTGCCATCCAGGCTGCGGTGCGGTTGATGAGGCGACTGGTCGAGTTGTCCAGCTTGCGGAGAAAATCCGGTAACTCAGGTTCGAGTAAATGTGGGTAGTGCTCGGCTCTCGGGGCTTCCTTGGCGATATAGCGCAGCTCCGATGCCGGGTTGTTGTCGCATAGCCCTTTGGCGATCGCCCGGCTGAAGATTTCGCGCAGCCAGCCGCGGACTTTCTTGGAGACGTTCAGTGCGCCACGTTTCTCGATGCGGGTTTGTACGGAAGCACAGTCTGCCCTCGATACGCTGGGAAGGTGTTTGTCCCCCAGTACGGGGAGAATGTCCTTGTCGAGGTAGGTCCGCATTTTATCCAAGGTTGACGCCGAGCGACCAGCTTTGACCTTGCTTTGGTACCAGTCCTCTGCGGCTACCCTGAACAGATTGGTCTTTGATTCGGTAGATGCTTGTTTATCAACTTTGCGTTTCTGGCTCGGGTCGATACCGCGTGCCACAAGTGCACGCATTTCAGCCGCCTTCTCGCGAGCAAGTTGGAGTGAAATAGTGGGGTAGACACCCAAGGAAATACGAGGTTGTTTGCCGTCGATGCGATAGCGGAAGTGCCAGTACCTCTGCCCCACGGGGGTCACCCACAGGGAGAGGCCTCCGCCATCGGCGAGGCCATAAGGCTTGTCTTTAGGCTTGGCAGCCTGGACTTCTCGTGCGGTAAGGGGCATGGTGAGTACACTTTTTCTCTCGAACTTTTAGTGTACTCAAAAATGTACTCATTTGCACATGGCTTTCAGTGGAACCCGGTAGCGCATGCTGGAACGAAAAAGCCCGCTTTCGCGGGCTTTTTCAATGACTTAGAGATTTTGTTGGAAGTCTCTGGAATTCAAAATGGTGCCCAGGAGAGGACTTGAACCTCCACGACCTTGCGATCACTAGCACCTGAAGCTAGCGTGTCTACCAATTTCACCACCTGGGCAGCGTACGAGTTAGTACTCGTTCGGGGTTGCGCACTTTACTGATTAGGCCCACTATTGTCAATCCTCAGAGGCGGCTTTTTCGGCCTCCCGATATTCTGGTAATTATTACAAATTTATGAAGAAAAAAAACGTTCAGGTAGACCCTTTTGCATCGCGCGAAGCAGAGAAATATGAAAACCCCATTCCCAGCCGAGAGTTTATTCTCAAACATCTTGAGGCCAGCGTTGGCCCGTTAAGCCATGAAGAGCTCTGCGATGTCTTCGAGCTTGAAAACCCCGATGCAGTGGAGGCTTTGCGGCGTCGTCTTGGGGCGATGGAGCGCGATGGCCAGGCGGTGCGAAACCGGCGTGGAGGCTATGGCCCGCTCGATAAAATGAACCTGATTAAAGGGCGAGTGTCGGGCCACCCAGAGGGCTTCGGTTTCGTGATCTCGCCTACCAGAGATGGCGATGTCTTTCTCTCCAGTCGGCAAATGCGGCGTGTCTTTGATGGCGATGAAGTCGTGGTGCGCATTACCGGTACCGACCGCAGGGGCCGTTCCGAGGGCGCCATTGTCGAGGTGGTTGAGCGGCGTACCCAGCAACTTGTGGGGCGCTATTTCACCGAGAATGGCATTCACTTTGTGCGCCCCGATAACCCCCGCATCAGTCAGGATGTACTACTCGTGGCCGATGGCACAGGTGGGGCCAAACCGGGGCAAATCGTCGTCGTGACTATTACTCAGCAGCCAGACCGTCGGCATCAGGCGGCCGGCCGGGTGTCGAGTGTGCTCGGTGAGCATTTGGCGCCAGGGCTGGAAATTGATATTGCCATCCACAATTTTGGTATACCCAATGCCTGGTCGCCCGCCCTTGAAAAAGAGGTGGAGGCTATATCCAGTGAGGTGCTGGAGACAGATAAAAACCTACGTGTTGATTTGCGCGACCTGCCGCTGGTCACCATTGATGGCGAAGATGCCCGCGACTTCGACGATGCGGTGTATTGCCAGCCAGCCAGACGCAATGGCTGGACACTTTATGTCGCCATCGCCGATGTCTCTCACTATGTCAAGCCGGGCAGTGAGCTTGATCTGGAGGCTTATCGGCGAGGTAACTCGGTGTATTTCCCTGGACAGGTGGTGCCCATGCTGCCCGAAAAACTGTCCAACGGTTTGTGCTCTTTGCAACCCGCTGTTGATCGACTGTGCATGGTTTGTGAAATGCGCATCGATGCTTCGGGCAAGGTGACGCGTTTTCGTTTTTACGAAGCGGTTATGCATTCGCGAGCGCGGCTCACTTATACGCAAGTGGCGAGCATGATTGAGCAGCGCGGTGACGCCGACAGTGGTGTGCGCAAACAGTTTGCCCATATTGTTGAGCATGTTGACCACCTTCACGACTTGTATCAGGCCCTCCGCGAGCGCCGCGATGTGCGCGGCGCGATTGATTTTGAAACCACTGAAACGCGCATTCTATTTGATGCTGAGCGCAAGATTGAAAAAATTATTCCCACTGATCGCACAGAAGCTCATCGGCTCATTGAAGAGTGCATGCTCAGTGCCAATGTCTGCGCAGCAACCCTGTTAGAAAAGAGCAAATTACCCGCGCTGTATCGCGTCCACGAAGTGCCGAAGGAAGAAAAACTGGACAATTTACGTGAGTTTCTTGGTGAGATCGGTCTCAGCTTGCCGGGTGGTGACTCGCCTTCGCCCCTGGACTATCAGGCCGTCTTGAGCCAGGTTGCCGACCGGCCCGACGCGGCTGTTATTCAGTCGGTTATGTTGCGTTCCATGCGTCAGGCGGTTTACCAGGATGATAACAAAGGTCACTTTGGTCTTAATTATGAGGCTTACTCGCACTTTACCTCGCCAATTCGTCGCTATGCCGACTTGTTGGTACATCGTGCCATTCGCGCTTTACTGCGCAGTAAAAAACGCGTCGCCCACCTCAACCGTGTCGAGGGTGCAGAGCTTTGGCCTTTAACGCAAAGCTACCCTTACAACGCCGAGCAAATTAGCGAAGCGGGCAGCCACTGTTCAATGACTGAGCGCCGGGCTGATGACGCAACCCGCAGTGTCGATAGTTGGTTGAAGTGTCAGTATTTAGTCGATCAAGTGGGTAATGAATTCTCTGGGGTGGTGACCTCCGTCACCGGCTTTGGTTTGTTTGTACAGCTCGATGACTTATTTATAGAAGGCCTGGTGCACATTACGGGCCTGCCCCGTGACTACTATAATTTTGAAGCAGCTCACCATCGTTTGGTCGGTGAACGCACGGGTCGTGTATTTCGTCTCGGCGATCGGCTCAAGGTTATCGTTACCCGTGTTGATGTTGACGAGCGCAAAATTGATTTTGATTTAATCGATGGTTCACATGATGGAGGTTCAGTAAAAAAACGGCGTGGCAAGTCGCCCAGGTCCCTTAGCCAATCCACGGGTAAGGCAATGGGTGATGCCTCTGATAAAGTTGCTAAGCAAGCGAGCAGAGAGAATAAAGGCGATAAAAAACCAGCAGCTAAGCGCGCTAAAAAGCCGAGGAAAAGAGCTAGTCCATCGGCATCGAACACCGATCAACAGCTTGAAACGGGCGTTAGCTCAGGGACGAAGCCAAAAAAGAAACCCAAAAACCGCTCCAAAAAAGCAACGGCAAAGACCGCTGTAAAGGCGTCGACCAACGTTAAGAAAAAGTCTCGACCTAAGTCAAAACCGAACGCCAAGCGCAGAGCGGGTACTAGTACTGACTAGGCTGTTTAATCGCTATTGCCAATCATTGGTGAAAAAAACGGGCATTAATCTGGCCGCAGGCCATTGAAATAATAAATATAAGGAGTGGGTTATGCTGGGATTAACGCTGGTTTTCATTTTCTTGTCGATCCTGTATATCTTGCGCTGGCCCGTGGCGATAGAACCTGTTGCCTGGCACCCCCCTGCAATACCCCCTTATGAAGGGCGCTTTGCCTTTACCAATTCATTGCGCAAAGCGGAAAAACTTTGGCGTGGCAAACTGTCCGGGCCAGAGTCAACGGCGATTAAAGACGGTTATCTTTACACAGGTTTAACCGATGGCAATGTAGTGCGCGCGCCTATTGATGGCTCAGGCGAGCCTGAAGTGGTGGCGGATACCGGCGGTCACCCCCTGGGTATGAAGTTTGATGCGGCGGGCAATTTGATAATTTGCGATGCTGACAAAGGCTTGTTATGTCTCACGCCCGAAGGTGAGGTGAAGGTGCTTACCGATGAAGTGGAGGGTCGTCAGATCAACGTAGCGGATGATCTCGATATTGCCCCCGACGGGAAAATTTATTTTAGTGACATATCCAGTCAATACACCCTGGCCCAGGTCGACTACGCAATAATGGAAGACAAGCCTCTCGGTGAGTTGATCTGTTATGACCCGACCACCAAGAGGAGTCGTGTTGTACTTGATAAGCTGCGTTTGGCCAACGGCGTGGCAGTAGGACCCGATGGAGACTATGTCCTGGTCAATCAAACCCTTGGTTTTTGCGTAACGCGTTTGTGGTTAAAAGGTCCCAAGGCCGGGCAAAGCGAACCCTTTGTGCCCAACCTGCCTGGTGGGCCCGATAATATAACTTTTAATGGTAAAGAGACCTACTGGGTGGCTTTGGCTTATCCGCGTTTTCCTCGGCTTGAGGCTCTGGCCTCTCGCCCCTTTAAAAAGAAGCTAATGATGCGTCTGCCGCGTTTTTTCGCGCTTGTCCCGGAGTTCTTTAACGGCTTAAATTTACCCACTTTTGGCCTCCTGGTCGGTGTCGATATGGAAGGCAATATTACCCATTTTATGGACGCTAAAGATAACGCCATCGGCATGGTCACCAGTGTGCTCGAACACGAGGGGTATTTGTATTTGGGGAGTTTGATGTCCGACTATGTTGCTCGCATACCAGTGCCTGACCCCATCTAGGGAGTGAGTGTTTGCCGTTGTCGGCTCAACAAAAGTTGTCATAAAAATAAATTGCATGGCACGGAGTATTTCGCTAACGCTGAGCAGAACCGGGTAAACTAGCCGCCTTGTTCAGCGGCACGTTGTCGTTGAGTACAACGAGGGGTAAGTCTTTAGCAATGAGTAATACCAGTAAAATGCAGTGGGTCTATGGCCTTCACACCGTGCAGGCATTGTTAAAAACCGATGCCGAAAGGGTTAAAGAATTGCGCTTGCAGCGGGGCCGCAAAGACCAGCGTCAGCAAAAAATACAGGCTTTGGCCGATAGAGAGGACATCCCCTGGCTATGGGCGACACGCAAAGAACTTGATGTGCTACTCGCCGATGAAACTGCTGATGGTGAAGAGCTTAACCACCAAGGTGTGGCTGCGCTGTGTACTGCCGGGGTGGTGCAAGACGAGGCCTATCTGCTTCAGCTTCTCAGTGTGCTCGATGAACCTGCACTGTTGCTGGTTCTTGATGAAGTCACCGACCCCCATAACCTGGGTGCCTGTCTGCGTACGGCCGATGCCGCCGGTGTGCACGCTATCGTCACCACCAAAGATCGCTCAGTGGGTATTACGCCGGTGGTGCGCAAAGTGGCATCGGGTGCAGCAGATGCCGTACCACTAGTGGTCGTCACTAACTTGTCGCGAACGCTGAATAAGCTTAAGCAAGAAGGATTGTGGATCATCGGCACCGATGGCGGGGCTCAGCAAGGCGTCTATCAAACTGACTTCACCCAATCGGTAGCACTGGTGATGGGTGCCGAAGGTAAGGGCTTACGTCGTTTAACGAAAGAGACCTGTGATAGTTTGGTCAAGCTGCCAATGGCCGGCACAGTCAGCAGTTTGAATGTCTCCGTTGCCGCTGGCGTGTGTTTATTTGAAGTGGTGAGGCAAAGACAGTAAATCAAGAGGGCCAAAAAGCCCCATATTCATTGCTAAAGAGTTATGACGAATTCGATTATTAACATCCCTAATGGTTTGAGTGCTTCACGGCTGGTAGTCGTGCCGGTGCTGCTCTATTTGGCTTATCAGGGGCATAGGGATGCTTTTCTTATTGTCTTGGCGGGTTCATTGCTCACCGATGCTCTGGATGGCTTTTTAGCACGAAGTTGGAATCAAACCAGCGAGCTGGGTGCGCGGCTCGATAGCTGGGGTGATTTGTTCACTTATATGGCAATGCTGCTGGGTTTATATTTACTCTGGCCCGATATATTTCAGCGGCAAAAATGGTTTTTTGTTCTTGGTTTTTTTACCTATTTAGTGCCTACCCTTACCTGTCTGCTGAAGTTTCATGAGTTACCTCGCTACCACACCTGGTCGGCAAAAATAGCGGCTATATTGATGGCTCCCGCTTACTATTCACTGGTATTACTAGATACCTCGGTTTTCTTCCAGGGCGTCATCTTTTTTCATATCTGGGTGGCACTGGAGGAAGTGTTTATTACTTTTACTCTGAATAAAAACCATTACAACGTGGCGACAGTTTTTCACGCACGGGAAATGATGCGCCGCCAGCGCTACCGCTTTCGCGAGCGGCGTGTAAAAATACAAGAGCGCATTGGCTTACCCGAGCGACGTAAAGACTGGAAGAACAAGCCGCCAGGTGATGGTGATTCTTAGTCATTTAAGCAACCGTCTGTCGTGTTATTCGAATGTTATACGATGAGTCCTGCCCGATAACAGTGTGTACTATTTTACTATCGTCGGGAGGGGTTCCTGTGGTGTTCTGTTACTGCTTGCTAGGATTCTGCCAGAGCCTTGGCGGGGATGCTCTCATCGCTGAGGCGCGCGGCGGATACGGACAAGTGTTTGTCAATAATATTGCGCGCCGCAACAAATTCGGCAGGGCGGTTGATGGCATCCACCGCCAGTAGTTGTCCGGAGCGTAAATAAAACGCGGCAAAGGAGTGGGTAGCAGGGTCGCCACGCAACACGATTTCGTCATACCCTGTGTTCACGCCCGCTGTCTGCAGTTTAAGATCGTATTGATCAGACCAGAACCAGGGTACCTGAGTGTAAGGTTTGTCTTTACCGCAAATAGTCGCGGCCACGGTTTTTGCCTGGTCGATGGCATTTTGCACCGACTGTAAGCGCATGCGGCGCTGGTAAATGGCATTGGGATGATTGGCGCAATCGCCGGCAGCGTAGATGTTGGCGATTGAGGTGCGGCCATATTGATCGGTGTTAATACCATCTTCGCAGAGGATGCCGATACTTTCGGCCAGCTCGACATTGGGCAGTAGACCGATACCCACGACCACTAAGTCGGCGCTTAGCAGAGCACCTCGGGTTGTCAGTACTACCTCTTCGTTATCGCCTTCGAGACATTGAACATCGGTATTCGACTGCAGGTTGACGCCGGCTGAGCGGTGTACCTGTTCAAAAAATTGGCCGACGACCTTACTAGTGACTCGCCCTAAAGCAGTGGGCCGGGCCACTAAAACGCTAACGTCAAGGCCGTGTTTTACCGCCACCGCTGCTGTTTCGAGCCCGACATAACCGCCACCAATGATGACCAAGCGCTTGCCGGGCTTAAATTTATCGTGCATAGCGTCGACATCGGCGAGGGTGCGCAAATAATGTACGTGGTGATGTTCAATACCCGGGCAATGCAGCGGGCGCACTCTTCCGCCGGTGGCGAAAACCAGATGCGCATAAGGCAGGCTTTGTTGATTGTCGAGATGAAGCAACTGCTGTTGCGTGTCGATGGCGTCAACCCGTACGCCGAGCAACAACTCAATCCCGGCTTTGTCGTAGAACGCAGCGGGCTTAATCAATAGCCGCTCTTTGGCCAATTCCCCAGCGAGATAGGTTTTTGACAGAGGGGGGCGCTGGTAGGGTAAGACAGGCTCTTCACAAATCAGGGTAATGGCACCGCCGAAACCCTCTTTGCGTAAACTAATGGCGGCCTGAGCCCCCGCTTGACCACCACCAATGATGACCACGGTTTCGTTCATTGTATCCCCTTAACTAATGATGGCTATTGGCGTCACTAATGGCTACTGGCGTCTTGTGGCAGGGCGTTAATGCGCACGGGCAGAGAGTTATAACCGCGTAGAATGACTGAATGACTGCGGTCGGGCTCGCCGACGACCTCGATACAGGGCTGGGGCCATTTCTTCAGCGCCTCTTCCCAGATAATGCGTAATTGCATTTCGGCCAGACGATTACCAACGCAGCGATGAATGCCAAAGCCAAAGGAGATATGTTGGCGTGGGCGCCGACGATCAATAATGAACTGCTCAGGATGGTCGATACTGTCGGCGTCAAGATTGGCAGAGGCATACCACAGCACTACTTTGTCGCCCTTGTGAATCAATTTGCCGCCGATTTCGAAATCTTCAGTGGCAGTGCGACGCATTGATGCCAGCGGGGTTTGCCAGCGAATTAATTCGGGCACCATCGAGTCGACGAGCTCGGGGTTATCACAGAGCCGCTGGTACTGCTCAGGGTTCTGGTTGAGGGCGAGAATACTGCCGGTCATGGTATTGCGAGTGGTGTCGTTACCGCCGACGATCAGCAATATTAAGTTGCCAAGAAATTGATTCGGGGTCATATGGCGGGTGGCGTCGGAGTGGGCCAGCATGGAAATTAAATCGGGCCCGGGTTCAGCATTAACGCGTTCGTTCCAGAGTTGGGTAAAGTAGGCCAGACACTCTGCCATTTCGGCATTGCGATACTCTTCTGAGACATAGTCTTCGGCGCCGGGTGCGCTAGTGGCGACATCAGACCAATGGGTTAACTTACGCCTGTCATCCCAGGGGAAGTCAAAAAGAGTGGCGAGCATTTGCGTGGTCAATTCAATGGACACTCGATCGACGACATCAAATGTTTCGCCAATAGGTAGCGCGCTGAGAATTTTTTTTGAACGTGTGCGAATAGTCTTCTCAAGCCGTGCCAGATTTTGCGGGGAGACAATGGGACTAACCGCTTTGCGCTGCTCATCGTGTTTCGGGGGATCCATTGCGATAAACATTTCCACATCGAGTCCGAGGTTGCCGTCCTCAATGGTAATGCCACCATTGGCAGTGTCGGAGGAAAAGACGTGATGGTTTTTCTCAACGGCCATAATGTCCTCGTAGCGAGTAATTGACCAATAGGGCCCGTACAGGCTGTCTTTGCAAAAATGGATAGGGTCCTCGCGGCGCAGGCGGGCGAAATAGGGCCACACCGTGTTGTTTTTAAACAGTGTAGGGTCGGCGACATTGATATCGTCGAGGTTCATGCTCTCTATTTTTTTGAGGAGTGCTGGGTCCATCTGTGTTACGCCGAACTTGTGATGATCTGGATGCATAATAATCCCCTGGTTTGTTTTTCCTTTTCGCTAATCCTCGCTATAGCGCCGTTAAATGAGCGCCGGGTGATGCTGGACACGCCATCTCCATCCTGTAAAGCGTCTCTGTAGAGCTGTACAAAGTCAGGCTTTAGCGGCTTCAATGCCCCTTGTGCCGAGACGGGCTAACACCTCTATTGACAGCATAGACGTGATTATCTGTTTTCGCTCAATTGAACAAGACTCCCGTATTTCAAGCGTTTCAGTGGCTCGACGTCATGGCGGTGGGGTGGCCTTGTGGCTGTAAGTTGCAAGCTGTGTTTGACAAGGAATAGAGATAAAAATCAGCAACAAAAAAATGAGATTCTTGGGATAATTGTTATGATAAATTGAGTAATAGTACGAGTGTAATGACTATGGCCGATGCACCAAAAACGAATGACAGTGATCAGTACCAGCGCGCCACCCGCCTGACCTTTCTGTTTCTGGTTATTTATCTGATCGTTCAACATTTTTATGCGGTGCAACCGCAAAAGCTCAGTTATACAGCGTTTAAAGAACAGGTGGCCACGGGCCAGATAAAGAAAATCAGTATAAAAAATGAAACGATCAGCGGTGAACTTCTCTCTCCCGCAGCGGGCACGACCGACCAGCCCGCCACGTTTAAGGTCATCATTCCCCCTGTCGATGACACCGATCTTATGCCGCTATTGGAAGAATATGAGGTTGAAATAGAGGCCGAACCCACAGAAATGTCAGTTGTTATGCAAGTGCTACTTGGCATTGTGCCGTGGCTTTTATTGCTGGCTTTCTTTGTTTACAGCAGCCGTTTGATGCAAAAAAGATTGGGTGGCGGTGGTGCCAGTGGGGGGATGTTTGGCTTCTCGCGCTCCAAGGCGCGACGCCATGCACAGGAAACGATCCATATCGGCTTTGACGATGTCGCTGGTCTCGACCATGCCAAACAGGACCTGCGAGAGATAGTCGACTTCCTGAAAAATCCTGACAAATACCGAAGCATCGGTGCAAAGTTGCCTCGCGGCCTGTTGCTGATGGGTGCGCCGGGCACCGGTAAAACCTTACTCGCCAAGGCGACAGCGGGCGAAGCCGGAGTGCCCTTTTTTAGTATTAGTGGCTCTGAGTTTATTGAAATGTTTGTCGGGGTGGGGGCCTCGCGAGTGAGAGATATGTTTGAACAGGCTCGAAAAGAAGCGCCCTCTATTATCTTTATTGATGAAATTGATTCTGTCGGGCGGGTGCGCGGCACCGGCATGGGCGGTGGCAATGACGAACAGGAACAAACGTTGAATCAAATTCTCGCAGAAATGGACGGCTTTGAAGAGGACGAAGCCGTGTTGGTCCTTGCCGCTACTAACCGCCCCGACGTGCTCGACCCCGCCTTGCTACGGCCCGGTCGTTTTGATAGAAAGCTGGTGCTTGAGTTGCCGGAAATGGCAGCCCGGCAAACCATACTCGAAGTTCACACCCGCAAAGTCCCCCTCACCGATGAACATTGTTTAAAAGACATCGCTGCGCGTACGGTAGGTATGTCGGGTGCCGATCTGGAAAACCTCGTCAACGAGGCTGCACTGAGAGCAGCACGGGATAATCGCGAGCGGGTAAGCCCCGAAGATTTTGAATACGCCCGCGATAGGGTGGTGCTGGGCTCAGAGCGGGAGGAAGTGCTCGGCGAAGAGGAAAAGGCGCGTATTGCTTATCACGAGGCGGGGCACGGTATTACCGCTTTTCGCATGAAACACAGTGATCGGCTGCGTAAAATTTCCGTCATCCCCCGAGGCCGAGCGCTCGGTATTACAGAGCAAATGCCAGAGGAAGACAGGCACAATTTTACCCAGGAATATCTGGAAGAAAAAATATCCATCATGCTCGGCGGACGATTGGCCGAGCAACTTATCTATGGTGATGTCAGCACAGGCGCCGCAGATGACCTCAAGCAGGCGACACTGTTGGCAAGAAGAATGGTGTCCCAGTGGGGCATGAGTGAAGCGCTGGGTTCGGTGAGTTTCCCCCAGTCGGAGGAACACCCATTCTTAGGCCGCGATATTGCCCAACCCAGAAACTTCAGTGAAGATACCTTAAAGCGGATTGACCGAGAAGTCGTGGCTCTGGTGAAAAAATGCGAAGCGGTAACAGCGACCTTGTTGCAGGAAAACCTCTCCGACCTGAAACAGCTTGCCCAAGCGTTGCTGGAGCACGAAACTCTCGTGGAAGAGGATATTGTCCGTCTGTTAGCACCGCCTGCGTTAAACGATAATTCAAAATGATACTGTGAATATGGGTGGGGGTTTTCGGCCAGGTTGTTACACCAGAGTTCACTACCAGCTTCTGGTTTTTAGTACATAGGCCTACTGGTTCGTGGGCCTTTTTATACATAGGATTTATGAAACATAGGCCTTTTGAAACACAGGCCTTTTGAAACACAGGCCTTTTGAAACATAGCCCTTTTGAAACACAGGCCTTTTGAAACACAGGCCTTTTGAAACATAGCCCTTGTGTAAAAGCACGGTTCTCACAATAGGGCGAGTGAATTAATACTTTGTTGCTGCTTTCTCTTCACCTTGCATGATGGGTTTAAATAGATTTGTTAGGCTCATAGTCGAGCTCATAGCCAGTCTTATATTACGTTTCATAAGCAGACAGAGGTGGGCAAGAGCAAACAACATGCCTGTCGCCATAGACATTATCAATGCGGTTTAGCGGCGGCCAGTACTTGTTGTTCTTTAACCAGTCTGTCGGGCGGGTGGCTTGTTCGCGACTGTAGGCCCGGCCCCAGGTTTCGCTCAGCACATCATCTAAGGTGTGGGGGGCGTTCACTAGCGGATTATCGCTGAGGGGCCATTCGCCGTTTTCGACTTTGGCAATTTCCTCACGAATACGCATCATTGCACTAATAAAACGGTCAATTTCCGCTTTCGATTCACTCTCTGTCGGTTCGATCATTAGTGTGCCCGCCACCGGAAAAGACATGGTGGGCGCGTGAAACCCGTAGTCCATCAGTCGTTTGGCAATGTCTTCTTCACTAATCCCGCTGTTGGCTTTGAGTGGGCGAATATCAATAATGCATTCATGGGCGACCCGACCATTTTGCCCGGTATAAAGTACGGGATAGTGGGGCTGCAATTTTTTGGCGATGTAATTGGCGCTGAGAATAGCGATTTGGCTGGCTCGTAACAGGCCATCTGCGCCCATCATTTTAAGGTACATCCACGAAATGGGCAGGATGGAAGCCGAGCCCCAGGGGGCGGCAGATACGGTGTAGCCAGCATTTTTGGGCTTGTGCTCAGGAGGTAACGCCGGGTGCGTGGGTAAAAAAGGTTGTAAGTGTTTGCCCACGGCAATCGGCCCCATGCCCGGGCCGCCGCCACCGTGGGGGATGGCAAAGGTTTTATGCAGGTTAATGTGGGACACATCGCCGCCAATCTCTCCTAGTGCGGCGACACCGACCAGAGCATTGAGATTGGCGCCATCGATATACACTTGCCCACCGTGTTGATGAATGACCTCGCAAATAGCGCGAATGTTCGCCTCAAACACACCGTGTGTTGAGGGGTAGGTCACCATCAGTGCGGCCAGTTGCTGGCTGTGTTTTTCGGCTTGGCTTTGCAGGTCGTCGACATCGATATTGCCCGCTTCATCGCATTTAACCACCACCACTTCCATGCCTGCCATGTGGGCGCTGGCCGGGTTGGTGCCGTGTGCAGAGGCAGGTATCAGGCAAATATTGCGCTGGGCCTCGCCCCGATGGTGGTGGTATGCACTAATCGCCAGCAGGCCCGCGTATTCTCCCTGAGAGCCCGCGTTGGGTTGCAGTGACACTGCAGCGTAGCCCGTGCAGGCGGCGAGCATTTGTTCCAGTTCAGCAAATAATTGCTGATAGCCCTTGGTTTGTTCGAGCGGGGCGAAGGGGTGAAGGTTGGCAAACTCGGGCCAGCCAATGGGCTGCATTTCAGTCGTGGCATTAAGTTTCATGGTGCATGAACCGAGGGGAATCATGCTGTTAGTGAGGGAGATATCTTTGTTTTCGAGACGCTTTAAATAACGCAGCATCTCCGTTTCACTGTGGTAGCGGTTAAACACCGGGTGGCTGAGTATTGCGTCCTCTCGCAGTAGCGCTGGAGGAATGCCAGAGTCGGTTAAAGTCTGTGAGACGTTCCCCTCGGCTGCTACGCCAAAAACCCCAACAATTTTGGCGATTAACTCAGTCGTGCTGGTTTCGTTAAGACTCAGGCACAGAGCATCGTCGCCTAATTGTCGTAGGTTGATGTGTTGTGCTTGCGCCCGTTGAATAATAGCCTGTTGTTGCTCGCCGACCTCTATGCACAAGGTGTCAAACCAGTGTTGATGCCGTAAGGTAAAGCCGGCCTTGGTGAGTTGCGAGGCTAGAGTATTGGTCAGTTGGTGAATCTTTGTGGCAATACGTTTCAAGCCGTCGGGACCGTGGTACACCGCGTAAAAAGCACTCATTAATGCCAGCAGCACCTGGGCCGTACAAATGTTCGAGTTAGCCTTCTCGCGGCGGATATGCTGTTCGCGGGTTTGTAAAGCCATGCGCAGGGCCGGCTTGCCCCGTTGGTCGACAGAGACACCAATAATGCGCCCCGGGGCTGAGCGTTTATATGTCTCTCGAAAGGCCATGAAGCCGGCGTGGGGGCCGCCATAACCCATAGGCACACCAAAGCGTTGGCTGCTGCCAATGACAATATCGGCCCCCTGCTCACCGGGGGAGCGCAATAACACCAGGCTCATTAAATCGGCGGCGACAATAGCCAGTGCAGACTTGCCATGCACGGTGTCGATCAGCGGTTTTAGCTCGACCACGTCGCCAGACGAGCCGGGGTATTGCAAGAGGGCGGCAAAGTAATCCGTCGTGGCAAGCTCAGTGGCAGGCTCGCCAACAAAAACTGTAAAGCCAAAATAAGCGGCGCGGGTTTTGACCACTGCCAGGGTTTGTGGATGGCAGTTTTTATCGACAAAAAAAGTCGTGCTTTTATTTTTTTTCTGCAGGCGTTTCGCCATGGCCATGGCTTCTGCAGCGGCTGTGGCCTCGTCCAGTACCGAGGCATTGGCCATCGCCATGCCGGTTAAATCAATCAGCATTTGCTGAAAATTTAGCAGCCCCTCCAAACGTCCCTGAGCTATCTCTGGCTGGTAGGGTGTGTAGGCAGTGTACCAACTGGGGTTCTCCAGCACATTGCGTTGAATAACACCGGGCACCACCGTGTCGTGATAACCCATGCCCAATAGTGATTCGAAGCAATGATTTTGCCCAGCGAGATGCTTGAGCTCGCCTAAAGCAATCTGCTCTGATAGACCCGGCGGTAAATCCAGTGGAGCAGTGCTGAGAATGCTTTGCGGTACAGCGCTAGTGATTAGCTCGTCGAGGCTGGTGAGGCCAAGCTCATCGAGCATCGCGGCACATTGCTCGTGATCAGGGCCGAGGTGGCGTTGGATAAAGTCGCTTTGGTTCACTACTCCTCCAGAAACTATTTACCGAATAGATTACTGCAGATTGATCCGGTGTTGCTTCATTCTTAACGCAATTTGCTGCAAACCAGACGATTTAAACAGCCCCCTACCGACTCCATTGCTTGAATGGTCAAGATATGAAGGGTTTCAGGTGGTATCGTACTATAAATTTGCTGCTGTAATTTTTAGTGCCATCGGCTGTAGATAGCCAATGGCGAATAGGCAGAGATTTTAACTGCAGTACTATGTAAAAGGGAGGCGCTGATTTAGCTGGCCCCTACCCCAATTGCTACAATGATTTAGCGTGACTGGAATAGGAACCAGGCTTTAATTTCTGCTTATATTTTTTTTGCGTGAAAACGGCGTGCAATAGCAATACTTACCATGCCTGCAAACAAAAGCGAAAATGGTGCAGGTGCAGGTACAGTCCCACTATTACCACCGCTTGCAGGACAGCCGCCTACCCCTGCTGGGTTGGTTGAGCATGGGTCTTGGCCGCCTTGAGAAAACCCGGTAATGACGCGAACAAAATCGCCCGGTGATGAAGCTGTCCAGTCGACATAAAGGCGGTTAAGGTCGCCTCCCAATCCGTCGCCAATCGATACGATATCTCCGCTTTCTAGGCCTCTTTCAGCAGGATTTAAATAATTAACATTGTTGTTTAGAAAGCTATCACTTGCATCAAGATTGGTAGTGCTTGTTATGACAGCAAGAATATCTGCATCAAAATCTACCCAGCCCTGTTGATCGGTGGTGCTATTGGGATCGAAAAAAACATAGTGGCTAGATATCGTATCTCCAGACACAAGCGTAGTGCCGATATCAACATTATATGCTTGGTTTAGGAGTATGTTTTGGCCTTCATTGAAAGCGTACAGATTGGGTGTTTGAAAGGTGTCTTCTCCAACAGTATTCTGGGAACCATTTGGTGGATTAAAGGGAAGGGTTAATTCGGCAAATATTCCTTGTTGATCATAGGCGTCTTTAGCAGCCCCAGTGCCAGCAATATCCGTTACGGCGCCGTTCATAATGATGGCGTGGGCCGAGGAGGTGAACAAAATTATTGTGAATAAAAATAAATGCCTCTTTGACATTGTAAAACCCTTATTAATAGATGGAAATTGTGCTAAAGCAAATAGTATGCCGCCTATAGTTTTCAATGACTTACAATAAGGTAAGATCAGAAATGTAAAAAAATCTGACAGGCCTGCTTAAAATAGGCCGCTGCCTGTTTTATTTTTTTGTTTATTCACACAGAAGCAATAGTCACGACCCCCTCTGGCAGCGGTTCAGACTTTAAAACCCCTTCTTTTTCCAAGGCTTCAATCTCGGTGCTACTTAGCCCACCATGTTCACCAAAGACCTCTTTATTGTGCTCACCCAGGTAGGGGGCTTGTAGATCAAGGGCGTCGGGAAATTCGGAAAAGCGTAGGGGGATGCCGGGTATATCCAGTTCGCCGTAGCCACGGTCGTGAATTGTTCGCACCACTTCCCGTTCGATTAAATGGGGGTGTTCCATGGCTTCGGGGACACTGAGTACGGGGGCGACGGGTATATGCATGTCTTCGAGAATTTTCAGGGCATCGTTGCGCTTATAGTCTTTGAGCCAGTTTTCAATAATGCCGACAATTTCCTCTTTATTCTCAACGCGTTTGGCATTGGTGGCGTAGTTGGGGTTGTCGATCATGTCTTTACGGCCCATGACTTCGCACAGGGGTTTCCATTGGCGCGCCATTACGACCATAAATAAATAGCCGTCTTTACAGTTGAATAAACCCAGTGGGGCGGCGGCATAGTGGTGGTGGCCACCGCGCTGGGGCACGATCTTGCCTTTGCTGCCAGAGTAGGCCTGCACATTGATTTCGTGTGCGTGGAAGTAAGCGTCGAGCAGGGATATATCGATGTACTGCCCCTTGCCCGTTTTATAGCGGTAAAGTAACGCGGCATTAATAGCGGCGAGGGCGTGGACACCGGCACTGACATCGCCGATGCCGAGGAGGGGGAAGTATGGCGGTTGCTCGGGATCGCCGATCATATCCATAACACCCGAAACCGCCATGGCGATGTAGTCAAAACCGGGCAGGCTCGACAAGGGGCCGCTTTGGCCGAAGGCGGAGATCGAGCACATAATCATGTCGGGTTTAATGCTTTTAATGACCTCGTAACTTAAGCCCATGCGCGCGATGGCACCGGGGGAGAAGTTTTCAAGGACGATGTCGCAGTCTTCAATCAGGCCTTTAACCAGTGCCAAACCCTTGGGCTTGCGAATATCGACGCAGATACTTTTTTTGCCCCGGCTCTGCTGAATAAAATAACCACTGCGGCCCTGGCGGCGGTAGGGCAAGAGACGAACGGGGTCGCCTTCGGGCATGAGTTCAACCTTGATCACCTCGGCCCCCATCTCGGCCATCAGGCGGGTGGTAGTAGGCCCGGCGAGAAACTGGGTGAAGTCGAGTATGCGATAGCCGTCGAGTATGTGTTTTGGTGCGTCAGTCTGTGTCATGGATAAGCCCCTGGTTTAATTCTTATTGGTATGGGTAAGGGCTCTGGGGTTTTTCTGTTGTCGTTGTTTTTTCAGAGGCCCGAATACTCTTTTGGAAGTTATATTACTGGAATCCAGGGAAGTGTAGGTTTTGTTTTATTATTATTTTTTGATGAAATCGAGCGAGCGCACAGGGCAACTCGCTCAGGTGTTCATCTTGTTAAACGGCTTTTTGAAACACCACTTTCTTTTCCTTTAATTCGTCGATTTTTTTAGCGTCGTATTTAAGGAAGGTGGTGAGTATTTCTTCATTGTGTTGGCCCAGTGTTGGGGCAACGATGTCTTTTGGCACGTCGTACTTCGAAAAGCGCAATGGCATACCGGGGATTTGAAACTCGCCAAGAATGGGGTCTTCAATGGTGCGAACGACTTCCCGCTCAACCATATGGGGGTGTTCCATAGCCTGGGGCACGGTGAGTAATGGGGCCACGGGGATGCGGGCTTTTTCGAGCTTGGCCAGTGCGGCAGCGTCGCTGTCCTGGGCCTGCAGCCATTGTTCAATTTCCGCAACCATGGCGGGCAAGTTCTCGATGCGATCGTCATTTTCCTTAAAGCGAGGGTCGTCGATCATGTCTTCGCGATCCATGGCGCGACACAACACCGGCCATTGGTGCAACAAGGCGAGAATGACCAAATGGCTGTCCTTAGATTTGAAGATGCCGGTTGGTGCTACGGCGTAGTGCTGGGGGCCGTTGCGACGGGGCACAATTTTGCCCTTACTGGCGGAGTAGGCCTGAATGCTCACTTCGTGGTGGTGGAAATAAGTGTCGAGCAAACTGATGTCGAGGTACTGTCCACCATTGTTGCGGCGCTCGCGTTCGAGCAGAGCATAGCCAATCGCTGTCAGTGCATGCACACCCGTGCCAATATCGCCAAAGGCGAGCATGGCCATTGAGGGGGCTTTATCGGGCTCGCCGATGAGGTCGGTCACCGCTGCGTAGGCCTGGGCGATGTAGTCAAAGCCGGGGTGGGCGGCGAGAGGGCCCTCCTGCCCAAAGGCAGAGATAGCGCACATAATAATATTGGGATTAATGTCTTTTACGACATCCCAGCCCAGGCCCATGCGCTCGATCACGCCGGGCGCGAAATTCTGAATGAGTACGTCGCAGTCTTTGATGAGCGCTTTGACGATTTCAATGCCTTCAGGTGTTTTTAAATCCAGGCAAATACTCTTTTTGCCGCGATTTTGCTGAATAAAATAGGCACTGCGGCGCTCTTTGTTAGCAAAGGGAAAGGTGCGCACGGGGTCGCCGTGGGGGCCACCCTCGACTTTAATGACTTCAGCGCCCATTTGTACCATCAGGTTGGTGGCGGCGGGGCCGGCCAGGTATTGGGACAGGTCGAGTACTCGGTAACCGTCCATTACATGTGTAGGTTTCATGGTGTTCTCTTTATATTTAGTGAAATACGTTAGCCAATCATCAGCGTGGCGTGATAGCGAGTGTGGTGCGCGTTAATGGGGCCTATGGGTTAATAGGCCGGCGTCTTCAAGTTCGCTAATTTGTGCGTCGCTGTAGGACAACCACTCGCTGAGGATCTCGCGGTTTTGCTCGCCGAGAAAAGGGGCTTCAAGGGGCAAGAGGTCGGGGTGATTGGAGAATTTCAGTGGCATGCCGGGCATGTCGAATTCACCGAGCAAGCGGTCATTCACCGTGCGCACAGTGCCGCGCGCGCGGTGGTGAGGATGATCGATGGCCTGGGGCACGGTAAGAATGGGTGCGACGGGCACGCGCACGGCCTGTAGGGCAGCAATGGCTTCGTCGTCAGTGGCAAAGCTTTGCAGCCAGCCCTCGATAATGGCAATCAGTTGTTTGAGGTTTTCAAGGCGCAGTTCATTCGTGGCGAACAGCGGGTCTTCGATGAGATCTTCACGACCCATGGCCTGACACAGTACGGGCCATTGGTGCAGCAGGGCGAGAATCATAATGTAGCCCTGGGGGCCTTGAAAAATACCAGTCGGCGCCACCGCGTAGTGATGAGAGCCAGCACGCTGGGGGACAATTTTGCCTTTGCTGGCGGAGTAGGCCTGCACGTTCACTTCGTGTTGATGGAAGTAGCAGTCCAGCAAGCTGATATCGAGGTATTGGCCTTCACCTGTGCGGTGGGCGTCGAGCAAGGCAAAGCCGAGAGCGCCCGCCGCGTGAACACCCGTGGTGACATCGCCAATGCCGAGCATGGGCAGGCTGGGTGGTGAGTCGGGCTCGCCGATGACCGAGGTGACACCGGCGTAGGCCTGGGCGATGTAGTCAAAACCGGGTAGGTGGCTGAGGGGGCCGGTTTGCCCAAAGGCCGAGATGGAGCACATCACCAGCTTGGGGTTGAGCTTGTGGACTTCCTCCCAGCTAAAACCGAGGCGCCCGATAACACCGGGGGCAAAGTTCTCGATGAGCACGTCGCACTCTTTAATCAGGTCGGCGAGTACGGCTTTGCTCTTTTCGTTTTTAATATCGATACAGAGGCTTTTCTTGCCGCGGTTTTGCTGCACAAAATAAGCGCTGCGTTTTTCTTTACTGCGATAGGGAAAGGAGCGGCTGGGGTCGCCGAAAGGCGACATTTCAACTTTAATAATGTCGGCGCCGAGTTCGGCCATCAGTCGTGTGGCGGTGGGGCCGGCGAGGTATTGGGTGAAGTCGATGATTTTGTAGCCATCGAGTATGGGCATGGAAGACATGGTCTAGCTCCGTGGGCGCATTTCACTAAGCAATCATTGATACAGTGAAAGCGCGATAATAATGGATGGATAAGCCTCGGCAGCAATGTTGCAGCCAGAGAGCTGTTGATGTTTGCTGGTGAGTTAAGAGGCCTTGTTGACCACGGGCTCGTCAGCCAGAACACCCTCGTCGCGTAGAGCCTGAATATCGCTCTCAGCATAACCCAGGCTGCTCAATACAGCGCTATTGTGTTCGCCGAGGAAGGCCGCCTGCAGGTCAGGAAAATCGGGGAAGGCCGAAAAGCGCAGGGGCATACCCGGTACTTTAATATCGCCGAAGGCGCGGTCAGTCACCGTGCGTACAGTCTGGCGGTCGATGAGGTGGGGGTGAGCCATGGCCTCGGGCACGCTGAGGACGGGGGCCACTGGCACGTGGTTCTCTTGCAAAATGCGCACCGCTTCATCATCACTCTCCGTGGTTTGTAGCCAGCTTTCAATGGCGTCGATTAACACCTGGTTGTTTTCAGTACGGCTTGCATTATCGACAAAGCGGGGATCGTCGTTAAATGCTTCTTTGCCAATCACTTTTAGCAGGCTTTTCCATTGCTGCGGGCTTATGGCAATAATCACCAGGTATTTGTCTTTACCTTTAAACATACCCAGGGGGGTGACGGCAAAGTGGTGGGCGCCAGAGCGGTGGGGTACCAATGCGCCGTCGGTGCCGTCATAACCCTGTACATTAATTTCGTGGCAGTGGAAGAGGCAGTCGAGCAGCGCGATGTCGAGGTGTTGGCCACTGCCGCCGCGCTCGCGATGGAAGAGGGCGGCGGTAATAGCACCATAGGCATGGGCGCCGGTGGAGACGTCACCGAGACCGAGACCGGCAAAATAGGGCGAGCCATTTTCTTCACCGATCATATCGATAACCCCGGCGTAGGCCTGGGCGATGTAGTCAAAGCCAGGCAGGTGCGACAGCTCACCGGTTTGGCCAAAAGCGGAAATGGAGCACATCACTAATTTGGGATTGATGGCGCTGAGGGTTTCGTAGTCAATTCCCAGGCGTTTCATCACACCGGGGGTGAAATTTTCGACCACGACGTCGACATCGGCCACCAGCTTATGAATCACTTCCTGGGCGCGGGGGTCGCGCAAATCCAGGCAGATTGATTTTTTGCCGCGATTTTGCTGAATATAGTAGCCACTGCGCCCATTTTTCAGGGCGGGCATGCCGCGCACCATATCGCCGCCCGGTGCGGCTTCAACTTTAATCACTTCGGCACCGGTTTCAACCATCAAACGGGTGCAGGAGGGGCCGGCGAGTACATGGGTAAAGTCGAGTACCTTAATACCGTCCAGTACGTGTTGTCTTGTCATGGGAATTGTTCCTGATTTTGAGTTTTTAAAGGGATAATTTTTTGCGAATAAGGGGTGTATTGAGAGGTGTTACTGATGGCTAATGTTTTATTAAGCGTCTTGTGATTAGCAGAAGGAATGGCTGTCTTCTTTTTTCCATCAGTGTGCAAGCCCCGCTGTCAATGGACAAGCACGATACCTCAGTTAAAAAGTGAAGGCCGATGCTACCCGTGCCGCTTGCGTGGTGCAATTTTTTTTCCGGTCTCGCATGGTGGCATGATGGTGCTTTGGCTAGCTCGAGAGGTAGTAGAGTTACCACATTGAGGCGGTAGACTGTTAAGAGGAAGGCTATTAAGGAAGAGACAGGCGCTGTTGAAGAGGAAGGCTGTTTTAAGGCAACACCTAGGGCCACACACGCTTAAGTAGCGTATTTAGGTCAGTGTCAGACACAGGGAAATGACCAGTCGGAGTGATAATGCTTTGCCAGGTATCTTTATTGCCGTTTAGACCATATTTTGCATGGTTGCAATTTGTTCGATAGAGGGTGAGTTCTCCTGTCACCGTCATTTTCATCTGAAAACAATGCGTATGATCCAGCGTCAATCTAGCGTCAATCTAGCGCTAGAAAGCGAGACCAGCAGTGACAACAGGAAAGTGAGCGCTTGGCTCACGTTGTTTTTGACCATTGCTAAGAATTAGTACAAGGGTTTTATACAACAGGTCGATCTTTAGTGATGTTCGCCAACGCACGACTTTTATGCCCCGGCGAACACCCTGTAAAGTGCTTAGAACGTGTATGACACTGTTAATTTAGCATTTCTGCCAGGCTCGTAATCTTGTAGGTAGAGTTCGCCGAATCGGGGGTGGAAGCTGACGCCCGTTCGAGAAGACTGTGAGGCGTAAAACTCATCAAAAAGATTGTCTACTCCAACCGTCAGTGCGAAACCTGACAGGGTTTTTGGGGTCCAGCGAGCGGAGATGTTGTGAACTGTAAAATCATCTTTTGCGTTATTGAGTGTTGCGCCATCCAGGTCAAGTCCCGTATCGACATCATCAACCATGAGTACGTCCCAGTGTAGGGCTAGATTCCAGATTGGGATGTCGTAGTCAATATTCAGACTAAGGGTGTCACCCTGCTGGCGATCCAATCTAGCACCATCCAGGTCAGCGTAATCAGAAAAGGCATCTAATTCACTTTCTGCCTTTGCAAAGGTGAGCAAGGTTGTTAAATGACCAATCTCATAGCCGATATAGGCCTCAAATCCGTCGATTTCCATATCGCCGATATTATCTTTCCAGGCGCTTTCACTAACGGAAGGCGGGGGCGTAGCGTAGTCATAGATATAGTCGTCGATATTAGTTTTAAAGTAGGTAATACCGGCAGAAAAATGATCTGCGCCCAGAACAGCATCTTCATAGGCGATGGATATTTCGTTGTTGGTGCCTGTTTCTGCGTCGATGCCTGGGTTGGCTGTATCAAATAAACCGGCGCCCACAAATACTTCCCCAATTTCGGGGCCTTTAAATAACTGCGTGGTGCTGACCTTAAACAACAGGTTATCGGTGAGTGCATATTCCCCGGCTAAAGCGAATGTTGTTTCGCGAAAGGTGTCATCAGTGACCACTGAATCTAGATCATAACTGTCATAACGCAAGCCCGGTATGAGGGCGAATTTATCGGTAATCTGAAAACGATCCTGAATAAAGAGGCCAAGGTTTGTTGCTTCTTCAGAGGAATTATCTTGTGCGCCGTTGGCATAATTTGCGTCGTAATCAGTCTCGTAGCGAATACGTTCAAGACCGTAAGTCAGTGTGTGGCGATCAAGTTCAGTTTCACCGAGTACATTGATGCCACTGTTTGTTGCTTCTCCGGTAATAATGCCAGCAGAATCAGCAAAAGCAGGGTTTGATGCCCAGGCTCTCTCATCGCGCTCCAGTTCGCTCTTGGTGGTGAACAGCGCTACTTTTAAGGAAGAGTGGTCAGACCACAGCAGGTCGTAATTCAGGGTTAAGGTATCGCGGGAAAATTCTGTGGGCCATAAGAGCGGGATATTCAATGAATTGGTTATGGCTAAATCGGTTGCCAGACCCATATCTGGCCGATAGCTATAATCGCCTTCGTCTTCATAGCTTTCATAGCCGAGTTCAAAACGCTGTGTTTCAGAGAGATCCCAACCAAATTTAATGAGGGCGTCTTTCACATCGCCTTCTAGCCCTTTGACTTCACCATCTGTGCCTGGAATTTTAGTGCCATCGGCACCCTCAATTCGATTTCCGCCGACCTCATAGTTATCGCGACCAATCGTGTTGTAATAGGCCAATACGTCGAGAGTGTCGGTTAGCTGGCCAAAGCCGGTGAACGCATAACTCTTACCGTAATTATCGCCGTAGGATGTCTGTAAGCGCGCACCGAATTGATCGTCGTCCTGTAATAATTGCCGGGCTGATTTCGTTTCAAAACGTACAGCGCCGCCCAAACCGCCATTAACCACCGAGTTGGTGCCTATTTCAATATCGACAGATTCCAGAATATCCGCATGAATTTGTAAGTTGCCCATGTGGTGGTACATGTAGGTATTTTGGTTGGCACCATCAATGGTGATGCGCAAGTCTTTGTCGTCCATGCTGCGAATCGTAATACGTTGATTTAGTGAATGCGCGCCACCCACATCAATACCTGGAATAGTGCGTAATAAATCGCTGATATGGTCGGCTTGCTTAATGGCAATTGCGTCTTCCTTAAGATTGAGTGAAGACGCTTGGATTTGGGTGGCCCAGACAGTGAGCTCTTCTATTGACTGTTTATCCTCCTGCATTGTCTCTTCTGCTAGAACCGTACTTGCTACAGTAGAGATAATCATTGCGGGGAAAAGGGCCTTTTTCTTCATGAATGACTACTCCAGTCAAAAAATTTCGACGAATAGTAATGATTATCACTTGCAATGTAAATAAGAATCATTTCTACCTGTTTGGCTGGGCATATTTTATGCTTAGAGCAATACCTATCCTGGTGTGGTTTCTCACAGTTGCTTCTTTGCGGCTGTTTCTTTGAGGCTGTTTTATTAGGAACGTTTTGACTAAGAACTCTGTTTTGAAGGAGCCGTAAAACAAAGATAAAGCGGCGCAGAACAACCTCATCTTTGTGTATGACAGGAGAATTTCGATCCGGCGGCTGGTCTGTTGCTTGGTATTCGCAGATCACCACGCTGCCCCATGACAGTCGATATTTTGGCTCTAAGAAACGGCGAAGTGCTGTCGACAAGCGAAGCCGCATGTTGCTGATAATAAATCTTTCAGTTCTGACAGCTATCGCCAGATTGGTCGGTCAGCACAACAGGGGAGCGAGGGTTCCGACACGCGAAGTAAGCGAATATTGTTGTATCGTCTTACCGTCACATGGGCCGATTTTATGTGTTGCCATGCCGTGTGCTGACTTATCGTGTTGCTTAAAGCGTCTCACTATCTTTGACAACTTAGCGGCCTGTTTTGCAAATGCTAAGTCCTTATGTACTCAGCCGTTCGTCTTCATCGGGTGAGGGTGAGTGAGAGTCGGGTGCAATGAGTTCCTGAGTCTATCTTGAAACAAATTAACTCAATTATTTTTGATCGAACCTTCCAGAACTATTTGCTGGCGTTTGGTTTTTACTTGTGCCTATTTGTCATAGATAAAAGCTATATACTCAATAAACAAAATTTATAAACTGATTGTTTTTTCAAATGACCTAAGTGAAGGCAAGGGAGGATTTATGTCTGACTTCGATACGATAATTAAAGGCGGCACTATTATTGACGGCACCCGACATCGCGAAAAATTTGTCGGCGACATCGGGATAAAAGATGGCTTGATTGCAGAAATTGCACCGGGCGGTATTGACGCTGCGCGGGCTGATAAAGTCATCGAGGCAAGCGGGCTAAATGTGGTACCGGGTTATGTTGACCTGCACACCCACTATGATGGCCAGTTACTTTGGGATCCTTACCTCAGCTGTTCCAGCTGGCACGGTGTGACCTCCATGGCGATTGGTAATTGTGGCTTTGGTTTTGCTCCCGCCCATCCCCACGAACGCGAGCGCTTAATGCTGTCCATGGAGCGGGTTGAGGCGATTCCGCTGGCGACGATGAAAGCAGGTATGGATTGGGATTGGGAAACGTTTCCCGAGTGGCTCGATTCTCTGGAGCGTCGACCCAAAGGGGTGAACGTGATGAGCTTTGTGCCTCTCAATCCCTTGATGGTGTATGTCATGGGTATGGACGGCGCTAAAACCCGCGAACCGACCAAAGAAGAGCTGGCTGAAATGCTGCGTTTGATGGAAGAGTCCCTCGACGCTGGCGGTGTGGGTTACACCATGCAACGCCTGGGCGATGGCTTTACTTCGGTGCAGCGCGACTACGACGGCACGCCCATGCCGACCGACACCATGTCGGACGATCTGGTGCTGGAATTTGCCAGAGTACTTAAAGGCCGTGGCGAAGGCATTATTCAGCTCACTCAAGCCAAAGATGATGTGGTTTCCGATCTCGATTTTGGCGCCGACCTCGCCGAAGCGAGTGGCTGCCCCATTTTATGGAACGCTGTGCAGGTAAATGAACGTCACCCCCATCAGCATCGTCGCATGTTGCGCTGGGCAGACGAAAATCGTGAAAAGGGCCATGAGATTTGGATGCAGGCGATAACCACGCCCAACGATCTACGCTTTATGCTTGATGACTTCAATCTGTTTGATGGCAACGGTGCCTGGCGTGATGTCACTATTGGTGATGTGGAAACGCGCATGGAAAAAATGAAAGACCCCACACTGCGGGCAGCCGTACGGGAAGATTACGACCACGGTAGTGCGCCTTTTGTCACTGGCCCGGTTTCTGATATCAAAGTTGACTCTGTGGTTAACAAAGAAAACGAAATGTATGTCGGCATGACAATTGCCGAGCTGGGTGCTTCAATGGGTGTTCACCCTTCTGATGCTATGCTCGACTTGGCGATTAGTGAAAAGTTGAAAACTGTTTTCTATGTGGTGCCCTTTAACTTCGACGAAGGATTGCTCAACGAAATTTTGGAGAACGAGTGGACGGTACCTGGCCTTTCCGATGGCGGTGCTCACACCAAGTTTCTTAACTATGGTCGCTATCCCACCGATATGATTCAGACCCTGGTGCGTGAGCGTGGTTCCTATACGCTGGAAGAAGCGCACTATCGTTTGTCGGCCGTGCCGGCCAAGGCCGCAGGCTTTAACGATCGCGGTACGCTAGAAGTGGGTCGTGCAGCTGACATTGTGATTTACGATTACGAAAACCTTGAAATGCAGACGGCTGAAATTCTTCATGACTTGCCGGGTGACGAGTGGCGTTATGTGCAACGCGCCGACGGTTACCGCTTCGTTATTGTCAATGGTGAGACTATCTTCATAGACGGTGAGTGTACTGGTGCGACGCCGGGACAATTGCTGCGCCATGGGCAGGCAAAGGCTACTGCGCAAGTGGCTTAATTCGCCATACGTTTTGAACGTGTCCTGAAAACCGGCGTTTTGGCGCCGGTTTTTTTTGCCCGTTTTATGGTGTTAATAGATGGCTGGAAAAGTTTTGGACATTTCGACAAAGCTAGGGCAATGTTTAGTGTATAAAAAATAATTCTGGCTTTAATGATGAAAGTTTTTACCACCATCCCTCAGGATAACCTGTCAAAAGTACCCGCTGCTGCTCGAGCTATTGAGGCGGGTGGTTACGATGGCATTATGACGATGGAAAATGCCCACGACCCCTTTTTACCACTGGGTGTCGCTGCCACGGTCACAAATCGGGTGGAATTAATTACCGGTATCGCTATCGCCTTTGCCCGCAGTCCCATGTCGGCAGCCAATATCGGCTGGGATCTACAGGCCGCCTCAGAAGGACGCTTTGTGATGGGTTTGGGGAGTCAAATTAAAGCCCATAATTTACGACGTTTCAGCGTACCCTGGTCGCCACCCGCACCGCGCATGCGTGAATATGTGCAAGCCTTACGCGCTATTTGGGCCTGCTGGAAGGGTGACGGTAAGTTGGATTTTCGTGGTGAACACTATCAATTCAGCTTGATGACGCCGAACTTTATTCCAGAGAATTACGCGGCACCACCGCCTGCAGTGACCATGGCCGCTGTCGGCCCGGCCATGCTTCGGGTGGCTGGCGAAGTGTGTGATGGTGTACGCCTGCATCCCTTCTGTACGCGGGCTTACCTCGATAACGTGGTGATGCCAAAGCTGGAAGAGGGTATGGCGAAATCGGGTCGGCAGCGCGAGTGTTTTGAAATAGCCGGGGGTGGTTTTATTGCCTCTGGCCCCGACCAGCAGGCGGTCGATACAATGGTCGAATGGGTGCGTTACCGTTTGGCCTTTTATGCTTCAACTCCTGCCTATTGGCCGGTGTTGGCTGAGCACGGGCTAGAAGATCTCGGTCAAAAGCTCAATACTATGACCAAAGCTGGTGAATGGGACAAAATTGCCGCTGAAATTCCCGATGATATGGTGCGTCTTTTTGCCGCCATTGGGCGTCACGACGAAATTGCCAGTGTTATTGAGCAGCGCTTTGGCAATGGCTCTGATGCCATCTTCGCCAGTATTGCCACGGCGGTACCGGCAGACTTTCCCCCCGGGCTAGTGCAGGACATTCAGCGCATCCCCGTTAAATTCAAAGGCTTTTTCAGCCATTAATGTTGGCATTAAAAAACGTTTATAAGGAATACCTATGTCTTTACCCCTCGATACAACCATGCGATTTGGCTGGATGACCTCAATGGACAGTTCCGCTGCTGTGCGTGAAAGTACAGCTCTGGCTGATCGCATTGGCCTCGACTCTTTGTGGGTTGGCGACCATGTGGCTTTTGCCATCCCAATTATGGATCCGCTACTGCAACTGGCTCAGGCCGCAGCCTTGAGCGACCGTTTAACCTTTGGCACCTCGGTGTATTTACTCCCCCTGCGCCACCCCACGCCGGTAGCAAAACAGGTGGCGACACTGGATAGACTCTGCGATGGGCGATTGACCTTCGGCGTTGGTATTGGTGGCGAGTTTCCCAATGAATTTGCTGCCTGTGGTGTGCCAGTGAAAGAGCGCGGTGCGCGCTTAACGGAAGGCATGAAGGTACTGCGTAAATTATGGACGGGTGACAAGGTCTCCCACGAGGGCAAGTTTTTTCCTTTTAAGGATGTACAAATGCTACCCGCACCCGTTCAAAAAGGTGGGCCTCCTATCTGGTGCGGCGGTCGTTCTAAGGCGGCATTAACACGAGCGGGACAGATGGCCGATGGCTATGTGTCCTATGTGGTCACACCGGAAATGTACAAAGAGTCACTCGATGTCATGGCAGCGGCAGCCGAGGCGGTTAACCGCGAGGTCGAGCGTTTCGACACCGCCCACCTCTTGTTTTTCCGTATTGACGATAGTTTTGAAAAGTCCTGGGATGTGGCCACCGAGCACTTGAGCGAGCGCTATGCCAGTGACTTCCGCGGCCCGGCGAAGAAGTATTGTGCCTTGGGTCGCCCGGAAGATCTGGCGGAAAAAATTAACGCCTTCCGCGCAGCCGGTGTGCGCCACATCATTGTCGACCCTGTGAGCCCGCCCGGTGAGCGCAGGGAGCAAGTGGAACGCTTTGCTGAAGAGGTAGTCCCACTGCTGAAATAAACGGCAAGTGTTGACGGGCTCTCTACCCTGAGTGCTTTACCATGAGTGCTCGTAATGCACCGGTGGTGGCAACCCCAGAAACTCAAAAACGATATCTTTAGTGGCGGGGTCGGCCAGTATTGAATGGTGGCTGGTACCTGGCAGGGTGGCACACTTGGCACCGTTAATGGCGTTGGCAAGGGGCTCGACCGGACCGCTAAATTCATCGTGCTGGGCGCCGAGTACCAGCGTCGGCACGGTCACTTTGCTGAGAAGCGCCTGTTCCAGCTTTTGCCCGATGCCGTGGGTGCAGGCAGCCAGTGCTTTGTGGTCGCTGTGGGTGGAATCAACAAAGGCACGGAAAGAAGCGGCGGCTTGATCTTCAATAGCCCATGGCTCATCGCTGAGCAGAGCCTGGGCCATGATTTCGGGGTCGTGCTGCTCCAGTAACAAGCTCTCGCCAACCCCGATTAATACCGCTGCGGCTAGTCGGTCACTGTGGTGCAACAGTAAATGCAAAGTAATGCGTGCGCCCATGGAGTGGCTAATGACAGGCGCTTTGGCGATATCGAGGTGGTCCATCAAGCGTAGTAAATCACCGGCCATGGTGTCGATGGCGTAGTCTTCTGGGGCGTAGCATTTTTGGCTTTCACCGTGACCTCGCTGGTCAAATAAGACGGCTTCTCGTTCGGCTTGCATTAACGTGCCCTGCCAGTCGGCAGCGAGCCAGGCCTGGCGACGGTTAGCGGCAAAACCGTGGGCGAGTATCACCGGGTCTCCGGTGCCCCAGCGCTCGTAACACATTTCGACACCTTGAGAATCAAAGACTGGCATTGGAAGGATGCTCCTATTATTTTTAGCGTGGCGTTAAGACTAACCAGACAGCGGAGAACTGCCAAGTTTTTCTCAGACTATGTTGTACACCGTCAAATAACGGGAGGCTTGCCAGTGACGCAGGGGTTATGCATTTTTTTTGCCGGCGATACTTTCTGACAAGAGCTTGTCGTATAGTGGCCGACCACAAAAAACACTTATAAGAGGATATTGTTATGTTGGGAGTTATCGCAACACTGACTATTCAAGAGGGCAAACAGGAAGGTTTTGAGGCGCTAATGCGTGATCTGGCCGCTCAGGTTAAAGCCAAAGAAGCGGATTGCACGTTCTATGAATTGCATAAAACCGATGATGCGACGGTTTACATTATGCTGGAACAGTACACCAGCCAGGCCGCTTTTGATGCTCATGGTAAAACCCCACACTTTCAGGAGCTAGGGGGTCGTTTGGGTGATTTTCTGGCCGCTGCTCCAGATATTCAGGTTCTACAGGGCGTTAATTAAGCGATTGAAACGAGATCTGGATGTGGGCCTGTTGGCCCCACATTCCTTTTATTACGGCATTTTGTTATTACAACGAGCACTACAGGACATTAATTATGGCTGAATTATTAAGCCCCGAGATTAAGGCGTGTATTGGCCAGGCCAGCCCCTCAATCCATGTTGAAGTCACGCGTCGGGATTTACGGAAGTACGCAGTTTCTACCGGTCAAAAGGCTAAGAAATATCTCGATGGCGATGTTGCCCCCCCACTGTTTCATTTTGGCTATGCGATGGAAATATTGCCCGTCGATGAATTGCGCAAAGACGGTATTGCCGAAGATAAATTGATCCCCGAATTGCCCCTCAAACGCTTGATGGCCGGTAGCTCAGACACGGTTTATCACCGTCCTATTCATGCGGGCGATAAATTGGTGGTCACTCGCAAGCTCAAAGACCTCTACGAAAAAGAGGGCCGCACCGGGCCACTGATTTTTGTGGTCACCGAGGTAGTGGTTGAAACTGAGGCCGGTGAGCCGGTATTGAACGAAACCACATCTTTGATTGCGAGGTGATCTATGCTGAATTTTGACACGATAAAGGTGGGTGACGCACTGCCCAGCCGCGAGCACACGGCGAACATTGTGCAATTATTTATGTACAACGCAGCGATCTGGAACCCCCATCGCATTCACTTCGACCACGCCTATGCCACGGAAGAAGAAGGTTATCCGGGTATTGTTCTCGATGGTCCCCTGCAGGGCGACTGGATTGGCCAGGTCGTTACTGACTGGATTGGTGACGACGCTACCTTGGTGTCTTTCGGTTATACCAACCGGCGTGCCGCTATGCTGGGCGAAACCATGACGGCGGGTGGTAAGGTCGAAGAAAAAAATGAGCAAACCAGAGAAGTCAAAGTCAGTCTGTATTTGCAAAATGGCGAAGGCGAGGTGACCATTCCCGGTCATGCGGTTGTGCGCTTCGCTTAAATCGTAGTGATTACCTGGGCAGCGTTAGTTTGCTCAGGTAATCTCTTCTTAATTTTACTGTCTCGCAACATTGCTCTTTTTAATGGCTCTATAAAGCTGAATTATTCCCCGATCTAGCCTTTATTATTTGAATCCAAGTTGTTTTGTTTCTACCGGTCACGATTAATTATACTGACTGCCTACAGCAGGAAAGGCTTGCCATTGCGTTTTTTGTCTCGTGAAAATACCTCTATTATCAAAGGCTTGCTGTATTTATAGGTTCCTCCTTGTAAGTTTTTTCATGGTTTAAATTCATTAAAATCTTATTTTTGATGTCCTTAAGCTGTTGATTTATGTCAATGTATTGCGGCAAAATCAAAGCTTTATATCAGTGACGGCAGAAATACGATGACACAACAAAATACTTGTGATGTATTAATAAAAAATGCCCTCGTTTTTGACGGCAGCGGTAATGCGCCTGTAACTGAAGATCTAGCCATTCTCAATGGCAAGGTTCTTAAGCGCGGTGCCAACTTGCAGTTCGAAAGCGTGGGAGAAACAGTGGATGCAACGGGCATGTGGTTGACGCCCGGCCTCCTTGATATTCACACTCATCTGGATTTAGAAGTTGAGGTGAATCCTGGGTTAGGTGAGGCGGTGCGGCATGGCACCACCACCGTATTGCTGGGCAATTGCTCTCTGGGTGTCGCCTTTGGTTCCCAGGAGAAAAATGGTGAGAGCCCGATTGTCGACTGCTTTACCCGTGTGGAAAACATGCCAAAGAAAGTTCTGCGCCAGTGTATTGAAAAGATCACCTGGGACAATACCGCAGACTATATGGATCACTTTTCGGACCTGCCCCTGGGCCCCAACGTCGCTGCTTTTGTGCCGAATTCAATGTTGCGCATTGAAGTCATGGGCACTAATGATTCGATTAGTCGACCCTCTACCGATGCCGAAAAGAAACAAATGCAGACCATCATGAGCGATTGTATGAGCCAGGGTTACATGGGCTTGTCCACCGATCAAATTGTCTTTCACTACATGGCCAACGAGCCTAATAAGAACAAGCGTATACCCACACACTTTGCCGAAGATGATGAATTGCGTCCAATGTTGGAAATTGTGCGCAAAAAAGGGGGCATTTGGCAGACTAACCCCGACGGGGAAAAAATGGTACGCACCTTGAAACGTTTTTTCTGGTCTTGTGCCCGCTTCCGAAGAAAGCCTCTGAAAATATCGGCTCTGACCGCTGTGGATTTTGTTTCCATTCCCGGTGTCTGGAAGAAAATGCTCAAATTGGGCAGGGTGATTAACTCGAAGTTGCTGGGCGGTAAAATCCACTTTCAGGCCCTCGGTGGTGGTTTTCGTATGTTTTCCGATGGCATGATTTCCCCAGTGTTTGAAGAGCTGGAATCAACCCGTGAAATTATTGCCTGCGAAGTTGACCAGCCGGAGGAGCGTCAAAAGCTGTTTAATGACCCGGGCTGGCTAGCCCGTTTTGACGCCGACTGGAAACGCATGACAGCAACAGACGTCGATCTCACTAAGCTGGGTGGCAATAAAGATGCCGCTACTTTTCAAATGGACTTTGAAAAAATGTATTTTTCCGACTGCGCTGTGCCCAGCTGGAATGGTGACTCTCTGGCGACGGTGATGCGTCGGCTGGCCAAGTTCCATGCCAGTGGCGGCAAAGAAGGTGCAAAAGATGCGGCTGAAGCTGAAGAATTTGCCAAATTTCCACCCGAAACAGATGACCAAAAAGAATTCTGGTTACAGGGTATGCGTCTTTACGACATGGGTTTTCGCTGGTGGTTTGATGTGGCTAACCTCGATGAAGATATTGTTGAAGAAATTCTGTTTGACCCTAATGCGCTGCCGGGTTTTAACGACTCCGGTGCTCATTTGACCAACCTGTCATTCTACGACGGCAATCTTGGCACCCTGCGTATTGCACAAAAACGGGGAGATATGCGTGTGGCTCATGCGGTACACCGTTTAACCCGCGAAGCTGCCGAGTTCTTTAATCTGGATGTTGGTTCTATTGAACCCGGTGCTCAGGCGGACATTGTGTTGATTAACCCCGAAGAGCTGAAGAAGCACGATATGAACGACAGCCGCCAAAAAATCTATCACGATCTGTTTGGTCAGGATGTGTTAGTTAACCGCACTGATGGTGTGGTGGAGCAGGTTTACATTAAAGGTGTTCGCGTCTGGGAAGATGGCAGCACTTATACTCCGGCTTTGGGTACCCAAACCTTGGGTAGAGCTTTAAGGGCCAATGCTTAATTTGGCGGTTTAGCAGTAGTCATTGTGCGAAGCACTGTGTAAATTTTTAGCAGTGTTTTTGACAGTGTCTTTAAGAAGGCGAGCTCACGGGCTCGCTTTTTTGTGGGTGGTTATATTTGTGAAGGCCTATATTTGTAGCTGATTTCAGAAGAGATTTTGTGTGGGGCTTGAACTCTCCTAGCTTTTTAGCAGGCTTTTTGCCGCTTAAGAACTAACTAAAATTGCGGCTCTAACGCACTGCAGTACCCCTTTACTATAGATTCCATCCAGTAATGCACTGCTAGCGCGATAGGAAAAGCGCCGCTCAGCCAGGTCATCTTGAGCCAGCAGGGCATCTTCTATATTGGCGATATCGTTAGGACTGAGTTCAGCGAGACCGCTGAGTACTTCGTCGCTCTCAAGGCTGCCTTCCTCAATCAGCTTGGCAAGGTGATGATAGAGTTGTTGTTCCGAGAGACCACGTTGTTGAACGATTTGCTCGGCACTCATACCGGTGCGGCACAGGGCGAGTACTTCGTGCTGTTCGTTTTCTTGTGCTTGTTGAGGCGATGTATCCGGGCCTTGTTCGTGCTCGCGGATAACCTCGATAAAGGCATCGCCGTAGCGTTCCATTTTCGCGGCACCGACACCACTGATGTCGAGCATTTGTTGCCCATTGATAGGTCGATGACTGAGCATTTCCATCAAAGTGGCATCGTGAAAAATCACATAGGGCGGCACCGATTGTTCGTCGGCCAAGGCTTTTCGACACTGGCGCAGGGCTTCCCACAGTGCTTTATCTGCTTCGGCAATATTGTGTTTGTTGCGCGCTTTGCGGGAGCCACTGGCTTGTAGAACACTTTCTTTCGCTTCGCGACGCAGCGATATCATCTCTTCACCCCGTAACAGGGGTCGGGCTTTTTCAGCCAGGCGCAAGCCGCCAAAACCACTAACATCGACACTCAAAAACCCACGGGCAACCAACTGGCGAAACACCGAACGCCACTGATTGGTGTCGAGTTCTTTACCGATGCCGTAGGTCGATACTTGCTGATGGCCGAACTGCGTCATTCTGTCGTTCTCTTTACCCAATAGCACATCGACCAGGTGATTGACGCCGAAGCGCTGTTCGGTGCGATACACCGTGGACAGGGCTTTTTGCGCGGCGACGGTGCCGTCCCACAATTCAGGCGGTGTCAGACAAGTGTCGCAATTGCCGCATTGCTCGGGAGCATCGTCGCCAAAGTAGTGGAGCAGGGCGTGTCGGCGGCAGCTGGTGATTTCACACAAGCCGAGCATGGCGTCGAGGCGATGGCGCTCGATGCGTTTGTGCTCGTCGTTGCCATTGGAGTCATCGAGCATTTGTCGCAGCTTAATCACATCTTGCAGGCCGTAGACCATCCACGCCGTAGCAGCTTGGCCGTCGCGCCCGGCTCGGCCCGTTTCCTGATAATAGGCTTCGAGACTTTTCGGTAGATCGAGGTGGGCGATAAAGCGCACATCGGGTTTGTCGATGCCCATACCAAAGGCGATGGTGGCGACAATAATCACTTTCTCTTCACGCAAAAAACGCCGCTGATTCTCCTGGCGTTTATCGGCGCTAATACCAGCGTGGTAGGGCAGCGCTTTAAAACCTTCATCACACAGCCACTCGGCGATGGCTTCAACCTTTTTGCGCGACAGACAGTAGACAATACCGCTGTCGTGTTCGTGTTCGCGGCGTAAAAAGCGCAATAACTGCTGGCGAGGGTTTTGCTTAGTGGCGATGCGGTACTGGATATTAGGTCGGTCAAAGCGGCTAATAAATTGCTGCGCTTCGCTGAGTTGCAGGCGCGAGATAATTTCTTCGCGGGTGCGCTGGTCAGCAGTGGCGGTGAGGGCGATACGCGGAACGTGGGGGAAACGCTCGTGCAGTAAGCTCAGCTGCAAATAGTCGGCGCGAAAATCGTGGCCCCACTGGGACACGCAGTGAGCTTCGTCGATAGCAAACAGAGCTAAATCGATGCGCTCAAACAGAGCTAGAGTGGTGGCTTGAATTAAGCGCTCCGGGGCGACGTAGAGTAAATCTAACTCGCCATTGAGCAGTTGCTGTTCTATCGCTTGCTGGCGCTGGTAATCGAGAGTCGAGTTGAGAAAGCCCGCACGCACACCGAGCTGTGTCAGGGCGTCGACCTGGTCTTGCATCAATGCAATAAGGGGTGAGATGACAATGGCGACGCCGGGTCGCAACAGGGCGGGCAGTTGGTAGCACAGAGATTTGCCGCCCCCAGTGGGCATTAACACCAGGGCGTCGCGCCCCTCTACTATTTCGTCAATAATCGCTTGCTGGTCACCGCGAAAGTGGGCGTAACCAAAGGTTTTCTCAAGTACAGTTTGGGCATTGATAGTCATGGGTGGCGATTATAGAGACTTCTCAAATCAGAGGCTTCCATAATTATGGTGGTGTTTTATCGAGAGCGGGTTCTTATTGCCACCAGATTAATGGGCTAGTCGTCAGTTGATGGATCTAGCGCACCTACTTTTGCCAAAATATGTTGCCATTGCTCGGGCGTGTTGGCATTGAGAAACTCTTCATTATCAATAGTGTGTGAAAAGCTATTCAGGCGTCGACCGGCCGTGTCACGTAGAAAAGCGGCGATGGACAGGTCGTCGGGATTCCTGGCGCGCTTATTGAGTGCTTCTCTAACAGTCGTCGTAAACGGTAAATACAGAGGGAAGATGTGTTGGCCAAGGATAGCAGGTCGGTTTGACTCCCCTTCTATGGGGTCAGTAGCAAGGGCATGAAATAGCTGTAAAGTTGCGGCACTGAGCAAAGGCATATCGACGGGGATAATCAACGCTCGTCGCTCGGGGTAACGTTGACTTAAGGTGTAGAGCGCGCCGAGGGGGCCAAGCTGAGGTATGTCGTCATTCAAGTAGCCCGGTGTATTGCGGCAAATCACGATTTCGTCAATGCCAGTTTGCAGTAGTTTGGAATGCATATACTCGAGTAGCGTCGTACCCGCGATGGGCAACGTGGCTTTGTCTACACCCATGCGGGAGGACTGGCCGCCCGCAAGAATAACACCGAGTAGTTTCTGCTGATTGACGTTCAAATGGGGCGCGCTCAAATCGGATCCTGCCAGCGTTCGGCAGCTTCGTTATCACTACAGCGTGAGGCCACCCAGCGTTCGCCGTCGGGCGTAGTTTCCTTTTTCCACAAGGGCGCTTTGATTTTTAAGTAATCCATCAAAAATTCGCAGGCTTGAAAGGCTGCGCCTCGGTGAGCGGCGGTGACACCGACAAAGACAATGGGTTCGCCAGGCTTTAAGGCACCGACGCGATGGATGATAATTAAGGGGCCGAGATCCCAGCGCTCTCGCGCCTCGATGACGATGTCTTCCAGCGCTTTTTCTGTCATCCCCGGGTAGTGTTCGAGAAATAAGGTATTCACTGGGTCGTCAGTTTGATCGCGCACCAGGCCGACAAAACTCACTAGCGCGCCACAGGTGGTGGTTGACTCACTCAATTGGCGGGTTAGCTCACCCGGATCAAAGGGCGTAGCCATAATCTTGATGGTGGTGATGTCGCTCGACGTACTCACTGCTAGTCTCCGAGGGTTCGTTCGGTTGGTATTGTATTACGATTGTTCAATCGCTACCTGTGGGGCTTCTTATGTCTAGGTGACTGAGGGAGAGATTCTAGTGTGGCAAGTACTATCATTATCATCTGTGGAGGTGTCGTTGAAATCTCGACAAAGGCTTGCTTAATCACGGGCTTTAAATGGTTGAGCGCCAGAGACAATTAGCCATATCACGTTGTAACAACAATTAGAGGCATTGAGAATGAGCACGAATGAGGCAATAAAAAAACCGGTACCTCCTTTTAGTCGGGAGGAGGCAGAGCAAAAGGTGAGAATGGCGGAGGATGCCTGGAACTCTCGGGCCCCTGAGAAAGTTGCCCTGGCTTATACCGAAAATAGCCGCTGGCGTAACCGCCATGAGTTTATTGAAGGGCGCCAGCAAATCGTGAAGTTTTTACAGCGTAAATGGGCGACAGAGCATGAATACCGTTTGATTAAAGAGCTGTGGTGCCATGACGGCAACCGTATTGCCGTGCGCTTTGCCTATGAATGGCATGACAATAACCATAACTGGTTTCGCGCCTACGGCAATGAAAACTGGCAATTTAGTAGCGCCGGCCTAATGGAGTATCGTCACGCCAGCATTAATGATCTAGCGATTAGTGAAGACGAGCGTTTGTTCTACTGGCCTCAGGGTAGACGCCCTGATGACCACGCGGGTTTGAGCGAGTTAGGTTTGTAATGGGGAAGTATTTTCGGTAACTAAAGAATTCTGCGAACAGGCAAACTCAAAAAACCATACAGGCGTTGCTTGCCAGAGGTTTTCATTGACGAGGTGTACGTTAACGGCGGATTGAGAGGTAGTGGCTGGCTGATTATCACGATGAGTAAGAAGTACCAGCAGGCTAGGCGTTGTCATATTGTGTACGACTTTTATCAGTGTTCGCAGCGCTTTTCCAAGTCTTCGTCCAGAGCACTGTCAACCCTCTTCAGTCCCCAGTACAAAACCTGGCGTCCGTTTGTGTTGTGTCAAATAGTGGTGTGAGTTTTAGTTTGCCGTATCCCCTTTACTGGAATAGCGAATATCGATGATTAAATAATCATGACTTTCCCTGTGTAGCGTGAAGACCATTTCATCATAGCCATTTTCTAAGGTTATTCAGGCGCCAACGCAAACTTCCTGAGTTGCTGTAATTCATCGCGTAACTGTTTGCCCCCTCATCGGGAATGTAGGGGCTGGAGAGTTTTCGGGGTAGTCGATAGCGGCCCATAAATATCCTGAATGCGACTCGTTGGTAAGTGGCTGAGAAGGCTCATCCGCCCCGACGTACCTGGCTTCCAAGCCGATGTACCTAAATGATTTGATGCGAAAATTTGTCACAGCGGCTGGTAATTGGTTAACATGAGTTGTAATGTTATATCGTAACGCTTAATCAATGCAGCCGGTTTCATTCGGGATGTTTTCATTTATACGTCACGGCTGGCAGGGCATTCGCTTTGACCAGAGCACCTTAGAAGAACAATAGTGTTTTATTCCGGTTTTCAGCAAGCCGGTAATCTGTTAATTATTATTGAGGAAGAAAAATGGAAAAGGAAAAACTTTTAACCCTAGTCACGAATAAAGCGATGACGAAGGGCTTTGAATCTATGACGAATGTATTGCCCTCAGCTCCTGGTCCATTGACCTTTGTGGGGCCAGGTAGTACAGAGCAATTATGTGTTCATATTAGTGAGCTCAATGTATCAAAAATCCTCGTTGTTACCGACAAGCCCCTGCTTGAACTAGGTGTTGTCGCAAAGGCTACCGATGTGCTTAAGCAGAAAGGTGTTGAGGTCATCGTGTTTGATGGTGTTTTACCTGATCCAACATTGGACCTTATTGAAGAGGGTCTGGCTATACAGTTGAAAAATAGCTGTGATGCAATTTTGGCCATAGGTGGTGGTTCTTCAATCGATACGGCGAAAACTATCGCTGCTGCTGCTACGAATGGCGGTAAACCACAAGAGGTCGTGGGTCAAGACACCGTCAAAAATGATCCCGTTCTCTTGTTTGCAATCCCAACCACATCGGGTACAGGCTCAGAAGCAACGTTTGGTGCGGTAGTTTCTGACCCGGTCACTCACGAGAAATTTTTAATCATCGATAATAAAATTATACCGAAGGCGGTTGCACTTGACCCGGATTTGATTACCGGCTTGCCGCCTTCAATTACTGCGGCAACAGGTATGGATGCTCTGACCCATGCTATTGAATCCTGGATAGGCACATGGGCAAATCCGGTTAGTGATGCTTATGCCAAGCAATCCATAGAAATGCTCTTCAATCATTTACCGACCGCATTTGCTGATGGCAAGAATATTGAAGCCCGTGAGCAGGTCTCGGTCGCCGCTTATTACGCCGGTATTGCCATCAATACCGGTTTCGTGGGTTATGTACATGCCATTGCTCATCAATTGGGTGCCTGGTACGGAACACCCCATGGGTGGGCAAATGCAGTGGTTTTACCTGAAGTGCTACGCTTCTCAAAGGAAAAAATTGAAGACCGTTTGGCTGAGCTGGCTGACATGCTCTCCCTGGGTTTGCCCAGTGATTCTGTTAGTACAAAAGCAGATAAGATTATTGAAGCCATTGTGCAACTTAACGTGTCATTCGGTATTGGTACTACTCTTGAAGCCATTAAGGATTCAGATGTTTCTGCAATTGCCACGCGAGCTGTAAAAGAAGGCTCGTCTATGCCTGTACCTAAGATGATGGATCAAAGTGAGTGTGAAGCTTTAATTCGCCGTTTAATGGTTTAGTTTTAGAGCTTTGACAGGATAAAAGAGAGCTTCATTTTTCTTCTGAGCGGTTCACCCGGTTAACTGGGTTCCTGGAAGAATGACCGAATCTTTATATTTTCAGGGCGGTTTAATTCCTTTTGCGGAATTAAGCCGCCTTTTTACACTGTGTGGCCTTATCGTATAAGACTATATTTAAGGGTTTATTTTAAACTGCCGCTTAAAGATCGTTTTAAGGCTCTTCTGGCAGTGAATAATGAATGTCGATGATCGTATATTCTCGGATTGTATTATTCAGCTTAAAGACTATTTCATCATCAAGGTTTTTACCGATTAGCGCTTTGGCTAAAGGTGAGTCAACACTGATATAGCCTTTGCTGGTATCGAGTTCATCGGCTCCGACAATGCGATAGCAGGTATTTTCACCATCATCATTTTCTAAGGTTATCCTGGCGCCAAAGTACACCTTGCTAGTATCTTGCGGTATGCGGTCGACGATGGTGACATCTTCAAGCCTGTTGGTGAGGTAACGCACACGGCTGTCGATTTCTCGCAATCGACGTTTGCCATAAATGTAATCCCCGTTCTCTGAACGATCACCATTCTTGGCAGCTTCGTGTACCACGGCTGTCACCTGGGGACGTTCGACCTTCCAGAGTTGTCGCAATTCATCGCGCAATTGCTTGGCGCCCTCACCGGTAATGTAGGGGCTTGAAGGTGCGCGGGGTGGTCGGTAGCGGCCCATAAATACGACTAAGCGTTCTCTTTGAGGGATGTTGGCGACGGTAGAGAAAAGCCAAAAACGTCGCTGTAAAACTGTAGTTCCTCAAGCAATGCTCGCTCAGTGTTTTCCGCCTGTCGAAAGCCGTGTCCTTCACCTTTAAAGGGGACGTACTTTACTTTAAGCCCTTTTTTATCGAGTGATGCAACCATGGCCTCGGCCTGTTGTGGCGGCACGACTTTGTCGTCGAGACCCTGAAAGAAGACTACTGGGCAATTTAATTGCTCGATATGGTTAATGGGCGAACGCTGCTGATAAAGTGCTTTCTCGGCGGGGTAGGGGCCAACAAGGGTATCGAGATAGCGCGATTCGAATTTGTGCGTGTCACGGGCCAGTGTCTCCAGATCGCCAATACCGTAATAGCTGGCACCGGCTTTAAACAGGTCGTGAAAGGCGAGGGCGGCGAGCACAGTGTAGCCCCCGGCACTGCCGCCACGAATCAGAATGCGCTCGGGGTCGGCTAGGCTTTGATCAATAAGATGCTGGGCACCGGCCACGACATCATCGACATCTTTGATACCCCAGGCACCATCCAGGGCTTGCCGGTAGGCTTTGCCATAGCCGGTACTGCCGCGATAATTGACATCGAAAACGGCGAAACCCCGGCTGGTCCAGAATTGTATTTTCAGGTTGAAGCCGGTCGATGTGGCACCGGTTGGTCCCCCGTGGCACATCACCAGCAGGGGTGGTTTTTCGGCAGTTATGGCGTGTGAATAAGCCGTATTACAGGGCGGATAATAAAAGCCGTGGGACTCTTCGTTATCACTTGTCGGGTAGGTAATGGCCTGTGGCTGTGAGTAATTACCTTCGTCGATGGGCAGAGCGGCGAATTGGTGAACGATTTTATGTTGGCCGGTGCAAGTATTCAGTTCAACCAGGCAGCCACTTTGTGAAGGGGATGCGCCGATAAACCAGACGCGATTCCCTTTGCTGATAAGCGCAGACATTTGTGTAAACGGTAGGTCGATAGCTTTCAGCTGCTGTGTTTCTTCAGTAATTAAAGCCAGGTGCCAACAACCGTTTTCGGTATAGCAGGCGACAATATTATCGCTCTCACAAAAGCCATAGGTCGACATGCCCAATGTCCACAAAGGCGTTGCGAACTCCACTGGCTGTGGGCATATTGCCTGGACATTGTTTTCGATTTCACCAGTATCGATGTAGCGATAAATGTTCCACCACTCACTGCGGTCTGACACAAAATATAAATCGCCAGCGGGCGACCACTGAGGCTGAAAGATCGATTCGTCACAGCCCCCGGCTATCTTTTCAGGGCTGGACAATAAGCCCTCGCCGGTTAATTCGGCTAACCACAGCTCACTACCTTGCCACGGCATTTGCGGGTGCTGCCAACTTATCCAGCTGAGTTTTGAGCCCCTGGGGCTGAGGCGTGGGAAGGCATAAAAATCGGCGCCGCTGTGTAATTCGATAAATTCGTGAGGGGCGTTGATAGAGAGCGCGGCAATAAAGTTACGGGGCTCGCTTTCACTGTCGCTGGCCTGTTCGGCGACACAAATCAAACGTTGGTGTTGGCTGTCGAAACAAAAATCGGCAAAACGAAGATTCTGATGTGCGGGGCTGATGGCCTCGGGTGTGGCCTCTTTGCTTTGCGTGTCGAGCCGATAGATACGCTGATCGCTCTGTTCGCAGAAAAATAAAATACCGGCAACAACAATATAAGGTGTGCCACCGTATTCATGTACCCGGCTGCGGGCACTAAAGGGCGCGGGCAGTACATCGGTTTTTTTGCCATTGGCGTCGAGCCTGACAATGGCACTGCGGCCACTCTCCTCAGGCCGGGCTTCCAGCCAGTAAAGGTCATCACCATCGCTGCCATTATCAATAAGGGGTGCATCGATTGCGGGCGCCGCACTGGCGACCTGCCGAGCGCTGATGGGCGATAGCCAGCTGCCGTAGGGGGTGTTGTGTGTTGCTGTGTTGTCCATTTAGCCGCCCGCCAGCTTCACGGTATAACCCTCTTTAGTCAGCAGGTCTTGCAACTTTTCTCTATGGTCGCCCTGTATCTCGATAATGGCATTTTTTACCGAGCCGCCAGAGCCACAACTCTGTTTTAGTTTTTTTGCCAGGGCTTTTAATTCAACCTCCGACAGGGGGACACCGCTAATGGTCGTCGCCGCATTGCCCTTGCGGCCGCTGGTTTCACGGCGAATGCGCACAATGCCATCGCTCGTTGGCGTGTCGGCTGGTTCACTATCGCTGGTTTTAATACGGCCTTTGTCGGTGGAGTAAACCAGTCGGGAGTTCTTTTTCATGGTGTTATCGTCAACTTTATAACGGGGCTTTAATAGGGCTATTAATGGCGCTTCGATTAAAAGAGCGCTGATTAAGGTAGCAGAACAATTTTGCCAATATGGGCATTGCTTTCCATCAACTCATGGGCGGCACTTGCCTCACTCAGCGCAAATGTTGAGTGAATCACCGGCTTAACCGTACCCGCATTTAATAATGGCCAAACCTTGTCTTTCAAGCCTGCCGCAATGCGGCGCTTGCTTGCCAGCGCTTGACTGCGCAGGGTTGAGCCGGTGAGTACCAGCTGTTTAAGCATAACCGCGCCAAAATCAACCTCAGCCTTTGAACCGCGCAAAAAGGCGATAGACACAATGCGAGCCTTAGGTGCTGTGGCTTTAATATTTTTCTGTATATAGTCCCCGCCGATCATATCGAGAATGACATTGGCGCCTTTGGTGTTTTCTTTAATGCCTTTCACAAAGTCTTCATCGTGATAATTAAAGGCTTTCTCGGCCCCCAGTTCTTCACAGACACGACACTTCTCATCGCTGCCCGCCGTGGCAAATACCCTTGCACCAAAGGCTTTGGCTAATTGAATGGCGGTGGTGCCGATACCGCTCGTGCCACCGTGCACAAGAAAAATATCACCGGCTTGCAATTCAGCCCGCTCAAACACGTTGTGCCACACGGTAAAAAAAGTTTCCGGCAGGGCTGCGGCCTCCACCATCGACAAACCCGTGGGTATGGGCAGGCAAACCGACTGATCGGCCACGGCATAGTCGGCGTAACCACCGCCATTAAGCAGTGCACAGACCTTGTCACCAACAACCCACTGACTAACCTTCTCGCCGCAGGCGACGATTTCACCAGCGGCTTCAAGCCCGAGCAAGTCAGAGGCACCGGGCGGTGGCGGATAAGCCCCCTTGCGCTGAATAACATCGGGCCGGTTAACACCGGCGGCGGCGACTTTAATTAACACCTCTTCCGGGCCGCATTCGGGCAGCGGGCGTTCACCCAGAGCTAATACCTCGGGACCGCCGGGGCTGGTGATTTCAATACATTGCATGGTTGCTGGGGTCATTTCAGATCTCTCCCTGGAAAGGCTTAGGTTACAAGTGGCTCGAGTGTGCCAATTATTTCAGTTTGAAAGCAATAAACCAATAACGCAAAGAGAGACCTGACGATTGACTGTTTCTCCAAGGTCTATTGCCACGGGTTGACACAATCGGTAGTGGCGCGAAGGGTTTATACTCCGACACTTAATACGCTGTATAAGGTGATGAGTGATGAGCCAGCCGATTTCAAGTTCAGAGAACCACGCGCCGTTGCGCAACGATATTCGCACCCTGGGGAATTTGCTGGGAGAGACCATTCGCGAGCAGGATGGCGAGGCGGTTTTCGCGCTGATAGAAGAGGTTCGAAGGTTGTCAAAGGCGGCGTCGGCGGGCGATGTTGGCGCCCAGCGGCAGCTTGAAGGCGTAATGGCGGGCATGGATGATGCGGCTTTAATTCCGGTGGTGCGCTCCTTTGGGTTAATGCTGAACCTGATGAATATCGCAGAGGAATACCACCGGGTGCGACGCTTGAGTGAGGCCAGCCACCGGGAGAGAAGTCATCGTAAATCTTTGCCACAGTTGCTCACGCATCTGGGTGAGCAGGGTATTTCGACATCGCGTATTGCCGAGACGCTAGAGAACCTGACCATTGAACTGGTACTTACGGCCCACCCGACGGAGGTTTCACGGCGCACGGTGAGCCAGAAATATGACCGTATTGCCGCTCATCTTGAAACCCTAGATCGGGTTAATCTCACCGCTTACAAACGCAATGGTATTAAACAGGCACTGCGCCGCGAGATCGCGTCGCTGTGGGCCACGGATGAAATACGCCACAATAAACCGACTCCGGTCGATGAAGCCAAATGGGGTATTACCACTATTGAGCAAACCCTGTGGTCGACGGTCCCGAATTTACTGCGCCAGCTGGATGCCAGTCTGCGAGAGCAGTTAGGGGAGGGCTTGAGTCTTGACGCGGTGCCGATTCGTTTTGCTTCGTGGATGGGCGGCGATCGGGATGGCAACCCGAATGTCACCGCTAAAACCACGGACGAGGTGTGCTGGTTGTCGCGCTGGCAGGCGGCGGAGTTATTGCAAAAAGATATTGAGCAGTTGCGCTCGGAGCTGTCCATGGCCAGTTGCAGCGATGCCTTGCGCGCCGCCGTGGGTGATCATCCAGAGCCTTATCGGCAACTATTGCGCGGGGTGCGGGATAAGCTGGTGCTGACCCGTGATAGCTTAAAGGCCCGGCTCGATAGTGAGCCGACGGTGGATGACAGCGCGATTTATGTCGATGTTGAAGACCTCAAGCAGCCGCTGATGTTGTGTTACGACTCTTTGCTGGATCAAGGGATGGGCACCATCGCCGATGGTCGCCTGACCGATATTATCCGCTGTGTGAATTGCTTTGGTTTGAATTTAACACCACTGGATATTCGCCAGGAATCATCGCGCCACGCCGAAGTGCTCGATGCGGTCACCCGCTACATCGGTGTTGGCAGCTATGCCCAGTGGAGCGAAGAAGAAAAGTTAGCGTTTTTAAGTGCCGAGCTAAAGCAACAAAGGCCGCTGATTCCCACGGCCTTTTTGAACCAAACCATCGACGCGGCATGGATTGATTCTCTTCACCAGGAGGTCGATTATTCCATCGACAGTGTTTACGAGGTGCTGCAAACCTGTCAGACCCTGTGCAAACATCCGCGCAGTAGCTTTGCCAATTATATTATCTCTATGGCTCACTCTGGCTCTGACGTGTTGGCGGTCATGCTGCTACAGCGAGAGGCGGGCATGTCAGAGCCCTTGCCGGTCATGCCGCTGTTTGAAACTTTGAGTGACCTGGAAAATGCACCGGGGGTGATCGACAATTTATTTCAGATTGACGGCTATGTCGAGGCGATTAGCCACTGCCAGCAAATTATGGTGGGCTATTCAGACTCGGCCAAAGACGCGGGGTTTTTAGCGGCTTCGTGGGCGCAGTATCAGGCCCAGGAAAAGCTGGTCGAGATTTGCCATAAGCATAATGTGCAGTTGCGCTTGTTCCATGGGCGCGGTGGCTCCATGAGTCGCGGTGGGGGGTCTGCCCACGATGCGCTGTTGTCACAACCCCCCGGCGCAGTCGAAGGTTATGTGCGCATTACAGAGCAGGGCGAGATGATTCGCTTTAAATTCGGTCTGCCCGGTATCGCTTTTCGAACACTGGAACTCTATACCTGCGCAACATTGGAAGCGACACTACTACCGCCGCCTAAACCATTGCCCCAGTGGCGGGCTTTGATGGATAAGTTGACCACCTGTTCGTTACAGAGTTATCGCAACGAAATCCACAACGTCGATTTTCTCGATTATTTTCATAAGGCAACACCGGAGCAGGAATTACAGCGCCTGTCGCTCGGTAGTCGCCCGGCAAAACGCAAAGCCAGCGGCGGCATTGAAAGCCTGCGCGCCATTCCCTGGGTATTCGCCTGGACTCAAACCCGTTTGCTCATTCCCGCGTGGCTGGGTTCTGACAGTGCCCTGCAAGCCGCCATCGAAGAGGGGGATCTCCCCCTGGTGCAATTGATGGCGGGGCAGTGGCCCTATTTTGCCTCGATTATCGACATGTTAGAGATGGTGTTGGCCAAAGCTGAACCCCAGGTGTCGGAATATTACGAGCAACGTTTGGTGGGCGAGAGGATGCAAACGGTTGGAGCACAGCTGCGCACTCGCCTGGCCAGTGTGGTCGCCGCAGTCAATGCCGTGCGAGGTTCGGAAAAACTGCTCCAGGGCAGCGCGGTGATACAGCATTCGATCAATGTCAGAAACCCCTATGTGATGCCCTTGCATTTTTTACAGGCTGAAATTATGCGTCGGCTGCGGGCAGAAGGGGACAGCGATACGGCATCGAAAGCGATTTATGAGCAAGGGCTGAAAATATCGATTACCAGTATTGCCGCAGGGATGCGCAATACGGGTTGAGGTGGATTGTTTTTATATTAAATGATGACAGACCGTTCGCTTTTTATAGGCCGCCTTTTTAACTTGCTTTCTATAGCCAGAACTGCAGCAACAAAAAGCCAATGCAAACAAGGGCACCGCAGGCTGGCATGGCCAGTGCCACGAAGTTACGGCGCAGGTCGCGCCAGTTGAGCCTAAGTAGAGCCAGGTTGACCAGGGTGAAGACGCATAAAATGGTGCCGCTGGTAGCCTGAGCCAGCGTGACGAGTGGCGCGAGCAGTGAGCCACTCAGTACTAAACAGCCGACTAATAAGGTGGCACTTAAAGGGGTTTGCCTGCGGGGGTGAACCTTGGCCAAAAAGCGGGGTGCCATGCTTTTTTTACCCATGCCGTAAAGCACCCGTGAAGCCATAATGATTTGTAGCAGGGCGCCATTGACCACAGCGACAATGCTGATAGCCGTCATCAGCACAACGGGAATAGCAGTGTTTTTTTCAACCACCATCACCAGTGGTGCTTTCGAGGCGGCTAGTTCTGGCAGCGGCACGGCGGCCAACGCACAGAGCGTGACGATGAAGTACAACAGACAAGCCGTGGCTAATGCGAGCAGAATGCCACGAGGCATATTTTTTTCGGGCTGCTTAACTTCTTCGGCCATGTTGACCATATCTTCAAAACCAATAAAAGCGTAGAAAGCGAGAAAGGCACCGGCGCCCATACCCTGCCAGGCGATGAGGTTTTCGGGTATCAAGGTGCTGTTTGTTGTGCTCAATAGCGCGGGTAATTTATCGGCACCGGCATAAATCACAAAGGCGAGGCCGAGCAACTCGAGTAGAGTGGTGGCGATCGCTACTGTTACCGATAACTTAACGCCCCAGGCAGCAATGCCGGTGAGTAGAATAATGAGTACTGAAATAGTCAGGCTGTCAGGTAGCGCCAAAAACACGGCGAAGTAGCCGCTAAAACCGCGGGCAATGGTGGCTGCTGAAACAATACCCGCAAAGACAATGGCATAACCCACTGCCGTGGACAGACTTTTCAGGGCGAAGGCCTGCTGAATGTAAACCGGCTCGCCGGCACTGACCGGATAAAGTCGTGACAAATGCCCGTAAGAATAAGCACTAAAGCTGACCACGAGTGCGGCAAGGATAAAGGCGAGGGGCATATGGCTGCCGGCAATATTGGCGACTTCGCCCACCAGTACATAAATACCGGCACCGAGAATAGTGCCTATACCGTAGAATGTAATCTGCGCCAGACTCAGGGTTCTTAACAGGGGCGTGGCATTGGGGCTTGGTGTTGTCATGGCGTGATAGTATCAGTCTGGTAGGCCTGAAATTAGGTTTAGCGTTGCTATTAGGTTTGGCGTTAGTGGCTTGGCATGAAGTCAATCCACTACGTTGATTTTACATGTCAGACAACAGGTGTTTCTTTAAAAGCGATGGTAATCGATTGATGCGTGGCATGAGAGCAAAAATAGCCTTGGTGATTTTTGGTACCGACACACCTGCCGGCAAGCTTTTTGATCTGTGCTTAATCTACGCCATTTTGTTGAGTGTCGCCGCCGTGGTGCTTGATTCGGTGATGAGCTTGCACACGCGCTTCGGCGCCTGGTTCTTTTATATTGAGTGGTTTTTTACCCTGCTATTTACGGTCGAATATTTTCTGCGTATTTATATTTCACCGCGGCCCCTGCGCTATATTTTCAGCTTTTTTGGCCTGGTGGATTTGATTTCTATCATTCCCTCTTACTTGGCGCTGGTGGTGACAGGGGCTAATTATCTTTTATTGATTCGCATGCTACGGGTGCTACGCGTTTTTCGTGTACTCAAGCTGGTGCGCTATATGGACGAGGCGAATGTCCTGATGCGCTCGCTGTATATGGCGCGGCGAAAAATTCTAGTGTTCTTCGTTACTCTCATAGTGCTGAGTTTTATTTTTGGTTGTTTGATGTTTGTGGTCGAAGGTCCCGAGCACGGTTTTACGAGCATTCCGAAAAGTATTTACTGGACCATAGTCACTATTACCACTGTGGGTTACGGTGACATTACACCGCAAACAGTGCTCGGCCAGTTTATTTCGACGCTGGCAATGCTACTGGGTTACTCGATAATTGCTATCCCGACGGGCATTATTACCGCCGAGCTGGCGAGTGAGATGGGCCGGTCGCGTGTGAATAGAAGTTGCCATAATTGTGGGCGTTCAGGTCACGAAAGCGATGCCGATCACTGTCGGTATTGTGGCGCAAGTTTGGCACCGAGGGATTCAAGCCGCGTTTGAATGTTCTAGTACGCTGTCTCGATAGGTATTAAAAGAAGAAGATAGGCGCCACTTTGTCGTTTACAAATTTGAGCTTTTCTTGAAGCGTCTTTGCCGTCGGTGTTTAATATGCGGCATAAAAGAACCGCTTTGAAGGCGCAATGGCATTGCTGTCGGGCGGAGATAAAACAAAAAGGGGACTTAATCATGGCTGAAAATTACGACGAGGTTTATCGCGCGTCACAGGCAAACCCTAGCGCTTTCTGGGGTGAGGCCGCCAATCTTGCCCACTGGTACAAGGCTCCATCGACTATCCTTGATGACGCTAACCCGCCTTTTTTACAATGGTTTCCCGACGGTGAAACGAATGCCTGTTACAACGCCCTCGACCGCCATGTCGCCGACGGACGTGGTGAGCAGGATGCATTAATATACGATAGCCCCGTGACTGGCACAAAACGGCGTTTTAGCTACCGTGAGCTGCTCGAGCGCGTCTCGATATTCGCTGGTGCACTGCGGGCAGAGGGCATTGCCAAGGGCGATAGGGTCATCATCTATATGCCAATGGTGCCGGAAGCCGCTATCGCCATGCTCGCCTGCGCGCGGATTGGTGCTGTGCACTCGGTGGTTTTTGGCGGTTTTGCGGCTAACGAGCTGGCGGTGCGCATTGATGATATCGCAGCGAAAATGGTAATCGCAGCATCCTGTGGTATCGAACCGGGGCGGCTGGTGCCCTATAAACCGCTACTCGATGAGGCTATCGAGCTCGCTAACCACAAGCCCAAAACGTGCATTATTTTGCAGCGTGAGCAATCGCGAGGCGAGATGCAGATGGGTCGTGATAAATGCTGGCATGAGCTAGAAGCGGTGGCTAATCCGGTCGATTGTGTGCCAATGCTGTCTACCGATCCGCTGTATGTGCTCTATACCTCGGGCACCACGGGTGAACCCAAAGGGGTGGTGAGAGATGTCGGGGGCAGTATCGTCTCCCTCAACTGGAGCATGCAGAAAGTTTACGGTGTCGCCCCGGGGGATGTGTTTTGGGCAGCCTCGGATGTTGGCTGGGTGGTTGGCCACTCTTATATCGTTTACGGCCCGCTGTTTAATGGTGCCACGACTATTTTATTTGAGGGCAAACCGGTCGGTACGCCAGACCCAGGCACCTATTGGCGGATTATTGCCGAGTACGGCGTGAAAGTATTTTTCACCGCCCCAACCGCATTTCGAGCCATTAAAAAAGAAGACCCGAAGGGTGAATATTTAAGCAAGTATGACCTGTCGAAATTTGAAAGCCTGTTTCTTGCTGGCGAACGCTGTGATCCGGATACTTTGAGCTGGGCGATAGACCAGCTGCAAGTGCCGGTTATCGATCACTGGTGGCAAACCGAATTGGGTTGGCCCGCCTGCGCTAACTGTCGCGGGATTGAGCTGCTGCCCGTAGTGCCCGGCTCACCCACGAAACCGGTGCCGGGCTTTGATCTTTGCGTGCTGGATGAACAGGGCAATGAAGTGGCGGCGGGTGATATCGGCGCGCTGGCGATCAAACTGCCTTTGCCGCCGGGATCATTTACCACCCTGTGGGGCAATGATGAACGTTTTGTGTCCTCCTACTTTAGAACTTTTCCCGGTTATTACGAAACTGGTGATGCCGGTTACATTGACGAAAATGGCTATGCCTTTGTTATGGCCCGCACAGATGATGTTATTAACGTCGCCGGTCACCGCCTTTCGACGGGTGCTATGGAAGAGGTGCTAACGGCCCACCCGGATGTTGCCGAGTGCGCCGTGGTGGGTGTTGCCGATGCTATGAAGGGTCAGGTGCCTCTGGGGTTTGTGGTACTTAACGACGGCGTTGACCGAGCCGATGCCGATATTTGTGCCGAAGTTGTGCAGCTGGTGCGAGAAAAGATTGGCCCTGTCGCGGCGTTTCGTCTCTGCGGGGTGGTTAAACGGTTACCAAAAACCCGGTCGGGCAAGATATTACGTGCAACGATGCGAAAAATTGCTGATGCCGAGACCTGGAAAATGCCGGCTACCATTGACGACCCCTTGATTCTCGATGAGATTAGTGAGGCGCTTGGTGCATTGGGTTATCCCGCAAAACCTGCTAGTTGAGTTCGGCTTACAAAGTGATTAGTTTTATAGTCGCTGGCGGGTCTGTTATTTATGGATAATTTCCATTATTGTGTCAGTCTGTTTACAGAAATTCGGCTGATAATGATTTACATTGCAGGCGTATTTCCGGTATAACATCGCGGTCTTTTTGTGTGTCAATATTTTTGACGGAATTCGCTAACGGCCCCGGGAGGGTTGAGGTTGAAGCCTACAAACATAAGTAATCCAGAATATTTTCATAAGGTTGTTGACTGCCAGCATGCCTGTCCAGCGCATACCCCTGTTCCCGAATACATTCGCCTGATTGCTGCCGAGCGTTATACCGACGCTTACATGGTCAATTGGGAATCGAATGTGTTCCCCGGCGTATTGGGTCGTACCTGTGATAGACCGTGTGAACCGGCCTGTCGACGGGGTCGAGTTGAGGAAGAACCTGTCGCGATTTGCCGTCTCAAACGTGTGGCTGCCGACAACAAAGATGATATTTCCACGCTGCTACCCGCCGCAGGTGCTTGCAATGGTAAAAAGCTGGCCTTGATTGGTGCGGGTCCGGCCTCGTTGACGGTGGCGCGGGATTTATCTCCCTTGGGCTATGAGATCCATGTCTATGATGAAAACGCCAAAGGCGGCGGTTTTATGCGTAGCCAGATCCCCTCCTTCCGCCTGCCCGAACAGGTTTTGGACGAGGAAGTGGGTTATATCACGGACAATAAAGCGGTCACCACTTTTTACAATACTCGGGTTGATAGCCTTAAAGCACTCCTCGATAAAGATTACGATGCTGTTTTTGTCGGTTCGGGTGCCCCGAAGGGGCGGGACCTGCCTGATTTGCCGGGTCGTAAAGAGGGTGATGACAGCATACACATTGGTATTGACTGGTTGGCCAGTGTGGCCTTTGAACATCGCGCCAGTGTTGGTAAAAAGGTCATTGTTCTCGGTGGTGGTAACACGGCTATGGACTGCTGCCGTACGGCGCGACGGATTGGCGGTGCCGATGTCAAAGTGATTGTGCGCAGCCCCTTTGCCGACATGAAGGCCTCGCCCTGGGAAAAAGACGACGCTGTCGCCGAAGACATTCCGATTATTGATAACCACACGCCACTGGAATTCGTTGTTGAAGAGGGGAAACTGGTTGGCATGCGTTTCGATAAAGTGCGTGCAGAATACGATAAGAAGGGACGCCGCAAATTAGTGTCGACCGGTGAAGAACCGGCTTTTTACCCCTGCGATGAAGTCCTGGTGGCAATTGGTCAGGAAAACGCTTTTCCCTGGATTGAGAGCGAAACAGATATTGAGTTTGATAACTGGGGGTTGCCCGAGCTCAATAAAAACACCTTTCAGTCGACCAATAGCAAGGTTTTCTTTGGTGGCGATGCTGCCTTTGGTCCTGAAAACATTATTACTGCGGTGGCCCAGGCTCATCAGGCAGCGATTTCTATCGACCTTTTTTGTCAGGGGGAGGATCTCAGTGTTCGCCCAGCTCCCAATACCAACCTGGTGAGCCAGAAGATGGGTATTCACGAGTGGAGCTACAGTAATGTCGTTGGCGATGATCTTCGTTTCAAGGTGCCTCACGCTGACAAATCGGCAGCACTGGGCGACAGATTGCTCGAAGTGGAGTTGGGGTTTTCGACTGAGACAGGCTTTGACGAGGCGCAACGCTGCTTGAATTGTGATGTGCAAACGGTATTTTCTGAGGCTCTGTGCATAGAGTGTGATGCCTGTACCGACATTTGCCCAACTGACTGCATTAACTTTATTAACAACGATGAAGAAGAAGTACTCCGCTCGCAGTTACGTATGCCGGCGAAAAATCTCGAACAAGATCTTTATGTTTCCAGTGACTTGCCGACCGGACGGGTAATGGTTAAGGACGAAGATGTCTGCTTGCACTGTGGGCTCTGCGCTGAGCGCTGCCCGACATCTGCCTGGGACATGCAGCAATTTCTTTACCAAGTTACCAAGGCATCTCAGATATGAAAAGCATAGAGGCAGTTAACGAATTCGTTATTCGCTTTGCCAACGTCAATGGCACCGGTTCAGCCAGTGCCAACGCGATGTTTGCCAAGTCTATTTTTCGCATGGGTGTTCCAGTCAGCCCAAAGAATATTTTTCCCTCCAACATTCAAGGTCTTCCCACCTGGTATGAAGTGCGGGTCAGCGAGAAAAATTACCTGGGTCGTCGTGGCGGAGTCGATATTACTGTGGCGGTCAACCCCCAAAGCATGGCCCAGGACATGTCTGACTTAAACCCAGGCGGTTTTTTCATCTATGACAATACCAAAGCGCTGGATCTGCGCTTGCAGCGCGATGATATTAACCTGGTTGGCATCCCTCTGACGGATATTTGCCGCCGGGAATACACCCAGGCGCGCCAGCGTCAGCTGTTTAAAAACGTGATTTATGTCGGTGCGCTGGCGGCCTTACTGGATATTGATTTCTCGGTACTCAAGGATTTGGTCGGTGCACAATTTAAAGGCAAGGATAAGCTTGTTGCCTCAAATATTCATGCGCTTGAGCTGGGCTACCAGTACGCCCAGGAAAACTTCTCATGTCCACTGAGTATTCGTCTTGAACGCCGCGATTTAATCGGCGATAGAGTGATGCTGGAGGGCAACGACGCTCTGGCTCTGGGTGCCGTGTATGGCGGGGCTACTGTGGTGCCCTGGTATCCATTGACGCCCTCTACGTCGGTGATCGAGGGTTTTGAAAAATACGCCAATCGTTTGCGCATTGATCCGGGCAGTGGTGACCGTCGCTTTTGCGTCGCACAGGCTGAGGATGAGCTCGCCGCAATTGGTATGGTCATTGGTGCTTCGTGGAATGGTGCTCGAGCGTTTACAGCGACCTCCGGACCGGGCCTGTCCCTGATGGCAGAGTTCCTCGGTTTGGCCTACTTTGCCGAAGTGCCTGCGGTACTTTTTGATATTCAACGGGCTGGCCCCTCCACAGGTATGCCAACACGCACCCAGCAGTCCGATATATTTGCCGCTGCCTACGCCTCCCACGGTGATAGCAAACATGTATTGCTGATTCCCGCTGATCCGAAAGAATGTTTTGACATGTCTGCCGACAGTTTCGATTTGGCTGAACGTCTGCAAACCCCGGTGATCGTGATGAGTGATCTCGATCTGGGCATGAACGACAACTTGTGTGCCCCGCTGGAATGGGACGACAACCGCGAATATGACCGGGGTAAAGTACTGTCAGCGGAAGATCTCGACAATATGAGCGAACGCTACGGGCGCTACCTCGATGTCGATGGTGATGGCATTTGTTATCGCACGCTGCCCGGTACTCACCCTGATAAAGGGGCTTTTTTTACCCGTGGTACTTCACGCAATGAATATGCGGTGTACACCGAGTTTGGCGATGCCTATGTGAAAAACATGGAGCGGCTCAATGCTAAAATGGAAACTGCAAAAAGCTACGTTCCCGGTCCAGTAAGCTACCAAGCCGCGAAGAAAACCCGTGATGGAGTGATCTTTTACGGCTCCAGCACTGACGCTAGTCTCGAAGCACTGGACTTGTTAGCTGCACAGGACTTGCATCTCGATGCCCTGCGTTTGAGAGCGTTCCCGTTTAGCAAAGAGGTCACTGATTTTATTGACAGTCACGACAGGATTTTTGTCGTTGAGCAGAACCGTGACGGACAAATGCGTAAGCTACTGATTATTGAATGCGATCTCAATCCAAAAAAACTGCTTTCTGTCGTTCACTATGACGGTATGCCGATGACGGCCCTCGGTGTGTCTCGGCACATTGCTGAAATACTCGGCAAAAACAATGTTACGCCTCTGCGTAAGCGTAAAGCTGGAGCTAAAGCATGAGTTATATTCGCCCCTCATTCAGACACCCCAATGCTCAGGCGAATGCCAAGGGCTACACTCGAGAAGACTATGAAGGCGCTCTGTCAACGCTCTGTGCGGGTTGTGGCCATGATTCGGTGAGTAGTGCCATTATCCAATCGACGTTTGAATTGAGTATTGAGCCTCACCGAGTTGCTAAAATTTCCGGGATCGGCTGTTCTTCAAAAACGCCCACTTACTTTCTCGGCAAATCCCATGGCTTTAATTCGGTGCACGGGCGCATGCCCTCAGTAGCGACTGGCGCTAGTATGGCCAACCGCGATCTGCTCTATGTTGGCGTTTCCGGTGATGGCGATAGCGCCTCTATTGGCCTTGGTCAATTCGGTCACATTGCCCGCCGCAACCTGAATATGAGTTACATTGTTGAAAATAACGGTTGCTATGGATTGACCAAGGGGCAGGACTCGGCAACGACAGATATTGGCTCGAAGAGCAAAAAGGGTGAACCTAATCCTTATGAACCCATCGACCTCTGCGCCCTGGCTTTACAGCTTGGCGCGACGTTTGTCGCCCGCAGTTTTTCAGGCGACAAAGATCAGCTGGTGCCCTTAATCAAGGCAGCCATGTCTCATAATGGTTTTGCTTTTATCGATGTAATTTCACCCTGCGTGACCTTTAATAACACCGCGGCGTCGAGCAAGGGTTATGAGTTTGTGCGCGACCATATGCAAGCCACCGGTAAAATTGATTTTGTCCCGGTACGTTCGGAAATTACCGCAAATTACCCGGCTGGCTTTAGCGAGGAAATTACTTTGCACGACGGTTCGGTTATCCACCTCTACAAGGATGACAAGCTTGACTGCACTGACCGTAACAGCGCGATGAATGCTATTGCAGAATTTAAAGACAAAGGCCAGGTGTTGACCGGTCTGCTTTATGTTGATCCAGATAGCAGCGATTTTCACAAAACTCAACAGACAGTATCACAACCGCTTTGTAGTCTTAATGAGAATGATCTTTGCCCGGGCGCTAGGGCGTTGGGCGCGATCAATGCCAGTTTAAGATAAACCACAGGCCTCGTACTTTGACATCGATCAAGTCGATATCAAGCTGGTCAATACTAAGCTGATAGTTTTAAGTTGATCAGAGAGGTTCTTTTTCCGACTTGGTCGCCACAGCGCTTTCTGGCGATCAGGTCGTTTAAAATGTCTATCCGGGAATCCCGAGCAATACCAAGATACGACACTTGAAGGTATCTGCTAATTGTTGACAGCTATTTCCATCGTTACTACTCCTACTGGATACATCATCAGTATTCGTAGGGGTTGATGGGTGCAACAAAACTCTTTTCCAGCGTAGGTTCTTCCAGCTCTGTTGATGACAGGGCAGGGTATTAGCGATGCTATAAAAATGGGCTAGCAGAATTGTTCCGATCAGCTTGAATTGAAGACGGAAACAGTGGTATGCCGGCTGAAAAGAATATTGTAAATATCAAGAGTTTTTAACCGAAGAAAGTATCACCGCCCAGGTTCAATATTAATAGTGTTGCCGTCTAGATGTGTGTTATCCGTGATGGGTCGCTATGGTAACGCTTTATCAATACTCTCCCGTGAGAAGGGATGTTTTGTAGAGTGAATAGCACCTGCAACAAATGTTTAAGGGGAGGAATTTCCCTCTCCTCCCATACTCGGGTTTCCAACAATAATAAATAACAAGACAAATACTTGGGATTTGTTTCCGGTTATATGTAAATAAGATGACCTTGTCGTGGCAAATCGCTTGACAGCCCAGTTAGCAGAGCTTACCTTTCGCCAGTCGCAATAAGAATAACAATGAATTGTGGCGTGTATAAATAGAAATCATAAAAGGGGGTGTCACTTGAAGTATTCGAACTTCAATTCAGTACAATCAGTTAAGGGTTTTTCGGCCATTGCCAAAACGACTACCGCAGCAGCAGTTTTGCTTGCAAGTACTCAGGCACAGGCTTTTCGATTTGAGGTCGGTGAATGGGAAGGGTATGCCGATACTGTGTTTACAGCCAGTGCAGCAATGAGAGTGGAGAATGCCGCACACTACGGTACTGCAGACCCAACGGGCAATCATAATCTGTTTCGTGACGCAGGGGATGTGTACTCGACGCCACTATCGTTGTTAACAGATTTTGGTATGAGTAAAGACGGCTTTGGTTTTTTAACCCGTTTTAGCTACACCTATGATTACACCATTATGAATAAGGATTGTACCAACTGTGAACGGCCCAATGTTTGGCCCTATCCCGCTGGTGGTGATGGAGCGCCAAACACCTCGGTATTTCATGGGGCAGGTGATCCAAGAGTGACGATTGCTCCAGAAGGGGTTGATGGTATTGCAGACGATGCGCAAAATCTGGCGGGGAATAAATTCACCCTTTACGATGCTTTTGTTTTTGGCAGCTGGGATATTTTTGGTGGACACCCACTGAATGTGCGCATTGGTAAGCAGGTGATTAGCTGGGGTGAAAGTAATATTCAAGGTGGTGGTATCAGTCAGATGATGAACCCCACGGATTTATCAAAGGCAACAACACCAGGCACAGATGTTAAAGAAACGCTCATACCGCAGGAGTCTATCTACTTTAACTTTGGCTTTAATGACGATATCAGCCTGGAGGCTTATTACACCTGGAACTGGCGCAACTCAACCTTTATTGCTGCGGGTACCTATTTTAGCCCCTTCGATTTTCTGGGTACGGGCTATAACCCCGATCTTTTTGTCCGTGGTGTTGAAAAAGCGGGTGAGCAGGAGCCCAGTGGCGGTATGTATGGTATTAATATGCACTTCGTTATTCCTTCATGGAATTTTGCAGACCTGGGTATCTACTACGTTCGCTCCCACGCATTTAATCCCTATATTGGTTTAGACCCGGATTATGTTACCCATCCGGATCCCGCAAACCCAGGCTTTGACACGTTGGCGGGGTATCAGTGGATTTATGAGGAAGATCAAGACACCTACGCTATCTCCTTGAACGGTGAGGGCCCGTTTGATTCTTCATTTGCGTTAGAGTTGAATTTCAAACCTGATTTTTATGACACGCGTGACGGGAGGAATCTCTACGGTATTAGTGGTATCTCTGTGCCATATGCACCGATAGCCGGTGTGCAGGTAGGTGAGGCCTTTGGGTTTAGCACTCCCGAGGGAACCGTTGGGCGTTTTGGTGATATCGTTGATGAGTACGGTGTGATTCCGGGCAGTGAATCGGGTATTGCTGATGTATGGACACTGCTCTACAACTTTACCCGCTCGGTGGGCACTGACTTTCTTGGGGCGGATAAATTAAGCACAATTTTTGATGTCTCCTTGGTGTGGATCGATGGCCTGTCATCTGGTGACAATATGGACAGGATTAATGATTCAACAGAATCACCAACTGGTCAAAGCCCCTCTGTGGTAGACCCCGGCAGGTTTGACGGTGTGGATAATCTCGACCGCCCAATTACCGATTTCTCCTGGGGTTATACCGCTGTTCTCGCACTGGAATATAATGATGTGTTTGCTAATGTTAATGTTAGCCCAACAGTCATTTTTGTTCACAATGTAGAGGGCTATACCCCTTTCAACGCTGGGGCGATGGTAGAAAACCAGCGCACAATAGTCTCTAAGGTTAGCTTTAGCTACTTGTCCAGCACGACTCTGGACCTTCAGTATGTAACATGGTTGGGTACTGCAGGAACCAATCAGGGCCGAGATAATGTCTCAATTGTTTTCAAACGTAGCTTCTAATAGTTCTGGATTTCGGTGAGGGTTTCACTGGAGTCCGGTCGATAGAGGCCCGTTAAAGAACAAGTACATAAAAATAATATGAGGTAGGAAGTAACGATGTATAACAATAATCAAATACAGAAAAAGAGCAGACTAAAAGAGCTTGTCACGGTGGGTGCTTTTGCCCTCTGTGCAAGTTCCTCATTGACTTTTGCTAAAGTGGGTCCTGATGAAATTGCCAAATTGGGTTTTGAGGGCACCGAACTGACGCCCGTTGGTGCTGTGCGCGCTGGCAATGCCGAAGGGACGATCCCGGCATGGAAAAATGAGCGTTTGCAGCCCCCTGCTGGTTTTGAGCCGGGCACCTATCACCCTGACCCCTTTCCTGATGATAAAGTGTTGTTTAAAATCACTGCTCAAAATTATAAGGACTATGCCGATAAGTTGAGCGATGGCCAAAAGGCGATGTTCGAAACCTATCCAGACTGGTATATGAATGTCTACGAAACCCGGCGTACAGCGGTTTATGATCCTTATATTTACGAGGCGGCCATTAATAATGCAGGGACTGCTGAAATTGTGTTGGCGCCCGATAGAGGTCAGGGTATTGTCGGTTTTAAAAATGCTTATCATTCCTGGGCCTTTCCTATACCCAAAAATGGCAATGAGCTGTTGATTAATCAGGCAACTCGCCCCCTTAATGTCTGGGTTGATAGTATGGAGCTAACCTTGGCCATTGCCTCAACAGGTAAATATACAGTTAATCAACTCTCTATCCAGCAGCACTATAAATACAGTGATCCTGAGATTGAAAACTTTGATCCCGAAACAGACCATCTTCATTACTATCAGACTTTGCTGGCTCCGGCCAAGGTTGCAGGCCAGGTGGTACTGGCGAAGGATCCTGTCTCCTTCACTAAAAAGTTTCGTGGGGCTTGGGCTTACAGCCCGGGTCAGCGTCGCGTCAAGAGAGCGCCGCAGATTGTCTATGATAACCCCCTAACAGCGAGTGATGGTCTGGCAACCACGGATCAAAAGTGGGGTTACAATGGGCCAAATGACAGGTTTAACTGGAAAAGTCTTGGTAAGAAAGAGATGTATGTCCCTTACAATGCCTACAGGCTTCATTCTGCAGATGCTACTCCAGAAAACATCATTACTAATGAAGGGCGTTTGAACCAGGATTACGCCCGATATGAGTTACACCGTGTATGGGTTCTTGAGGGAACGCTGAAGGAAGGTACTAGCCACGATTACGCAAAAAGAGTGTTCTATCTCGATGAAGATTCCTATTTCATTATGATTTCTGATAGTTTCGATCGTCGCGGTGAGATTTGGCGCTATTGGGAAGATCACGATGTCATGTACTACGATATTGGCTTTATGGCTCCCGCAGCAGAGTTTCAATATGATATGCAAGCAGGTCGTATGCTAGCCTTGCTTTATGATAAAGAGAATCCACCGGATTTTACAGGCCGTTGGGAAGATAAGTACTTTACGCCTGCTTCGATAAGACGCCAGGGTGTAAGATAACTTTGATGTAGATGAGTGAAAATGGCAGGTGGATAACACCTGCCATTTTTTTTGCATGAAATTTACCGTTACCTGGGCAGGGTGAGGCGGGTTTCGAATATGCTATTCCATATACAGGAGGATTTTAATAGAAAATAAATAGAGTTTATGAGGGCAATAAATTACACTATGTAAATCAGTTGTCATTTGAAAGCTTGAAGAAATAGTGAGGATCAGGGACTACTGCTACTGCAAGTTTTTGGACACTGAATATAAGAAGATTGGTCAGGATTAAAAGAGGTGGAGAGCTTGAAATATTTCCAGTTTAAAGGGAAGAGTGTTGGGTCTAAGCGACCTGGTGTAGGCGTGTTGAGTCGCGTTTTCATTGGTACAGCGCTACTATCTGTCGCCAGCTTTTCTATGTCGGAACAGACATTACAGACACCGGTAATGAAGTCGGACATGGTTGATCAGATACTATTGACCGACTCAGTTCACAGGGGTGAGCGCTTTCTTGCGCCGGGACTCTATGGGAACATTATCTATTCTGGCGACGGGATGAGTTGGCAGCAGTCGAATTCGCCGACACAAGCGTTGTTAACAAATATCTTTTTTATCGATGATAAAGAAGGCTGGGTTGGTGGCCACGATACTTTGATTCTTCACACCACAGATGGCGGTGAAAATTGGGATATTCAATACGAAGACCCCATTACAGATGGCGATATCCCAAAACCGGTACTCGATATCGTCTTTAAAGATAAGAATAACGGTTATGCCATTGGTGCCTACGGCTTGATGCTAACGACAACTGACGGTGGTGATAACTGGGAAAGAGTCGATACCTCGGGAGCTCTTTATGACTTGCTAGAGAGTAAGGATATGGAGCCAGAACCCAATTTTAACAGCATGATTCTCTATAGAGATAAACTGCTTATCGTAGGGGAACTCGGTACTATTCTTGTTTTTGATGATGCTGCTGAGGGTGTAGATCGCTGGCAGGTCATTGAGTCCCCTTATACTGGCTCTTTCTTTGGTGTCAAAGAGTTGAGCACGGGCGAACTCTTTATCTACGGTTTGCGAGGTAATTTGTATCGTTCTTCGGACGGTGCGCAAAGCTGGGATAAAATTGAAACAGGTACCATCGCTAATATTTTTGATTGCGTTGAAACTGCAGATGGAACATTAATTTTTGCAGGCGCGAGCGGTACAATATTGCGAATGAATAAGAGGGCGATGGCTGCTGAAAAAATGCCTTACCCTCACTTTGATTCACTGATGTCGATACAAATTATAAGAGACAGTGAGTTGTTGTTGTTTGGTAGTGATGGTGTAAAGACGATCTCTCTTCGTTAGTACGTTATTCATTCTTTTCTTAATGACTTTATTCGAGTGGATGAGAATTACTGAATCTTTTTTTCAGTAAGGCTGGCTATTTCTCCACAGTACAGAAAATAGGGTAGTAGTAATGCTAAAAACTAAAATTACAGCTTGGGTTCAGGACAAACTTTTTTCACATCGGATCTTGATTCTATCGGCATTTTGTTTAGTGACCCTGTTTATGGGGTATCACGCATCGTCACTGAGGATGGAAGCAGGGTTTGAAAAATTACTGCCTTTAAAACACGGATATTTAGAAACGCTTATAAAATACAGAGAGGAGTTTGGTAGTGGTAACCAGCTGATTGTAGCCCTCACTCAGGATGAAGGTGATATTTTTAATGCTGAGTTTTTTGAGGCATTAAAGGCTGCGAATGAAGAAGTTTTCTTTTTACCGGGTGCAGCACGACACACGGTGACTTCTATATTAACCCCCAATGTGCGCTACATTGAATTAGTTGAAGATGGCTTTTCCGGTGGTAATGTTGTGCCCGCTGAGTTTAGGCCAACTGATGAATGGTGGCCAATACTACGCAATAATATTATTAAATCAGGCAGGCTTGGCAATCTGGTTGCCAACGATTTTTCAAGTGCTTTGATTCGCGTTGAATTACTCGATATGGACCCCTCAACTCGAGAACCGCTGGATTATCAACAGGTCTCCCGAGATCTTGAGGAGAAGATTCGTAGCAAGATTGAAACTGATAACATTAGTGTGCGAATAATTGGCTTTGCAAAGTCTACGGGCGATATTGCCGATGGTGCTCGTGTTGTTATGTTGTTCTTTGGTGCAACTTTTATTTTCACGGGTTTGTTTCTATATGTTTATACCGGTTCAATTAAGGCCACCGTCTTACCTTTATTAAGCGGCCTGGTTGCTGTCGTCTGGCAAATGGGTTTATTGCCGTTGATGGGCTTTAGTCTTGACCCCATGAGTATTTTGGTACCCTTCCTGGTATTTTCAATTGCTGTTAGCCACGGTATTCAGAAAATTAATGCCTGGCTTTGGCAGACCATGTACGGCGGTGCCGAAGATGACTGGGGCAATCCAGTTGACCCTCTGCCCGAAAAAGCCGTGGGTGTTAGTGGCATGACGGCTGCCCAGCGGGCTTTCCATGCGCTCTTTATACCGGGCATTATCGCCCTGATTAGTGACACAGTTGGTTTCTTAACGGTACTCTTAATCGATATTGGCATTATTCAGGAGATGGCTATTGCGGCTACTCTGGGTGTTGCATCGATTATCTTTACCAACATGGTGTTGCTGCCGATCCTACTGTCTTACATCAATCCCAGTAAGCTTGAAAAATTGCGCGCCAAGCACGAACGCGGTGAAATTCGACGCGACAAGTGGTGGCGGGTGCTGGCTAAGCTAACTCATACTAAACCTTCAATTGTCGTTCTCGTGTTATGTGCCATCTTGACGGTTTGGGGCGGCATCGCTAATAACGATTTAAAGATTGGTGATTCTCAAACGGGGATACCTGAGTTACGGGAGGATGCTCGCTACAATGTTGATAGTCGTATTATCACTGAACGTTTCTCCGTAGGTGTCGATAAACTCAGTTTGGTGATCGAATCGCAAGATAATGCCTGTGTTGACTTCGATGTGATGAATGAGATTGATCGCTTTGCCTGGCATGTGCGCAACCTGCCGGGAGTTAAGTCGGTGAGGTCTTTAGTCGACAATATGAAAGTGATTCTAACCGCTAATAATGAAGGCAGCCCCCGCTGGTTTGCCTTGTCTCGTAATTCGAGCACGATGTCGTCCTCTCTTTATCATATGGGCGCAGGCGGTGATGAGTTTATGGATGCGGCCTGTAAAGCTATGCCGATTAATATTTTTACCGAAGATCACAAGGCCGAAACTATTAACACGATCATCAAAGGCATTGCCGCTTTTGAGTCGACTTTGCCAATAGAAAAGTTTAACCCACTCTTGGCTACCGGTAATGTGGGAATTATTGCAGCGACCAATGACGCCGTCGAAGACGCTCAATTACCCATTATGTTTTGGGAATACTCGGCCATTATTGCCCTGGCACTTATTACCTTTCGATCGATTGGCGGTATGCTCTGTATTGTTCTACCGTTGACCATGGTATCGATACTTTGTTATGCGCTAATGGCTATTCTGGGTATCGGTCTCAAAGTGAACACCCTGCCTGTTGTCGCACTGGGCGTGGGTGTTGGCGTTGACTATGCGGTGTATATCTACAGTAAGCTGGGGCACTATATTGAGGAGGGCGAATCTATTGAGGACGCTTTCATACACGCAATGCATACAACCGGGCGCCCAGTTATTTTCACCGGCGTGGTTCTCGGAGTGGGTGTGTGTACGTGGATATTCGCCCCCCTTAAGTTCCAGGCGGATATGGGTATTATGTTGACCTTTATGTTTGTGGTGAATATGTTGGCTGCAATTATTGTGATGCCCGCACTGGCCCGCTGGTTGCTAGTTCCTAAATATAAAGCGGCTCAGGCTGCTTTAGGTAAAAACGATGGGCTTCCAAGCCATTAAAAACCAGGTGTGAATAAAAAAGCCCGCGTAATAGCGGGCTTTTTTATGGGTTTTAACAGGGTTCTTGGTGTAGCAGGCGGCAAATCGTGTAAGTATGCGTCGCGTAGTGATAATGCACGGGTGTCGTAATATTGAAATATAAGGAAGGTATTAGTAAAGAAAGATGGCGCCCCCGGAGAGATTCGAACTCCCGACCAATCGGTTCGAAGCCGATTACTCTATCCAGCTGAGCTACGGAGGCGTAGTTGGATCTAAACCCGCCAATCGGCGGGCCGCTATTGTGCCAGCTTTGGCAGGTAAAAATCTATCGGATTTTACCGCATGTTGAAAAATCCTGGTTATTATTGGAATCTGGCCTGTATGTCGCGTTGGCGACCGTTGGCCTGATATTCCAATTCATTGCCGGCGCTGGTAAAAATTGCCGCCTATTGGGTAGTATCTTCTGGGTAGTATCTTCAACAAAACGTTAAAACTTGCGACCTCAGAAACATTTATGATCAGCATAAATTTATGGCTAGTTAGCCGGGCGCGGGCGTTGAGCGATAATGGTACTCGATAACACCGTTGCTCTCAGTCGCAGCTAGATGACCTTCATCTTCCAGAATGTCGCAATGACCGATAATTTCTGACATCACCGGTACGATTTGTTCTTTCCAGGCTTTAGGGAACAGTTCTTTGCCAACCTCCATGGGTGTCATTGGGCCACCCGCTTCGAGAATGCGACTGATTTTTAGCAGGCGTCTATCCGTTGATAAACCATAGGATTTAATCAGCTCCCGGTGATCTGTGATCGGTGCGCCGTGGGAAGGATAAGTGACTCGAGCTGGATAAGGTGCCACTTTGGCTAAGGAGTTTTGATATTCGCTGAGTACCCGGGGCCGTGCTTCGCCTGTCTTGCGGGGTATTTGAGTCAGGCAGACGGGCGTGATATCAGGTAGCAGATGGTCGCCTGAAAAGAACACTTTTATGTCCTCCTGCCAGTAAACCACTTCGTCGGGGCAGTGCCCCGGAGTGTGTATGGTTTTCAAATCAAAGCCAGCAATGGAAACGACCTCGTTATCTTTGAGGAGGTGATCCGGCTCCATGGGGTGGTATAAGTCGGCAATTTTTGCCCGGCGCGAAATGGCCTTGTCAGCCAGTGCCCGGTCAACACCCCAGAGTGCATAGTAATACAGCTCTAATTCCTTGCGCTCTGGCGGTGGACGCATACGCTCGTTCGTGAGCCAGAGGTTTTCGTGTGCCCAAAGCTGGCAGTTGGATAATTCATGTATGCGCTGGGCTTGCCCGTAGTGATCAGTATGGCCGTGGGTAAGGAGAATCTTGTCAATATCCTCAACCCGCAAACCTAACTCTGTGAGACCATCATTGAGAGCCTGCCAGGCTTCGTCCGAACAAATACCGGTATCGATAAGAATTAACTCACCCCCAGGCTGTTCGGGGAAAATAAGATAGCTGTTAATGTCACCTAAACCGGGATAGCCGGTAGGGGTAGGGATGCGACCAATTCTGCTGGAACTCTCTTCTTCGCTAAAGCGTTTAACGCCAACGTCTTCTTTACTCATTGTTTGTTTTAGCGGCCTACAGGGCCGCTACCCATTATTGTCAGCCAGCAATCATGACCAAAAGTGACGCAAATGGGAAGCAATACAAGACTCTGCAGCCGGTATGGCGAGATTGGTTATGGCTAATGCCTAGATCAATGAGCGCTGGCCGCCATCGATAACCAGGGTTTCACCGGTTACAAAACCGGCTTTTGAGGTGGATAAGAAAGCAATCAACTGGGCTATTTCCTCCGCTTCACCAAAACGTTTCATAGGAATGCGTGATACCACCAGTTTTTCTACCTCAGTGCCGCCAAAGTTGTCGCCCACCATATCGGTTTTAACAAAGCCCGGAGCCACACACATAACCCGTATTTGGTCTCTCGCCCACTCTCGAGCCAGGGCGCGGGTTAAACCTTCAATGCCAGCTTTTGAACTGCAATAGGGCGAGTTGTTAGCAACGCCGGTGGAGCCATAGGTCGAGCCAACATTAATCATCACGCCGCCGCCCCGGGCTTTCATCACGGGTTGAACGGCACGCGCAAGGATCCAGGGGGCTACCAGGTTTATGTTGAGTACTTCGCGAAAGCGCTCGGGGGAAATGTCTTTTGCTGCTGAACCTTCAGTAATGCCGGCATTGTTAACCAGCACATCAATACCTCCATACCGCGTGCTGACGTCATCGACCAGTTGTTGAAGGTCTTCATCGTTGCTGACATCACCGGTGTGTACACTGGCTTTGCCACCGGCGCTTTCAATTAACGACACAGTCTCTTCGAGTTTGGTTTTGTCACGGGCAAAACAAGCAACGTTATAGTCGTATTCCGCCAGGGCAAGGGCGATGGCGCGACCGATGCCTCGACTGGCTCCGGTGACCAGTGCAACTTTTTTCATAGTGATTTTTCCTTACAGTCAATGGGTGTGAAAATTAAGGGTGGCTGTCGGGGAGCGGTTCGTTAATTAACACGCCTTGTGTCGTTAAAGCCTGGATTTTTCCGCTGTCCATGCCCAGCAATTGGGTGAGTACTTCTGCGTTGTGCTCGCCAAGGTAGGGGGCGTCGAGTTTCAGATCATTGTCAAAGGCGGAAAAGCGCAGTGGCATGCCGGGCATGTCAAAACGACCGGCCCCTCTATCAGTGACAGTTCGAACCGTGCCTCGCGCTTGCATATGTGGATGTTCCATCACTTCTTTGATGGAGAGAATGGGCGCCACCGGGATATGTTTTTCCCCGAGCATTTTAATCGTGGCCGCGTCACTTTCCTGAGCCTGTAGCCACTGTTCAATAATCGGTGTGAGTTGTTTCTGGTTTTGTGCACGGGCGGCATCATCAACAAAGCGAGGGTCGTCAACCAACTCGGGCATACCGATGACCTCACAGAAATCGGGCCAGCGTCGTAAAATGGCAATTAATATGATGTAACCCTCTTTGCTTTTATAGACCCCAAGGGGCCCCACGGCACTGTGGTGGCGACCGGGTTTGGGCGTATAAGCTCCTTTGCTGGCGCTTACTGTACCTACATTCATTTCGTGGCAGTGGAAGTAGCAGTCGAGCAGAGAAATGTCGAGAAACTGACCAGTGCCGCCCGTCGCTCGATGGTAGAGGGCACCATTAATAGCCGCCAGCGCGTGGGCGCCGGTCATGGTGTCTCCCAGTGCGGCAAGGGGAATATAAGGGCCATTTTCTTCATCGCCTATCATGCCGGTAATACCGGCATAGGCCTGGCCGATAAAATCGTAACCGGGTAGGGTGGCCAGTGGCCCCGTCTGTCCAAAGGTGGAAACGGAGCACATAATGCACTCGGGGTTGAGTTGTTGTACTTTTTCCCAGCTTAAGCCCAGCCGGGCAATGGCACCCGGGGCAAAATTCTCGAGCACAATATCGGCCTGTTTTACCAGGCCGTAGACTATCTCGCGGCCCGCGTCTGTTTTCATATCGACGCAGACGCTCTTCTTCCCCCGGTTTTGTTGGATAAAGTAAATACTGCGGTCATTGATTTTTAAACCAACCTGACGAATTTGCTCACCGAAGGGTGCCAGCTCAAGCTTGATAATTTCAGCGCCCATCTCGGCCATCATGCGACTGGCACTGGGGCCGGCGACATGTTGGGAAAAATCGAGTACGCGAATGCCATCGAGAATATGTTGCTTTTGCATGAGTGTGATTTGCCTTTTATATTTTTATGGGCTTCGTTTTTTTGTTGGTTAGTCCTTTAGAATAACGTGATCATAAAGTCTTCAGTGCTACGGTGCCAGCTTCATTTGGGGCAGTACTAGCCTGGTGAGGGCTAAAAAATTAAGCGTTATTTGTCAGCAAAAAGGGTATGACATGTTATGCAATGCCGTCGCTAGTTAAGCACTAAAAAAATCAATCACTAAAAAGGTAAATTATAAAATGGGAAATTTATTACAGGGGCAAGTGGCCATCGTAACGGGAGCAGGCCGCGGTATGGGTCGTACGCACGCACTGGCGCTAGCGGCGGAAGGCGCAAAAGTGGTGGTAAACGACCTTGGTGGTTCCGTGCTCGGGGCCGGTGATGACGCCAGCCCAGCGGATGACGTGGTCAATGAAATCATCGCCGCCGGTGGTGAGGCGGTTGCCAACTACGGCAATGTCACCAGCGTCGCCGATGGAGCAGGTATGGTACAGCAAGCACTGGATGCTTTTGGTCGACTCGACATCGTTGTCAACAATGCCGGCAATATCCGCAATCAACTGTTTGTGAAAATGAGCGAGGAAGAGTGGGACAGCGTTATCGCCGTACATCTCAAAGGTTTGTTTGCTGTGACCAGACAAGCGGCGGACATTTTTCGTAAGCAGGGCAGTGGTCGCATTGTAAATACCGCATCTGAAGCTGGTTTGGGTGGTTATGCAGCCTCTAATTATGCGGCTGCGAAAGAAGGCATTGTCGGCTTCTCGCGCACCTTGGCCTTGGAATTAGGGCCTTATAACGTCACCACTAATGCCATTCGCCCACGCGCGGGTACGCGTATGGCCGGCGCTGTCGATATGAAAAAAGCCTTGGAAATGGCCCGTGCTGGCAAACTACCTCTGCCTGAATTTATGTTTGAAATTGAGGAAATGACCGAAGATTCTGACACTTTTGCTCCTGAGCAAGTTTCTCAGTTGGTGGTCTTCCTCTGTACCGATGCAGCTTCGCATATCAATGGTCGCGACTTTATTGTCGGCGGTGGCGAAATCACCCTCGTCTCTCTGCCCACCAAAGAGCGTAGTATTTTCAGTGACACCCGCTGGACACAGGAGCAGTTGCAGGCGTTGATGCCAAAGACCTTGGCTAAGGGGCTAAAAAACCCTGCGACACCGCGCACATAGCACACGTAGATAACAATAAAGCTAACGACCGACTCGTTTAGTGATATCGAGTCCGTTCTCCCAGTTGTTTCAGTACATTGAGTGCGGGGTGAACGGTCTCGATTTCCTTTGCAGGTAACCCTGGGCCGGGTGGTGAAAGCTGACCGTAATGCGTTAATTGCAGGGGTGAAAGCTGGCCGATAACATCCCTTAGCTCTGACAGCTTGATGCCCGAGCGAACCAGATAACAGATATAACTTTGATGCAGACAAGCACAGTCGATGTTGGATGGGGCTTCGAGGCCGGCATCAATAGCGGCACAGTTAAGCATGGCGTTAAAACTGACCGTTTGGGCCTGTTCCGTACTGGTCATCCACTGAGGCACCCCCTGCGTTTTTTCCAGCAACTGCTGTAAAACGGAATTCAGAGTTAACATTCTAGGATGAGATGTCTTGAGTACTATATGTTGCTCGCTGGTTTGACCAGTGCGTGCAAAGCTCTCTGCCGATAATGTGGTGAGTTCATCAGGTCTCACGCCGGATAATAACAGGGCAATAAGTTGTTGTGTGGGCAGGTCGGCGGCTGAAAGCAGATCTTGTAGTGCCGTTTCGTCGAGTTCTCGTAAGGCCGTCGAGGTCTTGTTGGGAAGGTACCCCGGTGACTCTCTTGTTTCGTCAGCCAGCTGGTTCCCTGTCCGGTTTTGATTTGTAACAGCGTTTGTCTCTGTCGTCATCCGAGGATCGAGAACAGTGACGTAGTGGGGCGCAGGTGGATAATGATCACTTTGTGATTGCGAGCGGCGGAGAAACTCGTATAGCCAAATAGCGAGAAAACCGAGTAACAGGGAGCCCCCGACAATATAAGCGGCATCACGCCAGTAATAGGGACGAATGGGTTTACTGGAAAGATAGGCTGGCTCAATGACATCAATTTGTGGATATTGCTGTTGTTGTTCAACGCGCAGTTCGGTGATCTGCTGCTGTACGAAGCGCTTGTGTTCCTCTAGCTGAATTAACTCCTCTTTCTTCGCTTCATGTCGAGAAAAACTGTTGCTGAACGCCAGCGCAGTTTGCTTGTAGTCGTCAAGCTGACGCTGCAGAGCGATTTCAGCATTTTTGGCGGCTTGATAGTTGCGGGAAGCGCTTGTCAGTACGAGCGATTTCCCGGCAGCTTCCTTTTGTGCAATTTGTTTTTCTACAGCGGCTAATTGTTCGGGAACCGCCTTCATTTCCGGATGCAATGCCATGTAGTCTCGGGTGTACTTATTGTCGAGCTCGGTGAGCTTATCGCGCAGGTTTTGCTGGCGTCGCTGCAAGTCTGAGAAGGCTCGCTCATCGCTGGGGGGTACCAGCGTTTTGCCCTGCGCAGCCGCAGCCTGCAGGGCATCGAGTTCAGCTTTGCTGGTGATACGTTTTTCAAGCGCGGTATTGAGTGCTTCCGTCAGACCGTTGAGCTTGGCGTAGACTTCATTTTCATTTCTGCCTAGCGATAGAATATTGTTATTTGCACGAAAGATTTCGAGCTCTTCACGTTTGATAGCGACCTCTTTTTCTAGACTACGCTGCTGTTCCAATAGCGCACTGCTTGTCTCGTTGACCGCTGCGGCGATGGCTTCACTACGAGACTGCGCATAGGTAGCGACGAGCGTGTTGAGCAAGACAGGGAGGATGTCTGCGTTGCCTCCTTCGGCGCTGACCTCGACCAAATTGGTTGCCTCGTGGGGTACGACATTGAGCATTTGTTGGAACTGAGCGCTATCGGGTAACTGCTCCTGAGAGTAACCTTCAAACTGGAGTCGTTTTAATGTGGCATCAATCGTTGTTTTGGCTCTGAGCAGATTCTTTTGTATCAGCGCGTGCTGCAGACTAGGGTCATCTACTTCAGCGCCAACCCGGTCGGGTGTTACGGTGAGTAATACGGCGGAGCTACTGAAAACGGCGGGTCGACTGAAATCGAAAATCAGCCCGAGTGTGGTACATAGGAGGAAGGTTGCAAAAAAAATTCGAAAGCGTTGAGAGTGATACCAGGGCGCTCTTTGTTTAAATGAAGGAGAGTGGGTCGTTGCGCCAAAGACCGGGGTTTGATACCCGTCGGGATAAGCCCCTGCTGGTTCCACCAGTGGTAATTTGTTGTTAGCCACTTTGCCCTCCCTGATGCCTTGCCTGTCATTGATGTCTATTGTGTTTGTGGTATTTATTTCAGTAAAGCCCGCAATTGGGTTTTAAGAATTTTCCCGTAATTGTTCTTCGGCAGTTGTTTGACAAAATGGTAACTTTTGGGGCGCTTAAAGCGAGCCATATTGTCAATGCAGAAGGCGTCAAGTTGCGTGCTGTCGAGAGTTGCCGTTTCCCGTTGCACGACAAAGGCGATAACTTCTTCGCCCCACTCGGGGTGGGCTTTGCCAATCACTGAAACTTCGACAATATCGGGGTGTTCGAGAAGTATCTCCTCGACCTCTCGGGGGTAGATATTAGTACCGCCGCTAATAATTAAATCTTTGGAACGATCTTTCAGCGTTAAATAACCCTGCGCATTGAGTACGCCCATGTCGCCGGTATAAAGCCAGCCATCAACGATGGTTTTTGCCGTTGCCTCGGGGTTTTGCCAGTAGCCGCGCATGACCGTGTCACCGCTAACCAGTATTTCGCCGATCTCGCCATCGGGCAAGCTAAGGCCCTCGGCATCGGCAATGCGAATTTCAACGGGTACTTGAGCACAGCCTACTGAAGCCAGGAGCTCATCGAGGGGCAGGTCATCGCGCCCGAGATGATCGGCCCGGTTCAGGCAGGTGATGGTCATAGGTGTTTCACCCTGGCCATAGATCTGAGCAAACTTATTGCCAAAGCGCGCCATAGCAGCTTTTAAGTCGGCGACATACATGGGGCCACCACCGTAGATCATCACTTTTAAATTATCGGTGTTTTCGTCGTCTGCCGCAGGGGTTTCGACCATCCGTTTTATCATGGTGGGTGCGGCAAACATCGATACTTGCGGGTAGTGACCAATGAGCTGGAATATTTCCTCCGGTTCAAAACTGCCACTTTGAGCCACCACCTGATGGGCACCAGCGGCAATAGTGGGGAAGGCGTAAAGGCCGGAGCCGTGAGACATGGGGGCGGCGTGTAGCAGCGTGGCGCCAGGTTCTATAGTGTCGACACTAGCGAAGTAACTTTGCGTCATCGCCATTAAATTGCGGTGGCTGAGCATCGCGCCTTTTGGCTGGCCGGTGGTGCCACTGGTGTAGAACAGCCAGGCGATGGCATCGGGTTCACAGCGCTGCATGGTTAGCGGTGGTGAATTATAGGCCTCCTGAAAAGTCGCCGAATTAACGCTGATAGAGGATTTTAGCGTATCGATGGTACTGGTTAACTCGCCGACAGTATCGTTGAAATCATCGCTAATAAAGACGTGGCTGGCAGCACTGTTTTCGAGAATATAGGCAAATTCTCTGCGGTGAAGCTTGGCGTTGACGGGCACAGCGGTTAGCCCAGCGTGCAAGACGCCAAAGAGTATCTCGATGTATTCGGGGGCGTTTTTCATCACCAGTGCGATGCGCTCGCCGGGTTGGCAGTTCAGCTCGTTTTTTAAATAGCCGGCAATGGCGGCAGCGCGTTGAGCGAGGGTCGCGTAGTTGCAGTGTAGCTCTAGTCCTCTGGAGAGGGCGCTGTGGTCAGGATAACGGCGCGCAGATTTTTCAAGTAAGGAGGCAATGTTCATGGGTTAAATTCGCTCAGTCAATAGCAACAGATAAAGTGGTTGCGCCAATAACATGACATCTTCAGGCGGGTTTTATTCTTTTACCCGCGTATCAATAAATGAATAGCCTTCGATTAGCTCAGACGTTTTATCATCGGTCGTTATTTCAGTAAATTTTATTTTGTCCTTGCCAATAAATTCGAATGAATATTTATCGGCCTTGTCGTGCTTGCCATTTTGTTTTTCGTAAAAATAGCGGCCTTCAAGCCACCAGGTGCCTTTGTTAATTTCTGTGCTGCTCAGTACACCGTATTGATAGACTTCATAAACGAGCTCAAACGTGCCATCTGAGGTTCTTGTTTGCACCCAACTATCCCTGCGGGTTTTGTTTTTATGAATATACTCACCAGACCATGCACCGACAAATTTTTCCGGGTGAGTGTTGCCATCTTCTGCGCTGCTATTGACGCAGAGGCAGCTGAGCAAAATCAATGTAAAAAGAGCGCGTAATCGCATGGCCAAAATCCTTTCAAGGTGGGGTTTGTCGATTAGTCAGAGTGGTGTTGCCGTTCGGGATTTTCGCCCGACTGACTATTGGGCGTCAAAAGACTGCCCGCTAATACCCTGGCTATCTGGTCCCAGCAGATAGAGGTAGGCGGGCATTATATCTTCTGGGCTAAGCAGAGTGCCGGGGTCTTCTGCCGGGTAGGCGACCGCACGCATCGGCGTGCGGGTAGCGCCGGGATTAAGGCAGTTGACGCGAATATGACTGACTTCTTCCAGCTCGCCAGCAAGTACTTGAGCGAGCCCTTCGGTGGCAAACTTCGATACTGCGTAAGCACCCCAGAAAGGGCGACCTTTACGTCCGACGCCGGACGAGGTGAAAACAATAGCCGCATCGTCTGTCGTTTTCATTATCGGCAGCAGGGCTTTGGTGAGCAGGAACTGAGCGTTGAGGTTGACCTGCATAACCTGCTGCCAAATTTGTGCCTGGTAATTGGCGATCGTGGTGCGCTGCCCAAGTAGCCCTGCGTTGTGGAGCAGGCCGTGCAAAGCGCCGAACTCTTGTTCAACAGTGTTGGCCAGCGTTTGGTAATCCTGCTCAGTGGCACCTTCCAGGCAGAGGGGATAAATAGCTGGAGTAGGTGAGCCCGCGTTTTCTATTTCATCGTAAACTGCCTCGAGCTTTTCGACTGTGCGCCCGAGCAAAATTACTGTAGCCCCGTGACTCGCGAAACTGATGGCCGCCGCACGACCAATGCCGCTGCCTGCCCCGGTAACGAGAATGATTCTGCCCTGTAGGCATTTTTCCGGTGGATGATAGGCTTTAGGTACTTGAAGGCTCATGGTGTGGGTCTTTTATTGAGTGGACTGATGTGTTGGATGGGTGCAATTTCTCGTGAGTACTAGGCGAATATTAAGTCGAAGAGCTGTCTTGAATCATCGACCAGATAGTCAGCCGCCCAGTCCTGTGGGCGCTCATCTGTGTCAATATAACCAAAGGCAGCAGCGATAGTTGCCGTGCCCGCGTTGCGGCCGGATTCGATGTCGCGTAGGTGGTCGCCGATAAAGACGCTATCGCAGGTCGCGACACCGAGTTGCTTGCAAGCCAATAGCACTGGCTCAGGGTGGGGTTTGTTGTGTGTGACATCATCGGGGCATACCACAGACTGAGGCGCTGGTTGCAGGTCGAGACGTTCAAGTATTGCCTGGGTAAAACGCCGCGGCTTATTGGTCACGATACCCCAGGGAATGTTGCGCTGGCCCAAGGCTTCGAGCAAGTTTGCCAGGCCGGGGAAAAGACAGGTTTTCTGTGCCAGGTGTACAAAGTAAATATCGAGAAATTCTGCTCGCAGCGTTTCAAAGTTGGCGTCATTTTCAGGGCAAAAGAAAGCCTGGCTGACTAGACCGGCGGAGCCGTGGGTAATGGAGGCGCGGATGTCATTTTCCGTCAAGGTTGGCCGTTGGTGTCGTTCTAACAGTTGGTTTATCGAGGTGGTAAAGTCGGGCGCGGTGTCGAGCAGGGTGCCGTCGAGGTCAAACAATACAGCTTTATACTTGGCGGGTGACATGCACGGCTTTCCTTTTAACAAGGGGTTGGGGGCTTTGCTTAAGTGGATTTGCGGGCGTGCATCAAATAATTGATGCTGACATCACGTTGGTTGAGACTGTATTTTTTGCTCAGTGGGTTATACACCATGCCGGTCATTTCGGTCACGTCAAGTCCGGCCTCTCGCGCCCAGCGGGTCAGTTCAGACGGGCGAATAAAACTGCCGTAAGTGTGGGTGCCGCGGGGCAGCATATTGAGCACATATTCGGCCCCAACGATGGCAAACAAAAAGGCCTTCGGGTTGCGGTTGATAGTGGAAAAGTAAACATCGCCACCAGGCTTAACTAGCCGCATGCAAGCTTTGATAATGGATGAGGGATCGGGCACGTGCTCGAGCATCTCCATGCAGGTGACTACGTCGTAGCTTTCCGGTGTTTGCTCGGCGAGTTGCTCGGCAGTGATTTGTTGATAATCGACAGTGACGCCTGAATCAAGACTGTGCAGACGGGCGATTTGCAAGGGTGTTTCGCCCATGTCGATGCCTGTTACCTGAGCGCCGCGTTGGGCCATTGCTTCACAGAGTATGCCACCACCGCAACCAACATCGAGTAGTGATTTCTCTGCCACAGGCGACAGTTGGTCGATCCAGTTAGCGCGCAGGGGATTAATGTCATGCAGGGCTTTGAACTCACTGGTCTTGTCCCACCAGCGACTGGCGAGGGCTTCAAATTTTGCAATTTCTGCGGTATCGACATTTTGTGTGTTGGCGGGCTCGTTGTTGCTCACGTATTTCTCTCCCGAAATTTCTTTGCGCACGACGCTGTGTATTAGCGCTCGGCTTGTATTTTTGTTTGCCAGTGTTGCACTTTGTGAATGAGTTCACTCTGGTCAAGAGCCAGCAATCGACCGTCTTCTACCAGCAATTTACCGTTGACCCAAGTGTGGCTGATATGGCGAGCAGTATCGGTATAAATTAATTGTGAGACAGTATTGTACAGGGGTTGACTGGTGATATGGGCAAGGTCAATGGCAACCAGGTCGGCGGCTTTGCCAGCTTCAATACTGCCGGTTTTACTGTCAATACCCAGCGCTCGCGCACTATTAATCGTCGCTAGTTCAAGTGCTTCGTGGGCTGGCAGTAGCTCCGGGTTTCCCGACACACCTTTGGCGATGAGTGCCGCAGTACGCGCTTCGCCGAGCATGTTGAGGTCGTTATTGCTGGCAGCGCCGTCAGTGCCCAGGGCGATATTGATACCGGCGTTTAACAGGGCTTCTATGGGGCAAAAGCCGTTGCTGAGCTTGAGGTTTGATTCTGGGCAGTGCACAACATGGCTACCGCTTTCAGCTAATAGTGCGATGTCGCTGTCGATCAGCTGGGTCATGTGTACACACTGGGTGAGAGGTGTCAGTAGTCCGAGTTGGTGCAGACGTTCGATGGGGCGTTGGCCGTGATCGGCCATGCTTTGAGTGATTTCCTCGGTGCTTTCGTGTAGATGGATTTGAATCGGTGCGTCTAACTCACCAGCCAGCGTTGCGATTTTTTCCAGTGTGGGGTCGTTCACTGTGTAGGGCGCGTGAGGACCAAAGGCGATAGAGATGCGGCTGTCGTCGCGGTATTCATCCCGCAGGGCCAGACCTTTATGAATGTACTCATCAGCATGGCGCGCCCAGGCGCTGGGGAATTCGAGTACGGGAAAAGCCAGCTGGCATTTAATGCCATGGCTGCGGGCAGCGCGGGCTGTTTGGTCGGGAAAGAAGTACATATCGCTGAAGCAGGTAGTGCCACTGAGCAGCATTTCTGCAATGGCGAGCTCCGCTCCCACGTGGACGAACTCTTCGCTCATCCAGCGGCTTTCCGCAGGCCAGATTGACTCATTGAGCCAGGCGTGCAATTTTTGATCGTCGGCATAGCCACGCAGTAACGACATGCCGGCATGGCCGTGGGCGTTGATCAAACCAGGGATTAGCAGTGAGCTGGGTAAGTCGTATTGCTCTGTCGCGTTAAAACGTTGTCGTGCCTCGCCACTGGGTAACAGAGCGATAATCTTGCCCTCGTGGATGGCGATACTGCAGTTGCGCAACACTGTGTTGCTCGGCACTACGGGAATCAGCCAGCCCGCATGGATCAGAGTGTCGATGTTTTTTTCAGGCATTTTTTTTCAGGATTCTCAGCGTTGGCAACAGGGGGGAACGCGAAGTATAGCCTACTGGACGATGGCTTGGCGGGCTTGGTCAAAATAGGGGTATTAGTCGAGTTATATGGTATAATTTCGCGCTTATGTGCCGGTAAAAGAGTGCAGTGCCACCAGTGTACTGCGTGTGCTGGGCAAGACGTAAATTTCCAGGAAATAAGTGGGTATGGTTGAAACAGCCGAACAAATATCGCCGGTCAATATTGAACATGAGTTGAGCAAGTCCTATCTCGATTACGCGATGAGTGTGATCGTGGGTCGGGCATTGCCGGATTTGCGCGATGGTCTAAAACCAGTGCACAGACGTGTTTTGTTCGCTATGAACGAACTTAACAACGATTGGAACAAGCCTTATAAAAAGTCGGCTCGTGTGGTTGGTGATGTGATTGGTAAATATCATCCCCACGGCGATTCTGCTGTGTACGATACGATTGTCCGCATGGCGCAGTCGTTCTCTTTGCGTTATCCCCTGGTTGATGGGCAGGGGAATTTTGGTTCGGTTGACGGCGATTCTGCTGCGGCGATGCGTTATACCGAAATCCGCATGTCAAAAATCGCCCACGCACTGCTCGCCGATCTCGATAAAGAAACGGTCGATTTTGTGCCGAACTATGATGAGTCGGAGTGGATCCCCGAGGTGCTGCCAACCCGAGTGCCCAATCTGTTGGTCAATGGTTCATCGGGCATTGCCGTGGGTATGGCGACGAATATCCCGCCCCACAATTTACGCGAAGTGATTGCCGCCTGTCTGGCGCTGATTGAAAATAAAGACATTAGTATTGATGAGCTAATGACTTTGGTGCCGGGGCCGGACTTCCCCACTGCCGGCATTATCAATGGCCGAGCCGGTATTCTAGAAGCCTATCGCACGGGTCGTGGTCGCATCTACATTCGCGCCAGGGCTGAAGTTGAGGTCGACGAAAAGACCCAGCGCGAGACTGTCATCATTACTGAAATCCCCTATCAGCTGAACAAGGCGAAGCTGATTGAGAAGATCGCTGAGCTGGTTAAAGACAAAAAAATTGAAGGTATTTCCGAACTTCGGGATGAGTCTGATAAAGATGGCCTGCGGGTTGTGATCGAGCTCAAGCGTGGTGAGATGGGCGATGTGCTGCTCAACAATCTCTATGCCCAGACGCAACTCGAAAGCGTGTTTGGTATTAATATTGTTGGCATTGTCGATGGTCAGCCGCAAACGGTTAATCTCAAGCGTCTTTTAGAGATTTTTGTTCGTCATCGCATGGAAGTCGTGACCCGGCGCACAGTCTATTTATTGCGCAAGGCGCGGGAACGCGGCCATATTCTTGAAGGTTTAGCCGTTGCTATCGCCAATATCGACCAGGTGATTGCGTTGATTAAAGGCTCGCCAACACCTGCCGATGCCCGCCAGGGTTTGCTCGACATGGGCTGGAGTGCGGCCCAGGTGCTACCTTTTTTAGAGCGTGCCGAGGGTGCTTGCCGCCCTGATGAGTTAAGTGCCCAGTATGGCTTGCGCGATAACAAATACTATTTGTCCGAAGCCCAGGCCCAGGCTATTCTCGAATTACGGCTGCACCGCTTAACGGGCATGGAGCATGAAAAGCTGTTGGCGGAATATCAGGTGAAGCTTGACGAAATTGTTGAGTATCTCAATATTCTCGGTAACACCGATCGCTTGATGGCAGTGATTAAAGAAGAGTTGATCGCTATTGACGAAGAGTTCGGTGATGAGCGTAAAACCGAAATTGTCGATTCGCGCCGCGATTTGACCGTCGCCGATTTAATTCCTGAAGAAGATCGTGTGGTGACTATTTCTCACGGTGGTTACGCTAAGACGCAACCCTTGGGTGATTATCAAGCTCAGCGCCGTGGCGGTACTGGTCGCTCGGCCACAGCGGTGAAAGATGAAGATTTTGTTGAACATTTATTGATCGCCAACACCCACAACACCATTTTGTGTTTCACCAGCGCCGGCAAGGTCTACTGGTTAAAAGTGTTTGAAATACCTGTGGCCAGCCGCAATGCCCGTGGTCGGCCGATGGTGAATTTGCTACCCCTCGAAGAAGGAGAGCGGATTACTTCGATGTTGCCGGTGGAAGAGTATCGCGATGATCAATATGTATTTATGGCGACAGCTAAGGGCACGGTGAAAAAGACCGAGTTGTCCGCCTTTGCCCGGCGGCGCAGTGTCGGTTTGCGCGCGCTGGAGCTGGAAGAAGGTGATCGGTTGATCGGCACAGCGATCACCAATGGCGATTGCGACGTTATGCTGTTTTGTTCGAGCGGCAAAGTCACACGTTTTAATGAAAACGATGTGCGAGCTATGGGTCGTACTGCAAAGGGTGTGCGCGGCATGCGGGTGCCAGAGGGTGAAGAGTTGATTTCGCTGATTATCCCGGCTGAAGATAAAACGATATTGACCGTCTGTGCAAAAGGCTATGGCAAGCGCACATCGCTGAACGAGTTCCCCAACTATAAGCGTGGTGGGCAGGGTGTGATCGCTATCCAAACTTCAGAACGCAACGGCAATTTGGTGGGTGCTGTGCAGGTTGACGCCAGCCACGAAATTATGTTGATTTCTGATCAGGGTACGTTGGTGCGCACTCGTGTTGACGGAATCCCCACGCTGGGTCGCAATACACAGGGTGTACGCCTGATTCGCGTGCGGGAGGATGAAACGCTCGTCGGTGTGGCCGATATTCAGGAAGAAGAAGTCGAGGTGACCGACACGGGTGCTGAAAATGACGCCAGCGTCGCTTCGTCCAACTCTGGACCGAACACGGATGCGGAAAGCAGTGATGACTAATGATAAGAGTGATGTAGCCACAACTGTCGATTTGCCTGCACTGCGGGATCAGATTGATGGTATCGACAAGCATTTATTGGCGTTAATCAGTGAGCGGGCGCGTTGTGCCCAGCGTGTCGCCGAGGTCAAAGTCGCCAGTGGTGACGCTGTTTTTTATCGGCCCGAGAGGGAGGCGCAGGTGTTGCGCAAAGTGATGGAGGCCAACACAGGGCCTCTTGATGACGAAGACGTGGCCCGCTTATTTCGCGAGATCATGTCGGCCTGCTTAGCGCTTGAACAACCGGTTACCGTGGCTTTTCTCGGTCCAGAGGGCACGTTTACTCAGGAAGCCGCTTTAAAACATTTTGGTCATTCGGTGCTGAGCCGGCCAATGACGGCAATTGATGAAGTGTTTCGTGAGGTTTCTTCGGGGGCAGTGAATTACGGTGTCGTGCCAATTGAAAATTCAACCGAGGGCGTAGTCAATCACACTCTCGACAGCTTCCTCGAGTCGTCATTAAAGATTTGCGGTGAAGTTGAGTTGCGTATTCACCACCATTTTATGCTCGGTGCTAATACGCGGGCTGAAAATATTACTCGGGTTTATTCGCACCCCCAGTCATTGGCTCAGTGCCGCAAATGGCTGGATGCCAACTATCCAAATATCGAACGCATACCCGTGAGCAGTAATGCTGAGGCGGCACGGCGCGTACAGGGTGAATGGAATTCCGCGGCGATTGCTGGTGACATGGCGGAACAGTTATATGGATTAGAAAAAATTCACGAAAAAATTGAAGACTACCCGGATAATTCGACGCGTTTCCTGGTCATAGGGCGGGATGATATCCCCCCTAGCGGCGATGATAAAACTTCCATTATCGCTTCGGTCAACAATGCGCCCGGTGCGTTGTATCTGTTGCTGGAACCCTTTCAGGTGCACGGTGTTGATTTGACCCGTGTCGAGACTCGGCCAGCACGCAGTGGGACCTGGAGCTATGTGTTTTTTATTGACTTCGTTGGTCACCAGGATGATAAAAATGTGACATCGGCGTTGGATCTGGTTCGCGAGCGGGTTGCTGATTTGCGGATTCTAGGCTCTTACCCCAGCGCTGTATTGTAGGTACGCAGGACTAAATCAACACCAGGCTGGCGTATTTTTCTCTTAATCACCGGTAATTTCTCCTATGCTTTTCAACCTTGCTCATTACTCGGTCCAGTATTGTGACTGACTCCCCACTACCTTCAGTGAATAAGGTTGCGCCTGGTGGTCGGCTACTGGTGATTGGGCTCGGTTTGATTGGCGGCAGCCTGTCCCTGGCTGCACGGCAACGGCATTTGTTTAGCGAGGTGATTGGCGCTTCTCGCAGCCCTGAAACGTTGCGTAAAGCACTTGAGCTGGGTGTTGTTGACAGGGTTGAGAGTGACTTACCCATGGTGCTCGCGTCTCTGCGCGCTGGAGACATTGTCGTGGTTGGCGTGCCGACGTTGACGGTGCCGAAGATTATTGCTCAGTTGCAGGAGTACCTGCCGCCAGAAGTGAGCTTTACGGATGTGGCGAGTGTTAAAGGCAGTATTGTCACGGCTGTAAAAGCTATTTACGGCACGGTGCCAGAGCAGTTTGTGCCGGGCCACCCCATTGCGGGATCGGAGAAAAGCGGTGTTTCAGCTTCTTTGCCAGATCTTTATGATGATCATCGGGTCATTCTTACGCCCTTGGCTGCAACGGCTGAAGTCCATACGGCGCGCGTTCGTGCTATGTGGAGTGGCGTTGGAGCAACGGTGAGTGAAATGTCGGTTGAAGAGCACGATGAGGTGTTGGCGGCGACTAGTCATTTGCCTCACCTGTTGGCCTATTCGTTGGTCGATACACTTGCCAGTATGGAAGAAAATCGCGAGATTTTTCGCTATGCAGCCGGTGGCTTTAGAGATTTTACCCGTATCGCGGCAAGTGACCCCATTATGTGGCACGACATTACCCTGGCCAATAGCGCTGCTATTGTCGAGGTGTTAGATAGTGTGACCAGCCACTTACAAAGCTTACGCACCGCCATTCTTTCAGGTGACAGTGAACATCTGTTGGGTGTTTTTACCCGGGCTAAAGAAGCTCGTCACCATTTCCAAATCATGCTCGACAACAAGGCGTATTTGCAAACTATGGATTCAACAGAAATTCAATACCGCGTAGAAGCGGGTGGTGTATTGCAGGGTCAGGCCCGGGTGCCAGGCGATAAATCAATTTCTCACCGGGCGATTATGCTGGGTTCGTTGGCTGAGGGTATAACCGAAGTGTCAGGTTTCCTCGAAGGCGAAGACAGTCTGGCGACACTGCAGGCTTTTCGTGATATGGGGGTGGTGATTGAAGGCCCGGACAAGGGTCGAGTTGTGATTCATGGCGTGGGTTTGCAGGGTTTAAAAGCACCGGCTGGCCCATTGTATTTGGGTAACTCTGGCACCTCTATGCGCTTATTGGTAGGTATCTTGGCGGGTCAGACCTTCGATAGTGTACTGACCGGTGATGAGTCGCTTTCCACGCGCCCAATGAAGCGTGTCGCGGATCCGCTGGCGCTCATGGGTGCAGAGATAGAAACCGGTGAAGGCGGCACACCTCCGCTGCGTATTTTGGGAAATCATTCGTTGCAGAGTATTGATTACAACTTGCCGATGGCCAGCGCTCAGGTGAAATCCTGCCTTTTGCTGGCGGGCCTCTATGCTAATGGTGAGACCAGTGTCACTGAACCTGCACCTACCCGCGATCACACGGAACGAATGCTAAGAGGTTTTGGCTACGAGGTGAAAACCGATAAGGGCCGGGTTTCTCTCAATGGTGACGGTGTGTTACAGGGCGGCCCTATTGATGTACCTTCTGATATATCCTCGGCCACCTTCTTCATGGTCGCGGCCTCTATAGCCGAGGGTTCTGATATTACACTCAGTCACGTTGGCATTAACCCAACGCGTATTGGGGTGATCAATATTCTTCGCTTGATGGGTGGCGATATTACGCTGCTGAACGAGCGGCTCGCAGGTGGGGAACCTGTAGCCGATATTCGTGTGCGCTCCTCTGTTTTAAAAGGTATCGCCATACCTGAAGAGCAGGTGCCACTGGCGATCGATGAATTCCCCGCTATCTTTGTAGCCGCGGCTTGCGCCGAGGGCACCACCCTATTGACCGGTGCCGAAGAGCTGCGTGTTAAAGAGAGTGACCGTATTCAGGCCATGGCCGACGGCCTGGCCATATTAGGTATTTCGGCTAAACCTACCGCTGATGGCATTGTTATCGAAGGTGGTCAAATTCAGTCCGGCGAAGTGGATAGCTTGGGTGATCACCGTATTGCCATGTCATTCGCTATCGCAGGCCTTCGAGCTAGCGGGCCTATTCTGATTCGCAACTGTAACAACGTAGCGACATCATTCCCTGGCTTTGTCGACGTATCAAATTCGCTGGGTTTGAAGCTGGGTGAGGTCAATCAATGACTACTATTAAGCCCCCGGTGATAACTATTGACGGGCCAAGTGGCTCGGGTAAGGGTACGATTAGCCAGTTGTTAGCGAGTAAGTTGGGCTTTCATTACTTAGATAGTGGTGCGCTCTATCGCCTGGTTGCGATGGCGGCGCAGCGTCATGGTGTTGCTCTGGATAATGTTGAGGCGCTTGCAGTGCTGGCGGCCCATATGGATGTTGCTTTTGAAATGGATGCAGAGGGTGGCTCACCCAAAGTGGTACTCGAAACAGAAAATGTCTCCGACTTGATTCGCAGCGAAGAGGTCGGTGCACAGGCGTCAAGAGTGGCGGCTTTGCCCGAGGTCCGCAATGCATTATTGCAGCGCCAGAAGGCTTTTGCGCAGCAGCCTGGGCTGGTTGCCGATGGACGTGATATGGGCACCATAATTTTCCCCGATGCCGAGGTTAAAATTTTCCTCACCGCAAGTGCTGGAGCACGCGCCGAAAGGCGCCATAAGCAGTTGATTACTAAGGGGGAAAGTGGTAACCTCCGCGACCTCGTTGAGAAGGTTGAAAGTCGTGATAAACGAGATAGGACCCGTGCGGTAGCTCCTCTGCTGCCAGCGGAGGATGCTGTAACTGTTGATAGTACAGCGTTGAACATAGCAGAGGCCCTTGAAGCTGTATTGACTGTCGTCGCTCAACGGCTAAAAATTTAGGGCGAATAGTGATGGTGGGGCCGTGAGAGGCTTAAGCCTGAAATAGAGTTGAAGAAAGACGTTTAAACAAGAAAATTTAACAGAAGTTACTGATATTCACGCCAGTATCGCATCAGTGGCTTCTTAATGTGGATGACCCAAGAATCTGGCAACTTGGCTGTGGGCACTAGTGACGAATATAAGCCGCGTACTAGAGGGCCCTGTTTAATAGAGGTATTACCCGAATGAGCGAAAGCTTTGCTGATCTTTTTGAAGAGAGTTTATTAACCGTTGAAATGGCTCCTGGTTCAATAGTAACCGGCGTTGTTATCGATATCGACAAGGACTGGGTAACAGTTCACGCTGGTTTAAAGTCGGAAGGTGTTATCGCTGTAGAAGAATTTTTCGATGAAAACGGTGAGCTGGCTGTGGCGATTGGTGATGAAGTACAGGTATCGCTAGAGACAGTAGAAGACGGCTTTGGTGCCACCAAATTATCTCGAGAAAAAGCGCGTCGTGCTGAATCCTGGATTGCACTTGAAGCCGCACAGGCAGCTGATGAAGTGGTGGTCGGTGTTATCAATGGCAAGGTTAAGGGCGGTTTTACAGTTGATCTCAATGGTTTGCGCGCTTTCTTGCCAGGTTCGCTCGTTGATGTTCGCCCGATGCGCGAAACATCCCACCTTGAAGACAAGCCCTTAGAGTTTAAAGTCATTAAACTCGATCAAAAGCGTAATAACGTTGTTGTTTCTCGCCGTGCGGTGATGGAGGCGATCAACTCCTCAGAGCGTGAAGAACTGCTCAACAACCTCGAAGAAGGCGTTACGCTGAAAGGTGTGGTTAAAAATCTCACCGACTATGGTGCCTTTGTCGACCTCGGCGGCATCGATGGCCTGCTGCACATCACTGATATGTCCTGGAAGCGTATCAAGCATCCTTCTGAAGTCGTTAATGTTGGTGACGACATTGATGTTAAAGTGCTGAAGTTCGATCGTGAGCGCAATCGCGTCTCCCTTGGTATGAAGCAAATGGGCGAAGACCCCTGGAGCGATATCAAAGGTCGTTATCCTGAGAAAGTTAAAGTTAAAGCTACCGTCACAAATCTTACCGACTATGGCTGTTTTGCTGAGCTGGAAGATGGCGTTGAAGGTTTGGTTCACGTATCTGAAATGGATTGGACTAACAAGAATGTTCATCCTTCTAAAGTTGTTCAGGTGGGTGAAGAAATTGAAGTCATGGTGCTTGACATCGATGAAGAGCGTCGTCGAATTTCTCTGGGTATGAAGCAGTGCTTTACTAATCCCTGGGACGACTTTGGTGGCCAGCACGCCAAAGGCGACAAAATTTCAGGCACTATTAAGTCGATTACCGACTTCGGTATCTTTATTGGCTTAGATGGCGGTATTGACGGACTGGTTCATCTCTCCGATATCTCATGGAATGAAACAGGCGAGGATGTCGTCAGAAACTACAAAAAAGGTGATGAAATAGAGACGGTTATTCTTGCCATTGATTCTGAGCGCGAGCGTATCTCTCTAGGTATTAAGCAGCTTGCTGACGATCCTTTCTCCAACTTTATCGCTGAAAATGAAAAAGGTGGTTTGATTAAAGGCGTGGTCAAGGAAGTCGAAGTGAAGTTTGCGACGATTACTTTGGGTGATGAAATCGAAGGTGTTATAAAGGCTTCGGAGGTTTCGCAGGATAAAGTTGACGATGTTCGCTCTGTACTGAAAGTAGGTGATGAAATTGAAGCCCGCGTTATTGGTACCGATAGAAAGAACCGAGTGATTAATTTATCGGTTAAAGCGAAGGATGTCGCCGAAGAGAAAGCAGCAATTCAGGATCATAAGAAGCAGGAGACTGAAAATGCAGCGACACCAACTACCATTGGTGACCTGATTAAGGCGCAGATGGAGAGCAATGACAGATAACTGTCGGCTATAATAGAGCGAGATTGGCAAGAAAAACAAAATGACCAAATCTGAATTAATTGATAGAATTGCGCAGTTTCAAGATCAGTTGCCGCCAAAAGATGTTGAATTGGCAGTTAAAATGATACTGGAAGAAATGACACAAGCTCTGGTCGATAATCAGCGTATAGAGATAAGAGGATTTGGTAGTTTTTGCTTGCATTATCGTAAGCCGCGAGTTGGGCGAAATCCCAAGACAGGAGAAACTGTTGAATTACCTGGGAAGTATGTGCCCTATTTTAAGCCTGGTAAGGAGCTTCGGGAGCGGGTTAACGCTGGAATCGGCAAGTAACCCCTCGTTGTTGTAAGCTTAGTTAAAAACGGTGAAGCGAAAGCTTTGCCGTTTTTTTTCGGAGATGGAAATGACAAAAGTAAAGCGATGGGTTGGGCTGTTATTACTACTCATTTGTGTGTTGATGGGTGTCTGGGTTGTTCAGGATAATCCGCTGGAGGTTCCTGTGACTCTTCTGGGTTTTCCTCTGCTTAAATTACCCCTTGGTATCTGGTTGTTGGTGGCTTTTCTTGCGGGTAGCGTGCTTAGTTATGTGGTGGGTTTACCCGGTTCTTTGAGACAAAAGGCACAATGTCGACGTCTTCAGCGACAGCTTGCTCTCGCTGAAACCGAGATACAGACGCTGAAATCTGCAGCCATAAAGAGTTAATGCTCACTGATAAAAGAACTTAAAAATGCATGATGAAGCTGTTGAAAAGCGTATTATTGTTGCGCTAGATTACCCTGATCAATCTTCCGTTCTCACTTTTGCGGATAGTGTGAGCCCAGATCTTTGCCGTTTGAAAGTTGGTAAGGAGGTGTTTACCCACTCTGGTCCTGAGCTGGTGCGAGCTTTGGTTGACCGTGGTTTTGATGTTTTTCTTGATCTTAAATTTCATGATATTCCGACGACTGTCGCTAAGGCCGTGAGTGCTGCGTTGGATCTCGGGGTATGGATGCTCAATGTGCATGCTTTGGGTGGTTCGAGAATGATGCAGGCTGCCCGGGAAGCTCTCGAGCAGCAGGGTGGGGGCTCCAAGCTCGTTGCTGTAACCGTATTGACAAGTATGAGAGATAACGATCTCGCTGAGCTTGGTTTGAAGATGCCAGCGGGTGAATTAGCCGCCAAATTGTCCGGTCTTGCTATGCAATGCGGCTTTCACGGTGTGGTGTGTTCGGCGCAGGAAGCAAGGGGAATAGCGGATCAATGTGGTGAATCGTTTTTACGAGTCACGCCAGGTATTCGCCCTGTTAGTCCTTCGCTTGGTGATGATCAGCGACGGATAATGACTCCACTGCAGGCTGTAGATGGGGGGAGTAATTATCTAGTCATAGGTCGACCTGTAACGCAATCTGTCGATCCGGTGGCAGCGTTACTTGCCATAAAAAAGGAAATTGGAGAAGATGTCGGCGAGGGATGAGCCCTTTTTTTAAATAAGTTACATGGAGCACTTTAGTGCACGGAGTAAAGTATGAAAGGTATAAGGACATTGTTGGCTTGTGTTGTTGCTGTTGTGTTATTGGGTTTGACAGTTGCTGGGCCGGTGTATGCGGTGGAGCAGCCTGATTCTAAAAAGACTGTTGTCTCAACTGTTAGTATCAATAATGCAGACGCCAAGGAACTTGCTGCCAAATTACACAATATTGGTAAGAGTAAGGCTGAAGCAATCGTTAATTACCGTAAAGAACACGGGCTTTTTACGAGTAAGGAACAACTGTTAAATATTAAAGGTATAGGTGCCGAGACGTTAAAAAAGAACAAGGCGTTAATTACTTTATGATATTTAAGGGCTGAAAATAAAATGGCCACGCTATTACGTGGCCATTTTTATATGGGCTGAAGTTGCTGGGTATTCGTGAGTTAAGATGGGTAGAGTCAATACAACTCCAAACATTAATGTTGTCCCTATAGTTATCGATACTATTCTGGTCGTACTGATGGGTTACTTCAGTTACTTCCTGCGTTTCGGTGAATGGGTTTTACCGCCGTATTATCATCTGTTTATTTTTGCGGCCAGTTTGACGACAGGCTTAGTACTTGTCGTTTTTAATTCATACCCCTCTGCTGATTCAAAGCTAAGAGAAATTTTTTTCTATTTCACCAGTCGTGTCGTTTTGTCATTTAGCATTTTTATGATGCTATTGGTGTTCCTTAAAGTCACCCAGCTGTATTCCCGTCTTTGGCTGGGGGCTTGGATTTCCCTCTCATCATTAGTACTTTTTAGTGCTCATGCCGCTTATCAGCAGCTGGTTGCCGGATTACAGGCAAAGGGCAAGATGACAAATGACGTGTTGATTGTCTATAGAACCGAACAGGGCTACGACACTTTGAAGGGTATGGACACTGCTGGTTACCGAATTTGTAAAGAAGTCAATTTGTTGAAAGATGATGTGGAGTGTCACGGGTTGGCTGATCTTGTTGAGAGTTCCAGGGTGTCTGAAGTCTGGATTAGTATGCCCTTTAATGACTTCGCAACGGTCGACCAAATCACCTATGAGCTTCGCCACTCTCTGGCTAATATCCGGTTTATCCCGCAACATAATGATGCCAGATTGCTCAAACACCGTATCAGCTATCTGGGTTCTCAATATACTATTGACCTTAGCTACACGCCTCTCGATGGTTTTAACAGGTGCGTGAAACGACTTGAAGATTTGATTTTAGCGACGCTGATTAGTTTATCGATAATTCCAGTATGCCTGATAATTGCCTTAGCGATAAGGCTGACTTCAGAAGGCCCCGTCCTTTTTAAACAAAAACGTAACGGTATGGGTGGCGAAAAAATCACGGTCTACAAGTTTCGCAGTATGGAAGTGCATAATGAGGAGCAAGGCGCAGTCACTCAAGCAAAAATAGATGATGCTAGGATACCACCTCTAGGACATTTTTTGCGAAGAACAAGTCTTGATGAATTACCGCAGTTTTTTAATGTTCTTCAGGGGCGAATGTCTATAGTGGGTCCCCGGCCGCACGCCTTAGTCCACAATGAGTATTATAAAGATCTCGTTCAATCTTATATGTGGCGACATAAAGTGAAACCAGGCATTACTGGTTGGGCTCAAATTAATGGATACCGAGGTCGCACCGATACCTTAGAAAAAATGAGCCGCCGAGTCGAACATGATCTTTGGTACATTAACAACTGGAGCCTTTGGCTTGATCTGAAAATTATTCTAAAGAGTTGCTACAAGGGGTTTTTCAATAAAAATGCATACTGAATACTCTTCAATTCGTTGGCTTGATGTAACATTCTGTTTTAATTGAGTTTTTTTAGAAGCAAGTTTTTTCCTGCCAAGAGTGATTTTAATCAGATCTCAGTCTTAATGGTTTGCACTGCGAACTATTGTCGCTCGCCTATGGCTGAAGGTATTTTACGACGTAAGCTATATGAGCGAGGTTTGTTACCACAGATTAGAGTCGATTCAGCGGGTACTCATGTGTCAAGAAAGGGACTGAAACCCGATCTCAGGGCTCAAAAAGTTGTGCGTTCCGCTGGGATTGATATTTCAAAATTACGTTCGCGCAGTATTCGGCCTGTCGATTTTGTTGAATTTGACTATATTCTAGTAATGGATGAAAGTAATTTGCAGAGTGTCTCCAAACTTTGCCCCCATGAGCACCAACATAAAGTAGCACTGATAATGGCTTTTACTCCGCAGACAGGTGTGACCGAAGTTCCAGATCCCTACTATAGTAATAAAGCGGGATTTGAGCAGGTGTATACTTTCTTGGAACAAGCTATTACGGGCTTGGTCATGACGATTGAAGAAAGACACAGCCTGTCTTAGTCGCTTGATATTTGTTGCCAGCTTTGTGGTACTCGATAGGTTGCCACTTTGGTGTGAGTTTTAGTTTGGGGTACTCGATCTACTCAAGTCAAATCATGGTACAAAAAGGGGCTGGCTATGGATAATGAAAAGGAGTCGCTTACAAGGAGGTTTCTACAGTACTTTCAGGTCGAGTTGGCGACCAGTGCGGAGGATAAAAGAGCTATATATGAAGTCCGGTACCGTGTGTATTGTGAAGAGTTTAAATATGAATCAGGTGAGAGCTTTCCCGATAAGGCTGAAATGGATGAGTATGATGAAAGGTCTTTGCACTGCCTGATTAGGCATAAAAGCAGTGGTAGAGCGGCTGGTTGTGTTCGGCTGGTACCCGCAAGCAAGAATATCACTGAGCTCTTACCTTTTGAGAAGTTCTGTGCTGAAAGCGTTGATCACGTGTTTGTTGATAGCCTGAATACTGAGCGTTCTCACATAGCCGAAATTTCTCGTCTAGCTGTTGATGGTGCTTTTCGTCGTCGCCCTGGTGAAGTCGCAACTCGCTTTGGTGGGATAGAGGCTTTGGATTGTTCGGCTGCGGAAACACGCACTTTTTCGCTCATTGCTATATCCGGCTTTCTCGCTTCTGCTGCGTTGGCAGAGTTATCTGGGCGGAGTGATGTGTTTGCCATGATGGAACCCTTTTTGCCTCGCTTGGTCAGTCGCTCTGGGATTTGCTGGCAACAAGCGGGAAGGCCTATTCAGTATCATGGTGAAAGGGCCCTCTATTATATAAAAACACAGTCAGCAGTGGATAATATGCTTCCCGACTTGAAGGAGCTTTACTTGGCGATTTATCAGGAAATAGCAGATACATACTCCGCCTGTTAGCCAAGCAGCTGTTAGGGATGAATGACTGATTGTTTATTATCTCCTAGGTATGTGAGACTGACATCCATAAAGGGCAAAAATATGCTAGCAGAACATTTTGACTATGATGTTGCTTTTTCACGAAATTTGGGGTGGGTGAACGAAGCTGAGCAACACTTACTGCGCACTAAACGTATAGCCATTGCAGGTTTAGGGGGTGTGGGTGGTAGTCACCTGCTTACATTGACGCGCCTGGGTATTGGCAATTTCAATATTGCTGATCTCGATATTTTTGAGCAGGAAAATTTTAATCGCCAGGCAGGAGCGAGTTTGCCTCACGTTGGGCGTGAAAAAATTGATGTGCTGCAGGAACTGGCTCTGGGTATCAATCCCGAGTTGAACTTTCATAAATTTTCATCGGGAGTTGATGCGAACAATCTCGATGCATTTCTCGATGGTGTTGACCTCTATGTTGATGCCCTCGATTTCTTCGCTGTCGAAATACGTCGGGCTGTGTTTGCTGCTTGTGCTGAGAAGGGTATTCCGGCGATTACAGCTGCACCACTGGGAATGGGTGTTGCTTTTCTCGCTTTTCTGCCAGGGCAAATGAGTTTTGAGGAGTATTTTCGTCTGGCGGGTCGGGCAGAAGATGAGCAGCTGCTACGTTTTTTGCTGGGCTTGTCACCGGCAATGCTTCAAGCTAAGTATTTGGTTGATGATACTCGTCTCGATCTTAACGCCCATAAAGGACCATCAACGCCCATGGCCTGTGAGCTTTGTGCCGGCATGGCGGGCACTCACGCGTTAAAGTTGCTCTTGAATCGAGGCGATGTGCCTGCAGCCCCTAGAGGGCTTCATTTCGATGCCTATCGTAACAAGATGGTGAAAACCTGGCGGCCTATGGGTAATGATAATCCCATTCAGCGCCTCGGCTTGAAGATTGTCCGTCAACGCTTGTCAGCGAAGATGTCAGAAACGCCCGAAAACATACAGTCTACGCCAGCAACCGTGATTGAGAGAATACTCGACTACGCCCGTTGGGCGCCGAGCGGTGACAATACTCAGCCCTGGCAATTTGAAATAGTCAGTGACAAGCATTTTGTTATTTATACTCGTGATACCAGAAATTGGTGTGTTTATGATCTAGCCGGGCGTGCTAGCCAAACATCGGCGGGCACCTTACTTGAAAATATTTCGATTGCCGCTTTGAGCGAAGGACTGGAGGCTTCGTTTACGCTACGTGATCCGGCAGTTGATGCCGAGCCTGTTATCGATGTGCTTTTGACGGCTTTGTCTCAGCACACTGAAAAGCCACCGCTACTCCCTTACATTCAAGTGCGCAGCGTGCAGCGCTTACCGCTGTCTACGCAGCCTTTGATGGAAGCACATAAGCAGGCACTGGAGAAAGCCGTTGGCTCAGGTTATCGCCTGATCTGGATCGAAGGTCGCCAAAAAAAATGGCAAATCACACGCTTATTGCTGCGGGCAGCGAGCATTCGCTTAACGATTCCAGAAGTTTATGAAGTCCATAAAAAAATTATTCACTGGGGTGTTCAGTTTAGTAGTGACCGTATTCCCGATCAGGCCTTAGGGGCAGATAGCGTCACAGTGAAAATGATGAAATGGGCTTTAAAAAGTTGGTCGCGGGTTAAAATGCTCAATCGCTATTTCGCTGGCACTGTAATGCCTCGAATACAACTCGATCTAATACCTGGTCTCCGCTGTGGCGCCCATTTTATCATCGTTGCCGACACCCCTCGTGTTAAAACTGCTGACTATTTGGATGGTGGGCGGGCAGTACAACGGTTTTGGCTCACTGCAACTAAACTCCATTTACAGCTACAGCCAGAGATGACGCCACTCATCTTTTCGACCTATTCCCGAGAAGGTCGGCGATTTACCGACAATGCTGATAAACAAGCGGCAGCTGACACCCTGCGATTGGAGCTTGATGCCTTGAGTGGAGGAGAGGTCGATGCCGTATTCATGGGGCGGCTTGGTTATGGTGCGGCCGCTTCCTCGCGCTCCTTACGTAAGCCATTACAACAGTTAAAAACAGTTAAAAAATAATCAGGCATATCGGTCGTTATGGCCGTGCTGGCCAAGTACCGTTCACCACAGGCTTTAGAATGACAATGAATTGTTTTTATAGAATGATTGTTTTTATCATAATGACTCACTGTTGTTCTCAGCTTGCTGCTGAACCGACGCCGGTGACCACGAAAAAGATAGCCGATGTGTTGTTTTATCCTGTACGTGATGCACCTTCCACAACGTTGAGTTTGAATGACACGCGTGTGAGTAGTCAGCTGAAGGGCATCCTCAAAGAGATTAATGTACGGGTTGGCGACAGTGTCAAGCAAGGTAACGTGCTTGCTAGTATGGACTGTGAAGACTATAAGATTGCTGTCACCCAGGCTACCGCTGCACTCACTGCTCAACGTGCGACCTTGAAATTTGACCGTTCTCGCTTGAAAAAAGTCACTCAGCTCTCGAAGAAAAAAAATATATCCACTGAAGAGGTAGAGAGGCGCACATCTAATGCGGCTATTTCTGCTGCGGATGTTGAAGGTTTAAAGGCATCATTGAGAGCGACTGAGCGAGCAGTGGAGAAATGCGCTATTCGGGCTCCCTATGATGCGGTTGTGATCTCTAAAATAGCTAATGTTGGTGATTATCTGGTACCCGGCAGTCCCGTTTTACGCTTACTTGACCGAGATAATGTTGAGGTGTCTGCGAAAGTGCAAGAGCAAGATCTAGCCTTGTTAAAACAGTCGGGAAATACAGCCTTTATCGCCAATGAAAAACGTTATCCGCTTAAATTAAGGGCCATTTTGCCGCTTATGGAAAGCCGTATTCGCAGTTACGAAGTGCGTCTCGAATTTACTGACGATAAGGCCTATCCGGGTAGTGCCGGGCGCACCGAATGGCTTACCCCGACACCCTACATACCTGCAGAATTTTTAGTGCGGCGTAAAGGCTTGGGTGTGTTTTTGGCTGTTGCTGGCCGAGCCCGTTTTATACCTTTACCTGCAGCGAATGCAGGGCAGCCCGCAGCACTTGCTCCCCCGCTGACAAAAAGCAGTAACGTCATTATTAACGGCCGTTTTAAAATAAACGATGGAGATGCAGTGCGAGTCGTAGAGCACTAAGCCCATGTTTGTAAAACTACTGCAAAACCATACGCTGACTAACCTGACTTTCTTATTGGTGCTCGTTCTTGGCTGGCTGTCTTATCAGCAACTTCCTCGCGAGCAGGACCCAAGCATTAATTTTAACTGGGTGCAGGTTTGGGCATATTGGCCAGGCGCAACTGCGCCTGATGTTGAGACTCGGTTAACTAAGCCCCTCGAAAATGGCATTAAAAGAGTAGCGGACGTGAAGTTTGTGTCCAGCACCAGCCGTGAGGGTGTATCGAGTATCTTGATTCGGTTCGACGATATCAGTGACGCTGAATTTGATAAAAGAATGGCCGACTTGCGACGCGAACTACAGGCTCGTCAGGACGAGCTGCCGGCAGAGGTGAAACAGCCAGATGTCTTCGAAATCACCAGCTCGAAAGCCTTTCCCACCGCCACCTTGGTTGTTTATGGGGAAACAGATGAGGAGTCTCTACAGGGCATTGCACAAGATGTAAAAGATGATTTGGAACGCCTGGATGGTGTTGATGACGTTTTGTCTGTTGGTGATAGAGGTGCCGAGTTACAGGTCGAGTTTTTGCCAGAGCGTTTGTTGGGTCTGGGTGTTTCTGCTATTGATCTGGCTGATACGGTACAAGGCTACTTCAAAGATCTCGCGGCTGGTGATATTGCCTTAGGTGACCAGAAGTGGTTGGTTCGTCTTACCGGTACTAGCAGTGACCCGGATTATGTCGGTACCTTCCCAATAGCCAGTGAGCAAGGCGAAGTGTTATTGCGCAATATTGCTGATGTGGAAAGAACAAGAGAAGACCCTCGGGAGCTGGTTCGCTATAAGGGGGGGGCGGCCGTTTTACTGCTTGTTTATAAAAAAGGCAAGGTCAACAATATTAAGCTGCTGGAGCAGGTAAGTCGCTATATCGAGCAGAAAAACTGGCTGACTGAGCGGACGGGTATAGAGCTTGTGTTACTGGACGATCAGACAGAAACGACCAAAGCGGCACTGGGCGTGATGGAGCGAAATGCCGTTATTGGCCTACTACTTGTCATGTTGGTGACCTGGGCTTTCCTTGGTTTTAAAATGGCTTTATTCACCAGTGTGGGTATCGCGTTTGTTCTAGCGGGCACCTTTGGTGTCATGAGCCTTATCGGTGAAACCCTGAATATTTCAATTTTACTCGGCATAGTGATAAGCCTCGGTATGCTTGTCGACGACGCTGTAGTCGTCGTTGAATCCATCCATCACCGTCTTCGTCGAGGCGTCGATTCACTACAGGCGGTTCGAGAGGCACTGAAAGAAGTTGTGCCACCAGTAACCACCGCAGTACTGACGACTATCGCCGCTTTTTTACCGCTTATGCTGTTACCTGGAGTACTGGGTGATTTCATGCGTGTTGTGCCATTGGTCGTGAGTGTTGCTTTAGTCATAAGTTTGATTGAGGCCTTCTGGATACTGCCTAGCCATGTCATCGAATTTGAACCCAATCTTGCACAACGAAATCAAGCACAATTGTTACGCAATAAGGCCACTAAGCGACTACGCAACACGTATACGCGTCTACTGATTACAGTGCTGCGTCGACCCAAGCATGGTTTATACGGTATTTGCCTATTACTGGTGCTGGTCGCTTCAATTTTGGGTTTAGGTCTCGTCAAAATAGATTTTTTTGCGAGCGATTATTATCGACTTTTTTACGTTAATGTCGAAATGCAGCCCGGCACTACTTTGCAAAGAACCAGCGCTACTCTAGATAGAGTGAGACAAGTGATCGAGAAGGAGTTACGCCCTGGGGAGGCCAGGGGTATTGTTCATTACGCAGGACAACAATTTACAGACAAAGAAGTGCTGACAGGAGATGACAGAGGACAAATATTCGTTAGCCTAAACCCTGCAACACCTGAAGCGAGGGATATGCAGGACATTATTAATACTGTCGAAAACCAAGTTATGGCAGTGCCCGGCCCGATGAATATTTCATTCTTACGACGAAAAATGGGACCCCCTACCTCAAAGCCGATTAGCCTAAAAATCAGGGGTGACGATATAGTAGAAATTAGAAGAGCGCTGGCCAGCCTTAAAAAAATAGTGGCTGATGTTCCCGGCGTGGCCGATATTACAGACGATGATGCCAAAGGTGGAATGGAATTAAGGGTACGTCTTAACCCCGATGTTATTACGCAAACAGGGTTGCCCCCCCAGGATGTGACCCGCGCCGTTCATCTTTATGTCGATGGCGAAATTGTTGCCAATACGCAATACAAGGGTGAACGGCTCGATGTCCGCGTTCGCGCGAAGCCCGATACCTTGCAAAACATTGATACTTTTATGGCCAACAGCATAGGTCTCAAGACAGGTGGAGCTATAGCCTTTGGTGAATTGTTGACTGCTGATGAGCAGATCACGGTAAGTAATATTCGGCACCAAAATTTCCGTAGGGCGGTTACCCTTGAGGCAAGCCTGGATTCTACAATAACAGATACATTAAGCGCTAACCGGCTGATTAAGCAGCGTTGGTCAGAGATAAGCTCGACATTTCCCGGTATTAATCTGGATTTTTCGGGTGAAATGGATGATATCCAAGATAGCCTGGGTGCTATGTTGATCTTGTTCATCCTGGGTTTGGGGTTGATCTACCTGGTGCTCGGAACGCAGTTTAACAGCTACCTTCAACCACTGATTATTCTAGCCGTTGTGCCGCTTGCTTTTGTTGGTGTTGTATTGGGGCTTTTTATCAGTGCCAATCCGATGAGTCTTTTTACCCTCTACGGTACGGTTGCTCTCGCAGGTATTGCAGCTAATGATGCGATAGTGCTGATTGTTACCGCCAATAAAAACCTGGCTAAAGGCATGACCATGGCAACGGCAGTGACTTATGCTGCCAGACGAAGAGTCGTGCCGATAACAATTACTTCTGTGACGACGATTGCCGGCCTTTTTGCCCTGGCTGTTGGTCTTGGAGGCAAGTCGTTATTATGGGGGCCAGTTGCAACAACTATTGTTTGGGGATTAAGTTTTTCTACGGTATTAACTCTCTTTGTCATTCCTATCGTCTACTTAGCTTGTTTCAAAGCGCCTACGACACAAATGCTTGTGTTACAGCTACCTGATCAGGAAGAAGGTTTGTCTGGGCGCGTTCTACGTACTATTGCATCTAAATTGTCCCTGACTTTACGCGCTGAAGACGAAGGCATGGCGGAGGCCTTGCTTGACCCAGCTCAGCGAGCCCTTTACGAAGAGGGTGTTTTTGCCTTAAGAGAGGGTGATAGTGCCCAAGCGATTAAGAATTTTGAGCAATTAACGAACGAGCATCCTTCGGTAAGGGCGTATAGTTTTTTAGCAGCTCAGGCACTGATCATTCACATGCAGAAATATGGCTGGGATATTGGCTTTATGCCTCGAGCGAAGCGTTATCTCAATAGAGCTAAGCTACTAGGTATGGAGGAGGATAAACTCCTTAAATTAGAGCAAGCTTGTGACGTGCTGGATCGACAGCAATAGCTACTACAAAATGAAATCGCTTTGGTGTATGGCTGTATGATTTTTTATGCCAATGTTACACTCAGCTAGTACGGTTTATCTTCCTAAAGAGCCTCTGATTACGTCAAATACGATGTTGTGACTTGTTCAGGAGCTCCTCGACGTGCAGCCTGCGGCCAAGTGCTAATTTCAGGTCTTTTAATAATATTTGTCAGATTTGATGATTCGAGTTTGATGATAATGAGGTATGTAATGTGTCCACACCGTAAGCCCAATACTATCAACAAACTGATCCTGCTGTTTTTTATCGTTGCTGGGCTGTCAGCCTGTAGTGCTGATATAAGTTCTGATGAATATGTCGCTCGCGCCATTGAGCAGCAATCAGAAGGTGATGTAAATGCTGCGGTTATTGAACTAAAAAATGCATTGCAAAAAACACCTCGGCATAAAGAAGCCCGTTATTTGTTGGGAACCCTTTATCTTGAACAGGGCGCGCTAATTTCGGCTGAAAAGGAGTTCTATCGAGCTATTGATTACGGTGTGGAACCCAGTGCAGTCGCTGTACCACTGGCACGCACATTATTAGCACAGGGTAAATTTCAGGAATTACTGGATAGTACAAATGATCTTTCTTTTACGTCGGCCTACACGCAGGCTAATCTGTTGGCGCTTAAGGGGCAGGCGTACTTGGGCCTGGCAAGGCTTGACGCTGCAGAGCAATTGTATGATCAGGCTTTGCAATTGGACGAAGAGAATGCAGAAGCCAAAACAGGTCTAGCCCAGCTTGCGATAGTGCGAAACCAGGATGATGCGGCTCGGCAATATGTTACCGCTGTGTTGAAACAAACACCCGATTTTGCCTTTGCTCAATCTCTACTCGGCTTGATTGAATTGCGAGCTAGTAATCTGGAGGCTGCCGAGCAAGCCTATCGGTCTGCAGCTGAACACCCGCTATACAAAAGCCACTCCCAGATACAACTTGGTTTTATCTATATTCAGCTAAAGCAATTCGACAAAGCTGAAGAGATGGTGGCTTTGTTAAAACAGCGCATAAAAGGGAGTCCTCAGGTTGATTATTTAGAAGGTTTCCTGGCCTTTAATCAGCAGAATTTTAAAGACGCAAAAGACTTATTTGACGCTTTACTGGGTAAAGACCCCAATCATCTACGTGGTTTGTTTTATGCCGGCTCAACAAATGCTTATTTGGGTAATTTTGCTTCTGCTAAAAATCAACTGGAGCAGCATTTAAAGGCTAATCCTGGCAATGTGTATGCGCAAACATTATTGGCCCAGGTTGAATTGGCCGAGGGCAACCCTGCTCATGCTCAACACTTGATTTTGAGTGTTCTTGAAAGGTTTCCTGACGACTTGATGGCCTTGAACCTTCTTGCCGGTGTCTCTTTAAGTCAGGGTAGTTCACAGGAGGCATTGAGCAGTTTACAAAAAGCCGCACAGGCTCAGCCAACATCCGTTGAGACACAAATACGTTTGGGCAACCTTTTAGCTGGACAAGGACAAGTTGAGGCTAGCTTGCTGCAATTGGAGCAGGCCTATGAGTCAGAGCCCGATAACGGTCGGGTGGTTGAAACACTGGTGCGGCAGTATTTAAGTGCCGGTGAAAATGACAAAGCCTTGGCTGTGGCGGAGAAGCACTTGGCGCTTAACCCCAACCGGCCCCTACCCCATGCTCTGATGGGCATGGTGTTTATGAGTTTAAACGATAATGAGGCCGCTGAAGAAGCATTGCAGAGAGCCTTGAATATCGACCCCAGTGCGACATCAATTTACAATGGTCTGGCGGCTTTGGCTATCCGTGGCGAGGAGTTAGATACAGCTGAGCAGCATCTTCGAAAGGCGCTCAGCTATCGGCCCGGGGATTATCAAACGGTCACTAATCTTGTCACTCTGAAGAGGATACAGGGCAAGCAAGCAGATATTGCCAATATTCTTGAAGAGGCTGTCGACGTTGAACCGCGCGTCGAGTTTCAATTAAGGTTGGGACGAATTTATCTCGATGATAATGAGCCCCAGAGAACACTAGATCTTCTAAGTAATGTTCAGGGTAGTAATAATACGCAAAAAGCCAACCTCTTTGGTTTGCGTGCTGAAGCCCTTTTGGCAGTTGGGCAATACAGTGATGCCAGGCAAGCCTTGAATGAGTTGCTTGTGTTGGCGCCAAAAACTGCCGTCGTGCACTTTTATCTTGCCCAGGCGGCTCAAGGGCTCAATGAGAGAGTGGTCATGCGAGAAGAGCTCGAGACGGCTACCCAGCTGGACGCTAACTATCTACCCGCTAAAATAGCACTGGCACGTATGGCCATTGAAGATAGAGATATTGCGGTCGCCAAGCAATGGCTGGCAGAGCTGGAAGGCCAAGTTAAACCGGATAATGCCGATGTCACATTGATCAAGGCTCAGCTGTCTGAATTAACGAACGACCTGCCGGCAGCGATTACAGCCTATCAGCGCTTATTTGACCGGAACCCCAGTGCCAGTGCTCTGCTGCCCTTAACAAGGGTGCAGTGGCGTAATGGCGACAAAGATATAGCCTTGACGTCTTTGCAAAGCTGGACAGAAGCTAATCCTCGTGAGCGGCTCGTTAAACACGACCTTGCACTGCGGTATATGGCGCTGCAGCGCAACGATGATGCTGTTGCAACCTACACAGCCCTGATAAAAAATGAGCCTGAGGATGCGCTGGCATTAAATAACCTGGCATCCTTATTAACCGTTTCTAAGCCCAAAGTGGCATTGGATTACGCCAGGCGAGCTTATGCTCTGTTTCCAGAAGACCCCGCTGCTATCGATACCCTTTCAGGGGCGATGTTGGCTAACAACGATATCGTTGGGGCGCAGCGGATGATAGAGAGAGCCCTGGCGAAGGAGCCAAATAATACGGCATTTTTGTCTCGACAAGAGCAAATTCAACGTGTGAGTGGTCAGCGCTAAGACTTTCTCTACTGCCGTATGCTCGGGTAATTTCAGCTCGGTAGGATCAATTATTTAGCGGGTGGTACAAAAGGTGTATAAAACCTGTGTCGCGACGAGCTTGCTGAGTTCTGCAATGTTCTTTGTGGTACTTAAACAGACAATAACTTCCTTCTGGTGCTGATAGCGACCCACTCTGTCGAAAAACCTTACACTTTTGTTCAAGAAGGTGGGCTGCTGAAAGAAAGAATTTTAGATTGCTTGAGTGGGATGCTGCTGACCATGAGAACAAACTGCTTTTGTTGCTCATTGACCCATAACAATGAGAGTATTCAGGGGTCTTCCTTTGGTATTAAGCGGCATGAAGGTTTTTAGTTGCAGACGCGCAAGGCAAGTGTCAAGGTTCTTTACACTTTGCTACCTGTAATGCTCGAAAGCCGTCATAGTTTTTTGTATGCCTTTGTTTATAAAGGATAATTCATAGTTGGCATGGTATTCGCTTGCTAAAGGCAAGAGGTGGGAATCGTCTTGTTGCTTACTTCTTTATTTCAAAACAAAGACCATTTCCGTAAAAAGGAGATACCAGGAGAATGACTATGTTGAGTAAAGTGAAAATAGTAGGTGCAGCCTCACTGCTGGCCTTGAGCGTTGGTGCACAGGCAAATGTTGTCGACCTGTTCACAGATCCTGTGGCGGGGCAGAAGGTTGATACCGATGGGCTTGCTACAGGCACGAGCGTCTACAATGAAATCGGTTCTTACGCCAGTATAATTGGCGGGTACCGCAGTTTAGAAATTGTAGAGGTTTCGGATGGTAATACTCTTCCGTTGCAGAATGGTGCTTCAATGGTTGCTGGCGGTGGTGAGCTTGCCTTTAATAGTGGTACGGCTATTGAAGCGGTAGGCACTCTCCAATGGGATGGCAACGATGCTTCATCAGATTTAACAAAAACCGGCATGGGCTCAGAGAACCTGGTTGTCCAAGCGGGCTGTCCAGCGGGTGGATGTGACCGGTTTATTTTTGATGTCTTAGAAGCAGATCACGCCTTCGATTTTACTATCGGTCTTTATACTGATGATGATTATTGGACAGAGTTTGATTTGACAGCTACGACTGGTGCACACACCAGTGAGATTTTCTTTTCGTTCTTTGAAAATGCGGCTGGATGCGGTCTTGCAGGTTCCCCCCCACTGCCATCCGGTGTTGTCGCGCAAAGATGCGGTACTTCCGGAGTTGCTGATGTGGAAAGCATCGGTGCGATCCAGTTAATCTTTAATCTTGATCCATTGACTACAGCGCTTGATTTTAGAATTGGTGCTGTCACCAAAACAGGTGTTCCAGAGCCTAGTATGGTTGCCTTATTGGGCTTGGGCTTAGCATCTTCTGGCCTGGTGTCAATTCGCCGCCGCAGAAAAGAGAAAGCATTGCTGGCTGACTAGACTTTCAGTATCAAGTGATGATTTGAAAAGCAGCCCTCCGGGGCTGCTTTTTTTTGTGCTGACTCTTGACAGGACAGTCTTAAATTACACGAAAGGCTTAAATAAGAAAGGGGTAGAAGCCAGTAGTCTTGTTTAAGTTTTGAATGGCGCTTTGTGGCACACTGGAGATAGGTAGCGGCTTTTACAACAGGATTTTTTGTACTATATCTCGAAAGGTTTTTTCTCCATCATAATGGGATAAAACATCAGCGGCTCCTTGGGCAGCCGCTTGATAGCGTGTCGTGTTCAGTAAAGTGTTTATTGCTTGTTTAATTTGGGCAATAGACGTTGATCCAGTACGTATAGCGATACCCGCGTTGATACGCTCGACGGCTTGCATATTCAGCTGTTGGTCTAAATTATTTGTGAAGCCCAGCACTGGCACACCTGCTGTTAGGGCTTCATAGGTGCTTAAGCTGCCTCCGTTACAGATGATGAGCTGGCTATTGCGGATAGCTGTTTTAATGGGCAAGTAGTCACTGACAAACACATTACTGGGTGTCTCTAATTTAGAGGTGTCGCTTCGCCCTGCGCTTGCCGCTATCAGGGTAACGGGCAACCCACTTAGTGCCTCTATTACTCTTGGGAGCAAATCATCTTGGCCCGAGCTGCCAGGGCTGGCAAAAATGATGGGTTTCCCCCGGGGGAACTGGTCCCACCATGTCGGTAAAGCGGTGTTCGTGGACCATTGTACTGGGCCCAGGTAATGGTGGTTGACTGGAAGTTTTTCGCAGGGAATCAACTCGGGTATATCTGCATACAAGGTATGGTCGGCCCAGGTATATACCTTGCGTAAATCATTGCCGATAGGTGCTAAGCCGTGACGGCGGCGGAGTGTGTTCAATGGCCTGGCATGTAGAGCAAAGGCAAAGGGGCGCACCGCGTTAAATATCTTTTGACCCAGTGTCAGTCCGAGTATTCTGGTGAAGGGCAAGTCGGGGACGGGGTAGGTGATTTTAGCAAAAGGGCTCCAGTAAGCATTAACAACCGATGCGTAGGGAACGGCTGTAAGAGGCGCACTAATGGCTAGTGACAGCCTGAAATCCCCGACGACTAGGTCCGGCTTTACTGTTGCGAGTAGTTGTAAGTCGTCTTCAACATAGTGGGCGAGGGTTTTTGTATCGAAAACGACCTTGCCCTGTGCCAGAGACTGACTAAACTGTGAGCCGGGAATGGTCCAAATGGACTCAAATTCGAAGGGGAAGGGTTGTTCGAGATGTAAATAACGGGGGTCAGAAGCCACAACGATCCGGTATTGTGCAGGATCGAGGGCTCTCGCCAGCGTCATCATTCGGCCAAAATGGGCAAGTGTAACGGCCTCTGCGATAAATAAGACGGTTTTTTTGGTGCCGATATTTGTCTCTGTTTTTTTATCACTTAACATTGCTGGCTCATTGAATGATGAGATAGAGGCTTGTTTATTCAGTTATTGATGGTCGTTGAGCATTTTTGTCATTTGGCGGTGAAGTATGCCTTCACAAAAAGTGGGTGCTAGTCTAGCTAGCCACTTTAGTGCCCTGGCTGAGCCCAGAGGCATGTCATAGTGGTTTTTTTTAATGCCCGACACTATTTTTTGGGCGAGTAGATCGGGCTGTAGTTTTTGTACCTTAAAACGAGACACGAGTTGGGTGTCGACCGCTGGAGGTAGTACTTCAAATACCTTAAGGGGAGTGTTCGCAAGTTGTTGGCGGAGCACATGGGTGATACTGCTGAATGCTGCTTTGCTAGCACTATAGCCTGGCATGATAGTGAGTGGCAGGTAGACCCCGGCAGTAGTTATGTTGACGATTGCTGGTGAAGGCTGCTGCCGAAGTTGAGGCAATAATAATAAGCTGAGGTGTAAAGGCGCGAGATAGTTGGTATCAATCTCAATACAGGCATGTTTAAACAACTCAGTAGGTTGTTGCGCGTCACCAAAATAAGCAACACCCGCATTATTTACCAGTAGGTTTAGTCCTGGAAATTCTGTTGTCAACGTTTCTGCGAGTTCGAGACGCTGTTGTTCGCTAGTGATGTCGACTTGCAGGGTATGCAAGCCAGGGTAACGCTTTTGTGCTTGTGCAAGTTTGTCCTGGCTTCGCCCCAGGATGATAACGGTATTTTTTTCACGATAAAAAGCGCCGGCAAGTGCCAGACCTATGCCGGAGGCTCCTCCGGTAATTAATACGGTGTTGCCGCTGATTTTCATTAGCTGTCATCACTGCTGGCGGAGAGAGAGCTTGGTGGAGATTTGGGTTTTTGCTTGCGCACGATAACGGCAGGTTCAAAGGCTGATGGAAACAGATAGCCGAACAGTGCAAAAAACCATAAACGGGGGCTGCGCAAAAAGACCCGATTGACTTCTGAGGGATCCATGGCGCGGTCAAGATCATGGCCGACGGCTTTATTGAGCTCGTCGAGAAATCGATAGTTGGAGAAAGGGCGTAAGGTGTCATGGTAGGAGCGACGGTAGCTGTGTTCGATAGTAAGGTTGTACTCGGTAACGAGCTTATGTAGACCTTTCTCGGTCAGAATCACGCGGTGAAAAGGTTGGTGTAAGCGCATGATTTCAGGTTCTAAGTTCGACATATTTACAGGCTCGGAATCTGCAGTGCCCAAATATAAAAGCCCCCCTGTTTTTAGCAGGTTGAGGTTCTCTAGTAGCATGCCGTGAATATCATCACAGTGTTCTAACGTGTCATTGTTTACGACGACGTCAAACAGAGATTGTGCAGGTGGTAAGGAGGAAAATTCAGGCACATAAGGGTCGTAACCAACAACATTGAGGTAGCCGCGTTGCTTTAGATACTCAACAAAAATGCCATTACCACAGCCATAGTCGAGAATAGAGTCTGTTTTTTGTAGGCCTGCATGACGTAAACGTCTTAGCAGATTGCCATAAGTGCCCTGAGCAAAAATATCGAGCTTGCGCTTGTTGAGAGGGTAATCGCTATAGATATCGTGAAAGTCTACGGGATCAATGCTGGTGATAGCTTGGCATTGGGGGCACTTCCATAGCATGAATTCAGAGCCTGAGTAGCGCTTGGTATTGCCGCGTACCGAGCCGAGATCTGCGTCTGAGGGCAGGCTGGTTTCGTAGTGACATGCAGGGCAATTGAGTTCAAAGAGTCCTTTGTCAGTCACGGTGTCAGTATTTTCGTTATTCATAAACGAGTCCTGCTATCGTTATGATGAGGCCGTTCATTGGCTATTCATGCTATTTCGACGGCCCACGCCAAAGACAAAATCACCGCCACCGCGTTTTTCCCAATTGTTATCGACGGCTATACCTTGTTGCTCAATTTCTTGAATAAACTCTTCGCTGCTAAAGCGGTTTTCTTTGGGATGTTCAAATAGAACGCTATAGGGCCATCGATGGATCCATTGTGAGGTGACCTCCTGGAAAAAGAAGCGGCCATCAGGTTTGAGTACTCGGGCGATTTCTACGACGGCAGCTTGCCAGTTAGGCACGTGATGAATAGCCGCGAAATTGAAGACGGCATCGTAAGATTGATTGGGTGCGTCAATGTCAGTGACATCACCGGTCTCTAGTTTAAGTTGTGTAGGACTATACTTGGCCAATCGCTTGCGTGCATGTTTAAGCATACTTTCGTCAAGGTCTATTGCATGTACCTTGGCTGCCCCTAGTTGCTTAAAGAGTAATTCAGTACCGACACCCCGTCCGCAGCCTACCTCTAGCACACTCATGCCATCGAGGCGTCCTCCAAGTTTTTGTAACAGGGGCAACTCAAAATGACGCTGAATCAATAGGCGAACGGGGTTATTCATGGCCAGTTTTTCAAGCGTATTCATCTTCATTAGTCATTACCCTCGATTAATTTGTTCTTTCTACTATTGGTTGGGGTGGGGGGTTAGATGCTTCTAACATGTGATCCGCAACGCGTAATGCATTGGCGGCTAATGTTAATGCTGGGTTGGTACCGCCGCTGGAAGGGAAAAAGGAGGCGTCAACGATGTACAGGTTATCCAGCTCGTGACTCCGATTGTTGCGATTGAGCACGCTGTCCTGGGGTGTTAAGCCAAACCGGCATGTGCCACAGGCATGGGCAATGCGTTGGTTGTTTTCAGCTTGTTTGATAAGCATATAAGGGCGTGAGTTAAATATTGTTTTTAATTGTTGTCTAAACTGTTTAATTCGCTCCCGTTCATGAGAACAAATATTGTACTCTAGTCGTATCCTCTGGCCATCATCAGTTAGCGTGACCCTATTCCCACTATAGGGCAAATCTTCCATGATAGAGGCAAATAACACGCGGTCTTTAAATAAGTGGGTTAGAGCAGCACGGAGAATAGGCTTGCCTAATTTGAAAAAAGGAAGTAACCAAGCGTGGTTGCTTTGACGCAGTTCTGCCTCCATTTCTTCAGCGATGATTGTTGCTGAGGGTAGAGCTCCGAAAGATTGCACAGTGCCGAATTTGCCACGATCATTGCAATAGAAATCATTTAAAGCCAGCTCTTTAAGGTTGCCCGGGTTATCTTTTCGATTGACAGGGCGTACGGCATATATATCCGTGTAATGACGCATTAAATTGCGGCCCACCAGCCCCGACCCGTTTGCCAGGCCTCTGGGCCATCTCTTGGATGTTGATTGTAGTAGTAGTTTTGGCGTTGCCAGGGCTCCAGCAGCGAGCACTATAGTCTCGCCCGTGAGTCTGATTTGCTGTCCTTTATAATTGCATATGGCGCTGCTTATACGATCGTTGCTTGTTTCTAATCGTACAGCTTCACACTCTTCTAGCAAATGAGCCTGGTGTTTCTCAAGAGCTGGTTTAAGGCAGATGCGCGTACTGTCATTTTTACAGTCACGGGGGCAGAGAAAGCCCTGACAGCCTTGGCAACCGGGTACATACTCACAAGCTTGTGGGAGGCGATAAGGGTGTAGTCCCTGTTGAACAAAGAGGCTCTTTAGTTCTTCATTTGGTTGGCACAGGGGTGGTGCTAATTTGAATTGGTAAGACTGATCAGCTTTGTAGGGGTCGGCTTCACCTCGGACACGATAAAGCTGCTCTGCTTGTTTGTAATAGGGTGTCAGCTCATCATAATCGATTGGCCAGCGCTCGGGCAGGTTTGATTCTGATGCGGCAGTGTGGCGTTCCCTAGGGGTGAAATCTGCAGGAAAAAAGCGTTCCATGGCGTAGCCATAAAGGCTGCTAGACCCACCCGTACCACTACCTATAAATGGAATGCTTCGTTTTACCTTGGTTGCTGAATGATCGTCAAGCAGCTCGGCGCTGCGGCCTGCTTGTCGTAATATAGCCTGGTGCTTTGTGCTTGGTGCACAAGGTGAGGGGAAAAATGTTTCTGCAAAGTTACCGCGTAATGCTTTTATATCGTCAATCTGTGAAAGGCCTTTTTCGCAGAACAACACGCTTTTTCCGCCGCGTGCGAGAGCATACCCTAATGTAGATCCGGCTACTCCGGTGCCGATGATCACCACGTCCCAGGTGAAGTTGATGATTTTATCGATATCCTGATATGCCAATGCGCTTGGCCTCTTCCTACGGTGAGTATGTTTATCAGCATAGCAGAACGGGCTTTACCATTGTGGAAGCTTGTTCGAGGCATTAGGCTATGGAGTCTAATCAAGTGAATGGCTGAACAGATGGCTGTCATTAGTCGGCTAAATGGTCGCGCGCCTTCGGCGCTGGGTCTGTCTTCCATGATCTTGGGTGCCGTACAAGCCTCAAGAAAAGACTGTATAATTTGCTACCCAGCTAGTAGGTATTTATTGGTGCTAAGGGCTTACCATAGGTATTGTGGGCGTTGCGGTTTCATTTCAATCCCGCAATGTCATTGCACTTTGAGGGACGACAGGCGGTTCTTAGTCTCGTCTGTGTGAATCAAAAGCTTTGCCACTGCCCAAGTAAAAGCGCGTCCGTAGCTAAGAAAAGAGTGCCCCTAGGTTCTTCCTAGACTCCTTTAATTTATGCGTTTTTTTCTGTGATTTTGTCTTGGGTTTAAGCTCGCTCGATGATGATAGTCATATTTTGCTGTGGGGGGCGGAGTAATGCTTCTAATGGCCGCTGCAACACTTCGTTGCCTGATCATTGAGTTTGTTGTGGGTTTTTGGCGTTGCGTCGCTTATGCTATTCGGTATTATTTGGCGTCGCGTTATAATGTGACAGCATTTTACGCATTGCTATGAAGAAAAGAACATCATAAAGGGCAATGAAAGCGATGAGTTTCAATACAGGGTTAAGACTGCTATCACTATTTTCTTCTATTGATCGCTTTAGGGTGCATTGGAAAAGCAGTTAAGAGAAGCTTTGTTCATCAATTTAATAACACTGAGTCGATGAGAGTGAAGAGAGTTGAAATTGTTTATATCTCATGGAGTCTTGCAGGAGCCCTCTCCTAACCTCCGTCATGGTGCAAATTATAATTTTAATCCGTTAATGTTAAACCTGAGAGCGTAATAATGAAACAGCTTTATCATGTTGTGGTAATACTGTCTTTGGTCGGTCTTTTTGCCTGTGGCGAAAGTACCACGACAAGTGAATATGTCGATAATGCTCGGCGTTATCTAGATGATGGCAAAACGACAGCCGCTATTATCGAGCTTAAAAATGCTTTAAAAATTGAGGGAGATAATGCCGAGGCTCGATGGTTGCTCGGAAAGGTTTATTTCGATCAGGACGATATGCCGAGTGCGGATAAAGAGTTGCGTCATGCAAGAAAGCTTGGTGTTTCAAAGGATCAGGTCTTGCCCTTGCTGGCCCAGGCTTTTTTACGTCAGACCAAACTTGATGAGCTTCAGGCCTTATCTGTAGAAACCTTAAGGACTGAAGCCTTGGCGACGGTTTTGTCTGCGCAGGGCTTGGGGAAGTTAGCTGAGAATGAGGTCGTAGCTGGAGGAAGATTAATTGAGCGAGCGGTCGGTGAAGCCCCGCAGCTAGCTTATGCCCAAATGGCAAAAGCCCGATTGTTGCAGGCGGGTGGTGATGCAGATTTGGTTCTTGCGCAGCTTAATGTGATCTTTGCAATTGACCCCGATTACTCTCAGGCTTTGAGTTTGCTTGGCGATCTGGAGTTGCAGAAAAACGAGTTTAAAGCTGCCGAGCAAGCTTATACCCGTGCAATTGATGGGGGCTCATCTAAGGCGGAAAAATTTGCGAATACGCTGAAGCGAGCAATAGTCCGTATCACCCTGCAGCAACTTGATGCTGCTCAGATCGATGCGACTTACTTGCTTGCCACAGCACCTAAGCACCCGAGTGCCCACTATGTGCAGGGCATGATTAATTTTCAGCAGAAAAAGATGGTAGAGGCAAAAGAGTCACTAATTCAGGCCCTGCCAGCAAAAGAACGTCACCCCCAGATAGTCTATTACCTCTCCGCATTGCACTTGCTGGAGGGTGAGCGTGAGCAAGCGACGGCCTATGCTAGTGAGTTTCATGGACTTGCCCCTAACAATATAGCAGGGAGAAAGTTACTGGCAACAATTCGTCTCGCTGAGCGTGATTACGCGCAGGTCGAAAAGCTACTTCGCCCTGTGTTAGCGCTGGGTCAGAATGATGCGGGCGCAATGAATCTGCTCGCCAATGCATTGCTGCGTCAGGGGAAAACGGATGAAGCGATCGATTTGTTGTCGGAAGTTGCGGAGCTGGCCCCCGATTCCCCGACGGCACAGATGCGCCTGGGCGCCGGTATGTTGGTTGGCGGTGAGCAGGCGGGAGTGGAATATATTGAGTCTGCGTTGCGTTTAAATCCGGACTACCAGCAAGGTGAAATACTGCTGGTGCTAAATTACTTGCGTCAAAATGAGCCTGGTAAAGCATTACAGGCAGCAGAGGCTTACCGTGATCGTCAACCTGAAAATGTGACGCCCTATAATTTGTTAGGTCGTGTACACATGGAATCAAAAAGAAAGGAGGCAGCACAAGAGGCCTTTCAGCAAGCTCGATCGATATCGCCGGGGGATCCGTTTGCTTGTCAGAGCCTAGCTTTGTTTGCTGTGCAAGATAAACAATACAGTGCGGCTGAAAGCTACTATAAAGAGATTCTCGAACACCATGAGGATTATTTACCGGCTTTGCTGAAAATCGCCGCTTTAAAACAGCTGGAAGGTGACGAGGATGCAATGCTCGTTTATCTAGAGCGTGCGATGGAGGCGCATCCATCAGCTTACCAGCCTCGGTTAATATTGGCGCGTTTACACTTGTCAAAAGGGCGTTCAGATAAAGTGGCTGTATTGCTCAGTGGTTTAGAGGACTGGGATGGAAATCCTGAGTTATTGCATGTTGCGGGTGTTGCTCAGCTGGCAGAAAAGAACTATCACTCCGCCCAGGTCTCGTTCGATAAACTGGTGCAGCTTCAGCCTGATGGAGCTGTCGGGCATTATCTCCTGGCCCGAGCCCATGAAGGCCTGGGTCGCCATGAGCTTGTGTCGGGAGGCTTGCAGCAAGCGATTGAGCTTGCTCCTGACTATATTGAACCTCGTGTGGCTCTGGCTCGTCTGTCCTTACAGCAGAAGAATAATGTCGCTTTTGAGGAGCAATTAAAAAAGCTCAAAGTCTTGGCTCCAGACAATCCGGCAATATGGCAGCTGCAAATTGCGGAGGCAAAGCTAAAAGGGGATAAGGCGGGCGAACTGGCGATCTATGAAAAAGCCTTTAAGACGATGCCAAGCACTTCCACTTTACTTGGCTTCGCTGAGCAAAGGCTGTCTTTCGGTGATACGGATGGTGCCTTGGGGCTATATAAAACCTGGATTGTCGATAACCCAAAAGACGTGTCTGCCCGTCTGGCATTGGCGAATATGCATGTTAAAAATGGAGGGGCTGACTTGGCCATGTCTCAGTACCAGCATGTGTTAGAGCACGACGGTAGTAACTTGGTTGCGCTGAATAACCTAGCCTGGTTCTTACGTGATTCTAAGCCAAAGCAAGCACTTGAGTACGCCAGAAAAGCCGAAGAAGTTGATGGAGAGTCTGCGGCCGTGCAGGATACTTTAGCCATGGCTTTTATGGCTGATGGTCAGCTCAGTGAGGCGAAAAAGGCGATTGACAACGCCCTTGGTAAAACACCGGATAACCTCTCAATGCGCTATCATCGTGTGTTGATTAACCTCGCCTTGGGCCAAAAGAGTAGTGCTCTCAGTGAGTTGAAGCGCTTGTTGAAATCTGGGGAGGGATTTTCAGAAAGACCGGATGCAGAGGCTTTGATGCAAGAGCTTTCTACCAGTAGTTAAGGCCGGCAGATGTTTTCCTTTCCTACCGTTTTTCGATGTATTGAATGGCTGAACATCAGTTTCAGCCACTTAAGTTATAGATGACTACGCGAGTTAAATGTTCTTCTCTGAAAAGTGGAACTAAGTTTCCGGTTGTCTGTCCACCTTCAGGCGGCAGCCGAGGGGGCTACTGTGTTAGAGCCGAGAGTTGTTAATTAGGTGGCTCTCTAATGATGGCAGCTTGTCAAATTAGCGCGATATGTCAATTGCATGGATGCTCAGGAGGGCTTGGATGGACTCTGAGCTACTCCTTATGTACCCCAAATAATACCCAAAAGACAAGCTAGGCTTGCTTTAATCTACTTACCTGAGGGTGGACAGTGCCGATTAAACTGAAAGTGGCCCGTACAGCAAAAGAGCTGGATGATGTATTCCGGCTTCGTTACGATGTCTATGTGAGTGAAAGAAAGAAATTTTCAGAAAAACGCTCAGCCTGTGATGAGCGGATTGTCGATCATTTTGATACTTTGCCAGGGGTGGCGAGCATTATTGCTTATGATGGAGATACGGCGATTGCCTCATTCCGGGTTAATAAGGACTCTGAAATTGGCTTGGCACCTGAGAAATATTTTGATTTTTCTCAAGTAAGGGACCAGATCGGGCGATCTGCTGAAGATCTCGATACTGCTCCCTGTATCGTCAGTGGCAGTATGTTAGCGATTCGTAAAGAGTGGCGGCATAAACGTAATGTCATCTTTGCCTTGTTTAAAAAAACCACCGCAGTTATGAGTGACTGGGGGGCGACTCATGTTTTCGGTGCGGCTAGTGCAGAAACCTTCTCACTTTATGGCCGGTTAGGTTTCAGTGCGATTGCCGCTGAGCAATGGGTGGAGTCTGTTGGTGATAGTCTGATACCAATGATGGCGCCTTTTGACAAGGTGTTGGCTTGGGCCTTTGGACGTAGTAAGCCCACCGTCAAACACTTCTGGTTGGATAATGATTGCACTCGGTTTGAAACCATTTTGCTCTCGCCAGGCGAGGCGCTATTTTGTGAAAAGGATCATGCTAAGCACATATATTCAATAATACGTGGTGGGATCACGCTCTCTCGAAAAGGACCTGATCAGAAAAACCTTGTTATAGGCGAGGTTCACCAGGGGGCGCTATTTGGAGAGCTTGCCATTTTTGATGATGAGAGGCGCTCTGCTACGGCGACCGCAACAATGAATACCCAGGTGATTGCCATCGAACGCAGCCATATACTGGATATAATTCAGAAAGACCCGGAGAAGGCCTACCAACTACTCATATACTTCGCCCACAGGCTACGAACGACCGAGCATTTGGCAATGGCACAACAATTTGCTCCTCAGACTAGTCGCGTGAGCTATGCATTGGAGCAGTTGTGGCGTTCTGCAAAAATTGAGGAAGGCCGCTTTCCGGCGCGGGTATTGCAAATGGATGCAGAGCCAGTAGCAGAGCAGATAGCGAGGCAGGCTCAGGTTAGAGAATCTGAAGTCAGAAGGGTACTGGAGATGAATAGGGTGAGCGGAGGATTAGATTATAGTGACGATATGTTGCGTTTCTTCCGTTCTCCCTCTAGCGAAGCCGTGGTGAATGGCAGTACCCCATAGTAGTTTGTTGAACTAATTGTGGAGATATCATGGTCGTTTCTGCTCGCGTTGCACTTCAAGCGTTCACTTGAAAATAGTGTTTCTAGAAATGGCATTTTAGATCTTGTCTTGCTTTATACTCCCGGTCGTTCTGAGTAATAGTTGCCCCATCAATTTCATGCTTGTTCATGACTTTAGGTTGAAACAGAGGCTATGAGACATGCAGTAAATACTATGAAGGATGTCTTTCTATTGTCTTATGTTGCAGATAAATTGAAAATTCCAATCGTATGGTGCTTGTACGATTGTTTTTACAACAAAAAAGCCGATAGGGTATTTACTTCGTACACATAAGGACATGTGAATTTGTGTGGTTGATAACTTCAATTCTACAAATTGTTAATTCTTGAGTGTATCTCCCCGTGTTTGGGTTGAGCTGGTTAGATTACCACTAATCAGTGTTTGCGACCGCTAATCATTGGTTTGTTTGTTTTTAAAAAGGGGTTGTAAGACAATCCCCGCCTGTTGAAAGGGCTTTGCTCTCTATGCGGCATGCAGTTTCCTGTGGCACGGCCCTTTTTAAGAGCAGAAGTTGGTGGAAGAAAGGATTAAGTAAATGGAAAAGTTGGATGCAGGGGTCGTTACCAAGGTAGGCCTTGATGAGCTACACCCCAGAGCCAAAGGCCGTGAGGGGCTCCGCTTGCCTCACGTCCGTGGTGCAACGGGAAAATTTCGATTATTTGGTCATTATGTCCATGTGCAATTCCTGCTGCTCGCTTTTTCAGAACTTGCGGTAATTTTTACACTGAGTCTCGCGATAAATAATTATTTTGTCGCTGTAACAAGCCCCGGTGGTGAAGCTTCGATCTTTGATGTTGGGTCTAAAATAGTCCTGATGTCAATCGTGTTTGTCTTATTCATGGTGGCAATGGGCTTGTACGACACACGTCAACGAGAAAGACTGTCTGGCTTGGTTGCACGGTTGATAGCTGCATTGCTGTTCGCCTCAGTTGCCCTTCTGGTGTTTTATCAGTTAATACCATCCCTCGCCGTTGCTGACGGCGTTTTAAAGACGAGTGCTGTTGCTTCTGTCGTTAGTCTGGCTGTTATTCGTGCATTATTTTATAGATTCGTCGATGGTCGAGTCTTATTGCGACGAGTACTCGTTGTGGGGGCGGGTAAGAACGCTCTATTTATTGACAGGTTGCGCCGTAAAGCCGATATGCGCGGCTTTCACTTAGTTGGGTTCGTTAATTCGGGGGCAAATCAGGGTGTTCAGGTTGACCAGAGTAGGGTTCTCCAGCTCGACAAAACCTTGTGTGCTTACGCTTTGGAGAATGATATTGACGAAGTTGTTGTGGCCCTTGATGATCGTAGAGAAAATTTGCCGACAGATGATTTGTTGAATTGTCGAATGAGCGGTATTGATATTACAGACACGCTTGACTTTTTTGAGCGAGAAAGTGCACTGATACAACTAGACCTTGTTCACCCTGGCTGGTTAATTCATGCTGGTGGTTTCAAGCGAAATTTTATGCGATCTGGTGTAAAGCGAAGCTTTGATATATTAGTGAGCATTTTTCTCCTTGTATTTAGCTCGCCTTTTATGTTGCTGGCTACGGTAGCGATTTTGTTGGAAAGTCGTGGTAAAGGTCCTATTTTTTATAGTCAGCAGCGCGTCGGCCGTAATAACCAGTATTTCAATGTGCACAAATTTCGCAGCATGAAAACAGATGCGGAGTCCGATGGCGTAGCTCGCTGGGCGCAAAAGGATGATCCCCGTGTTACGAGGGTAGGGGCTTTTATTCGAAAGTATCGGCTTGACGAATTACCGCAACTGTGGAATGTGCTGGTGGGCGATATGAGTTTAGTGGGTCCTAGACCGGAACGCCCTGAGTTCGTTAAGGAGTTATGTCAGGCCAATCCTCTTTATAGTGAGCGACACAGAGTCCGCCCAGGGATTACGGGTTGGGCCCAGTTGTGTTATCCCTATGGCGCTTCCGCTGAGGATTCTATGTCGAAGCTACAATATGATTTATATTATGTGAAGAACCATAGTCTCTTCCTGGATGCCTATACCTTAATCCAGACCGTTGAGGTTGTTCTCTTTAAAAAAGGTTCTCGCTAATACGCTTTGTTTTCACGGTTTGACCGTCGTCATATAAGACCAAGCTCATGTGAAATTGGTCTTTTCTAGGCTGTGGCGGCCTAGGGTTAAATAAATGTGGTAATACTTTTCACTCACGCAGATTTAGTTTTGGCAATGATCAAGGTATATATCGCCTGAGCGGAAACACGAAGACTACCGTAGCTTATCCTGTTCCGGAATTCTGGGTTGTATTTGAAGATTCAATCAGCGTTGGCATGCACGCTCGTCAGTTCGATCAGCTGGCCGATGGACGGCTCCGTTTGGCTTTTCATGACCTTGCCCACAAGCATGCGATAGGCGGTTTTTGTCTCAGACGAGAAACAAATAACCCAGCTGTTAAGTAGGATGTTTAATCTATAGTCGTCGAGAACCTCTAACTTATAAACCCTTGTGTTCTTGCTTTACGACTGAGGCCAGCTGTACCGGCAGTTCTCGACACTATTCCTAAGTGTAACCATGAATATTTGCCAGTAATTGCTTTCTCTATTGTTTGTTTTTATCTTGATGCATAGTCTTATTTATTTAGCAAATCGCTGTAAATTTAATCATTCAGACTATTTCGTGACCTGCTCATTACTGGGGTAGAATCCCCTGCTTTTTCACACTTACCATTAGAATTGACATGCAAATATATCTCGCCCCTATGGAGGGCGTTATCGATCATCATATGCGCTTCCTACTTGATCAATTGGGCGGCATAGACTTGTGTGTTACAGAATTTATTCGGGTTAGTAAAACAGTGTTGCCTAGCCGTGTTTTTTTAAGTGCCTGCCCTGAGTTGACTCCGCTGAATGAACGTGACGGCAAAGAAGGCTCTGAATATGGCTCTGTGAATACAACACGATTACAACTACTTGGAAGTAATCCCGAGTTGGTTGCATTAAATGCGCAGAAAGCGGTGGAGCTAGGTGCATCAGCTATCGACTTGAACTTTGGTTGTCCGGCCAAAACAGTTAATCGCAGTTACGGCGGTGCCCGTCTGCTCGATGAGACCTCTCTCTTGCACGATATTGTTAAGGCCACGCGGGAGCAGCTGCCATCAAGCGTTTTGGTCACTGCCAAAATCCGTCTTGGTTACAATGATCGCAGCAGCTACCTGCGTAATGCCATTGCCATTGCCGAAGCTGGCGCTGATGAGTTGATTGTTCACGCTCGTTCTAAGGCCGATGGTTATCAGCCTCCCGCCTACTGGACTTATCTTAATACAATACAACAGCACCTCGATATACCTGTGGTGGCTAATGGCGAGATATGGACACTCGGAGATTATATCGAGTGCCGTGAACAGTCCGGATGTGATCGCGTTATGATCGGGCGCGGTCTACTGGCTCGTCCCGATTTAGGCCTGGCCATTAAAGCGTATCACCGGGGTGAGGACTATCAGTATATGATCTGGCCACAGATCGCAACATTAGCACTACAATTATTGCGGCTGACGCAAGCCCATTATCCTCCCAAGCACATGGGCAACCGTATTAAACAATGGTTGTTTTATTTAATGCGTAGCTATCCTCAAGCTGGTGCATTATTTGAAAACATCAAACGATCCAGAGATTTCGATTTTATTGAGCGAGCCCTGATAAAAGAGGCGGGATAAACGTCAACTGCAATAAATTTAAAAGGGGGTGTTGCCTCCGTAGTTGTCTGATATTACAACGATTTCCTGATTTTTATTTTGATTTAATCCTGTATTTCTCAAATAAATTATAAAGAGTGGGTCGCGAGATGCCGAGTGCTTTCGCTGTCTCAGAAATATTGTGATTGGTGTAGCTGAGAGCGCGTTGAATAGCTTTTCGTTCGGCTGCCTCTCTGACGAGCTTTAAATTTAACGGTAACGGCTCTTCTTGAGGGAGTGAAATCTGTAAATCGTCGACTGTGATTTGAGTATTTTCAGCCATAATGACGGCACGTTTCAGCTTGCTTTCAATTTCACGCACGTTGCCTGGCCAGCTATAGCTTTCGATTGCAGAGAGTGCTTCTTTGTCAAAGCCGCGTATGGTTTTATTGTATTCACGGTTAAATCTATCGAGGAAAGCTTTTGCGAGGATGAGGGCATCTCCTTCACGGTCTTTCAGCGATGGTATATCTATAGTGACTTCGCTGATTCGATAGTAAAGGTCTTCTCGAAATCGTCCCTCTTCGATGTGTTGTGTTAAGTTTTGATGTGTAGCGCAGATGATGCGTACGTTGACGGGTATTTCTACTCTACCTCCAACTCGCTCTATGACGCGCTCTTGTAAGAATCGCAATAGCTTTGCTTGCAGCTCAAAAGGCAGGTCGCCAATTTCATCAAGAAATAAAGTGCCACCATCAGCGAGCTCAATTTTTCCCTGTGTTTGTTTGGCCGCACCGGTAAAAGCTCCCTTTTCATAACCAAATAACTCGCTTTCTAGTAGGTTGTCAGGAATCGCGGCACAATTGATAGCAACAATTTTCTCGTTTGATCGAGGGCTTAAAGCGTGCAGTGCTTGTGCGAATAGCTCTTTACCAGTACCACTTGCACCGAGTAATAACGTGGTGATATCAGAGGGGGCAATTTTTTCAACGGTTTGACAGGTCTTCAGCAACTGTGAGCTTGCGCCAATGATACCTTCAAGGGGCATATTCTGTCGGGCGCATAATAGTTGCTGGTTTTCCTCTTCCAGCGCATTTACCCGATAAGCGCGGTCAGCGACGAGCGTCAGCACCTCTGGATCAACCGGTTTTTGGTAAAAGTCATAAGCGCCAAGGCCAATCGCCTTTACTGCATTGGAGCGATCATTGTCACCAGTAACGATAATGACTTTTGTTGATGGAGCCATTGATAGTATTTCTTCGAGGGTGGCGAGTCCCTCACTTACACCTCCAGGGTCTGGGGGTAGCCCAAGATCCAGCATGACAACACCGGGCTGATGACGTTTAAACTGATTAATGGCCTCAACGCGGTCGCCACTAATGGTGACTTCATATTCGTCAAAACACCAGCGCATCTGGCTCTGTAGCCCAGGATCGTCTTCTACGATTAACAGGTGTTTGTTAGTTGTATTCAATGTAGGCGTTCCTTTTTATCTGTTAGTTTGGGCATGGTATGGCTATGCAAAACAATGAACCACTACCTGGGGTGCTTTTTACGCCAATGTCTCCCCCCAGGCTTCTTATAAACTCCCGGCTTTCAAATGCGCCGATTCCCATGCCGGTTAAGCCCTTGGTCGAATCAAAAGGATTAAATAATCGATTTTTGATAAATGTTGCGTCCATACCGCAGCCCTTGTCTTCTACTTCAATAATGATTTGTCCTGCCTTTTCAAAAAGACGAACTATTACCTGACCGGTGTTTTTTGTGGCTTCCTGAGCATTTTGTATGATATGGGAAAATACGGTAGAAAGTTGTTCGTAGTCGGCGAAAACGCCGGGAACTTGTTCGCAAACTTCCAGCTTTGGTACGGGTAGTTGTGAGGAGTGGCTGCTAATCACCTGGTTCAAGAGGGATGCGATATCGACATTAGTAGGCTGGCTGCCTCTTAATCCGCTTCTCATCTGTTCCATCAATCCTGTCATGCGCGCAACTGAATTCTCGATGGTCAAAATCACGTCGTCGACGAAGGCGGGTTTGTGTTTGTGTTTTTCGGCGTTGGCAATGATGAGCGACTGTTGCGCCAGAATATTTTTTAAGTCATGGACTATATAAGCAGAAAGACGGTTAAAGGCTTCGAATTGGCGAGCTTGTAGTAGAGTTTGGTCTGTCTGATATTGTGCGAGATGACTGGCCGCTTGTAGCCCTGCTGTTTTCAGTAAATCTCTGTCCTCCCAGTTGAGCGATTTGTAAACTTCAGAGTGCCTGATAATAACAAAACCGCACAGCTCGGCATTAAATTCCAGTGGAACAACGAGCCAGGCTCCTTCCATTTCAGTGAGCGACGGAGGTAAGGCCAAGCCCGAATAGAGTGAGGGGTCATGGCGGAACTCTTCTATATCAATGATCCATGAATTGGCTTTCACAAAGTCGATTAATGGTTCGAACTCTGTGTTGTTAGAGGAGCTAGGCTCTGGCATATTCCAGTTGCTGAGTACCGTATAAGCTCCTTGGTCCTGTTTGCCCCAGAGAACGCCACCTTCACTACTGACAAGACTAGCGATGGCGCGAATAATGCGCTCAGGTACAGTCGTTTCACTGGTGGCGAGTGTGCGAGTAAACTTCAGCCACTCCTCCCGATAATCGTAACGGTAACTGAAAAAATGCTTGCTCAGTAGTACCCTTGTTTGAGCGCGTATATTGCCTGAAAATAGTAATATAATTAACAAGATACCGCTGCCAACAAAAAAAGCGATTTGTACGGTGCCACCCCAGGTGCCACCATAGTAGCGAATAAAATATCCGGCAGCGGCCATTGTTAGCAGGTAGATACCTGCCCCTACGACTGTCACTGAATGGAAGACTACGTCCCGCGATACATGAATGCCAAGTTCCCACTTCGGGTTACGAGCAACCGAAATAGCGATTAAGGGCACGGCAAGACTGCTTACAAAACCTCGTGCGCTCCATAAATTTGGATTGACTTGCTTAAATAGTAGGGCCTCAGAGTAGAGAAAAAAGTCATAGGCAAACATACCGGCAATCCCAAGACATAGGTATTTGATGGCCCAGCGGTCGGCTTGCTCGCTATAACGAAAGATATGTTCGACGAGTAACATACCGGCTATGGCAATGCTGATCCAGGCCAGTAGGGAGCTATCTCTAGCAATTGACATGGGTAGAGATGAATGGGGGATAGCTAACGGCACAAAAAACAAAAGAATAATGGCCAGGGAAAAGCCACAAAAAAAGAGGGCCTTCCAGCTCGTTGCTAACTTGGGTGAGTCAGTTGACACAATGTCGGCATCATGTCGTTTCACTGTTTTAAGTAGAAAAAGGCACCAGGCGCTATTTTTGGTAAGTTCAGCGGCTTGCATCAGCATCGTTGGTAGCTGTATGGGCTCTAATGTCGATGATGCGGAAATTGCCGCCCAAATGGCGGTAGAAGCGGTGGCGAAAATAACTAATGTGCCGAATTGGCGGCCACGCCAAGAAAAAACAAGTAAGATAAATAGGGCAAAATAAGCGGCGAAAGCAACAGAGTAGCTTATAAATCCAATGTTCAAAACAGGTCCTTTCGGCTCAAGCGATACTGTATGAGCTTAACAGTCTAGGCGATGAGCACAAGTTAAAGGTCTCCTGACTAGGTCTCTTTTTTCGCTTTCATGGTGTTAGCCTTCACCCGGAATCGTTATAATTAAATCGAGTGGTATTTAGAATATAAAAGGGAAGGTCGACATTTGAATTCAGGACAGTTAAAGAAAATTGCAGTGGTCGGTTTGGGCTACGTGGGTTTGCCATTAGCGGTTGCTTTCGGTAAACAAGTAGAGACAATTGGCTTTGATCTTGACCAGCGTAAGCTCGAGAATTATCGCGGTAATAATGATCCTAGCGGTGAAGTTAGCACTGAAGAGTTCTTGGCTGCCGCGCAATTAGAGTTTACCAATGATCCTTCCCGCCTCGCCGAAGCAGAGGCGATTATCGTGGCGGTGCCGACGCCTATTGACGGAGCCCGCCGGCCGGACCTGGGCCCACTGACAGGGGCGTCTCGTACTGTTGGTGCTAATCTCTCGCCGGGAACAATCGTTATTTTTGAATCTACCGTTTATCCTGGTTGTACAGAAGAAATTTGCATTCCTATCCTTGTGCAGGAATCGGGGCTAAAGTGGCTTGGTGAGCCTGATATCCCAGCACAGCCAGGAAAATCGGGGTTTTATGTTGGTTATTCGCCAGAGCGAATTAATCCTGGCGACAAGATCAACCGCCTTGAGACAATCGTAAAAGTCGTGGCAGGTGATACTCCGCAAACTCTTGACAGGGTTGCCTGTCTTTATGAGCGTGTGGTCGATGCCGGGGTTCATCGCGCCGCTAGCCTCAAAGTTGGCGAAGCGGCGAAGGTGATCGAAAATACGCAGCGCGATTTAAATATTGCTTTGATGAATGAGCTGGCGTTGATATTTCATAAGCTTAATATCGATACGCTTGATGTTCTTGAAGCCGCGGGCAGTAAATGGAACTTTCTTCCTTTTCGCCCGGGCCTGGTTGGAGGGCACTGTATTGGTGTCGATCCTTATTATCTTACCTATAAAGCAGAGGCCGCCGGTCATCACCCCCAGGTTATCCTCGCTGGTCGGCAAATTAATGACGGTATGGGCAAGTACATTGCAGAGCAAACCGTCAAAGGCTTGATAAAAAGTGACTGCAACGTCAATGGAGCCAAAGTTATTGTTCTGGGGTTGACGTTTAAAGAAGATTGCCCGGATTTGAGAAACTCCAGGGTCATCGATATCATTCATGAGCTGGAAACCTACTGCTGCGACGTGACTGTTCACGACCCTCTAGCCGATAGCGATGAAGCTCTTAAAGAGTATGGTGTTAATCTAGAAGTATGGGAAAAGTTGCCGGAAGCCGATGCAGTGGTGCTAGCCGTTGCCCATCAATTTTATAAGGCGTTACCGCTTGGTGATATGAAGAAGATTATGGGTGAGAACGCATTATTAATGGATATCAAAGCAGTTCTCGACCGACAAGCCTGTGAGGATGAGGACGTCACCTTATGGCGATTGTAGGGTTGGTTGACTAGCAGCATTGCCCATTTATCCAATAAGGGCTGAGTTTAAACTGTCAGCTTTTCTTACATTGCTGTATGGTTCTGGTGTTTTTTTTCACCAACCCTTTGTTTATAAAGGATTATTGCTTGTGGTGTGATTTTTGCTTCGCTATAAGATAGTTCGTACTACGCACAATAATTACTGACGATTGGAAATTGAGGTCCGAAAATGAGTGAGCTACCAGAGACAAACCAAGAGCGCCCCCAGGGAAGTTGGGAGCAGGATCAGGGCGTTGACCAGAGCCGACGGAAATTAGCAAAAATTGGTGCTGCTGCGCCAGTCATCATGACCTTGGCGAGTAAGCCTGTGTTTGGGGCTCAATGTTTGTCGCAAATGATGTCGGGGAATGCTTCGGTTGACGTAACAGGCAGCTGTGCATTGGGCACGAGCCCCGGAGGTCTATCTAAACTGCAGGGTAGTACGGTAGTACCAGGTGTCTCCGTGGTAGCAGCCTGGGTAAAGGCTGGCTTGACATATGCGGTTGAATTTCAGCCTGCGACTCAATATTACGATGCCTTTGAAGACGCCACTTACGACGACACGAATAGTCAGGAGGGCTATCATAGCCTCCGCTTGAAAAAACCAGGAAATATGAATAAAACGGAAGATTATATCGGTGGAACTCTTGTTAGTGAGCTGCCTTTTGAAACTCTCTACTCCCATTCAAAAGACACACCGATCCGTTTGGTTCTCGATAATTCTAATGGCTACAAGGATAAAGAGTTGCGCCACGTGCTGGCTGCCTATATCAATGCACACGTTGATACCAATTATGCGCTAACGCCGGATCAGGTTGTTGGCCTTTACGAGGGCACAATTCCTATACCAGGAGGCTTGTCGCTGACAGATTTGCTGGCCGCAACCTGGTAGTGGTCGAGCGACAATGGTTAGCATCGGATAGTTAACTACAGTCGGCAGGCTTGCGACTCACTATTCATTGCGTGGTATATTCGCGGCCGGTATTGTTGATGGTCTCCTGTGAATACGGCTAATAAGCTTAAGAAATACTATGCTCGTTCTGCTGGCTCTTTGCATTCTTTTTGCTGGGATGAGCAGTGTGCGGTTTATCACGTTGAATCTGGTGATACGCACTTATTAACGATGCCTGACCTCAAAGTTCTACAATTCATTAATGAAACGCCATTATCTATTAATGACCTGACCGTGGAGTTTGAATCGCTACTCGGTGATGGCGCCGACCAATATCTAGAGGTTTTATTATCCAACTTGTCTACTTTGGGACTGGTAGAAACTATTTATAGCGAAGCCGCTCATTGAAACTGTCTTCTCTCCCCCAGGCAGAATTACGCAGGCGTTTAAGAGAGGAAGGCTTAGGCTTAAGCATCGGGCCCTTCCATGTAAACCTTAAATCACGCTTGAATATTGTTGCTGAAGGTCTTGAGCATTTGTACGGGGCTTTTACTCTGACAAGTGATAATGACTTTATTGACTTTCGTGTCGCCCTTGATTCTCCTCCGGGCCTGCGCAGCTGTTTTCGGCCCCAAGTGAACTTTTCATTCGACGGCTTTGTTCCCTTTAAACCTTTGCCTAAAGTGCAGGGCTTTGCCATGTTTGAGTGGGGTTTAAACTGGGTGATTGCCAATAATGCGCATCAGTATTTAATTGTTCATGCCGCCGTTATCGAGCGAAACGGGGTGGTGTGTGTGCTGCCGGGTACGCCGGGTAGTGGTAAAAGTACACTCTGCGCTGCTTTGGTGTGTAAGGGTTGGCGCTTGCTGTCTGATGAAATGGCACTAATATCTACCACGACAGGTGATATTTATCCTGTTCCCCGCCCGGTTAGTTTAAAAAATCAGTCTATCGAGATTATTCAGCAGTTTTCCTCCAATGCCATGATGGGTGAAGTGGTTATGGATACGGCAAAAGGCACGGTTAGTCATATGCGCCCCCCGCACCTGAGCGTTGAGCAGAGTGAAAAACCCGGGACCCCTGGATTGATAGTTTTCCCTAAATATACGGCGGGTGAAGCCCCGTGTCTGACCTCTTTAACTCGGGCTACTGCCTTGTTGAAGGTCGCTGAAAATAGTTTTAACTACAGTGTGCTGGGTTTGCAGGGTTTTAAAGTGTTGGGGGATCTTATGACTAAATGCGACAGTTATGAGTTTAGCTATCAGTCTTTAGATGAAGCAAAAGAGACATTGGAATCACTGATTTGATACCGCCTGAGTCAATATTGCTACAATTTTTGTCGGGCTCAATTGAAGAGCAGCTTATTGACGACCCGCTTGCCTGTGAGCTCTTATTACGACAGGCACGAAGTGCAAATTTATTGAGCCGAGTCGCAGTATTGTGCGCTGAGAAAAACTTAACACTACAACTGCCACGAAGAATGCAGAACCATTTGCAAAGTGCCCAAGCCGTTGCTGTGGCTAATCACCGGTCTGTGAAATGGGAGGCAAAACAAATCGAGCTGGCCCTATCGGCTGAAAAAGTTCCCTTCTGTTTACTCAAAGGAGGGGCTTATGTCGTCGGTGAGTCTGTGGCGGCTAAAGGTCGTGTTTTTTCTGATGTTGACATACTTGTCCCCAAAGAACTACTCGAGAAAACGGAAAGGCTGCTGATTGAAAACGGTTGGATGTGTACTAATTTTGATCCTTATGATCAGCGCTATTATCGTTCATGGATGCATGAGCTACCCCCTCTACAGCATATGGGGCGAGGCACGACATTAGATGTGCATCACGCAATTATTCCACCGACAGCGCGTATTAAATCGGATATCAGCAAGTTCTGGGAATGTGCACACAAGGTCGGCGAGTATCAGCACTTGTCTATTCCTGATGATCAGGATCTCATTTTGCACAGCGCGGTGCATTTATTTTGCGATGGCGAGTTAGAAAATGGACTTCGGGATTTGTCGGATCTGGACCTTCTTTTACGTGATTGCTCGACTGACGAGGCGTTTTGGACAGATTTGTTAGGGCGGGCTGTTGAGTTGAATCTGGAGAAGCCGCTTTTTTATGCCTTGCGTTACTGTCATGTTCTATTGAAAACCCCGGTTCCAGTGCCGGTGTTGACTCGTACGTTACAACACTCGCCGGGAAAATTGATGCGGAGGTGGATGGATTTCCTGTTTTTTCGAGCACTGGCGCCGGATCACGTCAGCTCTAGCGATCGCTGGACCGGACTGGCACGATGGATGTTGTTCGTTCGCTCTCACTGGCTTAAAATGCCGCCCTTGCAACTCGCGCAGCATTTGGTGCGAAAAGGGTATAAACGCTGGATGAAATACAAGGCCTCAGTTTGAATATCTATGCTCGTCCTGGCTTGCATGCGGTGTTCTCTTTCCACGGTGGCCAGTCCATAAAATATAATAAGTCGAATGCAAATGTTGTCAATTGAGTGCTTGCTCATAAAGAAATCAATTCAGGGGTGCTATGGTTGTGGCGTTAAGTTGCTATGGCAAGCAAGGGCGCTCGGATTTTTTTCTGCCGCCCACCGGTAGCAATGTCAATTCAAGAAAGAGTCAGAGCTAATGTACGATAATTTTTATCATCTAAAAGCTGAGCCCTTTCGCTTAAGCCCAGACCATCATTTCTGTTTCAATCATCAGAGTTATGCAAAAGCAAAGGCTTATATGCAGTATGCCTTTGAGCGTGCTGAAGGCTTTGTTATGGTGACAGGGCGGCCAGGCACTGGGAAGTCGACACTGGTGAATGATCTGGTCGACTCCCTGTCGTCTTCTGGCGCAAAGGTGGCTAAATTGGTCAGCACTCAACTCGAGGCTTCGGACCTGCTTCGTATGGTGGCGCATTCGTTTGGTATCCAGACCGAAACATTAGATAAAGCAACAATCTTACAGCGTCTGGATAAGTTGCTGATGTCTTATCATAGTGATGGTCGGCGTGCATTGCTGATTATTGATGAAGCACAAGATCTATCGGTATCGGCGCTCGAAGAACTGCGTTTGTTGACCAACTTGCAATTGAACAGTCAGCCTCTTCTGCAGATATTTTTACTTGGCCAGGAAGAGTTGCGCGCATTGGTGCAGGGGCCGGGTATGGAGCAGGTACAGCAGCGCCTGGTGGCGGCTTGTCATCTGGAGCAGCTGAAAGAGGATGAAACAAAAGCTTACATTATTCATCGCCTTGAGCAGGTGGGCTGGCAAGGTGCCCCGGCAATTAGTAATGCGATTTATCCTGTCATCTATCGATTTACGGCAGGAATACCCCGCAGAATCAACCAGATTTGTAGCCGACTTTTTTTGCATGGCAGTGTTGAAGGTAGCCATAAATTGGGTATCGAAGATGCCAGGACCGTTATTGCGGAGTTGCAACAAGAACAGCTTACTTTTTCAGATACGATTACAGAAATAGATTTTGATGTCGTTGATGACTACGATGATTTAACTCCGGAAGCCGCTTTAACAAATGCCTCGCCAGCTTTAGAGTCGCCTCCTGCTGAAACTGAACTAGACGCGGTTGGTGGTCAGGCCTCAGTAGAGGGCGCGTTGGCTGATGACAGTGCTGCCCCCAAATCTAATGCTGGCTGTGAGTCTCAAGTGTTAGATGTGCCTGACAGCGAAACGGTAGATATCGATAAACCTTTTTCTCCAGCGGCTGACACTGACCGCAGTATTCGAGATCATGTGATAGTTCCTCTTGATCGAGGGCAAAGAGAGGCTCTTAAAGAGAAGTTGGCCGCTCAAACAGAGGCTTTATCGACAGAGCAGGAAGGCGAGAATGTCGCTATTTCTGAGAAGCCCTTTGAGGTAAGGAAAACTGGTTTTTCGCCGGCAGCGGGAAACGATCTTGGTGATGTGTTAATTAACTCGCCAGGTAAAACGGTAAAATCTGACACTCACTGGCTGCCCATTATTGCTATTATCGTAGTGCTAATTGTTGGTCTGTCTATTGCGTCTATTTTTGTACTGCGGCCTAAAGCGATTGAGCCACAGGTTGAAAGTGTTTTGAAGTGGTTAGAAGTCGATTCGAAAAGCTCGAATGTCACTAAGCCTTACGATCAGTAAACTAACCTTGGTGAAGCTGTGACCCAATTTCAGAGGCAATAAGCCCTGCAATATTAAAGCTTTCAATTTTGCTAACCCCCCTTTCCAGCCACTCTTTTGCAAGCAAAGGGTCCTCAATTTCATAGATCACCAGCTCAAAATTTAGTTTATCAAGTTCCTGTGTTGCCGGTATTTTTCGATAGTTGATAAACACAGTATCGGGTTTGATGCTTTGGATTGTTCTCGATTGTAAGTCCCGCCAGCGCTTAATGACAACGCCGCACCGTGCCCATCCCTGCGAGCGGGCAAAAGCGATGAAGTCGTGTTCAAAACTAATAATAAAACACTGGCTGGCAATGGGCGCCAGGCAATTGCTGATGCTGCTATAGGTTTCGCTGGCGCCGGCAAACGCCAAGGCTTCTCTTTTTATTTCGATATAGGCAGTGACATGTGGGTGATTTTTGAGAAGTTCGACCAGATTATTGAGTGGGGTAATACATTGATCTTGAAATTGTTGCCCCAGCCGACGAGGTTCGTAAGCTGGAGTGCGAATAAGTTCCGCCAGGGTCAGGTTTTTGACTTGCCCCTTACAGCCACTAACGCGTTTCAGCGTCGGGTCGTGATAGAGCACCGCTTGTTTGTCCGCACTCAGTAAGACATCGGTTTCAATGAAAAGGGCTCCCGCTTCGATGGCTTTTTGATAGGCTAACAAGGTGTTTTCAGGGTACATCCTTTGGTAACCACGATGGGCAACAAACCGGCTGCGATAGTCGCTACTGTGTCCAGCTTTATCGCCCATAGCCCATCGCCTATTGGTTAGATTTCATCAGGTAAGACATGGCCTTTTTTTCGCTTTGAGCGAAGATAGCGCACATTGTGCTCGCAGATACCCGATACCAGGGGTACGGTGCCTGAAACTGCTTGCCCGCCTTGCTCTAGATGAGCGCGTTTGTGAGGGTTGTTGGAAAGTAAGCGAATAGGGCGTTGCGACAACAGGTAGCGCAACACTACGGCAGCATCGGTAAAGTCGCGAGAATCTTCCGGTAGGCCGAGTGAAACATTGGCCTCAAAAGTATCTTGCCCGTCATCCTGTAATAGATAAGTAACGGCTTTCGCCCAAAGGCCAATGCCTCGTCCTTCATGGCCTGACATATAAACTACTGCACCATTACCTTCTTCCAGCATTTGTTCAAAGGCGGCTGTTAACTGCGGTCCGCAATCACAGCGCTGTGAACCAAATATATCTCCAGTTAAACAGCAGGAGTGAACTCGTACCAAAGGGTTTGATTCCTCACGAAACCCGGGTAGAGCAAACACAGAGTTGACTGACATGTTGGTTTGGAGGAGTTCGCGTAGAGCTTCGTCACCGCCAGCTTCCACGTCATTGGCCGAGGCTTGTACGTGGGCGAGCTCAACGCGGCGTACAAAGGGGTACCACTCGAGAGGTACTTCCTGGCCGGCAATACTACGGGGGATGGTGACAGGCCCCAATATCGAAATATAAGGCTGCCCGTCGCCGCCAATTATTTCTTCGCCGTTACGATTAAGGTCGACTAATTGGTGTTTGTCGACTAACTGCTGGCGAATTTTAGAATCCACATAGCTGAACAAGGTTTCAACTCCATAACGGCATTAGAGGTAGTCAGGCGATAGCTTGGTTGTTCAAGTGTGCCTGCCTTAACTATTGTTTGTAAATATTTAGCCCGCCATCGGTCCTATTGGGCTTCGGCAGCTTCCAGCGTTTGTAAAATCAGAGTGTTAATCGTCATCGGACCAACACCACCGGGTACGGGAGTATAGGCGCTAACGCGCTTATCGAGACCACTAAGGTCAATGTCACCAATACCTCCGGGGTGAAAGCCAGCATCAATGACCACCGCACCGTCTTTAATCCATGTGTTTTTAATAAATTCGGGCCGGCCTACGGCGCCGACAATAATATCGGCACGGCTAACAATATCGGCTAAATTTCTAGTTTGAGAGTGACAAATTGTCACCGTGGCATTTTTGTTTAATAGCATCAGGGCCATCGGTTTGCCGAGAATGGGGCTGCGACCAATGACTACCGCATCTTTGCCGGCGAGTGGGATATCGTAAGCGGCTAATAATCGCATAATACCTTGGGGAGTGGCAGAGCCGTAAGCGGGCTCCGCCATGGCCATGCGACCAAAACCTTGGCAGGTAACACCATCAACATCTTTACTGAGGGCAATTTGATCGAAGCAGAGGCGCTCATCAATTTGCGGTGGCACCGGATGCTGGAGCAATATGCCGTGGCAGTTCGGATTGTCGTTGAGCTCGGTGATTTTTGTCAGGAGTTCTTGTGTGGTGGTGTTTTCACTCAGTTCAATGGCCAGAGATTCCATACCAACCCGTTGGCAGGCGTTTTGTTTCATGCGCACATAGGTCGCGGAAGCAGGGTCACTGCCGACAAGTATGGTTGCCAAGATAGGTGACTGCCCGTTGTTGCGAGCTTTGAGCGCATCGACACGCTGGCTAATCTCCGCTTCACTTTGCTGGGCGAGTGATTTACCGTCGAGAAGGATACTAGACATGGGGCTCCGGTATTACTGTGAATGTGGTTCAAGTACGAGGGTATAAATCAGGAGCGCTATTTTGTCATGCTTAGCCGGTAATGAGAAGAATAGAGGACCCCTGAATCAGTTTTTATACACAATCGTGACGATTAAAGTGTGTCGATCGATTGACCGCAACCAAGCTGGCGGGTATTATGCGCGCCTTCTGAAGAAGCCAGTTCATCGGGGAATAGCGCAGTCTGGTAGCGCGCCTGCTTTGGGAGCAGGATGTCGGGGGTTCGAATCCCTCTTCCCCGACCACTTTCTGGTTTTCTGTCAGAGGCTTTGAATCCAGTGTTTGGCGGTAGTTTTGCCATGCTATGGTAGTGTCATGCGCCCGTAGCTCAGCTGGATAGAGCAACGGCCTTCTAAGCCGTGGGTCGCAGGTTCGAATCCTGCCGGGCGCGCCATTAACACGGTGCCAGCCGGTAGATAAGAAAAGCACTTCGCCCGATGTTGTGATGATATAACGCCGGTGCATCAGTCAATGGTGGCTGTAGCTCAGTTGGTAGAGCCCAGGATTGTGATTCCTGTGGTCGCGGGTTCAATCCCCGTCAGCCACCCCATTTTCCCCCGATTTCAATGCTGAAGTACGAACCTCCTGCTTCGGATGTGCGTCTATGCTTTCTGTGCCTGTTGCCGTACATCCTATACTGGCGTTTGAGCTTAAGTTAGAAGGTATTATCCTGGCGTGCTGTCTGGTCTTCTGTCGAAAACACCGTGAATCGGGACGATTGATGATAGACTAAGCGCCGCATTTTACTAGGATCAACTGAAGAGGAATGACATGAAAACGATGAAGGCCGTTGTGGCTCACGATCTCAACAAATACGCTGTTGAAGAAGTAACAATTGATGCCCCTAAAGCTGGTGAAGTACTCGTTAAAATCAAGGCGACGGGCATCTGTCACTCTGACTTATCAGTGATTAATGGCACTATTCCTGTCCCTTTCCCTATGGTGCTGGGTCACGAAGGCGCGGGTATTGTCGAAGCGCTGGGCGAAGGCGTAACCAATGTTGAAGTGGGTGACCACGTGACGTTGTCTTTCGTGCCAAACTGTGGCGAGTGTTACCACTGTCTGCGTAGTGAACCTTACTTGTGCATGAAGAGCACGCCCGACGGTAAAATGATGGATGGCACTACGCGCGTTAGGCTCGATGGCAAAGACGTCAACGTGATGCAGTTTCTTGGCAACATGGCTGAATATTCAGTAGTGCCTTCCATGTGCCTGGTCAAAATTGACAAAGATATTGATATGAAAGCCGCTGCTTTGGTCGGCTGTGGTGTTACTACGGGTGTAGGTGCGGCGCTGAAAACGGCTGAAGTGAAGCCCGGTAGCACCGTTGCTGTTTTCGGTGCTGGGGGTGTTGGTCTGTCTATTATCCAGGGCGCACGGATTGCCGGTGCGGTAAGAATTATCGCTGTTGATTTGTCTGATGAAAAACTGGCCACCGCAAAAACATTGGGTGCGACGGATGTTGTCAATGCTGGCGGTGACGTCATGAAAGAAATCATGGACTTGACGGGTGGTATTGGTGTCGACTACGGTTTTGAGGCTATTGGTATCCCCGCGGTTGTTGATCAAGCGCAAAAGGTGACGCGTCGTGGTGGCACTATGACGGTTGTTGGTGTGGGCAAGCTGAGTCAGAAGCTAGAGCTTAATGCCTTGATGTTTCCAATGACGTCTAAAACCCTCAAAGGTTCTATGTACGGTAGTGCTGAATTTAAGGTCGACTTTCCTAAATATCTCGATTTGTATAAGCAAGGCAAACTCGACCTCGATAGCATGGTGACCCAGACTTATTCTATTGATGAAGTGGCTCAGGCTTTTGCAGATATGGAAGCGGGTAAAAATGCTCGTGGCGTTATTGTTTACGATTAATTATCAATTTGGCGCCATTTATTAAAGCATGTCGCCTGCAAATCCTGCAGTTATAAAGAGGGCACGTCCACGGTTAATAACCGAGATTTGTCCTCTTTGTCTTTCAGTTAAAAGTACTTTTTTTCATCGCGATAAGCAGCGTGAATATTTGCGTTGCCAGCAATGTGCGCTGGTCTTTGTGCCGTCTCAAAGTCATTTGAGTAAGGCCGATGAAAAATCTTATTATGATTTCCACCAAAACTCTCCACATGATTCCGGCTATCGTGCTTTTCTAGAGCGCCTCTCTAAACCATTGCTCGAACAGCTGAAAATGGGTAGCCAGGGTTTGGATTTTGGCAGCGGCCCCGGTCCAACTCTGTCTTTAATGCTGGAAGAAGCCGGCCATAATGTGGCACTCTATGATCCCTTCTTCGCACCAGACCAGGCAGTTTTTACGCGTGAATATGACTTTATTACTTGTAGCGAAGTTGTTGAACACCTGCGGTCACCCGGCCGAGAGCTAAGGCGTTTATGGGCTCTTCTCAAACCGGGTGGCTTGTTAGCCATTATGACCAAGCGGGTAATTGATCAAGCGGCGTTTGCCCGTTGGCATTACAAAAATGACCCAACGCACATTGTTTTTTTTAGTGCGCAAACGTTTAATTGGTTGGGTGAGTCGTGGCAGATTGAACCGATTTTTTTCGGTGCAGACGTGGTCTTTTTTAATAAATGTCCTTAGTTAATGAGCGGTTTTTTAATGACTCATAATTATGAATTTTTTCCCAACATCGGTCATTCTTCAGTTATCATCCCCCGGGTTTTGTAATTAATTAACACGAGCAAGGAGGCAGTACATGCCCCGCAGTACGGTATTTATGTGTCGTTCAAATCATAGAGTATCTCGCCATGGATACTCTTCCCAGCGGTTTCTGGCTGTCTTAATTACAGCACTCTTCTTGTCAGCTTGTGAGAAAGCGACTGGGCCAGCACCTTCAGCGGGGGCTGTTGAGGTCGCAGTGGTAGAAATTAAAGCTGTTGATGTGAGCCTTAGCGCTGAATTACCAGGCCGTATCTCAGCGTATCGTGTTGCCGAAGTACGGCCTCAGGTTGGCGGCATTATCGCCGAGCGCCTTTTTGTCGAAGGCAGCGAAGTTAAAGCGGGTGACGGTCTTTATCAAATAGCTTCTGAGTTGTTTGTTGCGGAAGTGAATCGTGCAGAAGCGGCGCAACTGCGGGCAGAAGCGACATTATCGGCAGCGGTATTGAAAACCGATCGTTACGAAGATCTGATTGGCAAGAAAATGATTAGCCAGGAAGACTACGATGATGCACAGGCTGCCTTGCGTGAGGCGCGAGCCAATGTCGCGGTCGCTAAAGCTGAGCGGGAAATCGCGGCTATCAATTTGCAATACTCGTTGATCAAGGCGCCGATTTCCGGTCGCATTGGCAGGTCATTCGTTAGCGATGGGGCTTTAGTTGAGGCCCAACAGGAGGAAGTATTAGCGGTAATCCATCAGCTTGACCCGCTGTACGTCGATTTTACGCAGTCGAGTAAAGAGCTGTTAGTGATGAAGCAACAGATGGAGTCGGGGCAGCTCGTACAGTCTTCTACCGGTGACACTCCTGTCAGGCTGATACTCGAAGATGGCAGTGAATATGCCCACCCGGGTAGCTTACAGTTTTCAGAAGTTAATGTGGATCAAAGCACCGGGGCGGTGACATTGCGAGCGACAGTGCCAAATCCGGATTCATTATTATTACCTGGTATGTTTGTTCGTGCTCGACTTGAGCAGGGCATTCAAAAGTCAGCTATTTTGGCACCGCAACAAGCCATTACTTTTGAATATTCCGGTAGTGCTGTAGCAATGGTGGTGGGTGACGATCACAAAGTAGAGCGTCGGCGTGTTAAAACAGGCCAGACCTATAGTGATCAATGGTTGATACTTGAAGGCTTGGAAGCAGGTGAAAAAATCATTGTGGAAGGCCTGCAGAAAGTACAGCCTGGTAAGGAGGTGACAACTGTTGCCTATCAATCTGCTGTTGATAAAGGCGCACATTAAATGCCGAATTTCTTTATTGATCGTCCTATTTTTGCCTGGGTGCTCGCCATTATCGTTATGCTGGCTGGCATCTTGTCTATTACTCAGCTGCCGATTGAGCAATACCCTGAAGTCGCTCCACCAGCGGTCTCGATCAGAGCGAATAACCCAGGTGCCTCGGCAGAAACGGTGCAAGATACTGTGGTGCAGATCATTGAGCAAAATATGATCGGTATCGATAATATGCTCTATATGTCATCGAAGAGTGACTCGGCAGGTGTTGGTGAAATTCAGCTGACTTTTCAGCCGGGCACCGACCCCGATATAGCTCAGGTTCAGGTGCAGAATAAACTTCAGGTTGCAATGCCGTTATTGCCCCAGGCAGTGATTGAGCAGGGTGTCAAAGTGACGAAATCGGCGACCGGGGTGATGATGGTTATCGCTTTCTATTCCACCGATGGCCGTTATAATCTGTATGACATCGCTGATTATGTCGCCGCCAATATCCTTGAGCCTATTGGTCGAATTAATGGTGTGGGTGAAGCTATGCTGTTTGGTTCGCAATACGCGATGCGGATCTGGCCCGATGCTGACAAACTCAATAGTTTTAACCTGACGACACAGGATGTGGTAGAGGCGATTCGCGCTGAAAATGTGCAAGTGCGTGCCGGTGAGCTTGGGGCAGGTCCCGCTCTGCCCGGCCAGCAGTTAAACGCCACTATTGTCGCGCAAACCTTGCTGAAAGATGCTGACGAGTTCGGCGACATACTACTTCGGGTGAACCGTGATGGGTCGAGTATTTATCTGCGTGATGTGGCTCGAATTGAGCTAGGCGGTGAAAACTATCAGTTTTTAAATCACTTTAAAGGCAAACCCGCCAGTGGCATTGTGGTGCGTCAGGCTTCTGGAGCGAATGCACTAGAAACCGCACGTGATGTTAAAGCTAAACTTGCTGAACTCACTGCATCCATTCCAGAAGGTATTGATGTTGAGCTCGGTTTCGACACCACTCCTTTTGTAGAAGTGTCGATTATGGAAGTGGTAAAAACGCTATTTGAAGCCATTATCCTTGTGTTTTTTGTGATGTATCTGTTTTTACAGAATTTTCGCGCCACGCTTATCCCAACTATTGCTGTGCCCGTTGTGTTGCTCGGCACCTTCGGCATTTTGTACGCTTTTGGTTTTTCGATTAACACGCTCACGATGTTTGGCATGGTATTAGCCATTGGCCTGTTGGTTGATGATGCCATTGTGGTGGTCGAAAACGTCGAACGTTTAATGGTTGAGGAAAATTTATCGCCGCGCGATGCCACGCGCAAATCCATGTCGCAAATCACGGGTGCGTTGGTGGGTATTGGCCTGGTGCTGTCGGCGGTGTTTGTGCCTATGGCGTTTTTTCCTGGCACCACCGGGGCTATTTATCGACAATTTTCAATCACCATTGCCTCGGCGATGGTGCTCTCAGTATTAGTGGCTTTAATTCTTACTCCCGCTCTGTGCGCAACTTTGTTAAAGCCCGCTGTAGAAGGTCACCATATAAGTAAGGGCGGCTTTTTTGGCTGGTTTAATAGAGGTTTTGAAAGAATTTCTCACTGGTACCAGAATGTGGTCGCTGGGATTATTCGTAAAACCCTGCGGTATTTCCTGATTTATGGGGTGATTGTGGTTGCCGTTGGCGTGTTGTTTGCGCGCATGCCGACCTCCTTTCTGCCTTCCGATGACCCGGGTTTGATGTTCACTCTGGTACAACTGCCGGCGGGTGCTACTATGGAGCGCACGCGTGGTGTGATGGAAGAAATTGAGCACTATTATGCCGAGGAGGAGGCCGACACTATCTCTACCGTTTATTGCGTGGTGGGCTTTAATTTCAGTGGCCGAGGGCAGAACAATGGTCAGTGCTATATCAAAATGCACGATTGGTCTGAGCGAATCAATGATTCACAAAGTGTACAGGCGGTGTCGCAGCGGGCTATGGGAGCACTGTCACAGATAAAAGATGCCAGTGCTTTTGCTTTTTATCCCCCGCCGATACGTGCCCTTGGTAACTCAGCAGGCTTTGATTTTCAGCTTAAAGATGTCGCCGGTATGGGTCACGATGCCTTAATGGCAGCCCGTAATCAGATCCTTCAGGGTGCCGCCCAGGATCCACGTTTGGCAAAAGTACGACCTAATGGGCAAAACGACAGCCCTCAATTTAAACTCAGTATTGACCGGCAAAAAGCTCGCGCACTGGGTGTGTCGATGACTGAAATTAACAATACACTGTCGACTGCCTGGGCCTCCACTTACGTCAATGACTTTATCGATAAAGGCCGGGTAAAAAAGGTCTATGTACAGGGTGAGGCGCAATATCGGATGTCACCAGAGCATTTGAAAGACTGGTATGTACGCAATGAAGAGGGCGGTATGGTGTCCTTTGCAGCCTTTGCCACGGGGCAGTGGACCCAGGGCTCACCCCGCTTAGAGCGCTACAACGGGGTGGCCTCAATGGAAATTCTCGGTGAGGCGGGACCTGGTTACAGCTCGGGTGATGCTATCGCTGCAATGGAAGAGCTGGCCAGCAAGCTACCACCGGGCTTCGGTTTTGAATGGACGGGTGCCTCATTGCAGGAAACCGAGTCAGGGGCTCAGGCACCGTTGTTGTACGCGCTGTCGCTGGCGGTTGTTTTCCTCTGCCTGGCGGCACTCTATGAAAGTTGGTCCATCCCCTTTGCAGTAATGCTAGTGGTGCCTCTTGGTGTCATTGGCGCCCTGTTGGCGAGCTATTCACGGGGTTTACCGAATGATATTTTCTTTCAGGTGGGTGTGTTAACAACGATTGGCTTATCGTCTAAAAATGCCATTCTTATCGTTGAATTTGCCCTCGATTTACAGTCCCAAGGCTGGAAACTTCGCGAGGCTATTCTGGAGGCCGTACGTTTGCGCCTGCGCCCCATTTTAATGACCTCATTCGCATTTATGCTCGGCGTTATGCCATTGGCTATTAGCTCGGGAGCTGGCTCGGCGGGACAAAATGCTATTGGCACCGGTGTTTTGGGTGGGATGTTTACGTCGACCGTGTTGGCGGTCTTTTTTGTACCGGTCTTCTTTATAGTGATGCGTAAAACATTTGCTGATGACAGGGTTGCCGAAAAGCCTGGGAATCCTGTCTCAAAAGAGTAAAGCGGTGGCTTGCCATAGCGATAAATAAACGCTGAAAATATCACCCATAATTTTTAAAAAAGGATGGGTAGTGAGATGTTGAGTATTTTACGCGATCAGGCGCTCGTTACAGCAGGCATTGTAAAGAACAGCATCTTCTCTGTGAACGATACCATCGTCAGTGAAGGGATGGACGACCGCAGGCTCTACCTGATTGAAAAAGGCCGTGCTCGTGTGACTGGACGAGTGGCCTTGGCCGACGGTCGTTATATTCAACCGGGACTCTGCGATCTTGGTCCGGGCGAAATTTTTGGGGAGTTGAGTTTATTTGATGTTTGCTCGCGCAGTGCCTCTGTGATCGCCCTTGATGACGTAGAGGCCTTGGAGTTTGATGTACAGGCGTTGGAAGGTTATCTTGATGCTCACCCCGCACAAGGCTACATTGTGCTTAAGGATGTACAGAAAATATTAACCACGCGGCTGCGCCAAACCGACCGCCGCTGGGAACAGTTCTTTGCATGGGGTTTGAAAGAGCATGGCATAGACCGGCATTTATAGACACGGTCTCTTCTCCGCTTCTTACTTCGTTTGTTTACGCTTAATTCCTTGCAGCCTATGGCTGTGTATAATCCCGCTTCAATACATGCCCCGGAGCTGGGATGGAGCAATTCCAAAATATCGCTGTCGTTGCTAGACTCGAACACCCTGAAGTGATTGATAGTCTCAAACGTCTGGTAGCCTTTTTGCGCGCTGATGGTCGCAAGGTGATGGCTGAATCCAAAACCGCTGCGTTATTGGGCACCTCAGGCATTGAAACTATCTCCCGCCGCTCTATAGAGGGTACGGTCGATTTGGTGATTGTCGTGGGTGGCGATGGCAGTATGCTGGGTGCCGCTCGCGCACTGGCCGATCTTAATGTCCCCCTATTGGGGCTTAATCGTGGCCGGCTCGGTTTTCTCGCAGATATTCACCCCGATGCCATGGAAGAAGGTATTGGTCGAGTACTTGCTGGTGAGTATAAAAGCACGGAACGCTACCTACTTGAAATGAGTGTGATGCGTGAAGGTGAAACCATTGGCAAGGGCCTGGCGCTCAATGACCTGGTATTACACCCAGGACGCTCAGTACGGATGATGGAGTTCGAACTTTACATCGACCAGCAATTTGTTTACAGCCAACGCTCCGATGGCTTGATTATCTCAACACCGACAGGTTCCACGGCCTATGCGCTGTCGGCGGGGGGACCAATTATGCACCCCAAGCTTGACGCAATTGTTATTGTGCCGATGAACCCTCACACTCTGGCAAGTCGCCCGATTGTTATCAGTGGTGACAGCCAGCTTGAAGTATTGGTGGGTACACGCAACGAATTGCACCCGCTAATCTCCTGTGATGGTCAGGTTGATGTCAGTACAGAACCTGGCGATGTGATCAAAATCCACCGCAAGCCCTCTCCCTTGCGTTTAATTCATCCCACCGAGCATAATTTTTATGAAACTTGCCGTGACAAGCTGGGCTGGGGTCGTCGCCTCGATTCACTGCGCCCGGGGGAAAAGGTTCATCGCTAATGACTGAGGGTGAAAACTGGGTATTGGCCGGCAATTTGGGACCGGGATTTGATCTCGACTTATTGGTGCTGGCGCTCAATCGCAACCACATTGTCTATCGTCTTGTAGAGCAGGGCGCAGGACACGAATTGTGGTTGGATAAGAGTCAATCTCAGGCCGATGTACAGCAACTGATTAGCCAAATTCAAAAAATGTCGGTGGTTGAGAAAGCGCTGAATACCGAGAAACCCAAAGGACTTGACTCACTACACTTGTATTTTTCTCGGGTGCCGGTAACGCTGATGACGCTGCTGTTAGGCGTGCTGGGTTTTTTTCTGGTGAGCTACCGGCCCGATATGGTACATCTTTTGACCTTTGTCGATTTTACTCTGGTCAACGGCAGTGGACCGCAGTTTGTGCCCGTTGAAAAAACCTTTGCTGCGGGTGAATACTGGCGTTTTGTCACGCCGGCTTTCTTACATTTTGGCATTTTTCACGTGGTCTTTAACAGTTTATGGCTGTGGGAGTTTGGCCGTCGAGTTGAGCTGATCAGTGGCCGATCAGCGTATTTAGTGCTGATGCTGGCACTGGCATCGGGCTCTAATGCTGGACAATATTTATGGGATGGCCCCGTGCTGTTTGGCGGACTATCGGGAGTGGTTTATGGCCTGGTAGGCTATGTTTGGATCCGCAATCGTATCGCCCCCACCCCACTTTTAAATGTACAGCCGGGCATTATTTATATGCTTATTGGCTGGTTGTTCATCTGTCTGTTCGGCATTGTCGATTTGTTTATGAATGGAGGAGTGGCGAATGGAGCCCATGTCTCCGGTTTGTTAATTGGCATGTTGGCGGGGGCTTTAGCCGGACGACAGAAACCGTCACAATGAGGGATAAGAATAGGAAGGAATAAACGTGGATATTGAGCAAGTATTACAGGCCGTGACACCGGACGTTTACGAAAAACTTAAACGCGCAGTTGAGATCGGCAAGTGGCCGGACGGAAGAAAATTGAGCGCCGATCAGCGAGCGACCTGTCTGCAGGCTGTGATTACCTATGACAACCAGCATAAACCAGAATCAGAGCGCGTAGGCTTTATCGCTTCTAAGAAACACCAGCATTGTGGTAGCAGTAAAGGTGACGTTGCAGGGGCAGAACTAAAGGCTGATCAAACGCTTAAATGGCAACATTAACCGCTTTTCAGTGATTACGCGTTCAATGATAAGAGATAAAGTATGGTAGAAAATGTATCAGGCCACCTGAGTAAAATGGTGGTTGAACTGGCGAAGCCGGTAAACTATTACCTGCCGCTGGACGACGAGCGTGTATTGTTGAACGACTATCTGGGCCAGCGCATTCGTTTGAACTACGCCGGTGAAATACATTGCTGTCATTGTGGACGAAAAACCAAAAAAAGCTTTAATCAGGGCTTTTGCTTCCCCTGTCTGAAGAAACTGGCGCGCTGTGATAGCTGTATTGTTAGCCCGGAAAAATGTCACTATGAGCAGGGCACTTGTCGTGAGCCGGAGTGGGGTGAAGCGTTTTGCCTGACGGATCATGTTGTTTATTTAGCTAATTCATCGGGTGTCAAGGTGGGTATTACCCGTGCCACCCAGTTACCAACCCGTTGGATTGATCAGGGTGCGGTACAGGCCTTGCCTATTATGCGCGTAGCGACCCGCTTGCAATCCGGCCTGGTTGAAGACGCTCTGCGTCAGCACGTTGCCGATAAAACGAACTGGCGAAAAATGTTGAAAGGTGAGCTTGAAAGGGTTGACTTGCCGGCTGCACGCGATACTTTATTTGAACGTTGTGAGGCAGAACTGAGAGCCCTGAGTGAACGCTTCGGTGTGCAGGCTCTGCAACCGGTGGTGGATGCAGAGTGTGTCGACATCGAGTACCCTGTACTGGAATATCCCACCAAAGTCAGTAGCCACAATTTTGATAAAACACCACAGGTCGAGGGCACTTTAATGGGTATCAAAGGGCAGTATTTGATCCTCGATACCGGAGTGATTAATCTGCGAAAATTTACAGCCTATAACATCAGTTTTTCGGCCTAGTTTTTGTAGCATTGAAACCGTGGGAGCGTAATCCACGCTGCTTCCTTTTTTGAGTTATGAGGCCTTTGCAGGGAGCATGATGGCTGTACTGCAAGGGTCTCCCTATTGGAGTTGTACCCATGTCACTGAGAGATTCCCAGCCGAAAACGATACGCCTTGAAGATTACCAACCACCGCTGTATTCGATCGATAAAACTGAGCTGCGTTTTGAGCTGGGTGAAGACGAAACGCTCGTTAAGGCGGCTCTGCAATTTCGGCGTAATCCCAACGCGGAATTGAGCGCTGTCGACGATACACTGCGTCTGCACGGCGAGGAGCTGGATTTCCGCTCGTTGGCTATAGATGGTCAGCCCTTGTCTGATGAACAGTACCAGATCAGTGCTCAAGAGCTCATTATTAACCAGGTACCCGAGCAGTTTTTGCTGGAATCTGTGGTTGCGATAAAGCCTCAGGAAAATACTTCACTCGAAGGCCTCTATAAATCGCGCACCATGTACTGTACCCAATGCGAGGCCGAGGGCTTTCGTAAAATTACCTGGTACCTCGACCGGCCTGATGTGATGTCGGAATTTACCACTACCGTTGAAGCTGACAAAAACCTCTATCCCTTGTTGCTATCCAACGGTAATCCTGTCGATAGCGGAGAAACGCCCGATGGGCGCCATTGGGTGACCTGGCACGACCCTTTTAAAAAGCCCGCTTACTTATTTGCTCTGGTCGCCGGTACCTTGAGTTGCATCGAAGACAGCTTTACGACCATGAGTGGCCGTCAAATCGCGTTGCGCATTTATGTTGAGGAAAAAGACCTCGATAAATGTGACCACGCTATGCAGTCCCTGAAAAACGCCATGGCTTGGGACGAGAAAGTGTATGGGCGCGAATACGATCTGGATATTTTTATGATCGTCGCTGTTGATGACTTCAATATGGGGGCTATGGAAAATAAAGGCCTTAATATTTTTAACACCTCCTGTGTGTTAGCAAAACCTGAAACGACCACCGATGCAGGATTTCAGCGAGTAGAAGCGGTAGTGGCCCACGAATATTTTCACAATTGGTCGGGTAATCGGGTCACCTGCCGAGATTGGTTTCAACTCAGTTTGAAAGAAGGCTTTACCGTCTTTCGCGATGCGGAATTTTCCGCAGACATGGGATCGCGCACCGTCAAGCGGGTGGAAGATGTTAACTTTTTGCGCACTCTGCAATTTGCCGAAGATGGTGGCCCTACAGCTCATCCGGTGCAGCCTCCCTCGTACATGGAAATATCCAACTTCTACACCCTGACCATTTATGAAAAGGGTGCCGAAGTGGTGCGTATGATCCACACCTTGTTGGGGCCAGAGTTGTTTCGCGCGGGCAGTGATTTATATTTCGAACGCCACGATGGCGAAGCCGCGACTATCGACAACTTTATTGCCGCGATGAAAGACGTTAGTGGCCGCGATTTCTCAACATTTATGCACTGGTATACGCAGGGTGGCACACCTCGGCTTGCCGTTAGTGGTGAATATGATAGTGAGGCACAAACGTATAGCCTGGAATTACACCAGAGCTGCCCGGCGACGCCAGACTCTTCTGAAAAACAGCCCTTTCATGTGCCGATCCGTTTGGGGCTTGTGGGTGCTACAGGCGATTTGCCCCTTCACCTGCAGGATCACGCTACCGGCGAGACTGAAATCATCGTCGAATTGAGAGAGGCCAATCAAACCCTGGTGTTTGAACATGTCACTGAAGAGCCCATACCTTCTTTACTGCGCGGCTTTTCAGCGCCGGTAAAGCTTGAATTTCCCTACAGCCGCGACCAGCTTCTGCATTTGATGCGCTACGATAGTGACAGCTTTAATCGCTGGGAGGCCTGCAACCAACTGGCGCTGGGTATACTCCAGGGTTTAACTGACGATGTACTGGCCGGGCGAGAACTGGTCCTCGATGAGCGTTTGATCGAAGCTTATCGCGCTTTGCTTGCGGATAAAAATGCCGATCCGGCCATGGTTGCTTTAATGCTAGCACTGCCGAGTGAAGCTTACCTGAGCGAAGTTGCTGAGGTAATACACGTTAGTGCTATTCATACCGCTCGTCAGTTTGCCCGCCGTGCCCTTGCCGGCGCACTAAAGGCTGAATTTACGGCGATTTATAAAGCAAATAGTCAGCGCGAAAGCTATGAGGCGACTGGACGCCAAATAGCACAGCGCAGCTTGAAAAATACAGCGTTGGCCTATTTATTACAGACTGGCGACGACGATGTTAGTCAACTGGCTTATGCCCAATTTCATAACGCTGATAATATGACAGATACCAACGCGGCACTGCTCGCGCTGGTTAATTGCCCGACTGCCACAGCACAAAAACTAGCAAAACAGGCCCTGGCATCCTTTTATTCACGCTGGTTAGATGAAAGTCTGGTCGTGAACCAGTGGTTTCAAATTCAGGCGTGGAGCACTGTACCCGGTGGTTTGGAACGCGTGAAAGCCTTAATGCAACATCCAGCTTTTGATATTAAAAACCCCAATAAAGTACGTGCAGTGATTGGTGCCTTTTGCTCGGGTAATGCGATTAATTTTCATGAAGGTGAGGGTGAGGCGTATACCTTCCTCGCCGATCAAGTGTTGATTATCGATGCGCTAAACCCACAAGTTGCCTCGCGTTTAATGACGCCGCTTACAAAGTGGCGCAAATATCCTGAGCCGGCTCGGGGCCGCATGAAAGCTCAGTTAGAGCGGGTGTTGGCGCAACCGGGGTTGTCGAAAGATGTTTATGAGATCGTTAATAAAAGCTTGATTTAGACGCTCTTTATACCCATGTTGTAACAGATAGGAGACTAAGGGCGGTAACCCAACGATGGAATTTAGAGACTATTACGAGACCCTGGGCGTCGAGCGGGACGTCACACAGGATGAAATTAAGCGTGCTTATCGTAAGTTGGCGCGAAAGTATCATCCCGATGTGAGTAAAGAAGAAAATGCCGAGCAACAATTTAAGGCGCTGGGTGAAGCCTACGAGGTACTCAAAGACCCCGAAAAGCGTGCTGCCTACGACCAATTGGGTGCCAATTGGCAAGGGGGGCAGGACTTTAACGCACCGCCTGACTGGGATGCCGGCTTCGAATTTAGCGGTGGAGGTTTTACCCAAGGCGATGGCCAGGCCTATAGTGATTTCTTTGAGTCGCTTTTTGGTCAAAGCTTCCGCAATGCTGGCCGTCAACCCCATGGGCCCTCTCAGCAAGGCGGTGACCGCCATGCTCGGGTCGTTATTGATCTCGAAGATTCCCTCAATGGCGCAACACGCAAGATCACCTTTCATGTTCCGGAAGTTGATGCACAGGGGCATGTGAGAACCCGCGAGCGAGTACTGAATATCAAAATCCCCAAGGGCATTGCTCCAGGACAAAGTATTCGCCTGGCGGGGCAGGGCGATCCTAGTGCCAGTGGTGGTAAGGCCGGTGATTTATATCTTGATGTCGAATTCAAAAAGCATCCTTTTTATCGTCTCGACGGCGCGGATATATCCATTGATCTGCCCATCGCCCCCTGGGAAGCAGCACTTGGTGCCACTGTTAAAGTGCCAACACCCAGTGGCCGGGTTGATGTGAAAATACCTGCTGGATCGGCTCAGGGAAAAAAGCTACGTTTTAAAGACAAGGGTTTGCCAGGTAAAAAGCCAGGCCATTTTTATGTGGTGCTGCAAATAGTATTACCGCCGGCCAATACCCCTGAAGCAGAAAAAATTTATCAGCTGATGGCAAAAGAATTGGCTTTTAATCCACGTGCTGGGTTGGGAGTGTAAGATTATGACAAGTAAACATTATGAGATTCAGGTCGGCGTAATGGTTGATGATGACTCGGGCCTCACGCTGTCACAGCTCTGCCGTTTATGTGCGGTTCATGCGGATTATGTGGTTGAACTTGTTGAAGAAGGGGTCGTTCAACCTTCTGGAGAAGAGATTACCCAGTGGAACTTCCCTGGCATGAGTATTCAGCGCATTCGCAAGGCTCGTCGTCTGCAGACTGACCTGGGAATAAACTTGGCAGGGGTGGCCGTTATTTTAGAATTATTAGATGAGGTCGACTACCTTCGCCATCGCCTAAAGGACATGGAACGATGACCGCCTCCTTACATATCGTCTGCCCCCTGTGCGCAGGCGTCAATCGCGTACCCAATAACAAGCTCGCTAATGGACCAAAATGTGGCAAGTGTCAGCAGCCTTTATTTGGTCATCCTCCTCAGGCACTAAATGCTGGCAATTATCAGACCGTCATTACCCGCAATGATATTCCTGTCGTTGTCGATTTTTGGGCACCCTGGTGTGGCCCCTGTAAAGCGATGGCTCCCGCCTACGAACAGGCGGCAAAAGAGCTTGAACCACGGGTTCGTTTCGCCAAGCTCAATACTGAGCAAGAACCATCGATCGGTAGCGGGCTCGCCATTAGAGGTATTCCAACACTGATCGTTTTTGCCGGGGGTAAAGAAATTGCCAGACAGTCCGGCGCTATGCCACAGGGCGAAATTATCCGCTGGGTAGAAAGTGTTCTCTGAATAGGAGATTTGTAGCGGTATCCTGTCGAAAATAATTAATCATAAAAAAGGCAACAATAATGAAATTATCCAAACCGAGAATACAACCACTAACAGAGAATGAGTGGAGCACCGAACAGCGCGAAATGCTTGCGCCTATTAAGCGCGATGGGCCTTTCTACAATGTGCTGGGCACGCTTTCTCGTCATTGGCCAGCGGCACAGAAATTTACCACCTGGGCCTTCCACATCATGGGTGACACCTCCACGTTGGCACCCCGGGAGCGAGAGATCCTCATTTTGCGTATTGGCTGGTTGTGTCAAGCCGAATACGAGTGGGGCCAACATGTGATTTTCGCTCGCGATGCCGGCCTCAGCGATGAGGAAATCGCCCGCGTTAAAGACGGCCCTGACGCTGAGGGCTGGAGTGACCATGACGCCACCCTGCTGCGCGCTGTCGACGAGTTACATAGCGACGCTTTTGTCAGTGACAAAACCTGGGCGGCACTTGCTGAACAATACAGCGAACAACAGCTAATGGATGTTGTGTTTACCGTTGGCCAATACAACATGGTGTCCATGGCACTGAATAGTTTCGGTGTGCAACTCGACAAGGGAGTAAAGGGATTTTAGTTAGGTGTTTGAAATAGGGAGGTTAGCCAAGTGACGTGGAGTTTGATACCACAAGACGGAAAACTTTGGCATAGGGTGTAGTGTAGTTTTATAAGCTGCTGTAATGTCATAAGTTACTAGCGACCGAGTTTTCTTGCTTTGGATGAAACACCTCGGGTGACGCAAAATTTTGTGTCACCCGAGGTGTTTTTGCATAAGTGATAAACGTGAAAAAACATCAACCCCTTTAAATCAATGGATTGACTGTACTTGTCAGTGTTTGAAATCGGAGAAGTACGTCACCTGACGTGTTTTTTACGTCGGGTGACGCAGACTTAGCTGTTAGGGCCACGAAGGAGAGTCTATGAGTTTCACGGAAGTAGTAGAAATTGGCGGAGCAGTATTTCGAGCAGAGTTACAATACAGTAATGACTACCACGTCCATGACTGATGCTTCGTGCCATCAGACCAAAGCGCCTGATATGCCCCGTAATTTGTTCCGGCGACCTGGCTTGTCTGAACAGTTTGCAGATCAATAAAAAATCCGTGCCGGTGCAGTGCCTGTTTCTCCGTGATCGGCTGCGCCGTGCCCGTATACGTCGTTTTGTTTTTGATGGCCGATGAGCACCATCGCTGACATGACAGCGATTGCGGTCAAGCTCTCGGCACAGGGTGGAATGGTGGCGTTTCATGATGCGTGCTATTGCACGGATTTATAGGCCTTGCTGACACAAGGTTGATAACGTTATTCTTTCTTGACAGGTGAGTTGTCTATGCGACATGGGCTTATCCTTCTTCTTGCCGGAATGGGATATGGCTTATTTTACAGCTCACTTTCTTACATTTCGAAGGTGTCACGGTTAGTTTATGAATTCGGCAAAATACTTTGATGCACGAATTCGTAACTTGCAAAGTTATCTGAACAAAAACAGAGGAATACGCTCATGTCTATTCGCATTGATGATGTCGCACCAGATTTTACTGTGGATTCCACGGCTGGCGAAATTACGCTTCACGACTGGATTGGTGACAGCTATGCCATCCTGTTTTCACATCCAAAAGATTTCACGCCGGTATGTACTACCGAATTCGGTGCAGTTTCTAAGCTTGTACCTGAATTTTCCAAACGCAACACCAAGGTTATGGGTGTATCAGTGGACAGCGTTGAAGAGCACATGAAATGGAAGCGCGATATCGAATCCTTTTCCGGTGCACCTGCTGACTTTCCAATTATTGATGATACGTCCTTGAAGGTATCTAAATTGTACGACATGCTACCAGCCGGTGCTTATCTAACGGACGATCGTACGCCTGCCCACAGTGCTACTGTGCGGACTGTGTTCATCATTGGTCCGGATAAAAAAGTTCGACTAACCCTGTCGTATCCAATGGCCGTGGGTCGTAACTTCGCGGAAATTTTACGTGCACTGGACGCTATTCAGATTACTGACGGTGCATCTATCGCAACGCCCGCTGACTGGGTTCCAGGTCAGGACGTAATCGTGGGGCTGGGCTTAAACGATGAGCAGGCTAAAGAAAAGTTTGGTGATATTAATATTGAACTACCTTATTTAAGATTTACAAAGGCCCCGCAGAAGTAGGAAGCTGAAAGGTAGGTAGGATGCTTTCCAGGTTATCTCTACCCCTTTTGACTAGGTCTTTTGATGTTAAAAACTGGCTTAAAAAAATGTTTCACCTGCAACATTTGCTATACCCGTTTGTGTATGCCGCGTAGTTCCATTTTCACAAACGCTCTCCGTAAAGGTTGCAGGTGAGCTCTGCTTTAGGTGGATTGACATCAAAAAGCATTTGCTACTAGCTACTAATCCAAAAGGAGCGCAACATGAATAAGGAGCATCAACATGATCATAGTGACCACAAGAATGAGCACTCGGATCATGGAAGTTGGCTAGCCGAGCATCGCCGCTGGCGTATCGAGCATAGTAAGCTGCTCGCTACCCTGCACCGCATTGAGGCTGAAATTCACGAACATGAGGCCCTCATGCAAGAACATCAACAAGCTATCGCGGCTCACGAGGTCAAGATCGCACGCCACGAAAAGCAAATCAATGAACATGAGCGGACAGGCCATGGCGCTGGGCACAAGGCCGCTCAGGTAGAGCATGATATGCAACATCAAGCTCACGAAGATTTTGCCCGTAATCATGAGCAACTGAAAAAACGTCATCAGGCAATCTGTCACAAGCTGAAGGAGCTGAGCCTCGACTAGATTGCTTTGAAAGGATACAAATTTGGATACAACCCTACTGACCATTCTGGTTTTTGGGCTCTTAATGAGCCTGATTGCCATAATCGGCGGGCTATTTATATTTTTGCCCGAGAAAGTTTTGAAACACTGGTTGAAGCCTATAGTTGCTTTCGCTGCGGGGTCGTTACTCGGAGGCGCTTTCTTTCATATGCTTCCACATGCACTAGGTGCTTCAGAATCACAAATTTTCGTAATGCTATGGGTGGCCGTCGGCTTCACAGTTTTCTTTGCCCTTGATCAACTACTTGAGTGGCACCATTGCCATCGTGCGCCTTCCGAGCATGTGCAGCCCTTAGGCCCTTTGCTGTTGATTGCTGATGGAGTTCACAACTTACTCGGAGGGCTTGCCATTGGCGCTATCTTCCTTGTGGATATTCGGGCTGGAATCGCAGCATGGGTCGCCGCCGCGCTGCACGAGCTCCCACAGGAAATAGGTGATTTCGGGGCGATGGTTCATGCCGGTTATTCACGTCAAAAAGCCCTACTTTATAACTTTATCTCTGCGCTAACTTTTCCGCTTGGTAGTGTTATTGCTTATGGCGTTGGACAGAGTATGAATGTGTATTTCCTTGTGGCGTTGGGGGCCGGGAACTTTCTTTATATTGCAGGTGCAGACCTTATTCCAGAGGTCAAACAGGCAGAGCGACTTCGAGAAACAGGAGTTCGGTTCGTGTTCTTTGTATTAGGTGCTTTTTTACTTTTTGCGGCGGCACTTTAATGCGGCCATGGTAACCTTACAAGGCTCAGCGAAATCGCCCTGAACTTTCCTCACTTTAGTGGACACCTTCTAATCACTCAGGAGGTGGCAAATGCCCCGATGTACACAACTTAGGAAGACATGGCAATATACGAATGATCTCAAAATAAAGGCGGTTAAGCTTAGCTATCAGAGTGGGATGCAAGCTTGGCAAGTCGCTGAAGACTTTGATAGACATCCCTTCATGCTGGCCCGTTGGTGAAAAACGTATTAAGGGTATTTGTCGGAACTGAAGCCCTGCAACCGCAAGGTATCCCAATCGGCAGGAAACGCGTAGAACGGCTTATGTACAGTGCGGGACTAAAAGGCTGAGTTGTCAGAGTGACACGCCGCCAGCCTGGACTTAAACATAATTTATAGCGTTTACGGCGGTGTTTAGATGACTGTCTCAGGTGTGTCTAAAGTGAACCCCCATTGCGTTGTCTCACCAAATATAGTGCTAGATCGCTTCATGGTTTATACGTCTCGTCACCAGACGAAAGCATCCGATATGCCCCGCAATTTTTTCTGATAACCAAGCTTATCTGAGCAGCTTGCAGATCAATAAAAAAACATGTCGGTGTAGTGCCTGTTTCTGCGTCACCGGTTGCGCTGTGCCCGTGTACGCGTTGTGCTTTTGATGGCCGGTAAAGCATCATCGGTGACATGACAGCGATTGCGATCAGGTCCCGGTATAGCATGGGTGATGGCGTTCCGATATACGCGCAATCGCGCGAATTGAAAGGCCTTGATGAGATAAGGTCGATAACGTCACTCTTTCTTCATTGCCGGGATGAGATAAATCCTCATTTTATATCTCATTGAAGGTGATAAAACAGAGGTCGATCAGTTCAGGCTTGCCATTTTGGCAATGGTCAAGTCATAAGCAGTGCAGAGACTGGTTTGATTCTGAAAGCTTAGTACAGAGCAAGATTCGAAATGGAAATCGTAAATTACGACAAAGGACGGTGTATGAAAATATTGATTATCGGCGGATACGGTGTATTTGGCGGGCGATTAATAGACTTGCTTTCAGATATTAATGAGTTAGAAATTATTGTTTGTGGCCGACATTTATCTAAAGCCCAAAAATTTTGTACGGCTTTTAGAGGTCAGGCAAAAGTTAGGGCCATGCAGCTTGATCGCAGGGATATTGCCAAAGTGCTTTCAACAGAACGACCAAACATTGTTGTTGATGCTTCTGGCCCATTTCAAGTTTATGGCTCTGATTGTTACAGTGTCATTCAGTCTTGCATAGCGGAACGTGTGCATTACCTGGATTTCGCGGATGCTGCCGATTTCGTCTATGGGCTATCACAATTTAATGAGCAAGCCCAATCTGCTGGTGTGTTCGTTTTATCTGGAGTCAGTAGCTTTCCCGTACTTACTGCTGCTGTATTACGAGACATGGCTTTGTCGATGGATATTGTGTCAGTGCGGGGTGGAATAGCCCCGTCTGTTTATGCTGGTGTTGGCATAAACGTGATGAGAGCAGTGCTCAGTTATGCGGGCGAACCCGTTACACTTCAGCGTAATGGCGAAATAGGACATGGAGTTGGTCTTGCAGAAAGCTGCAGGTATACGGTAGCTGTGCCGGGTAAAATGCCACTTAGAAATATTCGCTATTCTCTAGTCGATGTGCCTGACTTGCAAATTATACCGCTAGAACACGCCACCTTAACGGATATATGGATGGGTGCAGGTCCAGTACCTGAAACGCTTCACCGATTGCTCAATCTTTTAGCCAAAGCGCGTGCGCGGTTCAATTTGCCTTCTTTAGTCCCTTTCTCGACCTTGTTCTATATCGTTTTAAATATGGTTAAATTCGGTGAACACCGTGGTGGCATGTTCATCCATGCTGAAGGCATAGCGAATGGCGAAAGAATAGAGCAGAGTTGGCATCTATTAGCAGAGGGAGATGATGGTCCCTATATCCCATCAATGACGATAGAAGCGATTATTAGAAAGTTTTTGCACGGCCAACAGCCCGATACAGGAGCTCGCTCTGGGGCTAAGGCTCTTGATCTTTCTGACTATGATAATCTGTTTGATGCGAAACAAATTTATACAGGCTTTAGGGGCGATGATAGAACACCGCTAATATTTAAACGTGTGCTAGGTTCAGCGTTCGATACTTTGCCAGAAAAAGTTAAAGAGTTACATAGTCAATCCGTAGTCAGTCAATGGAGTGGATTGGCAAATGTTAGACGTGGTGATGGGCTGTTAAACAAAATAATTTGTACGTGTTTTTCTTTCCCACACACAGCAGATAATGTACCTGTTGAGGTGTCAATTACGCCGCAGGGTCATTGTGAACGCTGGGTTCGAAACTTTAATGGCAAGGTTTTTTCATCGTTTCAAAGGAAAGGTAAAGATAAAAATGAATTTTTGTTGATTGAAACCTTTGGCGTTATAAATGTCTCAGTTGCGCTGGTGGTTGAGGAAGATAAATTATTTTTTGTTCCTAGGCGCTGGTCTATTTTTGGAATTCCCTTGCCAGCTTTTCTTTTGCCTAAAGGGCGTAGTTTTGAGACTGAAGAAAATGGATTGTTTGTTTTCAACGTTGAAATTTTTATGCCCATAATTGGTTTGATTGTTTCGTACTCGGGTAACCTTAAGCAGGTATAAAAGTCTATTAGCCGCTAGGTTTGTAATGGGTAATTAAATATACGGATGCATTAAATAGTCTTTTTATGATCAGATGAAAAACCTAACAAACGGATATGACGGATAAAGTTATTTCTAGTGCTTATGTCTAGTAACTTAGGGTGATCGTACCGTTACTCGTTTTTGTCTGACGCTAAACACCTTAGACCTGATTTACTGTTTTCCGTCAACATGGGCTTTCCAGTAATGAAGTTTCAATTCTGTCCTTCCGCGGCGCAATTTACCTTGATGAATTCAGTAGTTGTTATAGTGCCCCATTCAGTCGTACACATGACACTTCAAGGGAAAGTTTCGTGTCTTTCTTCCAGGATGCCTATTTTATAGAAAATGTAACGATATAGCCCTATGGTTTGATAGTGGGTCGAGTGCGGGAGTACAAGACATTATATCTTGTAAAAATTCTGATTCGTCATTGAGGCTTTTTAAAAATAAGAAATAAACATTAGGTATGTATTTTTACTCTGCTTAGCTTGCAATAGTGCCTGGTTTATCTACAGCGCTGCAAGGTTCCTCTGGAACTAGCTGCCACGCCTAGGTGTCCAACTTGGGTCGGCTTGAAGTCGACGACATAGCTCACTCAAATATCTACTGAAAAGGAAAAGCTAATGAAGATTAAAACGGCATCAACATTAATAGCGAGTACTGCCTTATTATCTATGCTCGGACTCTCTCAAGTCTTTGCGGGCGAACGACCTCCGGCTAATGCAAAGCCGCTAGTTGAAATTATTAACGAGCTTGAAAAACAGGGCTACTCTCCGATTACCGAAATATCACTGGACGATGGTATATGGGAAGTAGAAGCGTATAAAGACAATCAAGCTCGGGAATTAAAACTTGAACCTTCCAGCGGCAAGATTCTTTCCGATCGCCGCGATGATTGAATATCAGGTAAACTAAGAAATTATTGCTGCAGGGCTTTTGTTTTGGATACTGTGCATGTTCCGCAAAAGCGCTTCAATGCAGGTATTAGGGCATAAAGATGGAATATGACTTAGATACGGCCGCTATTCGTTTATGGCAACGCTGTCTTTTCGATGAGAAGCTCACGAAAAACCTATCAATTAGACACTGACTGTTATGAGCCGCAAGCTTTCATGGTCGAGGACTGGGAGACCCTGTTCCGCGGCCCCCGTGCTCCCACGCGAGGGCGGCCGCTGCGCTTTCTTATGCAGCATTAAGAAGTGCTATCTACTTCGTTGCCCATGAAAAGCCTGGTACCACCTTCGAAGTAAGGACGACCTTACCTCTCGATTTTGTTAGGGGACGGCCCCAAAGCTAACTGGGAGCTGTGTATGAGTTGGGTCATGTTGTTGGTGGCGGGTCTTTTGGAGATTAGCTGGGCCATCGGGTTAAAGTACACCGATGGCTTTTCAAAGCTCTGGCCTACGGTCGGTACGGTCTTTTCGTTGGTTACCAGTTTTCTGTTGTTAGGCTTGGCTTTGAAAACATTACCTGTCGGCACCGCTTATGCAATCTGGGTGGGCATTGGGGCCGTAGGTACAGCTCTTTTGGGCATATTATTATTTGGTGAATCCGCTGATACGCTTAAATTAGTGAGCATAGGGCTGATATGTGCCGGTATTGTCGGTCTCAAATTAGCGCATGGCTAAGCAATCACTGTCATGGAAAGAGAGCCGTTGACTACAGTCATTCATTTAGTGTCCAGTATGGAAATCAGAGGTGTGTCGAGTCTGCTTGTTTTTACCAATAACAGCCCGTGCAATAAGTACTGCTATCAACTTTTTGCCGCGGGCTAGACTGGTGTTGTAGTCATAACTGCCGGCGGCCTCAATCTGGGTTCTGGTCAGTTTTAGATTTTTACTACCGCGACTCAACGTTTTATTCTGATGGGGGGTTACCGAGGTATTCTCCTTTTGCCCATGCGTCGCAGATTTATAATAGAGATGCTCTTGGAAGGCTTGTCGACATTTACGACGATTTGCCTTTCATTGTTTCTTTAGTTAGCGTTGGTGTTTGTATTACTATCTAACCCTTGTTACATTCGAGGTGCAAATGCCTTCAATTGTTAAAATTGAAATTGGAGGTCAATTTAGCGTTTAAGTCCTACTGAACTGGTCAATATTCCCGTGGGTGTCCATGGGGCTACTTAGCTGAATACCCGCTGCTACAGGCCCTGGGTTCACTTTATCGCTTAAGGGTCTGAGAGCAAACAGTGTCAGTTTGATCATACAGAGCAACGAAAACCCGCCCACCACAAGTAGGGGCTGGAAATAGAGCTGGGTTCATTAATCTCACCTTTCATTGCGGCTCTTTCAATACAGCCTTTTCACTGTGGCTATTGGGGCCTTAAAGAGTCATATATTCTAGAGAAATAAAATAAATGATTGATCGTAAACATCATAAAATTGTATTTTCTTTTTTCATGTCATTAATAATGTCATGCATCATGTCTTTGGTCATCAGTATTTTTAATGTGGGTCTGGTCAGCAACATTATTTATATTTGGCTAAAAGCTTGGGTTTTTGCATTTACTATTGCATTTCCAACAATACTTGTTGTTTCGCCATTAGTTCATAAACTTGTCAGCATAGCTCTAAAGGAAGAAGATGATGCCGCTTAAGCTGTCGTGGCTTGCTGCTTCTGTCAAATGCGTGTTTAGCGATGCTATTCGAAAGACGGGAAATTGTAGCGAAGCTCTCTTGTATTGGCCTTCCAAATATTCGAAAGCATGAGGTCGCCATCTACGCCATAAAACATCGGAAATGCTGCCATTAACTATCAGCGTAGTGTGACCTGAAAGCAACTCTCGGAAGATTTCGTGAATCAGGCAGGAGTTAAAAAACAATGAGGGCACCCCCGCCTATATGGGTAATCACGGGGTTTGATGTGCATCTGTCTTTTTCACACCAATCGTAAATGGCCAGTTTGTCGGAAGACTCAATTGAGGTTGATTTTCGATAACCCACCTCCAGTGGTCTTTATAGGCTCTTTTGCTGGGGTGGGTTCGTAGGCATCAATGGTTTGTGCCGACTACTTCTTAGCTGGGTGCTGGTTAAACAGTTGTTATTGAAAGTACAGACATAACAAGCTGTTTTGCCTGTACATGTAGACTAAAATTCGTTTGAAATATTAATAATTTGCGGCGATAAAACGTTTCCACTCTTCCCAGCGGCCAGCATTGTAGGGGAATTTTTCGTGATCATAAGCCGATGCGTAAAATTCTTTGCCATCAATTGTCCCCGACACATAGCCGATAAATTTCATTTGCTCGACATACATCAGTTTATGTTCAGCAGGCACGGTTTTTGCCGTATCGGCTGACCAGAGTCCGCTAGCACGCATTGACTCAATAATTGTCTGAGCTGCGCTATCGCCAACGCTTGAATCAATGCAGAGATAAAGGCTGGCGTTAGTCATATCGCTGCCATCGAAATACATTTCAAAGTTGTTAATGAGGTCAATTGAGGAAAGGGACATACTGAAAACTCCATTAAAAATGATTGTGACTAGTTGCCGTTTCGCTAACTTGGTGGAAAAAGCTAATGCTTAGTGTAACGAACTCTGGAGAGTATGGCAGCCGACTTGTGTGGATAGTATTCAGGAGCTGGCCGGGTTAAGAAAGGTGAGCCCTTCGCTGAAGTATGGCAGAATCAAAAAAGCATATTCATTAAATCCACTAACTACAATAAATAGGAGAAATATTATGGATGTTGGCGTTGTTATGGCCTTTCAGAGTAGTCACAATCAACCTCTGTCCGATCTGGATGTTTATCAAAATGAGCTGGCGATTGCCCGGCTTGCTGAACCACTGGGTTTTGACTCAATCTGGGGCGTTGAGCACCATTTCACCAATTACACCATGTGCCCAAATACCATGCAGTTTTTAAGCTTTATGGCCGGCCAGACCAGTACCATTAAGGTCGGTACTGCGGCGATTATTTTGCCCTGGCACAAAGACCCTCTGCGTGTTGCTACCGATATGTCGATGCTCGACAATATGTCTAATGGTCGTGCCCTTATCGGTATGGGCCGCGGTTTGGCGAGGGTCGAATACGATGGCTTTGGTATCGATATGGATTCTTCCCGAGAGCGCTTCAATGAGTCGGCACAGATGATTCTCGATGCTCTCGAGTCCGGTACGATGGAAGCCCACGACGGTCAGTTTTTTAAACAGGCCCGTCGCGATATTCGCCCCGAACCTTTTAAAAGCTTTAAAGATAGAACCTATATCGTTTCGATGTCTCCCGATACCGTCCCCCATGCAGCCCGCCTGGGTGGTCGTTTTATGACCTTTGCCGTTGGCCCCTGGGCGCAGCGGGCGAAAGATATTGAACTCTATCGTGAACTTTATCTGGAGAATCACGGCTCGGTGGCACCACCGGTTTCAGCCAATATTTTTACTGTCTGTGATAAAGACCCCGGTCGTGCAAAAGATATGGCGTATAAATACATGGGTGATTACTGGGAGTCGGCCATGCGTCACTATGAGATGAAGGGCGAACATTTCGATGACATTAAAGGTTATGAGCACTATGCCCAGTCATCGGTCGCTATGCGCGCAGACGCAGACCGTGTTACCGAACAATATGTCGAACAACAAATCTACGGAACACCCGACCAGTGTCTGGAAAAGCTAAAAGGCATTGAAGATATTATCGGCAACTTTGAGATGAACTGCTTCTTTACCTATGCGGGTATGGATTATGACTATTGCAAAAAAAGCATGACGACCTTTGCCGAAGGTGCGTTGCCAGTGCTAAAGAAATGGGATAACAGCGCCAGGGTAGCTTGATCTTTGGCTTAATTTTAGCGGGTTGTCATGCCACTTTTATTTAGCGAGTGGACTTAAAAAGCCCCTGTCGTTTTGCGAACAGGGGCTTTTTTAATGCGGGTAGACGCGTTAGCGATTGCCGGATCGTACAACGCGCTCTGGTTCTATCAGGTTACCCGAACTCGCCTTTTGAGGCCGGGGCTGATTATTGCCGTTATTACTTGGACGTTGGTTATTGCCGTTGGCACTTCTGACGTTAGAGTTGCCATTGCCATTGCCATTGCCATTGCCATTGCCATTGCCAGCGCGTTGCTGACTGGTTCGTCGGCGCTGCCCACCATTACCAGCGGGTTTGTTGTCTGAATGGCGGGGGTTGCGGCCCTGACCGTTGCGATTTCCCTGAGAGCTACGGCGTGGCTGCGCACTGCGTGTGGGTCGGTGGCCTGAGCGCGATTCGGGCAGAGCGTGGTCGGGCTCAAAGCCTTCAACCTCTTCGCGGGGGATTTTGTTGTTAATCAGGCGCTCAATATCGCTCAGTTGTTTGATTTCATCGGCGCTGACTAACGATACGGCATGCCCGCTGGATCCCGCGCGGGCAGTGCGGCCAATTCGATGTACGTAATCCTCGGGTACGTTCGGCAGGTCGAAGTTAACGACCTGAGGCAGTTGGTCAATATCAATACCCCGTGCGGCAATATCGGTCGCGACCAGTATTTGTACCTTGCCTTTCTTGAATTCAGTCAGGGCCTTGGTGCGCTGGGCCTGGCTTTTGTTACCGTGAATGGCTGCGGCATGGATGTCGTCACGCTCAAGCAATTTAACCAGTTTATTAGCACCGTGTTTGGTACGACTAAAGACTAAAGCTTGGTGCCACCCTTCGTGGCGAATCAGATGACTGAGCAGGGCTGCCTTACGTCCTTTGTCGACGGGGTGAATCTTTTGCTCCACCTTGGTGGCTGTGGTGTTTTGTGGTGCCACATCAATTTCTACGGGATTATTTAACAGGCCTCGGGCAAGGTGGCGGATATCATTGGAAAAGGTCGCGGAAAAGAGCAGGTTTTGACGCTTTTTAGGCATCAGCGAAATAATACGCTTAATATCGTGAATAAAACCCATGTCGAGCATGCGATCGGCTTCATCGAGTACCAGTACTTCTACGTCGTTAAAGTTGATGGCGTTTTGCTTGTGCAGGTCGAGCAGGCGGCCGGGGGTGGCGACCAGTATTTCGACACCGCGACGTAGCTTCATCATTTGAGGGTTTATTTTTACACCGCCAAAAACCACTGTGGAGCGCAGGTTGAGATGCTTGCCGTAGTCGAGCACGCTCTCGTGTATTTGTGCTGCGAGTTCACGGGTGGGTGTCACTACTAATGCCAGAGTGCGGTTGCTGTTGGCAGCGGGCTTGTCGGCCAGCAGGTGCAGCAGCGGCAGCGTGAAACCAGCCGTTTTCCCGGTGCCCGTTTGTGCACTTGCCATTAGGTCGTGGCCATCGAGAACCGCGGGAATTGCTTTCGCCTGAATTGGTGAGGGCTTATCGTAGCCTTTTTCTTTAACAGCACGCAGCAGGGGCTCGGAGAGGCCGAGGGTGTCAAATGTCATGAATCTGTCCTATGTGTCGAGCCATTACCCCACGTTTTGAGGCACTGACTATCTAGTCGCCAGCGGCCCTACAAAAGGGGCTAGCGTCGGAATATTATTGTAAATACCAAGGTGCTTATCGTAACCGGAGTACTTATCTGGGGCGCTTGACAGAGGATGGAAAAGGCACTGATCTTTCTGATAAGGCCTCTTGATTCAAGCGTGTAAACTAAGGTGTTGCGACGATTTATTGCGCCAGTACAGTTCAGTGCTGGACCGTACTGGCGAGGGATTTTACACGTCGAGCAGGGCTATGGATAGCCACGCTCGAGTTATTACTATGACAATTAGTGGTGATGCCCACAACCACCGGTGCTATGGGGGTGGCCGTGGGCGAGCTCTTCCGCTGTCGCTTCGCGGATACTATCAATAGTGACATCAAAGGTAATGGTCTTACCAGCCAGTGGGTGGTTGCCATTAAGTATGGCCTGGTCGCCATCAATGGCTGTCACCAATACCGACAGTGGTCCATTTTCTGTCTCTGCCGTAAAACGCATACCCACTTCGGGTTTATCTTCGTCGCCAAATACCGACAGAGGGACATGCTGCACCAGTTCATTGATAAATTCTCCATAGCCGTCTTCCGGGGCAATCGTCACCTGCACCCGGTCTCCAACGTCCTTACCCAGTAGAGCAAGTTCTAGCCCCTTGATGATATTACCTGCGCCGTGTAGATAGACTAGAGGCTCGTGTTCGGTCGAAGCATCGATTTCCTCGCCGTGTTCATCGGTCAAGGTGTAATGCATGGAAACAACAGATTTAATTGCAATGCTCATAAGGGGCCAATAAAAAGAGGGTGTGTGGTGGAAGACATAGAAAAATGACGCCTTAACTGGCGCTAGCGCACAATTATGGCGCAAGGTACTCAGCGCGACAAGCCGAAAAACCGCGCACACGAGGTGAACGAAATCTGTTTGATTAACTGGTGATAAATACTGGTTATTTTATGCATACCTGTGCCTGCTTTGCATTGTAAATGATACTTTAACTGAGAAAAACCATAACAATGCTGCAGGATTGTGGCATAAGAGCCTCGGTGCTAGTGGTAGCTCCATGGTGACGCAATGGCTGTCTCTTGGTTCTTGGAGTGAGTGATGATTCACGATCTGATCGGCAGCAATGTCATCAATCTACAGCAATCAGTTGCAGAGGCTTTGACGGAGATAAAGTAATAGCTGTTCATCTGCAATGTAGTGATGACCTGCCGGTGGGTAGTCGATCGACGGCTATTCAGCCCTTTGGCGAGAAGGGCACTCCGCCAGGTATGTGGGTAAGGAGGCATCATTAAGACCGTATCGTGGGCAATGTCCACGAAGCCAGTCCCATTCTACAGGCGGGTAGTGTCGGTGGTTGGCAGTCGAAAAAGAGCAACTCTGCAAGCTCTCGGTGAAGTGCGTAGGTAAGGAGACTTGGGCTGTGATTATGATGGTTTGCTCACTTAATGGTCGAGAAGCAATGGTGTATATCGCCTTGCGGTGTTAGTACTGCACAGGACTCATTAGGGTTGGGCTAATGAGTATTGGACTAGCTAATATTGCGCTAATTGGTACAAGGTAGGTTGGGGGCTTGCACAAACGAACGCCATTATGTTGACAAGGGGTACCATGTATAGCGATGAAGATTTGGCTTCGGCAGTTAAAGCCGGAGTGTTGAGTGAAGCGAGCGCGGCTGCTTTCCGTCAGCACGTCGACGAATTGCGGCAATCGTCTGTTGCTGATGAGGAGCACTTTCGTTTTCTGACCGGTTTTAACGATGTTTTCGTGGTTATTGCCTGCATTTTACTACTGGTTTCCGTTAACTGGATTGGCGCAACGGTTGCTTTCTGGTTTGGTGCTTTTTTGCAAGGGGCGAGCGCCTGGGGCCTGGCGGAATATTTCGCTCGCGTGCGACGCATGGCTCTCCCTTCTATTGTTCTTCTCTTGGCCTTTGTTGGTGGTGTGGTGTTTGGCTGCGTCATGTTGGCTAAAAGTGTCGGTTTTAGCCAACAGGTCAGTGTGGGTTTGGGCTGTGCTATGGGCGGAGCAGCGGCATGGCTACACTGGCTTCGCTTCAACGTGCCTATTACTGTGGCGGCGGGTATGGCCGTTTTGGTCTTCGCTGTTGTTGCATTATTTTCCAGCATCTTTCCGACAGCTAAAGACTGGCGAGGCTTAATGGTTTTTTTGGGCGGAGTAATGGTTTTCATTATTGGTATGCGCTGGGATGCTTCTGACACGCGACGTCAAACCCGCCGTTCCGACGTCGCCTTTTGGTTGCACCTTGTTGCCGCTCCGCTGTTAGTACACCCTGTGTTTCTATTACTGGGTGCTTTTGATCAAGGCATGGGCTTGAGTACAGTATTAGTGATCATCGTGCTTTATGCCTCTATTGCATTGTTATCTATCAGTATTGATCGTCGTGCGATGATGGTGTCAGCACTTGCCTATGTGCTTTACGCGTTCAATACACTGTTGCAGGAATACGGCGTTGTCAGTCTTAGTTTTGCCTTTGCGGCATTGACGATCGGTGGGGCTTTACTGTTGATGTCGGCTTTTTGGCACACTTGCAGGGCGTATGTAGTGGGCTTTTATCCCGATAGGGTTCGAGAGTATTTGCCACCACTGCAGTCGTCGTAACAGGTTTTCGTCTTGATGTGTGGTTTGGTTTCTGCATGGCTGCGGAGAGCAATTTTGTATTCTCCTGTTGGTTTAAAACCTAAACAGAGGCTGCTTAAAGTTTTTTCATGCTTGCTTCCAGCGTTTCCAAATCAACCAAACGTTGATCGATCATGGCGGTCAGCTTGAAGTCTTGACGCACTAATCTTTTTGCGTAGCGTAATTGTTCTCTCGCTTTGCTAAAAATGCCGGTTAGTATGTAGTACTCCGCTCGGGCAATATGTACGCCGGGTATATCACCTGCCAGGCCACTGGTTTCGGCGAGCTCAAACCATATATTGGGGTCGCTTGGTCGCGCTTTAGCCAGCTTTTCTAAGACTTGTTCGGACTGGGCGTATTGTCGGTTTTGCAATAAAGTTTTAGCCAATTCGGTTTGTAATGGGTAACTATTGGGGTGGTCTCGGCTCAGCTTCTCGATGGCCTCAAAGGCTTGATCGTAATTTTCACTGGCACGTTCTAGCTCGATACTGGCAAATTGATAAATGAAACGCTGGGGTTCTTTGTCGAGCAGGCTCTGAAGGGTTTCTCGGGCCTTCACGTGTCGACCTGCCGCCGACTGAGCCAGTGCAAGACCATAGGTGGCGCCCTCCGTCGATAATGAATGTCCCTGGAGTTCATTATTAAAACGGTTGATGGAGCGCTGAGCATTACTATCGATGGCAATCAAGGCACGCGCGCGAATTAAGTAGTAGTCGAGATTATCGGGGTAGTAGCGGGGAGGAAGCTGGCTAGTACGGCCACGGGCATCGGCGACGCGTTTTTCTGACAGGGGGTGAGTCAGCAGAAATTCAGGCGGGCGACGACCAATATAGCGTGTCGCAGCGAGCATGCGCTCGAACATGGCAGGTACGGCATTGGGATCCATTCCGGCGCGGTAGAGGGTGTCGATGCCCAATCGGTCGGCCTCTTGCTCGTACTGGCGAGAAAAGCGCAGACCACTGTCGATAGCGGAGGCCTGGGACATCGTCATAGCTGCCATCCCGGCATCGCCACCCACCGTCGCGGCAAGAATTAGCCCCACTAACATGCCTGCCATGGTGGTGTAAGAACTGGCTTTCTGGTTAGCCAGATTACGGGCAAAGTGGCGCTGGCTGAGGTGAGCCAATTCGTGGGCCAGTACCGAGGCGAGTTGTGCTTCGTTTTCAGCGTACAGGAACAGGCCTGTGTGTACGCCAACGACGCCACCGGGTACGGCAAAGGCATTCATGGTTGGGTTATTGATGACAATAAGTTCGAGGCGTCGGTCCAGCATTTCGCTATGGCTGGCCAAATGGTAAATCAGGTTTTCGACATAGTTTTGCATTAGCGGATCGTCGAGAGTGTCGACGCGGCTACGGAACATTTTTAGCCAGGCGCGCCCCAGCTCGTGTTCTTGTCGAAGGGAGACAATACCAGACGTCGTGTCGCCCAGCATGGGCAGCTTGATCTCATTGGCGCTGGCCTTTTTGCTGGTGGTGATCGGAAACAGCGCAAGGCAAATAATGCTGATCAAGCTGAGGCAAAACTTTTGGTAGGAAAATAGCACTATACTCAAGCATCCCTGGTAGAGGCTTCACTCCATTTCTCATTATTGAGAAAGGTTGAGAAACCTATATAAAACCGGTTTTTGCAGTTTAACGTATCGAGAGTGAAGGCTTCGACTATTATTATGTGCCGCAGTTCAGTCGTCACGGGCGGGCTATGCGGGTGAGGTCTTAAACCGTGAATAAAAGGATAAAGTATGTGGAAGGTTGTTGATAGCTGGATTAACCGCTATTTCGCTGATGAAGAGGCAGTACTGTTGGTGATTTTGATCGCCATCACACTACTGCTTATCGTCACCATGGGTCAGGTGTTGGCGCCTTTTCTGGCGGCAGTGGTGTTGGCCTTTCTGTTACAGGGCGTTGTTAATTTACTGAAGCGTTGGCGAATACCCCACTTGCTGGCAGTAACGATTGTCTTTAGTGGCTTTATCAGTTTGTTTCTATTGGTCGTCATTTTCCTTTTCCCCATTGTTATTGAGCAGTTGAGTCGTTTGTTGCAGTCTGTGCCGGGAATGATGAAGCAATGGCAGGAGGCTGTACTAATGCTGCCCCAACGCTATCCAAGCTTAATTTCGGAGGCTCGCCTGGATGAGTTTATTGTTTACGCGCAGCAGGAATCGGCTCAGTTTGCCGAAGCGGCACTGGGCTTTTCGATGGGTATATTTCCCAGTGTAATGATGGTGTTGGTGTATTTAGTGTTGGTCCCCCTACTCGTTTTTTTTATGCTCAAAGACCGTGAGCAGTTAATGCACAGTGCGACCACGTTGTTGCCCGAACGCCGCCCGGTGATGAAATTAGTCTGGAGCGAAATGACCGTTCAAATCGCTAACTATGTGCGCGGCAAGGCCCTAGAAGTGACACTGGTGGGTGCTGCTACCTATATCTGCTTTGTGTTGCTGGGCGTTAATTATGCGGCGTTGCTGGCTTTGATGGTTGGTCTGTCGGTGGTGATTCCCTATATCGGCGCCGCCGTGGTTACCGTGCCGGTTGTGTTAGTCGGTTTGTTTCAGTGGGGCTGGGGTGGCGACTTTTTCTGGCTTTTCTTCGCTTATAGCGTGATCCAATTCATTGATGGCAACGTGCTTGTGCCCCTGCTGTTTTCAGAGGCGGTGAACCTCCATCCCATTTTGATTATTCTCGCAGTACTTGTCTTCGGCGGTTTATGGGGTTTATGGGGGGTGTTCTTCGCCATTCCTCTGGCGACCTTAGTCAAGGCGCTTTATAACGCCTGGCCACGCAATGAATCGCCAGAGTTGTTGTCTGACTAATTCGGGGGCTTTTTTTAGAATTTTCACCCCTTATTAACAATTTTTAGTCTGATCCAGGAATTTGTCTATGCCTCACTCTATGTCACGTGTTGATACTTCGCGTTTGTTTTTTATTGTTACTCTACTGCTGGCTAGCGTGTTTGCTCAGGCCGGATCTAATGCGGACCAAGCGCGCTGGTGGCAAGAGGGTGGTGCTGAGGAGGGCGGTGACGTGGCAGTGCTGCGCAGCCCTAATGACGAGCGTCAATACCGCTATTTCCAACTCGACAATAAAATGAAAGTGTTACTGATTTCCGACCCTAAGGCGGAAAAAAGTGCTGCTTCACTTAACGTTCACGTGGGTAGTTTTCAAAATCCAGCCGATAGAGAGGGTCTGGCCCATTTTCTTGAACACATGCTTTTTTTAGGTACCGAAAAATATCCCGAGGCCGGTGAATATCAGGCTTATATTAGTAAGCACGGTGGCCGGCACAACGCTTATACCAGCCTTGAACAGACTAACTATTTCTTTGATGTTGATTCGGCTTATCTCTTTGATGCGCTCGATCGCTTTGCACAGTTTTTTGTTGCCCCGCGTTTTGACACCAAATATGTCGACCGAGAGCGCCATGCAGTCGATTCTGAGTACCAACTAAAAATAAAAGACGACAGTCGCCGTGAATGGGACGTTTTGTCTGAGCTGCTAAACCCCAAGCACCCACTGGCAAAGTTCTCCGTCGGCAATCTGCAAACACTGATTAATGATGATGAGCAACCCATAAGACCCGATCTGCTCGCCTTTTATGAACGCTATTACTCGGCCAATTTGATGAGCCTGGTAGTGCTCGGTAACGAGTCCTTAGACCAACTAGAGGCTGCAGTAAAAACGCGCTTCAGTGCAGTGGTTAATCGCAATACGGAAATTGAGGTATCGGACGAGCCGCTCTTTGTTGCGGGTGACCTGCCCATGCAGGTGACGATAACACCGGAAAAAGAAAAGCGTGAATTAAGTTTGTTATTTCCAGTACCATCTGCCAAAGCCTATTGGCGCCAAGGGCCGCTCTTATTTCTTGGCCATTTGCTCGGTGGCGAGAGTGAAGGTAGTTTTCTCGCCGTGATGAAAGATCAGGGCCTGGTTGAAAGCTTAAGTGCAGGCCCCGCCTTTGATTCTCGCGAAGGTGCAGCTTTCGCGATCACCATCGGGCTTACCCCCCAGGGCATCGACAAACGCCAACAGGTGCTCGAAGTTTTTTATCAATGGTTACAGTTGACCACACAGAAAGGGATTACAACCTGGCGTTATGATGAGTTGACTGCACTGCGACATAGCGCTTTTCGTTTTCTGGAAAAAACGTCGGCTTCCTCCTATGTTCAGAGCCTGAGCGTCGCTCTGCAAGGGTATCCACCGCAGGAAGTACTGCGCGGTCATTTTTTGTACGACGATTTTGATGAGGCTTTAATCAAACAATTTGCGGGCTATTTGCACCCCGATAACGCTCTCGTGAGCTGGGTGGCTCCAGAACTGCCGCCTGGCGACAAAGCGTCTCAATGGTATGACGCCCCTTATAGGGTTTTGACGGATAAAGCGTCGGTTGGGCGTGGAAGTACATCGCCATCACCTCGTGCGGCTAGATTGAGCTTGCCAAAACCGAATGCTTTTTTGCCGACTCAATTTCCCCTCAGTGGTAAGGGCGGTGCGCGGGCAAACCCAGTCCGCTTATCTTTGGAGCGAACTGAAAATGCCGCTCTTTGGTATTACGCCGATACGCAATTTGCTAGCCCACGGGCGAGTTTTTCAGCGCAACTCGCTATTCCTGTGATGTCGAGCTGCCGATCGGAGGCCATGGCAGAGCTGTATACAGCCCTTGTTGAGGATCAACTCGATGCCGGTTTGTACGCTGCCCGTTTGGCGGGCCTCCATTATGATCTGTCCCGTTGGAGTAATGGCATCGTAATCGCCATTACTGGCTACGCTGACAAGCAGCCGGTGTTGTTAGACCGCATACTCCAGGTGATGGCCAGCCCCGAGTGGGATGAAACGCGCTTTCAACGTGTTAAAGAGCAATTGGTGCGGGAGGGTCGCAATAGCTTAAAGCAGTGGCCTATACGTCAGGTATTTGCTGAACTTGACCCCCTGTTACGTGGCAATTGTCGTGTTATTGGCTTGTCTGAGCAGCTGGAAACGGTGACGATGGATGAAATGAAAGATTTCTCTGGCGCACTGTTCAATAAGGGACATGGCTTGTTTTATGCTGGTGGCGTGCTGAGTGCTGAAGTGGCCAGAGAGATGAGCTTGAATCTGCTCAATCGATTGCAGCTGGGACGTGAAGGTGATCTCGAGCTCGACTATTCCGTTCTTAAATTAAAGCCCTCAAAAGAGGCTGTGTTGCGCCAGATTCCTGTCGAGCACAGTGACAGTAGTGCTGTGCTCTATATTCAAGGCGACAATGATAGTTTGCAAGAGCGCGCTCAGGTAGCAGTGCTGGATGCCCTGATATCCGCGCCGTTTTACAGTGATATGCGCACTGAGAAAAAGCTTGGCTATGTAGTGGGTAGTCGTGTAGCTCACCGCCAGCGGGTGCCAGGCCTCATGTTCTATATTCAATCGCCCGTCGTTAGTGCGCAACAACTGCGCACTGAAATCAACGGCTTTATTTCCGGCTTTGGCAAAGTGATTGAGAGCTTAAGTGAAAAGGAGCTGGAGCGTTATCGCCGTTCGGTACTGGTCAATGTAGAAGAGGAGCCAAAAAGCCTGGCAGAGCTGAATGCGCGTTATCGGGAGTCGCTGCAACTGGGTTTTGACGAGTTTGATTTCAGGGCGCAATTAGCTGCTCAGGTACGGGCCGTTAGCAAGGCAGACCTGCTCGATGCTTATCAACGCTTGCTGGAGACGCGCAACAGAGCTCTGTGGGTGACAACGCTGGACGGGGGCGATAATAAGGGCGTCGCCGTGGGTGTTGATCACCAAATACTGAAGGCAGGCAGTGAAGGGTATTATCATTATCCTCAATAAGCGTGATTAGTTTTTTTCAAAAATAGCTCTTTATAAACAATGAGTTGTTACTATTTTTGAGGGGCTCTCTGCATCTATTGGTGATTGTTGAGGTGTCTATGTCATTTTGCCCCGATAGGGTCTTGGTGTGAATTAATGCTAAAAGACACTGGATTTGCAGTAACCTCCATTAGTGGTATTGTGAGGGTGTCATGTGTAAAGACGATATTAGAGAAGCCCTACTATGAGTGAGAAGGATCAGAACTTGGTAAAAACGAGGGGATGGATTGATGAAGACCCTATTGAAACACAGGAATGGCTCGACGCCCTTGATGCGGTTATTAAAAATCAGGGTGAAGAGCGCGCAGTTTTCCTTCTCAAGCAGTTAGTCGATCAAGCGTACGACTACGACCTATCCCCGCCTCGGGCAATTACAACGCCTTTCAGGAATACCTTGTCGCCAACTCGTGAAAAGCGTATGCCCGGCGATTTGTTTATGGAACGTCGCATTCGCTCTCTTATCCGCTGGAATGCCCTAGCCATGGTAATGCGAGCAAACAAAGACGGAGAGGGACTGGGCGGGCATATTGCCACCTTCTCGTCAGCGGCAACCCTCTACGAAATAGGCTTTAATTATTTTTTCCGTGCCAATACTGAACAACAGTTGGGCGATTTGGTGTATTTTCAGGGCCACTCTGCCCCCGGTATTTATGCTCGCTCCTTCCTTGAAGGCCGTTTCGACGAGAATCAACTCGATAACTTTCGTCGCGAGATTGACGGCCAGGGTTTGTCGTCCTATCCCCACCCCTGGCTGATGCCAGACTATTGGCAGTTCCCCACGGTGTCGATGGGCCTGGGGCCAATACAGGCAATTTATCAGGCTCATGTGATGCGCTATCTTTCGGCGCGAGGGCTGGCACCGCGGGGTGACCGGCAAATCTGGGCCTTCCTCGGCGACGGTGAATGCGATGAGCCGGAATCTCTGGGGGCCATCTCGCTGGCAGGTCGTGAGAACCTCGAAAACCTTACCTTTGTCGTGAACTGTAATTTACAGCGTCTCGACGGCCCAGTGCGTGGTAACGGCAAGATTATTCAAGAACTCGAAGGTGTCTTCCGCGGCGCCGGTTGGCATGTGATCAAAGTTGTGTGGGGTCGCCACTGGGACTCTCTCTTTGAAAAAGACACCACCGGCCTGCTGCAAAAGCGTATGGACGAAGTCTGTGATGGTGAACTGCAGAACTACAAGTACAAGGGCGGGGCTTACACGCGTGAGCATTTTTTCGGTAAATATCCCGAATTACTAGAGCTGGTTGCTGATCTCAGCGATGACGAAATTATGTATCTCAATCGCGGCGGCCACGATCCTTATAAAGTCTATGCCGCCTACGCCGAAGCCGCCGAAAACAAGGGGCAACCGACGGTGATTCTGGCGATGACCGTCAAAGGTTATGGTATGGGCGAATCGGGCGAGGCGGCCAACGACACCCATTCTATTAAAAAGCTTGATATGCAAAGCTTGAAAAATTTTCGCGACCGCTATGGCCTGCCTATCAGTGACGAAGAGCTGGTCGACGTGCCCTATTATCGGCCCCCAGAAGACAGCCCCGAACTGATTTACCTGCGCAAACAGCGAGCTGAGCTGGGTGGTTATTTGCCGGCACGTAAGGCTGACTTCAACGCTTTGGAGGTACCGCCATTAAGCGATTTTTCCAAGCAGTTAGAGAGCACAGGCAAGCGCTCAATCTCCACTACTATGGCCTTTGTGAGAATCTTATCGACCCTGGTGAAAGACAAAAAAATTGGTCAACGTGTTGTCCCCATCGTGCCTGATGAAGCGCGTACTTTTGGGATGGAGGGTATGTTTCGCCAGTTAGGCATTTACTCTTCTGCCGGTCAGCGGTACGAGCCCCACGACGCCGGTCAAATGCTGTACTACAAAGAAGATAAGAAAGGTCAAATTATGGAAGAGGGTTTGACCGAAGCCGGTGCAATGTCGGCATGGATTGCCAATGCCACGGCTTATAGCAATTATGATTGCCCGGTGATCCCCTTCTATATTTTTTACTCAATGTTTGGCTTCCAACGTATTGGTGATCTGGCCTGGGCGGCCGGTGATATTCAGGCGCGGGGCTTCTTGATTGGTGCGACTGCCGGACGCACTACGCTCAATGGTGAAGGTCTGCAGCATCAGGACGGGCATAGTCATTTGATGGCGAATACCATCCCCAATTGTCGCAGTTACGACCCGACTTACAGCTACGAGTTGGCAGTTATAGTTCAGGATGGCTTGCGTTGTATGTTTGAGGCCAAAGAGAATTGTTTCTACTACATCACCACGATGAATGAGAATTACCACCACCCAGAAATGCCCGCAGACGTTGAAGAGGGCATTATTCAGGGTATGTACTTTCTCGAAGAGATTAAGGCCAAAAAAGTAGCGAATAAGCCTGCCAAAAAAGTTCAGCTGATGGGTTCGGGGACAATTCTTAATGAAGTCAGAGCAGCGGCTGATTTACTCAGCGATGAATTTGGCATTAGCAGCGATGTCTGGAGTTTACCGAGTATTAATCAGCTGGCCCGTGAGGGACAAAGCTGTCAGCGCTGGAATGTACTGAACCCCCTCGAAGAAGAGAGAGTGCCCTATATTAGCCAACAATTGGCTGGGCACGATGGCCCTGTAGTGGTGGCAACAGATTACCTGAAAGCTTATAGCGAGCAATTGCGTGCTTTTATATCGACAGATTTTTTCACCCTTGGTACCGACGGTTTTGGTCGCAGTGATACGCGGGCAAAACTGCGTAATTTCTTTGAAGTCGACCGACGTTATATTGCGGTAGTCGCTTTGTATGGCTTGTATAAGCAAGGTCAGTTAAAGGCAGAGGTGGTTAGCTCGGCCATCGACACTTTAGGTATTGATGCCAGTAAAATTGATCCGGTACTTTTATAGTGTTGGCTATTCGAATCAGACAGTACAGCCAATAGAAAACTAAGAGGATAAGGTGTGGCTAGCGAAGTTATTGTTGTACCCGATCTAGGTGGTGCTGAAGAAGTTGAAGTGATTGAAGTGTCTGTGTCCGTAGGCGACAGCATTGAGGTTGAACAGACATTGGTCGTGCTGGAGTCAGACAAAGCGACGTTGGAAATTCCCGCGACATTAGCGGGTAAAGTGTTAAAAGTACTGGTCAAAGAAGGCGATAAAATTGAAGAGGAAGGTGTACCTCTGGTGGAGTTAGAGGTTGCTGAAAGCAGCGATGATACTGCAGAGGACAAAACGCAAGATGAAGAGCCGCAGCCCTCTGAATCTGCCGGTAAATCTTCTGAAACTGGCGATGAATCGAAAGCTTCCAGCTCTGATACATCTAATTCCGAAGCGTCCAGTACCGAAGCGACTACTCCAGATCCCGGCGCGGATAAAGAACAGGTTGAAGAAGACTCTGGCTCTCAGCAAAAGACAGGTGCCGCTGACGACGCGCCGGTTACTGCTTCGTTGCCCAAGGCAGACGAAAGTACCGTATATGCGGGTCCTCTCGTGCGAAAGTTAGCCCGTGAAATGGGCGTCGATTTCGCCAATGTGAAGGGCACCGGCCCTCGCGGCCGCATTCTGAAAGAAGATATTCAGACCTATGTCAAAACCCTTACTCAGCAAAGTGCTTCTTCGGCTAAAGCAGGGGGGGCAGGTATTCCCTCGGTGCCCGATACTGACTTTAGCCAGTTTGGCGACTGCGAAGTCGTGGCGATGACGAAAATTGAAAAGCTCACGGCTAACAATATGCACCGCAGCTGGTTGAATGTGCCCCATGTGACCCAGTTCGATGATGCTGATATCACTCAGCTGGATAGCTTTCGTCAATCCTTGAAAGCCGAAGGCGAGGCTCGCGAAATTAAATTGACGCCTGTTGCCTTCATTCTTAAGGCTTGTGCAGTGGCGCTTGCGCACAATCCTGTCTTGAATCGCTCCATACACAGTGACGGAACTCGTTACACACAAAAAGATTATCTACACATTGGCATGGCCGTGGACACCCCTCGAGGTTTAATGGTGCCAGTGATTCGTGATGTCGATAAAAAAGGCCTATGGGAGCTGGCCGAAGAAATTGCTCTGCTGGCGGCCAAGGCCCGCGATGGAAAGCTCACCGTCAATGAAATGCAGGGCGGCTGTTTTACAGTTTCAAGTTTAGGGGCAATAGGCGGACAGGGTTTCACACCGATAGTGAACACTCCTCAGGTGGCAATACTGGGTGTCTCCAAAGCCCAGATTAAACCACAATGGAACGGCAGCGAATTTGTGCCACGAAACATGCTGCCCTTGTCTCTCTCCTATGATCACCGTGTCGTCAACGGCGGCGACGCAGGGCGTTATATGACGGAATTGGTGGCTCTATTAAGTGATATTCGAGGTTTGTTGTTATAAAGGCAAACTGGCGAGCTAAGCCCTTTTGATGGATAGAGGGTTTCTTTTTAGGGCAATAAAATGAACGATTTTTTTAATAAAGTTAACAAAACAGCTAGACACTATGAAGCGTTAGCAAGATCGACAGCCCGAAAGGTACGCTTTGCCATTTCCCCCGTGACCCTTAACCAGCCTATATTCGTCGTTGGTTGTAGCCGGGCAGGAACAACCTTAGTTTACAAGACCTTTTCTGAGTCAAAAGAGTTAGGATCTTTACAGAAGGAAACCCATGACTTCTGGGCAAGCCTGCATCCAGCTTCTGAAAGAGACTGGTCTAGTCATGAGATAGATAAAACATTGGCCTGTGAGGATGATAATCAGAAGGCAACCCAGTTATTCTACATAGGCACAGGCCAACGGCGTATCGTCGATAAAAACAATCAAAATGGACTTTCTATTCCTTACCTTTATAGATTATTTCCCGATGCTCATTTTGTTTTTATTAAACGGAGTCCGGGTGACAATATAGAATCATTAATCAAAGGATGGGGTAAAGCTGCGGAATTTGGCACATGGTCAGACGATCTTCCAGAAAACGTGTCAATTGACAATGGAGCCTATAAAAACTGGTGTTTTTTCCTTGCCCATGGATGGCGCAATTATTGCCAGTCTCCCATTGAGAGTGTCTGTGCATTTCAATATGCAGCGATTAACCGAGCTATCCTTGATGCGCGTGAAGAAGTTCCAGAAAAACAATGGCATGAAGTGAGTTACGAAGCACTTTTAGCGAGCCCAGTTGAAGAGTTCCGACGTTTATTTAAAGCCTGTGAACTGACTTTTACACCAGCACTCGAACAGCATTGCTCTGAGGTGCTGGATAAGCCCTACAATACTTTTTCAACTATCGGTGTCGACAAATGGCGACAGGGTGAAAATAGGGATCGTGTAGCAAGTGCTCTTAAAAACCTGGAGGCTATCGCTGCTGACTTAGGGTATTGAAGCCTGCTATACCCAGTCTTGATATACAGCTATTTGATTTTCACACGGGCTTGTTGTGCTGTACTCATCATGGGTCTATTGAGCGTTAGGCCATTTGATAATGGCTGGCTGTCAGTTTTTTCACCAAGTTCCTGTAAAGCAAACTGTTTAATCAGCACTGCAATAAAGATGATGTGGTATAGAATATCCCAGTATGACAAGCCTAAAAACAGGGTCCCGGTCATATAAGCAATTAGGGAAGCTCTTAGCATATAACAATAATTACCTACCCATTCCATGCCTTCGATGTGCCTGGTCCTGCGGGGAAGGGATGAGAGACTGAAAAGAGTTCCCAGTATTAGTGACAGCCATAGGCCAAAAGCAATAAAACCATGCTCGGAAAACATTTCAACATAAGAACTGTGCCAGTCACGATAAGTCACCCAGCGCCAGCCTTCAAACCCTGAACCTACAAAGGGGTGCTGGAGTGTATGGTTCCAGCCGTCTGACCAGGCTTGTAGTCGACTCATAGCCGACTCGTCCTCCTGGTAGGTACTTATTGTATCCATTCTTCCGAACCATTCTTCGGGTAAAAATTGCGGTGCCATGATCAAAGCAGTGATGATAATTGGTAAAATCAGAATTTTCCGCTTGCTATGCCAAAGTAAAACTATAGATAAAACCCCCATCGTTAAGAAGGCTCCACGTGACCAGGACGAGATTGCACTGGCGAGCATTAATGGGATTGCAGTGATAATACCGTAGCGTATCCATCGTCGGGGTGTTTCGTGATACCAAAGTAACATCATGGGTATCGCTATTAATACGGCAATGGCAAAAGCATTATTCTCGTAAAACTGTGTGCCAGGGGGACCGTAAACCCGGTGGGCAAAACCACTTGTTAATGCAAAAATACCGCCTTTAGTAGCGGCAAAACCGATAGAACAGGCAATGGTGATAATTAAATAATAGAGTTTTTCACGCGTATTGATCAGTACTAAAGTAAAAATAAAGGGCAGAAAAATTTTAGTTACAAACCAGAATCTTTCCCAGGCAAGAGCAGGAAAATAGGCTTGAGTGGTGGTGAAGAAAAAATATAACCAAAGCGTAAGAAAAATAGGAATACGCCAGTCTTTGGGTATTGGTTGGCGATCTTTGGCCATGAGTGCAGTGAGCACGACAGTTAAAAATAGAATTTGAAACACAGGGAGAGATCTGACAAACCCCCAGGCATAGGAGTGGGGATTTAGGTAGCTGAAAATAGCCAGGGCTAAAACACCGTGCCAGGCGCAACGTAGGCTCGCAATAATGCAAGCCGCTAGGAAAATTAAAACGGCAATATCACGCATCGGAGACGTTTTTCACTATTGGGTGGTGTGAATTGAGCAGGGAGGCTTTTTTTGGGTTGATGAATGTATTGCGCATAATTGGGTCTGCTGCAATGAGGGCATCAAGCTTTAATTTCAGTTTATCGAAGATCTCTATTTTACTTGTGGCCAGGTCTTCAGTACAAGAGGGGTCTTTTTCTAGATCGTATAAACGGTAAATTACGCCTATTTCGGTTGGCATAGCTATCAGTTTCCAGCGTTCATCGCGCACGGAGCGATCCTTTGCTTCAACCACTCGCGAATAGAATTCAGGCTTGATACACAACATGCCCGACTTTTTATCGGGTATATCCAATAATTCAAGGAGGTTGGGATAGCCTAGGTGCTGAGGGTGGGCGCCTGGTACGCGACCTAACCATAAGCCCGTTTCCTGATAGGCGAACAGACTGAGTTGAGCTCTCGGGTCATTCATAGCGGCGACGAGGCTTCGGCCATCCATTGTTTTGCTTGGTGGTAATGCAAGCAGTTCAAGTAGTGTTGGAGCTATATCGATGGTACGAACCGTTTGATTAACAACATGTGCTTGCTGTTGGCGAGGATCGTGAATGATTAGCGGGACCCTGCCGCTTGGGTCATTCCCCATAAGGGTATTTCCCTGCCCCCAGCTTCCCGTTTCAAAAAAATCAGCACCGTGGTCGCTATAGATGACGACGATGGTGTTGTCAGCCAGATTGCAGTCTTCCAAGTGTGAGAGTAGTTTTCCAATTTCATCATCAAATTGAACGACACAGCCATCGTAAAGGTTAAGAATTTGGGGGACATCGAAGGCTTCGGGACCGAGTTCCTGTTTTTCAATTATTTCTTCAGGAGACGCGAGTTTGGTCATGATGAATTGCGAGTCGCCACTGTAATCCCTTGGTGTAAATAAGTCGTAATACGGATAGTTTGACCCAAAGGGGACGTGAGTAGTGGCGGTGAATAGATTGATGCAGAAGGGCGTTTCACTTCTCGCTGCTTCAGAAAGTAGTTCGCGGGTGTCACTAAATAGCTGTTTGGTGAGAGGTATCCCAGCCAAGTAATAAAGCTCAGGCAAATACTTTTTGCCAAAGCGGTTATGGCAAAACAAGCTCAGAAACAAACGGATGCCTGCAGGCCCTTGGCGTAAGAGGTACTTCAAGTTCCACTGATCTTTAGGTAGATAGCGTTGTTGGAAACCAAAATCTATTTTGCCAAGGTCCGCACCTGCCCAATCCGCGATTGCGGTTGTGGTATAACCGGCTTCGTTTAAAGTACTTATCAGGTTGTCAATCGGCAGTTTTAACTGTTCAGGATAAGGGTAATTAGTACGTATGCCATGTGTCTGGGGCCAGGTCCCCGTCAATAGTGAGGCAAGGCTTGGTGCGGTACGGGCAAGAGGCGTGTAACAATTACTAAAAGAAATACTACGCTCGGTAAGTTCGTCAATATTGGGGCTCAGATTGCGGACATAATCAGCGGCACCGAGGCGGTCGGCACGCAAGGTGTCAGCCCCAATCATTAAAATGTTAGGTGGTTTGTCCTGGTCACGATTGTGGCTCGTTTGCGAGGTCGTGATAGGGCTTTTAACTTTTTGGCATGAGCTAGAACTGCGCGCCCAGTTTAGGAAATAGAGGTAGATTCCGCCCTGTAAGCAATAAAAGCAGGCCGTTCCCCAGTGGCCATGATGCAATAATTGGTAAAGACCGGCTATTGATGTTCCACCAATAGATAGGGTGCTTAACCAGAAAAATGCTCGAAGACGTAGAGGGCTTAGCTGTTTCCACACAGGCGTAAGCCTGGAAAAGCGAAATCGAGCAGAACTCAGTACCAGGCTGGGGATATGCAACAGGTAGTAAGTGAAGAGGTATGCTGTTACAGCGCCAACACTGAGTACCCCCGATAAGACAAGTGCAAAGAAGTTGTCGCTAAGCCCCCAGATTGGAATTGCCAATAAATAGAGTGATGTGCCAGCAGAAGCGAGAAAAAAAGCAATGGCAAAGGACCAGGTTCCAAGTCGGGCGAGCGCGAACAGTGCATAGCCTCTGTAATGTTGTGCAATGGTTTCTTTTACCCTCGGCCCCGTGCGCGTATGGTCGCGAACGGAGAAATACAACAGGGCTGAAGTGATTAAGACACCGACCAAAGCCGAACTGCCAAGGTTAAGCTGTATTTGTAGAGAGAGGGGCAGTATTAATGTCATCATGGTCTTATCGGGTATGTCCCCAGTGGCCAGCAATTTCACCGGTTATTGAAGCGACCCTCATCAGATAAAAGCGAAGCTTTGTTCGTGAAAAACTCGTTAAACCTAGAAAAAAATACTCGAACAGTTTGCGCCACAGATAGCGTGGGGGCTGTGCGAATGTGGGGTTACGTGCGAGGGTGATAGAGCGCGTTCGCTGGAAGCTTTTCTGTAGCAGATAAAGCATTTTGAGCCGCTCAAGATCAACATAGTGATACTGGATTATGCTGGGTTCATAGCGCAGTACTTCCCCAGCAGATAAAGCTCTTAAAACAAAATCACTGTCTTCACTACCTAGTAGATTGTGCCCTTTTGGGCCTAACTCAGTGTTAAATCTACCGATTCGTTCGAATAGCCTGGTATGTACCACCAAGTTGCCACCGCCGGGAATACTATGGTGTTCATCCAGAACCATGGGATCTGTACCTAGATCGAAATGTGGAACCGGCAAAGGGTAGATACGAAATTGTCCTCTTAGGTGTACCCATGAAGGTTCTTCCCCTGTCCAATCAGGCAGAATACGACCGCAAAAAATAGGGCAGGCGGGGTGTTTTGTAATAAATTCGGCAATGGCTGATAAATAGTAAAAATCAACTCTGTGGTCGTCATCGACAAAGCAAATATAACCATCATTGACTTTCTTTAAAGCAAGATTAAGGGCGAAGGATTTTCCGGGCCGTGGTTCCTCTCTGTACTGTAAAGTAATCGCGCAAGTATTTTGTTCTTGTGCTATATAATCTTTTAGTTGCCTGACACTGTCATCACGACAGGCATTAGCAATAACCAAGATTGAAAGCTCGCAGTTTTCCGGCCGCAGGGCTGAATTCAGTGAGGCGATGGTTTTCATTAATAAGTCTGCACGATTGTGTGTGCAAATAACGAAAGTGAGCTTTAACGACGGCATAAGGTTGGGTGCTTAGCGAGGGTACCGCCACTCGTAATAGTGAGTGGCGGCTTTATTGTGTAAGTGCCAAAAGGCCCGGGTTGGTAATGAAAGGGCTTGTGCGTCAGTCGTGACTGGGTAATGACAACGTCGCAGCGTAGCGCTAACGGCTCTTTCAAAAGTGCGTATCTGTGACGCACTCATTTTTTTGCGCCATTTTGTTTGGTTTTGTTTTTGTATAGGTTGTTGCAGCAAGGGGGTTTTACCGGCCTCACCAGACTTTTTGAAGTTGACAAGGGAATCGCTGTACTCCTCATTTAAGAATGCACAGACACCCTTCATGATCGTTTGCGGGTTCTCTAGTAAATCTTCATAGCGAATTTCATGGTAGTTGTCTGGCCCGATCTCACGTCCTGTTGTCTGACCAATTTCGACGTATATCTCCCAGTATTTAGCAGCAAAAAAGGTATTGTAAGTACGGAAGTCGTGCTTACGCTGGAACATGGACAGCGCACAGTCACGGCCATCACGTATTAAATGGATAAATTGTGCGCCCGGAAATTGCTCGAGTAAACGTTTCATATGCAAAACGTAATATGGCGTTTTGTCTCCCCAGCGCCGTGCGTTATCGCCAATGGCATTCAGCGTAAAAAGCACAGATATCAGCTGAGCCATTGATGTAGGTTGCTGCTTGTGTATCTGGACACTAAGTTGTTCAATATCAAAAGTGATACCGTGTAAATCGGTGTCAAGGAAATCGGCACTCTGTTGGTACATTCGCTCCAGCACGCGACGAATATTTGTAAGCTCCCTCAGGTCGCCGTATTCCTTCTCACTACGAAGTAGGGGAATAAAAAAATGAGATTCGCCGGTGGGCAGTGATATGTCAGGATGGGACCTGAGCATATATTGCAATAGAGTGGTGCCTGAGCGAGGGGCGCCAACTATAAAGATGGGGCTTGTGAGTTTAGACATGGGACTGATTCGTTCCTGTTGTAAATGTCCAGTCGGAGTTATGAAACCCACTGAGTCGTTTGTGTTGTGGTAACTTATTTATAACAGTACTGTATCCGTATTCCCTATTATCCTGGCTTATTTTCAGGTGCTTGGTGTTTTGACAAAAAGACCGGTTTTTCACGATGGAGACTCTTTTGGGAAAGCTGGTTAAGGAATCATCGAAGCGTAAGACAATATTGATCATTTTAATTTGATAGCAGTGGAACGGTAGGCTTGCATCATGCCGATAAAATAAGCGATGTTCATTCGCTTGCGGAAAGCACTGTTTTTTCCATCAGAGAAAACTTGTTGAATATAACGAGTAATTGCTCGTAGCAACTGTGGGAAAACAAACAGAGGGATACCCAGGAAGCTACGTTTATGAGAGTGTTTATCCTGTTGTGCTTTTAAGATACCCGCATTTTTATGGAGGGTTAAAAAAAACCCTTTTTCGAGTTGATAAGGTAAGATTTTGTGTAGCACCAAGATATCAGGGTGATAGCGAAAAACTCCGCCGGAATCGGCCAGGCGGTGAAAGAAATCTGTTTCCTCACCTTTGAATAGCTCATCACTTTGACTGCCTTCTCCCCGGCGGCCGAGTTTTGTGTCGAATAGACCTATGCTATCAAACACGCGACGATGTACCGCCATATTGCCGCCAAAGGGGAATTCATTATAGCCGTCCATTTGATGAGCTTGCACACCAAAGTCCTGATGCCCTAAAAAACCGTACATATCAGGGCTTATCCATGCTGGCAAGGACTGAGGGCTTTCTATGTGAATTCGCCCACCGACTGCATCGCATCCAAATTCTTCAAAAGTATCATAAATAGTTCGCAGCCATATAGGGGTGACACGTATATCATCATCAATAAAGACTACGTATTTTCCTGTTGCTGCCTCAATGCCCTTGTTACGTGCAAAGGACAGGCCTTGCTGGCCTTCGAAAATATAACGAATATTTAATGAGCTGCTTGTGGCATATCGAACACTGACAGATTGGGTATCATCAGTTGAATTGTTATCGACCAGGAGGATTTCCCATTCAATAGATTTCATGCCTTCAAGTTCTGTCAAGCGCTCAAAGCATTCAGGTAAGTTATGGGCTCGGTTGTATGAGCAAATGACGATGCTAATATCCATGTCTAAAGGCCGATTTTGTTCAAAAGCTGTTTCGAATAGTATTTAAACGGAAACAATGGTGATGCGTCATTCATCCCAAAAGTCATTTTCTGTTTGAGCTTCCAACTAGAATCCGTACCGTAGACCTCAATTCGGTGAAGAATATAGGGATCTCTTTCGTGGTTGTTGAAACCAGAGCGAGTGGAGCAGGCCAGTGTGAAGCCACATTGTTGTACTATTTCGGGGGTAGTGTTGTTAAACAGGCCGTAAGGATAAGCAAAATGTTTGCAAGGTTGCCTCAGGTGCTCTTCAATAGACATTTTTGATTGGATAATCTCTTGTTCCGCTAAGGTATTGTTTAGTACAGACAGCTTTGGGTGCGTCACAGTATGTGCGCCAAAACTGATTTGATGCTCGTTCATCTCCCGAATCTGATTCCAATTGAGCATTTTTCGCTCAGGAAACCCTCTTCCTTTCATCCAGTCGTTAGTGCCTCCGATCACACCGCTGGCCAGGAAGATAGTGGCCGGCATATTGTATTTTCTCAGTAGAGGAAACGCCTGGTTGTAATTATCTTCAAAGCCATCATCAATGGTGATGGCGACTGCGTCGCGGGGTAGCGCTTTACCTGTTAATAAATGCTCTTCTATGTCACTCAGTGAAACCACCGTGTGAATAGAGCTGCTTAGATATTCTAAATGCTGCTCAAAAAGTGCTGGTGGACAGGCGTATTTTGCCTCGGCTTTTGATTGCGGGGCGTCGACAATGTGGTACATCAAAATTGTAAAACGACTCATAAGTATTTTATCGGTGGCCAACTAGCCATTTAAAGAGTGTTAAAGGCAATAAGCTCAGCATGATGTATTTCAGGTCACCCATTTTCCAGGTATTGTTCTTCAGGATGGTTCTAAATAATTTTTGCGCAGAAACAAGGTCCCGCCTCCAGAAGGCCTCGTATGCTTGCCGGCTAAGAGGGGCATTAAGTAAGCTGTCGAGAGTCTCTCTCGGCAGATGTGCAAGAAGTTCTGGGTTGGCAGAGATAAACGTTTTCCTCACCGACCATGCATCGAGCACTTGCCGCCACTTTATCGAAGAAATTTGCCCTTTGTCGTGCCAACGGTAATAGGCCAATACCTCTGGAACTTGAGTGATATTTTGGGTCACTGCCGCAATGCGTAACCAAAAATCATAATCCATTGAGCTGAAATGATGGGTGGAAAAGCCTCCTATTTTCTTGACGATTGCTTTTTTGACCAGCGCCGCATGAATGGGCCAGGGGCAGCCGTTAAGGAAGTGTTTAATGGTGTCTTCCTTTTCGTATGCTGGGGGTACATAAGGAGGGCCATTTTCCCCGTTTTCCACAATATTTTGCCAACCGCAGTAGCTTAGATCGGCGTCAACAGTGGTTAATTTTATTAAAAGCTTTTCGAGGCAATCGTCTGCCCAATAGTCATCTGAGTCGAGAAATGCAATGTATTCACCCCGTGCCTGTTCTAACCCTCTGTTACGCGCAGGGTAAGGACCCTTGTTTGTTTGCTCTAGAATCAGTATTTGAGGGTGATTTTTTTTTAACGAGGCTAAGAGCTTCAGCGACTGGTCGGTAGAGCCATCATCAATAACGATCAGTTCAACATTTTTGATGGTTTGGCCAAAGACACTACTTACCGCTTCTTCTATGTAGGCGGCAGCGTTATAGCAGGGCATAATGATGGAAATCAACGGCTTATCTTGTGGTGTTGCCAAGCTGGCACCGCTGGTTTTTTTGTCCGTATCCATATGCTGGCTATCGCCCCTAAATTTGGGCTTGATTGTAAATGGGGATAGCTTTTTCTACCACACTTAACCAGGAAAATTGCCGGGCAAATTGTCGACACTGCTGGCTGTTAAATGTTTGCTTTCCGCCCATAAAGTCTCGGAGCGCATCGGTAATAGCGGCTGTTTCCGCATTGGGTATAAAAAAACCACTGATACCCGGTAATACGGCTTCTGCGGCCCCCGCTTGTTCGACTGCCAGAGAAGGCACTCCACAGGCTGCAGCCTCAAGATAAACTAAACCAAAGCCCTCATGGCTGGTGGGTAGCACAGATGCGGTTAGAATAAAAAGGTCTGATTCCACTAACTTTGCCCGTAGACTTGGCCGAGGCAGGCTGCCAGTAAAATCTACCCTGTCGGCAAGGCCTAGTTTTAGTGCAAGTTCTTCAAGTTCTTGTTTGGCATAACCTTCACCAATTACCGTGTAATGAAAGGCATAATCGTGTTTCAAGTTGGCAAGCGCTTCCAGTACTTTGTGAATGTTTTTTCTGGGCTCAGCAAGGCGAGTGATGCTAATTAGGCGAGCAGGACCTTGTTGTACTGAACTATCAATATCCACTTCGAGAAAGAAGGAGTCCAGGCCAACCAGAGCCGGGCGAGTTTTTTCCTTACAGCGGGGGATTTTTTCCAGTAGTACCTTTTCGGTATAAAGGCTATTGGTCAAAATCAAATCAGCCTCCGCGAGCCAGCTCTGTAGGCGAAGCGCGGTTTTCTGTTTCCAGTAGTGATCAAACTTTTTTTCAAGGGCTCGAAGGGGTTTTTCCCAGCGCCACAATGGCCCAAAGCGGTACAGCGCGGGTGACAAAACTGGGCAGTAAGGCCCTATGAAGTCATTGCCGTGGACTGACACGACAACGGGTTTGCTGCAATCTTCAGCTATCCAGGAATAGGTTGCATTCATGGCATGCCAAGCATCAATGCTGGGCTCGTCGATAACGCTGCGGTCAAGGGCGCGGCGGAGTTTTAGCTCTGGTCGAATACTGACACCAGGCATCGTTACTTCACCACTGGGGTGTGCGACCGTAAATACTGTAACCGGATAACCCAGTGTGACAAGTGCTTGCACATAGCCATAGGCGTAGTTTTCAACCCCGCCTATATCGGGGGGGAACTCTGGTGACACGACTCCGATATGGGGCAAGGACATCAGCTCGCTTTCCCGGTGCCCAGTAGCCACTGCCGTGGTGGGATTTGCAGTGGTGAGGTGGTAATGGCTTGGCAAGTGGTGTTACGCCATGTTATTGGTACTTCGGGTTTTCTATCCCAATGAACTTCGATGGCCGATTCTGAATGATTAACCATGAGTAGCTCGAACCCTTCCGGTCGGGCTAGTACCGCTATATTGAGCTCTGGGTTGGCGGGCACCGGATAAGCTCTTTGTTGTGCAAAGGGTATAGCTTCGCTATTTGTCCCCAGTAAAGAAGGTGCCATGCCAAAGCCAAGGTCATGACATTCTAGCATCGCCTCTGCTAACCATTCGCGGTATATAAGAGCATCTTTCGCCAGACAGCGATGATAAAGGGCTTCGACCCAAAAGCCGGTGGCGTAGCGTTTGCCTGGGGGCAGTTCTCGATAGCGCTGAATAAGCCCCGTGTCGTGAGTAAATGCCATCGCTTTATCAAGAATATCTTCGTCAAATTCGCCAGGAAACGCTCGAGCATAGCGGGCTAAATCCATGATGTTAATGGTTTGATAGTCTAACGCCCAGGTGCGCAAGGATAATTCCCGGTCTATGTAACCATTGGGCATAACAAGGCGGGGGAAGCGAGCTTTGATATCGGGTAGTTTCTTTATCAAGAAATTTGCAGCAATACGCTTAATGGCGCGAACCGGTGCTGCCAGTTCGCGGGCTTTCTTAGTGGGCAGCATGGTGAGGCCGATGGCCCAGAATAAAGGCTTGTAAAGCCAGTTGGCAGACGCCAGCCCAAGCACGTGTCGTGTCGAGGCCAGGGCGGATTGTATTAGTTGCCGATATTGCTGGTCGCCGGTTAAGGCCTGGTAGCGATTAATTGCAATAGACGTATCAAGGTGTGTGTTAAGTACCAGCATGTTAGAGGGTCGTTTGCCCAGTGTGCTATTGCTGATCCACTGAAAGGGTCCACTATTCATGGCTGTATCGTTGAGCTCAAGGGAGTCGTGCAAAAACCAAGCGCCGCAGGCGAGTTGATCGTGGTGCTTTGCGATAAAGGCAACGCCTCTTTCCAGTGCGGTTTTCACTTGTGGGCAAGCAGTACGATCAAATTCATCCATCAAAAGGTGAAGGGCGCTGGTGTGTAAGCGGTAGTGGCACTCTGTTTCATCCGTCCACATACCGTGGTACCAGCCACCATCGTTAGCTTGTCGTTGGATGACAGAGAGAACAATTTGCTGCTGAAAAAAACGATAAAAGGTTTTCTCCGTTGCTTTTTCAAGGCCAGAATAAGCAGTGTAAAGAGCATGGGCTTCATTTTCAGAGAAGCACTTTTTGTTATGTGGCCAGGAATAGCGAAGATCGTAGACCGCCCCGTTGATTAAATGGCGATAGAGATCGCCTGGCTTAGCGAGGCAGCCATGTGAGCCCCATAAGAAAGATTTCTGCTTGTCAGCGGCAGATAAAATATTCAACTGTTGAGAGATATTATGTGTTGTGAATTTCCAGATCGTTAAATCGAGTATGAAATGCTCAGGGCACAGTAGTTGTAGGCTGCTGTGATCAAATTGCAGTGCGAAGCCCGAGATAGTGGCAGCTTTTTCTTCGGTAATACTCTTGTCATTATTGATTACACGCAACACAGGTAGCGCAGGTAACCAGTAAATTGGTTCGTTATTGTCGTCTGGTATTCCTAAATAACCACCTGCGTCGAGTTGGGTGAAAGTATAAGCCTTATCACAACGGAGGATAAAAATTGCGGGCTTGGAAAGGCGTATGAAGAGGCATTGAGCTGAATGTGAAAACTGATCAAGAGTAAAATCGATTTTTTCAGTTTTGGCGTATGAGCGTGTGCAATCAGCTGCCAATAGGGCACTGTCAGAGCTTGTGGGAGAGAACAAATCTGTTAAAGAAGCTGTTGTGGCCATATCAAAAGAGTTCAAAGGCATAGAATGAGATCAGTATGAATAAACATCTCATGTGCGAGAAGCGCCATAATTGTAATAATCAAAGGAGTTTGTAGTGAGTAGTTTTTGTATATACTTCCCATTCCTTATAGATGTGAAGCGCTCTAACGTTTCACGTTTACCGTCAGTATTAGGTGAAATATAGCGAGGGTGTGTCGTCTCTCGATCATCATTTGCTGTACCACGGGCGGGCCAATGCTGAGAGTAGAGTGTGAGTTTTTCGGTTACATAGCGGTTGTGGGGGTGTATGGGTTCTCGTTCTTTAATGCGCAATAGGTTTGCTTCGCTGTGTTGGCTCATGAATTGTCTATAGAGTGCCTGCTCGAGATCAATACCCGGTATTGGCTCAAGATTTAAGAAGCAATCTAGTATTTCAGGGGTAGTTCGGATTAAAAAAAACTGTGTGGCAAGGCTGTCACGGCAAGCAAGTTTATAGTCTTGTCCGAACGCGCGAATTAACTTCGCATACGCTCTATCCAAGCTGGTAGTTATACTAGGGTTTTTGAAGTATTTGAATTCTAGCAGATCTTCGTCCCAAGCAGAGGTCGCAAGCATGAGGTCTTTGTTACGATCCATTTTTTTAATTAGATCATAAATAATAGCTTCATCCATAATCCATGTGTCACCCTCAAGATGAATAATGTACTCTGGTGAGTAAGTCTCCATGGCAAGCTTTATTGATTGCTTGAGTAGATCGGAGGCCCCGCTTTGTAAGGTTTTAGGTGTGCATTGTAAATAAGCATCTTCGATATAGGGTTGATAAGTATCGCTGGAGCAAGTATGGACAATCTTAAACGGTTGCTTGTAATTTAGTTTGATGATTTCCTGGTTGATTTTGGCACAATCAACTCTGTTGTAAGTGGTCATGCAAAGAACAGCTTTTAGATTTTTTATTTCCAAGGGATTTCCTATTTTCTATGGTCGGGTTTGAGGCGCCAGAAAAAATGTTTGTTTAAAAATGTTGAAACTATGAATAAAATTTTCTTTCTCATGAGAGTAGGTAAAATTGATAATTCGTGCCTTACTTTTCGCTTATGGCCTTTACCAATTAAATTGTCAAATAAAGAAAAATAATTTTGAGGTAGTTTTTTAATTGTATATTCGTCGAGGACAGTGGTTTGCGAATTTATAGCTATGTTGTTTGCATGTTCTGGGTTCTTGAGTAGGCTGTCAATCGCGTTAAACCATGCGGTTTCAGTGTTGTCAACTAACAGTCCTGTTTCTTCGTTTCTAATACAGGAATTGTAAGGTGTAATGTTGCTGTAAATCCCCGGGATCCCGGCCATCGAGTATTCAAGCCACTTGATATTGCTCTTGCAGTTATTGAAAGATGTTTCCTCTAGTGGTACTAGTGCTACCTGTATCGACAAGCTTTTGAGAGTATGTGCATATTGTTTATAGCTGTCTTGAAACTCGATCAGTCGCGAAGATGAGTTGTTCTGAAAAGAACTGGGTAAATCCCCAAAAAAAATTGCGTTTACATTACCTTGATGCACTTGTAAAATTTTTAAGAGAGGAGCCTTGATGATCTCCCAATCACTCTGATGCGTTGACGTTCCGGCAATCAAGATATTAAAGTCGCTGGTTTTTTTATCAGGTGATGAAAAAAATAAACTTTCATCTATCGTGTTTTTAAGGACATGGATTGGCTTAGTTGTATACTTTTTTAGTGCGATTTTTAAAGTCTCTGTGGATGTGACTATAATATCGGCTGATTTTATAATCCATTTTATATAGGGCCTATGCATTTTAAGGCTTTCGTGGCTAGCATGACTCTTCGGGACTTTGAGAAAAAGATCATCTGTTTCGTAAATAATTGGCTTATTTAGCTTTAGAAGATTCTTTAGTATTGTTGTAGTAAAGGCTGACGGGAAATGTCGCTGAATAATTATGATATCTGATTTTTTTGCCGACTCTAGATCAAATGACCATGAAGACTTATTTTTTTCCGCACACCAGTGTACCCTCCATTCATTGGCGGAGAGCGGGTTGATGATTCTTATGATTGGGCAGGCGTGAGTCCTAGGGTTGAGTGAAAAAACTGCTGCAACTTTTTGTTGGTCAGACTTTGATTGTTTGCAGGATGTAAGCATTTTTTTAAGTTGACGTTGCTAGTTTTCAGTAGGTTGATTTTTTTGCTGATTCTGTAATAGTCCTTTCCATGTGACGTCTGAGGCTATTAGTCGAAGCTCATCTTGTAGGGGGCTGTCGCTTGTTTTTGCGGTTACATTAAAAAAGTGTAGGTTTTCTCCGTAAAATAACACGCGGCCTTTCTGGTCAATAACAGCCATTCTTATACCATACGAGCCCGGTACTAAAGGGTAGCTTGTAATGTGTTGTTCAATTTCATGGGTTCCAGCAGAGAGTTTAAAATCTTCCTTTAACAATGCGGTGGACTCGCCAGTTAAATAAATAAAGTCGGTGGTGTGGGTGCCAATATGAAACTCGGGGGTTTGTAGAGCGTTGTTTAATGTAAATTTGATACGTATTTTAAGTGTGCTACCTTCTGTGATTGATTCTGTGGGTTGATTGTTGCCATCAATTATATCGATTTTTTCGACTGTTACTTCGCCGGATGTGGATATTCTTTTTGTATTAGAGTTGTTTTGATTGCTAATGACTTTATTGTTTATTTGATAAAACTGATCGCAAGTTGAGTGTGATTCGCCATCCTGAAGAATTTTACCCTGGTTTAATAATATGACTCGGCTGCACATTCTTTCAACTTGGCGAATATTATGGCTAACCAATAGTACAGTACGACCTTGTTGGTGGATTAACTCTTCCATTCTGTTAAAGCATTTTCTTTGGAATGCCAAATCGCCAACAGCAAGCACCTCGTCGATAATAAGTATTTCTGCATCCATGCTAGTGGCAATAGAAAACCCTAATTTGACCTGCATACCTGAGCTGTAGCGCTTGACAGGGGTATCAATAAATTTCTCTAGTTCTGAAAACTCAATAATGCTATTAACCTTATCTCTAATAACGTTTTTGGGAATGCCTAGAATGGCCCCGTTGAGAAAGATGTTTTCTCTACCCGTGAGTTCGGGGTTGATGCCAGCACCCACTTCTATAAGTGGCGCAACACTACCTCGCACAACAACTTCGCCGCTGGTTGGCTTTGTAATATTGGCAAGATGTTTTAACAGAGTGCTTTTACCTGCGCCATTATGACCGATAATGCCAATGACCTCGCCTTTTTCGACAGAAAAGTTAATATCGTCGAGGGCTTTGAAATTCTCTCTATGCCATGTATTTTTGCCGCGTAGTTTTGCTAGTGTATGGCGAAGGGTGTCCTTTGCACTAGTAACGGTGCCCAGGTTGTATTCTTTTGTCAGATTCTTGACTTCAATAACGGGTGACATATAGACGATCTCAAATGATATCGGCGAACCAGTTTTCTGCTTTTTTGAAATACAGATAACTTAAGAATAGAAGTACCAGTGTGGTGATAACCCCGGGTAACAGTGAAGTGAAATCGGGAGCAACCCCTTGCAACAGGCACTTTTGAAAGCTATCAATAATGCCAGCGAGAGGGTTGATGTTATATATTGTGTAGAGCGTGTTTGACCATTCCCCCGCAGCCTGTTCGTCGATCAATTTTGTTTTTACTAGACTGAGTGGATAGATAACGGGTGAAGCGTACATGGCGAGAGAGAGTAACACCGGCAATGCTTGGGCAACATCACGATAATATACATTGAGAGCCGAGCCAAAAAAACTGATGGTTAAAGCTACCAACATAGTATACAAGATGATTAGTGGTACCCATAAGGCGTGAATAGTCGGCATCATTTGATAGTAGGCCATCAGTGCCGCAAGAATAACGAAGCTGATAGCTAGCTCTACCAGCTTGGTGACCATAGCTGTTAAGGGGAAAACCTCTCTTGGGAAGTAAATCTTTTTAATTAATGCGGTGTTGGCGGTAATGCTGTTAACACCTTCTGATGCAGATTCCTGGAAAAATATCCAGGGCATTAATGCAGCAAAAGTGAGTATTGGGTAGGGAATGTCACCGGTCTCAATGCCAACAAAACTTTTAACCAGGGTGAATATCAACATCAACATGACGGGCTTGATAACGGCCCATAACAATCCAAGGTAGGCCTGTTTGTAACGAACGACAATGTTTTTCCATGCCAATGCGGCAATTAATTCACGATAGGCGAATAAATTTGGCGTGCGAATACTCATAGTGTTTGGGCGCTCGATATGATTTTGCTGTTAATTTTTTAGCGTGTTCAATTTTTTTTGTCTTTTTTTGAAGGCTTTGTGGGGTTTAATAGCCATTGCTTTATCAAGATAATACTGGGCATTGTCATATTGCTTGAGATCTATAAAAGCATCTATGATGTTTTTATAGGCTTTTAGGTATTTAGGGTTTTTATTTAAGGCAAGCTGATACTCCTTAATGGCTTCAGCTTTGTTACCCATTTCAAAATAAAGTTCACCGAGCCCTGTGTGGAGGTAGGGCAGCATACCAAAGTTGGGGTTTTTTGCATGGGATATCCAGTATGTATAACCCTCCGTTCTACTGTTGAGGCATTCGATGCGGTCTTTGCCGTAATAGGTGCGGCAAATTGGAATTGATATCAGAGCACTGCACAAATGGTTATGCCAAGTCATGTCGCCACGATAGTTGGGGCCATTAAAAGGAGCGCGCTGTTTTACATTCTCAGCACAAAAGGGAGGCAGTTTTTCGCGGTTTTGCTTCCACTCAAGATCAGCGCGTACCGCTTCTCGCCATGGTACTTGGGCATGAGCCATACGGATACTGCTGATATTAGAAACGCTGATAAGTATTATCAGAGCGATTAATTTGTATGTGTGTCCGGTATTGGATAGTTTCATTTTACGTTTTGCTACTTAGGTTCTCGATAGTTTTAGCTACGGTATTTGCATAATGCTTTGTTGTAAAGCGACAGCTACCCACATAGTGGATAAAGTGAGTCTCCGTAGCGTTTATCTTAGTGCAGTCACAATATTTTGGATGAGGTAACACAGCAGCGTTGGGTGTGTTCGCAACAACAATGTTGGACATGACTTGCTCGCTGCCCCAGTCATGCCACTTATTGCCAATTAGAGTTTCCATTTCTGTCGATATCCGTTCGATAAAGTGTTTGTCAATCGAGCCTTTGGCGAAGCCGCTGAATCCAGCACAGCCACGCACATATTTTAGATTTTGGCATTCAGGGAGTCTTCCAAAGGCTTGCTCAGCAACCATTTGCACGTGGGCATCGGGGCCTGGGTTTACATTCTTCTTTATCCGCTCTGAAGACGTTTGCATAGGTTCGATTGTTTGATCGTCCCAGGTAGCGATAACAAAAGATCGGTTGTTTTTAATATGTTCTGCGACTTCATTAATAGCGTCGAGTGTTACTGTGTCGCTATCTATCTGCACGATATACTGGTCTTTCGCCCTTTCAGCGATAGCAAGTAATCTTTCCCAGCAACTACCCTGTGGACAGTGTTCATTGGTAATTTCGTTTAATTCTACAAACTCAACCTGTTCGATGTGTGAAGAAAGGATTGTTTTGTCATGACTCGTCAAAGTGCCGTCATTGAGAATATAAACACTACCTATTGGAATCTGTCGGGCAAAGCTCTTCGCAGCAACTAAAAACATAAACACATCTTTGTGCTGTAGCAGTGTTAAGACCGCGGTATCACTTTTTTTTTGCATCTTTAAAGGAGCAATTGTCAATATTTTTGCGCAGGTTTTTTGAAAGAAAAATCTGTTAATTTTATCTTTTATTGAATAAAACATTGTTTCACATCTTTATCGAATGAGTTTTGAGTAAAGTTCTTGTTTCGCTGTCCAGGTTTGTTGGCTCAGTTATCCTCACTTTTGAAAAATGTGAATGTTCTCTGGAGGTTGTTTTCGTGATCGTCGCATACTTTATGTTATCGCCTGAGTTGCCTTTTTCGTCCTTCTTAGCACCAGCGAGAATGTTGTAATTTTCACTGGTAGGTGTGGGCAGATCTAGACGGTGAGTTAGTTGCTCTAATGTGCGTGAGATGTTTTCGACTAAATATTCACTCATCTTCAGTAAAGAGAATCTTGTGTCGCATGGAATGAAAAGTTGGTTGTGGCTGGAAATATCTTGGTGTGTGCTATGTATATGGCTTAGTAAGGTGCTGCGTGATCTCATGTGTGAAATCGCGAAAATATAATCGCAATTTGTTAAAAGAATGTTTCTTTTAACAATCGCGTGGAAATATTTCTTCAGTTTGTTAATCATTTAGTATGCTAGTTCGGCGCTTTCTTTTTGCTTAATTGAGTTTTATAAACATCTTGTATTAATTGAACATGTTTGAGTACTTCAAAAGTTTCTAATGCATGCTGTCTTGCAGCACTACCCAGTTGAACCCTTTTTTCTTCCGACTGGTGAAAGTTATCAATGGCTTCTGCCAGGCTTGCTGAGTCACGTGGGGTGAAGAGAAGCCCGGTTTTTTCATGCGTCATCATCTCCGCTGCCCCCCCATGGTTGGGGCCGATCAGTGGGCGGCCCATGGCCATCGCTTCTATGACTACTGTGCCAAGTGGTTCTGGGCTGGTCGAGGCGGAGACGACAATATCTAAACTATTATAGACGGCAGGCATGTCGGTGTTATGACCAGTGAATTGGACGACGGATTCAAGTCCTTCCTGTGCGGCGCGTTGCCGAAGGTGGTTTTCAAAAGCTACGCAGTCATCGGGGGTGCCGCCAACGATCAGCATTTTTAGTCGAGGTATTTTATCCTTGAGTATTTTGGCGGCATCAAGAAAAATCTCCTGCCCTTTCCACGGAATGAGTAGCCCCACCAGGCCGACGACGAAATCATCATCGTGCAAATTCTGTTGCAGTCGAAAGGCTTTGCCACTGGTGTTGGGATCTAGACCCTCGAGCTCAAGACCATCGTAAATGACGCTTATTTTATGTTCTGGAATATCGAGCTTGTCTTGAATGCTTTTTGATACCCAGTGAGAGACCGGGGTGAAATGGCTGGGCAGGCTAAAAGCCCAGCGCATAAGGCGCGATCCATCCTGGTCGCCACGCACATGACAAACGGTGGGGATGTTGAGTACTTTGCCAACCAGCAATGCAGCACGGTTGCATAAGGGTTCGTTATTGGCGTGTATTAAGTCGGCTTTAAAGCGCCAGGCTGTCCACAATAGGTCGAGGAAAAAGGGCAAAAAGTTAAACAGGTCGTCGGCGCGAGCCAAAACCTGGTTGACGATAAAACGCAAACCGGGAATCTTGTCGATCCAATCCATGGGGTCGAGCTTTCTATGGGCACCTACAATATCGATGTGGCGGTCGGGGATATGTTTCCACTCGGCCTCGTCGGCAATTTCTCGATACTGAGGGCCGGTGCGACCCGTGACCACCATTGGGGTAAAACGTGTACGATCGAGGTTCCTCACCAAATGACGCAGACAAATAATGGCACCACCGTAGCCGATACCGTTTTCGACGTAGAGGATATTTTTGTTTGGCGCTGTCGTTGTCATGCGTGTCGGTTCAATTGACGTCATTTAGCCGCTGTTTGAGCGCCTTACCTTCAGTGATGAGCTTGCTGGGTAGGAGGCAAACGATAGCATAAAGCAAGGCGCGTTTATTGAGATGTACCCGCAAACTGTGAATAAATTCATGTCGAGCCTCACGGTAGTTGGCCTGGCTAAACTGCCAGTACCCTAAGTCAGCGAGTGCGGAGGCAATGAGTGTGGATGGACTTATACCCTGCTGCTTGAGCCTTTCGTGCCCATAAGTGGCGATTGACTCCATTACTCTGGTCAAGTCCTTTAGCATGGGGCCGGTATGAGTGGTGGTGTTCGTGGCGTGCTGACGGCGTAGCATATGAATGGCTGGGAGGCAGGTCATAGGATGGTGGCAGGCAATTTTGGCCCACAGTTCAAGGTCTTCACCAAAGCGTATGTGCGGATTAAATAGCCCTGCTTGTAGGAGTGCCTGACGTTGTACGAGCACCGTGCCGGTGGGGATGAAATTTTTGGTAACTAACCGAGCCAGGGCATTCGGTAATGGAGCACCGTTTAGAGCCTGGTAAAATGCTTGTTGCTGGTGTTTGGCCAGAACAGAGGCGGTGATTTCGTTGCCGTGAGCGTCGACCTCCTTCATATCGGAAGCAATCAAGCGCAGCTCAGGGTGTTTTTTTAGTACGCTAAGCTGGGCGGTGGTTTTTTCTCGGGTCCACTGGTCATCGGCATCAAGAAAAGCAATCCACTCACCGCTTGCGGCTTCTATCCCTCTGTTTCTGGCTACTGATGGTCCTTGATTGCACTGGCTTATATATAAAGCTTCGGGGGCACACGAGCGCACAATGGCCTCTGTGTCGTCACTTGACCCGTCGTCAACGACAATAATTTCATCAATTGGCGTGCTTTGTTGCTGGATGCTGGCTAAGGCCTGGCCGATAAATGCTGCGGCATTGTAGGCGGGTACGACTGCGCTAATTTTCAAGGGCTAAACTTCCGTCTAGCGATGCCTTGTAACACCAGAGACGGAATAACCAAGCCCGTGAGCAGCGTTACTGCCTGTAGTTTGGGATGGCGATAATTTAACCGTGTGAGGAAGGCGGCCAATTTCATTAAACCCTGTCGTTGGCGTAAGGGTGGAAAATGACAATCAGCAAACGGATTGTAGAGCTCATTATTGGGTGTGTTAATGGCTTGTGCGAGTTCCGGTGATGAGAGATAGCGAGAGTTGGGCAGTGTGTCCAAGCGCTGTAGAAAAGTCTCTAGCTCTTTCAATGACTCTTTATGCGCTGTTTCGCTCCGAGTGAAATTGTAACGGTGGGTCGAAATAGTCACCGGCAGGCCCTGTGCGATCGCGGCGCGGGTTTCACGCCAGGCCGTATCCGCATTGGTGTTGCCGTCAGTGGGCTCAAACATGACATTGCGAACCAGGTACGTTTGGCCGAAAGGGTTGCTTTCGCCGGGTCGAATCAAAGGTTTGTCTTGATGGTAGCGGCCATCACTGTCACGCCCTGTGCAACGGTAACCCGCCGTCTGTATGGATTGTATGTTGTTTTCCATCCACAGGCCTTCAACTTGACTGTTCCAGAGGTAGCATGGAGCGACCGTACTATAGCTGGGTGTACCAAACAGGCGTTCGAAGTGCTCTGTTGCGAGTTTAATGATCGTGCGAGCCTGAGAGTGGCTAATAGCCTGGGAGGGTAGTGAGCCGCCATCGACATAGTGGCCCTGGAGTGGTGAGTCGAGACTTTCCCAGTCCCACCAACCGGGCGTGTTAAAGGCTACATCGGTTCTAGGATCCCCAAGGCTTTGCAGGTGAGCGAGAGTCTCTGCGTTGTAATGCTCCATGCCGTGGAGTTGGGGAACGAAATTGCCGTCTTTGGCGGCTGTACAAAACACGGCATAAAGCTCAGGAAAGCCCTGGTCCAGCAAGAGGCGATGGTAGTGTTTGCTATCGCTTTTACTTTTCGCACCGTCGAGCACGGCGAGTACCATATTCGCTGTCAGCACTGCGCTTCTGCCGTGGCTGTCACGGTGCTGTTTAAAGGTGTCGAGTAACTCGTTGAGGCGCTCGATATGAAAAAGCCCACCTGGCCCCCAGTCATCACTTTCAAACAAGATGGGAATGTCAGCGAAATAAGGTTCGCGCCATGTCTGTTTGAAGAGAGCTTTCTTCCAGGTCCATAGCAGCAGCAGGCATAACAGCCACCAGGCTAGAAGAAGGGATAGGCCATAGAAAAGTTCCATCATAAATAGCGCTGTGCAATATCCTGGTGTTAAAAACCGTGGCGATTATAGCGCCATAAAGGGGAAAGCGACTAGCAAAGAGGGCTGACCGCTCAGTTCAGCCAGTGTAACCTTCGGGCAATGCAACATGACTGACCACATAGCGGTGTTTGCCCGACTTTTCAGGCGGTATTTTTTTCATTTTATGCAAAATAATTTGCGTATTTTGGCCTACTCGCTGTTTTAACTGAGAGGTGATTGCCTGTTCAGCCTCTTTTTGCCAGTGCAAGTTGTCAGTGTGCGCTTCAGCGGGGACGAACTGCACTTCAAGCTCGGTAGTACTGTGTTGAATGATTTTGAATTCACCCATACCTTCTATCGCTCGCAAGACATAAATAACGGCCAGGGCGTGCATGATGGTGCCGTCGGCGGCGACAATGAAGTCGGTCGAACGGCCGACCACTTCGTCAATCACTTGTAGGCCACGGCCTGCTTTGCACGCTTCGGTGCCCACTTTAAGCATATCGCCTGTGCGGTAACGTATAAAAGGCTGAGCCTGGGAGTGTAAGCCGGTAATAACAGCTTCGCCGGTTTCTCCTGCACCAACGGCCTGGCCGTTGGGGTCGAGAATTTCTAAAATCATGGTTTCGCTCGATGCGAGCATTTGGCCTTCTGGCGATTCATGGGCAATAAACCCGGCATCTCGGCTGCCGTATTCGTTGGCGACAGGTACCCCAAAGACGCCTTGTATAGCGGTGCGTTGGTTGGGGTAGAGGGGTTCGCCGGTGGTGCAAACCGCTTTCAATGTTGGCAGGTGTAGGGTTTTGCCTTCATTGACCAAATAATTGGCAAACAAGGTTAAGCTGCTGGCATAGCCATAAATACAGGTCGGCTGAAACTTTTCAATGGCTTGTGCATAAAGGGCCATATTTTTAGCGGACATTTCAAAGGCATTAAGCAGTAGTTGGTTCATGAGTCCGTCGCGAATCTGCTTAATGCGATCTGTTTTTGCGAGCTCAACCGGTGCGCCCCAGAGAAAGACTTCTCTTTCCCCAACATTAATACCCCACCAGCGACGTGCACGCATTCTGTTTGCCGCATCAGAGGCTTGGCGTTCTTTTCCATAGTAGAAAATGAGTGGCTGGCCGCTTGAGCCGCCCGTGTTGTACAGCGTGCCGCCTCCGGGAACGCCGGCCCAGGCGATTTGCTCGCGATGGCTTTGGGCGTCGCTTTTATCCATCGTGGGCAGGCGAGTGAGGTCGTCCAGCGTGGGTGTTTGGTCAGCTGCTAAAGGTATTTTGGCATTGCGAATGCGCTGGGCATGCCAGGGCGAGTGTTCAAGGGCAACATTGAGCAGGGCTTTCAGTTTGTTACCCTGCAGTTGTTCCATTTCTGCGGGACTCAGCCACTGGGTCTTCTCGAGTTCATCGGCGTAGTGAAAAGTGGGCCGGTGCATTATTTTTTCGTGTAAGGGAAAAAGCAAGTTTCTGACGATTTTTGGATGCATTGACTTTCCCTGCGTGAAGGTTGTGTCGGGGCATGGCCAGTGTGTACTACCCCTTTGCTATTCTAACAAAGCTGGATTGTCAGATGAAACGTGGTGAGAGCTTGCGCTGCTGCTTGCTTACTTATGGTGTGGTGAAACGTTTGGCCGTGTTGATTCGGGTAGCTTGACGGTTGTCGCTAAAATTCCTAGCCACCCCAGCCCAGTTAATAACACAAAGTAAGCCAGCAGGTAGCGTAATAGCAAGTCTTGTTCGGCAACAAGGTGAGCTCGATCGGGGCTAAGTAAAAACTGTAATCCTGAAAAGACCTGGTCATACTTAATAATGACAATTTCTAAAGCTTGATTGAGAATCCAGTAGCTCAGGGGAAAAGAAGCCGAGATAGCGAGCAAGGCAAACAACCAGTGTTTACTCTGACCACTGACTATTTTTAAGGCCGTTAACAAGGTAGTTGTTAAACCTAGAAACCAGGCGGACAGCCAAAGTGTGGACTGCCAGTTACCACCATCGCGAAAGAGTTCAGTTAAATTATCAGTGGCGGCTGACCTAACGACGACCCAGTGCCAAACAATAAGAATCATTATTCCCAGAAAGAAACAGGCGAGTAAACGATTGGCAGCGGGGTGAAATAAGGCAATAAGGGCACTGATAAGCGCCCAGGATGGCAATGCGTATAAGGCGGCAAATCGGAACATTGATTCCAGGCCAAAAGCGGTAGAGATAACGGGGTAGCCCACAATGTCGTGGATGCTTTCGAGGGGCACTGACAGTCTCAGCAGGCCGTAAAGAATAAAGGGCTGAAGGATGACAATGGCTGAAAATTGTTGGCTAGAGATATGTTGAGTGCAGTAGGCGCGGGTTGCGAATAGCAGTGGCCAAATTGCACACAACAGTGCTGCGCCAAAAATCAGCCGTTCGAACAAGGTTGAAGTCGCGATCAATTCTCTGATGTTGTAGGGAATGACCGCTATATTTTCGATTAAATAAAAGGCAAGAACGACAATTAACCATTGTACGGGCAGTAGCCACGGTGAGCTGAGGAAACTGTGCTGTGGCAGAGCTTCTTGGTGGTGGCTAGCTCTGGTTGAACGATGAGCTTTGGTCAAAACCGGTATGGGTCGTTGTTTTGACGATGCTTCCCGCTTTAAATTATGGCTTTGCTTGGGGTCCTTTGGCGAGGTTGGGATGGTTCCGAGCCCAGAGCCGCCAGTGATAAATTGATACGCGAAATAACCGAGCGCTCCCCCCAGGGTGGCGACGAGAATATCAGCGCTGTCGATACTTTTCTCTGGCAGGAGAATCTGTCCAAGTTCCACCGTGGCGGCGATACCCATTAAACATAAAGCCAGGAATGTTGAAACCAAACTGTTGGGCCAGCCTTTAGGTAAGATTGCCTTTAAGTGAGCCATCAATACGCCAAGAGGAAAGAAAAACGCGAGCTTGCTCAATAGAGATGTAATTGCGCGAAATTCAGTTCCGTAATAATAAGCCGAAAATGGCGCTCTAAATAGCTGAGGTAAACGCTCTTTTATAAACTGAGGTTCGAGTCGGAAGTCATAGGGGAACCAAAATATAAGAAAAAGTATGACTGACCATCCCGCGATCAAACCCAAGGGCGCCGTGATTGATTGATTGACACGACTAAGAGCTGTTTTTTCGGCAGCGGCATTGCTGTTAATCATGGGATTGCTGGCAGCGGCGGGTTGATATTTCTTGGCGATAAAAATGCCCAGTCCGGCCCCTAGAGCCGCTGTTATCAAATCCGCTGAATCGCTGACACGTGAGTAAACAAAGATTTGTAAAAATTCTAGTAATAACGCGCTAAACCACGACCATTTAAAGGCCTGGCTTAAGGTTTTCTTTGCACTGAGAACCCAGAGAAAAGACACGGGGGCCCATATGATGATATCGACGAAAATACCGTACAAAAAGCTGCTTATTCCCTGTTCAAAGCTGGAAAAAAAAGGAATGATATGGATTTTTCCCTCAACCCATTTGTGATAGATCTCGACAGGACTGTTGGTGAGGTCTAGAGGGAGTAAGTTATAGCCGAAGATGATGGCAATATAAATATAGAGAAGTTGTTCATACCTGCCCGCAGGGGCTCTGTTTGCCGTCCAGCGGTTAAGCCAGGTGTTAAAGTGCTCTCCGTAACATCGCCATATCACCAAGCCGGCAATAGCGCCTGTTATTTCAGCAATAATGTCATTGATTGATACGGTTCTTTGAGGGAAAAAGATTTGTGTAAATTCGATGGATATACTTAGGCCGGCGCCGATAATAAGGATCATCAGGGCGATGACATAGCGAAAGCGAGCTGAGTTTTGATGGAAGAATGCTGCCCACAGGAAGGTGAGCGGAATAAACAGTAGAATATTGGCAACCCAATCAGCTCTGGAGCCTATCCCCAAATTTAAGAAGCGGATGTTCTGGAATGTTGCCAAAGCTTCATTCCAGGGTCGATAAACAAAGTCCAGCGGTACCAGGCTGCCATAAATGACAAAACTTGTATAAGCGATGCAGGTGATTAATAAGACAGGGAGCTGTTTTCTTCTTGTCATTAAGTCAGATCCCACTCCATAGAGTCCGTGACCGCTTATTCAGCGTGCGCCTCTCCCCTTGAATGAAGTGTTTAGGAGGCATCAAAGCGTGCATCTAGCCACAGCTCTAATACAGTCAACACCCAAATCAATTCACCATAATAGGCCGCGTGGCCATTGCGGTGCAGGTCTATCAATTTATCGATAAAAGCCGGATTCAGCCATTGTCGGGTTTTTAATTTCAGCAGATTGTCATAGGCTAACTCTTGCAGGGGGTGATGACTTTGCATCCACACACCGAAGGGCAGGCCGAAGCCTTGCTTTTTTTTGTTAATGGTTTCGTCTGGCAGCCAGTTGTGCAGAGCTTTTTTATAGAAGTGGCGAAGATTTTTCCCCTTTATTTTCCACGAGCCGGGTATCTGACAGGCAAATTCAACCAGCTTGTCATCGAGCATGGGGAAGGTAACGTCTACACCGGCTACCGCACACATATGGGACACTTTTCTAAGATCGTTATCAGCTAGAGTAAATTGCCAGTCGAGGTAGAGCATGCGGTTTAATGTTGATGTGTCGGTGGGGCGATGGTAAACCTGCTGTAACAGAGACGAGGGAGAGGCGGTGCTTATTTGGGCGAGAAAGTCGCTGGCAAATATTTCTTCGGGCCGGTGGCGGTTGAGAAAGTTATAACTTTGCAGTCGATCGGGTAGCGGTACATTGGCCTGGTCAATATAACTTTTTGCCTTGGTGGCCAAGTTTATTTGGCTTGGCAGCGCTTGAGTCAACGGTTCAATAAAATGCTGGCGTATAGCAGCCGGCACGGTGTGGTAAGCCTCAAAAATGCCTTGCTTAGCGTAGCGTTCGTTACCCGCAAATATTTCATCGCCACCGTCACCAGCGAGTAGGCATTTGATACCGTCGTCCGCGGCAAGCTTGGCACAAAAATAAGCGGGTAGTGCTGATGAATTGCCGAAGGGTTCGTCGTAACTGGTGGCAATGTCGGGCAGGGCATTAACAACGTCATCCGGTGTGACGTAGTACTCGTTAAGCTTAACGCCGAATTTTTTTGCGCTGATGCGGGCATAGGCCATTTCGTCATAACCTTCGGCGGCAAAGCCAATGGAGTAGGCGCGGGCCTGGTGTTCACTCAATTCAGAGAGCATGCCGGTGACGCTGGAGCTGTCGAGCCCGCCGCTGAGAAAGGCGCCGGTGGTGCTGTAGTCAGTAACGGCGCGGCCGACGGCAGATTTCAGCTGGGGGCGCAATTCTTTGGCCATGGCGCGAAAACTTTTTTCTGAGCTTTCTGAGAAGTGGGGTTGCCAGTAGTTGTGTAGGTCTAGTTTGCCGCCGCTGTATTTTAAATAGTGCCCAGCAGGTAGTTTGGCCAGGCCCTGATAGATGGACACGGGGCTTGGCACCATGTGGAAATAAATAAAGTCGTAAACACCCTGGGGTCGAATTTTCCGCTCGACACCGCTGTGTGCCAGCACGGTGTTGGCAGAGGAGCCAAAAACCAGCCCATTTTTGGTTTGACTTTCCTGAGGTTGGGCGTAGTACAGAGGAAAGTGGCCGAGGCGATCAACGCCTGCTAATACCGCATTATTGACAGTATCAATAATCATAAAGGCAAAGCTGCCGCCTAGCTGGTTGAGAAAATTGTTGCTGTCTTCTCGATAAGCGACGGCGAGTGCGGCGCTATGGTTAGCCTGCATCGCGATAGTCGCCAGATGAGAACTTTTCCATTGGGGGTGGCCAATAATAGAGACCATGCCCTTGTCGGCGCTATTGTTATCCAGAGGATAGAGTCTGTCTGTCGCGGCACAGGAATACACGTTGCTGGCATGGGTGTCGACATTTAATGAGGTATTTAAGCCCGCCAGCATGGCATCGAGTTCAATATAGGCATTGCGTGGCGTCGCATCGGGCAGGAACCAACCGGCGAGACCTTGGCTGAGAGCTGGTGGTTTAAGGTTGTTGGGGCTGCGATTACTGGACATAGTTAGACAGTGCTTTATTTAATGTTGTTAGGGAGACTCTGAAAACGTCATGAACTCGTATCTGACGACCTTAACGTCAACTTTTTCGTCGTCTCATGACGACTACTGTTGCTGTCAAGTACCGCAAACGTTTGCTATTACGGTACTTTGCGCCTTGAACCCAGGTTTAGCCTGCCATCTACGTCGTCAAGACTTACTCTGTGGCTCCCAGGGTTGTAAGGGCTGAATCGTTCAGCGGCTTGCCTTGCTGGTCTTTGCCCGACAGGCTGGGTGCGCTTGCAATTCTATCCAACGGCCAGTCGATAGCAATAGCCGGGTCATTCCATTGCACGCAGCCTTCGTCGGCGGGGTGGTAGAGGTCGGTACATTTATAGGTAATTAATGCTGTATCGCTGGTTACCAGAAAACCGTGGGCAAAGCCTTCGGGTATCCATAACTGGTGGTGATTGTCGGCCGATAAAAAGCGCCCTACCCAGCGTCCAAAGGTGGGGGAGTTAGCGCGAATATCTACGGCGACATCGAAGATTTCACCCTGCAAAACATAGAGTAATTTACCCTGGGGCCTGGGCCATTGGTAATGTAGACCTCGCAGTACACCCCGGCTGGAAAAGGACACATTGTCCTGAACAAAATTGCGATCAATGCCCAATTCGGCGTAGCGTTGGCGGTGGAAAGTCTCTTTAAAAAAACCACGCTCGTCACCGTGGACTGCAGGTTTGATTAATAAAACTTCGGGTATTTCAGTGTGTTCGACTTCCATTACTTGGCCTTTGTAGGGGTGAGACGCTCGGTGCGGGCTAAAAAATATCTTCTTTCAGGATTTGCAGCAGGTACTGGCCGTAGCCATTTTTCTGCAGAGGCTCGGCGAGTTTCTCCACCTGTGCCGCATCGATATAGCCCATGCGGTAGGCAATTTCTTCGAGACAGGCTATTTTAAGCCCCTGCCGGGTTTCGATGGTTTTAATAAAGCTTGCCGCTTCAAGTAGCGACTCATGAGTGCCCGTGTCGAGCCAGGCGGCGCCGCGGCCCAGGTTTTCGACATTGAGTTGCTGGTTGTCGAGATAGGCTTGATTGACATCGGTAATTTCCAGCTCACCACGGGGGCTAGGTTTAATCTGCTCAGCAATGTCGACGACTTGATTGTCGTAGAAGTATAGACCGGTGACCGCGTAGCGAGATTTTGGCTGGTTTGGCTTTTCTTCAATACTGATAGCTTTGCCTACTGCATCAAATTCAACGACGCCATAGCGTTCAGCGTCGTGTACCGGATAGGCAAACACGGTGCTGCCATCTTGTACTTCATTGGCTCGTTGTAACAGCTGGCTGAGATTGTGGCCGTAATAAAGATTGTCACCCAAAATCAAAGCGGAGGGACTATCGCCGAGGAATGCTTTGCCAATAATAAAGGCCTGGGCAAGTCCATCGGGCGAGGCTTGCACTGCATACTGAATATTGAGGCCCCACTGGCTACCATCGCCGAGCAGTTGCTCAAAGCGGGGTGTGTCCTGTGGGGTGGAGATAAGCAAAATGTCTTTAATGCCCGCCAACATCAGTGTCGAGAGGGGGTAATAAATCATCGGCTTGTCGTAAATCGGCAGCAATTGCTTGGAGATAACTTGAGTAATGGGGTAGAGGCGCGTGCCCGAACCACCGGCGAGAATAATGCCCTTACGTCGACTCATTGCTTATGCTTTCCTTTTGTACAATGTGCTATCTAATGACTAACTAAATGATTAACTGCGTGCGCTTAAATCCTGCAGCAGATGTACCAGTGGCTCTTGCCAGTGGGGTAATTGTAGCTGGAAAGCCCGTTGCAGTTTTTCGGTGTGCATCACTGAATTGGCAGGTCGTTGCGCAGGGGTGGGGTAAGCGGAGGTCGGTGTCGGTTGAATTTCTTCGGGTTTGATGTTGAGCGCCATACCCAGAGCGATTCCTTGGCGAACAATTTCCTGCGCCAAACCGTGCCAGCTGGTTTGTCCGGTGGGCGCTAAGTGATAAACCCCTGGCTGACCGATGCCCGCGTTGAGCAATAGTAAACAATTGGCGGTGATATCTGCGATTAAACTTGCAGGCGTGGGACTGCCTATCTGGTCGTTGACAATACTTAATGCCTCGCGCTCAGCGGCGAGCCGTAGAATGGTTTTTACAAAGTTACCCTTACGAGCCGAATAAACCCAGCTAACGCGAAACACCAAATATCGACAGCCACTATCTTGTACAGCCTGCAGGCCAGCTAACTTACTAGCGCCATAAATATTAGCTGGTGCGGCCTGGTCGTGTTCGAAATAGGCTTCATCCTTGCTGCCGTCAAATACGTAGTCGGTGGAGTAATCGATCAGAAGGATATCCCGCTGTCGGGCCAGCTCGCCAAGCAAAGCGGGTAGATCGCGGTTGAGAGCATAAGCCTGCTCGCTTTCGCTTTCAGCTAAATCAACAGCAGTGTAGGCGGCGGCGTTAACAATAATGTCGGGCTTATGATCGACGACCAGAGTGGTGACAGCCTCTTTGTCGGTGAGGTCGCAGTCCAGTCGAGTGATGGCACTAACTTTGCCGACGCTGAGCAGCGAGCGACGTAGCTCCCAGCCCACCTGTCCGTCGGCGCCGAGAAGAAGAATGTTCGTGGTCATCGTGCTGGCGCCTCATAGTGTTGATCTATCCACTGCTGGTAGGCACCACTGCTGACATTTTCAACCCAGGTGCTGTTATTGATAAACCACTTGACCGTTTTTAGTAAGCCGCTATTGAAGGTTTCCTGCGGTTGCCAGCCAAGCTCGCGCTGTATTTTGCTGGCGTCGATGGCGTAGCGTAAGTCGTGGCCTGGGCGGTCGGCGACATAGGTGATGAGGTCAGAGTAGTTGGTGACGCCAGCGGGTTTGTTCGGTGCTAGTTGTTCGAGTATTTCACACAGAGTGGTGACGACGTCGAGATTGGTTTTCTCGTTGTGGCCGCCAATATTGTAGGTCTCGCCAATTTGGCCTGTGGTCAAAACGCAATACAGGGCGCGAACATGATCTTCCACATACAGCCAGTCGCGAATTTGTTGACCGTCACCGTAAATGGGTAAGGCTTTGCCCGCCAGGGCATTGAGAATCATTAACGGGATAAGCTTTTCAGGAAAATGGTTGGGGCCGTAATTGTTAGAGCAATTGGTGATCAGCACCGGGAAGCCATAGGTGCGATGCCAGGCCCTGACTAAGTGGTCGGATGCGGCCTTGCTGGCGGAGTAGGGGGAGCTGGGTGCGTAGGCGGTATCTTCGGTAAACAGTCGGCCGGGTTCGAGGTCGCCGTAAACTTCGTCGGTGGAAATATGATGGAAGCGAAAGGCTGCCTGGCGCTCTTTATCAAGCGCTTCCCAGTACTGCCGTGCCGCTTCGAGCAAGGTGAATGTACCCTTAACATTGGTCTCAATAAACGCAGCGGGGCCAGTAATAGAGCGATCGACATGGCTCTCGGCTGCCAGGTGCATAATGGCATCGGGCTGATATTCGTCGATGAGACGTGTCATCGCCGCCGCATCGCCAATATCTTCACGCTCAAAGTGATAGCGCTCACTATTAGCAACAGTGGTCAGAGATTCGAGATTGCCTGCATAGGTGAGCTTGTCGATATTGATCACATGGCAGGCTGTCTCGGCAATCAGGTATCGAATCAGGGCAGAGCCGATAAAACCTGCACCGCCAGTGATGAGAATGGTTTTCGCGGTCATTGACAATGTCATCCTCTACACGCTTGTATTGTGTTTGTTTTTCAAACCCAGTCTCAACTGGGGCGGGGGAGATTGTAATATACTTTGCCGCTGACGATTTTATTATCAGTGGGACAATAGTATGGGTGAGCTAATCTTACCAGAGCGTCCTAACGACCAGAGCGCCAATGCGCTGATTTTGGTGCAGTATTACTCTGTTATGGGAAGACCGTATTGATGAATGGAAACGCAACAATTTTAGTGACGGGGGGAGCGGGTTATATTGGCAGTCACGCCTGTGTTGCACTCCTCGAGGCGGGTTATAAGATCGTCGTGATCGATAATCTGGTCAATAGTTCGCCATTGTCTATGGCAAGAGTCAAGGCCATCACCCGACAAGACTTTGCTTTTATCGAGGGCGATATCTGTGAGGCTCGAACTCTCGATGCACTATTCAAACAGTACTCAATTGATGCGGTGATGCACTTTGCCGGTTTAAAAGCGGTGGGTGAATCCTGCTCTAACCCATTGCTGTACTACCAAAACAATGTGGCCGGTACACTGACGCTTTGCAAAGCGATGAAAGCCCATGGCGTGGGCCGCATTATTTTCAGCTCTTCGGCGACCGTGTACGGCGAACCCCACACGGTGCCCATTGACGAATCTTTTCCCCTGCAAACGACCAATCCCTATGGTGGTTCAAAAAAGATGGTTGAAGACGTCTTCCGAGATTTGGCAGAAGCTGATCGCTTAGGTGATGCCGAGTTTTGGCGGGTGGGTTTGCTGCGCTATTTTAACCCGGTTGGAGCCCATCCCAGCGGTATGATCGGCGAAGCGCCTAATGGTGTCCCTAATAATTTATTGCCCTATATGCTGCAAGTGGCGCTGGGTAAACAGCCCGAGCTCACGGTCTACGGTGATGACTATCCAACCCCCGATGGCACTGGCGTACGCGATTATATTCACGTCGTTGATCTAGTTGCTGGTCATGTTAAAGCATTGCACTTTTTGTTGGATGAAAATAACGCTAGCGGTTGCCACACCTGGAATCTGGGTACCGGACAGGGCTATTCAGTGTTGGAGATGATCACAGCTTTTGAAGCGGCAACAAATGTCAAGGTGCCCTATAAAATAGCGCCCCGTCGTCCCGGTGATATTCCCGCCTGCTGGGCTGAGCCCAGTAAAGCTCAGCGGGAGATTAACTGGCAAGCCGAGCAGAATTTGGCGCAAATGATGAAAGATAGTTGGCACTGGCAGTGTCAGAACCCAGAGGGTTATGACGCGTAATTTATACCGCGTCGTGATCCACCAGTGTATCGATTTTCAGAATGTCACGCTTAAGAAAGCGCCTTAGCTTTTTCCTGCTTACCGGGCCCGAGAAAGGGAGCCCGGTAGTCGCGCTTTCGGCGTAGGTTCCGTCCTTCTAACGGGTATACCGGGTCTGCGCAATTCATTGGTTCAACCTGTTCCCGTGAAAACAATTTGAGACCGGTTAGTCCCCGCGGTTCGTTATGACGCTTTGTTTTCTCTCCTACTGGTATTTAGAGGTTTCAACGGCCTCTCAACGCCAACGTTCTCTTTGAATATTGTCGGTGCTAAAAGGAAGTAGATATACTTAAAAAGACAGGGTTTTTAACGACTGCGAGTATGCGTCTTTATCAGGAGCCTGTCGGTATTGGCTACTAGAAACAGTAAATAGGCTAGGGATAAAACGTATGATATCGGTTAAAAAAGTCGTTCTGGATGTTCTTAAACCCCACCAACCGAATGCGCTGGAATTTTCCAGTGCCATTGCCGCGGTCGGTGCCGATTATCGTGTGTATTTAAGAGTACTTGAAGTCGATGAGCGCACAGAAACGTTGCAGATGGTGGTCGAGGCAAAAGCCGTGGATTTCAACGCCATTCAGTCCGCTATAACTCGTATGGGGGGGGTCGCTCCACAGTATTGATGAGGTGGAAGTTCAAAATGAAGCGGACCTTGATTAAGCCAGCATGAGAAGGTTAAGCCACCTCAGGTTTCTGCTGAGCATTACACACAGCAACCTTATTTTACGACGCTATTTTGTTGTCAATGGCTTTGATGGGGTGCTGACCATGATGGGGCTTATTATTGGGTTTATTGTCAGTACGCCAGCCGACTTAGCAGTCATTATTAACGTTTGTCTGGGCGCGGCTATTGCTCTGGGTATGAGCGGTGTCAGTAGTGCTTATGTCAGTGAGTCCGCCGAGCGGCGACACGACCTGGGTAAACTGGAAGACGCGATGATCAGCGATCTTCAGCAGAGCACACATGGCCAGGCAGCGCGCTTGACACCCTTGTTAGTGGCATTGGTGAATGGTTTGGCTCCGCTTGTTTTTTCACTGCTGATTCTGGTGCCTTTGTGGTTGGCGAGCTATGGTGTCCCGCTGCCAATATCTCCCCTTTATGGGGCCATCCTGGTGGCGTTTGTCCTGCTTTTCTTGCTCGGCGTTTTCCTCGGTCGAATCACCAATATCTCTTGGCTACGCAGCGGACTACAGACCCTGTTGGTCGCGGTGGTAACCGCTGCTCTTATCTACCTCCTTACAGGGAGTTAATACACGTCTGATTGTCCCGTTGCCCCTCGGTACCGAGCAAAGTCTGGCCGCAGTTTGATGCCCCCTCAACATGGTTAAGTACAGCAGAAAGACCACAAACGCCGTAGAACACGCCAGCCCTGAAAAACGGCCTTGCGGGATTTCTGCGTCGACGGATGTTTAGCAGCGGATTATTCAAATGTTTGATGACAAATGTGCATTGCCTGCGTATAAAATCCCTTAGACCTTGACGGTAAACACACAAACTTTGAAAGCCAGTCACTATTGGGGATTGTTCAAGATGCTTCAACGCTTTTTAGTTTTGAGCCTGTTTTTAACTACAGGAACCTACGTGTACGGCGGGAATCCCTACGTGCTGAACTTTAATCTTTCCTCTAACGACGAGCTTCTCTATCGGGGGGAGATCAACGTTTCCACGACACCCCATACCTGGAGCAAGGGGCTTCAGCGGAGTTACCTTCGACTACGCTGTCATCAGCAAGAATCGGGGAAAGTAGAAAAGCTTTACTCTACGATAGATCACTTTGCTGGTTTTCGCGTGACCCACCAGCTTATTGAAAAAAGCGTTAAGATCACGGCGACCTATAGCACTATAGAGCCACGCTTAACTGAAATCCGAGCTTTACCAAAGGGGGAGTGTAGGGATTTATCACCTATCGTCACCTCGACAACGGAGGTTTATAGTTTGTCAGCTAAAGAGACTATTGATGAATCTCTTTCTTTCGGACAAAACAAACGCTTTAAGGTCAAGCTCCAGCGGTTGAATTAACAAACGATCTGGTTTAAGCCGATAACCTTGTTGTGATGAATACCTTTTCTTATAAAAGCTATTTTCATGCGCGAGAGAAAATTGTCGTTGAGGCCTCAGGTTTCATTAACTTACTGGTCAGCGCGCTGTCCTGCGCAAAAAAACAAGCGTTAATATGATGCGCGTTCTAGTCATCAATTCCGGGAGCTCTTCCATTAAGTTTCGTCTTTATGAGATGGCGCAGGAAGAACTGCTGGCCGCGGGCACACTGGAACGCATCGGTGCTGACAATGGTTGTCACGATTATCAGATCTATAGCCCCAGTGGCGATATGGAAAGGCACGAGGGCCGCTCAGTGATTGCGGACCATCGTGCAGGCTTGAAAGAGGTTTTCGCCTTTCTGGAAAAAAATAACCTGGTGAATTCGGCGGCCTCGCTGTACGCCATCGGCCATCGTGTTGTTCATGGCGGTGAGACCTTTCAGGAGCCGACCTTGATTGATGACCGCGTGCTCGAGGAAATTCACAGTATGGTTCCACTGGCGCCACTGCATAACCCGGCAAATTTGGTGGGTATCGAAGCGATGCGGGAAAGTTGTCCTCAGGTTCCTCAGGTGGCCGTATTTGATACGGCTTTCTTCCGTACACTACCCCCTCACGCTTATCGTTATGCACTGGGAGATACTTTTTACCAGGACCATCAGGTGCGCCGCTATGGCTTTCACGGCACCTCGCACCAGTATGTTGCGCAACAGGCCGCGCATTTTTTACAGCAACCACTGGCAGCCTTGCGCTTAATCACGCTGCACCTGGGCAACGGCGCCAGTGCTGCGGCGATCCGCGATGGCGTTTGTATTGATACCTCCATGGGCATGACGCCGCTGGAGGGCTTGATCATGGGAACACGCTGCGGCGACCTGGATCCTGCCGTACATTTCTATCTGGCCAGAACACTGGGCATGGATTTTGATGAGATCGAACACCTGCTAAACAATGATAGCGGCATGAAAGGGTTGTGTGGCGTCAGCGATATGCGCGATGTTCACCGTCTCGCGGATGAGGGTAATGAACAGGCTCGTCTTGCGCTCGCTATGTACTGTTACCGGATAGTGAAATATATCGGTGCTTATTATCTTGCACTTGGCGGTCTGGATGCCTTGGTCTTTACTGGCGGTGTGGGCGAAAACGATGCGCTGATTCGTCAGTCTGTCTGCGCGGGAATAGGGGTGCTGGGCATCTCTATCGATGCACAACTCAATCACGCTGGTGCCAGCGGAACCTTCAGTATTAGTGAAGCCGACAAAAAGGTCGGTGTGTTGGTCGTTCCCACTAACGAGGAGCTTGAAATCGCGCGACAGTCCGTAACACTGCTTAAAAAAATGTAAGTAGTGGATAACGCGATGACAGCGGCTGTTTTCCCATTGTCTAAAGTTTATTCTAAAGGGTGAGATAGCAGTGAATGTCGCACCGAGTCTCGCGTAAAGGCGATCAAACACGAAGATTGAAAAGACAGCTTATGCCCGTGAGTGCATACATCTATGCTTTGGTTTGCTGACTTTCCCCGCCTGATAACTAATGGCTAGGGCCCTCGCTTCAGCCCCTATGTTGCTTGTATTAAGGAGGGCAGTGTGGGGTGGGAGCTCACTCTGAATGTACGCTGGAGAACCTTAAATGGAAATTATTGGCTTTATGCTTGTCTACATTGGTTGTGACAGTGAAAAGAAGGGAGCTGCCACTTGTGAGTAAGGATTGGCCAACCCAAGACTAAGAAGTGGAATATCACAGGTTTAGAAGTTGTTTGCAGATGACAGCTGTTAGGGTTTGACACGTTTACACAGTAAGAACATCGACGGATTCGATAAGGGGAAAGTAGTATGCCGCACACCGAGATTATCAACAGCCAGGCCTTGGACCCAGAGGAATTACGAAAGATCGACGCTTATTGGCGCGCCGCTAATTACCTGTCGGTCGGCCAGATTTACCTGCTCGACAATCCCTTGCTGAAACAACCTTTGAAAAAAGAGCATGTCAAACCCCGGCTGCTCGGCCACTGGGGCACGACGCCGGGGCTTAATTTTATTTATGCTCACTGTAACCGCATTATCAAAAAGTATGATCTGGATATGATCTACATCGCCGGGCCGGGCCATGGTGGCCCCGGGCTAGTGGCCAACACCTGGTTGGAAGGCAGTTATAGTGAGTTTTACTCCAATATCTCCACCGATGCCGATGGCATGCAGCGACTCTTTAAACAATTTTCCTTTCCCGGTGGGGTGGGTAGCCATGTTACCGCGGAAACCCCCGGGTCTATCCATGAGGGCGGTGAACTCGGCTATGCGCTGTCCCACGCTTACGGGGCGGCTTTCGACAACCCTGATCTGTTAGTGTGTTGCGTGGTGGGTGATGGCGAGGCGGAAACGGGCTCGCTGGCCACTTCCTGGCACTCTAATAAATTTCTCAATCCGGCCCGCGATGGCGCCGTGCTACCCATTCTGCATCTCAATGGTTACAAAATTGCCAACCCGACGCTGTTTGCCCGCCTTGGCCACGATGAGCTGAATAATCTGTTCTTGGGTTACGGCTACCAGCCTTACTTTGTTGAGGGTTCGGATCCTGAAGAGATGCACCAGAAAATGGCTGCGACCTTTGATGCCATTACCAATGAAATAAAATCTATCCAGCATGAGGCGCGCAGTAACGGCAATCGACAACGGCCACGGTGGCCGATGATCATCCTGCGCAGCCCAAAAGGCTGGACGGGACCAAAAGAGGTTGACGGCAAGAAGAGTGAGAACACCTGGCGTTCCCATCAGGTGCCCTTCTCGGACATGATCGACAACCCGGAGCACCTTGGGCTGCTGGAGGCCTGGTTAAAAAGTTACCGTGCCGAAGAATTGTTCGATGATTCAGGTTTTCTCAAGCAGGAACTGCGTGAACTTGCGCCCGAAGGAACGCGACGCATGGGTTGTAATCCCCACGCCAATGGGGGGCAGTTATTGCGAGATCTGAAACTGCCCGACTTTCGGGACTACAAGGTCGAGGTTAGTCACCCGGGCCACACCCTGGCCGAATCAACCCGTGTTATGGGGCGGTTTCTGCGCGATGTGATGGCCCTCAATGAGGGCAACCGCAATTTCCGCGTCATGGGGCCGGATGAAACGGCCTCCAACCGTTTGGGCGCGTTATTTGAAGTGACCGACCGCGCCTGGATGGCGGAAACCTTACCCGAGGACGAGCATCTGTCACCGGATGGCCGGGTCATGGAGATCCTTTCCGAGAACACCTGTCAGGGCTGGCTGGAAGGTTACCTGTTGACAGGTCGTCATGGCCTCTTTTCGTGCTACGAGGCCTTCATTCATATCGTCGATTCGATGTTTAACCAGCACGCCAAGTGGACCAAGGTCAGTAAGGAGATCCCCTGGCGCCGCCCGATAGCTTCTCTCAATTATTTGCTGACTTCCCATGTCTGGCGTCAGGACCACAACGGGTTTTCACACCAGGATCCCGGTTTTATCGACCTGGTGGTTAATAAGAAGGCCGATATCATCCGTGTCTATCTCGCCCCAGACGCGAATACGCTTTTATACATTACCGATAAATGTTTGCGCAGCCGTGACTTCATCAATGTGATCATCGCTGGTAAGCAGAACCAACCGCAGTGGCTGGATATGGATGCGGCTATTAAGCATTGCAGCGCCGGCATTGGTATCTGGGAATGGGCCAGCAATGATCAGGATGCTGAGCCGGATGTGGTCATGGCCTGTGCGGGTGACGTGCCGACGCTGGAGACACTGGCCGCCGTGGATTTACTGCGCCAGCAAGTGCCGGAGCTCAAGATACGGGTGGTCAATGTGGTGAACCTGATGACCTTACAGCCGAGTGAAGAACATCCCCACGGGCTTAACGACAAGGATTTTGACACCCTGTTTACCACCGATAAACCGATTATCTTCGCCTTCCATGGCTACCCGTATCTTATTCATCGCTTGTGCTACCGCCGCACTAATCACAAAAACCTGCATGTGCGTGGTTACAAAGAAGAAGGTACCACCACAACGCCTTTTGATATGGCGGTACTGAATGATCTCGATCGTTTCCACCTGGTTAGCGATGTCATCGACCGCGTTCCTGAACTGGGTTACAAGGCGGCTCACCTAAAACAGTTCGTACGCGACAAGCTTATTGAACATAAACAATATATTTATCAACACGGACAGGACATGCCCGAGATTCTCAATTGGAAGTGGCCTTACGAGTAAGTGAAGGCTTTTGTGTGATTTGAATATGCGGGCTTATGGTAATGATGCGGCCTGGGTTGATTGAGAGGCAGGGTGAACGGTTTTGCTCGGGATAAATTGTCTCTTGGCAGTCATACCGCTCAAGCTTTTACTCAGGATATCAAGCCGAGTTGACTACTCAGTGTTGAGGCTAATTCCGGCTTATTGCTTGGATTAAGCCAACTATCGAATCAGTTACCGAAGCTGTAAACGAGTGATTGGTTTGAGTAAGTAGCTGAGTACGCTGCGCTCACCTGTCTGAATATCGACCACTGCAATCATTCCTGGCTTGATGGGTAGTTTCTCATCGCCATGCTTTAACCAATTGCGCTCGGTACGTACCAACACTCGATAGTAGGTCTCTTCACCCCGAGGAGTCTGCTCTTTGAGCGTATCGGAGCTAATTTGCTCGACTGTCCCGTCGAGGCCTCCATAAAGCGAATAATCGTAGGCACTAATTTTTACTGTGGCTGGCATGCCCGGTGCGACAAAAGCAACATCTTTTGGGGACACTCGCGTCTCAATCAACAGCTGATCCTCAAGTGGCGTGATCTGCATGATTTCTTCGCCGGGGGGTACAACACCGCTGCGTGTTGTTATCGTAATATTATTAACCACACCGCGCATTGGAGACAGCAGGCGGGTGCGTTGCAGCTGGTCATTGCGCTGTACCAGTACTTGTTCCAGTGCCGCTAGCCTGGCCTTATTAGCGACGAGCTCTTCGTAGGATGTCTGGACAAACCCGTTGTGCAACTCTGCCAGCCGGCCATTCATATTGGCAATTTCGCGGCGTAGTTTCAGCAATTCCATTTCACCCACGGCCTGGCTTTGAACCAGAGGCTCCACGACTTCCAGTTGCCGTCGTGCCGATGCCAGTTCATCCAGTATAGATTGGGAAGCGGCCTCCAAACGCTGACGGCGCGCTTGAAATAAGCTCCGCTCGATATCCATTTCTATCTGGTTGGCCTCTAAGGCATCGGGGAAACGAATATCATCGACACCAAAAACCTCTGCTTCCAGACGTGCGATAGCTGCTTGTAATCCCTGTGCTTCGCTTTTTGATTCCAAAAAAGCACTGCGAAATCGGGTTTTATCCAGTTCTACGACGGGTTGACCTGCCTCAACAATTTGACCCTCTTCAACCAATAAGTGGGCGATAATGCCGCCTTCCAGGCTTTGGATGGACTGTTGGCGGCTGGTGGGCACGACCTGGCCTTGACCACGAGTGATTTCATCGACCGTCGCCCAGGCGGCCCATAGAATAAAACAGAGCAGAGTCGCTAAGCAGGCCCATAACAGGGGGCGAGTCCAGCGTCGCTCCACCGCTAATGCCGGATCACCTAGCTGGCGACGAATAGTATCCACATCAAGTTGTGGTTTCATGAGACATTCGCTGTCGATGTCTCGGTTGTATTTTTGATGTCAACCGGTGTTACATTCATGCGTTTGAGTACTGTTTCAAGTGGACCGTGTAGCAGACGACGACCACCGTGTAGTACAAGGGCGTGATCGACTAATGCTAATAAAGGCATTTTATGGGTAGCGAGCACTAAGGTTCGTCCTTGTAACCAGGGTTTGAGACGTTCGATGACGGCATTTTCGGTAGATTGATCCAAAGCAGAAGTCGGTTCGTCCATCAGTACGATGGGGGTGTCTTGAAGTACAAGCCGGGCAAGCCCCACTGCCTGGCGTTGTCCGCCGGAAAGACTCTGGTTGCCGGGAATAAACATATCCAGTCCTCGAGGATGACGGCGTACGAAATCCCCTACACCCACCATATCAAGTACTTCTAACAGACGAGCGTCATTATGGTGACGACCGTCGAGGGTTAGGTTGTCTCGCAATGTCCCGTGAAATAAAGCGATATCTTGGGGCATATAGCCTATCAAACGTCGCTTGTCTGCAGGATCAACTTGACTTAACTCCAAGTCGTCCACGCGTAAGCTCCCCTCCTGTGTGTCATAAAGACCCGCTAAAAGCCGTAATAAGGTGGATTTACCGGCACCGTTACCTCCGAGTAATACCCAGCGCTCACCAGGACGGATGTGCAGCTTGTCTAGCGTCAATACCGGAGACGATTCTGCTTTAAAACGCCACATGACCTGCTCGAGTTTAAAGTCACCCAGAGCAGTAGAAAGGCGGACGAAGTGCCGGTCAGCAGGTCTTTCTACCGGTCTTTCCATCAAATCTTCTAAGCCTTCCAGTGCGACTTTCACCTGTTGCCAACGTCCCAGTAACTGGCTCACCTGTGTCATTGGCGCTACCGCTCGGGAGGTTAAAATCGAACAGGCAATCAAAGCACCGATAGTCAGTTCACCAGCAAAAATCAGATAAACGCCGCCAACGATAGTGCTCACATAGCCCAATTGTTGTATCCCCGCCGCCCAGCTGTTGAGCCAGGCACTGATACTGCGGGCCGAGACACTGCGAGATGCCTGCTCCGCACTTAGTCGTTGCCAGATACCCAGGACGCGGCCTTCAGCACGATTGGCTTTGACAGTCTCCATATGGTCTATGGATTCGAGTAGCACGGCGTTTTTGATAGCTGCATCACGCAGACCTTCGCGTGCTAGCCGGGAGACGGCTGGCTGTACCAGCAGACTGGGGAGTGTCATGCACACAATGGTTATGATGGGAACCCAGGCGAGCGGGCCGGCAATAAAAGCAATCAAAGCGATAAACAGCATTGTGAAAGGCAGGTCGCCGCAAGCTCCAAGGGTGCTGGCTGTAAAAAATTCACGTACCAGTTCGAAATCGCGAATCTGACTCGCGAATGCACCGGTTGATGCTGGCCTAGACGCGTATTTGAGATGAACCGCCTGTTGGAACAGTTGCCGCGAGAGGGCAATATCAAGGCGCTTGCCACCACTTTCGATTAGTTGAGCACGAAGGCTGCGCAACAAAAATTCAAAGACAATGGCAATACAGACCCCGATGACCAAGGCCCATAGCGTTTCGGTAGCCTGAGTAGGTACTACCCGGTCATACACCTGCATGGCGAACAAGGCAGTTGCCACTGATAGCAGGGCCGCCATTAATGATGCAAATATGACTTCCAGAAGACTCGTCCACTGGGTTTGAGAGAGTAGACGGGAACGAAACCAATGTGCGTCGGGTGGCGGGGCGTAATGGTCTGCGCGACGGACATCCTGGCCCTGCGCATGAGCGAACAAGACTTGTCCGCTGAAGCGGGCTGCAAGCTCGGCTTTCGACAGCTTAATCTCGCCGCCCGTCACCGGACTCAGTAACAGGCATTGTTCCTCCTCATTTTGTAGTAACACCATACTGTGTCCATCACGAGTCACAAGTAGGCAGGGCAATAGGCTTTTGACAAGTTGTTTCAGTGTTAATGTCGCGGTTCGGGCACTTACCTGCTGTCGAGCAAGTAAGTCAGGTAACTGATTAAAGCTGATTCGCCCAGCATCCAGGGGCATGCCATAACGCAGACTATCAGGGTTTAAGGCGAGTCCCTGCAATGCAAGTAATTGTTGAACACCGAGTAAAAGAGGGTCTTGCAGATCGGAGTCCTGCTTCGAAAATGGTATTGCGTTAGTCATATTGCACCTGCTGAATGAGCATGTCATTGAGTACACCGAAGTCAGATGCCACCTGATATTGTTGACGTAACATCTCGGTGTACAACTCTATTTTTTGGCGGCGGGCATCGAAGTGATCACGGTTTACCGACAGCAGATCATCGAAATCTCGCAGTCCTGCAATAAACTGTTCCCGGTAAGTAGCCATGATTTGCAGCGAACCTACAGCCTGCTCTTCCAGCGCTACTATTCTTGCTTCCAAGGCCGGTTGTAACGCTGACAGTTGCTGCAGACTACGGCGCAAATCGCGGCGGGTAGCGCGGACCTGATGTTCGCGGGCGATAAGCCGGCTGCGTGCTGCATGAGGTCGTCGGAAACTGCGGAACCCGAAGTCAGTCTCCGAACGCAGGCGCAGGGCAACAACAACGTCGGTATCGACTTCCTCGTTAAACTGACGGCGCACCCAGTCGGCTTCCAGGTTTAATTGTGGCCAGATTTCGGCATTACGTAGCGCTAATTCGGCACGCGCTTTACTTACTTCCTCTTTATCAGCCATCACTCGAGGTGCAGATGCAATGCTTTTATCTGCAATTTCAGTATTTGCAAACTTATCTAATACCGGTAAGCGGGGGGGGGCTGAGAGGCTGAGGCTGGCAGGATCGTTGCCGGTATACTCTAAAAATGCCTGTCGGGCACTGAGCATCATGCCCTTATAGCGAGCTCGGGATTCAAGGGCGCGAGATCTTTCCACCTGCGCCCTGGCGACTTCAACACGGCTGCTAAACTGCCCTTGGGTACGCTTTTCAGCCATCTTTAGAAGATTGTCGAGAACGACTATATAGTCGTCATAAACGGCTATTGCTTCTCTGGTTTGTACATAACTGAGGAATACATCGGCAGTATCGAATGCGGCATTCGACTCGGCAAGACGCAGTTTTTCTGAGGTTAAGCTGTTCTCGGCACGACTACTGTCGACTTGACTCGCAACTCGACCCCAGTCGTAGACCATTTGCCTCACGTTGATTTGATATTCTGTTTCGCCGTCAATATCCCCCACCCCAGCCTGGAGACTGGCACTGGGAAGGTACCCCCCACGCGCAATAGTGATTTCAGCTTGCGAGGCAGCATGTTCGGCGCTTGCCGCCTCTACCCGTGGATCAGCGTCGATAGCATCTGATATCGCATCACTGAGCGAGTATCTGTCAACTTTACTGTGTGCTGGGGTACCGGCAAAGCTCACAGACACTGGCAGTAATACTAATATGGTCAATAGCCAGTGCTTGACGTATTTCATTGGGGGGGCGCTGGCAGTTCGCCCCCGCTCAGAACTACTCGTATAGATGGGTAAACTGAATGCGTCGTAAGCAACCGTTGCCCGTTGATGTTGTTCAGAAGCCATGAGACGGTTCTTTTCTACAACTTACCCGTTGTCCACCACCGTGATGGCATCATTTACCCATACTGTTGCCGCGCCTAGCTCGTATTCAACATAGTGGGCACCCGCCAATACAGGTGTTGCGCCCGTCGCAGTGGCGTCACGTAAATCGGCCGTATCGTCTACGTCACCATCAAGACGAAGAAGATTGCTACCATCGGTGAGCCCCAGAACAGCCACGTCGTCCAGTATGATGCTATTGGCGCCAGTTCCATCGAGATCAACTTCTTCTATATTGTCCACATCGCTTGGGTCGAGATTAGCGACAAAATCAAGTACCACCCCTGCCCCTGATAAGCTGAGGGTATCGTCGCCGACGCCACCATCAATGCTCGTAAAGGCGGTGTTTTCTATGACTAGTAGGTCGTCACCTGCGCCACCGTCTATTGCATCGGCCCCAGCCCCGGCAAAGATGAGATCATTACCATCGTTGCCATTGAGGGTATCGTTACCGTCTCCGCCGCGCAGCAGGTCGTTACCCTCGTTGCCATCGAGGGTATCGTTACCGCCATAACCATAGAGTTGGTCATTATTGGCTGAACCGTTCAGGCTATTGTCATTACCATCGCCTTCCTGAATAGCAGCGTTACCGTTGAGGGAGTCGATGAGGTTGGCCGACGCTAACGTTGCCGCCGTATCAGTGGCGGTGGCGCCGAGACTATCCACTGCAGTGATTGTTGTGGCATTGAGCACATCTGCTTGCAGCAAGGCACTGAGCAGTGAAATATTCTGATCAAATTGCACAGAGCCTAATAGCTCGTTAATCGTGAGGTTATCCATGGTGCCGCCACCAATGGCGGTAATTGTGAGTGTTGAGGAGGGTGCCACTAGACCTAGCAGTCCGGGATCATTGACGACATGAAACTCCAAACCTAATTCGGTAGCCAACGCCGTTGAAGCTGTCAGCTCGGGGGAAGCAAACAGTCCTCCCAGATCTAACGCTAAAGTCGGCGCATAACAGATAATGACCTGTTGTAAATTGCCATCCCGGTCGGCTGCATTGAAATCCTGGTTGCTCAGGTCAATCAAATTAAGCGTCTCGATACCGATTAAGCCCAGTAGAGCCGTAATACCAACCTGTACATCGGGTGGTGAATTGCCTTCAGGCAGGGGTGCTGTTCCGGCGCTATCAAAACGAATTGATCCTCCAGCAGTATCCCCATCGTTATCGGCGGCGGTGAAAGCGACATCCGTGTAACCACCTAAAATCGCTGTACTATTGGTGGCATCATCGACGATTAATTTACAGCTGGCGAGCAAGTTCGCAATAATGTCCTGATCCGAAGCTAAACCCGTGACCAGGTCAACACCTGTCAACTGAATCTGCTGATCCGTCTGTCCTGTGTCAAAGCCACCCGCATAATTTCCTTCTGTGCTGATATGAATAATGGTGTTGCCGCCATTAAATTCGAAATGGAGGTGATTGCTAAGGTTGCCCGGGTGATTGCCAATTCGACCTTCTCCCTGTAAGAGATGTCCGAGATCGAGAATATCCCCTCCGGAAGCCAACGGTGCCGTGTCAAAATCGGTGATTTCATCGACCACAGGGCTGCCCGGTGTACCAGCGTGTCCCTCTTCCCAGAGGAACACGTCTGTGCCAGCACCGCCGGTTTCAGTGTCGTTGCCGGCACCACCAATCACGATATCGCCGCCGTTTCCCCCATCGATGGTGTCATTACCACTGCCACCACGAAGGATGTCATTGCCACCCAGGCCGTTAAGGGTATCTGCTCCTGCGTACCCGTAAATACGGTCATGACCCCCGTCGCCGGTCAAGGTTTCACCAGCGGCAGTACCCTCTTGAATAACAGACGGCGGTGTATTGCCAAGCAATTCTGTGTTGAGCAAATTGTTGGCAAAATCAGCATCACTGGCCGTGTTGGTATCGGTTGCTTCAATATTGATTGAGTTGAGTAAATCAAGCGACAAGGCAGAGCCTGTTAGAGCTAAGCTGCCGAGAAACTCATTCAGTTGAAGATTGTCAATTGGTCCGCCATCCAGCGATGTAATCGTCAACCTGGCGTAATCAGTTACGTTGATAGTCAAAATAGTAACATTTGATACATCCAATTGAACATCGAGGCCGAATTCCTGGGCCAGTTCATTGGAGTAGGTCCATGTTCTTATACCTGCGTCAGTAATAAAGCCAATATCGACGCCGAGGGCTGGATCGTAATCAACAACCACACTTTCAATATTATTGTTTGCATCCGTAGCGGTGAAGAACTGGTGCTGACTTAAATCGACAAGCCCGAGCAGGTCAGCACCAACAATGCCAAGTAAGCCACCCCTTTCGTAAACGCCCACTTCTGGGGCCTCATTGGCGATGGGTGTAATGACCGGCACCCCGGTTGCAGTGAAGCTATAGTCGCCAGTCAGCATATCTACGACCAGCGTTTCACCTTTAATTGTATCGATAGTCAGTTCGTCGTTAGCGTCGTTGAAAGCGTGACTGATTACCAGATCTGATGCGCCCGCTGTGGAAACTGTATCGGCAGCCACATCATAGGTGTAGGTGATGCCACCCACCTTGACTGTCTCGATAAAGCCACCATCGCTGCCAAATGTACCGGCATCACCGAGCAAATTTTCACCGCTAATCGTGGTTGGTACGGCGTTGATACTGAACTGGACCTGGCTGTCCTCGACAACAGGTATATCATCTTCAATGCTAATGTTCAGCGTGCCTGTCGCCGTCGATGTACCGTCGGTAACATCGATTGATACGTAAGCGGTCATTTTAAGGCGTTGTTGCCAGCGTGATTATTTTGCCCCGGGCGGG
>CAJXQR010000006.1 GCA_913058345.1 uncultured Gammaproteobacteria bacterium
AATAAATCACAGTTATTCGCTGCTCTATGGTGTCGTTTGTAGTAGGAATAATGCCGGTGTGGGCTTTTAGACCATTAATAATGAGAGTTTCGGACTTTTTGATAAAGGGAATACCGAGGCTGTTTTTAATAAAGTCCGCTGGGCTGTCCAGAGTCCGCGCTTTTATATCCAGGGTTAAAGTGGCTGATTGTTGTTTGTTATGGCCGTTAATAGAAAGCCCTTTTTCGTTGAATATCCAGCCTGGAGGATAGTCAAATTGAAAGCGAAGTTTGTTGTGGTAAAAACGATTGGGTTGTTTCTTTTTTGCGGCGGAGCTATTCCCCCAGGCTAATCCGTTTGTCGCGACGCGGAAATTACCCCGGTCGATATTTGGTGCGATTGTTTTTACCGGGTTTTCGTCTGCGTTGGACGATAGTTTTAGCACTTCCCGCAGTCGCTTGTCATTGCGGGGGTGGGAGGCGAACAAACCGTGGTAGGTTGGGGTGTTTTTACCGGCATCGGCGCTGCGTTTTTTGGTGTAACGTTCATGGGCTTTAAGTTGGCTAATAATAGCGAGCATAGCGTCAGGGTTATAACCGGCACGGTGTAAAAACTTGTTGCCGAGGGCATCGGCCTCGAGTTCCATCTCGCGGCCATAACCTTTCACCGAGGCGGCCCCCCACTGGGCAGTTGCTTCGCCGACATCGGAACTGCGAGTGAGTATGGCCAGTATACCAGCGATAATACTTGAGCTGGCTTGTGCGAGCTGCTGACTAGCGGCGTGTTCGGCGGTAATGTGGGCCACTTCATGGCCGAGGACAGCGGCGAGCTGGCTCTCCGAATTCATGTAGGCTAGCAGGCCGCGATTGATATACACATAACCGCCAGGCGTGGCGAAGGCGTTGATGTCAGGACTGTCGAGTACCGTGAAGGTGTATTCGTCATCAGGTGCATCACTGTGGCGAGCGATTTTTTGTCCAACTTTATCAACGTATTCAGTGATTGTTTTATCCATTACCACGGGGATTTGTGCGGTTACTTCGTCGTACATTTGCCGACCAATACTGGCCGCTTTTTTATCAGACAGCATCAATACCTGTTGGGCTTTGCTGGGCAGTGCAATAAAGAGTAAGACACTCAATAGTGATGCACTAAAGAGGGCGGCATTGGAAAATCTCAACAGCGATGATCGCAAATTAAGACGCTTCATTGGCCCTCTTCCTAAAGAAGGTGCGTAATTGCTGACCGATACCGTCACAGGCCTGATCCTGTACCTGGGCGACGATGGGAATCGGTAGGATGATGGCGACCATATAGGATGAGCCTCGGGCTTCTACTTTGACTCGACCGCTTTCTTTAAGGGCCAGCAAATCCCAGATAATGGCTTCGTAGGTGCCGGTTTTTTCCCAGCTTGCAAAGCCAAAACAGCCGCCGCCACCGGGGGCGACAGCACAACTTACCGAGCCGTCTCTATCGGTTGTTTCGGTACTGCCATCAACCCAGATCATATAGTGCAGCCCTTGTTCTTTGAAACGTTGAGCAATCAAAGGTTCATCGAGCATTTTGGCGAGACGTTTGAGACCTAGTGGTGCGGTGCGGGGTTCAAACCAGGGGTAGAGTAAATCAGCAAACTCTTTTTCAGGAAGGACTGAAATTGCCTTGTCGGCCTTTAATTTTTTACCTATACAGTCGATAAAATCAGGTTCAGTTTCGTAATCGGCATAGTGGCGCCGACCCAGTACGACCACCCGCTCGCCATTCTCAAGTGTCAGTGCCGTACTGTTTTCCCGGTATTCGTCAACGGTGGTTGTCGTGCAGGCACTCAGAGTCAAAAGCAGTATCAGTGTCGAGAGGGCAGTTAGAGGCTTCATGGCTGAGTGTTGACCTCTGGGGTGGGCGTTGTGGTGGACGTAGGTGTCGAGCGATGGCGTAGCCACTGTCGTATCTCGGGTACGCGAGCAAAGCCGGTAATAAAGTGTGCCCCAGCATCGCGCATTGCGACCATTGAAGCCTGTTGTAAAGCCTCGGTATCAGACTTTAAAAAGCGGGTGGGGGTTTTGCCATAGGCGGTCATAATCCAGTCAGCGACCGGTTCGCCCGTCCCTTCAAACACCTGCAGGTTATATTTTATCCATACCTCAAAGACCTTTAGCCGGGATTGGTTCGGCATCGAAATTTGTACATCTTCAACATTGGGCACGATAATTAAATCGGCCTCAGAATTCGTTGGCATCTGTGTCGTGGTCGCGCTGTACTGAAACAAACTGTCAGTCAGACTCGTAAATAATTCGACCTGAATTTGCCCCACAGAAATACTGACTTCCGGCCCCTCGGTACTTTCAAAACGGTAGTTGGCAAAAGCCTCGTCAAAAACAACGATACTACGCAGTGGTAATTTGTGGATAAGCGCTGCGGGAAATTTGCCGTCCACTTCAACACGGGTGGCGCAGGCACTGAGGAGCAGGCTGACAAGCACAAGTGAGCAGAGAATTACATGCCGAATGTGCATGACTACCTTTTGATCGTTGCTGTTAAAGGCATTTAGGGTGTCTCACTCAGACTGTTTAGGCCAACAAAGGTGCCGCCATTGCGGTAGCTTAGCTCACGCATCAGTGTAGCGAAACGGCTCGCGGTTTCCATCCTGCCACCGGGCGCTAAAAAGTGCACGGGAAAGCCAATAGTATGAATGCGTACGCGTTGTTGTTGACGACCGGGTTGACGACCGCGTTGGCGATTACTTTGAGCGACGGCCGCCAGCACCTGGTGAATGGAACGACCGGTGAAATCATCGCCAAAGACATAGAGGCTGATTTTTTTATCGGAGGCGTAAAAGGTCTGGATTGCCCGTTGAATACCCTCTACTGGACTGGAGTTGCTAAACGGCGTCCAGTGAGCGGTTTGATTGATAATAGCCCTGCGTCGCCCAGGCGTGTCTGGCAACCACTTGCCCCGGTAACTGGGGAACATATAGTCACCCATGTCGTTCATCACTTGAATACCCTTGACGGTGGGGTGAATGTCGAGAATATTAATGAGTTCTTTGCGGACTTTAGGCCAGGCGAAATCCACCATGCTGCCCGATGTATCGATAATAAAAACCAGGTATTCACTATCGACGGGAATACCGCCAATTAAAGAGTTGGCCGTGGGGCTGCCCCGTTGTTGCAGGCGCTGCATTTCTTCACTGAGAATTTGTTGGGCGAGGATTAATTCATCGCGCTCGGTCGTGTCGGCCTGGGCAATAGACTGCAGCTGTCGGTTGACGCTCGCCAGTTGCTCACGCAGGCGCGCGATATGGCTTTCCAGCTCTGATAATTGCTCTTGCTTACCGGTCAGTCTTTGCGCCATTTTTTTTGTTTCGCCACGCAAGCTGAACAGCTCTTCCTGTAGCACTGTGACATTGTGATCTTGCGTCGGCTGGCTGTCATCCTGCGCGGTAAATTCAACGGTTTTGGCGATCAATAGCAAAAGGACGATAGCGCCAAAGCCACAGCTAATGACATCGAGAAAGGAAATACTAATTTCAAGCGTTTGGCGTCGGGCTCTTTTCATCGTCTCTTTATTCTCCCGCTTATGGCCAGTCTCGTGAGGGGCTTAAAAAAGCGCCCCTGCTGGTGAGACCCAGTTTCCAGAACAGGGCAGCCGCCGCGGGGTCTCCTTCCATCGGGAATAAAATAATATTCACTGGCACGCCTCTGGGGAGAGTCTTGACCGCGCTCTCAAAAAGTTGAGCGCGCGCCCTGCCGGACACAGTGGTGTGGCTGGGTTGACTTTCTCCCTGGGTGGGCAGCCCGTCGGTAATGAGAAAGATGTTATCCGGGCGCTGGGTAAACATACCGGTGACGGCAAAGGCATTGATTAAGCTGGTGCCGCCTGCGGGCAGGGTCTTCTTTAACTGCGCAATGATCGAGTCCATGGTGATGTTGTCGGCGGCGTCCTGCCATTGCAAATGACTATTGCTCAGTACCGGTGTGGCTTTGGTGTTAAAGGTATAAAGCTGGTATTGGCTGCGCGCTGGCAGTTGGGCGACCAGCCATTCGACGGTGCGTAATGCACGTTGCCATTTTGGCGATTGTCGCTTGATGGCGTCGCTCATATTGCGTTGGCGTAGCACATCAATAATGGTTTCAGCCAGCATGCTGTCAGAGGCATCGAGCAGTATCAACACACGGTTGCCGCCCAGTTTTAGTCCGGTTAAATACTGCCTGTCACCATCGCCGATAAACTGGCGTACATCCTGACTGGCACCGGCGTCCTGTAATTCAGCGGTTTGCTGTTCCAGCATTTCAACCTGTTTACGCAGTTGGGCAATTTGTTGTTCGGGGTCACTTTGGGTGCTGAGTTCTCGCTGGCTTTGTTTGACATCGTCCAGTACGCGATCTGATAAGCCCTGGGTTGCAACCAGTTTTTCGTCTATTTCATTGAGGCTGTTGCGCAACTGCGCTCGCTGTCGTTCGCCGTCTGTAATATCTGCCTGAAGTTGTGCAATTTCCCACTGTGTGCCCGCCTCGTTTTCAGCTGCAGATAAATCACTGGGGTCGTGTTTGAGGAGAAGAAATAGCAGCGTCACCGCACCAAAACCACAGGCCATAATATCTAGAAAAGACAGGCTGAAGGTATTGAGCTGGCGACGCTTGCGGGTCATGAGGCTATTTCAATCAGCGTCAGCGTTTGAGAACCGATAGTGATGTTCGTGCCGCTGGGTAAATCATTCCAGTCGTCATCACAGGTAATAGCCACTGATTGATTGTTTTGTTTTAAAACGATACGCCCATTATCAAGGCTAATTTCTGCAACAGGCTGCAGAGCAGGATTATTCGTGGTTTTCCCTGAAATTAATGGCGTGCCATCACTGAGCAGCACTAAGCCTCCAGCCAGTGGGTAGGCGCGATGACCCTGTAATAGATGGGTGGCACTGCGTAATAGATGGGTGGCACTGCTTTGTTGGGGTGAGCCTGTCGATAGCGCTGTAGTAGATCGTACTGACAGTTTACCGGGCCGTGATAAGGCGGGCAGGGCGGTAATAAAGCTTAACTGGGTATCACCCTGAGTCGTGTCCGCAGCGGCAGCGATGGCATCGCCTTGAGCCAGGCAGGCAGTGAGAGAAGCATCGGCGGCGAGAGTGACAATGTTGTCATGCCCCGCCGCTTTGAGAGTGTCGATCACTCCCGGCAAGCTGGCGAGTCGGTGACTGAGTAAAAGGTTGTCATAGCGCGTGCTATTCAGCGCCTCGGCCAAGCGTTGCCAGCGCCGTTGATTGGCGGCAATGAATTCACTGCGCTGTATGCGCACGCGAAAATCCCCCTGTGGGGCACTGAGTTCGGTTTCGATATCCGTTTCGGTATTGAGCTGTGCTATCCAGGCGGGCAGCCGGTCGTGTAATTGTTGCTCACCGGCGGCCGTGTGCAGGGGGTCGTAGCGGTATTCGCGAATAAAGCGGTCGGCAATAAACTGTGCCCAGGTATCGTGAATAGCCTTTAAAGGAATGTCCGGGTATTGACTGGCGCTTTGTCGCCGCACTCGTTCACCACTGTTTAATTCACTCAAGACGGTGGTGTGCAACTGAATATCGGCGTGTAGTAAAGCGCCCTTGAGGCCCGACTGGCTAGCGGCGGCCACGGCGGCATCAACCAGCCCCGCCGCATGAAAAGGTGAGGCCTTAACCAATCCAAGTAATATGCCCAAGTGCTCGGCAGAGGTATTGCTGGGCATGGCAAAAATCATCTGTTGAGGCTGCCCGGTATCGGCATACAGTTGCTGCAATTGCGCATAGGCCAGGTCCGCATGATGGCGGGCGTGCTGATTGCTACTACTTAGCGGTGACAGGCTGAGCTGATACCAATACTGATTGAAACTTTGCTGGGGCTGCAGCCAGGCCTGCTCGAGTGCTTGTTGCCCGGTGATAACGCCCTGGTTGTGTAACAGGGCGTAACCGGGACTGATGATTGCGGGCTCTTCACGGTCGGCGGCATGACACAAAATACCACTGTCGTTTAATTCTATAATTGCTGTACGCAAATTTTGCCCCCTAATCAGTCTTTAAATGACGCAGTAAATGTTGGTCGCAGTAATTGTGAATATCCAGCACCTGTCTTTCCTGTAATAGCTGTAACTGATGCATACAAAACATCACCACGATGCTGATCACCAGGGCGATAAACGTAGAGTTAAAAGCGACACCGAGGCTGGAGGTAACGCCGACAATATCCCCCTGCACAGCGCGGTGTGCCTGGCTTAGAGCTTCGCCGATGCCGCGCACTGTGCCGATAAAACCAATGGAGGGTATCGCCCAGGCGATGTAACGCACCATGGAAAGCTCGGCGTCCAGTCGATCGGACTCGCTATCACACACATCGTTAATTGCACTCGAGACATCTTGAATATTGCGCGTTGCGCCAAAGCGTTGCAGACCGGCAAGCAATGCACGGGTCAGTAACAGGCCGCGCTGCGGTTCAGGCAGCGCCTCCAAAGGTCGGGATAATTGCCGGGCGTCTTCGGGGAGTACGCGATTGCCCTCACCAATTTGCAACAGGGTTTGTTGCAGTAATTGCCGTTCTCCCAGGGCACGCCGCGCTTTAAAACTCATAATAGCAATCGACCAAATCAGCAAAATAAAACAGGTTTCCTGTTCATAATCTTTAACCACCGTGTAAAAGGAACGCTCTGCGACGATAGCCTGCCCAGCCGCTTCTCGGGCCAGTTGCTCTTCCATAATGGCTGCGGCATTCGGGCGAATTATTGTTAGATAAAGCGTGTGCACGACGATGATCGCTGCGAGCAGGGCGAAAGCCTGGTAGAGAAATTCGCTCGAAAGTGGGTTGTGACTGTGTTTGCTGTTAGCGTTCATGTTTTATCCGGTGGGTTTTTGTCGGGCTAAAATCACAGGTAATATAAAATCACCGATAATAAAAGGCATAGACTTTTTAAATATCGACGGGAAATGGCACAGAATAATCTTCCAGTATTTCTTCGCTGGGTTTAAAACGCGATGTGCTATTCGCAGCTTTAGCGGGTGGTTGAGGAGGGGCTTGTTGTTTTTTTTCGTGCGTCTTGTTTGAGGCGTTTTTTTCTGCTGGCGCACTCGCTGTTGCGTTAATATCTGACGATGCCTTGTCCTGTGCGCTCAATACCTGTACGGGCGCCAGGCATAGGATGACGAAAACCAGTTGCCAGAGCCTGGGTGATGAGCTGTTCATAAAAGAGTGCTTGTTTCTTTTTATACGCATACGGTCATGGTATTACTTTATTCAGCGTAGCGGGCAATGCGAAAGCCCAAATCATCGCGGGCGCTGTCACTGTAGTCGCGGTAGGACAAGCGGAGTTCTGTCATGCCGCTGTGTCGCCAGCTCGCCCCCCGGACAATTTTGAATTGCCCTTTGCTGGGGCCGACGGGGTCTTTTTCTACACTGCCAGACGCATTCACCGCAAGGCTGTAATAGTCGTTAACCCATTCGGCAACATTGCCGCCCATATCGTACAGGCCTTTATCGTTAGCCTGCAGGCTGGCCACGGGAGCAGAGACTACAAAGCCGTCATTGTAGTCTCTGAGTACGCGGGGCAGAATATTGGCGGCACTGGCATCGGCGATATTACTGGTTTTTTTGGCTGGCACGAGTGATTTCCCCCAGGGGAATTTTGCCATCTCGCCTTTTTGCCAGCGCGCAGCCCAGGCCCATTCAGCTTCTGTGGGTAGACGATAACCCAGGGCTTGTGTGTCGTAAGCGCTGATTTCGCCATCTTTTTCAATATAAAAAGGCGCTAAACCTTGCTGTTCGCTCAGCCAGTTACAGTAGAGTGCTGCGCTGGTCCAGGTGACACTGACAACGGGCTGGTGCCGTTGATTGAGGGTGTGGCCATTGGCGTGGTTGGAGGTGTGCTGTCGTCTGAATTGCTGAAATTGTTGGTTGCTGACCTCCGTGCTAGAGAGGTAGAAAGGGCGCTTCAGCTCTACCTTACGCAGTATTTCATTGGCGCGGCGGCCTTGTTCACGGCGCGATGCGCCGAGTGTCAAAACGGTATTGGGGCGAAATAATTTTAATGGCTGTCCGCCAGGAGCAGTAATCATGGCGGGAATACTGGCGGCACGGGTTTGAGCCTCAGTTTTCAATGTTACCTGTAGTGTGCGTTCAACGCCCGGTTGTGGTGTGAGTGTTGCGATGTGACTGGTATAACCTGCTTTGCGAATTTCAATACGGTGGGGTCGTGCCAGTAGTTGCAGGCTTTGTCTGGCGCTACCTTTAGCGACACCGTCGATATATAGCTGGGCATCGGCGGGTTGCGCGTTAATTTTCAGCGTGCCGAGTTTGGGTTTAAGGACAACATTTAACGCGCGTTGCTCACCAGTTTTGAGGCTCAGCGAATGGCTGGCGGGGTAGTAGCCGTCCAGGTAAAGCTGCAGTTGCTGCGGGCGAGAGGGTGCTAGTTGTATTTGCTGCGGTGTCGTGCCCACATAGTGACCATTGTGGGTAATACCTGCACCCGGGGGTTGTGAACTCAGCGCTAAAGTCCCATCTGCAGGCTGCAGTTTAATCAAGGGCAATGTGCGTTGTTCACCGGCGGGTACGCTCAGTGTTTGTTGCCACGGCTTATAGCCGGCGAGTCGGAGCGTTACCGTTTCGCCACTTTCAAGAATATCAATGGTGGAAGGTGTGCGACCCTGGCTTTTACCCTCGAGCAGAATGTCTGCTCCGGTGGGTTCAGAGATAATTTCCATCTGGCCCCAGGCAGGTTGTAAATCGATTGCGAGGTGCTGGGTAATGTCCAAGCCCTTAATATCGATAGCCTCGCTATGGGGCAGGTAGCGTTCGGCCTCTGCCTGCAGGGTATAGCGACCGCTGGGAATGTTTTGCAGGGTAGTGGGGGTCTCACCTTGCCAGCTTTCCTGAGTATCATTTTTCAGGCTGACTTGTACGGTTTTGGGGTGGGCTTTAATACTGAGATGACCGGGCATTTTTTCTAATGCCAGCGCGTAATGTTGTTGAGCCGCATCGCTGACCTGTAATTCCTGCTGTAAATCAAAGTGACCAGGGGCGCTGAGTTGCAGTTGAAAGGTGCCAGGGCGCATTAAATAGCGTCCGCCAATAGAGAAATACAGGCCGCCAGAGACGTCAATAGTGGCCGTTGCCGGCGAGGGTTTTAATGCCACCGAGCGTGCAGTCAGTAGAAACCAGAGCAGGCCAAGGGCAATACATAGCGCAACAACGATGAGTGTTGGCCCAGCGCGAAATGGAGAGCGTCGATTGTTTTCAGGACCACCGACAGGCGTAAAGTCGATGGGGCTAATAACGGGGTTGTTAGCTGAGTCGCTCGTCTTGTCTTCTACCATTATTTTTTATTGCTCATACTACGAATTACCCACTAAATGGCTTCCTGACATTGCACAACGATCGGAGCGGCACTCGCCCCCCGTTGCGTAGGCAGAATCGTAAATTCTACCCGTACATCGCGGTAACCGGGGCGTATCCCCTCAGCGATATAATTGCCCGGCTTTAATTGCAAGGTTTTTTCGTTAAAGGGGGCAAACTCTCCCACCTTAAAGAGTCTGACACGGGTGAGATTGTCAGAGTGTAATACTACGGTTTGTGGTTGCTGTGCATTGACCAGTACTTGACTTAAGATTTTGATTTGCTGTTTGAGCCGTGGCCCGGCCCGAGCAATTTGCTCGGCATCGCGAAGGCTTTTCTGAGCTTCACGAAAGACCGCAGGGCTCGCCAGGCGTAGTGGCTGGTCAATAAACTGTTCAAGAGTGCTGTCGAGTTGCTGCCGAGCAGCGCTGCGAATTTTACCAATAGTGGCGGCTGTAACAGCGGGATCACGGCTGAGAATGCTGTCATAGGCGTCCAGGGCCATTTGCCACTGCTCTTGACTTTCATGGTCCTGGGCGCTGTTGAGCAAACGGGTGATGCCGCGTTGAGCAATTTCATTATCGACTTGTGCTCGCCCGCTCTGTGCAACTGCTGACTGGGGCTTGAGGGCCAGGGCCTGGGAAAATTGTTTGCGAGCTGTGTCGAGATGACCACTGTGCAACGATTGGAAACCCTGATTAAGGGCGCGCTGAAATTGCGCATCATCTTCTAAACGTTGTGCTTCTTTGCGGCCTGAAATGGCTGCTTCAAATAGCGGGTCGAGATGCAATGCCTGGGTGTATTCAGCTAGTGCACCCGCATAGTCACCTTTCAGTAGTAGGGCTTCGCCACGTTGGGTGGCCGCGAAAACCTCTGGCAGAGAGCCAATGCGTTCCAGACCCTGTCGCGCTTGAGTATGGTTTTCCTCAATCAATAATATTTTTTCGAAGGCTTGCTGAGCGGCTTCGCCCCGCCCTTGATTGAGTGCCGTCATACCCTGGTGGAGGAGTTGGCTAATGTGTGGCTCGCGTCCGGCTTCGAGTGTGTCGAGCAGGTTTTCGGCGGTTTCATAATGAGCAAGGGCCGCCTTGAAGTCGCGATTGCGGTAAAGCTGGTCACCCTCGTTTGCAGTGTCCAGTGCTTGCTGGTATTGCGTCGCGGCCCACTGCTGGACATTCAGGCTATCCAGTGTCTGTTGCTTCTGCAGAACGCGAGCGAGAATATCTTGCGCGCTGCGGCGGGCCGCAGCGAGCTGGGCTGTCTGGAAAGGTGTCTCTTCTACTGTCGGCGTATCCTCCGTCGGCCGGTGTTCTGTGGTACTCGGTGACTGATTTTCGATAAGCTCTTGTGTCGCTTCGTCTTGAAAAGCGATGGCGAGAAATAGCGCTAACACGCAAGCGAGGACAGTCAGTATTGTGCTGTAAATCCAGCGGCGCGAAGCGTCAGTGCGGGGCGAATGATTAGCGGTAGCAGAGCTGTCATCGGCCGACTGCTGGTCACCCGGGTTGAGGGTCTGGGTTAATGGTTTAGACAGCGGTATGTCAGCCGCTGTGATGGGCTGAAATTTTTCCGGGACAATCGTCTCGTCGCCGTTTCTGCTGTTGTTGTTAACGTTGTCGTCAATGTTATCGGGCATTACTGAGACGTTTGCTCATCGTTACTGATGTCGGCTGATGTACCACGTTCAAGCGCGTAGATTTTTTGTAGTAATTGCTTCCACTGCTGATATTGCGCTTGCACATTGCCGCTTAGAGTGATGGTTTGATCTTCCAGGGTAACGGTGCGTGGCTCGACTTCACTTTCCAGCGACTGGCCCAGCTCTGCCAGAGCTTCGATATGAATTTGCGCCTGCCCTTTTTTTGCCAGCCCACTTTTGACCAGCAAAGCGCCACTACCAATAGCGACGGCCCCTGCAGCGCGCGTTGCACGACTATTACTACCGGCGGCAACGATGCCGGCAATAACTGTGACAATACCACCGATGGTTCTCTCTCGTGACTGGCGCTTCAGTTGGCGAACAGCGAGTATTTCATCATAATTTTGTGTGCGCCAGCTTTGGTACGGGGCTTCCATTTGCAATGAAAAGGCATCGTAATATTCTTGAGTGGTATCGACAAACAGATAGTCTCGCTCACGAATTCGTTGTATGCGTTGCAGAATGGGGTCGTTAGTGGCGGGCAGACGTTTAATCTCGAGCACACCCTTGCGATTGGCCTCAAGGTGTTGTTCGAAAGCCTCAGGACTGAAATCTCGGGCAAAACGCAGGGTAGAGATATTGCGCAGGTTGGTCGCCTGCTTACCACCCAGGGTCTCACGGTGGTCAAGTAAATCGTTGGCAATGCGGTTAAACAAGCCCTGAAACGGATCGCGCTGCAAGCTTTGGCGTCGGTCGTAGGCGTATTTGCTGGCTGTTTGAGAGTAACTTCTTTGATACCACTGTCGCCCGCTGGTGTCAGTGACGGTAATGCCCAGCGTTAGTTTCTCTCCGTCGGAATGGAGAATGATGCCTTCAACATAAACATCGGTAACGACCTCCTTACTGGGTAGCACGCGCACCGCGCCCCAGGCCGCACTGTCCTGAAGGGTGCGAGTGAGCTGGTTGGCGAGATAGTGCCCCTCGGCAATGCGCACAGCGGGCAGCACAATGTCTGCTTGTTCGTCACTCAAATTATCTAAACCGGGGTCGAAAGCCAGTACCCCAAGGTCGAGAAGTTCGGCCTCGGCAATTTCTTTGTTTTCTAACTGCAGAGGCGTGTAGGTGGTTGATTTAACCTGAATGGGCGCATTACAGGCCGTCAACAGCAGGCTTATAAGCACGCAGACAGTGCTATTGATCCTGGCATAGTTGATCCTGATAGAGTTGAGCCTGGCACAGCTGTTTCTGACAAAATCGCGCTTAGCAGGGTCGGCCTTGGCAAGGTTGATCATTTTTGTGGGTTTTTTAACGTCTCATCTCCTCTTTACAGTGCAAATTATTGTTGGTTTTTGTACTTGCGGTATTCATCCCAGAGCTTTTCTCGCAATGCGGGGTCTTTCTCTTTTAGCGCCGCTTCGCGAATTTGACGAGCGACAATATCGTCGTCACTGCCGCCATCAATATCTTCGGGTATGCCTCCGCGTCGAGTTGTCTCCGGTCCGCCGGAGCCTGCAGTACTACTTTCAGCGGCCGATTCGCCGTGGCTGGCGTCACCGCCGGGGGTGGCACTTGCGTCTTCATTGCTGGCTTGTTGACCGTCGGTTTCGCTGTCACCCTGGTCGGCACTTTCAGGAAAATCGCCGTAACCGGGTAGGCCTTCGTAGATATCACCGTCTTCAAACAGAGAGCCATCACCACCAGAGTCGCCGCCGAGTTCGCCGCTATTTGCACCACCGTTATCACCACCCAGGCTGGCTTCGATGGCTTCGGCTTTGGTGCGCTCATCGAGAATCATGCCATCAAAATCGGCGATGGAGGCATCGAGTTCGGTGTCGAAATCGGCAATAATTTCTTCATCACTGCGAGCGGAGCGAGTGCTACCGGGGGTGATACTGCTCTGCCCTGAATCAATAGCTTGTTGTGTCTGCGACGGTGACTGCGATTGCGGTTCGCTCGCCTGGCTTTGGGGCTGAGCTGGCATTGGTGCCTGGGTGGGAGTGCTGGCGCTTTTACAGCCACTCAGGAAAAGCCCCAGTAAAAGCCCCGTCAATAATACGGCTTTCAACGAGTGTTTATCGCTTGTCTCCTTAGAGTCTGTCTCCTTAGAGTCTGTCTCCAGTAAAAGTGAGACAAAAGTGTTATGGCGGAACATAGGTGTCCTTAAATGCTGGTGTCGAGAAAGCGGTAAAGCCTTAGTGTATCAACGGTATTTTGACCCTGAGATCACTGACATAGGTAGGCTTATTATCGACAAACTGGGGTCGAAAGCGAGAGTCTTTAATGGCGTCTACCAACAGATAACGTAAGCTGGTTTTACTCTTGGGAATTTGTTTGGCAAATAATGTTTCCTGAATGTTTTTAATGCGGCTGCCCCAGCCCTTTTCTGAAATATCGACATCAGCTGTCACTAGCAGCGCAGCCTGTCTGTCGCCATGGTTTTCCATACGCATGGCTGGCAGCAGGTGCGGAGTGGCGAAAAGTCTGGCGTGTAGTGTCTCGGCTTGATCGGAAGCCGCCATGTGTGTCAGTACCTGCTGATAGTGATGCATGGCTTCTTGCCGGTGGTTGAAGAGGAGATACCAGTCAGCGAGTTCTGTTTGTGCCCGCAGTTTTTCTTCTAAAGACGCGTTGGGTAGGGCTGCGGTCAGGTCAATGATACGTTCGTGGCAAGCCCTGCCACGGCGGAAACTGGCACCGTTAAGAATCCCCGCACGCTGTGGGTTGGCGGAGGCAAAACCATCAGCACTCAGGCTGTAGTGCGAATCTGTGGAAGTTGACCACTCGTCACCCTCGTGGCGAGACAAGTGAAAATTGATCAGAGCGGCGCTACGCAGTAGTTGAATCTGTTCACGGGGTTTTAGGTCTGTGTGAGCCTCATTCAATTTAAGTGCGCCGGTGATTAAGCTATTCGCCGATGTGAGGTGGTCAATGCGCTTGCTGCTGTCATCGAATTGATAGGCGTCGATGTGCCACAGTGCGAGTTCGTTTAAGAGTGGCGCTAAGCGAGGATCTTGTTTGCCATAACTTGCCATGTGCATACGCAATAGCTGGCGGTAGCTGTTGGTGACAGGCTCAAAGTTCATTAAGTATTTTTGACTATTGATAATACTGCGTAACATGGGAGCCTGCGCCAAACTGTTGAGGCCGCGGTTGACACGAGTGATGTGCATGGCCCGACGCAATGCTTTTAAAGCCTTGGCGTGTTGCCCACCTTTTTGTAATTCGAGTCCAAGGCTGTACAGCACTTCAGAGGAGTTTTGATAATAGGGCCCTTCAGCTTTGTGATTTTGTAAGGTGGAATAATAAGCGGAGAGTTTGGTCGAGGTGTTCTCCGTGTGCCGCGTCGTTAGTTGATTGCCCGCGCCCTTAGATTCAGTGGCGAGCAAAGAATCCGCTATAGCCAGGGGGGCGAGCCCAAAAGTCGAGATACTCACTGCTAAGAGCCCGGCAAGCCCGGCGGACTTTAGTGACACCCAGCGTAATGTTTGTGTTTGATGAGTCAGTTTGCTGTTTATCATGGCATCGGTAAACCTCTAGCGGGTTTTAGTGTGGACTGCGGGTGTCCCCTGGATTCATCTTCAACCTCGGCGTTATCTTACTCTAATATGTTCCCGTAGGAAGAGCTTCACGACACTGTCGGTAGCGCCAGGTTCTGCCAAGCAGTAAATGTCTGTAATTGAGATGACTACCCGTATACTAGGACATATTCAGCGGCGTTTTTCACGGTCTCTTTCTGTGACAAGGAGGCGGGCGCTAGAAGGTTGCGGGCTTTAAAAAGTATCGGGCTTCCCGCTGCGACAGGGATGGGAAGCCCAGCATAGTGCTAGTTGTGTTCATCGCGTTATAAAAGGAAAAACTGTGGATCCTATTAGTCAGGCTTTACTCGGGGGTGTCGTGGCTCATGCGGCGGCAGGACGCAAACTAGGCCTGCGTGCAGCGGGGTGGGGAGCGTTGGCAGGCGCTTTTCCCGATATTGATGTCGCCTTTGGTTTATTTACGGATGATATAGCCCAACTACAGTTGCATCGCGGGATAACCCATTCCCTCTTTTTTGGCCCCGTAGTAGGTAGTGCGGTGGGCTGGTTGTTTTGGCGAAGAGATCGTGCGCGGGGTGAATCCAGCACATTAATGAGCTGGCTTGCGGTTTTCGTGTTGGCACTGTTGTCGCATCCCTTGCTCGATGCCTGCACACCCTACGGTACGCAGTTATTAGCGCCCTTTTCCGATGCGCGTTTTGCCTGGCATACGGTACCGATTATTGAGCCCATTTACACTGCCATCTTATTGCTCGGCATATTATTACTACGCTATGCGAAACGCTTTGGCTGGTTGGTATCCGGGTTAACACTGGTCGTGTCGAGTGGCTACCTACTGTGGGGCTGGGTCTTAAACCAGCAGGCGATTGAATTGGCTGGACGGCAGTTGGTACGCGACGGTGTCGTCGATGCTCAGATTTATGCCTTCCCTACCTTTTTCCAGATGCCACTACGCCGTGTGGTGGCGATTGATGAGCAGCACATTTATGTCGGTTTTATCACCCTCGATCAACCCTGTGATATTGCCTGGGGGGAGCAAGAAAAAACTCAACACCCGGCCATTGATGCATTGCGCAATACCCGGGCGGGAAAGGTTTTTTACTGGTTTTCTAACGGTCTAGTCGCGGAGCAGGTCAGGCGTACCGAGCGTGGTTTTGTCGCCCAGATGGTCGATTTGCGCTATGGCAGAAGCACCGATGCGAGCCGCGGTATGTGGGGGGTGCGCGGGGAATTTGATTCCGAGGGAAAAGCCCTGGGTGAAGCGGGCCTGTATTATGGTGATATGAGCTTGAGCCTGGATGAAGTACGCACGGTATGGCAGACGGCGTATCCGGGTGAGGTGGAGGCTTGCTCGAAAATTACTGCCATTGCGGGCATTTAAGCTGTAGCTAAACGAAACTGCGAGTATCAGTAATGACGAACCCATAGGATGGCGAGCAATTGCCATAACCGGTTAACGCCAACGTTTCTCCCACGCCAAAAGTACCCGTTCAGAATACCAGTATTGGCCGTAACTGCCGTTGTAGCGGGCTAAGGCGTCAGCTAGCCGACCCTTTTCTCGCTTTAAATAGTGTTTGAGAATGGTGCAGCCGTAGCGCAAATTGGTGTCGGTATCGATAAGGTTGTCCTCGGGTCTACCGATTTCGTTTTTCCAGAAAGGCATAATTTGCATAAGACCTTGAGCACCGACACGGGATACGGCGTAGGGGTCGAAATGGCTTTCAACTTCGATTAATGCGAGAACGATTTCGGGTTCGAGACCCGCACGGGAGGCGGCGCGGTGTACCTTGCGCAGGAATTCAAAGCGATGGTTCTTATCGGGTAGAAAACGTGCCAGGCTGTTGGACTTTGTCAGTAGCCAAACTTCGGCGTCGTAACGATCATCGAAGCTGTCAGCCTGATTCACGGTGTCACGCAATATACGCAATAATTCGGGATCACTCGCTTGCGTGCTAAACGCCGACGGCGCTACCAGCAGCGTTGTTAACAGAAGTGGTAACAGGCTGAAGCGGTAGTGACGTGTCGTTCGTTTAGCGAAGTCCATTGCGCCCACAGTACAGGGTTAAGCTGGCGTAATAATTAATCAGCGGCAAGGGCTTTGGCCAAAAAAGTATCGAGTTCGGACAATTTGATATCCGAGCTCTCTGTATCGCGACGGTATTTGTATTCAATGGTTCCATTTTCCAGACCTCGATCGCCGATAACCAGGCGATGGGGGATACCTATTAATTCAACATCGGCGAGCATAACACCGAGTCTGGCTTTCTTTTCATCCATCAGTAGCACGTCGTGACCGGCTTCTCGCAGTTTTGTGTAGAGGTTCTCGCTGGCCTCGTGCACCGCTTCGGACTTGTGGGGGTTAATAGGGATAATGGCAAGCTGGAAGGGTGCCAACGACTCGGGCCAGATGATGCCTTTGTCATCATGGTTTTGCTCAATGGCTGAGGCGACGATGCGGCTTACGCCGATGCCGTAACAACCCATTAACATGGCTTGTTCTTTGCCGTTTTCGTCGAGTATTTTTGCGTTCATTGCGTCGCTATACTTGGTGCCGAGCTGGAAAATATGGCCCACTTCGATACCGCGTTTGATCTCCAGTGTGCCCTGGCCATCGGGGCTGGGGTCGCCTGCGACGACGTTGCGAATGTCTTCTACCCGGTCGACGGCACAGTCGCGTTGCCAGTTGACGCCGGTTAAGTGCACGCCATCTTTATTGGCACCGCAGGCAAAATCGCTGAGATGCGCGGCGCTGCGGTCAATGATCACGGGAATGTTTAAGCCCACTGGGCCGAGGGAGCCAACATGGCAGCCGGTGGCGGCAAGTACGGCCTGTTCACTGGCGAAAGTAAGAGGGTTGGCAACACCGTCGAGTTTTTCGGCTTTAATATCGTTTAGTTCATGGTCACCGCGCAGTACCAATGCGATGAGGCTGCCTTCTTCCTCACCATTGACGATCAGTGTTTTGACGATGTTGTTAGCGGTACAGTCGAGGAAGCTACAAACTTCGTCGATACTGTGTTGACCAGGAGTGGCGACTTCAGCCAACTCTTGAGTGGCAGTAGCACGGGAGCCACTGGGAACGATGGCCTCGGCCATTTCAACGTTAGCGGCGTAGTCGCTGGCGGAGGAAAAGGCGATGTCGTCTTCACCGGAGTCAGCCAGCACATGAAACTCGTGAGAAAAGCTGCCGCCAATACTACCGGTATCGGCGAGTACGGGGCGGAAATCCAGACCCAGACGCTGGAATATTTTACAGTATGCCCCGTGCATTACATCGTAGGTTGCTTGCAGGCTCTCTGTGCTTGCATGGAAAGAATAGGCATCTTTCATAATGAATTCGCGGGCGCGCATCACCCCGAAACGAGGACGGGTCTCATCGCGAAATTTCGTTTGAATCTGATAGAAGCTAGCAGGCAGTTGTTTGTAGCTGCGAATTTCACCGCGTATCAAATCAGTGATAATTTCTTCGTGAGTCGGGCCGAGGCAGAAGTCTCTGCCGTGACGGTCGGCAATGCGCAGTAGCTCGCCACCGTATTCTTCCCAGCGCCCAGATTCCTGCCACAATTCGGAAGGTTGCACCATAGGCATTAATACTTCTTGTGCCTCGGCGCTATTCATTTCTTCGCGCACAATGGCTTCGACTTTGCGCAGTACACGTAAACCCAACGGCAGCCAGGTATAGAGGCCTGAGGCAAGTTTGCGGATAAGCCCGGCGCGAAGCATTAACTGATGGCTGACAATTTCGGCATCGGCTGGGGTTTCTTTCTGGGTAGTAATAAGAAAACGGCTGGCGCGCATAAGTATTTTCCGGCGTTTAGCAATAGTGGTTGATGTATTTTGAAGGCTATTTTACGGTGCTGTTGAGGCTGGGTACAGCGCGAGAATGGGTTTAGAAAAGGAGGACGTAGTGATGTTTATACTCGATGAACGTTTGCACAAAGATACAGCCCTGGTAGGCCGCTTTGAACTGTGCCTGTTACTGTTACACCGCGATAGCAACTATCCCTGGTTTATTTTGGTACCCCAGCGCGAGGGGATAAGCGAAATCCATCACTTGTCGTCGTCCGAGCAACAATTATTGTTGGCAGAGTCGGGGCTGGTAGCAAGGGCTTTAACGTCACTGTTTGCACCGGACAAGTTGAATATCGCCACGCTTGGCAACATTGTCGCTCAATTGCATATACATCACGTGGCCCGTTTTAAAAATGATCTTAGCTGGCCGGGGCCCATTTGGGGGGCGGCGCCTGCGGGTGAGTACGCGCTCGATAGGTTGGCGGACCGGGTAGAGGCTATGCGGCAAGCTTTAGCGGGGGAGATAACGATAGGCGACATTAAAAACGCCCCTGAATGAGGGGCGTTTTTATTACTGCTTTATTAATTAGCGATCCATAAGGGGGCGATGCGACTCTGTTTAAACAGCAAGTTATTCAGTTTGCCATATCCTTCAGGCCTTTTAGAGGCGTTACTTTAACCGCTGTGCTGGCGGGTTTAGCAGCGAAAGTGGTCTCTTCGCCCGTGAAAGGGTTAATACCCTTGCGAGCACGGCGCGCAGGTTTCTTAACCGTTTTGATTTTCAGCAAACCCGGCAGGGTGAACTCACCAACGGCTCGCTTTTTAATATGGCGCTCGATCACAATACCTAGCTCGTCGAGTACAGAGCTGACTTGCTTGCGCGATAAATCTGTTTTTTCAGCAAGTTCGTTGAGTAGCTGGGTTTTGGTGTAGCGATTAGAAATCGCAACAACCTTGCGGGTGGGTGCAGCTTTTTTAGCGGGGGCTTTTTTGACAGGAGCTTTTTTGGCGACCATGTTGTTTCCCTTGCGTTTATTGTTTGATGGATTTCAGCGTGGAGGGCCTGACTTCATCAAGCAAAAACCTTTGGCCCCTCGGCTAGCAGTATATATAGTATCTGGTGTGCTCAGGCAATAGAAAACCCTATAAAATAGAGTTTTTTGGCAAAAAATATGATCCTCGTTATTGAACGCCCATTATTGTTTGTCTGTCGCTCAGTGCGAGCAGCTTTAAGCGGCTTGCCTAGCTGGGGTATAATGCGCGCCTTTTTTGCACTGGCGTCTCTTTGGATTCTTTCTTTCCAGATACAGATGCCGCTTATCCGCTGTAATTTTTTAACGTAGTCAGTAACTGTACTTGCCATGTTTGTCTTATTGAAGTGGAGTAAATAGATAATGCCAATTTATGAATACCGATGTGAGTCCTGCCAACAGACCCACGAGGCCTTGCAAAAACTGAGTGATGCTTTGTTAACAGAATGTCCCTATTGCGGTGCGCAGGCGCTGAAGAAGCAGGTGACTGCGAGTGCCTTTCGGCTTAGCGGTAGTGGTTGGTATGAAACCGATTTTAAAACCGGCGATAAAAAGAAAAACCTGGCGGGAGGCGGTTCCCCGCAAAGTAACTCGAAATCTGGCGATAGCGGCAGCTCAAAAACAGCTGCTAGCTCGGACAGCGGTAAAAAAAAGGAATCAAGTAAGGGCTAAGTGCTTTGGTGTCAGCCTTTGATTAAAGGTTCTAATATTTTGCCTTCACACTCATTTTATTTATAGATCGATTTTTAGGAAAAGAGACATTATGCGTTCGAGCTATTGCGGTTTACTCGATACTACCTTTTTAGACCAGGAAGTGACTTTATGTGGCTGGGTCGATCGTCGTCGCGACCATGGTGGTGTGATTTTTATCGACCTGCGTGACCGCGAGGGCATTGTACAGATTGTCTGCGATCCAGACAGCGGTGAGCACTTTAATACCGCCGACGGTGTCCGCGGTGAGTATGTGCTGAGAGTCAGTGGACGAGTGCGCGCGCGAAGTATTGAAACCATTAACCCGCAAATGAAGACGGGTGAAATTGAGGTTTACGCCACTGACGTTGAAATACTCAATGCTTCCGAGACGCCGCCCTTCCAGCTCGACGAGCACACCAAGGTGGGTGAAGAAGTGCGTTTGTTGCATCGCTTCCTCGATTTGCGCCGCCCAGAAATGCAGTCACATTTGTACTTTCGTTCTAAAGTGACCTCGGCGATTCGCAATTTTCTCGATGACTCGGGTTTTCTCGATATTGAAACGCCCATCCTGACTCGTGCAACCCCTGAGGGTGCGCGTGACTATTTGGTGCCGAGTCGTACTCATGAGGGCAAGTTCTTTGCACTGCCCCAGTCGCCCCAGCTGTTTAAACAGTTGTTGATGGTTTCGGGTTTTGATCGCTATTATCAGGTGGCTAAATGTTTCCGCGATGAAGATCTTCGTGCCGACCGCCAGCCTGAATTTACCCAAATCGATATTGAGGCCTCCTTTGTTAGCGATACTGAAATTATGGCCATCGCTGAAGGCATGATTAGCCAGATTTTTTCATCGCTGCATAAGGTTGAATTGGGCACCTTTCCGGTCATGACTCACGCCGAAGCCATGCAGCGTTTCGGTAGTGACAAGCCCGACTTGCGAATTCCTTTAGAGCTGGTGGAAGTGAAAGACCTGATGAAGGACGTTGACTTCAAAGTGTTCTCTGCGCCGGCTAACGACCCCGATGGCCGTGTTACTGCGTTAAAAGTACCGGGTGGGAATTCACTGAGCCGCAAAAAAATTGACGCCTATACCAAATTTGTCAGTATCTACGGTGCACGCGGTTTGGCTTACATCAAAGTCAACGACAAGACGGATATTGAAGAGGGCCTGCAATCGCCCATCGTTAAATTTCTTCCCAATGACGTACGTCAGCAATTACTCGAGACACTGCAGGCGGAAGACGGTGATCTGATTTTCTTTGGGGCTGATAAGGGAAAAATCGTTTCCGAAGCTCTGGGAGCCCTGCGCTGCAAGCTCGGTGCCGACCTCGATCTTTACACCTGTGAGTGGGCGCCATTGTGGGTGGTCGACTTTCCGATGTTTGAAAAAACTGACAGCGGCAGCTGGACGCCCCTGCACCACCCCTTTACTCAGCCTTCGTGCTCGGTCGATGAGCTGCGTGCCGATCCGGGTGCCGCCCTGTCTAAAGCTTATGACATGGTTCTCAACGGTACTGAACTGGGCGGTGGTTCTATGCGTATCCACGATGGCGCTATGCAACAAGCCGTTTTTGATGTGTTGGACATTAACGAAGAAGAACAGCAGGAGAAATTTGGTTTCTTGATTGAAGCTTTGAAATACGGTTGTCCACCCCACGCCGGTCTTGCCTTTGGCCTCGACCGTCTGATTATGTTGATGGTGGGCGCAGCGTCGATACGCGACGTGATTGCCTTTCCGAAAACCCAGTCGGCACAGTGTTTGATGACAGATGCACCGGGTGTGGTTGATAACAAACAATTGCGCGAGTTGAACATCCGCTTGCGAGAAAAAACCAAAAGCGAGTAGACATCAGTTATGGCAGGTCACAGTAAGTGGGCAAATATCAAACATCGCAAGGCGGCACAGGATGCCAAGCGAGGTAAGGTTTTTACCAAGTTAATTCGTGAATTGGTGGTGGCGGCGAAAGCCGGTGGCCCTAATCCCGATGATAACCCTCGCTTGCGAGCCGCTGTTGATAAAGCTCTCGGCGCCAACATGAAAAAGGACACCGTTGACAAGGCGATTGCTCGCGGCGCGGGTACTGGTGAAGGTGAAAACTACGAAGAAGTGACTTACGAAGGCTATGGCCACGGCGGTGTCGCCGTGCTGGTTGAATGCCTGACAGACAATCGCAATCGTACCGTGGGCGATGTACGTCATGCCTTTACCAAGCGCAGTGGTAATTTGGGTACCGATGGTTCGGTCGCCTATTTATTCACCCGCACAGGGCAGATCAGTTATGCGCCAGACACTGATGAAGAGCAAGTTATGGAAGCCGCTTTGGAGCTGGGTGCCGATGACGTTATTACCCACGACGATGGCTCTATCGAGGTTATGACGACCTGGGAAGATTTTCCCACCGTTAAAAGGGGTCTTTTGGAAGCGGAGCTTGAACCCGAAGATGCCGAGGTGACCATGATAGCGTCACTCATGGTCGATCTGGATAAAGAGGCTGCCGAAAAAGTTATTGCTCTGGTCGATAGTTTAGAAGATCTCGACGACGTGCAGAATGTGTATACCAATGCGAATATTTCCACCGAAGTGCTTGAACAACTGAGTGAATAACGTTTAAGCCCTTTATTTTTTTAACGAGTAGTCATACTTATCACTGCAAGGAACATGAAGATGAAAGTCATTAAGAAAACCGCGGACTATACTGTTAGCCAAAAGCGCTCGGGCCGTTATGCCGTTACCGCCGCCGATGGTACTTCTATTAACGCTGAAGAAAAAACCAAAATATTACTGGCCGAAGAGCTCATTAAGCTGACTGCGCCAAAGGCCGCAGAGCCAGATGCTGAAGAATCGTCTACTGAAGAAGCACCTGCTGAAGAAGCTGCAGCTGAATAAGCGGCTCTTTATAAAGGTGTGTTGAAAAGGGCGGCATGAGCTGCCCTTTTTTATTGTGCCGACTATCGGGGCTCGTGGGTCGATCTTGAAAAGGTACGGTAAAAATCTTATTTTTCTTGACGGGCATGGGCTTCGTTGCAACACTTGCCCGCTTGTTAATCCTTAGGGAAAGTGCGAGGGGATAGATGACACGCATACTTGGCATTGATCCCGGTTCGCGACGTACAGGCTTTGGCATTATTGATGTTATGGGTAGCCAAACTCAGTATGTGGCCAGTGGTGTTATCCGGCTGCCGACAGGTGAACTGCCGGCGCGTCTGAAAGTTATTTTTGAAAACATCAGCGAGTTGATCGGTGAATACCAGCCGGAGGAAGTGGCCATTGAAGATGTATTTTTCGCTCGTGACCCTCGAGCTGCTTTAAAGCTCGGACAAGCTCGAGGTGCAGCCATTGTGGCTGGCGTAACTGCAGAGCTGCCCGTGGCGGAATACAGCGCGAAAACGGTTAAACAGGCGGTGGTTGGCAATGGCGGGGCCAAGAAAGACCAGGTACAGCAAATGATCATGCGGCTTTTGAAATTGCCTGCGCCCCCTCAGGAAGACGCAGCCGATGCTCTGGCGGTTGCCATTTGTCACGCCCACAGCATGACCCATCAACTAGCGATAAAAGGGCTTAGTGGTTATGCCCGTGGCCGCTTAAAATAGCGGATAGTCTCTTTCAAGAACTTGGGTGAATGCCGTACATTTGCTCATCAAGTGCCACTAATCACAGTTAAATCGTCACCAGCGGATGTAACAATGATAGGACGAATACGCGGTATCCTGCTCGAGAAACAGGCGCCGTACTTACTGCTCGATGTACAGGGCGTGGGCTATGAGATACAGGCTTCCTTAACGACCTTTTTTGAGCTACCTGATATTGATCAGCCTGCAACTCTACACACCCACTTTGTGGTGCGTGAAGATGCCCAGCTTCTCTATGGCTTTAGCAGCCTTGCGGAACGACAGCTTTTTCGTGAGCTGATCAAGGTTAATGGTGTTGGCCCGAAGATGGCGTTGGCAATTTTGTCGGGCATGAATGCGACTGAATTTGTTAACTGTGTAAAGAGCAAAGACGTTGCTACCTTGGTGCGCCTTCCCGGTGTCGGCAAAAAAACCGCTGAACGCCTAGTGGTCGAAATGCATGATCGTGTCGAAAAATGGGCAGTCGGTAATGAGAGTGCCGAAGCGTTGGGTAGTCAGCACGGTAGTGGCGCCGCACAAGAGGCGGAAAGCGCATTGATTTCCCTCGGCTATAAAGAGTCCGAAGCTGCGAAGATGATCGCCGCTGTCAACTGCGACACTAAAGAGGCAAGCAGTGCGGAACTGATTCGCGCTGCACTGAAGAACAAAGCGGCAAAGTAAGCGGCTGTGCGCCTAAGGATAACTAAGGTGCCAATATTGAACACAGGAAATACAGAGCTGACATGATAGAGACAGACCGCCTGGTTGCAGCAGAGCCCATCTTAGTCGAAGAACGTATGGACCGGGCTATTCGCCCCGAGAAGCTGAGTGACTATATTGGCCAGCAAGTAGTGAGTGAGCAAATGGATATTTTTATCCGTGCCGCACAGGGGCGGGGTGAAACCCTTGACCATACTCTGGTTTTTGGTCCGCCAGGTTTGGGTAAAACTACCCTGGCCAATATTATTGCCAATGAAATGTCGACCAATCTGAAGTCAACCTCGGGCCCGGTGCTTGAAAAAGCCGGTGATCTGGCGGCGATTATGACCAGCCTCGAGCCTGGTGATGTCTTGTTTATCGACGAAATTCACCGCTTAAGTCCGGTGATTGAAGAAATTCTCTACCCGGCTATGGAAGATTTTCAGCTTGATATTATGATCGGTGAAGGACCGGCTGCACGTTCTATTAAACTCGACTTACCTCCTTTCACACTTGTCGGTGCAACCACACGGGCGGGCTTGTTGACCTCGCCACTGCGTGATCGCTTCGGTATTGTGCAGCGCTTGGAATTTTATTCTGTGGATGACCTGGCCACAATTGTCAGTCGTGCGGCTAATATACTGGCCGTTATTCTGGAGCCCGATGGTGCGCTGGAAGTGGCGCGTCGCTCACGTGGCACACCACGTATCGCCAATCGACTGTTACGCCGAGTCCGCGATTACGCCGAGGTAAAATCTGATGGCTGCATCAGTGCCTCTGTCGCCGATGCGGCGCTGTCCATGCTCAATATAGACCCGCTCGGCCTCGATCATATGGACAGGCGGCTGTTGCTCAGTATGATGGAAAAATTCGACGGTGGCCCGGTCGGCGTTGACAGCCTTGCGGCGACAATCAGCGAAGAGCGGGGTACCATCGAAGATGTGGTTGAACCCTATTTGATTCAGCAGGGTTATTTAATGCGTACGACGCGAGGGCGGGTAGTGACTCGCCAGTGTTACGAGCACTTCGGTTTTAAAATGCCGAAGGCGCTTCTCGAACAACAGGACGAGGAGAGCAAGCAATGACAGAGTTCCGCCTACCGATTCGCGTTTACATTGAAGATACAGATGCCCAGGGTATCGTTTACTACGTTAATTATCTTAAATTTATGGAGCGTGCCCGCTCAGAGTGGTTGCGTAGCTATGGCTTTGATCGACCGGCTTTTGGTGATGAAGGGCAAATTTACGTGGTTCACTCCTTGACAACCCAATACCGCAAGCCGGCCAAGCTCGATGACGAAATTGTTGCGACGGCGAAGGCGACAGCTTATGGCAAGGCTTATTTTGTGGTGGAGCAAAAAGTTTTGCGTGGCGATGAACTACTTTGCGAGGGAAGTATCAAAGTAGCCTGTGTCAATCAGGCTAGCGGGCGTCCAACGGCGATGCCGAAAGAAATGACAGAAAAAATATTTCGCCATTTGTCTTAATAAGCTCAACTAACAGTGGAGTGCTGCGTGCCCGAACAACAACTTTCGATACTTTCTCTGGTGATAGGGGCCAGTGTCCCCGTTCAGCTGGTGATGCTAATCCTCTTAATCGCTTCCATCGTTTCCTGGCTAATGATTGGTCAGCGTTGGTGGTATTTGCGGCAAATGAATGGCGGCTTTAGAGCATTTGAAGCCAACTTTTGGTCGGGTGTCGATCTCAACGACCTATTTCGTGATGGTAGCTTGCGAATCAGTGATAATGAAACGGTTGATGGGGTTGAAAACGTTTTTCGCTCAGGCTTTAGGGAATTTAATCGGCTGACAAAAAACGAAGACACCGATCCTGATGCGGTGATGGAGGGCACCGAGCGAGCGATGCGAGTCGCTCTGTCTCGCGAGGAAGAAAAACTCAACACCCATTTACCCTTTCTTGCCAGTGTTGCCTCTGTCAGCCCCTATATCGGTTTATTCGGTACGGTGTGGGGTATTATGCAATCGTTTCGCGGTTTGGCGACCATGCAGCAAGCGACACTCGCCGTCGTGGCGCCAGGTATTTCTGAGGCTCTCATTGCCACGGCTATGGGCCTGTTTGCCGCAATACCGGCAGTTCTGGCCTACAATCGCTTCTCGGCAGATGCCGATGCTCTCTACAGTCGTTACGATACGTTCTCTGACGAATTTACCAGTATTCTTCATCATCGCGTTCACAGCGGGTAGTCCGATGACACGGAAGATTACCAAACGGCGCTTTGTCGCAGAAATCAATGTCGTACCTTATATCGATGTCATGTTGGTGTTGTTGATTGTTTTTATGGTGACGGCACCACTGCTTATGCAGGGTGTAAAGGTGGATTTGCCACAGGCGCCTTCAAGCCCCCTTGATGATAAGGACAAAGAGCCGCTTATTGTTTCCGTCAAAGCTGATGGTAGCTATTACCTCGATCTGGGCAGCGGCAAGAATCGCCAGGAGCCTTTGTTAGATATTGTCGACAAAGTTACCAAGGTGTTGCGTCAGAAACCCGATACACCGGTTCTCGTTTGGGGGGATGCCCGCGTCGATTACGGTGTGGTGGTGAGTTTAATGAGCCAGCTACAGGCTGCCGGAGCCCCCAGCGTTGGTTTGGTGACGGAACCACCTACCCCGGCTCGTTGATGCGTATCAGTCAAGACCTGAAAAAATTGGGTATTTATAGCCTGGCGGGCCTGTTCAGCTTGGCTTTGCATGGCTTTGTGATCTTTCTATTATTGGTTGGCTGGACAGGAAAAAACACAGAACCTAAACCCAAGCGCCCAAACTTTGTGCAAGCGACGTTGGTGCAAATGGCCCCGCAAGCTAAAGCAGAGAATAAGCAGGCCGCCGATAACAAAGCGAAAGCGGCAGCACAGAAAGCGGCGGCACAAAAGAAGGCAGAGAAACAGCGCAATGAAAAAGCCCGCAAACAGAGGGTTGCGGAGCAAAAAAAAGCCGAACGTAAAAAAGCTGAACAGAAAAAAGCACGTGAGGAAAAAATACGTCGCGATAAGGCATTAAAGAAAAAACAAGCCGAAGAAAAGGCTCGTAAAGCTGCTGCTCAGAGGGAAAAAGAAGAACAGGAAAAACGGGCTAAAGAAGCCAAACGTGAGAAGGAATTAGAACGTCAGGCGAGAGCACAGGCTTTGGCAAGCGCCCTCGACAGTGAGGATGAGTTTCTCGCGGACGAACAAAACGAACAGGTGTCTCAGGGTTATCAGAGTTATATCCAACAGCGAATTATTGCCAACTGGAATCGCCCGCTTAGTGCTCGACGTGGTATGGAAGCGATTTTGTCGATACAACTGGTGCCTACCGGTCAGGTCGTTGGCGTATCGGTCGTCAAATCGAGTGGCAATGATGCGTTTGATTTATCGGTACAGCAAGCGGTAAAGAAAGTTGGCCGCTTTGAAAAGTTACAGGAATTATCGAGGCAATCTCCGGTCATTTTTGAGCAGAACTTTCGCCAGTTCCGTTTGGTTTTTCGGCCCGAAGATTTAAGGCTTTAGTGTCTTGCTCGGCGATAGTTTAATGGATTAGTGATTAGCGTTTCAGAGGTAAATCGTGTTGAAAAGAGTGTGTCGAATTGTTTGTCTGATAATGCTTATGCCTGTTTCGGCTCTGGCTGAACTCAGTATAGAAATTACTAGCGGTGTCGATAATCCAACCAGTATCGCTATCTCTCCGATTATGATGAAGGGTGCACCTCTGGCTGAAGATATTAGTGCCATTGTTGGTGCCGATCTGGAAAGGAGTGGCTTGTTCAGTGCTATGCCGCGGGCCAATATGCTGTCTAACCCCCGTGCCTTGTCCGAGGTGTATTACCGCGACTGGCGTATCGTCGGCATGCAGTATTTGGTGGTGGGTAGTGTGGTGCGGCAGGCGGACGGCCAGCTGAGTGCGACGTTCAGTCTGGTCGAAGTGGCCGGCGAGCGAGTTTTGTTTACCCATGTGGCGAAGGGCCGAGACAGTCAGTTGCGTGATATTGCCCACTACATCAGTGACAAAGTGTTTTACACCATCACCGGTATTAAAGGGGCTTTTTCGACGCGTCTGGCTTATGTGACAGCGACTAAGGAAGGTGGGCGACAAGTGTTTCGCTTGATGGTGTCCGATGCCGATGGCGCTCGAGAACGACTAATGTTGAAATCGAAAGAACCCATTATGTCGCCAGCCTGGTCACCTGACGGCAAAGAGTTGGCTTATGTGTCTTTCGAAACCGGCCGCCCGGCTATTTTTCGCCAGCGTCTCGACAATGCTAAACGGGAACAATTGACAAATTTTAAAGGCTTAAATGGTGCGCCCGCCTGGTCACCCGATGGTCAGAGCATGGCGCTGGTGTTGTCCAAAGATGGCAACCCGGAGCTTTATCTTTATCGCTTTGCAACCAAGACCTTTACCCGACTGACGCGTCACTTTTCAATCGATACGGAGCCGAACTGGATGAGTGACGGCAAGTCACTCATTTTCACCTCAGACCGGGGTGGTTCACCACAAATTTATAAATTGGATATTACCAGCCGTAAAATAGAGCGCCTCACTTTTAATGGTTCATACAACGCGCGGCCACGTCTGTCAGCGGATGATCGCACTCTAGTGATGGTGCATCGCTCTCAGGGCATTTTTCATATCGCCTCGCAGGATTTAGTGACTGGCGATGTGCGTATTTTGACCCGGACGCGTCTCGATGAATCGCCCACGGTAGCCCCCAATGGTGCCATGTTGATGTATGCCACCAAGCGTAATAACAAAGGTGTGCTAGCCGCCGTGTCGATTGATGCGGGTAGTCGGTTTTTGTTGCCCTCGCGACAGGGTGATGTTCGCGAGCCTGCATGGTCGCCCTTTTAAAGAGAATCGTTTAAAGTACTCTTCGTTCGTCTGTCCTCATCTATTAGGAAAATATTATGAAGCTTGAAACTCTGAAACCCCTTCTGGCCTGCGCCATATTATCGAGTTTTCTGGTTGGCTGTTCTAGTACGCCATCCTCGTCATCTAATGGCGCCGGTGTCGGCTCTTCCACAATACCTGCCGATAATGGCGTGTCGACGGGCAGCATCGACGGTGACGGTATTAGTGGTAGCGATCTCGATGTCGACGGTGGCATTGAAACTGTGTTCTATTTCGACTTTGATAAATCCACCTTGAAGCCTGAGTCTCTCGCAGCTTTACGCATTCATGCGCAACGTTTAATCGCCAACCCCGCGAATGTTCGACTGGAAGGGCATGCCGATGAGCGAGGCACCCGAGAATACAATATGGCATTAGGAGAACGTCGCGGGAGTGCCGTGCAGGAGTTTTTGGTTTTGCAGGGAGTCGACCCCAGCTTACTTGAAGTTATCAGTTATGGCGAAGAACGCCCTGCTTCACTGGACAGCACGGAAAGCAGTTGGTCGTTAAATCGTCGTGTTGAAATCAAATAGCCTCGAGCTATTCAATACCCTGCTATTGATGTTCTTACATTAAAGCAGGGTGAAGTCGTGTCGAATCAAGAGATAGACGCATGGTGAAATTGAACACAGCTTATAGCGTCGTGCTCTACCTGGTGCTGGCCTGTTTCGCTCTTGCAGCCCGTGCTGCCGCACCCGTTGCGGATATCAGCAACACATCGGGAGCTAATCAGGCGGTGGTTAGGTCGCCAGCTCAAACAAGTGCTGCCGCTACCCCTCAGGTGGAGACGTATTATCTGCTGCAGAGTTTGCGCGAGGAATTGCGTGTTTTACGCGGTATCATGGAAGAGCAAGGTCATACCATACGACAACTGAAACAGCGTCAGGTGGATGACTATATCGATCTCGATCGTCGTCTTAGCGAACTGGTCGCAGGTGGAGTGGGCGCCCAAACTCAGTCATCGCCAGGGCCTGCGAGTAATAGTCCAAAAAAACCGTCAACATCTCCCGCCGGCGTGCCTTCGACCACAGCGGACGCGAGTGATACAGAAAAAGTCGCTTATGAAAAGGCTTACGGCCTATTAAAAGCAGGAGAGGTTGAAGCCGCGAAACAAGCATTTAAAGCTTATCTCGCGAAATACCCCAATGGGCGCTATGTCCCGAATGGGCAGTATTGGCTAGGTGAAATATATATGCTTGACCAGCAGTTCAAAGAAGCTAGTGAGGCTTTCGCCGTTGTTGTTGAGAAGTATCCTGCGCACCGGAAAATGCTGGACGCAAGTTATAAACTCGGTAAGGTTTATCACTTGCAAGGTAAGGATGAAAAAGCGAAAGTTATCTTAACGCGTGTTGCCGCTACTAAGAGTAGTGCGGGAAAATTGGCAGCTGATTACCTCGCAGCCAACTTCTAGTAGCCCCCTAGTAGGCCCTTTTTTTATCATCGCGCTGCCCCTTCATCGGGCACTGCCGCTTCGATTCCGGTAAACTTCCCGCGTTAGTTACCAGTATGCTGTGCGGCCTCAATCCCCGACCAGTGTCGGATCAGAGTCAGGATCAGCGATGTCAGAAGCCACACTCCGCCTTACCGAAATATTTTATTCCTTGCAGGGGGAAACCACGACCAGTGGCTTGCCCACGGTCTTTGTGCGCCTGACGGGCTGCCCTTTGCGTTGTCACTACTGTGATACGGAATATGCTTTCTTTGGCGGTGAAAAATACGCCTTAAGCCAGATACTTGATCAGGTATCTGGCTATCAACCACGCTATGTGACAGTGACAGGTGGCGAGCCGCTTGCCCAACCCAATTGCCTGCCCTTGCTTGAGGCTTTGTGTGATGCGGGCTATCGGGTGTCGTTGGAAACCAGCGGTGCTTTGCCTATCGCTGATGTTGATGAGCGCGTTATTGTTATTCTCGATTTAAAAACGCCCGCTTCCGGAGAGGCGGGGCGCAATTTATGGGAGAACTTACCGCACTTGAAACGTGGTGACGAAATTAAATTTGTGATTTGTGATCGAGCTGATTACGAATGGGCACGCCTCAAGCTCGACGAATATCAATTGAACGAGGGGCGTTTTGAACTCTTGTTTTCCCCTAGTCAGGGGCAGCTAGAGCCAGTACAGCTGGCAGAGTGGATTATTGAAGATAATTTACCTGTGCGCCTGCAAATACAGCTTCACAAACAGCTCTGGGGTGATAAACCGGGCACCTGATTGCTATTCGAGTGTCAGGGTAGTCAGGGTGAATGCAGTGATTGAGAGAGTAGTGTTTCTATGACGATAAAAAAGAAAGCGGTTGTACTGGTGTCTGGCGGCCTGGACTCCGCCACTGTGCTAGCGATGGCCATTGCCGAGGGATATGAATGCTACTCTCTGGCCTTCGATTACGGTCAACGCCACCGGGCTGAGCTGGATGCCGCGCAAAAAATAAGTGCCTCCTTCGGTTGTAAAACACATAAAGTTGTCGCTCTTGACCTGCGCGCCATCGGTGGCTCTGCCTTGACGGATGATGATATTGCCGTGCCTGAGGGAGGGGCACAGGGTATACCTGTTACTTATGTACCAGCGCGTAACACCGTCTTTCTGTCACTGGCTTTGGGATGGGCCGAAGTACTTGGTGCTGACTCGATTCACATCGGCGTTAATGCTGTTGACTACTCCGGCTATCCAGACTGTCGTCCGGAATTTATCGCGGCCTTTGAGGCTGTCGCTAACCTCGCCACTCAGGTGGCTGTGGAAGGTTGCAAGATGCACATACACACGCCGCTGATGCATCTTAGCAAAGGCGATATCATTCGCCGTGGTATCGACCTGGGGGTCGATTACGGGCTGACAGTTTCTTGTTATCAGGCCAATGATAAGGGTCAGGCTTGCGGTGTCTGCGACAGTTGTCGGTTAAGGGCAGAAGGCTTTTTGGCTGCGGGTATCTCCGATCCAACAAAATACGCTTAAAATGGCAATTTACCCTTGACCTTTTTTTTCTGGCAAGTAAGATGTGCGCCTCCTCTGAGGGCCGTTAGCTCAGTTGGTAGAGCAGTTGGCTTTTAACCAATTGGTCCTGGGTTCGAATCCCGGACGGCCCACCATTTTTTCCTTTTGCCTTAGTGCAATGCGACTTCCCGCTAAATACGTCCGCGAGCAGTTTGTGCCATAGGCCATAGATAGTGTCCCAGCAACCCACCTTGTCTGGGTGTGGGTAAAGATAATCGCTTTCCCAGTCTGCGTGACAAAATTGCACCTTCCATACAGCGCTCATCTATTTTTATTTTTCCATTTTTTTCTGCTTACTCAATCTGACAGGCTTCTCGCAAGTGCGTATATCCATTTAAAGCTAAGGCGTGAATTCTTATCTGGGCTTGGTTAGTTAATACCCTATAGGCGCCACCGCAGATTGCTACAAGCTGAGGTCGTGTTACTACCCACGGCAGAGACTTTTTGAGCGGGTGGAGGAGGGTGGCGACTCGATGCCCAGAGACGATTGTAGCAGCCTTACAGCGATACAGATTTCTAATGAAGGTCTCTATACCAGCGAGTGCGTCTTATTTTATTGTACAGGTCTCATGGGGGAGACTGAAAACAGACGGTCACCAATAGAATCACTACTTGTTACGTTTAACCGGTGAGCACAAATGGTGCGACGGCGAGCTCTATCGTAAGCTCATATAAGCGTCATTTGACCGGTATGCTCTTCGGGTTAGATCTGACATAACACCAGGCCTGTTGGGCTGAGAAAAAGCGATGGGGGGCGTGGCCTAAACCAGCAATTTGGCAAGATTAAAAAATCTTGCCGCAACCTTTGTCGAAGGTTGCGGCAACATAGTTAAGATGATTAGGTGTCCGAGCATGCAGCAGGCATGCGAACCCGAGATTCCTATCTGTTGGGTTCGTTGTCCTCTTCATCGGGAATATCAACGTCTACAGTAGGCACTTCGACTTCTACTGTTTTCGTGCCGACGGACACTTCGGGGCCGCGTACCTCGAACTCAGGCATATTTCCTTCCTTTGCATCTACATCCACATCAGGTAATTTTCCTTCCTGAGTCTGCTTCACCTCATACTCCGGGAGCTGGCCAGCATCTACGTTGACGTCCACATCAGGTAGCCTGGTTTCCTCTGTCTGGTCAATGTCACATCCCGTGACAAGTGCTGTGGATAATACTGCTATGGTGATGCATGCTTTTGGGAATTTCATGTAAGAACCTCTTTTTTGATGGTAGTTCATTTCTGTGAAAGCCATGATTGGATTAATTTCATTAAGCAAGAAGAAGCTGGTTCCGTGACCCTGACCTAAAACCTCGGTTAGCTCGAACACGGGGATTATTGAGGGCGGGCCTATTGGATTCCTTATCCCCGTTGAGCGGTACTAACTGAGATGCTGGGTTGATTCGCTATGTACCATCAACGACTAAGTCATTTCGACGAAGCATTTTCAAGTGGCGGATCATCGTACAGGGCATCGACCAGCAGCTCTCCCACAACAGCAATTAAGCGCAGATAGTATATTTTGAAAAAAAATAGTGGAGCAACCGTGCTGAGGGTTTTTGAATGTCTGCCCCTTCGGAAACGGCAAGACTGATCTGCGAGTTAGCAGAGTAAAAGATTTACGCAAGGTTGTATAGCTGCGATTCACTGACACTAAGGCGCCGTTCGGTGAACGGTGTTCATTTAGATTAACCGTCAGGCAAATTAAACAGGGAGTTGCCTTAGAGGGCATTGATTTTGAATCCCCCGAGACAGAAATTAAGACAGCGATTGTTGGGTGCATGTTCAATATCGCATTGACTGTAGACTTGAATAATTAGGCGGAGCAGAGCGTAGACAAACAGCACAATGGCGCGAGTCCGGTTGATACAGACTTTGGACGTGCCGTCCTGACGGCTCCGCTCCGACCTGGCTCTGAACACCTTCGTCACTGGTCTTAAAGAGACCTCTAGGCGGCCACCATCGTATTTGCTTCCATGAAATGTACCGGTAAAAAAACGCGCATTGCAAGCGTCATTTGTGGCAACGACGCAGCTAACAATTAAGTTTGGTGAAGGGTTTACCGTGAGCGTATAAAACTAATGAGGGGTATTCGTTCAGACTAGATCTGATTGGGTGTCTTGGAAAAGTGGGCCCCCTCCGCTTTTTATCGCGCCGAAGTTTTAATCAAAACGAGGAGGTAAGTCTCATGATCCTCACTAACACCTCCCCCATTATTGTGTAGAATGAATCAAAAAGTCGTTTTTCAATGTTAAAAACTCGCAATATTAAAGTTGCTACAACGGGATCATCTTCAATAAATTTATCAATAATACTGATACGACGGGGCGACAATGGATATTAGTGTATGTGTGTGTCGAGGGTACGATGGCTGGCAAGATGCAGTAAGGGCAGAAGAACTGGGCTTTAAAACAGCCTGGTTTGAAGATAGCCAAATGGTTACAGCAGACCCTATTGCCTTAATGGCGATAGCAGCCACTAAAACGAGTAAAATTAATCTTGCTACTGGCGTACTCATACCGTCTAACCGAATTGCGCCGCAAACGGCTAACAGTATGGCGACACTTAATGCTCTGGCGCCGGGGCGAATTATTATGGGTATTGGTAGTGGTTTTTCAGGCCGACGTGCGATGGGGCTCGGTCCCGTTAAAGTCAACGATATTCGCGACTACATAGAAACAGTACAAGGGCTACTTGAGGGTGAGATTGTTGAGTGGGACTTTGAAAATAAACGGCGAAAAATTGCTTTTCTTCATCCTGATGATGGCGTCATTAATTTAAAGCATAAAGTGGCCACTTATGTCGCTGCCCAGGGTCCAAGAATGCGTCAACTTATCGCCGATTTTGATGCCGACTGGATTAATATCCTGTCGACACCCGACATCGCAGCCTCTGATATGAAAGCGATGACAACGACTTGGAAAGAGGCTGGTAAAGACCCAAAAAATTACGGTAAAGCCTTGCTTATGTCCGGCTGTCCTCTCCGGGCTGGGGAAACCACTAGCAGTGATATCGCTATGCGCCAGGGTGGTCCGATGGCCGCCGTCTTCTTCCATAATATGATCGAAGCAGCCCTTTATGGGTCATTTGTTTCTGATACGGTAGATGAACCTGAAGAAATTGCGCAATACCGGCGTATGTATGAAAACTATAAACCGGAAGATGCGCGTTATCTATCACTGCATCGCGGGCATGCTTTATTTGTGAGGGAGGACGAAACAAAGTTTATCACTCCCGATTTGATCAGTCAGGCGAGCATGACGGCACCGGTCGAAGAGTTGCGAGAGCGTGTTCAAGAGCTCAAGCGCATCGGCTACGATGAACTGGCTGTTATTACCTGCCCGGGTGATGACGACATTCTTGAGCGCTGGGTCGAGGTAATGGAAAAGGCCTAGAGCCGTCGGCTATTTACTTTTCTAATAAGCCTGGCCTTGGCTTGGCTTCAGGTTTTCGCCAATTTCTGCCCTTCAATATCACATGCCAGTAAAGGAAAGGGAATAGGTGTTTCTTCATCCACCAGTAGCAGCGGCGAGGCACACGGGGGTCGAGGTTAAAACTGGACACCACTTCGCCATCATAGCGAAACTCGGCCATCATTATTTTGCCTTTTTCAGTTGTCAACGGGCAACCGCCGTAGCCATCGTAATGCGTGGTAACAGCGGTATTTTGGTCGAGTGTCGCGAGTAGGTTGCTAACCACCACTGGAAATTGTCGGCGTACAGCGGCAGCCGTTTTAGCATTGGATGTGTCAGTACAGTCACCGAGGGCAAAAACATTGCCAAAGCGCTGGTGCCGTAGTGAATCACGATTTACCTCAACCCAGCCAGTAGCACCGGAGAGAGCACTTTGTTTAATGACATCCGGTGCGCTCTGTGGCGGTGTGACGTGAAGAAAGTCAAATTTTTCAGTAAAGGTGTTGGCGTCTTTGTCGGTAAAGGTGGCGATTTGACGGGGACCGTCTACGGATGTGAGGTTCATGCCAAAATGTGGTGTTGCACCGTAACCGGCGATGACTTTGTCCAAGGCTTTGGCATAAAAGGGTATGCCAAACATAGCGCCACCCTGAGTGAAAAAGTGTGATTCGGCAGAGATACCATTGCGGCGCCAGTGATCGGCCGCCAGGTAGAGGATTTTTTGTGGTGCCCCGGCACATTTTATAGGCATTGGCGGCTGGGTGAACAGCGCTCTGCCACCTTTGAAGTTGTTCACGCACTCCCACGTGTAAGGTGCGAGCTCATAACTGTAGTTACTGGCAACACCGTTTTTACCCAGTGTTTGTTCGAGTCCTTCCACGGCACCCCAATCGAGCTGTAGGCCGAGAGCGACCACCAATATTTGATATTCGAGTATGGTCCCCGTTTCAAGGCTTAGTTGATTGTTGTCGGGATCAAAAGCAGTCACTCTATTTCGAATCCATTCAACTCCTTTGGGGACTAAGTGGGCTTGTTCGCGCACTGTTTGCTGCTGCTTCATGATACCGCCACCCACTAAAGTCCAGGCGGGTTGATAGTAATGGTGGGGAGAGGGTTCAATCAGGCTTATTTGTAATTCGGGTCGAGCAGACTTTAGCGCTGCCGCCACTGAAATTCCTGCTGATCCGCCACCGGCAATGACAATTTGGCAGTGCATTGGCTTTGCATTGTTCATGGGTCGTATCCGTAGGCTCGAGGGGGTTAGGGATTATCGATAGACGAAGTTTGTGTTGTATTGTTTAAGGAGTGGTTTCAGCCAAGTATGGGCTTTTTTGGACTAGCCCAAGATCCCCCGGTGAGAGAATACCGTTGGGGTCGAGCTCACTCTTTAAGCGTTGCAGCAAGCTGGCGTAAGCGCTAAACCCGGTTACTTGCTCGGCGCTCACTTTGCCGCTTTTATACGGCACAATACCGGCTTTGACGAGGGTGTCTGTACATTGCTTCATTGCGGCATTCGCACTCTGCCACTGCGTGGCCTCGTCATAAAATGACAGCACACCGCCGTGTAAGCCTCGCCGACACATAACAATGGCAGCCCCAAGGGGATATTCTGGATAATCCTCGCGTTGCTTGGCGATAACCGTCATAAAGGTACTAAGCTTGTTCGTCGGCAGTGACGACATGAGAATGGCACAACGTGACAGGGCAAAAAAGCCAGCATAGGAGTACCAATAAATTTCATCGGTCCGCAATTTATTAAAGTACGCTTCATTAAAGTCGGGAAAATGTTCGCCGTTGCAATTTTTAACGATAGCCGCGATTTGAGTTTCGTCTTCTTCAATGTGGTGGGCTTCCCCTCTAAAGTCTATAGCCAGCGCAAAGCTCGGTAAGTCATCGAGAGGTTTGTCGGGAAATGCCTGGGATATACGTGTTTTGACGGCGGGCGCCTCGTAAGCGCCGCCGTACCAGATATTGTTGACTAATTCACGGGCTTGTATGTCGAGAAGACATTTTTCTATGCTTTTGGCATCGGGGAAGCCGTAGCACGTCGTTTGTCGTGCTGCTGGAAGAGGGTGGAGCCACAGGGCCACGGCAACAATAACTCCAAGTGTTCCATCAGCGCCAATAAACAGTCCGGTGAGATCGGGGCCAATACAGTAGCGCTGAAAATGGCCTGTGCCAGGGGCGGCGGCACTGCCAGTTTGTACACGGTCGCCATTGGCCAGTACGACTTCAAGCCCTGCCACCTGGTCACCCATACTTTGGAATTGCGGTGATCCGGTACCCAGAGCGTGGGATGACACTGCGCCGCCCACCGTGGCAGAAGGCGCGGTTGAGGGGACAAGGCCGACGGTTTGGCCGTGGGGGCGCAATGCTTTTAGCAGGGCGCCAAAGCGCACGCCGGGTTGGCAAAGCACAATACCTCTCTCAAGGTCGATATCGAGAATCCGGTCAAGTCCTGCCATGTCGAGCACAATGCCACCGGCCTGAGGGTTAACACCACCGGCATACATGCTGGCTCCGCCGCGGGCATAAACGGGCACCCGGTCTTTATTAGCGTGTTTGAGTATGTTGACAACGGCATCTGTGGTTTGTGGTCGTACTACGGCATCGGGCTTGCCTGGTGAGGCTGAGGAGGCGTCGCGCCGATAACTGGTGAGATCTACCGGGTCAGTAAAAAGAGTGATGTCATCTAGCGAATTCAATGAGGCTGTGCCTGGCTTTTCTTTCGGCTTATTCATACGTCCTCCGTAACAACAGTGAAAAAGTTGTCGATAAACTCTGCGAGGCCGTAGACCGGTGGGTCAGAGTCAGCTCTGGCCGAAGCTAAATGAGCCACGCAGCGGGGATCGATTGACACAAGCGCATCAAGTGTCCCATGGTCAGCCGAATTCGCTTTGGCAACGGCATCATTAATGCGGGCTTTAGCCATCTCTTCACTAGAAGCTGGCTGCATCGACGGCATGCCACCGCTTGCGCCGCAACATAAAGCATAACGAGAGGTGGGTTCGCCACCATTCACGGTGACACCAAGCCCCGAGAGAACCTGGTGTAAAGCGTGATTGTCATTGTCGCCTGCTGACTGGGCTTGTGAAGAGATCGTAGCCTGACAGCTTTCAATACAAGCGACATGGGGGAGGGTGTTTTTACTAGAGAGGCTCAGCTGCTTGTCGTTCAGAGCTGCACTTAGCCAGGTAACAAAAGAGGTAGGATTCGCTGAATCGGCGAGGCTATTGGCACACTCACAACCAGAAGTCAGCAAGATGTCATAGTGTCGTTGAGCAAGAGACGCGCTTAATTGATTGGCGCTTGTTCCGGCATCAGTGATAAAGCCTAATTCTTTGAGTGGGGCGCCACAGCAGTGGTCATTGTCAGCGAGCAGTTGAACGGATTGTCCCGATGCTATCAGCAAGCGCAAGGTTGCTTGCGCTTCCTGAGGCCGCGAGTAGGCTGAAGCGCAGCCAGGTAAATAAATAATGTCCGTGGGGTCCGCTGCGCTGCTATTTAACGCCTCTTGCCCGGCCGCCCAGTTGTAGCGATCAACCGCCGGCTTGCCGGCTGGGTTTTGCTGGTTGATGACGTTTTCCTGTATTTGCACAATACTGTTCGGTGCCATATCCCGAGCGATGAGCTCACTGCGCAGGGCGCGGTTGATAGCCATCGGGCGCATGCCGATGGGGCAGATACGCTCGCAATTACCACAGCTCGCGCAAGTAAAGGCGTGTTCTGCCACAGATTCCAGGGGAAGATCTTCGCCTTCAATCCAGGCGCGGGCCGTACTGATATACCCTTGTCCGGAATAAGCCAAACCGGGCGAGTGTGATTGTAGAGTGCTACAGACATGATCGATATTGCGTTCTTCCCAAATCGCCTCCACACAGTAGCCGCAATCAGAACAGTGATACAAATCTTTTAGAAAGTTGGCGAGAAAAGGGTGTTCCTGGGGTGTCGTCATTTCGTAGGCCCTGTTTATGGTGGAATACCGAGCGAGGAAGACGCATTAGTCTGCTGAGTTGATTCTGGTAGCGAAAAGCGCCTGTTTTACACTACCAGAGATCGTCGATTGTTATTAGATGTCCTTAATCATTCAATGCATCCTTACATTAATGCAAGGCAATAATCCTTAATGGCGTACCCGTTGCCCCACGGAACTTGGTGGGCAGCATCACTATTGTACTTTCATAAAGTTTCTTTTCTGCCAGCTCATCTGTTTTTACATTTTCAACAATATAAATACCCTGCTTGACCAGTAAATGCTGGTGAACAGGGAAAATAACATTCGGGTCTTCACCGGGGGTCACTTCCAAGGCCATGTTGTCTGCGCCAATGGCCACGACGTTTTTCGATGCTAACCACTTTGATGCAGCGAGACCGAGGCCAGGGCCTGTGTGGGCGTAATGTTGAGGTTTGGCGGTGAAATTTTTACCCCAACCCGTATGAACAAAAATTATTGATCCCTCAGGGATTTTGGTGTTCTGCTTTTTGAGAGCGCCCTGTAAATCTTCAGGTGTGATGGCATAGCCTTCTTTCAGTGTGTCCACGCCTTTGTACGCAGCGACATCAATGAGAACACCTTTGGCAATAAAGGGCGGTGATTTGTCGATCCCATTGTGGTTTAAGCCGGTATCTGAAGCGGCATCTTCACGATCTAACCCGTTGTACAACTCTGCGGCGATGGTGACATGCCCAAGGGCATCGATATGGGTGCTGACGTGGGTCGTCATTTCGATACGTTCAAGATAAAAGCCAACTTCATTGGTCGCGCCCATGTGCTCTGTCAGCATTTTCTCCATATTTTTTGAGGTGCGAGCCAAGGTCATAACGTACGGTGTTTGAATACCATTAATGTAGGGCGCACCCATGGCAACATCATGAGATAGCTCGATAATTTCTCCTTTGTCGACGGTGGATAACGCGGCCATAATACTCTGTGCCGTCATCAAATTTCCGGCACCCAGTACGTCATTCTCGCCCCATTGCCAGTTGTTTTTGCCAAGATCTGTACCGGCCAGTGAGAGGGTGCTGCTGATAGTCAGAGCGATAGCAAAAACGGCGCGTAAAAAGCGCGATGTCAATGTCAGCTTCATGGCTATGTTCCTTTTAAAATTGTATTTGTATAAAAAATAGTATGTCTATAAGTAAGGTGATAAGCGGAGCTGGAAGCTTATTTGCTGGCTAGTGGGTCAGAAAATTCTGTTTGGAACCCCAGTTTGCGCATGCCGACCAGACAGCACTCGCAGTCTTCTTCGATAGATCCACCACTGGCACCTATGGCTCCAATCAGATCCCCGTCCTCATCGTAAATTGGGTAGCCCCCAGCGACGATACAAAAGCGCTCATCTGTATGTTGCAAACCATAACCGAAGGCGCCGGGCAGCATGAGCTCTCTCACCAGGCTGGTGGGTCTTTGCAAGGCTGCAGACGTCCAGGCTTTCTTTTCGGCGATAGGAGGGTTGGCGATACGCCCTTTTTCGGGTCGTAAAACGCCGCGCAAATGCCCACCAAAATCGACAACAGCAACGGTGCTGGCTCTACCGACAGACTGTGCGTAAGCAACACCTTCTTTGAGGAGTGTTTCTACTTCGGACAATGTGAGTTCTCGCATGTTGTGGTCTCCTGATGACTAAAAAAGCGTTATGAAATTGTGTTTGACGGTTTAGCTTGTGCGACTAAAATCATTGGAATTTACGCCGGTAGACAAGCGGTAGTATTAATTATTAGTGTGAATTTATTGTATAGATATTTTTTGATATTGCTAGAGTATATAAGGTAATATCAAATTTTTTATCACTTAATAATAGCGCTAGGAGTTGTTTACTATGAGCGATGAAGCTGCACATCAGCCACTAACCCATACGGCGTTAGCCAATTTGTCGCGCTCCGTTTATGAAAAATTCGGCGAGGAAGCTCTACCGTTAATCACTGAAGCCTGGCACCAAATCGGTGAAAAGACGGGCTCAAGGATCATGAAAAAAAAGGGCATCAATACCTTTAAACAAGCCGCGGAAGACCATGTGGAAATGGTTAAGGGTTTCGGGGATGTCTACGAATTTTGTCACGTAACGGATGACACCTATCACGCACAAACACGCGCTGGCGTGCCCTGCGAAGTGGGCCTGGAAGATGCGGGTGAGTCCATCTGCCATGCCTGTATGGCTGTCAATACAGCGCAACTTGAAAAAATAGCCGGAGCCCCTGTCGAAATGACAGTGAGCCAGTCTCGTGCAATGGGTGATAACTGTTGTGAAGTTAAATACATACTTAGAAGTGCTGGCTAAATTAGGGTTTATCACTGAAACAGGTTTAGTAAAGTACGATCAAACAAGCGATAAGCAGAGGGTGTCATCGCCATGTCATTAGTAACTACGTCGGATTCAGAAAAAATCATCGTTATTGGCAGTGGCTTTGGCGGCGCCATTTGCGCCGCCCGTCTGGCTGAGGCGGGGCATTCTGTGACCGTCCTGGAGCGGGGGCCGTGGCGCGATACTGTGCCGGTGCGATCAATGGGTATTAAACGTCGAGTGGCTTTCCCTCGAGGGCGCAAGCTGTTTACAGAGGCCCTGCGGAACCTCGGTGGTAACCGATTTCCCGGTGGTGGTGTGCGTTTGAACAAGAAAGGTTTGTTCGAGGTTTTCTATGGTGACGGTAGTCACATCGCTTGTTCTTCGAGTGTGGGTGGCGGCAGCCATGTATACTCCGCGTCCCATGTTCGCCCGCTAGTTGATCATTACTGGGAGGGCCACAATCCAGCCATCTCCGATGCTGTTATGTCTCCGCATTACGATGCAGTGCTGGAACGCATGGCTTCAGTGACACCTACTGCTGACCTGGGTATACCAAACACCTCAGCAGCGCGATTCCGTGATTCTGAACACCTTGAAGCTGCGCCACCGCCACCTGACCCGCGCCTGGGTTACCTGCTACCTAAAGACCCTAACAAGCCAGGCAAGGTGACGGGTGCCGACGGTATTGAGCGGTGCGAAGTCGATTACAGCGCCAATGATGACGGCTTTCTTGGCTCGCCAGGGGGTGGTAAGACAACGCTCGATTTTGCCTATTTGGCACCTGCGATGAAAGCGGGACTCGAGGTAAAAGATATGTGTGAAGTGACCGCCATTGTTCGCCAGTACTATGGTGATAGGCGTTATCGGGTTGAATATACCGATCACCACAACAACAGCAAGTGCCTGCTGGAAGCCGACCATGTTGTTCTGGCAGCAGGAACGCTCAATACATTGCGTCTGCTTTTTCATTGCCGCGACACATTGGGGACTTTGGCGGGCATGCCGCAATTGGGCAAGCGCTATGGCACCAATGGTGATCACCTGGGGTTCTGGGATTATAACGAACAAGGCCTGAACCAAACGCTCGGCTTACCGACAACGGGTGGGGTAAAGTTGAAAGGTGATGAAAATGCGCCAATGCTGGGCGGCGGTGGTTTCCCTTCTGTCGACAGTTACCCCCTGCCAAAAAGACTAAGAGAGCGTATAAAGCGCGCGGCTTTTATTGCGGGCCTGGGTGAAGACAACATGAATGGGGTGGTAACAATGCGCAGGGGTAAGCTCCGTATTGAATACCCTCATGGCACCAGCTCTATTTTTGCCCGCACGCGTGCAGCCTTTCATGAAATTGAAAAACGCACCGGCAAGAAAATATACGCACCGAGAACGCCGATTACCGTGCACCCTACCGGGGGTGCTTGTTTGGGTTCTAGCGTAGACAATGGTGTTGTTGATGCTAATGGACAAATCTTCGATAACCCCGGTCTATACGTCAGTGATGCTTCGGCACTGCCTCGTTCGCCCGGTGGACCACCAGCTATCACCATTGGCGCGTGGGCCGAACATATTGCCAGTCAGTTTGGAAAGCACTGACACATGAGAGATAAAGTCTAAAACGATCAATGAACAGAGGTGAGAAGCCATGAGTGAAACTCAAGCGGGTAGTTGTTTTTGCGGTTCTGTCACGATTGAAGTCAGTGGTGACCCCAAAGTTATGGGCTATTGTCATTGTACTGATTGTGCAATGTGGGCTGGTGCACCGGTCAATGCTTTTAGCCTATGGGAGCCTGATGCAGTAAAGATCACCTCAGGTGAAAACAGGCTTGGTTCTTTTGCAAAGACAGAAGCGAGCCATCGACGGTTTTGCACGCAATGTGGTGGGCACGTATTGAGTGAACACCCCGCGATGGGTATGACAGATGTTTATCTCAACATTGTCCCCGGCAAAACCCATGAAGGCACCATGCATATTTATTACGGTGAAAAAACCATGTCTGTGCCCGATGGTTTGCCAAAATTTAAAGATCTACCCAAAGAGTTTGGTGGCTCAGGTGAAATGCTTGAAGAATAGGTTTGAGGACTGCTGACGGCTTTACACCTAATCTGTTTGCGGATATTGATTACACCCGTTGAGGCGCCTGAAGATAAACCAGCTGTATTGATGGTTTTATAAGACGAGCTGATAATTATAATATTAGTGGATGAGTGTTGATTCTGAAGACTTATTGCTCACTATGAGATTGATAATACCGTCACTAAAGAAGCGCTAATGGTCGTTGTCGTTAGCCTGAGACGGGAGACTTTGTCGTCAGTCAATATTTTTTCGATAACGAAGTGAGTCTTCTACTTTCGCACATACTGATTTTTACTAAGCTCGGTTTTCCTTGAATCATGGTTTTCTGGTCGATAAACGCAGTGTGCTGTGGGCTTTGTCACAAGCACGCACACTGTCGAGGCTGTCGATAGGGTGCAGCAAACGGGTACGTCCTTTTATCTCCGCTGCATTTGAACATCATAAAGCGTACTGTGGGGGCAGTAATGAGTTAATCAGATTCTCTTCGATTACTTTGATAACTCAGCGAGAAAGTGATTTTTGACGTCTGCTGGTGGTATTACCGATTGTCGAGTTTTTTTATCAAAAAAAACATTTACAGAGTCTGCTGTTGCTCGGCAAATTCCGTCTTTAAAAACCCCGTAACTCGATGTGATGGATTTTGAGCCAACCGCCGTTAGCCGGCACCCTACCTGGATAGTGCCTGGCCAATGGCACTCCTGAATAAAATTAATAGAGAGGTTGGCAAGTAAGTAATCAAGATTGGGGTGTTTATCATTATCAATAAAAAGGCTTAGTAGATATTCGGCTCGACCTGCTTCTATATAAGCAGCATATGATACATTGTTGACGTGCCCCAGTTCATCTTGGTCACTATAACGCATGCTGACGTCGACCCAATACTGATAAGTGCCAGGATTTTTTAAATCGAATTTTTTTTCATTACTCATCTATAACTCTCTTTAAAGGCTGCGAGTAGTAGTTAGAAGACCTAGTAGTGGATACTGAGAGTCTCCGTATTGATAACTGACAGTTTAAAGTGCCGTCGCTAATACTTCATCTGAAAATTGCTTTTTTTAAAGACGCCAGGGCCTTGAGTGTTGAGTCAAGTTTTACTCGTGCGAAACTGTTTTGCATTAGGTATTGTGGCTATCGGGGTGGGTGCACGGTGCATCCTGGCTTGGCAGTTTTACACATAATTATTGTGATCGATACACATCTATGGAAATCACTTTGAGGGGCAGACTCTCTCAAGAAATTAAGTTGGCGATCAGCCTGCTGTGGTTCTGTGTTTGGATAACGAGAAAATGACCATTAAGCACGGTGATTTTTCGAGAAACTCGCTTATAGAAATAAACAGTTTTTTAGACATAAGTGGTCGCTTTTGCGATAAAAAAATCATCGAGATAGCGTAAGCCACGCACTGGTGAAAAAGACTGGGTGCTCAAGTTGATTTTGCAGAGGTGGCGTGCGCGATGATTAAGTCAAGCATTAAATCGGCAGCCCCTAAGTGGGATGCTAGATTGATAGTCGTGCTGGGGTGTTGAGTTTTACACGCACTTATAATTTGGGGGATATCTTCTACTACGTGTCGTCCAGAATTAAGGAAGTAGGGCAGCACAGTAATAGACGTCGCTCCATCTGAAACACATGCCGCAATACCATCGGGAATCATCGTATCGGCGAGCTCTAAAAATGCAGGCCTAACGATGAGATATTGCCCGTTACAGCTGTTTTTAAGCTCTTCAGCGAGATGAATAACTTCGTCATTGGATTGTTTTCGCCGGCTACCATGGGCAACAAGTAATAATGCTTTCATTATGTAACAGCCTCATCATAATTTTTTCCTGGCAAGGAGTAAGTGATGCCTAATGCTAAAATAGTGCTGCCAGGGACAACATGCGCATAGGTCCAACAACAAGAAAGAGGATGCCATCAGCCGCTTGTACATGACATAAAAGAACATCAACCACTTCTAAAAAGATGACCAAAACGAGTAACACAACCAATATTTATAATAGCCTTAGGAAGCGTGGCAATTAAAGTATCATGAGGTCCAATAGGTAGTTCATTGTTTTTTTTCATTACAGATCTTCGCATCAATACGGGATTAGTTCTGCTTAACGATGATTAATCTCGATGTATCGAATCCTAGAGCTTTGGATCTTGAGATAAACGCTTCAATCACTCCAGGACTAACGGTCGGTGCTCTTGATAACAACCATAAATAGTCTTTATCTGGGCCTGATATGAAGGCATATTGATAGCCTGCTGTATCCAACTCAAAAACAATATACGAACCATAAAAGGGGCCAAAAAATGATACCTTTAAATGCCCTTCATCGGCGTCATTTACAAAATAAGCTTTACCTAAGGCTTCTTTCCAGGCATTTTTTTCAGCCGAAAACCCACGGTTAATAACGTTAATGCCGCCGTCATCTCTAAGGCTATAATGCGCAGTCACTTTGCTAAGCCCTCTTTCAAAAGAATGGTCTAGTCGCGCGATTTCATACCATTTTCCTAAATATCTATCAAGCTCGAAGTTGTCGACAGGTTTGACTCCCTCCGGTATGCCAACACAGCCGGATAAGAAAAAAATAACACTACACATCATGTAAGGTATTCGATTTTTCCACAACATAAGATGCTTACACTCCTTTAAATGCCGAAAGCGCTCTTAATCGACCGAGCTTTAAATCGACAATGGGGCTTGGGTAATCACTCGGTTTATTCTTGGTGCTGGGTAAGTGAATCGCTGTCTCTGATAAATGTCTGATCTCTGGTACGTATTGGCGAATAAAGGTACCCTTTGGGTCAAATCGCTTTGACTGAGTGACCGGATTAAAAATCCTAAAGTAAGGTACCGAGTCAGATCCTGTTGATGCAGACCATTGCCAGCCCCCATTGTTTGCCGACAAATCGCCGTCAATTAAATGTTGCATAAACCAACGTTCACCTAAGCGCCAGTCGATTAATAAATGTTTCGTTAAAAACATCGCGGCTATCATTCGCAATCGATTGTGCATCCATCCCCTTGTTAAGAGTTGCCGCATGGCTGCATCAACAATGGGGATTCCGGTTTTACCGTCCTGCCATGCCGATAATTGCTCTGCATCATGCCGCCATTCAATCTGCTCTGTTTGCAGCTTCAACGGCTGATGTTTAGAAACCTGTGGAAAATCAACCAGGGTGTGTTTGTAAAACTCACGCCAGAGCAATTCGTTTTGCCAAACATGCAGGCTATCACTCATTTCACAATGCAAAGTTGCGTGCCAACATTGAGCGACGGATAATATTCCGCTGGCTAGATAGGGGGATAGCCGACTGGTGCCGGCTAAAGAAGGAGTATCCCTGTCGGTTTTGTAATTTTGAATGGGCTGCTGACAAAATTCGCTTAGTCGAGTTAAGGCTTGTTGTTGACCGGCAGGCCAACAATTCTGTAGCTTTTTCGAAACCGTTGGCCAGGGTATGTCTGCAAGCTGACACTGCTCTTTCAATACCTCTGCTGTGTAATCGGTTGCTTTTTTTCTGGGAACGGGTGCGGGGTATAGGTCAGGCGGGGTAACAAGATGCTGCCTGGCTTGTGCTGAAAAAGGAGTGAATACTTTATAAGGTGTGCCGGTTTTTGTTCTTATGCTAGCTGCGGGTAGTAGCAACTGATCGTGATGGGATTGATAAGTCACGCCAATGTCCTGGCATCGCTCAATCACGTTAGTATCTCTTTGGCATTCGTTAACAGCTAGCTCAGCGTTAAAGTGCACTTGATTTATAGCCCACTGCTGGCAAATAGTGGCGATTAAATCAGGGATTTTTGGGTAGCTATCGACCTGAAAAAAATGCAACTGAATATTAAGTATAGCTAATTCTTTTTCTAGTTTGACGAGGTTGCGGCGCCAAAAGTCTAATTTCACCGCAGCATCATCATGTTGATTCCACTGCTGCGGTGTTGCTATGTATATCGCAATAACCGGCTGTGTCGATTGGCAGGCGTGGTACAGCGCTGGGTTGTCGATGGTGCGAAAATCGTTACGAAACCACACTAATGCGTTTTGTCTCGACATTAGCGTTTTATTTTTTCTAGCCAGGCTTTCATCACAGCGGATTGCCAGCCGTCACTGACACTACCTCCCACACAATCGAGGTCTAAGCCGGCGAGTTCCTGCTGGTGAATATCTGACATAGGCCCTGCACAGAGAATTTTATTTTGCCAGGTGGTGCTGAATTTAATGAGTTGATGGACTAGCTTCTGCTCTAGACGCCGATCAGCGAAGAATATTAAGGGGCAGGCAGTCGCGCCGTTTAGTCGTGAGAGTTCCATTAAATCTTTAACAGCTTCGAGAGCCATCACTCGAATACCTGACTGTAATAACAAAGCATGAAGCAAGGAATATTCAAGCGATGGTTTGCCGTCGCCGAGATTGATTAAGCAACAATGACTAAGCATTTGTTGTTTGCCAGCACGTAAGGCCATAATTAAGGTTTGACGTTGCCAGCTTTGTTGCCATAGCTGTTGTTCTAGTTGGTAGCCCAACGGATGCTGTTGCCAGCGCTGAATTAAGGTCATCTGTAAGGGCTGGTAGACAGACTCACAAAGTGTGATAAAGGGCGTTTCCTTGTTTAATCGGTCAAGGTGTTGATCCAGCCCCGGCTGTTTAAGCTGTTTTATCGAGGCGAGTAAACCTGCTTGTTTTGCTGCCCATTGCTCATTGGCGGGAACAATATTGTCGGGTGATTTGTCGTTGACAAGTAAAGAGGCCACTTTACTGATCGCTACGCCACGCTTAAGCCATGACAATATGTGCTGAATATCCTCAATATTCTTGCGGCTATATACGCGATGGCCTTTAGATGTTCTTTGCGGCTTGATTAATCCATATCGCCGCTCCCATGCACGTAAAGTCACCGAGGCAACCCCCGTTTGCTGGCTGACATCACCAATAGTGTAAGTTTGTTTAGATTGCATTTCGCAAACTCAAATCGTCTGGGTAGGGTTGTAGATAGGCTTGCTTGGCAATGTAGGGATCAGGGTGATTGTTAAAGTGGTGTTTTAAAAGGGTAATAGGTACGATCAAAGGCACTTGATGGGTACGGTATTGTTCAATAATACTGGCAAGTTCCTGTTTTTCTTTTGCAGATAACACTTTCTTTAAATATCCCTGCAAATGCATTAATACATTTGTGTGGGTTTTACGAGTTGCCAGAATACTTAAATTCTCCATTAATAAACTAAAATAGCGCTCAGCTAAGTCATTGATAGTATGTTGGCCTGCATCGGATAGTAGTCGTCCAAGCTCAACGTAATGCGTGGGTGCGCGTGCCATTAGGCAATATTTATAACTGGCATGAAATTCAAGAATAGCTTTATAGCTAAGCTCTTTCTTCTTCAATTGTTGCCAGTTGTGGTAAGCGAAAACTCGGGTCACAAAACTCTCTCGCAGTACGGCATCTTCTAATCGACCCGATTCTTCAACGGGTAATAGTGGATTAGCCGCCATAACGGCTCTGGCATAAACACCGCGACCTGGATCGGCAGCAGGGTGACCACTTTCCTGAAAGACTTTGACCCGAAACACGCCGCAGCTTGGGGATTTTTGCATGAAAATGTAACCGCATAAGTCATCTAACAGTTGTGCTTTGTTCTGACTAAATGTTTTTAGCTGGTCGGTGTAATCTAAGCTGTTATCGTGAACAGCAACCACTTTTGGCTCATGTATGTCGCCGATAAGGCGGATTGGTCTTCTAGGAATCGACATGCCGCTGGAGACTTCTGGGCATTCAGGTACAAACTGAAAATAGCGCGATAAGGTGTCGGTACACAGATGAGAGTGTTTATGCCCGCCGTCAAAACGAACTTCATTACCGAGTAAACAACTACTGATCCCTACTTTTATTTTCATTATTAACGACCCTTTTTTAATCTGCAGTATAGGTTACCAATTTTGAAATACCTATACAATATAATTATTTTGTATAGGCCTGTGGTGCTATTAACTTAACGATTAATGGGTATTGAGGTGACATGTAACTTATCGTGGAATGAGACAGTTTGCTTTGCCCGGCATCGCGGTATTCACTTGTCACGCACAAGACGCTTATGACAGCAGAAGTATGGATTGTGGTCGACAGTTGGAAGAGAAGGTGATCAAGTGGTTTGTCTGTCCCCACTCTTTTTATCCCTTAGCGGCGAGTTGATCACTGTTCAGTGACTTCTGGGTCTCTGGTACGTGCACCGCCGCGCGGAATATACATTGCCAACACCTTGTTTGGTATTGATTAACGAATAACGATAAATAACGAAGCGCCACTGCGATTAATTTGCAACAACACCGATGATGAGTTGCTTCGTAAAGCGCGTTGAAGAGATTCGAGGTTGTAGACCCGTTGCTTGTTAGCGCCGATGATAATATCGCCTGGGCGTAAACCGCTATAGGCTGCTTTGGAGTTGGGCGCCATATTTGCAACCTGTACTCCCTGTCCATCGGGTGTGTTGTGCAGTTGCACATCTTTAAGTAATGGGTGAAGTGTCTGCTCAGTGGCTGCAAATGCCTGGGGTTCACCAACTTTAACTTTTAGCTGGCGTGTTTTACCATTGCGCAAAATTTTAAGCTCAACCCGCTCACCCACAGCTTTCATGCCAATTTGGCTACGCAGCTGAGCTGTTGAAGTGGTTATTTTGCCATTCACTTCAAGGACGACGTCACCCGCATTCAGCCCTGCCTTCTCGGCAGGGGAGCCTTCCGCGACCTTGGTAATCAGTACGCCGCGTTGTCCGTTTTCCAGCTCAAAAGCTCGCCGTAAATCCGGCGTAATATCCTGGATCCCGACACCGATCTGCCCTCGCTTAACTTCGCCGTGACGAATAATCTGCGCCATACTGGCTTTCGCCATGTTGGCGGGGATGGCGAACCCGATACCCACATTGCCACCTGCAGGAGAAATGATAGCGGTATTGATACCGACCAGTTCGCCCCGGAGGTTGACCAGGGCTCCGCCTGAGTTCCCCGGATTAATCGATGCGTCAGTCTGGATAAAGTCTTCATAGCCTTCGATGCCGAGGCCGCTGCGGCTGAGGGCGCTAACCACGCCCGTTGTGACAGTTTGACCCAGGCCAAAGGGATTGCCGATGGCCACGACAAAATCTCCGACCTCTAACTGATTGGAATCGGCGATGGGTATATCCGTTAATGCGTCAGCATCGATTTCAACAATCGCAATATCTAGCTCGGGATCGGATCCCAGAAGTTTAGCCTGGTAACTCCTTCCATCAAGCAATGCCACCTGTATTTCATCGGCGTCCTTTATGACATGGTAATTAGTCATAACCACACCTTTTTTGCTATCGACGATCACACCTGACCCGGCACTTTGCTGGCGTTTTTGTGGTTGCTCGAATTGCCGTTGATCAGGTAGATTAAAAAAATGCCGGAAAAAAGGGTCGTTTAACAGAGGGTTGTAACGATTACTTTGTGTGGAGTAAGTAGAGATATTCACGACGGCCGGATTGACACCCTTTAACATTGGCGCCAGCGACGGGAAGGCTTTGCCTTCCGCGTCGACATAGGGCAGCACAGCCAAAGAAGGCGTTGACAGGGTCAGGCATATCAGGGAGGCCAGGGTGAATAATCTCATTTTCATCAGTGAGTCCTCGAGCTTATTTATACAGTTTTACAGGGATGAAATGTTAATGCGTTTGACCTCAGCCTGCGCGGTCTGGCTTCGTGGGATAACAAGTGTTAATACGCCATCTTTCAGCTTGGCCTGAATGTCATCAGCGTTGGCGTCAGTCGGCAACGATAAGGTTCGTTGAAAGGCGCCGTAGCTACGTTCAACGCTGTAAAACTGCTTACCTTGCTGCTCATTTTTTTCGTCTTTCTGACCTCTGATAAGCAACCTATCGTCCTTGACTTCAATCGACAGGTCGTTTTCAGATAAACCGGGTACATCCAGTGTGATTTCATACTGTTGATCGTCACCCGAGACATCTAAGTGTGGACGATAAGCAGTAATGCCTCCGGTGCCGGGCCAGCTGAGTTGTGAAGGGGATAACCTTAATGACGGTATACTAAAGCCGTTAAATGCCTCATTAAATAAACGGTCAATTTGCTCATGCAGTTGGACAATAGGATGTTGATCCCGTTGTGGCCAGTTTGATAGTGCGGTGCGCGACGCCTCGTCACGTTGCAAGGGTATTTGTGCGGTATTATCTGCCGTGTTGTCCTCGTGTTTAAACCAGTTCCAGGGCTTAAGTTTTTCGAGATTCATCGTAAAACCTCCAATTAATAGCTATTCTCAAGGGCGTTGAGTCGCCCGAAAACGATGATGGGCTGTGGCTTACCACAGCCCACCCAAAGATTAAGCGGCCTGCGCGCTTTTATCTTTTTCTTTCTCAATATCCTTCACTTTTTCTCTATGCTCCAGCACCGTACCCGATTGGTTAATGGCGATACTTTTTGGCTTCATTGCCTCAGGAATTTCACGAAGCAGATTAATCGTCAGTAAGCCATTGTTCAGGTCAGCATTGGTGACTTCAACATGTTCCGCTAGACTGAACTTGTGTTCAAATGTCCGATTGGCGATCCCCAGGTGAAGGTAATTACGTGTTTCATCATCTTTGGGTTTTTCACCGCGAATGGTCAAGGTATTGTTTTCTACGTTAATACTCAGTTCGTCTTTCTCAAAACCAGCGACGGCCAGGGAAATAGCGTAGTGGTTTTCATCCAACACCTCGATATTGTAAGGCGGATAGCCGGTACTATGATCGGAGCCGCGCAGTGCCTTGTCGATCAAAGAACCCAGGCGATCATAGCCAATACTACTACGGTAGAGTGGTGTTAAATCAATTGAACTCATAACAAATCCTCCGCTTGAAGCAATTTAAAATAAAGTCAATTAAAGTCGGTATACTCCACGTCGGACATATCCCGACAGATATTTAAGTAAGATTTATTTGTCTTTTTTCAAGTGATGTTTTGGAAAAAATTATTATAAAAATGAAATTTTAAATCCCGGATTTTACTTCCTCTTTACTTGACAATAGTGCGTGGTTTTAGTGTTTTGAGGAAATTTTTCGATACTCAATATTGTTTTAACGTCTCCTGGCTTTATACATTGAAACCCGAAAGAGTATAGAGTGCTGAAAGTTCTATCGGCCCATCCACCCTCTCATGCCGAAACCAGATGGAACTGGGTATGGTGGGTGCCTTGAGTGTCTGATCGCAAGCTGGACAATGGCCGCTCCGGTTTTCCCTTAGGCTCTTTTTTTGATAGAGACTGTTTCAAACTCCGGCTGGATTCAATAGAATCCTATTGGCTTCCTGGACCTGCGGCCATTGGCTGTATCGCTTGCTTGTCCCTTATTCAGTGACTGATCATCCATGGACGCATCGACGGAAACATCTTGCTCCCGTCCGCGGTATAGATGAGCTTCGATCCACGTTTGGTATGTTGGCAGCCGCTGCCGTGCTTTAATCGATCAGAATTTTCGGCCCTGGTGTCACTTGTCGAATGCTGGGGTTCGTGTTGAGCGGCCTCGTTTCTGGCGATGGCTTGCTTTTTTTCTGGCGCCATTTTAAAGACCTCCGGAGCCATCATGATGACACGTGGAGATAAGGTTTGGCATTGTGAGCAAGGCATTGGCCTGGCGTGGTTTTCAACGGTTTCAAGCTCGTGAAATACCCCATGTTCAGGGCATTTGTAGTCGTAAACAGGCATGATAGCTTCCTTTGTGATTAAAGATCAGGCGCGAGTGGCACAGCGATAGAGCCGTCCAGATATTCGGTGGGGCCTGCGGTGTTGGGTTTGACATCGAACTCAAAAATATCGGTCGGTAGCCACAGTGTTGCGCAGGCGTTAGGTATATCGACAACGCCGCTAATATGCCCCTGTACTGGAGCGGTGCCGAGAATGGCATAGGCCTGGGCACCGGAGTAGCCAAATTTCTTGAGATACTCGATGGCGTTCAAGCAGGCTTGCCGGTAGGCAATATGCACGTCAAGGTAGTGCTGCTGGCCTTGTTCATCGACGGAAATACCTTCAAAAATCAGGTAGTCGTCATAACGGGGTGTTATGGGGCTGGGCTTAAATATGGGGTTTTTAATGGCATATTTTTCCATACCACCTTTAATTAAATTGACGCGCATGTGAACCCACCCGGCCATTTCAATGGCACCACAAAAGGTGATTTCACCATCCCCCTGACTGAAATGAAGATCACCGACCGATAAGCCTGCACCATCCACGTAAACCGGGAAATAGACCTTGGATCCACGGGATAAGTCTTTGATATCGCAATTGCCGCCGTGCTCTCGCGGGGGCACCGTGCGTGCGCCCTCGGGGCCAGCAATCGCGGCCTGCTCAGCGGTCATTCGCCCCATGTGCGCGGTATCTTCATAGGGTAATGTTGCGAGCGCGGGAATGCGTTCCGGGTCGGTATCAAACAACGCTTTTTCCCGTGTGTTCCACTCGTTTAGCATTTCTTTAGAAGGCAGGCAGCCAATCAGGCCGGGGTGAATCAAGCCTGCGAATTCGACACCGGGAACATGTCGTGATTTGGTGAACATGCCGTTGAAGTCCCAAATGGATTTTTGAGCTTCCGGGAAGTGTTCGGTTAAAAAACCACCGCCGTTTTGTTTGGAAAAGAAACCGTTAAAGCCCCACTGGCTGTCTTCAAATGTGCCTATGTCGAGAATATCGACGACCAGGAGATCACCCGGCTCAGCACCTTCTACCGCGATCGGGCCTGACAAAAAATGAACTTGTGTGAGATCGACATCGCGGACATCCGCGGCATCGTCATCATTTTTGATCTGGCCTCCGGTCCAGTCCAGGCACTCGACCTTGAAGTCATCGCCTGGTTTTACCGTGGCCACCATTGGAATGTCAGGGTGCCAACGGTTATGGATGGTGTCGTGTTCGTACGCTGATTTGTTAAGGTCAACTTTGATGATGGTGTCAGACATGATGTTTTCTCCTGGGGTTAAAAAGTCTTATTTAAATTAATGAGATAAATCACTTTTTTAAAGAAACGGTCTCTAAACAAACAGGCTTTAAACAGATAGGTACGCAGACACTTTTTCTTCGTCCACCGCTGCGCGAGGTTCGTCGTGTACGATTTCGCCTTTTTCGATCACGATAATTCGGTCGGCGATATCGAGGGCAAAGCTGAGTACTTGCTCGGACACAATGATCGACAGGTCGCGCATGTCGCGAATTTGCTTGAGGGTGCGTGCCATCTCTTTGATGATAGATGGCTGAATACCCTCTGTCGGTTCATCCAACAACAGCACGCGGGGTTCACTGGCTAAGGCTCGCGCAATGGCGAGTTGTTGCTGTTGTCCCCCTGACAGGTTGCCACCGCGTCGGTTCTTCATCTCTAGCAACACGGGGAAGAGGCTGTATAAATCGCTGGGGACTTTAGTTTCGTTGGTGCTGGTGAGCCCCGTTTCGATGTTTTCTCGTACCGTCATGGTTGAGAAAATCATCCGACCCTGGGGGACAAAGCCGAGGCCTGCGGCCACGCGGTCGTGGCTTTTTAAGCGGTTGAGCTCTTTGCCGTCGAGTTGAATGCTCCCGCTGCGCGATGGGATCATGCCAATCATCGACTTCATCAACGTGGTTTTACCCATGCCGTTGCGGCCCAGAATGGCAATAATTTCTTTCGGGCGTAATGAGAGATTCATGTTGCTAATGACTTCGCTCTGGCCGTAAGCAACGTGGTAGTTGTTGAGTTCAAACATGCTTAGTTCCTCAATGGCCCAAATACACTTCAATGACTTTCGGGTCCGACTTCACGCGCTCCATAGAACCCTCCGAGAGTGTTTTTCCCTGGTGCAGTACGGTGACCCGGTCGGCGATGTCTTCGACAAATTGCATGTCGTGTTCAACCACCAACACCGAGCGGTCTTTGGTAATACGGTGCAGTAATTCGGCCGTTAGTTTGCGTTCGGATACGGACATTCCCGCCACGGGCTCATCGAGCATTAGCAGCTCTGGGTCTTGTATCAACAGCATGCCGATTTCCAGCCACTGCTTTTGCCCGTGACTCAGCAATTCAGCGGGCTTATCGAGTTTGTCCCCAAGAAAGATCATGCTGGCTATTTCGTTGACCTTGTTGATGACCTCTGCGTCGCGTCGAAAAAACAGCGCTCCCCATACATTGCGGCCGCGAGGAAAGGAAATTTCCAGGTTTTCAAAAACGGTCAAATCTTCATAAATAGATGGGTTTTGGAATTTTCGACCCACGCCAACCTGCACAATTTGGTGTTCTTTCAGTTTGGTGAGGTTCTGACCTTTAAACGTGATTGCGCCCGACGTCGCTTTGGTGCGGCCGCAAATCAGATCCAATACGGTGGTTTTACCCGCGCCGTTGGGGCCGATAATGACTCGTATTTCCTGCTCTTCGACGTACAAAGAGAGGTCATTTACCGCTTTGAAACCGTCGAATGAGACCGTTAAACCCTCGATGCTGAGGACGAAGTCCTTTGGTTTTTTTGCTGTATTTAGCGCCGACATAATCGAGTTCCTATTTCGTCGTTTTTTGTGGTGTTTTGACACCACCCAGGCGTGCTGGCAGTCGTAAACGCTGTTTCTTCAGCCAGGGAAGGGCATAAGACTGGTAGAGGTCGGCGAGCCCGTTGGGAAACGCCATCACCACGCCAATAAACAGTGCACCCATGGCAAACAGCCAGAGTTCGGGGAATGATTCGGAAAAAATTGTTTTGGCCCAGTTGACGAGCAAGGTGCCGTAGATCGCGCCAAAGATAGATAAACGTCCGCCAACCGCGCAGTAAATCACCATTTCGATCGACGGCACGATGCCGACGAAAGAGGGCGACATAAAGCCGACTTGTAGCGTGAACATCGCGCCGCCAATGGCTGAAAAGACGGCCGCGATGCAAAAAACAAAGATTTTGAAATTGGCGACATCGTAGCCGGAGAAACGTACGCGATCTTCCCGTTCACGCATCGCCACCAGTAGCCGCCCGAGTTTGCTCTTGCGAATCACTTGTGCCGCCAATAAGCACGCAAACAATAGGATGGCGTTGATGAAATACAGAATGTATTGCGCTGAATTGGTGCGAATGTCCCAACCGAGCAAGGTGCGCAAATCGGTAATGCCGTTGACACCTCCGGTGTACCCTTGCTGGCCGATGATCAGAATGGTCAATATCGCGGCAATGGCTTGGGTAATGATGGCAAAGTACACGCCCCCAACCCGTCGTTTGAACATGGCAACGCCGATAATAAAAGCAAACAGTGCCGGCACCGCGATGACTGCCAATAAAGTGAAGCTAAGACTGTGGAAGGGCTCCCAGAACCAGGGCAGCTCCGTTAGCTGGTTCCAATCCATGAAGTCCGGGATGCCCGGTGTCGATTGAATCGCGGTCTGCTCCGGACTGGATGCTTCCAGCTTGAGAAACATCGCCATGCAGTAGCCGCCCAGGCCGAAAAATACTCCTTGGCCGAGGCTTAGAATGCCACCGAGACCCCAGCACAGCACCAACCCAAGAGCGACAAAGGCATAGGTCAGGTATTTCCCAACGAGGTTGAGCCGGAATATATCCAAAAAGAGCGGCATTACGATGATAATAATGGCGGCGAGGATCAGCAGGGCCCGCAGATCGTGTTTGGGTAGTAATGCGCGCAAACCAGTGAACGACATAGTGGCCTCCTAACGACGAATTTTGAGTGTGAACAGTCCTTGCGGGCGGAGCATCAGAATGATGACGACCGTTAACAAGGTCAGCACTTTTGCAGAGGAACCACTGAGGAAAAACTCCATCGTGGATTGCGCCTGTGAAATAGTGAATGCCGCTGCGACCGTGCCGAGCAAGTTGGATGCGCCACCAAAGACCACGACTAAAAAGGTATCTACGATGTAAAGCTGGCCAGAGGTGGGGCCGGTAGAACCAATCATGGTGAAAGCTGAGCCCGCAACACCGGCAATGCCACAGCCAATGCCAAAGGTGTAACGATCGACTTTTTCTGTATTAATGCCGACGGCTCCCGCCATGGCGCGATTTTGAACGACAGCCCGTGTCTGTTTGCCGAGCTTGGATTTCTGCATCAACAGGTAGACACAGAAGGTAATGAAGAGGGTGAGAACCATCACGAAGATGCCATTGATGGGAACCTCTATCAGGTCGGTAATGGCGTAGGAACCCATCAACCAGTCCGGCAGGGTAACGCCGACCTCGCGAGCACCGAATACCGTGCGATAGGTTTGTTGCAAAATAAGGCTTAGCCCCCAGGTTGCCAGCAAGGTATCCAGCGGGCGCTTATACAAATGGCGAATCATGGCCCATTCGACAAAGGCCCCAAGTGTAAAAGTGGCGATAAAGGCCAGAATCATCGCGACGAAGAAGTAGCCGCCGAACAGGCTGGGCAGATAGTTAGAAAAAAACAACGAGGTCAGATAGGTGACGTAAGCGCCCAGAATCATGAATTCACCATGGGCCATGTTGATGACGCCCATTTGACCAAAAATGATTGCGAGTCCCAGGGCCATCAACACGAAAACAGAAAACAACAGGAGACCGGCAAAACCTTGCATCGCAAAAATTGACGTGAGTTCGGTCATTGAATATTCAGAAAACATGACTATGTACTCCCCGGAAAACAGACAAACGACGGTTAATAATCGGATGCGGCCTGGCGAGTCATTGCCCAGGCCGCGTTAAGCGCTTACTGGTAACCTTTGGGGAAGGGATCGGGTTCGATCAATTCGTCAGTCTCAAAGACAATGTCGTACTGCCCGTCGGAACGCGCGTGACCGATGCGTGTCTTAGACCAGAGGTGGTGATTCGGGTGAATGCGCACATAGCCTTCGGGTGCGGTCGTTAATTCAAGACCCGGTGAAGCTTTGCGAATTTTGTCGATGTCAAACGAACCGGCTTTTTCAACGGCCGCTTTCCACAGCCAGGGGCCAAGATAAGCGGCTTGTGTCACGTCGCCAATAACGATGTCATCCCCCCAGCGTTTCTTGAAGGCTTTGACGAACGCTTCGTTGTTGTCGTTAGTCAGGCTTTGAAAGTACTTCATTGCAGCGTAGGCCCCGACAATGTTTTCGCCACCGATGCCCAGGATTTCGTCTTCTGTCACCGAGATCGTTAACACCAGGGGTTTCTCTTTGGTCATGTCGATACCCGCTGCTTTAAGCTGTTTATAAAAAGCAACGTTGGAACCTCCAACGACGATGGCGTAAATAACATCCGGTTTCTTCAATTTGATTTTGTTGATCACCGAGTTGAACTGCGTATGGCCGAGCGGGTAGTACTCTTCACCCACCACTTTCAAGCCAAGCTTTTCAATGTGTTTGCGAGCGATTTTGTTGGAAGTGCGTGGCCATATGTAATCTGAACCCAGCAGGAAGAATTTCTTCGCGCCTTTGTTCTTTACGACCCAGTCGATGCCCGCAATGATTTGTTGGGTGGCTTCCTGGCCTGTGTAAATCACGTTTGGTGATTGCTCCAGCCCCTCATAAAACGTGGGGTAGTACAACATGCCGTTGTATTGCTCAAAGATCGGCAGAACGGCTTTGCGGGATGCGGAAGTCCAGCAACCAAACACAGCGGCGACTTTGTCTTTAACCAACAGTTTCTTGGATTTTTCCGCGAAAGTGGGCCAGTCGCTGGCACCATCTTCCTGGGTGTATTCGATTTGTCGACCCAAAATGCCGCCCATGGCATTGATTTGCTCAATCGCAAGTTTTTCAGCCTGCACCGAGCCGGTTTCGCTGATTGCCATCGTGCCAGTTATGGAGTGAAGAATACCAACCTTAACGGTGTCGTCGGTCACCGCCAGTCCCGTGGTATTAACCTCGGCGGTGGGGGGGGCAGCGAAAACCATAGTGGATAGCAGCACGGTGGCGGGCAGCGTTATGAGCCCTTTTATAAAGCGCCGGCGGAGTTTGCTGGGTGGATGAGGTGTGTTCGATATTTTCATGCTTGATCTCTCTCTATACGTTTTGCGATGGGATGGCGTGTCGTCGAGAGAAAGCATGAAGGTTGTGGGTTCTGAGCGATATGAGGCAATCGCACCATACGCCTACGTCATTTGACGTAGGGTCACTGGCAAGAATTATGCTTATCTATATCGCAATTGCCCGCTAGACAGGTGTCTCAGCAGACTTTTTAAGGGCGTAAATCTGTCGTCATTACAGGGCTTTGGAGTCAACGCGGTATGAGTGAACAGCATATTTTTAAAGCCCGGCGCAATTACAATCGCTGGGTTGCTAATCAAACACTTGAAGACTATGCCCTGCGTTTTACCGCAAAAAGCGCGCGGCGTTGGTCAACCACACGGGTGGCAAATACGGCCTTGGGTGCCATTTCGTTTCTGGCTCTGGAAGCGATTGGCGGTGCGATAACCTTGCATTATGGTTTTGATAACACGGTTGCCGCTGTGTTGGTGGTGACATTGATTATCTTTTTTACAGGTTTACCCATCTGTTATTACGCGGCCCGCTATGGCGTCGATATCGATTTACTAAGCCGTGGCGCGGGTTTCGGCTACATGGGTTCAACAATCACGTCGTTAATCTACGCATCATTTACATTTATTTTTTTCGCGTTAGAGGCGGCTATTATGGCTTCAGCCTTGCAGCTACTGTTCGGGCTGCCGGTGAGTATCGGCTATTTAATCAGTGCACTGGTAGTGATACCTCTGGCCACGCACGGTATTACCTTTATCAGTCGTTTTCAGTTGTGGACTCAGCCGTTTTGGCTGATTTTGCAGTTATCCCCGTTTGTCTTCATTCTCTATCACGAGTGGTCAGCGGTAGATCGCTGGACGCAGTACCCAGGCGCTGCATCATTAGAGGCTGGTGGTTTTAATGTGATCTTTTTTGGTGCGGCTTCAGGGGTTTTGTTTGCACTCATGGCGCAAATTGGCGAGCAAGTCGACTTTCTGCGATTTCTTCCCAAGCCGAATAAAAATAATCGAACACGTTGGTGGCTGGGCTTGATAGCGGCTGGGCCTGGTTGGATTTTGGTTGGTGCAATGAAAATATTAGCGGGGTCTTTTTTGGCTGTGCTGGCGCTGAGCCACGGTGTGCCGGAGCATCTGGCGGATGATCCAACGCAAATGTACCAGGTGGCTTTCGGTTATTTGACTCAATCACCTGCCGTTGCATTGGCTTTGTCAGGTATTTTCGTGATTATTTGTCAATTAAAAATCAATGTGACCAACGCTTACGCGGGGTCCATTGCCTGGTCGAATTTTTTTTCACGCTTGACTCATAGCCATCCCGGTCGAGTGGTTTGGTTAGTGTTTAATGTCATCATTGCGCTGCTGCTGATGGAGCTGGGCGTCTATGGCGCGTTGGAGAATATTCTCGGTACTTATTCGAATGTCGCTGTAGCCTGGGTGGGCGCATTGGTTGCCGACCTGGTGATTAATAAACCGCTTGGCTATAGCCCCAAACATATCGAATTCAAACGCGCCCATCTTTACGATATCAACCCTGTGGGTATTGGAGCTATGTTGAGTGGCTCGGCGCTGGGTATCTTGTCCTATGTCGGCTTATTTGGCGAGTTGGCGCAGGCTTTCTCGCCCTATATTGCGCTGCTCACTGCGTTTGTGGTGTCACCCCTTATTGCCAGCGCGACCAAGGGACGTTACTACATTGCGAGAACCGCCACGGTACTGGCGGGTGACAATGATGCTGTGCTGTGCAAAGTCTGTGAGAACGCGTTTGAACATGAGGATATGGCACTGTGCCCGGCTTACGGTGGTGCGATTTGCTCTTTGTGTTGTTCGCTAGATGCCCGTTGTCATGATCAGTGTAAGCTGGGTGCACGGTTTAGCGAGCAGTTGACCCGGTTTGTCGCCGCTATTTTACCGCAGCCAATTGCACTGAGAGCAAATCCCCGATTGTTACAATTCTTTGGCTATTTCGCTTTAATTACCGGGATCATTGCGATTTTATTTTGGTTTGTCTATTACCAGGTGCCACTCAGTGATGCGAATGCCAAAAACATAGTGGCGTCCATTTTGAGTCAAGTTTTTTTATTGTTGTTGATTGTTGTTGGTGTATTAACCTGGTTATTTGTATTGGCGAATGAAAGTCGACAATTCGCGTTGCATGAATCACAACGTCAAACTGATTTGCTCAGCCAGGAAATCAATGCACACGAAAAAACTGACCGGGCTCTGCAAGAAGCAAAAGATATGGCTGATGCCGCCAATCAGGCAAAAAGTCGCTATTTGTCGGGTCTCAGTCATGAGCTTAGAACACCGCTCAATTCAATGCTAGGTTACGCACAGTTGCTGGAAAAAGATGTCAGCTTAACGACCGAGCAGACCAAAAAGGTTCGTTTGATACGTGGCAGTGGTGATCACCTGGCTGATCTTATCGAGGGCTTGCTGGATATTTCACGGATAGAAGCGGGTCGGCTTGAGTTACACCGTGAGCAGGTGCCACTGCAAGAGCTACTGGAAGAATTAACCGAGATGTTTCACCAGCAGGCTCGGGCGAAGGGTATTCGTTTTGAATATATTGTCAGTAATAACCTGCCGGATGTTGTCATCGCTGACCGAAAGCAATTGCGCCAAATCTTGATTAACCTGTTATCGAATGCCGTCAAGTATACCCAGCAAGGCACCGTTACCCTGGCTGTGCGCTACCGCAACCAGGTGGCGGAATTTACCATCAGAGATACCGGGGTTGGTATTGAAGCTCACGAATTTAACCGTATATTTCGGCCGTTTGAGCGCATTCGAAAACCTGGTTTTCCGCAAGCTCCCGGTACCGGCCTGGGTTTGACGATCAGCCAATTGCTGACCGATATCATGGGGGGTGATATTTCGTTCGATAGTGTGCCCGGAAAGGGTAGTACCTTTCGCTTATCGCTGATGTTATTTAGCGTTTCTGAACCCACTGTGCGCGTGCAGTCAGATCGGCGGATAGAATCTTATAGCGGTGAACAAAAGACACTGTTGGTGGTCGATGATGACGCCTCGCACAGGGGATTGATCAGCGAAATTTTATCGCCGTTGGGCTTTGTGGTTTTGGAAGCACCGGATGCCTACGCCTGTCTCGATATTCTCGACAGTACAGACGTGGAACTGTTATTTCTGGATGTATCGATGCCGGGCATGGATGGTTGGGAACTCGCCAAACGTTTACGCAAAGAGGGCATTCGAGCGCCGATTATTATGATTTCTGCGAATGCACTAGAGAGCGAAGAACACGTTCGCCTTAATGATGATTACCTCATCAAACCGATTCGGGATAACGCCGTGTTGGACAAAGTAGCTTCGGCGCTGAATTTGCAGTGGTGTTACGAAACCGACTTGGATCAGAGTGTGGACATTACTGAGTCAATGCAGGTCACGCGTGTCGATTTGTTTCATGGCGTCAGCGAGAGTGACTGCCGTGAATTAATCGAGATGGCGGAGCTGGGTTTTATTGAGGGCTTGGAAAGAGTGCTCAAGCGATTGGAGAAAAACGACGAAACCGAACGTTTCGTCGCGTTGATGCGTCGCCATCTGGGTCGATATCAATTTGCAGAGATCGTTTCTATTAATAAAAAGGCATTGTTGTAATGATCATTAACGAGTCAAAGGGGGTCGTGCTGGTTGTCGATGATTCCGCTGAATCCCTGGGTATGCTCAACACTGCCTTGGTCGATGAGGGCTATACCGTCTTTGTTGCGATGGATGGCGAACAAGCTCTTGCGATTGCCGGGCGTATGGTGCCAGACATTGTCTTGATGGACGCGATTATGCCGAACCTGGATGGCTTCGACGCATGTCGGGAGATGAAAAAGAGTAGTGAGTTGAGCGATGTTCCGGTCATTTTTATGACGGGACTTGACGATACCGAACACGTGCTAATGGGACTGCAGGCCGGCGGCGTTGACTACATTAATAAACCGATAAATTTGGACGAATTTTTAGCTCGGGTTAAGGTCCATTTGAATAATTCCAGGCTCACACGCAGTGCACGTAGCGCTCTGGATGAAATAGGTCAGTGTGCTTTGGCTTGCGATATTCATGGTCAAATTGTCTGGGCTACAGTCAGTGCTCGCAAGGTGTTGGCGGCTATCAGTCATGATAGCGATTGGGTAGACATACAATTGCCTGGACAATTGCGTTATTGGTTATCACACAATTTGATCAAAGACAGTGTGTTGTGCCTGGACGGTCTCGATAAACCACTCCAGGTCCGCTTTCTTGGGCGCCCATCCCCCGGTGAGTACTTACTGCGATTACTGGATAATGACGAACTCAGCGCACGTAATGCGCTACGTGAACAGTTTGGACTCACTGAGCGTGAAGCGGAAGTCTTGTTTTGGCTAGCGCGTGGCAAAACAAATCGAGAAATAGGACAAATATTGTCGAGGAGCTCCCGTACAATCAATAAACATCTCGAGCAGGTTTATAAAAAAATGGCGGTGGACAACCGAACGAGTGCTGCGGCTCTTTGCCTGCAATACTTAAATAGCCACTAAAATAAATGTGGCATTAAGGTTTCATCATCTATTTCCCGGGTCATTTATTTCAATGGTATTAATTTTTTGATGGTCTTCATTGAGAAAGAAACCCGGTGTTCTCTGACCTTAAATAATCGATTCAATTGCCTGTGGTTTTTTTCTCAGCGGTCGTTGAGATAGTCAACACATCTTCGCCGGTCTCTTCGCAAATAAGCTCTCGCTGTTGCTCTGCAGTGATCTCTTCACTGTGACTCAGTTTACTGCCCACCCATAGATCCATCATCTTTGCCGCGACCAGATCACCACTGACGTTGATGGCGGTGCGGCTCATATCAAGAATTCGATCTACGCCCATGATCAGCGCGATACCGGCAGCGGGAATGCCCACCGTGCTCAACACCATCGACAAAATAACAATACCGACACCGGGTGTTGCCGGTGCGCCAATAGAAGCACCTACTGACGTGAGCACAATTAATGCCATCCCTCCCAGGCCAATATCAATACCGAAAACCTGTGCCAGAAAAAGTGCTGCGACGCCCTGGTAAAGGGCTGTGCCATTCATGTTAATAGTGGCGCCCAGTGGAATAATAAATTGGGCCACTGATGGTCTTACCTTGAGTTTTTCCTCCGCTGTTTTAATCGACAACGGCATCACGGCGGCGGAACTGGAGGTGGAAAACGCGAGCAGTAATACTTCTTTTACATCTTTGATGAAGGGTAGGGGCTTCTGTCGAGCAAAGACAAAAAGAACCACGAGGTAAACGCAAAACATCAGTAACAAACCGAATAGAACGGTACCCACGTAGACCGCCATACCCAACAAGGCGTCGAGACCGAGTTTCGCGGTCAGCTGGGCGAGCAGACCAAACACCGCTATGGGTGCCAGCCGCATCGCCCAACTTACGACGGTCATACAGACTTCCTGCAGCGAGCCCATGAGGTCGAGCAGCGGTTTAGCCTGCGCGGGCACCATCATCACCAGTGCGACACCTACCACCATGGCGAAAATTACCACCTGTAGCATATTATTTTCGACCATGGAGGTCAGTGGATTGGAGGGAAGCAGCGTGATGACTTTTTGCGGCAGCTCATACAGATTAAGCGCTTCTGGTGCTATTGCGCCAATTGTTGCAGGAGCACCCAGGGTGGCTTGTAGCGCCTGGCTGTCAATATAGGTGCCGGGTTTTATGAGCGATGCTACCGTTAATCCAATAATAATGGCCAGGGCTGTGGTAACGATAAAAAATAGCACCGCACGTAAACCAATTTTACGCAGTTGTTCCAGGTCTTCCGTGGCCGCCAGGCCGCGGATGATGGAGGCAAACACCAGGGGTATGACGATCATTTGAATTAAGGCAAGAAACAGCTTGCCGGGAAAAGCCAGCCAGTCGCTGGCAGTGGCGGCCGTCGCGGGATCCACCCAGCCAACGCTGGGGCCAATAATAATGCCCAGGCTAATACCCAGCACCATGCCCACCATCACCTGCAGCCACAGACGGCCACGAATGAGGGATTGCAGATAGGTGTTGAGATATTTTAGAGAGCGGGGATAAAGCACATCCAGCGCAAGGATCTTTTCTTTTTTTCCCACCATGATTTTAATTCCTTTTTGCAGAGCGTAGCCTGACATAGCTTGTACGGTCGAGCCGCCAGCCATCCTGTGTCGCAAAGGGTCTCATTAAATTAAAGATCTTCGTTTAATTACCAGGACTCAACATTAGTGCAGGGTCGATGAGCTGGTCGACCTCATTCGCGGACAAGAATTTCAATTCCAGTATCGCGGCTTTGATACTAAGGTTTTTTTCTAAGGCCAGCTTTGCCGCAGTCGCGGCTTTATCGTATCCAATAACAGGTGACAGTGCCGTGACGAGCATCAATGAGCGATCAACATTTCTTGCTAATTGTTGATCATTTGCTTGCAGCCCTTCGATACAATTTTTGGCAAAGCTCTGCATGCCATCCGACAGTAAATTGAGGGATTCGAGCAGATTATGGATGATAAGCGGCTTAAACACATTGAGTTCCAAATGGCCCTGGCTGCCCGCCACACCAATGGTTGTATCGTTGCCCATGACCTGTGCAGCGATCATCGTGAGTGCTTCCGTCTGGGTGGGGTTCACCTTGCCCGGCATAATGGAGCTCCCCGGTTCGTTTGCTGGCAGAAGTAACTCTCCCAGGCCGCACCTTGGTCCGCTGCCCAGTAGGCGTAAATCGTTGGCGATTTTAAACAGCGCTGTTGCTAATAGGCGCAAACGGCCGTGTAGATCAACCAGCGCATCATGGGCGCTGCTGGCCATGAATTTATTAGGGGCGGAATAAAAGTCGATACCGCTGAGTTGACTAATTTTACTGGCGACATCGGCCGCCCAGGTTTCGGGGGTATTGAGGCCGGTACCGACTGCACTGCCTCCGAGAGCAAGCATTTTTAAAGACATCTGCGTTGCACTGATTTGGGTGCGGGCATAATCAATTTGGCTGACGTAGCCGCTGAACTCTTGACCCAAGGTGATGGGGGCGGCATCCATCAAATGGGTGCGCCCGATTTTGATCAGCGAATGAAACTCCTGGGCTTTTTGTACGAGTGCATCGTGTAATACATTGAGGGCAGGCAGTAATTCTTGCTGTAATCGTGACAGCGCACTGACATGCATCACGGTGGGGAAAACGTCGTTGGATGACTGGGAGCAATTGACGTGATCGTTTGGGTGGACAGGGTGTTTTGCGCCTCGGTCTGCACCCATGAGTTCATTCGCGCGATTTGCGATGACTTCATTAAAATTCATATTGGTCTGGGTGCCGCTGCCGGTTTGCCACACCACCAGCGGGAACTGCTGGTCATGTTGCCCGGCAATAATTTCATCGCAGGCCTGACAAATGGCATCGCAGAGGGGGGCGGGCAGGGTGCCTAGATCCTGGTTGCATAAAGCAGCGGCTTTTTTTACCAGCGCGAAACTGCGAATAAATTCACTGGGAAAGGTCTGGTGGCCAATATCGAAATTAGCGAGGGCGCGCTGGGTTTGGGCACCCCATAAGGCACTATGGGGTACATTGACCGTTCCCAGGCTGTCGCTTTCCTGTCGTGAGTCCGTGGCGACGGGCACAGTTATTCTCCCTATTTAATTTGATCCAGGACGTAATTCAAAATACCGCCCGCACGAAAATAATTGAGCTCATTGTCGGTATCGATTCGGCAGAGCAAACTGCATGTCACCTGTTCCCCGTCACTGCGAGTTACCGTGAGAGTGAGGTCTTTGCCGGGCTGGAGTGATTTTATACCGGTGATGGAAATGGTCTCACTGCCATCGAGTTTGAGGGTTTTACGGTTATCCAGACCCTGGAACTGTAAAGGGAGGACGCCCATACCAATCAGGTTTGAGCGGTGTATACGCTCAAAGCTTTCGGCTATCACGGCTTGTACGCCGAGTAAGCGCGTGCCTTTGGCAGCCCAGTCGCGACTAGAGCCCGTGCCGTATTCTTTGCCGGCAAATACGATCAGTGGTGTATTGTTTTTCTGGGAGCGCATTGCTGAATCATAAATAGGCATGGGCTCACCGTCGGGAACTGAACGGGTGAAGCCGCCTTCAATGCCGGGCACCATCTCATTTTTAATACGCACATTGGCAAAAGTGCCTCGCATCATCACCTCGTGGTTGCCGCGGCGTGATCCATAGGAATTAAAATCTTTAACGGCCACACCATGTTCTTGAAGATACTGCCCGGCGGGACTGTCGGGGGCGATGGAGCCGGCCGGTGAGATATGGTCGGTGGTGACAGAGTCTCCAAACAGCGCGAGAATACGAGCGTTGTCGATGTCGTCAGTAGCCTGGCGTGCCGCACTAAAAAACGGTGGATGCTGAATATAGGTGGAAGTGGGCGACCACTGATAGGTTTTTTCGGGTGGTATTTTAATACTTTTCCAGGCGTCATCACCGCTGAATACGTCGGCATAGCGGCTTTGGAACATACTGGCGCTGACCTCTGCGACCGCTGCGGCCACTTCGGTGTTACTAGGCCACAGGTCTTTCAGGTAAATATCCTGGCCATTGGCGCCCTTACCAATGGGGTCCGTCGTGAGGTTAATGCGTGTAGTGCCCGCCAGTGCGAAGGCAACGACTAAAGGTGGCGACACCAACCAGTTAGCGCGCACTTTGTTGTGGATACGGCCTTCGAAATTACGGTTGCCTGACAGCACCGATGATACGGTTAAATCCCCGGCTTCGATGGCAGCGTCGATTTCTGCTGGTAGTGGGCCCGAGTTGCCTATACACGTGGTGCAGCCGTAACCCACCAGGTTAAAGCCCAGTTGGTCAAGGTAGGTCTGCAGGCCCGCTTTGATTAAATAATCAGTGACTACTTTTGAACCCGGCGCGAGGGAGGATTTAACCCAGGGCTTGCGCTGTAAGCCTAAGTCGATGGCTTTTTTGGCCACCAGGCCGGCGGCCATCATCACGGAGGGGTTCGAGGTGTTGGTACAAGAGGTGATGGCAGCAATCACAACATCACCATGACCCAGCTGGTAGTCGGTGCCTGCTACGTTAATCTCTGTGTCTGGCGCTTTCTGGTCGGCAAGTATCTCTTCCATTTTCTCGTGAAGTTGTGACAGTGCAACGCGATCTTGCGGCCTCTTTGGTCCTGCAACGCTTGGGACGACCTGGCTGAGATCTAAAGCAAGGGCGCTATTAAAAACAGGGTCAGGGGTATTACTGTCGCGCCACAAGCCCTGAGCTTTGGCGTAGGCCTCTACCAGTTCAATGGTGTGGCTGTCACGCCCGGTTAAGTTGAGATAGTTGAGTGTTTCCTGGTCAATGGTAAAAAAACCACAGGTCGCGCCGTATTCAGGCGCCATATTTGCAATGGTTGCTCGGTCTGCCAGGGGTAAGTGGTCGAGTCCATCGCCATAAAATTCGACAAATTTTCCCACCACGCCATGGGCACGTAACATCTCGACCACGGTGAGTACCAGATCGGTTGCGGTCACGCCTTCTTTTAATTTGCCCGAAAACTTAAAACCCACAACGTCTGGAATCAGCATAGTGACCGGCTGACCGAGCATCGCTGCTTCAGCCTCAATGCCGCCCACGCCCCAACCCAATACGCCCAGGGCATTGATCATGGTGGTATGACTGTCGGTGCCAACAAGGGTATCGGGATAGGCATACTTTTCCCCGTCGACTGTGTTTGTCCAGACTGATTTGGCGAGATACTCCAAGTTGACTTGATGGCATATGCCGGTTCCGGGGGGCACAACTCTAAAATTATCGAAGGCAGTTTGCCCCCAGCGCAGGAATTCGTAGCGTTCTGCATTGCGGGCCATTTCGATAGCGACATTTTCCTCGTAAGCGGAAGGCTGGGCGAATTTATCGACCATGACGGAATGGTCAATGACCAGGTCAACGGGTGTCAGTGGGTTGATTAATGCAGGGTCTTTGTTTTGCGCAACGAGAGCATCGCGCATGGCTGCCAGGTCGACTACCCCCGGCACGCCGGTAAAATCTTGCATCAATACGCGTGCTGGACGAAAGGCTATTTCTCGCTCGACCTCGGTCGTTGCTGTGTGATTAGCCAGGGCGATAATGTCTTCTTTGGTGACGCTATTGCCATCTTCACCGCGCAGTAAATTTTCAAGTAGCACTTTGAGAGAGTTGGGAAGCTTTTCTAGCTCAAGCAGTCCTTCGTTAGCAAGTTTCTGTAGGCTAAAGTAGTGATAGTGGTCGTTGCCTACACTGAGCTGAGCTTTTGTATTAAGACTATTGTTGCTATTGTGCATGAGAGACTCCCGTGGATTGTCAAGTTAGTCAGCGCATAAGCGCCAGCGACCAGCCAGGTCAAAGCTTGTAATGTAATCTAAACTGAAACCTATCATTAAGACCGACGAGGTACCAGTTGAAATGAGGGTCGTGGAAGTTTTATTGACAAGACGGTGTATTAAGGGTCAGTGGACACTCATCTAAAAAATTCCAGTTATCAAAACCATCATGGTGAAATAAGTGGCGGTGGTAATATAAGTGCTCGCCATTGAATAAAGCTGTCCTGTGCATGATTGGTGGTATTGATTGTTAAGTTGATTGGTATAACAAGTTCAAAAAATCAAGTGAAATAAGCTCGATAAAACAAAGAATGTGAGCCAGAAAATTAAGGCTAATGATCCGGCAGCAATGAGTAGAAAAACTGCAAGGCTAAATTGACTTTTCTGTCTGGTTTGGCTTGGTTTGTTTTCGTAATTATGAATCAGTTTTACATTCCTATGGTTAGCTTTAAATGCGATATCAAAAAGATCACCAACAACAGGAATCGCGCCTACAATCGTATCTAGACCTATATTAATGAGCATTTTTGCAATGACTACGGCGGGAATTCCACGTTTAATTGCTTGTAGTACGATATAGCTGGATATCGCTCCAGAAGTTAAATCCCCGATCCCAGGAATAAAACCTAATAACCCATCAAGCCCGACTGTCCATTTTGTACCTGGAATTCGAATCGAGCTGTCGAGATACCATGCCAATCTGTCGAGTGTTTTTAGTTTTACACCTGGTCTAATAGGCTGTTCTTTTTTCATACTAAATAGGCGCTTTTAGTGAGTAAGTTTAAGAACCCCTGGTTTATGAAATAGCCATAAGGTTGTTGAAAAAATGTGTTTGAGCCTATCGACATGCTCGAAATGTTACTATTTGTGCTTCTTTGATCGGGTTGCAAGTATAAGACAGGGCGAAACCTCATTAAGCCAATATATCTCATGACCATGCTTATAGCATGATGTTTTCACTGAAATAATCTTTTTTAACTATTCTTAACAGCCTTTTTCGATATTCGCCAATATTATCGAGAAATGGCTACAGGGTGTAGGTGGCTCATTATCTGGTCTGTGGTCAGGGTTTTTGTGAGCTCTCTATGAAGGGCTTTGTCATTGGGGTCGAAGTCCTTGGTAGCATCACGTAATCATTTTTCGTTAAATACTTGCTATTGGGCAAGGCGACAAATGAAGGCTAACGCTTTTGTGAATGGGCCTCTCTAAAATGACTTACTGGTTAAGAACGAATTGCTTGGTCATGAAACCGAAATAAGTGTGTTGGCGAGGTTTGTAGTCTTTGTTGTAGGCTGCCAAAGCCCTGAGGACTTTGGCAGCCAAGGATGAGCAACTACTTAACTTGCCGATTCTTCAATTCGTTCGCCACTTTCTTCAATATCTTCGCCAATGCCCTCAATCGTATTGCAGCCTGACAAAATGAAGAGCAAACCGACAAAAAAAGCGGCTCGAGCTTTCAGCGTAATCTCGTTGCTAAATGTTAGTTGGTTCATAAATAACACCATTTATAAGGCTGTTCAAGAGTAGTTGACTGTGTGATTAATTATGTTTATTGATGAATTCGTCTGCCTCCTTCTCAGCTTCATCTTTTGACTTCCCATATCGCTCTTGTAGCATGCCAGCAAGTTTCTCGCGATTACCATCGATCACATCTAAATCATCGTTCGTGAGTTTGCCCCATTTTTTCTGAACATCACCTTTCAGTTGTTTCCATTTTCCTTCCAATATATCTTTGTTCATAACAACACTCCTACCTAATAGTTACGTTTGATGAATCACACCGTCGGTCGCACAGTGCTTATTAAGTGATAAGCAACTTAAGTGCCAAGTCGGAGATGAGCTTATGAGCTATGTGTTGTGTCGATTTTTTAGTCTACCAATCAGATCTGTTGAAATTATTACAGCTGATAAGAATTAATTACAATTTTATGGGGGTGTTTTTTGGCGCTGAGGTCGTGCTTGTAGCTATGTGAAGACTATGTATGGTCTATGTAAGGTTAATGTGTAGTCAGTGTGTGATTTATGTGTATCTTATGTGTGGTTTATGTGTAGGAAAAGAATAATGGACAGAAGGGTGATGTGGTGTTTCAGTGAAATACTTTGTTACAAGTAATCTGTATTCTGTTCAAGATCGTTCAATACCATCAGGGTTTGCGGCCTGTTTTTTCAAGGAATCCGAGCTCTCGCTAAAGTAAAGGCGAATTTTGGTGGTCAAGCAGTCAATGAGGAATTTAGTTATAGATGACAAGTGAAGGTAGTGCGAAGTTCAGGATACGTTTAAACGCTTAAGATGATAGTCGATCGACAGCAGCGATGCTGATCTTATAAGAAGCAGTTGCTGGATCAATCTGCTAATAAAAGGTTCTGAAAACTTTGCGTGGTAGTTTTTTCTAATCGTCGATAGCCCGGTTCTTCTTCGTGAATCGAGGCAGATCGATGGCATTAAAGCTTGAAGACGGTACATCCACGATTAATTCATGTCCGTTCAGTTCAGTGATCTCGTTTGCGATCGTACGTCTGGTGATGAGGTGTCATTCAAGTCGATCTTTTTTATTCGTTTTCTCACAACCATAAAAAATTATATGGGTCTAATATTTAGAGTCCGATAGGAATTGTTATTGAGTTCCCTTGCGCTACCGGCTGAATTTGAGATGGTGTATTATAATGAAACGATAAACGCGATGTCGCATGTCTCGGATAGCGCTGACCACCGCAAGCATAAAGAAAAAATAGCTACAGAATTTATGAGAAATCGAGATAAGCCATGAGTTTTTTTTCACCCTTATATGAAAAATTTGAAAGCATGTGGGTTGGTTTTGTTAAACTTTTGCCTATGCTAGCAATAGCAGTCTTTGCAATTATCCTTACTTGGTTTTTTGCTAAACTTCTCTCTGGGTTGTTAAGGAAATCTCTTTCTAAATCTAAAATCAGAAAATCTTTATGTGAGCTTTTTGTCACTCTATTTAAGGTTCTAATCTGGACCTTCGGTATTTTGATTGCCGTTACTATTGTTTTTCCAAGCCTTACCGCAGGGAAATTGTTGGCTGCGTTAGGATTGGGCTCAGTTGCAGTGGGCCTCGCGTTCAAGGACATATTTGAAAATTTTTTTGCAGGCATTCTCATTATGCTGAGAAAACCCATGCGCATTGGTGATTTCATTGAATGCGAAGGGATACAGGGAAAAGTAGAGCTTATCTCTGTTCGAGAAACGTATTTGCGTAGGACAGATGGCCAGCTTGTGTTGGTTCCCAATAGCTTCCTATTTAAGAACCCTTTATTGATTTTGACAGATCTAGAGCTTAGACGATTTGATATTGTTGTTGGGGTTGCTTATGGCGAGGATGTTGCTAAAGCTCAGACTGTCATCATGCGTGCTGTAAAATCACTCGATAAAATAAATTACGATAAACCTGTTGAGGTTTATGCCCGGGAGTTTAATTCGTCATCTATCGATTTCACCGTCCGGTGGTGGGCGGAATCTACTCCTCTTGGGATGCATGAGTCCAGAGACCAGGTGGTAACGGCTATTAAAGAAGCTCTGGATAAAGAGAATATCGAAATTCCTTTCCCCTATCGTACGCTCACCTTTAAAGAGCCCTTGAGTATTGAAAATAAAGCACAATCAGCTGTCAACTGAGCAGTTAATTCTAGTGTTCCTGTTGCACTAGACACAGGCTAATGATACGTGCAATAGTGAGCGTAAGTGATGAAAAAAAGGCAGGCAAACAGGTTACTGCGCTGCCTTTTTCCTCTTGAGCATTGTTCAGTAGATGCTTTTTCCGTTGATAACACCACGGCTAGTCAGCTTTAAATGATCGTTGAATTTGTACTTCATAAGGTTACTGAGCTGAGGGCTTCCTGAGTTAGGTTAAATTTGGTCTAGTGTTTATGCAATGAGTCATGAGGCTTGTTCTACCCATTAGGCAAAATTGTTAGTAAACCCGGTTAAGGTAAGCAACGAGCCTGGCAAAAAATTTTACACAAATGAGTGGGGTTGGAAGAGAGAATGACATTTTGTGTGGCAGCAAAGGTGGATTCTGGGTTAGTTGCTCTGGCGGATACACGTATTGTTAAAGGCAATGAACAAAGTAATAAGGGTAAAGTTGCTCATGTTGATCATTTTGGTGGCAGCTTATTCTTCATGACGTCAGGCTTGCGATCGGTGCGGGATAAGACCTCAATTTACTTTGAAGCTAGTCTTGCTGAAAAGCAGAAAGGGGAAATATGCCATCTGTTTGAAGCCGCTAATTTATTTGGTGAGTGTCTTCGGCGAGTTAAGGAAGAAGATGGTGCATCACTATCTGCAGCTAATCTTTCTTTCAACCTGCATGCAATTATTGGTGGTAAATTTTCTGGCGATGAAACACCGTACTTGTTTTACATTTACCCTCAAGGGAATTGGGTAGAGGCAACCTCTGATGCTCCCTATCACATGATTGGGCAAACATCTTATGGTAAGCCAATACTTGATCGCCTATTGAATCCATCTTGCTCGCTATCCGAAACCCTGGCTCTTTTATTTTTAGCCTTTGATGGTACGCGAGCCAGTGTTACCGATGTTGGGTTCCCTATCGATTGTCTTGTGTTGGATGGAGATTCTGGTGCCTTGAAACGGCAGCGTTTCTCAATGGATGATTTGCGAGAAACCACCCATTGGTGGACGAACACATTGCAATCAGCTCTTGCCAGTTTTCCTCTGGAGTGGTCGAAAGATCTTCTTAAACCTTAAGGCGGGAGCCTCTATATGACTCAGGTCCATGTTGCCTCGGAATTACTTTACCGCGTTACTGCCCCCACCAGTTTCATATTTAACATTGCATCTGCCACCACTGACTGTCAGACAGTTGATGAGGAGAGCCTCAGCATTTCGCCGCAGATTGGGTACAGTTGGTGTGAGTTAAATGATTATGGTTCTCGAGGCATTCGTTTAAACGTTCAACCTTGCGATTTAAGAGTAGCCTATACAGCAAAAATTTCACTGCTTCCAGAAGTGGCTCCTCCAAAGGTATTAGATGAGGTCGATCACCCGGAACTGCCGGTCGACGTGTTGCCTTTTTTGAACCCCAGTCGCTACTGTGAGTCTGATCAGTTGGGGCAGTTTGCCTGGCGTGAGTTCTCAGGAGTACCTTCAGGACACACGCGAGTACAGGCTGTGGCAGATTGGGTGAATAAAAATATATCTTATATATCAGGTACTACTGACGTATCTTCCAGTGCGCGGGATGTTTTAATCCAGCGCACGGGTGTTTGTCGTGACTTTGCTCATGTGAGCATTACTCTCTGTCGAGCACTGGGTATTCCCGCTCGCTATGTCTCCGGCTATGCTGTTGGATTGGAGCCACCCGATTTTCATGGTTTCTTTGAAGCGTATCTCCATGATCGATGGTATTTGTTTGATGCCACGTACATGGCACCCGTCAGTGGACTTGTTAGGATTGGTGTTGGACGAGATGCAGCAGATACTTCTTTTGCAACAATAGTAGGTCAGGCCCAGCTTCTCTCAATGTCGGTAGATGCTCATTCTAATCAAACTGTTGATCAGACTGGTCAAGGAGGAAATGCTGTTTCCACAGCATAGCTGTCTCGTTGTCGATGAATAGTACGGGTGCCTTAAATCGGTGATGATGATTTACGGCCATTAGAATGCTTAAAGCTGATAAATAATAATCAATCACGCTTGTTGATTGAATTGCCAATAACGATAACAAGGTTTACCTTACAGTGTTCGGTGACAAAGTTTATGGCTTTATTGCAGTAAACCTATAGCAGATATTTTATGAGACAAGCAGTCGATATGAGAAGACTCTCTTATCTTTTCGAAAGCCATAATTAAACGCGACGTCTGTATGAACACTTGCGAGGAAAGTGTTCATTATCTGGGTATCAACTGCGAAGACGTCGCGTGTTTTTCAGTTAACTCTTTTACTTTATAATCGGCCTGAGAGAATAGATGGGTGCTGCCTCTTCTTTCAGTTTTCTCAGGCCGGTTAGCCGGTTATAAAGCAGACGATGCTGTTCGCCTTATGTAGATAAGGTTGATGATAGCCTTTATAGCTTTGGAGGTCTGCGACCCATGATAAAAAAAACGACTGCCAAAATAAGTCCTACCACGAAAAGAATCCATGCGACTTCGGATGCAATTGCAGCAACACCTGTTAGGCCAAATATACCAGCTACAATAGCGACGACGAGAAACATTAAAGCCCAATAAAACATTGTAATCTCCTTCAGGGTGAATATTGATTGTTAAAACACGTGTTGTCTAACTTAAGCAAGAGTCACGCCATTTTTTCTAATCGATGGTATTTAATTGGTTTGCCAGTTGCCTGTCTTGTTAATACTTTCAGATTACTTCATTAATTTAATAATGAATTGTGTATTTCTTCTAACTGTTAAACGCACAGAGTAAAGAATTTTTATGCGCTTTAGTAATTTTTTCTAGAAACAATGTAATAGTTGCACGGTTTCTAGGTTTTTGTCAGCGAGGTTAATATGCGACTCTATACAATTAGGGTGGTATCAGGTTTAGATGAAGTCGTCTTTTCCAGCGGCGGCATCAGGGTGATACATACTTTTGGTAATTAAGGTAAATATTGAGAGGACTTTACACCCAAAGTACACAAAACGCGTCTAGGTGGATTGCTCTATCCTAGATGTTGTCGACTAATTGCTATAACTCATGGCGAAATAAATGCGCAAAGGCTTCTTTGATGCGAACCCAGTTTGACCTTTTTTTCCAGTGTTTGAGATCGATTGGTAGACTCTTTTCAATATCCTCTTGATAATCCGAGCTAAGGGTGTCAACGGTTTCCTGGTCATCAATAACGAGGCAAATCTCCTCATCTTTGGACATGGAGCGGTGGTTCATGTTCGCCGAGCCGACCGCGGCAATATGGTCATCGATTAGTATAACTTTTGCGTGCATCATCGTTGGCTGGTAACAGAATATCTCTATTCCAGCCTCCAATAGCTTTTTAAAGCTTGCTCGACCACCGAGCTGAGAAAAACGCGAATCGCTATTTTCGCCAGGTATTAGCACTTGCACAGCGACACCCTTTTCTGCGGCTTTACAGAGAATATTTGTCAACACCTCATCGGCGACGAAATACGCAGTGGCGATGGAAACTTTGTGCTCGGCACTGGCGATAAGAGTTCGAAAGAGGAGGGCAATTGTGCTCCAGTTTATTGATGAAGGTGAGGCAAGCATGAGCACTCTGACATTACCCACGTTTGGCAGTTTTGGGTAATCAGGGATTTTTAAGTTAAAAGAGCTATCTGATTCACTCCAATTGGTGATAAAGGCACTATGGATAACTTTGACTGCGGGACCTTTAATGCGAAAGTGAGTATCCCGCCACTCGGAGGCATTGCGGGCATTTCCTTCCCACTCTTGCGCAATCCCCACTCCACCAGTAAAAGCAACGCTGGAATCGCAAACAAGAATTTTTCTATGGGTGCGATTGTCAAGTTTCCATATTTTCCAACGAGCTATAGGTCTGAAGCGCTCTACCTGGACACCGTGTGCTTGCATTTTTTGGATCAACTCGCTGCGCATGGGGTAAGAGCCGAACGCATCCAGTAATACTCGGACTTTTACACCTGCGGCAGCACGTTCACCTAAGGCATCGGCAAATTTTACGGCAATGTCCCCTTGCCAATAGACGAAAGTCAAAAAATCAATGCTGTCTCTTGCGGCAGATATCGCCTGTAGCATTGCAGGAAATATTTCATCACCGTTGCGTAGAACATCTATGGTGTTGCCATTGATAAAAGTCGTTCCCAATACGGTTTCTAATCTATTGCTTAAGCTGTTCACTACTTTTCCTTGTTTTGTGTAGGCGAGTTAGGGCTGTGAATCCCTATCACGGGATAATTAAACGCTCGAGTGATTTAATCTTAATCATTTCTTTGCACATGTCTGTATTTTTTGCATGCGGTTCGCAGCGCTATGGCGTTTTCCTAAGAAAGGCTTGCTGCTAAGGGTTCTTTCCTCATTAATTTCTGGCGAGTAATTTTTACCAGCGCTAATGTAAATTTTACCTGTTCTTCGTACTTTTAATCTTGAGGTGCTTACTCCTCAAGCGTTCTTTATATTGGCATACAAAGTGCTTTGTACTTGTGTGTGACGTTGAAAATGAATGTCCGCTAAAAATTCTACAGGATAAAAAATATGGAGACCTTTATGAAAACAACTAAGACTCGCATTTTTTCAACTGCGACTGCAGCAGTATTTTGTTCCGCATTGGCTATGCCAGTTTTTTCGGAAACAAGCCATCAGGATCGTAGCGCAGATTCTAAGTATAAGGAGCAAAGGGATCACAAATCTACTCAGTCCGAAGATAGATATGATGTTTCCAAGCCCGATTTAAGAAACGCCTGGCTTGAAGGCAAGCTGGAAACAGCTTTGCTGGTTAACCGTCATCTCAACAACTTTACTATTGATAACGAAGTACGCAATGGCAAAGCAACCCTGACAGGATCTGTGGAGTCCGAGGTTGACAAGGAACTTGCCGAGCAGGTGGCGCTTAGCATTGAAGGTGTCGAAGATGTTGACAATCAATTGAAAGTAGATCCAGAGAAGGCTAAATCTCAGCGGGAAAGGTCTTCTCGCGAACGTTCTTTTTCACAGAAATTTGATGATATGACCACCACTGCTGCAGTGAAGAGCAAACTGCTTGCCAATCAAAGTACTCACGGTCTTGATATCAACGTCGATACGGTTAATAGTGTTGTCTCTTTAAGTGGTGACGTGGCTACCACTGAAGAAAAGCAACTTGCTGAAAAAATTGCTGGAAATACGGACGACGTCCGAAAAGTTAAAAACCTGCTAAAAGTCAAACCTAAAAGCTAAGCCACATCAATTATCAGGATGAGTTAAAAAATGAAAACGAACAAAATTTTGCCCGTAGTATCTTTGAGTTTTCTCTTGTCTCTTGGCCTCTTGGCCGGTTGTGAAGACGATAGCCCGGCTGAAAATCTCGGTGAGAATGTCGAGGAGTTAGGTGAAGACGTGCAAGAAGGCGCTAACGATGCTGGTCGAAGCATCGAAGATGCAATGGATTAACCTTCTTTTAAATAAATTTTATGATTTTCATTTTATTTGGGTCACCGACAGCAAGCCAGTCACGGCTGGCTTGCTGTCGGTAGGCTCCTATCAATCGACAGCACGACTAATGACTAATAGAGTGTCTGTTAAAAAACCATAAATCCTATTGTTAAGGAAACCGTTATGACTAGCAAAACTCAAAAAGGCGATACTCAAGAAGCCCAGGTGACACTGACCGACAAAGCGCGAGATACGGCTCATGGGGTTGTGGATAAAGTCGCTTTGACCGCTGCCGAAATCGAGAAAAACGCTCGTGAGGGATCAAAAATGACAGAGCAAAAAATCACCGAAATAGCGAAAGATGCTCAACAAAAGGGGCAGGCTTACCTAGGTAAGACGACCAACTATGTTCAGAAAAATCCCCTTAAGGCTTTAGGCATAGCAGTCGCCTCCGGTTATCTTCTCTCAAAATTGGTAAGCAATAAAGAGTAACAATGTCCACGTCCAGCCGCGAAACCCAGCAGAACCTGAACGAGAAGGCAGATCATACTACTTCAGTTGGTGGCCTTGCAGAATCAAACGCTGATTTATTGGAATCTGCAGTAGCTCTTTGGTCGGTTTTAGTCAGTCACGCTTCGGCAACTGTTGATGCGTTTAAACTGGATATTAAGCTTGCTACCTCTAGTCTCATAGCTTTGCTGGTCACTGGACTGGTTATAGCAGCATTGCTACTGGGTTTATGGTTTTTGGGTATGGGGTTGATTTTTGCGGGCTTGACTGCGCTTCAGGTCCCAATGATTGTAGCATTGCTGCTAATAGTCTCAATGCAATTGACTTTGCTGTTCTGTTGTTGCCGTTTTGCTAAGCGCATGCTGAGAAACCTTAATTTTCAGGCTGTCCGAGCAGCACTGTCTACTACGGCCGATTCTGAGATAGAGCGATGATAGATAACATAACAAAGCTGGAAAAACAGGTCCGCATAGCGTCGCTAGAAAATCGGTTCCGGCGTCATAATATGGCGGTTAAGGGTCATTTATTAGGTCGCGCGGCTAAAAGGACTGCTGCACAGCCCCTCGTTTTGGGAGCTGGATTCGTTGTTGGGTTTTCTTTCGGTCTTCTGGAAGCACATCAATGCCGTGAACGTGTTGTCTCGGTCAAGAGACGTGGGTTTATGAGCAAGATACTTTCATTGGGCTTAAGCTATGTTATCCATTCAAACCGTTTTGGTGATCAGGACTCTGGTTGAGGGTTGATCTGTAAGGAGAGAGGAGGAGATTTCATCGTTGGTTCGTACAGTAATCCTTGAATGAGGTCTCAGTAGTCCTTGAGTAAGGGCTTCCAGCAGCATTAGAAAAGGATTGATAACAAGGGCTGCTCGGGAATATGGCAACTTCGATTGTTTGATAGTGTTGACGACCTGATATTTAAGAACGCAGGTACAGGCAGAAGCATTGTCTTTATGCATGGCGTAGTTAGCGTTACCTGCCGCGGTTATACCGAGCTCTATCTGTTGAGGCCGCCGCTCTATAGATTGAGGTTATTGGCAGGGTTGGTTAAGTGGGTACTCATCAAGTGTAGCTGTGCTCAGTTCAATCGGTCGATGAATGGTTAAAAGAAGCTGCAGTCAAATGTAAAATTGCTGGAGGAGAGAAGTTGACCCCTAATATTGTACTGTACAATTTGGCTGACACGTATGTGTTTACTGTTTCCGGCGAGCGCGTTGGTAGCATCAATGAGCTGCTGCTAGATCCCCATACGGGTATCGTGAGGAGTATACGTCTAAGGACTGAGACTCGGGAAACCATCAAATTACCGTGGTCGGGGATGCGCTTTGATAAATCACGGCAGACCTTTTTTCTCACATCTATTGGTGAGATAGTTGTTGATCAACAAAACCACTAGCCAGTTTATTCTTCGTAACTGTTCAATTTGTTGTAAAGTGTTTTCAGGGAAACACCTAGCTGGTCAGCCGTTTTTTTCTTATCTCCGTCGCTGGCGTCAAGCGTGACGAAAATGAGTTTTTTCTCTGCATCCTCAAGGGAGCTGCCTACAGGAACGCGCAAATAGTCCTCATTATCTTCAAAGTCCATGTGCTCGTTGGGAAAGTGTTCAGTGTCTAGCGTCTCATTCGCAAGTATATAGGCACGCTCCATAAGGCTTTTCAATTCTCGAACATTGCCCGGCCATGAATATTCGCTGACGAGTTTTTTATAGCTGTCAGAGAGGTGCTTCTGGGTTCCATTTTTTTCGTTGAATTCATTGAGGAAATATTGCGCCAGACCGACAATGTCGCGCCCTCGATCCCGCAACGGCGGCATATGCAGTGGAAACTGTGCAATACGGAAGTACAGGTCTTTGCGTAGCAAGCCTTGGTGAATGGCCTCCAAAGGATCTCTGTTAGTTGCCGCGATGATGCGCACATCCGAGGCTACGTTTCGCTCTCCACCTACTCGACGAAAATTTCTGCATTCTAATACCCGTAGAAATTTTACTTGCGTGTCCATCGGCATTTCACCGATCTCGTCTAAAAATAATGTTCCCCCAGCAGCCTGCTCAAAATAGCCAATACGTTTTTTATCTGCACCACTGAAACTGCCTTTCTCGTGGCCAAATAGTTCACTTTCAACCAGCTCTGGAGGAATGGCTCCGCAGTTCATGGCGATAAAGGGATTGTCGCAGCGTTCTGACTGCTGATGGATTGTTTGAGCCGCCAGCTCCTTACCTGTACCACTTTCGCCGATCAGTAATACCGACGCATCGGTGGCAGCCACCTTGCGAATGGTGCGGTACAGTTTATACATCGCTTTCGAGCTACCGCGCAGCAAGCCGAACTGATCTAGCGAGCAATTGTTATGTTCGGCCCTCTGTTTCTCTTCTAAAGCGTTTAGCTCCCTCATCAGGTCGCTGAGGAGATCAGTGACAAATTCGAAATTAAGGGGTTTACAGAAAAAATAGGTGGCACCCTGCTTAATAGCGGCACTTGCTGCGATGGGGTCATCCTCAGTGTGTATTATGGCAATATCGACATCGATTAACCGAGGGTGCTTTAGCAGGTCGAGATTGTCATCCTCTATCAAATCGAGTGATAGAAATGCAAATTCGAGATTGGTGACGATGTTAAGGGTGTCTTTTAGTTCGCCCATTGTTCTACAGGTTAAGCTAGTAAAACCAATCTCTTCCATCAATGAGCCTAATGCAGAGCAGTGCTGGTGATCTGTATCGGCAATAATGCAATAAACAGGCGCTTCCTGTGGCATAGTGGGTTTTTCCCTGGCTGATAGCTAAATACTATATATTAATTACTGTGGAATAATACGTTGGTGTTTAAACAACGCAATCATTATTAGCCAAAATTTATTGATCAGGCGAGCTTGAGTTTTCTTGGCGCAACATCGCCCAATTAATCACATACTAACCTCCATTAGTTATCGCTAGCATCGCTGTTTTCTCTTCGTCCAGGGAGAGTGCGGCTACTGCTCGGGTCTGCGCCATTTGAGCATGATCCAGGGCCGCAGCCTGAATGCCTTTATCTCCCATTACCGCCAAGCTATGCAACGCTTTTTGCAAACGTATGGCCACCTCAACTATTCCTGCACCATCGCGTGCAATCGCTGTAAAGGCATCGTCAAACATATCTCTAGGTGACAACTCAGGAACCTCAATATCTTTATATTTAACGGGCGGTTGGGTTTCTGAATGATCGCCCCATTGGCTGAGCAATCTCACCAGAGAGCCAATGACGTTAATGGCCGTACCTGGATCATTGACCGCTGGTGAAAGGGCCTTGCCGGCGATTTCAGATAACACAACCAAGCCAAATCGAGGATCATCGGCGAAAGTGCGCTGTCTACCTACAATAAATGCATTTTTTACTTTTTCAAGGTCTAGCTCGTCAAGAGTGTCCCCAATGTTTTCGTTTTCTGACCAGACGTAGGCCATAATTTTATCCGGTGTACAGAAGGTGCCTGGCAAGCTGGCAATGCGGATTTTAATGTTATTTTTTTCAGCATTCTCCTGGAGTGACGCCATGTCAATACATTGAAGGTAACCAATGGCCTGGGTAAACACTGGAGTAAAGCCTTGGTGCTCAGCACTTATTGGGATACCACCGAGGCGGCGTATTTGTTTGCGGCGCCGTAAAGCCTGGCACGTGGCTTTTTCAACAGTTTCAATGGTGGTCTGAATACGGCCTAGACGAGCGATCCTGTCCAACCAGCGAACGAAAGTCAGAATAACTAAGGCAAAAACCATCAGTGTCAGAACAAACAAAGCAAACCGAGCTGCGCGCTCAAAGTAGCCATTTTCCAGGGCGATTAGCCCCACAACACTGTAAATGAAAGAACCAATAAACGCCGATAAGGCATTCTGTGACACGTCATCTGCGATTACCAATGAAAACGAACGCGGTGTTGCCCGACTACTGGCTGCCGCATAGGAGGTCACCATCGTGCCAACGGCAAATGTAGCAATCATCAACATACTGGCAGACATAGTCGATAGCAGGGTGTTGATGGACTCTTCACGAATATCAGGCACAAATTCGCCCAACTTTGTCCCGTCGGCGGTCTTCGTGAGGAAGACCCCGGCAATCGAAATTAAGCACATGAGCAGTGGCCTGATCCACAATTGCTCCCCGAGACGTTCTCGTAACAAGCGGAAGCGATCTTTCATTAAAACGTATTCTCCCGACGTGAATTTCGCTCGACCAATAATTTAAGAAGCTTTATTTGTTCGTATCTTTCTTTAAGTGGTCAGAAAACTGGAAGATCAAAAAACCGACCAGAGACAAAACGATACCAATTTCATAACGTTGGTAGGCGACCGATAAGCCAATGGCCCCTGTTAGCCAGATACCTGCCGCAGTAGCGGTTCCCGATGCACCGGAGTTGGTTTTGATAATAGAGCCGCCGCCGATAAACCCCATGCCGGTGATAATGCCGTACATGACTCTCGCCTCTGCGTCAGAACCTTCATAGACGCTCATGCCAACCAGCATAAAGGCACAGGAGGCAATGGTAACCAATGGGAATGTGCGAAGCCCTGCTCCCTCAGACCGATGCTCCCTGTTGATGGCGATAGGCAGCGCCAATATGAAAGCGATGCCGAGTTGAAACAAGTGCTGCCAGATCGTTTCCAGACTAATGTCAAATAACATATTTTTTCCGTATCAAAATTACCGACAGCTAGCTCCGGGTAACACGATAAAATGATGTTATTCCCTCGCAGGCTTGCGAGAGTCTTTTAGAATCCCACAAAAAGAACGTGATTTTAACGCTAATCACATGGCTAATTATAGAAATTGTCCTTCCAATTCACTCGGTTAATCTTGCTGCCTGCCAAGCACTTGCCTTGCGTGATGAGGCGACGGTCCATTCTACTCCCATTCATCCCACACGTCGATCAAACAAGCCTTTTCTTCCCTAACGGTATTAGTTACTCAACTGTTGAAAATCCAGACTTGCGAGCCAGGCTGAAACCTAACATTAGGGCGGACCCTGTACCGTCTTGAATTAAGTTTTCTATTCTGGGCGATGTATCAATGGTCAATGGTCAATGGTCAATGGTATAGAGGATATCTATGCCTGAGTTCTCGCCACTTTCGCCTTTTAGTTGCCAATGCTTACTGATCTGGTAATGGAGATTAAAAGTATTGATTGCCTTGATGAGCCCGACGCCGTAGCCGACATACAGGCGAGGTGTCAGGTGGCGGCCCATGACTAGCGAGGCCTGGTCCCCAGTGTCGTTGGAATCAATACGCATCTCGTCCATGCCAAAGCGATTGCCCAAGCTGCGCGCTATTCGATCGCCGCCACTTAAACCGAGCGCCAGTGCCGCCTGGACCATCATATCCCCATCTTCCGATGAGGCTCCTTCCATTGGGCGACCGAGCAAGAGGTAAGACAGCGTATCTGTTTCACCCATGGCGGGATCGGAGAATAATTCTATCTGGGGGTTGTTGAGGTTGCCCCGCAACTTCACTCCAGCGGTCACCTGGTTAATGTGGCGTACGGCTCGCACATCTATACCGGGGTTACTCGGCGGGCCACCACTAAAAATGAAACTTCCCTGTTCGATATCGAGGCGTTGGCCGTAGGCCCGATAGCGCCCTTCAGGGATGGTGATTTCGCCTCTTGCCCGAGTGGACTGCCCAGGTTCATCTTGTAGTAACAAACTGCCACCGAAGCGTCCTTCAAACCCGTAGCCGTAAAAATGAACTCGATCTCCCAGTGTCAGGCGAACCTTACTGGTAATCGCCCACCTTTCTATCGGGCCAGGTTCGGCGCCGAGAATGATGGCGTCGTCAGAGACTTGCGCGGCAGTGGTAATATCTTTGGGTTGCAGCCGAGCGTAGGGAATCCGTATATCACCGCTAATATTAATAGTACGTTTTTGCACGTTAATTAGTAGATCGGGGGATACGTGTAATTGCGCTTCAGGAATCTGAGCTACTGTAACGTCATCTCCTTTAATAGAGATCTCAGTGGGCCATCCGCGAGATTTATCCAGTGTGGTTTTTCCGTTGACCACAAGGAGGCCTTCGCCAGACCGTGCTTTGAGCTGAAAATTCATTTTTTCCGGGGTGCCGTTTTGGCTGAGCAGGCTAAGCCGGTCAATCGTCAGACCCAGACGGGGAATGCGTAGCGAACCATCGATAAGTCTGGCGCTGCCTTTTAGCTCAGGTCTGGCCAATGTGCCGCTGGCTTTAAAATCCAGAGCGACCTGACCGCGCAGGTCTTGTATCTCGGGTATCAGGGCTGCTACCAGACCGAGGTCATGCGCGTTTAGTTGAGCATTAGCACGTAAGGCCTGATGGGTAGAATCTAGCCCGGGCAATTGCGCGCCCGGCAGTTCGGCTTCGACGTGCAAGCGGTCTCCATTGCCCATTGCTAATTCGGCACTGCCCTTCAGTCCTTTCTCGCTCAGAAGGAGAGTGACCTGGCCGCCATGATAATCCCAGTGGTCGCGTTCGCCCTCCAATATCGGGTAGTGCACGACGCCTTCTGGTAACTGAAGGCTCACTTGCCCGAGGAGTCTCTGGTCCTGGATGTTGAGTTTTGCTGAGGCATTTAGTCTTCCGTCAACCTTTAGATCCGCTGGCAACCACCTGCGAAACAACAACAAAGAAAGCCTGTCGATAGTCAGTTCGGATTGCCAGCTTGACTGTTTTTTTACCCATGATGTACAGAGTTTGGCCTCCTGACTGTTTTTCCAGCAAAGGGTGTCGGTGGAGAGGGTGTCGAAATCAACACTCAAGAAGCCAGGTGCCTCAAGCTGCCAGTCGTTGAACGGCTGGCTTTGAATATCGGCGCGTGTGATCAGCCCTTGCCAGCCCTTGCTGGTGGGCCGGCCTTCAAATTCGAGTTGTACACTGGCCGGGCCCGCAACCGCATCGACCTTGAGATGACGAGTGCCGCCGTCGATTGTGAGTGACTGTATGGCTTGACCCTTGAGTAACAGTGCCTGGGTCGCCAGTTCGATCTCAGTGTCGTGCCAGTGAAACAAATCGACCGCAAGCTGGCCCTCAATAGCGCCTATTTGATAATCGGGTATCGACAAATGCTTGCCGTTTACAGCGGCCTTTATGACAGGTTTTTCCCGTGAGCCGGTCAGCGAGCCTTGTGCCTCAAGCTGTCCTTTTGCTTGAGGATACAGCGCGCCGATATCGGTGGCGCTGATATGCCACTTGAGTGTTGATGACTCGCCTATTTTCCCCTGAGCGCTAACGCGTGCCAGGCCCGATGAAAAGTTCAGATGACTGAGGTCCAGACTGCCGCTTTTGGATACTGAGTTTTCCGGGGCCTTTTCTTCGGCACTCGTGCTGCTCCAGGTAAAGCGACTGTTCAACGAGACAGGGTAATCGCGTAGCTGGCCACTCAGGTTTTTGATGTCAATATCGCTTATCAAGCGACCTTTATCGATATGGCCGCTGCTAGTGACTGTACCGTTGAGCTGTCCCGGCCATTGGGGCCAGAGCTTGGCGGGATCAAGATGGACGGTGTTTATTTCAGCTTCCCAATTTAGAGAGGGAGCCCAGTTAAGCTGGCCGGCGGCCGTGGTTTCACCCCCCAGTGCGGCGACATGCAGTGATTGGACCGTGAGCCCGTTGCGATCGCCTTCTGCCTGTACTGACCACGTGGAAGGTGGAGCCTGTGGCCAGGGCTTGTCAGTTGTTAGCGCTATTTTATAGCGATCAAGATTGCCCTCGAACGAAGCCTTTCCGCTAGCACTGTCAAACCAGGCGGTTTTTTGTATTGGCCAACGCAGGTTTTGCCAGTTCAGCGTTAGCTTGAGGTCGCCGCCATCGGCACCGGGTCGCCAGTGACCGTGGCTGTTGAGCTGCGTTTGATTTTGTGAGGCACGCATGTTGAGGTGGTCGATTTTAATGCGCTTGTCACTGAGGCGCTTGAGAGCAAAGCTGGCATCAAAGGGGCCAGAGTCAGGATAATCGCCCTGTAGAGTGCCTGATAATGTTGCCGTTTCAAGGTCGCCTTTTGAATCGAGCTTGAGTGATCCCTGCAGTGCGGGCCACTCAGTACTCCCTTTGCGCAGGTCAAAGTTGCTGATATTTGCACTGGCTTGCCAGCTGAGCTTGTCCAGAATGTCGTGAAGTGTCGCCTCCAGTGACAGAGTGAGCGCGCCATTTACTGCTTGTGTTACCTGAGTAGTTTTCAGGCTTCCAGTGAGCTGACCTTGCCCTTGAACTATGGCTTTCGAGGGCAGGCGGGTCTGCCATTCGATATCCAGATTGTGGCGATACTGCCTGGTGGGCCGCAAGCTTCCTGCGATGTTGATCGTAAAATCATCGCTTTCAAAGGCGAGTTCTTCAATGCTGACTTTCCCGAGTAGTGCACTTGCGCTGAGCCGGGCTTGTCGTAATGTAAATTGCTCATTACCCTGATTCAGCGTGATGCCTTCAACCAGTACCTGCTCCAATGTTAGCCGCCAGGGCAACTGAATATCGGGTAGCGAGATGGCTTTTTTGGTGTCGTCAGTGTCAGTAACTGTTGGAGGTAACTGGATCTCGAGAGAGCTCACCTGCACTCGGTGAATATCGACCCGGGTGCCCAATAAAGCAGTCGGTGACCAGTCGAGGGTGATCTGATCGGCTGTCACCGACCCCTGATCGAATCGGTATACCAACCCTTTAATGGAAATTGGTCCGGTCAAGCGCCCCTCTATTTCTTCGATAGTGAGCGCAGCGGGCAAAAAAGGTTTTGCCTGTCGGTAAGCCCAGCCCAGACCGCTGTTTGTCGTGCTTAACCAGCTTGTCAGCAGAACCGCCAACAGCAGTAACGCTAGCAAAAGGCGCCTGAGCAATTTCATTCTCGGCTTCACAGGTCGGGCCCAATGCTGATGTGTAGTCTCCAGGGGCGGTCATCGCGGCTCATGGCCGTGGCTAGGTCAAGACGAACCGGACCAACCGGTGAGCGCCAACGAACACCCAGGCCGGCGCCTCTTTCCAGCTTGTCGTCAAAACTATCCATGGCATTGCCGACATCGTAAAACATGGCGACAGCCCACTTATTATTCAGGCTGTGTTCCAGTTCAATACTGCCGACCATCAAATGGTTACCGCCGATCACCTCTCCCGTGTCGTCTTTAGGGCCGAGTGATTGGTAGCTAAAGCCCCTTACGCTTTGAGCTCCACCGGCAAAAAAGCGCACCGAAGAGGGCAGCTGTTGAAAATCCTCTGTCCAGGTAGTGGCTATTCTGCCACGAGTAATAAGGCGGTTACTCTGGCCCAGACGATTAATAGCCTTGATGCCTCCATGGAGCTGCAAAAAACTTACATCAGATAAAAGGTCTTCGCGGGCACCGCGTAGTCCGATGTCGAAACGTATGCCATCAAAGCTTGTGATGACCTTGTTTCCCCAGGAACGAGTCCAGTTAACGCCTGGCATCAACAAAGTTGATTCACCTCGATCACTCCCGACCACAAACTCTTCAACCTGATAATTAATGAACAGGGATTCACGCCAGGGGCCGCGATTGCGGTTGAGGTTGGCACCGATGGTGCGCACTGTGCTGTCGCTAACATCGGTTTTTTCGTTAACTTGACCGATGTTGTAGATAATTTGATCGGTACGGGGGTTGAGCACCGGTACCCGATAACTGGCGCTGAGGCTATAGCCAATTTCAGACACCTTGGCTTCGCTGTTTAAGCGATGCCCACGGTCGTTGATACGTGGCATCTCCCAATGAAAGCTGGTGCGGGCGCCAGTGTCGGTGCCGTAACCGAGCCCCACGCCATAGCGATGCGGTTTGCGCGGTGTTAAAGCGACCGTAACGGGGATTTCGGCGGTTTCAGCTTGTGGCGGGCCTGGCGACACTTCAACCGTTTGAAAGTAGTTACTGTCATTGAGCGCCTGCTGCAAGTCGATAAGCGCTTCGTAGCGATAAGGCGAGCCCTGCTCGAAGGGAATGTAGCGTTGTAGCAGTTGCGGCTCCAGTAAATCCTGTTTTAATTGGACTGCGCCAAAGCGATAACGGCGGCCGCCCTCGTAGTGCAAAGCAATGCGGGCTTCATAAACTTCCAGGTCAATGACCACACGGTGTTCAGTAAAGCGGGCATCCACGTAGCCTCGTTCGGTCGCAAGCAGAGCTAAATCAGATTTGGTGCGCTCGTAGTCGAGATGGTTGAAGTTACCACCTTTATGTAGGGGGATTTTATCGATTAGCCGTTGAAACTCGGTGTCTTGCCCCATCTCTTTGCTGATGGCGAAGTCAAATTCACCGATAGGTATTGGCGGACCTGGGTCAACACGATAGCTGGCTTGCCACTGATCATCTGATGTCTGTGTCAGTTCCGTCTTCACCTCCGGACGATAATAACCAAAGGGCTGGAGGGCTCGGGTGATTTCCAACGGTGCTTTTTTATGAAGTCGGCGTAGGCGACCCTCACTCATTAGAGGGTGCTCTTTCTGTTGCTCAAGACTGAGAAACAATCGGACGTTGTCCTCTAAGGTTTTCTCAACGCCAGTGATATCGATATCGATCGTCAATTGCGCGGATGAAACGGGTGACAACAGACAAAGTAAGAGCACCAGCCCCAGCCGCTGTATTATAGGCATGCAGGTTCTCTAAACCATAACGTTATAACGGGTCTGACGATTGAGCATCAACCGTTGTGATGGGGAAGGGCTCTGTCACGCTGCCAGTGTAGAGGGTGACATGGGGGAAGGGGATCTCAACGCCCTGTTCGTCAAAAGCGCTTTTTATCTCGCCATAGATACTGTTTTTCAAATCGAGAAAATTTTCCCGTTTGGCCCAGACGGAGAACTGAATATCTAACGATGAAGCGCCAAAGCCCTGGAATATATAGCGTGGTTTTGGCTCCTCCAGGCAAAGCGGGTTTTTGTCGGCGACCTCCTCCAGTATTGCTCGTACTTTTTTGAGATCTTCTTTGTAAGCAACACCCACAAGCAGGTCTGCTCGACGAATGGGAAAGCGTGTCAGCGTAGTGACTTCTGATTTAATCAGTGATTCGTTGGGAATACGCACAAACAGATTGTCAAAGGTGCGTAGCTTGACTGAAAGTGGGTCAATGGAGAGGACTTCGCCAGTGGTGGTGCCAACACGAATCACATCACCCACCGTGAAGGGGCGCTCGGCGACCAGAAACAAACCGCTGATGAGGTTGGACGCCGAGGTTTGAGAAGCAAAGCCGATTGCCACACTGAAAATGCCTGCCGCACCGAGTAGTACGCTGAGATTAAACCCCAGCTGGTGCAGTGCCGTCACTAAAAAAAGAATCAGAATGGAATAATAACTGCCTCGTTTGAGCACCATGGCGCGGTGGCTGTCTATCTTTTTACTGGCGATTTTGGTGAGCCCAGAACTGGCTAATTTAGCGATCACCAGACCAATAACAACGACAATGAGCGCTCGAGTTACCGCCCAGAGCTTTTCGCTGCTAAGGAAGTTGAGAATGTAATTCCAATACTCGCTCATAACCATCTCCGTAGCATATTCAATTGAATACTGCGTTAAACGCGCGGATTAATACCCCTGCATTGGCTGTATTGCGGGGTGTGCTCAATAGTTCTGGAGATTCTGCCTGTTTTGGCGCTTTGTGATCTATTTTTAATTCCGCCATATCGCCATGCTTACCTCGAATTAATGTCACCCTGGGAGTCCACAGCTGCCCGTTAGCGCAGGTATAGAGCGATAACAGTGGCGCGGGTAAATTGAGTCGCTCGACAGTGAGCGTGGTATCCGCCTGATTGCGTATCAGCACGGGCGTTATCGCCCGGTGTGTTCGTTGCGGCAACTCTGATAAATTGATACGGCAGTGGGTGGACGAGGCGTAACAGAGCTCGCCCTCGAGTGTGGAGGGGCCAAACCAGGTATCCGATGGCCGCTGGATGGCCACTTCTTCCAGCACGGTGGCTGGTGACGTTTCGAGCGCTAATTCAAGCCATAGTGGTGAACTGACGTAGAGAGTCACTCCCTCACCAGCGGTGAGATTAAAAGGAACCCGTGGGCGGGAAATAATGGGACGATCAGCGAGTCGAGGAGTCAGGGTCAGTCGCTTGACCATCTTGCTGAAAATATAACGCGAATGCTTATCTAGTGCTTCCGGTCGTTGATCGGTAGGTTGAAATTCCCAGGTCGTATCGTCCTTATCAAAATCGACGGTTCGCTGATGGCCTATGTGCCACTCGCCCTCCAGACAACGCACCACAAGAGTCAGCGGCCCAATGCGCCACTGCAAACTTTGTTCGATGGGTAGCGTAAAACTGCCCCACCAGTGAGGGGGTCTGTCAATTTTTATCGCCATGATTTTTCCTCTGGGCGGGTGCATATGTTGCGTGACTTAAAAAGGTGATAAGTCAACGCTATTTTGCGCATCAGTATTTGTATCAATATCGACAGCTATAGTGAGTTTACATTCCGTCTGTTTTTCAACAAATGTTTGACCAACATAATCCAGCCTGGACTAATAAGAAGGGTAAGAGAAATGACCGCAATCGTCATTTGATAGCCGTAATCGGAAATAATATGTGCTTGAATACCCACAGCAGCCAATACAAAGCTAAATTCTCCAATCTGGGATAGCAGTGTGCCTGCATACAAGCTGTCTGCCCAGTTTTCTCCGAGCAAATAAAGTATCAGAGCATTAATGAAAGTATTGGCGACGACTGCGAGCAGTACGAGGATCCCGACCTGAAACCAGTGGAATTGTATAAAACTAAGATCAACCAGCATGCCGATTGAGACAAAAAAGAGCGCCACAAACAACACACGGAAGGGCTCCAGGCTTTGATGTACCCAGTGAGTTTCCTTGGCGGCACCGATAATCATCCCCGCCACAAAAGCCCCCAGGGCTGTAGACAGCCCCGCTAAACCGGTTAATAACGATAAACCCAGGCAGACTGACAAAGCGGCGAAAACATGCATCTCATTATCGTTGCCTATCAGTTTACTGAGGGGCAGGTGTAGCGTATTTTTTATGGCGATATGGGCAACAATAGCGACAATAATCAATGCGCCAAAGATCTGGAAGACTGCGTTTGTGGGTTCAACCCCGGTGTTGTCGCCAAACGCGGCGAGAATGATGAGCATCGGAATAATCGCCAGATCCTGGGCGAGTAAAATGGCGAGTACATTTTGGCCAACCTTAGAGTCAAATTCCTTCCAGTCCTGAAGTAGCTTGAGTACAACGGCTGTGCTGCTAAGACTAATCACAAAGCCAATAAGAATAATACGCTGCAGAGGCCAGTCCATTAGCCAGCCCAATGGCCAGACACAGGCGACACTGATAAGGATTTGTGCCAGGGTGCCAAGTACTGCAATTTTCCAGTTGTCGATGAGTTTTTTAGGGGAAACTTCCATGCCAATAAAAAAAAGCAGCATGACAACCCCTATCGCCCCAAAGCGTGCCAGCGTTACATCATCTGTTACCAGTGCAACCCCGTGGGGGCCAAGAATAACGCCCGCAACGAGATAGCCAACAACATGAGGCTGATTGAGCTTGCGCAATAGCAATCCCAGCAACAAGATGGCGAGAATAGCTCCCACCAGATAGGGCATCACCGGGTCTAAATGTATAGGGCGTTTCCTGGGCGGGTAATAGGCGGCCAATGAATTAGAGACGGTTGGCGTTTATCCCTTACATGCATTGCCCATGGAATGCACCCCTTCAAGGTTCTTTAACTGACGTGATAGCCCCAGAGGAGTCTGAATTGGATTTGGTTGTTGGTTCTTTGCCGCGCTGGAAACTGATGGCGCAGGCGACGCGTATTAACCCTAGTGCCAATAGTAAGGCGCTGAGCGCATAGGTGGCCTGTGTGTCGAGTCGGTGGTGGAAAAGCTCAATCATGATATGGCGCAGTACAAATACGATACCGGCATCGATAACGGGTGTCAGCCGTAAACGGTGCGACGTAAAATATTCGGCTAACGAGCGAGATAATTCGATAAGAACAAACAGCGTCAATACATCGGTGAAAATATGCAAATAGCTTCCGGTAATGCCGCCGGCTTGAATTAAGGTGCCAACCTGAAAGAATAAACGCACCACGCCGATAATCATGATGACCGTGATGAACAAGAGAATAACCGCAAATATCAGACCGGTGACTGAGTCGTAGATTTTTTTAATCTTTTCTTGCAACGATAATGTATCGAGTTTGCTCATAGGTAAGAGAGTCCAATTTTGGGCTTGCTGTGAGTTGATAGGTTGACCGCCTGGATTTATTTACAATAAAAAATTTAGCGGTGTTCAGCATTAAAAATCTAGCGCTCAAACTTATGGAAGGGTGCCGTGGAGCTTTGCTTCAGTATTTCCTCAAAGTAGGGTGACCGCAGTACTAGTGGGTAAATTTGGAAAACAATGATGGCGCTATTGAGACCAGTTTCAATGGTAGTAAGGAGCAATATTAAGTCAAATTAACGGCTCATCATAATGTATTGGCGCCATTGGTACGAAAGAAAGTGGATCATGCCAACTGCACTGTCGAGCCGTACCACAACCTAACTCGGCAACCCTGTTAAACCGGTGTCAGTAATTTATCTTGGTGAAATGACTTTTCAGTGTACTATCGATAAACCACTAGAGCTGATAGGCGTTTTTGCTGCATATTTTTCAAGGTGATGTTCCCAAAGGTTTATGCCCCCTAAAGATAGTGCCTCGCTGTATGACGAATTCGATAGAGTTTATTTTCGCCAAATCTACTAAGAAAGAGGGCTAATTAAGCATGATTAAAACACGGTTATTTTTATCCGGTGAAATGCAAGTGGGTGGGGTGGAGCTCATCGCGACCTGGCGCGATCACCCAGACTCAGTCATCTGGGTCGATCTGGTCGAGAACCAACAAGCCACCGAAGCTGAGTTTTTAGAGCGTGAATTTGCTATCCACACGCTTGCTATTGAGGACGCTCAGCGCGAGCGACACCCACCAAAGATTGAAGCTTTTAGTGACTACACGTTTATTTTATTAAAAGGCTTGTCTGCTGACTCCAAAGATATCGACTTCGACACGATTCAGTTGGCATTGTTTGTCGGCGAAAGTTTTTTGATAACGCGTCATAGTGGCGCCTCAAAAAGTATTAATCGTCTGGAGGCACATCTTGAGAGCCAGAGTGATGTGACGGAATACAGCGATTTGTCCAAGTTGGCGCTGCTATTGTGCCGTATGGTGGTTGATCGATATCTGAATATTTTGCTGGCGCTTGAACCTCGTCTCGAAGAACTTGAAGAATTGATGCTGGAGCATTCCGACGACAATATGTTGGCAGAATTGATTGGCTACAAAAGTGACCTGAAAAGGCTCGGTCGCTTTGCAACCTATCACGAACAGTTGTTCAGAACGCTTCGGAATAAAACCTTTCCCGGTTTCAGCGACAGTGACCGCACCCATGAGGTTATCGATGTTTGGGAGCAACAAGAGCGGACCTGTAGCCTTTCTCTGCTGTACTATGAAACCGCGTCGGATTTAATAGACGGCTATATCTCTATTGCTTCACACAGACTGAATCAGATTATGAAAATACTGACGATTATTACGGCAGTATTTGTGCCTCTCAGTTTTCTTGCCGGTATCTATGGTATGAATTTTGAAAACATGCCGGAGCTTCATTCTCGGTCGGGATATTTTATTCTATTAGGGGTGATGGTGACGATCGCGACGATCTTTTTAGTTGCCTTTAGGAGAATGAAGTGGCTATGAATTCTGCTCTTCTCTGGTAGAACAAGAGGTCATCAGGGCCTGTTCGGCGGGCCCTGTTAGTTGCTCCTTTATACACCCCGCAGCTACGATCAAGACTACCAGGGACGGACTTTCTATTCAGTGAACAAATAAGTGGCTAAACCTAAGGCATAGTGCAATCATGGCATAGAACACAGAAATGCAAACCACCAACCGGTGGCAATTGACTGACAGGGTTTGGGAGTGGCATTCGTATGCTGTCGGATTTAATAAAAAGTCATCCTGAAATTCTGGCAATAGTGATTGCCCTATTGGGCTTTCTGGTCGCGGGACTGTTGTCGCGATTGCTCGATCGCTGGTGGACTTCACTGGAGGGCTATCTCCGCCACCGAGCCCCAGCGCGGCTAGAGCACTTTGATTTGAAAGTGTTGCGACAGGTACTGCGCGCCGTCCTCTACTACGGCACCCTGTTTCTTTTCCTGCTCACCGCGCTGCAAACACTGCGAATCTCGGTGGCAAAAGAGTGGATTTCCGTTCTGCTGCTCTACGTCCCCCAGCTCATTCTGGGCGCGCTAATCATACTTTCCGGCTACCTGGCCAGCGTTGTCATCCGCAGCCTGCTGGCAAAGTTGATGGGCGTAAGCTCGGACAATCTAGCGCCCCGGTTTGCGCAATTACTGATCATCACAACCGCAGTGCTGACCGGTCTCGCCCAAACCTCGATTAATATTTCCTTCATCTCGAATGTGATGGTCATGTTACTGGCGTTCTTTTTCGGCGGGCTTTCTCTGGCCTTCGCGCTGGGTAGCCGACCCTTGGTGGAAAACCTTCTGGCCAGACGGGCGATGGACCGTTATCGGATAGGAGACACCGTGCGGATCAGGGATGCTCAGGGCAAGATTATCGAGATTTTAAGCACCGCCGTTGTTCTGGAAACAGCGGAGGGCTTGCTGACAGTCCCCACGGCCGCCTTTGTCACCGCCGACACGCTCTTAATCAAGAACGAGGAGCACGAATGACCGAACCGCTTGATCCGCTAGTGCTGCAGTTCGCGTCTGATCGGCCCGACGAAATGGCGGCACTGCTCGCCAGCAGTGAACTGCGGGAATTATCGGACGTGCTGGAAAGCCTGCCGGTGTCGATTGCGGCCACGCTCGCGGCACGGTTACCTAGCTGGCAACTCACCAGCCTGCTTAGCGAGATCGAACCCGCCCTCCTCGCTCGCTTACTGATGGCCGCCAAAACAGACGAAGCGGTGGCGCTGGTATCTCACCTGAGCGAATCCCGCTACGCCCGCGTCCTCGAATCAGTGCCTGCACCGGAACGCCAGCCGCTCTTCGAATTGCTGGAGTTCCCCGCCTACAGCGTGGCGTCTCTGGTAACCACGGAGTTTATCCGCGTCTCGGAGAACACCAGCTGCGAAGCCTTCTGTGAGCAACTGTCAGCCAGCGACAATACCCACCCACGACCGGTGCTGGTGGTTGATCAACAGGGCAAGTACCGCGGTACGGTCAGTCTGCTGGCTGTTTATGCTCGCAAAAATCGCTCGCAGCTAGTCGGCCAGATCACCGCGCCGGTTGAGCCGCTTAACGGCAAAATGGCAGCCAGTCAGGCGATTACCGCCAAACAATGGATGAGGCACGCGGAATTACCGGTGGTCGACAGCCGTCACCGCATCCTGGGCGTGGTCAAACGGGCCTCACTGGAGCGCGTCAGGAATGATGCTGCGCCCATGGAATTTAACGTCGAACGGGTTCTGGCAGAACTCGCCAGCGCCTATTTAAATCTCTGCGCTCGGATACTCGAGTCAGTCTTCGGACGATCGAAATGAGCCTGCAGGACGAACTCCGCGAGTATTTTGTACGGGAGCACCCCCGCGATGCCGCGCTCGTCGTCGAACGACTGGACCAGGTACCTGAGAAGCTGGAGCAGTTATCGACCAAAAGTTTTACGCGGCTGCTAGAGCAGATCGACCCCGGCCTGTTGCAGTCGCTGTTTTTATCCATAGACCTTGAACGCCAGGCTAAGGTATTAACTTCGGCGAGCATCCGCACGGCGTTGTTGATTTTACGCAGCCTGCCAGAAGACAAATTGATGGCCGCGCTGGATCATTTACCGTCGGGGGTGCGTAAGGAATACCTGGAACTGCTCGAGTTTCCAGAGCATACCGCCGGCAATTTTATGGACCGGCTGCTGGCGCGCTTTCGCGCTGACCAGACCGTGGGCGAGGCGCTGGCAGAGCTACGGGCATCTAAGGCAAAGCGGGTGCGTTCGCTTTATGTCGTCTCCGATGACGACCTGCTCGCCGGCCGTGTCGACCTTCAGGATATGGCGCTGGCAGAACCTGACACCCTGATGTCGGATTTGGTCAACGAGGTATCGGAGGTTGCCGAGTTAACCTCCACCGAAGCGGATCTGGTGGCCTTGTTCGACCGCAGCCGGGTCGATTCCATCCCGGTCGTGGACCAGGACTTTAAACTGCTGGGTATTGTTCGTTATGGCAACCTTTTCCAGGCCGCCGAAGAGGCCGCCACCGCCGGCATCCAGCGTATGGTCGGCGCCAGTGCCGACGAACGCGCGCTGTCCACACCGGTGTTCGCCGTTAAACGGCGCTTAGTCTGGCTCCACGTTAACCTGATCACTGCTTTTCTCGCCGCGGCAGTGGTCGGATTGTTTGAATCAACCATCGCCCAGTTCACCGCGCTTGCCATACTCCTGCCCGTCGTCGCGGGGCAATCGGGTAATGCGGGGTCACAGGCGCTGGCCGTTACCATGCGGGGCCTGGCACTGCGAGAGATTAGCACCCTGCAATGGCGTGCGGTCTTGTCCAAGGAGGTCCAGATTGGGCTAATCAACGGCACCGCCCTGGCGCTGACCTGCGGTCTGGGGGTTTGGGCCTGGAGCCAATCCTGGGGGCTGGCCCTGGTGATCGCCATCGCCATGATCGTGGCGATGATTATGGCGGGCATTTCGGGGGCACTGGTGCCCATGGTGCTGTCGCGACTGGGTCAGGATCCTGCCACTGCCTCCTCCATTATTCTCACCACGGTGACGGATGTCACCGGTTTCCTGGTTTTTCTCGGCACCGCCACCCTGTTGTCGGGGATTTTATAGCTCTTTATAGCCCAGGCTGCCACGACGACAGACACGAGGGGCGGGTTGAAAAAGGTACTTAGTCTCTCTCCTCTTCTTCGCTTTCTTGATCGTCGTCCCCTGTTCGCGGATCCAGCTGCAGGGCGCCCTGGGCTGCCGCCGTCGTCACCGCACGAAATTTGGAATGGTGTTCGACCGCCGGTTGACGCGATTTAATCATCAGCACTACTGCCACCCCGCTGATACTGAGAACCACCCCAGGGAATAGAAAAAACGCACCGGAGCCGAACCATTGCATGGCCTGGGCGGTGGCCAGCGGACCGACAATTGAGCCCGAGGCGTTCATCACCAGCAAGCCCGTGCCCACCTCCAGAAACGACTGGTTGCCAATATGGTCGCTGGCGTGGGCAAGGCACAGCGCCTGTATCGGCATAACAAAGGCACCAAAAAAGAACATCACCGCCGGAATACCGGACACCGGCAGCAGAAAGGCCATCACCGAGACCAGTGCCCCGGCGAACATAATCGAGACAATCACCACGCGCCGGTCCATTCGGTCAGACAATCGACCGAGGGGCAGCAACGAGAGAGCGCCACCAATAATTCCCAGCGCCATCATCAAACTGATGAGCGGAACATCCATGCCGACCTGAAGCCCATAGGCCGGCCCCAGGGCGTAATAAACCGACGCGACCATTCCGGCGACAAAGGCACCCAGGGCGGCGGCGCGCGATGTGTGAATAACCAGCAACGGCGAAAAGGTGGCACCGGGTATCTGCGCTGGCTGAGTGGTGCTGCTGACACAGATGGGAATCGCCGCCACCACAACCAGCAGCGCAGAAATAATAAACAGGTGTTGGGTTTCCAGCGGCGCCACATTCAGCAACAGCTGCCCCCCCGCCAGGGCAGTCAACACAATCGCCGTATAAGTGGCCAGCACTGCTCCGCGGACATGATCCTCGGTTTTTTCATTCAGCCAGCTTTCAATCACCAGATAAAGGCCGGAAATCGCAACGCCACAAAAAAAGCGCAGCAGGAGCCAGACAGCAAACTGGTTGAACAGTGCCAGTACCAGCACGGCCGCCGTCATCAGGGCCGTCAACGTGGAAAAACAACGGATATGCCCAATGCGACTGACCAGCCCTGGAATCGTAAAACAACCGAACAGAAAGCCGCAGAAATAAACCGAACCAAGAATACCGACGTAGAGACTATCCCAGCCGGCCAGCTCAGCCCGCAAAGGTATCAGTGCCAGCTGTAAGCCATGGCCAGTCAGCAGAAATGCTACGCCGAGCAGCAAGGTGGATAATCTGAGGACGCTAGCAATCAAATGTTTGTGCCGTAAGAAAATTGATGAACTTCAAGAGAGGTACTCATACAGCGCCCAAATTTTGTCTTACCCCCAGCCGAAGCGACGGCGTGGAGTCATCACGAACCGGATGACCGATAGTGTAGCAAAGTCTGTATCCGGTAGAGTATGGAACCAAGAAAACGTAGCGCGATACATGCGCGATTGTAAACAGCGCTGCGGTGGTCTATTGAGTAAGAATTAATTACCGCAATGTAGCGAGAGCTTATGTATTTGAATACCTTTAAATCACTTACAATCCGAGGAAGCGCAGCGAATCAAAGTGATTAAGTCAAACTACACTTAATCTGAAGTCCACCGTATCTGCTTGTAGTCAGCGACTGATTTCACTATACAGCCTATTAAATGGAAACCAATTGATGGAAGCAGTATCGATAAGTATTTTGGTGTGGATTGGTATCCTATTTTGTATTGCTCAGTCAGCAATGTTTTCGGGCCTGAATTTGGCACTGTTAAGTATTAGCCGGTTGCGCCTTGAAGTGGAAGCCGCTGGGGGGAGTCCCGCGGCGATCAAAATTCTAGCTTTACGCAGGGATTCCAATTTTCTATTGACTACCATTTTGTGGGGAAACGTAGCTGTTAATGTGCTGTTAACTCTGCTATCAAAATCAGTGATGGCTGGGGCTTTCTCCTTCTTCTTTTCAACATTTCTGATTACCTTTATGGGTGAAATTATTCCCCAGGCCTACTTTTCTCGTCACGCACTACGCATGGGTGCGCTCCTGGCGCCGGTGCTGCGTCTGTATCAAATTATTCTTTACCCTGTAGCAAAGCCCTCTGCTTTGATGTTGGATTGGTGGTTAGGTGAAGAGAGCATCCGGTACTTCACGGAACGAGATCTTCATCGAGTGATTCATGAACATATTGATGCTAAAGAGTCCGACGTGAGTCGTTTGGAAGGAATAGGTGCAATGAATTTTTTGTCGCTGGATGACGTTTCTGTCACCCAGGAAGGTGAAAATATCGATCCTGCGAGCGTCATTACGTTAGCCATAGAAAATGACAGGCCGGTATTTCCGCCGTTCGAGCGTAAAATAGATGATGACTTTCTAGTTAAAGTGAACCGATCCGGTAAAAAATGGGTCATTATTGTCGATGATAAAAGCAAGGAGCCTTGTGTGGTATTGAATGCTAATGCTTTTTTGCGGGATGCGCTATTGGGTAAAGAAGCGACAACCCCTTATCATTATTGTCATCGACCCATTCTTATCAAGGACTCGCGAGTTTTACTGGGAAAAGTGCTGACACAGCTTAAGGTGTATCCGGTGAATGAAGTTGATGACGTCATTGATGATGACTTGATCCTCCTTTGGTCGGAGCAGAAGCGGGTGATTACTGGGGCAGATATTCTTGGGCGCTTGTTGCGAGGGATTTCGCTACGAGATATTCAACCAGTTAGCACCTTGTAATGCTTATAATAAGAGAATAACTGGCAGCTAAGGATGGTTGTCCTGTTGAAAGAGTTAGTGGATTTAACAGGCTGGAAGAATAAATGAAAATATTTTTAGGGTTGTTCTTTGTGATTTATTCAAGCTCGATGTTGGCTGCAAGTAGTGAAGAATATTTCTGTATGAAAGAAAAAGGGTGTAGGGCAGGGGACATCATCATTATTGAGACAAATAAAGTCGGTACTGGAAAAACCTACTTGACAGAAAAAATCGCGAAATACTGTGATTTCGATAGATCAATATTTCGTAATGATCTTGATGATCGGAAAGTAAAGGTGGCCTGTGTCTATATGGGTGACACCCGGTCAGATAGAAAAACCCTTAAGAGTAGTGCTGCTGATGAATAACGTTTACCTGCTCCATTTTTCGTGCTGTCTAGCTAAGGTGAGCTGTTAAATTCATCAGGTTGATGTTGGCGTGCTGGCTCCCTTCGTCTATGGCTTAGGCTTTGCGGGCGATACAGCGTTGGGAGGATGAATCGTTAGAGCACGAACGGGCAGATTTTATTTATCTTTCACCGGCTCTTCTAATTCACTTACACCTCTAATTCACTGGCACGTCGCTCGTTAGTAGGCATTGATAACAAATAGAGTGCCTGCACTTTAAGCGTTCTGTGGCTTAGTTATTTGGTTGATTCTGAAATTCGTCATTTACTTGATCATGATAGGATATTTCTGCCCACTGTATTGGCGGCAGTGAGCTAAATGCCGCTTTCAGACGTTCATCCCAGGCGTGGTTTAAATCATGCAGGTAGTTGCTGTTTTGTTCTAATCGGTAGCGGTGATTTAACAATTGGCTGTCGGTCTCATATACCATCACTTCTATTGGCGGTCCGACCGTCAAGTTACTACGCATTGTGGAATCCATGGAGACCAATGCACAGAGCGCGGCCGTATTCAGCTCGACATCGGGATCGATAATCCTGTCTAAGATGGGTTTCCCGTATTTGCTTTCACCGATTTGTAAGTAGGGGGTATCTACTGATGAGGTAATAAAATTGCCCTGGGGATAGATCATCATTATTTGATGAGGCGACCCAGCAATTTGGCCTCCAATAATAAAGCTGGCCTCATATATCGAGTCTTTACCGTATTTTTCCTGTTGTGCCACACTGATTTTACCCACATATTCACTCGCTTGATCGAGAGACGAGATAGTCAGTAAGTTGTATTTCGCATGTTCGTTGATGTCATTTTTTATCTGGTTGATAACAGCTTGAGTGGTTGCCAGATTGCCTGCAGACAACATAACTATCTGACGTTCACCGTCCCGGCCGAAGTGAGACATTTTACTGTAAGTGCTGATCTGGTCGACACCCGCATTGGTACGAGAGTCGGAGCAGAAAATAATACCTGCTTTAACGGCGATAGCGACACAATACGTCACGTTGAGTTGTTCTCCTGAGTTAAAAACGCGGCGACTTTACCTTGCATAAGAGAGTAGCAGGGGTGACCCCATAAGGCACATACTTATTTTCGGTGTGCGTAGATGGCATGAGTGAGTAAGAATTTTCGACAGTGTAGGCTAGTTCGGGAAAGATAGCAGTACTAGCCTTTATAGCGAAAAATGGCGTGCGTAAGATTAGCTCTGTGCTTGCGAGTCAGTCGTTAGCAGCCGCTCCTGGTCTCTCTTAAAGTACATCCTTGTCTGGGTTGGTTTTTAGTGACGACATTTTAAATAAATATGCTATAACTCGCGATAGCCTAACAGCTTCCCCTACTCATGGACGCCTGCAGGTTAGCGCTTAGGCGCCAAGCGTATTGTCCGATTGTTGCCTGATGTTTGTATTGGTCTGGGGTTCGCATGCTAACTAAGATAGGATGAGGAGCATAAGTAAAACGCGATTATTTTATTGTGTGTTTAATGGAGATTAAAAGAGCGTGACGGGTAATGTTGTGGATAGGATTGAGTCGCCTGGTTGTCTTAGCTTGGTTAAATAGATTTTATTGCTTTATGTTTGGCTTAATAATTGCTTGAGGCTAGAGAGCATACTGATACGCTCGGCAGGGAAAGGGGTATTTATGAGTATTGATTGGCATGGTTATGATGCGCAGATTTTTTTCGACGAATTAATTAGTAGTCCAGGCAACGCACGGTTGCCGGCTCGGCGTCTCACTTCTCATCTCAGTAAATTGGGCGATGATGAAATTCAGCTACGCCGAGACATGGCACAGGTTACCATTGAGGAAATGGGGGTGACATTTACGGTCTATTCCGAAGAGGGCAATATTGATCGTGCTTGGCCCTTCGATATTATTCCGCGCATTATTTCAGCCAAACAGTGGGGAGTGCTTGACTTGGGTTTGCAACAGCGACTCAAAGCGCTGAATTGTTTTATCGACGATGTCTATCATGAGCAGAACATCGTTAAAGATGGCATTTTTCCAGGGGATATCCTTAAGGACTCCAAGAACTTCCGACCGGAGTGCGTGGGCGTGTCGCCCCCTTTCGGTGTTTGGGCGAATATATGTGGCACGGATTTGGTGCGTGATGATTCCGGTAAATTTTACGTGCTGGAAGATAATTTACGAGTGCCATCAGGTGTTGCTTATATGCTGGAGAATCGCTCGATCACTAAACGTGTATTGCCGGAGTTGTTTGAAAATGACCGGATATTACCCATCGGTGATTACCCAGCTCGCCTTTTCGACATGCTAGCGGCTTTGTCACCACGCAAGATCAAGAATCCTGAGATCGTTATATTGACGCCGGGTATCTACAATTCAGCCTATTTTGAACATGCCTTTCTGGCCCAGCAAATGGGTGTGGAGCTGGTCGAAGGTCGTGACCTGCAGGTTTCTGAAGACGACAAGGTGTATATGCGTACCATCGGTGGGCTGGAGCGTGTTGATGTCATTTATCGCCGCATAGATGACATGTTCCTTGATCCAGAGTGCTTTGAAAAAAGTTCAGTCCTCGGCGTCCCAGGACTCATGCGCGCCTGGCGGGCTGGGAATGTAGCGCTTGCCAACGCACCTGGAGCCGGTGTCGCTGACGACAAAGTGGTTTATGCCTTTGTGCCACAGATGATTGAGTATTATTTAAACGAAAAGCCGATTATTGAAAACGTGAAAACCTGGCTGTGTGATGATCCGGAGCAACGTGCTTATGTGCTGGATAATCTTGACTCTCTGGTGGTGAAACCGGCCAACGAATCGGGTGGTTACGGTATGTTGATTGGGCCGCATTCAACAAAACGGCAACAGGATGAATTTACTCGACTGATTAAAGCTAGTCCTCGTAATTATATTGCGCAGCCGACTCTGAAGCTGTCAGTCTGCCCAACACTGGTGGATGGCGGAAAACTTGAGCCTCGACACCTTGATCTACGACCTTTTATTTTACAGGCTGATGACATTTATGTGACCAGCGGTGGCCTGACCCGGGTAGCCATGGAGCGAGGTTCACTGGTGGTGAATTCTTCTCAGGGTGGGGGCAGTAAGGACACCTGGATTGTCGATACGGAGGCCAGATAATGCTGTTGTCAACCACCGCGGAGCGCATGTACTGGACGGCTCGCTATCTGGAGCGCATCGAAAACACCGCCCGCCTGATCAGTGCCTATCACAAGCTCTTACTGGATTTGCCCGGCGGTGTGGACATTACCTGGTATAACCTGATAGTTCTAAACAGTGGCGAAGAGGCATTTGCCAGTCGCTACAAAAAGCGTGACGAGCGCAACGTGCTTAAGTTCATGTTAGTTGATGAACAAAATGGTTCAACACTTTCAGACGTTAAAATACTTCGCGAAAATATTCGAACCAGCCGTGATGTGCTGGCATCTGAAGTGTGGGAATGTGTGAATGAACTCTACCTTTATATAAGGGACAACAGTCAGCAAGGTTTACTGCGGCGTCAGCGTTACGAGTTTATCGACGGCATTATCAAAAGTTGCCAGCAGATTAACGGGCTGCTATGTGACACCACCAGTCATGACGATGTCTGGCAATTTATTCAGCTGGGTAGAAATATTGAACGGGCTGATATGACCACTCGTATTCTCGACGCAGGCGTGTCGGTGTTGCTGCAACCGGGTGCCGAATTGGCGGTGGATTTATCCCAGGTGGTCTGGGGTCATGTACTGCGCTCATTGAGTGCAAATCTGAGCTACCGCCGCACCATGCGGGCGAGAATCAGCGGCCCGGAAGTGACCCAGTTTTTGTTAGAAGATGAATATTTCCCTCGCACCTTGCGCTTTTGTCATGATCGTATCATTGAAGCCGTGCATAAATTACCTGGTCAGAAAAATGTTCTTAAAAAGCTAAAAACCATCAACTCATTTCGTTTCGAAGCAGAATCAGAGCAAGACCTGAATGATAGCTTCAGAGATTACATCAATGAATTACAAATCCAGCTGCTGGTCTTACATCAGTGTTTTTACGAGAGCTGGTTTGCCTTTGAAGAACGCTAATTTTGTTTGCATCGCTATGACTACTGTGAGGAAAGTAAGATGACCATCCGTGTCGCTATTCAGCATGAAACGCAGTATCAATTTGATCGTCCGGTCAAGATGTCACCTCACGTGTTGCGGTTGCGACCAGCCGTGCACAGCCGGACGCCAATCCACGCCTATACACTTAAAATAGAGCCAGAAAACCACTTTATTAACTGGCAGCAGGATCCTTTTGGTAACTTTCTGGCGCGCCTGGTTTTTCCTGAGAAAACCAGAAAGTTTTCATTCAAAGTTGAAGTTATCGCCGATCTTGTCGCGATTAATCCGTTCGATTTTTTCGTTGAAAAATATGCTGAAAATTTCCCCTTCCAATACGATGAACAATTAAAGACTGAACTCGCTCCGTATCTCGAAGTGACTGAAAAAGGACCTCTGCTGAAAGAGTGGGTCGCTTCGATCGATCAGGATAAACAAACCATTAATGATTTCCTGGTGGCGCAAAACCAACGTTTGGAAAAAGCGATTGGCTACAATATTCGTATGGAGCCGGGTATTCAGAGTTGCGAGCAAACGCTAACGTTGGCGAAAGGCTCCTGCCGTGACACGAGCTGGTTGTTAGTACAGATATTTCGTCATCTCGGGCTGGCAGCACGTTTTGTCTCGGGTTATCTGGTGCAGTTAAAACCCGATGTCAAACCACTGGATGGCCCTGCAGGGGCGGAGGAAGACTTTACCGACCTGCATGCCTGGTGTGAGGTGTACCTGCCCGGTGCCGGTTGGATTGGTCTGGACCCAACCTCTGGTCTGTTCGCAGGCGAAGGCCATATCCCACTAGCCTGCACGCCAGACCCCGTCTCGGCAGCGCCTATCGAAGGTTATACGGATGAGTGCGAAACGGAGTTTAGCTTTAGCAATAAGGTTTATCGCATTCACGAAGATCCGAGAGTCACCAAGCCTTACAGTGAAGAACAATGGACGCTGATTGACGCCCTTGGCAATAAGGTCGACAGCGAGCTGGAGGCAATGGATGTACGTTTGACCATGGGTGGCGAACCCACCTTTGTCTCGGTGGATGATATGGAATCCGCCCAGTGGAATACCGACGCTCTGGGTGCCAAAAAACTAAGCCTGTCGAAAGATTTACTGCTGCGTTTGCGCAAGCGCTTTGGGCCCGGTGGCGTCCTGCACTATGGGCAAGGTAAATGGTATCCCGGTGAGGAGGTGCCGCGCTGGGCGCTGGGTTGTTTCTGGCGAGAAGATGGCAAAGCCCTGTGGCAAGATGACAAACTGCTGGCCCGTGTTGACAAAGATTACGGTCACGGCGTTGAGGAGGCCCAGCAATTTACCGAAACCCTGTGCCGGTCCCTGGGTATTGATGTGGACTACGTACAGCCCGCCAATGAAGATGCGCTTTATTACCTGTGGAAAGAACAATCACTACCGGACAACGTTGATCCAGAGAAAGCCGACCTCACTGACAGCCTTGAGCGCAAACGTATTGCCCGTTTGCTGAGCAAGGGGCTTGATAAGCCCGCAGGTTATGTATTGCCCCTGGCCTGGAATACCAGCACAGAAAAATGGCAGAGCAGTGACTGGCCACTAAAACGAGACAAGTTAGTGTTGTTGCCGGGTGATTCTCCGTTGGGTTTTCGTTTGCCGCTGGACTCTCTGCCGCTGATGAATAAAGCGGAACAAGCGCAAGCCGAAGTGCCAGATCGTGATCCCTTTGCTGAACGCAAGCCATTGGCGGATAAGCTGGCTTTAGCGGATGAAGAACTCATTGCCGGGAAACAACCTACATTTTCCCAGACGGAAATTGATGGGCATTTTGACCAGCGCACTATGATGCCGGGGGAGGCTGATACAACGATAGGTCAGGACGCCGACCGTAAAAAGTCAACAGCCCCGGTTGAGGTCATTCGCACCGCGCTTTGTGTTGAGCCGAGAGAGGGCAGGCTGCATGTGTTTCTGCCGCCCCTTAAATTTCTTGAGCACTATATCGAGTTGATCGAGTTGATCGAAAAAAGTGCCCGCATACAGAAATTGCCGGTCATTCTTGAAGGTTATGAGCCACCGCGCGACCCCCGCTTGCAACGACTTCTAGTGACTCCTGACCCAGGAGTTATCGAGGTCAATATCCACCCCGCGAATAACTGGCGAGAGCTGGTAGATAACACGCGAATCCTTTATGAGGAGGCACATAAATCTCGCCTGGGCACGGAAAAATTTATGCTTGATGGTCGTCATACCGGTACCGGGGGCGGCAATCATATTACGCTGGGGGCAGCCGCGCCCATCGATAGCCCATTACTACGTCGCCCCGATTTGTTGCGTAGTTTAGTGACTTATTGGCAGCATCATCCCAGCTTGTCCTACTTGTTCTCGGGTATGTTTATTGGGCCCACCAGCCAGGCTCCCCGTGTTGACGAGGGGCGTGACGAGGCGCTGTATGAGCTGGAGATTGCATTTGATCAGATGCCCGAAGGTATTGTTGAACAACCCTGGTTGATTGATCGTCTGATGCGAAATCTGCTTACGGATATTACCGGTAATACCCACCGCGCCGAATTCTGTATTGATAAGCTCTATGCACCCGGTACCGCCACAGGGCGACAGGGCTTGTTGGAATTTCGCGGCTTCGAAATGCCACCTCATTACCAGATGGGGCTGGTCCAGGCTTTATTATTGCGCAGTCTTATCGCACGTTTCTGGCGTGAGCCCTACCATAAGCCTCTGGTGCGATGGGGCACGGCCCTACACGACAAATTTATGTTGCCACACTTTGTCTGGGCAGATATGAAGGATATTATTGAGGATTTACAGAGCCACGATATACCGTTTCAGCTGGAATGGCTGGCTCCTTTCGAGGAGTTCCGTTTCCCTCATTATGGCCGAGTCGCGATCGGTGATATTAACCTGGAGTTGCGCTGGGCTATTGAACCCTGGCACGTGTTGGGCGAGGAGGTGAGCAGTTTTGGCACAGCCCGTTACGTGGATTCTTCGGTTGAACGTTTGCAGATCAGACTCACCGGCTTAACCGATAGCCGCTATGTACTGACCTGTAACGGCCAGCGTGTACAGCTGAGTAATACGGGTAAAAAAGGGGAGTATGTTGGTGGGGTGAGGTACAGAGCCTGGCAACCACCCTCTGGTTTGCACCCGACCATTGGTGTTCATGCGCCTCTGGTGTTTGATTTGATTGATACCTGGAACGGTTTGGCGATTGGAGGCTGTAGCTACCATGTCAGCCATCCCGGTGGTCTGAGTTACGACGCCTATCCGGTCAATGCTTTTGAAGCTGAAACACGGCGGGTGAGTCGTTACTACGATTTTGGCCATACCCCGGCACCGATTAAGGTGCCATCAAGTCAGCAGGCTCTGCGGCAATTTATACCTCATGGGAAGTCACCTCGCCCCATGTCGCCCCCGCCTTTGCTGCGGGATAATGAATATCCATACACCCTGGATTTACGTAAACACCCAGAGGCATAGTGGGCTTTGCGTCTTAATCCTCCGCTGCAGCTTGGTTTCGGTATAGAATAGCCGATTCATTGCCCTAATTTGACCGCTTAAAAAATGAATCAGACCCCTCCTAGGCGCGTCCCCTGGCAGCTGCCGCGTCAGCAGCAACAGGGCCAGCACCAAACGCAAAGTCAGAACGCTGTGTCTGATGAGCTAGCGAGCGCCTTTGCTTATCCTCCTCTGGAAGGCTTCAATGATGAGGTCTACGAAGATAACGGTGAGCAGCGTGATCATTGGCAATATGTACTGGATAGTCTTGAGACTCTTGGGGCTGAAGCCTTAACGGATCGTCAGCAAAAGGCCTCGCGTATTCTCCGCGATGATGGCGCTACTTATAATCTTTCCGCGACCCCGGGCAACCGACAGACCTGGAGTCTCGATCCGGTGCCGCTGCTCATCGAAAGTGAAGAATGGAACGGCATCGAGTCGAGTTTGGTCGAGCGTTCAGAACTGTTTGATCTGGTGTTACAGGATATTTATGGGCCGCGGGATCTGATTCGTCACGGTGTGATTCCTCCAGAACTGATTTTTAGCCATGCTGGTTTTTTGCGGCAATGCCACGGCATAAAAATCCCCGGAGAGCAGCAGCTTATTTTGCACAACGTCGATATGGTGCGTGATACTGACGGACAGATGTGTGTTATCGGTGACCGCACACAAGCGCCCAGCGGCGCGGGTTATGCTCTTGAAAACCGGACGGTGATGTCCAGGGTATTGCCCAGCCTGTTTCGCGATAGTCACGTCCATCGCCTGTCGTTGTTTTTCCAGGCTTTACGTTTAAAGCTGGCGGCTCTGTGCCCCGGTGACGATATTCCCCATGTGGTGGTGCTGACTCCCGGAGCCTATAGCGAAACCTATTTCGAGCACACATTACTGGCCAATTATCTGGGTTATCCGCTGGTGCAGGGCGCTGATCTAACAGTGCGTGGTGGCCAGGTCTGGATGAAGACACTGGATGGCCTCAAACGTGTGGATGTTATTCTTCGGCGTCTCGACGATTATTTCTGCGATACGGTAGAGCTGCGTAGTGACTCTCAATTGGGCGTTCCAGGTTTGCTCGATGTGGTGCGATGCGGTCAGGTGGTGGTGGCTAACCCGCTCGGTTCAGGGGTACTGGAACATCCGGCTTTGTTAAAATATTTACCGGCTATTGGCAAACACTTTCTCGGTCGAGAACCCCAATTGCGATCAGTGGAAACTTACTGGTGCGGTGAAGACAGTGATCGCCAATATGTACTGGATCATTTCGATGAGATGATCATCAAGACCACCTTTCGCCGCAGTGGTGATCACAGTATTTTTGGTAGTGAGCTCAGTGCCGAGGAAAAACAGGACTGGATGCGAAGGATTGAGACCAAACCGCTGAACTTTGTGGGTCAGCGTTACCATTTACCTTCCACTGCGCCGAATTGGTCTCAACAGGGTCTGGTTTCCCGGCCTCTGGTGTTGCGTAGTTTTGCCGTCGCTAATTCGTCTTCTTACACCATTATGCCCGGCGGATTGACACGGGTTGGTACCGGTGACAATAAGATGATCATCAGCAGTCAGCTGGGCTCAACCAGTAAAGACACCTGGGTGTTGGCGTCGGAGCCTGAAAAGCAGGTTAGCCTCAACAGGGATAATGGCCTCGTTGTGGGTTCAGGCGCTGACCAGGGCATGCACCTGCCGAGTCGAGTAGCGGAAAACCTGTTCTGGATGGGTCGTTACGCGGAGCGAGCAGATGCTTCCCTTCGCTTGCTAAGAACGGTATTTATGCAGCTTAACAGCATTGAGCCGCTGTCGGTGTCGGCGCGAGATACCTTGCTGTATGCGGTCACTCAGGTGAGTACGACTTATCCCGGTTTTATTGGTGGCACCGGGCCGATCACCCTGGCGATCGATAAAGAATTGCTCAGCGTCATACTTGATGAGACTCGCCCGGGTACGGTGGCTTCGAATATACAAGCGATGCTGGTCAGCAGTGAAGAAGTCAAAGAAATGCTGTCAGCGGACACTCAGCGCGTACTCAATGATCTGCGTGATGCACTGGCAGATTTGGATGGGGCCTTGCGCTTGGGTTTAACCTCGGCGCCAGAAGAAGCGTTGGATCCCCTGGTGACCACCCTGTTGGCTCTGGCTGGGCTGAGTCATGAGAGCCTGGTGCGGGGTACCGGCTGGCGTTTTCTTGAGATGGGCCGCACCCTGGAAAAATCCTATCAAATGACCAGCTTACTGCAGTCCACACTGGTTAGCGATCAGTCCGAGAGTGATTTAGCGACAGTACTGGAATCGGTGCTATTAACGTTTGAGATGCTGGTTTCTTATCGTCGGCGTTATCGTTCCGGTGTTGAAATTACCAGTAGTTTACAGTTGTTGATGATCGATAAGGCCAACCCTCGCTCCCTGCTTTTCCAGTTGACGGCACTGAAAGAGCATATTGATAATTTGCCGGACACCTCTCATGCCCTGGGTATGAATCCACAGGGCCGTTGCCTTCTCGAAGCGATGACCGCCGTGCAGCTCGCTGACTTACACGAAATGGGTGTTTGCGATCAAACCAGTGGCTCCCGGGTCAAACTCGAGCAAGTGCTGGGCAAGGTGCAGAAATTGCTAGGGCGCACAGCGACCTTGATTAGTGATAAATACTTTGACCATCGTATCGAACACCAGCAACTAGTGCCTGACCGCTGGGAAGACGAATAATGCTGTATCGAATTAAACATGTGACCCATTATCAATACGATCAGCCGGTGACGTTGTGCTATAACCACGCTCATCTGATGCCACGGGATACGTATTATCAGCGGTGCATGGAAAGTCATATCAATATCAAACCCTACCCAATAAGCATTCACGAGCGGACGGATTATTTTGGCAATAAGGTTTGCTATTTTTCGCTGGAGAGCAAACATAGCAGCCTGGATATTAGCGTCGATAGCAGGGTGTGCCTGGATAACGAGCGAGTTGATCTTGGCGTCGATCTGGATATTGGCAATACCTGCCGCCAGGCCCTGGAAAAATTGCGTACCAGCATTGATGAAGAGGTTTTCCTCGCGCGGGAATTTATCCTGTGCTCTCCCATGATTAAGCCTTCTGATGAACTGCGAGATTACGCGGCTCCTTTCTTTCAGGATAATGTCTCGCTACTCAGCGCCGCGCGTGAGTTGACTCGTCATATCTATAATGACTTTACCTACGATCCCAATTCGACCACAGTTGCCACGCCACTCAAGGAAGTGTTAGAAAAGCGTCGCGGTGTTTGTCAGGATTTTGCACACTTAGCCATTGGTTGTTTGCGGTCTTTGGGTTTCCCCGCCCGTTACGTGAGTGGTTATCTGGAGACGCTACCGCCGCCCGGCACGGAAAAACTCGCTGGTTCAGACGCATCCCATGCATGGTTTGCAGTTTATTCGCCGGGGGAGGGTTGGTTTGAGTTTGATCCAACCAACAATAATGTGCCCGGTGATCAACATATCACAACGGCCTGGGGGCGGGACTACTCTGATGTTACGCCCGTACGTGGGGTGATTTTTGAAGGTGGTGACTCTCAGGTGTTGACGGTATCCGTCGATGTGCAGCGTCTGGAGAGTTGAGTTATCCGCCTACTTTAAAGCGGTGGATTTGAGTTGAGCGGGTGGGAATTCTACGGAGGGAAGTTTGCCCTGCCTGGCAAGTTCGATCTGCATGTTGACCCTCATAGAGGTTCATTTCAAGACGGCATAAAGCCTTTGTATAAAGGCGGGTATAGTCTCCGCCTAACTGATCATAAATCAAGGATGAAGTTAAGGTCAGTAGTATTACGGGTAGATTGCGGGTGAACCTAAGCCTCATTTGCTTTTAGTGATAGAGATATTAAACATTAAGATCTAATGTTCTGTACAAACATAAGAATAATTAATACAGGGCAGACAACACGGATATAACCTGGCCAGATTTTCCAGAACAGGCTATTTTCAGCGGCGGCAAAACCGGTACTGATTTCCCTAAGCAATTTATGGCGATCGAGTACCCAGCCCGCAAACAGACAAAGCAAGACACCGAGCAGAGGTTGGCTGTATGTTGTCGTGAGAGTAATCACGTTGCTGAACAGTCGGTCAAAGTTGTTGAGAATCAGCAGGCTAAGGCCGAAGATGATGCTAGCAACGAAGCTGGTAGCGCAGTTGCGGCTGAGTTTAAATTGTTCGAGTACAAAGGTAACGGGTACTTCGAGCATCGATATTGATGAGGTTAACGCGGCGATTGTCAGTAATAAAAAGAAAACCAGACCAATAAAGTCGCCAGCGAAACCGAGGGAATTGAAGAGGCTGGGTAAGGTTTGCAGGATTAAATCGGGCCCAGCTATAAGTGTATTTTCACTGCTGTAAATGTCAATACCCTGATGCTGGGCGACGAACATAGCCGGAATAATCAGTAGGCCGGCGAGAAAGGCAATACCCGTGTCGATTAGCGCAACGTAAGCCCCGGTGAGGGGTAGATTATCAGTTTTACTCACGTAGGAACCATAAATCAACATGGTCCCTACGCCGAGGGAGAGAGAGAAGAAAGCTTGCCCCATGGCACTGGTCAGCAAACTCGGGTCGGTAATCAGGCTGAAATTAGGTACGAGATAAAGGCGCAGACCCTCCAGCGCGCCGGGCAGCGTGAGTACGGTAGCGGCGAGCCCGAGCATCAGTAAAACTAAAGCTGGCATGAGCCGGGTTGACCAGCGCTCGATACCTGCTGTAACACCCCGGGCGACAATACTGGCGGTGAGCAAGGAAAAGAGACCGCAAAAAAGACTATCGCGCAGCAAGCTGGACTCGTTGAACCATCTTGCTGCGCCCACCTGGCCAGCGGTGTTTGCCAGTGCAGCGGGCACCTGGACCAATAGCCAACTGGCGACGATGGCATAAAAACTGAGAATTAAAGTGGCGACCACCACTCCAAACAAGCCTATTGCCCGAGCAGTGGTTTTCAGCGACGAGTTCGTCGTTAATTGGGGCAGGGCACCGACCATGTTACGCCGGGTGTGGCGACCGATGACTAACTCTGCCATTAATGCAGGATAGGCGAGCAAGAAGGTCAGAAGCAGATAAACCAGTACAAAGGCTCCGCCACCATGACTGGCTGTTTGGGTGGGGAAGCCCCAGATATTACCCAGCCCCACAGCCGATCCGGTAGCAGCAGTAATAAAACCGAAGCGTGAGGAAAAGAGCCCGCGTTCGTTTCCCACGTCTTTTACTTGCATAGGGTCAGTTTATGTCGACGCTGGAGACGGGCTATTTAAAAATGGGTTTGCGCTTTTCTCGAAAGGCAGTGACGCCCTCTTTGGTGTCGTCATCGAGAAATAGAAAGGGCATAACGTCTTTTGCGTAGGTTAATTCGTCGCCGCCGAGCTCGCGGTTGTAAATCGATTTAGCGTAGCGGATAGCCATTTGCGGTTTGCTAGCCAGCTCATCGGCCAGAGCAAAGGCTTGTGTTAACAGCTGCTCGTGTGGCACCACTTTCAGGATTAGGCCTAGGTCTTTCGCTTCTTCGGCACTGAGTTTAGTCCCGGTCATGCTTAAGTATTTGGCCTGTTGGCGACCGATTAATTTATTAAGCCGTGCAATAGCAAAGCCAGGTAGAAGACCAAGTTGAATTTCCGGAACTGCAAATTTGGCCTGCTCGGAAGCGATAATAAAGTCGCAGGCGATGGATAATTCAAAGCCTCCGCCAAAGGCGTAGCCATTCACCGCAGCAATGACGGGCTTGTTGATTTGTTCGGCCAGCGCGAGAATGTCGAGCACTTCGTCAATAAAGTTTTTGGCATAGCTGGGGGTGAATTCGAAGCCGCTGATATCAGCTCCGGCGCAGAAGGATTTGTCACCAGCGCCAGTCACTATGATGACGCGAATATCGTCGTCATGGCGTGCCTGATCCAGAGCTTTACAAAAGCCCGATCGAATTCCTGTGCTCAAGGCATTGAGTTTGTCGGGTTCGTTAAAAGTAATAAGGGCGGTAGTGCCGTGTGTTTCATAATTAACGCTGTCAAATTGCATCGAGTTGGCCTCTCTCTGGGAAGATTTGGACGTTGCATCACTAGGACGAGGTTGTATGAATATGGAATAGTGCTGGAGTAGGATAGTGCAATATTCTCTACCCGGCTGACAAGCTGTAGCCAGGTAGAGAAGTGGCAGGAAAAGACTCTTGTGTTTCCAAAGACGTGATTATTTCGCCAGGGTGCTGGAACCCAACCAGCCTTTGATCGTTTCGAGAAAGCCCTCCAGAATCGAGTAAACCGCAGGCACGACGATGAGTGTCAGCAAGGTGGATGACAGCATGCCTCCGATAACGGCAATGGACAGGGGCCCATTTGTCTCATGCCCAGCACCAAAGCCCATTGCCGCGGGCAACATAGCGAGGATAACCGTGAGCGAGGTCATTAACACCGGGCGCAGACGAATCGGGCAGGCTTCGATTAAGGCTGCGTCGATGGCTTTGCCGTCACTGCGCTGCTGGTTGGTCAGGTCGACCAACAGAATCGCATTTTTAGCCACCAGACCAACGAGTAAGACCAGACCAATCATTGAATAAGTATTCAATGTGTTATCGGTTAACCAGAGTAAGGCGATGCCACCAATCATGGCCAGGGGTTGGGCAGTCATGATAATCAGTGGCTGTAAAAACGAGTTGAATTGGCTGGCCAGCACCATGTACAGCAAAATTGTCGCCAGGGTGAAGGCGAAAATCATATTGCTCGCCGTTTTGCCGAATTCCTCGGCCTGGCCTTTAAAAGCCAAAGTGTAGCCGACCGGCAAAATCTCATCCGACAGTTCTTGGACGGTAGCAATAGCTTCAGCCAAAGGTAGCTCAGGCTTGCCGTAAAAAGGCGCGGAATAACGCAGGTCGTAGCGCGAAATGGATGCCGGCCCGAGGGTTTCCTCCAGATGGGCAACAGTGTCGATACGGATCATGGTGCCAGTGCGTGAGCGTAGATAAATACGGTCGATGTCATCCGCCGATTGAAAATAACTCTCATCGGCTTTTATGCGGACATCATAGCGTTCACCATCGCCGGGATCATCGTTATATTTGGCGACGTCCATACCACCGACCATGACGTTGACGGCTTCGGCAATATCGCGACTGGAAAACCCAAGATCGGCAGCACGGGTGCTATCGACGCGCAACTGATACTGGGGCAGGGCCAGGTTGAGGTCGAGATCGATATAACCAATGCCATCAACAGCGGCTAATTTTTTTTCAAGTTCATAGGCAAGACGGGCGACTTCATTCAAGTTGGGGCCATTAATGGCAAATTGCAGCGGCTCGCCACGTTGGCCTCCCATTTTCGGGATGGGTGCGGCAAAGGCTTTAGCCCCGGGAATAGTGGCAAATTTTTTGGCGAGAATGGCAATGAGTTCTTGCTGGCTTTGCTCACGTTCGGTGGCCGGGGTCATGCGCACAAAACCTACGGCGGTGGTGACCTGGCGGCCGCTGGTGCCGAGTCCGAAAAAGGCGCTTGTTATCACGTCGTCGTGCTCGGCCAAAATGGCCTCGACTTCGGCGAGTCGGCCGCTGGAGTAATCCAGGCCGGAGCCGAGGGGCGTACGCACGATAACCATAAAGCTGGCTTCGTCCTGGTCAGGAGAGTACTCCTTACCGATATCTTTTAGAAAGAATGTACAACCAAAAACCAGTAGCCAGGTAATGAAAATCACGGTCCAGCGAAAGCGCAGAGCTAGCCTCAGCAATTTGGTGTAGATATTCTCCATACTACGAAAGCTTCGCTCCAGCCAGTAATAAAGGCCGCCATTGTGTTCTTCAACTTGTAGAAAACGAGAGCAGAGCATGGGCGTCAAGGTCATGGAGACGAACCAGGAGATTAGTACGCCGACGGTGACCACTACCGCAAAGGAAGAGAAAAACTGGCCGATAACACCACCGAGGAAAATCACCGGCACAAAAATAGAGACTAGGGACAGGGTGGCTGCCAGCACCGGAAACACCACTTCGGCTGTGCCATGAATCGCCGCGGAACGGGGGTCTGGGTCAATGGACTCGCGGTGGCGATAAATGTTTTCCAGCACTACGATGGCGTCGTCAACAACAATGCCAATTAACAAAAGTAGCGCTAACAGGGTCATGGAGTTGAGGGTGTAGCCAAAAAAGTAAATGGCGGCAATGGAGCCAAATAATGAAATGGGAATGGCAATAGCGATAATAATGGTAGAGCGAATACTTTTAAGAAAGATCCACACGACAAAGGCCGTTAATACGGTGCCGAGGATTAAATGCTCTTCCAGTGAGCTGACCATGGCGCGAACAAAGAGTGAATCATCGGAAGCAATGGTGAGTTTCATGCCGGGCGGTAGCTGTGGCCGGATTTCTTCGTTAATACGCCGCATGGCTTCGTCGATGATTTCTACCGTGTTCGCTTCGGCAATTTTAGCAATGCCGAGGCCAACAGTGGGTTTGCCATTGACTCGCGCCAGGCTACGAGGATCGGCCATACCGTCTTCAACCTCGCCGATATCCCCGAGCTTGAGCGGTGCACCGTCTCGATAGGCGACCACCAGGTTTGCCAGTTCGCGGGGGTCGTGATACTCCATATCGAGCTTCACCATATGTTCGGTTTCACCGCTGACCAAAAAGCCGCCGGGCATCATAAAGTGCTCATTTCTCACAGCGGCTAGCACTTCGCCAGTGGTGACATTAAAGGCTGCCATGCTGTCGAGGTTGAGATTGATACGGATTGTGCGCTCGCGTTTGCCGCCGATTTTTACTTCGCCGACACCATTAATGGTTTCGAGATTTTTCTTGATGATGTTAATGGCGTAGCTGTTGAGCTGCTGCATCGTGCGGTCGCCTTCCAGTGCCAGCCACATAATGGGTGAGGCGCCGAATTCCAGCTTGGCAACAATGGGGGGATCGGCATCGGTCGGCAACTGGTTGATCACCTGGTTCACCTTGGATTGCACTTCGTCAAAGGCGACGTTGATGTTTTTGTCCATGTCAAAGGTGATGACGACGCGGGAATTGCCGGGTGAGGAGGTAGAGGAGATATGCTCGATACCGGGCACTGAGTTGACCGCAGTTTCGATGATGTTGGTAATCGAGGCATCAATCACACTCGGGTTGGCGCCAATCAAGTCGGTCTGTACCGCTACCAGAGGGAATTCAGTGGAGGGGTAGCGATCGACGCCGACCCGTGAGTAGCCGATAACACCAAAGAGGATGAGTGCCGCCGATAGCATGGTTGTCAGCACATGCCGATGGATGGAGAGTGAAGGTAGGTTCACGGTTTATTTACTCCACGGACAGTGACCGGTGAGCCGTCGGTGAGGAAACCCGCACCATTCACGGCGACGGTTTCGCTGCCTTGCAGCCCCGCAGTAATTTCGATGTTGGCACCGATATATTCGCCGACTTCTACGATTTGTTGATGGGCGATGCCGTCCTTGATGACATACACCACCTTACCGGCTGGACGTAACACCAGTGATGCCTTGGGCACCAGGATCGCATTGTCACGGGTGGCGAGAATGATTTCGCCGGTGACACTGGCTCCCGGTTGCCAGGGACCCGGGTTGTCGATAGTGGTGAGGATGTCAATGGCCCGATTGCGAGAGCCGACGGTGGGCCTGATTTCCTGGATTGAACTTTCGACGGTGAGTTCGGGTGCCATTGGCGACACTAGTCTGAGCTTGAGGCCCAGTGATAATTGATTGGCGAGTGTTTCAGGTAGTGGCAGGCGCGCCCTGAGCTTGTCAATTTTGGTGATACGAAACAGGGGGGCGCCCACTTTTAGGAAGTCACCGGGGCTGGCTAACTCTTCGTCGACGATACCATCATAGGCTGATAGCACGCGGGTTTTTGTGAGCCCACGCTGCTTTTGATTGCTTCGCGCCTGACTGGCTTTTAATTGTTCTTCGAGCGAATCTAGCTGCGCCCGAGCCTCATCGTAGCGGTCGATAGAAATGAGTTTTTCTTTGATCAATCTGTTAAAGCGCTTCACTGTGCGGCGCTGGTTTCTCGTCAGAGCCTCAAGTTGAGCGACCTCGGCATCAGCAGCCTGGGCGGCGATGGTGTAATCCTCAGTATCGAGCTCGGCGAGTAGCTGTCCGGGCTTGACGCGCTGGCCCGTGACGACAAAGCGACTTAGCAAGCGACCTTCAACCTCGGCGGCAACTTCGGGGCTGATGATGCTTTCCAGCGAGCCCACGGAGTGTTCGACCACCTCAACGGTGACCGTTTGGGTCTGCGCAGTACTGATCAATGTGGCCCGTGGAGCAGGCTTGCTTTTTTCTGACGGCACAGGCTTAGCATCCTGACCGTCACCACACGCTACCAAAAACGCTGTGATGGCGAGAGCGGGTAGCCAAAGACGAAAATTCGAGGTCATATCAATCCTTATCATAAATAGAGGCGCGTAAAGACCGAGCTGCAATAGTTCGGTGAAAGTGGGTCAAAGCAACTTTGCTGGGTTTTAAAGACACGAACCTGGTGCGTTTGAATCACCTTGCAGCCGTGTCGTCGCGATATTCTGGGATGTCTTTTTTCTTCTCGTCCAATGGCATTGGGGCGCGTTGGTTTACTTTGCGGCCTTTGGACGAGCTCGCTCGGGCGCGATGGTACCATAGCGTACCCGTGAGTATAAGAGACTTTAATTAACGGTAGCTTTGTGATCGGCCAAGTCAAGGTTTTGGCTTGCTAGTTTAGTTGACCCAGAACATTTCCGCCGCTAAATTTCTGGTTGCTAAGGCATTTTGCCCATGTTTGAATTCAGTTCACAGTTCAGCTTTATTATTACTTTCATGAAACCTCGCTCGAGGCTGCAAAAAAACAGTGTTTGCGAGGTGTTTTGACTACGAGCATTGGCCTTATTGATCACAGTATCAAGGGTTGATTCAATTAAGTACTTTTTTTAACCAACTGTTATTTTAAGGAGACACCATTGGCTACTTGGAAAGAAGAAACGCAAAACCTAGCCGGCTCAGATCTTGTCTTGATTCGAGGCGGTTCTGGCAAACCCTTGCTGGTGCTACACGATGAGCTCGGCTACACGGGCTGGATGAGCTGGAACGAAGAACTGGCGAAAGACAGAGAATTGATTATTCCCTTACAGCCGGGATTCGGTAAGTCGCCGCGTCAGGATTGGATGTGGCGTCATCGAGATCTCGCTAATTATTATTTGAATGTGATTCGTGAACTGGGTTTGGAAAAGCCCGATGTATTGGGTTTTTCTGCCGGTGCTTATACCGCTGCAGAAATGGCCGCTGCAAACCCTGAGTTACTCGGTTCCATCACACTGGTTGGTCCTATGGGCATTAAGCCGGATGAGGGTGAAATTTTCGATATTTTTGCTTGCACCATTAAGACTTGCTTACGGCAGACAGTATTCAATTACGAGGCTAAAGAGTTCAGCGAAATCTATGGCGGCGAAATGTCACCTGAACAGTTTGAGCTATTTGAAGATGCCCGTGCGGAAAGTGCACGCATCGGTTGGGAACCCTATATGTTCAACCCGAGCTTGCCTGAACTGTTACGTAGCGCAAAAAATGCCAAGCTGCCAACTTTGCTGATTCGCGGTAGTGAGGATGCTGTTGTGCCGCAGGATTGCATCAGAAAATATCACGACGCTTTGCCTCAGGCCGATATCGTCACTATTAAGGGTACTGGCCACCGTCCAGAAATTGAAGATAGCGCAGAGTTCGTTGCCGCTGTTAAACACTTCCTTGCTTAATTAAAGAATTGGAGACAAATAGTCATGCAAATTGCACATTTTACTGAACGCCCCGTGCGTTATATCGACGAAGCCCCCGTTCTGCAAAACCGGGCTTTCTTTGGTGTTTCTAATCGTTACATCGATCGCGAAAAGTCGGCTCACGACTACAATTTTTACCTCGACGAAGCCTGTTACTGTGAAGAAGTAGGTTTTGATGCGGTAGCTCTTAACGAGCACCATGGCAACCCTTTTTGCTCGGGTAGTGTGGTCAATATTGAAGCGGCTATTTTGGCGCGTATCACGTCCAAAGCGAAAATAGTGATCATCGGCAACATGTTGCCCGGTGTTAAGCACCCCTTACGAATTGCAGAAGAGCTCGCGACTATTGACACCATTTCCCGTGGTCGCCTGGTTTCTGGCTGGGTCCGTGGTGCGGGTAGTGAACAGTTCTTTAATAATGCCAATCCGGCTTATAACCGTGAAATGTTTAACGAGGCCCACTCCTTCATTATGGATTGCTGGACGAAAGAGGGCCCCTGGCGCTATGAAGGAAAGCATTTTCACTATCGCCATGTAAATCCGTGGGTTAAGCCCTATCAGGAAATGCCCCAACAGTGGATTCCCGGCGTATTGAGTGCTGAAACTGTCATGTGGTGTGCTGAGAAACAATACCCCTACCTTGGTTTAGGTACAGCCCTCGGCCCAACGTGTGATTTATGGGATATGTATGCCGACAAATCTGCCGAGCTGGGTTTTCAGGCTGGCCCTGAGAACTTCGGTTATTTACTGCCTATCTTCTGTGCAGACACAGATGAAAAAGCGCAGGAAATTGGTAAGGGTTTTGTCTTCGGTGGTGGTCAAAATGCCTTCTCTCGTCCGGAACACACTCTGCCCCCTGGCTATAACTCGAAGAGTGCGATTCGCATGTTGGGGCAACAGCCGGGTGGTAGCTGGCTGGGCGTGAGTAAAGAGAAACTGATGGCCGGTGCCGATGATAGCTGGGACGCATCGGCTTACGATGCGCTGAAAGCCAAGCTGATTGCTGGTTACGAAAAGGTTCAAGATAACATGCAAATTGTTGTTGGTAGCCCTGAGACTTGCGCTCAGAAAATCAAGGACATTCTCTCTGTTATTCGTCCTGGTGTCTTTACCTGCTTTGCCGTACAAGGCAATGTGAGTGATCAAGATAGACTACGCAGTGTTGAGCTGTTGGGTAAGGAAGTATTACCCAATGTCCGTCAATTTGCCGACGAAATCGGGCTGTTTGGACCCTTTGATCGCACGCCAGGTAGTGTGAAATTGGCGCCGGGTACTAAGCGTGAACCTGTTGTTGATCGCGAGGCACTTGCCAAACTGAATTTGCCCTGATTGTTATTGGGCCATTCAATAGAAAGAGCGCCTGCCCGGTTAGGGGAGGCGCTTTTTTTTGCCTGTGATTGACGACCGTCTATCACTAGCCATTAAGCGTCGAGAGAGAAGCCCGCCGTCAATCCACCATCAGCAATAAACTCTGAGCCAGTAGAGTAAGAACTGTCATCGGAAGCGAGGTACGCTGCCAATGTCGCCATCTCTTCTGGTTGGCCAACACGCCCTAAGGGTACCTTGCCAAAAATGCTATTGACCATTGATTCGTCCATACCGGTTTGGGTGACCATGGGCGTCAGCACACCGCCAGGGTGAATTGAGTTGACACGAATCTTATCGGGCCCCAGTTCCATCGCAGCAACCTTGGTCATGCCACGCACAGCGAACTTACTGGCACAGTAGGCGGCACCACCGGTCATGCCGATGAGCCCATCGATGGATGAGATGTTAATGATCGAACCACCGCCAGCATCTTTCATGGGCCCGGCCACGGTGCGCATACCGAGAAAAACACCCAGCTGATTGATCTCGATAACTTTCATGTAGTCGGCAACACTACAATCGACCAAGGCTTTAACCTGGACAATACCGGCGTTGTTGACTAATACATTCAGCTTGCCAAAACGCTCAAGCGTTTCTTTCACAGCGTCAGCCCAGGCATTTTCATCGGTGACATCCAGATGAATGTAATGAGCAGCATCACCTATCTCGGTGGCGATTTGCTGACCTTCTTTATCGAGTACATCGGTGATAACGACTTTGGCGCCACGAGCGGCGAAGAGACGAGCTTCCGCAGCACCTTGCCCCCGTGCAGCGCCGGTAATCAGTGCAACCTTACCCTCTAAGTTACGCATTGTTTTATCCTTTATTGATTAGAATTGTTGTTATAAAAATAAAAAAAGCCTGTCACCCGACAAGCTTTTTTCACGTTCGAGCATGGAGATGTTTAGCTATCTAGAGAGAAACCTGCGGTTAAACCGCCGTCAGCAACAAACTCTGATCCGGTTGAATAAGAGGCATCATCTGAGGCGAGATAAGCCGCGAGTGTGGCCATCTCTTCGGATTTGCCAATACGACCCAGAGGGCTCGCTTTAAACGCTTCTTCCGCCTGTTCTTCGCTCAGGTTAATGTCATTCAGTATTTTTGTTTTCACGCCACCTGGGTGGAGAGAGTTGATACGGATGCCGTGTTTACCCAGCTCTAACGCGGCCACCTTGGTCATGCCACGTACCGCAAATTTACTGGCGCAATAGGCGCTGGCGCCGTACATACCTGTTAATCCGTCAATTGATGAAATATTAACGATCGAGCCACCACCGGCTGTTTTCATGGGCTCGACAACTTCGCGCATACCAAGGAATACACCGATTTGGTTGATATCGATGACCTTGCGGTAGTCTTCTAATGAGGTTTCATGAATTTCCTTTGCCGGTGTGATGATGCCAGCGTTGTTAATCAGCACGTTGAGCTTGCCAAATTTTTCAACAGTGGCAGCGACGACGTCTTTCCAACCTTGCTCGCTGGTCACATCAAGGTGCATGTAGGCTGCGCTATCACCGATTTCAGCGGCGACTTGCTGACCTTCGTCATCCAGTACGTCAGTCATCATCACTTTGGCGCCACGTTCGACAAAGAGTCGCGCTTCTGCAGCGCCCTGGCCACGTGCAGCACCGGTAATCAGTGCTACTTTTCCATCTAAAGTTCCCATTAATTTTCCCCTGAGTTAATAAATTATAAATGCCAAAAGGCCTGGTTCAGCCTCTGCACATTAGTTGTAAAGCAGGGGCAATATAGTGGCTTTTGATGAAAAAGGCGAGATACCCGCCTGTTTTATAGATCGCGCTAAAGGCTTCACCCACACTGACGGCGCAGGGTCGAAGGCAGGGCACGGCGCCAACAGAGCGACTGGCTTAATTGCTCTGTTTTGTAAATTTAGAGTGGAGGTAAGCCCTAGATTAGAGCGCAGTGCTTAGTCATGAGGCATATTTTCCAGCTGTACGGTGGTGTAATGCGAGAAAATGTGTGGAGCTAATAGAATTTTATCGGCAAAACAATAGCTTAACAATGTGGCATGAGAATTGTATGTTTGTTGGTTAGCGGATGTGTCAAGTTGTCAAACCGTCCGCTATCTGGGCAATGGAGCCCATAGGTCACCCCCTCCCGTGGCCTATGGGCTTTTTTTTGCCTTGATTTTGCAAATTCAGTCAGCAGCGTTAGCCGCAATAGTATTGCCTGCTGTTCTTAATCCGAGGAGAGTCCGAATGTTGAGCCGTTCATTGAATATCACCCCAGCTGCGTTAGGTATTGTTGTACTGGGCTTGTCTGTATCAACACTGGCGAGTGCTCAACCGCTCGCTGATAGTATTAGTCAAGCGATTGATGGAGGCGATGTTGCCTTAAACCTGCGTTACCGCTATGAGTACGTTGATCAGGACGGAGCATCAGAAGATGCTGATGCCTCCACTCTGAGGTCTCGAATTACCCTGAAATCAGGTGTGGTCAATGGCTTTATGGGCCTGGTTGAAGTCGATAATGTGAGCTATATCGGTAACGATAATTTTAACAATACTGAAAATGGGAAAACAAACTATCCTGTCGTTGCAGATCCTGATTATACCGAGGTGAATCAGGCTTTTATTCGTTATGCTTTTGACGATAACAATAAGGCAACCCTGGGTCGCCAGCGTATTAACCACAGTGGGCAGCGTTTTCTCGGCGGTGTTGGCTGGCGTCAAAATGAACAAACCTTTGACGCGGCGAGATTTACTGTCTCACCTTTGAAGGGCTTAACGGTCGACTACAGTTATATTTGGGATGTTAACCGTATCTTTGGCCCTGAAGGGTCCGATGCCGATTTTGAGGGTGACAGCCACGCACTTATTGCTACCTATAAAATTGCTGATGGCCACACCCTCTCTGGTTTTAGTTACCTACTCGACCTTGAAGAAGCTCCGGCCCTGTCGAGCAGCACTTACGGCCTGGAATACACAGGCGGGTTTGCTCTCAGGGACGGTGTGAGCCTTGGTGTTAACCTATCTTATGCTGAACAAAGCGATTACAAAGATAGTCCTCTCGACTATGACGCTGGTTATTACCTTGCAGAGCTAGCCGTTAAAACCAAGCCAGTGACCGTGGCATTGGGGTACGAAGTACTTGAGAGCGATAATGGCATTGGCTTTAAAACGCCTTTGGCAACACTGCATAAATTTCAGGGTTTCGCCGATAAATTTTTGGTAACTCCTGCTGGTGGGATTGAAGACACCTACGTAAAAGTTGCCACTAAAATAGCCGGTGTCAAACTCATCGCCTTCTATCACGATTTTGAAGCGGAAACAGGTGGCATGGATTACGGTAGTGAATTCGATTTCATCGCGGCGTATAAATTTAGCAAGAATTACAGCCTGTCGTTCAAATATGCCGCCTATGAGGCCGATGATTTTTCTACCGATACAGATAAAGCCTGGTTAATGGTGACAGCAGCGTTTTAGTTTGTATTCAGTTTAGTGAATATGGGGCGTGTTTCTCAGCCATGCCAGGCGAATAGTATTCTTCATCTGGCATGTAGCCCCGACATGAATAGCGAGACTATTTGGTATTTACTGCCTGTATCCGCAGTAAAAAAAGTGAAGCACCGAGGCCGTAGGGTGGTTTGTATTGGATCTCTCTAGTAACGATGAAGTTCGCGTGATGCTGGTTGATGATCACCCCCAGCGTGCAGCCATGGTCGAGCAGGCACTCAAAGTTTGTGGGTTTCATATTGTCGCAATGTTGACCAGCGCATCGGGCCTGTTGTTTCAAATCCAGGAGCTCAAGCCGCACGTGGTAATGATAGACATCGAATCACCTGACCGGGATGTTCTGGAAAGCCTGTCGCTGATAAACCAGCATAACCCGACCCCGGTAGTGATGTTTTCGAATGAAGAGGACCCTGTGTTTATTCGTCAGGCGATCAATGTAGGTGTTAGCGCTTATATGATGGAGGATATTAATCCTGACAAAGTTAAGCCCGTTATCGAGGTCGCTTTGGCCCAGTTCGAAATGTTTCAGACCCTACGCCGACAGCTGAATAGCACTCAGCAAGAACTAGAGGATAAAAACATCCTCGCTAAAGCGAAACGCTTATTGATGAAACATCAAAAAATAGCAGAACCCGAGGCTCACAAAAATATGCGTAGCCTCGCCATGAATAATCATCAAACCCTTGTCGATGTCGCCAAAAACGTTATCGCAATTCTAGATCAAGATTTAAAGAAGGCTCCCGTCGATGAACCCAAATAGCCTGCGTCCAGCAGAAAAAACGCAGCTCAATATAGGTTTTATGCGCCTGAGTGACAGTGCGCCACTGATTATTGCCCAGGAGCAGAATTTCTTTGAGCGTTACGGGCTAGACGTCACGCTGAACAGAGAAGTGTCCTGGGCTAATGTTCGAGATAAAGTCGCTGTCGGCACGCTCGATGCCTCACAAATGCTGGCACCTATGCCCCTGGTCACAGCGCCCGGAGTTAAAAATATGCCCGGCCCCTTTATGACGGGCCTGATGCTCAGCTTAAATGGTAATGCGATCACCCTGTCATCTGGATTAAGCAAGCAGCTAGAAGTAAAGGCGAACAAAACTGATGATTATCGTCCCGACCCTGTATTGGCAGCGCGACAATTAGGAAAAATTATTACCTCGTTACCTCGACAGTTAACGTTGGCGACAGTTTATCCCTACTCCATGCACACTTTTCAATTGCGCCACTGGCTTCTATTGGGCGGCATATGTCCCGATCGGGATGTGAACATTATCGTTCTACCGCCGGAACAAATGGTTGATAACCTTGCACGCGGTATTATTGATGGCTTTTGCGTTGGAGAACCCTGGAATACCGCTGCGGTACAGGCCGGTATCGGTTCATCTGTTGTTTCGGGTTATCAGCTATGGAATAACGCACCTGAGAAAGCACTCGTTGTTGCCAGGCACTGGCATGACAGCTATCCCTCTACTCATTTGCGTTTGCGCCTGGCCGTTATGGAGGCGACAACCTGGTTATCTCAGCAGGAAAACCGTGAGGCGAGTGTGTCCATACTCGCCCGTCAACAGTATTTAGATTTGCCAGAGCATATGATAAGCCCTGCTTTGCTTGGTTACTTTCAGTACAACAAACACAATAGGGCGGTTAAAAATCAGGATTTTATTGTTTTTCACCGCTACCAAGCAGGCTTTCCTTGGCGTTCTCGCGCAGAATATTTATTAAGAAAAAATGTCGAGCTACAGGGAAAAACTATTACTGATAGCGAAGTCTGCCAGCTAACTGAAAAGGTGTATCGAGCGGACCTTTATCGTGAGGCAGCTTCACTACTTGGTTATAGCTGTCCCTCTACGGACTATAAAACAGAAGGCGTCCATGCCGATCCGTATCTCTTTGAGGATGCTATAGAGCTGGGCCCGGATTTGTTTCTCAACGGCGAAGAAACTCTCTCCTGCCAGGGTTAATCAACACTCAAGCTGCGGTGACTGCGCGCTCAAAAATAGTGCAGGGTTAACGGTTAATTACAAAAAATTATCTTTCTTTTGCACCAAATTCTCTCGTTATTTTTTGTATTCAAACATAATTATAAAAAAACTCAGCTTAAACCTACTATCTGCAGGATGTTCTCTTAAAATCAATAAATTGGCATGTATTTTGTATTTGTTTTGGTGAGAAAAAAATATGATTTTTTAGGCAACGAAGCCAGTCATTCACAGACACCCAGTCTCTGTGAATGACTGGCTTTTTTTGTTTTCACCCTGCGGTGCTAATACGTTAAAAGTTATTGAAGGAGTAGTAAGTTATGTCGAACCACCCTGTACTATCACTATTATCGGCCGTCATACGGCGTCGAAGAAAACTACCGGTCTCTATTCCCGCATTCAAAACAGCCTCAGCTGCTGTGCTTGGGTCTGCACTATCAGTACTGAGCTGGGCAGAAATCGGAGAGCCTGAAAAAGAAGAACTAAAATTTGGTTTTATTAAATTAACGGATATGGCGCCTTTGGCAGTTGCCTATGAGAAGGGTTATTTTGAAGATGAAGGCTTGTACGTCACCCTTGAGGCTCAGGCTAACTGGAAAGTCTTACTCGACGGCGTTATTGATGGGCAATTAGATGGTGCTCACATGCTGGCAGGGCAACCCTTGGCTGCGACAATTGGCTTCGGTACTAAAGCGCATATTATTACCCCCTTTAGCATGGATTTAAACGGTAACGCCATTACCGTATCGAATGATATTTGGGCACAAATGAAACCCCATGTTCCTCTTCAGTCGAATGGCAAACCCGTTCACCCGATTAAAGCCAGCTCCCTGAAGCCGGTTGTTGATAGCTATCGTGAGCAGGGTAAACCTTTCAATATGGGCATGGTTTTCCCGGTATCGACCCATAACTATGAGCTGCGCTATTGGCTCGCAGCTGGCGGTATCCACCCGGGTTATTACGCGCCATCGAAGGGTGATATTAGTGGTCAGTTAAATGCTGACGTACTGCTGTCAGTGACACCACCGCCACAAATGCCCGCCACAATGGAGGCGGGAACGATCTTTGGTTACTGCGTGGGTGAGCCCTGGAACCAGCAGGCTGTGTTTAAAGGCATTGGTGTGCCGGTTATTACCGACTATGAAATTTGGAAGGATAATCCGGAAAAAGTGTTTGGTATTACCAAAGCATTTTCTGAGAAATACCCCAACACCACAGCACGTATGGTCAAGGCATTAATTCGAGCCGCAGCCTGGTTAGATGCCAATGACAATGCCAATCGCCCCGAGGCGGTTAAAATACTGTCACAGTCAAACTATGTAGGCGCTGACTACGACGTTATCGCCAACAGCATGACCGGCACGTTTGAATACGAAAAAGGTGATAAGCGCCAGGTGCCTGATTTCAACGTTTTCTTTCGTTACAACGCGACGTACCCCTACTACAGTGATGCGATTTGGTATCTCACGCAAATGCGTCGCTGGGGGCAAATTGACGAGTTTAAATCCGATAGCTGGTATGTCGATGTGGCTAAATCAGTCTACCGCCCCGACCTTTACGCCATTGCAGCCAGGGATTTGATTGAGGAAGGTAGCTTAAAAGCGTCCGATTTTCCCGACCTCGATAGTGAAAGTGGTTTTCGTCCTCCGCAAAAAGACTTTATTGATGGCATCGCTTATGACGGCACAAAACCCAATGCCTACATAGAAAGTTTGCCCATTGGTTTAAAAGGCAGAGAAAGTGCCCAGTAGAGTGACATTAATTTATCACTTTATCGCACTGGGTTAACACCACGGGCTGTCGTGCCAGCGGCGTGCCAGCCCTATCAATAGGCCTATCACCATGACCGAATTAACAGCGACGACACGCGAGACCATGAAAAATACTGCAGAAAACGCACCATCTGAACAAGCACCTGTCAATTCGGTGCCAGACAATCAAGCATTGCCCTCAGAGAATAAAACGAAGGGAGATACGACTCCGCTGTACGTGCGAATCAATAAAGTTCTCGACTTAATTGGTTTTACCTGGTTTGTACCGCTCGTTAGACTCTGTGGCGGAGAAAACCCAAAAACACAATTACGTGAATTATTGATCGCCATTGGTGCGCCAGTACTATTTTTTATCGCTTTTTTAATGTTTTGGAGTTGGGGGGCCGCCCAAATTGAAACCAGTCTTGGTGTGATACCGGGACCGGCTGCCGTTTATGAGGAAGCTCAGGGTTTGTTAGAGGAGCATCATATCGAAAGGGAAAAGGCTGTCGCTTTTTATGAACGGCAGGAGGTTCGAAATGCAAAGAAACTGGCAAAGAATCCTGATGCTGTCGTAAAAATCAGGCCCTATACTGGCAAGGCTACTTACCTTGATCAGATAGTCACGAGTCTTTACACCGTGTTTACGGGCTTTGTGATAGCAACACTGGTTGCGGTACCCATTGGTATTCTTTGTGGCATGAGTAGTCTGGTCAACACAGCCATTAACCCTGTTATTCAAATTTTCAAGCCGGTCTCGCCACTGGCCTGGTTACCCATTGTGACGATGATTGTGAGTGCGGTGTATGTCACCAGCGATGATTCCTGGTTCGATAAATCATTTCTCACCTCGGCTATTACCGTCACACTGTGTTCTTTGTGGCCAACGCTGATTAATACCTCAGTGGGTGTTTCATCGATTGACAAAGATCTGGTGAATGTCGGTAAAGTCTTGCGACTGAGCAAAATGACCCAAATCACAAAGATTATTTTACCCTCATCATTACCCTTGATTTTTACCGGCTTGCGCCTCTCTCTCGGTGTTGGCTGGATGGTGTTGATCGCGGCTGAAATGCTGGCGCAAAACCCCGGTTTGGGAAAGTTTGTCTGGGATGAATTTCAAAACGGTAGTTCCCATTCATTGGGCCGCATCATGGTTGCAGTGTTCACTATTGGCTTGATTGGCTTTGCACTTGATCGCGTAATGATGACCTTGCAAAAAATCTTCTCCTTCGGTGAAACCAATATTTAAACGCCGCCCTACAGATAGGAAATCAAGAAATGACGCTTCTAGCCCTCAATAAAGTTAGCAAGTCCTATGGCGAAGGTGCTGACAAAACAGCTGTGCTGAAAGATATTAATCTGGAAATAAAAGAAGGTGAATTCGTTGCCATTGTTGGCTTTTCTGGGAGTGGCAAGACCACGCTTATTTCGGCCATTGCCGGTTTAATACAGACTGACGAAGGCACAATCACTAAAAGCGGTAAAGCGATCACTGGCCCCGATGCTGACAGAGGCGTGGTTTTTCAAAACTACGCTTTAATGCCCTGGCTTACCGTGCAAGGTAACGTCGCTCTCTCAGTCGATCAAATATTTTCTCACCAGTCTAAAAAAGAAAGGCAAGCACGGGTCTTGAAATACGTCGATATGGTGGGCCTGACTCCAGCGTTACATAAGCGCCCAGCCGAGTTATCTGGTGGCATGCGTCAACGGGTTAATGTGGCTCGTGCCCTTGCTGCCAGTCCCGACATTTTATTGCTTGATGAACCTCTCAGTGCTCTCGACGCATTGACGCGCGCCAACTTGCAGGACGAAATTTTACAAATCTGGGAGCAGGAAAAGAAAACCGTTATCCTCATCACCAATGATGTCGATGAAGGCTTGATTATGGCCGATCGAATTATTCCTTTAAAACCGGGACCCAATGCCACCTTTGGCCCAGAATTTACAGTGGATCTACCGCGCCCCCGTGATCGTAGCGCGATGAATCACGATGCGGCCTTTAAAGCACTACGTGCTGAAATCACTCAATACCTGATGGCTATTGGTGTGGAAGGGAGCAGCAATGAAAGCAGTATTACCTTGCCGTCTGTAAGGCCCAATACCAGCACGGATTGGCGTGCGGACAAGACGGCTCTCAAACCCTCCACAGAAAATCTGGGTCAGCAGCGTTACCTTGAATACACCCAGCTCGATAAAGTCTATCCCACACCAAAAGGTCCCGTTGCGGTTGTTAAAGACTTTAATCTGAAGGTGAAAAAAGGCGAGTTTATTTCTCTCATTGGTCACTCTGGTTGCGGAAAATCGACAGTACTCTCAATGACAGCCGGTCTCAACGAAATCAGCAATGGCGGTATTATTCTCGATGGCAAGGAGGTTGTTTCTGCCGGCCCAGATCGAGCGGTGGTTTTCCAGGCGCCGAGCCTGTTTCCTTGGCTGACGGCGACAGAAAACGTCTCTCTTGGGGTTGCTAGTGTCTATCCCCACGCCCAGCAAAGTGAGCGCAATGATATTGTTGAATATTATCTGACTCGCGTGGGCTTAGGCGATTCGCTCCACAAGAAGGCGGGCGATATGTCTAATGGTATGCGACAACGGGTTGGTATTGCCCGTGCGTTTGCGCTGTCACCGAAATTGTTACTGTTGGATGAACCCTTCGGAATGCTCGACTCTCTGACACGTTGGGAGTTGCAGGAAGTGTTAATGGAAGTGTGGGATCGCACAAAACTCACCGCTGTCATGGTTACCCACGACGTCGATGAAGCGATACTGTTGGCCGATCGAGTCGTGATGATGACCAATGGCCCTGAAGCGACGGTGGGCAAAGTGATCGATATTGATCTGCCTCGTCCCCGCACGCGCAAAGCTTTGCTTGAACACCCTGACTACTATGCCTATCGAGAGAGTTTGATTACTTTTCTTGCCGAGTGTGATCAACATTAGGCGGGTTCCTACCTGTTAGCACGTACCTTCTTAGCACGGCGCCTAATCGAAGCTTGCGGAGTTGTTGATCTCTATCAGCGATAGGGCTAGGTCTCGTGAACGCTGGTTAAGAGTTGCACAACAAGTGCGACGCCATTCTTTTGCGTCATCTCTAAAGTGACGTCGCCGTGCTTTAACGATGGCGACGTCCTGCCTTAAGACTGTTTTTTCATTGTTTGAAAGGCTGTCATAGTCTCTTCTTCGTCTCTGAGTTTTTTAAATTCACTCTTCTAGACAAGTGCGATCCTCACCTGTTATCGGGTTTAGGGTGTGCGGCACCGCGGGTTATTGACCCTGATAAGTACTCATTCGATAAACGCTGAAAATTAACACCAGGGCGGTTGTGGGCATCATTTAGATTTGTTTAGCAGACACCGCTTATGTAAAGATAGTGACCAATAAAATTTTAAACCTATTATCTTATAACACTAAAAATAAGGCGTTTATTATGGATATTGGCGTGTTAATGCTCTTCCAAAACCACCGTAATCTGCCCATGGCCGATTACGATATGTATAAGCAGGAGCTGGATGTTTGTGAAATGGCAGAACCCCTGGGTTTTGATTCCATTTGGGCGGTGGAGCACCACTTTACGGACTATACCTTGTGTCCTAATCCCATTGAAATGCTGTCTTATCTCGCCGGTAAAACGGATAAGATCAAGCTGGGTACGGGTGCGATTATTATCCCCTGGCACAAAGACCCTCTGCGCATTGCGACCGATGTGGCAATGCTCGACAACCTCTGTGACCGTCGTTTGTTACTGGGTATAGGTCGAGGCATTGGCCGGGTAGAGTACGATGGTTTTGGTGTTGATATGAACGACTCACGGGGCATCTTTGAAGAATCCTCGCAAATGATTCTCGATATGCTGGAAACGGGCAAAGCGAGAGATCACGATGGCCAGTACTTCAAACAAGTTGCTCGCGATATTCGTCCGGCCCCGTTGCCACCCTATGTAGACCGAACCTATGTGACTTGCCAGTCGCCTGAAACCGCAGAAATTATTGCTCGTCTGGGTCTGGGCATGATGGTCTTTGCCATTTCACCGTGGAAGTCGCGGGCTGAAGACTGTCGCGTCTATCGAGAGGCCTTTCTCAAGCATCAGGGCCGCGAGGCGCCACCCGTGGTGGCCAATGTTTTTGTGATGGTCGACGAAGATGGTGATCGCGCCCGCGAGTTGGCGGGAAAATATATGACTGATTACTGGATTTCGGCCCTGGCCCACTATGAAATGGATGGCACCCATTTTACCGATGTGAAGGGTTATGAGTTCTACGCAAAATCGGCCGGTATGATGCGTGACCGCAGCTCTGAGTCGATGGGCAATCTCTACGTAGATAATCAAATCTTTGGGACGCCACAGGAATGCATCGACCAGATGAACAGTATTCAGGCACTGGCAGGGCCGGTGACCTTTAATGTCTCGTTTTCTTATGCTGGCTTGCCTTACGACATTGTGCACAAGCAGATGAGGCTGTTTGCCGATCAATGCCTGCCGGTACTGCAGGCGGCAGAGGTTGGCCAGCCGGCTGAAAAAGTCGCTTAAAGCAGGTTTTAGCTAAGCTCTAAAATAGTGTTTAACGGTTTAGATCCAGTGCCGTTTTCGGGATTAGCTTGCATTCTTTCTTTTATTAATCAGACTCAGCAGATAGGTTGTTGGGCTGTCATATTCATTCAAAAGGTAAACTATTGTGGCAAGACTCAGTAAATTAAGTCGTTCGGTTAAAGGTAGCGTGGTTCATGTCACGGGTGCGGCCAGTGGTATGGGGCGGGCAACGGCGATACTTTTCGCCGATGAAGGTGCTAAGGTGGCAGTCACCGATCGCGATCAGGAGAAAGCCGAAGCCGTAGCAAAAGAGATTAATGACGCTGGTGGTACAGCTAAAGCCTGGGCTTTGGATGTGTGCGATGCCGAGCGCATTGTCGAAGTGACAAATGCTATAGGCGCTGAATTTGGTGGTTTGGATATTCTCGTCAATAACGCGGGTCTGGGCGTGTTTGTGAAGCTCGATAGCGAAAAGTACGAAGAGCGCTGGCAGTTTGGCATGGATGTGCTGATCAACTCGGTGCAGCGTATGGTGCGGGCATCACTGCCTATGCTGCGCAAAGCGGAGCACGGGCGCATTATTAACATTGCTTCCACCGAAGGGCTTGGTGCCACTGAGCATGCAGGGCCTTATACTGCTGCCAAGCATGCTGTCGTGGGTTTTACTAAGTCGCTAGCAGTTGATCTTGGCCGCGAAGGCATTACCGCCAACTGTGTTTGCCCTGGTCCTATCAAAACGCCCTTGACTGATTTTATTAGCGACGAACACAAGGTCACCTTTGCCAAGCGTCGCGTCGCTGTGCGCCGTTATGGTGACCCGGAGGAAGTGGCTCATGCAACCTTTAATTTTGCGCTGCCATCGGCTTCTTTTATGACCGGTGTGATTATGCCGGTTGATGGTGGCCTATGGATCCGCAACGCTTAAACAGAATGTCTACCAACATTGAAGGAGAGCAGAAATGGCGGATTGGCAGATCGGTGATGTCAAAATCACTAAAATCATTGAAGAGGATTCCCCAGTCCCCGGCAAGTTTGTCTTGCCGGATGCGACACCGGAGAAGCTATTAGCGATTGATTGGCTGAGCCCGAATTTTATTACCGACAGGGGTTGGCTAAAAATGAGTATCCACGCCCTGATTATTGAAACTCAGGGTGTGAAGATCATGGTTGATACCTGTCTGGGTAACGATAAAGAGCGCACTACCGAGGCCTGGGCCATGCGCAAAGGCTCTTTTCTTGAAGACCTTGCGGCAGCGGGCCACCCTCGTGAAAGCATTGATTATGTTATTTGCACCCACCTTCACGTCGATCACGTTGGCTGGAATACCATGCTGGTTGATGGCGAATGGATGCCAACCTTTCCCAATGCCCGCTATCTATTTGGTAAAAAGGAGTGGGAGGCCTGGGAAAAAGAACCCGACACCGAGCACTTTGGCCCGGTGCTAGAAGACTCGGTGCAGCCGATCTTAGATGCCGGTTTGGCCGACCTGGTGCCTTGTGATCATCGTGTGAACGACGAGGTGTGGTTTGAACCCACCCACGGCCACACGGCGGGGCACATTAGCGTGCGTATCTCATCCCGTGGTGAAGATGCGGTGATTACCGGGGATATGACTCACCACCCCTGTCAGCTGGCGTGCCCCGAGTGGTCCTGCTTTGCCGATTATGATCCGCCGAAAGCTATCGACACGCGTTGGGATTTTTACGGCAAATATGTGGATAAACCGGTGCTGGTTATCGGTACTCATTTCTCACCGCCCACGGCGGGCTATATCGTCGCCGATGGTGAGCGCTATAAGCTCAGGTGCTGAATCAGCAGATCGGGGGAAAATAAAGGCTTAAGCCTCTTGAGGTGATATCAATGAAAACGGCAAGATTTAATGATGTCGGTAAACCACTGGTTATAGAGGAATTGCCCGAACGCAACGTAGGGTCCACTGGCGTACTACTGCGTATATCGGGTGTGTGCCATTGCGACTTTCATGTTATTGGCGGCGACGTGGGTACATGACAGAAGCCCATCACATCGGGTCTTGAAAACGCCGGTAAGATTAAACGTCGTGTGGTACTCACGCTCTGATGACTGCCTTTGCCACTCACCCTAGAATTTAACTTTAAACAACAGGAATGCTTTAACTGATGCCTCTATCACCACCACAAGCTCGACAGCACTTACACACTCGTAACATCGATTTAACGGGTTATTACCGTGAAGATGGACTCTGGGATATTGAGGCGCACATCGTCGACAAGAAAACCTATACCTATGAGAATAAGTGGCGGGGTACGGTGGCCTCAGGCTTGCCGGTGCATGATATGTCGATACGTTTGACGATTGACCGGGAACTGGTTGTGCAAGCTATTGAGGTGGTCATGGATGAGCAGCCCTATACCATTTGCTCTGATGTACTGGGTAATTTTCAAGGTATTGTAGGGCTGAAAATAGGCGCTGGTTGGAACAGACGAGTGCGTGAAGTGGTGGGTGGTGTGCTGGGTTGCACCCATCTCGCTGAATTACTGGGTCCATTGGCGACGGTAACCTTTCAAACCTTATCGGCTGATTATGCGCGTGAGCTGATGGGTTTAGCGCCGGCAGATCGCGGTGAAATGGAAGCAGATCAGGCCCCTTTTATGCTCAATGGCTGCTTCACCTGGTCACCGCAAAGCCCTGTCGTCAAAGAAGATTTCCCGGATTACTATCAAGCGCCAGAAGTCATTGAGGTACTAGATTTGGAGACAGGTAAAAGTGATGCTTAGTTTGTCTAAAGAGGATCTTAATTATCTGGTTCGCCTTCGGCTAAATTGTGCTTAGAGTGAGCCTATGAGCCTCGAACCAGTTGGTGTAAAACGCTTCGGGCGTATTTTACGCATTCCTACGCCCACGCCTTTTGGCGTTGGTGATATCAACAGTTATGTGATTTTGCCCGAATCAGGCTCCGATCAGTTAGTGCTGATCGATACCGGTGTGGGCACAGAAGAGGCCTGGCAGGCTTTACAGGCAGGCCTGAATGAGTTTGGGTACGGCATAGAAGACATTACTTTGCTACTGCTCACCCATGCTCATACCGATCACATGGGGCAGGCGAGTCGCATTCGTGAAACCTCAGGTTGTGAGATTTGGGGCCATGAAAATGTCAGCTCGACCATCGCTAGTTTTTTACCACCACCCGAACGTATCGATGTTGAGCGAGCGGTCCTTCAGCGCTATGGCTTTAGTGCCGAAATGTACGACAAAGCCTACGATTACCGAGCCTATATCGCCGATATTTTCAAGCCCTGTGAGCTTGATCGCGAGCTGAAAGATAATGATATTGTGGCCATTAATGGCTTTGATTTAAAAGTCATTCATACGCCGGGACATTGTCCTGAAGAAGTGGTTTTCTGGCAGCCAGAGAGCCAACAAATGTTCTCTGGTGATCATTTGCTACCTGATGTCACACCTGTTTGTTTATTGGATTTTCCTGAAATGCCAGAGGCTGAGCGAATTCATACGCTGTCTCAGTATTACCGCTCAGCTGATAAAGTATTGCCCTACGATGCTCGTTATATTTATCCCAGCCATGGTGATGTTTTTCAGGATCATCGGCAGTTGATTATGGGTTATAAACTGTCGACGGAACGGCGCTTGCTGAAAATAGCGAAGATACTTGAGCGAGGGGGTGAGTTGACACCACTTGAGGTGGGTCAACAGCTCTTCCCAAAAGTTTGGGAAGAGCAACTTTATGCGGTAATCTCAGAGGTAATGGGTCATCTTGACATGCTTCTTGATGGCGGTTTTGTGAGGACCCGAGAGCTGGGTGGGATCGTTCACTATACCTTGTTAGCTATCCCCGGCCCTGGTGCCATATTGCAAACTGATGAGGTATCAAAAACAGGAGGGAATCGACGGTGAGTCACGGTAAAGCGAATGAGTTAATTGGCACCTCTATGGTGTCGTTTGAAGATGCACTGGCGTGTATTTTACAGCGAGCGAATAAAACGCTCCGTGGTATCCATACCATTGAAGTCATTAACAAAAATGTAACGATAACAGAGAATGGCGAGATGGAGTATCGAGTGCGTGGCTTTCTGAAATTCGATATGACGCCACCCGATTTATTACACCTATAGGGTAGAATGATGAGCGTATTTAGTGTCTCCAATGTCAGTGCTGCATCCCCCGTCAGTTTTCAGGATGCGCTGGAAAAGGGTTATCGACGGGCCAATTCGACTCTGCGTGGTATTACGTCTATTGAGGTCGTCGCTGAACGTGCAAACGTCGAAGCAGGGGCGATCAAAGAGTACGTTGTCGATCTTAAAATCTTGTTTGCACTAGAGAAGTGATAGTTGGTTCTCAAGTTTGACTTTCTAAAATAATAATATGGCCAGGGCACTCCAGTTTCCGGGGTGTTTGATGATAGCCTGCATTAACTAGCGACCAGTGGTAATTAATGTCTCTACCTATCGCTGTCGTTAGTGGTGGGGCGCCGTTTCGATGATCTAAAAGTTAGCCCTCCCATGAGTAACTTATCCAGAACAATAAATTGGCTAATGGGTTTGCAAAATGGATGATATGGATGAAGAGGTTCTTCAACTTTTCGTAGAAGAGTCTAGAGAGCATTTGGCAGGTATTGAGGATGATCTGTTGGCTATGGAGTCAATGGATGGGCTCGACGAAGATCTTGTGAATCGGGTTTTTCGTACCTTGCATACGATCAAAGGTGGCGCTGGCTTCTTTGATTTGGTCAATCTACAAAACCTTGCTCATTCCATGGAAAATATTCTCGATCTGATTCGTAAAGGTGAGCTGCAGACGACGAAAATGATTGTGTCCTCTCTGCTTGCTGGTGCCGATACGGTCGCCAGTATGGTCGATAATCTGGATTCATCAAATGGCTACGATATTTCTGAGCATTTATCTATTTTTGATGGAATCTTAAAAGGCGACTTGGCCTCTGAGGAAGCCGTTGAGGTATCCAGTGAATCGGATGCAGTGGCGGAGGCGGAGGAGCAAGAGCTTTCTCCGGGAGATCTTGCTGATTCTGAACAGACTGGCAGTGAGGAGCCAGTCTCTGCTACCGAACCAAAAACTACTGCTTCTGATCCGGCAGAGAGCATTCCACCTGCTGACGCTGCCCCGGTCAGCAAGGCCGTTGCAGAGGCATCGACACCGACAACGTCGGGTACTAAAGCTACGTCAGCAAAAGGGGCGGCAACGTCAGGTGATCAAAGCATACGTGTTCATTTGTCACTGCTTGACCGCTTAATGGAGCTGGCAGGTGAGTTAGTACTGACGCGAAACGCCCTTATCCAGAGTGTTGAAACAGGTGATCCTTCCCTCTTGCAGCCAGCGGCGAAAAAAGTCGATGCCATTACCTCTCAATTGCAGCGCGCGATTATGTCGACGCGAATGCAAACGATCGATATTGTCTTTAGTAAATTCCGACGCATTGTGCGAGATTTGTCGGGTCAACTCGGCAAGCAGATTAATCTAGAAATTCTTGGTGAAGATGTAGAGCTCGATAAAACCATTATTGAAGCTCTTGGCGATCCGCTGACTCATCTGGTGCGCAATTCGATTGATCATGGTCTGGAAACGCCAGCGCAGCGCAAAGAGGCGGGTAAACCAGCGTTTGGGCAGTTGCGTTTACATGCTTTCCATGAAGCGGGCCAGGTTGTCATAGAGGTTAGCGATAATGGTGCTGGCATTGACCCCCAAAGAATAGCCAGAAAAGCCATCGAAAAAGGCATGATGTCTGAAGAAGAAATCGCTCGAATGAGTGAGAAAGATATTGTTCGTCTGATTTTTCACCCAGGATTTTCGACGGCGGAGGAGGTGACTGATATTTCCGGTCGCGGTGTCGGTATGGATGTTGTACGCCAGAATTTAGCAAAAGTTGGTGGCGTTGCCGATATAGAGTCCGAGCTGGGGGTTGGCACAACCATTCGTGTGAAGCTGCCGTTGACCCTGGCCATTATTCCGAGTGTATTGGTTGGGATTAGTACAGAAAACTTCGCCATTCCACAGGTCAATGTGGTGGAAATGGTGGGTATTGCCCCGGATGAGATCAAGACGAGAATTCAGCATGTTGGCGGTGTCGCTATGCTGCGCTTACGGGGTGAACTTGTGCCTTTGATCGAACTCAGTGATTTCTTCGATATGACGCAAACATATATTGATGCCGAAACGGGTGCAGTGAACGAAGAGCGACGAGACCGGCTATCGGATCGTCGGGAAAATGACAATTCCGATGAAGCGACAAAAGATTTACGTCGCGGTGTTGAGCGTAGAGAAAGCGCCGACAGTAGTGTGAATATCGTCATTGTCGCAGCGGGAGCCTTTAAATATGGTATCCGCGTGGACGAGCTCCATGAGTCCGCAGAAATTGTGGTTAAGCCTCTTGGGATGCACTTTCGGGGCAGTAATGAATTTTCTGGTGCAACCATTCTCGGTGATGGGACGGTCGCTCTTATTCTCGACGTCGACGGAGTGCGTCGACTTAGTGGTGCGAGTGAATCTCAGCAGACAGATAGTGATATGCGGGCCAGAGATGCCGAGGTAGAACGTGACGTAGATTCTTGTTCCATTCTGATTATTCAGCACGCCCAAGACGAAGTGTATGCAGTTCCTTTGCAATTGGTCGCAAGAATAGAAAGGTTCTCAACACAGGATTTGCAAAATGTAGGTGGCCGCAAAGCCATTAGTTATCGCGGTGGTATCTTGCCACTGATTTCTCTAGAAGGAATTGTTAGTTCGCAGGCATTGGATGTCAGTGCTAAAGAATTTTATGTGATTGTTTATACCGTGGGTAATGAAGAAATTGGCTTAATGGCTTCAGATATAAGAGATATCGTAGATTATAGAGACACCATTGATAACCGTACTCATAAGCGGGCGGGGATCGCAGGTTCGATGATCGTCAATGGTGAAATATTACAGTTTCTTGATCTCTACGGCATTCTTGAATTGGATGACCCCGAGTGGACAGGTCATCTTGTGAGCAAAAGTAATGGAGAAACAGGCCTTACTATCTTGCTAGTTGAAGATTCGCCATTTTTTCAGTCGCAAATGAAAAAAGAAATAGAGGCAGCCGGTTTTATTGTTCTTACCGCTGATGATGGCTTACTGGGCCTTGAGGTACTCCATAGCCATCCTGAAATTGCAATGGTGTTGACAGATATAGAGATGCCTAATATGGATGGCCTGGAAATGGTGCGGGCTATTAGAGCGCAACCAAAATACAAAGACCTACCTCTGGTAGCTGTCACATCTCTAGCGGGTGCAACAGCTGAGAAAAAAGGAATCGAGGCTGGTGTTGATGAATATCAAATTAAGCTCGACCGTGAACAGTTAGTGGATGTTTGCCGACGTCTTGCCAAACCACGTGCAGTAAGCGCCTAGGTTTTAGTTGGAGAGAATAAACGATGAGTGAGGCTTTGTTTTTGGAAGATACTGAAATTATTGTTTTCAGAGTGGGTGAAATTACGATTGGTTTACCAATTACTGAAGTTAGGGAAATTTTTAAATCGCCTCCTATCACCCCTGTACACACCGCGTATTCCTACGTCAATGGTGTGATTAATTTGCGTGGCAGTATCGTGACGATAATCGATTTAGGCAAGCGTATGAACGTGCCAATAAAACGTAATGTAAAGGCCGTACATATTGTTCTTGTAGAAATTGGCGAAGAGCTGATTGGACTGCTAGTTGATGGTATTGAAGATTCAGTATTCGCCAGTAGTGAGAACTTTTTTCCCGTACCTGCGACGGTTAATGGTGCAGACAGTAACTTTTTTCACGCTTTATTTCGGCGTGAAGAAGATCTTGTGGCGATGCTTAATCTCGAAAAGACTTTGGATATCGACGATACCTGATGATGAGTTTGAGGCTTCTAGTTGTCGATGACTCTAAAATGTATCGACAAGTCATTAAACGTATTGTGGCAGATATTCCAGGCGTACACTGTATTGGTGAAGCCTGTGATGGCAAAGTTGCGATGGAAAAAATCATCGCTGAAAAACCGGATGTTGTCACACTGGATATGGAAATGCCGGTGATGTCTGGGATGGATGTGATTAAGGCAGTGACCGCGAGAAAATTAAATACCAAATTAATTATCGTTAGTGCTTGCTCTCAATCGGGAGCACAGGTTGCCATTAAAGCACTTAAGTTAGGTGCCTATGATTTTATCACTAAGCCCGTCAGGTTGGGTGGAGGAGGAGCCAAAGATGATATCAGCCAGCAATTAAAAACGAAGCTCAAGAGCTTAGAGTGCGGTTTGCGACCCCCTATTGCAGAATCTGGTGCAGAATCTGGACCAGAACTTGGGCCAACTAGGGGAAAGGCTTGTCGTGAAGGCTCAGCCCAACAAGTCAATCAATTAGCGGGACCGGTAAAAAAGTCAGCGTCGCCAGAACCTAAAGCGATAACGTCAGCTACAATTTGTAAGCGGGGTTTAGCACCGAAAGCGATTGTCATTGGCTGTTCGACGGGTGGACCGAAGGCGCTGTTGAAAGTATTCTCAGCATTGCAAGGACAGTTAGATGTACCTGTCTTTATTGTGCAGCACATGCCTCCGGTATTCACCAGGACCTTAGCTCAGTGTATAGATGAGGTGAGTCTTGTTTCGGTAAAAGAGGCTGAAGATGGCGAAATACCCTTAGCTAACTATGCTTATATAGCACCAGGGGGGCGGCAAATGAAACTAATACAAGAAAAGTCAGGCATTAAAATAAAAATTACAGATGATGAGACGAGTAATTTTTGTAAGCCATCCGTTGATTATTTTTTTTCCAGCGTAGCAGAAATTTATGGATCTCGTGCTTTAGGTGTCATTTTGAGCGGGATGGGCCATGATGGCAGAGAAGGCTTGCGTAAAATGAAATGTCAAGGTGTGACAGTGCTTGGTCAAGATAAAGAGAGCTGTGTTGTCTACGGCATGCCTCGCGCCGCGCAAGAGGCAGGTCTTGTTGACCAACAAGTTGGCATTGATCAAATGGCTTCGGCTATTGAAAGGCTACTCAAGCCAGCGAAAATATTCATAAAGCCATTAGCGACTGTAAAAAAATAAAAAGGGTCAAAGGGTTGACGAGTTAAGGGTGTAGGGATGTCTGCTGAACTTAAAGTTGCTAATGAATGCAAAGTGATTGAGTGCTCAGTTATAAACGGGTTCGGGGGCAGTATTGTTCCGTTGATCTGGGTATGTTCTCTGCAACTTTTCAAGGTTGTTACGAATGGTTGATAGTGGGCTGCACTTAATGACAGATCAAGAGTTGGTCATGTTGATTGAGCATGTCAGAGTTCAGACAGGAATCAATCTGGATGAGTCAAAACGTTATTTACTTGAATCGCGATTGAGCCCGATTTTGCAGAATTTTTCTATAGGCTCCTACACAGAGCTATTAGAGCGAGTTGCCGTCGATAGTTCAATTGAAAATCAGGCATTGATTAATGCCATTACGACGAACGAGACGTATTTTTTCAGAGATGGGCACCCATTCGATTTGCTGAAGAACAAGCTTATACCCGACTTGCTAAAAAGAAATCAGAATAAAATAATCAAGATAGCGAGCGCTGCGTGTTCCAGTGGCCAGGAAGCCTATAGTATGGCTATGGTTTTGAAGGAAACTCTGTTTGATCTGTCTGATTCAATGGTTGAGATTAGAGGGTTTGATATTTCAAGTAAAGTCGTCACCGCTGCGCGCAGAGGTGAATACTCCAAGTTTGAAGTACAGCGAGGCCTGTCGGAGGATAGGATAAGTCGTTATTTTGATTGTGTGAATGGTCGGTACCAGGTTAAACCTGAGCTCCGTTCAATAGTTACGTTTGGCAAACAAAATTTGTTGAAACCTCTTAGTATAAAGGCTGAATACCATATTGTATTTTGTCGAAATGTGGTCAACTATTTTGAAGATAAAGATAGGGCTTTGTTGTTTCAAAACCTGGCTTCAATGCTAGTGCCATGTGGTGTTCTGGTGATAGGTGCAACAGAGTTTATCAATGATAAACCTGGTAACTTTATAAAAAAAAATGAACAAGGTTCTGTGTATTACGAAAAGGTCGGATAATCTCAAAACTGAGATCGGCTCGGACTTTTTTTCAAGAGATTGTCAGTAACATAAGGCTGGCTTGATTACTGAAATGATTATGGAGTTGGTAGATGAAAGTGCTTGTTGTTGACGACAGCGTCGCCATGCGAATGATTGTCAAGAAAATGGTTAAAGCTGCAGGTTTTAGTGCAGATTTCATCGAGGCCGCTGATGGGCAGTTGGGCCTTGATAAAATCAAATCCGACTCTCCTGATCTCGTCTTATGTGATTGGAATATGCCTAATATGTCGGGAATAGAACTCCTAACCGCCCTCAATGATGAAGGTATTACTGTCGATTTCGGTTTTGTTACGACGGAGTCGTCAGATGAGATGCGCACAAAAGCTGAAGATCTTGGTGCCAAATTTCTCATTTCTAAACCGTTCACGAAAGAATCAGTGCATGAAGCACTGAAGTCTTTCTTCTAAAACCAACAGAGAGGGGCCGCTTGTGAGTTTTAGTACGCCATCAAAGGCAGAATTAAAAGATATGCTAGGTATGCTTTTTACCGATTTAGAGGTTCAAGACTGTGATCCTGTTGATATGGGTGCCGATGACCTATTTTTTGGTCTCTATATCGATGATGACGATGCTCCCGCTACTCTGGTCGCCTGTGATCTTCCTTTTACAGCTTACATGGGTAGCTCGATGACCATGTTGCCTCCACCGGTTGCCGCTGATGCTATAAAAGATGGTAAACCTGAAGATATGATGCTGGCGAATATCAAAGAGGTTATGAATATTGTCTCGCGACTTTTTATGTTGCGGGGTGGCACTCACTTGAGGTTCTCGACGCTCTATCCGGCTAGTGAGGGTTTATCAGAAACAGTGAGTGGGCTATTAAAAAACATAGAGAAACAAATGTTTTTTAATGTGGAGGTTCCGCGCTATGGCACTGGTAAAGTCGGTTTTTTAGTGCCAGCGGTTACGCAATAGAGGATAAAGACGGTTGGCAATATTTGGGTGACCAGTGATACCAGTTTAAAGTATTTAGAAGAGTTTAAAATATGCAGTTTATTTGGGTATTGCACATTTTCTTTATTGTGCAATACCCTTTTAGGAAGCGTGATGAATTGTGAAGGTCATGGATGATACTACCCTATAAAATAATAGAATGTGGAGTGTGATGGCTATGGTTACGTTTGTGAAAGAGGTTTTTGGTGCTCGGGCTGAAGAGTTCCTGAATCGCTATAGCCTTGCTGGCCGAATTGGCGGCCTTGCTTTTGGGCCTATTGTCGCTTTGGTCATATTTTTAATCTATACCTCTTACGGAGCGTATAAAGATTATCAACAAAATGTGCAGATTGAGCGCTTGGCTGAAATTTCGAAGCTGGTCGGTAATGCCATCCACGAAACACAAAAAGAGAGAGGCCTTAGTGCCGCATTTATAGGCGCTGAAGGGTCTGAAAAAACTGAGAATTTACTGCGTGAACAGTGGGTCCTTACCGACCAGTCGATTGAGAAATTAAGTCAAGCCCTGAGTGGTGATCTGGATGCCTATGGCGCTTCATTTGTCACGACTGCAGATGCCGCTATTGATGCTTTAGGGAAGTATCAAGAAGTCCGGGACTTTGTTTTGAACGTAGATTTTCGTGCTTTCAAGCGTGAAGTGGAAAGGCGAGAAGCCTTACTCTACGTTGAGCGCACGGCACTGACTCCGCTAGTTCCTTTATCGGAAGAAGCGGGGGCTCGCTACATGACCCTGGAGGGTGATTTAGCGGCCTTGGTGGATCAAATGTTGGGCCTTGCTTCGAGTGCAGAAATGAGTGCCAAACTTTCGTCTTTATCAGCTTTATTAAAAGTCAAAGAAATGAGTGCGAATGAACGTGCTCTTGTTGTTACTGCTTTTAGTGATGGTCTTTTTACACCAGAATCTTATTCCGAATTCCTTCGCTTAAAGGGTGCCCAAGATACCTTTTTAACTGTTTTTTACAGTACTGCAACGACTGCCAACAAAGAAGCCTATGAAAATACTGTGACCGGAGATGCAATTATTGATGCAGAGGATGTCCGTATTTTTATTACCGACATGGAAGGTGGTGATATGACTGGATCGGGTTATACCGGTCTAGAATGGTATGACATGTCAACCCGCAAGATTAATTTAATTAAATCGGTTGAAGATATTATTACTGCAAATATTGTGGCTGATGCAAATGATAAAGCGATGGCTGCATTTACCAAGGTGCTCATATTCGGCATCGTGGCCATCGTTTTTGCCCTTCTTGCAGTCTTTGTATTTATCGTTTCTAAAAGTATCTCAAGGCCACTTGCACTCATGAATGAGACTATGCTGAGTTTGGCTGATGGAGATCTGGATGTTGAAGTTCCGTGCCTGAGTTATGGCTCTGAAGTGGGGCAAATGGCAAGCGCTGTGGATAGTTTCAAGCAGGGACAGATTGAAAGGCTTCGTCTCGAAGCAGAAGCGAAAGAGGCTGAAAAAGTGACACGCCGACGCGAAGAAGAGCAGCGGCTAGAGTCAGAAAAAGCAAAACAGGCCGAACAGCAGAGAGAGTTAGAAGCCGCTCGTCGCCGTGAGGCACGAGCCGAAAAACTGGAGTCCAGGATTGCTGAATTTGATCAAAGTATCCTGCAGAAAATGAGGTCCTTCAATACTGCCATTACCGAGATGGAAGAGGCCGCAGTGACTTTGTCTGATACAGCGAAACAAACGGAAGCACAAAGTGTTGCCGCAGCCTCTGGTGCGTCTGAAGCCTCTCAAAATGTGCAGACGGTAGCTGCTGCGAGTGAAGAAATGGCGTCGACTGTGGCCGGGATTAACGAACAAATGAATCACTCTACTCAGATTACCGGGCAGGCAATGGATACCATTGATTCGACGGCTCAAATTGCCATTGAATTGCAAAGTTCATCGCAGAATATTGGCAATGTCATTGATCTGATCAACGAGATTGCTGAACAGACCAACCTTCTCGCGCTAAATGCTACTATCGAGGCTGCGCGTGCTGGTGATGCGGGTAAAGGGTTTGCAGTAGTTGCCTCGGAAGTCAAAGAGTTATCCAACCAGACGTCATCTGCTACTAATGATATCTCTGAGCATATAAAACGCTTGCAGGAAATTAGTAAGAATGTCGTCACTTCAGTTGAAAAAACACGAGAGGCTTTAAAAGAGAATTCTGAAGTCGCCATTAATGTCACGGGCGCTGTTGAACAGCAGGCCCTCGCGACTCAAGAAATCTCACAAAACATTCAACAAGTTGCCTCTGGAACAGCCGATGCCAGTGGTCAAATCACTCAGGTACAAGGTGGTGCGGCAACTGTGCTCCGTTCATCTGAGCAGGTCCAGGTTTCATCGGCCAGCCTGGCTGGGGATAGCGAGGAATTGAAGTCAACCATTGAAGGTTTCCTTTCAGATATTCGGGAAATTTAATAACGGCTTACCGTGTTCTTCTTATAAAACGGATCTTGTCGCTTAATCATGAACCCCGTGTCTTTATGATGGACCATAATAAATTCACTGGGCTCAGTCAGGTCAATGTTTGAAAAAATCATTGTTCTGACTATTGGGCTTAGGCGCGTACTTTACTTAGAGCTACGAATTTAGTTTTTGTGAGTGCGAGTCTGCAACAGTCGTGATGAGGTTAACGCGGTGGTGACAGACTCGGATAGATAGACCCTTACTTCTTCTCCGCGAGTTGGTAAGGGTCTTTTTTTGTCGTGGATTAATCGGGCAGTGTTGCTAAATTCGGCTCAACTTTTTGAAAGCCAGCCAGTGCGACAGTAGGGTGTTCGGTATTGCGGGAAAAATCGGTGATTTTGTCCCAATTATCGACAATTTGCTCCAGGCTAATACCGTTAGTCAGGGGCAAGGTAATACCTTCACTGCGCTCCCAGCGTACCTGTGAATACCAACCGCCGCCGAGTTCGAACAGATTGCCATTAACGGGGCAGTTTTCGTGGCATAGATAAGCGACCAGTGGACTGACGAAACCGGGGTTGAGGGCTTTGACCATTTTTTCTTCGAGAATGGTTTCCGTCATGCGCGAACCGGCAAAGGGCGCGATGGTGTTGCTCTTGATGTTGTACTTCCCGCCTTCCTGAGCGAGAGTTTGTGCGAGCCCTAATAAGCCGAGTTTGGCCATCGCGTAATTGGCTTGACCGAAATTGCCGTAGACCCCTGAGCTTGATGCGGTAAATACCAGACGTCCATACTGCTGGTCGCGTAGGTGTGGCCACGCCGCGTGGGTAACTTTGAACGCGCCTTTTACGTGGACGTTATAGACTTGGTCCCAGTCGTCCTCTGTCATCTTGTGGAAAGAGGTGTCACGTAAGATCCCGGCATTGTTGATAAGAATATCGACCTTACCGTAGGTGTCGAGAGCGGCTTGTACAATTTTTTCACCGTCAGTGACAGAGTCATAATTGGCGACGGCTTCGCCACCGGCCGCTTTAATTTCCTCGACAACTCTGTCAGCAGGACTGTTACTACCGTCGGTGCCCCGGCCCTGTACGTCACCGCCGAGATCGTTAATCACCACCTTGGCGCCACGGCTGGCTAACAACAGGGCGTGGGCACGACCCAGACCGCCACCACTACCGGTGACAATGGCAACTCGTCCTTCGTAATTTAGTGTATCGCTCATGACTCTTTCCTTTTTGGTTTAACGCTGCTTAAAATGTTGCACTTGATAGCTTATTACGGGCATTTTAATACCATAGATGCCGCTGTTTGTCAGTCCTTAGCTGGCCACATAAGGAGTCTCAATGATGTCTACTAAATACACCCGTCTTGACCAGCCACTCTATAACTACCTGTTGTCCAACTCTCTTCGGGAATCTAGCGCTTTAACACAGTTGCGTGCGGAAACCGCAACGTTGCCGATGGCGAGGATGCAGATTGCCCCCGAACAGGGGCAATTCATGGGGCTGTTAATTAAGCTGATGGGCGCGAAGCGAGTGATTGAAGTCGGTGTTTATACCGGCTACAGCACTCTGGCCGTTGCTGAGGCATTGCCAGATGATGGCCTGATTGTCGCCTGTGATATTAATGCTGAAACCTGCGCCATTGCCCAACGCTATTGGCAACAAGCGGGTGTCGCCCATAAAATTGATTTACGTTTGGCGCCCGCTGCACAAACGTTGCAGGCACTATTGGATGACGGGCATTCAGAAAGCTTTGACTTTGCATTTATCGATGCTGACAAATCCACTTATAACGACTATTACGAATTGTCCTTGGCTCTATTGCGTCCCGGCGGACTTATTGTCGTCGATAATGTCCTGTGGGGTGGAGCTGTCTTGGAGACATCGACAGATGACGAGGACACCCAGGCTATTCAATGCTTCAATGCCTTGCGTAAAGATGATCAGCGTGTCGACCTCAGCTTGCTAGCGGTGGCTGATGGTTTGAGTCTGTTGCGTAAGCGTTAAGCTCTGAGCCCGTAACTTCTATGACTGATAACTGCTGCTCTGAGTCTGTTCGCCGCGATGATTGAACTGAGCCAGCAGCGAAAAATCATCCATTGTGATTGTGACTGTTTTTATGCGGCGGTTGAGATGCGTGACGATCCCTCACTGGCTACGTTGCCTGTGGCTGTGGGTGGTAACGCTAAGCGTCGGGGAGTGATTGCCACTTGCAACTATGCCGCCCGTGCTTACGGTATACACTCTGCGATGGCGACAGCTCGCGCTTTGCGTTTATGCCCCGACTTAATTGTTGTGTCTCCCAATTTTACAAAGTATCGCGAGATCGCCATGCAGATCCGTGAGATCTTTGCTGATTTTACCGCTCTGGTTGAACCCTTATCTCTCGATGAAGCTTTTCTGGATGTTAGCGCCACAACACTTTACCAGGGCAGCGCCACTTTAATGGCTGAGGCGATTCGTACTCGTATCAAGGATGAAATTGGCATTACTGTTTCTGCCGGTGTAGCCCCGAGTAAATTTCTGGCAAAAATAGCCAGTGACTGGCGCAAACCTGACGGCTTGTTTGTCATCACCCCGCAAGAGGTCGATGGTTTTGTGCAGGTATTACCGGTAGGCAAGTTATTTGGCGTTGGCAAGGTCACCGAAAAAAAACTGCATCAGCTTGAAGTAAAAACCTGTGGAGATTTACGCCGGCTCAGTTTAATCACGTTGACCGAGCACTTTGGTGTGCTGGGCAAACGTTTATTTGAGTTGAGTCGGGGTATCGACAAGCGGCCAGTGAGGGTCGATCGGCGTAGAAAATCCCTCAGTGTTGAAACAACCTTTGCCCATGATTTACCCGATGTCGCTACGTGCATTGTCCATTTAGCCACCTTGTTTGAGCAACTACAAACACGCTACCAAAAGGTTGATGATTCTTATCAGGTAAGTCGGCACTATTTAAAAATGCGCTTTAGTGATTTTAGCAGCACGACTGTAGAGCGGCAGTTGCCCGATGGCATCACACTGGAGGGCTATCAGGGCTTATGTGAACAAGCCTGGTGGCGAGGAGAGCAAGGCGTTCGCTTACTCGGTATCGGCCTTCGTTTTGCTGATTCAACACACGATCAGATGGGGCATCAGTACTCCCTGGACTTTGAAACGGGAGGCGATGAATAAAGTTATGGTTTACGGGTGTCAGGAGAGGGATTAAAGATTATGGAACACATTAAGTTAAAAAAGAGCGGGGTGGAAGATAGTAACGCCGACACTGTTGTCAATATCAACCTCGACCGCGCTTTGTGTCGTATCGCCCACATACACAAGGGGATTGTTGAGGTGCTACGCTACCCAAAACGGGCAGTTACTGTCACCTTTCCCATTGAAATGGATGACAGCTCGGTACAGGTCTTTAAAGGTTATCGAGTGCTGCATAACAATACTTTAGGACCAGGCAAGGGTGGGATACGCTTTCACGTTGATGTCGATCTTGATGAAGTTAGTTCCTTAGCGACGTTAATGACCTGGAAGTGCGCCTTAATTGGAGTGCCTTTTGGTGGGGCGAAAGGCGGAGTCATTTGCGATCCTAAAGAATTGTCCCACCACGAATTGCGTCGTATCACGCGACGATTTATCAGTGAGCTCGGTGAGAATATTGGCCCCTACATTGACATTCCCTCGCCTGATTTATACACGAATGAACAAACCATGAGCTGGGTATTCGATACGTATGACGTGATGCATAGCGGCAATAATAATCGTGCAGTCGTCACCGGTAAGCCGGTTTCACTAGGTGGCTCGGTGGGGCGACGAGAGGCTACCGGCCGAGGCGTTTGCTATGCCGCCCGTCATTTTATAACCAAGCACATGGTGCCTGGGTTGAGTAGCCTCGATGGTGCCAGGGTGGCAATTCAGGGCTTCGGTAATGTGGGTGCTGTCGTTGCTGAACAAATGCACTGTATGGGCGCCAAAATTATAGCTTTGAGTGATTCCCAGGGCGGTATCATCGATAACGAGGGTTTGGATCTAGCGGAGGTGAGCGCCTATAAGCATGAGCACGGTTCGCTTATAGGTTTGCCGGGTACGATGAGTGCGACTAATGATGCACTGCTGGAAATCGATTGCGATGTGTTAGTGCCGGCAGCCCTCAGTCGTCAAATAGGCGCTCACAATGCGCAAGACGTTAAAGCGAAGCTGGTCGTCGAGGCGGCTAACGCACCAGTTACCCCCGAGGGAGATCGCATACTTGCCAGCAAGGGTATTCAGGTGCTGCCCGATATCCTCGCCAATGCCGGAGGGGTCACGGTGAGTTATTTTGAATGGTTGCAAAACCTTGAAAACCAGCAGTGGGAGCTGGATGAAGTCAATGAGAAGTTATTGAAAAAAATGAATAAGGCGGTTGATGCCAGTGTTGAACGCCTGAAGCAGTTGACTACAGAAGAAAGTGAACACTCGAGAGATGATTTTGCCTATCCACTGGATTTACGTACGGCAGGATTAGCTATTGCGCTTGATAAGCTGGTTGCAGTGACTGAACAACGGGGAATTTGGCCTTAAGTAACGCGCTGTTTTATGGTGGCTAGCTGTTTCGGTGAGTAAGGTCTGTTACCTGGAAATGGGAGGGGAGCGCTTGCCCTGCCCACTCAAAAATACTGCGAGGCAATGAGTGAATGCCAATACCGTTTTCTTGTAGAGAGAGGATTAGAGACTGTGTCTTGTTGCGCAAACAGTGATGCAGGAATTGTTCTTAGGCCATGGTGGCAATAGTTTTGCGAAATCTCGAGAGGGCTAATGCAAACAATACTGCACCGATTAGCGCTATGGCCAGCAGTTGTGGCCAGACAACGCCGAGCCCTGCATTGCGATAAAGTACGGCCTGAGACAGGGCGACAAAATGCGTGTTCGGTGCCGCTAGCATGGTCAGCTGCACCAGCTCGGGCATACTCTCGCGAGGTGTGCTTGCACCAGAGAGCAGTTGCAGAGGCAGTAGTACCAGCATGAGTAACAGACCGAGTTGTGGCATGGATCTCGCCATAGTTCCGAGAAAAATACCCATCGATGTCGTGGCGAACAGGTGTAAGAACGTGCCACTTAAAAACAGAAGTATCGACCCCTGAATAGGTACTGACAGTAAACCCTCAACCACCAGCTTCAGTGACAGAGCACTCGCCACCAATACCACCAAAGCCATTGACCAAACCTTGGCGCCCATAATTTCAAAAGGGGTAACGGGCATGACCAGTAAGTGTTCGATGGTGCCGTGTTCTCGCTCGCGGATCAAGGCAGCACCGGTGAGTACGATGGAGAGCATGGTGATGTGATTGATAATTTGCATAACGGAGCCGAACCACGTTTTATCCAGCTGTGGATTGAAACGCATACGTAGATTGAGATCCACCGGCAATGTGTTCACGTCGCGGTAACGTTGCACAAAAGCCCGTACTTCGTCATTAACGATAGTTTGGATGTGACCACTGCCAGTAAAGGCCTGGCTCATACGCGTGGCATCGACATTGAGCTGCAAAGTCGGTTGGCTATTACTGAGTAGGTCGCTCTGAAAGTTGGGAGGAATATTGAGCGCAAAAATATCGAGGCCGGCATCCATCCGAGCGTCCATTTCTGCACGATTAATTAATGCGGGTGGCACAAAATGCGGTGGATAAAATGCACTGCTAATACGGGCTGACAGGGGAGAGCGGTCCTCATCGACAATGGCAATAGTCGATTGATTAAGGGTCTCCGGTATCGCGGTGGCAGCCGTATAGATGGAAATACTAAAGGCGTAGGCGATGAGTACTAGCATGATTGGGTCTCTGGTCAGACTGCGTAGCTCTTTAAGACCAAGGTGGAAAATATTCTCCGGGCTCATTAGCGCGCCTGCTTCTTAAGTAATATGACAGCCAGGCCGAGCAATATCGGTGTTGCGATGAGTAGGGGTGTGAATGAAGCAGTGAGGTCGGCGAACTCCAGCGCTTTCGAATAGGTACCGCGAGAAATTGTCAGGAAGTGGGTCGTCGGATAAAGTTCGCCGATGACTTTACCCATGCCTTCGAGCGATGAAACGGGGTCCATCATCCCAGAAAAGTTAACGGCGGGCAGGATGGTAATGACGGCGGTGCCGAAAATGGCGGCGATTTGACTGCGCATAAACGACGAGATCAGTAATCCGATGGCTGTCGCGGCACTGACATAGAGTAGAGCCGCTGTTGCCAGTGCTACAAAGCTGCCCTTAATAGCGACCCCAAATACGGTGACGGCAAGTGCTGTGAGCAGTAAAAAACTCAATGCAGATAGCACAATGTAAGGGAGTTGTTTGCCAAGGAGAAATTCGAGACGGGTGGTTGGCGTTACATAAAAGTTAATGATTGAGCCCAGCTCTTTCTCGCGCACGACACTTAAGGCCGCCAGCATCGCCGGTATGAGCATTAACAGCAGCGGTATCACCGCTGGCACCATCGCCACTACGCTTTTGACCCCCGGGTTGTAACGAAAGCGGGTTTCTATAGTAAGTAGCCCTGCCAGTGTGCTGTCACCAGCGGCACCAGTGTAGCCGGCTTCACGCGCTTTAATACCCAACCAATGGGCGTGCATACCGCTAACATAGCCACGAACGGTCTCTGCGCGAGTGGGCATTGCGCCATCGATCCAGGCGCCGATTTCAACCTGTCGGCCACGGGCAATATCACGAGCAAAACCTGGCGGTATCTCCAGTGCCAAACTGAGGGCTCCGGTGCGCATACGCTGGTCCAGATCAGCATAGCTGGTGATCGGCCTTTGTTCGGTAAAATACGGCGAGCCGGAAATACTCATTGCGTAGTCGCGGCTGAGAGTGGTTTGGTCCTGGTCTAGCACCGCAAAGGTGAGATCTTCGACATCGAAGGTGATGCCGTAACCCATGACGAACATCAGGATGACACTGCCTAATAGCGCCAGGGTTAGGCGCAAGGGATCGCGAACGAGCTCCAGGGTTTCGCGGCGTGCGTAACTTCCCATGCGCCTCGGGTTGAAGTGACGTCGCCAACCGTACAGGCTGCTATCGCCTTGACAGGTGAGCTGAGAAAGGGGTGGTTCAGGCTGCGTGTCGGCGGATGTTTGTGTGCCCTTTTGTTGATCGCCTGCACCTGCAGCGGTGAGGTAATTGACGAACGCATCTTCGAGGCTATCAACGTGCTGCGCAGAACATAGTTTTGCCGGGCTGTCAGTCGCTAATATTCGGCCGGCGTGCATCAATGCGATTCGATCACAACGCTCGGCTTCATTCATAAAATGAGTCGAGATAAAAATAGTCACACCATCGCGCCGGGATAATTTTGCCAGTAAATTCCAGAAGGCATCACGGGCAACGGGATCCACACCCGAGGTGGGTTCATCGAGAATGAGGGTTTCAGGGCGATGAATCATTGCCACTGCGAGCGACAAGCGCTGACGATGGCCGAGGGGTAGAGCGTCGGGCAGGTTATCACAGACTGTCTCTAGATCGAATTGCTTCAGGGTTTCTGTCACCCGCCCTGGAATAAGGTCGATCGGTACATGGTACAGCTGCGCATGCAGCGTCAGGTTTTGCACAACAGTTAGCTCGCTGTACAAAGAAAAAGATTGGGTCATAAAACCGACTCGACGACGGGTTGCCATGTCGCGGGGGTTGACCTCCTGTCCAAACAAGTAGCCCTGCCCTTCGCTGGGTGGCAGCAGCCCCGTTAACATCTTCATGGTGGTGGTTTTGCCACAACCATTGGAGCCGACAAAGCCGAAAATCTCTCCGCCTTGTATCTGTAAATTGACGTGATCGACGGCGGTGAAGTCACCAAAACGCATGGTCAGGTCTTTTGCCTCAATGGCAAAATCGGCCCCACTGGTGGCATCAGGTGCCAGTGGAGGAATATCCACGGCTTGATAATTGCGACGCTTTTTCTCTGGCAATAAGGCGATAAACGCTGCTTCTAACGAGTGGGTATCCGTACGTTCAAGTAGTTCGTTGGGTGTGCCCGTAGCTAATATGTGCCCGGCATCCATCATTGCCAGCCAGTTAAAGTGCGAGGCCTCTTCCATGTAAGCGGTGGCGACCAGTACGCTCATCTGGGGGCGTTCCTGGCGAATATTATCAATTAATTCCCAGAATAAACGACGCGACAGGGGGTCTACACCCGTCGTGGGTTCGTCAAGGATGAGTAAATCGGGATCGTGAATTAAGGCACAGCACAGGCCGAGCTTTTGCTTCATGCCGCCGGAGAGTTTGTTGACAGGTCGCGAAAGAAAAGGAGAGAGTCCTGTGGCGTGCGTCAGTACGGCACTGCGTTTAGCCAGCTCTTCGCCATCGTGACCAAAGAGACGACCGAAGAAATTGATGTTTTCAAGGACTGACAGCGAGGGGTAGAGATTTTTACCCAAACCCTGGGGCATGTAGGCAATACGTGGGCAGATTTGTCGGCGAAGCCTGGCAGAGCGCATATCACTCCCGAGTACCTCCAGCTGCCCTTCTTGCATCACTCGGGCACCTGCAAGTAGTGCCAGCAAACTCGATTTACCTACGCCGTCGGGGCCGATCAGTCCAGCCATGCAACCGGCGGGAATATCCAGATTCACACCGTCGAGAGCACTCACCTTGCCGTAGCGCAAAGTGAGTTGCTTAAGGCTAGCGACGGCGACAGAACGTGTTGTAGCGCTGTTTTGATGCAGAGTCATGTCTATTCTGGCAACTTGATTTGCAGTTCGGCAGGCCAGGGGCGATCTTCAATGCGCACATAAGCCATGCCAGGTACGCCAGTTTTCACCTGTTCAATATGCTCACGTAATAGTGTCGGGTCTATTTGTGCCTTGATGCGAAAGACCAGCTTTTGGCGTTCTTCGGCTGTCTCAACGCTTTTGGGGGTGAACTGGGCCACCGATGACACAAAGGATATTTTGGCGGGCATGACATACTGGGGTATGGCGTCGAGAATGATGCGCACCTCTGCGCCGAGGGGAATGCGCCCGGCATTTTCGGTGGCCAGGAAAAACGTCATATAGACATCGCTAAGATCCACCAGATTGAGCACTGTCGCACCTGCGCTGAGAACTTCACCCGGCTGGGCGACGCGATATTGCACACGGCCATCACGTGGTGCTTTGAGTGCACTATCGTAAATGTCTGTCTGAATGCGCTCCACTGAAGCCGTTTGCGCAGCAACTTCAGTTCGGGCTGAAATCAGCTGAGACCTGGCGAAGCTGAGGGCGGCCTCGCTCGCCGCTACCTGAGCTTTCGCTGCACTGACAGCGGCTTTAGCGCTGAGGAAAAGTGCGCGATCGTCATCGAGTACCGATTGAGAAACGGCATCTTTTAACGCAAGTTCTTCGGAGCGGGTCAGGCGTTTTTGTGCCACAGTCAGTGCAGCATCACGCTGTGCAACAATGGCCTGGGCCGCAGCTTTTTCGGCTTCACGCTGGGTAATACGACTTTGGCTGGTGGTCACGCCAATTTCTGCCTTCTGTAAATTGGCCTGGGCTTCACGCAGTTGCGCGTCCAGTACACGGCTATCCATTCTTGCCAACACCTGGCCGGCTTTAATAAAGTCACCTTCGCTAACGAAAATGTCGGCGATGCGCCCCGGTGTTTTACTTGCCAGGTCAATCTCTACGGCTTCTATCCGGCCATTGCTGCCGGCTATACCCTCAGGTAGCCCGTTCGGCTGTAGTGCTTGCCAGGCTAAGAAGAGAATGACCCCGAGTGCGGTAATGACCGCTGTGCGTAGTACCCATGTTGTCGTTGATGTCATCGCTAGACGGCTTTCCTCGTTGTTGCGGACGAATCGCGTTGCTTGCGATTCAGCTTCTTAAGGATTATGGCACGGTCTGGCGACACTGTGTTTTGACGAATGACAATGGGAGCTGTGTTAATGCACACTTATGATGAATGTTAGCTCAAAATCTGTTGTTACAAACCGCTGAGTTCTGTTTGTGAGAGTGAGGGTGATAAAGTTTACGTCCAGGCTTGCTGAGGCTTCAAACCTGGGACACAGAAGTGGCACCGAAGCTTATAGATATGGCGTGTAGTCGCCCGACGCTAAAGCTATACCGCAAGGGGGGCGCGGCCTTGCGTGGTTATTAGCACCCCATATATTCCTCTATCGGCTGGCGCCGACTTACATGCGCTCCATGGTTTCAATACCCAATAATTCCAAACCTTTTTGCAAAGTATTCGCTGTGGTATGACTCAATTGTAGACGGCTGGCACGCGTCGCTTCATCAATATCTGAACGCAATATCGGGCAGTGTTCATAGAAACTCATATAGGCACTGGCGAGGTCGTAAAGGTAGTTACATAGCGTGTGTGGGTAGCCATCTTCGGCAACAGTTTTTAGGGTTTCGTCAAAGCTGAGTAAACTTAAGGCCAGGGTTTTTTCCTGGGGGGTGGTGATGCAAATTTCGCCTGTGACCTGCCCCCGCTCTAATTCTGCTTTACGAAAGACACTGCAAATACGTGAGTAGGCGTATTGGAGGTAGGGTGCGGTGTTACCTTCAAAGCTGAGCATCGCGTCCCAGTTGAAAATATAATCATTAGTACGGGTTTTACTGAGATCGGCATATTTCACGGCACCAATGCCGACTTTGCGGGCGATTTCTTTGCGGGTTGCTGCGTCGAGTTCGGGATTTTTTTCGGCAATTAACAGCTCTGCACGCTTTACGGCTTCGGCCAATAAATCGGCGAGTTTAACCGTGCCGCCACTGCGGGTTTTAAAGGGTTTACCGTCTTCGCCCATCATGGTGCCAAAGGGGAGATGTTCGAGTTTCATTGCCGGATCGACAAAACCCGCTTTGCGGGCAACGATGAAAACCTGCTTCATATGCAGGCTTTGACGAGCGTCAATAAAGTAGAGTGCGCGGTCGGCCTTCAAGGTCTGACTGCGATAGCGCAGGGCGGCCAGATCACTGGTGGCATAGAGAAACCCTCCGTCGGATTTCTGCACAATTACCGGGCTTGGATTGCCTTTTTTGTCGGCCAGTTCGTCGAGAAATACGACTTGTGCGCCCTCGCTTTCACAGGCCAGTCCTGCCTTTTGCAGATCGGTCAGTATTTGAGATAAGTCGTCGTTATAGGCGCTCTCGGGACGGATATGCTCATGGCTGAGGGTGACGTTGAGTTGGCGGTATAGTGCTTCACTGTGCGCGATAGAAATATCGATAAACTGCTGCCACAGGGCTAAGCAGTGGGCATCGCCCGATTGCAGGCTGACAACATATTGGCGCGCTTTGTCTGCAAAGGCCGGGTCGTCATCAAAGTGGCGTTTAGACTGCTGATAAAAGCCTTCGAGATCGTCTAAGGCTAATTCAGGTTTCTCTCCTTCACCCAGTTGTTCTTCGAGTTCGGCGATCAGCATGCCAAATTGAGTGCCCCAGTCGCCCATGTGATTTTGGCGAATGACCGTATGGCCGAGGTGCTCGAGTACCCGGGCAATGGCGTCGCCAATAATAGTACTGCGTAGATGGCCGACGTGCATTTCCTTCGCCAGGTTGGGCGAGGAGTAGTCGATGACCACTGTTTGTATTTGCTCGGGGGCACTGGCTTGCGCAGGGTGGGTCTGATTCAGCGTTGTGGCAAGATAGTCATCGCTAAGATGAATGTTGATAAAACCGGGGCCGGCAATGTCGACTTTATCGGCGATGCCGTCCAGGGTGAGGTTGGCGACGATTTCAGCGGCGAGGTCACGGGGTTTGCGTTTCAATTGTTTGGCGGCAGCAAGAGCCCCATTGGCTTGAAAATCACCAAACTCCGGTCGCGTGCTGATCGCGATATTGGCGGGCAACTCGGGGGGAATACCAGCGGCTGTCATTGCCAGTCTGACGTGGTGGATCAGTGTGTCGCGAATATTCATGTTTGCTCGGCCTGTGTGCGGACTGAGGATTTTAGTGGCAGTGGTGGCGATTGCAACCGGCTTTTACTTCAACCATTAACGTAACCATTAAGGCAAAAAAAGATCGGCGATGTATTTGCTATTTAAACACGGTTATATTGTGTTCTTTAGTTAGGTAAACACGAGTAACCACACCCTATGGTTTCCTTTCAAACACTGTACGAAACAGCCCTGCACAATTGGGGCGAAGACAAGGTTATCAGCTTGTTACCAGAGGTGAATACGGCGCAAACACTGCGGGCCATGGGCGATGACCGTTATTTGTCGGCTATGGCGCGCTGTGTTTTTCGGGCGGGCTTTTCCTGGAAGGTGATTGCGAAAAAGTGGCCGGATTTTGAAACTGTTTTCGCTGGCTTTGTGCCGCTGGCATTGGCGAACTATTCCAATGACCGCATTGATGAGTTAATGCAGGACACGCGCATTGTGCGTCATCGCACCAAGATACAATCGGTGCGCGATAACGCGCTGTATATTTGTGATATTCAGCGTAGCCACGGTAGCTTTGCGGCTTATGTTGCCGACTGGCCTGAAGAGTCCATCGTCGAGTTGTGGTTTGAGCTGAAAAAGCGCGGTAGCCGATTAGGTGGTAATACGGGGCCTGGGTTTTTGCGCTTGATGGGTAAGGATACGTTTATGCTGACTAAAGATGTCAGTGCCGTGTTGTTGAACCATCAATTAATAGATACTTTGAGCCCGAACTCAAAACGGGATTTACTCAAGGTACAAACAGTGTTTAATCGTTTTCAGCAGGATAGCGGCTATCCCCTGTCACACATTAGCCGCATTTTGGCGTTGAGCTTACAGCCGCAAAACTAGACATTGAGACAAAAGATTCTGCAATAAAAATCTTTCAAGTAAACAGCTTTGCACTGAGTTGTCAGGTATAAAAAAACCCGGCATGCACCGGGTTTTTTTATCAGCCGAGAAGGCTAATGAAGCATTAACGAGTAAGGGTTACGCTTCGTCTTTGACATAGCGTTCGCGCGAAGACAATATTTCAGCGTGTGCATCCGCTTTGGGGCCCCAGCCGCTAATTTTTACCCACTTGCCTGTTTCGAGATCTTTGTAGTTCTCAAAATAGTGCTCAATTTGCTTGAGCAGCAATTCGGGCAGGTCGGTGGCTTCTTCAATATCATTGTAGATAGTGGTCAGCTTGCTGTGGGGAACAGCGATCAACTTGGCATCAACACCTGACTCATCAGTCATGTTGAGTACACCAATAGCACGGCTGCGAATTACAGAGCCAGGTACCACGGGGTAGGGTGTCACCACGAGTACGTCGAGAGCATCGCCATCTTCAGACAATGTTTGTGGAATGTAACCATAGTTGGCAGGGTAAAACATGGGCGTGGCAACAAAACGATCGACAAACAAAGCGTCGCAGTCTTTTTCAACTTCATATTTGATCGGCGCGTGGTTGGCGGGAATTTCAATGACGACGTTGATATCATTGGGTAGATCTTTGCCAGCGGGGATACTGTTGTAACTCATGTGCGATGCCTTCTGTTGGTTGCTTCTAGTGATGTAAACGTGGGTTGCCAAGGCCGCCTAACAATAGCCTTTTCGTGGGTGCCGATGGAGACTTAAACAGTGCGTAAAGCCCATGGCCTGCGCCAAGGCGAGCGCAATTATACCGATGACCATTTTCCATTGCCAATGGTCAAACAGCGATAAACGCAGATTGGACAATAATTTTGCCCGTTGCGCTATCGGCAAACTCGTTTAGAATACATGCCTCGCAAATACCACTGCGAACTCCTAAGGGGTGGCTAAGGCCTGAGACAGCAATTCTTAACAGCGATGTGATGGAGTTGGTGAACCCTTGAACCTGATCCGGGTAGTGCCGGCGTAGGAATAGGGTTGTCAAAATTTTGCTTTTATAAACATCTCTTTTCTACGCACCTCTTCTTAACGCACCTCGGGTCTCCTGTTTTGTTTTTTTGGAGACTCCTATGAAAACACCTCACCTTTTTATGCGCTGCTTAACTCTGCTGAGCCTGCAGCCCATGTGTGTCCTGGCTGAAGAACTCCGCGTCGATACACTACAGGAAAATGCATTACAGGAAGTTGTGGTCACCGCGACCTTTCGCGAACTCGATATTCTCACCGTGCCTGCCAGTTTGACCGTGCTCGACCAGCAAATCATCGCCGAGCGTGGGGGGGAACATCTGCAAGATATTCTCAACGCGGCTCCCAATGTTAATTTCGCCAGCGGTGCCTCGCGAGGACGATATCTGCAAATTCGAGGTATTGGTGAGCGCAGCCAATTTGTCGACCCAGTCAATCCTTCTGTCGGTATGTTGATTGACGATGTTGACGTGAGTGGCATGGGTGGTGCGGCAACTTTATTTGACGTGCAGCAGGTGGAAATTCTGCGTGGTCCCCAGGGGACCCGCTTCGGTGCGAATGCCCTGGCAGGTATGGTCAATATTCGCTCCAATGATCCGACTGAAGCGTTTGAAGCTCTTGTCAGCTCGGGTTATGGGAGCTACGACAGCTGGAATATGGGTGCTGTGGTCAGCGGGCCATTGGCTGAAGGTTTGTTGGGGCGCCTGGCTGTCCAGCAAAAGCGCAGTGATGGTTATATTGATAATGATTTCCTCGGCCGGGACAATACGAATAATATTGATGAGCTGAGTACGCGGGGCAAATTGCGTTGGCTAGTGAATGAGGATTTAAGTATTGACCTCACTGCTTTTTATGTCGATATCAACAACGGCTACGATGCCTTTTCGCTCGACAATACACGCCATACCTTATCCGATCAGCCCGGTCATGACCGACAGGAAACGACGGCCTTTGCGCTATCGAGTACCTGGATGGGACATCACGCGTTCGAACTGAAAACGCTTGTGAGCTGGTCTGACTCCAACCTTGAATACAGTTATGACGAAGATTGGAGCTACAGCGGTCTTTGCGCCGGCACAGCCTGCGATGGCTGGGAGTACTCTTCTACGGATCACTATCGCCGCGACCGCGATGCCAGTCGGGTTGAAATGCGCTTTACCTCAACTGAGGCCGGTCAGTTGATGGGCCATACCGATTGGGTCGCGGGTGTCTATTTTGACCAGAAAGATGAAGACCTAAAGCGGACATTTTTCGATTGGGCGCTGTATAGCCCAGCAGAGTTTGATAGTCGCTATGAGACTGAAAACCTTGCCTTCTACGGACAATTGTCGACGCTCTTGAGTGAGCGTTTGACGCTGACCCTGGGGGGACGCTGGGAGCGCTTCGAGGCAGATTATAAAGACAATCGCGCCGTGAAGGCTTCACCGGATGATGACCTGTGGGGAGGACAGATCAGTCTCGAATACAGCCTTGACCACAATACTCTGGTTTATGGTCTAGTGTCTCGGGGCTACAAAGCGGGCAGTGTAAATGGCGAAGCTGTGGGCCGGGCAGCGAGTAACGGTTTTACCCCCTCTGTTATTTCTTTTTTGAATGAGCGCCTGGAGTTCGATACCGAAACCTTGCTGAATTATGAGTTGGGTTTAAAAGGTCGTTATTTCGATGACACAGTGCAGTTGAGAGTGGCAGCCTTTTTTATGGACCGCGACGATATGCAATTGAAAGGCTGGTACAACGAAGGGCCTACCTTTGTCGATTACATCGATAACGCTGCCAGTGGCGAAAATATTGGGCTCGAGCTTGAGGCTCTATGGCAGTTAAACCCACAACTGGAGTTGTTTCTCAATATTGCCTGGCTCGACACTGAAATTGAAAACTTTACAGTCAAAGGCGCTAGCGGCCTACTTGACAAAAGTGGCCGTGAACAGGCTCACGCCCCGAATTATCAATTTAATATCGGCGGACGGTTTGACTTTGGAGATGGATTCTATGCCCGTCTTGAAGCCGAAGGTAAAGACGCCTTTTACTTCTCCGACAGCCATGATCAGCAATCTGATAGTTACGAGTTATTCAATGCCAGTTTTGGCTATCAAAGCTTACACTGGGATATAACACTATGGGCACGCAATCTCACCGACGAAGATTACGCGACTCGCGGCTTTTATTTTGGCAATGATCCCCGTACGTTTTTTGCTGATGAAGAGTACGTACAGTATGGCGAGCCACGCGTTGTTGGCGCTAATGCGACGTACCGCTTTTAAGTGTACTGGTATCAATACGCAGTCTAATCATTAGGAGGTAAATCATTATGTTACTTAGTGCAGAAATCAGTATGTATCCCCTGGCGGAAAATTATATTCCACCAATTGATGCCTTTATCGAAAAACTAAATAGTTACGCCGGTTTGCAGATTGAAACTTTCCCGACCTGCACAGTGATTACGGGTGAGCAAGAGAAGGTAATGAAGGCGCTACAAGACGCCATGGTGTGGAGTCATGAGAAATATGGCAAGGCGATTTTTGTGACTAAATTTATTCTCGATTACGAGGCCCTTTGAGTGCTCGATTTTTTAAGCACCGCTCAGCAGCAATTGCTCGCCACTTCGGCCTGGGAGTTGGTCGCTGTACTACTGGCCATTGCCTATCTCTTATTGGCATTGCGAGAAAATAGTCTCTGTTGGTATTGTGCTTTTGCCAGTACAGCAATTTTCACCGCCCTGTTCTGGAATGTCAGTTTACTGATGGAGTCGGCTCTTAATGTCTATTACATGGTCATGGCCGTTTACGGCTGGTGGCAATGGCGGGGTCGTAAGGAGGCCGTTAATAAGCCCGATAAAAAAGCTATCGAGATAAGTGCCTGGCCATTGCGAAATCATTTGTTGGCCTGGGGGCTTATCGCCGGCCTGACCCTAGTATCGGGCAGCTTGCTAGTCCACACCACCGCGGCAGCTCTGCCTTATTTTGATTCTTTTACCACCTGGGCTAGTGTGCTGACAACCTGGATGGTGACGCAAAAAATTCTTGAAAACTGGCTCTACTGGATTGTTATCGATGCTGTTTCCATTTTTCTCTATGTCGACCGAGGTCTATATTTGACATCGCTTTTATTTTTCGCCTATGTGATTATTGTAGCGTTTGGCTTTTTTGCATGGCGTAAGCGTATGGCTGCGGATAAGTCAGAGGGCTTGGCAGCATTAAGCCGATAATAAGGGAAGATAGCTGTCGATAGGTGTGGATAAGAGCTATCACCAATTGATACATCGTTACTGATGGAAAACTGGATAACAATAAGCAATGCCACTTTCTCGTGCGATTCGAAGTGCTTTTGATACCTGGCCCCAGTGGCGCCTGGCACTGGACTCTCCACCGGTTATTATTCGTCGCTTGCCGGGCGGCTTGACCAACCAACATTACTTGCTCAAAGCCGGTGGCTTAAGAGTAGTAATGCGCATTAATAATCCCGATACAGCACGTCTGGGTATCGATCGACAGCGCGAACAAATAATTCTCGAACGGATTAGTGGTAAACCTTTCGCCCCTACGGTTTTTTACTGCGAACCACAGCAGGGGGTGCTAGTGACTCAGTATGTGGAGGGCCGTCAATGGCAGCCCGATAGTCTGGACAACCCACGAAAGATTGACAGCTTGCTTGAATTAATCAAGCAGATACATGGAGTGAGTACCGGCATCCCCCGTTTTGATTACAGCGCCCATGTGCGCAACTACTGGCATCGCTTGCGCGAAAGCGATCAACCCTTTCCGATGAGCGCTCAACGTTTGTACCGCAGTATCGAATCTCGGTTGTCGGCTTTTCAGGCGGCGATTCAGCAGCCTGTGCTTTGCCACCATGATTTAACCCCCGCCAATATTATTGAAAATGTCAGTGGGCAATTAATCGTTCTCGACTGGGAGTACGCTGGTGCAGGTCTGCCTTTGATCGAGGCTATTGGCGCTAGTCGCTATTGGCAAAATATTGCCTTTAGCGAGCGTATACTCGAGCACGATGAGGATAATGAAGCCTTAGAGCTGGCCGGTGAAATTGTTGATTTTTATGAGCAAGTCTGGCGATATTTACGGTGATCAGTTTCTGAGTAACAACCGCTAACACTGAGGTCTACTCCTTTCCTGGTGGATTTTGGTGCTGTCAATAGTTGCTTATTTCAACTGCAAAAGGTTGAATGCGGGTTTAAAAATTATTTATCCAAGAATCAGGGGAGTAGAAATGCAGCCATTAGAAGGCGTTCGAATAATTGAAGTCACAACCAATGCTTCTGGGCCATTGGCGACGGGTCTGTTGGCCGATCAGGGTGCAGATGTGATTCGACTGGAAACTATCGAAGTCGGGGATCCATCGCGCCATGTTGGTGGGGTTCGCGGTGGTGTTACGGGTTACAACGGCTACATGAATCGTAATAAGCGTTCCATTGCCGTGGATTTAAAGGATGAGGGCGTGAGACCTTTTATCTACGATTTAATTAAAACGGCTGACGTCTTCGTGCAGAATTCCCGCCCCGGCGCACTTGAGCGCTCGGGCTATGGCTTTGATGAGCTACATAAAGTCAATCCGGATCTTATCTATTTGTCTATCTCAGGCTTCGGCCCCGATGGCCCCGCCGCAGGCTTGCGTGTTTATGACCCGATTATTCAGGGTGCCTCTGGCTTTGCTCACGCTCAGGGCGTAGGCGGCGATGCCCCCGAATTAGTGAAGACCATTGCCAGTGACAAAATTGCCGCATACACCGCAGCCCAGGCCATTTCATCGGCCCTGTTTGCCCGTGAGCGCGGCACCGTTGGCGGACATAAAATTGATGTCTCCATGCTCGATGCCAGTTTGGCTTTTCTGTGGGCCGACGTGTACTGGAATCACAGTTTTGTCGGTGATGAGGGCTTCCAGCCCAAGCCTCTCATCTCTGAATTTTACCGCGTCGTGAAAACGGCAGATAGCTACGTCACCACGATTATCGTTGGTGATGTCGAGTTTAAAGGTGCTTGCAAGGCTCTCGATATGCCTGAATTACTGGAAGACTCTCGTTTCAATACGCTGGTTGAACGCTTTACCAATTACAGCCTAATGCTCAATGTCATTGAGAAGAAAGCCGTCTCTTTCACAAGTGCCGATTTAGTGGCTCGCTTGGCCGCTGAGGGCGTTCCCTGCGGGGCGATCAGTACTTTTGACGAAGTATTAGAAGACCCGCTAGTCGCCCATTCTGGCTCTATTATCGAATACGATCATCCCCGTGGTGGACGCATGCGCCAGGCGCGCCCCCCAGCTATATTTAATGATGAGCCTGCTGGCGTGCGTATGCCATCGCCGGCACTGGGTGAGCACACTGATGAGCTGTTGGGGTCGATTGGCTGTAGTGCTGATGAGTTGGCCAGTCTGCGTAAATCTGGGGCGATTGCCTGAAAACGGCGAATGTTGTTCTGGTTTGAAGCCGGTTAAACAGGCATGGCTGAAAGATTCAGCCAATACGATTGTCCTTATGCTAGCCGGGGCTATTGAAGCTTCGTCAACCATTTAGCTGGACTTTATTATTGACGAAGCCGATTGTTGTTCGTGTAATCAGTTAAAATACACACCAATGATTATCTGGGGCGATGACGTGGACAATGAGGCACAGGAGTTAGAAAACGCTGTGTCTGTTGAGAAAGTCCGTCGCTGGCTGCAGGAAGTTGTGATTGCTCATAACTTCTGCCCCTTTGCCCAGCGTGAATTCGATGCGGGACGCGTGCGGTACCGTGTTCTGGAGGGACGTAAAAGCAAAGAAGCCATTGCCGCGTTGCTCGATGAGCTGCATTTTCTTGATGAGCACGCTGACACCGAAACGACATTATTGGTACTTGTCGATGGTTGGGGTGATTTCTATGACTATCTGGCCCTGCTGGACAGGGCACAGCAAGCATTGGAAGATGCCGGTTTTGAAGGTGTTTATCAGCTGGCGAGTTTTCACCCCAACTATATTTTCGCCGACGAGGCAGTAGATGATGCCTCTAACTATACCAATCGCTCCCCATTGCCTTTACTACATCTTCTACGTGAAAGCAGCATTGAACGGGCTATCGCTAATGACCCCGATGTAGACCTCATCCCCGAGCGCAATAAACAATTAGCGCGTGCTAAAGGTGCTGCTTTTTGGCGTAGCTTGTTAGCCAATATACATTCTTAGTTTTCTTAGACAGTGTTTAGATGATTTTTTTACCGTATTTTAAAGGGGGTTTGGAATGTTAAAAGATGTGAATCTGCATCACGGCTTGAAGGGAGCCTTAGTTGCGATGAAACTGGCCGAACCTACCGCTGTTCAAGCACAGGTAATTCCCGAGGCGTTATCCGGGCGCGACCTTCTGGTCAGTGCCAAGACTGGTAGCGGTAAAACCCTCGCTTATTTAATTCCCAGTGTTCAGCGTATTCTGACAGAACAGCAGCCAGGGGATGCGGGTACTTTGGTGCTGATTTTAGTGCCGACTCGAGAGCTCGCTCGACAGGTGGAAAAACATTTTGCCCCGCTGGGTAAAAACACGGGTTTGCAGGCAGGGGTGATTATCGGCGGTAGCGATTTTAAATATCAAAAATCGATTCTGCGTAAAAACCCGGAGTTTATTATTGCTACACCGGGTCGTTTGGTGGAACTGATCAAAATTGGTAGCGTTGATTTACAGGCCTTGCAAACTCTGGTGATTGACGAAGCAGATCATATGCTCGATATGGGCTTTCGTGCGGATGTGCTGACTATCGTCGAGGCCTGCGCCCCCTCCCGGCAAACGCTACTGCTCTCTGCCACGCTTCGACACAGTGGTGTGACGCGTATCGCCAGCGAGATCCTTAAAGACGCGACACAGATTACAGTGGGTAGTGAGCGCAGTCGTCATGTGCATATTCATCAACAGGTGATATTGAGCGACGACAAAAGTCACAAAGAAAAGCTATTAGTTCACTTGCTCAATACTAAAGCCGGTGTGGATACAGGGCTGGCCAGAAAAAAAGCTACTGAACAGCAAGCCGTCTTACCCATTGAGAGAGCTGATACTGATGAGTCGGCAGTAACAGAAAGCAAGGTCAAGTCTCCCTGGGCAAATGCAACAGTGAAAGTGAGACCCCGGCAGGATGATGTTGAAGATGGCCGCTCTGAACAGACAGCACTTAAAAAAGACAGTGAGATCGTTCAAGTTCAATCGCCAGAAGGCCTTAGAAAAACGCTCGTTTTTACAAATAAACGGGTGACTGCCGATCAGTTAAGCGCCTTGCTGCGTTACCATAAATTCCATGCTGGCGTACTGCACGGAGAGCTAAGCCAGGAAGAGCGCAACTTTATGGTTGCCCAGTTTGCCGAGGGAAAAATTAAAGTGCTGGTGGCCAGCGATGTTGCGGCGCGAGGCTTGGATGTCAAAGATATTGATACGGTGATCAACTTTGATTTCCCCCGAAGTGTCGATGACTACATTCACCGCATAGGCCGCACGGGGAGAGCGGGGCGGGAGGGCATGGCGATTTCTTTTGTGAGTGCGAATGACTGGAACTTAATGGCGGCTATTGAACGCTATACCGAGACAGCCTTTGAACGACGGACTCTGAAGAATCTAAAAGCAAAATTTACAGGTCCCAAAAAACTCAAATCGAACGGTAAGGCGGCGGGTAAGAAAAAGAAGGTTAAAGGGCAGGACAAAAAAGCCAGTCGACACCGCAATACTAAAAATAAAGGTAAGCGTAGAACTAAAGTTGATGGAGCAGGGGCAGGCCAGCCGTCAGTCAATGATGGCCTATCGCCCTTAAAGAAGAAGATGCCCAGCCCATAACTGTCTCTTTTGGTTGGTGGGTTAAATTTCGGGTTCGGCGTATTCGCCCATAATATCGATAATTTCAGGGACTACAGACATAAAATGGCCGGTTAATCGGGGGTCAAAGTGCTTACCACTTTCTCTGCTGATGAAGTTTAAGGCGTCGGGTAGCTCCCAGGCTTTTTTATAGGGGCGCACCGAGGTCAGGGCATCAAATACATCAGCGAGAGCTGTAATGCGTGCCATTATAGGAATGGCTTCCCCTTCCAGCCGGTTAGGGTAGCCAGTGCCATCCCATTTTTCATGGTGTGACAGGCAAATTTCTCTCGCCGTTGTCAGTAGTGTCGATTCATCGCCTTTTAGTATGTCGGCGCCTATTTGTGAATGGGTCTGCATGATTTGCCATTCATCTGGACTCAGCTTGCCGGGTTTTTGCAAAATGTGATCGGGGATTCCGATCTTGCCAATATCGTGCATAGGCGCTGCGTTGAGCAAAAGTTCGCATTGAGCCGAGTTCATGCCACTGGCGTTGGCCACGAGTGAAGCAATCTTGCTCATGCGTATAATATGTAGACCCGTTTCATTGTCGCGGTATTCTGCAGCGCGGCCCAAGCGGCGTACTACCTCAAGCCGTGAATCAAGCAATTCTTGCGTTCGCTTGTGTACTTCGCTTTCCAAAAGCTGGTTTTGGTGATGCATATAAGCTTGCGCACGTCGGACTTCGAGGAGGTTGCGGATGCGTGACAAGAGCTCATGGGTGTCGAACGGTTTGACAACATAATCAAGAGCCAGGCTATCGAGTGCCTGGTGGCGATAATCGCGGTCTGTTTGGGCGCTCAACACCAACACCACCGGCCGTTCAGCCCCGAGGGTTTTGAGTTGCTCCATCACTTCGTAGCCATCCATGTAGGGCATGTTGATATCAAGTAAAACGAGATCGATCGCTCGGCTGGTACACAGCTCCATAACCTCGCGTGGGTCCTGCGTGGAAACGAGGTTTTTATACTCCGATACGCCCAGCAAAGTCTCCAGCAATTTTACATTCGCCGCCTCATCATCGACGATGAGAATGTTCATTGACTTCAGGTCGACTAAGTTTGGGTGGTTTTGTTCCATCGCTATTTAAGAGTTTATGTTAGTTATGAGTTTAGGTCAGTTTGCGAGCATTCTAATTGTTTTTACATAATAACTGTTATTGTTTAGCCCTGTTTTGTTAGCTGGTTCCGCTATCAGAGCACGGTGATTGAAACAGCTTGAAGACTGTAATTTAGGCTTGATTGAACTTGTCGTAGAAGAGCTGATAGAGGCAGAGCTATTAACGCCTTCAAACTGCCATTTCGTCGGGTTGGTGTTGACGATTCTCACTTTGGCCTCTATCCCTGGCAATAAAACGGGCGTTACTGCAGGTCATGTAAGGTAACAGCTGCTCTTCGAGGCAGGGGACTTATTGCCTATCAGTAAAAGCCTATGGACTCGTGCAAAAGAGTATTGAATGGCACTTTGAGAGCAATAAAGAAATCGGTGTTTTGGGAGATTTCAAGAAAATTATGTAAGTGAGGAAGTTTTTAATCTGTCTTGGGCTGTGATCAATCTTGAGGACATTTAAAGGTCTTCCTCTTAGACCGCTGTTGTTTCTCTGCAAAGCCCATTCATGATTGGTCTATAGCTGCCTCGTTTCCTTTTTGCTTGTTCGAGGGATACTTTTAGTGTTTCAATCTACGCGTCCCGTGCAGGTCAGCACTTCAAATAATCGAGCTGTCCGGTAGCGAAATTGTCCGTCTATACAGCTTTTACCGCCTGTAAGAAATTCTTCACCGCGCTGCTTAACTTGTCAGATTGTTCTGTTAAACCTGTTGCCGCTGTTACGACCTCTTGCGCGGACTCTTTGGTTTTACCAGCAGTGTCATTGACGGTGATGATATTTCTGGAGACTTCATGGGTTCCGATTGCTGCTTGTTGGCTGTTCGCCGCAATCTCTTTCGTTGCGAGGCTCTGTTCCTCAATGGCTGATGCGATGGTGGTTGAGACTTCATTCATTTCACCAATGGTGCTTTCGATAGAACTGATAGCTGTAACGGCATCAGCGGTAACGTTTTGCATTTCGGCAATATGGTTGGTGATCTCATCGGTGGCCCCCGCCGTCTGACTTGATAAGTTTTTTACTTCAGACGCGACAACTGAAAAGCCTCTGCCGGCGTCGCCTGCTCGCGCCGCTTCAATTGTTGCGTTCAGTGCCAGAAGGTTAGTTTGATTGGCAATATTTTTAATCAGATCAACCACGGCGCCGACCTTTTGGGCGGCTTCTGCCAGCCCAGTCACCGTGCGACTGGTGTATGCGGCTTCGTTAACGGCTTTGTTGGCAATTTGTGCGGAGTGTGAGATTTGCTGGGCTATTTCGGTGATCACACTGGCCATTTGATCGGATGCTGTGGCAATCATTTGTACATTGATACTCGTTTCTTCCGCTGCGGAGGCGACCACTGTTGCCTGGTGAGCATTTTCATCAGCAAGTGTGGACATCGATTGAGCGGTTTGGTCGAGTTGCTGCGCTGAACTGTTCACCGTCCCCAGTACTTCATTGGACAGGCGGTCAAACTCCGAGGTTAGTCTATTCATTTGCTCGGTGCGGTTTTCGGCTTCTTTATGCTGGCGTTCTTGCTCGCTGGCCTTCTCTTTTACCTGGCGCTCACGCTCTGCAGCGGACAGCCGTTCTTGCTCGACGCGTTCATTGCGGATTCTTGTTTCGTCTTCAGTCAGTTGCTCAGCTTTAATCATATTTTGCTTAAATACTTCGACGGCCTTGGCCATATCACCCAGTTCGTCGTCTCGCCCGGTGCAGGGGATGTGAATATTTTTATCACCCTCAGCCAGTTGCCCCATGGCCCTTACCATTTGCTCTATAGGGTAAGTAATGAACCGTCTGGAAACAAACACACCCGCCAGGCCAACAAGAACTGCTACAAGACAGGTAATTAAAGTGGCGATGTCACGTAGGACGGTGATGCCTGCCAGTGCTTCAGATTTATTGACTTCGGCAATCAAGCCCCAGGTGACATCCTGAAACTTGAGGGGTGTAAAGGCTGATTCTACCACCACACCACGATAGCCAGGAATCATTTGCACGCCACTTTTTCCGGCGAGAGCGGCCTTAACTGTTGCGGATTCCACCTTGGTATTGAGGAGGGTTGATTCCTCCGAAAAACGAGAGTCACTTCGCAGAGTAAAGTCGCTGCCAACCAGGTAGGTTTCCCCCGACTCACCCATGCCGCCAGAAGCCTGCATGATCTGATTGATGCGGTCGATGGGCATCTGGAAAATTAAGGTTCCTATCAATTGGCCGTGGGGCCCCATTATAGCGGTGGCAATAAAGCTTGCTGGCGCGCCATAACTGGGTGCATAAGGAGCAAAGTCGGTAAAGGCAATGTAGCCGTGGCGTGACTGTTTGTTGACTTTTCGATACACGAGACTCAAATCAGAGTCTTTCCACTGTCCTGTGTTCAGGTTGGTTGCGTAATCTAGTTCCTTGAAAACCGAGTAAATGACATCGCCTTTCGTGTTAACTAAAAAAATATCGTAGTATCCTCTTTCTTCGAGGAGTTTACGGAACCAGGGGTGATGGTGGCCGTGAGCCTCGCTATAGCTCGACCCATCCTGGGCTAAATCGAGTCTGTGTTTTTCATGCAAAGGATGCGGGTTTTTAGTGATATACAGGTTTTGAAGCGTGGTTGTTGCATGGCTGCCAAATTCATTGAAGGGTGGTGATAGCTCCTTAAGCGCAAGATGGGCCATTTCGCTGTCGGCGATAAGACTTAAATCTTCACGTATCGAGTGTAAATAACTCGTCAAGGTCGACTTACGAGCCTCACCAAGCGCGGATAGCTTGGCGTGAGCTGATGTTGTTAATTCTGTTGCGGCAATAAGATAGGCAGCAATGGCAGTAATCGCACAGGCTGTAATACTAAAGCCCACAAGTAGTATCGGAAGCTTTCGTGAAATTCTCATGGTGATTCGACCCATATTTACAGCATGAAGGCGAGTTTTGGATGATGTCTTGATAGTAGAGCCTAAAGGCCTAGTGTCAACGGGGCTTATCAGAGGAAGGTGGATTACTTGCTAGTTTGCTAGTGAGTTCTCGTTTTAGTGTTAGCATTCGTGCGCTGGATCAAGTCAAGGTGCAAGTAATTTCCTATAGCGCTCAATATTTCAAGTTGTAATGTAGCGTACGGTGTGTGAACGCAGGTGCTTTATTTTGACGCTAGCAAGTATGCCCCGTTCGCCTTAGTTTACGGCGCCTGATGTTTGCCCGCTATAATGGCAACTGTGTGAAGGCAAGGGGTAAAGATCTGTCTGTATGAAAAGGGGTGAACGCAAATGGTTGGTATTGGCAGAACATGTGTCTTAGACGTCGTTAAACAAGTGGCTTTTGGTTTTTATCTCGATGCCGAGGAGCTGGATACTGTCTTGCTACCGAGCAAGTATGCGCCAGATGGCCTTGCCGTGAATGATACTATCGAAGTTTTTCTCTATCTCGATTCTGAGGATAGACCCGTGGCGACCACACAAAAGCCGAAAGCCTGCGTCGGCGAATTTGCCTATTTACAGGTGGTAGATAACAGTAGTGTCGGTGCCTTTTTAGACTGGGGCCTGGATAAAGATGTCCTGGTACCTTTTGCCGAGCAGCATCGGCCGATGGAGGTGGGTAAGTCCTACCTCGTGTATCTATACATCGATAGAGTTGATGGGCGAATAGTCGCCTCTTCAAAAATCGACCGTTTTTTGAATGATGACAGCTATCACGCGTACAAACCCCAGCAAGCTGTTGACCTTATTATTGCGAACAGTACTGAACTGGGCTATAAGGCTATTGTCGATCATAGCCACTGGGGAGTTTTGTACAAAAATGAGGTCTATCAACGCTTAAGTTTTGGTCAGTCGATTAAAGGTTTTATTAAATATATTCGCCCTGATAGAAAAATTGATTTAAGCCTGCAAAGGGGGCGAGAGGCTCGAGATAAAAATACGCAGATAATTTTAAATTATCTACAAGAACAAAGTGGTTTCGCTGCCGTACATGACAAATCAGAACCTCAGTTAATCGCTGAACTTTTTGGCATGAGCAAGGGGAGCTTTAAAAAAGCCATTGGTGCACTGTATAAGCAGCGAATAATTCGTATTGAAAAAAATGGCATCTATCTAATGGATAAATAATGTTATTAGTTGAACCTTAATGGCTAGATTATAGTTAAGGACTTGTAGGCTGCCAACGGGATAGAAAAAGAAGGCAGTCGCGAAGTGGTAAAAATAATGTTTCTTCTTGTTTTCCCCGAAGTTTATTCTTTATAAAAATATTAGTGAGTGCAATAACTCTTCGACCTGGCACCGGGCCCTAAAAATTCTGTCTTATCAATTAATCAGAGTAAATCTTCAATATCGCCCCTGGATGGTGTTGTTTACACGAAAAGAGGGAGGCATTTGAATAATGCGCCAGGGCTCAAGGCCTGCGATTAGCCTTTGTTCCCTAAGGTCGCTTAAAGAATCTCTGGCCTGTTAGAGACATCTGTTGTGGATAGATTTTTTTCCAGAATCTGGCAAGTCATTAGGCGTGGAAAATGTGGAGGGAGATATAAAGGGCAAGAGTAGACCTCAAGTTACTGGCGGTTTGGCTTTACACAGACTGGTGGTAGGCCGTGGCACCCTATACTCTGGAACTCCAGTGCTTCAGGGTCATATCACGCTAAAAATGCGCGTCATTCACTGGTGCAAAACTGCCGGGTCTTAGTTAACCATGTACAGATGGGTTCTAGCACGTATTATCGGTCGCCAAAATAATCATCTTCAAATTTTCTTCTGACAACATGAGGAGCTAAGCGTGGAACGAGACCTTTTTACTGAAGAGCAAGCTATATTTCGAGAGGCCTACCGTAAATTTCTGATTCGTGAAGTAGAACCCCATCGTGAGAGCTGGCGCGAAGCGGGTATTGTGCCTCGAGACATGTTTAAAAAAATGGGTGAGCAGGGTTACTTATTAACCTGGGCCGATGAGCAATATGGCGGGCTGGGTATTGAAGATTTCCGTTATCAGCAAATCATGATGGAAGAGGATGCTACCTATGGAGAAGCGGGCTTTTTTCATACTTTACATAGCCGCCTGGTGGGCCCTTATTTAAAACATTTTGGTAATGCAGAGCAACACGCGCGTTTTATTCCTGGAGCGGTATCCGGAGAGAGCATTCTCGCTGTCGCCATGACCGAACCCGATGTCGGTAGTGATCTGGCGGGAATGAAAACTAATGCTCAGGACAAAGGTGATTACTGGTTGCTGAATGGCTCGAAAACCTATATCTCTAACGGCATTAACGCCGACTTGGTGATTGTTGCGGCGAAGACAAATCCAGAAAACCCTCGACAAATGGGTCTGTTTGTTATCGAACGGGGCATGGCGGGTTTTGAACGGGGTCGTAACCTTAAGAAAATGGGTCTCAAAGCCCAGGACACAGCCGAGCTGTTTTTCAACGATGTTAAAGTCCCTAAAGCCAATGTGCTGGGTGATCCTCACAAGGGCTTTCACTATTTAATGCAGGGTTTGGCAGAAGAGCGTTTAATTGGGGCGGTGGGTTACGTGGCCTGCACCAAACGGGGTTTTGACCTTACCCGCGATTTTGTGATTGAACGCAAAGCTTTTCGTCAGCGTATTGCTGACTTCCAAAATACTCGCTTTAAGCTGGCTGAATTGAGCACAGAAATTGATATGGCTCAAGTTTATATAGACCACTGTGTGCAAATGCATAACCAGGGCCGACTCAGTGGTGATATGGCGGCCAAGGCCAAGCTGTATTGCAGCGAGCTTGAAGGTCGGATGATGGATGAAGGCGTACAGCTACATGGCGGCGCTGGCTACATGGATGAATATGAAATTTGTCGGCTTTATACCAATGCCCGTATTTCGCGTATTTATGCCGGTAGCTCTGAGATTATGAAAGAAATTATTGCCCGTTCTATTTTTGATTAGCGACTACTTAGAGAATTAAAGCTCTGATCAATGATCATGGCTTTAATTCTCTAATAACAAATTCGATCAAATTTTTCGTAGCGGCATCTTTGTTCGTGCTATGTCCGTCTAAGGGCACAATGGTGATGTAGCCTTGATGATAGGCAAGGGTGTCAGAGGGTGCGATATCATTTTCGACAGCCTGTTTGTTCAAGACCGGCAAATAGATATTGGCCTCATCTTTTGAGGGATTGTAAGAGATTTTAAAATAGGGTGCCTGTCCCTGCTCTCTCACTACAACGCCTTTAATTTCTGCAGTTGGTAATGGTGGGTAATTAATATTTAATGCCAGCCCTTGCGGCAACAGTAAACCGTTTTTACATCGTTCTCTGGTAAGCCGGTCTACAAGGTTGGTGATAAAGGCTGAAATACGCTGCAAGTGCTGGGTATTGTCTTCGTCGCTAAAATTTGGCCCGAGTGGATCAGTGCTAATTGCAATGGCCGCAATGGGTGGGTCGATAAGGTTAATCGCCGCCGTGGCCGCACCCACTGTACCCGATATACCTGTGGCTGGGCCGAGGTTGGCACCTTTGTTAATGCCAGAAATAACGAGGTCAGGCGGGCTGAGGGCAGGGTAAAAAGCGTTGATCGCGAGAACCACGGCAGTTGCCGGACTTGCACTAACAGCATAGGTGTTGGTCTCGACATGCGCGACTGCCACAGGGGCAAAGGTAATAGAGGCGCTACTGCCGCTGGCATTTTTGGCGGGGGCGGCGACCACTACCTGGTGTTCAGCCTGGTTGAGGGCCTGTTGTAGGGCAGTAATCCCTGGCTGATCAAAACCATCGTCATTGCTCAGCAGTATGCGTAATGTGTCATTGCAACTGGCACGCTTGTCGATCTCTGGTGCTGGTATCTTTTCTCGACTCGTGGCTGAAAAAGGTAAAAAACTGATAAGTAACAAAGGCGCGGTGATACCGATTCGAGCGAGCATGGTCATTATGATTCCCTGTTCGACATTTTTACTCTCCATTTGATACGCACAGCGTTGCCGCAGTATGACAAACTACCTATCAAGGCCTATCGCTTATTGCTCAGCACGGGGCCGCTTACTAGCGGTGCTATGGGTGTGCGACAAGTGTGCTTTTTGTTTACTATTCACGGATGCACCCATCATGAAAACAATAATGACTCGTATAAAATAGAGCAAAGGGGAGAGGGAAAGATGAAAATAGTATTGTGTCGACAAGGCTTTAGCGTCATACAGAATATGTTACAGGGCTTGTTGCCCGATGACGAGATTGTTTGTTGTGGGCCTGAAGAGGTCACTACCGTAGCTCGCGATGCCGACGTGCTGATTCCCGCCATCACTCCCTTAGGCGTAGCGGAGCTGTCCCTGCCCAAGCTTAAGTTAGTACAACAATTTGGTGCGGGGCTGGATGCTGTCAATATTCCTGTTGCCAGTGAAAACGCGGTCTACGTGGCTAATGTGCCAGCCGCTGGTACGGGCAATGCAGAGTCCGTTGCAGAGGTGGCGGTGATGCTCATGCTCACCCTGGCCCGGCAATTTCCCAAAACGCAGGAGAATATTCGTAGCGGTGTGGTTGCTGGTCCTACTGGCTGGTCGTTGAAAGGGCGCACGGCACTGATCGTCGGTTACGGCGGTATAGGGCGAGAGGTGGCACGCAGACTCAGTGGTTTTGAAATGGAGTTGCTAGCCGTTTCCCGTAGTGGGCCTAAAAATACAGAGGAGGAGCTGGCCATCACCCTGGCCCAGCACAGTCAGAGTAACGCGCTGCACGAGCTACTGCCCCGAGCAGACTTTGTGATTCTCGCGCCACCGTTGAATGACCATACTCGAGGATTAATTGGTGCAAAAGAATTTGCATTAATGAAACCCTCAAGTTTTGTTGTCAATGTTGCTCGCGGTGGGGTTATAGATTACGAGGCGCTATTGGAAGCTCTACAAAGCCAGCAGATAAGCGGCGCCGGACTCGATGTGTTTTGGCATGAGCCGGTTGATCCGAATGACGCCCTGTTTGAGCATAACGTGATTGCCACCCCCCATATTGGCGGGGCAACGGATCTTAGTTTCAAAGGCATTGCCAGCAAAGTGGCAGATAATATTCGTAGAGTAAGACGCGGAGATCTGCCGGTGAATTGTGTGAATGCCGGTGAGTTTGAGTAAACGACTGATAGCAAGGGACATTCTGCAAAATGGCAAAGCAGTTTTTATCGTAAAACTCTTACTGCTAGCTTGCAGCTGGTTAGTTGGCTTGTCTGCTCAGGGGGAAATCTACAGGTGGACGGATCAACAGGGCCAGCTTCACTTTTCTGATAAAGTGCCTGATAAGACGCCTGAGGAACAAGTGGTTGAGTCCATTGGCGAACAATTAATGATGAATTCTTACCAGGGTAGCGAGGTGACAACGGCCGATTTTCTGGGTCAACGAAACGCCCTTCGACGAGAAAAAGCCTTTCTCCAAGGCTCGCCTGTGGTGATATATAGCGCAGCTTGGTGCGGAGTTTGTAAGCGTGCCAGGCAGTTTTTTAAGACAAACAATATCGCTTATAGTGAATACGATGTGGAGACATCAACCAAAGGTAAAAATGATTTTGCACGTTTGCAGGGTCGTGGCGTGCCGATTATATTGATGAATGGAAAGCGGATGAATGGCTTCGATGAAGGTCGTTTCAAACAGCTTTACAGATGGTGACGCCAGGGGGGGTTCTTGTTTAATCTGACGCATCACGCCACAGAAACTTTTTACACCTAGATCTGTCCGAGTTTATGCTGCTCGAGCTATTTCGAGTAGTGCTTGTTCTCAGAATTAGGTGTGAATTAAGTTTATGGGTGCTAGGGACTTTAGGCAGAGAAAACGTCGAAAATCTGAACGTCGTCTCGGTGAAAGGCGTTTAGTGCACTTTGAGTTTGGGAGTGTCGAGTGGCAAAAAAATATTGAACGCCAGTATGCTATGTGGCCACGTATAGATAGGCGCGCACTTGATCGGCGAACTCGAGAGCGTCGTAACATCTCAAGAAGAACACATAGCACGGGCGTTACACATAGCCCTCGGTGGACTCGGTCGTCCATCTCAACGGATATTTTAAGCGAAGAAGAAAGAGCGATGCTGGCGGACTTGTTTTAGTCGCTATCAATGATAGCAATAAACATTAATTAGCCGTTGGCCAGAGTATCCCAGGGTGAGGCTGCATGGGACAGAGCTGACTTTCGGCCCTTTAGCAGTCTAATGGAAGCAAGCGAGATTAGGTGTTTGCCAGCTCTTGTAAACCGGGAACATCCAGAATTTCAATTTCTTTTTTATCCACGGCGAGAATGCTCTGCTTCTGGAAGCGACTGAAAACGCGACTCACGGTTTCGACAGTCAGGCCGAGATAATTGCCGATATCGGCCCGAGACATGGGTAAGCGAAAACGGATATCCGACAAATTGCGTTTGGCGTTGCGGGCGGAGATACTCAGTAGCAAGGTGGCAACGCGTTCTTCAGCGCTGTTCTTGCTGAGTAACGAGATTAACTGCTGGTCATTAGTAATTTCTTTGCTCATTAACTTGAAGAAATGGCGTTGTAGCGATGGTAGGCTCATGCTCAAATCTTCCATGCGATCAAAAGGGATTTCGCAAATTGCCGCGGTTTCCAGAGCAACGGCTGAGCTGATGTGATGAGTGTGGGCAATACCGTCCATGCCAAAGATTTCACCGGGCAGATAGAAGCCGGTGACTTGCTCTACTCCCTGGTCGTTGACACTATAGGTTTTTATTGAGCCGCTACGTACAGCATATACGGAACGAAATTCATCGCCGCAGTTGTAAACGTAGTTGTCTTTGTGCAGGGGGCGGCCACGTTGGACAATATCATTAAGGCGATCAACTTCGTCGAGTTCGAGAGCGATGGGCAGGCAGAGCGCATTCATGCGGCAATCCCGGCAATTGATTTCGGCACTATGTGGACATTGCTGTGACATGGAGAACCTCTGATAATTCTGCTGAGTCTATGTATTGTAACCCTTTTTTTCCACTGTCATATAACCAATCCTGAGCAGGTTGTGAGCTGCCCTGCCCAAGTTCAGAGGGCCGTAGAAAGCTTATCGCAGATGCTGGAAAGATTGACAACACCGAGTGTATTTAAGGTCAGCTTGTCGTCCTCTTCTTTTAACCATTCCCTGGGAATGAGTGAGGCGAGTCGCCGATGTAGTTGCGCAGTGGTGGGGGTCATAGTGTGTTCACAAAGCAGTTGCTGAATCAGTTGGAAATTGACAGTCTTATTGTCAGCCAGACGAAAATGACTGTGGACCGGTAGTTTTCTGTCAGCGAGTAAGTTTACATAGTGTTCGCTGGAGGGTGTATTGTATTGGTAACGTCCCGCGTCGAGACTGAGTGCGGCTATGCCAAAACCGAGCCAAACAGGGATACTCCTTGCCATATAACCCCAGGGTGTCGCTTCAAGTTTGCTCTGTTGGGATACAGTACCCTGAGCGTGAGAAGGGGCAAAAAAATTGTTGTTGCCACAGCCTCGCCACCTGCAATCCTGGAAGTGTTGGTTGATTCGGGCTAACTGGTTTTGACTGGCCATTCTATCTTGTAGTGACGTTGGCCCGCTTTTCTGACTCAAGACTTCTATCTGGTTACAGTGAGAGATTTCCAGTAAATTGAGAAGGCGGTCGAGAAAGTCAGGGTGAGTTTGAGCGCTAAATTTGATCACGCAACTAAGCTCGAATGATCTGTAGTCCGATAACAATTGTAGTGCTGTTTCAATTTTTGACAGGCTGCGGTCACCGCTGGCAACACTGGCATCAATATGTAATTGGATGGCAGTAAAGTTTAAACCTTTCATCAGGGCGAGATTGGTTTTCTCCAGTTCCATGGGTGTCACTGCCATGCCGCGTGTAGAGCCTTCTTGTTGATGAGTGAAGTGGCTGCTTAAACGAAAGCATAGTTCAGTGATAGCCTCGGGTGAAAATTGTTGTAGCGGGCTGCCGCGCCACCAAATGGAAGCTACTGGTTGATGCCGGTTGTAGAGTGAGCGTCGCAGTGTGACCTCTTGGCAAATTAGGTGCTCGTAGTCTTCTACGCGTTGCCGGGGGCAGTAAATATTGATGCCCATTGGCGCGATGCTACTCAGTCCGGGACTGCTCAGCTCGAGACGACTGGATTCTTCTTCCACAGGTACTTCATGACTGATGTCATAGAGGGGGAGCAGCGAGGATTTAAAGCCGGTTGTGAGGGAGCGCTGAATGGTAGAGTGGCTAAAGTTTGTCATCTGGGTGTTGGATTAGCCGTGATAGGCTTCTTTACCGTAATATGAGAGCTGACTCTAGAGGGCATCGCGGGCGCAGCATATGATTTGTATCAAACAGCTTGCCCTCACTGCTATATTTAATGGCGCGAATGGGTATGCTCTGACTTGACATCTTGTTAGCGACACTCTGTAAGCCAGGTACTAGAGAGATAGAGAGGGAGTCATCGATGGAAAATATATTGGCGGTAATCAATCACTGGGATGATGCTGAGGTTATTCTCGCCGAAGCTGAGAAGCTTCGCACACGCTTCCATACGGGTCTAGAGGTACTTGTGCCAGTGCACGATCAACTCGGGGAATTAAGTAAATACCTTAATCTTCAAGATTTTAGCCAGTTGCAGGAAGAAATAGTGAGTGCCGAAAGGAATCGTCTTGAAAACCTGTGTGCGGGTAAAGGTTATCGACTGCATGTGGAGTGGACGACAAAAGTACACGCGACTATCGTCGAAAAAGCCCAGGATTATGGCGCTGGTTTAATTGTCATGATGGCGAGCCACGATCCCGTTTTGTCGGCACTTATTCATACCCCGGATGATTGGCACCTGTTCCGCGATACGCCCTGCCCGGTGCTGGCACTGGTGAAAGACAGAAAAAGCTGTCAACAGGTGATAGCGGCGATTGATGTGCTGGATAACCAAGAGCCTCAACAACAACTGACCGCACGGTTGCTCGACAACGCCGCTGCTATGGCAAAGGTTGAAGATGTGCCACTAGCAATCTTGAGCGTAGTGCCCGATCCCGCTTTGGTTTATGCGGGTATCCTTAATGCTCCGATGAGTGGTGATTTTCTACTCGACACAATAGCAGCGGCCAAAAAGAAAACCCAGGCGTTGGTCGAGCGTCTGGGTATTAACCCTGAGGCTATTGATGTGGTGACGGGTCGTGTTGAAGACGTGGTAAGTCAAAGAGCTTCGCAGAATAATGCTCTGTTAGTCATTGGTAATGCCGCTAATAAGGGATTGAAGGGTTTGTTAATCGGCAACACCGCAGAGCGTATTCTACGCAGTATGAAGACCGATATGCTGGTGGTTAATTAATGGGCTTCAATGTGACTGATTAGTCGTTGTAGGCCTTACCCCAGAGCAGTAGCAGGCGCTGTTTACGACCGCAATTCCAACTGTAAAATTTATAGCGTTTGGGGTTTTTCTGGTAATAGTTCTGGTGGTAGTCTTCAGCTGGATAGAACTCACTGGCTGCAGTGATTGCTGTTTTCACTGGTGCGGGTAGTAAACCACTCGCGTCGAGCTGCTGCTTACTTTTTTCAGCCAGTTCATGTTGTCGGTCATTAGTATAAAACACCTCACTTCGGTACTGACTGCCTCGGTCGCAGAATTGTCCGCCGTCATCGACGGGATCAATGTTAATCCAGAAGGTCTCGAGCAGTTCTTCATAAGTGATTTTTTCAGGGTTAAAAATAACTTGCAGAGCTTCTGTATGCCCCGTTGTGCCACTGGATACTTGCTTATAAGTGGGTTTGACTACTGTACCGCCGGTGTAGCCTGAAGTTGTGGAGATAACGCCGTCCAGAGCATCGAAAGGCGGCTCCATGCACCAGAAACAACCGCCAGCAAAGATGGCTTTCTCGGTATCGGGCTCAGCGTATAGTGTCGGTACTAGAGAGCAGGACAGTGTAAGAATAGCGAGAAAGCGCCGCAATGTTCGTTTAAGCTGATGGCTCATTTTCCTTTTCCCTTTCACATGGATAGATCTTGGGCTGTATGTTCGCTTTTAGTTTGATGAACGCTAGAGTAAATCGTTCCCTATGAAAGTGTTATTGACGGGTGTTGTCGTTACGATGATCTGTTTCTTCGCGTCAATAATGCGTACATTTGCCCGACGCGCTTGCTGAGCTCTATCATCGGGCGTCATTGGCAGAGAGGGCGAGTCAGCCTTGGCCTTTTTGCCAAATGTAGGTTTCGCGAGATAAGGAACGCAATAATAGCTGTTCATCTATAGATTCAGTATCTGGGCTAAAGTCATTGCGGTTAAGTTATTCGTTCCCAATGTTGACGGAACTGTTCGGCATTTTCACGGCATACTTCTAGTTCTGGCTCCGTTTATGACAGCCGCTTTTTTTACCATGACCAGAGGGCTGAACATCATAGATATAGCCTGCAATTTCTTGGCGTGTTGCCTCATCAATAGCTTGTGGGGGCATAAGCCCGAATTTATCAACCGCATGGTGGAGCATGGCGGCATGGGGGTCAGGGGCTATCACCCAGGCCGAGACTCTTTCAATAAATTGCGCTCTGTCGGGATAGGTTTTCAGATAGTGCTTCTTTACCATTGCCATAGGCGGAGCCAGACGTTTTGGGTGAGCGTTACCTGTACCCGTGTGAACTTGCTGTTCGCTAGCAGATTCTTTCCTGGAATGTTTGCCCTTACCGCCTTTGTGGGGCTGATGGCAGGACAGACAATGGTTTTCAAACAGGGTTTTAGCCCCGTTACCGGTTTCTGCACTCGCTGTCGTGTTACTCCCTTGTTCGCTGGCAATAAGCTGGGGGCTAAGTGATACAAACGCAAGAGTAACAACGATTTTTATTAGTTGTTTCATCATATCTGCCCCCGTTTTTGGGCAGCCCCCCTTCTGACTGTTACAGCCTCTATTTCTACACCCTGTGAATCAGTTTTTCTCACCGGCTCTATCCTAAAGCAGTGCTTAGCGCAGGTAAGTGATATTTATCAATGACTACCTTTTATTCGTCGAGTCATCAGATGCGAGTTGACGCTTGTTTAGAGGTACCTTGGTTCTAGCCGTTAGCTATTTACCTTTGTAGACTGGCGGGCGTTTTTCAATAAAGGACTGTACACCCTCTGCGGCGTCTTCGGTATTGGCCAGAGTTTTCATCACCGGAATAAACTCATCAACTGCGGCTTTGGGGCTGTCGAAGTAGTAGGCCCGAGAGCTTTTCAACGTGGCCTGTACAGCCAGGGGTGCTTGCTTGGCAATTTCTTCTGCCAGTTCCAGGGCGCGATTAAACGCGTCGCCATCGTCGACAATTTCTTGAATAAAGTTGTAACGCAGGGCTTCTTCGGCATTGAACTCATAGCCTGTGAGTAAGACCTTCATCGCGTTGCCCCAGCCAGCCCGCTCGACCATGCGGAAGGTGGCGCCAGCCGCCGCCATCACGCCGCGACCCACCTCAAGCTGTGAAAAGCGCGCACTTTTCTCTGAGACCACGATCTCCGTTGCCAGCATCAGTTCAATAGCGGCGGTGTAGCAAATGCCATTCATGGCTGCGACGACCGGTTTCGTGCGGAAAGGGGGCTTGAGTGAAAAGGGGTCAATGCCATTGGTGGGTAGAATGGCTTCGCCATTTTTCATGGCATCGGCGAATTTTGGCAGATCGAGGCCTGCTGTAAAATGTTTTCCGTGGGCGAAAAGTACGCCTACCCAAAGCTCGCTATTTTTTTCTAATTCGGCGTAGGCATCAGCCAGTTCGCTAAACATCTTTGGTGTAAAGCCATTGTACTTTTCGGGGCGATCGATGCCGATTAAGAAAATATTGCCTCGCACTTCAGTACTGATTTGTCCATCGTGGTGGCGGTCATTTTGATCGATAGTGCTACTCATAGTGCAGATCCCATGGTTTGATTGATAACAGGTGATGTTTTTAAAAGAATAAATAACGGCGTGTTGTGCCGGTACCTTAGGTGCCTGTAAATACCGGTTCGCGTTTTTCCATCATCGCGGCAATACCTTCTCTTGCGTCATTAGAGTCAAAGCTTGCCGATTGATGGAGAGCTTCATTGGCGAGTCGCGAATGGGGGTCCCAGTCGAGGTTGCTAATAATGGATTGCTTCATTGCCTGTACGGCGTTTGGCGCACAAGCGGCAATTTCTTCAGCTAATTCAAGAGATTTTGCCCACACTTGTTCAGCAGGAAGGGCATAATTAAAAAGACCTATCCTCTCACCTTCATGACCGCTAAAACGCCGTCCGGTGAACATTAATTCATTGGCTTTTGTGAGACCGATAAGGCGAGGCAGAATATAGGACAGTGACATGCCCGAATGCATGCCGAGGCGAGCGAAATTGGCACCGTAGAGAGCATTGCTGCTGGCGACACGAATATCACTGAGTAGAGCGACACCAAAACCGCCACCGATGGCATGGCCGTTGAGTGCGCCGATGACGGGCACTTTTATCTTTAGCAATTCCATGCAAGTGCTGTAAGTGTCAATCAAACCCTGCTGGCTAAAGGGTATTTTTGAATTTTCGGCACCGCCTTTAAAATCGCCCCCCGCACAAAAGCTTTTCCCGGTGCCGGTAATAATAAGACAGCGGATACCGGTGTCTTTTTTGGCAGCTGTGATAGCGTCTTTCAAGGCCTCAAGCATTTCGGGTGTCAGACTGTTGCGATTGTCCGGACGGTTAAAAACAAGCTGTCCAATTAAGGTGTGCTGGGGCTTCTTGACATGTTTTATACCCTCAATGGTTGCGTCACTTAAACGGGCATACCAGGCCGCTTGGTCGGTCATCGTTTTAGTATCCTAAAAATAATGTGGGGTAGCGATTTCGTGATGTTCATAACCTTCATCGCCGGGTATGAGGGGTGGAGCGCCTTCTTTTTCGGCTTTGACAGGCAGTATCCTCGGTAGATCGCGCGACAGTGCAATGGCTTCGAGCAAGCTTTGGCTTTGCTCGTGTCCTGTTAAGCCTTGAATATTCTTGATGGTGGGGAAAAATATCTGGAAGCCTTCTTCACGCTGTTTGCGTAGAGCTTCGTCGGGGTTTACCCAGCACTGCGAGACCACTTCGTGGTTGTCAATAATAGGCTCTTGCTCAGCGGGCGCGCGGCAAATAAAGAAGCGGGTGTCGAAGCGGCGGGGCATCACAATGGGCGTTACCCAGTGACTGTAGTAGTACATCTGATCAGTGGCCAGGGTGAGTTCTTCTTTACGGCAAATTTCCAGTAAATTTATCTCGCGCTTATTCAACGCTTCACGGTATTCGGTAAAGCGCTGTTTGATAGAGGGGGAATTAAAACTGATGATTTTTCCGCTCTTATCGTAGGCGAGTAAAATGCCCGCTTCTTCAAAAACTTCACGAATACCGCCCATCCAGTAAGCGAGGCCATATTTTGGCACACCCAGAATGGCGCTCGCCTCTTGATCAGTGTGGCCGGAAAAAAGTGCCTCGTACTCTTTGTCGGCGTCATGCAAATCGACTTTACCGCCGGGGAAGACAAAGGCACCACTAAAAGACTCGGATTTACCGCTGCGCTCCTGCAGCAGTATTTCGAGACCGTTTTCGGAATCGCGGACTAAAATGACGGTGGAGGCGTAGTGTAGTTTAGGGTTTTCCATTTTTTATTCCTTTAAGTGACAAGGTTTTTTGTTGTTTTTATTTGCGCAAATCGTGTGTAGTTGGAGTCCAGGCAGACTTTGCAATTATACCCTTTACATAACAGTTAGCCTCAACGCTACTAAATATGCGGGATCAAACTACCATTGCGCAACAGGGTGTCGACCAGGGCTTGATCTTGGCTGTCTAACAGATCCAACTCGGCAGCACACAGACGGCGAGAATCGGCCAGTCTTGTCGCGAAGGGCAGCGTGCAGGGATATAGCTCGCCGTCCACCGCTAGAACTGCAGGGTCACCGGCCAGAGCAGCGAATCGAGAGGCTGGATGGCAGTGCAGGGTCGTGTCCCCTTCGAGCGCTTCAAATGACGGGTGGTTCCCGTCAGTAGCATCGTCAAGATCGACGTCTAATGCAAGGTCGGGATATTTCCGGGTGGTCATAAAACGAGCGAACCACTTCGCCAGTTGTTCTTTGTCATCGAGCTGACGCAGGAGCAAATTTCTCACCTCATCGATAAAGCGTTCGTCAATGGCGCCCCTGGCCATTGCGCTGGTCAAAGGGGGATCGCGGTAGACCAGCGCGTCAGAGAGGGTGTTTTGAGACAGAAGCTCAGTGGCCAAGTCGCTGAGTAATTCCGTTGCGCTAGGGGCGCGAAAGCCGATGGAGTAGGTCATGCACGCCCCTTCTGCAACACCCCAGTGGGCGAGGCCCGGTGGTAGATACAGCATGTCGCCGGGTTCTAGCAGCCATTCTTCACTTTGCTCAAAACTGTCGACAATGCGCAGTTCTGGGCCTTTGAGCAAAGGGGTGTTGAGATCGCAATACTGTCCCAGGCGCCAACGTCGTTGTCCCTGCCCCTGTAGCAAAAATACATCGTATTGGTCGAAATGGGGCCCTACACTGCCCTGATCGGCGGCATAGCTGAGCATAATATCGTCGACTCGCCACTGGGGAAGAAAGTCGAAATGACGGAGCAACTCGTGCACCTCGGGTACCCACTGGTCGACGGCTTGTACTAGCAGTGTCCAATGGCTGGACGGCAGGTTATGGAAGTCTTGATCAGTGAAAGGACCACACCGTAATTCCCAGTAGGGTGCGGCTGTGTTTTCAATAATGAGTCGCGATTCAATATCTTCTTCCAGTGCCAGGCCGGCAAGCTCGTCGGCCTCAAGGGGCGATATAAACCCCGGAAAGGCCTGACGAATTAACAGCGGTTTGCGCTGCCAGTACTCGGCAAGGAAGTTGTCGAGCCCGCCGCAGTTAGCAAACCATTGCTGCGCTAAAGCCTGTTTCGACAAAGCGTCTTTCGAGAAGGCCTGCTCGGCGCTTGAGTTCCCAGATTGCTCGGACACTTAGATATTTCTGGCTTGCTCTGCGGCATTACCCGTGTAGCTTTGCGGTGTCATGGCTAATAATGCTTGTTTTGCCGATTCAGGAATTTCCAGGGTTTTAATAAATACGCTAAGACTTGCTTGCGTAATATCCTGGCCGCGGGTCAGGGCCTTGAGTTTTTCGTAGGGTTCGGGCACACCGTAGCGGCGCATTACGGTTTGAATCGGCTCGGCGAGCACCTCCCAGGCGTTGTCGAGATCATCACTCAAGCGCTGGGCATTGAGTTCTAATTTACTGAGGCCTTTTTCGATCGAGCTGTAGGCAATCAGGCTGTAGCCGAGGCCGACTCCCATATTGCGCAATACGGTGGAATCCGTAAGGTCTCGCTGCCAGCGCGATACTGGCAATTTTGCCGCTAAATGATTGAGCAGGGCATTGGCGATGCCGAGGTTGCCCTCGGCATTTTCAAAGTCGATGGGATTGACTTTGTGGGGCATGGTCGATGAACCGACTTCGCCAGCAATGGTTTTTTGCTTGAAATAGCCGATGGAAATATAGGCCCAGATATCGCGATTGAGATCGATCAGGATTGTATTCGCTCGGGCGATGGCGTCGAATAATTCAGCGATATAATCGTGGGGTTCAATTTGTGTGGTGTAGGGATTTAAACAAAGCCCCAAACTGCTAATAAATTGTTCGGCATTGGCCTGCCAATCGATATCGGGGTAGGCGCTGAGATGGGCGTTGTAGTTACCTACGGCACCGTTGACCTTGCCGAGAATTTCCACGGCGCGGATCTGTTCGATCTGTCGTCGCAGCCGGGCCACCACATTGGCCAGCTCTTTACCCATGGTGGTGGGGGAGGCCGTTTGCCCGTGGGTACGTGAGAGCATTGGCTCGTTGGCGAATTCATGGGTGAGGCTAGCCAGGGTGCGACAGATATTTTCTAGCGCCGGTAGTAGTACGTCATCACGCCCCGCTTTTAACATTAGCGCGTGAGAGAGGTTGTTGATATCTTCAGACGTGCAGGCGAAGTGGACAAATTCACCGGCGGCATTGAGTTCTTCATTGTCAGAAAAATAGTCTTTAAGGAAGTATTCCACCGCCTTTACATCGTGGTTAGTGGTACTTTCAATAGTCTTGACTGCGGCTGCGTGGCTTTCGTCAAAATTGGCTAGCAGCTGTTCAAGAAAGTCGTTGGTTTGCGTTGAAAATGCGGGTACTTCAATAACCCCAGGGTGGTTGGCGAGTTGTTGTAACCAGCGAACTTCAACCTGAACACGGTATTTAATTAAACCAAATTCGCTGAAAATAGGGCGCAATGCGCTGGTTTTGGTGCCGTAGCGGCCGTCGATGGGGGAGACAGCGGAGAGTGCAGAGAGATCCATAAAGAGTGTCCAGGTACGAGTAAATATTAGCGATTAATAACGAGCTGACGGAAGAAGGCCAGTGTCGCGATTAATGCGAAGCATTTTAACGGATTTTGCCCGTCTCTGGGGGCTTACCGTCTCTCTTGCTGAAAAGCTTCAAGATGTTTGAGCAGGTGGCTGCGAAACACAAAAAAATGCCAGCGCCGACCGCCCAGTTGCTGCCAGAGAATGGCTGCTCGAATGGCCGCAAACAACAGACAGCGCACCCGATTAGCGACGGAAGTCTGTTGCAGGTGGTTGGCCTGCCCGCTCACCTGTATCCGAAAGCGCTGCGTGCTAATGGTCTTTTGATAAACGTCGGCGATGTTGGCGATCACATTGTCGTGACTTAACGAGAAATGTTCCGCCTGCATTTTGGCGCGCTCGATACCCTGACCGATTTGTTGAAGCATGGCTTTATCTTTGCCGACCTTGCGCTGTAGGTGCATTACGCCAATGACATAGCGCAGGGTATCAGGGCGACGGTTTTTATACTTGTCGCGAAACAGTTGCTGAATGGCCTCTACGCCAATCTCAAGATTATGTGCGGCATTGTGCTCGCCGTAACTGAAAACGGCTTCCGTTGACTCCGGGTTCTGTTCCAGCAAACTGTTGATTTCAACATTCAACTGGTCAACGGGAATGCTGCCGGTGCGCGCCAGGTTGTCGACCAATTGGCAAGCCTGAAAGACGCCGGCCAGGGCTATGGCCTGGTCGCGAGTAGGGCGGCGCATCACGCTGGGTTCCGACTGCTTTCGATGACACCGCCGCCCAGGCAAATATCATCCTGGTACATCACCAGGGATTGCCCAGGTGTTGCGGCGCGTTGGGGTTCGTCAAAGGTGACGGTGCAGGCCGTGCCATTGTCGCTCAGCTTAATTCGACAGGCCTGATCACTTTGCCGGTAGCGAATTTTGGCCATGCAGGAAAACTCAGAGCCAGCGGGGCGAGGGTTGATCCAGTGTAACTGGCTAACATTGAGCTCCATGCTAAATAGCAAGGGGTGATTATTACCCTGAGCAACGATCAAGGTGTTGTTGGGGACGTCTTTGGCGACCACATACCAGGGGGCTTCGTCGGCCGTTTTTACGCCGCCAATGCCGAGACCCTCGCGCTGACCGAGAGTGTAAAACATCAAACCCTGATGCTCACCGAGTTGAGTTCCATCAGGTGTTTTTATTGGCCCCGGTTGTGCGGGTATGTACTGTTCGAGAAAGTCCTTAAAGCGGCGTTCCCCGATGAAGCAAATACCGGTACTGTCTTTTTTGTTGTAGGTAATAAGCCCGTGCTCTGCGGCCAGTCGCCTGACTTCAGTTTTTTCCAGCTCGCCCACGGGGAAAAGCGTTTTATTGAGGGCGGCGGCTTCAACGGCGTGCAGAAAGTAGCTTTGATCTTTATTGTTGTCGAGGCCTTTGCGCAACAGGGTGTGGCCGTTTTCAGTGTGCTTGCGCACATAGTGGCCGGTGGCGATAAAATCGGCGCCCAGTAGCTCAGCATACTCGAGGAAGACTTTGAATTTAATTTCTCGATTGCAGAGAATATCGGGGTTGGGTGTGCGACCAACGCGGTATTCATCGAGGAAATATTCAAAGACGTTATCCCAGTACTCGGCGGCAAAATTGGCGCTGTGCAGAGGGATGCCCAATGTCTTGCAGACTTTTTCTGCATCGCTCAAATCTTGCTGGGCGGTGCAATACTCCGTGCCGTCGTCCTCGTCCCAGTTCTTCATAAATAAGCCCTCAACGTCATAGCCCTGTTGCAATAACAATAGGGCGCTAACGGAGGAGTCGACACCGCCGGACATGCCGACGATAACTTTACGGTTCTTAGGGTTATGAGTTTTAATAGGCGCTGGGTTTGGGTTGTTTGGCATGAGCTCGAATACTGCGTTTAGACACTTGAGATGAAAGGGATCATTCTACCGATAATCGTTAATGATCTCTAATGGGTAGCGCTTACCGTTACAATAATCGTCCAATGTTTTAATAACCATTGGGCTACGCATCTCATTTTCACGTGCGCGCAATTCGGTTTCGCTAAGCCAAAGTGTTTCGATAATATCGCTATCGAGTACAGCATACCTGTCCTGCTCCAGAGCTTGGCAAAGAAAAGCCATACGGTAATAGGTGGTCTGGTTGTGGGGTGAGGTATAAATACTGATGCCGAGCAAGTGGTTTGGTTTTACTCGCCAGCCCGTTTCTTCGAAGGTTTCCCGCGTGACAGCGTCAAGTATACCCTCGCCGGGTTCGACATGTCCGGCGGGCTGATTGATAACAATGCGTCCATTATCTTCTTCTTTCACCAGTAGAAAGCCCTGCTCACCGGGTACAAGCGCGGCGACAGTTAAATGAATCTGATGGGGCATGGGTTTTCTCTTGAGTGTGGCCGACGTAATGACATTAATTAGGAAGGTTTCTTGCCAGCAGGTCTGGCTTTTCGGCTCTTGTCTTGACTTGGACGGCGGGGTGCCGCTACCTTTATTTGCCGGTGCTCGCCGAGTGCGAGCCCATCAAGCGACCACTCGCCGATCTGGGTACGTACCAGGCGTAAAACGGGAAAACCCACATGGGCACACATGCGCCGCACTTGGCGATTGCGACCCTCGCAGATAGTCAGTTCGATCCAGCTGGTGGGAATGTTTTTACGTTCACGTATAGGGGGAAACCGGGGCCAAATAACGGGTGCTGCTACGCGGCGTGCACTGGCGGGGCGAGTGGGGCCATCTTTCAGTGTTATGCCCTCCGCTAAACGCGCGATGGCGAGCTCAGTGACATCACCCTCAAGCTGAGCGAAGTAAGTTTTTGGCAGCTTAAAACGGGGATTGCTGATTTGAGCTTGCAAGGCGCCGTTATCGGTTAGCAATAATAAGCCCTCTGAGTCACGGTCCAGGCGACCGGCGGGATAGATCTTGGGGATGTTTAGATAATCACTCAGCCCGGGGTGGCCATCGGCAGCGGTGAATTGACTCAGCACACCAAAGGGTTTGTTAAATAGAAGCAGTTTCGTCATAGCCAGCGCAATGAGGTTGTGTGGTTGGCGCATTTTAATGGAGCGGGGGCTATTGTAACAGCTGCTCTTACCTGTTTTGGCTGCCGGTTTAACAGGGGCTGTTTAAGAAGAGGAGTGCCGCGAAGTACAGCCAGACGATCACAGGGCAGGTGCTAAACACTCCACCCTCGAGCACAAAAGTGATGTGCTCGAGGGTGATTTACCTGTGACAACCTGTTTGTGATGACCCGAAAGACTGCGGCGTTAACGGTTAAAGCTATCCACTGCATTGACCGGCCCTTCTGTGCTGCAAGGTGGGCAACCCTCCTGATCGTTTGGTGCTGGCTCGTGGGAGCGAATATTAGCGGCGTGTACGCCCTTGCTGCCTCGAACAAGGTCAAACACAACGCTTTGTCCGGCTTTGAGGGTTTTATAACCCTCCATTTCGATAGCTGAATAGTGGGCAAAAATATCATCACCGCTGCTATCATCAGAGAGTAAGAAACCGTAGCCCTTGGCATTGTTGAACCATTTCACTCTACCTTGTGACATAAGACACCTCCTGAATACATTTATTTTTATAGTTGGTATTTTTTACTGATCTTGTTGGTCTGCCTGGTAAAGCTATTCCCTAGCAGGGCAGAAAACCAATCAGTTAATCGAACTATTTTTATGCGCTATGGTGAGAGATGTCAAGTTGTGGGCTTTACCGGGTGTCTAGTAGTGAAGGAGGATCGACAAAAACCCATCCTCAATGATGAAAGTTATTTCCAAGCGGCGTATGCTGTACCTATAACATAACGCCCAATAGAGAATGACAGAAACAGTGATGCAACGCTTTAAGAATACCCGGCTCCAGAATGAAGATAGCGCGGGCGACGATGCTTTTGATGACATTGGCGATGGCACTGCAACTATTGCCGATGCGGTTAAGCCCAAGCTGAAAAAACCCCCCATGTACAAGGTTTATTTGCTCAACGACGACTACACCCCGATGGAATTTGTGGTGGAAGTACTACAGCTGTTTTTCTCTCTCGATAAGGAGCTTGCCGTTCGCGTGATGCTGAAAGTACACACCGAAGGTAGGGGTGTTTGCGGGGTTTACAGTCGAGAGGTTGCAGAAACCAAAGCCGGCATGGTGAATGCTTATGCACGTGAAAAAGAACACCCCTTGCTGTGCGAAATCGAACCTTCTGAAGATAATGATGATGACGGCCTTTAGCGGGAGTAGCTCATGTTAAGCCGAGATTTAGAACGAACTTTGAATACCACTTTTCAGGGCGCCAATACCAAGCGCCATGAATTTGTCACGGTTGAGCACTTGTTGCTGGCCTTGCTAGACAACGGTTCGGCGGTTGATGTTCTTAATGCCTGTGGGGCCGATATTGATGTGCTGCGCAATGACCTGGGTGAATTTATTGAATCCACTACACCGCTGTTGCCCGAGGGCGATGAATTGCGAGAAACTCAGCCGACTCTGGGTTTTCAGCGGGTGATTCAGCGCGCCATTTTCCACGTGCAATCCTCCGGTAAAAATGAAGTGCAGGGCGCCAATGTATTGGTGGCTATCTATAGTGAGCAGGAAAGCCAGGCTGTTTATTTTCTGCGGTTACAGAATATTTCAAGGATTGATCTGGTCAATTATATTTCCCACGGTATTCCCAAATTTGCCAATCAGTCTGAGCGCGAGGGTGACGAAGCTGAGACGCCAACGAATGCTGGCTCGACGGTGGGAGAGGAGGCCGCTCCTGAAGCGACTCTACTGGAACAGTTTAGCTCCAATTTAAATCATCAAGCTGAACAGGGGTACATCGACCCTCTGGTGGGACGAAGTGCCGAGTTGGAGCGCGTAGGGCAAGTGTTGCTGCGTCGACGCAAAAATAATGCGCTGTTGGTGGGCGAATCTGGGGTTGGTAAAACGGCTATTGCCGAGGGTCTGGCCAAACTGATCGTCGAAGGTAAAGTGGCGGAACCACTGGCGAGCAGTGTGGTTTACTCCCTCGATATGGGCGCGTTGCTTGCCGGTACTAAATACCGTGGCGATTTTGAAAAGCGCTTTAAAGGCTTGCTGGCTGAATTAAAAAAGGAAGAGCACGCCATTCTATTTATCGATGAAATTCACACCATCATCGGTGCTGGTGCGGCATCGGGTGGGGTAATGGATGCCTCCAATTTGCTGAAGCCTCTGCTCACCTCTGGCCAGTTGCGTTGTATTGGTTCAACGACCTATCAGGAATATCGCGGCATTTTCGATAAGGATAGAGCACTGTCTCGTCGCTTTCAGAAAATCGATGTGCCCGAGCCCTCGGTGGCTGAAACAGTTGATATTTTAAAGGGCCTGAAATCGCGCTTCGAGGAACACCACGGGTTACGCTACACCCAGGGCGCATTGAAATCTGCGGCGGAATTGTCGGCGAAATATATTACCGACCGTTTTCTTCCTGACAAAGCCATTGATGTGCTCGATGAGGCCGGCGCGTTTCAACAGTTACAGCCAGTGTCAAAGCGCAAGAAAACCATTGGTGTCGTGGATGTCGAAAACACCGTTGCGAAAATTGCCCGCATCCCGGCGAAGAGTGTTTCCTCCTCTGATAAAGAGCAGCTGCGAAATCTGGGCGACAAGCTTAAACGTGTGGTGTTTGGCCAAAATGAGGCTATTGAGTCTCTGGACTCGGCCATCAAGCTTGCTCGTGCCGGTTTGCGTGAAACGACTAAGCCGATTGGTTCTTTCTTATTTGCCGGGCCAACAGGTGTTGGTAAAACAGAAGTATCTCGTCAGCTGGCCTTGACACTGGGTGTTGAGTTGCAACGCTTTGATATGTCAGAGTATATGGAGCGCCACACCGTATCGCGTTTGATTGGAGCCCCTCCGGGTTATGTGGGTTTTGACCAGGGCGGCCTGCTTACCGACGCAGTCACTCAACATCCTCATTGTGTGGTGTTGCTTGATGAGATTGAGAAAGCCCATCCGGATGTTTTCAATCTGCTGTTGCAGGTCATGGACCACGGTACACTCACCGACAATAATGGTCGCAAAACGGACTTCCGTAATGTTATTTTGATTATGACCACTAACGCGGGTGCCCGTGAAATGAGTCGCACCTCGATGGGCTTTACCACGCAAGATAATAGTAGCGATGGTATGGAGAGCATTAAAAAGATGTTTGCGCCTGAGTTTCGCAATCGTCTCGATGCCATCATTCAATTCGAGCCGCTAGGTAGCGATATTATTGGCACCGTCGTCGATAAGTTTCTGGTTGAGCTGCAGGCGCAGCTCGACGATAAATCGGTGGCTCTTGAGGTGGATGAAGACGCTCGCCTCTGGCTCGCAGAAAATGGTTACGATGAGGATATGGGCGCGCGGCCCATGGCTCGACTGATTCAGGAAAAACTCAAAAAACCACTGGCTGAAGAGGTGTTATTCGGTAAGTTGTCAAACGGTGGTGGTACGGTTAAAGTCAGTCTTGAAGACGGTGATATTGCCATTGAGATTGTGCCGGCTTAATAATGTAGCAACCGTACAACAGGAAGGCTAGTGAAAGCTCTTTAGAAGAGCGCAAGGAGGGTCACTAAGCTTTCAACATAAAAAAACCGGGTCATCAGCCCGGTTTTTTTATGTTTCATCATTCGCTAACGGCGCCTTTCTAAAGCTAATGTATTCGCTCTAGAGCTAAGGTGGGCGCTGTAAAAGAGGCTGCTTTAAGGTACGCAGGCCTAGCGTGCTCGGTAGGTGATCCGGCCTTTACTTAAATCGTAGGGTGTTAATTCCACCTTAACCTGGTCACCAGTTAAAATACGAATGTAGTTCTTGCGCATTTTGCCGGAGATATGAGCGGTCACAACATGACCATTCTCCAGTTTTACGCGGAATGTGGTATTGGGCAAGGTGTCAATCACCTCGCCATCCATTTCAATATGTTCTTCTTTCGCCATACTACTGCCTGATTCCAGCTCTGCTTGTAAACATCGGGGCGGCATTGTGCACTATTAATTTGCGCTTAGCAAAAATAACCGCTTTTTCAATGCTTATTTGCCGTAGGGAGAAGGCTTGTGGTCCTCTCAAAGGTGTAGATTGCGGCTTATAGAGGCTTTAATACTGATCTTTTCTGGCGCTAGAGGTGGCCTGTTGCGTCAGTCTACTGACTTCTCGGTCGATGGTATAAACGCCGTGACCTTCAGCGGTAATCATCTCGATACGGTCAAGCGTTGACTTGAGCTTAAATTCTTCCTCGTGCTGTTCTGCCACGTACCACTGCAGAAAGTTATGGGTAGAAAAGTCTTTTTCGTTGAGAGCGACTTCTACCAGGGCGCTAATCTCGCGTGATATTTCAACTTCGTGCTGGAGGGTCTCCTGAAAAATGTCTTTCACCGAATCCCAGGATGTTGGGGGTGCGTCGATTTGCCCAAGTTGCGGTAATGCGCCCGTTTCCAACATATAGTCAAACAACTTCTCCATATGCTGTTTTTCTTCAGTGGCCTGTAAGCGAAAAAAAGTGGCACAACCGTCGTAGCCTTTGCTCGAACACCATGCACTCATTTGTAGATAAAGTATTACCGAATAGCTTTCAGAGTTTATTTGTGCATTCAGTTTTTTTGTCAGATTATCGCTCAGCATGATGTTTTCCTAATGACACGGTAAGAAAAGTGATCTTAGCACAACTTGCGTAGCACTTTTGAGAGAGCGTGCTTGCTATGTTGAGAGTCGGTTTAGAGTCGCTAAGTCTCACGTTAAGCGAGAAGTACTGTGGCAAAAAATGAGCTTTTAAGGCCTTAGATACGCAGCCAGCGATTTTCAATATACAGTTCACTAGGGCGAAACTTTGACTTATAAGTCATCTTAGCGCTGTCTCTAATCCAGTAACCGAGATAGAGATAGTCAAGTGCCAGTTCACGAGTTATTTCAATTTGCCGAAGGATGGCCAGCGTGCCGAGGCTACGCAGAGAAAGATCGGGATCGTAGTAGGTATAAATGGCAGACAAGCCATCATCAAGCCAGTCGCTCACGGCACAGGCAACCAGTTTTTTGCCGAGCCGAAACTCGATAAAGCGTGAGCACTCCCAGGGTTTGCCGATAAAATCTCGATACTGAGCCATGGTGGCGGGGTACATATCGCCATCACTGTGACGAGTGTCGATATATTTTTGATAGAGGCTGTAATGCTCATTCAGGTTGATATCTGTTTCGATGGTCGCGCAAATATCGCTATTGCGTTTTAGGCAGCGTTTTTGGCTGCGGGTCGGTTGAAAGCCGACAACGGGCACACGCACGGGAATACAGGATTTACACGACGCACAGCGCGGTGCGTAAATATATTGTCCGCTACGCCTAAAGCCAATTGTCGATAAGTGGCTATAAGTCGCTGTATCTATTGGGTGTTTTGGGTCGACAAAGGCTGTGCTAGCTTGCTTGTCTGAAAGATAGCTACAGGGGTGAGGCTCGGTCAAATAGAGCTGTATTTTGTGTAAATCTGGTGTGATATCTCTACTCATCTTGCGCTCTGCCAATGTTACCTGTGAGTTTTGAAAACAATTTTGCGGCTTGTGCCTGTCATGGTAAGGCTTAGACCTTAGTTGAAATGAGGCTGGCAGGCCAGTCTATTGTGAGCTGTGCCGCTTCGTTGAGAATGGCACAAAAGTCCTTACGAGCCATGTTTTGTGCACCAAGAGAGCTGAGGTGTTGGTTCTCAATTTGGCAATCGATCAGCACAAAGCCCGCTTTTTCGAGCCCTTTGGCGAGGTGGCTAAAGGCAATTTTGGAGGCATTGCTGGCACGACTGAACATGGACTCGCCACAAAATACGTTGCCAATCGCCAGCCCGTAAAGCCCGCCGCATAGTTGGTCGTCTAACCAATATTCGACGGAGTGCGCGTGTCCGGCTTCGAACAGGCGGATATACGCGGCGATCATTTCGGCACTAATCCAGGTGTGGTTTTCACTGGGGTTGTCCAAATATTCGGAGCGAGGTTCGGCGCAAGCCTTGATAACAGTTGCAAAGGCCTGATCGGTGGTGATCCGATAACCTCCCCGGCGCAAGGTTTTAGCGAGGCTTTTGGAAATATGGATTTGATCGGGGATGATAACGGCGCGGGGGTTTGGGCTCCACCAGAGGATAGGTTGGCCTTGTTCGTACCAGGGGAAAATGCCCTGACGATAGGCTTTCAGTAGCGTGCTGACGGACAAATTACCACCAGCGGCAAGCAGTCCATCGGGGTAATCCAGCGCTGTGGCGGGGTCGGGGAATTCCGGCTGATGGGGGTCGAGAAAGGGCAGATCCACGGTGTCGATTGATACCTTAATTACTGGTCATTAACGTAAGCCTGCCCATGTCTTTTTCTCGTGCGCCTTGCTCGCCTGAGCGCTCAGCGCATAGTTCGTTTTATAGCGCGTCGAGATATTTCTCGGCATCCAGTGCCGCCATACAGCCCGAGCCCGCCGAGGTGATTGCCTGGCGATAGGTGTGATCGGCAACATCGCCTGCTGCGAAAACGCCCGGTACGCTGGTCGCTGTGGCGTTGCCGTTAAGGCCGCCCTGAATGGTGATGTAGTTATTGTGCATTTCCAGTTGCCCGTTAAAAATACCGGTATTGGGAACATGGCCAATGGCGATAAAAACCCCCGGCAGCGCTATCTCGCGGGTCGAGTCGTCGAGGGTGCTTTTGACACGTATCCCGGTCACACCGGCGTCATCACCCAGTACCTCGTCGAGCGTATGGTTCCACATTATGGAGATATTACCGTTTTCGGCGCGCTCGAGAATTTTGTCCTGAAGGATTTTTTCCGAACGCAGTTGATCGCGGCGGTGCACCAGTACCACCTCACTGCAGATATTGGCTAAATACAAGGCTTCTTCAACCGCCGTATTGCCGCCGCCAATCACGGCAACTTTTTTGTCGCGATAGAAAAAACCGTCGCAAGTGGCGCAGGCACTGACGCCTTTGCCCATGAAAGCTTCTTCCGATGGCAGGCCCAAATACTGCGCCGAGGCACCGGTGGTGATGATCAATGCGTCGCAGGTGTAGTTCGCGCTGCCCTGTAAACGAAAAGGCCGTTGCCTTAAATCAACTTCTTCGATATGATCAAAAATCACTTCTGTTTCAAAGCGTTCGGCATGTTTCTGCATTCTTGACATTAACTCTGGGCCCTGTACGCCATCGGCATCGCCGGGCCAGTTGTCGACATCGGTAGTGGTGGTGAGTTGTCCCCCGAGCTGTATGCCGGCGATGACCACAGGGTTGAGGTTTGCCCTGGCTGCGTAGACAGCGGCCGTCCAGCCCGCTGGGCCGGAGCCGAGAATAATCAAACGATGGTGTTGTGCGTCCGCCATAATGCCTCGCCAATGATGAGATGGGTGGGAAAGGGCGCTATGATAATGAATCTAGCCTGTGAGGCCAAACAACTACGCAAAATGGCTGCTTTACACGTAAGATAGGCCGTGAAAAAGGCCCTGCCAAAAGACTGTTTTAAGCAGTGGCGAGAAGATTGCGAGTCAGGCACCAACCGATAATACCGGCGACGAGAAAGATATTGAGTAAACCAGCCTCTAAAAGTAAGACCAGCAGCACCCGCGCCAAAGCGGGTGAGCAAGAGAAAACATCCCTGCGCAAACGCCTGCTGCGGCAAGAGGGTGCGTTAATTAGTTGGATCGTGCTCTGTGCTTATTTACTGCTCGCCTTCAGTTCTTATTCAAAAGACGATGCCAGTTTTTCGTACACCGGTAGCGCTGAGGGCATTACCACCAACGCTGCTGGCCCCGCCGGTGCCTGGCTGGCCGATATCTTCTTTTCTCTCAGCGGCTACGTTGCCTATCTTTTCCCCTTGTTACTTGCCGTCAGGGCCTGGAATGTTTTTCAGCAGCGCAAAATAGAAGATACCGGCTTTGACGGCGTCACTTTTATATTGCGTCTCATTGGCTTGTTATTGGTGATGATCTCTGCCACTGCGCTGATGGAAATTCACCACGGCGGCCAATCAGCCCTGCCCCACGGTATTGGCGGCATACTCGGTAGTAGCGTGGGTGAGGCCGCAGCATCAGCTTTCAGTTACCTGGGTAGTACACTGTTATTGCTGGCAATTTTCCTTTTCGGTGTGACTGTTTTTACCGACTTGTCATGGCTGGCTCTAGTCGACAGTTGTGGGCGTTTAACACTAGGCCTCTATAACAAACTGCGACCCAAGGTCGTTGAGTTTTACGACCGCCGGCGTGATAAGCGCAATTCACAGGCCGCTTCAAAGTCTCGTGAGGAGGCCTTCCTACAGAAAAAACAAACATTGGAGAAGCGCAAAGACCCCGTCATTTCTAAGCCCCTTATCGCCCCCGCGCCAAGCAAGCGGGTTGAGGCTGAAAAGCAGGTGCCGCTGTTTAAAGATGTGCCCAACGGTTCGCTGCCTCCTTTGAACCTGCTCGACAAGGCATCAGCGAATAATAGTCTCGGGTTCTCTCACGAAGCGCTGGAGGCTATGTCGCGCTTGCTCGAACTCAAACTGCAGGACTTTGGAATTGGTGCCGAAGTAGTGGAAGTCATGCCCGGGCCGGTTATCACCCGCTTCGAGGTGCAGCCCGCCGCCGGTATCAAAGCCAGTCGCATTAGCGGCCTGTCGAAAGATCTGGCGCGCTCTCTCGCGGTGATTAGCGTGCGGGTGGTCGAAGTGATTCCCGGTAAATCGGTCATTGGCATAGAGATTCCCAACGAACACCGTGAAATGGTGATGCTGGGTGACGTGCTGGCCTCGCGGGTTTACGATGACGCTAAGTCACCGCTGTCCATGGCGCTGGGGCACGATATCTCCGGTGAGCCGATCATTGCCGATCTGGCGAAAATGCCACACTTACTGGTTGCCGGTACGACGGGCTCCGGTAAATCGGTGGGCATTAATGTCATGTTGGTTAGCCTGTTGTTTAAAGCCTCACCGGACGAAGTACGGCTGATTCTGGTTGACCCCAAAATGCTTGAGCTATCGGTTTACGATGGCATCCCCCACTTGCTGACCCCAGTGATTACCGATATGAACGACGCCGCCAGTGGCTTGCGTTGGTGTGTCGGTGAAATGGAGCGCCGCTATAAATTAATGGCGGCACTGGGAGTCAGAAACCTGGCCGGCTATAACCGCAAAATTGAAGAGGCCGAAAAGGCCGGAGAGCCTATCAGCGATCCCCTTTGGCAACCCGATGAGCAAGCGGCACTGTTTACCGAGGCTGAAACCGAAGCCCCCGCTCTGGAGACCCTGCCCTATATTGTGGTGGTGATCGATGAGTTTGCCGATATGATGATGATCGTCGGCAAAAAGGTTGAACAGTTGATTGCACGTATTGCCCAGAAAGCTCGGGCGGCGGGTATCCATTTAATTCTTGCCACCCAGCGCCCCTCGGTCGATGTCATTACCGGCCTGATTAAAGCCAACGTACCGACACGCATTGCCTTCCAGGTTTCCTCAAAAATCGATTCGCGCACCATTCTCGACCAGGGGGGCGCAGAGCAGCTGCTTGGCCACGGCGACATGCTGTACTTGCCCTCGGGCACCAGTGTGCCGACGCGTGTTCACGGCGCCTTTGTTGACGATCACGAGGTCCACAGTGTGGTAGCCGACTGGAAGGCCCGTGGTGAGCCGGAGTATATTGACCAAATTACCGATGAGGCCAGCACGAGCTCCATCCCCGTGCCGGGCTATAGCAGCGATGACGGTGATAGCGGCGACCCCGAAGCCGACCCTCTCTACGATGAAGCGGTTGACTATGTGTTAACCAGTCGCCGTGCCTCTATTTCCTCGGTGCAGCGAAAATTGCGGGTGGGCTACAACCGTGCCGCACGTTTGATCGAGGCGATGGAAGCCGCAGGGGTGGTCAGCGGTATGAATACCAACGGTAGCCGTGAAGTGCTGGTGCCAGAACGTGCGGGTTAACTGGATGAATAGCTTGTCTGTCTCTCGAATGATATCTTCCCTCTGTGTTGCCCTGATTTGGCTGTTGCCAGCCACAGTGCTCGCACAAGAGTCCCCCGCGACGCAATTAAAAGCGCTGCTACAACCACTCAAGACCTTGCAAGCCGATTTTAATCAGCGCATTTTCTCCGCCGACGGCTATGAAATACAGAGTAGTCACGGCGAAATGCACGTTGCCCGGCCGGGCAAATTACGCTGGATTATCGCTCCGCCCATGGAGCAATGGCTGATTAGCGACGGCAATACCTTGTGGCTTTACGACCCCGATCTTGAGCAAGTGATTATTCGACCCTTCCAGCAAAGCGTTGCCGATACGCCGGCGCTCTTATTTGGCGGTGGTGCCGACCAACTGGAAGAGAACTACAGCGTCAGCGTTAGTCATGCAGAGGCTGAGGCGTCCTACGTGCTGAAACCACTGATCTCAAGCGGGTTGTACGAACAAATTACCCTGGTATTTACGGGGCAAACACCCACGGAAATTCGTATTGTCGACTCTCTTGCCCAGCGCACTGAAATTACTCTCAGTAATGCACAGCGCAATATACCGTTGAGCGAAGCGCAAATAGATACGCTGTTCAATTTTATTCCGCCCCCCGGCGTCGACATACTGCAAGATGACTGAACCTCTTTTCTCGTCATCGTCTTCATCAGGGGCTGATGAATCCTATCAACCACTGGCGGCGCGTATGCGGCCGCGCCAGCTCGACGATTTTTTCGGTCAGCAGCACCTGCTGGCACCTGGTAAACCTCTGCGCGACAGCATTGCCGGTGGCAAACTTCATTCCATGATTTTCTGGGGCCCGCCGGGGGTGGGTAAAACCACCCTGGCGCGCTTGATTGCCGAAACGGCGGATGCCAGTTTCCAGTCGATTTCAGCCGTATTGTCTGGGGTTAAAGAGATACGTGCAGCGATCCAGCAGGCCGAAATGGAAAGGACGCAATACGGGCGCAATACGATTTTGTTTGTCGACGAAGTGCATCGCTTTAATAAGTCCCAGCAAGATGCCTTTTTACCCTTTGTCGAAAATGGCACCATTGTTTTGGTCGGTGCCACCACTGAAAATCCCTCCTTTGAGTTGAATAACGCACTGCTATCCCGCTGTCGGGTTTATGTTTTACAAGCCCTCGATGATGAGCAAATTGTCGGTGTGATTCAGCGCGCACTGCTCGATCCAGAGCGTGGTTTTGGCGGCAAATTGCGCATGAGTGATGAGGCGCTCGCCCTGTTGGTTAGCGCTGCCGATGGCGATGCCCGCAAGTCGCTCAACTTGCTCGAAATTGCCAGTGACTTTGTGACGTTAGACGATGAGGGCGAGGCAACAATCATCGAGCGTGCACAGGTCGAGCAGGTCATGACTAGCGACACGCGACGTTTTGATAAAGGCGGCGAATATTTTTACGACCAGATTTCTGCCCTTCATAAAGCGGTGCGCGGTTCATCCCCCGATGGAGCGCTGTACTGGTATGCGCGAATGCTTGACGGCGGGTGTGATCCCCTCTATATCGCCCGCCGCGTGGTGCGTATGGCCAGCGAAGATATTGGCAACGCCGACCCCCGTGCCCTACGCATTGCCCTCGATGCCTGGGACGTACAGGAGCGCCTCGGCAGCCCCGAGGGTGAGCTGGCTATCGCTCAGGCCCTTGCCTATATGGCCGCAGCGGCAAAGAGTAACGCCGTGTACAGCGCTTTTAATGCGGTGATGAAAGACGTGCGCTCCATGCCCAGTCACGAGGTGCCCCTGCATTTACGCAATGCGCCGACCAAGCTCATGAAAGAACAAAACTATGGGGCCGAATACCGTTATGCCCACGATGAACCTCAAGGCTTTGCCGCGGGTGAAAACTATTTCCCCGAAGCTTTAAAAAACAAACAGTACTACCAGCCCGTAGACCGCGGTCTGGAACTGAAAATTGCTGAAAAACTGCGACACCTGCGTCACTTAAATGAAACCAGTGCTATCCAGCGCTACACTGACAAGGATGAGCCCCCATGCAATGGTTAGCCGTCGCTCTGGGTGGTGCTCTTGGTGCTATGGGGCGCTATGGTGTGGGCGCCGTACTGTTCCCCGTCGAGGGCAGCCGTTTTCCTCTCTCGACTTTGGTCGTCAATGTACTCGGCTCGCTGCTCATGGGCGTGGCCTATGTCATCATCGTTGAGAAATCCTTGCTCGGCGGGCAGTGGCGCGAGTTGTTGATGGTCGGTTTTCTCGGCGCCTTCACCACCTACTCGACTTTCTCCCTCGACGCCCTGGCTTTGTGGCAAAATGGCCACCTTGCGCTGGCGCTGTCTTACGTCGCGACGACCGTGTTTTTGTGTCTTGGCGGCACGCTCACGGGGCTTGCGCTAACACGTCTTATTTAAGCCGTTCGATTAAAACTGTCGATTTAACTTCAGGGAACCCCCGTCATGCTCGACCCGAAAACCGTCCGCTCTGATCCCGAGCGCGTCGCAGAACAACTTAAAGTTCGTGGCTTTACGCTCGATGTTGCGGCTATAGAAGCCCTTGAAAACCAACGTAAATCGTTACAAATTAATGCCGAGTCATTGCAGGCTGAGCGCAATACCCGCTCGAAAAACATCGGCAAAGCCAAAGCCGCCGGTGACGATATCGCGCCGCTGCTAGCAGAAGTTGACCGCTTAAAAAGTGATCTCGAGGCAGCAGAAAAAAGTCTTCATCAAGTCCAGCAAGAGCTTGAAGCCTTGCTCAGCGGTATCCCTAATATTCCCGATCCTGAAGTGCCCGCCGGTCAAACAGAAGACGACAATGTTGAAATAAATCGCTGGGGCGAGGCCCGTCGCTTTGATTTCCCCATTCAGGATCACGTCGACCTGGGCGATAAGCTCGGCCTGCTCGACTTTGATGTGGCGGCAAAAATCACCGGCTCGCGCTTTGCAGTCATGCATGGCCAGCTGGCGCAATTACACCGGGCCTTAATTCAGTTTATGCTAAACACCCACACTGTCGACAATGGCTACAGTGAAGTGAATGTACCGTTTATCGTTAACAGTGACTCCCTCTATGGCACCGGTCAATTGCCAAAGTTTGAAGAAGATCTGTTTAAGCTGCGCGCCGACAATGAGTTTTATCTCATTCCCACGGCTGAAGTCCCGGTGACGAATCTGTATCGCAATGAAATTGTCGATGCCGATCAATTGCCTCTTAAATTTGTTGCGCACACACCTTGCTTTAGAAGTGAAGCAGGCAGCTACGGTCGTGATACGCGAGGCATGATTCGCCAACACCAGTTTGAAAAAGTTGAGTTGGTGCAATTTGTGCGGCCCGAAGAATCGGAAGAGGCGCTGCTGGGTTTATTGCGCAATGCTGAAGAAATACTCGAAAAACTGGGCTTGCCCTATCGCACTGTCATTTTATGTGGCGGTGATATTGGTTTCTCTGCGGCGCGCACCTACGACATTGAAGTCTGGCTGCCCTCACAAGATAAGTACCGTGAAATTTCCTCCTGCAGTAACTTCCGCGATTTTCAAGCGCGCCGTATGAAGAGCCGCTGGCGCAACCCCAAAACCAAAAAACCCGAATTGTTACACACGGTTAATGGCTCAGGTCTGGCGGTAGGGCGCACATTAGTTGCCGTCATGGAAAACTACCAGCGCGAAGATGGCCGCATCGATATTCCCGAGGTACTACAACCGCTCATGGGTGGTCTAACTGTTATTGGCTAGGGACGGAGTTTTAGCCTATGGATTATTTACCCCTGTTTCATCACATCGCTGCGCGACCCTGCTTGGTGGTTGGCGGCGGTGATATCGCCCTGCGCAAAGTGCGCACCCTGTGCGAGGCTGGCGCCCATATTTCCCTTGTCGCCCCGCATATTTGTCAGGGTCTCAACGACATGGCACAGGAGTATCCAGCACTGCTAACGCTGCTGCAGCGCGAATATTGCGACACTGACCTCGATAATGTGGTGCTCGTCATTGCCGCCACCAGCGACCAGCCTTTAAATGCGGCAATTTCCGCCGAGGCTCAACAGCGCAATATCCCGGTAAATGTGGTGGATAATCCCGCGCTGTGCAGTGTTATTTTTCCCGCTATTGTCGACCGCTCACCTATCCAGATAGCGATTACCTCCAGCGGCACTAGCCCGGTAATGACCCGCTTGTTACGGGGCCGTATAGAAGCGCTTTTGCCCGGCAATTTAGGCGCGTTGGCCAAGCTGGCTGCTCGCTATCGCGACAAAGTGAAAACATTGCTAGCCGGTGAAAGCCAGCGTCGCCGCTTTTGGGAGAACGTACTCGACGGCGAGGTTGCCGAAGCGGTTTACGCGGGTAATCACGAACAGGCCGACCAGCAGTTATTGACCCAGCTTGAAGCAATGGCGGCGGATGCTGGTTCGGATGACCAAGCCAGTGGCGAAGTGTATTTGGTTGGCGCAGGCCCCGGCGACCCCGATCTGCTCACCTTTCGCGCTCTGCGTCTTATGCAGCAGGCCGATGTCGTGCTTCACGACCGACTGGTCTCGCCCCCTGTATTAGCCATGGTGCGCCGCGATGCTGAGCGTATCTATGTCGGCAAGCGCGCTGGTGATCACGCCGTCAGTCAGACCAATATTAATCGTTTACTCGTCGATCTCGCCAAACAGGGTAAACGGGTACTGCGCTTGAAGGGGGGAGACCCCTTTATTTTTGGCCGGGGTGGTGAAGAGATCGAGCGTCTCGCCGAGGAGGGCGTGCCCTTTCAAGTGGTGCCGGGTATTACGGCGGCTTCGGGTTGCGCCAGTTATGCCGGAATACCCCTCACCCACCGAGACTTTTCTCAGTCGGTGCAATTTATAACTGGCCATAAAAAAGACTATCAACTCGACCTTAACTGGTCGAATTTAGCCGTGCCCAATCAGACTCTGGTCTTTTATATGAGCCTGGTGAGCCTGGGTGATATTTGTGCTGAACTGGTTAAACACGGCCTGGCTAGCGATACCCCGGCAGCCCTGGTTGAAAAAGGCACTAAGCCGGAACAGCGCGTGGTGATTAGTGACCTCGCCAATCTCGCCGAGAAAGTCGCGGGGCTAAAAGTGCGAGCACCGACTTTATTAATTATTGGTCATGTCGTTAGCCTACATAACAAATTGGCGTGGTTTAATACTGAAAATGTTGAAGATAAAAATCAGGAGCTTATAAATGAGTGATTACGATGTCGATTTGTTTGTTATTGGAGCCGGTTCCGGTGGTGTGCGCACGGCGCGTATGTCTGCTCAGTACGGTGCTAAAGTCATCGTCGCCGAAGAGCAATTTCTCGGTGGTACCTGTGTCAATGTAGGCTGCGTCCCGAAAAAGCTCTTCGTCTATGCCTCCGCCTTTGAAGAAGAATTTCGCACTGCGGGTGGATTTGGCTGGACAGTCCCACCACAAAGCTTTGACTGGCCGACACTGCGCGACAATAAAACCCAGGAAATTGAGCGCCTAAACGGTATTTATCGCAACTTGTTAAAACAGTCTGGCGTTGAATTGATAGAAGGCCGTGCGCAGATCACTGGCCCCAATAGCGTTGAGGTTAATGGTCGGCAATACACCGCAGAGAGAATTCTGGTGTGCACTGGCGGCCGTCCCTTCGTGCCGGACTTTACTGGCAATGAACACGTTATTACATCGGAGCAGGCTTTTTATCTCGACACCCTGCCTAAGCGAATGGTCATTGTTGGCGGTGGTTATATTGCGGTGGAGTTCGCCGGTATTTTCCACGGTCTTGGCGTTGAGACCCATTTGTTCTATCGCGGATCCTTGTTTTTAAGGGGTTTTGATGAAGACGTTCGCCAGCACCTCGCTACTGAAATGGCCAAGAAGGGCGTGCATTTACATTTTGATACGGACATCGAAAAAATAGCCAAAGACACCACTAAGCCCCATGATCAATTGACGTTGAACTTGGTCGACGGCTCAACGATGAACGTCGATAGCGTCATGTACGCCACCGGTCGCAAGGCCAATACGCAAAACCTGGGTCTTGAAACAACGGCAGTGAGTTGTGATTCGCGGGGCGCAATAGAGGTCGACGACTTCTTTCAAACAGCCGAACCCTCCATCTATGCCCTCGGCGATGTTATTGGCCGTGTCGAGTTAACGCCAGTGGCAATTCGTGAAGGCATGGCCTTGTCAGAGAATTTATTTAAAGGTGGGTCAACGAAGGTCGATTACGATTTTATTCCCACAGCCGTGTTTAGCCAGCCCAATATCGGCACCGTGGGTTTTAGCGAAGCCGAAGCGCAAAAAAAATATGGCGTTATTAAAGTCTTTGAATCCCGCTTTAAACCGATGAAGCAAACCCTCGGTGGCATTGACGAACAAATTTATATGAAATTAATTGTCGATGCCGCAAGCGATAGGGTGGTTGGTTGCCATATGGTGGGTGAATCTGCCGGTGAAATTATGCAAGGCCTGGGGGTAGCAATTAAGGCGGGGGCGACCAAGGCAGATTTTGATGCCACCGTGGGAATCCATCCAACAGCAGCAGAAGAATTTGTCACCATGCGAACAGAGCGTTCGGCTTAAGTTAGTTTGGCTCGAGATGCATGATGGTAAGACAACGTATGCCCATGTATCGCGGGCTCCGTATCTACGGTTTGGCATACAGCCTGAATAATAAACCGCTGAGCGGTTTTAATAAAAAGTTGTACAGCGGTGATGTCAGTCAAGTGACGTAGAGTTTTACACCAGATGACGTAAAACTCTGGTGTAAAGTGTAGACTTTTTATTCAAGCTGTTGTAATTGTTAATGTTTTTATAGGCTCATCTTTTTTGCTTTGGACGAAATACGTCGGGTGACGTGAAACTTTACGTCACCCGACGTATTTTTGCATAAGCGATAGCATTGCCAAATAAAGATATAGATTAAAGTCAGGGGCTTAGCTATGGTTGTTAATAATTTAAGTTGGAGAAGTACGTCACTTGACGTATTTTTTTGCGTCGGGTGACGCAGACTTAGCTGTTAGCTTATATGGGATTCTATGAAGTCACGAAATAAAGCGATGCTTGATAAATCAGTGGCAGCGATGATCTCCGCTATTGAGATATACAACAAGCCTGATTTCAAATATCGTGAAGAGACGTTCTCGGTCTTATGTATAAATGCTTGGGAGTTGTTACTTAAGGCAAAGGTCTTGCAGTTGTCTGGAAATAAGCTTACGGCACTATTGGTTTGGGAACGTAAAAAGCTAAAAAATGGGGATTACTCTACCAAGCTATACAGAAAGCTGAATAGAGCTGGAAACCCAATGTCCGTCGGCCTTTACGAAGCGCTAAGGATAATTAATGAAGATTATGGGATTCAGATAAACAAAGCGGTGAAAGACAATATCGAAGCATTGACGGAAATTAGAGATAACAGTATACATTTTATCAATGATGACTACTTGCTTTCTACAAAGATACAAGAAATTGGTACTGCTTCTCTCCAGAATTATTTGCACCTTGTTAAAGATTGGTTTGGTGATGCTCTAACGAGATACAACTTTTATCTTATGCCTCTATCGTTTTTCCGTGATTTTGATAGCGCTCCGGGGGTATCTCTTAACGCAAACGAAAAAAAGTTGCTTAAGTACATAAAGTCGGCAGAGGAAGCATATGATGATGCAGATGTCAGTAACTATAACCTTGCGTTAAAAATTGATGTGAAGTTCCAAAAGGCTAAAAGTACTTCGGGTGTTCCTATTCAAATTACAAATGATCCTGACGCGCCAGCTTTTCGTTTAAGCGAAGAAGATATGATGGAGAAATACCCATGGGACTATCGAGTTTTAACCACAAGATTAAAAAAGCGATATACAGATTTTAAGGAAAACCAGCTTTATCATGAGCAACGCAAGTCAATCTCTGCTAATGAGAAGCTATGCCACAGTAGGTTGTATAACCCAGCAAACAAAAGCAGTGGTACAAAACAGTTCTACAACCCTAATATTCTAAAAGAGTTCGATAAACTGTATGAAAAAAGCTAACAAGTTGCAGCACAATCGCCCGCAAAAAGCGCGGGCTGGACACTCGCTGCGCTCGCGCCTGTGTGCAAAGCGTTATGAAATGGTGCAGTAAAATAAAAATTTAGTGTTAAACTGGTTTTGTCCTAGGGTGTGCAGCTTAGGCTGTCCACTCACTTGTGAGTGCAACTAATATTGAAGAGATTCGTCTCTTAGTCTTTATGGCTTGCCCTTAGTTGGGTGTTAACTCTATGTAACTCATTGACACCCTAGGACATCTTATCGAGGAAGTTGAATGGCATTTTCTGACAGTGTGTGGTGGACTAGAAAGGCAAGAATCCAAACTGAAAAACGTCTATTATCCAATGCGTTTCAATCTCAGGTTTTGCTTTTGTGGTATTCTTTTTCGAGTGCTGCTTCGGCTGTTTATTACCTGAAAATAGATCAGGCTGGTGCAACTGCAGAAATCTCTGGAATAGCTTGGGTCGTTTTTTCAGTGTTGGTTTTATGCATTTCAGGATTTATTAATGGACTCTCATTTAAAGAACGAGCGGGTTTAATTAAGGAGTGTTACGAAACACTAAATGGTTTCTATCAGAAATCAAGAGACCAAGACCCTGATGTCTCTAAGTTAGCAGCAGAGTATGATCAGGTTTTGGGTGTCTGTGAAAACCATTCGGATCGCGATTATTATCTTGCGCTGTGTATTGAGCATGTCACTAAACCGGGGAAAGTAGACAAAGAGACCGGTCTTAAGAATGGGTTGGATCGGTGTCCCACTTGGTATCATTGGCTGGCGCTTACCTATTGGTCTTTTCGTCACATGCTTATGCTTATGTTTTTATATGCTTTGCCTCCTCTTATCTTTATCGCACTGGAGCATATAAGTGACTGTTAGCGATATATTTGAAAATCATTTCTCGGTGGATAAGCTCAAAGAAACATTTACGGATCACGTTGTTTACTCAAGAGCCACTGGAATAGACAACTTAGATCAGTATGCATTTAGAGCGCAATTGGATGAGCAGGTTGGCATACTTTCAAGAAAAGCATTGTCTGGAACCTACCATTTTACTAAATACAAGCTAAAGCTCGTAAGCAAGGGGCGAGGAAAAATACCAAGAGAAATATCAATCCCAACTGTACGTGATCGCATAGCGTTACGTTCATTGTGTAATTTCTTGGCAGAAATATACAAAAACAATATAAAATTCGATTTGCCGCAGAACATTGTAAAAAAAGTCAAAGTCGATTTGAACGGCGGTCATTATGATGCTTGTATAAAACTTGATGTGGCTGATTTCTACCCATCAATAAAGCATGCTGAACTGATTTCTCGGTTAGGGAAAAAGATACGTAGCCCCGCGATAAAAAGCATCATTTTATCAGCAATATCGTCTCCAACGGTTAGCATTTCAAAGCAGTCTGACTCTCCATCAGCACGAGGAGTGCCGCAAGGTTTGGCCGTTTCAAATATTTTGGCTGCAATTTATCTATCTAATATAGATAAAGATCTAAACTCAATTGAAAACATAAAATATTACCGTTACGTAGATGATGTCTTAATATTCTGTAAGTTGTCCGAATCACAAGAAATAGCAAGCTTGGTCATGAGGAAATTCAGAAGGATCGGCCTCAAAATCCATGACCCTGTCAAATTCCCAAGTAAATCTAGTATGGGACCAATTGCTAATGGATTTGATTACTTGGGATACCAATTTAGCGCTAAAAGTGTTACGGCAAGGTCTGGCTCAGTTGAGCGGCTTAAACAGTCCTTAGTTTCAATTTTCACAAGTTACAAATATTCCAAGCAAAAAAGTGAAGGTTTTTTGTTGTGGAGATTAAACTTAAGAATCACCGGTTGTATATATGAAAATAAGAGTAAAGGGTGGTTGTTTTTCTTTGCAGAAATAAACGACGAGAATCTATTACACTCATTGGATCATTATGTTAAGAAACTAATAATACGGTTTGGGGTGGATGTTACGCCTAAAAAGTTCGTAAGAGCATTTAAAGAGTTAACCCATCGTAAATATGAGACTCGATACATTCCAAATTTTGACAATTATAATCTCGAACAGATGGAAGGCGTGCTTAGCGATTATTTCGGCTTAGATATAGAGAAATATGAAAATGAAGAGATCGAATTTGAATTCAAAAAGAGATTGAGTAGGCAAGTTAAAGACTTGCAAGTAGACATAATGGATTTCTCATATTCGTAGTCAAGTGTTGCCTGAAAATTCATAACAAGCACGTGAATTCGCTCGCTCCGCTCGCTGGGACGGTTTCTTCGCTACGCTCAGAACCCGCCCATTACGTGAGCGTTAGGCGGTCGAGAAAGAATTCAGGAAATTGAAATATTTAACGAAGTGGCATTTTACGTGCTGAGCCGGCGGGCATAAAAAAGTTGCCGCTCAAGATAAAATAAGGAGATAAGAATGATTTTATCCAAACGAATATCGATAACGATACTCGCGGCTTATGTTTTTACATGCCCCGTGACAACTTATGCTGAGGATGCAAGCGATCCGCGCTCATATGGATATCAATTCATATATTGTGATACGCGTGATGACATTAAGGCGACTCACGATTGCACATGCTATGCAACAAAAGCAGCTGATTATCTGGCAGAAAACCCAAAAGTACACATACAGGAAGCATCGAAGAATGCCTTAGACGCATGTTTTGACGTTAATGGCTGGGGAGAGTGGGAATACCAGCAATGTCTCACCAGAAATGTTATGGCGCGCTATTCTTCTGAGCAAAAAGACAGGGTATGTCAGTGTGTTACAGATAAGCTCATGGCAAAATTTAGTGAGGATCCGACTCAATTTAATAACAAAATACCTAGATTTAGACGCAATTTTTACTCTAAATGCCCGCACGAGGTTGGTCTCAAATAATCAAGTCACCGCGTGGCGCCTAACAAGGCACTCCAGCCGACCGTTCCGCCTCCGCTTCGCTGCGGCTCCACGGCGGCTGAGTTTGGGCGTTATACCCTATGAGAATTGAAGAACGCGAAGGTATTCGAGATATTTTTTCCATCTTTCATGATGGTGGGATTGCTACGGCTAACCTTCAAGGTGAGAACCTTCTCTTAGAGATAGACATCCAATATCTAGCTGAGAGAGTCAAACCTTCATACAAGGGATTCAAAGTTATTCTCTATGGTTTTAGAGACGTTGAATTTTCTACTTGGCCAAGTGATCTAAAATCAGCGCCAGAGAAAATCACAGATATACTATCTATATTTGAGCCAGAGTTGGAAGTACTTGAGGCAAACCTAAAAACAAACAAAATCGAGGTGGTTTGTAACCAGCATTCAAGTGAGTATGATTTCTGCGGTGGAGAATTATCATTCATTGTTGATTCAGCTGAAGTTAAAGATGAGTCAGGAAAATCATATTCAATAGAAGAGCTAGATATTATATGTAAAGGCTACTGGGAAGAATGGGCGTCTAAAAGTGAGTAAAAAAGGCATAACAAGCAGCTGCTGCGGATCGTCGCTTCGCTCCTCCCAGTATGGGGTCAGGTCTTGCAATCCTGCAAAATAAAGTTATTCTCTCCCAATGGCTCGTCCTTTAAGAATTGAATATGCTGGTGCGCTTTACCATGTCACTTCTCGCGGTGATCGACGGGAAGTTATTTATCTGGATGATGAAGACCGGGAAGCCTGGTTAGAAGTATTAGCCCTGGTCTGTGAGCGTTTCAACTGGCGCTGTCATGCTTGGTGTTTGATGGACAACCATTATCACCTGGTGATTGAAACGATTGAAGGCAACCTTTCCCGGGGGATGCGTCAGCTTAATGGGGTGTACACTCAACAGAGTAATCGCCGTCACCAGCAGAGTGGTCATCTTTTTCAGGGTCGCTATAAGGCAATCCTGATTGATCGAGACAGCTACCTGCTTGAAGTCATTCGTTATGTGGTGCTGAACCCAGTGCGAGCCCATATGGTGAGAGAAGCGGGTGATTGGAGCTGGAGTAGTTATCGGGCGATGGTTGGCGAGGTCCCGGTGCCTGAGTGGCTGGAAGTGGATTGGTTATTGGCCCGTTTTGGCGAGCAGAGATCCGTTGCGATAAAACGCTATAGTGAATTTGTTGCGGATGGGGTGGGTTCACCGAGTGTGTGGGAATCACAGGTTCACCCACACTACCTGGGTGATGGTGCGTTTATTGAAAAAATCGGTAGGCTGTACTCCTGTGAAGAAAGTACTGACCTGAAAGAAGTACCGCGAATGCAGCGCCGACCATTGGCTCAGACATTGGATCATTATTCGAAACAGTACACGAACCCGAAACAGGCGATGGCGGCGGCTTATTCCTCCGGTGATTACACGATGAAACAAATTGCGGACTTCTTTGGTGTTCATTACGCAACCGTTAGTCGAGCGGTGAACAAAAAATAAGGATTGATGCGTGATTGCAAGACCTGACCCCTGATGTTTGTGTGACCCCTGATGTTTGTGCTTGTTGAGGGAGGCGGTCGATTTATCGGGTAGGTTCCCAATCATGACGAATCCCGTTTTCCTTTCGAGCAGCGTCACGATACAGTGAT
>CAJXQR010000007.1 GCA_913058345.1 uncultured Gammaproteobacteria bacterium
CAGTGTCTTCCAGACCTAGCCTGGCTAAATCTCTTGGACTTGATGCCGCATAACTGGATGCAGCAACAGCGAACGTTAGGGTAGATATTGCCACGTGAAGAAAGGGTGTTTTTTCCAACTACTGCCGTGTACAGGGTACTTAGCCATTACCTAGACCTCCTAAAACTTATCCTAAATCTATTAACCTACTGTTTTTTAACAATGTCATCTCAAGGCTATCTGAAGACAAACGCTATCAGAGATAAAAATAGTGACTTCAGACAACAACTGATGCTATTCCGTAACAGACACTTTTCTTACGTAGAATCAAAGAACTGAATTGTGCACGACCCTTAGCCTGTTAACTGTGATCCAATCCGCTACGCTACTTTAAAGCCTAAACATTCTCTCCCTCTTTTCTTATAGAGAGCCATGTAAACCGATATATTATTTAAACTATTTATTCTCAATATAAACACTACTCATAACGGGGTCGATTTAAAAACTGCTACCAGCCATTAAGTGAGGCTGTCGAAAACAGACCCAACAGACTTTACTTATAATGCACACGGTTAAAGAAGAAAGACGCGACAAAAGGTAGAAGTCGCTGTATTAAAGTTGCTACCCAGTGGCCAGGCAGACCAGCCTATACGCAGGAATTATTATCACCACTGAGCAACAAACCCTAGGCGCGTTCAAACTAGCTGCTCAGCAAGTCATACAACGATACCGTTCTTATCAACAATCTCAGGTTTCAACAATTTTTCCCATCTTAATTAAAAGCACTACCACCTTTTTGTCACCAAACTCGCCACTACTTCAACCCGTGTCCATCACACTTTGAAATTGACAAACCCATAGCGGTCAAAAAGATTCTATCCGTCGATAACCAGAAAATGACGCTGCAAGAAAATTTTGAAACACGGCCCTTTCGACATCAGTGTTCGGAAGTACTACCGTAGTGATGACACGATGTGGCGCAATCTGTTGCGCGGCTGGTAGGGTGCTTAATCATTAATGTCTTATTGATAATCGAGATCGATATTCAAGAATTAGATCCAGTCAGAACGCTCACTCTAAAAACAACTAATAATTGCAGTTTCAAGCAGCTAGACTGGTGAACTTATGTGTTGAGATAGTACTCGCGTTGCTATTTTTCAGTGTTAGTGCTTCAAGATACGGGCAAGCTAGCTTTAGAGGTTCAGCACCGAAAGACTGTTTGTGACTTGCGTCAACCTATCAGGGTAACTCACTAATGCCGGCTGGAATGGCTGAATAATCGCTTAGCCTACCTGAGTATTGATAAAGGCCATCGAAAGCAGGCGCCACTTGCTTACCGAGGAATGACTTACTCTTATGGCCACTGTCTCTTCAGCGTTATCAAGCCACTGATCATTAACGGCAAACAGGCAGTAGAATGACGGATGCTGACTACATTACCATTCATACAGGAAGGAGGAACTATGTCAGAATCATCACCGGAACATGGCTATGCGGCAAATCACCCTCGAAGCATACCCTGGCGAGGTTGGTGGGATATTATCCGCCGGGTGTGGCGACAGACAAACGATGACAACCTCAGCCTGGTAGCTGCGGGGGTTACTTTCTACTTTTTACTCGCTTTTTTTCCCGCTTTAGGCGCGCTGATATCCATATATGGATTATTCGTGGCTCAGCAAGAAGTTGGGCGTCACTTTTCCGATATGCTCGTTGTGCTTCCAGCCGAGACGCATCAGTTGATTCTCACACAGATTCAGCGCTTTGTGGATAATTCTGAGACCACCCTTAGCCTGGGTGCTATTAGTAGTACGCTACTTGCCGTTTGGAGCACTAGCAAAGGCGCTCAGGCAATTATCATTGCTTGTAACATAGCCTACAAGGAACGGCGAACAAGGGGGTTTTTGAGGCAATTACTGGTCCGGGTATTGTTTACTATTGCTGCCATTGGTTTTATCTTATTAGCACTGGCCGTGATTGCGCTGTTACCCACTATGGTGAGCTTAATGGGCTTAAATCAGTATCAGGACTGGCTCCTGAAGATTGTCTTTTGGCCTTTACTGTTGCTGTTTTTTCATGCCGCTTTGATCGCCATTTATCGCTATGGTCCCACTAGAGAAAATGCAAAGTGGCGCTGGATAACCCCAGGTTCTATTCTGGCTACCTGTTTTTGGTTGCTGGCCTCAGGTTTATTTTCTTTCTATCTCGCTAATTTCGGCCGTTACGACGAAACTTACGGCTCGCTCGGGGGGGTTGTCATTTTGTTGATGTGGCTTTACCTGAGTGCTTTTATTATTTTGTTGGGTGCAAAGTTTAACGCAGCTCTGGAGCTACAAACTGAACGCGATACCACAGTAGGTGCTGCACAAGAAATAGGTGAACGCGGTGCCTATGTTGCTGATCACGTCGAGCGCGACAGCAAAAATTCCATGTAATGGACCTATAGTACAAACAAAAGCACAAACAAAGATCAAAGCGGCTTAGTACTAACTGCGCTCAATGGTTCATACGTTCTGTCTGTTCAGCACCTATGGGCTCAGCACCTATCAACACCTACAGGGATAGAGCCAAGGGCTAGCGACTGGTTTTTTTATCGGTTGGCCTTTTCAAAATCATCCAAGCCCTTCATGCTCACTTCAAGGTCTCGAATCAAGCCGTCTTTTACCGCGTAAATCCAGCCGTGAACCGAGAGCTTGGCATTATTTTTCCAGGCACCTTGTACCACTGTACTGCTGCAAACATTGAGCACCTGCTCCATAACATTCTTTTCACAGAGGTGATCGAGCCGATCATCTTCACTCGTACAGCGATCAATATCGCTGCGGTGGAAACGGTAGACGTCGCGGATATGGCACAACCAATTATCGATGAGGCCGTGATCTTTATCTTCCATTGCCGCTTTTACTCCACCACAGCCGTAGTGACCACAAACAATAATATGCTTCACCTTGAGGACTTCAACCGCGAATTGCACCACCGACAGGCAGTTCAAATCGGAGTGCACCACCACATTGGCTATATTACGGTGCACAAAAACCTCACCGGGGAGCAGACCGGTAATCTGATTGGCAGGCACCCGGCTATCTGAGCAACCAATCCATAAATATTCCGGCGCCTGCTGCTTCGACAAGTCACTAAAGAAGTGGGGTTTCTCGTTTTGCACGTCCTTGGCCCAACGCTTATTACACGCTAAAAGGTGTTCTAACTCACTCATATTGACTCACTAATCTATTCTGTTAAAACGTTTGGCGATAAGAAAAGCGCCATGTCAAGGCTGGAGGTCCGCATTGTGCCTCAATAAATGGCTTTATCAAAATCTTTACTAAAGCGATAAATTACAGTGCAAAAATAGCCCTGCAGATCGTATGGACGGGGCCATAAAATGCCCTCTTATAAGGCGTCCGCACCAAAAACTACCATCAAAGCGAGCAGCACAACGCGCTTATACCGTCAGTTGCAGTTCCCTCTCGACACACAGGCACGTACAAGCCCGTTGCATGAGATATCGAAAATCGATTCGAGAATCTCTTGCCTGGCAAACAATTGCGCGCATCGAAAGCGCTCATAGACAGGCAGATTACAGTTAGCCTGAACCCGCAAACCCGCCCACCACAAAGACTGGCATATTTCGTGCTTAAACTCTATTCCGATAGCCTCTGATTTATCTTTAAACCGCATTTAATGGGACTACCAAATATCATGAGTAACAAACAGCGCGTTCTCGTTATTGGCAACGGCATGGTTGGCCACAAGTTCCTGGAAGCCATGATCAATAGCCCACAATACTCGGCCTTTGAAGTGACCACTTTCTGTGAAGAAAGCCGCATCGCCTATGACCGCGTCCACCTCAGCGAGTTTTTTTGCGGTCGTAGTGCCGACGACCTCTCATTGGTCGAGCCCGGCTATTACGAACAACACGGTATCCGCGTTCTTCTTGGCGACAAAGCAGTGAGCATTGATCGCAGCGCCAAGACAGTGACGTCCGAAAAAGGCGAGGTTCTTAACTACGACAAGCTGGTACTGGCCACAGGTTCATTTCCCTTTGTTCCTCCGATACCCGGCCACGACCGTGATAACTGCTTTGTCTACCGCACCATTAACGACCTGGAAGCCATGCAGGCGGCGGCCGAGCATTCAAAAGTGGGCGCTGTAATCGGCGGGGGCTTACTCGGTCTGGAAGCGGCCAAAGCCCTTGTTGACCTGGGCCTGGAAACCCACGTTATTGAATTTGCACCGCGCCTGATGGCCGTGCAAATTGATGATGGCGGCGGTGCCATGCTGCGCCAGAAAATTGAAGACCTTGGGGTTAAAGTTCATCTGGGTATGAACACACAAAACATCGGCGATGGTGATACCTGTTTCCACAAAATGAGTTTTGCCGACGGTTCAGAAATTGAAACTGACATGCTGCTGTTCTCCGCCGGTATTCGTCCTCAAGACGCCCTCGCTCGTGACAGTAAACTGGAACTGGGTGAACGCGGCGGCATTGTTGTCAATGACCATTGCCAAACGTCCGACCCCGATGTTTACGCCATTGGCGAGTGTGCCCTGTGGAGCGGGCGCATTTACGGCCTGGTCGCCCCGGGCTATAAAATGGCTCAGGTCGCCTGCGACCACATCAATGCCGAAGACAACGCCTTCACGGGTGCCGATATGAGCACCAAGTTAAAACTCATGGGCATTGATGTGGCGAGTATCGGCGATGCCCACGCGAACACCCCCAATGCCAAGGAATACACCTACGTTAACGGTACAGAGGAGATTTATAAAAAGATTGTCGTCACTGAAGACAATTCACGACTGCTAGGTGCCGTACTGGTCGGTGATGCCACAGACTACGGCACTTTATTGCAAATGAGTCTCAATGATATCCCTCTACCAGAATTCCCCGATGCCCTAATCCTGCCCCAGCGCGATGGCAATGGCGCCACCGGTTTGGGTGTCGATATGCTGCCTGATGGCGCACAAATCTGTTCCTGTAACGACGTCACCAAGGGGCAGTTGTGCCAGGCTGTTTCCGACGGCGCCACGGTATTGGCTGACCTTACCCTGGCGACGAATGCCGGCACCAGTTGTGGCGGTTGTAAACCACTCGTCGGTCAGGTTCTCAATAACGAACTTGAAAAAATGGGACTTGAGGTCAACACCGACATTTGCGAACACTTTCCCCACACCCGCCAGGAGCTTTACCACCTGGTACGGGTTAAAGAAATAAAAACCTTTAGCGATCTGTTAGCCCAGCACGGTAGCGGCTACGGCTGTGAAATCTGTAAGCCCACCATTGCCTCTATCTTAGCTTCCTGCTGGAATGACTATGTACTCGAACCCGAGCACCTCGCCCTGCAAGATACCAACGATCGCTATTTGGGCAATATGCAAAAGGACGGCACCTACTCCGTCGTGCCGCGTATCGCCGGTGGCGAAATCACCCCCGATAAACTGATCGTACTCGGTGAAGTCGGCAAAAAATACAATCTTTACACCAAGGTGACCGGTGGCCAACGTATCGACTTGTTCGGCGCCCGACTCGAACAACTGCCCCAAATATGGAAAGAGCTGATCGACGCAGGTTTTGAAACCGGCCACGCTTACGGAAAGTCACTACGCACGGTTAAGTCCTGTGTCGGCAGCACCTGGTGTCGTTACGGCCAGAATGACAGTGTCGCGCTGGCACTTGAAATCGAGCACCGCTACAAAGGTCTGCGCTCACCGCACAAAATCAAGTCTGCCGTCTCTGGCTGTACCCGCGAGTGTGCCGAAGCTCAGAGTAAAGATGTAGGCGTCATCGCCACCGAAACCGGCTGGAATATGTATGTTTGTGGCAATGGCGGCATGCGTCCCCGCCACGCGGATTTATTTGCCACCGACCTCGACACAGAGACACTGATCAAATACACCGACCGCTTGCTAATGTTTTACGTACAGACAGCCGATCGTTTACAGCGCACCTCTGTCTGGATGGACAATATGGACGGCGGCATCGATTATTTACGCGAAGTAATCATCGACGACTCTCTGGGTATTTGTGAAAAACTCGAGGCCGAAATGGCTAAAGTCATCGACACTTATCAGTGTGAGTGGAAAACCACTATCGACGATGAAGAAAAAATGTTGATGTTCCGTCCCTTTATTAACAGTAATAAAGCCGATAGCAATGTGGTTTTCGTTGAAGAGCGAGGGCAAATTCGCCCCGCTCGCAAAGACGAAAGAGAGCCGGTTACCGCATGAATGATCTCACGAAAAAAGCACAGGAAGATGATGTGACAACAGACCCAAACTGGACCGGTATTTGCAACCTGCAAGATTTACCGCTCAACGCCGGTGTTGCAGCACTACTGCACGCCGACACCGACAAAGAAACACAAATCGCTCTATTTCGCACTAGCGCCAATGATCAAGTTTATGCGATTAGCAATTTCGACCCCTTCAGTGAAGCCAATGTCCTTGCCCGGGGTATCCTCTGTAGCATCGGCGAACAACTCGCTGTTGCATCACCCGTGTTAAAAGAGCATTTTAACCTGGCTACGGGACAGTGTTTTGAAGATGAAAGCGTGTCTATCGCCACCTTTCCCGTCAAAATTGTCGACGGCAACGTACTGGTTGCCGGCTAAGCCAAGGATACTGCTATGTCTCATACTTTTTATACTGCTGATGCGTTTACTCAAACCCTTTTTCAAGGCGCCCAAATTGCCGTATTCCCCGCTGCGGCAAATTTTGACGATGAACAAATGTCGCTCATTGCCCGGGAATTAAATCTTTCCGAAACCGTTTTTGTCAGCCCCGGCGAACAGGACAATCACTTTAAATTACGTATATTCACACCGCTAAAAGAAATTAGTTTTGCTGGCCACCCGGTACTCGCCACCGCTAAAGCACTGGTGGAACAAAACCTTATTACCCTCAACGACGGCAAAGCGACTGCGTGCTTTCAGCAGAAGACTGGCGACTTGAGCGTTAACATTGAACAACGGGAAGGCGAGCCCCTATTTGTGCAGTTCACTTTATCCAGTGACCCGGTGGTCGACCGCTATACACCCCGTGCTAGCGAACTGGCTGCCCTGCTGTCCATCGACGAAAGTGATATCGACACCCGCACCTTCCAAACCCGCCTGGTGTCCATTGATCTTCCCTATTTAATTCTACCTCTGGTCTCCCAGGCTGCCGTGCGCAAAGCGCGCTTTGACATGAAGGCCTGGAGTCAGTCTAGCGCTCCAGCCATGGCAGCCCAGGAAATACTGGTGTTCAGTAATAAAACAGACAACAGTGATACAGATTTCCATGCTCGACTATTAGGCCCCAGTATTGGCGTGCACGAAGATCCGCCTATCGGCTCTGCCATGTCCTGTTTTACTGGCTACCTCGGCTCCCATGATGCGATTCGCGAGGGGACTTACACGTTTATTATCGATCGCGGTACAAGCGAAACTCGCCGCAGCGTGTTAGCTATTGAAATGGATAACCACGCCAATAAAGCCACTACCCTGCGGGTGGGCGGCAACGTAGTGCTGGTGAGTAAAAATAGTCTGCTACTACCCTAAGTGCCCTCTATTAGCAGTCTCGAGCATTAGCAGTCTCGAACGCGTTGAAAGTTAAAAGTTGAGAGCCGGCACATCTATTGACCGGCATCGACAAGCACGCGGCTCTAGCTTGGCATATTACTTGCTTTTTCTAAGTTTTCCTTTGGTTTGAAAGGTCTAGTCTCATGCTCCTTGGTCGCAACACAAAAAATCCTATCGTCATGGTCGACAAAAAGATCACTGAGTGGAGCTACTCCACCTGTGGTTACTGCTCGGTGGGCTGTTCTATTGAGATTGGCAAAAATGCCGAAGGAAAAATTGTCGGCTCCAGGGGCGTGGGCGGCGCCGATGTTAATCGGGGCAAGCTCTGTGTCAAGGGTATTTTCGAGCACGAACTGTTCGACTCCGCCGGTCGTGGTGACAAACCTATTATACGTGAGCAAATTAGCGAGGCTTACCGCGAAACCAGCTGGGATAACGCCCTCGACACAATGGCGGATAAAATTCGTGATATTCAAAAAAAGTATGGTCGCGACTCTTTTGCCATTGTCTCCACCGGGCAATTGCTGACCGAAGAGTTTTACACCCTGGGTAAACTGACACGCGGCGTGATTGGCACTAACAATTACGATGGCAATACCACCTTGTGTATGGCCTCCGCCGTATCGGGCTACAAGCGCTCTTTTGGCTCGGACGGCCCCCCCGGCAGCTATGAAGATTTTGACCATACCGATGTTTTAATGGCCTGGGGTTCGAATCTGCCCGAGCAACATCCTATTATTTACTGGCGCATGAAAGAAGCTCAGGAAAAACGCCGTTTCCCCCTTATCGTGGTGGATCCTCGCGTCACTATGCTGGCACAAAATGCCGATATTCATCTCGCCGTCACACCCGGTACTGATGTTGTACTGCAAAACGCATTAATGCATGTCATTCTCGACGAGGGCCTGGAAGATCGCGCCTATATAGACGCGAACACTGTCGGTCTCGAGCAACTCGAGCGGGAAGTCGCCAAATTCGACCCCGACAGTGCCTCAAAAGTGTGCGGTATCGACGCCGACACGATTCGCAATGTGGCGCGCATTTACGCCAAGGCCGATGCCGCCATGAGTATCTGGACCATGGGCATCAATCAAAGTACACATGGCTCCGATGGCGTGGTCGGCATCAACAATATTAATTTACTCACAGGTAATATCGGCAAACCCGGTGGCACCAGCCTGTCGATTACCGGCCAGTGCAATGCGATGGGCACGCGTGAGTGGTCATCTTGCTCCGGCCTGCCCGGCTACCGCGCATTAGAGAACCCCCAGGACAGAGACGACATCGCCAAGTACTGGAATGTCGACCCGGAGTTTTTCCCGAAAAAACGCGGTCTTGCCGAAACCGATATTTTTCCAGCTATTGAGCTGGGTGAAATCAAAGGTCTGTGGCTGGTGGCCACCAACCCCATGACCTCGCTGCCCAATACGGCGCGTATCCGCAAAACCCTCGAAAAACTTGATTTTCTCGTGGTGCAGGATTCCTACGCCGATGTCGAGACGGTGCAATACGCCCACCTCTATTTACCCGCTGCCACCTGGGCGGAAAAGGAAGGCGTGTTTACCAATACCGAACGCAGGGTCAACATCGTGCGCAAGGCGACCGATGCCCCGGGTGAGTCAAAATCCGATTTGGCCATTTTTAATGCCTTGGCCAAACGTTTTGAGCAGTCGGCCAATATGAGCTTTCCCGACAAGCCCGCCGACGTGTTTGAGGAAATGAAACCTCTATCCAAAGGGCGACTGCTGGATATGACCGGCATGAATCACGACCTCATTGAAGAAAAGCGCGGTATTCAGTGGCCTTACACCGCTGAAGAAGCAGAGCGCGGCGAAGAACCCTTAAAAGGCGGTAAGCGTCTCTACACAGAAGACGGCACCTTCAGTTTTGCCGATGGCATGGCCAAATTGGTGCCCCTGCCCTTTATCGACAACAATGAAGTGCCCGATGAGAAGTACCCCTATTGGCTCAACACGGGTCGCTTGGTCGAACACTTCCACACACGCACCAAGACCGGAAAAATCGGTAACAACAACAAGTACAGCCCCATTCCCTTTATGGAAATTAATCCCGATGCCGCCCGTGAACTGGGCATTCAACATCAGGATTATGTGCGCTGTGTGTCCCGCCGTGGCGATGCCATTGTCATGGCCATGTGCACCCAGCGCGTGCCCAAAGACATGGTCTTTATTCCCTTTCACTTTTTCGACTGTGTTAACCGCTTAACCCTTGGTCTGCTCGACCCCCATTCACGCCAGCCAGCCTATAAACAGTCGGCAGTCATGATTGAGCCTGTTGCCGATCAGGCAGCGGCGGCACAAATGAGCCGTGAGCGCCGGGCATTTTAAGCACGCTTCTCTTACTTTTATGCTGTTAATAACGACGATCAACTTTGAGGTTTCAAAGCCCCTATGCTAGACGTACGCAGTGACGAACCCGAATACAGTTTCCTTTGGGATAAAGAAACCAAAGCAGTGAATCAACACGGCAATTTAATTGATTTAATCGATGAAGACAGCGAGCTGCACTGCCAAAGCTTAAATATCAATGGTGACCCCGGCATTGGCGACAATCCCAACCGGTACAAGCAGCACGGATTTTTCCTCAATGCCGACAATTGCATCGGCTGTCATGCCTGCGAAGCGGCCTGTAGTGAAAAGAACGACAATCCCGCCCATATTGCTTTCCGCTCGGTGGGCTTTGTCGAGGGTGGCACCTACCCTGACTACCAGCGCATCAATATTTCCATGGCCTGCAACCATTGCGATGACCCCGTGTGTTTGAAAGGCTGCCCCACGCGGGCCTACACTAAATACGCCGAATACGGTGCGGTGCTACAAGACCCTGATATTTGCTTTGGCTGTGGTTACTGCACCTGGGTTTGCCCCTACAACGCGCCTCAGCTCGACCCGGTCAAAGGCCAGGTCACCAAGTGTAATATGTGTGTCGACCGCCTCGAAGTCGGCCTTAAACCCGCCTGTGTCTCCGCCTGTTTAGGTAATGCGCTCGATTTTGGAGTGGTCGAAAATATTCCCGAGAATCGCATCGAGGCCAAGACCGCGATTCCAGGCTTTCCCACCACCGACATCACCCAACCCAACATTCGTTTTCAGCAGACACGCTCGACCCATCGGGAAATGACGCGCACTGACGCCATGCCGCTGAAATACCACAAAGACGACAGTGTCGGTATCTTTAAGCCCAAGGTCGATAAAAAGCGCGGTGAAAAGAAACACTATAACTGGCGCAAACTCCTCACCTCTCACGAGAGCGCCCACGTTATTTTCACCCTCAGCACCCAGGCGGTGCTCGGTGCCTTTTTGATTATTGTTACTGCAGGCCTGTTTAATCTCGAAGCACTGACCCCACTCAATAGCACCGCCGTCAAGCTGCCTCTACTGGGTAGTATGTTTGTCATGCTCACCTACGGTCTTTTCAAGCTGAATATGCATCTGGGCAAACCCCATCGTTTTTACCGGGGTTTTAATAATCTGCGCCTATCGCCTTTAAGCCGGGAAATTGCCGGCGTCTCCGGGTTTTATACCTTTTTGATGGCCTATGGTTTTTTCTCTATTTTTGACAATGCCCTGTGCCATTTCCTCGCTAATGCCTCGGGCATTCTCGGTGCCCTTAGTGGTCTTATTGGTCTTTATTACATGTACAAGATCTACCGGATTAAGGCCCGACCCTTTTGGAACCACTGGCAGACCGGTAGCGCCTTCCTGGGCAACACCCTGAGCTATGGCGCCCTGCTGACAGGCCTGATTAGCTTGCCCTTGCTCAGCCCTGAGCACTCGCTGCTGGCACTGACTAGCCCATTAATGGCACTGGTGGCACTCGGCCTTGGCCTTGAGCTCATCGGTCATATTGCCCACAGTCGCGCCATGAGCAGTCTTGAGAATGAAGGGGCGGCCTCCTGGTATCTGCAAACCACTCAATACGGCAAGGCGTGGATCACCCGCAACGTCTTACTTGGCCTGAGTTTCTCTCTTGCTCTTCTCCTGTTGCTGACAACTCCCAGTGGCAGCCTGGCCTTTATTGGCTGGACGGTATTGGCAGTACTAATGATTAGCGCTGGCGCGATTAGCCGCTCGCTATTCTTTGTATTGGTCATACCCACTACCATGCCCGGTGCCTTTTTCTGGAAGAATAAAGCCTTTGAAGAGCACGCCCGTGAATCGGGTCTGGTCGATATGGAACAAGTTGGCGTGGTGCGCGAACTCCATGGCAAGTTTAAATTTGACGAACTGCTCGAGACCATCAAAACGACCACCCCCAAAATTCTGTTCAAGCATATTAAGGATATTGTGGTTTGGAAAAAGATCCGTTAAAAACGCGCCTGCAACGCCTGTTGCGCTGCATGGAGAGCGGCTTACTTGAACGCGAAACGGCGGCGCGCTTAACCTTATTAGCCGCACTCAGCGGTGAACACACTTTACTGATCGGGCCACCCGGCACGGCAAAAAGTGTACTTGCTCGCCGTCTGCATTTGGCCTTTGCGCCCGGTCATTATTTTGAGCGCCTGCTAACGCGATTTTCAGTGCCCGATGAGCTATTCGGCCCGCTATCAATTAAAGCCCTGGAAAATGACCGCTATCAACGGCTCACTGAGCGCTACCTCCCAACGGCCAATATTGCCTTTCTCGACGAAGTTTTCAAAGCCAATAGCGCCATCCTCAACACCCTGCTCACTCTGCTTAACGAAGGTGAATTTGATAACGGCGATTGTCGTGTCAAAGTGCCGCTCATCTCCGTAGTCGGAGCCAGCAACGAGCTGCCCGATAACGATGAATTACAAGCACTTTATGACCGTTTTGTCTGTCGCCACATCGTAGAGCCGGTAGCGGACGATAACTTTGTCGCCTTGCTGGAACTTGATGATCAAAGCAGCGAGCCCGATTTGAATGATCGCTTGAGTGATGCGGAAGTCGACAATATACAAATAGCCGCACGCACTGTCTCTCTATCCGGTGAAGCCTTATCCCTGCTTAAAGCCCTTCGTCTTTATCTCGCAGAACAACACATCGACGTCTCTGACCGGCGCTGGCGTAAAGTGGTTAAATTATTAAAAGTAGCCGCCTTCACTAATGCTCAAACGCCTACCGAACCAGTCATCGAAACGCATAGAAAGACTAAGGCAGAAGCCGGTACGCAAGTACAAGTGTCTCTGTGGGATTGTTGCCTGCTGCAACACTGTTTATGGAATACACCCGCCGAACAGCCCATTATTCAGCGCTGGTTGAGCACACAAATTGGCGCTGGCAGCGGGTTTAAGACCGAGCGACTGGAAAAATTAATCGCCACCTGGGAAAGCACCCTACAAGCTGATCAAAATAGCCGAACCCAGATCCGCAACGACAAAGGTCAACGCCTTTATCGCAGCCGGGAGGGCAAAAAAACAACGGAAGCAAACGAGCAAGAGTGGAGCCGCCGCGACGGTTTAGCCCTGTATTTATCGCCACCCGACCAGGATAATCGCAGCAACGACAACCGGGGTTATACTGAGCACGAGCTGAGTGACAAATTTTTTGACCAACATTATCAACAGTGCCATATCGACGGCCACTGGCAGCATATTGATCAGTATATTAGCGATCCAGCCAATCGCTTGATACTGCAGCACCAAAACCCACCTTGCCTGGAACCCACCGTGCACTCCGACACCTTTATTCAGGGTCGGCTCGAGGAAAATAAAAAATTAGCCGCCGATATTGTCTCTTTGCGTGAAAGTATCGAACAGGGCTGCAATGGGCTTGATCAGGCACTGGGCCAGCACCTGTGGGTCACCGGGAGTTTTATGACCAGCGCGAAACAAGCTCTGAATGATAATTTGCAAAAGGTGTCCGACTTTGAAAGCCGGCTGCAGACTGTTATCGCCGCCTATCAGCGCCTGGCCAACAAAAAGCCTTCACCCCAGCCTCAGTAAAATCCTCCGGCAAGCAAAATAGCCTAGCTGAAGAAGCTAAACGGTAAAGATGAGCATTAAGCTGGGTCTGCTTGAACAAGAATTTTCCGCCCTGGATGCCCTGCCCGATGCACTCTACGATGTCGTCATCACCCATACCCATGGCCCCCTGCTAACCCGGGCACGGGGCATACTACAATGGCGCGAAAAGCTCCTCGCTGGGGAGTTACCGGAAATGGATACTCTGTGCTGGCCAGAAAAAACGCTGTGTAGAACACTTTTAATGCGCATTGAAACCCTAGAGCTTCCCGGCTTTTGCCAGGGTCAGGAAAGCATCACGGATAGTGTACTGAAGGATATTTGCGAAGGTATTAGCAGCGCCGAAGACTATCTCGCTAAAACCGCCGATAAATTTAATGACAAGCTCGCTCAACGGCAAAAAATCAAAGAAAAGGACTCTTCCTTTCGCGATGAAGAAGGCCTGGCCGACCACGTGCAAAGCCAAGCACAACACACCTCCCCCCATGAGGGCCCACCGCCTCTCAACACCCGGCGCGACAAAAAAGAAAATAGACCCTTTAAAAGCCAGTCTGACAGCTTATCGCAACAACCTCTGTCCTCTCTGGCTGCCAACATGTCAACAAAGGTTAGTACAAGAGGCGCCAATCAACAGCACCTTTACAGCAAGCGCTCCCCTCCTACGGCGACAATCGAAAAGCCCAGCGATGGAGAAGAGCTTGTCAACCATCTGCAAGAACACTGGCAAGCCATGTCTCATCAGTGGCAGCAGCTGCGTCAACTCGATCAGGAAATAGAGCGTGAGAGCAGACAGCAGGAAAAGTTATCTTCATTCGTCTCAGTATCAAAAGAAAGAACTGCGGTGACGAATTTACCCGGGCGCGGCTGGGATTTAAGTACGGGCTTACTCACTTCCCAGGGTTGGCGTGACATTATCCGCTATCGCCAGCGCATTAAAGAACTACCCGAATTAATTCATTTTATTAACACCATCGGCCGTGAAGAAAACATAGCCGGCAATACCAACTTGGCCACGGTAGACCTCAGCCCTGAAACCCCCGTTCTATCAAACGAGCCAGGCAAGGGTCAGCGCCGCAATAAAGTACCCCGTAAAGCCCTTGAAATGGACGGTATTGAGCGGGGTGACGCTATTAACCGGATGCTACCTTCCGAGCTGGCCTTGCTCTGTCACCCTTTATTGAAAACTCTCTGGCATGCCAAGCGTGCTGAACGCTTGCTGTTGCTCTATCAACACCAAGGCAAGTATGGCCAAGGAAAAAAAGACGAGGGGACACTGGAGAAAAAAAGTTCACTCAATAAAGAGGGGCATAAGGGTCAATCCAGTCTCGGTCGCGGCCCTCTTATTATTTGCCTCGACACCTCCGGGTCAATGCAGGGTGAGCCAGAGCACATTGCCAAAGCTGCTGTGCTTGAAGCATTGACCCTTGCTCACCGCCAGCAACGGCTCTGTCATCTCGTGGCATTTAGCGGGCCCAACCAAGCGATGTTATATCAACTAGATTTGCGCCAAGGCGGACTGATTGAATTATTAAAATTTTTACGGTATTCCTTTCACGGTGGCACCGACCTCTCACACGCTTTGCAATTGGCACTGTGTAAGCGCGAAGAAGAGGGTTGGAAAAAGGCCGATATATTGCTCGTTTCTGATGGCCGTTTCCCTATAAGTAACGCGCTTATCAACACACTCAATCGCTGTCGAAGAGACCATAAACTGAGACTATTCGGTGTTTTAACGGGCAATTGGCAACATGATACCCTACACGTATTTTGTAATGATGTTCTACGTATCCGAGATCAGGCTTTATTGACAGCGTCACCAACAGAAGGGGGACTTCAATAAGTCCCTTTACCTCAATCAGCTATTATTCTTCACTTGACCCCCGTTAATTAAAAGCAACGACCGCCTTCACCAAAGGTTCAACGCCCACTACTTGTCCAACGGACAAATCATCACGATTCACTGAATTAATATAAAAGGTTTCCCCATTATTTAAGGAGAGTGTCAACAGGCTGTCTGCACCACGATAAAGGCGTTTAAGTATTTTTGCTTTAATGGGGCTCTTATCATTGAGTCCCATCGTCTCGGGTCGCAGTAACACTTTTAACGTGTCACCAATTTTCGCGTTATTTACAGGCGCACAGTGAAGTGTTCCCAGAGCAGTGTGCAGTGTATTGCTATCAACTAAGGTAGCGCTAATATAGCTACTGAAACCGACGAAATCCGCAACACTTTTTGAAACAGGTTCATTATAGAGGGCAAAAGGTGAACCCCATTGTGCTAATTCACCAGCGATAAGAACACCCAGCCTATCTGCTACGCTAAATGCCTCGACCTGGTCGTGAGTCACCATTAATGTAGTAATTTCTTTTTCCGAAAAAATCTGATAAATATCCTTGAGCAACTCACTACGCAATTCGTTGTCGAGACTGGAAAAAGGCTCATCAAGCAATAACAAACCGGGCTCTGGTGCAAGCGCCCTCGCGAGCGCAACTCGCTGCTGCTGACCGCCTGATAACTGGTGACTATAGCGAGCAGAAAAATCTGATAAACCGACCAAATCAAGTAATTCGTCGACAATTTTTGACACCGCATTTTTGTCACGACCCAGAACGCCAAAAGCAATATTCTCTTTCACCGTCAGGTGAGGAAATAAAGCCAAATCCTGGAATAACATCCCCACTTTACGCTCTTCCGGTGGCACGTTAATTTCCCTTGAATACACCAATTGATCACGTAAATAAATCGTACCGTTTAGTGGTGTTTCAAAGCCGGCAATGCTGCGTAGAAGTGAACTCTTACCGCTACCAGAAGGCCCAATTAAGCAGGCATGTTGACCTTTTTCAAGTTCGATATGGATATTTTTAAGTACAGAGCCTTCCCCATAGTCGAGAGAAAGACCGTCGACCTTCAACATCGTTTGACATTCCATTTCTATTGGCCTCCCCCCGTATTGCTCTCTTTCTGTATTGCTCGGGTTAACAAAATAACCGGTAAAAGACTCACCAAAACAATCGCCAATGCAGGCAATGCGGCATCGGTCAGGCGTTCATCAGAAGCCAGTTCATAGGTACGCACAGCTAGTGTATTGAAATTGTAAGGGCGCAATATCAAAGTAGCGGGTAGCTCTTTGACGATATCGACAAATACCAATAACAGGGCACTTAGCACGCTAGCTCTAAGTATTGGCAAATGCACCCTTAACAATACTCTATGACGATTAGCCCCCAAAGAGCGAGCGGCCTGGTCCATGCTAGGTTTTATACGTCCCAGTCCACTATCTATATTGTGTAGTGCCACTGCCAGAAACCTTACCGCATAGGCCAGAATCAAGGCGAATAGCGTTCCGGAAAACAGTAGACCACTGCTTATCCCCCACCAATCCTGTAGCACAGCATCGAGCTTTTTATCCAGCGAGGTTAAAGTTAACAACACACTGACCGCGATAACGGTGCCCGGCACTGCGTAACCCAGACTTACCAAATCAATGGGCAGAGAAATAGTCAGGTTTTTTCGCAAACGTTTTGCATAGCTAAATAGTAATGCCAGAGAAACGACACAGATGGCTGCAAAGGCAGCCAGAGAAAAGCTATTGATTAACAGATGCATAAAACGCTGGTCCATTTGCTCAACACCAATCTCAATGGCCCAGGAAATAAGCATAACAACGGGGATGAGAAAACCAAAAATAAAGGGCAGCAAACACAGCAATGTCACAACAAAGGAAGACAGCCGACTTAATTGCTTACGTTTAGGCCGGACATTTCTTTGGCCCTGATAATAATAAGATATTTTACGGCGGGAAAATTTTTCAACTAAAATCAGCACAAGCACAAAACTCACCAACAGCGCGCATAATTGTGCCGCTGCCTGCTCACTGCCCATGCCGTACCAGGTGCGAAAAATACCCGTCGTAAAGGTATTCACACCAAAGTACTTGACTGTCCCATAATCAGCAAAGGCCTCCATCATCGCTAGCGAAGTCCCCGTCAATATGGCCGGCCGTGCCAATGGTAGAGCAATTTTAAAGAAATGCTGCACCGGACTCCGACCTAATGAACGACTGGCCTCAAGCAGTGACTCCGACTGCTCAGCAAAGGCAGTGCGTGACAAAATATAAACATAGGGATAGAGAACCAGTGACAACATGATAATCGCCCCACCGAGCGAGCGTATTTCTGGAAACCAGTAGTCACCACTCTCCCAGCCAAAGAATTCACGCAACAATGTTTGCAATGGCCCAGAAAAATCGAGTAAACCCGTGTAACAATAAGCAATAATATAAGCTGGAACCGCGAGAGGAAGAAGAACTAACCAGGCAATACTATTACGCAGGGGGAAATCGTACTGTGTTGTACACCAGGCTAACACGGTACCTATTAACAAACTGCCAGCCCCCACACCAAAGGCCAACAGCAAGGTGTTACTGATATAGTCTGAGAGTACCGTGTCAGCGAGGTGTCGCCAAACCGCCCATTCGATATGTAATAGACTGGCAAAAACAGTCAGTATCGGGAGGATCAATAGCAGTGCCGGGATACTGGCTGCCCACGTCCAACCATCTCGCAACACTGCAGGCATTCGCATGCTGGTTATTAACTGTTGAATTAGTAGAAATTAGCGATAAATAACCGTTATTTCCACCCTGCCCGGTCCATTAACTGCAATGCAGCGCCATTCAATTCACCGACCTTTTCCAGGTTAATTTGCTCAGCTTTAAACGTGCCAAAACTGCGCAAGATCTCACTGGGCTCGACACCTTTGCGTACGGGATATTCATGATTATGCGCGGCATACCAGGCTTGCGCCTCTTTTCCCAGCATGAATTCCAGTAATTCCTTAGCAGCTACAGGATTGGGCGCATGGCGGGTGATGACAGCACCGGAAATATTAATATGGGCACCCCGGTTGCTCTGGTTAGGCCAAAACACCTTGACTCTTTCCGCTGCCGCTACTTGACTTGCGTCTTTACTGGCCAGCATGCCGGCCAAATAATATGTGTTCGCTATCGCGATGTCACATTGCCCAGCCGCCACCGCTTTAATTTGATCCTTATCCCCTCCCTTGGGTGGACGCGCAAGATTTGCAACCAGCCCTTTAGCAAATTCCAGGCTAAAGTCCTCACCTTGCTGAATGATTAGAGCGGCTATTAATGACTGATTATAGATATTACTGGAAGAGCGCACACACACTTTGCCACGCCAATTTTCGGCAGCAAGATCTTCCAGATCGTCTAACTCTTCCGCTTTCACATTGGCAATCGAATACATGATGGGGCGCGCTCGTGTCGTTAATGCAAACCAGTGACCGGCGGGATCACGCAAATGAGCCGGTATATGCTGGCTCAATACCTCTGAGTCGATGGCCTTCGTCAAGCCTTGTTGTTTCGCTCTGACAAGACGACCAATATCGGTGGTAATCAAAATATCTGCTGAGCCGAGCTCGCCTTCATTCGCGATACGAGAAATCAGGGCATCAGCATCACCGGTCAGCAAATTGACAACAACACCCGTCTCCTCGGTGAATTGTTTTAAAACCGGGAAAATCAATGCCTCTTTGCGAGCAGAATAAACATTGACCTGCCGACGCTCTGCCGGGGCATTTTGATGAAGAGCATTGTCACTTTCCGGTGCGACCACCTTGCTGTCACAAGCTAGAAGGGCAAACGCACAGGCAATAAAAATGAGCCGTATAAGCATGGTAATTCTCATGTACAAACGTTGAGGTATGAAGAAACGCCAGGAAAGAAACGTTAGGGCACCCGCCATTCTAATCCAAATGATAGCCATTCTCAACATAGAACAGCTTCCACAGGCTCTGGTAAGGCGCTAAACCCTGTAAATGAAGTCGTTCGCTAATTCAAACCTTAAAAGGCAAGATCCATACATTTACAAGCATAGCGTCGGTCATTTTTCACCTGATAATCATTAGCACTTGACTTTTAAATGCTAATGATTATCATTCTCGAGATAAATAAGGGTTTCATTTCCCATACAAATGCCAGCCAATGCTGCATTCGTCTCAGCAGACGTGCCCAACACTAGCAGCACCCAGACAGAAAATGAGCCACCTCGATAAGCTGAGGCAGTGACCTTAATGAGAAAGACCAAAACAGTGGCCACAAGCACTATGATGAGTGTTCTATTCTGCGCTCACAGCGCGTTAGTAGCCGCTGGCGACCATCCTCTAGAAGAGAACACAGCAAGTAGCTTTAGTGAAATGTTTGAAAAAAGCAGCTACAGCGGAGAGATCCGTACCGGCTACCTAATGACCCACCCAGAAATGTCGGTTGAAAACACAATGGATGATTTCGCCGCTGCTGGACAGCTAAAAATTGTAACGGCGTCATGGAATGGTTTTCAGCTGGGCGGAGCTTTTTACACCTCCCACAGCATCACGCAAACTGACGGTGAAGGTTATAATGATGAGTTCGCTGGCCCTGATCAGCACTACAATCTATTGGCCGAAGCCTATATTGATTACACCTCGGGCGATTTGAACCTGCGCCTCGGCCGCCAGCTTATCGACACGCCATTTGCCGACAGCGACGATATTCGCATGACACCCCACACCTTTGAAGCCCTCGTTGGTAACTACGCACTTGGTAATGGTTTCAAGCTCACTGCCGGCTGGATGACTCGCTGGCAAGGGTTTGATGCTGGATTCCCTCGCGATGCTGGCTTTGACGATATGGTTCAGGACTCCGATGGCACCTTTATGCTCGGTGGCAGCTATGGTGATGAGATATTTGAAGCCAGTGCCTGGTATTACAGTGTTGTCGACGTCGTCAATGTGTTTTACGGCGACATTATGCTGCCAATCACTCTGGGCGAGAATGTGACCTTAACGTTGGGGGCACAACTAACACTACAACATGACGATACCAACAGTAAAACAGCCGCCGAAATCGGTTCTGAGTTAAACGGCGAACTCTTCGGTGTTATGGCAGAGCTTACCCTCGCCAGCATCACTTTTGGCCTCGCATGGGATCACGCGAATGTCGATGAGGGAGAAGCTCTCTTTGGCGGTTGGGGTGGCGGCCCCTTCTTTACCAATATTGACACCCTGGTGGCCAATGAGTTTGCGGCGGGGCAAGATGCAGATTCGTACACGGTATCAGAGGCTTACGATTTGGCCGGCTTGGGTCTCAGCGGCTTCAATGTTGGCTATACCTATGGCCACTACGAAGGCGGTGCAGACCCCTTTGACGCACACACTGATGCCGAGGTCGAAGAACATAACTTTAGCCTGGTATATGACATTTCGGACAACTGGTGTGCCGATGCCGTCTACGTAATGAGTCATGACCAAGAAAGTACAGCTGATACCGAGTGGGATTATGACCGTTTTCAAACACGCGTGACCTTTCTTTTTTAAGGTCTAATTCTCTTCACGCACCCACCGGGTCAACTCAGCGTAAGTTTCACTGGATGTTCTCACGAACAACTCTTAGTTAAATCAACAATAGGACGTTAATCTGATGTTATTTCGTACAAAGTTTTACCAATCGGCTCTATCTCTTGCACTGCTTACCAGCACCGGGCTTTTGCAGGCTATGCCAGATCAAGCAAGCAATAAAAGCACGCCACATCCGGTATTGAAAGCCTATGCCGATATAGCCTCTGACAGTTACGGCAAGGCAGAAGCAGACGTAAAAAAATTACAGCAAAGCCTTTCAGATTTCGCAAAGTCACCGAGCGCTGCCAATTTTGAAGCCGCAAAGCAAGCGTGGCTGACATCCAGAGAGTCCTATGGACAAACAGAAATATTCCGCTTAGCCAACGGGCCCATCGATGCGGAAGATGGCTGGGTCGCCGAAGCCTATGGCGCTCCCGAAGGCCAGATTAATGCCTGGCCTCTCGATGAAAACATGATCGACTACACCATCGATGCCGAAGGTCATCGTACGTCAGGCAATATTATCGACACAGCAGGTTTGTTTAACCCTGGTGGGGAAGAGGCCCAAGCAGTCGATGCCAAGACCATTACGACAGAAGTGCTTGCAGCACTGAATGAAAACGGCGGCGATGCCAATGTCGCCAGTGGCTACCATGCCATCGAGTTCTTACTCTGGGGACAAGATCAAGACTATGCAGACTTTCGCGCTGACACGATAACCCACGGCGCTTTGGTTGCCGGGCAAAGACCGCTTGAAGATTTCACCACCGCGCCATACGCCAAACGCCGCCTGGACTATCTAACGGCCTCAGCTGACAAACTCGTTGACGATCTCTCTACCGTCAATCAAGCCTGGAGCACAAAAGCTTCCAGTGATTGTGACAAAGACGCCAGGGGCTGTTATCGCGCAGCATTACTCGGTCAACTCACGGGTAAAGATGAAAATAAGAACATCGCTAGCGACACAGCCTTAAAGCAGATCATTGCCGGGATGGGGGTGTTCATTAAATCAGAATTGGCAAATGAGCGCATTGCCGTTGCCGTATTAACGCCGAGCGAAGAAGATGAGCACTCGTGCTTCAGCGACAACACCCACAGAGACATTTCGACGAATTACCTGGGTTTTGTCAACGTATTGAAAGCCCAGTACAACGATAAAAACTACGGCCCTAGTCTCTATGCCAATGCATCCGCTGATACCCAGAAAGAAATCGACAGGCTAATAACCGCTATCGATAGTAAAGTGGCCAACATGAACTCGTTAGCACAAACCCAATGGCACTTCGACTACCAAATTTTGCAGGGTAACAACGCCAAGGAGATACGTGCAATGAAAAATGACATGCGCAAGCTGGGCAACACCATGGTAATGGTGGCGAAAAATATGGGGCTCTCATTGACTACTGATGATGTTACCGATGCAGAAGAAACTCAACTCTAAAACAGGACGCTATTCTATTATTAAGAATACAGCCGCTTTTGAGCCTGCCAGATCCTGCCCTATGAATGTATATTTTCGAGAAAGCAGGGTCTGCTGGACTACCGATAAAATCGAGAGCTTTAACGGGAAATCAAGCTCGCGATGACAGCACTCTTCGTTTTCACGCTAAGCTTGTTACTGGTCATCAGTGGAGATGTCCTTAGCCTTGAAACAGCGATAGAAAAACAGCTATTCACCGCTGACCGCAGCGCAAAAGCCCTGAGCCACCCCCATGCAGGCCTCGATAATGAGAGCCTGGATCAATTCACTCTGGGGCGAAGTTTCTTTACTATTCCCTGGGTAGAGGCCCCGGCCGCCACCACCGCAAGAGATGGCCTTGGCCCTTTGTTTAATGCCAACAGTTGCGCCAGCTGCCACACCAATAATGGGGGGGGTGGTGCTAGCACACGTGGGGGCAAGGCTCTGGACAGGTCCATCGTTATCCAGTTAGCGCAAGGATCCAACACGGCATTACCGGATATGAACAAGCCGCACCTCCATGCGGACCCTATCTATGGTTACCAGCTGGCAATTAATGGCACTCACCGTGTTCCCTTTGAGGGGCAAGTTGAGGTGGCTGTCGAAACCAGCATCTTTAATTATCCTGATGGTGAACAAGTAACACTCTTAAAGCCGCGTTTTAAAGCCACCCAATTGAATTACGGCCCACTTGCTCCCGGTACGATTCTTAAACCGCGCCGTGCCCCCGCTCTCGTTGGCATGGGCTTGATAGAGGACATCCCAGCGACGCAGATTCTGCAGTGGCAAGATGAAACTGACCGCAACGCCGATGGCATTTCTGGCAAAGCCAACTGGGTGTATTCGCCTGAAACAAACAAAAAAAAGCTCGGCCGTTTTGGCTGGCAAGCCACCACTACCTCGGTTACCGAACAAACGGCCAATGCCCTACACCATGATATGGGGCTGACGAACCCTGTGTTCCCCCATGAAAATTGCAGCGCCGCACAAACGGCGTGTAACAGTGCTTATAAGAGCCAGGAGCTGGATGTACCCAAGCCTCGCCTACTGGCAATCAGTCACTACCTCAAACACCTGCGTGTGCCACGCGCCCGAGCCTCCACAACATCGGAAGGTCGCCAATTATTTGTCAGCACGGGCTGCCAAGCATGCCATCAAATAGGCTACACCACCGCTACAGGCCTCGCGGTAAACCCTTACAGTGATTTTCTATTACACGACATGGGATCTTCGCTTGCAGAGGGGACTGGCAGCGACCAAAATATCATCACGGAATGGCGAACGTCACCACTGTGGGGCTTGGGATTAGCAAAAACCTTGAACCCCAAAGCGGGGTACTTGCATGATGGACGCGCCCTGACTATTGAACAGGCGATTCTCTGGCACGGCGGTGAAGCACAGTTGGCAAAAGACCACTTCATCCATTTAAATAAAAACCAACGGGACGTACTACTGTCGTTCCTGGAAACCTTGTAAGAGTATTATGAACTATAAAATCATTACCCTGCCACTACTGTTGTTGATATTGGCAAGCCCCCTGTTATCAGCTAAACCGTCACACGAAAACACTCAGCAAGAGTTTTTACGGGCCCTACAAGAGCAGGTCTTGATTCACGACAGCGCTGAAGCCTTAAACACTCTTCAGCAACTTGAGCTATCATTAAAAACACTGCAAGCGAGCCCCACACAACAAAACTTACAGAGGACTCAAAGCCTCTTCACCACATTTATCATTGCTTGGAAAGCCGTTGAAACGGTCTATATTCTAGGGGCTTTGGATGACAGCTATATTGATCATCCTCGTTATATTGATTATTTTCATCAGACAAAAGAGTCAATCCCCACTCAGCTGGAACAGGCTCTAGATAGCCCCAAAGCCATAGAAAAAGTACTGTTCAAATATTCCACCAAAAGCATCAATGCTCTGGAGTACCTGCTATTTCCCGACCCACAGCAGAGCACTGAACAAAAAGCCATCGACACGCGCCGCATTGAAGCCGCGAAAATCGCAGTTAATAACATCACGTTTTGGCTAAGTGAAATCACTCAAGGTTACCAGTCAATAAACATAGCCACAGCAAAAAGCACTGCAATAATTAGTCAGGTGGTCAATGCGCTTATCGACAGTAGCTACAAACTCGCCAACTGGCGAGTAGGCGAGGCTGCAGGACTCAACAAAAAATATGCGGGGAGACCTTCAGCACAACGACTGGAGTACCCTGTCTCGAACACCTCGTTTCAAGCAATTCTTAGTATTCTGAAAACCCATCGCAAAATTATTAACCGTGATGACGCCATCGATTTACTCGATATTGCGCGCATGAACAATGCCGAATCAGAGCTTATATTTATTCAGAAGGAAATTGACCAGGCCCTCGACCTACTTATCAGTATTCCTCAACCATTGGCCGAGCAGATTGAAAGTCAATCCTTTAAAACGCTGTACAAGCAGCTGGATAAAATACATAACGCTTACTATTTTATTCTGATTGATGCCTTAAATCTGAACGCCACAATTATCGATGCCGATGGTGATTGAAGGTAGTCACTGGCTGGGGCTGGACTATTTGTTCAACCCACAAAAACGTTTGTACTGGGGGTATTTACTCAGCACCGCAGGCATCGTGATTGTTTATTGTTTGCTAAAGCGGCAGCCTATCACCAGCACGCTAGATAAAAAAATTTGGTGGCACCCTTCTGCACGTCTCGATTACAGCTATTTTATTGTCGCATCGATAATTAAGATGAGTCTGCTATTACCCTGGATGCTAGGTGTGGGCGAAGTCACTTACTGGACGCTACAACTCATGGAAGCGTTACTGGGTTACCAGCAGAAAATCATTATAGATCGCCAATGGGTAGTACTAAGCTATACACTGGCGTTATTTTTACTCAGTGACCTGAGTCGTTATTGCCTACACCGACTAATGCACACGATACCCTTTCTCTGGAAGTTTCATCAAGTTCACCACAGTGCTGAAGTGCTCACCCCAGTGACTTTCTATCGCGTTCACCCACTGGAAAATTTTCTCTTTGGTTTTCGTTATGCCTTAGTGACCGGATTTATCACGGGGATATTTATTCACTTCTATGGTGCCAATCTGGCGATACTGGACATCATTGGTGTCAACATTATTGTATTTGTCTTCCATATACTGGGGGATAACCTACGCCATTCGACAATCCATCTTGGCTATTTTGACACCCTTGAAAAGTGGCTTATCTCGCCCGCTCAGCACCAGTATCACCACACGGTAACAGGCACAACCGTCAACTATGGCGGCATTTTATCCCTCTGGGACCGATTGTTTGGCAGCTTGCGTTTATCCAGTCAGGAGGACCACTACCACTATGGGCTGAATGAAATAACGACAAGGTTCAACTCTGTTTGGCAGCTTTTAACACAACCTTTTATTCTCCTCAAAAAAGAGCGTTAATCGAATCAATCTATGCAGAAATTCACTAAACATATTCTTGCGGCAATAAGCGTCATCGCCCTGACACATCATTTGCCATTAGCTGCTGCAGACAGTGATGTAACCGAGCTGGGTCGCCAGCTGTTCTTCGACAACAACCTGTCATTTAATCGCAGCCAATCTTGTGCGACCTGTCATAACCCGGCAGCGGGTTTTGTCGATGATCGTGACAATGGTGTTGGTGCCGCTGTCTCTCTCGGCGATGATGGTCTCTCACTGGGAAGTCGCAGTGCACCTCCAGCCGCCTATGCCGCTTTAGCCCCCACTTTTCATTACGACACAAAAACCAAGCAATATATCGGTGGTCAGTTTTGGGATGGTCGTGCAAAAGATCTACAGGAACAAGCGGGTGGGCCACCATTAAACCCATTAGAAATGCGAATGCCGAATATAGAGAGTATAAAGAAGCGTATTCAAGAAAACTCTTCGTACATCAAAAGCTTCAAACATCTTTACGGCAACACTGTTTTCGACAGCAGCGATAAATTCTATAGCGCCATGACCGATGCCATTGCCACGTTTGAAAGAAGTCGTTTTTTTTCACCTTTCGATTCAAAATACGATCGCTATTTGAAAGGGGAATATGAATTAAGTGCTCAAGAAGAATTGGGCATGGCACTGTTTTTTTCCAACAATAACACCAATTGCTCCACCTGCCATGCCTTACACCCCGAAGGGCACCCTCGTGAGACCTTCACCAATTATCAGTTCCACAACATTGGCGTGCCGGTAAACAATTTTCTTCGAGAGGCTAATATCGCCAACCGCAATATTATTGACCGCGGATTACTTGATAACCCTGCTGTCGATAGTGTCGAGCACGATGGCAAGTTTAAAGTCCCGACTCTACGCAACGTTGCTATTACAGCACCTTATATGCATAACGGTGTTTTTAAGGATCTCAAAACCGTAATGGAATTTTACGATAAATATAACAACCCGCAACGCGTTAATAATCCGGAAACGGGAAAACCCTGGAATGAACCGGAAGTGGAAACAACAATCAACCGCCAAGATTTGACAGCGAGAAAACTGAGCGACCAAAAAATAGACGCAATTATCGCCTTTCTTAATACGCTGACAGACAAGCGTTACGAGTACCTGCTTCAGACAAAAGAGTAAAGTTTTAGGCGATTACCAAGGAGCGAGCGTATTTAACATTGACAATAGCACTCGTCAAAGAACGAGCAAGGATCTGTCATCTCAACCTTTCTTACGTCGAGCGCCAAACACTTTCGCCGGTATCACTTCCATTGCGGTGTTATAACCTTGAGAAAAAAGTTCTTCTTTCTCACTATCGCTCAAATTAAATTCAATCGGTGATATCGCACCCGTATTAACGACAACAGTTTGATCCCAGAATTTATCATTAATGTACTCACGAGAAATCGTATTCATGAAAGTGCGGATAAGCAAAGTCAAATAGCCCTTTAAAGGGAACATGCCGCCAAGCGTCACGTTGTTTGATAATTCAACACTGCGCATACGGAAACAAATGACGGGCGTACCACATCCCGACCAATCCCTATGCAAGGCATCTTCAGCAAGAATACTGCCATCTACTAATAAATGCTTATCGTATTGGTTAAAAGTGAAGAGCAGGGGGATAGACATGGAATAGCGTACCGCTTTTGACACTTTAAGACCAGGCGTCAAGGTTTTATTGAAAATCACCGGGCGACCTGTCATAACATCGGTGGCAACAATGTGCAGGTTGCGTGGCAGATCTTGAAAGCGGCAACCGTTGAGCTGTTCCTCTACCCATTGTTCAAAAACCGCTCCTGTACTCAACCCCCCCGATTTTAGGAGTTGAAAAATGGAAAACCCTTTAAATATTGAGAAATTCGTTTGCAGCGCCAGTTGTTTAATATCAGATAGAGAGAATCCAGCGGCATAAAGAGCGCCGATAATACTGCCACCGGATACTCCCACTAGATGGTCGAACTTTACGTCCAGTGTTTCCAGGGCGTGAAGAATACCAATGTGAGCGGAAAGCCGAGTGCCACCCCCCGCAAATATCGGGACAAAATCATTATCTTGCTGCTGATTCACCTCACGCCTTTCCTCCACGTTCGCATGAAGGATAGGTAATCTCTTCAAACGCAGTCAATAAATGCTCGACTCGATGATCCCAGCTATTATTTCTCGCATAATCCATAATTTTATCTCGCTGCCAGTTCTTATTGAGCGCGGCAACAATTGCCTTCAGTAGAAGCTGAGGATAACCGAAAGGAACTATAGTACCTAGATCATCGTTACAAACTACTTCCGGGTTACCCCCCACGTCACTCGTCACAACAGGTAGACCACAGGCCATCGCTTCTAAAAAGACATTGGCCCAGCCTTCATTGGACGTTGGTAATACAAAAACATCCGCTGCAGAAAGCGGCCAACGTAACTCATCGGGAGCAATAGCACCGGTAAATAACACTCTATCACTAATACCAGATTTACACGCCTGGGCTTTCAGACGCTCATCCCAATCCCCTTCTGCACTCGCCCCGCCAACAACCAGATAGTACAACCGTGGGAATTCTTCCAGTAATGCAGGCATAAGCTCAATCACCCGATGGAAGCCTTTTCGCTCAACCAGACCACCCACTGTCACCAGCACCTGTGCATCACGGGGCAAATCAAAGCGTGCTCTCGCCTCTGACTGGTCCTCTTGAACAAAACGCTCAGTGTCAACACCATTACCCACGACTTGAATTTTCTCAGCTCTGGCACCTAGGCCAACGACATGACGTTTCAATGAGTCAGCGACAGAAAAGACTCTCGCCGCCTTATCCAAAGCCACCACTATTTTAGTGCGCTGAAGCGAGTTTTTAGAATGGGGCACTTCGGTACCACGCAAAGTAATCGTTACAGGAACCCTCAGCCATCGCCCCAGCAAAGTTGCCCCGTAGCCATCGGGCCAGGCAAAATGTGAATCGATCACAGTGAATTGAAAACGACGTTTCAAGCGCAACAGTAAAAAGAAGCTGCACAACGCCATCGAGAATCCATCGAACCTCCGAAGCACACCCGGCACGGCAAGAAATCGCGGGTAGTAAACCATGATACCTTGCTGCTCCTCATATTTTTCTGGCTGAGGGCGATAACCGGGTTTAAAGTAACGAATCAAACCTTGCAAGGGAAACCAGGGTACAGGCGACACTACGATCAAAGGCAGGTGCTTAGCAACGCGAAACATACGTTCACGAATAAACAAACCCGCCCCCGGCTGTACGTGACTAGGAAATAACGAGGTGAAGACCAGTAATTTCGTCACTTTCTCGGCCACGTCTAGGCACCCGATACTGAACCGGAAGCATCCGGTACCAACGCAGGATAAACCGATTGATAGTTGGCCACACTCACCTGCCAGTTACGCTCAGTTTCTACATATTCACGCCCTGATTTTTTTAATGCAGGCCACTTCTTTTCAGCCGACAGTAGGCCTGTCACCGTGTGTGCCAAATCATTTGCATCGCCCGCCGTAAATAAATAGCCGTTCTCACGGTCACGAATTAATTCTTTGTGCCCTCCTACATCAGAGGCAACTACCAAACGACCTTGTGCCATGGCCTCTAGAGGTTTTAATGGCGTCACCAGATCCGTCAGACGCATGGCAAGCCGGGGATACACAAAAACATCAACTTGATTATAGTAAGCCTGCACCTGATCATGAGGCACACGCCCTGTGAAAATCACTTCATTTTTCAGACCTAATTCGGAGACCTTATTTTTAATGAGAGCTTCTTGGGGACCTCCGCCGACTAACAATAAGCGTATATCAGGCGAGCTCTTCAGCATAGCCGGCATGGCATCGAGCAATAATGGCAAACCTTCATAGGCGTAAAAAGAACCAATAAAACCCAGTACTTTTTTACCACTCAAATGTAACTTTTCTCTCAAGTTAGCATCGGCCTCAATTCCGAAAGTAAAGCGTTCAATGTCAACTGCATTGGGTATGACTGTCACTTTATCGGCGACAATGCCTCGGCTTATAATATCGCTACGCAAGCCTTCGCAAATAGTTGTTACCGCGTCGGCGTGACGAAACACGTAGGTTTCAAGCGCTTTGGTCAAACGATAACGCAAGCCGTTCTCATTGCTGGTGCCATGATCTACAGCCGCATCTTCCCAAAAAGCACGACATTCGTAGACCACAGGAATTTTGTGTCGTCGCCCAGCTCTAACTGCCGCGAGTCCATTAAGCGCAGGTGAATGGGCATGAAGTACATCCGGGTTGACCTCTTTAATCACCTCGTCGATCCGCTTTTCAAGACTGCGCACAATAGCTAGCTGATTAAAGAGGGGCAGCCGGAAGAAAAACCCGGTCTTAGGGCGGGTACGGAAAAACTCAAAACCGTCAATTTCTTCCACATCCTGAGTAGCACCTTGATGCTTTGCGGAGGTCAAATGATAAGTTTGCCAACCCATAGCCCGTTGCTGTTCAAGAATAGCCCGCGTGCGAAAAGTGTAGCCACTGTGCAATGGAATAGAGTGGTCAAGTATATGAAGAATTTTCATTGGCTAAATAAGACTCGTGGCTATAATTTTTTTAGGCTTTCATTAAACATCAGCAGTGTCCACAAAGAAGCGCTGTTGTCACGCTGTCCCGACTGATGCTGATCAAACAATTTCTCAAGGTACTTGCTATCGAACATGCCTGTTGCAGACAGCCCGCCGTCAAATAAGCTCGTATATAACTTTTCTTTTAAGGGGCCTCGAAACCAGTGCGCTAAGGGCACGGCAAAACCCATCTTATCGCGATAAAGGATATTATTGCTCAGGTGAGGTTCGAGAGATGATTTAAAAATTGCTTTACCCTGCTGACCTTTTAACTTCATTGAGGAAGGTATTCCGGATACCCACTCCACAAATTTATGGTCGAGCAGGGGTACGCGCACCTCTAAAGAATGGGCCATACTGGCGCGATCGACCTTGGTTAAAATATCACCCGTTAGATAGGTTTTCATATCAATGTACTGAACGACAGACAAGGGATCGTCCGTCGGTGCTTTCGCGGCATAGTGGTGAAAGACTTCAGAGGCTTTATAACCTTGAAGCTCACGTTTAAACGAATCGCTGAAAAGCTGCTCTCTCTGCTCGTCGATGAGCGTCGAAAAATTATGGAAATAACCGTCAACCGGAGTACGCGCCATAGACTGAAATGTTGTTTTGGCACGGAATACGCGAGGAGCCCAACCGAGCTTTGGATACATTTTTCCCGCTAAACCAAAAAGTGGTTGACGTATCGCGTCTGGAACCAAGCCGCGCAATTTTTCTTCGTTCATATGCCAGCGATAGCGCCGGTAACCGGCAAAGTGTTCGTCACCTCCATCGCCCGACAGCGCAACAGTGACGCGCTGTTTCGCCAATTGACAAACTCTATAGGTTGGCAATGCAGAGCTATCGGCAAAGGGTTCATCATAAAGCAGAGCCAATTGATCAATTAAATCAAAGTCATTGGGGTCGACAATATTGACGTGGTGTCGGGTATTAAATTGCTCAGCAACCTCCTGAGCATGAATCGACTCATCATAACCCTTTACATCAAAACCAATGGAACAAGTATTCACAGGTTCTTTCTGTAAACCGGCCATCATTGCCACCACAGCGCTGGAATCAACACCTCCGGATAAAAAGGCACCGAGGGGTACTTCGGCAACCATGCGTATATCAACCGCTTCGCGCAGGCGCTGGATGAGCTCCTCTTCTAGCTCTTGTTCAGAACTGTAGGGCACGGGGGTAAAGGGAATATCCCAGTATTCATTGGGACGCAATTCGCTCTGCCCTTGCTTGACGGTCAGGGTATGCCCGGGATTGAGTTTGTAAACACCTTGATAAATCGTCTTTGGCTCGGGGATATAACCCAACGCAAAATAATCCTCTACAGCCTGAGGGTTAAGTTTTGTTGGAAGATCAGGGTGGCACTTAAGAACTTTAAGTTCCGAACCGAAAATAAACTGCCCATCAGGCAACAGTGAATAAAAAAGGGGCTTAATCCCCATCCGGTCGCGAGCCAGAAACAGGCTGCGTTGCTGCTTATCCCATATTGCAAAGGCAAACATGCCTCTGAATTTATCGACACAGGCCTCTCCCCAGGCGCTCCAGCCGTGAACGATCACCTCGGTATCACAATGGCTTTTAAAGACATAGCCTTTGGCTTCGAGCTCTTTTCTCAAGCTCGGGAAATTGTAAATCTCACCGTTAAATACCACACAAACACTTTTATCGTGGTTGTACATCGGCTGCTGACCGGAGGAAAGGTCAATAATTGATAAACGCCGATGAGCCAGGCCCAGGCCGGGTTCAAGATGTTGCCCACCTTCGTCGGGACCGCGATGGAATTGTGATTGATTCATACGACCCAGCAAGTCACGATCAATATCTCGCTGCCCTCGGGTATCTAATATTCCTGCAATGCCACACATTATTTAACGACGCGCTCCGGTTGCTAGATTACTTAACTTTCATTGGCTGGAGGTTGGCTGGTTTTCATTTCCACTCGCCCCAATAACTGATCGTACACGGCAAGATATTGCTCAACTGTGCGGCTCCAATCAAAATTTTGTCTGGCTTTATTGAGACTATTTTCACCGAAGGACTTCATTGTCTGAGGCTCTGTAAGAATGTGCTTCAAATGTTTAGCCAATGCAGCAGCATCACCAACAGGCACTAAACACCCGTTAATGCCCTCTTCGATTAACTCTGGGTTACCACCAATACGCGTTGCAACAAGCGGCAAACCCGTCGCCATAGCTTCAAGAAGAGTGTTCGAAATTCCTTCTCCCAAAGAGGGTAAAACGAAAACATCCATCATGCGCAGAAAATCGGGAATATCCTTTCGATCACCAGGCATCCAGATATATTCACACAAACCTAACTCGGTAATTCTATCGCATAAAGTCTGATACATCGGTCCATCGCCTACAATGATGAGACGTAGAGGCTTTTGTATTGAGCTGTCATTTACAAGCAGGGAAAAGGCTTCAATTAGAGTACGTTGGTCCTTAACTTCGGCGAGACGACCCACGGTACCTATAACCTGCATATTGTCCGCCTTAAAACCAACTGGGGCAGACACACTCACAGAACCCGGTGTAAAAACCTGCTGATCGACACCATTATAAATCTGTTTTATTTTTGCCGTTGGTACCTCCACAACCTGAGCAAGCCACTGTGCTAAATCCTGGCTAACGGCTATATAGCGATGCACTAAAGGGCGTAGCGCCTTACGCAGTACGTTGTATTTCTTATTGGAGCCATCGATGTCCTGAATATCCCGACCGTGCTCACCGTGAACACGTTTTACACCCGGTATTAAAGCGGCAATTACTTGCATTTCCAAGGCAGCCAAATTACGTGTATGGACAATAGCCGGACGCAATCTAATGAAAGTTCGCCACAATCGCCAATACAGAGCGAGGTCATGACCGGGGCGTTTATGTAGGGAAATAACCTCGATATTCGGCGCTGAAATACGACGTTCAAAACCTTCAGTGCCCGTAAGACAAATAATCACGTGACGATAGCGCTGGGGGCAGGCTCGGTTGATGATATTCACCAGGCCGTTTTCCAGACCACCGGTACCCAATGCGTAGATCACATGGGCAACGAGAGGTGGTGTCGTCTCGAGGGGCGGAGGATGTGTTTCACTCAAGCGTTGAGCCTTCAAGGCCAACAACTCGGTCAAGCTGGGCTTCCAGACCCGGCAGTAGGGTGTTAATAAAGTCTTGCAGGGTCTCGAGAGGTAAATTGGCGTCATCAATAACCGGGGTGGTAACAGTGATATAAGCGCCATCGCGCCGATCGAAAGAGAGCTTTGCCACCCCCTCTAACAACTTGCCGGTATAGGGGTTGGCGGTGTATTTGTCACCGAGACGATACCAGCGTAAAGCCAGTAAATTAGAGCCACTGCCTTTGATGTGTGCCTGATCCACTTCGATAGTATCACCCGCCAAATTCAAGGTCACCTTGGAACGACCGACGACCCACCAATCGGGAGACTTTTGCACCACGAAGACATTTTGACTATTAATGAGTTCTTTATTTTGATTTTGCGTTAAATATTGGCCGGTATAAAGACTGACGACAACGCCATCTCGATGATAAAACTGGTGGAATTCGTCATCAGCGCCTTTCACCACTGGGCGCCACTGCCAGCTCTGCCTCTTTTGCTTCACCCAATCATTAAGACCCTGTGGTGCTTCCAGAGGTGCAAAGGCTGTCAGGGCAGGCTGACGCTGTATCAAATGCGCTGTGGCGGGCCCAGCACACGCCAGCAACAAAACGACCACAGTAGTGAGATAAGTTTTTGCCTTTGACTCCAGGTTTGGGGTACCGCCTTGGGCAACTAGCGGTGCGCGCTCAGTCGAGCTATCGCGATCTCGCCAAATAGAACCCACCGCAAAGAGTACAAACATCACAATGCCAAAAAACACCCACCCATAGATCAAATGATCAACACCAGTAGCCAGTTTCATACTACTAAGATGGCCTATCATAACAATCATATATGCCCGCAAGCCATTGGCAATAATCGGTACGATAATAGACGCGGCAATAAATAGCCCTCGTTTAACTAAACCTTGGTAACTAAGATAGGCAAACAAACAGCCCAGTGTCACGGAGGCAATCAAATATCGAACGCCACTACAGCCCTCAACAACCGACCAATGGCCACTGGGCAGAGTAAAAAACAAGCCTTCACGATAGACAGGAATCCCCGTCATCTTGAGTAAGCCAATGGTAAAATCAGCCGTAAACTCCATCATGACAGGAATAAGTCCTTCGCCAACCGGTACCGCTAAAAACAAAAAAGCCAGAGGAAAGGCTATCGCCCAAACCACCTGTGTACCCAAAATTGCCCAAAGCCCACTCACCAAAATACCAATAAGTGAAATTTGCTGCACGACGGTGGCAGCCATGACATTTCCCAAAAGCCATGTGGTCCCGAAGAACAACAAGGGCACCAAGGCCAGGTATTGGAATGCGGGGGATAACCGCACCAGTGTCTGCCGTTTTTCCCAAACCAGCCAGATGACAATCGGTGCAATCAAAAATCCGTGGGTGAAGGTCTCAGAGCGCCACCATATAGCCACCATTGACTCGACCGTGTCATAAAAAATGAGCAGGATGGCAAGACAATAAACTACCGCAATAAACAAATAGCGCTTATTGAATCCTTCTTCTCTACTGGTTAACTGTTGTGAATCATCCATAGCTGTTCTATCTCAGGCCTTATACAGATTGTTGCTCGAGCAATTGTCCGATCAAAGGTAAATTCTTTTCCCAACTGAAGTCTTGCATCACTCTGGACCGAGCAGATGACCCCAGGCTTTGATATTTTTGACTTAGTACATCATCTATGTAACGACCATAATCATTGGCTTGGCGGGCAACGAGCACATCCTCTCCAGGAATAGCATCAATCCCTTCTATTCCCGCTTCGCTAACAATAACAGGGCGAGCCATCGCCATCGCCTCAAGCACTTTATTTTGGATGCCACGAGCGATACGCATTGGGGCAATCGCGGCAACAGCGTAGGCCAGGTAAGGGCGTACATCAGCCACACGGCCCGTGACGACAACCCCTGGCAAATCAGCCAGCTTACGTAATGATGCGACTGGGTTACTACCGACAATATACAACCGAAGCTGAGGGTTATTCGCTAAAACCGCGGGGAACACATCGTGGACAAACCAGGTCACTGCATCGATATTTGGCCAATAATCCATGGCACCGGTAAAAACCAACACCTTTTCCCTTTCATTATAGGGCGAGGGGAATGTCTGCTGCGGACTAAAATAACTGGCATCAACCCCATTGCTATAACTACCCACTCGAGCGGCCACCTCAGGTACTAACTCTATAAATTTGTCCGCCTCGGCTGTGGAAACAAACAAACTATGATGGAAATTTTCGGCGATACGGCTTTCATACTTAAGCAAGCGCGTTGCTTCGCGATAATAAACCCAGCTCATTGGAAAAGTTTTCTGCTGTGAGTATTCACGCCACTTTTCAGAATCGACATCAACCATATCGGCAATTTTTTTACTGTCACTGAAATTTTCGCCGTCTACGTATTGGGCCATAACGGCAGAGTAAACAACTACTCGCTGAACCGTGTTATCAGCCTGTAACTGGTTGACCCAACAGCTCATCACACGACTCGAATAATAGGGCAAGGACAAAGGCTCACCACGACATAAAGCCCATAAACTCTTTACACGCGAAATTTTTGGGTTGAGCTTAACGAGCTGCACCTTTTCACACAGTTCTTCAAGCTTATCAACATATTGCCAATCGAGAGGGTCATCGACAAAGGCACCAAGATACACCCGATAATGCGCACTGAGATAACGGAGCAAATGATAAGAACGGATCTTATCTCCCTTATTCGGAGGGAAGGGAATCCTGTGACATAGAAAAAGCAAAGAGGGCTTTGCTGTTGTTTGCTTCGACACCGATCTTAACCCAGGCTTTTAGATAACATTGGGCCAATCAAGTTAGCAACAGGAAGAGGTAGCTTTTTCCAAGTATTAACAAAAATTCGGTATTTAGGGTTTAAAGGATTAATATCAGGCATCGTCTTAGATTTGACTAAGAAATACTCATAGGACAAAGGCTCTGGCGTAAAGCCCCAATTCTTTTTGAAGCTATAGGGCCCGGTACCCTCTTTACTCCTGCCGTAATCAAATATACGAATGCCCTGCTCCCCGGATCGGCGCATTAGCTCCCAGTACATAAAGTCATTGCCTTTTAAAGCACGCGCTTCGGTAACACTACCACCGTAATAGGGTAGCACTTGATCTTTGAAATAGAAGCTCATCACCCCGGCGATATCTCGCCCCTCGTGAGTGACCATCAACACATCGCACTTTTCTGCAAAAACCTCTCGCAATATTCGAAAATAATTCCCCGAAAAAACTGGCGTTCCGAGGTTGCGCACGCTCTCAGAGTAAATGCGGTGCAAGCGTTGCCAACCCTGGTCGATTTCACTCACAAGACCCGCCTTGATACCTTTACGTACCACTGCGCGTTGCTTGCGGGGAATAGCCTTCATATTGACATCTGGGTCGGCATCAATCGTCTTGATAAAGGTCGCATAGAGTTCTTTTGTTGGCCAGTCCAAGCCCGATGATTGCGTGTTTCTCATCTCCAGAGCATCAACTTTTAACTGACTGGCCAGTTCACAAGCAGCTTCGCGCAGGGCAACTCTAGCCTCGTCGCTGTTGGCAATCACTCCACCATAGACACAAAAAGGCAATGAGGCGAGAGTATTGCCAAAAAAGAAGCTTTTAACCTGGGCGAGTGGTATTACGCCCTGAATTTCTTCGTTCAGCTCAGCGTATAAATAATATGTGCGATGCCCAAAAGCCTGCTCAAGGACGGTTTTCCAACCTGAGAGGTGAAAAAACGTTCCCTCCGGACAATTCTCAACAAAGGCATCCCAGCGACAATTGTCCCCTTCATTTAAACGACGAATATTAATCGCGGTTGACTCCCCTTGCACTGGCATTTATTGATTTGCCCCTAAAAAAATATCATCCATTCGACCCCAACTAAAATCGTCGAGCAAACGCTCTAGGCGTGAATGCGTTCTATGTAAATTAAAGTAGTGACGAAAGCGCGTTTTGTACCCCAGTTTGTCGATTCTTGGCTGCTCCTCATCAATTTCCCAGGGGTGAAAATAAAAGATACAGGGGCGTTGCTCCTGTTCATTAATTTGCTTAAGAGCCCAGCGAGTGAAACTATAGGGGAAAAACCGAAACCAGCCCCCACCCCCGCAATTAATATTGCGACGCATAACTGGCACCGTACTGATTGGGATTTCAAAAATGCGATCATTGGCAGCTCGAAAAATAAATCGCGGCGCGTCGGGCATACCATAGTGGTCATGATGAATAGGCACGATACTAGAACTGTATTCATAGCCCGCGTCAGCCAGCACATCAAGAGCCCAGAGGTTATCAGCTCCGATAGAATAGCTCGCTGCTCGATAGCCTTTGACCACTTGTCCGGAAATATCTTCTAACAACGCCCTTGTCTTAAGTACATCCTGTTTAAAACAGTCTGGTTTTTGTGACGTGACGCGCCGATGATCCCAGCCATGACTCGCTAACTCGTGACCGTTTTCAACTATTTTTCTTACCATGCCAGGATGTCGCTCTGCGACCAAGCCCAAGGTAAAAAAAGTCGCTTTCACTAACTTCGTATCAAAAAGTTGTAAGATTCGATCAACATTCGCCTCGACCCGAGAATCGAAATCATCCCATGTTGTTCTGCAAATATGTTTTTCAAATGCAGAAACCTGATAATAGTCTTCTACATCGACGGTCATCGCATTTAGAAGCGGGGCTGTGCTCACCGGATTACTCCCAATTCAGCTTACTCGTTATTGACCTACAAGGTGCCAGAGTCTCGGCGTTCCTGCCCTCAAACTCTGCTGAAAACTTATACCAGTACTCTAGCAAAACATGTATTTGAATAAACTCGAATAGTTCCCAGCCTCCCACTTAGTACTCTATGCCAGTGAAAACAGCCTGTTATTTATTATAAAACCAATCACCGATAACAGCAGCGATACGCTCTGCAGACTTTCCATCCCAGAACTCAGGGGTACGACCCGCCTTGCCACCTGAATGTATAATATCGTTGAAGCATAATTTTATTTTTTCAGGGTCTGAACCGACTATGGTGTTACTGCCCTCTTCAACAGTAATTGGCCTTTCCGTATTTTCACGCAAGGTAATACAAGGGACACCAAGCGCTGTTGTTTCTTCCTGAATACCACCAGAATCGGTCATCATCAGGCGAGCACCTTGCATTAAACCCAACATATTGAGATAAGCTTGGGGCGGCATCAAATAGAGTTGACTATCTGCGATAAGCTGATTCAAACCGGCCCTATCGACACACTGCCGAGTTCTTGGGTGCACGGGAAACAGCAGGGGTAACTGCTCAGAAAGATCAACTAGCGTTTGTAATAAACGCTCCAAGACCACCGGATCATCAACATTGGCTGGGCGATGCAAGGTAAGCAAACCATAATTTGCACCTATACTGCCAGCCCGCTCAGCACCTAGACAATCCGTGATAACGTCGCCGAAGGGAACGGCGTTTTTAAGGTTATAACGCAAAGTATCAATCATCACGTTACCAACAAAGTGTATTTTGTCAGCGCTGACACCCTCACGCATCAAATTTTGCGCAGCACTACGCTCCGTAGTGAGTAATAAGTCAGAAATTTGGTCCGTCAACACACGGTTTATTTCTTCAGGCATGGTGCGATCACCGCTGCGCAAACCTGCCTCAACATGAATAATCGGCACCGCCTTTTTAGAAGCCACTAAAGCGCAAGCAATGGTTGAGTTCACGTCACCGACAACTAAAATTGCATCGGGGTCTAGATCATCCATTACCGGCTCAAAACGCTTCATAATTTCTGCAGTCTGGAAAGCATGCGAGCCGGAACCCACGCCCAAATCGACATCGGGCTCCGGAATATGAAGTTGCTCGAAGAAAGACTGCTTCATTGCGGCATCATAGTGCTGGCCGGTATGGAGGAGGCATACCTTAAAAGGATGTTGAGCGTTATTCAGGGCCCTGATGACGGGAGCTATCTTCATAAAGTTTGGCCGTGGACCAACGATACAAAGTATTTTTTTTCCTACTGATTCAGACAACGATTACACCCGCTCTTTAAAAGCATTTAAAAGTTAATTCTATAACTCAATATCATTCGGTTTTCCTCATAGCCGTCACCAGACAAATCAGAATCTCTGTCGGTATAGGTGTAGCGCAAGCTCACATTACTTTTACTGCCAAGAGGACGACTTAAACCCATATTAAAACGCCACGTTTCAAATTCTTCATTAAGCTCGTTCTCTTGATCTTCCCAATCAACGCTCGTATCAAAGCTCAACTTACTCGTAAGCCGCCGCGACAGCCCTAAACTGGAAGAAATAAACACCACATCTTCCCTTGAGCTCTGTGGTTCCTGTATTGAGTGGTCAGCACTCCAGGTTAATGTCGTGCGCTTACCCTGCCACAACCAGGAAAAAGAAGTCCGCTCATCTACAATTTGCCCATCATCGGGAAAAGCAAAAATAGGATATCCCGTTACTGGGTCAATCGGATTACCAAAAGCATCCTCGTCAAAAAAAGTATTTTGGCTACGTAGAGACCGCGCATCAGTCAGTTCCTTGGCATAGCTGGCGGTAAAAATACTCTTTTTTCTTCGGTAAGAAATGTCAACAGTAGGCGTGCCACCAAAAAAACGCTCACCGTAACCAATATCGACCGTTGTTCTCTTATTGGGCGTCCAAATCACGCCAAAATCCCAACGCTTACCATCAATGTCTGAGTGAACCGAGTCAAAATCATTCCACTCCCGACCAACAGAACCTCTTAACCGAAATTTACGGTTAACACGATAGCCCAGTAAAAGGTCAGCGGATTTCAGTTCATCATCATTCCTTTGGGTACTACCGTCATCATCTGTGTCAGTCTTGCTGTAATTACCCACCACGCCCCAATCAAATATGGCAAAATCACTGCCACTATTAAGATTAAAAGAAACAGCTTGGCGATTACTGTCACTTAACTCACTGTCAGAGTTCCACTGCTCATCGAAGCTGTAACGCAATTCCATTTCAGCAAAACTATTAATTCGCCCGACCAGGTAGGGGCTCAAAGAATAACTATATGTCGTCGTCACATTATCAGAGCGGGAACGGGATAGATCATCACTCCCAATAGATCGGAAAGGGTCTACACGGTTCTGGTTAATTGTGGAGCTAATATCAAGAAAGAATATCTGGTCGACCAATTCAGCATTCGCATTTCCATTTAACCGGGGGTTCGTGGAATCTTTTCCATCGCTGGATTCATGATGCGTGAGGGCGGCCAAAACATCATAACTAACACGACCATCACCCCTGCCTGACAAGCTGATATCAGGCGAGACAACGGTAACAAACTTACTTTCTTTATCGGTGGCAGAAAGGTTGTCATTGTCACTATAGCGTTCACTAACACTCACACCAGAATTTACACGCCACTGTTCAGAATACCCAATACTGGGTAAAGCTACTAAACTGACCGCGATAGAATACCTTATTATCTCGTGCCAATGCTTCTGCATTAATCATCCCTAACAGCTGGTTAATTTTTTTCTCGGGTATTTCCGTAGCCATAACCGTAGCCGTAGCCGTAGCCGTAGCCAAACTTACTGGTGAAGGCGTGTTTCGCCTTATTCAAAATTGTACCCACTACTACCCCATCACCGAGCATGCGAAGCGCTTCAGTAACAGCACGCTGCGACGTTTGTTCAGCTGCAACGACAAAGACGACTTGCCCAACAAGGCTGGCCACTACCTGCGCCTCATTAGTCAGTAACATAGGAGGAGAATCAAAAATCACTACTCGGTCTGAGTACCGCTGTGCCAGCTCTTCAGCGACGCGGAACATACTCTGGCTAGCTAACAATTCTGTTGACCTATCGTGCACACGTCCTGCGGGAACAATCCGTAGATTAGGAATATTGGTATGTAACATCACATCACCAATATGCAGACGTTTCTCTTCAAGGACATCAATCAAACCAGGGCTGCTATCGGGGACCCCGAGCAACCTTCCCGCACTAGCTTTTGAAATATCTGCATCAACAAGTAACACCGTTTTATCCTGCTCCATAGCAATACTCATTGCTAAGTTAACGGCAGAAAATGTCTTGCCTTCCCCTTGAAGGGCACTGGTTACCATGATCAAATTTGGATGGCGAATATCGACGAGACCTTTGCCCTCAATATTCGTTAACAGAGGGCGTTTTATTGCGCGGTATTCTTCAGCAATTGGACTACGAGGGGAGTCAGGTGTCACCATGCCTTTCCCAGCAAGTTCTTCAAAGCTAATCTCGATATCAATTGATTGCGAGGTATTAGGGGGTGGCGAAGGCTGAGAAGTGGATTGCTGATCTAGATTGACAGAATCTGCGTTCAATGTGCTATTGCCATCAGCAACATTAACTGATTGAGATTCACCACGGGGCTGTACAGCCTGCCGGTCGACCTCAGACGAGTTAAGCTTTTCAACAGCTTTTTCAATTATGCTCATTAGACACCCTTTCCTGCCACGAAGACCACATTCAAGCTGCGAGCAAACTCTGCCCGAGATTAACACCTGCAAATGTTAGAAATAAGAATAAAACCATGGATGCAAATAACAGTTTTTCATGCAGGGCTTTTTTCTTCTCAACCACTGAAGTTACCATGGAGACACTACCCAAAACGGGCAAGCTGACCAAACGCTCTAAACCTCGCCGATTACAGACTACCGGGCGCAACAATGATAACAACAGAGCAAAGCCTCCACCAAAGCCAATTGCCGCCACAAAAGCCCCAGAGTGCAGCAATAGCTTATCGGGTTCCGTTGGCTCTAGAGGCACGAAAGGCGGGTCAATAACGCGAAACTTCACACCGCTGGCATTTTCTTCAACATCTCCCGAAAGACGTGCTGACTCCCGTCTTTGTAACAAGGTGTTATGTTGAGCAGCGATCACGCCGTAGTCACGATTGAGTTCTTTAAACTCCGCTTCAATACGGGGAATACTATCGACTCTTTGTTCCAGTGAGACAACGCGGTTTTTATACTCGCCGACTCGCACTTTCAGCTCCGCAGAGCGCGCTTCAGTCTCGGACAAGCGCGCTCTCATCTGCTGATAAACAGGGCTAGCCTGTAAGCCCATACTTGGCGAATCATCCGCCAGCTCAGCCAGCTCAGCCAGCTCAGCCTGTTTGTCAGCATTGAGCTCGGCAATCAAAGAAGCCGTCTGAATAACGGCTGGATGTCGCTCGGTATAGCGCATTAATAGATCGTCACGTTTACTCTCCAATGACAGTATGCGGGCGTCATAAGAAGATGAAACTTCTGGTGAGTCAAATTCGCCAAAACCAAATTCGCCGTCATCTTCCAGACTCTCTAATTGGCGCTTCATTTCTCGGCGGCGATTGTTGATTTCATCAAGCTGCAGTTGCGCCTCACGGAGCTGTGACTTTGCAGCACTCAAGCTCTCATAATAACTACCCGTTTGTCCCGGCATTCCACCGGCATGCTTATGTTTAAACTCAGCTAAGCGCGCTTCGGCTTCGGCCATACGTCCAGCGTAATCAGCTATTTTTTCATCGAGAAATTCTTTTGCTCCAGCACTATCTTTACGATTATCACCCAAAGTATTCTCAACAATCACAGTAATTACCGACTGCACTACCTTCTTCGCTACATCTCGGTCTTTATGTTGAAAGGAGATTGAATAAATATCACTATTACCCCGGCCACCACTCGATAAGCTTAAAGAATTACGCAAACTACCAAGCAAGGCCTCTTTTTCCAGGTCATTGTTCACCTGCAAATCAAGGTCAGTCATGCGCATCAGCTTTTCCATGTTCGGTCGACTAAAGAGAGTCTTGCTCATCAATGCAACCTGACGGTTAACATCGGACTGGATGGCCAGGCCTCTGAGCAATGGGCGAAGGATGCTGCTGCTATCAATATGAATTCTGGCTTTAGCGACATACTGCTCGGGCATCTGAGCCACCCAGAGCCAACCCGCCACAGCCACTACCCAAGCACAAATGAGACCTGTCCAGCGATAACGCCAGATGCCCCATAGATATTCGTAGAATTGGTCCAATAAATCCTGCATACGTTACTCTCAGCCCCAGTATGATTAAAGCTAAAACAGACCCTATAACCTAGAACCAGGACTCGGGAATGATAACAATATCACCAGGATACAAAGCCAAATTGGCAGATATATCGCCATCTTCCAACATGTCGTCAAGACGTAGCGTGTAAGATTCCTGCTTGCCATTAAAGTAACGAATCAATATCGCGCGATTACCATCCGCGTAATCTGTCAAGCCACCCACCTCAATCATTAGATCAAGCAAGGTCATATGTTTGCTAAATGGAATATTTAAAGGGCTGGCGGCTTCACCAACTACTCTAATTTGCTGCGATGGAATGCTCACAAATTCTTCAACAATCACACTGACTACAGCGCTTCTCACATATTCTGAATAAGCCTCTTCAATATCCCGTGCCAGTACCGTCGGTGTCTTACCACTGGCGACTATATCTTCAACGAGACGCGTGGTGATTTTACCATCCGGTCTAACATCAACCGATGTGCTAAGTTCCTCGTTACCCCAGACAAATATTTCAATCTCATCCCCGGGGCCAATAATATAATCAAAATCCTGCAAGGGATTGATTTGGTCAGCGGTTAAGGGGGGATGGGGCGTCACACCGCAAGCGGTAAGAATTAACATCAGACTCAGTAGCAAAAAACTCTTTTTAGAGGGATACCTAATAGTTCGCACCGACACGTACTCCTTTATCTCTTCAGTTTACAAGCACACCACACGGCGCGGATTCTACCACGCAGCATTTTTTCAAAGCTACTGACAATCGGGAATTAACCATGACTCATCGACATTTTGCACGCGACAGTGTTCGCAATTTTCAGCGTCCGTTTATTTGACCATAATTGACCACCTTTTATAGTGGTACCGCACTTTTATCGAACACAATCAATAGGACTTTGGTAAACCGAGAATATATTCCCCAATGTAGTTCAGGGTCATTTCCCTGTTAATCGGCGCCACTTTGCCTAGACGAGCTGTTATAAAGTGACTCAACATATCATAGCTCTCTGTAAAGCCGTAACCACCGAAGCATTGCAAAGCGGCATCAGCTGCCTTAAAGGCGGCATCAGTACCCACCATCTTCCCCATGTTTGCGCAATCACCAACCACTTTTGAGTGTTTACCACTGTCGTGCAGCCAAGCGGCTTTCTGAATCATTAAGGAAGCAGCTTCAAGCAAAGCTTTCGCCTCTGACATAGGGTGCTGTAATCCCTGATAAGCACCAATCGGCCCCTTAAAAATTTCTCGTTCATTAGCATAATCAACGCCTCGCTGTAAAACATGACGGCCGCCACCAATGGCGCCGGCAGCAACCACCATTCGCTCAGGGTTCAGCGCGTCAAAGAGCACATCAATACCACCATCGATCTTGCCGAGAACATTTGCTTTAGGCACCTTGACCTCATCGAAATAGACAAAGTACTGGTGCTCAGCATGACTCACCATCGTGTCCATTGGATCCCATGTCAGGCCGTCAGCATCTGTGTCAACAACCAGCAAGGTCAATCCCGGGCGCGCACCATCGCCACCTGTGCTCGTCCGCGCGACAACCAGAACTTGGTGTGCATCCCCGATACCACTAATAAAGAGCTTATTGCCGTTCAGGACAAAATGCTCTCCTTCATCACGTGCAACCGTCTGTATTTTAAACGTATTGGTGCCTGCATTCGGCTCAGTAATAGCAAAACAGCAGCGTTTTTCACCACTAGCAATGGCCGGCAACCAGCGCTCTTTCTGCTCTGGCGTACCGTGACGACTAATGCTAGGCACGGCAATCCCCTGGTTCACCACGAAGAACAGTGGTGCAACGCCGTGCTCGGCCAAACGCTCCTGTAGTAATACCAGCTCCAGCATACCCAGACCTGCACCACCGTATTCAACGGGCGTGTTGATACCGAGAAAACCAGCTTCCGCCAAAGCGGCCCACTGTTCTTTCGGAAATGTTTTGGTCTTTGCGCATTCAATATAATAATCACGAGGGAAATCCCGGGCAATCTTGTCAGCACTATCGAGCAACATTTGATGTTCTTCAGAAACGGAGAAATCCATGACACAGCCTGTAATTATTGATTTTATTGGATGTTCCACTCGGCATAGTAACACTAACTACTCTGTATCACTAAGCCCTATAAGCGCGGCAATAAACGCATCGGATCAACTGGTTTACCATTCTTGCGAATTTCAAAATACAAACGTCCACTATTTTCGGGATCACCGCCGACTTCGGCTATTTTCTGTCCCGCATCTACCGCCTGCCCTTCCTTGACATACATTTTGCGATTATGGGCGTAGGCGCTCAAATAAACTTCACTGTGCTTGATAATCAGCAACCGGCCATAACCTCTCAAACCTTGGCCGGCGTAGACAACCACCCCCGGTGCCGCAGCACCCACCTTTCGCCCTTTGGCAGACTGGATATTCAATCCCTTGAAGATACGGCTGGTATCGTATTGTCGTGATACTGTCCCTTTTACCGGCCATTGCCAACGCCACTTGCCTTTGGGTAAGGAATAGATCTTTGGTTGAGTCGACCGGCTAACTTTTTTTTCTACTGGATTGGCAACGCTGGGGCTAACAACATTCTCAGACGTCGCCGTCGCCTTTGTCTCTGGTACTGGCGCTCGCACTGGTACTGGTACTGGTACCGGATTGGCAAAGCGGGCTTTGGTTTTGTTGATATTCAGAGTTAAACGCTGGCCTGAAAAAATACGATAGGGGTGAGACAAGCCGTTAGCCCTCGCTAGAGCCTCAACACTTAATTCATAACGCCAGGCAATCGCAAAGAGCGTATCCCCCTGACCGACAATATGATAATTAATTGCCTGACTAGGTGGAGGCGGACGACTACTGATAGGTGCCGGCGTTGAACCACAACCCAACAGCAACAAACAACACACCGCACAAACTGCAAATAAACTAGCAACGCCATCCCTATGAAAGAAAAGAGCTATCACCGTATATTTTCTCGTCCTCAAAATGGGGACTATCGGAATGCGGCTCGTCTGCCGCCAACATTTTCAAGTAACAAAACCAGAACAAAACCGACAGCCATCAAGCCAAGCGCAGCTGGCAATTGAGCGTCGCCAACCACCTGCGCATATTGCCATGGCATCAATAAAGACAAGGCTGTTACAGCCCCCTCACCTGACATCATAGATGACTCTCTCCAGGGCCAAACCATCACCAGGGAGCCGAGCAAAAACCCAGTCAATACTGACAAGGTCACACCATGAAAACGCTTCAGTAACCATGATAGAAAACGAGAGAATGTCATAAGTCCTGCAACACAGCCAAGGCCAAAGATAATCAGCAAGTGAAAATCTGCGTTGCTAACAGCCCCCAGTATGACCGAATACATACCCAGCAAGAGAAGAATAAAACTTCCAGATATACCCGGTAATATCATCGCGCAAACGGCCAGCATACCGGCACCAAAAACAACAAACAATGTCGGCTCCGGCTGCACAGGTGGGGCGAAGGCAAAAACGAGGGCAGTACACAGGCCCAGCAGCAAAAATAAATATTCCCAAAACCCCTTACGCACTAACTGCCGCCAAATAAAAAACACAGACGCCACTATAAGACCAAAGAAAAATGACCACAGCAGTAAGGGCTGTGCGTCGAGGAGATAGGTAATTAAGTGCGCCAGGGTCGCAATACTGAACAAAATACCACTGAACAGCACACTCAAGAAAGTACCGTTAATACGCCGCCAAAAAGCACGGGGGCCATCGCGAAACAAACTAGCCAGGGCAAAAGGGGTGCAGGCGCGAATAGAGCAAAGTAATTCTTCGTAAATACCCGAGATAAAAGCGATCGTACCACCGGAAACACCGGGCACAACATCTGCAGCACCCATGGCCATGCCCTTTAAAAAAAGCACTATATAAGCACGCAAATCGCTCATTACTAGGGCACCATCAGCGAGATGTGCCGCCAAGTAGCGGCACAAAGCGTACGCGTTCAATCACCTCCTCTTCAAATTTTTGCGTATCACCCTGTCGTGATATCAATCGAAGCTCCTGATGCTCACCGGTGCCCACAGGAATGACTAGCAAGCCGTTAGGTGCCAATTGGTAGAGTAATTCGTCGGGCACTTGTTCAGGAGCTGCAGTGGCAATAATACCGTCGTAGGGGGCTTTTTCGGGCCAACCGACACCACCATCGCTGTGGTCTGTGACAATATTGCGTAACCGCAGCTGACGAAATAAGCTTCGCGCTTTAATTAACAAGGGTTTAATTCGCTCGACGGAATAAACCTCATCCACCAATTGCGCCAGTATTGCAGCTTGATAGCCAGAACCCGTACCAATTTCGAGCACGCGCTTCAGGGGTCCCCTAGACAGCAAGATTTGTGTCATTAAAGCTACGATATACGGCTGAGAAATAGTCTGCGCATGCCCAATCGGTAGGGACGTGTCTTCATAAGCGCGATGGGAAAGAGCTTCGTCGAGGAACAAATGGCGCGGCGTAACGCGTATTACATCGAGTACCTTTTGGTCTGTAATACCCTGATCTTTGAGCCTCTGAACAAGGCGCCCACGAGTGCGTTGCGAGGTCATACCCACCCCGTCAAAATCCACTGAGCCCACCATGCTCCCCCTCATTTTCTCTACAAAAATTTCAGCACAAAACAGCCGAAACTATAGCACAGGCCTTGGCGCGGGCGTATCCACTTCCAGCAACTCACGTAGCACTGTCGTTGCGTAAGTGCCGACCGAGAGCTTAAAAGACAAACACAGGTCCCGATCCTGCCAATGCCACTCCAGTTGCTGCGGTTGCAGCAGTAAATTGCGCCGCTGCTGCTCAAGGCCCAGATGTTCAAGCGCGTTACACCACAACTGATAATCGGCCAACACCCTGCCTTCCAGTTGCAACAAGTCACCCTTTGCACCACTCCGGCCGCGCCCCCACAAAGGCCCCTGAGGGGTGATCTCGCCCTCAAGCACTTGCAGCCAGTTATTTTGGTTCACGCGCTCTGCAAGTACCTGATTAAACAAATAAGATCGCGCCGCCGAGACAAAAATCCTTTGTCGCCCCTCCACTTTGCGCAGACGACCACGACGTAATAAGCGATCAGCCTCAACTAAGTTCTGCCCGCCAATACCGAAACGTTGCTCGCCAAAGTAATTCGGCACACCTTGTTTGGCGATGAGCGCCAACCGCTCATCTATTCTCTTGCTGTCGATAGATTCACTCACATTGCGCAGGCGAATCGCAAAGTGGTTGCCTTGATGACTACCTCGGCGCAACTTGCGTTGATGTCTCACCACTTGCAGCACTTCGCAACCCGGTATCGCCAACGGCGGCATTCGCCACTCATCAGCCTGGGCGACACTAAACCACTGGGTTGTCACCGCACGCCGATCTTTCATACCACAAAAACCAATATCCCGTTCGGCTACCCCCGCCACTTCTGCCAACGCCGCAGCTACCCAGCGGGTATTTTGCTCGCGCTTGCGAATTTGCAGGCAAACGTGCTCTCCTACCCCGCTAAAAGTCGCCTCATCAAATTCTTCAACCACCACGAAATCTTCAGGCGCTGTCTTTAGTTCAGCGGAACCCGTCAAAACCTGGTAGGCATAGGCGAAGTTAAGAGGAAAAAGAGACTCAGCTTGCTTCATTCATCGATCTCAAGGTCAAGTATTGCTCCATCGTTTTCTTCCAGCATCTTCTCGTTGCGGTCGGCTAAAGCACCAACTCACCCAGCAAAACATTTAGACCAAACATAACAAAAGAGCAACGCGACATGGAAAACACGCACACCATTTTCAGTCCGCAAGTTCAATCAAACGATTCAAGAAGGACCGTTGCCAAACAGGCGATGCCCTCCCCCCTGCCAGTAAATCCCAACATTTCCGTGGTCGTCGCTTTTACATTCACCTGCTCACAGCGGCAAGCCAAATCAGCGGCAATATTCTCAACCATAGCCATCCGGTGAGGCGCCATGCGCGGCGCCTGGGCAATAATCGTCAAATCAGCGTTACTCAGCTGCCATTGGTGCTGGGTGAGCAAAGTCATTACCTCGCGCAATAAATGACGGCTGCTGATATTTTTGTAACGCGAATCGGTATCGGGAAAGTGACGACCAATATCACCCAAACCCGCCGCACCGAGCAAAGCATCACAGAGCGCATGAAGCAGCACATCGCCATCAGAATGGGCGAGTAGCGTACGATCGAAAGGAATGCTCACGCCGCCAAGCACAATATGCTCACCAAGCTCAGCCCCCCTTTCTGAAGCACTGTCATCAAAAGCATGCACATCAAAACCCTGACCGACACGAATCATCGAGTTATCGCTCTCCTTGCTGTTGTTGCTGGTATGCGAGAACCGCTTCTGCCAGGGCCAGATCTGCCCCGTGAGTGATCTTCAAATTATCACTATGACCTTCGACAATCTCAGTCTGTAAACTGAGTCGTTCGATAGCCGCCGCCTCATCAGTCGGGCTAACACCCACATCCCGACATGCTTTTAGCGCTTTCACGAGCAAGCCAAAGCGAAACATTTGTGGTGTAGCCGCCGCCCATAAACGTTCCCGTGATACCGTTTCAAGCACTGTCCCGGCCGTTTTTATTGTTGTTGCACTAAGATCTTGCGAGTCGCCAACGCGTTTTAATGTCGCGCTGACAGGTGTCGCGAGCAAGCCCCCTACAGGATGGGCTGACAGCGCCTCAATCAATAAGCGGATATCGGCAACACGCACACAGGGTCGGGCGACATCGTGCACGAGCACCCAGTCCATTTCGTTGGCCTCGTCGGCAATACTTTGTAGACCAAGATAAACCGAATCAGCCCGCGCTACTCCGCCGTGGCTGATGCGAATTTTTGGGTGCCTTAAAATGTTGAGGGAATGCCAGTCATGATCGTTAGGGTTGACCGCCACGACTAATGCTTGTGCCTCCTCTATTTCAAGGAGTCGCGCAAGGGTCTGCTCGATGACCGTACTCCCCGCGAGAGAAGCGTATTGCTTAGGTCGTTCGCCACCAAAACGTGAGCCGCTACCCGCCGCGGGGACAATCAACCAGCATCTCATCGTTGGTACTTCACCGTGGGAACGTCACAATAAAGGATCATCGGGAACTGTCTTTTTCAGACGACATATAGAAGGTTTCGCCTTCCTTAATCATGCCAAGATCATGCCGGGCTCGCTCTTCAATACCTTCGAGGCCATCCCTGAGATATCTGACTTTTGCCTCCAGAGCAGCATTGCGTTCTTTCAAAGCGGCATTTTCCTGCCGCTGTTCCAGCACTTGTTTTTCAAGGGCTGACTGTTTCAACAGACCGCCCTCGCCAAACCAGAACCAATACTGGAAAAGCGCCAGAATAAGGACAAGAGTAAGCAGTAGCCAGCGCATTCACTAAGCCCCACTGCTCACGTTCTTAACTAAGGCGCCTAATAACTAGCTACGAAACTCAGCCTGGCCCCGGTAAGCTGCCGTGCCGTCGAGCTCAGCTTCAATACGCAACAAACGATTGTACTTCGCGACGCGATCGGAACGGCACAGGGAACCGGTTTTGATTTGCCCTGCTGAGGTTGCCACCGCCAGATCTGCAATTGTGGTGTCTTCAGTTTCACCGGAGCGGTGAGAAATAACCACACTGAAGCCCGCATCTTTCGCCATTTGAATAGCCTCTAGCGTTTCAGACAAGGTGCCGATCTGATTGAATTTAATCAATATTGAATTGGCGATATCTTCGTCGATACCACGCTGTAAAATTTTGGTGTTGGTAACAAACAAATCATCACCCACCAGCTGCACGGTGTTGCCAATTTTGCGAGTTAAGTCAGCCCAGCCGTCCCAGTCACTTTCGTCCATGCCATCTTCAATGGATAAAATCGGATAACGCTTCGCCAGGTCCGCCAGATAATTGGCAAACTCGACCGCTGAAAAGACTTTACCTTCGCCCGAGAGGTGGTACTGACCATCGCGGTAAAACTCTGAAGAGGCGCAATCCAGCGCCAACATAATATCTTCACCCAGGGTATAACCGGCATTACTCACCGCCTCGGCAATAACTTCAATGGCGGCTTCATTCGACGGCAGATCGGGGGCAAAGCCACCTTCATCGCCCACTGCTGTATTCAAGCCCCGTGCTGCAAGCACTTTTTTCAGGCTGTGGAAAACTTCGGCTCCCTGACGCAGGGCTTCGCTGAAGGACGTCGCCAGAACTGGGAGGATCATAAACTCCTGAATATCGACGTTATTGTCAGCATGTTCGCCGCCGTTGATGATATTCATCATTGGCACCGGCATGGTGTACTTCAGTGGCGTACCATTGATATCGGCAATGTGCTGATACAGAGGAATTTTTTTAGCCTGTGCCGCCGCCTTAGCCGCTGCCAGGGACACCGCTAAAATCGCATTAGCACCATATTTAGCTTTATTGTCAGTGCCGTCGGCTTCGATCATCAAGCGGTCAAGTTCACGCTGGTCGCAAGCATCTTTGCCTAACAGCAACTCTCGCAGCGGGCGATTCACATTGCTTACAGCGGTCAAAACACCCTTGCCGAGATAACGACTCGTATCGCCATCGCGCAACTCTAGTGCTTCACGCGTTCCAGTGGAGGCACCTGAAGGTGCACAGGCGCTGCCCACAGCACCGCACTCGAGAATCACATCGGCATTAACAGTGGGGTTACCCCGTGAATCGAGCACTTCATAGGCTCTGATATCGGCAATCTTGGTCATGCTATTTCCTTGTCTGTACTTATTTTTGAGCTACAAAATTTTAGCCACTGAATGTAGTGGTTATTCATCAGGCCGTATCGAGGACTGGCATCTGTTTAACCAGCTCATCAACAGCCTTTACCTGCTGTAAAAACGGTTCAAGTAACGATAATTTAAGAGCACTAGGTCCGTCGCACAAAGCTTTGTCCGGGTCGGGGTGGGTTTCCAGAAATAAACCCGCCAAACCTGTCGCCATACCAGCTCTCGCCAATTCGGGTAGTTGCGCGCGACGCCCACCTGAAGCGGCACCACCAACATCACGACACTGTAATGAGTGAGTGACATCAAAAATAACTGGCATGTTATCACTGGCTTGCTTCATCACAGAGAAGCCGAGCATGTCGACCACCAGATTGTCGTAACCAAAGCAGCTACCACGCTCGCATAAAATCACGTCAGTCTTACCACATTCACGAAACTTATCGACTAAATTACCAACTTGCGAGGGACTCATAAATTGAGGCTTTTTAATATTCACTGCGGCATCCGTCGCCGCCATGGCCGCCACCAAATCAGTCTGGCGAGCGAGAAAAGCCGGCAACTGAATTACATCACAGACTTCAGCCACTACGCTGGCCTGTTCGGTTTCATGAACATCCGTAATCAATGGCACCTTGAATGTCGCTTTGACTTCAGCCAGAATTTTCAGGCCTTCATCTAATCCAGGACCGCGAAAGGAGTGAATAGAGCTGCGATTAGCCTTATCGAATGAGGCTTTAAACACATAGGGAATAGCCAGACGTTCAGCCACCTGAGCACAATGCTCGGCGACCTGTAAGGCAAAATCCCGTGACTCCAGCACATTAACCCCAGCAAAAAGTACAAAAGGTCGATTGTTGGCGACGCTTATATCACCGATAGTGACGGTTTTTGCGGTCATTGCTCAGCACTCCTGACTGTAATCCAGCGCCGCTTTGACAAAACCAGTAAACAGAGGATGACCACCGCGGGGCGTAGAGGTGAATTCCGGGTGGAACTGGCAGGCGAAGAACCAGCGGTGCTCGGGCAGTTCAACCGTCTCAACTAAAGAATCGTCCCCCGACCAGCCACCAACCTTTAAACCGGCCTCCTGGATCTGGCCGATGAAATTATTGTTGACCTCATAGCGATGGCGATGACGTTCGCAAATGACATCAGTTCCATAAATTTCTTGCGCCATTGAGCCCGCTGCCAGATGGCTATCCTGAGCACCAAGACGCATAGTACCACCGAGATCTGAATCCTCTGTGCGCAACTCACGTTTCCCGCTACTGTCAAGCCATTCAGTAATCAAACCAATCACCGGGTAGGGGGTATTAGTATCAAATTCGGTACTATTAGCATTTCCAAGCCCGGCCATATTGCGCGCATATTCAATCACCGCAACCTGCATACCCAGGCAAATGCCTAGGTAGGGGATATTCTCTTCGCGAGCATATTGAACCGCTCTAATTTTGCCCTCAACACCACGCTCACCAAAACCACCGGGCACCAAAATACCATGGCAATCGTTGAGCAGAGACATGTCATCACAGAGGTCTTCAGAGTCAATATAGCGAATGTTTACCTTGGCCAGATTTTGAATACCCGCATGAGAGAGCGCTTCGTTGAGAGACTTATAAGCGTCGAGCAACTCCATATACTTGCCAACCATGGCAATGGTCACTGGCGTGGTTGAGCGTCGCTGATTCTCCACCACCTGATCCCATTCACTCAGATCTGCGGGCGAGCAATCCAGCAAGAATCGTTCAACAACGAATTGATCGAGTTTCCAGTCAAAAAGATAGCGCGGTATTTGATAAATACTATCGGCATCCATCAACGGTACAACGGCACGCTCTTCAACACTGGTAAAGAGCGCTATTTTGCGTCTCGAATCGGCATCAATAGCAACTTCAGAACGGCAGATCAGCACATCGGGCTGTAGACCGATGGAACGTAATTCTTTCACCGAATGTTGTGTGGGCTTGGTTTTCGTTTCACCCGCAGTAGCGATATAGGGCACCAGAGTGAGATGCAACAATAGGGCGCGAGCACTGCCTAACTCTACCTTTAACTGGCGTATCGCCTCAAGAAAAGGCTGGGATTCGATATCACCCACTGTGCCGCCGATTTCGACCAGGGCAATATCATTGCCCTCACCGCCTTTAATAATCCGTCGCTTAATTTCGTCAGTGACGTGGGGAATGACCTGAACCGTGCCCCCCAGATACTCACCACGCCGTTCACGGCGCAGGATAGTTTCATAGACCTGGCCAGTGGTGAAATTATTGTTCTGCGTCATACGTGAATGAAGAAAGCGTTCGTAGTGACCCAAGTCCAGATCGGTTTCTGCGCCGTCTTCGGTGACAAAAACCTCACCGTGCTGAAAGGGGCTCATAGTGCCTGGGTCCACGTTGAGATAGGGGTCGAGCTTGAGAAGAGTGACCTTTAGCCCCCGCGACTCAAGTACAGCGCCTAAAGAGGCAGCGGCAATACCTTTACCAAGCGACGAAACAACGCCACCAGTCACAAAAATAAATCGCGTCATGCTTACCCTGTAAGGTAATGAATATGAATATTTTAGATTGCTAGCCCGGCGAATTTATCGATTTAACGCAACGTTGCTACGAGCTGTAGAAGGGGCGTCAGATTAACAGATAAGTCCGCTAGCCACAATCCGAGCAAAGGGCAATTCGCCGCTTTCTTAGCGTGTGATTGCCTCTTCAACGATAGGCTCAAAACTCGCTTGAGGAGGCTGATCCCAGCGTAAACGGTAGACACAATCACCGCCGGCAACAGTAAAATCATGGCAAAGCCAGAGGTCGCCCACAGCGACCAGCTGTTCCTCCTTTTGCCCATCAGCCGGATACTTGTAAATGAGAGGCACTCTGTCACGCAACCAGGGTTCAAGTTGGTACTCCTGCAATAATTTTTTCACACTGCGACTCCCCCTCCTGCCCGCCGGCTGGCAGCGTTCACCACCACTGCGGAATTTGACCCGCAACTGCTCGCCCGGCAACAGCTTTAAGCCTCTATCCTTCGTCAATGTAGCCCTTAAAACACTACCATCCGATAAGGTTAAGGGCGACTCAGGCTGCCAATCACAGGGCTCCGGGGCTTGCTCAGACCAACCGCCGGGCAGCAAAAATAATCGTCCCTTAAAGCGACGCCACTCACCACCGGGCCAGGTTACCAACGGTTTTCTATCTTTTCCTGCAGACAATACGCTGTCGAGAACAGCCATGATGCTGTGGTAGCCTGGCGGAGACTGGCAGTACGAGCTAGCCCAGTGGCGCAGCACATTAGCCTTACGTAAAGTCGACAACGCGGCAAGACCAGAGAGCTCAATACTCCTGCCCAGGCGCTCTTGCTGATCGCCAAGCTCACTGAGATCAATTTCCGCCAAATCCTTGCTTAACTCATCTGCCTGCTGACAGAGGCTGGCACTAGCGGCAATACGAACGGCGTAGTCTGGCCAGCGCTGGCTCAGCGCCGGCGCAACCTGGTGGCGTAAGTAATTGCGATCGTGTATCAAATCGCTGTTGGAGGGGTCGTCAATCCAGTTAAGCTGGTATTCTCGGGCATAGCATTCCAATTCGCTACGAGGCAATTGCAACAAGGGCCTGAGCAAACTGCCCTGACCCACAGCCCGCGTGAAAGGAATACCCGCCAAACCTCGGGGCCCGGAATTGCGCAACAAACGATAAAGTACCGTTTCAGCCTGATCATTCTGATGATGGGCGAGCAAGAGAATATCGCCGTCACCGAGAATTCTCTCAAAGACTTGATAACGCGCCTCGCGGGCCGTATTTTCAACACTGGATACCTGCTGACAAACATCGACGATATGGGTTTGCACATCAATGCCCAACGCCTGGCATACTTGTCCACAATGCTCAGCCCAAGCGCAGGCTTGTTCGCTCAATTGGTGATTAATATGAAGCGCAGCGACTCGCTCTGCACCCAAAATAGCCGCCGCAGCGTGCAAAAGCACATGGGAGTCAAGACCACCGCTATAACCCACATAAATGCGCCGAGCTTGTTCAAGCGTGGGAAGGTGCCCCTGTAATTGCTGTAGAACTCTCGACGTTACTCCCTCAGACATACGCTATCCAACCTAGTAACAGCAAGTAACAGAAAGCCCTAGGTGCCCAATTTGGAAACAATAAGGGTATTGCCAGAAAAGTCTTTGATAAACACCTTGTCGCCCTCAGCGACTTCTTCCACACAAATAAAATCCCACTCATCCTCACCCAGCACCGGCATAGTAAAACGCACAACACCACGACCATCACCATGAGGCGCTTTAACGACCTGCCCCGCCTCACCCAAAGCGGCATCACGAGAAATACCCGCTTTAGTCTTATCGACCATACTTGGCTTGAATACCTTAAACCAGAGCAGCACAAAGGAGCTAGAGGCAAACACCCAGATGCACACCTCCCACGAAACACCCATGTGCGGAAAGAACCAGGCAACCAGACCGACCACCAGGGCCCCTAAGCCAAACCAAAGGGCAATGAAACTGGGTAAAAATATTTCCAATATCATCAGGCCCATGCCGAGTAACACCCACTGCCACCAAAGCACTTGTATCTCCATCATTCACTCCTCGCTTTCAAACCATTTAAAACTACCTTTCACGTCACAACTAGCCTTTTCACAACTATAACCATAAGAATTACAAGGTTATGAATATTTTGACCCTAGGGTCAGGCCGGTTAAACTATTGTGCCGAACTTATTAACGGGCTTTACTAAACCCATCCTCGTGCGAACAACCTTCACTAGAAAACAGGATTTAAATATGACAGACAAGCAACAACTCGCCGATGCAATCGCCATCGCGAATATACCTACCTTGCTAATGGTACTGGTACAGCTCACTGGCGACAAACGCTGGATTGCAGACCCCTATCGCCCTAAACGCGGCAGCGGCACTGGCGACAACGATAGCGGTGGCTTTGACGAAGCGATTCAAAAAGAAATACGTGACGCTTCTCTCGCCGCCATCTTGGCGTGGAAAGCCGGCGAGCCCGTCGCTCTTGAAACGCCCAGCAACGAAGAACTGGTCGAAATGCTCACGTCTTCTATGGGTGAAAAAGTGCCCGCTGAATACGGTGAAATGACCAATGCACAACTCGGTCAAACACCCATGAAGTGGGAAGATAAAATTGACGTACCCGAAGGCTTTAACGTTATTGTTATTGGCGCAGGCGTGTCCGGTCTGGCTACCGCCGTTAGCTTGCAAGGTGCAGGTGTGCCGTTCAAAGTGCTGGAACGCCGGTCTAATGTCGCCGGTGTTTGGCAAGACAACCGCTATCCAGGTGCTGGCGTTGACACACCCAGCCACCTCTACTCTTTCTCCTTTGCCCCCTACGATTGGTCTGCCTACTTCGCCTTGCGCGGCGAATTAGCCGAGTACTTCGAAAGTGTGGCCGACGACTTCGATCTGAAAAAGTCGATTGAATTTGAAACTAACGTCATCAGTACCGAGTATCAGGCCGATACTCAAACATGGAAAGTCAAAGTTGCCCACGCCGATGGCAGCGAAGAAACGCTAGAAGCCAACGTCGTTATTAGCTGTGCGGGTATCTTCAACCCACCCGCGTTCCCGAACATCAAGGGGCTCGACAGTTTCGCCGGTGAAAGCTGGCACACCGCAGAGTGGCCTGAAGGCAAATCACTGGATAATAAAAAAGTCATCATGATCGGCAATGGCGCGACCGCCATGCAGCTGGGGCCTGAAATCCAAAACCAGGTTGAGTCGCTGACTATTTTTCAGCGCGGTCCCCACTGGGTATCGCCTTTTGAGCAATTCCGCGTGGATGTGCCCGAAGAAATTCGCTACCTGTTCAAGGAAGTGCCCCTTTATCGCATGTGGTATCGCATGCGCCTGGGCTGGATCTACAACGACCGCGTTTACGACTCCCTGCACAAAGATCCAAACTGGGAGCACCCCGAGCGCTCATTAAATGCCACAAACGATAGCCACCGCGCCTATTTCACCAGCTACATGAAAAAAGAGCTGGGCGATCGCGCCGATGACCTGATGGACAAAGTACTGCCCAGCTTCCCTCCCTTCGGCAAACGTATGCTGATGGATAACGGCTGGTTTCGCATGCTACGTAATCCCAAGGTCGAACTCGTTGATAATGGTATTGATCACATTGAAGGCAACAAGGTCATCACCAAAGACGGCAACGCGTACGAAGCTGACATCATCCTTATCTCAACGGGCTTTGACGTGCTGAAGTTTTTGTCAACGTACGAGATTATTGGCCGTGACGGTAAAAACCTGCGTGACGTTTGGGGTGATGATAATGCCTCGGCCCACCTCGGCACCAATGTGCCCGGCTTTCCCAACTTCTTCACCCTCTACGGTCCCAACTTACAACCCGGTCACGGCGGTAGCTTTGTCTTCGTCTGCGAAATGCAAGTGCGCTATGTGATGCAAATGATCGAGAAAATGGCCAAGGAAAAATTGGGTGCTGTCGAATGTAAGCAAGACGTACACGATAGCTATATCGACAAGGTCAACACCATTCACGACGATATGGTTTGGACCCATCCCGGTGTTAGCAGCTACTACCGCAACTCCAAGGGTCGCGTAGTCGTTAATTCGCCCTATCGCAACGTCGACTTCTTCAAGTTAACGCGCCATGTCGATATGGATGACTTCATTACCGAGCCCCAAAAAGCCTAAATCATTCACCTGAACAAGCCAGACAGCACCATCATCTATGCTATACATGGTGGTGCTGTCTGGCGCTCTAGAAGTGAAGCCCTGACAAAAATCATGTGTCTAATGTCCAGCTGTCCAGCGGCTCTCAAAATTGCAACTCCGCTTATCTAGCCCTCAACGGGAAAGTACCCGAGTCAAAGCCACTGTCAGTAAAATATCCTGCCCGTTCATAGCCCATGAATGGCACTGCATAACAAAAACACAGGGCGCGCCGATTTCACAAGGGTCTTCCCTTCGCCCAGCCAGATTTACCGCAATGATTGTTCATCAGCCTCTGCGTCTAGACCATTACTGATAGACCACTACTGAGCTATTCGAGAAGCCATATAACCCTGCTCTGCCTGTAGTAATAATGACACGGCAAATACATTATTTATAACCTTGTATGATCGATAACCCACTGTTTTAACTAATATATTAAAGCGATAAAGTGAGGCCCAAACCTGCAGCAACATCCGCCGACTAGGCACCATTTGGCAAACCCAGACCCTGACTGCCACCACAAGCAATCTCTGGCTTACCACTAATACTAAAAACCACATTGTAAGCTCACTAAATGTCATCGATTCAAAGTACAGTTAACGTAGACAGACACAGAACACCCGCCCCGTGACTCAACCACTGAATTTTATTAACGAAGAGAACGAAGACGTATTAAACGAGGATTAAAAGAAAAGGTTTATGGATTAATGTAGGGTTGTTTGACTCCTGTAGCCATGACTGGAATATACAAGGATGCGGGAGATCAACTCGGTCTAGGTATCTGGTAGACTTAAATGTTATACAGTGACGGGCTTAACATAAAAACACCCCCTTACTGGAGAGGTAAGGGGGTGTCAAAGTAGTACTAGCAAAGTGCATCCAGCCTTGGAGCAATCAAGACCTTACATCCTTATAAGCCCTTGATTTCATTCCCTGTAACAAACGGCCATCCTGACCTCTTCCCTGTCGGGGCATCTTGCCCTTCCGTTGTTGCTCATCCTGAGCAGGTCATCCTGACTCTTTCCCTTATACAACATCCTTGTTCAGTCCATCCTTGTGGAAAGTATAATGCACTGCCAGAGAGATACTGGCCATTCTGTAATGTCTGCAATACATGTAGGATATATCTTACCTTTATTATCCCTATTCCTGATGATGGTGGAACGACTATTATTGACCTCTGCCGCTTCACTCAGTTAGGGTTAACCTCGTTCTATTAATGACGATCACTCGTATGGCAACAAGAAAACGCGCGCTCAACTTTGAACAAAGTCTCAAGCAGCTCGAAACCCTGGTTGAGTCCCTGGAAACCGGTAATCTCAACCTTGACGAATCACTTAAATCCTTTGAAAAAGGCATCAAAATAACTCGCGACTGTCAGTCCGCCCTCACTGAGGCAGAACAACGAGTACGTATTTTAACCAGCGGCACCAACGACGATGTTACTACTACCGATTTTCTCAGTGGTGACGCCGAGTGAAGCAAAGCTTCGACAGCTTTCTCAAAACAAGTCGTGAACGGATAGAGCAGCAACTCGAATACTGCCTGCCGGCTAGCAGCAACCTTCCTCTAAACGCCGCTTTACGCTACATGACCCTCGACCAGGGCAAACGTATTCGTCCCTGCCTGGTGTATGCAGCTGCCCACACTCTTGGCCCAATCAACTGCGATACCGATTACGTTGCCGCCGCAGTAGAGCTCATTCACTGTTACTCACTGATCCACGACGACCTACCCGCAATGGATGACGACGACCTCCGTCGCGGCCGCCCCACCTGCCATATTGCCTATGATGAAGCCACGGCCATACTCGCCGGTGATGCCTTACAGGCTCTAGCTTTCGAACAGCTGACCCTTGTCAACACAGCAGCGGCCCTTACACTGGTTCGCGAGCTCGCCCAGGCGGCCGGTCCAGAGGGTATGGTCAAAGGACAGGCAATGGATGTGTGCGCCACCAACACGCACGTTGATCTCGACTATCTGGAAACTATGCATCTCCATAAAACCGGTGATTTAATTGTCGCCAGTGTTTCCATGGGCGCACAAAGTAATGCTTGTGTCGACACAAAGACACTGGAAAAACTGCGTGACTACGGCCGAGCTATTGGCCTCGCTTTTCAAGTGAAAGATGATCTTCTCGATAGCGAAGGAAGCACCGCAGTACTTGGCAAGCAAGCCGGGGCTGATCAACAGCACAACAAGTCAACTTACACCTCCTTACTCGGCAATCCTGGCGCAAAAAAAAAGCTTGCTCAATTACATGGACAAGCTATCAAAGCCCTTGAGCAATTTGACGAACGCGCCGACTACTTGCGTGCTATCGCAGACTTCATTGTCAAACGAAATCATTGAACCGCCCTTTTAGCAACGATTTCGTGTAAGATTGCCGCCTCAAAATTACACCCCAGTCACCAGATATGACCGTCATCTATTCTGACATTCCGCTGACTCGACCCGAAACACCTCTGTTGGATCGTCTTGATTCACCCGCCCAGTTACGTGCCCTCCCAGCAATGGAACTGGAACAGGTAGCCGATGAATTACGTGCCTACTTACTGTATTCCGTTGGTCAATCTGGCGGACACTTTGGCGCGGGCCTTGGGGTCGTCGAACTCACTGTCGCACTGCACTACGTTTTTAACACCCCCGATGACCGGCTCGTATGGGATGTTGGCCACCAAACCTATCCCCACAAAATCCTCACTGGCAGGCGTGAAGAGCTGCTCACCATTCGCCACCAAGGTGGCCTAGCCGGCTTCCCCAACCGCAACGAGAGCGAATATGACCCCTTCGGTGTCGGCCACTCCAGCACCTCTCTAAGTGCCGCTTTGGGGATGGCCATCGCTTCAGCCATGGACCAACCTACCGATGAGCAGCCTGGGCGTCGCTGTGTCGCAGTGATTGGTGATGGCGCTATGACGGCGGGTATGGCCTTTGAAGCCCTTAATCACATTGCCCATGTCGACCTCGACATGCTGGTGGTACTCAACGACAATAATATGTCGATCTCAAAGAATGTCGGCGGCCTGGCCACTTACTTTTCCAAACTGTGGTCGAGCAAACTGTACAATCTATTTCGTGAAAGCACCAAAAGCTTATTAAAAGCCTTCCCATCGACCTCGGGGATCATTCGTAAAACCGAAGAACTGATGAAAGCCCTGGTTGCACCCGGCATCGTCTTTGAAGAACTCGGTTTTACCTACATAGGTCCTATCGACGGCCACAATATCCCTTTACTGGTGCACACCCTGGAGAATCTCAAGCAAATCACCGGACCTGTGTTACTGCATGTCGCCACTCAAAAAGGTAAAGGTTTTTCGCCTGCCGAGAAAGACCCTATTGGCTATCATGCGCTGAACAAAATCCCTACCCCAAGGGATAAAGCACCATCACCACAATCAAGCAACACGCCAAAGCGACCCAAATACCAACAAGTGTTCGGTGACTGGCTCTGTGATATGGCGAGAGACCACCACGAACTCATCGCTATTACCCCGGCAATGAGTGAAGGTTCGGGCATGGTCGAATTTGCCGAGCGCTATCCCCAACAATTTCACGATGTTGCCATCGCCGAACAACACGCAGTGACTCTTGCTGCGGGTATTGCCTGCGAGGGGAAAAAACCGGTGGTCGCTATTTATTCAACCTTTTTACAGCGCGCCTACGACCAGTTAATCCACGATGTCGCTCTACAAAATCTTGACGTTCTGTTTGCCATAGATCGCGCCGGGCTAGTCGGTGAAGATGGTGCCACTCATGCGGGCAGCTTTGATATCACCTTTATGCGCTGCATTCCCAACATGGTGATTATGGCCCCGGCCGATGAGAACGAAACCAGACAAATGCTCTACACCGGTTATGCCTATTCGGGTCCAGCAGCCGTACGCTATCCTCGGGGCACGGGACCGGGCGCTAACATAGAGCAAGCAATGACGGCGCTACCTATCGGGAAGGGCAGAATGATCCGCCAGGGCCAACAGGTAGCGATTCTCAATTTTGGCGCCCTGTTGCCAACCGCTCTCAATGTTGGCGAAGAGCTCGGTGCCAGTGTCGCTGACATGCGCTTTATCAAACCCCTTGATACCGCGCTGCTCGATCAGCTAGCTGCCGATCACACGCTTATCGTCACCCTCGAAGAAAATGCCATTGCTGGCGGCGCAGGTGCCAGTGTCAGTGAATACTTCGCCCAGCAGGGAATCGTCGTAGCCGTCCTGCATCTTGGCTTGCCCGATATATTTATTGAGCACGCTACACACGACGCGCAAATTGCTACTGCGGGTCTTAATGTTGCCTGCATCAGCGAACGCATTAAAGCCCGATTGCAAACAACACAGAATTAAGCGTTTAAAGAAGCAGTATGCGAGCCAAAGGGAAAATTGCCTCCTGGAATCATGACAAAGGGTTTGGATTTATCACCCCCAATCAAGGTGGAAAAAGAGTTTTCGCCCACATCACTGCACTCAGCAGTCGAGACAACAAACCCCAGGTCGACCAGCCTGTAAGCTATACCTTATCGAAAGATAAACAAGGCAGGCCGTGTGCAGTGAAGGTCAGTCGAGCCGGCGATACTCCAGCACAAAGAAAAAATGCGAAGAAAGGCTCAAACGCCAATATTGCTGCCGCTTTATTTCTTATCATCGTTTGTATCTCAGCTTTAACGGCAAAAGTTCCTTTTTTAGTTTTACCTCTTTACCTTTTAGTCAGCACCCTCACTTTTATTGTCTATGCGAAAGACAAGTTAGCCGCAAAAAGAGGCGCATGGCGAACTCCAGAAAGTACTTTTCACTTATTAGCACTAGCCTGTGGTTGGCCTGGCGCACTGGTCGCACAGGACAGTTTACGCCATAAATCGAGTAAGCAAGAATTTCGCCTGATTTTTTGGTTAACTGCAATAATAAATATCGGTATATTTATTTGGCTCCATACGCCTGCCGGAGCTTCTACTTTAGGCCGATGGTTAAACTGACGAAAAATACCGGCAAAAAAACTAAAACGCTTCGCGTGACCACCTTCAAGCCCGTTCAATAATTTGCTTGAAAGGCGGAAGAGAATCTAACAACTGGCGACCATAACTTTTGCTGATCAGCCGCCGGTCGAGAATGGTCACCCGACCTCTATCATCTTCATGACGCAGCAATCGCCCGCAGGCCTGTATTAAACGCAGCGCGGCATCGGGCAAGGTGATTTCCCGAAAAGCATTGCCGCCTTTGCTCTCGATCCACTCCGCCAGTGCCGCTTGCAAAGGATCGTCTGGCACCGCAAAGGGTAGCTTGGCGATAATCACGTGCTGACAATAAACTCCGGGTAAATCCATGCCTTCGGCAAAACTGGCCAGACCAAAAATCACACTGCGCTCACCCTGATCAATACTGGCCCGATGGCGAGTGACAATTTCACCCGTGCTTAATTCACCCTGCACTAGTAGCTGCCAGGGCAATTTATCAGCCAGAGCATCGACCAGCTCTTCCATTTGGCGACGCGAGGCAAAGAGCACCAATACACCACCGACAGAGGAAGACTGATTCTGCTCACTCTCGCCATCCATCACTGGTGTTATTGATGTAGGATAGAGCAAATCGGGTAAGTGCTCTATCAGCGCCTGGGTGTGAGCGCGGGCATCACTGGGTTCAGCCCCGATATCGGGGATAACTAAGAGCCCCGCATTGGCATAGTCAAATGCACCGGCGACCGCCTCACACGGGATCGACGGGGCCAGGCCGCTGTCACTTTTGAAGCGCTCAAAATCGCCAAGCACTCGCAAGGTGGCCGAGGTGGTGATTGCCCCATAGGCGCGCTGCCAGAGTAATTCGTTAAGACGCATCCCCGCAGAAATAGGGCTAACAGAAAGTCGAATGTCGCCGTTATCTTCATGGGTTAACCAGCGCGCCATCGGTGCCTGACCAGCCGGGTCGGGGTGGGCCATGGCCGACCATAGCTCAGTCGCCGCGTTAGCACGACCCAGCCATTGCCCGGCGATTTGAAAATATTGTTCGATATCTACCCTTGGTACCGGCTGGTGAGCATTTTCAAGAGCCTCTTCCAGTGCGCTGTGAAGATTTTCCATGCGGCCATTCAAGCGCACAAAAACAGCGGTTAAATCTTCGCTTAGAGAGCGACAAGGCTCATCGACAATGCCTCTCGGGTAACGATAGCGTGCCTGATTATTGCCAAAATTCTGCCGGTTCTCATTCGCGATACCCCTCTCAAGCATGTCCTGAAATAAGGGCGTGGCCTGCTGTAGAAGCTGGCGAGCGAGTAGGGATATTTCATCAAGCTCGGTACCGCGATGAATAATATCCGGCATCTCCGCAAACGGAGTCGCCATTGCCTTTAAGGTTTTTTGCATTTGCTCGAGCCATTGTGCTGTCACCTTTAAGCGGCATTGACTGGCAAAATGATTGAGCGCGGTGTCGCCCAGGCGGTGGGCTTCGTCAAATATATAAACCGTGTCTTCTGGCGCCGAGAGTATCGCTCCGCCCCCCAGGGACAGATCCGCCATCACCAAGTCGTGGTTGGCGACGATACAGTCTGCATTTTCGAGAGATTCTCGTGCCTTAAAAAAACAGCATTCTGCAATAAGCCGGCAGCGGCGACCGGCACATTGATTGCGATCAACGGTTAAGGCCTGCCAGGTTTGTGCCGGCACTGCTTCGGGCCAGGCATCTCTATCTCCATCCCAACTACCCGTCTGCAGGGCTTCAGCCATAGCCTGTAAAGTTTCTGCACTCTGCGGGTCGGGCTGAAAGGTGAGCTCGTCCTCAAACAAAAAGAGCCCTGCATCTTGCGCCTTCGCCGTTTCGCTACTCTGTTGTAAGCGTAGGGGGCAAAGGTAACGCCCCCTCCCCTTGGCCAGCGCCAGCTTATAATCCCAGCCTGTCGCGGCCATCACGTCGGGGATATCCCTATCCAACAACTGCCCTTGCAGGGCAACAGTGCCGGTAGAGACGACCACTTTTTTACCGACCGATTTCGCCAGGGAAAGAACAGAAAGTAAATAAGCCACCGTTTTGCCGGTGCCAGTGCCAGCCTCAATGGCGATGACATTGTTTTCAGACAAGCGCTGGCCTTCTTCGTCGCGCTCAATAGCTCCCAGAAAGGAGGCGATGTGACCAATCATCTGTCGCTGACCAAGCCGTGGGCGCAACGAACGTGCCGTGAGAAAAGCACGGTAAGCATTTTGGATAGTCGCTTTGTCTTGGTCAGATAAAGAAATCGGTTTTATCTCGTTAGCGTTATTCACTGAAGGACCCTGGAAGTCCTCACGGGAAGGGATTAGGTATTGAGATTTAAATATTGCACCACTGGATTGGCATAGGCCGCGAGTAGTGTCTCCCAGTGCTCTTTGGGAATGGTTGCAAGCCTTGCATCAAAAGCCCGAGCAACTGCCTGCCAATCGGCATCAAGACTTTGCCTCTCTTGCGCGGCTTGCACAGACAAACCGTGCAAACGTTCATAGGCCACCCAATGGGTCGCCTGTAGTCGGTAGTTACCGATAATCTGACGATCAATTTCCGCTGCCATGCTCGACGCATCATCATAAGTCTCGTTCAACAAGTCACCGAAAGTGACATAAATATGGCCTTTATTACCCACGATACCCCGATAGATACTGACAATGTCTTCATGCTCGCCTTTTTCATAGCCACCCTCTGTCTGACGAGCGTACAGTTCTTTCGCTTTTGCTCCATCGCAAGGATCCCACTCATAAGACAGTGATACTGGCACCACATTGAGGCTATTTAGGGCCTCACCAAAACTTTCATCTTTACTTTTGGACAACGCTAACATTTTTAATAAGGCTGTTTCAGTGCCGTCGAGACCATCTTTGGCGCGACCTTCGCGCTGAGCAATCCAGATCGACTGATGTTCCTCTTGTAAAGAAAAACGAATGTAAGAGGAAAGGTGCTTCAACGCCGCCAATTTCTCGCGGCGACCGGCAGCGGAACGACGCACAATAAAGCTTTTATTCAAGCGCATTAAGTCACAGACAAAGGGTTTCGTAAGTAAGTTATCACCAATAGCAATGCGCAGCGAATCCATACCTTGCTGATGAAGAACAAAAATGGTCAACGCGGGATCCATAGCAATATCGCGGTGATTACTGATGAATAAATAAGACTGCTCGGGGTCGAGTTTATCCAGCCCCCTTACCGTCAATTGACTACCACCTTTATCCAGCAATTTTTGCAACTGAACACCAAGAATGGCCTGAAAGGCAGCAAGGTTACTCACTTCAGCAAACGAACGCTTCATAGTGCTACGAATCAAAGGCCGCAACAACCAGGGAAACCAGCGAAACAAGCGAGCAAATTTCATGCTAGCCAGAGTATCGACAAACTCCCTGTCCCCTAGCAGGCGAGAAAAAATGGCCGGGAACTCATCGTCATTGTAGGGCCTTATGTCATCAAAATGAGCTGCTGTTAAAGGGGCTGCCTCAGGGGGCGACTGTGTCTTGTTCTCTACTGATGGGGATAACTCTGTTTGCGTCATTTTCCCAAATCTCGCGAGTTGTACCAGTGCACATCTTTAGCATGCCGGTCGACCAGGTGGGCGACGTCAAGTACCAGAGCAAACAGAGCCATACGCACCAGCAAACCGTTGTCAGCCTGGCGAAAAATCGCCAAATTAGGATTGGCATCGAGATCGGTATCCAGTTCATTGGCCTCGATGCGAGAATCCCGCGGCAGGGGATGCATAATTACAGTATTCGGTTCGCAGTGTTCGGTATAGATAGCCTGGTTAAGACGAAAACGTCCCCGGTACAAATCAGCCCGAGTACGATCGTTAAAACGCTCTTCCTGAATACGGGTTGAATAAACAATATCGACGTTGGAAATACTCGCCTCCAACTGATCTGTCACCCTAACTTTGTGTCCCGCCGCACACAAACTGTCTACATACTGTTCAGGCATCGTCAGTTCGGTGGGGGACACCAGCGTCACCTGAATATCTTTATACAGCGATAGTAATTTACACAACGAGTGTACGGTGCGACCGTATTTAAGGTCGCCGACCATGGCAATGCGCAGGCCGTCAATACTACGCCCCTGCCCCTGCAGCTCCTTGGCAATAGTGTAAAGATCGAGTAAAGCCTGGCTCGGGTGTTCATTGCTACCGTCGCCGCCGTTCATTACCGGCACTCGGCTCGTGGCCGCAAACTGTGCTACCGACCCCGACTCAGGGTGCCGCATGCAAATCACATCACTAAAGCCGGAGAGTACACGAGCGGTATCTTGCAGGGATTCACCCTTGATCAACGATGAACTGTCCATGCCGACAGACTCACGCACATCCCCGCCCAATAAATTGAAGGCCGAACCAAAACTGATACGCGTGCGCGTACTCGCCTCAAAAAACATATTGCCAAGAATAGCCCCCTCCAACACGCGAGTGATTCTTCGCCGCTGAGCGTAAGGTTCCATATTATCTGCCGTGCTGAACAAAACCTCTATATCGGCTCGCTCAAATTGTTCTATGGAGAGGATGTGTGCACCAGTAAAATTCACGCTATGGCTTATCCTGTGTAAAGTTTTCTTGTTTTGTAAGAACCCATTCAGTACGCCGCTATATCTTTGCCAACTCGACAATAATGTGTTTACCCCAGGCCCGTAGCGCCTTGAGTACCTGGACATTTTTCGGCTCTAGTTGAGGCGCTGTCTCAAGCCTGTCGAGTTCTTCAAAATAGGTCGCTGTACTCAAGTACCCATCGTCACCATCAATCAAACGGCCTTGCTTTAACTGTTGCCACATTTTGCGTTCGGCGCTTGTCAGTGTCTCATTGGCATAGCGGGCACGATAATTAAACAGCAGGCTATTATAGCGCTCATCGTGAAACAACAGGGACTCAGTACCTAGATGTTCAGGTGCCGTACTACGAATAGTGGCCAATAACGCTTTGTCATCTTCGGGAATAAAACCTTGATACAACGCTTGTTCCGCGTCTTCTATCTCTGGATAGTCGGGAGCCGCAAACACAGTAGCGATTTTCTCACCGAGGTCAGCCCCACAGAGTGTCTGCCAGTGCCGATAGCAGCGCTCGAGATCAATACCCAAACGCTGTGCCGCAGGTTGGTCGAGCAATTTAGGCGTAACAATGACCGGACAGCGGTTGAGGTGAATGCCTTTCAGCGCCATGCGTTCGATATCATCGGGCAGATCAGCAGAGGCCGTAAATAATCGCTGACGAACCTGCTCGGCATTGAGAGAAAGCAATGGCTCGGGATCGGCCATCAGATTCACAGCAATCACCGCATTTTTATTACTCGGGTGTTGGGCCAGGGGCATCATCATTGCGCCATAGCCATTTTCACGGGGCAAACGTGACGATACGTGAAAGAAAGGCTTGCGCGAGCTCATATCCACCAAGCTTGCTGCCTTATGCTTAAGCCGATGGCTGTAGACATAGCTGTACAGGCGAGGTTGCTTTTCTTTCACCAGACGCGCCATAGCGATAGTTGCCGTGACATCAGACAGCGCATCGTGCGCGGCAGCATGTTCAATATTGTTGGCAGCAGTCAACTCTTCAAGACGAAAACTGGGAGTACCATCAGGCTTATCGGGCCACGTAATACCCTCGGGGCGAAGAGCACGGGTCAGGCGTAGCATATCGATAATATCCCAACGGGAGTTACCCTGCTTCCACTCCCGTTCATAGGGATCGTAAAAGTTGCGATAAAGCGTGAAGCGCGTGACTTCGTCGTCGAAACGCAAGCTATTGTAACCAACGCCACAGGTACCCGGCTGTGCCAGCTCACGTTCAATCGCGGCAATAAACTGCGGTTCTGGCACGCCTTCGTCCCATGTCTTTTGCGGCGTAATACCCGTCACTAAGCAAGCCTGTGGATGGGGCAAACAATCATCCGGGAGCTGGCAGTACTGCACCAAGGGTTCACCAATGATATTCAAATCTTCATCGGTACGCAGCCCAGCAAATTGCACCGGACGATCCCGTGCGGGATTAATCCCCGTGGTCTCGTAATCGTGCCAATACAGTGTTGATTTCATGGTTCTAGAGACAAAGTTGCAATCCTTTCATGGACCGAATAACGAGGTCGACAGGCCATTTTAACCGCCACCAAGGGCAAGACACTAGCGCCGATAAAAAAAGGGCAGAGAATAGCTTAAGGACAAAAAAATAGCGCCCTGAGGCGCTATTTTTTAACACGTAAAAAACTAGTCGCCAAACACTTCTGTATAGGATAGCTCACCGATCACACGACGGTTATGCGCTCGGCCTTCTTCAGTATCATTATCGGCAATAGGTCGTGCTTCACCATAGCCTACTGTAGAAATGCGCTCTGGATCAATGCCATACACTTCAGCCAACTTAGCTTCAACTGCGTTCGCCCGGCGTTCTGAGAGGTCTTGATTATATTCCTCGGCACCCACCGAATCAGTATGCCCCTCTAATACCAGATCGATATCATCATGAGCCTTCATGGCATTAGCAATAGCTTCCAGCTCCTCGCCATAAATAGCACGAACAACAGCCTTGTCAAACTCAAACTCAACATACAAGCGTACGGTAATGGTACGAACTTCTGGTTCCACTTCTTCTTTAGGCGCAGGTGGTGGGGCAATCACAACGGGCTCAGGTGTCGGCTCAACCGCAACGACACGCTTGGGTGGATTAAAGTAATAGTTCAAAGCCAGGTTTACTGCAAGATCGTCAACGCCATCTTGAGAGTCACTCACTTTATGCAGGGCACGCACATCTGAGCGGAATTCCCATTGGCTATCAAGCATTTTTGACAAGCCTAAACCCAGAGATAGCTGCTCGGTATACTCCTGATTCACTTCGCTGAATTTATAATCGCTGTCATTTAATTCATAGTGAGCAACACCGGCGACAATATAAGGCTGCCAGCCTTTAGCATTTTCATTCAAAAAATAAAGCGCATCAAGACGGATGGTATCGATAGCATTGCCTCCAATTTCGGTACCATAACCTGCTTCCAGAGCCCAGCGGTCGGTAAAGCGGTAACCAAGGTTAACACCTCCTACATAGGACTCTTCACCACCACCGACAAAACGCTCGCTATCGAGATAGTAACCGGTAATCGAACCCCCTAAGTACAATCCTTCATTCGCGCTTACATTGCCTGCCATACTTGAAGCCAGTACAACTGCTCCCGCCATACCTATCGTACTCAACTTACTCATATCTACTTCCTCATTAGCTCCATGAACATCAATACTGCAAGATTGCAAATAAAAAAAACAGGTGGCCCAAATCTAAAGGCCCTGTCACAACAATGTCATACCATTGTGACAATAGACATTGTACGTCACAAATACCCTGTTTGCTTTACCTGATATCAATTGCGTGTTTCTCAATAATCGACTGCCATTTCGCAGGGCCGCTGCGATGCACCGAATCACCTTCGCTATCCACCGCAACGGTAACAGGCATGTCAACCACTTCAAATTCATAAATAGCTTCCATACCTAATTCGGGAAACGCTACGACTGTGGCTGCCGTAATAGCTTTAGACACTAAATAAGCAGCCCCGCCAACAGCCATTAAATACACCGCTTTACTATCACGGATTGCATCAATAGCGGCGTCACCCCGCTCAGCTTTACCGACCATGCCAATCAGACCCGTTTGCTCGAGCATTGCTCGAGTAAACTTGTCCATTCGAGTTGCCGTAGTTGGTCCCGCTGGGCCAACCACCTCACCGTCAACAGGATCAACCGGGCCAACGTAGTAAATAAAACGGTTAGTAAAGTCGACAGGCAAGGTTTCACCATTAGCTAGCATATCGGTAATTTTCTTATGGGCGGCATCGCGGCCAGTCAATAATTTGCCCGATAAGAGTACCGTTTCTCCACTGCGCCACTCCCGAATCGATTCTGCATTCAGCTCATCAAGGTTCACCCGGCGCACACTATCACCAACCTCCCAAGCGATATCAGGCCAGTCATCAAGATTGGGGGGCGTCAACTGTGCTGGCCCGCTACCATCCAGAGTAAAGTGGGTGTGCCGGGTGGCCGCACAGTTGGGAATCATTGCAACGGCTTTATTGGCTGCGTGGGTCGGATAATCTTTTACTTTGACGTCGAGCACGGTGGTCAATCCACCAAGACCCTGAGCACCAATACCCAGCGCATTCACTTTTTTCATCAATTCAAGGCGCAGCTCTTCGCTGCGGTTTTCAGCACCGCGCGCCTGCAGCTCGTGAATATCAATCGGGTCGAGCAACACTTCTTTCGCCAATAGCATGGCCTTTTCAGCAGTGCCACCAATACCAATACCCAGCATGCCGGGCGGACACCAACCTGCCCCCATCTTTGGCACTTGCTCAAGTACCCAGTCAACAATGGAATCAGAAGGGTTGAGCATGGCAAACTTGGCTTTTGCTTCTGATCCACCGCCTTTGGCCGCCACATAGACTTCCACATTGTCACCCGCGACTATTTCGTAGTGAATAACTGCCGGCGTATTATCTCCCGTATTCTTACGGGCACCGTCAGGGTCTGCAAGAATAGAAGCACGTAATACATTATCGGGATAGGTATAGGCCTGACGTACGCCTTCATTAACCATGTCTGTGACAGACATGTCACTCTGCCACTGCACATTCATACCCACTTTCAGGAAAACAGTAACAATTCCAGTATCCTGGCAAATAGGCCGATGCCCCATAGCGCACATGCGAGAATTAACCAATATTTGCGCCATGGCATCTTTCGCTGCCTGTGATTCTTCTTTCTGGTAAGCCTCATCAACGGCTTTGATAAAATCAACGGGATGGTAATACGAAATAAACTGTAGCGCATCGGCCACACCTTGAACCAGATCTTGCTGACGAATGACGGTCATAACTCCTCTCTCATATATTCAATGAAATAATTATTAAGGCCAGGCTATCAATTCCCTGACGAAGCAGGGTGTAGGCGGCTAAATTTTTCATTAGTTTGTCGTCTGAAGGCATCCATAGATTTCACCGCTTGTTCAAACTCTGTAAGCCGTTGACTCTGGCTCTGACGGTTTTTTTCGATCAACTTTCGCAGATCGCTCGCCTCGCTATTGAAGGTTTTGATCTTACCCTCAAGACTTTTCAACTGATTATGAAAATCATCGGTTTGCGCATTTGCCACCAATGAGGCACTGCTCATTTTCTTTATCTCAGCCTGCACATTCTTTAAAGCTGCGTGCACCCCATCTACATTTTTTTCTAAAGACGCATGGGAATGCTGGATTTTTTTCAAATTATTTGTAGCCTCGCGGTCTGCTAACTGGAGAGCTTTAATGGCCTTCTTATTGCGATCATTAGCCACGCCCCAGAGTTTTTTAATCTCCGACCAATGCTGAGCCAAGGTCTCTTCCTGCTGATTCAGCTTAATCGTCAGAGCAGCGCCGGATTGTGCGACTGACTCATCACTCGACGCCAAGCGCAAGGCAAGATCATCAAATTCATGCTGTAAAATGGCCTGAGATTGACTCTGCCGCCAGGAAAAAGCAGATAATGCGCCAAGGCTAAGACTCAAGAGCCCGACAAGAAAACAAAGCACAATAAAGCCCAATTTTTTCGGCTCAGAAGCAGCCTCGGAACTGGAAGCCCGTGGTTTTTCTTTCGGCTCTGTAAAGCCAGCCTGCAGAGGCGCTGACTCATCACGCCGGGCAATAAAGGGCTCTCGACGACCAGGCTTATCTTTTGTCATTGTCAATCACTGTATTTGCAGTTGGTGAAACAGACAGAATTATACACTTTTGTCGAACTGCCCCATAAAAAAACCGGCCAACAAAGGCCGGTTTTTTTATGTTATTACGTATTAGACGTATTGGAAAATCAAAGCCATAACAACAGTCAAGCCTAGACTAGAATGAATCACGCCTTTCACCGTTGTCATTGGTCCCTGCTTACCGATAATCGCATTCACTTCCAGTGCTGCGATCAAAGCCAGGACCAAATACAAAGCAACACCACCGCCGTTGACACTGAGTAAACTGTTAGCACCATAACCAATATGCGGAGAAGCCAGCATACAATAGGCCATCGGGGCAGAGAACAAGGTATTGGTGCGAGAAGCGAGCAGCGCTTTACCGGCCGCAGCAGGACCATCACCTTCAACCATACCCAGAGCAATCTTCTGGTTTGGCCAAATAATCAACCAGACATTGAGGAACATTAACGTGCCGAACAGCGCGCCGACAACGATGTATTCATTCATCACACCTTGCTTTTGAACACCCATCAACAAAAATAAGCCAGTGATGAAGGTAAACATGGCGCCCCAACGGAACCACCACAATGCACTTGGCGCCAGCTTAGCCTTTGCATCGGACAGGGCTTCGGGTGTCGCTTGTTTAAAATAGCCACCCTGAACGAAGTTAAAATAGTACAGCAAACCTATCCAGGTGATACCGAAGAGTAAATGCCCCCAGCGGAAAAGGAAATTAATAAACTCCATCGTTGAAATACTATCCATCACTGTAACCTCTGTTTTGTTGTTTTGTTGTTTTGTTGTTTTGTTGTCTATTGGTGCTTAAATCGACATTGCCCGCCTCTTTACTCAACCTAAAGCCCCGCTCTAAGCCGAATTTACTGCAGGCTGTAAATGTGTTGCATCGTACCACGCAGATGAAGCTCTTCTGATGTTAGGAGGATTTGGCCAAAGACCCCGTACCCGCGGGCACCGGCTTCAACAGAAGAAGCTTCGCCCGACACGCTAAACAGATACGCGTGTAGTCCGCACCTGCTTAGCGCATACCTTAGCCGAAACCCGTATGACAAGCACTAAAGCAAACTTATTATCTCAGACACAGAGCGCTTTACACGCGCCCATTATAAGCGCACTTTTTAAGTGCCGTAGCCTGGATCAATAGACGATGTCCAGCGGTGCTTCTTAAATGCGGCTATGCAAAATTGTCAGCGACAAAATCCCAGTTCACCAAAGTCCAGAACGCTTCAAGATATTTTGGCCGAGCATTGCGATAATCGATGTAGTAGGCATGCTCCCAAACATCACAGGTAAGGAGAGGCGTTTGCCCGGCGGTTAAGGGGCAACCGGCGTTACTGGTATTAACGATTTCAAGATTACCGTCGGTATTTTTTACCAGCCAGGTCCAACCTGAGCCAAAGTTAGTTGCCGCTGAAGTAGAAAAATCTGATTTAAATTTATCAAAAGAGCCAAATGCTGAATCGATAGCTGCGGCCAAATCACCGGTAACTGCATCCGCGCCATTAGGCGTTAAGCCATTCCAGTAGAAGGTATGATTCCAAATTTGTGCCGCATTATTGAAAATACCACCGCTAGATTTTTTAATGATTTCTTCCAGTGACAAGCCTTCAAATTCAGTACCTGGCACCAAATTATTCAAATTATTAACATAAGTTTGATGATGCTTTCCGTAATGAAACCCTATCGTTTCGGCAGAAATAGTGGGAGCCAATGCATCATTAGCATAAGGTAACGCGGGTAATTCAAAAGCCATGGTGAATCTCCTAATAAAAATGATAAATAATCGAAAATACAACTCGGTTATTTAGTCGGGTGATAGATTCTCAACAAAACAAGTCATGCAAGGTAAGTCTATATTATGATGAACGAGCTCTCTACTAATCAAGCCAATTAACTCGTTCTTTGAAAAAGTCTCCTGCATAAAAAACCCCGCGTAAGCGAGGTTTTTTATGCAGGTAGGCAGTGGGCTTACATCATACCACCCATACCACCCATACCGCCCATACCACCCATACCGCCACCCATGTCAGGCATAGCAGGCATGCCGCCGGCATCATCACCAGCTGCATCAGTGATCATGGCTTCGGTAGTAATCATCAGCCCAGCAATAGATGCCGCACCCTGCAGAGCAGTACGCGTCACTTTTGCTGGATCGAGAATACCCAGTTCAATCATATCGCCATATTCACCATTGGCAGCGTTGTAACCATTACTACCGTCCAGGTTTTTGACTTTATCGAGAACAACCGAGCCTTCTCCACCAGCGTTTTCAACGATCTGACGCAGTGGAGCCTCCATGGCGCGACGCAGAATGCGAATACCAACAGATTGTTCGTTATTCTCACCTTCAAGACCTTCGAGTGCAGCCTGGGCACGAACCAGAGCAACACCACCGCCAGGCACAACGCCTTCTTCAACAGCAGCGCGAGTGGAGTGCAAAGCATCTTCAACACGGGCTTTTTTCTCTTTCATCTCAACTTCGGTCGCAGCACCAACCTTGATCACAGCAACACCACCGGCCAACTTAGCCAGGCGTTCTTGCAGTTTTTCACGATCGTAATCGGAGGAGGTGTCTTCGATCTCAGCGCGGATCTGATTAACACGACCCTTGATGTCATCAACGGTGCCCGCACCGTCAACAACAACGGTGTTTTCTTTAGTCAGGCTCACACGCTTGGCCTGACCCAAGTGCTCAATCGTTGCTGACTCAAGATCAAGGCCAACTTCTTCAGAGATAACAGTCGCACCAGTCAGAATAGCGATGTCTTGTAACATGGCTTTACGACGATCACCGAAGCCAGGTGCTTTACAAGCCGCAACTTTAACGATGCCACGCAGGTTGTTAACAACCAGAGTCGCCAATGCTTCGCCGTCAACGTCTTCAGCAATAATCAACAAAGGCTTACCGGATTTGGCAACACCTTCGAGCAAACCGAGCAGCTCGCGAATATTCGAGATTTTCTTATCGGCAACCAGAATGTAAGGGGCTTCTAGCTCAGCACTCATGCTTTCTTGATTGTTGATAAAGTAAGGAGAAAGGTAGCCGCGGTCAAACTGCATACCTTCGACCAGGTCAAGCTCATTTTCAAGACCAGAACCTTCTTCAACGGTGATAACACCTTCTTTACCCACTTTCTCCATGGCTTCAGCAATAATTTCGCCGACCTGTGTATCACTATTTGCTGAAATGGTACCCACCTGGGCAATTTCTTTGTTGTCGGTACAGGGCTTGGAAAATCCTCCGATCGCTTCCACAGCAGCAACGACAGCTTTGTCGATACCGCGCTTCAGGTCCATTGGGTTCATGCCAGCGGCAACCGCCTTCAAGCCTTCGTTAACAATAGCCTGTGCTAACACGGTTGCAGTGGTGGTGCCGTCACCCGCTTCGTCCGAAGACTTGCTGGCAACTTCTTTTACCATCTGTGCGCCCATATTTTCGAACTTATCAGTCAGTTCGATTTCTTTGGCAACTGATACACCGTCTTTAGTAACAGTGGGTGCGCCAAAAGCTTTATCGAGGACTACGTTTCGGCCTTTCGGTCCAAGGGTAACTTTAACGGCGTCTGCTAGAACATTAACACCTGCTAACATTTTCTGACGAGCACTGTCGCCGAATTTCACGTCTTTTCCAGCCATGATTTCTTTCCTTCTAATCTAAATCTTAATGTCTAAATGAAATACCCGTAGAGCGGTATTCAGTATCAGTCTTCAAGAACGCCGAAGATTTCAGCTTCACTCATAATAATGAGTTCGTCGTCGCCATCTTTAATGGTGTTGTTATTGCCAGGGAAACCACCGAAAACAACTTTATCGCCGACTTTGACACTGAGTGGACTAATCTCGCCGTTATTCAACAAACGACCTTGGCCAACGGCAACAACTTCGCCTTCATTGGGCTTTTCTTTTGCAGAACCCGGCAGCAAAATACCGCCAGCAGTTGTTTCTTCTTCTTCGTTGCGGCGCACGACAACACGGTCATGCAAGGGACGAATTTTCATCTAACTCCACCTCTTAAATTGCATTAAGTAACTATGCTCGATCGACTAAAGATCGAAGCTGCAAGGTATCTGGAGGCAGCAAAATAGAAATCAAGGGCTAAACTATAAATTTATCAATTTCACTCGGTGGTAGGCGGGGGTAACCGATCATAGAACAAGAAAACGATCAGCGCTCATCCTCACGACGACCCTGTATTTGTTTTTCCTCCTCACGGCGCTCACCTTCACGCCAAAATTCACCCTCAAAGGTATTGTCACTTTTACCTTGACGATAGCCAGAACCGCCGACAATACCACCCTGAAAGACATTCACTCGTCCCACCAATCGCCGTACCAGGGATCGTCGCAACATCGGGGTCAAACCGGCAAAGCCAAGAACATCGGTAAAGAAACCGGGCGTGAGTAACAACACACCCGAAACTGCCAGCACGACACCCTCGAGCATCTCCTGAGCCGGCAGCTCACCGTTATCCATGCGCTGATTGACCCGAAGTAAAGTACTCAAGCCCTGGCGCCGTAGCATCGCAAGACCAAGCACCGCAGTCAGTAGCACTGCGGCAATGGTTGGCACCGCGCCAATAAGGCCGCCCACTTGAATGAGCAGCCACATTTCAACGATGGGCACGATAATAAAGATGAGTAAAAGAAAACGCACGGCGACCCCAGTTATTCAAACGTGTTATTAGATCATTGGGTTTAAGGATTCAAATTCAAGCATAGCCGCGAGCAAATAAAACTCACGGCTATGCTGGTCGCCAAGCCCTCCTTTGTTTTAAGGTAGCACCTTAATCGTATTCGGGCACACCATGAGCAGCCAGCCTCTGCACGACATCATCTTCAACCGGCGCATGCTAATCTGTATTTTCACTGGTTTTGCCTCGGGTCTACCACTCTATATTTTAATTTCATTGGTCCCCGCCTGGCTGCGAACGGAAGGGGTTGGCTTAAAAGAGATCGGCCTCTTCACTCTAATTGGACTACCCTACACTTGGAAGTTTTTCTGGTCGCCGCTACTGGAGCGCTATCCCCTCCCTCTGCTCGGCCGCCGTCGCGGCTGGATGCTGCTGACACAGGTCGGCCTGCTATGCAGTATCGCCGCGCTGCCACAATTTGACACCGCAACCCAACTTTGGCCCCTTGCCGCACTCTGCGCCTTGATCGCTTTTCTCAGTGCAACACAAGATATTGTTATTGATGCCTACCGGCGCGAGTTACTGCCCGACATAGAACTTGGCCTGGGCAACTCTATTCACGTTAATGCCTACCGCATAGCGGGGCTGGTACCGGGCTCCTTATCGCTGATTCTGGCCGACGTCCTTCCCTGGGATACGGTTTTTCTAATTACCGCTGCGTTTATGTCGATAGCGATTGTACTAACGCTGTCTATTAAAGAGCCCAATCACCCTAATCCGACACCAGCAACGCTCCAGGCCGCCATCATCGAACCTTTTCGCGAATTTTTCCAGCGCCTCGGGCTACGCCAGGCGTTGTTAGTATTAAGCTTTATGTTTCTCTACAAACTCGGGGACAACATGGCAACCGCTCTGGCGACACCCTTTTATATCGACATGGGTTTTGAGCTGTCGCAAATCGGCATTATCGCTAAACACGCCGCTCTGTGGCCGATGATAGCCGGCGGCTTGCTCGGTGGTTTGATGATGGTCAAGATTGGCATCAATAGAGCATTATGGGTATTTGGTGTGGTGCAGCTGATTTCTATTTTGGGGTTTGCACTGATGGCTCATGTCGGCGAGGGGCTGTGGCTATTGGCACTGGTGATTGGTTTTGAATACCTCGGTGTCGGTCTCGGTGCGGCAGCCTTCATCGCTTTTATTGCTCGCACCACCAGTCGCGTCCATAGCGCCACCCAGTTTGCATTGTTTACCGCCCTGACTGCCGTACCCCGCACAGTTGCCAACGCCGGCACCGGCTATTTAGTGGAAGCTGTAGGCTGGGAGGTATTTTTTTACAGTTGCGCGCTACTCGCTCTGCCCGGCATGCTTTTATTATATCAAGTCGCACCTTGGAATCAGGTCAATGCGCGGCAGGAAGCGGTTTGAGAAACCCCTTACAGAACCAAGGCCAGCGCCAACAAACAAAGCCAAAACACCAGCACGCGCTTGAAGAGCTGGGCTATTTGCTCGCAACTGGCAGCGATATCTGCCGTAGACGTCAACCCTATACCCCACCTAGAAGCCGCCTTATCGGCACCCAATGCGTCATTCACACAGTCCTGTAGAACATCTGCGCTGGGACGAGCACTGAACCAACGAGTCAGCCACTGGGAGAGCCCAGCCCCGAAGCTGCCGACCAGGCTCAACGCAAAACCCACTAATCCTAGTGGCAGCCACTCTAACAAAGTCAACCAACGGCTGGATTCTCGCAAATATAAATACTCAGAAAAACCGGATTCCCCTGCCTCAGCGTCGGCGACCGACAACACGAAAGATGAGCGATAAAGCACGGACAAGCGATAGAGCAAAGCCCCAGCCACACCACCAAGAAGACTCCAAAAGACCACGGCCAGATAGCGTTCAAAATAGGCATAGGCAACGCGCTGACGCAATTCTTGATCGAGTGTTGGCAAGTCAAAGGCTATTAGCCTGCGTTTATCAGCACTCAGAAGTTCACCCACATGAAAAGCTGCCTGACTATCACCACGCAATAAATCATTCTCTAGAGTCTTTAATTCGCCCTGTAAATCACCGCGCCCAAGACTATAAAGCAGCACCCATAGCTCAAATACTATTAACAACATAGGAACGCTTTCCAGAGCATTCAGTAACAAGCACAATCCCACGACCGGGAAGCCGAGCGTGACCAACAGCTGCCCTGAGGGGATTTTTCTTACCGAGTGCCAACCAGCCACGCGTTGCAACCAGGCGAAAAACAAGCTATCACGTTGTATCGAGGTTAATGGCGCCTGGTAGTGAATGATCGCTAGCGCCAAAATGATACTGAGAAAAATCATCCGTCATTACGCCTTTCTTTTGTAGAGCTATCAGTGAGTCTATCGGTATCAGCAAGCATGGAAAAAAAACGCGCCCAGTCAAAAGCCGGACCGGGGTCTGTTTTACGCCCCGGTGAAATATCACTGTGGCCAACAACCCTCTCAGTAGTCAACGCGGGGTAGATTGCCAATAACTGACGACAAACTTGCACCAGGCTTTGGTACTGCTTGGCGCTATAGGGCGTCGTATCGGTGCCTTCAAGTTCGATACCAATAGAATAGTCGTTACAATTGGCGCAGCCGGCGAAGCTCGAAACCCCAGCGTGCCATGCGCGCCGACTTAGCGGCACAAATTGCACTACCTCTCCTTCACGATCAATTAAGAGATGAGAAGACACCTGTAAAGCGGCAATTTCTGCAAAGTAGCGGTGCTCATCGGCGTTTAATTGATTCGTAAAAAACTGCTCGATGTAGCCACCGCCAAACTGGCCTGGTGGCAAGCTGATACCGTGGATCACCAGCAAGGATATCTCGCTATCCGCTGGTCGCTCACCGCAGTTGGGTGATGGGCATAAACGCGCACCTGCCAGCCAGTCATGTTTATTGATCATTCGGCAAGGCCCTCCAAACCATCACAGACACGATCAATACTCTCTCTATCCATTCGTTTTGCCTCACTGATATTCCCGCAGCTTAACTGCATTGCTATAATCGCGGCAAAATTTATTGAGGAAATTCCGTGGAAACAAACCCGGCTCTGGCCGCAAATATCGTCGCCAGCGTACAACTGGCTCTGGCCGAAGATATTGGCAGTGGTGATATCACCGCTCAGCTGATCCCCGCAGATAAAGAGTCTAACGCGACTATTATCACCCGTGAAAACGCGGTTGTTTGCGGCATTTCCTGGGTCAATGAAGTTTTTCACCAACTCGATCCAAACCTGAAAATAGATTGGGCAGTCAGTGATGGAGATGTCATCAGCGTCGACCAAATCCTCTGCACCTTGCAGGGCAATGCACGCGCACTGCTGACCGGCGAGCGTACCGCTTTGAACTTTCTGCAAACCTTATCGGGCACCGCCACCACCTCTCGCCACTACGCACACCTGATGGCCGGGGATGGAGAGGCGGGCCACAAAATTCGAGTGCTCGACACACGAAAGACCTTGCCCGGCCTGCGCCTGGCACAAAAGTATGCAGTTAAAGTCGGCGGTTGCGACAATCATCGACTAGGCCTCTATGACGCCTTTCTCATTAAAGAAAACCATATTAGCGCCTGTGGTGGCATTGCAAAAGCGGTGGCTCAGGCACGCATTATTGCCCCACAAAAGCCGGTGGAAGTCGAAGTCGAGAACCTCGACGAATATCAACAAGCACTCAGCGCTGGCGCCGATCGTATAATGCTGGATAACTTTTCTCATAAAGATATCCAACAAGCACGACAAATCAGCCTGTCTCAAGAAAAAAACACGGCAGTAGAGCTGGAGGTTTCGGGTAATATTGCAGCTGATAATATAGAACAATACCAAAATCTTGATGTGGATTTTGTTTCGACAGGAGCGCTGACTAAACATTGTCAAGCTGTCGATTACTCAATGCGAATTGAGTAATCGTACTGAGACACTGAAAAGCCCGGCGTCGCTGTAAATAAAAACGCCGGGGGGTTTTAAAAAATTTCTATTCAGGTCAGATTACTTACCGCCGTTCATAATGCCTCTAACAGCAGCGGGGATGTCAGCAGGCAACACCAAAAACTTGCTATTTTCTGATTTCGCCATATCCCTAACTGCATCAACATAGCGTTCACCCAGCAAATACGTCACAGGGAGGTCGTTATCCCCTACCGCTGAGGTAACTTTTTCAATAGCCTCCTTGGTCGCTTCGGCAATAACAATTTTAGCCTCGGCATCCCGCCGGGAGGCCTCAAGGCGACCATCGGCTTCTAAAATCGCTGCCGATTTTTCACCATCTGCGCGAGTCACCGTGGCACGTCGCTCACGCTCTGCAGCGGCCTGCTCTTCCATTGCCGACTGCATGGTCCCAGAAGGGTTGATATCTTGAATTTCAACGGTTTTCAAGGTAATCCCCCAATCGGCAATATCATCAGAAATAGAGGCCTTCAGTGCGACCTTAATTTTATCCCGAGAGGACAGCGCATCATCCAATGCCATTTCACCAACAATAGAGCGCAACGAGGTTTGTACGAGTGTACGAATAGCTATTTCATAATCCTCGACACCGTACACTGCTTTTTCAGGCGAGAGGATATTGATGTAGGCCACTGCGTTGGCGATGATGACTACGTTGTCGAGCGTAATCACCTCCTGGGAGGGGATATCAAGCACGATATCTTTCGTGGTCACCTTGTAGGCCACATTATCCATATAGGGAATAATAAACTGCAGCCCCGGCGGCAAACTGCGATGGTATTTACCCAGGCGCTGTATCACCCATTTGCTACCCTGTGGCACCTGCTTAACGCCCTTAAATAAGGTAACAACAGCTAGGGCCAATAAGCCCCAAATAACAATTGAGCCATTTAATAGCATCTGTACGTTCTCCAATAGTGGTCTTAACTTAAGCAACGAGGTATCGAAATACTTTTCGGTGCCAAGAGTACCAGTAACACGAGAGGAGTACCTCTACTTGTCTCACGTCATTAGACATAGGACTCATTGTCTCTCTATCTCACTCTGCGACAGAGGCAGTCCTGAACAATAAATTAACCGCGGGTAACACTATCTTTAGCAAAAATCTCGATAATTTTTTCTTTTTATTTTAGCCATTTTAGTTGACAGCACTTACCCACAAAAACTGTGGATAAGTCTGTGGGCTTGTGTCTCACAACTGACAGAGAGCCCCGTAATTGTTAGCACTGTCACAAAATGGTTACTTTTTAGTCATAAAATAATTTGCTTAAAAATCAAATAGATAGAAACTTGATAATGCTAAATCAATGACTTACAGCGCTAATGAAAAAGCAACTTTAAGTAAAACTACTAACTGTGGAAAAGATACGCCTGCGGTCACAATAAAGCCTTGAAAAGGTATTAATCGAAGCTAAGGCCCAGACGGCGACCAACCAGCTCGTAAGATTCAACAACGTCGCCTAAATCTTGTCTAAATCTGTCTTTGTCTAGCTTTTCACGAGTATCAACATCCCATAAGCGACAACCATCTGGTGTAAATTCATCACCTAAGACAACTTCACCCTCTGTGGTTACGCCAAACTCGAGCTTATAGTCAACCAACAGAATGTTACTATCGAGAAACAGTGTCTTGAGCACATCGTTGACAGCAAAGGTTAAGGCTTTCATCTTTTCGACATGTTCGGGCTCTGCCCAACCGAAAGAGCTGATGTGGTAATCATTGATCATTGGGTCGCCAAGATCATCATTTTTGAGGAAAAACTCAAACGTAGGAGGATCCAGGTCTAGCCCTTCCTCCACCCCCAAACGGCGGCAAATACTACCGGCAGAAATATTTCGCACGACACATTCAACCGGAATCATATCCAATCGAGCCACCAGTGATTCCTGGTCGCTAAGCAATGACTTGAAGTGGGTCGCAATGCCCGCCGCTTCTAGTTTCTCCATAATAAAGGCATTAAATTTATTATTGACCATACCTTTACGGTCCAGCTGTTCGATTTTTTTGCCATCGAAAGCAGAAGTATCATTGCGATAAAACAAGATCAATGACTCTGGGTCATCCGTGGTAAAAACCGATTTAGCCTTACCTTTATATAACTCTTCACGTCTTTCCATTGTCAGATAGTCTCCTCGACGGGTGTTCTGAGCATCAGATTCAACATGGCAACGCTATTAACACTGGGAAACAGGGTTTTAACGCAACATGTCAGTTTATAACTTTCCTGTTATATTACGGCTAGCCTGATTCCAGCGCCAACCAGTCCACACAGTCATCCTGACTGGCATATAGTATTTCAGGTACCACCTTCGCTATCGATGTCATAGCGTCTTGCACGACAGCGAGTGCATTATTCTGCTGGCTAATATGGCCGACAACCAAAGCCTGTAGCGAGCGAGGCTCAACTGCCTTTAGCAAGCCAGCGGTTTGTGCATTGTTTAAGTGGCCCCAGTCACCTCCCACTCGCTGTTTCAACGTATAAGGGTAAGGCCCATCTGCTAGCATGTCGGGATCGTGGTTGGCTTCAACTAGCAGACCATCACAGCCCTGATAACACTCGAGCACATGAGAGCTAATGTGTCCGAGATCTGTCAGCACACCCAGCTTTAGACCCGCGTACTGAAAAACAAATTGTACCGGCTCACGCGCATCGTGAGGAACGGCAACCGGCAAAACATCAACTCCACCCACTTGAAAGCGTTGCTGGGGCGTAATCAGGTGTAGATCAATATCAGAGGGGGCTGCACTACCTTTTGCTGTGCCACCCGTCATATAAACCGGTAAATTATGACGCCGGGACAGAGTCCAAACCCCCTTAACGTGATCGCTGTGTTCGTGGGTCACCAGAATCCCACTAAGACGAGTACCGTCAAGCGCTAACAGAGCCAGTCGTCGTTCCAGTTCGCGAGCAGAGAAACCACAATCTAGTAACAGACACGCATCACCGGCCTCAACCAATGTCGCATTACCTCTACTGCCACTGCCAAGAGAGGCAAAACGTATCATCACAGACAGAACCTACAGACAACCCTCAGGATATGCTGTGGTAAAAAACCAATTGAGCCTAGGCTGGGCCGTTCTAACATTGAATACCTAAGAAAGATTAGCGCGAATTTTCTTTAATAAACGCAGTGCTTCTGTGCGCTCAAGCATCTGTTTCTCAGCATCGACCAATCTCACCTCAACACCTTCTTCGGTACTGATCAGGTGGATCAAATAGGTCACTGACAGGCGCTGCTCGTCTTTATCGGCGCGAAACAAACTGGCAAAAAAACCTGGTTCGTCTTCGTCGGGATCACCGTAATGCACATAGAAAACACCTTCGGTACGGTCCTGGTCGACCAGTAAAAAGCCATCACGGCCGGTCGAATAGCCTACCGATGCCCAGGCACGATCAAAATCAAGCTTCAGTAACAAGTAGGGACTAGCCTCCTTAGGGGTAATGATTTCAACTTTTGAACTACCGCCAATCGACTGCGCTAACAACGACACAGTGCCACTCGACTCGTCCCCAGCCAGCGCGCTGGCCAGCATATTGGCCATGGCTTTTTCGCGATCATCGTCATCGGACGTCAGTGGCCAAGCACCAGGCTCAGAACCCTTCTCAACACGCATATGTAAAATAGCCACTTCGGTGCTATCGACCTGTACACCCGGCTCAATACGGAACTGAAAACGGTGCTTGTAAACCCCATCACCTTGTAATTCGAGCCATACCGTTTCCAGCACACCAGAAGCGGCATCTGCATAAGCTGTTGGCAAGGCATTGCGGTTTAAAATATTTCTAATTCGCGGCCAAACCTCACTGGGTGCGCGGTTAGTCAAGACCCAGCGCCTACCGGCCAAAGTCTGAATCTTGACCTCTTCGTCGAGCAAATTACCACTCAGTGGCTGTGGCCTGGGCGCACCGACGACCTCGTCAAGTAATAGACTCGTATCAGGAATCTCAGCTATCACATAGAGTTCACCCAGGGCATCGCGATCGGCGCCCTCCGGTACCGTTATGACAGGCATTTCACTAGACAACTTATAGTCATTTTGACGATCGCGAAACAGTCCGTCATCGTCTAACATCCAACAGCCCGGTAGCACGACTAGCCCGAACAGAACTGACAGCGATCGCGCAAACAACGCTAATCGCTTAGGAATATTGATCGACAAAACTATTTTCATTGAATTTCCAGAGGCTACAGCGCGAAGGCGCAAACGAATATCTAATAGATCACCAACAAAACACTACAGTACTCCAGCGTTTTGCATGGCTGTTTTCAGCTCAGCTCGATAAACCGTAGACAGCGGTGTTAAAGGCAAACGGATGGTGTCCTGAGCCATTAAGCCCAGTTCAGCAACTGCCCACTTAACGGGTATAGGGCTGGATTCCACAAAAAGAACTTCGTGTAACTTGGCCACTTTTTGATTTAAAGCCCGGGCCTCTTCGACATTACCTGCCAGAGCTGAGGCACAAAGCTGATGCATTTGCCGAGGTGCGATGTTCGCGGTCACTGAGATATTACCCTTACCACCCAGTAAAATCAGCTCGGCGGCAGTTGCGTCGTCACCAGAATAGACGGCAAAATCATCGGGCGTGCCGGCAATAATATCGCGTGCACGACCCAGATCGGCGGTAGCTTCTTTAATGCCGACAATATTATCCAGTTGTGCCAGTCGACACACGGTCTCTGCCTGCATATCGCAGGCGGTACGGCCAGGCACGTTGTAAAGGATTTGCGGGATCTTCACCGCTTCGGCAATTGTTTTATAGTGTAAAAAGAGGCCTTCCTGAGTCGGTTTATTATAGTAGGGCGTAACCAGTAAACAGGCATCGGCACCACATTCTTTAGCAGCGGCAGTCAGTTCAACCGCTTCGCTGGTGCTATTCGCGCCTGTACCCGCAATAATGGTGATACGCCCAGCAGCCTGCTGGACACAAACTTTGACCACTTCAAGGTGCTCTTCAACATTCAGCGTTGCAGATTCACCCGTAGTACCTACAGCAACGATAGCATCGGTGCCAGACTCAATATGCCACTCCACCAGTTTCTTCAAGGCAGACCAGTCAATTGCCAAAGTTTCGGGGACCATCGGGGTCACCATCGCCACTATACTGCCGGTGATCATAGCCTTGCTCCAAAAAAAGCCGTCATGTTACTGAGCTAGCTCTACAGGTACAAGCACCGCTCGGCGATTCGCGTTCGCACAGGGTGTTTTTAAATGTTGTTAGACACCTATCAGAGCAAAAAAAGTGTTTGAACATTCCTACTTTGAACGAGTTTTAACGGCGTAAAAAGGCATCGAGGTGTTCAACCATCTCCGTCCAGTCAGAATCCTCCGCTCTCGCCTCCATCAGGAAAGAGCGCTGCCCCGGATTCCAGAATGGAGCCTCCTCCAGTCTCAATTGGGGGTCGAGGGGGCTGTGCTGGTCAATAAATTCATTGATCGCCGGCTCTGTTGCGGGCAGGCCGAGCTGTTCAAATAAGGTAGCCAAAGTATGGGCTGAGAGATCCATTATTCATTCTCCTTTACAGGGCCTTTTGCCCGGCAATTTAAAAATCGTCAGCAGAGCACCCAGCATTCCTGGTCAAACTCGTCATTTTCCGACGTTCGCCTGGCTTTACCATCACGCTCCAATTTTAACAAATGGGCCCACAAAGAAAATCGTGCGTAATAGTAAACCTTTTTGTCGACATCGTCGTAAATTGTCGACAGCATACCGAGCAGACTCGATTCTCCGAGCTTGTCCATTCCAGCCAGCACTTTTTGCTCTCGCATCATGCGATGACGATAAAGTGTATCGATAACTTTCTGCGGCTCTCCCATTAAATTGCCATGGCCCGGCGCAATATGCTGCAGGGGAAGCCCTCTCAACATATCAAGAGAATCCAAATAGTCCTTCATGTCTCCACTGGGCGGGATTATCACCACTGTAGAGCCATCCATAATGTGATCGCCGGAGAACAACAAGCCGTCCTCGTGCAAGAAAAAGCAGAAATGATTACCGACATGGCCTGGGGTGTGGAGAGCTTCAAGGGTAAACTCGTTTGTTTTAAAAAGCTCACCGTGGCGAATATTCTCTGCCACCACAAAGGTTTCGTCTTGAAAACTATCTGGCTCGTCCATTACACAGCCGATCAACTGGGCACCGGTTTTCTCGGCGAGAATCTTTGCCGCGGGCGAGTGATCTTTATGGGTGTGGGTAACGATAATCCAACGAATTTTATTGCCGCCTGCCGCCAGAATGGCATCGATGTGGCTATCGTAAATAGGCCCCGGATCAAGCACAGCGATTTCATTCTTGCCGATTAAATAGGCGTTGGTACCCGGGCCCGTCATGGTGCTACCGTTAGGTGCGCTAATGCGTCGTACCAGGGGGGTAAATTGGTCCACCGTGCTCATAAACACCTCATTTTAATTTGGCTTTATTGTCGCGCCCAGATTAGTTCAGCGCTACTCAACAAAAGCTCGTTACTACCGTGTTAACGTTCTTCAGCCTTACAATTCAACTAACGGGCTAATGTCCGCTTCGTAATCGACACCATCAATACCAAAACCAAACAGACGCAAAAACTCCTGATGATAGCCTTTAAAGTCGGTCAGCTCACCGATATTATCGGTATTCACCTTATCCCACAGCGCAGCAACCTGTGCCTGAACACTGTCTTTTAACTCTTCACCATCCATGCGCCAGCGGCCCTCTTCATCAATATCAGGTTGCCCAGTGGTATAGATCTGGCGCTCAAACAAACCTTGTATCTGCTCGATGCAACCCTCGTGGGTACCTTCTTCCTTCATCACCTTATAGAGGATGGAAATATACAGCGGCATAATCGGTATCGCCGAGCTAGCCTGTGTCACCAGTGCCTTTAACACTGAAACACGAGACTCTCCACCAATAGCTTGTAGTTTGGAATTAATCGCCGTACTTGCCCGATCGAGGTCTTTCTTCGCCATACCGATACTGGCGTGTCCATAAAGCGGCCAGGTCAACTCTTTGCCAATATAGGTGTAAGCGGTGGTTTTGCAACCCTCGGCCAGCAAGCCAGCATCGCTGAGGGCATCAATCCACCACTCCCAGTCTTCACCACCCATAACCTTAATGGTGTTGTTAATCTCTTCTTCAGTGGCCGGCTCTACGGTAAGCTCATCGACAGCCAGGGTGTCGGTGTTGACGCCCTTCATGGTGAAAGCTTCACCAATCGGCTTAAGAGATGAAATATAGGTTTCGCCCGTTTTCGGATCGGTGCGCCGAGGGGATGCCAGCGAGTAAACCACTAAATCAACCGGCCCCATATCGCGTTTCAACGTTGTAATCACTTCGTCTTTGATTTCATCCGAAAAAGCGTCGCCATTAATGCTTTCAGCATACAGACCCTCGGCCCGCGCCGCCGCCTGCATAGCGGCGGAGTTGTAATACCCGGCAGACCCTGTGCGCTTTTCGGTCGGAGGTTTTTCAAAGAACACACCCAATGTATCGGCGCCGCAACCAAAGGCGGCAGTAATACGCGAAGCCATGCCATAGCCCGTGGACGAACCTATCACCAATACTTTTTTTGGCCCCCCGGCAATCGGGCCTTTAGCTTTCACGTAGTCAATCTGTTGGTTGATCGATGCCGCACACCCCTGCGGGTGGGCATTAGTACAAATAAATCCGCGAACTTTTGGCTTTATAATCATTTAACTCTCTCAATTAACGGGGCTGACACTTTTTGATCAAAACGACCTAATCCGTTCTTAGCAACGGACCACTCATCTGCGATAATCGTTCATAATAACCCGAAGCCCGATGTGACTCCACGATGTTTAAACTACGCTATCAAACACCACCCGACTGGTCAAAAATTGTACTCAACGATTTCAACACCTTCCTTATCGATCATGCGGGTGCTGAAAAAAAAGCCTCAGGTATGGCAATGTCGATGGCACTACACTATGCCGACAAACCCGATATTGTCAGTGCAATGATCGACCTTAGCATTGAGGAACTCGAACACTTTCGAGAAGTCGTCAAGCTGATGTCTGCTCGGCAACTACAGTTGCAAAAAGACGAGAAAGACCCCTACGTCAACCAACTCCGAAAGCAAATCCGTAATGGTCGCGACGACTATTTTTTAGATCGACTACTTTTGGGTGGCGTCATAGAAGCACGTGGAGCCGAACGCTTTGGCCTGGTCGCCAGCGCTCTGCCCCTTGGCGGATCGCCAGAAGAAGATGCCTTGAAAAAATTTTATGTCGCCATCTCCCGCTCTGAAGAACGCCACCAGAACTTGTTTTTTGAGCTAGCGGAAAACTATTTCCCCGCTCATGTCGTCAGCGACCGAGTCGCCCAATTACTCGATTTTGAGGCGCAGCTATCGAGCAAGCTACCGTTAAGGGCTGCTCTACATTGATCAGCAATAATGCACAGCCCCCAACAAAAAGCATGCTCAAATATTTAGCAAGCTATGCCGAACCCGAGACCCACATCGCCAAAAAGAGCGTCCACAGCACTGAAGATAAAGGCCGCTGGCAATACTGCCTGATTATTCCCGCCTATAAAGAAAGCAAGGCTTTCTACCAACGACTCACCAGCTCTCTCCTAAAACAACATGCTGTGCTACTGGTGTTGGTCATCAACCAACCTGACAGTCTTACAAGCCCCCACCCTGACAACTCACTGTTATGGCAACAGCTGATCGACAACACCGTGGAACAAAACGCTTCTGACAACGTATTGCTACGCAGCATTCCACACACCAATAGCAGCTTGTTACTGATTAATCGCTTTAATGCGGGCCTGAGAATACCCGAAAAACAAGGTGTTGGTCTGGCTAGAAAGATGGGGGCTGATATTGCACTGTCCTTAATTGACAGCGGGTACGTCACCCATCCATGGATTTACACCACTGATGCCGATACACATCTGCCCAATAATTATTTTACTGCTCTCAACAGTGATACCGACATTCACCGAAACGCCTTATCTGCCGCTGCCACCTATTCCTTTAAGCATCTCTGCGACGCCACATCTGTCGGTCGAGCGACTCAACTCTATGAGCAACGCTTGCGCCAGTATGTCGATGGACTGCACAGTGCCGGCTCGCCTTATGCCTTTCAAACAATCGGCAGTACCATCGCCATTTCAGCAACACACTACGCTCAAGTTCGGGGTTTCCCAAAGCGCAGTGGTGGTGAGGACTTTTATTTATTAAACAAACTCGCTAAAACTGGGCGCATAAACGAAGTTCAAGAAGCCGTCATTACTATTGAAGCCAGGCAATCGGACCGAGTACCCTTCGGCACAGGCCCGGCAATCAACAAATTACTGCTTGAGAAAAATATCAACCAGGCCAATATTTTTTATCATCCGCAAATTTTCGTCGAGTTAAAAAGATGGCTCGAAAAAACACACCTCACTCAATCAAGCCCATTGGGTGAACTATCCCTTTCTACAAACACACTAAAAGCACTGAGCACCCTAGGGGCTGCTCGAGCTATTGGGGCAGCACGCAAAGTTAGCACCTCTGCGTCAAGCTACAACAAACACATTCACACCTGGTTTGATGCTTTTAAAACACTAAGGTTTGTCCACTGCTTGCAAGAACAAGCTTACCCCTCCGTCAATACAACAGACTTAACGGCAGCACTGACCGGCTCAGTGAAAACTACAGTCTAAGCCTGAGAGTTGTCGCTCAAGCCTAGCCTGTAATTTCCAACACTAACGCCAAAAGAGCCGTCAGGCAGAGTACGCTGAATCACAAACTCTTTGCCGAGCCGGCCGCTATCGGTCAGAGAGAGATCTATGATTTTATTGTCGATGGTTTGTTTATGGGCATCTCGCGCCAGAATCACCGTAGGCAAGTGACGGAACTTCAAGTGGCCCGTTAGAACAATACCCACCATTCCATTACGCAATTCAATCACTGTACCCGGTGGGTATGGCCCAATTGCCTGCATAAATTGCAAGGCATAGTCCTCATCAAACTGCTTGCCGAGGTTCTCATAGACTTCTTTATGAGCATCGCTAGGCCCTTTTTTTTCAGCATAACTACGATCACTGGTCATAGCATCATAAGCTTCAACAATGGCAATGATTTTTGCGTAATCGGAGATTTCATGAGATTTTAAATTGCGCGGATACCCCTTCCCGTCAGGTCTTTCATGATGATTCAAGGTCACATCTATGAGTTTGGTAAATTGTGCTTTGCTGTCACGCAACATTTTATAACCGTCTATCGTATGTTGCTTAATAAAACGCAATTCATCAGCGCTTAAAGGACCTCGCTTATTTTGTATATTTACCGGGATTTTAACCTTTCCAATATCATGAAGTAGGCCACACAAACCCAGAGCGTCGAGTTCCGGCTCAGCAAAATTGAGACTCAGCCCAAAAACCATTGCCAGAATAGAAACACTCAAGCCATGCTTAACAATATAGGCATTGTTGTGCTGTATCCTACTCATCCAGAGCAGAGCGTTAGGGTTGCGTAGTACACTTTCTCGGCACGCTTGAACAGCTCTACGAGCACTCTGAATATCAAGTGCAGATCCGTGTTGTGCCGCGATAACGATATGCTCAAGAGCTACTCTAGCTTGAGCATAGGCCTTTTGAGCAGCAGGATGCTCTTGCTCTGCAGACAACTGAATAGGATAAGAAGACGCGACGTTTTTCTGAATCGACGCCTTCTTTTTTAGTCTTGGTTTGCGCTCGACAACTGGCCCTCCGGATAGCGATAGCCCAGCTGAGAAGGTAACGGGGAGGGACGACTTCTGGGCCAACGATGAAATAGGCTTTACTAAGGTCTTCCGGCGACTCTCTGACGGCCCAGGGGGCGCTGCAACAAAAACGTACTGACAATATTCTCCAAGGGTGTCAATAACAGCGGGGTGATCAATCAATACACCTTGCGTCAGAAATGGCGTCCCCATCCAAGGCCTATCTAACTCAGCCACAAACATGCCTATCTTTAATTGACTCACCGGTGTACGCACCCCTTCTTTAGGCGCTCGATTAAGCCAATCGGGCACAACCTCTTTTTTGGCATTACTTTTCAATGACTTCATTCGACTCACCTTTGAGAAGCTCGCGATATTTTTTTAAAGCGTAAAGACTTTTCCTAGATAGCCACTAATGGCAAAGCAAACTTAGATAATAACTTTAGCACCAATTCGCGAAGCAGTTAACATTTTGACCGAGTAGAAATAGACCAAAGGGCACTTAGCCCAACCCGGTGGACTCGTGAGATTAGCTGATGGGCCCTGTATCAGAATCAAACGCCTTCAAAACGATACGAGACCGGGAGAGATAGACAGATGATGATAAAGAAAATGAAATCTCCGCAGCGAACTAGAAAAAAAGTGAAACCGAAAAGACAGCATCCACACGACGCATCATTGTGTTCGGTTGCCTCCCCCTGTGATGATATCCCCTTGACACAGCGCTCTGAAGAGCGTGAATTTGGCGGTGAATCTCGCTCGATTTATTCATTTTATTGGCATCGCTTTTACAGGCATCCAGGTGATAGGCAGGCGCTATCACCTTCTACTCATTGTCTGGCGATTAAAACAGGAATACCTGCGACACGTCGAGTCTGCGGCCGTTAATCCACATCATTTAAAAAAGATGGCATGGAAACCTTCATCCCTGTTTATTGTCACAGCTAACACACCGAACTTAAGCCATTGACTGCTCTAATAGCATCACATAGGCCATAAAAGATACTACATTGAGTGCTATGCAAAGTGGGCGTGTTAAGCCCATCATTATTATTAGCATTTCATAATCAACGATAGTACTCGCGAAGCTCAAGCTTAGCTCTGAGCTCGTTTAATCACTCCCCCCAACCTGGTGTTGTCGAACACAGTTAATTGAAATAGTGATGCATAAACAAACGACCTGGAGGCAACCTAATGACAAATCAAACTGCCCAGCTCTACCGGATGGTCATGCCCGACCATCTCTGTCCCTTTGGTCTTAAGTCGAAAGACTTGCTTGAACGTGAGGGTTACACTGTTGAGGATCACCATCTGGAAACTAGCGAGCAGACGAGCAGCTTTCGAGCCGAGCATGGCGTTGACACCACTCCTCAGGCCTTTATCGGCGGTGAGCGCATCGGTGGATATGAGGATCTCCGGGCTTATTTTGGGAAAGATGTCCAGCAGGCATCGGAAACGACCTACCAACCGGTAATTGTGCTGTTCGCCATGACATTGCTGATGGCGCTGGGCGCGGCATTTATCGCCGAAGGCCAGTGGTTGAGCATCCGCAGTGCAGAATGGTTTTTAGCCTTTTCTATGTGCGGGTTGGCGTATCTAAAATTGAGAGATGTAGAAAGCTTCTCCACGATGTTTCTCAATTATGACCTTCTAGCCCGCCGCTGGGTACGCTACGGTTATGTCTACCCCTTCGCAGAAGGTCTGGCCGGAGTGTTGATGATACCGGCTATCCTCAATTGGGTATCGGTTCCACTCGCCCTGTTTATCGGCACCGTCGGTGGCATCTCGGTATTCAAGGCTGTTTATATCGATAAACGCGAGCTCAAATGTGCCTGCGTAGGTGGCGACAGCGATGTCCCTTTAGGTTTTATCTCACTCACCGAAAATCTAATGATGATAGCCATGGGCCTTTGGATGGGCTGGAAACACCTGCTTTAAGAAGGGTAGCGACAACACAGTAATGTTCATCTCTCCAAATAAGACCACAACATTATCACTGTCGAGGTTCATCAGCTTAATGTGCTCTTAGCCTCGAGAGTTAACAGCGATCCATCCAGAGAAATAAGCTCACTTTAAAACAGAGCGTGAAGGTAGGCGAGGCATTTGACAGCGTGCACTGAGTTCTCCGTAAACTCATGATCAACATTAACAGTCCACCGCTGATGGTCTCGCCCCCCTAGAGTTCGTTGCTATTGGCGCTATAGAGACTGTCTAATATGCCCGTAACGAAAATGGTGTAGTACGTAGACCAAAAACAACCCTTGGCAATCGCACCGCTACCACCAAAATTCCGAGACAAGATTAAAGCGTTACCCGCCAGCGAGCACACAGGCATTACGACCCCTTTCTTTTGCTTCATACAAAGCTTTATCAGCACGTTCAAATACTTCGCTAACTTTATCACCCGGATTAAAGCCACTCAAACCGCACGAGGCGGTAATCCGCACCTCTTCTCCACGATAATGAAAGCTGCAGTTTTTAATGGCCTCACGCAAACCATCCGCCAGACTAAGCGCTTCCTGAACTCCGGTATCAGGCAACAGCATAACGAACTCTTCGCCCCCATAGCGGGCAAAAAAATCAGTGCTACGTATGCCTTTATTGATCAATTGAGCGATGGTTTCCAAAACTTTATCACCCGCTTTATGGCCAAACTTATCATTTATTTTTTTAAAGAAGTCGATATCCCAAACAGCAAGCACTAAAGGGGAGTCCGTCCGCTGCCAGCGTCCAAACTCCTCTTCTATTTTCTGTTCATAAAACAAACGATTCGGCACCTTGGTCAAAGCATCGAACATGGCTTGTTGATTTTTTTCGACGATGACCTTTTTAAGAGATTCTGTTTCCTTTTCAAGCGCCTGCATACGCTGGTGCATAGACTCAACACCGTCTCTGGATTGCTCAATTCGCTTTTTTTCTGCTATCCGGTAGGTGATGATATGTTCTGAAATATGTTCAAGCTTCGTATCAACTAAAGTCTTTAGCTGCGACAAACCTGTTGCCTGATCAATATCTGCACGGATAGCACTCACATCACCCTGCATATCATCATCAAATTTGCGACCATCATGCTGGGCACTTTCCAGCTTAGTCGTTTCAGACGCCAGAAATTCATCCATATCTTTTAAGCGACCGGTAATTTGTTGCAAAAACCCCTGGAACTCATATTTTTCAGCCTGCATGCTAAGTCTTATTGCATTAATCAGGTTGGTTACATCGTTTAAAAGCTGCTTCCAGCCCTTAGCGTTCGCTTTATTTTCAAGATCTTGCTTCACTCGATCGGCATCGGCCTCCAGACTTTTAGGCACAATAAGCTGTTCGAGAAGACGAATTAACAACTCCTGTATCGTTGGCTGAAATAATTCTTCATTGTCTAATGAGTGCTCAATTGCACTCTCATTTGTTATTTGAGCGGGCTCAGATGTCAGGGAAAGGTTAAGCAGCAGGCTCGATAACTCTCGAGTCAGCGCATCTAAAGCATCGTCCTCACTCACAAGTTGTACACGGGTTTTCAAGGCATCAAAATCATACTTTGACGCTTCATTGCCCAAAGCGTCGATAAGATCAATGAGGCAAGCTTTATAGGCGGAAAACCTCGTAGCCTCACAGTCTTCTGATTTTTCACCCGCCCAATCAACCGTGATATTTTCTAGCTGGCGAATAGCCGCTTGTAATTGACTGATATTTTTTGCTGTTTTGATTGCCGCAAGGGGCCCTTCAATCTGCTGCCTTTGTATCTCTGGCCAGGGCAAACCCTTTAGGAATTCATGTAATGTCAAAACCAGCTGAGTGATATCAGGCAGGTCGATACCAGAAGACTGAGCTGCAGGAAAATGCTGACGTTCCACTTGTTGAGATTGGCTTTTATCGCCAGGCTTACTCGACAGTACACGGCCAAAAAACGATGATTTGTTGTTAACAACGTCCTGGCTTATTGCCGCTGTTAAAAAACCAGCCGTATCAGACAACAAAGCATCTCGTTGGCTGTCGTTTGATTTTTCCAGCTTTTTGATGATTTTCTTACAGGCTTTCTGGTGGTTATCAGAAAATTGTAAACTCTCAATCAGCGCCAACAATGCGCTTGTAACAACCCGGTCTGGCCCCGATTTTTGTTCTTCGATTTTTACCAGTATTGCTGATATATCATCAATGATTGGTTCTAATTGTTGATGATTCGCACGGCGTTTGATTGATCCACGCAGCTTACCAAGGCAGTCGTCAAGCCTTTCGTTTTGCCCTTCTGCAGCAATACTTAAGCGTCCAACAGCGCGCTTTAAAGTCGCCTCTAACTGCTCCCAATCAGCCTCCTTTATCTCAAGCCTTTCCAGCTGTTCAAAATACTTAGACTTCCATTCTGCTATGGCTTGTTTATCATCTGCCATGGTTTTCGTTGCCTGCATCAAGGTGTTGAGGGTTTACAACCGTAATAAGCGTCAATATAGTCATCGGCTACAAACGGTACAAGCCAATAACTCGCCGCCATATCTCAATCATCTGTTTTGTGGACTAGTGATCTTTTCACAGGCTGACTGGTACACTGATGCCCAGTTAATGTTCCAGTACATAGTAGGAATGCCCCAATGCCCTCTTTTGATATAGTCTCCGAAGTCGAGTCAAACGAAATACGCAATGCGGCAGAAAACGCCGAGCGCGAACTTTCCACTCGCTTTGACTTTCGCGGTGTCAAAGCCCGCATTGACTTGAAAGATGATGTCATTACCGTCTCAGCTGAGGCGGACTTTCAATGCCGACAAATGCTCGATATCGTCAGCAACAATATTGTTAAGCGCAAGATTGACCCCAATAGCATTGATGCGGATGAGGACTGCACACACAGTGGAAAGACGTATTCACTGGCCATACGCTTTCAACAGGGAATCGATCAGCCCACAGCAAAGAAGATCGTCAAGCTTATTAAAGCCGCAAAAACCAAGGTACAGGTTGCCATTCAAGGCGAGAAACTCAGGGTCACCGGCAAAAAACGCGATGATTTACAGGCGGCAATGGCCCTCGTGCGCGAAGCTGACCTTGGCCAGGCCTTTCAATTTAATAACTTCCGGGATTAGTTCGCCGTTACATGGCCGAACCTCCGCCATCGACAGAGTACACACCACCCGTGCAAAAAGAGGCCTCGTCACTGCACAAAAAGGCCATCAAATTAGCCACTTCCTCCGGCTCACCATAGCGGCCCATGGGCATCATTTGACTGAGCTGAGCTTTGGCTGCCTCTTCCTGGCCGGGTGCGAAGCCGCTCTCCAATGAGCGCATCATGCGCGTTTCAATAGGGGCTGGATTAACCGTGTTGATGCGAATGCCCTGTGCTGCATATTCCTGAGAGACACTGCGCATCATGCCCACCACCGCGTGCTTACTTGTGATATAGGGTGAAATATTCGGCGTCCCTTTCAAGCCAGCCATGGATGATGTCATCACAATACTGCCGCCGCCATTATCGAGCATCGCTGGTATCACATATTTCAAGCCCAACCACACACCCTTAATATTAACCGCCATCACCTGGTCGAAAGCATCAATAGGCGAGTCGACAATGGGTGCTACCACACCTTCCACACCGGCATTGTTCAAAAAGAAATCGATAGCGCCAAAGCGTTTCAGCGTCGCCGTAACATAACCCCGCACTTGCTCGGGTTTGGAGACATCAGCGAGCTGGTAGCTCACCCTATCGTCCGCATCAATAGCTTTGACTGCAGACTGCAAGGCATCTTCTGTCAAATCCACCAACATTACATTGGCACCCTCGCGGGCAAACAGTTTGCCCGCTGCCAAGCCAATACCCCCTGCTCCGCCGGTAATAACAACAGTTTTATTGTCAAATTTGGCCATTATTTGCTCTCCCATCTCACTCTATTGTTTTGGCTCCTAGTGTAATGGGTTTTACCAGTATATCTCTAAGAGGTTGTGGTTTTTCTATACCGTGACCTTGGGCATAGTTGATGCCAAGCTCTTTCACTGCCTTTTCAACTGTCTCATTCTCCACAAATTCGGCAATCGTCTGGATACCCATTACATGGCCAATATCATTGATGGATTTAACCATGGCGTGGGTAATTTCATTATTGGCGATCTCTTTAATAAACATACCGTCTATTTTTAAAAAATCCACGGCAAGGTCTTTTAGATAGGCAAAAGATGACAAACCGCTACCAAAATCGTCAAGAGCAAATTTACAACCAATTTTCTGTAGGGCCTGAATAAATTTTTGAGCAACATTTAAGTTAGTTATTGCAGCTGTTTCAGTAATTTCAAAACAGAGCTTTGCCCCATCAAACACTGTGTTTTTCAGACGAACCAGCAGGAAATCGAGAAAAGATTCATCACTGAGAGTCTGGCCCGACAAATTAATAAAGATAAACTCTAGGTCTTGCATAAATGTTGGGCATCCTTCGATCATTTGAATGGCCTCGGTTACCACCCAGCGATCGATTTCAACTACCAAGTTATAGCGCTCCGCGGCAGGCATAAAGGCACCGGGAGTAATCAGCACGCCATTATCATCTTTAATGCGAAGCAACAGCTCATAGTGGCTGAACCTACCACTATTGGAGTCGAGATTTTTAATCGCCTGCCCGTAGAGACAAAATTGATTTTCAGACATAGCCCGATAAATGCGACTCACCCACTCCATCTCTCCCTGACGTTGAGCTATCTCCCAGTCATTGGAACGGTAGACATGGACCCGATTGCGCCCCGAGTCTTTTGCCATATAGCAAGCTGCATCAGCATTCTTCAGCACGGTCGATAAGTCACAAACCTCTTCGGTAATCTCCGCAAGACCAATACTTGCACCAATCCGAAATGTCGATTCGCCCCAGGTAAAGCGATAATCTTGTAGAGCTTCCAACAGAGACTTTGTCAAGCGCTCAGCATTGTCCAGCGAACAATATTCCATCAGCACGGCGAACTCATCACCCCCCACCCGCGCCAGGGTGTCACGTCTTCTGACAACGCTCTGTAATAATGGGCCCAGCTGACGCAGCAATTCGTCACCCGCAACGTGGCCACAGGTGTCGTTAATCACTTTAAATTGATCCAGATCGAGAAAGCAAATGGCGTGCTCAGTTTTTTCAGTGTGCAGCTTGGCCAGCAGTAATTCGGTGCGTCGCTCAAACTCATGGCGATTGCAGAGCCCTGTCAACAGATCGTGAGAAGCCTGATAACTAAGCCTTTCCTTGAGTTCGTATTCACGGCTGACATCATCCTGGATTGCCAAATAATGGCTTAGCTGGCCATGCTCATCTTTAATGCCAGAGATGGAGTTTCGGCACCAATACAAATCACCGTTCTTTTTCCGATTGCGAAACTCACCGCGCCACTCATCACCGCTCAGAATCGTCGTCCAGAGCGTTTTGTAAGCACCCAACTCAGCCTGCCCCGTGCTAAAAATACGCGGGGTTTTACCCATCACCTCCTCTCGTGAATAGCCTGTTAGCTCAGTGAATTTAGGGTTAACGTATTCTATCTGCCCGTTGATATCGGTAATCATAATCCCCGAGGAGCTCGCTTGTGCCGCTCTAGAGAGCTTTAATCGCTCATCTTTTTCACGCTGAAACGAACTCAGGTCCTCTACGCGCGATTGAATGATCTCTTGACCCGCCACGTTGAGTAAACTCGCTGTCACCTCGCAATTGAACACTTGGCCCTTTTTATTTTTGCAACGGGTCTCAAACCGATGTACACCCCAGGACAATACCGCCTTCAAGGCCTCGCTATTAATGCGTCGAGTCTCATCGTCATCGGGCGTCAAATCACGAGAATCTAAGCGCTTGACGTCCTCGTGGTCATAACCAAACACCGCCAACGCACTCGCATTGACATCCAGCAAACGACCTTTAATATCGTGAAAAAACAGGAGATCAAGGGATTGTGCAAAGGTTTTTTGTGCGCATTCAGGGCTTATTTCAAGTTTACTCAGCAAACTGCGCTGCATAAATTCGCCAGTAATTATTTTCGCATATATTTCTAGAGTCTGTTGAACGCTCACCAGATCCTTTATCGCGCTATCAGCCATCACCACTAAGGTGCCCGAGCTACCACCACAGTCGGCAATGGGCGTGCCCATGTAGCAGTATGGCGCCACATGAGCAAGATAGTGTGCACTGGGGAAATACTGGCACACGTTATCAAAATACAAACTCTTAGTACGCGCCAGCACTTGTTCACAGGGCGTGCCAATCAGGCCACACTCAAATTTATCCAGCTTTTTACCATCCAGCCAGGCATTAAAAACCTCGATGGTTTGGTCCGATATGCGGGTAATAAAAACCCCACGAAAGCCCAGCTTCTCACTCAGTTTACGTACTAAAGTATCGAATAATTCGCTACCCTGACTATTCAGTGTCTGGTGTATGGTGCTTAATGCAAGCCCTGCATCTATCTGTTCACTCACAGCGCCAGCCCCATTCAAACAGCAATGCCCCGCTCTTTAAAATAGCGCCCGTACTCAATATCCTCATGCAGAATATGCCCGGTCAACCAATCAACGATAAAGGCAATTACATCGATCATATTGACCTTTCCACCGTTATCTAATGTGTTAATGGTATGCCCAATATTTTCCAATAAGTCTGTGTGCGCTTGAACTTGTCGCTCTAAACCGGGGTAGTCGTGAACCTTCATCATTTGTTCTTCTTCAGCAAAATGGTGAGAGGTATAGTTTGCCAGTGCCTTTAATATGGGCAGCGCCTCTTCTTGTTTTTTACCCCCTGCTATCATGGCGTGAATTTCATTACAGTAAGCAAAGATTTTCTGATGTTCAGTGTCCATTTGCTCAACCATCACACTCCACTTGGGGCCAAAGCGAAACAAGCCTTTCTCAGACAAATCCGCGACCCGATGTGTTTCATCTACCTGCAAACCTTCATAGAGATGAAGTACATCCGCACTGCGATTTCTTAATAGGATCGCCTGAGAGAAATTTTGTGTCGCAGTCTCGGTATTCATTTCAACAAGGGTATTCATGGCCTGAATTGAATCATCTAGCAAACTCACAGCTGAGCTCAAATTGACATTCATTTCCTCAGTTGCCATAGCGCCCTCAGCCACACTGGTACTCACGGCACCCATGCCAAAACTGGCTGATGTCAATTTTTCAGAAATATCCACAGTCGCTAACGATTGTTGTTCCGATGCCGCAGCAATGGCCGAAACAACTTCGTTGATTTCAGCGATCACCTCTGCCACCCCTCGTATTGAACTCACGCTCGACTGTATGGCATCGTGAATAATGGCAACTTTACTTTTTATACCCGCATTGGCTTCATTGGTTTGTGCGGCAAGTTCTTTCACCTCGCTAGCCACTACTGCAAAGCCAGACCCCGTCTCTCCTGCCCGCGCTGCCTCAATCGTTGCATTAAGCGCCAATAACTTGGTTTGATCAGACACTTCAGAGATGGTATTAGTCACCTTACTGATTTCGATGACAGCAGCTTCCAGGTCGGTAAACTGTTTGGCGGCTTTACCGGCATCCTCCACAGCTCTAGCGGTTATCTTTCGCCCCTGTTCTCTGAGCAATTTCTTTGGCCGCAGCAGACAGTTCACTGGTCGTCAGTACCACTTCTTCAATATGGTTTTTCGATGCTTGTGCATTGACAGAGATATCCTTCATATTGGCAGAGAGTTGTTCACCTGCGGTAGCCACCGTATTCAGGTTATCGTTCATTACCTGCGTGCGTTTCAACTCTTCTTCAGTGTCCCAGCTGAGAGATTCAACTTGCTGCTTACTTTGCTGGGTAATAACTTTTATTTCGTCGCTAAGCTCGTGCATCAAAACTTGAGTTTTGCCAATCGTATCACCCAGCTTTTGTCTGATCGTTTCGGCCAGTTGAGCGTGCTCACAGTCGTTTACTCGTGTTGGCACAGTAAAGTTACCTTCCGAGAGCAAACGTAAACTCTTCAAATTCAGTGTTCGTTCAACACCATCAAGCGGCTCGCCACTCACTAAAAGTTGAGCGCAATTATTAGAGCTGGGATGTTGCGGATGAGACGTACCAGACCGAGGGGTACTGGATTGAAAGGCGTTTTCTAATGTTCGTTCAGTGGCTGTCTGGGATACAGCCAGTTCTTTATCTTCGCTATTTTTAGAAAATATAGCCATGGGCTAAACCTCATTATTTTTGTTTTTATTTTGTCCTCCCTGCTTTGCCTCATCCTTGTAATAAAATCATCTTCTCCTGAAGCCGCAGCATCCTATTACTGACGAGTGACAGACAAATCGCACGGTTTTGCCCCTATCAGACCCGCGCAATATAAAAGGATATACACCAGGCTCTGGCTAATGTAAAGACCTTGCAAGGAAAAGGGTTATTTTCAAATGCTGATTTCAGATAGACACTGACTCTTAAGCTGACGGGATCCAGCAGTGATTTCTAGCTCCTATCGCTGCAGTTTGTTATCGTTAGACATTCGAATCGTAGCAAAATACGCCAATAGCGAAGCGTAAAACTCACAGCAGCAGGACAAGAACTATGAAACTCGGCTTAATGACCGGCTATTCCGGCAACTCAGTAAAAATACCCCTCGACACCATCGGCTTTGCTGAAGAACTCGGCTACGACTCGGTGTGGACTGCAGAGGCCTACGGCTCTGATGCAGTGACCACAGCCACCTGGATACTGGCCAAGACCAACAAGATCAAAGTCGGCACAGCGATTATGCAAATGCCCGCCCGTAGCCCCGCCATGGCGGCAATGACCGCGATGTCTCTCAGTCAGTTATCCGACAACCGTTTTATTGTCGGTCTTGGCGCCTCTGGCCCGCAGGTGGTTGAAGGCTGGCACGGCGTGCCCTACGGTAAACCTGTGACGCGCCTGAAAGAATATATTGCCATTATGAAAAAAATCTTCGAGCGTGAAGGCCCCGTTAGCTTCGAAGGTAAGCAATACCAATTACCCTATAAAGGCGAGGGCGCGACTGGCCTGGGTAAACCCTTAAAAAGCATTTTGCATTGCAAAAGTGAAATTCCGATTTTTGCAGCGACTATTACACCGGCCGGTGTTCGCGCTGCAGCCAGCCATGCCGACGGGTTCTTCCCGGTGTGGATGGATCCCGAGCAATACCATGTATTCGCCGATCCCATCGAAAAAGGGTTTGCCGACGCTGGTAATAAAACCCTCGACGACTTTGAGATTGCCCCCTTCGTACGCGTCATTATCGGCGACGATATTGAAGAGTGCATGAAGCCCTTAAAAGACAATATGGCACTCTATATCGGCGGCATGGGCGCCAGGGCGAAAAACTTTTACAACGACTACGCCAAGCGCCTGGGTTTTGAAGATGAAGCCGTTAAAATTCAAGATCTTTATCTGGATGGTAAAAAAGCAGAGGCCGCAGCGGCTGTACCCGATGCACTGGTGGATGCTGCACATTTAGTCGGACCGGCAGAGCGCATTCGCGAGCGCTCCCAGCGCTGGATTGATGCGGGTAAAAAAGGCCATGTATCGACCATGTTGCTGGGTGGTGAGACGACTCGCGAAGGTCTGGAGTTAATGGCTGACATTATTTTATAAACCTTGTGTTTTCAAAGCCGCGATAAATAAAACCAGCAGTAATAAAAAGGGGCTAATTAGCCCCTTTTTATTACTTGAATTCAAGCTTACAAAAAAACCTGAAGAAAAATCCAGAATGGCAAACTAAGGCTCAGCTAGGCCTCCATTTCCTCCACCAGCTCCCAAGCTCTATCAGCGCGATTGCGACACTCCTCCCCATAGGTTAACGCCGACTCAGAACTGGCATTACCATCCAGACCGCGTTTGTAAACACCCTGCACAATGGCCGCGGAGCGAAATAAGTTATAAACCACATAAAAAATCCAGTTCTCAATGCTGTCGCGCCCTGAACTCTTGCAATATTCAGCGACCATTTCATCGTGACTGGGAATACCCAGACTTTCGCGCTTCGGTCCGCGCAGGCGCACCTCGCCATAAAAATCGGCATAAAACTCCATACAACTGTAACCAAGGTCAGCCAGCGGGTGTCCCAGGGTCGACAGTTCCCAGTCTAGCACCGCGATAATACGAGGCTCGGTGGGGTGAAACACCATATTAGCCAAACGAAAGTCGCCGTGGGCAATGGTCGTTTCATCGGATTCGGGCAAATGTTCGGGCAGCCATTCGATCAGTTTATCCATACTCGGAATAGACTCGGTTTTTGCGTTGTTATACTGCTTACTCCAGCGTGAATATTGACGCTCATAATAATTGCCAGGGCGGCCAAAACTTTCAAGACCCACCGCTTTGTAATCCACCGCATGTACCCTCGCAAGAACACGCATCATATCCAGATACATTTCACGGCGATCGGCAGGGCTGACATCGGGCAGTAAAATCTCAGAATAGATTCGCCCCTCGACCATAGCCATGACATAAAATTTGGTGCCGATAACAGCGGTGTCATCGCACAGACAAAGCATTTCTGGCACCGGCACATCCGTGTTCCATAGTGCTTTCATAATGCGGTATTCACGATCGACTTGATGGGCTGAAGGTAACAGCTCTCCTGGTGGCTGTTTGCGCATCACATAAACCCCCGAACCACAAAGCAACTTGAATGTAGGGTTACTCTGCCCACCGTCAAATTGTTGAATCGTTAATGGGCCTTTAAAGCCTGTGATGTTTTCCTCGAGATAGGTCAGCAATGCCGTTTCATCAAACGCGTGACCCGCGCGTACCGCCGTTAGCTCTGTGGTCGAACTCATGTTCATCCCCCTGTAATTATTTAACCCGCAGCATACAGCTTGAACTGACTTGTCGCAAAATGGGAAACTGCTCGTTGTTGATTAGCCAAAACACATTAGCCAAGAGAAAATTCATGCCATCAAAGACAAGCACTTTACCCAAACGCCTTGCCGTGACCCTGCCCGCCAGCCCCCTCATCAGCGACACTATCGCGCGCGTTAAGTGGGCCGAAGCCGAGGGTTATAGCGATGCCTGGTTTGCCGACGGCGGCGCCCCAGACTCGTTAACCACCGCCGCGGCACTGGCCGCTCACACACAAAACATTCGCATCGGCGTTGCCGTTACCCCAGTCTTCACTCGCACCCCCGTGGTACTGGCTGCCACTGCCAACGCCCTAGGCCAGGTATTGCCCGGACGCTTTATTATGGGCCTGGGCGCATCGAGCCAAACAATGATGAACAACTGGCACGGCATCCCCCTCAAAAAGCCGCTCACCCGCGTTAAGAACACCGCGATTATGGTGCGCTCCATGCTGACAGGTGAGAAATCTAACTTTGACCTCGACGGCCTTTATAGTAAGGGCTATCGGCAAGAGCCCATTGACCAACCACCGCTCCTTTATCTCGCGGCCCTGCGCCCAAAGATGATTGAAATGGCAGCAGAAATCGGTGATGGTGTCATCTTTAACCTATGGCCTCAGCGCGCCCTCGGCAAAATGGTTGAACACGTTAAAGTCGGCGCCGCGAAAGCCGATAAAAACTGGCAGTCTGTTGAAATCGTCAACCGCGCCATGGTCTTGGTCACCGACGACAAAGCTGCTGCCCGCAATTTATTTCGCGCCGCCTTCGCCCCCTATTACGCGACGCCGGTATACAACAAATTTCTCGCCTGGGCCGGTTTCGACACTGCAGCCGATGATATCACCGCAGGCTGGGCGGCGAAGGACAGGCAGAAAACTGCGAGCGCGATGAGTGATGCCCTGATTGATGAAATCGCCGTTATTGGTAGCGCCGAAGAATGCCGCGCGCGTTTACAGGCCGATATGGATACCGGTATTCACACGCAGATCATTGCACCATTGGCCGGGGCAAGTGAAGCGGACACGCAGCGTACGTTAGAGGCCTTTACTGCCGCTAACTTTAAGCCGGTATAACGATCTGAAATGAGTTATGACTGATGATTAAAGTCGTATAAGGAATGCCCTCTACACATGCCCCGCTGTCAACACGTCCCGGAACACTCGGCTTGAGCATCCTGCCTTGCCTAAAGCACCTACTCTTGGCGCCCTACCTCCATGCTGTTGCCGCTGTCGGCATCCCTGCCTCGGGCGGTCATAAGCAGAAGCTACCCGTCGTCTCTGACAGACTACCCCCCCTGGAGATTTAAAATGGCAATAGGTATCGGTCTCGGCCTCGCCCGCTTTCCTTTTCAACGGGTCGATAATTTCTGGCGCTGGGTCGAGTTGTGCGAAGACGGTGGCGTCGATTCCATCTGGCAGACCGACCGATTGATCTCCGACGAACCCTTTCTCGAATGCATCACCGCTTTGGCCGCCATTGCCGGTGCCACCCATCAACTAAAATTTGGCATGAACGTCGCCTCCGCAGCCCTGCGCGACCCCCTGGTGCTGGCCAAGCAATGCGCCACCATCGACTTTCTCAGCCAGGGCCGCATGTTGCCTGCCTTCGGGATCGGTAGTGGGCGCGCTCCAGAGTGGCAAGCCACTGGACGCAGTACAAAAGGGCGAGGCAAGCGCACCGACGAAGCCCTCGACATTATCAGCCAGCTTTGGCGTGGTGAGCCCGTGACACTGAATGGCGACTACTACCAATATAAAAATGCCGTTATTTCGCCCTTGCCAACACAGACTAAATTACCACTGTGGATAGGCGGCAGTAGCGAAGCCGCTATTAAACGTACCGCGCGCATTGGCACCGGCTGGCAGGCTGGCCTGGAGTTACCCCGCGAGGCCGGGCTCGCAAAAAAAGCCATTGTCGAAGCCTTAAAAGAACGTGGGCGCCATATTGATGACGACCACTACGGCACCGGCTTTTTCTTTTACTTTGGCAAAGCCAGCGATGACATCGCCCAGCGAGAACTGGCACGCTTCAGTCAACTGGCTCCGGGTAAAGACCTCCGCCACACCGTCGCCATCGGTACCGAACAAATACACCAACGTATTAGCGACTATGCAAACGAAGGTATTTCAAAATTCATTTTGCGCCCCATGGGCAATAGTGACGCCGATTTACTCGAACAAACACGCTTACTGATTGAGCAAATATTGCCAGGTTTTAAAACGTCCGCGTAATCAATAGATTGGCTTTAAACCCTATATCCGCCCCTATTTAGCACAAAATATCTGCGCTATTGCTTTATCCCATAAAAACAATATATTGGAACTACAAAATACAACGGTGCCACGGAATGCTATTCCGACCACTTTATTTAACACCCCAAATCTAGTGCATAGGCCGACCAGTTTCGTATTCCAAACATAAGCTGACTGCTCGGTTTGCTAATAGCTGACACCACAACGATCGATAGATCGTATAAAGCATTGGTCACCACAGCAATTTGATCCGGGATCGCACTAGAGGAGAACAAGGTCATCGATGAACACAGAAGCGGATGAGCTGACCCGGCTGCGCAAGAGGGTGGCGCAGCTTGAGCAGGAACTTGAGGAGGCTCGGAAAAAGCCGTCTTTTTGGTCCGTTTCAGACTGGAAGGATGCGGTGAAACTGATAGGGCTGCCGCTGGCCCTCGTTCTCAGTCTCTACAGCCTGTACGACGATGTATGGCTGCGATGGCGTGGGCAAGACGCGGCCACCGTGGCTCAAGTCGTTGATGGACTGGCACGCTTGCAAGCTCTCGACCAGACGACCTTTTCCCGGCAGGCGGGCGGAGATACGGCGGGGGCCAGCGCGGTGGATGCCGCTCAGCGTGGGCAGCGGGAGCGGCTGGTGGCACAGGCCTTCAACTTCTGGCTGCGCAGTCCCGATTTTTTTCAGCGGGGCGAGCTAGATACGCTTGCCCATCACCTGATCCTGCAGGGGCGGACTAGCGACGCCATAGTGGTCATCGACACACTCACACCGCAGGCGCGAGGTGCATTCGATCGGGCCGATCTCTGGCTTAAGAAAGGGCGGGCATATGCTGCAAAGGGTGACGCATTCGACCTTGAAGCCGCGCGAGCCGCGCTCGATGAGGCAGTGCTGGCGGCCAAGACGATCATGGCCCGAGGTACCCGCACGTCGGCAATCACTAACATCACCTTCTACAGAGTCTTCATGGAATTGCAGAACGAGCAGAGGTGTGAGTATATAACCCCCTATATGCACCTACTAGACGATCTGAGCGCCGAAGGCACACCAGCGGAAAGTGGCATAGACGAGCAGATTGCGCAGCTGCGCGAAATTCATGCGGACCGGTGCAGCGAAACGTGACACACCATTTCAAGTTGCCTCGCTTTCCATCTTGATGGCTTATGATCACCGCTTTGAGCCAACATCGCCACGTCTCGGGCATCAAGTTGGGAATCCAGTTATCCTCCTTGCCAACAAGTTATTAAAGATTAAAAGGGACGTTTCCCTTTTAATAAGGACGAAAAGGGTAAAGTTCCTATTCGCGGGGCTTAGAACCTATATCTGTCAATACGGCCAAGCAAGCAGACTCATTTCCACTCACCTAAAACCTTTTGCGTTGCCTGCCTGGTGTTGGCATTGTTTGAGAATAGCGCTATAGAGCGACTTCTCGAGTGTCCGCTATAGACAACATGCGGATTTCAACGGCAATAATGCTACGATCATTGCTGTTTGTTCTGGAAAAGAGCGCAAGAATGATATAGTGCCTGTGGCTTTATAGTTCACTGTTATATAAAAAGAATATCCATGGAGAAGCTCAATGAGTGAAATGTATTCCGAACATCCCGTAATGTTCAAAAATAACCCAATAGGGTTCATTATTTCTTTGTTGCTGATACCGGTGTTTGGAATAGGATTACTAATCTTGCTTGGCTGGCATCTTCAAAACAAAGCCACGAAATTGACTGTCAATGAAAATGAAATACTGCATGAAAAAGGACTTCTGAGTAAAGAACGTTCAGAGGTTAATATCAACAGTATAAGAACCACAAAGGTTAAGCAGTCATTTTTCAATAGAATCTTCGGTGTAGGCGCCGTCGAAATATATACGGCAGGTGACTCACCCGAAATTACTGTAGCCGGAATGCCTGATCCCAATAAGATTCGTGAACTTATAAAAGCTCGTCAGAACGGCGGGTGATTTATGGTTGGCGAAGCAGACGACAAAGACAAAGTGGAAGCGCGGAAAATAGCGATTGTTCTAATTTCTCTGGTTATTGTCTTGGGTATTTCAATTTTATTCATGCTTCCGATGCTATCCGACATCATTACGAGTCATTTATCCCCAGGCATGGGCTTAAAGGATTCAGCAGTAATTTCTTTCTTTGTTACCACCGTGATAATGCTTATATTTACCATTTCATCAGGCGATGGTTTGCTGGGTGAACTTCAGTTTATTCTCGGTAGCTTCTTTCTTTTTTTCATCATTATATGGCTTCTAGTCGCCTGGATATTCTGAGCCAAGTAACACAGAGTATATTCATTTTCCAAGGCCAATCGTTGCGAACTATCGTTTTTGATATCGTCACCCTCTTTTAATCCGCACCACTTTCATCACTTCAAACGTGATGCCTGCAACGGCTTCCTCTTCGGGGTAATACGTCATATTCACTCTTGCACCCTTTAAGTTTTGGTAATTACCTTTGCGCTTGAATTTAAACGGCACCTCACAATCTTCGACCATTAGGGTATGTAGAACCCATTCCCCTTGCTCTCGTTGCACATGCGACAACACTTTCAGCAATTCGGAATGGGTCAGGTTTTGGTTTTTTTCTACTAATTTTTTAGGGTCTGATTGCATAGTAAATATTCTTTAATTTTTAAAACCAAAATTTTATACAGGCGAAGGTGAATAATCCGCCGGGGCAATAACCCCCACACAAAAAAAGCCTTGTACTGTACGCTGGATTCACACATGCAATGTAAGGCCTGACTCTAATCATTAGCGCCGGGTGATGACCTCGCGCTAAGGCAACTCAATATTGTGAAAAACCCGTTGCACGTCATCCAGTTCGTCGAGCATTTCTAAGAAACGCTCAAACAGGGCGACATCATCGCCACTCACTGAGCTGTAGTCGTGGGGAATAAATTGTATTTCGTCAACTTCAAAGTCAATGTCAACACAGCAATCTAACAAGGTTTGCTTAGCTTTAAAGTAGTCATTGTTGGCAGTGAAGACAGATATTTTGCCATCTTCGTTTTCGATATCGCTGACGTCGACGTCGGCTTCCATCAGGGCTTCGAGAATGGCGTCTTCATCATCGTATTCAAAAACAAAAATAGCCAGGTGATCGAACATATGGCTGACGCTGCCCTGGGTACCAATTTTACATTTGGTTTTGGTAAAGGCCTGGCGCACATCGCCAAAGGTACGGTTGGGGTTGTCGGTCAAGCATTCGATGATGGCCATGCTGCCGCCGGGGCCGTAACCCTCATAGCGCGCAGGTGAGAAGTCTTCCCCTGCCCCGCCCTTGGCTTTCTCAATCGCCTTTTCAATAACGTGACTGGGGACTTGATCTTTTTTAGCCCGGTCTATTAAGCCGCGCAGGGTTAAATTGCCGTCGGGGTCGGTACCACCGGATTTAGCGCTGACATAAATTTCACGACCGTAGCGGCTATACACCTTGGCCTTCATATCAGAGGTTTTGGCCATCGATTCTTTGCGGTTCTGATACGCTCTACCCATATCGCTAATACTCCCTACCCGTCATTGTAAAACGTGCAATTTTACGGGTAAGCGGCTGCAGAGGGAAATGCTACTCGCTCCACAGTGAGCTGGGGGACGCAATAGCGAGGCGAGAGAGACGATTCACCAAAAAGAACGATAGAACCAGACCTGGTTACTACAGTATTTATTACTGGACTCATTCCGCTATCAACACCTTCCAACTGATCTCTTTGACAGACTTCGCCGTGGCCCTAAACGACCCCCAGCAATGACGACATCAAGACAAATATTCGCAAACATCTGGTGGGGATAAAACTGCAAGAGGTACTGCCGTGCTATCAATTCATACAACTTCACCTCGTGGTTGCTCAGCTGGCCCGGCGACATTGTTTTTAAGGTCGAAATAATCGCATGGTGGGCTTTTACTTTGGCATCATTCCAAAACTTGCCTTTAATCGTAACGTCGGTGCCCACCCTACGGCCAATGGCTGATCAAACATCCTTTGCCTGCTGGTGATGCTCGCGTGGCAAATAGCGGCTGTCAGAGAGCGGATAAGTCATCAACCTGTTGCGGCGTCAAGTTCTAAGGCTGACAAACTGTAGAGCAGCGGCGGCGCTTGACGCCCGGGCTCGTGTTGCACCGCTGTCACCTCAGCACTTTGCTCGCTAATACGCCCATGACATTTTCAGACAGGACACGGGACAACACCCGTTCCTCCTCATCCATGTGCGGCTGACAGTCCTCACTGAGCTGCCATTTTGCGTGGAACACCAGCTCAATTTCTTTTCGTGGCTCTTACTGCGGTCTTTGCGTGGGTGAACCTGTAAATGGGCCAGTACCTCATAAAAAGGTTTGGAAACAAAATGATTGATCGCTTCGTCACGCCACCAAACCTAACAACGGTGTTTGCACCCGCCCGACAGACAGCACTCCCTCTTAGCCGACTTTGCGCTCCTGCAAGGTTGAAGCGCGAATCAAGCTAGTGCCATATAGCCAGTCAGCGAGAGAATGTGCCACAGGACTGACGTCAACAGGGGGATAAAATCACGGTTAGCACGCAAGTCAGCCAGGGCTTTGCACACCGCCACCGGATTCAGATCATTGATTAATAAACGCTGTACAGCCGCCTTTTTGGTCTTACTGACTTTGCAGTAATCAATCACCTCAGTGACCAACAACTGCCCCTGGCAATGAAGATCACCCGCATGAACGATAGGCTGCGCCTGCTTCAACAGCTTGCGCAATACCGCCAACTGCTTACGGCTTGAAGTCCTCGGTGCCAGCTGCCATTGATCGGGTACTATCGGTAAATCCTGCGCCGCCCATTTTTTATATTATGGTTTATACACACCCGGCTCGACCTGCTCGAGGAAATGACCAATACACCAGCTTACGCAGCCGCCATCATCCACCCTAATACAGCCCTCATCGCGGCGATGGGGTGTGGGCAGCACATCCGCAATCGCCCGACCAAGGCTAGGTTTTTCAGCGATATAACGTCTCACACTGCACCGCATACTGTTTTCATGAACAGTGGCACTAATGAATAACAATCGGTATTTCTAGTCATTGGGTTTATGGTCAACCGATATGAAACAGAATTAGAGTAACTGCTTTCGAAATATCAATTGCTCTGAACCCTTTGAGACGAATGCACTTTTTTTGTTGAGCATAAAAAAAGCCCCGATTTACACCGAGGCCTTTTCAATAAGAAACGCGCATGATTACGCAGCTTTCTTTTTCCTTAAAAACCCTATACCAACAAGGCCAAGCCCCAGCAATACGATTGATGCAGGCTCAGGAACAGATTGAGTATGATATTCCAAAGCTACAGCCACAGAAGCTGTTAGAGGGTTGAAGTTATTGACACCGGAATCCAAATCAATACTTATATTGAAGACGCCATCTGCAGAAACCTGCGATAGGAGCGAACCGCTTAAAACGAAGTCAATCTCCCAGAAAACATCATCGAAACTAAACTCGGTAATGATGTTTCCATCAGTAGGGACGACGTCATTTTGCAAAAACAATCCTTCAATATTGATATCCCAACTTTCGCTGCCAGGAAACGGCCCAATAGAATAATCACCCCGTGATGTAACCGTTAATATCCCGCTTGCACCATCAGAAACAGGACCATTTAATGAAAAGTTAAAAAGTTGACCGTCGGAAGTTTGATTTGATGAATCTGTTATCAGTGCAGCATTGGCTTGAGCGCAAAACATGAACACAAAAGAACTGATAGCAGCGTACACAATCTTTTTCATAAGAACCCTTAAAGTATTAGTCAGACACTCACTAGAGCATTATTTATGCCAAAACTTTAATCTATTGTTTTTAAAAGACTTTTAAATTATTTAATCAAAAAAAACGGTCGATGTGTAAATTATTCTGACACCTCACAATCAATTTTATTGTAGTGCCTAGTGCCCACAACAGCGGCCGCCCGCCAAGCCCGTCCGGCGACCGAAGGGAGCGTACTGCTTGTGCTGGTTAGGTGGCACGACTCCCGAACCTATATTGCGAACGATAAGGGCAATAATGGAGACGCTACCCTTTAACTCAGTCAACCTTAGCAATAATGCACAACAACCCGCTCAACTTTGCCTTCACCATCAAACTCCATTACCTCTATAGCTAGCTTATCCATCACCGATTTGTAATAGACGGCAATTGAATTAACACCTGTGCACACATCGAGTAGTTCAAAGTGCAGATCCGGCATTTTTTCCAATGCCGCCCTCCAGTAATTGGCAATCGCGGCCTTGCCGACTAAGGAACCCGTATCGACACCGAGAGACATTTTGATCATCGGGGTGATGATTTCAACGTCATCGCGGTAGTGGCTGAGAATGCGCTCGAGGTCGTGAGCATTCCAGGCGGCCACCCACGCCTCGGCAAAAGCCTTTGCATCAATATCCATATTTTTATCCTACGATTTAGACAGCACCCAGCGATGCACTTCTGAGGGGCCGTCGTAAATACGGAAGGCGCGAATATCACGATAAATGCGCTCAATTACCGTATCGGTAGAAATACCTTTTGCGCCAAGAACCTGCATTGATCTGTCGACCACGCGACCCAGAGCCTCGGAGCAGTGCACCTTGGCGAGGCTGGTTTCAGACTGGGCCTTTTCACCCTGGTCGAGCATCCAGCAGCCGTGCCAGGTGACGAGTCGGCTGGTGTGTAGGTCAATCTTATTATCGGCCAACTGAAATCCAACACCTTCGTGTTCAATAATGGCTTTACCGAAAGCGGTACGGGTACGGGCGTAGTCGGTGGCAATATCGTGACAGCGCTGAGCGGCACCCAACCAGCGCATGCAGTGGGTTAAACGTGCAGGGCCGAGCCGCACTTGTGCGTAGCGAAAGCCCTTGCCCAACTCGCCGAGAATTTGGCTGGCGGGAATGCGCACCTGGTTGTAGTCGACCTCGCAGTGGCCACCGGGTGAATTACTGTCGAGGGTGTCGAGCATGCGCACTTGTTCAATGCCGGGGGTATCGGCATCGCACATAAACATGGTGGCGCCAATATCGCGACCCTCGTGGTCGAGGGTCTTGGCCATAATAATGTGGTAACCCGCGCCGGGCATGCCGGTAATAAACCACTTGCGACCGTGAATAATGTAGTCGTCGCCATCGGGGGTAGCGGTAGTCTTCATTAATGAAGGGTCAGAACCAGCGCCGTTGTCAGGCTCGGTCATGGAAAATACCGAGCGCATTTCACCGCGTACCATGGGTACCAGCCAGCGTTCTTTTTGCTCGGGTGTGGCCACTTGATGTAACAGGTTAGTATTGCCCTCATCGGGGGCTTGAATATTCAACGCCAGTGGACCGAGGGTTGAATAACCGGCGGACTCAAATATCACCGCCATAGCGCGATGGTCCAGGCCCAAACCGCCGTATTGCCTGGGCGCATGGGGCGAAAGTAAACCGGCTTCGCGAGCCTTGGCGACTAGCTCGACCCGCAGCTCGTCGGTGGGACCGTGGTATTTCTGCCGCGCATCTTTTTCGTAGGGCATTACCACCTTGCGAATAAATTCGTCCGTGCGTTCTTTTAAGTCCACCAGTTCGATGGGTAGTTCAAAATCGATCATGATTCATTACCTCTATTTATTATTTTTTTTGAGCCAAACTCTAATCACCTGATTTTTGCAAAAAGGGCTTGCTTCCAGAGCCGCCGAAGTCATTACGCCACGGCAGACCTAAGCCCTTCAAACTCACTAAAGCAGCTTCATCGCCTCAGAATAAAAACGTGGCACTGTTTGGGCAAACTCTTCCCACATGGGGTCAACACGCTGTTTTTTGCGGTGCAGGCGCACATTCAAGCAGGCGATCGCACCCAGTTGGTAGGCGGCCAGGGCCTGAAACCAAGGTAGATCGGGGAGTGATTTCCCCATGCCCTGTTGGTAAATATCGGCTAGCTCATCAGGTAAAACAGACACGCGAGGTGTCATGTTGTCGGTCCAAAAATTCTTGTCAGCACAAAACATCACCCAACCGATATCGAGCAGCACCGAGCCAATACGCACCAGCTCCCAGTCTATAATGCCGGTCAGCTTGCCCTCGTGAAACAGGACATTACCAGGCTGGTAGTCACCATGAACGATACCCCGTGGCGTGCTGCTCGGCATAGTCGCTAATAGTTTGAGACGTAGTTGATCAGCGGCCTCTGCCCACGATGGCTCCAGCGCCTTATTGTAAATGGGCTCCCAACGAGATATTTCTTCAACCAGTTCGCGAGGCTTTTCCCAATTAGGTAGTTTCTGCTGCCAGTTGACTTGATGGATGCGCGGTAGTACCTCCGCCATCTGACGCCACAGCGGCGCGACTTTGTCGTCGGCCAAATCAAAAGACGCGTGAGGCTCCCAAATAAAGAACTCTCGGCCCTTAAGTTTCTCCATCACGACATAGGGCACTTCAAATTCGTCCTCCTCGGGGGAGGCAAAGGGCACATTCGGCACCGGCAGGCCTTCCTCATAAAGCACTTTCAGCAAGGGAGCGGTGCGGTAGACATCAGTATTGCCCTCACGGCGCACGCCTTTGGGGGCTAGCTTAATAATGTAACCCGTATTGTCGTTCTTGCCCGCTGCGCTTTGACCACCGAGCACATCAAAACCGAAGGTTAAACCCGCGTGCCCCCCAAGCATGGGCTCGACATTTTCCATCTTCGCCTCGGCGCCAAAATTGCGGGCGACAAACGCAGCCAAATTGGCCCGCAATTCATCGTCAACACCTGCCCTTTGATCCAGACCCACCGCATCATTACTCCCACCCACAAGTCACCCCTTTTTTTATTGATGCCAACCAATGCTGGCGATGCTAATGATTGATTCATGAAAAATTATTACCCCAAAGCGTAGCACTTATTATTCATGAATAAGCCAGGCCCGGGGCGAGTCACGAATGAATTGCATTGACCGACTGCCCTCGGGCTTGTCATAGTGCTCGGCTTGTCTGCTCGTCCAATACCGCCATCGAAGCAGACTCTAGTAATCGTTAACGCTTCACATTGAGTCGAGACCCCTATGTTTTACGGCTGGATATTGCTCGCCATTATTGGCCTTATTTATATGATCTGCGTTGGCGCGGGCTTTTACGGCTTGAGCGTAATGATGCCCGCAATGATCGACGATCTGGACTGGACTCGGGCCGAAGCCTCTGCCGGATTTTCCTTAATGGCCACGGTGCTGGGTTTATCTGGCCCACTAATCACCGCAATGATGAAAAAAATCGGCCCTCGTCTAACTATTATTATTGGCGGTGTGGTTTGCGCCATTAGCGCCGGCATTCTCTATCGTTACCACTCCCTAACTACTTATTATTTTGCCACCGGCCTGCTCGGCCTGGGTCTAACGATGCAGGTTGTACTGCCCGGCACACAACTTATTACCCAATGGTTTCATCAACGCCGCGCTATGGCACTCGGCATCTTTATGGCCTGCGGCGGGCTTGGTGGCGTGATTGGCGCCCCTATCTTCACCTGGTTAATTACTGTCTTTGGCGACTGGCGGCCCGTGTGGCTGGCGGTGGGGGTGGTCACCCTGATGGCCTCAGCACTGAGCGCCATTTTTATTCGCAATAGCCCCGAAGAAGTCGGCCAGAAAATTGACGGGGAGAGCGACAGTTTAGAAAAGGCATCAACGCAAAAAAGCAAAGCTGCCCGCGTCTATAAAACCACTTTCAACTGGTCAGTGACCGAAGCGCTACGCGATAAAAACTGCTGGTTTATTATTATTGCAGGGGCCATCGCCGTAACCGGGCATATGATTATCAGCAGTCAGTTAGTACTACATGCCCGTGATCTCGGCATTGGTGCTGTTGTCGCAGCCTCTGCTCTAGGTATTCAAGGCTTAGCCACGACACTGGGGCGCTTGCTCGCAGGCCTGCTAGGCGACAACACCTTCGAACCTCGCACTATTTTCATCTTCGGGATTAGTAGCGAGTTACTCGGCATGCTGCTCATTACCAATGCCAGCCACAGCATTCTACTGTATACAGGCGTGGTCTTTTTTGGCCTCGGCTTTGGGCTTGGGCTGGTGTCTGCAACCACTCTATTTGCCAACTATTACGGTGCCCAAAATATGGCAACATTGCTGTCCTATCGCATCTTGCTCGGCACACTGCTCGGTGGCGCGGGGGTCGTTGTGTGTGGCTATGCCGCCGATATTTTTGGTGGCTATAGCCAGGCCTTTTATTTTTATGCAGCGGTTCTTTTAATCGGCACAGCACTGGTCATTATGATTCGCACGCCGCAGTATGAAGAAAGCCCAGATGACACAATAAGCGTGTAAAGCTAGTGCTCTTAGCCTTAGCTATGGCAATTAATCACGACAGTCAGGCTCCGCTGGACCACAACCCGGCTGTGCTAAACTCCGGCCTCAAATTATTCTTTTTACATTCATTCACATTTTAAAATCAGGTTTACTATGGACATACAAGGTCTAACAGCCGTGGTGACCGGCGGCGCCTCGGGCATCGGCGCCGGTGTTACTCGCGTGCTGGCCAACGCCGGTGCCAGGGTAGCGATACTCGACAGAAATGAAGCACTGGGCAAAGCCATGGCTGAAGAAGTGAGCGGTGCCGCTTTTGTTTGCGATGTCGCCAATGATGAGTCAGTACAAACCGCCCTCGCCCAGGCGCGAGAAGCGCTCGGTACAGCACGCATTTTAGTCAACTGTGCCGGGATTGATACTGCGCGCAAAATCACCAGCCGCAAAACCGGCGCCCACGCCATCGGCCCCATGAAACGAGTGGTCGATGTGAACTTAACCGGCACACTCATTTGTTGCGCCCACGCCTCCCACGCCATGCTTGATCTCGAGCCTCTGGACGAAGACGGCGAACGCGGCGTACTCATCAACATCGCCTCCATCGCCGCTTTTAATGCACCCAATGGGCAGGCAGTTTACGGGGCCTCCAAAGCCGGAGTAGTGGGTGCCGCCGTGCCTTTAGCGAGAGATTTAGCCCGCTACGGCATTCGCGTCATGACTATTGCGCCGGGGCTATTCGACACCCCGCTGGCAGGGACGATGGATGACGCCTTAACGGCGAAAGTACTGCGTAACGCCCTCTTCCCCAAACGCAAAGGCCGACCTGAAGAGCTCGGTAACCTGGTACAACATATCTGTGAAAACCAAATGCTCAACGCCTCAACGATTCGACTCGATGCAGGGTTCTTCTAATGACGATTCGCTATCAATCTATAAAAAACACTATGAAGCGTCGACTGACATATAAAGGAGCACACGTATGAAGCTAGAAGGCATAGCAGCATTTTTAACCGGCGGCGCCTCAGGCCTGGGAGCCGCCAGCGCACGGGTATTAGCAGAGGCTGGCGCCATCGTCGCTCTGCTCGACAGAGATATGGCACTGGCCAAACCACTGGCCAAAGAACTCGGAGGCGTAGCCGTTGAGTGTGACGTGGCCGACCACGAATCCCTTAAAGCCGCGGTTGATCAAGCCACTGCCGCCATTGGCCCCCCGCGCATCGCCGTCAACTTTGCCGGCATTGATGTCAGCCAGAAAATCGCGAGTCGCTCGAAGGGACCACATCCCGTTGAGTCAATGCAGCGTGAAATCGACATCAATCTTATCGGTACCCTGGATGGTTGCGCACTGTTCTCCGAACAAATGATGAATCTCGAGCCCTTTGACGATGGGGAACGCGGCGTATTGATCAACATTGCCTCTGGCGCTGCCTTTAATGGCCCCCCTGGGCAGTCCGTTTATGCAGCTTCAAAGCGTGCCGTGGCCGGTGCCACATTGCCAATGGCTCGCGACCTCGCCCCTTACGGCATACGCGTGATGACTATTGCGCCAGGTTTCTTTAAAACACCTCTGGCCGAGGGCGTCGACGACAAACATATCGATAAGTTAATTTCGATGGTGCCCTTCCCCAAACGCTGGGGTGACCCCCGAGAACTTGGCGAACTGGTGAAATTTATCTGCCAAAACCGTATGCTCAACGGCGAAACCATCCAAATTGATGGCGCCATGCGCTAAGGACTAACGAAAAAAGAGCCATGACTGACACACTGGAACGCAGTGCCAAATTCCAAATTGGCCAAGTGGTGAAACACAGAATTTACCCCTTTCGAGGGGTAATTTTTGATGTCGACCCAACCTACAATAATACCGAAGAATGGCTCGCTTCAATCCCTGAAGACCGACGACCTCTACGCGACCAGCCCTATTACTACCTATTAGCTGAAAATGACGAATCCTATTATGAAGCCTATGTCTCCGAACAAAACCTGGTAGTCGATAACAGTGGCAAGCCCGTGGAGCACCCACAAATTAACAAAATGTTTGATGAAATACGCAATGGGCATTACAGTCTTAAGTGTGGGCAGAGTCATTAAATATGATGACGGCTTTTTTAAAATCGCAAAGGCGCTCAAAATAGAGAACAAAAAAGCGACTCTCTTATCCTTGTAAACAGATTCAGTTTTTCCTTAACCGTGCATGGGGAACAACTACGCAGATAGCGAACGACTCAGCTTTAGGGAAAAGAGCCATAGATTCACAGGGAGCTTTCATGCATATACTAATCGTTGACGATGTCACCGAGAACATTCAGGTGGCGATGAGTATTCTGAAGGAAGATAGCTATACCTTCTCGTTCGCAACCCAGGGAACCGAGGCCCTTGAACTTATTCAACGGCATGCCGCTGAGCTGGATCTAATTCTGCTGGATATTATGATGCCCGGTTTAGATGGATTTGCTGTTTGCCAAGCCATCAAAAAGGATCCTCTAACGGCAGCTATACCGGTTATTTTTCTCACGGCGAAAACTGATATTGATGCCATCAGCAAAGGCTTTTCGTATGGTGCAGTCGACTATATTACCAAGCCCTTCCACCCCGAAGAACTCCTTGCGCGGGTTAAGACTCATACATCACTGTATCAAGCCCGTAATTTATTGCAGCAACATAATATTTCACTCAATGACAAACTTCAGTTCGAACACAAACGTCTATTAACAGAACTTGAAGACAGCCAAAAAGAGATGATCTGGATGCTGACTGAGTTAATGGAGTCGACCTCTGATGAAACTGGTCAGCATTGCCGTCGAATTTCTGAACTCTCAGCACTCCTTGCCCACTATCACCCGGCTCTCAGTGCCTATGATGTAGAAACCTTGCGTTATGCCGCGCCTATGCATGACATTGGGAAAATGACAATTCCCCACGAAATACTGCACAAACCAGGACGTTATACCGAAGACGAATTTATTCAAATGCAAGCCCATCCCGCTAACGCCTATCACTTACTCAAGCGTTCAGAGCGAAATTTGATGAGAGCCGCCGCAACCATTGCTTACGAACATCATGAAAAATGGAACGGCAAAGGTTATCCGAGGGGGCTAAAAGGCCCAGAGATACACATTTATGGGCGAATTGTCGCCCTCGCCGACGTATTTGATGCCTTAACCCATGCACGCCAGTACAAAGAAGCCTGGAAAATCGATGAGGCCGTCGAATACATAAAAGATCACGACGGTACCCAGTTCGACCCAGAACTGATAACCATATTTCTAGAGCACCTTGACGAATTTACGGCGATAACAAAACTCACAGACTGAACTGACTTAGCGACTAACTCCAGGCAAAAGCATGCAGGAAAACCGCATCGTAAAATGTCGACAATGCCCCCTCCGGTGCGTATTAAGTCTGGTCATGCTAACTTTATTAGCTGGCCTCAGCCATGCTAGCGACACCACGCCGAACACCGTAATCAACGAAAAATTGACCCCTTCAGAAAAAAACTGGATCAAAGCTCACCCCATTGTCACCGTTGGCGGCAGTCCAGATTGGGCTCCGTTTAACTTTCAAAATCAACGGGGGAAATACAGCGGTATCGCCAATGACTACCTACAACTGATCGCTCAAAAAACCGGATTGCAATTTGAGGTGAGTATCGCCCCATGGAGCACCAACCTACAAAAATTACGGGATAATAAAATTGACCTTCTCGGTGCTGTTTACGACACCGAAGAGCGCAACCGTGATTTCAATCTTTCGACACCCTATTTCGAAGTTTTGGATTTTTTCTTTATACGCGATGACTTAAACGCAAAAACATTTAAAGACCTAAAAGGCCTGCGCGTTGCCATCCCCAAAGCCTATGCCCACATACAATTTTTACAACAGCACTTCCCAGAAATACACATTTTAGAAGTCAATACTTTTCGTGAGGCCGTCGACGCGGTTCTGGAGAGACGAGCAGAGCTACTGTATGACACCTACGGTTCACTGATCTACACCATAGAAAAGAAAGGGATAAACACAATTGTACCTTTTAAATCGACTAGCTATCTGGGCAAGAAACACATTCACATCGCAACTCGAAAACAACTTCCAGAGCTGGCTTCGATCATACAGAAAGGGCTTGACGCCATCTCTGAAGGTGAGCAACGCGCCATCTACAATAAATGGTTGGGAAACAGAGATGCTCGAGGCCTCCACTCACTAAAATTGACAGAAGAAGAACAACGCTGGATAAGCCTGCACCCCGCTATTCACTATGGCGCCGAGAGGGACTGGCCTCCCTATGACTTTATCAACCAACAGGGTCAACATGATGGTATCAGCCGCGACTATCTCTCCGAAATCGCCAATATTACCGGGCTGACATTTACGCCCAGCTTCGACAACTGGCCCAACCTGATCGATAAACTAAAAACTGCTCAACTCGATTTGCTACCGGCGATTTATTATTCCAAAGAACGCAATGAATCTTTTCATTTAACACAGCCATACCAGGAGATGATCGATTATTTATTTATCAGGGATGATCTTAATGTTGCAACGGTCGAAGACTTAACCGGGAAAACAATCGCCATTCCAAAGGGTTTTTTATATATCGATACGATAGAGAATAGCTATCCAAATATAGATGTTCTTCAAGTCAACAATGTAATGGAGGCCATAGAAAGCGTCATTGAAGGCAAGGCTGACATATTGGTAGATGCCCACCCTGTTATCAGCTATCTGTTGAAAAAACATAGTATTACAACGATACGGCCTTTTGAACCGCTGAGACCGTCATCATCAAGAAAATTACACATGGCCGCCTCTCATGATAACGCTATCTTAGCCACGATTCTTGACAAAGCTTTTACGGCCATACCAGAACGAAAAAAACAGGAATTACATGGAAAATGGCTTGGGGTCAGCGCTCATAGAGCACCCGCGCGCATCATTTTAAGCCAAAGAGAGCAGGCGTGGCTGCGGGATCACCCGGTTATCCGATTTGCGGGTGATCCAAACTGGTTACCCTATGAAGCGTTTAATCAACAGGGCAACTATATCGGCATAGCTGCTGAACACCTCAAAATAATCGAACAGCGATTAGGTATAAAGCTTGAGATCGTACGGACCAAAACCTGGCGAGAATCCGTCGAAAAGCTCAATGCAAACCAAGTTGACGTGTTGTCCGTGGCCACCAACTCGCCGTTAAGGTCTAGGCTCGAAATCACACAAGACTATATATCGAGCCCGCTCGTTATAATCATGAGAAACAATCAGGATTATGTCGATGAAATCGCCCAGGTCTCTGACAAGAAAATCGCTTTAATCAAAAGCTACGGTTACACCGCAGACGTTTTGGAAAAATACCCTACTATTCATTTTGAGAGCGTCGAAACTGTTAAGGAAGGACTGACTGCCGTATCCACCGGAAAAATAGATGTGTTTTTAGCAACACTCGCTCAGGCTAGCTATAATATCGCCGAATTGGGGATTAACAACATCCGAATTGTCGGCAAGACAGAATTCAATACAAAACTGGCATTTGGCATGCAAAAAGAATTTGCCCCTCTTACCCAGCTTTTCAACCGCGCCCTTTCCAGTATCAGTCCTCGTGAAAAACAAGAAATTTTGAGTCATTGGGGAAAGCCAGTCTTTAAGGAAAAAACGAACTATTGGTTATTTTCACAAATCCTCGCGATCCTCTCTATTATTTTTCTATTTATTATTTACTGGAATAGAAAGCTCGCGAAAGAAGTTCAACTCAGAAAAAATGCTGAGCAACAACTACAAACTCTCATCGACAACGCGCCGCTACAAATTATCGTAACTTCAATGGACGGCTCAATTCTAAACGCCAATCCACAAGCATCAAATGATCACAACATCCCTTTAGACGATATCAGTCACTACAACATGAGTGATTTCTATACTAACGTGACCGAGCGGGAAGGCATTTTAAAAGAGATCGCTGAAACGGGAAAAGTAGAACAAAAGATTGTCCCCATAAAAGAGCTTAATGGTGATATAAAATCGATGATGCTATCAATTCAACCCATCACCTATCACGATCAACCAGCAATGCTTGCTATCGCTGTCGACATGACCAAACGATTTGAAATCGAGACAGCACTCAATGAAGCGAAAGAACACGCAGAAACAGCAAGCCTTGCCAAATCTCAATTCCTCGCTAACATGAGCCATGAAATCCGCACACCCATGAACGCCATTCTTGGCTTTACCAGCTTGTTATATGAACAAGTTCATGAGAAAAAACTAAAATCTTATATTAAAACGATTCAATCGGCCGGCAACAACTTACTCGTCTTAATCAATGACATCCTTGATTTATCTAAAATTGAGGCTGGCAAATTAGAACTGGATAAACACCCCTGCAATCCAACAGAACTCATTAATTCCCTGGCAGATATTTTCAAACTAAAACTGGCCGAAAAAAATATTCGCCTTGACATCAATATCGATCCAACGATACCAGAGAATCTCTATTTAGACGCTACGCGCGTACGCCAAGTCTTGCTCAACTTACTGGGTAATGCGGTCAAATTCACCCATCAAGGCGAAATACGTTTACAGGTATTGGCAGATTGTGAGAGCAAGACACCTAACACAGTTAATTTGATTATCCATATTCAAGATACCGGCATTGGCATATCCCAAGATCAACAACAGTATATTTTTGAAGAGTTCACACAATCTCATGAGCAAGATAGGAATCGCTATGGTGGCACAGGGCTCGGGCTATCCATCAGCAAACGGCTCATTGAAATGATGAACGGATCTTTATCCTTATCCAGCTCACTCGGTCAAGGCTCAACGTTTACTGTCACCTTACATGATATCGATATTGCATCCAGTGCCGCCTGTGCAGCGCTGAGTAATGAAGCCCCTGAAGATGAAAACTCACTCCTGTTTCTACCAGCAAAGGTTTTAGTTGTCGATGATGTCCAGGATAATCGAGAACTAATTGTTGAAAGTTTTTTAGCAACACCTGTGCAACTCATCACTGCTCAGAATGGCCTCGAAGCAGTCGAGCTAGCTAAGAGCCAGGCGTTCGATTTGATATTAATGGATATCCGCATGCCTGTTATGGATGGTTACGAAGCGGCACGTCAAATAAAAGAATTTTCTAGCACACCCATAATTGCTTTAACTGCCTCAGTTATGACAGATGAATTCCAGCAAATTAAAAGCCATAATTTTGATGGCTATCTAAGGAAACCTGCAACGAAAAAAGAATTAACGGATGAGCTCTGCAAATTCTTACCTTTTGAAGTCAGCGCAGAAAGCCCCGAGCTGGGTATAGAGCACGAAATCAATGTATCAGATACGGAATACGAAGTATTGCCTTTCGCCGTCAAAAGACTCACCGCGCTATCTGAACACCATCAACACGTTTTACACAACAACAACATTTCAGACATTCTAAAGTTTGCGGAGTCCTTAACAGCAGTATGCGAACAGTACCCCCTCGCGCCAATAAGCAGCTACGCCGAGCAACTCATCATGGAAATCGACGCTTTCGACATACCGGCAATAAAGCGCTCTCTTAACAACTACCCGAAACTCATCGAAGCACTGGAAAATTTGTTATAGTTCTACGATTTTATTCTCTACAATCACTTCTGATTTGAGCGCAATTTCTGGGTCTTTTTTAGACGGCACACCACAACTGTTCCTTGCTACTAGTATCCAGACCTTACAATAAGCCGAAAAATTCTTTTAATGATGGAAACCAACATGACAAGCAAACAAACATTAAGTGCCTGCCTGGTAAGCACCGGCGAAGAAGTACTACGTGGCGAAATCGCCGACGGCAATAATCGCTTTCTTGCCACCACCCTCGGTGAACACGGCTTTAATATTGAAATGATGATGACGGCTGGCGATCGCCGTGAAGATCTAATGTTTGTCATGCGCACTGCACTGGAGCGTGCCAATTTCCTGTTTATCAGCGGCGGCCTTGGCCCTACTGAAGATGATCTAACGGCAGAAATCGCCGCCGAACTCGCCGGCGTCGAACGCACCTTCGATGAAGCAAGCTGGCAAGCCATTGTCGCCCTGTTCGCCAAATACAAACTCGACTGCGGCGAAAACAACCGCAAACAGGCCATGTTACCTGCTGGCGCAACCATATTGGCCAACCCTAATGGCACTGCACCAGGGTTTAGCTGCACCTTTGAACTCGACGGTGCAACGAAAACTATCGTGGCCCTCCCTGGCCCACCCCGCGAACTGCAGCCAATGCTTCACGCCTTTTTGGCAGAGCGAACCGGCGGTACTGTCGTCGCACAGGATGATTTGTTTATTCGCTTTTTAGGGCTGGGAGAATCTGATCTTGCCGAGCGCCTCGCCCCGTGGACGAAGGAATGGGGCGAAGTCAGCTTCCGTCAGGCATTCCCAGAAATGGAAGTCAAGCTCTACCGTCCGGATGCCAAGCGAGCAGCGGCGCTGTGCGACTTTGCTGAGCAACACCTTGGCGACTACCTCCTCGACTACTCTGCCCGATCCACCGCCGAGCTATTCACCACATTCATGCAGCAAGGTCGTGCCAAACTCGCCTTCGCTGAATCCTGCACTGGCGGTCTGGCAGCGAAAACTGTCACTGACGCAGCGGGCTCTTCTGATTATTTTCTGGGTGGTGTTGTATCCTATGCTAACGCCGTAAAAGAAGATTTTCTCGACGTATCTGCACAGACATTAAAAGAGGAAGGTGCCGTATCGGAAGCCGTCGCTCGACAGATGGCGGAAGGCGCATTGGCTCGCTTTAACGCCGACATCAGCCTCAGTTTTACCGGCGTTGCTGGCCCAGGCGGCGGCACCGAAGAAAAACCTGTCGGCACGGTTTGGATGGCAAAATCAAGCGCCACCGGCACGCAAGCCAAGTGTCTACACCTCATCTTAGAACGTGAGCATATTCGCCTCGGCGCTGTTTACCACGGCCTGCGCTGGCTAATGGAGGACTGGTTACCCACTTACAGAAACAACACCAGCAATTAATTGAAAGGAGAAAAACATCATGTCTATTCAACACCGCCTAGTAGAATACACCGACGGCGACACCTTGCTTGAAGGCTACCTCGCCTATGACGACGCCATTAGCGGACCGCGCCCCTGTGTCATCATTGCTCACACCTGGGCTGGACGCAGTGATTTTGAGTGCGCTCAAGCCAACAAACTGGCGGCACTAGGGTACGTGGGTTTCGCGTTGGATATGTACGGCAAAGGCGTTTTAGGGAGTGACCCGGATGAAAACGGTGCCCTGATGAATCCCTTTATGGAAAACCGCCCCGCTCTGCAACAGCGCATGGCGGCGGCCTTATCCACGGCCAGTCAACAACCTGAAGTCGACGCCGCGAAAATGGCCAGCACGGGGTACTGCTTCGGGGGTTTGTGCTCCCTCGATCTGGCCCGCACCAGTGGCGACATTCTCGGCGCCGTCAGCTTCCACGGTTTATTTTTGGCTCCGGGTAATACCGAAGGTAATAAAATCAGCGCCAAGGTGTTATGCCTGCACGGTCATGAAGATCCGATGGTGCCCGTTGAATCGGTTATAGCGCTGGAAAAAGAGCTGACCGCAGCTGGTGCTGACTGGCAGATCCATGTCTACGGTAATACCCTCCACGCCTTCACCAACCCCGCTGCCGCCAGCCCGGAAATGGGTATGGCTTACAACGCCACAGCGGAACGCCGCTCGTGGGCAAGCTTAGTGAATTTTTTAGAAGAGATTTTTGAGTAGAGCTACGACGCAAATATTCAACGTTTTGTTCAGGGATGAACGCCGGAGTCAAAACCCTTAAGCCCTGGCTTGCGCTAGGTTCTGACTTCCAGGCAAATCAAAAAAGCCTGCCAATGCCATTTGACTAAAATGGCATTGTTAAACTTTCTGCGACCCTCATCACAATTTTGCAACAATCATCCAATAGTGTTGGCACTTAAATTTTATCGACCACAAAGGTTTTCTGATGAAAAAAAGTGCCATTGCATTATCCCTTATCCTTGTCGCTGGCTCCGCCAGCCAGGCTTTAGCAGCACCACTCGGGTTTCAGTACGAAGCCGTCTGGACACATCAAGCCGACGTCGCCGAAATAGTCGCTTATGAGAAGTCGACCGCTTTATTTTTTGTCACCGACTCCGATAACAATAGCTTGAATATAATCGACGCTAAAACAGGTGCTGATAAAGGCCGCATAGACCTCGGCGGCTCTCCCAACAGTGTAGCCATTAAACAGGGTGTGGTCGCTGTTGCGGTTGAAGGTAACACGAAAACCGATCTCGGAACGGTTAAGCTATTCAACGCCAATAGCGCACTCAGCTCTCCAGTTCTTCACTCTGTTTCCGTCGGCTCGCTGCCTGATATGCTGACCTTTACACCAGATGGGAAAAAAATCATTGTTGCGAATGAAGGCGAGGCAAGCTCAGGAATTGATCCAAACGGAAGCGTGAGCGTTGTCGATATATCGTCTGGAATCAGTAGCGCAACGACAGAGACAGTAGGCTTTACCGCTTTAAATGGCGACGAAGCTACACTCAAATCTCTTGGGGTCCGACTTTTCCCTGGCAAGTCCACCAGCCAAGACCTGGAGCCTGAATATATTGCGCTCTCCAAAGACGGCAGTAAAGCCTATGTCACCCTTCAGGAGAATAACAGTCTAGCCATTATAGATCTTAGCGATACCAGCAAGACACCCACGTTAGTTCCCCTCGGCACAAAAGACCATAGCCTTTCAGGTCAAGGGCTTGATGCATCTGACAAAGATGGCATCGATCAGATCAATACGTTTAATCAACTGGCCGGCATGTACCAGCCTGATGCCATCGCCAGCTATAACATCGGCGGTAAAGATTTTTTAGTGACGGCAAATGAAGGAGACGCTAGAGATGAAGATTCACGCATTTCTAAGTTGACCTTAGATCCCAATATCTTCCCGAATGCAACGGCCTTACAAAACGATGACGTACTCGGTCGACTACAAGTATCAAGCATCGACGGCGATACAGATGGTGACGGCGATTATGACCAGCTTTTGTCGTATGGTGGCCGCTCATTTTCGATCTGGGACGACGCTGGAGCGCTTGTTTGGGATAGCGGCGATATGATTGAGCAACTACTTATTGACCAATTTCCAGCACTCTGGGCTGAAGGGCGGGAAGACAACAAAGGCCCTGAACCAGAGGGTGTCGCCATTCTGCAACTACTTGACCACTGGTTTGCCTTTATCGGTCTGGAGCGCTCAAATGCCATTATGGCCTTCGATATCTCTGATCCTTCGTCACCTTTTTTCGTCGAACTTATTTCAAGCGTTGGCGATAGTGGTCCAGAAGGGCTTATCACTATTGGCGCGTCAGAGAGTTTTGATGGCAACAGCTACCTCGCTGTCGCCAACGAAGTAAGCGGCACAACAACGCTATACCGAGTCAGTGTTCCGGAACCTGCAAGTCTTGCGCTGATGTTTTTAGGATTAACTCTGATCTCGGGTCAACGTAAGTTCAATAAACACACGTCTAAAAACAAGCCATTCACCAAGCTGCTTCAGGCATCACAAAACAGCTGCGCTTCACGCACGTCCAGCGTGCCTTCGTAAATCGCACGGCCCGTTATGGCACCGAGAATGCCCGCTTCGCTCGCCGCTTTGAGGGCACGAATATCATCCATATTGGTAATCCCCCCAGAGGCAATGACGGGAATAGGCGAGGCCTTGGCCATAGCAACAGTGGCCTCGACATTCACCCCCTGCATCATGCCATCGCGATCGATGTCGGTGTAGACAATAGCGCTGACGCCATCGCTGGCAAAGCGCCTGGCCAGGTCAGTGGCTTTAACATCACTGACTTCGGCCCAGCCATCGGTGGCCACTAAACCCGCTTTGGCGTCGATGCCGACAATAATATGACCGGCAAATTGCTGGCACATTTGCGTAACAAAATCGGGCTCTTCTACCGCTTTCGTGCCGATAATGACGAAGTCGACACCGGCCTGCAGGTAAGCCTCAATAGTTTCGCCACTGCGAATACCGCCGCCAATCTGGATTGGCAAATCGGGATAGCGTTTGGCAATGGCTTTCACCACTTCACCGTTCACGGGCTGCCCCGCAAACGCACCATTGAGGTCGACCAAATGCAGACGACGAGCCCCAGCGTCGACCCAGCGCCCGGCAACGGTAACCGGGTCGTCAGAAAACACAGTGGAGTCCTCCATACGGCCCTGACGCAGGCGCACGCATTCGCCGTCTTTAAGATCAATCGCGGGGATAATTAGCATTGGGGTATTCTCTTTCAATAGGTTGAATCAATCGAACGATGAACGACAAACGATTAATAGGTGCCTGGCGCTTTAGTTTTCACCATCCCAGTTAACAAAGTTTTTCAATAATTGCAGTCCGGCGGTGTGGCTCTTTTCCGGGTGAAACTGCACGGCAAAAAGGTTACCCCGAGTCAGGGCGGCGGCAAACTGGGGGCCATAATCACACGTCGCGGCGACATCACTACTGCGTTCGGCCTCGACGTAATAACTGTGTACAAAGTAGAAGCGAGTATCTTGCGCAATGCCATGCCACACCGGGTGGTCGATGCTCTGGTGCACTTTATTCCAACCCATGTGCGGTACTTTTAAACGCTCGCCATCGGCTGCGTGCAGGTTATCGCCAAAATAGCGCACCTTGCCAGGTATGATATCGAGACAGTCGACCCCACCGTTTTCTTCACTGTGGCCCATCACGGCCTGCATGCCGACGCATATTGCCAACACCGGTTTTTCAGCGATGGCTGTTGCAACCAGGTCATCAAAACCCAGGCGACGAATTTCTGCCATGCAATCACGAATAGCACCAACACCGGGGAAAACGACCTTGTCGGCCCGCGCCACTTCCATCGGGTCAGAGGTGACGACGATATGGTCGCCGGGCGCCACATGCTCCAGCGCTTTAGCGGCGGAATGCAGATTGCCCATACCGTAATCGAGAACGGCGATGCGGGTGCGAAAATCACTCATAATTTTACTCGTTTGCTGTCACAGACTCACCGCGACCCTGACTACAGGGTGCCCTTGGTGGAAGGCATTAGCCCTGCCATGCGGGGGTCGGGGGCAAGGGCCATTCGCAATGCGCGACCAAAGGCTTTAAACACCGTTTCAACCTGGTGGTGGGTGTTACTGCCACGCAGGTTGTCGATATGCAGCGTGGCGCCAGCGTGATTGACGAAGCCCTGAAAAAACTCCGACACCAGGTCGACATCAAAATTGCCGACACGAGCGCGAGTGTAAACCACATCCTGGACTAAGCCAGGGCGCCCCGAAAAGTCGATAACTACCCGCGACAGCGCTTCATCCAGCGGCACATAAGCGTGGCCGTAGCGATAAATACCTTTGCGATCCCCCAGTGCTTTGGCCAGAGCCTGACCAAAGGTAATACCGATATCTTCCACCGTGTGGTGATCGTCAATATAAGTATCACCCTTTGCCTGCACCGATAGATCAATTAAGCCATGGCGCGCGATTTGGTCGAGCATGTGCTCGAGAAAGGGCACGCCAGTATCGAAGTCAGCCGCTCCTGTGCCATCGAGATCAACGGCGACAGTTATTTGGGTTTCGAGGGTGTCACGACTCACAGTCGCCTTGCGTTCACTCATTTTAGTCTCCGGTTCAGCCAGGCTTATAACAACTGTCGTCACAGCAACAGCCAGCCAGCGGGCATTATACGGACACACCCTTAAAGCGGCCAGCGGCCTGACAGACGGCACGGTGATTTCTCGAAAATTGAAACGAAAGCTCAGTTTTAAACGTGAGCTGTTGAACCCCTGCGATGTATCACGCTCTAATACTGCTAATTGGCAGCATATCACCTAAGCGATAAGGCCCCTTCTCAATGAAAATCATTAAATGGATTCTTGGTACTCTTGCCGTACTAGTACTATTGGTCGCGATAGGGCTCGCCTACCTTGTCTTTGCCGTCGACCCTAACAGCTACAAACCCCAACTGGCCGAGCTGGCACAAGAACAGGATATTACGCTCGATATTGACGGTGAACTCAGTTGGCAATTGCTACCCAACCTGGCTCTCAGCATTGGTGCCACCCGGATTACCAGTCCCCGCGCTGAAATACCGGCAATTAGCTTTGATCAAGTGGACCTCAGCCTTGCCTGGCTGCCTTTATTGCAACGGCAGTTATCGGTGAAGGCGATATATTTAGACGGCGCCGATATCCAACTCACCACAGCGGAACAAGCCGCCAATACGGCTGCTGCCCCGCTCGGCGCCGCCTCCAACACACACCAGCCTGACACTGCCGACACCACAGAAACCGACGATGCTCCCCCCGCTTTCACGCTAGCAATTGAAAGTTTGGAAATTAGCAATAGTCGTTTGCAACTACCACCAACGGCTAATGCCACAAGCCCGCAGCAGTTAAGCGACATTAACCTGCACATTCAAGGACTGAATCTTGACGGAGATATTTTCAAGCTCAAAGCCCGTTTTAACTATAGCGACCCCGCTCTGCCCGAGCCGATAGCGGTCGTACTCGACACCGATGCGAGCGTGGCGCAAAACACCCAGGCCTTTACTCTGAGTAATACCGTGCTTGAATTATTACTCCCCAATAAACCGGCTATTGAAATGCGTGTCGGCGCCCTTTCCGCCGAGCAGCTGGATACCCCCCAGCTGCAAATATCGGACTTACAGCTCAACAGTGCAGGTGCCACCTTGCAGGCATCACTGTCAGCACAAAGCGTCAACGATAGCCTGACTTTTGAGGGAGAAATAGACGTACCGCCGCTGGTTTTAAGCAAAGTGCTAACAAACTGGGCTATAGAACTACCCACATTTCCCGACCAACAAGCACTGCAACAAGCCAGTCTCAAGCTGAAGATTAAAGGCAATGAAAAATCAATATCCATTAGTCAGTTAGAGCTCACACTCGACGACATCACAGTGGCGGGCACTACAGAAATCGATCTCGGACCAACGCGCAAGGTAGCCCTGCAACTGCACAGCAGCACTATCGATTTAAATCGCTATATAAACAGCACTGACACCAGTAATACCGATGAAACACAAACTAACACGGCTACTAACACCGAACCCACATTAATTTTTGCCCCACTTGTTGCACCCCTGCTTTGGGTCGGCGACGGCAATGCCAATCTGGAGATTAGCCTCGACGGCGTCACATTCGACAGCATCGCAGCTGAAAAACTACAACTACAGGTCAAAGCTGCGAATAATATTGTCCAGGTTAAACAGCTAGCAGCCCATATATTTGATGGCGACATTAAGGCCACCGCTACGATTAACCTGCAGCGCAAAGAGCCACAAGTGCAGTTCTCTACGACGGTCAGCGAACTCGCTGTGGGCGAAGCACTGCTCGCCACTAGCGATGAAGCGACTCTGACTGGCAAACTGACGGCAACCTTGCAAGGCCAAACCAGCGGTCACAATGCCGAGCAACTTCACCAGTCTTTACAGGCCAATGGCAAGATTGATCTCGTTAAACCTTACCTGACCACCTTCAATATTGAACGCAGTTATTGCGATATTGCCGCGCTTATCGAACGCATACCGAGCAAAAGCGACTGGCCCCAGGGCTCCAACCTCAATGACGTACAGGCTTCAATAAGGTTCAACGGCAAGCAAGTGTTGATTGAAAACTACACCGCCGGATTAGGCAATATTAGCCTCAGCGGCAACGGCCTTGTCGACCTCGGCACAGAGCGCTTCGACGTGCTGGCGGTTTCTCGACTCAACGGCGACCACACCAGCGAACAAGGCTGTCTGGTGAAAAGTAAACGGGTACGCGACAAAGATATTCCCATACGCTGCAAAGACAGTTTTGCCGATGCGGGGGGTGGTAGCTGTAAACCCGACGGTGACTTTGTCAAACAAGTCCTGCAGGACAAATTATTCGACAAAATCGACGAAAAAAGTGGACTCAACGAAGAGTCTGAAGAGGCCTTAAAAGGCCTCCTAAAAGGTCTTTTGGGACGCTAAACAGATGCCATCTAACACACAGACAGAAACTGCCTTCTCGCAACGAGTGCTCCGCTGGTTTGACCGGCATGGTCGCAAAGACCTGCCCTGGCAGCGCGATATCAGCCCCTACCGGGTCTGGCTATCGGAAATCATGCTACAGCAAACTCAGGTCAGCACCGTCATTCCCTACTATCAGCGCATGATCAACGCCTACCCCGATGTACAGACATTGGCTAAGGCGCCTCTCGACGAAATACTGCACCAGTGGACGGGGCTCGGTTATTACGCGCGTGCTCGCAACCTGCATAAAACCGCACAAATTATCAGTGCCGAGTTTGACGGTGTTTTCCCCGACAGTGTCGAGCAATTGCAAACGTTACCGGGCATTGGCCGCTCCACTGCCGGCGCCATTTGCGCTATCGCCTACCATCGCCACTGTTCCATTCTCGATGGCAACGTGAAACGCGTACTCGCTCGCCATCACGCTATTGCCGGTTGGCCGGGCAAAGCCGCAGTCTCTAAACAACTGTGGGATATTGCCGAACACAACACGCCGCCCCAAAGAACGGCCGACTACACCCAGGCCATTATGGATCTCGGCGCCACCCTATGTACCCGCAGTAAACCGGCTTGCACACAGTGCCCCGTCAATTCTGACTGCCAAGCCCTCAAACAGGATGAAACTCAGTTGTACCCCGGAAAAAAAGCCCGCAAAGTACTCCCCATTCGACAGACCCTGTTGCTGATTATTCGCAACAAGAAACGCAAAATATTACTGCAACAACGCCCACCCAGTGGCCTATGGGGCGGGCTGTGGAGCTTCCCCGAATGTGCCAACGAAGCTGAACTGGTAACCACCTGTCAGCGTTTTGGTATCAACATCAAGAAATACCAACTGGCAGATACACTACGCCACACCTTTAGTCACTTTCATCTCGACTATACGCCCGTGTACATCGACACGCAGAATTCAGTCACTCGCATTGCCGACAGCAATCAACGCTGGGTTGAGCCAACTGCGCACGGTGAAATAGGACTGCCCGCCCCTATCCTCGCCCTGCTGCATAAACTCAAACCATAAATTCGCTTGCCCCTGAGCAGTGGGGTTTTATACTGTGCCACCCATTTGAAAACAGCCTTTTTAAAGAGAATGAACCATGAGCCGCACCGTATTCTGTCGTAAATTAAAAAAAGATCTCGAAGGACTCCCCACCCCTCCTTTTCCCGGCCCAAAAGGTCAGGATATTTTCGATAACGTCTCGAAACAGGCCTGGGATGAATGGGTCGCCCATCAAACCATGCTGATTAACGAAAAGCAGCTCAACATGATGGATATGACCGCCCGCACCTACCTCAATGAGCAGCGCGATAAGTTTCTCTCTGGCGAAGACTACGACGCCGCCGAAGGATATGTCGCCCCGAGTAATTAATCTGTCATCACGCCTTGACGGGGGAACCCGTAAACGGTTTAATACGCGCCTTCCAAATGCCCGGATAGCTCAGTCGGTAGAGCAGAGGATTGAAAATCCTCGTGTCGGTGGTTCGATTCCGCCTCCGGGCACCATTAAAATCAGTTAGTTACTACTAATTTTAAATGTTGCTCCGATTCTGACTGTGTCAGAATTGTGCCTTCAAGACGGTTCACCGCTCCACGCAGACGCTCACCGGATAAATGAGCATAGCGCAACACCATTTCAAACGATGCCCAACCACCCAACTCCATTAACTCCTGGAGTGACGTTCCCTGCTGTACGTGCCATGAAGCCCAGGTATGACGCAAATCATGCCAACGAAAATCACTAATGCCTGCACGCTCAAGTGCTGCGTACCAAGCCTTCGTTGATGTGCGATCCACAGGATGCCCCTGATAAACAAAGACATAATCAGGATGCTTTCCCTGCCAGCGTTGAATGATCCGCAAAGCATCCGCATTGAGCGGGACAGCTATCGCTTTGCGAGACTTCGCTTGATCAGCATGAATCCATGCCATACGGCGCTCCAAGCTAACCTGATCCCAACGAAGATAACTCACGTTACGCTGCCGAAGCCCGGTAGCAAGCGTGAACTCCGCCATATCAGCCAAGTGCGTCGGCAGCTGCACTAACAACTGCCTGGCCTCATCCTGAGTGATCCAACGTACACGTTTCTTCGGTTCCGGGTATAAGCGTATCCGAGGGATTTTATCAATCCACTCCCAATCATCCCTCGCTGCACGCAATATCGCACGTATCAACGCCAGGTGCCGATTGGCTGTGGACGGGCTACTCTCGCACTTCTTAGTATCAGCTAATCGATCAATCACATCACGAGAAATTTCGTCGAGATATAATCCACCCAAATGCCGATCCAACCAGCGCAACTTGGCCTTATCCCTCAAATGATCTGCTTTGTAGTCCCTATCCCGTAACCAACGTACCGCAGCTTCCTGCCAGGTGCGCCTTGGTTTTTCACCGAGCTGATAAACACGCCACTGCTCAGCTTTCAGCCTATCGTGGTATTCCTGGGCTTTTTGCTTGTCCTCAGTCCCAGCAGAGCGGCGTATTCGCTGCCCGTTTGGGGCTGTGAATCTAACCCACCACGTGGTTCCGCGTCTGTATATTGCCATAAGGTATCCTCCTTACAGCCACTTCGCGGAGATTGCCCAGGGCAAGAATAGAGCGAACGCAGGTAAGAGACAAGATCGTCTTCGATAAACACCCAACGTTTGCCCGGCTTGGCGGCAGTCACCTTGCCTTCCCGCGCCTTGCGACACAGTACTTGCGGCGACATATGCAGAAACAGAGCGGCATCTTCTAGCGTCAAAGTACGCATGTTTCACTCTCCCTCCTTTGCCTTTAGATAGGCATCGGCTCTATCCTGGGCGTATTGAGGGTCGAAGAGTTGATTGTACTTGCGCGACTTTCCAGTGACCTTTTCCCGAACATAGCTTGGTAAGGTCTGGTCGCTTTGTTGACTTCGCCTGCGATGAAAAAGATGGGCTTGTTTCTTAAACTCGTCAAAGCCTTGATCAATATCCAGGATATTTTCTCTTGCCATAAAAGATGTCACCGGGCCTAAGCCCTGCACAAATAGCCGTTCATCAGACGGGACACGGGACTTAGATACACGGTATAAAGCTTCGTGCGTCGTGTCTCCCCAGGGCTGATCACTCAGCACACACCACAAAGAATGGTTAGGCCAGCGCGCACGATTAGTATCAGCACTCGGTAACAGCAATCGCAACCAGGACTCAGTGGCATACTTCCACAGACCCTTTAAATTAAGGGCTAATTGATTAGCGGTCAGCACATTAAGTTCTCTAAGCACAGAGCGTTTGAACTGAAACTCTAAACGCCAGACGGGGCTATCATCCTTCCAGCCAGCGTTCTTCCAGATATCAAAAAGGTAAGTTTTACCCGATGTTTCAATTTCCAAGGTTTTGTTATACAAACGGCAGGACATATCGCCACCTTGCCCAAACACACAACCCGAATACTGCTCTTGTTTCCAATATTGCTGAAATAACTGCGAACGCGTCGCCCAAGTATCGCGAGGAATACGTTCAAGAACCACATCCGTCTGAAAATCCACGCACAAATCAACACGACTCAGGTTCGCTGGAGCATCTACTCGACCCAACTGATGAATCACAGCATCAGCCGCAGCGATAGACGCTTGTAATCCAGCCCTGGTCAACACCTCACTGGATATCTGCACCATCGCCAAAGGTAGACGTGTAGTGGTAGAGCGCGACAGCTGAAGATTGAACCAATTATCTTTTATAACAAAGGGAAACCATCCCCTACCACCACCAAAGACCTCAAAGCAGTGGTTGCCCACCTCATAGACAGCCTGAGCTTTTTCGGCAGCTTCATCGCTCTTGGCGAGAGCCTTTAGCCGATCAAGACACAACTCGACCTCAGTTCGTAACGATCCTCTGTAGCTCAGATAAAGACTATCCACTCCGCAGCGAAGAATTTGGGTGCCAGAATCGGATGATATGTATTTTGCAGGTGCTGTGTTACTAAGGGGCGCACTGCCTGATTCCTGGTTGCCACCTAAACGGGCAGGTATCAGATCGGCATTGCCTTCCTGACACCCGCCCGTTGAGGCGGCTTCGTTTTTGGGTTTTGAAGGGTTATTCATATTTATAGCTCCGTAGTTGATTAAACACGGCGCTATATTTATTGATGTATGACTTTGACCACCAGGAAGTGGAATCTCGATTTCACTTCCTGTACTTATTACGAAATTCGGTTAGCAGTTTACTGATACGGTCATATGAGTTGCCCCCAGGTATGGCCTGAAGGTCATCAGCAATCAACTCATCCACGATCTTATTCGATAAATTATCAAGCCCAGCAACATTCTCCAACAAGTCCAAGAGAAAACGTGTGTCGTCTAGTTCAATTTTCGGTCGTGAGGGCTTAGTCTTCGTAATAGCTTTGGCAAGCCTATCCATAAACGAGTTATCGTCCATCATTTGAGCCAAAGCGATACGACAGGCAATAGGCTCCGCCACTAAAACAGTGCGATCCATTATTACCGCATTGAAGAGGGCATCATCGTCACCTTTCGAAACACAATCAACCAACTCGCTAATAGACTGTCCAAATGCCCCTATTGCCTCAAAATTACCTGCCATCGCCATAAATGTAATCAGAGCTAAGGCTTCGTTCTCCTCAGATAATCTCTCAGGTTCTATATCAGACTCAAGAAAATCGAGTAACCCCTGCTCGGGATCATCACTCTGACAAGCCTCCACAATTAAAGGCAGTAGTCCTGAAGTATGAAAAAACAATAAGGTAATCTCTGCTGCGGGCAAGTCATACAGACAACCCCAAGAGCCCGTGATAGACAGTACTTTTGTTAACTGTTCATTCCTTTCCTTAAAAAGGTTGAAGACTTCGATCTTGTCTAGGCCACTACCGTAATAATGGGCATAAAACTCCCGGAACTGCTGCCGGGAAAGTTTTCCAAATTCCTTATCCATAAGACTTCCCCGGCAAACTAAATAATCAAAATCCTCACCTATTTAGTATGGTGACTAAAGAGTTTCAAAATTGGATAACCATGAACATACGGTTTTAATTATCCCTGGTGGTAAAAATTGGAGGTTTAAATTCTGATTATTCACACCATCAATTGCTCTTTTCCCGGCGGCATCAGCAAGATCATATTTAATAATTTCACATAACGTGATGAATCTGCCTTCACGGTAGGTATCGCCTCCCCGCCCGGCTCTTTCGAGTATATTTTTAATGTCTGATTGTTCGAGGAGTGATATAGCATCTATTTTATTATTAACACATTGATCAAATAAATCTAAATGGACTACCTTTAAAAAACACAAATAGCCACAAATTTTTTGATGATCATCGTTCAAACTATGCCCAGCAACATTACAAATTACTGCAAAGTTTGAAGATATTCTTTCAATCGTCCTACAGGACAGTCTTTCGTATACCAAAATATCAGCGATCATCTCCTTTGCCGTAATGCAAATCATTTCATTACCAATCGTCATTCTCTCAATAACGTACTCTAGGTATTTAACACCGTCATTCCCACGTCGGCCTGTCGCCCTAGGAAGAGAGCACCACAAATGAACGAATTTTTGCAAGTATTGATTTGCAACCACACCACTCCCGTAACGTGCGTTAACCGATGCCTCTAGTTGCGTCCTATTGGTCACTAAAATAAAAGTGAGTTTAGGAACCGAATAAAAATGTTTTATATTTTCCAGTAATTCCAAGGCAAAATCTGGTCTACAGCGATCAAGCTCATCAATAATAAAAACTAGTGATCCATCACCAACAAGCTCTTTGATCGTAGAACTAAGAGACTTCTCAAATTCACCAAACGCGTCCTTATCTGCACTATTATGTGCCAGTCGGTCTTCCACCAAACCGTCAACCTGATCTGCCAATAACGCAGAAACTTGATCGCCAACGGTATCGACAACCGATCCATCTAAAATACCACCAGAAATGCTCCTAACTCCCATCTTCAAACCACCCCGAAATAAGGATTTTGCAGCACCACCAAGCGCCGTTTTAAACTCAACGGCCTTGCTATTCTTTTCTTCAAAAAATTCATAGAATTCGGAGGCTAAAGAAAGGAAGGGATCTTTTTGATAGTCATTGGCAAAAGCGTCAAAGTAAATCGTATTAAGTCGATTTACTCGATCATTTTCGACGTAGCCCTGCCACATATGGATGAATGTAGATTTCCCTTCGCCCCAGGGAGAATCTAACGCAATAACCATCTCGCCATTGGTCGATTCAACAATATTTGCCAGTTGTTCTCCGAATTTCTTCCGGCCAAAAATATCAATTTCTGGGTCAAATCCAGTATCTTTTTCTATTTTAATAGAGGGAGCAGTAAGCTTCATTATCGATCCATCGCAGAGAAGTGTGCCGGGATTGTGTCAAAGTCAAAGGATATCCACCATATCTGAACTACTCAGGAGTACAAAAACGAGGGGCAATCTCCGCAAGCGACTGATTTAGTTAAAGTTTAAAAATCACCAGTCAAATTGAAAATCCTCGTGTCGGTGGTTCGATTCCGCCTCCGGGCACCATTTTTAAGCATGTAAAATAACAAGTTACATAGCTTTCTAGTTGGTTCTCAAAGTATCTTTTTCCTCGATGCTACCCCAGTGCTACCCTTGAACCAAAAAGCTCCACTCTCGCTACTCCCATCAACAGCCATTCTCACCCCCCCCCTATAAAAAATGACGCTCATAAATAGTCTTTTAGGTGGCGGTGTATAGCTTCAGGTCCCTGGACTTTTGGATACCCTCTACCGATGATCTTCCCCGGATAAAGTGGACACCTAGTACATATAGAAAATGAAGTCGTTCTTAGTGTTCCGCTTCGGCGAGACGTCTGTGCGTTTCACACTATCGAAGACCTTAGAAGCAGGAATATTCAAACCCATTCCTAAGGACTTTCTGAAAGCCTTCACTCTCTTCTTTCGTCCAACTCTTCCCATGAGACTACTCAATTGTATGCGTAACGCCACCTTAAGCGGCAAATGAATAATTAGCTGCAGGAAAATGGGTTGCTTTTAAGCACAGTCGCTTGTTAGGCGCCAGATAGTTCACGGCCTTATTAAATGCATATATTCCGGAAGCCAATATCAAGGAGTAAATGGACTTACATCCCCGGGAAACCGGTGAATCACCCCATACTCGACCGCGATACCCCGCAACCTAAAGTTTTCTTCCGCACCTGGTGCGGTGAACAGATCTAGGAACGCTTGATGAGTCGGGTACCACGCAGCCAGTACTTCGTCGAGCTTCTGGTCACCTGCAGGATGGCCAAGAACGCTGTGACGCCAAAGTATTTTGGCACCCACTCCCGAAACGAATTTTTCTACGAATGACATGTAGCTCTTATAGAGCTCGCCATCCGGAAACGCTGCCTCGGCAGAGTAACGGTTCAGATTTAGCATCAATACTGGGCCGTCATTTCCGCTATTAGCGATTCCTTTAATTATCTGAAATTCATCGTCGTTTCGGTTCTTTACTTCTGCCATTTTAAGATATCCTCTTACGGGGTAGCCAATTTGTTAGTAATGCGAGTCTATAAGGTGATCCTTATAGCGCCTAACGAGGCTGTAGAAAAACCCACACCCCAACATCAAAGCGAGCAAGGTGTAAATACATAGCCTCTGTTTCATTCCTTGTTTTTAGGGGTTGCAATAAGTGCCCCGTATTTTGACAAGACGTATATCGCTCTCTATTCGCGTATTCGATCCACTATCAGGCCATCTGGCCGTATCGTTGTTTCTTCTCGATATGCCGAATTCATAAACTAACCGCGACACATTCAAAATATAAGAAGGTGAGCTGTAAAATAGGCCTTATCCCATTCCGGCAAGAAGAAGGATAAGTTTATGTCCTATAGACAGCTCACCTATGAAGAAAGAGTAACGTTATCAACCCTGTCCCAGCAAGGCCTTTCAGTCCGTGCGATAGCGCGCACCATGAAACGCCATCATTCCACCCTATACCGGGAGCTTGATCGCAATCGCTGCCATGTCTGCTTACCGGCCATCAAAAGCACAACGACGTACACGGGTACGGCGCAGCCGATCACGGAGAAACCGGCACTACACCGAAATGGATTTTTTATTGATCCGCAAGCTGCTCAGACAAGCCTGGTCACCCGAACAAATTGTCGGGCACATCAGACGCTTTGGCCTGATGGCACGACGTATCCGTCATGAAACAATCTACCAATACATTTGGTGAGACAAGGCCAATGGGGGTTCACTATGGACGCACCTGAGACAGTCATCTAAACGCCGGCGCAAACGCTATAAGGCCTAGGATAGCCGGGGCCGCCTGGCGGACAAGCGTCATATCTCAGAGCGACCTAAAAGCGTGGAAGCACGCCGATATAAAGTCCACTGGGAAATTGATACGGTGCACGGGCGTGGTAGTCATCACTGTATCGTGACGCTGCTCGAAAGGAAAACGGGGTTCGTCATGATTGGGAAACTACCCGATAAATCGACCGCCTCCCTCAACAAGAAAACACTACGTTTAATTGGCCGAGACCTTCTGAGCTTCAAGACCATTACAGCCGATAATGGTACGGAGTTTCATCAATACAAGAAAAGAGAAGCACGCTGCCGTACCACGTTTTATTTTGCAAACCCTTACCACTCTTGGGAAAGGGGTAGTAATGAAAACGTCAACGGACTCATTCGCCAATATCTTCCAAAAATAGAAAGTATGGCGAAATTAACGCAGCAACGGTGTCATCAAATCGCTGACAAGTTAAACAGCCGACCGAGAAAGCGCTTCAACTATAAAACACCAGAGGAAATGTACTATGGAATTTAACCGTTACTGTCGCAGTTCAAACTTGATACTAGGCTTTACCACCGCATACCTGCGCCAATGAGATGGCAGTCGTTTGGGGTTTTATCTCGCAGAGACTTCACATATTTGTTCCAAGACTCATTGTCCATTGATTTATTATTCGTATTGACTTCAGATTGAAGTGCAGCACAATTTTTTTTGTTTTGCTCGATTTCTGCTAATTTTTCATCAAGGTATTTATTGTCGATGCGAGTTCCATTTATTGAAGAAAAATACAGAGTATTTCCATCTTCAGAGAGCTTTAACGGCATATTGTTGTAGGACAATCCTTCCGGTGTTTCCGTAAGGGCTATCGCATTGCTTTTACGGATAACGTCCTCGACAAATAGATAAGTACTTCCATCTTTCTTAACTTCTGAAATTTTTTCCGTGCCAGACATGTTGTGTTTATACTTGTATAGACCAATTGCCTTTTCATTGTTGTCACTGCATGCGGTGACGCAGAGTGCAATCACAGTCGCAAATACTAATTTAAGTTTCATGTGACCTCCATATTGTTGATTATGATGCCTAACCAAGCTGTAGAAAAATAAAGTTTTTCACGTAAAAATTCCTCCCCGCTAAAAATAGAGACTCTTCTGCATGGGAAAATATTAGCACCGCGCTTCTGATCTACAGCACCCTAATATATCACCCAAATGACGTCAGAATAGCCCTCGACCACGTTACCAAGCTCATTCACGTCATTGCGTTCTCAATATCACCGTAGCGCCATAGCTTTTCAATATTGTGGACAATACAGTGCATCATCCACTGACAGGTAACTTTAGTCTGCCCTCTCAAAGTCAGTTTGTAGTGGCATAGTTAATTTGGCCGCCTAATTAGAGGTGATAAGCTCGCCTCGTCAGTAAAATAGGTGATCAATGAGCAAGCGTACAAGACCAACATTTAGCCCTGAATTTCGACTCGAGGCAGCCCAGCTCGTCGTCGATCACAGCTATAGCATAAGAGATGCCGCGCAAGCGATGGGGGTTGGTAAGTCCACTATGGATAAGTGGGTGAGACAACTACGTTCAGAGCGTGAAGGCAAGCCCCCTCAAGGCACGCCAATGACCCCAGATCAACAACGCATTCGTGAATTAGAAAAACAGCTCAGGAGGGTCGAAGAAGAAAAAGAGATATTAAAAAAGGCTACCGCTCTCTTAATGTCAGACTCGATGAGAGGTTCGCGCTAGTCGACAGCATTAAAGAGAGCCACACAATAACCCTTGCCTGTGAAGTCTTTGGTGTTAATCGAAGCAGTTACACATATTGGGCGAAGAGATCCCATCAGTTATCCCACGAACAAGTGATGCTGCACAGCAAAATAAAATTGGCTTTTGATGAAAGTAATCAATCAGCCGGGGCTCGAACTATCGCCGCCATTGTAACGGCTAGAGGTATTAACTTAAGCCGGTACAGGGCAAGTCGATTGATGAAGGCACTAGGACTCGTGAGCTGTCAGCTTCCCAGTCACAAATACAAGAAAGCTAGCCAGGTGCATGTAAACGCTCCCAACAAGCTTGATCGACAGTTTTGTGTGCTTGAGCCAAACAAGGTGTGGTGCGGCGATGTGACTTACATATGGAGCGGTCGACGCTGGGCTTACTTGGCGGTGGTACTGGATCTATTTGCACGCAAGCCTATTGGCTGGGCTATGTCATTGTCACCTGATAGTAAGCTTACCTGCCAAGCGTTAAGCATGGCATTTGAATCGCGCGGTAGGCCAAAAGCTGTGACGTTTCATTCAGACCAGGGGAGCCATTACACCAGCCACAAGTTTCGTCAGCAATTGTGGTGCTATCAGATCGATCAAAGTATGAGCCGTCGAGGAAATTGCTGGGACAATGCGCCAATGGAGCGTTTTTTTAGAAGCTTAAAAACCAAATGGGTGCCAAGGCTAGGCTACCGAACCTTTGCTGAAGCAAAGGAATCAATAACGGATTATATTATTGGTTACTACAGTCAAGTCAGGTCACACAAACACAACAATGGATTAAGTCCAAATGTAGCTGAAGGAAAATTTAACATTAGCTACTAAACTGTGGCCAAATTTACTTGACCACTACAGTTTGTTTGCACCTTTGTTGCTGGTGATGTTCCCAAACACGGGCTATATTGTCCACATACGCCGAGAATAGTTTTTTCTTCCTTGCTCGCTATCAATCTTTCGTTTCATCAAATCCAGATAGCTCACGTTATCTTGACCACCTGCGACAAAAGAAACCTGCCTACCATGTTCTTTTAATGGACGCTTCATGCACTTATTTTGTAGCGGGCAAGCACGGCAGTTTTTTAGGTACGACTTGAAGCGCATATACCGCTTATTGTTTATTTCAAAGTGGTCGCCGTGGTACATCATTTCATGCCCATTTGGGCAAATGCAGGTCCTGGCTTCTTTGTTTACCGTAAAATCAGATGCGGGGAATTTCAATGTTCCTTTACGCTGGTCCTTCCGTGTTTTTTGACGGTGCGCTTTGTGCTTAGCAACGGTTTCGGAACCAGCGATTTTAGGATCACGTTGACGCAAGTTGTTATCAGGAACAACGGCATTGATTCCTTGTTCGAACAAGTACTTCATATTGTCTTCGCTAGAATAGCCTGTGTCGGCAGTCAGTAGCACGTTGCCGCTTAGGCAGTCTTCGCCAAGGTGCTCACGAATTTTTTCAACCATTGGTTTTAGCAATGATTGATCTTGGCCAACACCAAAGGCTTCAGTAGCGACGACTATCTGATGCAACTCGTCGGCGACTGTCTGGCAGTTATAGCCTTGTATAGTACCTTTTGAGGTGGTCATCTTTGTACTGTCGTTATCCGTTATATTACTTTGCACTTCTTTTTTTCGCTTGCCTACGCCTTGTCGCTTCTCATTACTCTCTAAGAACTCATCAATCTTGGCAGCATTCTTTATCAGGGTATCAGCCGTCTTAAGTTCACGTTGTTTATCACCGGGGTCTTTACTTGCGTCATTTGATAAATGTCGGTTTATTATTTTCTGTGCCAACGATTTTAACTTGTCGGATTTTTTCTTTAGGTCGGCATGGGTGCCGCTCCATTCTTTAGACGCATCAGACGGTAGCTTACAGCCATCAATCGCAAAGTGTTCCTTGCCTACTAAGCCGCTTTTACAGCAGATCATTAAGACTTTATGGAAAACCGATTTCATTTCCTCTGAATAGCTACTGACAAAGTCGGCAATAGTAGTGAAGTGCGGTGTTTTCCCCGCCGCCAGCGCCATGAACTTTAGATCTGTTTTACAGCACCGTTCGATAGCGCGACTCGACGTAATTCCTCGATAATAAGCATAGAAAATAACACGTAACAAGATGGCAGGAGGATAGGCCTTACGTCCTACATTATTATTTTTATAGCGCTTATGAAATATCTCGAGATCGAGCGTGTGTGTTATCAAGTGATAGAGACAAAACTCAAACGTATTATCACCAAGGACTTCCAAATAATTTATATCGAGAAAGACACTTTGATTGAGATTGTCATCAAGGTAATTGGCCATAAACGAACCGATAAGCGGGTGAAACGCTTATTTTACAACAGGGACTCAGTGTTGGCGTGGGCTGGAGGTATTTTTCTACAGCCTGAACGCCTGCATCACCGGAAAAATAAAGTTGCAGAGCAAAGCGGCGCAGCTTTATTTTATCCGAGTGAATGCGATTGTTATATTTCAATTACTGATAAACCTATATCTTCTGCAATTATCCGAAGCCTTTCGCGAATATTTGCAGCATCATTCGTACCTTGCTGACTAAGCCTATCGAACTCTAAAAGTTCGAAACTCGAATTCGCGTAGTCATCTTCGGCTTCAATTCTATTCTGAGTAAGTTTTTCTCTAAAATCGAGAAGCTTTCTTCTTGTAATTTTATCCACCTCACCAATTTGAATCGCTTTTCTGAATAGAAGGTAATACAGAACCATATTCCCCTGTGCTCTAAGAAGTTCGTCAGAGTCTGAAAAAACATCTGACATTACATCCAAAATGGCTTCTACATCGTGCTTTAAAGAAGAAATATCCTGCTGTTCAATTGAATTATCTTTTGCAAATTTATCAAGATATACTTTCTTTGTGTCAACTAACTTTCCAGAATTTTGCAAATTACTTTCTGATAGAAATAATCTCGCAGAAACTTCAAGGTGCTGATATCTCTTATTGGAAAATTTAACTTTGTCAGTAAAATATCTGTGCTTGGATGTTTCTCGTATAGCCCTTACAGCAGCACCTCCCATTGCATTACGTTTCTCTGCGGCATTTAAAGGAACAGCCTCATTCAACCTAGAAAACATATCTTCAATAAGATCCTCGTCATCCGTATTAACACCTACAATTGGCAATACAAACGAATCAAATTGTATTCTTATCCTTGGGTACTCCTTTGCTATGTCCTCGTACCCTAGACCGGCCAGCTTAATGTCAGGATCTTTTTGATACTCGAAGTCGCTGGAAAGATTATATCTTCCTTCAATAAACTGCCAAATCGCTTCTAGTCTTTGCCTGCCATCAATGACTGAATACTTGATTCCTTCTTTAGCAAAGCTCTCTCGGTCATATATATGGAAGTATATCTTTGGGATATCATAGTCATTTAAGATTGAATCAATTAGCAGTTGCTTTTTTTCCGGAGTCCATACTCCTCCCATTCTTTGGTAAGGAGGGTCGAGTTTTATTTCTTCGCGTTCAGCAAAAATTAGCATCGTGGTTGTATTTTTCAATGGTGACGTTTCTATGTAGCTCATTTAATCCCCTCCTTTATGATGTCACCAATACTCGACAGCTCTGGGAACAATTGGAATTTTGAATAACCTAAAAGTGAAAGTTGCTCTTTAATCAACTCCTTTGAGTTGCTTGGAATATCTATTTTTACAACATGAGATTTATCGCCAATATCTTCTATTGGAACTCTTTCATGATGATGAATCGTAAACACCCCAAGCTGAGCCTGGATTCTCGTGTTATTTCGAGTTGCGATTGTAGCAACAGGGTATAGCTGAATTCTCGGGTTGGTCTTAAGGCTTTCGACAGAATAATTTTCTAATTCTTCATCATCAAATGAAGGAATATAGTCATCTTCTTCTTTATTATTAATATGAGCATGTTTGTTTAATTCTGTTGGATAAAGTAGCCACAATGCGCCATCTTCACCACCATATTCAATGATATTTTCTACGGCAAAATACAAAGCAATTAATGGGCTTTCCGTCCAATCAAGTAATCTTGTAGGAACTCCATAGTGCTGCATTAAAAACAACCAATCGAATGATTCCTTTGGAGTTCTATCGATTAGCATCGCTGCGCTTTGTTTAAACCTTTTCAGAAGAGTTGATTCGGATTGTGCGTTTTCCAGACGCAAATAGTTAGGAGTAAGCCCCCAATCTTTTGATGCCTGCCCTCTGAACCAAATTGTTTGTGATTGATCCTTTCTTAGCTCTTGTAGTTTTTCAAGAAGCTCCTGAACTGAATTTATTTCCACTTATGTTAATCTCCTTGAAATATAACGCTTTGCACACAGGCGCGAGCGTAGCGAGTGTCCAGCCCGCGCTTTTTGCGGGCGATTGTGCTGCAACTTGTTAACAGCGAATTACGCTCCATACTCTTTTGCGTCCTTAATCCATTGTGGTAAGTATGACTGGTCTGCGGTGAACTCACCCGATAGATATGGCCCTGAAAAGGAACTAGGGCAAAACCTATACTCTACTTCCAGCTGGCCTGAGCTATTCATTTTGAACTGGAGCTCTATATTACTTTCCATATTGCTCCACTCAGCTTGCTGATCCTCGCCTACAGCGGAATAAAGAGACTCTAGCTTGCTTATGAGACCGCGCCATTCTTGTACCTCGATTTGGCAAAAGAACCCACCTTTGAAAACATCGGTGTCGATACCAACCTCTGTATCCATCCAGCCCTCGGAATCACAATCCGATAATAGAAGCTTTAATCTGAATCCTTGTGTAGATATTTCCATAGTCTGTTAACAGTGAATTATAGAGCCACTCGCTCTATATCACTTTGGCACGTGATCCCAGGGCATGCAGTAAAGCTATTAAGTCTATTGCTTTTAAAAACAACCGGTTGGTAGTTTTTGGATATCTGATGAGCTGACATATAGAGCCATCCTTTGCTGTGTTTATGTTATTCCTCTGGCCTCTTATCATATTCTATAATCTTTAAAAATCAAGGACTTAGAAATTATTTTCCTGTGATATAGAGCCAGTGGCTCCTGATCTAGGGAAATAGAGCGACAAACACGAGGAAATTGTCTCTTTAAAGAGAAGATACTCAGTGCCAACCAACTTTAGCGGCTAGATGTCAAAAAAGTTACAGAGGGTGTGTGAAAAATTGTGCCAAATTCAGGTCATGCCAGCTATATTTCAACTACTTTATAGAGCAAAAAAAGAGGGGATCGCCGTAACCGATTGATATTAAATATTATTTAAATTCAACTTCCTAATTAAAAATCCTCGTGCCGGTAGTTTGATTCCGCCTCCGGGCACCATGTTTTTCTGGCCTCCCTCAACGTTCTTGTTCAAACAGTTTTTCTCTCTCCGGTACAGCCCGGTTCATTATTTTATATCTTTAACCGGCCTATTAGCCTTGCCTGATCGATTATTCACAGAAGTGAGGTGACGCCCTGTGGTATCTGTGCGACCTACTCTCGTCATCGTTATCTATTGAATAGATTCAAACGTCGGTAAGTTTTCAAGCAACGATTTATCGAAGGCTTCATTGCGGAAAAATTTAGGGTAGTAAAAACCACGTAGCGCAGCATGGTATGTACGCACCTTGTCTTCGTAAATAAGGCTTGCATCCAAGTCTGTATTTGCCAGCGATTGGAGTGATCTTTCCAGAAGCGAGGGAGGCGCTAGTAGAGAAACCCAGGTCGCGATGTGAGCACGTCGCAACCGACCACTGCGATATGCGGTAGATAACGATTCGGTTTTCTCATCGCCAACTTGCTGAAAAGCGTAATACCAAGGCCAATCAAAAGAGGTTGTTACGGGTACATAGTCAGACCACTCGGGATGATTGCTAAAAAAGGCGTCCATCGTCACTTTTTTCGGTAAGTCCCAGGCATCATTCACTGTTTCGCGTTGCAACATCAAAATGTCGGCCCCGGGTGGTACGGGCACTAAGCGGTCTATCGCGAATCGTGCCCCCGCTGGCAGTATCACAGCAGTCGCTATCCAGATGGTGATGAGGGTCATTAAAATCACAGAGCTCGGCTTGCGCCAAAACGAAATAACAAAACAAAGCGCAGTCCAGAAAACGGTGTAACAAAAAACAAATAGGCTAGCCAAGATCAACGTATAGAGTGAGGTGCCTGCGATAAGCCCTGCAATAATTAACGGCGTCATTAAACACAAAAACAACCCGCTTGCCCGCAAGCATGCGCGTAACAACCAAAAAGCAAATGGCCGTCCAATAGTTGCTTCTAATAAGTCATGGCGCCCAGCCGTCTTTTCACTGGTTTTAAGATCATACAAGAGCATGATTAGCACAAGTGGAATGATGAAGGCGGTAAAAAATGCAAAGTCGAAACGGCCTATTAAAGCAATACTGGGGTTACCCACGTCACGCTCGTAGATTTGGCCTTCAAGAGCCAGCATTCTAATGCGATGTTTCCAGGGTATAACATCGCGCAGCCCCATTGCTGCATATGCGAAATTTGAAGGCGCGTCGTAAGTCAGGTGGAAGCTATAGTAAGCGGCACCGCCCCAGTCATTCACTTTTTCAAATTCTAATAAGCGGTCTTGCTGGTCCGCTGCCATGAGTTTTTCAATAGTCGTATTCTGGCGTTCCACGTCGACAAGACCAAACCCAACTGAAATAGCCGATAGGCTAAGTACAATTACCAGCCACAACCAGACGCTGCGATCCCGCGCAGTAAACTTTATTTCACGTTTTAGCACATGGTATGTGCTCATGGTTTCATCCTCCCACCACACCAAAGTAGTACGCCAAGTGCCACCACCAACCATGCCAGTAAGATCCTAAAAGAAGAGGACGCATTCGCTATGCGTTCAGCTATGCTCGCCACGCGAAACTGAAATGCATCGAGCACCTGCCAGTTAGCCGATTCCACGCGTGCGCGTTGCCAGGAGTCTTCATTTTTATTGCGATTGATGTCATCTTGATAAGACAGCTTCTCGGCATGCGCGCGATTGAGTCCTTGCACAAACGCAAAGCGCAGGGCTTCGGCTTCTCTTTGAAAACGGTGATAATGCTCCAAATCGGTTCCGGCAATGGATCGGGTGACAAAAGCAATTGTGAGTGCTGGTGTCAGCCAACCATAATCTGCAAGGCGTTTTTCTTGCTCTAATTGCGCAGCCATACGTGAGTCGGCATAATTATTTAACACTTGCGTGAGCTTTTGCTCAGCTTCCATTGCCACTAAACCACGGAAATTAACAGGCAGGTCTTCAATTCGCTCTACGCTGTATTTTTTAAGCAAATCAGCGCTCAACTGCTGAAAGGCCGCATCTTTGGCATTGTGGCCGTCACCCAGCTTTCGAAGATCCGACAGCATCGCAAGGTCGACTTCGATCTTGCCCGCAACAGGCTTAGACTCGGTTGCAAGATTAACGGCAATGGATGGCAAGACCAGGGAAAAGCAGAACCAAAGCCCAGTCATGACAGCCAACACAGTCGCGCGTTTTTTTAAGGTCGTCGAAATAATCAGTGTGAGAACGACCCAGAACAGTAGATAAAGACAATAAACGCCGAACAGTGACAGCAGCGCGGTAATATTTTCGCCACTCGAGAGAGCCAGCGCGCAGCTAGCAATCAACGGTAAAAGCAAAAATAATGAAAATAAGACAAGCGCCAACGCTTTGCCAAACACCAGTGTACGACCACTTATTCCTATTGCTAACAGTGGTGCGAGAACACCCGCTTCACGCTCTCGCACCACTGAGCCGTGCCCTAAAAGAATAATCACAAGTGGCGCAAAAAGCTGGTAAACCAAAGCCGGGGTCAACCACGATAAACCGCCTAAATTGGCACTCGCTGCCGACTCAGCAAACATCACTGTGTTCTGACGATGGCCTTCAAGAAAAATCGATTGACCTGTGACGGTATCAAGTCCTGGATCAAAAATGGCTAGTGGTACAGGCGTTCGAAAAAGATAGTGACCGTAGTGCACCATCCTATGCGGGTGCCGGTCGGGCTGATTTAAAAACATTTCTTCTGCTTCGGTTTGCTGGTGGGTTCTTGCGTGTTTTTCAGCCTCCATACGCGTAGTCGTTAAGAAGCTGGTAACCACAAAAAGCACTAAAAAAATCAGTGCCCCACCGAGCGCAAGCTGCGACCTCAACCACGACCGCCACTCAGCGACCGCAACAAACCCTAGCTGTTTCATAGCTTTTATACCGACAATAAGTGTGATGATGGGGCGATTGCAGAAGAAAACGCCTTATGCACGGTTTCTGTATCGATGTTCTCTTCACCTTCAGCCGCAAATTCCCCCACTAATGTACCGTTGCGAAGCAGTCCAATTTTATCGGCCACCTGGCAAGCGCCGTACACATCATGAGTCACCATAAGAACTGCTTTACCACTGTCGGCAAGGTGGCGAACGATCTGATGAAATTCGTCAATAGCACTCGGGTCTAAACCCGATGTCGGTTCATCCAGAAGCAAGATATCTGTATCACGTAATATCGCCAGTGCAATCGCCACCTTCTGGCGCATGCCTTTCGAGTAGGCGCTCAGTTTATGCGACCTCGCCTCTGGCGCTAACGACACTCGATCTAGTGCAGCATCAATATCATTTTGGTTTGCAGAGGAGCCTGCCAGTTGCAAAAAATAGTGTATGTTTTCGCGCGCGTTAAGATGTTCGTAGAGTGACGCTGATTCAGGTAAATAAGCGATGGCTTTGCGAGTAGCGGCTATGTCAGAAATAACGTCCTTATTATTGACTCGAACATGGCCCTGACAAGGCGGCAAAAAACCTAAGAAGCTGAGCAAGGTGGTCGACTTCCCCTCCCCATTGCCACCGAGTAGTGCATAGACTTCGCCAGCATCAACCGCAAAGGTAATGCCCTTTAAGACTTTCTTTCCAGAGCGCGTGATATGGAGTGAATCCGCTTGTAATCGCATGTTATTAATACCGGAATGTTGCTGACAAACGCGCATTAAACGGGGTGCCGGGTTGCACCCAAACGTCAGCATAGGAGTTGGTGTAGTATTCCTCATCGAACAAATTATTGATTTCGGCGCGCAATGATAAGGACTTTGAAACGTCGTAATTCGCTGCGATTTGGACGGTGGTATAGCTTGGCAACCTGAAGTCTTGATCACTAAAGAAGCCATTTCTATCATCGACGTAGACTAAGCCGCCTATCAACTGAAGCGCTTTGCCAGCCAATTGAGTCTGTTGAACCAGCTGTAAACTCAATTGCTGCTCAGGAATATTTAGAAGATCTGCTCCCGCAGGCACTACTCTGCCAAAATCCGGGTCGTTGAATGCGTTTTTGGTTTTAGCATCGATAAACGTGTAGGACACCCAGATACTGAGTGTATCGGTGATATTACCGCGAAGGTCGAGTTCAATACCCTGGCTCTCGGCTTCACCTATTGCTGTAGCCAAAAAATCGGCATCGACCGTAGAGATGTTCGTCTGTTCAATATCGAAGATTGCTAAAGTCCCCTCCAGCGCTCCATCATTTAAGGTGAAGTTTATTCCCACTTCCGTCGACTTTGATTCGTTGGGGTCTAGATCATTCTCATCAGTTGCTCCCGATAGAGGGCGAAAGTTTTCGCCGTACACCGCATAAAAAGCGAGCGCATCTGATACGTGATAAACCACTCCAAACTGTGGGCTTACTTGTGTTTCAGAATATTTTGAACTGCTGTTGGATCTACGATTTTTTAATTCTTGTTTATAATCATCAAAACGCGCGCCTACTCGGATGTCTAACTTGTCTGTTACGCTAATTTGATCCTGAATATATAGCCCCATCGACTCCTGAGTTTCTAGTCGGTCAATATTTGGGGTGTTAACGGGGTCCAACGGGGGTAAGGGGTAAGCCCCGTAGACGGGGTCAAAAACATTGATAAGTTGTGGCGTACTTCTGTCGCGCAAAGCAAACTGGTCATTCTCAAACTTATCCGAATCCATACCAACAATAACGCGGTGCTGAAGCCCACCCGTATCGAAACTACCGCTGAGTTCGGCACGAAACACATGATAAGTTGCATCGTAATCGCGGTAGCGGCGGAAACGGCCTAAATAGCCGTATTCGTCGACACCATCAAAACCGTTTTCTGTCGCAAAGCCTTCTAATGAGGTATCACGATAGTTAATCCCAACAAGTGCACTCCAGGTATCATTAAAATCGTGTTGGAATTCGATCTGATGGCCCAGCACGTCGGTTTCGATTGGATCATCACCCGGCTCACCAAGAAAACGACTTTCGGGAATACGACCTAGCTTACCATTGATGGCAACCACACCGCGGTCAAAAGGTATTTCCTGGTGGCTGTATTCAAGACCATAAACCAGCTGGCTCCTCTCGTTAAAATGAATGACAAGCGAGGGGCTTAATCCCTGCTTTTTTGTTTCAACCGTGTCCCGAAAACTATCGGCATCTTCATAAAAACCTACTATACGTATGGCAACTGCATCAGAGAGTGGAGACGTCCAATCGACATCGGTACGGTAGTTATCAAAGCTGCCAAGAGACAATTTGACCTCACCTTCTTTTTCGAAGGTAGGGCGTTTCGTGACAAGGTTGATGGTACCGCCAGGTTCCCCGCGTCCAAACAAAGCAGCTCGAGGACCTTTTAGCACTTCAACCGACTCGACGCCGGATAGGTCACGTGAGCCTCCAAACCCCCGGCCATCGTTAAATCCGTTCACAAGATAGTTGCTTGGGAGGTTTTCATCACCAACAAATCCGCGGACAGAAAAGCTATTCCACAACCCACCAAAGTTATTCTGGCGAGATACCGATGAAGAAAGATCCAATGCCTGGTTGAGATCAAGAGCACCCGCATTTCCCAGGATTTCAGCATCAATGCTCAGTTCTGATTGAGGAGTTTCCATTTTGGTGAACTCTCCCCGGTAGGCCTGTCGAGTACCGGTAACCACTATATTTTCGATACTAAGGTTTTCCGTCTCGTCCGTCTGAGCCAAAGCTGTATTAGCCGTTAAGGCAAAGAAAATTGAACTGCATAGCAGAATTGTCTGCGCAGAAAGATTTTTCACGCTTTACTCCTCGTAAAATCACTGATGTCAATGCCAGAAATGGCGGTGGGGAAATTAACAGCCTTACAGAAAGTTATGTTGCATCATACCAATTTATGCAGGTAATCGTCTAAGCACACCGTCGACTTATTCCGTAAGCTCAAACAAGTGCTAACGTACTTTCACAAAAAAAGCGCGCCTCGCTTTAGATGAAAGAAAAAGAAATGCCTGCGTTCCCTCAAGTGCCTCCAAGCAAGCCTTGGTTGGTCTGTGATCAACAGAATGTCCTGGTAAAAAGACATAGTCCGCAAGCGTCCCCCACCAACATGCAGTGATCAGCAAAGCACCCCTACTGAAAGATGCTGCCATCGCATTTCGTTCTGAGATATCCAAAGAACTACCGTACTTAACCGATATTCATCTGGCCATTGAAAGTGTGCGTGACATGCCGGGAGGCTTGCAGGTTTTCAACACCACCAGTCACTGCAAGGTGCATGAATCGCTGTCTTTGCGGTGTTGTTCCGCGCTGAGGCATTAGCAATCAAGGGCGTCAATGTTTGTCCAGCAGCATGAAGTTTTGCTTGTCGTGTCTGGAATCGATAATGGGGCAACGATTATTGTCTAGCCCTCATAGAATGATATAACATATCATTCTATGAGGGCTTCTTGCACTCGATACATTTACCTACCGGTTTTTTGCAAACGGCCAAATTACATTAAAAGACAAAGTGGAAAAAATGATGTGGCTAGACAATAAAGCAACGAATATCCCCGGTGGTAGAACCAATATCAGCAAGGTGATATTCAGAATTAACCTGAAGGAAGAGACAGATCCTATAAGCTCTGGTTGGACGAAGACCAGGCTAGCCAAACCACCCGCTATGTTCGCTCAGGACTTAGTGACCATCAATAATTAACACCGCTTCGACTCATGCTGACTAAGAGTGAGCAACGCGTTTGGCGCGTTCTCTCAATAATACTCACGATAAGTGTAGGCGTTTTCTGGTGGTGGGGCAGCCGCCCGTTGACCGTGTATCAAACTCAGCGCCTGACCACGGGTGATATCGAGGCCGTAGTCGCCGCCATTGGAACAATAAAACCCCGCGATTCGGTAGATGTGGGCGTTCAGGTGTCCGGGCAGATTACCCACCTATATGTGAAGCCCGGCGATACTGTAGACAAAGGACAGTTGTTGGCTGAAGTGGACGCCAGAGTATTAGAAGCAGCAGTAGAGGCCGGACGCGCAGAGCTCGCGATGCTCAAAGCTCAACTTGAAGAACACCAGGCAGAGAAGACTTTGTCGGAGCAGAAACGGCGGCGACAATTATGGTTGTTCAAGAATGACTCAACACCGAAAGAGGATTTACAAACGGCTGAAGCTACGCTCGCTATTGCTCAAGCCCGGGTAAAACAACTTCAAGCCCATATTCAGCAGACACGGTCGCTGCTCAAAGCAGATGAAACGCGGCTCAGTTATAGCCGCATCTATGCGCCAATGACTGGGACCGTCTTATCCATCGCCGTGAAAGAAGGGCAGACACTAAATGCGAACTACCAAACACCTCCCCTCTTGCAAATCGCCGATCTCTCTACTATGCGTGTTCAGGCCAACGTCTCCGAAGCTGATATTCATCACATTCATCCAGGAATGCCGATCCGTTTTAACACGCTGGGGAATACCGGACGGGTCTGGAAGAGCAAAGTTGGTCAGATCATGCCCGCGCCCTTCAAGAACGATGACGATAGTAGCGAACGACTCGCTGTCACCTATACGGTGCTGTTCGATGTCGCAAACAGCGATGGCGCACTGATGCCCGGTATGACCACCGAGGTAGATTTTGTCATTACTTCAGCCAAAAGTGTATTACTGGCACCGTTGGCAGCATTATCGGCAACTTCATCCAACGGCGAGTTATACCTCGCGCAGGTATTGTTACCCAATGGCCACACCGAGCAGCGCCAAATCACAGCGGGTCGCCGCGACCGCCTGTTCACGGAAGTGCTGACGGGGCTAGAGCCCGGCGAACAGCTCGTTATAGGCACACAAGCCTTTGCCCGTCGTTGGGACAGCTGGTGGTAAAGCTGATTTGTCTACGGGACATTGGAAAACACTACGGTGGCGAGGGCGGCAGACCGCGAACTGACGTCTTGTGTGGTATTGACCTAGAGATTGAGGCCGGCGAATTTATCGCCATTGTCGGCGCGTCGGGGTCGGGGAAATCCACACTGATGAATATCCTCGGTTGTCTTGATCGTCCCTCTTCTGGCCAATATCTTTTTAACGGCAAGGATGTCGCGACCCTGAATAGCGACCAGTTAGCAGAACTGCGGCGTGAAACATTTGGTTTTGTGTTCCAGGCCTACCACTTGATCCCCACCGAGAGCGCCCGTGAAAATGTCGAAATACCCGCTCTCTACGCCGGGGTGAGTGAGACAGCCCGTCAGGCAAGAGCGACTGACTTGCTAAAGCGTTTAGGTCTGGCCGATCGTCTCGACAACTCCCCCTCCCAGCTTTCAGGTGGCCAGCAGCAGCGTGTCTCTATCGCCCGCGCGCTGATGAATGGTGGGCAGGTCATTTTAGCCGACGAACCCACCGGCGCTCTGGATAAAGAAACCGGCGAGAGCGTCATGGCGCTGTTAGTAGATCTCGCCGCCGGTGGCCACACCGTTATTCTGATCACCCACGATCATCAACTCGCCAAACAGGCACAGCGCGTTATTCACATTCAGGATGGCAAAATTGTTGGCGACAAACACAGTTTATCCGCTGATTACAGTCAACACAGCACACTTGTCAGCGTGCAAGAACACGACAACAGCAGGCCTCCTCTAACAAAAACTACGCACAATCACCGCAACAGGCTACCCAGGGAGGAACTGCGCAACGCCTGGAGGGTGCTGCGGATTAATCGCGCCCGAACACTACTGACTCTTCTCGGCATTATTATCGGCGTGGCGTCGGTGATCGTGATGCTGGCCGTGGGCGAAGGCACTAAGCGCGAAGTGATGACACAGTTAAACGCCATGGGACCCAACATGCTGCATGTGGGCTCCACTACCCCCAAAGCAGGCGGGCCACGTGGGGTGATCACCGAAGCGGACTTGGACGCCATTGCGCGCATGCCGGAGGTGCTCCGGGTTATGCCGATGTTACGTGATACCGCGCTGGTTCGCCGCGGCGCCATCAGTCGCAACTATGAGGTTCGCGCCACCACTGCGGTATTGCCCGCAATGAACCGCTGGCCAATTGCGCTGGGGCGCTTTTACACGGAAGAAGAAGATAGCAACGTGGCACCAGTGGTCGTATTGGGCCATCTAGCCTACCAACGTTTCTTTCCCGACAAATCTGACCCACTGGGCCAGCAAATCCTAATTAAAAATGCGCCCTACCAAATCATTGGCGTAATGAGTGAAAAGGGTTCTGACTCTGGATACAGCAATCACGATGAACGTCTCTATGTGCCCCGTCGCACCGGCATGGTTCGCGTATTCCCCGCGCAGCGAAATGACACCTACCTTATTGCAGAAGCTGTCAGTAGTCATTTGCTACAGCAAGCCGAAAAAAAGCTGCAAGGCTTGTTGCAGGAACGTCACGGTGTGGATGACTTCTGGGTAAACAATGCCGCCGCCCGGCACCAGGCAGAATTAACGACGCGTAACAACATGACACTCATGCTCGCTTTAATCGCCGCGATTTCGCTTTTGGTCGGTGGGATCGGTGTCATGAATGTGATGTTGATGACCGTGCGAGAGCGCGTACGCGAGATCGGTATTCGCATGGCCAACGGCGCCCGCCAGCGGGACATCCTCCGTCAGTTCATTACCGAAGCTGCGCTGGTTTCACTACTGGGTAGTGTTATTGGCGCTATCTTCAGTCAGGTCATTATCGTCATCCTGGCCCTTATAGGCGTCCCGGTGGCGTTCTCTCTCAGCGCAGTAGTGGCCGCCATGGTCTGCGCTGTGACCACCGGCCTCATGTTCGGCTTGATGCCGGCCCGCCAAGCGGCCCGACTGGATCCAGTAGCAGCACTAGCGGGCGAATAACCTTGAGGACATCGTGCTAGCTTATCTTATTCGACAGTCACGCCTGGTACTGCTGACCGCTTCTGCAGCCAATGTTATTTCCGGTATCTGCGGCGTATTAATGATTACTAAAATTAATACTGCTTTGACCAGCGAAGAGCATTCTGCCGCGCTAATCTGGAGCTTTCGAACTCATCGTGGTTCTGGGACTGGACTTTGTTTTCCGCACTGTTTGAAGACCTGACACAACAGTCCACGGCAAGACTGGGATAAACGATTTCCAGTCGAGTATTGGTCGCTGATCACAACAGACTGCACGACGCTGTCCTCGCCACAGGGCTATATCGACAACGCGACTACGGATGCCTACGCAGCGAGCCCGGAGCACTCTTCACAGGAGCACTCTTCCCAGGTGCACCTCTCCACAGATACCGGGCGCCTTCGGACCACAAGATACTGTCGAGGCGTGGTTAAGAAAATGGACGGATTCACCTGAAATCCTCAACACCACGGCCCACTAGGCTCGTCGCCCCATCTCCTCAAGGTAAAGACTCTCCAGATCACTCGCTGTGACGGTTGCAGCATCGAGGGTCCGGCGCAGACGCCCCGCCTGCATCAGACCTATTGTGGTCGCCACTTCCCGCGCTCGGAAAAGATCGTGGGTAGCCATCAGGATGGCCGCGCCGCGGTCACGTTGGCGAATCAGTAAATCATGGAATTCAGCCGACGCTTCGGGGTCAAGCCCGGAGGTGGGCTCGTCGAGCAGCAAGGCCCTGGCGTCCTTGATAATGGCCAACGCAATGCCGACTTTTTGCCGCATTCCCTTGGAATAGTGACCGACACGTCGATTGAAAACCTCTGGCGCAAGGCCCGCATCACTCAGGGACTCACGTAGACGTACAGCAGAGCGATCAGTCACACCGGCAAGCCGAGCGAAATAGTCGAGGTTTTCGTAGCCCGTCAGTTCGTCGTAGAGTGCAACGGATTCAGGGATGTAGAGCAAACGACCCCGAACCGCCTGGGGGTCTCGCTCCGGATTGAGTCCGTCCACCTCAGCGCAGCCCGATGTCGGCTGCAGAAAACCGAGAAACAGTTTGATGGTTGTGGATTTGCCGGCGCCATTCGCCCCCAACAAACAAAAGATTTCTCCAGCTTGCACGCTGAAACTGAGGTTGTCGAGTACGCGGACTGAGCCATAGTCCTTGCTGAGTGATCTTGCCGTTAGCATAAAGGATCTCCTATGGCGTCGCCGCTCGACCGCAGAGTGTGCGGGCGGCTAATAAGATAAGTGCAGTGGCAGTCAACACTGATGCGAGATCCGCCAGGGTTTTATCCGCAAACACCTCAGTCGCTTCACGGAAATAGAAAGACGGGACCGCGTCGTATTCGGCGAGTGTCACCACAGTATCGCGATCCAGATAGTCTTTATACCGGTGGCGAAGGTGTAATTGAGCCTCTCGCGCTTGTTTTTCGAAGGCAAGCGCACGATCCGCATCTGACCCAGCAATACGGTCAAGGGCATCCTGCACCGCAACTGAAGGCAGCCAAAGCCGCACCCAGTCCAGGGCATGACGACGCTCGCTCTCTGCTCGTCGATGGGCCGCAATCAGCGGTGCAATACCCTTGTCCTGGGCTACCCGGTTAGCATAGAGATCGCGGAGACGATCGGGAATCCTCGAACCAGGTTTTCGCTCTGGCGTCGAGTGACTGTCACGATAGTGGTGTTGAACTTCAGTCATAGCAGATTTTTGTGCTTTCAATTCCGTAGCAAAGGACAGCCGGGCTGGCGCTGGCATGGCCAAATCGACGGCCGCCAGAGCCAGCGACGGCGCCATCACTACCATCACCAACCAGGCAACACCGGACGCGATCGCTGCCGCGGTCGAACGACTAATAACAAGGTTAATAAGCACGGAGATTGCGAGCCAAAAGCAGCCATAAGCCAACACCACAAAGGCCAATGCCAGAAGGCCCATCATGTCCCGCGCGCCAGCTAGAATGGAGACAGACAACAACATTACCGTCGAGGGTAGAAGCACCACCCCACCCCGCGCCAATACTTTTGCCGCGATTAACTCGGCAATGGTGACAGGCTGCGACAAGATCAAGGCAGCAACGCCACTCTCGCGTTCCCGTGACCAGAGGTCATAGCTAGTCGCAAGAATCACTAAGGGCAGCAGAAATACGATCACAAAAGCCAGGTCAAAGGGGCCCGCAGCACGGACGTCAGGGTTTGCGATATCCGCCCAGCCCCCCCTGAACAAATCGCTGTAATCACCCAGGGGGGACACTTCCGCCACATAGGGGTAGGCTTCTGCCTGACCGACGGAGATCACCCCCATCGCCCCTGGTCGCAACACTGGCTGTATCGAAGGCAGAATCACAGAGGGGTAGGATTGGGCGACGAACTGGCGTCTCTTCACCATTGCCAATTGCTCTTGGTTGCGAACCAGCTCGATCGCAGTTTCACGCTCTTTTACCCAGTTGGCGCCATTCCAGCCCGCATAACAGCCAAAGCAAGACAGCAGTACCAGTAATACCAACAGGGCACGATCACGCACAAGGCGGCGGACCTCATAGCTCGCAACGGCAACAAACCTCCTCACCAACGTTGCCCAAGCCGCTGTGCCGAAACGCCAGTTAGCCCGATGGCAAGTACCGCCCAAACGAGCAGAATGGCAAGGTTGGGGGCCTGCGCCTTCGCCACATCATATAGCGATAGCTCTCCCGGCCTATAAATCACATCCCGTGTAATCGACGCAATTTCTGTGGCGTAATGTCGCTCGCCTGACTGAGGCTTGTGGTGTTTAATTTCTACATTCAGTTTCTGCATCAAACGAAAGCGGTAATCTTCCACCCCGCGCAAATAGCTGAGATGGGCGCCAAAACCCGTGCTGGCAAAGGCGCGCGACCAGGGCTTTACCGAGATCGTCGGTGACAGCAGGGCGAACATGCGCTGCACCCGATCCTGACGACGATACACCTTGTACAACTGATCGAAATGCCGCCTATTGCGCTCTGTGGAAAGCTTCTCACCATATTCATATTTAGCACCACGGAAGTTAATCGGCAGATCCGCAACGTCACTCACACCATAATTCGCCAACAGACCGGCCTTAAAGGCCTTCAGCCCTTGGTCCTTAGGGTCGTGAACGTCAACATCCTTCTCGGCATCCTCAATCAATGCCGACTTGAAAGCCACTGCCGAGGGTGTAGGTGCCAGGGTTTCAGCCACAGCCGGCGCCACCCGTGGCAGCAGAACAGTGGCAAAAGCCCAAAAGCCGAGCAGAACAACCAATGTCGTGCGGGCCGAGACAAACAGCCCCGATACCGCCACGGTGAGAGCACAAAACACAAATAAGTAGAGGACATAACCCGCGCTGAGCGCAGCAAAGGCTTTAACGTCTGCCTCGCTAACATCCTGTAAAAGGATCGCCGGCATAGTCGCCCCGATCATCAGCACCATCAGTAAGCCCGCCATTGCCACTAAGGCCATGAGTCGTCCTGCGACCAACGCTGTAGTCGAGGCTCCAGCACCCAGCTCCTGGCGTAGCCGTGCTCGCGCAAGCTCACCGGACATCGTGGCGAAACCTGCAAGAATAATCATCAGGGGCGCGACCACCTGCAGTGTCCAGGCCGCAGAAAAACCGGTAAAACGACTGAGAGCAGCGCCACCTTCAATCGGTCGGTACCGAGCTGGATTCTGCACGTGCCCTTCGATAAATACCGATGAACCAACAAAATCAGAGATGCCCGGGTCAAAGGCCGCCAGGGGTCTCACTGGTGAATGTACAGCTCGACCGACATGGGCCGCATCATGAGGGTCGATGATGCCCTGGTCATGCCAAAGACGCGCCTCCTGCTCAGTAGCGGCCTGTCGTTCTTGTGCCTGTAACGCCAGACGAGCCGCATTGGAGACAAGCGACGCGCCGGCGAGCAATACCACCGCGAGAGTGAACCAAAGCAACCGCCGCTCGCGCCACATCAGCAGAAGCTGCGTCGAGGCCACACTGATTGTTTGAGACCAGAGCGACACCTGAGTGATTAACTTACCATTGGTAAGTTAGAGACAGAGAGGCAAAGCGTCCAAGGGCAGTCGCATTAGTGGGGTCGTAGCCCGTGCCTCGGGCATTTTCGACGAAGGGAGGATCCCGATCAAAAACATTCTGTATGTTCAGGGTAAGAGCTGTAGCCCCTACAAAGTGATAGCGAAGGTTTAGGTCCACTGTCGTCCAGGAATCCACTTTGGGGTCGTCTGAATTTGAGGGGTCGCGATAGTTGTCCACGTAATTCACAAACACGCTGCCCGCCAGCTTTTGACGGGCCAGCGTGACACCACTGCGCACCTTCAAATCTACCGGTAAGTACACGATATTCAAGACATCGGCTTCGGGTGACTCACTTGTGATCTCCCGCGTCGAGTCGATGATGTATGACGCGGCAAGACTCAGATCGATAAGATTTTCACCCACGTCGATACTGTACGAAATGTCTAGATCTACACCCTGTTGTGAAGTTGTCGCATTATTGCGTACTCGATTATCGAGGATAGCCTCGGTATCGTATTCATCCAGGTTTTCAGGCACTGCATACGGCCCAGCCCGGATAACACGGAACGAGTCCGCGGCCAGTCCCAACTGTTTAGCGTTATCGATTTCCTGTTGCGTCGGGTTGAAGGTCAGGATAGATGCATAAGGGTCAGTAGATTGAGAGAAAAGATTGGCAATACTACCCGGATAACCGCGATCAATCCGATCAGTGTAATCAATATGATAGTAATTCGCTTGAACCCTGAGGCCCTGAACTGCTTTAGGCGCAAATGAGAAACCGGCCGTCCAAGTCTCGGCTCGCTCGGGATCAAGGTCAAGGTTACCATTAGTGAGCATCATTGCGATGGTGCTACCGCCTGGAGCATTGGGGTCGGACAAGTTATACACATAGGCACCATTGTTCGTCTGCATATCCGTAAACACCGGTGCCCTGTAGGATTTCCCATAACTCGCGCGAAACGCCAGCCCCTCTGTCACCTCCCACAATAAGCCGTATTTCGGATTAGTGGTGGAACCGTAATCACTGTAATCATCGTAGCGTGCTGCGATGGTCACGGACAGACTTTGTAGACCAGGAAGATCTTTCAATAAAGGGATATTTAATTCACCAAAGGTAGAAGTAATCTCACGGCTCGGATTGAATGGACTTTCCAGGCCGCGATAGTCGAAGAAATCGTATTCGTCACGGCGATAACTAGTGCCGATAGCGGCGCTTACTGCCCCAGCGGGGAGCGTAAACACAACACCATCCGCGATCAGCTCCACGTAACCCGTGCTTGAGTCCATATCTGTTGGTGGTGCTTTGTCTGCCACGCCATCTTCAACGGTGGTGCGTTCGTACCTTACTTCATTTTCTCCATAGCCCATGTTCAGGCGCGCCTGCCACTGCTGAGGCAGATCCAGGGTGAACCCGGCAAATAAATCATATTGCTGAGTTTCAGGAGACAAGTTGGTGGTATCCCATTGACTAGCAATGTTCGTATCCATTTTGCGCTCGGCATAGGAGCCTGTCAGGTTAAGCGACAGAACATCGCTGAGCTGCTGAATGCCGTCAATATAAAGACTGTGCCGTTCTGATCCCGGATACAGGTCATAAGGTGTGTAGGCAACATCGCTGGCAAAGCCTTTGTCCGAAGCGGACAGGTTGCCCTGCTCCAGGTATTCATAATTGACGAGAACATGACCCTTATCCCATGACCAACCTGCGGTTTGAGATACTTGGTATTCATCCATATCTCCGCTGGTAACAGCACCATAGCGCAAGCTAGTTTCATAGCCAGTAAAGTCTCGTCGCGTGATGATATTGACAACACCGCCAATTGCGTCAGCCCCGTATATAGCAGAGGCACCATCGGTCAGAATTTCTACTCGCTCGACAGCACTCATGGGGATCAGTGACACGTCCACATACTGATGCCTGTTCGAAGAGGACACTCGATGGCCATTGATGAGGGTTAAGGTCGCTCCAGTACCAAGGCCTCGCAGATTAATGGACGTTCCCTGGCCGAAATTATTCCCGGTGTCACGATCCACGCCAAGGTTACCGACGTTAGCGCCGTTGGCTCCGCCACCAAAATTTTGTGGCAGTTTTTCAAAGAACTGTTGCATGGTCGCCGCACCGCTGTTTGCAATGTCTTCTTTTTCAAAAATGATCACTGGAGAAGAGCCTCCGGCAGAAATCCCACGGATATTACTGCCAATGACTGTTACTTCTTCTATTGGTGCGGAACCAGGTGGTGCGTCAACAGACGCGGAGAGCGCGTCGTTTTCCTGACGAAATTCACGGGGATTTTGGGTTTCCATGTTATCCGCAAACGCGGATAGGCTTAGCAAGGACACTACCGTGCTGCTACTCAGCATGGTAATCAGTCTGGCTTTGGACATATTTATCTCAAAATTATTGAAGGTTAATTGAAAGGGCAATAAGGATACGATGTAACATAGCAATATTAACAAGCAACAGAATCGTCGACAATCTATACTTTCGCTACAGCCCCCTACTGCTTCATGTCTTGTTAAGAGCGCCTAAGAGCGATCCGTCGATAAAATATTTCTTCGTCATATTGACAGTGATTTTGAGCGGGTTAACAGGAAATACCACCGCCGGCCTGGCTTTGTTTTATTTTGGGAAAAGGTCAGCAGTCAATACAAACTGACCGACTTATTCATTGCCTGCCCGTTTGTAAGCGTGGCAATATCGTCAGACACACATTACAAACACCTGACCTTTGACGGCGTATTACCGTGCCAGAGGGACGGGTAATATTTATCAGGAGAAAACAGTGCCCATTGCAATCACTAAAGAATCCATCGATCTCGGCTTAATTACCAAAGATGCCGCTGCCCTCATTAGCTTTTATCGGGACACCTTGGGCTTAGAGCAGGAGGGAGAAATGCCAATGCCGGGTGGTGGGCATATGACGCGACTAAAGTGCGGGACCTCAACTTTAAAGATTGTCGTTAATGGCAAAGAGCCGAAGGCGGTGGCTGCGCCTGGCGGGATTCGCGGTGCGACGGGTTTTCGCTATTTCACAATTTCTGTGAGCAATTTGGAGGCGGTAACCCAGGAGTGCCAGGCGGCGGGTTATACGGTGCCGATGCCGCCTACGGAGATTCGCTCTGGGGTTTCTATTTCAATGATAGAAGACCCCGATGGCAATTGGGTGGAATTATTACAAGCGAGCTAATCACCAGACAAGCTAGCTACTGGCTAGCCGGCCCTTTTCAAGCCAGGTGGCGAGCTCGGGTTCCAGTTTTTCGCTCATCACCTGGTGGTATAGCGCCAGCTCTTCAGTGCCGAGAATATCGCGCCACTGGCCACTGGCCCCTTTGTTAAAAAACTGGTTGGGGTCTTTCCAAATACCGTCCCCCACCTGTGGCGCCAACCTGTCGGCCTTGCCCTTCATGTTCTCAAAGGTGGCCGCAGCGACAAGCTCAGGCCACAAGGCATCGGCCACTTCAATTTCCAGAAACTCAGCGATGCGTTTCATTTCGCCGGCAAGGTCGGCTTTTAAATCGCTGTAGTGAACCATCAAAATATTGGGCAAATCTTTAAACTGCCAAAAGCTATTGACGTAATAGAGCACATCGGTATGGAAATTATGCCCAGGTTGCTCACTAAAACTGGAAGATATCCAGCGACGAAACCATTCACACTGATCCTCCACCGGCGGCTGGGGTGGATGCCATTCGCCGGTGGCATGTTTTTGTAAAGTCTCTAACGCCTCGGGGCGCATGTTCTCGACATGATTTTTTAAGGATAAAAAGGCATCTCGGGGGTCACGACCGACACAGATATATTTTGACTGCGCGTTGTAGTTGAGGCCATCGAGGGGGGTATGCGTTTTAATAAAGCGGCGGTGGGTTTGTTGCTCGAGCTGATTTAGCACATCCTCAGCGGAGGTGGTCAGCACATCGACCCAGGGAGAGCATTCGGTCAGACGTTTATCAAATTCAGTTTTCTGAAAAATCAACAGCGCACAAATCATTTGTGTCCAGGTCGTCCCACATTTAGCCGGGGTGGCAATAATGATGTCGTCGGGGCGAGATTTGAAATTATCCCAGCGGCTGCTCTCCATCACAAATTCGTTGTAGACGCGATGCTTAACCGGTGTTGTCTGTGAACTCATGTTTGCTTTCCATTTATTCATAATACGTATTGATCAATGATTATCACCCACCCAACAGCCACTCGCAGCGCGGCTATTCGGTGCTATGCGCCTTAACGCCAACTTAACGCCACCTAACGTAACAACAGGTGCGGCACGGTGGCATTTTTAATCATATTATTCGTGGTACTACCGACAAAAAACTCCCGTAAACGGGAATGACCATAAGCACCCATGACCACCATATCGACGTTATGTGACTGCTGATAGCGATGCAGGGCCGGTTCAATTTCACCATCGAGTACGGCACATTGAATATCGTGGCCCGCCTCACGAATGGTCTTTTCAGCCCATTCCATGTCTTTCTTTAAGGCCTGAGCATCTTTACCCACCGATACTAGGTGCCCACTTAAACCCTTAAACAAGGGGCTGCCGGCAAGCAATTCCACCCCTTTACGCGTCATTGCACTACTGTTAAAAGCGAGCATCACCACCTGGGGCGGTTTAAATTCACCCAGAGCAATTAATATAGGGCGATGTAATGCGCGCACCAGCCGCTCGACATTATCACCGACATGAACACTATCATTATGCTCTTCGCCCTGCTTGCCGATGACCAGTAAGCGCGTGTCATCTTCCAGCTCAGCGAGACTGTCCAGTAAATGCCCGTGACGCTGGCGCAGTACGGGTTCGGCAATGCCGCTGGCAACGACGCGCTGGCGGGCTTCTTCGAGCATCAACGCGCCCTGCTCCAGAGCCAGCTTATTGCGTCGAATATCGAGTTCAGCCAATTCACAGAGTAGGTGCTCCCGAGCATCGACACCCAACTTGCCGCTGAGGTCGTTCTCTACGGGGTAACGCGACTGATCGAGCACATGGAGTAGTGTCAGTGGCGCAGCAAGGCGCGAAGCCGCCCAGGCTGCGTAATCACAAACCGAAGTCGCCGCACTGGAACCATCGATACAGGCAATGACGTTATTCATCGTTCTCACTCCTCTTTGTTGCTGGAGAATGTCTCAGCACAGCATGACCGCTCGGGGCTCCCAGGTAAATGCTACGCATCAGTGGCCGCCCATCATTTTATCGACTGCATCAGATTTATCGTGCACAGCAAATTTGTCCACAAGTGTAGAACTCGCTTCATTGAGGCCAACGACTTCAACATCCGTGCCCTCACGACGCAACTTGATAATGACTTTGTCGAGGGCATCAATGGCGGTGAGATCCCAGAAATGCGCGCGATCCAGGTCAATCGTTACCTTGCTAACAGCCTCTTTAAAATCAAAGGACTCGGCGAACTGCGTGGCCGAGGTATAAAAAACCTGACCCACTACTCTATAAATACGGTGGTTACTATCGTCACCATCGTCCACGGTCACGTAAAAGATGCGGCCCACTTTATTGGCATAAAACAGCGCGCTCAGCACCACACCGACGCCAACACCGAGCGCCAGGTTATGGGTAAATACCGTGGTAATCACCGTCGCTACCATCACCACGCTACTGCTAGTTGGATGCTTACTGAGATTAACCAGGGACTCCCAACTAAAGGTACCGATGGAGACCATAATCATCACCGCCACCAGCGCAGCCATGGGGATCATCGACACCCACTTATCGAGAAAGACCACCAAAATGAGCAGAAAAACACCAGCCACCAAAGTTGAAAGCCGTGTACGGCCACCGGATTTCACATTGATGACCGACTGGCCAATCATCGCGCAACCGGCCATGCCACCGAGAAAACCCGCGCTGATATTCGACAGGCCCTGCCCCGCGCATTCGCGGTTTTTATTACTTTCAGTATCGGTTAAATCATCGACAATGGTCGCGGTCATCATCGACTCCAGCAGGCCCACCGCCGCCATGGTGACCGACACGGGAAAGATAATCGCCAAGGTCTCCATATTGAGGGGGATATCGGGAATAAGGAAAACGGGCAAGGTGTCGGGCAGCTCGCCCATATCACCCACGGTACGAATATCGAGGCCCAGATACAATGAAATACCCGTCAGCACGACAATACAAATGAGTGGCGAGGGCAGGGTTTTATTCACCAGAGGAAATAAATAAATAATGCCCAGGCCACCGGCAGTCATTGCGTAAACATGCCAGGTGACGTCGATCAGCTCAGGTAACTGCGCCATAAAAATAAGAATAGCCAGGGCGTTGACAAAACCGGTCACCACCGAGCGGGAGACAAAACGCATTAGCGCACCGAGCTTAAAGAGCCCGGCAAAAATTTGTATCACCCCCGTTAACACCGTTGCCGCCATCAAATATTGCAGGCCGTGTTCTTTCACCAGCGTCACCATTAACAAAGCCATGGCGCCAGTTGCCGCAGAGATCATGCCCGGACGACCACCGGCAAAGGCACTCACCACCGCGATACAAAAAGAGGCATACAGGCCCACCTTAGGGTCAACACCGGCAATAATCGAAAAGGCGATAGCCTCAGGAATTAAGGCCAACGCAACCACTGTGCCCGCCAGTACATCACCGCGTATATTACTAAACCATGTGTCGCCCAATGAGTGGGTCATTGCCATCGAAGTCACTACCTCAAATTAATCGCTGATTCACGCCAATACATCGGCCAGCCATTGGCCACAACTGGTCGGCAAATCTTGTGGACTACCTATAACCAGCGGCGCTTACTGTTGATAAAAAAGAATTGATTGGGCTCAAGGGCCCGTTGAAGGGGCGCATAATAGCTAGGTTCACGACCAAGCTCAATTGAGCCCCTATTGAACCCCTGGAAAGTGCACTTAAAACATGATAATTCGCGCGTCTATTATTTTTAGACGCGTCTATCTTTAAGCACTCAATCTTTAAGCACTCAATGTTTAAGCGACTAAACCACTTTGCCCAGAGCGTTGAGAACGCGAGAGCGGAACTCCCGCCGATACAACACGCCCACCACCGTGGCTGAACCCAGCATAAAGATCCAGGGATTGAGGAACCACAAAAGGTAGGCCAGACTAAAATAATAGGCCCGTAAACCCACATTAAAGGCCTGGGCAGCGCGGGATATCACTTGCGCTGCGTAGGTAGAAAACCGCCGCTCTCCCGCCTCGTCGAGCTCATCCAACTCGGGGGCACGACCCATCAAAACAGCGGCAAAACCGTATTGGCGCAGTGACCAGGAGAACTTAAAGAAGGCATAGACAAACATTGCCGCTAGCAGTAAGAGTTTTGTCTCCCAGCCATGCTCACTCACGGCCATGGCAAAGGGCAAGTTGTCAGTGACTGCGACAATATCCTCACCTGAACCCAGTGCCGCTACCAGACCGGCAAGCACCAGCAAGGTAGAAGAGGCGAAAAAGGAAACATTGCGTTCCAAATTACCCAACAAAGCGGCATCACCGACGCGATTATCACGCTTGAGTAAGCTGTAGATCCAGGCCTCTCTATGGGTAGCCATTACACGCGACAGGCACGGGCGGCGACGCGACATTTTGCTTGAGAAAACGCTATAACCCAACCAGCAGAGAGCAAACCAGGACAGGGCCAGGGCATCAATCCCACTAAAACCTTTGATCAGTTCAGAACTCACGGCTATGACGAAGACACCTAGGCTAAAAAGGCCCGCAGAATAAACGGCTCTCTATTAAAAGTCCAAATACTTGAGCGTCAAAGCTCTTAAAAACCCAGACCCTTGAAAACCCAAGTTGCAAAGCCCGGAATGCCACGCTAATTGACCATATCAACGTCAAACCCGACGCCAATCCAATACAACCTGGAGGTTTTACACAATTGATTGACGGTATTGAGTGCACAATCTTATAACAGCAGATATATTAGCTACAGAATAATACGAATAATAAAACCGGGAGAGCAAATATGTATCCAGGTCTGTGGGCAAAAGAATTCCCTAACAAAGCTGCCGTTATCGATTCGGTTAGTGGTGCCACCACAACGTATCGCCAATTGGACGAGCGTTCCAACCAGCTGGCCCAGTTAATGTGGGCCAAGGGCCTGCGCCCCGGCGATCACGTTGCCATTTTTATGGAGAACAATCTGCGCTACTTTGAGGTTATCTGGGCCGCTCTGCGCTCGGGCCTCTACTTAACCACGGTCAATCAATATCTGACCGACGAAGAAGCGGGCTACATTGTCGATAACTGTGGCGCCGAAGTACTGATAGCCTCCAGGCGTCTGGGGGAGGTGGCAGAAGGTCTTAAAAGGTTCGCGCCCAACTGCCACACCTGGTTAATGGTCGATGGCACGGTTGATGGCTATGAAGCCTACGAAGACGCCATTGCCCGCTACCCGGCGGAAAATCTCGCCGCCGAACCATCCGGTCTTTTTATGCTCTACAGTTCTGGCACCACGGGGCGGCCCAAGGGTATTCTGCGCCCTTTGCCCGAGTGCAACATCGCCGACAACCCTGGTGCTGTCGGCACCTTGCAGCAACAAATATGGGGCGTCGATGAGCATGCCGTTTATCTCTCGCCCGCGCCCCTCTACCACTCGGCACCGCTATCCTTTTGTACCGGCATTCAGGCCAACGGTGGCACGGTTATTATGATGCCCAGGTTTGACGAAATTGGTGCACTGGCGGCCATTGAGAAATACCGGGTTACCCATAGCCAGTGGGTACCGACCATGTTTACCCGTCTGTTGAAAATGCCCCCCGATCAACTGCAAGATTTCGACCTGTCGTCCCACCGGGTCGCGATACATGCCGCTGCACCCTGTCCCGATGGTATCAAGCGTCAGATGCTCGAGTGGTGGGGGCCCATTATTCATGAATATTACGGTGGCAGTGAACTCAATGGGCTCACCCATTGTGCCCCTGAGGAATGGCTCAAACACCCTGGCTCAGTGGGCAAACCCATTCTCGGCGCCCTGCATATCTGTGCTGAAGATGGTAGCGAGTTACCTGCGGGTGAACCGGGCTTGATTTATTTCGAACAACCGATAATCCCTTTCGTCTATCACGGTGAGGAGGCTAAAACCAAAGAGTCCCAACACCCTGAACATCCCAATTGGAGCGCGCTGGGTGACATTGGCTATGTCGACGAGGAGGGTTTTTTATACCTCACCGACCGCGCCACTTTTATGATCATTTCCGGCGGCGTGAACATCTATCCCCAGGAGATAGAAGACGCTCTGATCATGCATAATAAAATTGCCGACATCGCAGTGCTTGGTGTCCCCAACGAGGAAATGGGAGAAGAAGTCAAAGCCGTGGTTGAAACCCCTAAGGGCGTTGCCGGAGACGCTGCCCTGGCCGCTGACATCCTCGCCTATGCGCGGGAACATATCGCCCACTATAAATGCCCCAAAAGTGTCGACTTTATTGACCAGCTCCCACGCCTTCCCACGGGTAAACTCTACAAGCGTATTCTCAAGGATAAGTACTGGGGGATAACTGATTCGCGCATTGTTTAACGGTAAAAAGCATTGGCAGACTGATACACAGGGCAGACTCGCTGTCGACCCCACATAAGACAGATGACGACCGAGAATGGTGGCTACCGAAAGACGTGGATCTACTGTATTGCGCTCGAATTATTGCACCGAAACCAGGTGGCGATGGAGAAGCGATCCCGCTGCGTGGGCCGGACTTCATGGGGAAAATCTTCACTTAAAAATACCACGATAGTGCCAAAGCTCGGTGTCACTTTCATCGCGGCCTGACCTTCTTCTTCCCTATACAGCAATAATTCACCACCGTTATTAGCCAGCCAGTCACGGTTTAAATACACCACCATCGACAGCACGCGGTTGGCCTGCCCCTTAAAGGCGTCACTATGCTTTTTATAAAAATCACCCGGCCCATAGTGGGCGAAATGGCTTTCGGTGGAAGATAAGCCTAAAAATAAACGGCGATTGAGAAACACCTTTAGCGATTCAAGCCAGTCCAGCCAGGCTCGTTCAGCAGCCGTTGCACCATTGATCCAGACAATGTCGTCGCTGCGTATCACCTGATTTAACTGATGTTCACTGTTTCTGCCAATGCCTGCTTGTTTAAAATCGCTGGCAGGCATTGCCTGAACCTGATCAGAGAGTTTATCGAGCAGAGGCTGCGGTAATGCTTTGGCTTGGATACTGTAGCCGCTGTCAGCGATGTCCCTGGCGATAGCGTCGAATAAAGCGGCGTTATTATCACACGGAGAATGAGCCACTTTATTCATTGTTAAGCATTTTGCTTTAAACGCTGGCGGGCCAACACCCAGCGATGTATCTCACTCGGGCCTTCGTAGATACGCATTAAGCGCACCCGTTGCGCCATTAAGTGTAGCGGCAGCTCTTTGGTCATACCCATGGCGCCGTAGGTTTGCATGGCCCAGTCGATAGCGTCGGTAGCCAGCTCGGTGCCGTAGAGCTTTATCATGCTCGCTTCGGTGCGCACATCGCCACCATCATCTTGCTTGGTGGCAGCATGCCAAAGCATTAATTGCAGACAATGGCAGCGGGTTTCCAGGTCGGCCACCCACCATTGAATGGACTGGCGGTCGGCCAGTCGTTCACCAAAGGTCTCACGCTGATTGGCGTAGTCACAAAGCATGTCGAGCGCCCGACGGGCAGTCCCCAGACACCAGGCACCCATTTCTAAGCGCCGCACAATAAGCCGCCATTGCATGGGCGCAAAACCCTGACCTTCAACACCCAGCAATTGGCTGGCGGGCAGGCGGCAATTATCGAAGACAATCTCGTAATTGTAGTGGCCGCCAATCAATAAAATTTTGCGGGCAATTTCCAGCCCTGGCGTATCGCGGTCAACAAGAAAAGCAGAGATACCACCCCGCGAACCTTTTTCAGGATCTGTCACCGCCATCACGATAGTGAAGTCCGACTTGTCCATGCGGCTGATCCAGATCTTGCGTCCGTTCAGCACCCAGTCATCACCATCGCGCACAGCGCGAGTGCTCATACCCGCGGGGTCGGCACCCGCACCGGGTTCTGAAATCGCGATGGCAGATATCGTTTCACCTCGTGCATAGGGCTCTAAGTACTTCTCTTTCTGCTGGTCATTAGCCGTGGCTAGCAGCATGTGTAAATTGGGCGAGTCTGGCGGAAAGGTAAAGGGCGTAATGGTGCGCCCCAGTGCTTCATTAACACCCACCAGCGCTATGGCGGGTAGATCGGCACCACCGGTTTCTGCCGGGCAATCAAGTCCCCATAAGCCCAGCTCGCGGCATTTATCGTGCAACGGGGCCAGCTCTGCATCTGTCAGCTCGTGACTGCCACCGAGGGCCTCGCGCTCGAGCACAAGGGCCTCAAGCGGCATCAGCTCGTTCTCAACAAATTTATTAACTGTTTCATTGAGTAAGCGGAATTCTTCATCCAGTTGAAAGTCCATGCCGATGCCTCCCGTGCCTTATTTTAAAATGACCGCTATCACTTATTCGTCTTCAGCGGGTCGATAGACCTTAATGGGGTGATATTCCTTTTGGAACCCGGGCTGGTCTTCCCACTTCAAACCATTGATCAAGCCTCCGTCAACCACCATCGCCTGTCCGGTCACAAAGGTCGAGCGATCGCCCGCCAACCAACAGGCCATTTGCGCGATGTCGTCGGGAATACCAGCGCGGGGAATAGCCTGGGTTTTGCCGAAGCTGGGCAGCGCTTTTTTGATTAACTCGTCAGAGCGGCCCACCGTATTAGCGGCCAATGGTGTGGCAATAAAACCAGGACAAATAGCGTTGACGCGAATATGGTGCTCGCCCAACTCCATAGCCACAGACTTGGTCATGTGAATCACCGCCGCCTTGGCACCAGCGTAGGCGTGGGGGCTGTAGCCCGAGGCCAGACCAGCGACGCTACCGGTATTAATAATACTGCCGCCACCCTGTTTTTTCATAATGGGAGCTGCATGTTTCATACCGAGGAAAACACCCCGAACCAACACGTCGTAGGTCATGTCGAACTCGTCGACAGGCGTCTCTTCCACAGGACCAATGACGCCGCCAAAACCGGCGTTATTAAAGATGATATCGAGTCGACCCCATTGGCTGACGGCGAAATCAATGGCCGCTTTGACCTCTTCTTCCTGACGTACTTCCACTTTGGCAAATACCGCTGCATCGCCCAATTCTGCAGCCAGCGCTTCGCCGCGCTCCACCTGCATGTCGGCGATCACTACACGAGCGCCCTCTTCAATAAATAAGCGTACGGCGCGTTCACCAATACCACTGGCACCACCGGTAATTACTGCTACTTTGCCATCGAGTTCGGCCATGTTTTTTCTCCTCTTACTTTACTGAGTTTAAATGTGTGTCTATCTGCAAGCGAAGTTTAGATCACCCGCTTACTACGCAAGTCGGCTATTTCTTCATCACTGTAATTTAATGATTTCAACAAACTATCGGTGTGCTCACCCAGTGCTGGTGGCTGGGTTTTAATACCACCGGGGGTGCGCGACAGAGTAATTGGGGTGTCCATGACCGGCACCGGTTTGTCGATGCCGGGGATATCCACATCCACCAGCATACCCGCTCCCTTCACCTGAGGGTGCTCGAGCACTTGCTGGGGCGAGAGCACTTCGCCACCGGGGATACCCGCCGCTTCCAGCTGATCCAGCACCTCTTGCGCGGTCCGCTCGGCACACCAGCGCGCCATGCGCTCGCTAATCACAGCGCCATTGGCGCCCCGTGCATTGTCGTCAACAAAGCGAGGGTCTTCCAGCCATTCCGGCTCCCCCATTAACTCAACCCAGCGTTTGAACAAAGGGTTGCCGATACTTTGCACCATGACCCAGTTGTCTTTGGTTTGAAACGCATCGGCGGGGGCGCCAGTGGGCGCACGACTGCCGGTGGAAACACGGTTTAGGCCGAGAACAGCTTGCTCCATCACCACCGGGTTAGTAATGGTCAGCGCCGTATTGAGTAAAGCACCCTCGACAATCTGGCCCACGCCACTGGTCTTGCGCTCGTAAAGCGCCAGCACGGTACCGAGGGCACAGAGCATGCCGGTGCTGTAGTCGACATAGGGGCCAAAGTTTTTCATCGGCTCGCCTTCATGGCCGGTCAAATACATATTGCCGGACATGGCCTGGGCGACACCGTCAAAACCGAGTTTTTCGGCAAACGGTCCCTTCGAGCCAAAGGCCGAGCAAGTGGTGAGAATAATATCGGGTTTAATGGCTTTCAAGCTGTCGTAGTCGAGACCCATCGCAGGCAAAGCGTGGAAGGGCATATTGACCACCACCACATCAGCGGTTTCGATTAAACGGCGAGTGACCTCCTTACCATCGGGCTTGGTGGGGTTGAGGGTCAAACCCAGCTTATTGCGGTTATTGTGAATATAGTGGGCGCCGTATTCTTCAGTCAGCGGTGCCACGTAACGGTCTTCACTACCGTCAATTTTTTCAATGCGAATCACTTCGGCACCGAAATCGGCCAACAGAGAGGCGCATTGCGGCCCGGCTACATAGCGCCCAAAATCGAGCACGCGAATGCCCTCTAATACTCCCGACATGTTCTTTCCCCTGAAATTTATAAGTTAGAAAGCCTGTTAGTTGAAAGACTCAATTGGCAAGACGACAAACAGGCTCCGTCAAAAATGCTTGAAGGCATGATAAACCCGGTGCGAGAACAGAGCTATAGCGAGGGCATAAAAGACCCAACGGAAGTCGGGGCCAAAAAACCGAGTACAAAAAAGGTGACGAAGCTATCGTCACCTTTTTTATCGTAGGTGCTACTGCAGTCAATAGACCAGCGGGAGCATCTATTAACTTTGCATCATGCTGAAAGGATTCAGCTTTGACATACCACCATCGACCAACATTGTCGTACCGTTAACATAGTCGGCGTCGTCGGAGGCCAAAAAGCACACGGCTTTGGCGATATCATCGGGCTGGCCCACTCGCTTGCAAGGCAGGAGCTTGGGAAATTCCTCTTTTAACATCGCAGAGGCTTCATCACCATAAACGTTGGGCAAAATGGGCGTGTCGATAAGACCCGGCAATACCGCATTGTGGCGGATACCCGGCACGCTAATCACACTGTCCTGGGTGAACTTCAGCACCGCCGCCTTGCCAATGCCATAGGGACAGTAATTATCGATAGAGACAATAGCCGCCGCCGAGGCGATATTAATGACCGAACCATTACCCGCTGCGCGCAGTAATTTAGCACCGTGCTTAACCAGAAAAATTGGCGCTTTCACCAGCACCGTCATTTCGGCATCGTAGCTCGCCTCCTCAACATTTTCAGGATTTTGGAAGTTGGCGAAAGCCGCATTGTTGACCAGCGTATCGAGCCGACCAAATTCGTTTTCAACATCGGCCATTAAGGTTTTTATTTCAGGCACTTTGCAGATGTCACACACTTTTGACACGTACCTGTCACCCAGCTCATTTGCGGCTGTAGCCAGGTTCTCTTTATTAATATCAACAGCAATCACTGTTGCACCACCGTCGATAAACCGCTTGGCGGTACCCAAACCAATACCTGAAGCGGCACCCGTCACCATCACGACCCAAGAATCAAACTGCATAATATTCCCCTGTTTTAATTATGATTAGAATTTCAGAATAAGTTTAGCGAGGATAGTCTAACTCAATTATGGCAAGGTGTTTCCACAGTGGTCATCGTTATACTAGCTATACAAGGGACTTGCTGCGAGGTTTACTCAGGGGGCCACTGATGACGCGGCATGGCCTCCAGCATTTCATTAATCTGCTGAGCACTCAGTTCCTGAGTTGCCAGTAGCTGCTGGGCAATAAGCTGCAGGTAATGGCTGTAATCTCGAGCTGTTAACAAGGTAAGAATATCGTCAGCCAGCCTGTCGAGAATGTTTTTATGCTTGTACGACGTATCCAGACTCTGGGGCTGCGGCAAGCTCAGCCTCAAGCGTTCGAGGAGGAGGAGTTCAGACAGTGCATCGCGATAGTCCTGACCACCGGCCATCTCACGATAGGGTATTTGCTGGTGAATAGCCTGCGCCATCGGCCCTGCCAAACGAATACGGGTGGTGACCAGAGTCTCGCGCACCGCCAGTGGCCAACGTTCATGAAGCCTGTCAAGATCGAGATGCACTTCCTGAATATGTGGAGTCGGGGCAAAACGCACATGGCTGCGCTCGCCCCTGTCGCGTGAACTGAGAGGTCGAGTTTGCAAATAAGCGCCATAGACTTTGCGGCCATAATAATGAGCCAGCAGTACATGACCCGCTTCGTGGGCCGCAATGACGTCGAGGTCAATCACTTCAACACCCTTGTTCTCGTACATCTGAACAGGCACACCTGCGTAATCACGCGCTATTATTTTCAATCCAAAGATTATGACAAAACGTTTATCTTTACCATCTTCACCCTTAGAATCTTCAGCCCCACATCAAAGCGAGTCGCTAATGTCTTCAGGCACACTACCCCCAACCTCCGTCTCTATCGACAGCGTTTACAACGGCCCTATTCATTGTGGCAATGGAGGTTATATCAGTGGCCTGCTCGCGGCTTTTATTGAAGGTGATGCTGAGATCCGCATCAATGCAGCCTTTCCGGTAGAGACTCCTCTGCAGGTAAAGCCTAACGATGAGGGTATCAGCGTTTATCGCGATGACAAATTACTCGGCAGTGCTCGCAGTATTCAGCTCGACCTTGCTATCCCCACCCCGCCGAATTTGGCGAGTGCTGCTGCTGCCAGTCAGCGCTTTGACTTTATTCACGCCTCTGACCCCAGGGGCTGCTATGTGTGCAGTCCCTTACGCAGTGAAGAGAATGGGCTGCGCGTTTTTTGTGGTCCCTTAAGTGAAGTCGTCGCGCCAGAACCGAGCATTGACTGGCCCACAGAAATCGAGAAAAACCTCGTTGCCACCGTCTGGCGACCCTCGGATAAATGTTGCAATAACGAGGGCAACATCGACAACATTTATGTCTGGTCCGCTCTGGACTGCCCCGGCGCCTACGCTATTAAAGCCGCCGAAGCCGATGCCGGCCTGCAATTACTCGGCACTTGCAGTGGCAGTATCAAAACACCGCTTAAACCGAACGAAGACTACGTTATCAGTAGCTGGAAAATATCGCCCAACAGTGGCCGCAAGCGTTTTATGGGCGTTGCCATTCACGACTGCGCTGGTGAATTAATGGCTTGCGCAAAGCAGATTTGGTTTGACATGGGCAGTACTCTACCTGGTTAATCAGGTAGTCGTATAAGGGCTGAGGCAACAACTACGCTCAAAACTCTTCACGCAAGGCCCTCTCTTGATTAAACGATAGTTTTTAATTATCTTAGAAATCGCTAGTCAGTCCAACGAAATGGTTTAAATAGCCTCGATACAATAACAACAAACATTCTCAGGAGCAGCAGGCATGACGGGGAAAGACACCTCATTAACGATGGCAGATATTGACAAACTCGCCCTCGAAATAAGTGCACCCAGCGGACCAGGTACCCAGGACTGGGATATGGGCAGCTCACATACAAAAACGGTCAACGACGCCGTCATGGACGCGCTTCGCACCAACAAAGGCAAAATTCCCGGCGAGCTGGAAGATGTACCCGCACTGATCATCACGACGACTGGCGCTAAAACAGGCAAAAAGCGCACCCTGCCACTGGCCTGCCAGGAAATTGATGGACGGCTTATTATTATCGCTTCCATGGGCGGGGCTCCACGCAATCCACCCTGGTTTCACAACCTGCTTCACTGCCCTGAGGTGTTGGTCGAAAAAGATGGCGAAACCTTTTCAGCCCGCGCAGTAGTCACCGAAGGTGATGACCGCGACCGCCTATTTCAAACAGTTTGCGAGAACCTACCTGTATTTGCGACTTACCAGGGACGCACTGAAAGAATCATTCCTGTTGTTGAGCTAATCCGGCAGTGAGTTTCAGGATTGCTTGTTTTTAACAGCCTCTGCAAAACAGCTTGAGAGCGAGATTAGCAGACCCGTCTAACCTGATAGGAAACTGTATTACCAGTTAAAGTATCGAATGAAAGAGTATAATAAGACTTTGCCTGAACCTATTTAATCCTCCACGTTCATACTATGAAGTACCCAGGCTAGACCTCAAACATTTTCTCTCCCATTCAAGGAATCGCCATGAACAAAATCCAACAATTTAGCTGCGCCCTCCTCTGCACCGCTCTGTCATTCAGTGCCCACGCCGAACAATTCGAGCCACTCCCGGATAGTGCCAGTGCGCAAACCGCTACCAGCACAACTCTCGATCAGGCTGCCACTGGTGTCAGCGCTCTCGACATGATCCCATTGCTTACCAGCTCTTTGGGTGTCAATAAAAACCAGGCGGAAGGAGGTCTGGGTTCTTTATTGGGTTATGCCAAAGATCAGCTTTCATCCACTGAGTCCTCTCAACTATCCAGCGCCCTGCCCGGTCTCGAGACTTTAGTCGGTATGGCCCCAACGGTTGAACCAAAAAACGAGCAACAAAGTGGGATTGGTGGCCTTTTAAGCACTGCCGCACAGTACAACGATTCTTTAAAAAGCATTGATCAACTCAACCAACAATTCCAGGCCCTTGGTCTCGAACCCGAAATGATTGGTCAATTTGCTAACACGGCTATGCAGTATTTGAATAGCACTCAGGGACAACAGGCAGGGGCTCTTTTAAAACAGGGCTTGAGCGCTTTTCTATGAACTGAACCAGCACTTTATTGAGTAAAACAGATACCCAGCCCTCGGGCTGGGTGACACATTTAAGAGCTGGTTTCCTGGCTAAGGACATCCTCTCTAACCATTCAAACCTCGCTAAACCAGCAGTCTTTTGCGTTTTTTACAGATCTAGTCTTGATACATCGCCTTGCCTTGAGACAAGTTTATCCAGCCTCTGGCAATTCGATAAATAATCCAGAGCGCGACGAGCGGCAGTACCAAATAACCGATAAGAACAAGACTTAAGACAAAACCAATCATCGCCCACAGCACACTGAACCAGAAAGTGCGTATCTGCCAGCGGAAGTGAGACTCAAGCCAGGTCCCTTCAACCTCCGGTTGCTTGATATAGTTAATAATAAGCGCGGCTATAAAAGAAATACCAATGAAAAAAGAAGCTGCCTGAAGTACATAAACCACCACCGTCATCGTTTTTAGCGACTGCTCGTCTTGCTCCTCTACTGTACTGACTACCCGCTCGCTGACTACCCGGCTTTTCTGGTCCATGTTGTTATTCATGAATAACACCCCATCTGTTTAAATCATTAAACGCCCATCTTAAATAACAGGAGACGCTTTTTTCTCCTGAAGCCAACGCTTAATTGCGGGCACCAGAGGCCAGCAGACGACCGATAATAATACGCTGCACTTCTGATGTGCCCTCAACAATTTGCATGATCTTGCTGGCACGAAAAATACTCGCCACCGGGTAGTCTTCCATTACCCCGTTACCACCCAGTATTTGCACCGCATCGCTAGCGCACTGTTCAAGTATTTCTGAGGCATAAAGTTTGGCGCTGGCGGCTTCAAAAGTATGGGGGCGCCCTTCATCTTTCAGCCAGGCCGCCTTTAAATAAAGGGTACGAGCCATTTCAATTTTGACGGCCATATCGCTGAGCTTAAACTGTACGCCCTGAAATTCAAAAATCGGTTTGCCAAATTGTTCGCGTTCTCGCGCATAGGCCAGGGCATGGTCTAGACAGGCCTGAGCTGCGCCCACACAAGCGGCGGCAATACTGATTCGCCCGGTTTCCAGCACGGCGAGGTGCTGAGCAAAGCCCCGGTTTGGATCACCGAGTATGCTGTCTTTAGGAATACGGCAGCCATCAAAAATCAATTCGTTAGTGGTACCGGATTCAAAAGCAATTTTGTCGTAAGATCGACCCACCACTAAACTAGGGGCGTCTTTGGGTACGATAAAGGTCACAATTTGTTCTTTGCCTTCGATCTCAGCACGGGCAGCCACCACCACCAATGAGCAATTATCAAGACCGACGTTAGTAATAAATTGTTTACTGCCTTCTAACACCCACTCTTCGCCATCGAGCTCGGCGCGCATTTTCAGACTGCCCGCATCGGAGCCGCTGCTGGGTTCGGTCAACGCAAAAGCACCAATCGCTTTACCAGAGCACAAATCAGGTAGCCACTGTTTCTTTTGCGCATCGGTGCCAAAACGGTCAATTTCCTGAGCGACAACACTGCTGGTGACATCGAGTAAGGTGCCGAGGGCGATATCTGCCCGCGACACCTCTTCAATCACTAAATGCATCGACACCCAATCGCCACCACCGCCGCCATACTCCTCGCTGAAGGGTACGCCCATGAAACCCATATCGGCCATTTTCCCGAGGATGTCGTAGGGCACATCGTTACAGGTCGAAAGCTTTTGAAATTCGGGGGCGATCACCTCAGCGGCAAAACGCCGGGCCATATCGCGAATAATGCACTGCTCTTCATTTAAATCAAAATTCATAGTGACTGCCTGTCTGTCTGTCTGTCTGTCTGTCTGTAAAAGTAACAGTTAATAAGGACTGGGTATCTATTAGCCCTTATAAACTGACTCACTATTCACTTGCCAAGTCACTTCTGATTGACCAGCCCTTTGGCTGGCCATCGCCCCGACCACTGATTAACAGTCAGTCAGGTATCACGCCTTGTAAGCCATAACGCTATTTAGCCCAGGGTAGCTCTGTATCTAAAGCCGCACCCATTTGTTCCAGATACGGAACCGGGTTACCGTTTAATAATAATTCGCCACGGTTAAAGTCCGCATGGCTTTCTATGCCCTGTTCGGTCACCACAGCATAGCCACTCACGACGGGTATTTGCGCCATATCCTTTAAATTTGTGTCAGCAAAAAACGCTTTGTCGACACTCGCTTTAAGATCAACCTGACAAGCGGTAAGCAATTGGCGAAAGGTCTTTTTAGCCATCAAACCCTCTGCATCTACCCATTCAAAGGCAATGTCTACACCAGCACTCGCATCACCTTTGCCAAGCGTAAAACCGTAATCAAATTTAAGCCCCTGCTCCACTAAGGCGGCCATAGCTAACATATAGGTATCAAAGTTTTGTTCATTGAGGGCCTCGAGACTGGATACCCCCTTGTTACTTAACAGCGCAACATACATTTGGTGATTCAGTGTTTGATTAATAACTGAAAATTCTCGGGTTGCCTGTTCGTTTAAACCTTCGTAGCTGATGTCGAAACGAAAATTGAGGGGCTTGCTAAACATAGCCTTTAAATTCTCATCATCAGAAGCTATAGATTTGACAATAAAGTGGGCATTACCGTACAAACCCGCATCATTTTTATCATTATCACTGCGTAAGGTAATACCCTCGATCCGACTCTCTGAGCCTTTAGAACGCGTGATAACATTATCCAACGTGTATTCAAGTTCACCTGTCAGCATACTACCCGCGTAGAATTCGGTAATATCCGTCGTTAACGTAGAAGGAGCAATATCGACCGTTAGCGCCTCATTTTTGTCTTCAAAAGAAAGCGCACCAAATTTAACGGTACTCTTTAAGCGAGAAAAATCCTCATCACTGCTAAACGTCGAAATCACTCCGTTTTCAAGGCTCACAGAGTGACCATCATTGGAAAAAGTAAAAGGTGCCAGTTCCAGGCCAATATCCTGCCCACCCCATAAGCCAAGTAGGAAGTGTCCACTTAATGGTCGACGCTCTCCAAAACTGTCAAGAAACTCTTTAGCCTCTTTGTTCTCATCCACCAAAAAAGACATGTCCGGTGTAAACGCAATGTAATAGGCTCCCAATTTCAAACCATCGGGTGTCAGCATTATTGGACCGTGATAAATATCCAGGTCTACATCGACGACCAGTGCCTCCCTATTCTCGCGATCAATATTCAACTGTATACGGGACTGGCTCGAAAAAAACCCAGAATCATACGAGTGCTTATTGAGTGAAACGGGCAGCGTCTGCTCGAGAAGAACCGTATTAATTTCTGCAATTTGATCATCCACCTTGCTACTGGCAGTTCGACCAAAAAACACGACGCCCGTAACCCACAACCCGACTAGAACCAACAACCCAAACGTTAATACCTTTTTCATAACACTTCTTCCTTGCCTCGATAGGCTTTATGGTCTTGAACATTAAAAAATGAGCGCAAAAGAGTAACCCAATTAAAACTTGGCCAGCAGCAGAATTTGTGGGCCGGTTGGCACGCTTAAGCATCTGTCACGACTTCTCATGGCCAGCGAGTCATTGTCGGTTAAACCTATTCGCCGGTAAATGGAAGTTAGCCGATAGATGAGGGTTAGCCGATAGATGGAAGGAATTCTCTGAGAAAACGTCAAGCTCACCGCTGATACCATCGCGATACCCACTGCGCCGCAAAGGGTCGATATACGTCCAGGCGGTTTGTCTCACCGAAACTGACTAGCCCGTAAATTGCTCGTCAAAGGCTTGCGTCATCACTTCCAGCTCATCCTGCAAGGCCAGCCACTCTTCTTCCAGCGTTTGCAGTGCATTCTTACCCTCGCCCTGGGCCTTCATGAGTTGATTCAGAGCCTCCACTGGCTGGTCGGTATAGAGGGTGGGATCGGCGAGTTGTTCGGCAAGGCTTGCAAGCGTTGCTTCCAACTTGGCCATATTTTTCTCGATCGCATTAATTTTTTTGCGCTGGGGGGCGGCCTGCCTGCGGAATTCGGCCTGCAGGCGCTTTTGTTCTTGCCGGTCGGGAGCTTTATTAACCCGGCCAGGTGTGGTGTTACTGTCCCCCCCTTCGGTGTTTTCTTCTGTGCTCACACCTGAGGGTTGCGGGGCGCTTTTAATTTGCAGGCGCTGGTAGTCATCAAGATCGCCGTCAAAGGGCCGCACCTCGCCATTGGCAACCAGGTAAAGCTCATCGACTACGGTGTGCAACAAATGGCGATCGTGAGAAACAACGACAACAGCACCGGGGAATTCTTGCAGGGCGAGGATTAGCGCTTCGCGCATATCGACGTCGAGGTGATTCGTGGGCTCATCCAATAACAAAAGATTGGGCCTTTCCCAAACCAGCAGCGCCAGTGCAAGACGCGTTTTTTCTCCGCCAGAAAGTGGGCCAACAGGGGCCAGTACGGCGTCACCGCGGAAACCGAAAGTCCCGAGGTAGTTACGCAGCTCTTGCTCTTTTTTACCCTCCGCGATGCGTTGCAGATGGAGGAGGGGGCTAGCATCAAGATCCAGCGCGTCGAGCTGTTGTTGGTCGAAATAGCCAACCTGTAATTGCCGCCCCCGGTCGACATCGCCACTAATCGGCTGAATGACCCCGGCAAGCAATTTCACCAGGGTCGATTTACCGGCACCGTTGCGACCGAGTAAGCCAATACGCGACCCTGGTAACAAGTTGATGTGGATCTGTTTAAGAATAAGGGTGTCGCCATACCCCGCTTGCACCCGATCAAAGCTAATCAGCGGCGAGCAGAGTTCCTCGGGAGCAAAGAAGCGAAAATCAAAGCCACTGGCGGCATAAATAGGCGCGGCGGCCTGGAGTTTTTCGAGCGCCTTCACCCGACTCTGGGCCTGCCGTGCTTTAGTCGCCTGATAACGGAAGCGATCGACGAAGGCTTGCAGGTGGGCGCGCTGGCGTTGTTGTTTGGCAAACACGGCCTGTTGTAGCATGAGGCGTTCACCACGCTGGCGTTCAAAACTGGAATAATCACCCGAGTAAGTATCCAGGGTTGCACCATTAAAGTGGATAATGCCATCCACCAGATTATCGAGAAACTCCCGGTCGTGGGAGATCACGATTAAAGTGCCCGGATAGCGTTTGAGCCAGCGCTCAAGCCAAACCACGGCTTCTAAATCGAGGTGGTTGGTGGGTTCATCGAGCAGCAATAATTCAGAGGGTTTGAGCAGGGCACGAGCCAGGTTGACCCGCATGCGCCAACCCCCGGAAAAACTCGACACGGGCTGTGACTGCGCGTCGTGTCCAAAACCCAGACCCGCCAATAGTTGCGCAGCGCGAGGCTCCATGGAGTAACCATCGAGAGCTTCATAGCGGTGGTGCCAGTTAGCCAGCACATCACCCCCGACGGCTTCGGCTTCGCCCTTTTCAGCTTCAAGGGCACGGTACTCGCTATCACCGTCAATGGTGTATTCCAGCACTGAGCTGGGGATACTCGGGGTTTCCTGATCAACGCTGGAAATTCGCCAGTGCGCGGGAAAGCCAATATCACCGGCATCGGCGTGTAGCTCGCCTTTTAACAGCGCAAAAAGGGATGACTTGCCCGAGCCATTGGCGCCAATAAGGCCGATTTTTTGGCCATCATGAACACGCAGGTTGGCGTTTTTTAACAGGCTTTTATTGCCGCGAATCAGTTCGAGATTTTGCGCTGTAATCATTGTTGTTGATCAGCCCGTTGTGAGATTAACGATGTCTATTTTATTGGGATTAAAATCAACGGCATCTTCACCACGCTGTAATTTAAGACCGGTGAAATCGAACAAATGGGTATCGGCCAATTGCGACGGAGCTACATTTTTAATAGCGGAGAAAATCGTCTCCATGCGGCCCGGGTATTCTTTCTCCCAGCCCTGCAGCATTTCCTTAATGAGCTGGCGCTGTAATTTCTCCTGCGAACCGCAAAGATTGCAGGGAATAATAGGAAATGCTTTGTGCGCAGCCAACAGTTCGAGATCCTTTTCACAACAATAAGCCAGTGGGCGAATCACGATATTCTTTTTGTCGTCACTCAATAATTTTGGCGGCATGGATTTTAACTTGCCACCAAAGAACATATTCAAAAACAGGGTTTCAATCATATCGTCGCGGTGGTGGCCCAACGCAATTTTTGTGGCGCCGATTTCCTGAGCAAAACCGTAGAGACTGCCACGCCGCAAACGAGAACATAAACCACAGTATGTTTTATTCTCGGGCACGCGCTCCGTGACAATACTATAGGTGTCTTTTTCGAGGATATGAAAAGGTACACCCTGCTCAGTGAGGTATTCAGGCAATACATGCTCGGGGAAGCCCGGCTGTTTCTGATCGAGATTAACCGCCACCAGTTCAAAATCAATCGGCGCTGTTTTCTGTAAATTGCGCAATACATCGAGCATACCAAAGGAGTCTTTGCCACCCGACAAACAAACCATCACTTTGTCGCCCGCTTCGATCATATTGTAATCAGCAATCGCAGTGCCGACCTGGCGGCGCAAACGCTTTTGCAGCTTGTTCAGCTCATGACGATCTTTGCGGGGCTGGTGTGTCACGGGAATTACCTACGGACTAAAAGGGCGCGCTATTGTAAAGGTTCAGCCAGGCACATACCAAGCACGGCCGCCAAAACCCCTAACACTAAAACGCTGTTGGTTAATCGAACCATACACACTGGCACTCTTTAAGAAGCCAAGGGGGAAGCCGTTGCTGAACTGTTAATGAACCTAGGGAGCGTTAATTCGCCAATCGTGGTTGTAGGCAATTTTCCCTTTGAAGCCCAGCAGAAACAAGGCCTTACGATCTTCAGAATAGTGGGCAAAAACCTTTAACAGGCTTTTATCGCTTTTGGCAAAGTCCGATTTATACCATTCAAATAGCTTTGATACCTTCAGCTCACCATCTTTCAGTAGCACCCCTCGCGGATGCTTAACGAAGTCATAGCCCGACTGTTTTAGCAATGCTCGATTATTGGCGGCTGTGAAGGCCGTTGGCAATAAGTTGGGGCAACCCAGACCACCACAAGCCAGACCAAAATGTATTCGATGATCTTGCCAAATAGGACGCAGAATACGGTGTTCAATATCGTTGAGCGACAGTTTTTGCCCCGCTACCCGGGCCAGTTTTTTATCCCAGGGACCCTTCACATTCGACTTGCCCCCGGGTCCGGGAATATTTTCAATACTATCGACCGGGTAATTGTCGAGTATCAGCTTCAGCGTCAGGGCATTGTAAAGATTCAGCCAATAGGCCTTTTGCTCTTCTCGGCAATAATCCCTCGGATCCTTTGCCGTAACAGTTTTAATATATTTATCCAGCTGTTTACGGTGTTTGCGATTAACATCGGCATAGCGAAAACGATTGATGCCGGAGGCATGGCCACTGATCACATAGGTGCGGAGAATGTCATCAAGTGCAGAGTGGTCAATAACTCGCCGGTTAGGCTCATTGCTTTTGTCCCATATTGGCCAGTAATGAACGATCGGAGCGGCAACGCTTAAACCACTGGCCATTAATAGCCCCAAGCAGAGCCCAGCACATAACGCTCTTTTAAATGCTCTCACAATACATCCTCTCTACTCGATGACTACCCGCACAGTCACTTTCGTCTTTGATTTTCCAAGCCGTAAATCTACACCAAAGCATGTATTGTGGCTATGACCGCTGTCATACTATGGCAAGCACCTATTTTTGATTCGACCACACTGGCAAGACCATGACTTTGAAACCTCTAAACGACCTACAAATTCACGCTATTGACCAAGCCCATATCTGGCATCCCTATTCATCCCTCAGTCAGCCGCTACCCACTTATCATGTGACATCGGCTCATGGCATACGCCTGACACTTGGGGACGGGCGGGAACTCATCGATGGCATGTCTTCCTGGTGGTGCACTATTCACGGTTATAACCACCCGCAATTGAACGCGGCTGTTATCACGCAAGTGGAAAAAATGTCTCATGTCATGTTCGGGGGCATTATTCACGAACCGGCTGCGCAGTTGACTCAACGCCTGGTCGATATGACACCCGAGCCACTGAGTAAAGTATTTTTTAGCGATTCCGGTTCGGTCAGCGTCGAAATTGCCATTAAAATGGCTCTACAATTTTGGCAAGCCAAAGGGCGAGCCGAGAAAAATCGCCTCTTAAGTCTGCGAAAAGGCTACCACGGCGACACCTTTGCTGCGATGTCGGTCTGCGACCCCGAAACAGGCATGCACCATTTATTTAACAAGGTTCTACAGCAACAGATATTTAGCGAATCACCCCGTTGCCGTTTTGGTGAGGACTGGCAGCAAGACTATCTCGCTGATTTCGAACGCCAGCTAAGCACGCATAAAGACCAGGTCGCCGCCGTTATACTCGAGCCTATCGTGCAGGGTGCCGGCGGTATGTGGTTTTATTCACCAGACTACTTGGAAGGTGTGCGCACTCTCTGCGACAAACATGATGTACTGTTAATCGCCGACGAGATCGCCACCGGTTTTGGCCGCACGGGTAAACTCTTCGCCTGCGAATGGGCCGGTATTAGCCCCGACATTATGTGTGTCGGCAAATCTTTAACAGGTGGCTATATGAGCCTTGCCGCCACCCTGTGCAACGATAAGGTTGCCGCCGGGATAGGCGAGAGTGAAGCGGGCGTTTTTATGCACGGCCCCACCTTTATGGCCAACCCCCTGGCCTGTGCCGTAGCTACTGCCAGTATTGACCTGCTATTAGCATCCGACTGGCAGGGGAATGTTGCGCGCATTGAAGCCCAGCTAGCAGAGCAACTCGCCCCCTGTAAAACCTACGACACCGTGGCCGATGTACGCGTACTAGGCGCCATTGGCGTGGTCGAAATGAAAGACTTCGTCGACGTTGCGGCCCTGCAAAAGCGCTTTGTCGACGCTGGCGTATGGATTCGCCCCTTTGCAAAAATGATATATGTGATGCCCGCGTTCAATATTGAGGCCGCCGACTTGAGCAAGCTGACCGCGGCCATTGTTGCCGTACTTTCATGTTGACGTGCTTCAAGCACCTCTGAACACGCTATGAACGGCTATCTTTTTTAAGCAGAAGCTTATTAACACGGATCAGGCGAGAGGACGAATACCCACTGCGCGACGCACTTTATCCATAAAGGGCTGACTAAGAGCCCTCGCGCGCTGAGCACCAGCCTGTAGTATCGCCTCTATTTCAGCCGGGGCCTTCATCAGGGCCTCGTAGCGCTCACGAGCTGGGGTCAGCTCGGCGTTGACCAATTCAAACAATTGTTTTTTGGCTTCACCCCAGGCGATTCCCTTGGCGAACTCTTCGCGCATAGCTGCCGTTTGCTCGGGCGTCGCAAAAGCCTGCCAAATTTGAAACACCGACGAGCTATCAGGGTCTTTTGGCTCACCGGGTTCTAACAGGTTGGTTTTAATTTTATTGATGTGCTTTTTCAGCTGTTTTTCAGTGAGAAATAGCGGAATGGTATTGCCGTAACTTTTGCTCATTTTGCGGCCATCAAGCCCTTGTAGTAAAGCCACGTCGTCATCCACCAGAGCTTGCGGCAATGTGAAGTGCTCTCCGTAGTGATGATTAAAACGCTGAGCGATATCACGCGCCATTTCAACGTGTTGAATCTGGTCACGGCCCACCGGAATCTGGTGGGCATTAAACATCAGAATATCGGCCGCCATCAGCACTGGATAGCTGAACAGGCCCATGGTGATGCCAAAATCGGCATCTTCACCAGCCGCCTCATTATCTTGCACCGACGCTTTGTAGGCGTGAGCGCGATTCATCAAACCTTTGGCGGCCATGCAGTTGAGAAACCATGTCAGCTCGGGAATTTGCGGAATATCAGACTGACGGTAAAAAATCGCGTTGTCGGTGTCCAGACCCAGAGCAATCCAACTGGCGGCAATTTCCAACGTCGAGCGATGTACCTCGTCAGGCTTATTGCATTTGATCAGTGCATGATAGTCGGCAAGAAAATAAAAGGACTCCACATCGGTCTTTTGACTGGTGGCAACAGCGGGGCGAATAGCCCCCACATAGTTGCCCAAATGGGGAGTGCCGGAGGTGGTAATGCCGGTGAGTACTCTCTGTTTGCTCATAATCTCTCTGCGCCCTGCTTCAGTTTCTGCAAAACGGCAACACCTATGGCACTGCCGGAAAAAGTCGGCGCCATAATACCTGATTTCAAGCCTCTTCTGGGCAGCATGCAGATACGCTTACAGTGGCATTTGGTTGAGTATCCAGCCCAGAACCAACACTTGCGGCAAGGTCACCAAAGGCAGGAAAAGAGCTATCTTCCAGGACTTGGTAAGGTCTTTAAGAATCATAATTTCGGTGTAATCGGTGGCGATACCGGCCATCAAGAAAGTAAAGCCATTGCCTGGTGCGCCGGCCCGCATCACCAAGTCGGCGGCAATGGGAGTTGAACCCTCGGAGCAAACCTCAATAATGGTGGCTGCCACCAGTGTCAACAACAAACCGATTAAGGTCGGGCCAAATAAAGTGTTGTAGGTATCCAGAGGCACAAACGCACGAATCGCCGTGGCCAGTACCAGGCCAAAAAATAGCCAACGGAAAACCATGCGAGAATCCTTCAGCCCATCCCACAATAAGGCTCCTATTGACCGGGGAGTAAAACTAGCGGCAGCAAACAGTTTTTTTAATTCAGGCCATACCGCGGGGCTCTGCTCCAGCGAACCGTCGTCGGGGCTAGCGGGGTTAGCATCTAACACCCCTCTAGCCACCAGGCGATCAAATATGACACCGCTAATCAAACCAATCAGTAGTGACAGGCTAATATAGATCAGCGTCCACTTGAAACCGATCAGCGTCAACATGATGATGGTCAGCGACAGGGAGTTCCACGGGCTAGCAATCAAAAAGGCCATCAACTGACCGAGGCTCGCACCCTTTTGATACAACTTGGTGCCGACCATCAAAATGCCGTGACTACACAAGTCGAGTAGCAGACCGGCAAAGGTGGCTCGGGCAATCCCTTTGAACGTTCCGCCCTGACCGAGGGTCGCCATAATGAGTTCACGGGGTATTCGCTCCAGTAGGCCAACAAAAACTACTGCCGCCAACAGCCCCCACCACATGGTATTGAGCAGTTCGAAAATACCACTGCTCATGACCGTTAACCACCGAGGCAGGCTCTCGCCGTCGGCGAACCAAAACCCGAGTAGATAGCCAACCAGTACGATGCTCCCCGACACCCACAATAAATAATCGCGCTGACGCTTTTCACTGGGGCAACACGAGGTCTCAAGCGCCGGGGCACCACAGGGGGAGGACGTCGTTGTCTCTGCTCCTCGTACTGGTTCTGGTTTTGACTCTGGTTCTGGTTTATTGCAGCAAGAACTCACCGTTTAATAACCTCCACTGTTTATGCTTGTTCTTTCTGACCGGCTAGCCTGTCGATAATGACACAATCCGCGTCTTCATCATTGGCACAGGCCCCTACTAGGTTCGCCAGCAACTCGCGGGTGTCGGCAAGCTCACGAATATGGGCATCGACTTCTTCGAGCTTGTCACTCACCAGTTGGTGAACTTCGGCACTGCGGCGTTGAGGGTTCTTGTACAGCCCCAATAACAGCCGACACTGGTCAATACTAAAGCCAAATTGGCGGGCCTGACGCAGGAAACAAAGACTGGCAATATCGGCTTCCCCATAGCGTCGATAACCATTGGCAGCACGCCGAGGTGGGCTAATCAGGTCAATACTTTCATAGTAACGAATAGTTTTTGCCGACAGGCCACTGAGTTTGGCCGCCTCACTGATATTCATAGTAAAGCTCGCGGTAAGACATTTTAAGATTGAAAGCCAATCTAAGCCTTACAGCAACAGGAAGGTCAAGAAAAATATCGGAAGGTTGTTGGCTCGAGTGACTCGACAGCAGGAATAGTCATAATACCGCTGCCCGGAGTACCGGGAAGCGAAAAAGCTTAACCAGTGCATTCCAGTATGCTGGTGAACATTTCGATCGACTCCAGCTCAAAACCCGCATGTAGTTTCTTGCGTTTGGCCAGTTCTCTAACTTCGCCGAGAGTAAACCAGTCAACGGCCAATAATTCAGTGTAATCAATTCGGCCAATCTCTCCCTCGAACAAGGTGCCGTAAACTTTATGCTGGTAACCTTTGTAAGAATAACTACCGACGTCAACGAGCTCCCCCATGGGGGTATCAAGCTCCTCGTAAATTTCTCGACGGGCCGCCTTGAGAGGTTTTTCGCCCCAATCGATACGACCACCAGGCAAACCCCAGATACCTGTATTTTCACCGCGCACGTTGTTGTGCACGACCATTAAAAACTCATCGTTGGTTTTCAGTATGCAACGTGAGGTTCGGTATTTGTGTGTCTTCATAATATTTTCGCTACAGCTGGTACGCCAGATGAAAGCGGCCTTCTACGGTTTTTATAAGATAAGGACTAAAAATAACACCTTATGTTAATTCTTCCGCGATAAAGATCACACTCACAACAAAGCTTCACAGCAAGGCCACTGTTTGTTTCAGTACTCTGTCAGGGCTAACAGTAAAAATTCAAGCTACGAGGCTTTTTTGATCATCTCCAGCAGTTGATCTTTTAAGCTCAAACGCAGCTTTTTTCTCTCCTCGAGAAAGGTATCATCACAACTCTCAACCCCGCTCTCAAAGCGATGAATTTCATGGTCAAGATCGTGATACTCGGCAAATAGCTTCGAAAAATGCCGGTCATTGACTTTTAGCGCATGAATGACATTTTTGTATTCAGGCAGCTCATGCAATAAATCGTGTTTTTCTAACGGCATAACCCTGCGTCCTCTAATAAAAACTTCTCACATCCTCTCACGCGCTGTAAGCCCCAGCCATGACTCATATCAAGCCCCACAAGAACCCCGCTATGTCAGCCAGTTAAGCCTGCGATAAGCCCGTAGAAAATGCCTTCTCCGCTATTCCTGCCAAGTTGAAATTCAATTTACCAAACCTGTCAAGGACCGTGAAAAAAACCTTGCACAGGATCAACAGACAAACTTAATGGAAACCAACAATGATAGACACAACAGTCTTGCTGGGTGGTATAGAGGTATTAGATAACATCGGCATCTTGCAAGATGCCTGAATGTAGGCAATCGGGTTCAATAGCTCCTTGAAAAAGGCGCTATGGCAATACAATAATGCTGAACACGCGGTAAAAAGCCACAGGCCCTGCCTAAAAAAACAGAGCTGTCGTGCCAGACAGGCTTTTCCTCAAAGGTACAAATGTGCAACCACCAACTGCAGTGATTCCCGCCCACGAAAGTGATTAATGTCCAGGCGATAAACAGCCGCCACTCGCTCGGGAACGGCGGGAGTGCTGCCCTCCTCAACCGTATTAAAGGCAATGGCGTCAACCACCTGTTCACTCGACTGGCCATAAGCCAGTACCAGCTTCAAATGCTTCCCGCCCACCACGCGATGTTGCACCACAGAAAACTCGCCGTAAAAACAGGGCTCGGGAAAATGCTGCCCCCAGGGGCCACCATCGCGTAGCTGCTGGGCTATTTCCAGATTAAAATCACTCTGCTCTAACTCGCCATCGGTGAGCAACTCGGCCGCCAGATCATCGTTTGATAACTGTCGACGCACCTCTTCGTCAAAGGCCGCGGCAAAAGCGGGGAAGCGGTCTTTTTTCAGGGAAAGCCCGGCCGCCATAGCGTGACCACCAAAGCGATCGAGCAAGTCGGGATGACGGCTGGCGACGGCATCAAAAGCATCGCGAATATGGAAACCGGGGATGGAGCGCGCTGAGCCCTTTAAGTCATCCTCCCCGGCTTCGGCAAAGGCAATCACCGGGCGGTGAAACTTGTCCTTAATACGAGAGGCCAGCAGACCCACGACCCCCTGGTGCCAACCCTGATCGTAAAGGCAAAGCCCCCAGGGCATATTGTCGGCATCAACATCGAGCTCGGCCAACAGCGCCAGGGCCTCGCTTTGCATATCGGCCTCTATTAAACGGCGATCGCGATTCAATTCGTCGAGGCGCAGGGCCAGCTGCCGCGCCTCGGCAGGGTCATCACTGAGCAGACAGCGAATGCCAATGCTCATATCATCCAGCCGACCCGCTGCATTGAGCCGTGGCCCGACAGTGAAGCCCAGGTCGGAGGCCACCAGCCACTGCCGGTCTTTATTGGCCAGCTCCAGTAAAGCGAGAATACCAGAGCGCGCTCGCCCGGCACGAATTCGGCGCAAGCCTTCGTTCACCAGTACCCGGTTGGTTTTATCCAGTGGCACCACGTCGGCCACTGTGCCGAGGGCCACCAGGTCGAGCCAGTCGGCCATATTGGGTTCTGCCAACCCTGATTCAGCAAACCAGTTCTGCTCACGTAGACGACCACGCAGGGCACTCAGCAAGTAAAAAACAACGCCGACCCCGGCCAAATTCTTACTTCCGAACGTACAACCAGGTTGATGCGGGTTAACAATAGCGTCGGCAGCGGGCAGCTGGGCACCGGGTAAATGATGGTCTGTCACCAGTACTTTAATGTCCGCAGCCTGCGCGGCGAGTACGCCTGAAATACTGGAAATACCATTGTCGACGGTGAGTATAAGGTCGGGCTTACTTTGTTGAGCGAGGGCGACAATCTCAGGCGTCAAACCGTAACCGTAATCAAAGCGGTTGGGCACCAGAAAATCGACCTGTTTGAAACCAAAGCTGCGCAGAGCGAGCACCGCCAGACTAGTGCTGGTAGCACCGTCGGCATCGAAGTCACCAACAATCAATATTGACTGGTTTTGGCGCAGTGCATCGCACAATAAATCAAGGGCGGTAACGAGGCCACGCAATGCATCGGGTCGGGGCAACTCGGCCAGTTTCAGGGACAATTCTCGCTGGCTGAAAACACCCCGCCCAGCATAAATCCGCTGTAATAACGGGGGCATGGCAGCATCAAAATCAGCCCCACTCAGCTCCGCTTCGCGGTAACGCACCAAAGGGGTTTGAGCAGCGGCAAGCACGGGCATGCTAAACGGTAATATTCGTCGCCATGTAAGCCTGCACTTTACTCAAATCATTGGCCTCGACGTGGTAGCGCTCTTCGCGTTCAAAAAGATCTGCCATGTGATGAGGTAAAGCGGGACTTTCAGGGTAGCCCGCCTGCATGACCGCAGCAGGGAATTTCGCCGGATGGGCAGTGGCGAGGCAAATCATCGGTGTTGTCGCTGAGCGGCGGCACTGGCGACCGGCCTGCAGACCAATGGCCGAGTGGGGGTCGAGGAGGTAATCGCTACTCTCATATTCGTCGCTAATTACCTGCAGTGTTTCCGCATCGTCGAGGCGATAGGAGCTAAAGACTTCACGCGCCTGTGCCAGTGCTGCAGGGTCGAGTTGCGTAATACGGCCGGCAGCCAGTGACGCCATCAGGCTGTCAATGGCGGCGCCGTCTTTACCGTAGAGATCGAACAACAGTCGTTCAAAATTACTCGACGTCATAATATCCATACTCGGCGACAAGCTGTGTTCGATGGGCTTTTTACTGTGGTCATTGGCGCTAATGCAGCGGTGCAGTATGTCATTGGCATTGGTGCCAATCACTAGCTGCTCAACCGGCAAGCCCATACCACGGGCTAAATAGCCGGCAAAAATATCACCAAAATTACCCGTGGGCACAGCGAAAGATACGGGCCGGTGAGGGCCTCCCACAGAGAGGGCCGCCCAAAAGTAGTAGACAATTTGCGCCATGATGCGCGCCCAGTTAATCGAGTTCACCGCTACCAGTTGACGACCATCAGGCAGAAAGGACTGATTGCCAAAGCTGGCTTTGACCATATTCTGGCAGTCATCAAAATTGCCTTCAACGGCGATATTGTGAATGTTATCGCTCATCACCGTGGTCATTTGGCGACGCTGTACATCGGAGACTCGGCCATGGGGGTGGAGAATAAAAATATCAATATTCTTACAGCGCCGGCAGCCTTCTATCGCCGCTGAGCCGGTGTCGCCGGAAGTAGCCCCCATAATCACCACTTTTTGGCCGCGCTTGTCGAGAATATAGTCGAGCAGGTGACCGAGAAACTGCAGGGCAAAATCTTTAAAGGCTAAGGTCGGGCCGTGAAAGAGCTCTAGCACCCACTCGTTGTGGCCGCTCTGTATCAGGGGTGCGACGGCGCGATGACGAAAGTCACTATAAGAGGCGTCAATAATGCCCTTTAAATCAGCGGCCGGAATAGCGCCGTCGACAAAGGGGGAAATCACCTGAAGGGCCAGCTCGTTATAGGGCAGACCTGCCCAGGAGGCGATCTCTTCACGACTGAACTGGGGCAGAGTTTGTGGCACGAATAGGCCGCCATCCGGCGCCAAGCCCGTCAAAACCACCTCTTCAAAAGGCAGCGCAGGAGCCTGACCACGGGTACTAATATATTTCACGTTTTGACCTTCTTTTGACCTTCTACAGAACCATTGGGAACTGAGTTAATCGCAATTAACGCAGCCGCTGTTATTTATGCATCGAGGCTGTCGAGACGAATCGTCACCATGGGGCCATTCGCAGAAGGCAGAGCTTCAATTTCCTCAACCGCAGCCCGCAAATTCTTTTCACGTGTAGCACTGGTGAGCATAATCAAGGGCACATCGCTAGCACCGGCACGTGGCTCTTTCTGAATAATAGCCTCTATACTGATGCCCCGCTGGCTCATAATTTGCGCCACGCTAGACAGAACACCGGGCTGATCGAGCACCGAGGCACGCAGGTAATAAGCGCTTTCAATGTCGTTAATATCGAGCACACCGGGGTCTACAATTGTCTCGCTGGCAAAGCCCAGCGCAGACACACAATTTTCAGCGGCAGAACCGATGCTGCGCGCGACATCAACGATATCAGCAATCACGGCAGAAGCCGTCGGCTCTGCGCCCGCACCCGGACCATAGTATAAAGTCGGGCCAACGGCATCGCCTTTAACCATCACCGCATTCATCACGCCGTTGACCTGGGCAATTAAGCGACGCTCGGGGATTAATGTAGGGTGAACACGTAGCTCAACACCCCCTTCTCGTTGTTTCGCGATGCCTAAGTGCTTAATACGATAACCGAGCTCTTCGGCGTACACCACATCCTCGGGCTGAATCTCGGTAATGCCCTCGGTAAATACCGCATCGAAACGCAAGGGCATACCAAAGGCGATGGCAGCAAGAATGACCAGTTTGTGAGCGGCATCAGTGCCCTCAACATCGAACGCGGGGTCCGCCTCGGCATAACCCAATACCTGTGCTTCAACTAGCACATCGGCAAAATCACGGCCTTTGTCACGCATTTCGGTGAGAATAAAGTTGCCGGTGCCATTAATAATGCCTGCCAACCATTCAATTTTATTCGCCGAAAGCCCTTCCCGCAGGGCTTTAATAATGGGAATACCACCGGCGACGCCAGCTTCATAAGCAACACAAACCCCTTGCTTCTGGGCGGCGGCAAAAATCTCGTTACCGTATTCGGCAATCAGGGCTTTGTTGGCGGTGACAACGTGCTTGCCATTGGCAATAGCCTGCAATACCAGCTCTTTCGCCGTGGTAGTGCCACCAATCAGTTCAACAACAATATCGACATCGGGGCGACGGGTAAGAGCGAAAATATCGCGCTCGACGGACACTTGGGAGGTATCGCAGTTCGCATTGTCACGACGGGCGCCAACTGCCGTTACTTTAATGTCGCAACCCGCTCGTGCATTAATCAAGCCGGCATTTCGAGCCAGAACATTAAACGTGCCGCTACCGACGGTACCCAGACCACAAATCCCAATATTGACTGACTTCAAGGAGTCTCCGCCTGCAGTTAATAAAAAAAGAGGGCCACCTTAATGGCGGCCATGCCGAGTGTCAACGGGCGACGGTATTCTTAGGCTAGCGACGCCCGCTGTCGATGCCCAGCACTCGGGCGAGGTCGGCCGCAGGGCGGTAACCCGGTATCAGAGAGCCGTCTGCCAACACAATGGCCGGGGTGCCATTAACCCCCATTTGCTGTCCCAGCTTGTAGTGTTTTGCCACCGGGTTATCAGCACACACATTTTGTTCAATGTCCTTGCCGTTTTTCAATGCCGTTAACGCCTCCTGGGGTTCATCAGCACACCAGGCCGAGGCTATTTTTTGATAAGAAGCGGAGTCAATGCCCGCTCGAGGAAAAGCCAGATAACGTACTTCAATGCCCATGGCATTGAGATCAGGCACTTCTTTATGCAGTTTTCGACAATAACCACAGTCAACATCGGTAAACACGTTGACGACACCTTTAACGGGCGTTTGCGGCGAGAAGACAAGCATGTCTTTCAGAGGAATATCGGCCAACAGGTCTTTGCGCACGGCCGCTAAAGCCTGCTCTTTCAGGTTAATAAAGCGACCCTTGCCAACCTGATAAAGGTCGCCATCAAAAAAGAACTCGCCTTCATTGTAGACATAAAGCAGGGGGCCATTCTCTACCTGCACCATTGATATGCCCGCGATAGGGCTCGCCTGAATATCGCCGTAATTCAGATCAGGGCGCGCCGAACGTAGGCTCGCCAAAATACGCGCCTTGCGCTCAGCACTCACTTCGCCCGCGCTATTACCTTGCTCCGCTGCCCACAGCGGTTGAACAACACAAGCCATAATGATGCCGACGACGGTGAAGCGTTGCAATTTTGTTATCAACCGCCTCACCGTATTACCTCTACATTCTTTGTACATAAACCAGTACTCCACTTTTTACTCTTTTTAAAGGCGGCCATTGGATGACCTGGGCTACCCTCTGTTTTCTACCTCGATGACCACAAGGAGCCCTGGAAGCGGGCAACGTGGATTTAAACTGCCAGATACACGCTTATAACGTGTTCAAAAGCTCCCCGCTAGGCTCTGGGGTGGTGCTTAGCATGTAATTCCTGCATACGTGCCTTGGCAACATGGGTATAAATCTGGGTGGTGGATAAATCACTATGACCCAATAGAAGCTGAACCACCCGCAAATCTGCGCCATGATTCAATAAGTGCGTCGCAAAGGCGTGACGCAAGGTGTGCGGAGATAGAGCCTCCTCAATGCCCGCCACGCTGGCCCAATGCTTCAGTCGGTGCCAGAAAGTCTGGCGCGTCATACCCCGGCCGCGCTGACTGGGAAAGAGCACTTCGCTAGCCTTCATACCCAATAACTCGGGGCGGGCGTGGTGCAAATAACGCCCCAGCCAATCGAGAGCTTCCTCACCCACGGGTACCAGACGCTCTTTGGTACCCTTGCCAATGACCCGCACAACACCCTGGCGAAGATTGACCTGGCTCACTGTCAAAGCCACCAACTCGGACACCCTAAGGCCGGTCGCATAAAGTAATTCGATCATAGTCTTGTCACGCAGACCGATAGATGTTTCTAGGTCAGGCGCCAATAACAGCTTATCGACTTCCGCTTCACTCAAGCTCATCGGTAGTGGCTGGCCCAGCTTGGGGCTGGGGATGTTGGCAGTGGGGTTCACACTAATCTGTTTTTCCCGCAGCCAGTAGAGATAAAAACCCCGCAAACAGGAAAGTGAGCGCGCAGCTGAGCGGGCACTCCTTGGCGGACTTAAGCGGTAAGCTATATAGTCTCGAACCAGGGCGTTACTGGCTGACATCAATGTTGAACCTTGAGGCACCAACCAGTGGCTAAAGGCTAACAGGTCACGGCGATAAGACTCGCGCGTGTTGTCGCTCAAACCCTTTTCCAACCACAGCGCGTCAATGTATTTATCGATGCGCTGCTCATCCGTCGTCATACTCATGGGCTGAGTGTAGTGGTTCGGCGCTACTGCTGTAAATGTAATTAAGCGCTGACGGCAACCCTCACACGGCAAGGACAGCGCTACCAAGCCAACGGGCACGCAAACAGGCACAAAAAAGGCGGCCAAAGCCGCCTTCTTGACATCGCAGAAAACGCTTAGGCCAGCTTTTCCTTGATTCGTGCTGCCTTGCCCGACAGTTCACGTAAATAGTACAACTTGGCCTGACGAACGTCACCGCGACGCTTAACAGCAATGCTGTCAATCGCCTTACTGTAAGTCTGAAAAGTACGCTCAACACCAACGCCGCTAGAAATTTTGCGCACGGTGAAGGCTGAGTTGATACCACGGTTGCGCTTGCCGATCACGACCCCTTCAAAAGCCTGCAGACGCTCGCGATCTCCCTCACGAACTTTGACCTGAACAACAAGGGTATCACCGGCGCTAAACGAGGGGATTTCTTTACCCATTTGCTCCGCTTCAAGTTCAGCAATAATTTTGTTTTTGCTCATGTCCAGCTCCTGATAACTCTCTATAGTACGGCTTCACAGCCGGGTTAATGTCGCCAACAAGTTGCTGTAGAACCCGCAATTGTTGTTAAATTTTTGACGCAATGTTGCTATTCGTTACTTGCATTTTCCCAAGAGCGGCTCTAAAACACCCTCCCCGGCCTACTTTTTTAAGGTCTCATCCAATAGGGTCTCATCCAATATTGTCGCCTGCTCTTCCGTCAATGTGGCATCAGCCAACAGGTCCGGTCGTCTCAGTCGCGTTCTCAATAAAGAGCGTTGCAAACGCCAGCGCCGTATTCTGTCATGGTTTCCCGAAAGTAATACATCGGGCACTGCCATACCTTCATAAACTTCAGGCCGCGTGTAGTGCTCACAGTCAAGCAAACCACCAACAAACGAGTCCTCTTCAGCCGATGCCTGGTGACCCAGTACACCCGGTAACTGCCTAAGCAGGGCATCCATCAGTACCATCGCCGGTAGCTCACCGCCGCTGAGCACATAGTCACCAATCGACCACTCTTCATCAACTTCTAGCGACAATAAGCGCTCATCAATACCTTCATAGCGGCCGGCTACCAACACCAGGTTTTCTCTTCGCCCGGCAAAGCCGGCAACCGCCTGGTGTTTTAGTAATTGCCCCTGTGGCGACAAATACACCACTTTACAGGGGCCCTGCATCCAGGCCCTGGCCTGCGTTATGGCCTCGCGCAAAGGTTTCAAGGTCATGACCATACCCGGCCCTCCACCATAGGGCCTGTCATCAACACTGTGATGACGGTCGGTGGTGTAATCACGCGGGTTAAAAAAACCAAGCTCCACCAAACCTTTGCTGAGCGCTCGCCCCGTCACGCCGTAGTCCGTTACTGCTTTAAACATTTCGGGGAACAAAGTCACTAATGCTATTTTCACGGGCGATAACACCGCGATTGACCATCAGTCACTCTGACATTTCCCTCTGCTTTTATCAGCAAGCCGACAAAGCTAAAATTCTGGATCCCAGTCAACGAGGATTTCCCCCTCGTCGGTATCAACCTTTAACAAGAACTGATCCACGTAGGGAATCAACCGCTCTCTCTGATCGATACTGTCACTGCTGCCTTTAACGACGAGAACGTCATTCGCGCCAGTTTCGAGGAAACCCGACACTTCACCCAGCAGCACAAGCGTCTCGTCAACCCGGCTATATACCTTCAGCCCCTGAAGTTGATACCAATAGTGCTCACCGTCCTTGAGCGCATCAAACTGTTCACGCAACACACAAATCTCGAGACCTTTTAAAGCCTCGGCCTCGTTGCGATCATCAATACCGCACAAATGGGCGACGGTACCTTTACCTTGTACCCGAAAATCATCGGCTTCAAGCGTCTGCCAGCGGCCATTGATCTCAACCCGCCAGGGTGTATAGCTAAAGACATTCTCTACAGGCTGTGTGTAAGAGTGCACTTTCACCCAACCTTTAATACCGTGTGCGCCAGTAATCCGAGCCACCACTGCGTAATTGTCAGGTTTATCCATGCCTACACTAAAACCCACTTACCAGGCCCTGGTTAACAGCGGCCAAGAAATCAGGCTGCGGCTTTAGCGGCCTTTTTCAACAAGCTAGCAACACGCTCAGACAAAGTAGCGCCATTGCTCACCCAGTAATCAATACGTTCCTGATTAATGCGCAATGGCTCTTCCTGCCCGCGGGCCAAAGGATTAAAAAAGCCAACGCGCTCAATATAGCGACCATCCCGTGAACGGCGGCTATCACTAACCGTTAAATGGTAGAAAGGGCGTTTTTTTGAACCACCACGTGCCAGACGTATTGTGACCATGAACTGTGTTTTCCTGTTTTTTACCGGGCTAATTGTGCCGGGGTAAGTCTACCGGGGGCAAATACCCATCCGGCCGTACATTGCGCGGGGCTCGGTTAATAAAACATCGGCGACACCTTAGTAAAAGATGCAGCAAAACCACTCACAGCCCTACGGAAAGGCGCGATATTTTACGTTAATTATTGACTAATGAAAACCACCTGTAGTGAACAATTTACAAATACTCATTATCAAGCTTAAGTCCCCCTAACAAAACCGCCCGAAAAAGGCCACACAAACAACCCAAGCTCAGGAGCCAAATACCCCTACAGGTCTACCCGAACACCGCGCAAACAGCACTATTATCAACTGCCAGGTATCAATATGTAGATCCCGCCCTCAATGGCCAAACCATAACATCCCTTTCTTTAAACCATCACCAAAGCTCAAGCTATCAATACCAGCGCTATCTACGATGGTGTCGATGCCACCCGCTCCGGTAAACACAGTGCTTAATACACCAACCGAGACGGCAATTTCAGTGGATACAGCGAGCCCGAAGACACCATAGAGCTGAGCAGCTGTTAATTAATCACCCGTCTCAAATTCAAAAACGTCGACCAAAAAGCAACTTCGACCCCATAGCGTTTTCAAAGGCGATGCCCACCGAATACAACACATGATCAGCCCCTAACCGGTGACTTTACAGACGCCGAATCCAGACACAGCCCTAAGCACTCAAAGCTTAAATTCTCAACTACTAACAACGACACCAACCGCTGAGCACTGCAATCTAAAACAGCCACCTATTGCGTCGAGGTTACAATCTCCACGGAGATAGGCTTCAAGGATGCCCCATTCCGGGTTCTGGCATTTATTTTATACAACGTAAGCACTTTAGGCATGGAGCGATAAAGGCATCCAACTTTGCTCCTTATTAGCATCAACGGAATAAACTTGATTGCATAACTTCACAGTAAAAATCACAAGCTGGCAGCGCTCAAATCACAAATCAAAGACTTGAGCCCATTTTTTCTCGAGCATAGACCAAATCCTGAAAATCTTTTGCGCGGCTGGCCACGGTAGTGTTCGATTCATTCCCTTCAGTTTGTTCTGTCAAGATACTACTCCTTGTTATCTCTATAATGCTTAAGTACTTTACTGGTTTTTTGGCGCAGCAGAATCACCGGGTTAGCAATAACACCCGCGCCCATAATCACATAAAGAAGTGCCCAAAATAAAAGTCCAGGAATGCTTTCAACCATGCCGCCTAAGAAATGAAGAGGTTCAGTAATTGGCACAGTTTGCCCCCGTAGATAACACCACCAAAACACGAAAACCACTGCGCATATGGATAAAAGCTGTCTCTTATACACATCTCCGAGCCCACGAGACCGTACTAGATCTCG
>CAJXQR010000008.1 GCA_913058345.1 uncultured Gammaproteobacteria bacterium
GCCAAGCCTGGCAGTATTTTGCCCCATACCAAGTTTGAAGCCGAAGTCTACGTACTGAGCAAAGACGAGGGCGGCCGACACACCCCTTTCTTTAAAGGTTATCGTCCCCAGTTCTACTTCCGTACTACCGATGTGACGGGAGCTTGTGAGCTGCCCGAAGGCGTTGAAATGGTTATGCCAGGTGACAACGTGCAAATGGTTGTTACCTTGATAGCCCCCATCGCCATGGAAGATGGCTTGCGTTTCGCCATCCGCGAAGGTGGTCGGACTGTTGGTGCGGGTGTCGTCGCTAAGATTTTCGAATAAAGTCTACCGTTGCTCCGCAAAAAAAGGCCGCTCATTCAGCGGTCTTTTTTTTGGGCTGGATTCTAATGGTTTGCTCTAGCGGAGGCGCTGCCGGTAATAAAATAGAAGGTCATAAAAAACCCCCGCAGGTTGAACCGGCGGGGGTTGTTGAGAGAAAGCCTGTTTACTTAGCGGCTTTTCTTTCCCTTGCTTCTTCGATAACTTGTTCGGAAACATTCTTCGGACAAGGAAGGTAGTGAGAGAACTCCATGGAGAATTGCCCCCGCCCAGACGTCATGGTGCGTAAACTGCCGATATAGCCGAACATTTCTGCTAGTGGGACATCTGCTTTGACACGGACGCCCGTAACGCCTTTTTCCTGATCTTTGATCATGCCGCGACGACGATTAAGATCACCAATAACATCGCCGATGTGATCATCGGGAGTGAAAACATCGACCTTCATGATGGGTTCGATAAGCTGGGGCCCGGCTTTCGGCATGGATTGTCGGTAAGCACCTTTGGCCGCGATTTCGAAAGCAACTGCAGACGAATCCACAGCGTGAAAGCCGCCGTCGAAAAGCTCAATCTCGACATCAAGTACAGGGAACTCAGCAAGGGGTCCCGTTGCCATCATGCTCTCAAAACCTTTCTCAATTGCAGGAAAGAATTCTTTTGGGACGTTGCCACCAACGACAACAGAGCTGAAGACGAAACCACTTCCGGGCTCGCCAGGTTTGATCCGATAGTCGATCTTGCCGAATTGACCCGAACCGCCAGATTGCTTTTTGTGAGTGTAGCTATCTTCAATCTCCTGCGTGATCGTTTCGCGATAAGCGACCTGTGGTTGGCCGACTTCGAGTTCTACATCGTAGGTTCGTTTAAGAATGTCGACTTTAATATCGAGATGTAACTCGCCCATACCCTTGAGTATGGTTTCCCCGGAATCTTGATCGGTTTCTACGCGGAATGACGGGTCTTCAGCAATCATTTTGCCAATCGCTATACCCATTTTTTCAGAGCCGCCTTTGTCTTTAGGCTTAACGGCGATAGAAATGACGGGGTCGGGGAAAATCATCGGTTCAAGCGTGACGGGGTCTTTGGGGTCGCAAAGGGTGTGGCCCGTTTGTACGTTTTTCATGCCGACAATGGCGATAATGTCGCCTGCCTGAGCATGGTCAATCTCGTTGCGGTCATCGGCATGCATTTCAACCATGCGGCCGATACGTTCGGTTTTCCCAGTGAAGGAGTTAAGGATAGTGTCGCCTTTGTTGAGCTCGCCGGAATAAATACGAACGAAGGTCAAGGCGCCAAAGCGGTCTTCCATGATTTTGAAGGCTAGTGCTTTAAGCGTGGCATCGGTAGTCACGGTGGCCACATCGCCGGTCTCTTCGCCGTCTTCATCGGTTAGAGGCTGTGCCTTAACTTCCGTTGGGCTTGGTAAGTAGTCTACAACAGCATCGAGCACAAGCTGTACGCCTTTATTTTTAAAGGCTGAGCCACAATAGGTCGGGAAAAAGTCGAGTGCGATGGTGCCTTTACGAATACACCGTTTTATGTCATCTATGGAGGGTTCTTCGCCTTCCATATATGCCATCATAACGTCGTCGTCTTGCTCGACAGCCATCTCTATGAGTTTTTCGCGATATTCTTCAACAAGCTCGACCATGTCTTCGGGGACATCTACGGTTTCGAAATTCTCAGGTAGGCCGGTGTCGTCCCAAATAAAAGCTTTTCGCGTGAGCAGGTCAACAAGGCCAACAAAATTTTCTTCAGTGCCAATAGGCAGAACCATAACTAAAGGATTAGCGCCGAGAACTTTTTCTACTTGCTCAACAACACGCAAAAAGTCGGCACCCATGCGGTCTAGTTTGTTGACAAAGATAACTCGGGCAACTTCTGACTCGTTCGCATAGCGCCAGTTGGTCTCTGACTGAGGCTCAACACCCCCAGAACCACAGAAGACGCCTACACCACCGTCGAGTACCTTAAGAGAGCGGTAAACTTCAACGGTAAAGTCGACGTGTCCAGGGGTGTCGATAATGTTAAAACGGTGGTCTTTCCAGAAGCAGGTAGTGGCAGCAGATTGAATGGTAATTCCGCGCTCCTGCTCCTGCTCCATAAAGTCTGTTGTGGCTGCGCCGTCGTGAACTTCTCCGGTTTTATGGATTTTGCCCGTCAACTTCAAGATGCGTTCCGTGGTCGTGGTCTTACCGGCGTCGACGTGGGCGAAAATACCTATGTTTCTATAGAGGCTTAAGTCAGTCATTGTTTTGCTCGAGTTGATGGGACGAAAAATAGCGCGGCATTATATCGGATATAAGTAGGGGGTTGAACAATAAAAGCGAGTGATATGAGGCAATAGGGCAAATAAAGCCAATATGAGTCGTGTTAATTGTAAGATTGGGGTATAAGGCCTATCGGGTTTCAACTGCGCAGTCCAGTAGTTAGGGTGCGCACTCGCGATCAAGTGCTGTTTTAAGCCGGTTGCAATACCGGCTGGCAGACTGTTGCAGCAAATTATTTATCTTTCGTCTTGATTTTGTCTTGACACCCTTGGGCATCGCCTATAACATTCCGCCTCCGTTTTTCGAGCTGCCAGCAACTACTTTGATGGCGCTAAGCGACTAGATCTGGAGATCTGATTCAATGCAGGATCAATCGATAAGAATTTGTCTTAAGGCTTTTGATCACAAGTTGATTGATGCCTCGGCTGAAGAGATTGTAGCCACTGTGCGTCGCACAGGTGCGCAGATCCGCGGTCCAATTCCTTTGCCTACGCGCAAAGAGAGATTCACGATATTGACTTCGCCGCATGTAAATAAAGATGCGCGTGATCAGTATGAAATACGAACGCACAAGCGCTTGTTGGATATCGTAGAGCCAACTGAAAAAACTGTTGATGCATTGATGAAGCTAGATCTTGCAGCTGGTGTGGATGTGCAGATTAGCTTAGGTTGATTATTCGCCGGGTAATCCCCGGAAGTGTAACGCTTTGAAAAGGGCGGCCATAGCGGGTAAAAGCCCCGTACGCGTAGAGGTAAAAAATGAAAATTGGAATGGTAGGTCGTAAATGCGGCATGAGTCGTATTTTTACCGATGAGGGTGCCTCTGTGCCCGTCACTGTGATTGAGGTTGAGCCCAATCGCGTCGTGCAAATGAAGACTGAAGAAAATGATGGTTACGCAGCTGTCCAGGTGACAACTGGGGCTCGGCGCGTTTCGCGCGTTGCCAAGGCGCAGGCAGGGCACTATGCAAAGGCGGGGTCTGAGGCTGGACGCGGCTTGTGGGAGTTTCGGCTTGATAGCGAGCAGGAGTTACCTCAGGGCGATGATTTGACGGTTGCTCAGTTTGAGGCTGGCGAGTCTGTCGATATCTCTGGTGTATCAAAAGGTAAAGGCTACGCCGGTGTGATTAAGCGTTGGAACTTTCAGATGCAGGACGCCACCCATGGCAACTCGTTAGCGCACAGGGCGCCGGGTTCTATCGGGCAAAACCAGACGCCGGGTCGTGTCTTTAAGGGCAAGAAAATGGCTGGCCACATGGGTTCTCGTAACGTGACGACACAGAATCTGGAAGTTATTCGTGTCGATATTGAGCGTAATTTGCTGTTGGTTAAAGGTGCAGTGCCTGGTGCAACCGGCGGAACAGTCATCGTTCGACCAGCAGTGAAGGTCTGAGGGGTTAGCTATGGAGTTGAATATTGCAACACCGGCAGGCGTAAGTGGCACAATTAATGTGTCTGATGAAGCCTTCGGTAAAGAGTACAATGGTGACCTCGTCCATCAGGCGGTCGTCGCTTATATGGCTGGTGCGCGCCAAGGAACACGCGCGCAAAAGACGCGCTCGGATGTGGCAGGTGGTGGTAAAAAGCCTTGGCGACAAAAGGGGACTGGTCGTGCGCGTTCAGGCACTATACGAAGCCCGATATGGCGCTCAGGTGGCGTGACGTTTGCCTCTCGCCCACAGGATCACTCACAAAAATTAAATCGAAAGATGTATCGCGCGGCTATGCGGTCTATTTTTTCTGAGCTTGCACGTAAGGATCGGCTTGTCGTCGTTGAGTCTTTCGATATGGAAGAGCCAAAAACTAAAGCTTTGCTTGGTCGTCTCAGTGAGTTTGGCCTCAACGACGTATTGATTGTGACGGAAGAGGTAAGTATGAATCTTCATCTTTCCGCTCGCAACTTGCATAAAGTTGAAGTTCGAGATGCTCTTGCAGTAGATCCAGTCGCGCTGATTCGTTGTGAGAAGGTGATGGTGACTGTGCCGGCGATTAAGAAAATTGAGGAGATGCTGGGATGAATAAAGAGCGCATCTTCAAGGTGCTGTTGGCGCCTCACATTACTGAAAAAGCGAGCGTAGTTGGCGACGCAGGTAACCAAGTAGTTTTTAAGGTGGCTGTAACGGCGACAAAGCGTGATGTTAAAGCTGCCGTAGAGGCATTATTCGAAGTGAAGGTTGTGGATGTTCGCCTGCTCAATGTCAAGGGCAAGACCAAGCGAACAAAAAATGGTCTTGGTAAATGTTCTGACTGGAAGAAGGCCTATGTCAATCTGGCTGCCGATCAGGATATCGATTTCATGGCGATTGGGTAAGGAGCATTTGTTATGCCAGTAGTTAAGAGAAAGCCAACCTCCCCCGGGCGTCGACATGTTGTTAGTGTGGTGCATGCTGACCTTCACAAGGGGGCGCCCTATGCACCCTTGTTAGAAAAAAAGGCCAAGAGCGGTGGTCGAAATAATGCGGGTCATATTAGTGTTCGTCACATTGGTGGGGGTCACAAGCAGCATTACCGTAAGATCGACTTTAAACGTAATAAAGATGGTATACCGGCAACTGTAGAGCGTCTTGAGTACGATCCCAATCGTACCGCCAATATTGCCCTGCTCTGTTATAAAGATGGCGAGCGTCGGTACATCATTGCGCCAAAAGGCCTGAAGTCAGGCGATGTGCTGGAGTCAGGCCCTGCAGCTTCAATTAAGACAGGTAATACACTGCCGTTGCGCAATATTCCAGTGGGTAGTGTCTTGCACTGTGCTGAGATGAAGCCGGGTAAGGGTGCTCAACTCGCTCGTAGCGCAGGCACGTCCTTGCAGCTCGTTGCTCGCGAAGGCCGGCATGCGACATTGCGTTTGCGCAGTGGTGAGATGCGCAAGGTGTTGTCCGATTGCCGTGCGACACTTGGTGAAGTGTCCAACAGTGAGCACAGTCTGCGCTCATTGGGTAAGGCAGGTGCATCCCGGTGGCGTGGTGTTCGCCCAACAGTTCGTGGCGTGGTCATGAACCCGGTAGATCACCCCCATGGCGGTGGTGAAGGACGCACCTCGGGTGGTCGACATCCAGTTAGCCCTTGGGGTATGCCCACCAAAGGATATAAAACACGTAAAAACAAGCGTACTGACAGTATGATTGTTCGTCGTCGCGGTAAATAGCGCCTATTAATACGAGGATATAATTGTGTCACGTTCGTTAAAAAAAGGGCCGTTCATTGACCTTCACCTCATTAAAAAGGTTGAGGTTGCAGCAGAGAAAAATGACCGTAGGCCGATCAAAACCTGGTCGCGTCGTTCAATGATTCTGCCTCAAATGGTTGGCTTGACAATCGCTGTTCACAACGGGCGCTTGCATGTACCCGTTATGGTTTCCGAGGAAATGGTCGGGCATAAGTTAGGCGAGTTTGCGCCAACGCGAAGCTATCGTGGGCACGTCGCTGACAAAAAAGCGCGAAACTAGTTGCTGGGTAAACGAGGTCGTTATTGTGGAAGTAGCTGCAAAATTAAAAGGCGCTCAGTTATCAGCGCAAAAAGCTCGCTTGATCGCTGATCAAGTACGAGGAAAACCGGTAGAGCAAGCGCTCGACATACTTTCTTTCAGTAACCGCAAAGGCGCGGTAATTGTCAAAAAGGTACTAGAGTCGGCCATCGCAAATGCCGAGCACAACGAAGGTGCAGATGTCGATGAGTTGAAAGTATCAACCGTCTACGTGGACGAGGGTGTAACCATGAAGCGTCTTATGCCAAGGGCAAAAGGCCGCGCTGATAGAATCTTGAAGCGCTCATGTCATATCACCGTAAAAGTTGCTGGATAATTAGGCTTAGGAGCTGACATGGGTCAGAAAGTACATCCAATTGGTATCAGACTGGGTATTGTAAAAAAACACACCTCGGTCTGGTATGCTGACAAAGCAGATTACGCAATAAAGCTAAATAGTGACTTGCGTGTGCGTAGCATGATACAGAAACGTCTGGCTCACGCCTCCGTTAGTCGTGTCGAGATAGAGCGACCGTCTGCATCCGCCAGGATTACCATTCACACAGCGCGCCCCGGTATTGTTATCGGCAAGCGTGGTGAAGATGTCGACAAATTACGCGCGGATGTGTCAGCTGAAATGGGTGTTCCCGTTCACATCAATATCGAAGAAATCCGCAAGCCGGATCTTGATGCGACACTGGTTGCGCAGAACATCTGCCAGCAGCTTGAACGCCGAGTTATGTTCCGTCGCGCCATGAAGCGTGCTGTTCAGAACGCGATACGACAGGGTGCCAAAGGCGTCAAGATCCAAATAGGCGGCCGTCTAGGCGGAGCTGAGATCGCTCGTTCAGAATGGTACCGTGAAGGACGTGTTCCACTACATACTTTTCGCGCCGATATAGATTATGCGCATGAAGAGGCAGCCACGACCTACGGTATCATCGGCGTTAAGGTTTGGATTTTCAAAGGTGAAGTGCTGGGCAGTGGAGAAGCAGAACCCGCCCAGGCTAAAAAGAAGTAACTTTCGAATAAGGGTCGAGCGAGATGCTGCAACCAAAACGAACAAAATACCGCAAAATGCACAAAGGTCGTAATCGTGGCCTCGCACTACGCGGAAGTAAAATAAGCTTTGGAGAATACGGGCTGAAGGCTGTTGGTCGAGGTCGCCTGACAGCGCGACAGATTGAGGCTGCGCGTCGAGCAATGACACGCCATGTTAAACGTGGTGGTAAAATCTGGATTCGTGTTTTCCCCGACAAGCCAATTACTCAAAAGCCACTTGAAGTACGGATGGGTAAGGGTAAAGGCAACGTTGAATACTGGGTTGCTCCAATTCAGCCTGGTCGCGTGCTCTATGAAATGGAAGGTGTTTCTGAAGAAGTCGCTCGTGAAGCATTTGAGCTAGCGGCTGCGAAGCTACCTGTCCAGACAACTTTTGTTAAGCGGACGGTGATGTGATGAGAGCGAGTGAACTTCGTGAAAAAAACACCGAAGAGCTGAATACAGCCCTTCTAGGTGAGCTGGAAGCCCAGTTCAAGCTTAGGATGAAACGCTCAACAGGACAGCTTAATGAAAGTCATGAGATGAAAGTTGCACGACGGAATGTGGCACGGATCAAGACTGTCCTTAATGAAAAAGCCAATGAAAAAGCAGGTGGTCAGTGATGTCAACAAGCAACACGGCACGTACTCTTTCCGGAAGGGTTGTCAGTGACAAGATGGATAAAACCGTTACGGTTTTGATAGAGCGGCGAGTGAAACATGCGCTTTATGGTAAGTATGTCAGCCGTTCCACAAAACTCAAAGCACACGATGAGGCCAATGAGTGTCGCGCTGGTGATCTGGTCACTATCGCTGAAACCCGACCCTTATCAAAAACTAAGTCCTGGTCTCTGGTTAATATCGTCGAGCGGGCTGCTGAAGTTTAAGTTACTGCGTAGCACAGGTTTGGAGTAGACAATGATACAAACACAAAGTTACCTTGATGTTGCCGATAATAGCGGTGCTCGCAGAGTAATGTGCATCAAAGTGTTGGGCGGCTCACACCGTCGTTACGCTTCAGTAGGCGACATTATCAAGGTTACCATTAAAGAAGCGATTCCACGTGGCAAAGTTAAAAAAGGTCAGGTGATGAACGCTGTCGTAGTGCGCACACGTAAAGGCGTGCGTCGAACTGATGGCAGCTTGATTAAATTTAGTGAAAATGCGGCGGTACTTCTAAACGCTCAGAACGCCCCGATTGGTACGCGTATTTTTGGTCCTGTTACCCGCGAGCTGCGTAGCGAACGCTTTATGAAGATTATTTCTCTGGCTCCGGAAGTACTTTAGGTTAGTAGGCGAATATTATGGCGATGAAAAAAATCAGGCGTGACGATAACGTAATTGTTATCGCCGGTCGTGATAAGGGTAAGCGAGGTAAAGTTCTCCAGGTATTGTCTGACGGCCGGATGCTGGTGTCGGGTGTGCAGCTTATCAAAAAACACCAAAAGCCAAACCCACAACTGGGTGTCCAGGGTGGCATTGTCGAGAAGGAAGCGCCGATTGATGCGTCTAATCTCGCTATCTTTAACTCTGAAAGCAGCAAGGCAGATAGAGTTGGTTTCCAGATAACGGAAGCTGGCAATAAAATTCGAGTATTCAAATCCACCGGCGCAGCCGTGGATGCCAAGTAGGGTAATGTAGAGATGGCAAGGCTCAAAGAATTATACAAAACTGAAATTGCGGCGAAACTCAGAGAAGAACTGGGCTTGGCTAATGTTATGGAAGTTCCTCGTATTAGTAAGATCACTCTGAATATGGGTGTTGGTGAAGCGCTGTCTGACAAGAAGGCTCTCGAGCATGCAGTGAGCGATTTAGAGACGATTGCCGGTCAAAAAGTCGTTGTCAATCTAGCGCGAAAATCCATAGCCGGATTCAAGGTGCGCGAAGGATGGCCTATTGGTTGTAAAGTTACATTGCGTAGTGACCGCATGTATGACTTCCTTGAGCGTCTGGTCGATATTGCGATACCTCGAATTCGCGATTTCCGTGGTATTAGCCCGAAGTCCTTTGATGGGCGCGGTAACTTTGCAATGGGTGTTACGGAGCAGATCATCTTCCCTGAAATCGATTACGACAAGATCGATAAACTCCGTGGGCTAGATATCACAATCACTACCACGGCGCGAAACAACGACGAAGGCCGTGCGCTATTAAGAGCATTCAACTTCCCCCTTAAAGGCGACAAATAGTTATGGCGAAAACATCGATGGTCGAGCGTGAAAAAAAACGCGCTAAGCTGGTAGCTAAATACGCGGTAAAACGCGCGGCGATTAAAGCAGTTATTGCAAATCCCGACTCCTCTCCTGAAGAGCGGTGGGAAGCGCAACTTCAGTTGCAAAAGCTACCACGCGACTCAAGTGCTTCACGTCAGAGGCGACGTTGTCAGGTTACTGGGCGCCCCCACGGTGTCTATCGAAAGTTTGGACTTTGCCGTAACAAACTGCGGGAAGCTGCAATGCGCGGCGATGTGCCTGGCCTTGTTAAGGCTAGCTGGTAGAGTAGGGAAGAGGAATTACTTATGAGTATGCAAGATCCCTTGTCAGATATGTTAACCAGAGTTCGCAATGCCCATTCGCGATCTAAGGTAAGTGTAAGCATGCCATCTTCTAAATTGAAGGTAGCAGTAGCCAGTGTATTGAAAGAAGAGGGTTATATCTCAGACTTCAATGTTGCTGAAGGAACAAAAGCTGAATTAAACATAAAGCTTAAGTATTTTGAAGGGCGTCCAGTTATCGAGGAGATTGATCGTTTTAGTCGTCCCGGGCTGCGTCGCTATGCGAGCTCAACTGAGTTGCCGAGTGTTCGTGCCGGGCTCGGAATTGCTATTGTGTCCACCAGTAAAGGTGTTATGACAGACCGCGCAGCACGTAGTGCTGGAATTGGCGGCGAAGTACTTTGCACCGTCTTTTAACGGGAATTAACTAAGATGTCTAGAGTAGCTAAAAACCCAGTGACGATACCCAGTGGTGTCGAAGTCAAGCTGGCCGCTGGTGAGATTTCAGTAAAGGGTTCTGGCGGACAGCTGGAGTTAACCTATAACAGCGCTGTCGCAATCACTGAAAAGGACAATGTGCTAAATTTCACTGCCAAAAATGGCGGGCGCTCTGGTTTAAGTCAGGCAGGTACCGTTAGAGCGCTAGTTAACAATATGGTAACAGGTGTCTCGTCAGGCTTTGAAAAAAAGCTTCAGTTGGTAGGCGTCGGCTACCGGGTTGCGGTTCAGGGTAACAAATTAAATCTTACCCTTGGTTTTTCTCACCCAGTAGTTTATGAATTGCCGAAAGGCATCACTGCCGAGGCTACTAGCCAAACAGATCTCGTTCTCAAGTCATCTGACAAGCAACTTTTAGGTCAGGTGGCATCAGAGATCCGTGCGTACCGGCCACCTGAACCCTATAAAGGTAAAGGCGTTAGGTATGCTGATGAGCATGTTGTCCGCAAAGAAGCCAAGAAGAAATAGGTCGAAGTTATGAGTGACAAAAAACAAACAAGATTACGTCGAGCAAGGCGAGGTCGTGCGAAAATAAGATCGCTTGGTATGTCACGGCTTTGTGTTAACCGTACTCCGCGCCATATTTATGCTCAAATAATTGTCAGCAGTGAACAAGGTGACACTGTGGTTGCTGCTGCTTCTACACTTGATAAGGCGGTTAAGCCTGAAGGTAGCAGCGGTAATATCGATGCCGCCAGTCTTGTCGGTGAGTTGATCGCTGACCGCGCGAAAGCTGCCGGCGTTACAAAAGTGGCATTCGATCGTAGCGGTTTTAAATATCATGGTCGAGTGCAGGCCTTGGCTGATGCCGCGAGAGCGGGCGGACTGGAATTTTAAAGGTAAACTCATGGCAAAGAACAACCAGAGAAACGTCGACCCGAATGAAGGGATGATGGAAAAATTGGTCGAAGTCAACCGTGTCGCCAAGACAGTGAAAGGTGGCCGAATATTTGGTTTTACCGCTTTGACGGTTGTTGGCGACGGCAATGGTCGTGTCGGTTTCGGTCGCGGTAAAGCGCGCGAAGTACCGCTGGCAATTCAAAAGGCCATGGAGGCTGCACGTCGAAACATGATTACAGTTGGCCTTGATGGAAATACCATCCAGTATCCGATTAAAGCCAATCATGGTGCGTCAAAGGTCTATCTGCAACCTGCTTCCGAAGGTACAGGTGTCATCGCCGGTGGAGCCATGCGTTCAGTATTGGAATTAGCTGGGGTTCAGAACGTTCTGGCTAAATGCTATGGTTCCACAAACCCAGTCAACGTCGTTCGTGCAACTTTTAAGGGCTTGGAAACTATGCGTTCACCCGAGGATGTTGCTGCAAAACGTGGTAAAACAGTAGAGCAAATCAGCGAATAACGCTTTTTAGCGCTAGGATTATTTGGATATTAGCATGGCTAAAATTAAAGTAACTCAAACACGCAGTACTATTGGACGCTTGCCCAGTCACAAAAGTTGCATCAAAGGACTTGGTCTTCGTCGAATTGGTCATAGCGTAGAGCTTGAAGATACCCCCTCAGTGCGCGGTATGGCGACTAAGGTCTTCTATATGATTAAAGTCGAGGAAGTTTAAAATGCGTCTCAACACATTGAGTCCAGCTCCCGGTCGTACCCATGCACCAAAGCGCGTAGGTAGAGGCATCGGTAGTGGGCTGGGAAAAACGTCTGGCCGTGGTCATAAGGGCCAAAAGTCTCGCTCAGGCGGATCGGTTAAGCCAGGGTTTGAAGGCGGCCAAATGCCTTTACAGAAACGTTTGCCTAAGTATGGCTTCAGCTCTCGCGTAGCGCGCGTAACGGCGCAAATACGTCTTTCTGAGCTTAACCTGATAGGCGGTGATGTTGCCAACATGGACTCCCTTCGTGCTGCTGGTTTGATCAGCAGTCGTATTAAACGCGCCAAGATATTCTTATCGGGTGAGTTGAATAGATCGATTGTCGTTCAAGGTTTAGGAATGACTAAGGGTGCGAGAACAGCTCTCGAAGCTGCTGGCGGCAAGGTCGACGAATAGTAAGGCGGGTTAAGCGAATGGCTAAGGGTGTTGGTCTGCCACAGGGCAACCAGAAGGGACTTGGCGAGCTATGGGCTCGCCTTCGCTTTTTGCTGCTGGCTATAGTTATCTATCGCATTGGTACTCATATACCAGTTCCTGGTATTGATCCAGATCGTATGGCCGAGCTTTTCAGCCAAAGTCAGGGAACGATACTTGGCATGTTCAACATGTTCTCTGGTGGCGCGTTGGAGCGAATGAGTATTCTCGCTCTCGGTATCATGCCTTATATATCAGCTTCGATTATCATGCAGTTGCTGACTGCGGTTACGCCTTCACTCGAGCAATTAAAGAAGGAAGGTGACGCGGGTCGCCGTAAGATCACGCAATACACACGCTATGCGACTGTACTACTTGCCCTGGTGCAGGGCACTGGTATGGCTTATGGCCTCGTCGGACAGGGTTTGGCCTATTACTCTGGCGCCAGCTTCTTCCTAGTGGCGATAACGTCACTAGTGACGGGTGCTGTTTTCATGATGTGGTTAGGCGAGCAAATTACGGAACGTGGCATTGGCAATGGAATTTCGATGCTGATTTTCGCCGGTATTGTTGCTGGTTTGCCCCGTGCCTTGGGCCAGGCTTTTGAGTCAGCTCGAACTGGTGATTTAAATATTGTGGTTCTGTTGATTGTCGGGATACTTGCTGTAGCCGTTGTGTACTTTGTAGTATTCATTGAGCGTGGCCAGCGCCGAATAACGGTCAACTATGCACAGCGACAGCAAGGGCGCGGCAAAGCTTACGGCCAGCAAAGCACGCATCTACCTTTGAAGGTGAATATGGCTGGTGTTATACCCGCTATCTTTGCGAGTAGTATTTTGTTATTCCCTTCCACGCTTGCAGCAATGTTTGGCCAGGGAGCAGGTGCTCCAGATTGGTTACAGGATGTTTCCTTGTTCCTGGGTCCAGGACAGCCCTTGCATATTATTTTGTTCACAGCATTGATTGTGTTCTTTTGCTTTTTCTACACCGCGCTTACGTTTAATCCAAAAGAAGTGTCGGACAATTTGAAGAAGGGCGGGGCTTACTTGCCAGGCATTCGACCTGGCCAGCAAACCGCAAAGTACATTGATGGTGTCGTCACTCGACTAACAATGGTTGGTGGCGCTTATATTGCTGCAGTTTGCTTACTGCCGCAGTTTTTGAATGTTTATTTTAATGTGCCGTTCTATCTCGGTGGCACATCACTACTTATTGCAGTGGTCGTTACAATGGATTTCATGGCTCAGGTTCAATCACACCTCATGTCAAATCAATACGACTCGGTGATGAAAAAGGCCAACATGAAAGGTCAGGGCGGCGCAGGTCGCTAAATTCTACGATAGGGTGTAATCATGAAAGTACGAGCATCGGTAAAAAAAATTTGCCGCAATTGTAAAGTTGTCAAGCGCAATGGCGTGGTTCGAGTGATTTGTAAAACAGACCCGCGCCACAAGCAGAGACAAGGCTAAGGTTTTTTTAAAAGAGATTGATTTTCGTTCCCTAAAAGGGTATTGTTTCGCGCCCTTTTTGATGGGCTCTGATTCTATACGGTGTCCGAAGTTAGAAAGACGTTATCAGTTAATATTTAGGATTTATTGGGAGTAAAGTGGATGGCCCGTATCGCCGGAGTCAATATACCCGATCACAAGCATGCTGTTATATCACTCACTTATGTTTTTGGCATAGGTAGAACGAGTGCTAAAAATATTTGTACGCGCGCTGGTATTGAAGAGTCGATTAAAATATCTGAACTGTCAGAAGCACAGCTAGATGCAGTTCGTGCAGCTGTCGCTGAAAGAGTCGTTGAAGGCGACCTCAGGCGCGAAGTCAGCATGAATATAAAACGACTAATGGACCTCGGTTGTTTTCGTGGCATAAGACATCGTCGCAACTTGCCTCTACGTGGGCAGCGAACTAAAACTAATGCCCGTACACGTAAAGGCCCACGCAAGCCTATCAAGCGCTAAGCGATAGATAATTCAGGAAAACTAGGTTATGGCAAAGAGTCCTTCTAAAACTACCCGCAAGAAAGTGACGCGCACCGTCATTGATGGCATAGCGCATATTCACGCGTCTTTTAACAATACTATCGTGACCATCACTGACCGACAGGGCAATGCACTGAGCTGGGCGACTTCTGGTGGCTCTGGTTTTCGTGGTTCTCGAAAAAGCACGCCATTTGCTGCGCAGGTTGCTGCAGAGCGAGCAGCTGTTGCAGCTCAAGAGTATGGCCTACAGAATTTGGACGTCGAAGTTAAAGGCCCCGGTCCCGGCAGAGAATCTGCTGTGCGTGCGCTTAATAATGCCGGCTTGAAAATTACGAATATTACTGACGTGACGCCGATACCCCATAATGGTTGTCGCCCCCCTAAGAAACGACGCGTCTAATTTAGAGGATTATAATCGATGGCAAGATATCTCGGCCCAACCTGTAAACTATCACGTCGTGAGGGTACTGACCTTTTTCTGAAGAGTGGTATTCGTCCTCTGGAGTCTAAATGTCGCGCAGAGAGCATTCCTGGACAGCACGGGGCTCGTCGAAGCCGCCTGTCCGATTACGGAGTTCAGCTGCGTGAAAAACAAAAAGTACGTCGTATTTACGGGGTGCTTGAAAAGCAATTTCGAAACTATTACAAAGAGTCTGCCCGTGCCCCAGGCGCCACAGGCGAGAACTTGTTGAACCTGCTCGAACGACGACTCGATAACGTTGTCTACCGCATGGGTTTCGGTTCAACAAGAGCAGAAGCTCGCCAACTAGTTGCTCACAATTCAGTACTAGTCAATGGACGTAAAGCGAATATTGCTTCGTTTCGGGTCAACGAAGGCGATGTCATAAGTATCCGTGAAAAAGCCAAGTCACAGCTGCGAATACAATCGTCACTTCAACTCGCCGCTCAGCGTAGTGAGATTGAGTGGGTTGATGTTGATACGAACAAGATGGAAGGCACGTTTAAACGTGTACCTGATCGTAGTGATCTACCAGCTGAAATCAACGAGAACCTCATCGTAGAACTTTACTCGAAGTAAAGTTTTCTGTGAATTCTCATCGTGTTTAGACGGGATAAAAGACAAGTATGCAAAATACACTAACAGAACTTTTGACACCGCGAACAATCGATGTAACGGAGTATAATTCTACACATGCGAAGATTGTTCTCGAGCCTTTAGAGCGAGGCTTTGGTCATACACTCGGTAATGCACTCAGGCGCATTTTGCTTTCCTCTATGCCGGGTTGTGCCATCGTCGAAGTTGAGATTGATGGCGTGCTCCATGAGTACTCTGCAATTGAAGGTGTGCAAGAAGACGTTATCGAGATACTACTCAATCTCAAAGATGTGGCCATCATTATGCATGGCAAGAATGAAGCTGATTTAGTGCTTTCCAAGACGGGACCTGGCACTCTCACAGCTGGTGATATTCAAACAGATGCCAGTGTTGAGATCGCTAACCCTGATTACGTGATTGCCAATATCTCTGGTGATATCTCGTTGAATATGCGCCTTCGTGTTGCTCGTGGTCGAGGCTATCAACCCGCGGATGCACGTGAAAATGACGAAGAAGAGACACGCGCTATTGGTCGCCTACAACTCGATGCCTCTTATAGCCCTGTACGGCGTGTGTCGTATGTTGTAGAAAGTGCCCGTGTTGAACAGCGCACCGATCTTGATAAATTGATCTTGGACCTCGAGACCAATGGTACGATCGACCCAGAAGAAGCGATTCGCCGCGCTGCGACAATCCTTCAACAACAGCTAGCTGTTTTTGTTGATTTAGAACGCGAAAAACAAGTTGAACCTGAACAACGCGAAGACGAAGTTGATCCAATCTTGCTTCGTCCTGTCGACGATCTTGAGCTCACAGTCCGCTCTGCGAATTGTCTGAAAGCTGAAACTATTTATTATATTGGCGACCTTATACAGCGTACTGAAGTCGAGTTATTAAAGACGCCAAATCTCGGTAAAAAGTCGCTGACTGAAATTAAAGATGTATTGGCTTCGCGTGGTCTCTCTTTAGGCATGCGCCTCGAGAACTGGCCGCCTGCCAGTTTGAAGCAAGAAAGCGAAAGTAATTAATTTAATTGGAGTAGACAACTATTGTCTACTCGCATCAGGATAGGAATACAGTCTTATGCGTCATCGTCACAGTGGCCGTCAACTCAATCGTAATAGCTCGCACCGCAAAGCGATGTTTCGCAATATGACAGCATCTTTGCTTGAGCATGAAGTTATTAAAACGACTCTGCCTAAGGCTAAGGAGCTGCGCCGGGTTGCAGAGCCATTGATAACCTTGGCTAAAGTCGATAGTGTGGCTAATCGTCGACTTGCCTTTGATCGATTGCGTTCTAAGGACGCGGTAGGTAAGTTGTTTGGCGACCTTGGGCCTCGCTTCGAATCCCGACCCGGTGGCTATACCCGCATCATGAAATGCGGATATCGAACGGGTGACAAGGCTCCTATGGCCTATATTGAGCTGGTTGACCGGGAAGTAGAAACTGAGGAAGAGTTTGAAGCTGTAGAAGAGTAAGAATTTTACAGGCACAAAAAGACCGGACATGCTCCGGTTTTTTTGTGCCTTGATTTTTTATGTTTCTACATTTATATATTTCTTCCTGCGATTTGTCGGCCTTAGCTGCAACTGCAATGGCTATACTGTCTCGTTGTTAAATTCATCAACCGTAATCGCCCCCCCCAGATACAGCCTGTATCGAGAGGAAACAGGTTTTCCCCTTCTGCATTGCCCTCCAGCGCGGCCCAGTGGCCGAAAATAATTTTTTGATTGGCGGTTTTCCGCTTCGAGTGGCTGTACCAAGGTGAAAATCCTTCCGGTGCCTTATCTGCCCCTTCCTTCACGCTGAGCTCTAGATTACCTTGTAAGTCGCAAAAGCGCATGCGAGTGAAATAGTTGGTAATGGTTCGGAGCTGCACTTCTAGGGTTTGTGATTCCTGCCAGCGGCAGGGGAAATTGCCATACATGTTGTTGAAAAATAGATCGGCATTTTCACTTTGAATAATGCTCTCTACAATCTTTGCCTTCGTTAGTGCTGTCTTTAGCGTCCACTGAGGAGGAATGCCTGCGTGCACCATGACATAGCCATGCTCGTAAAGTAGCAGCGGCTGTTGTTGCAGCCAGGACAGTAGCTCTTCTCGGTCAGTCGCGTTTAGTATCTCACTCAATGTGTCTTTCGTGTTAAGTGGTTTTATGCCGCGTGCAGTCGCCAGTAAATGGAGGTCATGATTACCTAGTACCATCTTGAAAGCGGTGCCTAGGCTTTTAACATAACGCAGTGTTTCAAGTGATTGTGGACCTCGATTAACGATGTCGCCTGCAGCCCAAAGCTGGTCTTTTTCAGGATTAAAGTTCACCCGTTTGAGTAAACAGAGTAAAGGTTGTAGGCAGCCCTGTAGATCGCCCACTGCGTATATTGTCAATTTTCTAGTTCACTACATTCGGCAGTGCCAGGCTGAATACAGGTATCGTCACCTCGAATCCTCGACCGTTTTCACCTTGCATGTGATAGCTGCCCTGCATTGTGCCCACCACTGTTTCCAGTACAGCCCCGCTACTGTATTGGTAGCTTTCTCCAGGTGCTATTAGCGGTTGCTCGCCGACGACGCCCATGCCTTTGACTTCGCGCTGGACACCGTTGCCATCAATAATTATCCAATGACGGCTGATCAATTGCGCGCCAATGTGGCCTTCATTCGTCAGTGTTATATGGTATGCAAAAGCATACTGGTTTTTATCAGGGTTGGATTGATATGGCAGGTATTCAGTCTCTATCACTACCTTGATTGATTCTGTTTTCATCAGTGTTTGCTCGTCCTCGACGTATTGCGATACTTGCTTAAGTGGTTGGCAAGGCGAATAAATTCCTCGACTGAAAAGGTTTCGGGGCGGCGCCCAAGGTCAATTTCGGAAAGACAATCTGCTGGCAGCTCTTTCAGTATGATTTTTAGTCCGTTCCGTAGGGTCTTTCTACGTTGCTGGAAACAGTTGTTAACTATCTGGGCAAAAAAGACGGGGTCAGACACGGGAGTAGCCCTCTCTTTTGGCCGCAGACGCACGATGGCAGATTCGACCTTTGGAGCGGGCCTAAAGGCAGAGGGGGCGACGACAAATAAAGGCTCCACATGACAGTGATATTGCACCATGACACTTAAACGTCCATAAGTTTTGTGACCCTCTGGCGATGCCAGCCTGTCGACCACCTCTTTTTGTAACATAAAGTGCATGTCGTGAATAAAGGTCTTGTAGGCCAGTAAATGAAAGAGCAGTGGTGTCGAAATATTGTAGGGTAAATTGCCAATAACGCGCAGTTTTTGTTTATCCTTCACAAAAGCAGCATAGTCTACTTTGAGTGCATCGATGAGATGGAGCTGGAAGTTCGGCTTACCAATATATGTGTTGTTTAGTGTTGCCGCGAGGTCTCGATCTATTTCTACGACATCTAGTTGACAGCCGCTGTCGACCAAGTGTGTGGTTAGCGCCCCCAGCCCAGGGCCGATTTCAAGAAGATGTTCGCCGATCTGTGGATTTACTGCGCGAATGATACGGTGAATACTATTGCCGTCGACTAAAAAGTTCTGGCCGAATCGTTTCTTCGCTTGATAGGAGTTGTTGGACATAGTGGGAGGAATAATGGTTGAGTCAGCCTTGGCTGAGTCTTGCTTTGGGATGGAGGTGGGCATCGGCTAGTTTTGCTGCGTACTCGATTGCATAGGCGAGACTACCTGTGCTGGCTTTACCTGTGCCCGCCAGCTCAAGTGCTGTCCCGTGGTCGACGGATGTACGAATGAAAGGTAGGCCGAGGGTGATATTCACCGCTTTGCCAAAGCCCTGATATTTAAGGACTGGCAGGCCCTGATCGTGATACATCGCTAATACTGCGTCAGCATTGTTCAGGTATTGAGGGGTAAATAGACTGTCAGCCGGTAGCGGCCCTGTTAAGTTAAAGCCCTCGGCGTTGAGTTTTTTTACTAATGGGCTAATTGTCGTTATTTCTTCCTCGCCCAAGTGACCATTCTCACCAGCGTGGGGGTTGAGACCGCAGACCAGTATGCGGGGGTTATGGAGAGCGAACTTATTGAGCATTTCGCTGTGCAGAATGCGCAAACATTTTTCGAGCAATTCGCTAGTGATGGCCTCAGCTACTTTACTCAGGGGCAGGTGGGTAGTCGCAAGAGCAACCCGCAAGCCTTCTGTGGCAAGCATCATGACGACATGTGGGGTATTACTCTGAGCGGCTAAATATTCAGTGTGGCCGCTGAAGGGGATACCGGCATCGTTAATCACTGCTTTGTTGATGGGGCCAGTGATGAGTGCGTTATACGTGTTGTCTAAACAGCCGGCAATAGCTTTATCGACAGCCTCAATAACAGCAGGAGCATTTTGTGGAGTGGTTTGCCCTGGTTTAACAGCGACAGCTAGTTTACAGGGCTCGATAGCCAACTCGCCCGGTAGTAGTGGGCGCGCTCTGGTCGTGATGGTGCGCAGTGTTAGTTTCAGCCCCAGTTGTTGCGCTCGGTCTTGCAGCATCTGTGGATCTGCTATGGCGACCAATTCATGGGGGTAACCTTCTTGTACCAGCTGAATCAGCAGGTCGGGACCAATGCCGGCAGGTTCCCCCGGAGTAACAGCCAGTCGTAAGGTCACAGTCTTATATCAACGAAGGCCTCGCTGCGAATTTCCTGCAGCCAGATGGGTAGTTCCTCCGCGTACTTGCGTTGGCCGAGCACATTGCGGGCCTGATTGATGATGAGTTGTTCACTAAAGTCCTCGCTGCGTCGTCCTGTAACTTGGATTAAATGCCAGCCAAACTGACTAAAAACCGGCTCACTCATCTCATCGATGGACAAGTTAGCGGCAGTGCTTTCAAAGATAGGTACGAACTGCCCTGACGTTGACCAGCCGAGGTCGCCACCCTTAAGGGCGGTGCCGGGATCTTCAGAGAACTCTCGGGCTAGATCGGCAAAATCCTCACCGGCGACAATACGTTCTCGCAGTTCGCTAATTTTTTCGTAGGCAGCTTCTTTGCTGAGGATCTCGTTGGGCTTGACCAGTATGTGGCGGATTGCAGTTTGTTGTATCAAGCGTTTATCACTGCCACCGCGTCGCTCGTAAAGCTTCAGAAGGTGAACACCGGCATCACTTTGCAGGGGGGGGCTGATTTCACCAGGTTCCAGGTTGGCGAGTGCCTGGCTGAATAGCGCAGGTAGTTGTATCGCTTTTCGCCAGCCTAAATCCCCTCCTTTCAAGGCATTGGGACCGCGAGAGTGAAGGATGGCGATATTGCGAAAATCATTACTGTCGATAGCCTGTTGGCGGAGCTGGGCTGCTTGAGCAAGAGTCGCTTCCAGTTCTACAGGACTAGCTGAGGAGGCGACTGTTAGGAGTATATGTCCGACATTGAGGTCTGGCGAGGTCATCTGTTGCCCCTCTTCAGAATTAAGAAAGTTTTCGACCTCCTGCTCGTTAATCTGGATGCGTCGCTTCACTATGCCCTGCTGCACACGACCGATGAGCATATCCTGGCGAAATTGCTCGCGTAGCTGGGTGAGCGTCATGCCATCTTTATGGGCCATGGCAACAAACTGATCAAGAGTTAGATTTTGTTGTTCTGCAGTACGGGCCAGGGCCTGGTTGAGCTCTTTGTCGCCAATATTGATCCCCGCTCTTTCGGCCATAGCGAGCTGTATACGGTCGAGGATCAGTTTGTCGAGCACCTGGGAAACAAGGGCTTCCTTGGCCGGGATTTGTTGGCGTTGTTGCTGTTGAGCTGCTTGGCGCTGTATTTGTTGGTAGTACTGCTCGGTGTGAGTACGTAACTCACTTTGCATTACCACATCTTCATTAACAATAGCGGCAATGCCATCGAGGTGGACAAGTTCAGCCCAGCAGGTGGTTGCCCCGAGTAGCAAGCTTATACCTAGTATGCGTAAGCCGGCGCGTTGGGTTTTTTTGCCGGTTGTGCTGCAGTTCAACTTATCGTGGTTCATAGCCATAAATGCCATCACTCAGAATGCTATCAAGGGTCCCGCCGGTGCCGGCAAGGCCCTTTAATTGAATTTGGAAGAAAATACCGTCGTCGTATTCGAGCTCTTCTTCGGGAATTATCAGGTCATCATCTCGATCTAGCCAGTGACGAGCAATGATTGCAGCACGCCAACAGCAACTGTTGTATTCGATACCACCAAAAACTTCGAGTTCCCTGCTGTTAGTTAAATCCTGGTTCCAGCGGCCGATTAAACTCCAACGGCTACTGATCGGCAGGTAGGCCGATAAATCAGCTTGTTCGATATCGGCATCGAATTCCTGACTGCCAACAATGCGGGGGTCTTCTCGAGTGTAGCGATAGCTGGCATTAAACAGGGCTTTTTCCTCACCGTGATAACGTAAACTAAAGCTGCCCTTGTTGACGAGTTCGCTGTCATTGTTATAAAGAATATCGGATTGAAAACGCCAGTATTTGTTGAACTGTGCGCCAAGTTCAGCTGCGAGGTCAGAGTCATTACGGCGTAGCTCTTCATTAGCAGACCCGTAATCGAGGGCGACCTCTCTGTCATCCAGATAAAAAACTTGCCCAATACTGGCGTGGAAACGCTCTATGCCACTACTGTTGTCGATCATTCGAGTAGTCAGTGCAATAGTGACCTGTTCAGCATCACTTATACGGTCGCTGCCAGAAAAGCGCTCATCACGAAACAACTGTTGGTAGCTAAAAGTGAGATCGTCGGTGTCAAAATCGGGGTTGTCACTCTGATCTTCAGTTTTGGCATTGAGGTAATAAATACGAGGTTCGAGGGTCTGGGTATGGTTGCCGAACAGGTTTGAGAAGCGCTCGAAGAAAAGACCCGTATCGATAATACCCACAGGTACTGTCGTTGAGGGGCCGTCATCACCGCCTGGTGTTAGCGGATCATCCAGGTCGTAGCTTAGATGCTTGAGCTTTAATGTTGGGCGAAAGTAGCCCCACATCCACTGTTTATCGAGAGTGACTGAAAAGTCAGAGCGCAGTCGGTCGCCAGTAACCCGAGTGTTGTCGTCGTGATCGAAGACGGTGAACTGGTTTTTCAGGTTGAATAGAAGATCCTGTCCGCCGGCGCTGATACGGTACTCGCCATTGGCGTGGACACGGGGCAATTGTTGGTACTGCTCGTCGGTGTTGTTGATCAGGGTTTGATATTCGGTGCCGCTGATACCAAAACGCCAGTGGGCGGTACTGTAGTCGAGACCGACAAACTGTTTTAAGTGGGTTTGGCTGCGGGCCTCAAGTGTAGCGTTGCCAATATCGCGGAAATAATCTTCGTCACTGACTTTAGTGTAGTCGATTGAGCTGCCCCAGCGCTCACCAATGCCACCACGATGATTGACACTGGCCACCCAACGATCTTCTCCCTGCAAGGGTTTCTGTTGGGTGGAGGGGTCAACTTCAACATCGCCGCCGTCGTCATCACTGAGCCAGCCTCCACCGAGAGTAGTCTCAGCTGTATTGGAGAGGTGGCGTAGTTCCAGCTCCAGCATCTCGCCGCGCTCCTGTATATAGCGAGGAGTAAGGGTGGCGTCGTAGTTGGGTGCCAGGTTGAAATAAATAGGTTGGCCGTAATCGAGGCCATTTTCATCGCTAAAGCTGATTTCTGGAAATAATAGACCGCTGGCGCGACGATTGTCGACCGGATAGCGTATCCAGGGCAGGTAAATGATAGGGACATCTTTGACTTTAATGCGCACATGCCTGGCGGTGGCGATACCTGTTTGCGGATCGATAGCAATGTTGCTGGAGGCCATCGTCCAAGTGTTATTGCCGGGTTCACAAGTGGTATAAGTGGCGTTATCGATATAAATTAACCCGTTTTTCTGGCGTGCAACGGTTCCCGCTGTGCCTCGTATGGCCGTTTCATGGAAAACCCAGGTGGCGTCATCAACCGCCAGTTCTCCGGAGTCGAGATTAAAATGAGCTTCCTTGCCAAGCATTAATAGACCTGGCTCGCGAAGCTGTACATTTCCCGCGAGGGTAGCAGTGCGCTCATTCTGGTTGAGAGTCGCTGTGTCACTGCGCACCTGGCGGTAACCCTGCGATATTTGCACATCGCCCTTCAGGGTGGCGACATTGTCTTGAGCTTCGGTGCTGGTTGAGCTGGCACGCAGAGGAGCGTCATCAGGGTTCAGCTCAGCATCAGGATAGTCTCGAGATGGTTCGACATAGCGGCCGCAGCAGCCATCCGTCTGGTCTTGCTGTTGTGCTTCGCTCAGGGCTGATTCGTCAACCCAGTCGAGGTTGCGTGGTGTGCTAAGTAATAGCGGTTCTTTTTTTGTTGCCGCTTTTGCCAAGGCCGCACGGCGTTTTAGGTTTCTGTGGGGAGGCTTGGCATAGGCCGGGCCGGGTGCCGTGTATTCGGCGCACGACCAGTCACCATCGGGGGTGGCGTCGCAGCGCCACTCTGTATGAGTATTGCTGGCAGCGGGCTCGTTCTCGCTTTCTGTAGCCCGCGCCGAGGTGGCGCCAAGTAACCCGCAGCAAAGGCCAAGTAAAGGCAGCGTGGTGATGCGAAAGGGTGAGGCATATCGATGGTAGAACCTGGCAAAAAAGGTCGATGGCATTCTTGTTATCCGGTTGCAGCCTCGAGGGGCGTCAGTACGTAAAACTGTAATCCGGCATTTTACCTAAAGTAAGCGAGGGTGCGAGTACCACAAGGGGCTTTAGGCTAAAATAAGTGTTTTCTAGTCCTTTGTTCTGGGTTTCTATGGCTGATTTAACTGCTTTGCAAAATTGGGTTGGCGAATTTCAGCCAGGTCAGTTACCCGCTGCCGGTTTACAGTTGGTGCCGGTGACCGGTGATGCCGGTTTTCGATCTTATTTCAGAAGTAATACGCAGCCGCCATTTATTGCAGCACTGGCGCCACCCGACCAGGAAAATAACCCCGCCTTTGTGAATATAGCCATTGCCATGGCCCGCGGTGGTGTGCATGTGCCAAAAATTTTTGCGGTGAACTACGAACAGGGCTTTCTGTTGCAGGAGGATCTAGGTGCGACTTTGTTTCTCGATGTGCTCAGCGCTGAAAATCAGGCCCAGCTCTATGACCGCGCTGAGGCTGCGCTGTTGCAGATCCAGGCATTGCCATCTGATAGCACCCTATTTCCCCATTATGGCAGCGAGTTATTACGTTGTGAGCTTGAGCTTTTTACCGAATGGTTCGTTAGTGGTCTCCTTGATGTGCAGCTCGATACCTGGGCTCGCGACTTGCTGGATGATTTTTTTGCCGTGTTACTCAGTAGTGCTGGTGAGCAGCCACAGGTGGTGGTGCATCGGGATTTCCACTCGCGCAATTTACTTTTGTTGGGCGATGGGGGTGTCGGCGTTATCGATTTTCAGGATGCTGTGCATGGCCCGATCAGCTATGACCTTGTGTCGTTATTGCGCGATTGTTATATCCGTTGGCCCCAGACAGTGGTTGAGCAGCGAGTGGAGGGGTTTCGCTGTAAATTATTAGACCAGTCAGCGGTGCAAGGACAGGTCGTAACTCTGCCGGATAGTGCGACGTTTTTACGTTGGTTTGATTTGATGGGCTTGCAGCGGCATTTAAAAGTACTGGGTATTTTTTCCCGTTTGTCGTTGCGAGATGGTAAAGCCCGCTATTTAGATGACCTGCCATTGGTATTGCGCTACGTGCTGGAAGTTGCGCAAAAATACCCTGAGGCCGATGACTTTTATCGTTGGTTTATTGAGCGTCTCGAGCCGAAAATTATTGAACAGTCCTGGTATCAACCCTGGCAGTCGGCCGGTGAGCGTCTGTGAAAGCGATGATATTGGCGGCAGGTTTTGGTAAGCGCCTGCGGCCACTGACGGAGCATACGCCAAAACCCTTACTCGAAGTGCGTGGCAAACCCTTAATCGTTTACCATCTTGAAGCCTTGGCTCAAGCGGGAATTAAAGAGGTCGTGATTAATACGGCCTGGCTCGGTGAAAAAATAGAGCGCTGTTTGGGTGACGGCAGTCGGTATGGATTGAGTATTGCCTGGTCACGAGAGAATGAGCCTTTGGAAACGGGGGGTGGCATTTACCGAGCACTACCCTTGTTAGGTACGGAACCTTTTATGCTGATCAATGGTGACGTGTGGACGGATTACCCCTTTGAACAGCTGATTTCGCGCCGGCTTGATGGGGGGTGTCTCGCTCATTTGGTGTTGGTGCCTAACCCAGATCACCATCTATCGGGCGACTATTGTTTTGCCAGTGTTCCGACTGCTGACGTGAACGGCATGCCGCGAGGGGTTTTAGCTACCCCCTTTGCTGATGGTCCGCTAAGGGGTCGGTCAACCTACACTTTTAGCGGCTTAAGCCTACTGCATCCACAATTGTTCGTTACTTGTAGTCACGATGCGGTTTTTCCTCTACGCGATGTTCTGTCGCCTGCTTTTTATCAGGGGCAGATTAGCGGCGAGCTTTACCAGGGGGAGTGGTGTGATGTGGGGACTCAGGAACGTTTGGTTGCGCTGAACCAGCAACAATGATTTGGACGTTGACTTTATAGGGTTTGCAGTAAGTAAAACCTTCTCAGCCAATACCCTTTATAGCTACAATGTGAAAATTCGGCTCAGCGCTTGCTGGCCCTCGTTTTTTAATGGATATTTCCTGAGGTCGCTATGTTCTCATCGCTCAATGCTCTTGCCCCCGATCCTATTCTTGGTTTGATTGCTCTGGCAAATAAAGATCTTAATGCCAATAAAATCGACCTTGGTGTTGGCGTTTATAAAAATGAGTCGGGCGCTACACCGATTATGACGGCTGTTAAAACAGCAGAGCATAATTGTGCTGAAAAAGAACTGACGAAAGCCTATATCGGTCCCGCTGGCCCAGTGGCATTTAATAGCGGTATCCGTGAGCTTATTTTTGGTGCACAACACTCGGCACTACAGGCCGAACGCGTGCGTACCGTGCTCACGCCTGGTGGATGTGGTGCTTTGCGAGTGGGCGCGGAGTTCCTCAAGCGTTGTTCTGAAAATGCGACAGTGTGGGTCAGTGACCCAACGTGGGCAAATCACCTGCCTTTGTTGAGCAATGCCGGTTTGCAACTCGCTGAATACCCCTACTATGAGGCCGGTAGAGCAGGTGTTAAATTCGATGAAATGATGTCTGCTCTACACAATGTGGGTCGCGGTGATATCGTTTTATTACACGGCTGCTGTCATAACCCCTGCGGTGCAGATCTTAGTGAAGAACAGTGGCGAGAGTTAACAGCACTGGCCGCTAAGAATGGATTTCTCCCTTTTATTGATTTGGCTTATCAGGGCTTTGGCCGTGGACTTGACGAGGATGCCTACGGTATTCGCTACATGGCAGAACACTTGCCAGAACTACTGGTAGCCAGCTCCTGTTCAAAAAATTTCGGCCTCTATCGTGAGCGCGTTGGCAGCCTGTCGGTGTTGGGTGACAATCCCGTTCAGTCCGATGCAGCGCTGACCCACGTCAATAATGTGGTGCGCGGTAATTACTCTATGCCACCCTCTCACGGTGGCGCCATTGTTGGTGAGATTTTGGCTGACTCCGCACTGCGCCAGCAATGGCAAAGGGAGTTGACCGACATGCGCGATCGCATCAATCAATTGCGCGTATTGTTAGTTGATAAGCTCGCTGCCCAGAATGTTGATAGAGATTTCTCCTTTATCGCCCAGCAACATGGGATGTTCTCCTTTCTTGGCCTCAGTGTTGCCCAGGTTGATCAACTACGAGAGCAGTTCAGTATTTATATGGTTGGTTCGAGCCGTATCAATATTGCGGGCATTAACCAGGCGAATATTGATTATTTGGCGCTGTCTATTGCAGCAGTGCTGGCAAGTTAGAGCTGTCTTCTATCACTGTTAAACTTGCGATAAGCACTCTTCGGCCTGGCGCGTTTTTGCTGGTGTAGCCTCCCGCTTTTTAATCCCTTTCTGTCAGTGGGCTAGGAGGCCTAGACTAAACGCCGACGGTGTTATCAAATGGTTAAGCCAGCGGTCGATTGAAACAATTGACCTGCTATAAAAAAACCCGCAAATGCGGGTTTTTTTATAGCGGGTCTGTTTGATACGAGGGATCTACTTTTCGGCGACGGTAATACCACCAAACATTTTTCGCAGTTCGGTTTTGAGAATTTTACCCGCACCCGACTTTGGTAGTTCCTCAATAAAGTGAGCGGTTTTTGGTACTTTAAAGCGGGCGAGTCGTTCGTTACAGAAGGTGATGAGTTCATCTTCTGTCATGCTTGCACCTTTTTTCAAAACAATACAGGCGGCGGGGACTTCTTGCCATTTCTCGTGGGGGATGCCAATAACGGCAACTTCTGCGACCGCTTCATGGAGGTAAATTGCCTGCTCTAGCTCGGCTGGGTAGACGTTTTCGCCGCCGCTGATAATCATGTCTTTCTTACGATCGACAACGTAGAGATAACCTTCTTCGTCGAGATACCCCAGGTCGCCACTGTGATACCAGCCTCCTTTTAGAGCTTCTGACGTTGCTTCGGGTTTATTCCAGTAACCTTTTAGCATATTGGGGCCGCGGCAGACAATTTCGCCGACATGAGTTTGGGGTAAGGTCTGTCCGTTATCGTCGATAATGCGGATGTCGACGTGAAAGGCGGGGTAGCCAACGGAGCCATTCTTACGCTCGCAATCCCATTTATCGAGAATAGCTACCAGAGGTGCCATTTCGGTCATGCCGAAACCTTCATAAATTGGCAGATCACGATCCTGGAAGAATTTAAGAATATTTAAAGGCGTTGGGGCGGCCCCGGTCATCAAGAATTCGACCGAACTTAAATCGTACGGTTTTCTCTCTAGCTCCTCGACAATCATCTGCCACATAGAAGGTACGCAGAAGAGGCTGGTTAACTTTTCTTTTTCAGTTAATTCAAGAACTTGAACGGCGTCGAAGGCGGGCAGTGTGACTACGCAGCCTCCTTGATAAAGCGTGGGTAATACGGTTACGCTGGTGCCGCCGATGTGGAACATGGGTGATACACCAAGGGCAATCGTGTCGGCGTGAATCGGTAGTCGTTGGGTGGTGTGGTGAACATTGGCTGCGTGGTTGGCGTGGGTTAGCATCGCCCCTTTGGGTCGCCCGGTAGTGCCGGAGGTGTACATCAGCAGAGCGACATCGTCGGCATCGACGCTGGCGTTGATTTCCTCGTCCGAAGCGGCATCGAGAAAGGCTTCGTACTCGGCTTCATCATCACAGCTGTTGCTGCGGCCACAGTAGACAGTTTTGTTGAAGCGAACAACTTTTTCAAGACCCTCAGCCAAATGGGCAAATTCGTCATGATAGAAAAAAGTGCTCGAACCCGAGTCTTGGACAATGTATTCAATTTCAGGCACGGTGAGGCGGAAGTTGATGGGTAGATAGATGGCGCCGAGTTTGGCAACGGCAAAAATCAGTTCCAGTTGCTCGTGGCCGTTTTGCAGTAGCGAACAAACGCGGTCACCGGGGCGTACACCGCTGTCACGTAGTGCATTGGCTAGTCGGTTGCAGCGGCGGTTGAGTTCTTTATAGGTAAAACGCTTATGGCGATCGACGACAGCCAGGCGTTGACCCGAAATCATTTCACGCTTGGTGAGCCAATATCCCAAACCTTGATCCATAACAACCTCTCTATTTTTTAGTTTTTAATGCAATGATTTAAAAAAATTGTGGGTGTATTGTGTTTAAATGACTGATCGGTCATCTAAACGGTGGCCAAGGCTAACAAGAGTCAATCTTTTTGGCAAGTATGACAAGGTATTGACAGTTATCGGCAGGCAGTCTGACTTCATCTATTGGTCATGTCCTATCCTATAGAAAGTCGTTGTATACTTGCCTGTACACCCTCCTTGAGATAGAGAATAGCAAGTGGAACACCTACTTGAAAAGCCGCTTTATAAAATAGCGCGTACCGGGCTGGCATTGTTATTGGTGGCGGTGGTTTGGGGGTGCTTGCAGGCACCTGGCCCCGATGATACGCCGTGGTTTTGGGGGGCCGATAAAATCATTCATCTCAGCACTTATACCTTGCTTTATATCTGTGCCTGGCTGGCTTTTCCTGGTGCCTTGTTGAGCTGGGTGATACACGGCAGCTTGCTGGCTTTCGGTTTATTGATTGAAGGTTTGCAGTCTCTCACCAGTTATCGCTCTGCGGAGCTGGGTGACATACTGGCTAATGCCACAGGCTTGGGCCTGGGTTGTTTATTGCTTTCCCTTTTGGCAGATCGTCTGGTTTTTATTCAGCGATACCGAACAGCCTACGGTAGGCAGACGCTGTGAGTATCGACTGGTGCTTAACTCGGGCGGCTATCTGGCGCCCTGCTAGCGGGCAGTTGCGAGCGGTAAAGAGGCTCGATGGCGTGAACTTTGAGGATCTGCTCGGTATTGAGCGCCAATGTGCCATTTTTAAGGACAATATTGAAGGTTTTTTGCGCGGCGAGTCAGCTAATAATATGCTGCTATGGGGTAGCCGCGGCACCGGTAAATCCTCTTTGATTAAAGCAGCCCTCAATGATTACGGTGATCAGGGCTTGCGGGTGATTGAGATTGATAAAGATGACCTGGCTAATCTCTGTGAGGTCGTGGATGAACTCCACGGCCTGCCCCAGCGCTTCATTATTTTTTGTGACGACCTGTCGTTTGATGAAGGCGAAACGACTTATAAACACCTGAAAAGTGTGCTGGAGGGTTCGATTGAGCTGCCGCCTGAAAATGTCTTGGTCTGTGCCACTTCCAATCGTCGACATATTGTTACCGAGCACAAGAGCGATAATAATTCGGTCGATGTGATCAATGGCGAGCTGCATTACGGTGATACCGTGGAAGAAAAATTATCACTTGCCGATCGCTTTGGGCTATGGCTTTCCTTTTACCCTAACAACACAGCGCAATATCTCGCCATTGTCGATCGTTTGTTTGCGGAGTTTGATGGTGACAGAGAAGCGCTACACCTTGCCGCGAAACAGTTTGCCATGACCCGCGCCTCAAAAAGCGGCCGCACCGCCCGGCAGTTTTACCTGCAATGGCGGCAGTAGATAGATTAGCGGCTGGTCTTTTGAAAGTAGTCTAATAAATTAAAAATAAATGAATTTAATAAATTTTTTTTTCGCCCTCAGGTCGTGTCTTGAAGCGCTTGTGTAACCAAAAATAATCCTCCGGTTGTCGTCGAATGCTCTGTTCTAGCCAGTCACTCCAGCGCTGAGTATCGGCCACATCATCACCCGAGGGATAGTTCTCTAATACAGGGTCGATTTCAACACGGTAGCGCCCCCCCTCTTCACGGTAAGTGTTCATGGTGAGGACGTTGGCATCGACGCTTTTGGCGTATTGGGGGATTGCTGTAATTGTCGCCGTTTGAATGCCAAAGAAAGGGATAAAAATACTGCGTTTTTTACCGAAATCCTGGTCCGGAACAATTACCATGACGCCGTTATTTTCCAACTGACGTAGCATATGGCTGATTTCTTTACGGTGAATCGTGGTAATGGGGTGTTTGCGTGTTGCTCGCTGGTATAGTTGGGCTTCAAGCACAGGATTATCCATGCGTCGATAAATCACGTCGTAGGGAAGTAACTGAGCCAGTCGGGCAAAACCTAAAAGGAAGCCATTGAAATGCCCAGTGAGAATAATTAAAGGCTTACCGCTGTCGATGGCTGTTTTTAAGTGCTCTTCTCCGCGCAGCTCGCCGCGCTGTTTAATCTTCTCCGGTGAACCCCAAATCAACGCCAGTAGATCAAACAGCAATAAAATAGTAGAGGCGAGGTTTTTTTCAACCAATTCAAGTTGTTGTTGTGCAGATAAATCGGGAAAGCACAGTTCAATATTGCGTCGAATAGTCTTGGTGCGAGAGGAGCGTATCTTGATAAGCAGGCGTGCCAGCCCCCTCGATAAACTACGCTGTAAGGTGCCCGGTATCTTTGACAAAACCCAGGATAGCCCGACAACAAGCCACGACAGCCAGTAGCGCGGGGCGTAATGAGAGTCATTGACTCGACTGCTGAGATTGCGCTTACCCATAAAACTCAGTTCCTGTACTTTGTGTTTCCATCAATTGGTCGAAGGCTGTGGCGTTTTACTTATCGGCCAACTTAACCAGCATTTTGCCCAAATTGGCACCGCTGAAGAGTCCGAGAAAAGCCTCGGGTGCCTGCTCTATACCCTCGAAGATGGTTTCCTGCCAATTAATCTTGCCCTCGTCGCGCCACTTAGCCATATCATCCATAAAGACCTGATGGTACTCAGCCATATAATCGAGTACGACAAAGCCTTTAACCGTGAGGCCGAGAGTAACGACTTTAAACATATTGCTGATGCCGTGGCGTTTTTCTGGTGCTTCGTTGTAATCTTCGATGGTGCCGCAAAGCATCGCTCGACCATTTTTCCGCATGCTCAATAGCGCGCCATCGAGTTGCGAGCCGCCGACATTGTCAAAAAAAAGGTGGATGCCCTTAGGGCAGAGTTCGGCAAGTTTACCTGCGAAATTGTCGGTCTTTTTGTAATTAAAGGCGGCATCAATTTTAGCCGTGTTTAACAGCCAGTCGACCTTTTCATCGGAACCGGCGCTGCCAACTACTGTGCAGCCCAAGGCTTTGGCAATTTGGCAAACCAGAGAGCCGACCGCGCCGCCTGCACCAGAGACATAAACGGTTTCACCTGCCTTCGCCTCACCGAGAACTTTGGTACCGACATAAGCTGTGATACCCGGCATGCCGAGGATGCCGATATAGTCCTGGGGCGCAACATGTGATGTGTCGCGAATAGCCAAGCCCTTACCCTCAGAGATGAAGTATTCACGCCAGCCATTCATACTCTCGACATGGGTGCCGACGGGTAGTTTAGAATTTCTCGATTGCACGACGACGCCAATAGCGCCGCCTTCGAGTACGTGGTCGAGTTGAAAGGGTGGAATATAGCTTTTGACATCATTCATACGCGGCCGCATATAGGGGTCGACCGACATCCACAGATTCTTAACTAACACCTGCCCCTCGTCGAGCTCTTCGTTTAGCGGACTTTCGACCAGCTTGAAACAGTCACGATTGGGCTGTGGTGATGGGCGTTGGGCGAAATGGATTTCTCGGTTGATCATGGCAAGATCTCGCTTTTATGAGTGATTGAGTATAAGTGGTTGAGATGCATGGTGATTGCGACGTCAGTTCGGGCTCTAGTGTTTATGGGTGGCGGGCTACAAATGGCGACTACTCGCGCAGAGCCAGGCGGAGGTTGCTGGGGTGCACTGGGTTGGCACCGCTCATGCTTAATACCATACTAATGAGTTCGTCCCAGGGTGAGGCGTCGCGCATACCTTTGACCGCGCGATCAACGCCACCAGCTTGGCGCAGCAGCATAGTCAGCTGGGCGGGCCGAGTCCGGCGGAGTGCTTTACGGACCAATGGCTGATGTTTGTCCCATACGCGCAGTTTGCGCAGCGCGTTGTCAATGGACTCGCCGTTGGCTGCTTGTTCGTTGGTTTTAACCAGAATGCGTAATTCTCGGGTCAGCGCCCAGAGAATGGCGATGGGCTCTGCACCCTCGTCGCGCAGGCCGCGCAAGGTGCGGGTTGCACCGACACTGTCGCCGCTGAGGATGCGGTCAATCATAGTGAAGACATTGAAGCGAGCACTGTCGGTCACCACCGAGGACATTGTCTCACTGTCGATTTCGCCGGCCGGAGCCAGTAATTTCAGTTTTTCTATTTCCTGAATAGCAGCGAGTAGATTGCCTTCGACACGCTCGGCCAGCACCTCTACGGCTTGATGGTTCGCACTGATGCCGGCGCGTTCGAGACGGTGTTGAATCCACTGGGGCATTTGCGCGGCATTAACGGGCCACACTTGTACGATGGCGCCGTGTTGATCAAGGGCTTTAAACCATTTGCTGTTTTGCGCGGATTTATCGATTTTGGGCAGGATGATCAGCAGTAAATTGTCGGCGTTGATATTGGCGCAATAGTCCTGAAAAAATATTCCGCCTTCGCGGCCTGGCTTGCCGGAGGGGATGCGTAACTCAAGTATTTTCTTATCGGCAAATAAAGACAAGCTACTAGCCTCGGTCAGTACTTGCTGCCAGTCGAAGCGTACTTCAGCGTTGAACAGCTCGCGCTCAGTAAAGCCGTTTTGTCGGGCCTGTCCGCGTATCGCGTCAGCCACCTCTTGAACTAACAGGGGCTCGTCACCGGTGATGACATAGATTGGTTCTAGGCCCTGTTTTAGTTGCCTGGAGAGCTTATCGGGGTGTAGACGCATGAGCTGTTTAAGGAGTGCTTGTGGGAGCTGCGTTGTCCGCTGTGGGCCTTTTTACGTGTCGCAGGCGGTTAGCAATTTGACGGGCCAGGTCGTTGTACATTTCATTTTTCAGTAATCGGGCTTCGTCTTCCGTCGCGAGTACATTGTCTTCATTGTATTCATAAATGCGCTCGACAGATGCGGTGCTACGCTCGATAGCAATGCTACCATCGGGTCGGGTGACCAGATATTCGACTTGTTCTTCCAATAAGCGCTCGGAGATACGGGCGCTGGCACTGACAGTTGCTGTGCGGCGCTTTGAATTTTCCTCGAGGATCCTGAGGCTGTATTCAGCTTTACCAGCACTGTCAACCAGCTCGATACCACTGCCCCGCAAATAACGTTCCAGTATTTGCGTAAAGGCACTGCCGGGTACAGTGCTGTGGAGATGCAGGCGGGCAATAGAGGGTTCGCCCCCGGTACCGCGTAGCTGCCAACCGCAGGCGGACACGGTTAGCAGAAGTACGATGACGCTCAGTCTTAATGGCTTGTTCATAAAGTCGAGTGATTCCGTGATCAATGTTGATTAATTGGCAACGATATTAACCAGTCTGCCCGGCACGACGATGACTTTACGGATAGTTTTACCCTCCGTAAAGCGCTGGGCATTGGGTTCGGCCAGTGCTGCGGACTCGATGCTGTCTTTATCCGCGTCAGCGGGTAAAACAATCTCTCCGCGTACTTTGCCGTTGACCTGCACCATTAACTTGATGCTGCTTTCGACCAGGGCGTTTTCGTCAACCTCGGGCCAGTTGGCATCGAGTATTGCTACATCGTGACCCAGTTCTTTCCAGAGAGTGTGGCAGATGTGGGGAGCGATGGGGGCTAGCAATAGCACGGCCGTCTCCAGGGCCTCTCTTTCAATCGCGGCAAGTTGCGGTGCATCGTCGGGTAGACGGCTCAGCTCGTTGAGCAGCTCCATCACTGCCGCAATGGCGGTGTTGAATGTCTGACGACGTCCGTAGTCATCGCTGACCTTGGCGATGGTTTGGTGGGTCTTGCGCCGCACTGCGGCTTCAGCGTCAGTGAGCTTGCCAGTGTCAAGAGCGGGTGCATCCCCTTTAGCGAGGTGGGCATGAGCCAATTTCCATAGGCGGCGTAGAAAACGGTTAGCGCCGGCTACGCCCTCGTCAGACCACTCCAGAGATTGTTCGGGTGGCGCGGCAAACATCGTAAATAGCCGCACAGTGTCGGCACCGTATTGTTCGATCAAGGGCTGGGGGTCGACGGTGTTGCCCTTAGACTTGGACATTTTGCTGCCGTCTTTTAACACCATGCCCTGGCAAAGCAGCTTGGTAAAGGGCTCGTCGCACTCGAGCAGGCCTTCGTCGCGTAGCAATTTGTGGTAAAAGCGTGCGTACAACAGATGGAGAATGGCGTGTTCAATGCCACCGACATATTGATCAACCGGCAGCCAGTAATTCGCTTGCTCGGGGTTGAGCATGCCCTCATTGTAGTCGGGGCATGTAAAGCGGGCGTAATACCAGGAAGACTCCATAAAGGTGTCGAAGGTGTCAGTCTCTTTTTCAAAGGCCTGGCCATCAAGGCTGGTTTTCTTCCACTCCAGGTCGGCTTTAATGGGCGAGTGTATACCGTCCATTTCGACATCTTCCGGTAGCAGCACGGGTAGCTTCTCGAGGGGCACGGGTATTTCAATGCCGTCGGCATTGTAGGCCATCGGAATCGGCGAACCCCAGTAGCGCTGGCGTGAGACTCCCCAGTCGCGCAGCCGGTAGTTGGTGGTGACGCGACCGCTACCGCGCTTAACCAGAGCCTGGGCCATAGCTGTGAAGGCCTGTTCAAAATCCAGGCCATCAAATTTTATGCCATCAACGGTACCCGAGTTGAGGAGCTGGCCTTTGGCAACAAAGGCTTCTTTGCCGATGTCGCAAGGACTATCATCAGTTGGTGCAATGACTTGCTGAATCGGAAGGTGGTATTTGGTGGCGAATTCCCAGTCTCGCTGGTCGTGGGCGGGTACGGCCATTACTGCGCCAGAGCCATAATCCATTAATACATAGTTGCCGACCCACACGGGCACCAGCTCACCACTGAGGGGGTGGATGGCTTTAATGCCGATGTCGATACCGGCTTTTTCCATAGTCGCCATATCGGCTTCAGCCATGGACTGGCGCTTGCATTCGGCGATAAAGTCGGCGACTTCGGCATTGTTTTCGCCGATGGCGAGGGCGATGGGGTGTTCGGCGGCGAGACTGAGATAGGTGACGCCCATCAGCGTATCGGGACGCGTGGTGTACACGTCGACGCTTTTTATGTCAGCGACAGCGTTTTCAAGTGCAAAGGTCACTTCTATGCCCTGGCTCTTGCCAATCCAGTTGCGTTGCATGGTGCGGACTTGTTCTGGCCAGGCGTCCAGCTGGTCGAGGCCGTCGAGCAATTCTTCTGCGTAGTCGGTAATTTTAATAAACCACTGGGGGATTTCTTTGCGCTCAACGGGCGTAGCGCAGCGCCAGCAGCCGCCGTCGATAACTTGTTCGTTGGCCAGCACAGTTTGGTCAGCGGGGCACCAGTTAACCGCACTAGTTTTTTTGTAGACCAGTTTTTTTTCGTAGAGACGAGTGAAAAACCACTGTTCCCATTTGTAATAGTCGGGCTTGCAGGTGGTGAGTTCGCGCTGCCAGTCGTAGGCATAACCCAGGGAGTTGAGTTGGGTTTTCATGTAGTTGATGTTTTCGTAGGTCCAGGGTGCCGGCGCGGTGTTGTTCTTAATGGCGGCGTTTTCGGCGGGTAAGCCGAAGGCATCCCAACCCATAGGCTGTAAAACATTTTTGCCGAGCATGCGCTGGTAGCGGCTAATGACATCGCTAATCGTGTAGTTACGCACATGGCCCATGTGTAGCTTGCCGCTGGGGTAGGGGAACATTGCCAGACAATAATATTTTTCCTGCCCTGGCTTTTCCTTGACCTGAAAAGACTGCTGATCGCGCCAGAAGGCTTGCGTCGCTTGCTCGATGGCTTTGGGGTGGTAGTGTTCTTCCATTGTGCGGATCCAGAGTTGCCGAAGCTGATTGAAAATAGGGTAGTAAATTTGTGAGGACGAAATTATAGGGGAAAGCCGGTCAGAAAGGCAGCCAGAAAGGAAGGTGGTTAGGGTCGTCGCTGCCCTTTTCTTATGGCTTAATAGCAGATGAATGGATCCAGCCTGCGTTTGCAGGTTTGAACTGGAGAATGCAAACAACTAATGGGCGTTTGGAAGAGGCGATTAAAGGAGGCATTAAGGCTATGAAATTAATAAAAGTGTTCGTGTTAAATTGGCTGTTGGTTCTGTTCTTGAGTGCTTGTGGTGAGAGCGAGGAAAGCGGAACCCCCGGACAAGTTGCGGCGGAATTTTGGCGGGCGATGGAAATGGGTGATCGCGCTCTGGCTGAACAATTGGCTGTGCCTGGAAGTTTAGATGGCAGTACCATGGATTTCGAGGCTGAGGGCAACCGCATCGAGAACATGGCTTTTGCCGAGGCCATGGCATCAGTAGATAAAGCTGCGGTGCCGACCACCCTGGAAGGTTTTCTTAATAATAGGCCGGTGAAATTCAGTTTTGATACCCGCCTCGTACCGATTGACGGTGTTTGGAAGGTGGATTTCGATACCACCAGCACCGGCATGATGGGTGCGATGTTGAAGGAGGCCATGAATACGTTTGGGGAAGTGGTGACTGAAGGTGTTGGGCAAGCGATGAGCGATATTAGTGCCGCCCTGTCGGATAGTGTTGAGGTGCTGTCCGAGAGCTTGAGGGAGGGTTTCGAGCAAGGTGCTGCAGATCTCTCACAAGGGTTGGATTCGGTATCCGGTGCTATGCGTTCTAAGAATGAGAATGCTGCCCCTGTCGCGCTCGTTGCACGCGTGAGTGGTGAAATTAACGGAACGCCAGTAGCTCTGTCTCGCTCTGAATGGGGCAATACCCTGGCCATTTATCAGGGCGATAGCTGGGGCTCTAATCCGAGCCTGTTACTGTTTTTATTCTTACCAGAGGGAGAGTTGCCGGTTAGTCGTGTTATCAGTGTGGCAAGCGACCATAAATCTCACGGCGACCCTCATGTGCATTATCGTTGGCGCGATGAGGCGGGAGACATTCAAACTGCCGTGTTAACCGAGGGTTATAACCTGAAACTACGCTTTGATGAAGCGGTTGACGGTCAGGTCGCGGGGCAGCTTAGTTTTGATGTGCCGGACGAAGATACCCGCCTGCAGGGTGAATTTAATCTTCGTGTCGATTAAGGGGTTCATGCTGTATTGGTTACTGGCAGCATTATTCCCGAACACGTCGAGCAGTACGCAGTAAAAAAAGAGTAGCGAAGCAGAGAGCGACAAGTGGCAAAGAGCCGAAGCGGTTGAAAGGGGTTGAACCCGTGAAGGGTGTTATTTCTGTTTTTAATAGGCCTGGTTTAAAGCGCGGGAGTTGTTCGTGGACCTTGCCTCGCTGGTTAATAATGGCTGTTATGCCATCGTTAGTGACTCGCAGCAAGGGTTTCGCGTTTTCCAGAGCACGCATACGGGCCATTTGAAAATGTTGGTGAGGGCCGATGGAATTGCCGAACCAGGTGTCATTGCTGACGGTTAACAAGATATTGGCATCGCGGGCATCATTGGCGAGCTGGTCAGCATAAGCAATTTCATAACAAATGGCGGGTGCAATTTGTACCTCGCCGATAACAATGGGAGCCTGCTGCTCAGTTCCCGCGCTAAAGGCTGACATCGGTAAATCGAAAAACTCGATGGTGCCGCGAAGCCACTGCTCCATCGGCACATATTCGCCAAAGGGTACGAGCCGGCGTTTTTGGTAATTGCCGCTTGCTCTGCCTAAGCCAATGACTGAGTTGAAATATTGCTGGCTACCCCTGCTGGAAGGAATGCCTGTAATGACACCGACACGCTCTCTTTTGAGAGTGGCGTCAATCTCATCAAGAAATCCTGCGATGTTGTTCTGCAAAGTCGGTAGGGCTGATTCAGGCCAGATAATCAGATCTTGATTGATGAGAGTTTCGTTGGTCTCTTTGAAAGCAATAAGAATTCTTTTTAATTCATCATCCTCCCATTTCTCCAGTAAAGGTTGATCGGGTTGGACCAGGGCAACCTTGAGCGCTTCACCCGAAGGTCGGGACCAGTTAAGCGTGTTGAGCCCAGTGCCGCCAGCGCAAACCATTAAGACGACGATGAGCCCTCCCCAGATAATGCGCCTGTTTTCAGTGTACTCGGTAAGCAGGGCAATAATTGCCCCGCAAAATACGATGAAACCGCTCAACCCCATCACCCCAGTGACAGGAGCCCAGCCGGCAAGCCAAGTGTCGATAAAACCATAACCGATGTTGAGCCAGGGGAAGCCGGTTAGAAACCAGTTTCTAGACCATTCACCCAGTACCCACAGCGCCGGGAAAGCGAGTAAGGAAGCGATGGCGGAACTCTTTCGGAACAGACCGTAGAATGATAAAGGCAACGCGAAAATGATCGCCATGCCTAAAGTGAAAAGTGCTGTGAGCGGAATGGCCAGCTCAGCAGGGGCATGGCCGTAATCGGTAATGCTGACATAGATCCAGCTGGTTCCAACCCCGTACATACCAAATCCAAAAACCAGGGATGTGGTAAAGGCTCTTCTAATCGTTTGGCCGCGGCATAAAAAGCACAGTGTGCTAGTACTGAAAATGGCGACAGGCCACCATGAAAAGGGGGCTAGTGACAGCGGTAACAACGCACCGCTGAGTAGCGCCAGAAAAAGGGAGTAGAGGTTGGTTTTATGTTTGGCCATAAATATTGTTTGACGTCGCTCTGTTCTATTTTTAGTCTTGTGGCATTTCTTTTACTCCCGTGGTGCGTCGGGTTGTTGGCATTTTAAGGCGAGTTGATGGATTTGTCGTTCATCACCGGCAACAACGGCAAAATGGTACGCGCCCAATGAGACTTCTTCCCCAATTTTTGGTAAGTGACCAAAGGCCTGTGTGACCAGCCCGCCGATGGTGTCGAATTCATCTTCGTTAAAGCCCGTACCGAAAAACTCGTTGAAGTCTTCAATGGTGGTGAGTGCAGGAAGATGGTAGCTGTCGTCTTCTTGCCGCTGAATAGGGTTTTTTTCTTCGAGGTCGGTTTCGTCTTCAATTTCACCGACAATTTCTTCCAGAATATCTTCAATAGTGACCAGCCCAGCAACACTGGCGTATTCGTCCATGACAATGGCCATGTGGTAGCGTTGTTCGCGGAACTCTTTGAGCAGTACATTAAGGCGCTTGCTCTCTGGGATGATATTGGCTGGGCGGATAACATCGGCAATGGAAAAGTTGTCTTTGCCCTGAGCTAATAGTGGCAGTAATTCTTTGGCCAGTAATATGCCTTTTATATCGTCAATAGAATCGCCTATGACTGGAAACCGCGAGTGCTTGGAGTCGGTGACTAAGGCTAGAATTTCTTCGATATCACCAGCTTCGGGGATTACCGTCATGCGTGAGCGAGGGATCATGATTTCTCGCACCTGCTGATCGGCAACACTCAGCGCGCCCTCCATAATTTCGAGGGCTTCGTTGTCAATGACTTTGTCGTCATAGGCACTGCGCAAGATTTCGGTAATATCGTCCCGAGTTGCTGGTGTCGAGGAAAAAATGCGGACAAGCCGTCCTAGCCAGGAGTGAGCTTGTCCGTTGGTACTGCCTTCGGTCATGGTCGTTCGATCTCTTCTTTAAGTGCTGAATAAGGGGGTGGAAAATTGAGCCCGGTCAGGATGGTGGTTTCGAGAGCCTCCATTGCTTCAGCTTCGTTTTCTTCAACATGATCGTAGCCGAGTAAATGCAAGGTACCGTGCACCAGCATATGAGCCCAGTGGGCATCGAGTGTTTTGTGCTGTTCGTTAGCTTCCTGTCGAACGATTGCTGCGCAAATGACGATATCGCCAAGTAGAGTTGATTCGACAAAGTCGGGAATGTCGGCGGGGAAAGACAGGACATTGGTGGGGCCCTTTTTACCTCGATAGTGCTGGTTTAGCTCGGCGCTTTCGACGGTACTGACAATACGCACGCTGATTTCGGCAGCAGATTGTTGTTCGCTCAGAGCGGCACAAACCCAATGGCGTATCGACGGAGGCTCGGGTGCCTCTTCACCACTGGCATTGTCGACATCGATCGTTGTGCTGTTGTGCATCAATCGTCGCCGTTTGGTGTGTTTTCGAAATCGTCGTAGGCATCAACGATTTTTTGTACCAGTGGATGGCGCACCACATCTTTCGATTGAAAATGCGTGAAAGTAATACCTTCAACTCCGTTGAGCACCTGGCAGGCGTGAACCAGTCCAGAGCGAGTGCCCCGTGGCAGGTCGATTTGTGTCGTGTCGCCCGTAATGACGGCAGTGGCGCCAAAACCGATGCGGGTGAGGAACATTTTCATTTGTTCCCGGGTGGTATTTTGGCTCTCATCGAGAATAATAAAAGCGCTGTTAAGTGTGCGCCCACGCATGTAGGCCAGGGGTGCGACTTCGATAACATTTTTTTCGATGAGCTTGTCGACCTTTTCAACGCCAAACATTTCGTACAGAGCGTCGTACAGTGGTCGCAGATAAGGGTCAACTTTTTGGGAGAGATCGCCGGGCAGAAAGCCGAGTTTTTCGCCCGCTTCAACGGCGGGCCGCACTAGCAGAATGCGTTCAACGTCATTGCGTAAATAGGCCTCCACTGCACAGGCGACGGCAAGATAGGTTTTGCCAGTGCCTGCGGGGCCAACCCCAAAATTAATGTCGTGGGTTTGTATGGCGCGCACATAATTTTGCTGATTGAGTCCGCGGGGGATAATCTTGCCCTTTTTGGTCTGAATCTCGCTGAAGTTTTTAATGGTAATGGCAGATGGGCTCTCGGTACTTTCTTCCATTGTCGTTTCCAGGTTCGATTGTTGCAGATAAAGGTGTACTGCTTGCGGTGTCAGATTTTGCTGGTCGCGGGTCTCCCTGTAGAGGGCGTGCAGTAAATCAGCTGCTTTGTGCGCTCGCAGGGGGTCACCATAAATGGCGAACATATTGCCGCGGTTGCGGATTTCAATGGCGAGGCGACGCTCTATTTGATGCAGGTGCTCATCGAGCTGGCCGCAAAGATTAGCCAGACGGCGGTGATCATTGGGTTCGAGAGTGACGGTGTCAGCGGCTGGTAGGGTATTCAAAGGGTGAGATTGAGCGCCTGTTCTATCGGATTTGGGCTAAGCATAGCGACTTTATGGTGAGATGAAAACCGTCCTTCGGGGAATGTCTCGATCGATAGTCTCGCGAAGGCTGGCGGCACTCAGCACGCGGTGTTATGCCGTTGCCTGGTTTACTAATCAATCAGAGTGCCACGCAATGAATTGGGGAGGGCCTCGCAAATCTCGACCTCCACAAATTGACCGATCAGCTGATGATCGCTGCAAGCGAAATTGACGACGCGGTTGTTTTCGGTGCGCCCTTGCAATTGGCCGGGGTCTTTGCGTGAAATCCCCGAGACTAATATGCGCTGCGTGCTGCCCACCATGCGGCGACTAATCGTCATCGCCTGCTGAATAATACGGTCTTGTAGTATCTTCAGGCGTTGCTTTTTGGTTTCGGCGCTGGTTGTGTCGGTAAAGTCGGCGGCGGGTGTGCCGGGGCGAGCACTGTAGACGAAACTGAACGAGTGGTCGAACCCAATGCTTTCGATTAGCTTCATGGTGGCGGCGAAGTCAGCTTCTGTTTCACCGGGAAAACCAACGATAAAATCAGATGACAGGCTGATATCGGGACGAATGGCTCGCAGTTTGCGGATGATGGACTTATATTCAAGCCAGGTATGGCCACGTTTCATAGCGCTAAGAATGCGATCTGAACCGCTTTGCACGGGTAGGTGAAGATGGTTGACCAGCTCTGGCACCTCCGCGTAAACATCAATTAGGGATTGTGAAAACTCCATTGGGTGGGAGGTGGTAAAGCGAATGCGGTCAATGCCATCGATTTGTGCGACGTAGGTGATCAGCTCAGCGAGATCACAGAGGCTGTCGCGGCCGGGCATCTCTCCGCGAAAGGCGTTGACGTTCTGGCCGAGCAAGTTGATTTCCCGCACGCCCTGGCTGGCCAGATGGGCAACTTCGGCGAGAATATCGGCGCAGCCGCGACTGACCTCTTCACCACGGGTGTAGGGCACCACACAGAAGCTACAGTACTTTGAACAGCCCTCCATGATTGACACATAGGCTGAGACGCCATCGGCCTCAGGTAATGGTAGCTGGTCGAACTTTTCAATTTCAGGGAAGCTGACGTCAACCACCGCGCTGTTGCCTGCCTGGCGCCGTTGCATCATATCGGGTAGGCGATGCAGTGTCTGGGGCCCAAAGATCAGGTCAACGTGAGGCGCACGACGGGCAATGGCCTCGCCTTCCTGGCTGGCCACGCAGCCACCGACGCCGATAATGAGCGAAGGGTTTTTGTCTTTCAATTTTTTCCAGCGGCCCAGCTGGTGGAAAACTTTATCTTCGGCCTTTTCGCGGATCGAACAGGTATTGAGTAGCAGTACATCTGCTTCATTGGGGTCATCGGTGTTTACCATTTGATGGCTATCACCGAGCAAATCGCTCATGCGTGAAGAATCGTACTCATTCATTTGGCAGCCATGAGTAACGATATGAAGTTTTTTGACCGGAGTATCTGTCATGTGGGCTCCGTCGTTGTTGGCAAGGGCGCCGATTATAGGGCTTCTCCGCTACTTAGCCTAGCTGCCTGGTCATAAGTAGCAAAGCGAGGGGCTGTGAATATGATAGAATCGCGCGCCTTTTAAGCTGTAAGTCGCAAAATATTATGTCCAGTGAACCAATCTACAAAGTCATTTTTTTTAATCAGGGTCAGGTCTATGAGCTGTATGTGCGCTCTGTTTATCAGAGTGAATTGATGGGTTTTTTAGAGATTGAAGAGTTTGCGTTTGACGAGCGTTCAAAGATGATTGTCGACCCGGGTGAAGAAAAACTCAAAAATGAGTTTGCCAGCGTTAAGCGCAGTTATATCCCCTTGCATGCTGTTGTGCGTATTGACGAGGTTGAAAAGGAAGGTGTTTGCAAGGTCACGGAGGTTAAAGGCGGCAACGTGACGTCCTTGCCCTTTGCTTCAATGGTCCCAGGCTCTAAAAAAACAGATTAATTACTAGTGCTCTATTAGTTGGTGATGCTCTGGTTAGCTCTGGGCGAAGAAATCGGATTTTAGCGCACAGAGACGCGTTTATGGTTTGCTCAAGGTCTCCTTGGCGCGCAGTTAGTCGCGGCTAACCCATAAACCGGATAGGCCGAACTGATTTTGCAGCGTCTGAGCTTCGCCTTCAGCAGCCTTTCTTGAATTATAGCCATCTGCTCTGATGCGATAGAGGGTTTTGCCATTGACGGTAATCGGCGTTATTGAAGCACTAGCCGCTGTTTTTTGTACCTTTTGATGAAGGTTGCTGGCAGTATTGCGATCGGAAAAGCTGGCGATAGTGATATACCAATCCTCTTTTGCTTGATTGTCAGTTGCGTGGGTGGTTTTGGCGTTATTAACTGTTGCCAGCTTTGTGACGTGCTCTATCGCCAGTCTATTGTCTTTTTGCTTAAGTGCGACTTTCTGTATCTGTAGGTGTAAATCTGCGATCGAGTCTTCGAGCCCTGTCAGCCGAGAATCCGCTTGTTCGGTGTCTGTTTGAAATGAGTTTTGTAGTGTGGTGACGGTAGTGGTTAGCTGTTCTTGGGTTTGAGTTAAAGAAAGTAGCTCTTGTCGCGTTTTGGCGAGTCGATTGCTGCTATCGTCTAAAACCACGACGGGGGAGGCGACGGTAGATTCTTCTATTTGTTCGAGACGAGACTTTAATTTTTCGAGATCTTGTTGCGTATGCCAGGCGTAATTGCCACTAAAGAGCGCAAGGGTCAGGGTGATGCTGGCAATGATCCAGGGTGTTACCCGGGAGGAATTGCTGCCAGGGCTGCGTAAACTGTCGGCCTGAGGGGTCGTTTGTTTGGCGCTCTCGCCGTGGCTTGAGTGATCAGCAGTCGCGTGATGAATTCTGGTGGGAGTGGGGGCTGTGTGTTGAGGCTCTTTGGTGGGGAGGGGGCTTCCCTCTTTGTCTATTGCTTCATCGGCGGGATGTTTTACATCTGGTTGTGGCGTTTGCCCTCTTTGGGCCTGAATACTGGCAAAGAAAGGGCTTAGGTTTCTATTGACCTTGTCTTCTCTAATGGTTTGATGGGCAAGGTTTTGTCGATGGTGTAAGGGATTGTTCATGGCAATAATTCAATAGACTGTGAATAGGTGTGCTTAAACTGAATGCACTAACTATGCCGGCGCAATTTGCTTGCTAATGGGTTATCTGGCGGTGGAATGTTTGCTAAAATTGGGTAAAACTGCAGTTTTAGATAGGAAGTGTCATTATTTTGACGGGGATGTCATGAAGCTAGTGAGTGAAGTTGGCGCTATTTCGCTGAGACTCGTATTTACGAGTCCGATTTTTTGTAAAAGTTTCTCATCCAGCATTGCTCTAGTAAATAATAATTGAGAAAAGAATGCAGAATAAAGCAGCAGGTTCTGGTTCGGTGAATGGCAACGGCAACGGCAACGGCAACGGCAACGGCAACGGCAACGGCAACGGCAACGGCAAGACGGCACTTTTAGCGCGTTTAGCTGTTGAGTTAACACGATTAGCTCAGGGCCGAGACCAGAAACTGGATTATCTGCTCGAGCAATTACGAATCTCTCTCCACGAAAGTACGCCACTATCAGAGTTTAAAGACAGCGCCGCCAGGTTCTTGAAATATATTGTGTCGGGGCAGGTTGAATTTGCCAGTGGATTTGAGCTTTCTATAAAAAACTCTGCGATTGAATTATTTAAAGCGATTGAAACATGTTTTCCCGGTGAAGTGCAGATTTCACGTATTAAAGAAGACTTGAAGCTCGCATCCTCTCTTCAGGAGACGGTTGAGCAGGTTGAGAAAATTATTCCCCTTTTCTTTGATATAGGCTTGCAGCAGTCAGCGTCTTCCTTGAGTCCTGAATCTTTTATCGCACCAGAGCTGTCTCGGGGCGAGCTTTCACTGGCCCATGTATTGGACGTTGTCGGTACGGCGCTAAGTAAATTATTAGACCAGCTCAGACTGCTTGAGCCTGAGGATAGCCGAGTCGAAACAATCAGAAGGGATCTGGCTCGTATTGCTAGCATGGATGAGCTTGAAGTGGTTCTTGGCGAGGCTTTGAGTCTCGTCGTTGATGTTGCTCGACAAATCGATGAAGAAAGGGCGTATACCGAACAGTTTTTATCGCAATTAAGGCTGCATTTGAAAAGCCTGGAAGAAGGCATAGGAGGCTCGATTGATATTGAGGCTTCGTTGGCAAATGTCGACAAAATTCAGACCGACGTGGGTGGTGAAATATCGGGTATGGAAGCTGCCGTCAATGAAAATAACGATATTGATTTACTGAAAAAAATTATTCGAACCCGTGCTGAGCGACTAACTACCACTGTGGCAGATTATGTCGAGTCTGAAAAGAAACAGCTCGAAGAAGCGAAGGACAAAATAGAAGGACTGACTCACCAGACTCAGGCAATGAATGCAGAAGTGGAGGGTCTGCGCCATCAATTAATGGAGAAGCAACAGTTGCTGGCGCTTGACCCCCTAACGGGTGTGGGAAATCGGGGTGGCCTTGATAAGCGTATAGAGGAAGAACTAGCTCGCAGTCAACGCATAGGTTTTTCCTTATCGTTATTGCTGATCGATATTGATAAATTCAAGTATGTTAACGACACTTTCGGGCATAAAGCCGGTGATAAAGTATTGCAAACTATCGCCAAGCTTATGTCTAGTCGAATTAGAGATACAGATTATGTGGCGCGATACGGCGGCGATGAGTTTGTTATTTTGCTGCCGGGTACCTCTGCTGAAGATGCGGTAGCCGTCGCTCAGAGTTTTTGCAATGCTGTGAAGCGTTGTGACTTTCACAGTCGAGGTCAGTCGGTAGAGGTTTCTCTCTCTATAGGTATTGCTGAATTTAGGAAGGGAGAGTCCAGTGATGCTCTTTTTCAAAGAGCCGATGCTGCCATGTATGAAGTCAAGAACACAGGCCGTAATGGTTGTGGCATTGCAAAGTAGCTGGGTTTAGGGCCCTTTACTGGTAGCAACTCTGGCCATTTCTTAAGCGGCGGCAAATATTATCGACGCCGTGCATTCAGCCTTTCGACGGCAGCTGAGTAGCGCTGGATGTCTTGTGTTGTCGATAAATCAAGATTGAGAAAACGGCAGCCCAGTTTACGCCTCGAACCGTAATCAGCTTCAATTTGTCTTTTTACCTCGGCCTCGACAATGGTCATTGCTTCATCGAGTGTCTTGAAAATGCATTGCTCTATCCTGTCTCCAGGGCCTATAGGGCTATCATTTGGCACGCTAATTAACGCCCCAGTCGACGAAATATCGCTAAGTTGCCCTTTGATGACCTGATTGTCGCTAAGAATCAGGTGAACCTCGGGGGAAGACATCATGCCGACGGCAGCTCGATAACTAGCGCGGCGCTGGGTTTGATAAATAATGTCAGGTAGTGTTGAGCGGTAACGTATCAGCCCTCCGTTTTTTTCGTGGCTTGTAATTCGCGCAGAAAAATCGACATTAATGCCTTTTAGCCGGCCACTTACGCGATAGCTGTTCTTTTCTAATAGGGCTGCGTGGGCCGTGTTATCGACGAGCTCATCCAGTTCAAGCCACTCGTTTTTGGTATCGATAGCTAGAATAATAGTGGCGAATACACTCGGTATCCCCTGTATTGATACGCTCAGCTGGCTGCGATCGTTAAGCAATGCTTTGAGAATTGATAGCTTATGGGCTTTTATCTTGATGCCATCTTCGTGCATCGAAGGGAGGGCGTGCAGGCTGTTTGTCGCGTCTGAATCTTCTAAGTACATGGGTTTTGGGTGCAGGGTGTTAGTGGATTTTCTCTAAGCTTGTCGATAACTGACCTGGAGTGTATTGGAAATACAGTGTGTGTCCGTGAGGGGCAGTTCACAGTGACTTAGATAGCGATCTAGGCACAGTGCCGGGTATGCCGTCGCCTTAGGCTTTGCCCAGGGGCTTGGACTGGGATTGCCTGGCAGTGATACCGCTTGCGCTATAGGTCTGGTCTGTTTCTATGCGGCCCTTGCTCAGTACTTGAAGTGCTTGATCAGTGATCAGCTTGTTTTTTTGAATCATTGTGCCTACGAGCAAATTTTCTTCTTTACAGCGCAGACTGGCTTCGCAAAGGGTTTGCCAGCTGTTGTTAAGTTGTTGGTCGGTGTTTGTGGCCACGATGTCTTCTATACCCGTCGCGCCAGGCGCGGCGCCCAGCTTTGCCAGAGCGTTATCTCGCTGCTGATCTATTGCTTGCAAGGCTTGAGCAATGCCCAGCTTTTTTTCAATGACAGTTTCGAGAATTGCTATATCGGGTTGGGATAGCGCCGCTCTTTCCTCGCTGAGTACGTCGAGCAGTTCGAGGGTGAGAGAGGTGGCTTTGTCTAACAGGCTGGTGAGGTTATCCACGCGTTAATACCGGCTTGATTAATTGAGTTGGTAGTCGTGTCGATCACGGCGCAAAACGTGTTTGCGCTTGTGTCGATTATTATAGGATAGCTTAAGCCAAGTCCTGCTCAAAATTAATCAGTTTTTCAGCAATGCGATCTGTGTTGATGGTATAGGAGCCGTCGCTTAACGCTTGCTTAATGCTTTCGACCTTTTTAGCATCGAAGCTAGGTAATTCGGCGAGAGTCTTTTCGATTTGCAGTAGCTTAAGGGCTGAGTCGGTGACGGTAACAGTGCTCGACTCGCTCGTTGGCGGCTGCGTGCTGGCTTTTTCGGGGGCGACACCTTGATTAGCGTCAGCTTTTTTCCCAGTATTGGTGCTGAGCCCTGCATTGTTTGCTGGTTGTCTAATTTCCATGGTACCTGTCCTTCCCATTTTACAATGCCAGAACACTGGCAATTAGTGTATCGGCATTTTTGTCAGAAACTTTAGTGTATTGGCCAATTAAAAGTAAATGGCCGGTTTGTGTTTCAGTCAGCTCTCACGACACCAGAAGCCAATATGGCGCCTTCGACAATTTTACCGGATGACACATTCTTCACGCGAATTCTGTCTCCCACGGCCCCGCCCATTAAAGCAATAGCAGGAGCACTGACATTTAACCCGCCCAGACCGGCCCGTAGGTCAACGTGCTGGCCTTTGTGGATGATATGGGGTTCCGTTAATACGGCGGGAGTTAAGAGAGCTTTATTAGCCAGGTTTTTTTTCAACACTTTGCCAACGACCTGATCGGGGTTACTTAGATAGGCCGCGTTAAGCTGGCTGGTATTTTTAGAGTGTAGGCTAATATCCCCCGCGGTCATGACGTGCCCGCGACGCAGAGGCGTGCTGGTCACCAGCACCTGTGTGATCGTCGTGACGTTGGCGGGGACGTACAGCGTCCAGGGTTTTGGGCTTTGACAGCGCACACCGACCGTTGTTTTTCCTTGTACTTTAGCGCCAGAAGGCAGAAAGGTATCGAGCGTAGTGCCGCAAGCTGGCAAGGTTAACCGGTTGTCGATATTTTCAATACTGATGGTGGTATTCGCTCGACCTTCGACATTGCTGTGAGTGCTCAAGAATGTTTGGGCTGCCGCCTTGATCGAGTCAATTGACTGATATTGATTGTCTTTTGCCTGGGCTAAGGGCGTGATGATGAGTGCGCTGATAACTGTCAATGCCAATGCCAATGCCACGAGCGTTAAGGGAAAGGCTGGTTGAGGCGGGCGACGGGATACGCTGAGGGAAAATGTCATTTTTTTGGCGTTTCTTTGTTTAATAGTCATCGTTAACTGGCGTTTATGGTCTTTGGTCTTCCTTCTTCTTAGTTTGAAGCAAAAATTGGGCCGCTTGCTTTTTTTGGTGTCGTGTCTTTGATTTAAATAACCTTCAATTGGCAAAGCTCTTGCCGTTAACCGGCAGGTCATTGCCGTTGAGTCGTCCCCGCGGCGCGGCTTTATTTGCAACTCGTTGAAAAATAAAGATAATTTTTTTGGCATAAGGGTTGCTATGTCTATGGCATAGCAGTCTTCTACCAAGAACGGGAAAAAGCTTATGTCTACTCAATGGGGTTCCATACTCGGCAAACAGGCCCAGGGCCTTTATTTCCATGCCCAGAGGGCCGAACTGCTGGCGGCCAATATCGCCAATGCTGAAACTCCAGGTTACAGGGCGCGAGATGTCGATTTTCGCGCCGCACTTCGTGACGCCAGTACGGGTCATTTAGTACAGAGCCACGCGCAACATATACCTTCAGATGGCCGTTTTAATAGCAGTGTGACGTATCGCAAGCCGGCTCAGGCGTCGATCAATATCAATACGGTCGACATGGCCAAGGAGCAAGCAGCCTATGCTGAAAACGCTGTGCGTTACCAGGTCAATTTACGTTTTCTTGATGGCACGATTAAAGGCCTGATGCTGGCCTTAAGGGGAGATTAAGCGATGAGTTTAGAAGGGGTAATGCGCGTTTCGGGCTCAGCATTAGCGGCACATACCACATGGCTCGACACTGTCGCCAGTAATTTGGCCAATTCAGAAGTGGTTAGCGGGAATGCCGGTGATGTTTATCGCTCACGCCAGCCAATTTTCGCCACCGTGACAAGGCCCTTCGGTGATCGTAAAGATGCCGTCGGTGTCACTGTTGCAGGCGTAGTGGAGATGGGGCCGCCCGGTAGAAAAGAGTACGCGCCCAACCATTCTCTAGCAGACGACGATGGCTATATTTATCACAGTAACGTTAATACCGTTGAGGAGATGGCCAACATGATTGCCGCCTCCCGAGCTTATCAAAATAGTGTTGAAGCTATGAATACGGCAAAACAATTATTGGTGCAGACCTTAAGTATGGGTCGCTGAGGAGAAGGATTATGACAACAGATATAGCGAATATTTTAGGTGTCGAACCAAGCGGTGGTCTGGATTCTGTCCCTAAAAAGAAAGAAGAGTTGGGTCAGGAAGAGTTTATGCGTCTGCTGGTGGCCCAGCTGAATAACCAAGACCCCACCAAGCCAATGGAAAATGCGGAGTTCTTAACGCAAATCGCTCAATTCAGTACGGTGGATGGCATTCAAGGTATGGAAACCTCTCTATCAGATCTGGGCGCGTCAATGGTCTCTACGCGCGCCATTCAAGCCTCATCTCTGGTAGGTCGTGATGTGATCAGCGCGTCCAACCAGGCAGCCTTTACCCCAGGAGAAGAAATTGAAGGCGTTGTCGCCATGCCGGTCAGTGCGTCGGGCGTTCAGATACAGGTGTCGGATAGTAGTGGACAGTTGGTCAAGGTCCTTGATATCGGCAATGTGGACGCGGGGATTCACACTTTTTCCTGGGATGGCTTGCTTGATGACGGGGCTTCCATCCCTCAAGGCAACTATCAAGTGACGGCCAGCGGCCTGATCGACGGGGCGGTAGAGGCGGTGCCGGCCTTTGCTTCGGCTCAAGTCACCAGTGTTTCAATTGGCGCCGGCGGGTCGGACATTAGTTTAAATCTGGATGGTGGAGATTCGGTGTCCTACGCCGATGTTCTCCAGTACTTATAACAGCAAGGGGAATTAATCATGGGTTTTGAAACGGCAGTATCAGGTATTCGAGCGGCGTCATCGCAGCTCGGAATCATTGGCAACAACATTGCCAACAGTTCCACATCGGGATTTAAACAAGCACGGGGCGAGTTCTCCGATGTGTTTGCCTCGAGCGCTCTAGGCGTGGCGTCTAACTCCGTCGGTCGTGGCGTCGAGATGACCGCGATTGCCCAACAGTTTACTCAGGGCAATATCAGTTTTACCGATAGTTCTTTGGATCTGGCCATTAGCGGTAGTGGTTTCTTTATGCTCGACGATGGAGGCTCTACACGCTTTACACGCTCCGGCGCTTTTACCGTGGATTCGGAAGGTTTTGTGACCAATAACGAGGGCCTGCGCTTACAAGCCTTTGAAGCGGATGCAGCGGGGCAAATTACCGGTCTGGTCGACGATGTGCGCTTGACGACCTCGCAAATCGAGCCGATTCCCACCTCCGAGATTGATATCACCGCTAATCTCGACTCCAGAGAAGAGGTGCCCTTGTTAGCTTTTGCTGCCCCTTTTGATGCCTTTGCTTCTCCGCCGACAGCACCTAGTGCCGATATGTTTAACGGCTCTACCTCACTGACGATTTACGATAGCCTCGGTAACCCCCACGCTTTGACCACTTATTTTGTTAAAACGGCAACGCCCAATGAGTGGGAAGCCCATGTCACTGTTGACGGTGTTACGCCTGGTGGTGTGGCGGCACCTCAGACCCTGACTTTCGATAGCACCGGGCAATTTCCTACGGCTTCACTGCCGGTACAGGTCTCTGTCGCGAATTATGATCCGCTCGATGCAAGTGGTAACCCAACGGGTGCCGTTACGCCTCAGTCTTTCTCCGTTGATCTTTCAACGACCACTCAGTTTGGTAGTGACTACGGCGTTAGCTTTATTTCACAAAACGGATTCTCTTCGGGGCAGCTACGCGGGGTTGAGATTTCCGACACCGGGGTCATCTTCGCCCGTTATACCAACGGCCAGTCCTTTGCTCTGGGGCAAGTGGCTCTGGCTAATTTTGCCAACCAGCAGGGTTTGCAGCCCCTGGGTAGCACAGCCTGGGCAGAGACCTTTGCCTCTGGCGTGGCGACAGTGAGTGAGCCGGGTACGGCAGGTTTGGGTTTGATTCAATCCGGTGCGCTGGAGGATTCCAACGTCGATATTACCCAGCAGTTGGTCAATATGATTACGGCCCAGCGTAACTTTCAGGCCAACGCCCAGGTGATTCAGACCGAAGATACGGTTACTCAAACCGTGATCAATTTACGTTAAACGCAAAAAGGTTAAAGAGTCATGGGTAACTATCTTTACACATCAATGGTTAGCGCCAGTCAGATTATGCGCGGCATGGCCGATGTCACGCACAACTTGGCTAATGCCAGCACTACCGGTTTTCGGGCAGATCTGTCGATGTTTAGATCGCTGTCAGTACCTGGTGCCGTTAACGGCGGTGACCTGCCGCTGTTTGAGCGCACGGGTGTCGACACGAGCTTTGGGGCTCTGCAAAACACCGGTAATGACCTGGATGTTGCTGTCAGTGGTGATGGCTGGATAGCAGTACAGGCCGGCAATGGTGAAGCCTATACCCGCCGTGGTGACCTGCGTCTCGATTCCCTTGGCCAGCTGAGCAACGGAGCGGGTCAGTTGATCATCGGCGACGGTGGGCCTATCGCCATACCGCCTCATACCAAGATGGAAATTGCCGCCGATGGGACTATTTCTATTCAACCCCTGGGACAGGGCCCTGACACCGTTGCTGTGGTGGGTCGCATCAAACTGGTGAGTCTTGACGGTGACAACCTCTATAAAGGCAAGGATGGACTGTTACGTCTCAATGGCGGCGCCATTGCTGAAGAGGACGCCAATATTTCACTGGTGTCGGGTGCTTTGGAAGCTAGCAATGTCAACACCATCTCTACCATGGTGAAGATGATAGAGCTGCAGAGAAGTTATGAAACGCAGATCAAAATGATGAAAACCGCCGCGGACAATGATCGCGCGTCGGCGGCCTTGATGAAAATGAATTGATGGTTCGCCAGACGATTGACCATTCAATAAAGACGCAACTGGGGAAGTAAAATGCAAGAATCACTGTGGATAGCAAAGACGGGGTTGGACGCGCAACAAACCCGCATGGCGACCATCTCCAACAACCTCGCCAACGTGAGTACAGCGGGTTACAAGCGCGGTCGAGCGGTGTTTGAAGACTTGCTCTATCAAAATTTGCGTCAGGTGGGTGCCCAGACCTCCCAGGATACTGAGTCGCCCTCCGGCTTAATGCAGGGCACTGGCGTGCGTGTGGTCGCCACCGAGAAACTCTTCACCCAGGGCAATCTCGAGACCACGGAAAATGCTCTTGATGTGGCCATTGAAGGCAAGGGCTTTCTTCAGGTACTGATGCCCGATGGCACTATCTCTTACACCCGTGATGGTTCAATGGCTCTCGACTCCGATGGCCAACTGGTCACTTCCAATGGCTATCCCGTCGAGCCGTCGATCACTATTCCCCAGGATGCCCAAACCATCACTATTGGCACTGACGGTATCGTTTCGGTGTTGGCGCCGGGTGATACGACGCCCTCTCAGGTTGGCACATTACAGTTGGCAGATTTCGTCAACCCCGCGGGTCTACAGGCCATCGGCAAGAACCTTTATCTGGAATCTGGTTCGAGCGGCAATCCGCAAATCGGCAACCCGGGACTCAATGGTTTGGGTTCGATTATGCAGGGTTACATCGAAAGTTCTAACGTGAATGTGGTGGAGGAGCTGGTGTCGATGATCGAAACTCAGAGAGCCTATGAGATGAACTCCAAGGCGATCTCCACGACCGACCAAATGCTTCAATACATCAGCAACAACCTGTAAGTCACGATGAAACGTAACGGGACAGCGCTATGAAAACACGATTCCCCCAAGCCCTTCGCCTACTTAGCCTGTTCGGTGCAGTGACTATTTTAAGTGCCTGTACGGTTATCCCTGAGCAAAGCGAACCTGGTTATGAAACCGTCGCGCCGATCGCTTTGGTGCCCCCAGTACAAAACACGGGGGGCTTGTACCAGGCCGGTTATGACCTCGTTCTGTTTGAAGATCTGCGGGCCAGCCGCGTGGGTGACATTATTCAAGTTCTGCTGGTTGAGCAAATGGATGCGGCCAAAACCTCGAAAACAGAAATCGATAAAGACAGTAAAACCAGCTTGCCGGCACCAACCGTGTTTGGCCATCTGATGAATGACCTTGGCCTAAATGCGGATTCCAGTTCCGAATTCGAAGGGGAGGGGAAAAGTAATCAGAGTAATCACCTCAGCGGCAGTATTGCTGTCACCGTTTCTCAGGTGTTACCCAATGGCAATTTGATGGTGCAGGGTGAAAAGTGGATACAGATTAATCAGGGTGGTGAATTTGTTCGTCTCAAGGGTATTGTCCGACCCTCCGACGTGAGCGCCAGTAATACAGTGCTTTCTACCCATGTTGCGGATGCAAAAATTTCCTACGGTGGCAAGGGTACTCTGGATGAGGCCAATGTCACCGGCTGGATGGTGCGCTTCTTCATGAGCCCTCTCTGGCCTTTTTGATCGACAGTTTGTCAGCGGTTAGACCACTGGCAGGAGGTAGAAATAATGATGAATTTACAGACAGGAAAGGTGATGCTGAGCATTAAACGTTTACAGGGCCTGATGGCGGTGTTGATGCTGTGCGCGGCGCTACCCGCTGCTGCTGAACGGTTGAAAGATATCACCTCCATTGCCGGTGTGCGCTCAAACCACCTGGTGGGCTATGGTCTGGTCATTGGCCTCGATGGCAGCGGTGATTCCACTAACTCGGCGCCATTCACGGTGCAAAGTTTAAAAAGTATGCTCGCCAAATTTGGTGTCGTCGTGCCGCCAAATATTAACCCCTCGCTGAAAAATGTGGCAGCAGTCATGATTCATGCCGAGCTTCCGCCCTTTGCCAAACCGGGCCAGACCATTGATATCACCGTGTCTTCCATTGCCAATGCGAAAAGTCTGCGAGGCGGCAGTTTGTTGATGGCGCCATTGAAGGGGGTTGATGGTCAGACGTATGCCATCGCCCAGGGCAATATGGTCGTTGGCGGTTTTGGTGCCGAGGGTGGTGATGGCACGAGTGTCACGGTTAATATTCCCAGCGTGGGTCGTATTCCCAATGGTGCGACGGTTGAGCGAGAAGTACCGACACCGTTTTCGCAGGCTGGTCCTCTGGTGCTAAATTTAAAAACGCCAGATTTCACCACAGCAATGCGCGTGGCGGAGAAAATTAATACAGTCGTTGGTGATGGCACGGCCCTCCCCATCGACAGCTCGTCAGTGCAGGTACAGTCGCCTGCCAATCCGGGCCAAAAAGTGGCTTTTCTGGCTATGTTGCAAGCCATTGAGGTGACCCCCGGAGAGGCGCCAGCACGGGTTATTGTTAACGCCCGTACCGGCACAATTGTTATAGACAGCCATGTGCGGGTTATGCCGGTTGCTGTGTCCCACGGCAGTATCACCGTCTCTGTTACCGAGTCTTTTGATGTGAGTCAGCCCAGGGCTTTTACGCGTAGTCGGGGTGCTCAAACCGTGGTTACCCCCAGTTCTGAGGTGGCGATTACCCAGGAGAACAACCCGATGTTCTTGATGGGCGGAGAATCAGGTGTCGCGCTGAAAGATGTCGTCAGGGCGGTCAATAAAATTGGTGCTGCCCCGGGGGACCTTGCGTCCATCCTTCAAGCGTTAAAACAGGCCGGCGCCTTGCGTGCCGACTTGATCGTGATATAGGGGCTGAGCCATGGTTATGTCAGTACTATCCAGTCAGCAAGCCCCCGCGCAGCAGGTGTACCACAGCTTTGCTGGCTTTGAGCAGATGCGCGCTCAGGCCCGTGGAGGGGATAGCGAAGCGCTATCGGGCGCCGCCAAGCAGTTTGAATCTGTGTTTGTACAGATGATGCTTAAAGCGATGCGTGACACCGTGCCCGAAGGTGGTTTGTTTGACAGCGAGACATCTGATTTTTACGAAGGTATGTTCGACCAGCAAATTTCCCTCAACATCGCCAATGGCAAAGGTATCGGCCTTGCTGAAGTTATTGAGCGCCAGATGCAGGGTATGCCAGGTGGTGCGCCTGTGGATCAAGCGCTGCTGGGAGATGGGTCGCGGGCGCCTTTATCAGTGCCCGAGCGTTCGCCCTTTGCGGCATTAACATCGGTGAGTCGTCCTTTGGCTATTGACCCGCACCGCGCCAGTTCCGTATTGCTGAAGGGCGCCGATGAACAGCAAGTTAGCGCGTCAAAGGCTGACTATTGGGCACCGGCCACCCCCGAAGCCTTTGCTGATGAATTGCGCCCCTACGCACAGCGCGCTGCAAAAAGCCTGGGTGTGAGTGAAAATCTGCTCATCGCCCAGGCCGCCCTGGAAACTGGCTGGGGGCAGAAAGTGATGCCGCGCAACGATGGCGGTAGTAGTTTTAATCTTTTCGGTATTAAGGCGAATGCTAGCTGGCAGGGTGACAAGGCCAGCACCGCGACCCTCGAATACCGTGATGGTATCGCCCGGCGCGAGCGTGCTGATTTTCGTGCCTATGCCTCCGTTGAGCAAGCTTTTGACGATTATGTTGCTTTCCTCAGCGAGCAACCGCGCTACAGCGAAGCCTTGAAAACGACCGGCGATAAAGCCTTTGCCGAGGCTTTGCAGAGCAGTGGTTATGCGACCGACCCGGCTTATGCAGAAAAAATTCTCGCCGTAAAGCAGCGTCTCGATCGTATTGAGCCGCCAGTGTTGGCTAAGGGTTCGATGACCCCCGCAGACAGGAGTTAATTCAATGGCTAATTTATTAGGTATAGCGTCATCGGGCCTGGGGGCTATACAGCAAGCGCTCACCACTACCGGGCACAACATTGCGAATGTGAATACCGAGGGCTACAGCCGCCAGATCGCCGACTTCTCGACGCTGCCCTCTCAGCGTGTCGGCGACTCTTATGCAGGTAGTGGCGTTGAAATTGGCGCTGTGCGACGCGGTTACGACAGCTTCGTGGTTGAAGAGCTGCGCACCCGGGGCAGTAAACTCGGCATGGCAAGCGCGTTTGAATCACTGGCCTCGGGTCTCGATAGCTTAGTGGGGGATAGTGACAATGGTCTGGCCTCGGCCCTCGAAGGGTTTTTTAACGCAGTACAAGATGTTGCCAGTGATCCGGGCAGTATATCTGCACGTCAAATTGTGCTGTCCGAAGCAAAAATTCTCACCGACCGCTTCACTCAACTCAATGAAAATTTGCAGGGTTTCGAACGTGATGCCAACAACCGTATTGACTCGGCTGTGGGAGAGATTAACGGCCTGGCTGCCAATATTGCCGAACTTAATGCCGATATCACTCTGGCTTTAGGGGGGGGTGGCGAGCCCAATGATTTACTCGACCAGCGCGACGCCCTGTTAATGCAGTTGTCGAGTAAGGTCGGCATTATTAGCCTTGAGCAGACCGACGGTGCTGTCAATGTTTTTGTTGGTAAAGGACAGCAATTAGTGGTTGGTGGTGAAGCCAGGCAGTTGGAGGTGGTTAATAATCCGGTTTACCCCAACCGTCTTGAAGTGGGGGTCTCTCAGCCGGGTGGAACGACGCAAATTATTTCGCAACAAATTAGCGGCGGCGAATTACAGGGGGTACTCGATTTCCGTTCGCGGGTGCTCGATCCGGCGATCTCCGAATTGGGTCGCGTCGCCGTCGCCATGACGGATCTTGTTAATGCCCAGCATCACCTGGGTATGGATTTAAACGGCCAGCTCGGCGGTGACTTTTTTAGCGCCCTTTCCCCCGCTGTTATCGCCTCGGCTAACAACAGCACGACAGTGCCTGTGGCGACCGCCAGTTTAACCATCGACAACACCTCCGATCTTGAAGCCACTGACTACCTGTTGATGTACGACGGTGCCCAATGGGGGCTAACGCGAACCTCTGACGGCGCTTTCTTCAGTGACCCTGCGGGCAACTTTGCCCTCGATGGCCTTACAGTGAGTGTTGGTGGTACGCCAGCGGCGGGAGATGGTTTTTTACTACGTCCCGTCTACGGTGCTGCTGGGCAGTTTGGCTTGGAATTGACGGCCCCCGACCAATTCGCGGCGGCGGCTCCGGTGGTGTCTTCGCAGGCTTTAACTAATAGCGGTTCTGCCAGTATGAGCGCACTCAGTGTGAGCTCAACCGCTGGCCTGCCTCTTGCCGGCAATATTACCCTGAGCTTTAATCCCGATGCCCTGGGTGTCGGGGTGCCGGGTTTTGATGTGGTCGGTGGCCCCGGTGGCCCCGGTGGCACCATTGCTTTTGACCCCGCCACCGAAAGCGGTGGTAAAACCTTTACCTTTGCCGGTTCTGGCGGTCTCAGTTTTACTCTGAGTGGTATTCCCGATACGGGTGATGTTTTTACGCTCTCGGCCAACGCTGGTGCCCCTGGCGATAACCGCAATGCGCTGTTGTTGGGGGCGATGCAAAGCCAGAGTCTGGTCGATGGCAGTACGGCAACCTTTGGCGAGGCCTACAGCGGGATGATTGGCGGTGTGGGTGTGGCCACGCGTCAAGCTCAGGCCAATTTGCAGGCTGAAGATAGTTTAATGAATAACGCCGTTGCCGCCCGTGAGCGGGTATCGGGTGTCAACCTCGAACAAGAAGCCGCCGAGCTGGTTCGCTTGCAGCAAGCTTATCAGGCCGCGGCTCAGTTAGTGGCCATTGCCGATACGCTGTTTCAAACCCTTCTCGGGGCCACGCAGCGTTAACCCGCCAGCGCGCCCGCAGTGAGTACGCTATGACAATTTCAACCGCACAAATTTTCCGCCAGGGTATTAACGCCATTCTCAGCCAGCAGGAGGGGCTGTCGCGCACTCAGGCCGAAATCGCCAGTGGCAAGCGTATACAAACGCCCTCTGACGATCCCTCGGGGGCGGCTAAAATTCTCGATATTGAAGAGCAAATTGCTACTGCCGAGCAACATTTGCGCAATGGCGAGTTTGCCCTCACCGAGCTCTATCTTGAAGAGGGTGCAATGACCGGGGCGCAAAATGTTCTGCAACGGGTGCGTGAGTTAATGATTCAGGCCAATAATGACAGCCAGTCGGAGAGTACTCGTCAGGGCATTGCCACCGAAGTGCGCGCTCTGCGCGACGAGCTACTGGCCCTGGCCAATACGCGCAATGCCAGCGGTGACTACCTTTTTGCCGGTTTTCAAACCGACAGTCTGCCTTTTAGCATAAACGGTGGTAACGTGGTTTATCACGGTGACCAGGGTCAGCGACGTATTCAGGCTGGCCCCTCATCGCTGGTACCTATTAACGACTCCGGGATCGATGTTTTTCAGTTAATTAAAAATGGTAATGGTACCTTGAGCGTGGACAACGCGAGCTCCAATACCGGTTCAGGCATAGTGCAATCATTGAGCCAGGATAATAGTTTGGTCAGTGATACTTATAGCCTCAATTTCATTCAGCTCACCCCTGGCGACCCTGTTACCTATGAAGTGCGCGACTCGTCTGCAGCACTGGTGAGCTCGGGCAGCTACGTCAGTGGTGAGTCCATTGACTTTAATGGCGCGGTGCTTGTGCTTAATGGCGTGCCTGCCAACGGTGACAGTTTTACAGTTAGCCCCTCGGTCAATCAGGATGTCTTTGCCACCCTCAATAACATTATTACCGCTCTGGAAGCACCCTCCACCGAGCTTGCCGATAATGCCAATTTTCACAACGACATGGCTGAGGGCTTGAATGATATTGATCAGGCTCTGGATAATTTTTTGCGTATTCGATCCAATATTGGTTCGCGGCTCAATAACCTGGACAGACAGGCCGAGGTGAATGAAAACTTCCTGCTACGTATGCAAGAAGCCGCTTCACAAGTGCAAGATCTTGACTACGCCGAGGCGATTAGCCGGCTCAGTGCGCAGTCGATTTCGTTGGAGGCCGCGCAAAAAGTCTTCATCGAAGTGCAGGGGCTCTCCCTGTTTAATTATCTGTAATCTCTCTTGTTTTCCTCTATTATTCTTGTGTGCAAAACTAACTAGTAGTGCGCCGCTGATTACGTGAGACACATGTTGATGACTTCCTCCGGACGTCTTGTTTCTTATTGCAGGTTTGTTGTCAGCAGTGATGGTGGCGTCTATTGAGCTTAAATGGGCGTCAAATCTGAACTGCGTCACAAAAATTCTTGTCTTGCGACATTTCTCGAAAAAAGCCTAAAGATTCTCTCGCCCCTGTCGATAACTATTGTGGAGGCAGCACTTACCTACGTTATTGGCAATAAGCCGCGACAACGTAAAAATACTAGTAAGGTGTTCAATTGGGTAAGCGCCGCCGTATTTGGCAAAGTAGATACGTCAACAAGACAAGCAAACAAGAGTTTGCGCAGGAGCTAAGAATGCCTCAGTTTATTAACAGTAATATCCCCTCACTCACCGCTCAGCGAAACCTCAATACTTCGCAGAGCGACTTGAATACTTCTCTGCAACGTTTGTCATCAGGTTTGCGCATTAACAGTGCGAAAGACGATGCGGCGGGTCTTGCGATTTCCGAGCGTTTCACCACACAGATTCGTGGTCTTAACCAGGCCGCTCGAAATGCTAACGACGGTATTTCTCTAGCGCAAACTGCTGAAGGCGACCTCGCCGCTATTACCAACAACCTGCAACGTATTCGTGAGTTATCAGTACAGTCGGCCAACGCCACTAACTCGGCATCTGACCGTACGGCATTGCAGGCGGAAGTGTCAGAACTCATTTCTGAAATCGATCGTGTCGCCTCAACCAGTGCTTTTAACGGTGTAAGGCTGCTCGACGGTTCTTTCTCCGCACAGCAGTTTCAGGTCGGTGCCAACGCCGGTGAAACGGTCAGTATTTCTTCTATTGCCAGTTCACGCACAGCGGATATTGGTCAGGCTCTCACCGTTACGGAAACAGGTGGTGCGCTGACGGGTGCTTTAACTGCAGGTGATCTGACTATTAATGGCACAGACGTCGGTGCTGTGGCACAAGACGCAGCGGCTATCGCAACCGCGATTAGTGCCACCGGTGATGGTGTTAGTGCTACGGCTACCAATGCACAAACTGCGATTACTTTTGCTGATGTGGTGGGTACAGCGGCTGCGCCGGCGGTCCAATCGTCTGTAGCACTTGGCGCGTTCACTGTGAACGCTACAACAGATACTGATGCAACCAACCAATATTCAATAGCTTTTGATAATAGTGGTGATGGCGGTACAGATACCTTAACAATTACGGCTACTGCTGATATCGCTAACGATGGTAATGATGCGGTTGCGAACCTTACAGCAGGTTTTGTTGCGGCGGGTTTTGTCGACGCTGGCGGTACAGGTACCGTTAATGGTTATAATCTCGAACTGGGTGGGCAAGCGTCTATTTCAGCAGCAATTACTAATGGAACTTTAACAGTCGCACGTGCTGACGGAATCGAGTTCTCTACTACTGAGACGGCGACGGGTTTTTCTAATGACCCCGCTTTTGCTAACACGGCAACGACAACCAACGGTACCATAGCTACATCAGGTACTGCGCCGACTTACACGTTATCAATAGATGGCACTGCCCTTGATTTCACCACTGCAGGCGCAGATGGAACGATTACTGCAGCAGAGGTGGGCGCGCTGGTCGATGCTCTTGATGGCTATACCGCCTCAGGCACAGGTACGACGTTATCCATCACTAAAGACGATGGCAGTAATATCGTGTTGCTTGAAGGGGGTTCTGATTCTGACGCATCAGAGGGTTTAGCGGTTGACGGAAGTGCTACTGCCGCTAGCGAAACCTACCGTGGAACTGTTGATGTCACCTCTACGGGTGCTGACTTGGTAATTGGTGGTACTGCACCTGGCAATGCTGGTTTGTCGGCGGGCACCTTTGCCGCAGCCTTGGGTGGCACCACTATTGCGGCAACCGATATTTCTACCGTAGCCGGAGCCAATGCGGCCCTTGCCTCGGTGGATGCGGCATTGACCACGGTCAATAGTAGCCGCGCCCAGTTGGGTGCGATTCAAAACCGCTTTGATTCAGTCGTGTCGAGTATCCAAACTACCAGTGAAAACCTCAGTGCTTCACGTAGCCGGATTCGTGACGCTGACTTTGCCTCTGAAACAGCTCAGCTAACGCGAGCGCAAATTCTGCAACAAGCGGGTGTGTCAATTTTGGGCCAGGCTAATTCCTTGCCACAAAACGCACTCTCTCTGCTGCAGTAAGGGCAAAGGAAATGATATGAGCTTTAGGGCTCGTAGCTATTTGACAAAACCGGCGCTGTTTTTAACAGCGCCGGTTTTGTCGTGGCGTATATTGTCTTAGCGCGTTTTGTTTTGACGCAAGGTGAATATTATGGATACCAGTAACCTAACATTAGCGCCCGCCGCAGGCCATAAAACGCGGCAGGGTTATCACTCTGCTCTGCCAGCGGAAAGTGCCAGCCAAAGTCCAAAGGCCGAGGCAAAGGTCATGCAAGAAGTTGCGGAGGGTGCTGAAGCGCTACCTCGCCACCAGTCTGCCGGGCCAGTTGATGAGTCTGAGCAACAGCAAAACCTCGTCGACGATACCTTACGCAAGCTGAATGATCTGTCGCAAACGTCTATTGCGTTTTCTCAGCACGAGGAGACAGGCCGTACCGTGATTACGGTCAGTGATAAAAAATCGGGGGAGCAGATACGCACCATCCCCAGCGAAGATTTATTGGCCATTGCCGCGCATCTCGAAGAATCTTTGAGGAGTGACGATGGCTTGCAACCTGGCTTATTAGTGAGCAGCAAAGCTTAGCTGGAGCTCTACCTTCTTTGATTCATCCAGCGTTGAGCTCAGTTCAATTCTGCACAGTACAGTACTGACTATACTTTCTGGGTGGCCCTTCTGCTGCTAATGCCTCCAATCCTGGCAGGCCCTTGCCGCCTTGTGGCGTTACTTTGCCTCCACCTCCCCCGCAGGGCGTGTATTTTATTGTGTTATTACGATGACTGTTTGTTGCGTGAAGGCCTCTAATAACGGGTTCTAGCCATTAATGCTCGGTTCTAGTCGGTTTGCTCCTCTCTTTTTGGTGTGTTTGTTTTTTTCTTTTGTTTGGTATGTTTTGTGCACTGTTTGGTGTGTTTAGTGTAAAGACGAGAACATTCGACTAAAGTTTTCTTCAAGTGGGTCGACAAAGAAATAGATGTTGGTTTTTTGCGTTTAACCTAACGCTGTATACGAAGCAGTTAAATAGCGTAATACCGGGTGGCATGTACTGGTGATGTAGTCAGTGGGTAAGTACACGAGTACTAAACCCGGGTTAGATAGCTCCGTTAATTAATAGGCGAATAAAATGGCAATTACATCGAGCGGCGTTGGTTCGGGACTCGATATTGAGAGTTTGGTAACTCAGTTGGTTGCCGCCGAACGCTCGCCTACCGAAAATCGGCTGGTGACAAAGGCTGCTGAATATCAGGGTCAAATATCTGCTTTTGGTGCTTTGAAGGGTGCCTTGTCGGGGTTTCAGTCATCGCTGAGCGCTTTGCAAAGCTTGTCGACCTTTACTGACCGCAACGCGACAGTGAGTGAAGCCGGAGCGTTGAGCGTAAGTGCGAGTAATACTGCAGCACCTGGCGCTTATTCAGTCGAAGTGAATGCTCTGGCCAAGGCTCACTCACTAGCCTCAGGTAGCTACACTGCAACGAGTGATGTCGTGGGAGAAGGTACCCTGAATTTCCGTTTTGGTACCACAGACTATACCGGGCCAGACCCCGGCCCCGCGTCTTATAATGGCTTTGTTTTGAATGCCGATAAGGCAGCAAGCACAATAACGATAGATAGTAGCAATAACACCCTGGCGGGAATACGCGATGCGGTAAATGGTGCGGATATTGGTGTTAACGCCTCCATTATTAATGATGGCAGTGGTTTTCGGCTGTTATTTGCCTCCGAGGAAACGGGTGCTGAAAATAGTCTCGAAGTATCGGTGACGGAATCAGGTCCAGTCGGGTTGTCGGCTTTAGCCTTTAATGCGTCGACGACGAATTTGAGCCAAACAGTGGCGGCACAGGACGCCAGCCTGTCCGTTAATGGTTTGCCGGTGACCAGCGCTTCAAACACGGTGAGCAGTGTCGTTAATGGCCTCGATTTAACCGTGAAAGCAGAAACTTCAGGTGTGCCGGTGGCGGTCGATGTCTCCAGGGACTCGGCTTCGGTTAAAGACGCGCTAAACAGTTTTATTTCGGCTTATAACGGTTTGATTGATACTACTAATGCACTGTCTAGTTATGACCCCGCGACCAATGAGGCGGGTTTGTTGCTGGGTGACGCGACCTTGCGCGGTATTACCAGTCGCTTGCGTAGCGAATTAAATACTGCAATCAGTGGTGTGGGGCCTTACGATACCTTGGCCAGTATTGGTGTTACAACGGATGGGGATGGCAAACTGGCACTCGATCAGGCCAATCTCGACAAAGTGTTGGAAGAAGATTTTGAGGCCTTGTCAGCCCTGTTTGCCGCTCAGGGGCTGTCCAGTGCCAGCGATGTGAATTATCTTTCTTCCAGCAGCAATACTGCAATTGGCAACTACGCTCTGGATATATCCCAGGTGGCGACCCAGGGCATGAATACGGCGACGGCCTCGGCGGGTTTTCTCGCCGCCATGGATATCACCAGCCTGAATGACACCTTTTCGCTGAAAGTGAATGGTGTTCAAAGCGGCGAAATTACACTCAGCCAAGCAACCTATGCCAGTGGCGATGCGCTGGCTCAGGAGTTGCAAACAAAAATTAACGGCGATGAAACCTTCAATGCGGGCGGTATTACCGTTGCTGTGAGTTTTGACAGTGGCACGGGTGCTTTCTCTATTACCTCCGAGCGTTATGGATCGGACTCACAAGTAGAGATTACAGCAGTCGATACCCATACCGCATCGACGCTGGGTTTTAGTGTCTCAGCGGGCACTGATGGTGTGGATGTCGAAGGGACTATCGGTGGCGTGAGTGCGACGGGGGTGGGTCAGCGTTTGACTGCTGCGAGCGGCTCCGATGCTGAGGGCCTGGCTTTGCTGGTAACGGCGAGTAGTCCGGGGTCATTGGGCACCGTTAACTTTACCCGGGGTCTGGCCGATGGACTGGATAGCCTGCTCGATAATTTTCTCGGCGCTGATAATATTCTCGAAGTGCGTCTCGACGGGCTGCAAGACAGAATTGACCAGCTCGATGAAGACGGGGTGGCCCTTGACTTACGCATGGAGGCATTGGAGGCGCGTTATCGGCTACAGTTTGGTAACCTTGACGTTTTGCTGTCGAGTTTGAATAGCACCAGTAATTTTTTGACAACACAGTTGGCGAACCTGCCAACATTTTTTGGTAATGACAAATAATGAGTATTCATCGCTGTCGTATGAAAAGCATGACGTTGAGGGCAAAGAAATGAGTATAAACCAGTACCGCAAAGTGCAGTCTCAAAGCGCAATCACTGATGCCAGCCCGCATATGCTGATTTCCATGTTATTTCGTGGTGCTCTCGATAACATTGCCGTGGCCCGTGGTGCTATTGATCGGGGGCAGGCGGCGCTAAAAGGTGAGAAAATTGGCCGGGCAATCGACATTATCGATAACCTCCGCTCCTCTCTGGACATGAGTGTCGGGGGCGAAGTTGCACAAAACCTGAAAGATCTGTATGACTACATGGAAGGTCGTCTCTTGACGGCAAATTTAGAGAACAGTACGGCGGCATTGGCAGAAGTGGCGAGCTTGCTCGGTGAAATTGCCCAGGGTTGGAATGCCATGCCAGAAGAGTATAAAAAAGCGCCGTCTAGACATAGTGAGGCTAGCTAATGAGTGATTTGCCAATTACAGGTGCGCAACGCCAGCAACAGTTGCAGGACGCCATCAGTCTGTCACGGAATATGCTCGAAACCGCCGAGCGAGGCGACTGGGAACAAATTATTGAACTCGAAAAGCAACGCCGTGACGGCATGATGGCCGGGCTCAAAGAACCCGTTGCCGCCGATGAAGCGCAGGGGGTGAATGACTCACTGCAAACCTTAATGCAGCTCAATGATCAGCTCACCGGTGTTGTGCAGCGCGCTCGTAGCGAAAGTGCTCAGCAGTTTGCCGCTCTCCAAACTGGCCGTAGTGCCGCCAGTGCCTACCAAAGCGTTAGCAAACAGCGCTAATGGGCTATTTTCATTCAAAAGCTGTTTCACGATATCAGGTCTAAATACGCCTGTTGACCTCCATAGTTTGAACGTGCTCCGCATTCTTACTGAAATAACATCATAATTCCTATTGCAAAAATCGCACATCCAGCCCATTCTTAACGGCATGTGCTGGTTTTTTGACGCTTTATGTTTGCTCTAGCTTTTTGCTGGCGTACTAACTATAAAAAATAATGAACGACTGTTTCACTCTATTGTTCGTGGGACTGGAGGCCGACACCAGTATGGAAAACAAAGATTCTTTCTTTCAGGGCTTGTACTACGAAAGTACCATTTCTTTGGTCTGTCAGGTTGTGGATTCCCTGCCAGGTGACAATGAGCTAGTGAGTATCAATGACAATAATATTCGTTTCCTTAAAGCCTTATCCGCATTGAACGAAGGGGCTCCGGAAGGAAGCGAAGAGATGCCGCAAACAGCGGCAGAGTTGCAGCGCCTTGATTTTAAATTAAACCTCTTACTGGAAATGGTTGGCCAACTATTGCTTACCCAACGTAGCTTGCCTGTGCCCACACAGGTGCGGCTGGGACATGCCGGTATTGAATGGGTGGCACAGGATTACCCACCTTCTGGTGCTCATGTTTGCGTTGAGGTTTACCTGCGCAGAGAGTTGCCCTCACCGCTGAGGTTTTATGGCGTCGCCGTACTTGTTGATGCCGTAGAGGAAGGGGGCGGAACAGGCCAACGCGTACAAGTGCGTTTTGTGGGTTTAAGCTCTGCTTTACAGGATGATCTGGAAAAATTTATTTTCAGCCGCCATCGCCGCAGTATTGCCCAACGCCATGCTTAGGAATGCGAAGAATTAATGATGGTATTAACTCGTCAGGGGAACAATAGTCAGGGGAAAAGAAGTGTCACTCGATATGACGGATAAACTCAACCAGGAAGTCAACCCGAAGAAGGCCGGTGCGCTAAAACAACATCGGCTAGTGGGCGACAACCGCGATATGCAGTTAGTCAGGCGCTTACTTGAGCAAGTGGCTCACAGTGATGCCACGGTATTGATTCTTGGCGAGTCGGGTACGGGAAAAGAAGTTGTTGCTCAGACCTTACACCGACAATCCTTACGCGCTATGCACCCTTTTGTACCGGTTAATTGCGGTGCGATCCCCCCCGATTTATTAGAGTCTGAGCTGTTTGGTCATGAAAAAGGCGCATTTACCGGGGCAATTACGGCTCGCCAGGGGCGTTTTGAGCTGGCAGAGGGAGGCACGCTTTTTCTTGATGAAATTGGTGATATGTCTCTCGAAATGCAGGTGAAACTACTGCGTGTGCTTCAGGAAAAATGTTTCGAACGGGTGGGTGGTAGCAAGACGATTCAGTCCAATGTGCGAGTTGTGGCAGCGACCCACCACAATTTGGAACATCGGGTTAGCGAGGGACACTTCCGTCTCGATCTTTTCTATCGACTAAATGTCTTTCCCATTGAAGTGCCACCACTTCGGGATCGCACTGATGATATCCCTCTACTGGTTAATTATATGACTGAGCGTTTACAGCAGAGTGGGCAGCAAGTTGCTCACCTCAGTGACTGTGCGCTGGCGGCGTTGGCGACCTATGCCTGGCCGGGCAATGTGCGTGAACTGGGTAACCTGGTGGAGCGTTTGAATATCCTCTTTCCGCATCAACAGGTCCGCGCAAAGGACTTACCTGACAAGTATCGCTGTAATGTCGACTGGGTTACTGATGTGGAGGATAGCCAGGTTGCGGAGGAGGCCATGCTGGCCGATATTGGTATTGAAGAGCGGACAATGCCGTTATCTCCTCCTGCGGCCGTGCTAGGTGGTGAAGGACTTGACCTCAAGGATTACCTGCGGCGAGTCGAGGAAGACCTGATACGTCAGGCCCTCGATGACAGCGACTGGGTAGTGGCGCGCGCAGCGAAATTACTCAAGTTACAGCGCACAACGCTTGTCGAAAAAATCCGTAAATTTGACATTGCCCGTACAGAAACAGTGGCAGATTTTTGACGATTTCATCCAGGCTTCTTGTAAGTCATTAAAATAAAAGGGTTTATTGTGTAGGCATAGTTGTTGCTTAATGATTCTACGGCATCTTAATTTGGACCGTAAATCAGCAGGGCAGAGCGGCTATGACACAGTCAGGACAAACTACAGAACAGCTGGAAAAGGTTTTCGAAACATTTAATCGCGTTTCTGAAGAGCTCGATACCAGCTATCGCGTGCTGCAGGTGAGGGTCAGCACCTTGACGCAGGAGTTGGCCGAGGCCCGCTCCCAGCGCTTGCAGGAGTTGGCCGAAAAAGAACGCCTGGCAACGCGTCTGGCACTATTGATGAGTGAGCTGCCTGGTGGTGTGCTTGTCGTCGATAGTGGTGGTGTTATTACGCAGGCGAATGCGGCAGCTGAAACTTTCTTTGAGCCGTCGAGTGCTGAAGCCCGGTTTGCTCGTGCTCTTGACTCAACAGGCCCACTGCTTGGCAAAGCCTGGCCCCAACTTATTGCACAGGCCTCTCGTGAAGATGGCGCAAACGAGGGTGCGACGGAGCTTGTGCTCGATAATGGGCGGCGTTTATCGGTGAGTCGTCAGCCTCTTCCCGATGCCCATGAAGAACTCATTTTGCTCACGGATATGACACGCTTGCATGACCTGCAAGATACGGTCAATCGCGACAAGCGCTTGTCGGCCCTGGGTGAAATGGCAGCTCGTTTGGCCCATCAAATTCGCACACCTCTCAGTTCTGCTCTGCTCTATGTTTCCCATTTAGCGCGACCCACGGCTACAGCCAATGAGCGTGAGCGGGTATCCGCTAAAGTCGTCGATAGTCTTCGTCATATGGAAGGTCTGGTTAACAGCATGCTTGCCTTTGTGCGCGGTGGCCCGGTGGTTTTAGAAAAAATCGAGCTGACGAGTTTTTCAGACGAGCTATTGGCCTTGGTTGAACCTTTGGTGAACAAGTCGGGGGGGGTGCTGACTGTCAGTGTGGCGCTGGGCAGAGAGGGTGTGGCGATAAAAGGCGATCGCGATGAGTTGATTGGTGCTGTCTTAAATTTAGTCAATAACGCCATAGACGTTTCAGAAAAATCACTCCGTATCGACATTAAACTGAAAGTGCTGGGCGGTCGCTTGTCTATTTCCGTCGCCGACAACGGGCCTGGTGTTGACCCAGATATTAAGGAGCGGATTTTCGATCCATTTTTTACCACCCGAGTTAAAGGAACGGGGCTGGGTCTTGCGGTGGTGGCGATGACGATACGCAGTCACGGCGGCAGTATTAAGCTTGATACTCGGGAGGACGGCGCCACCGTGTTCCGTCTTGAGTTGCCTGTGTTCAACCTGCCTGACGTGTCAGGGGTGGACGACCCAATGTCTCGTGATTGTGTCCAGATAGCATTGTTTGATGAGACGTTTCCGGGCTCGATCAGCCGTGGAGCACCTGGTTTTAAAAGCGCGACTGCTGGTGCTCGAGAGTTAGAACAGCCCGTAAAACATATTGGAGGAGCTCTGCGATGAGTACACATGGTTTAACGGTTCTGGTTGTTGAGGATGACGATCTGCTGCGCGAAGCGCTCTGCGATACCCTGATGTTCGCAGGCTACAGTACCGAATTTGCTAGCGATGGTGTTGAGGCTCTTGCTCTGTTACACCGCCAGCCGGTGGATCTGGTGGTGAGTGACGTACAAATGGCGGCTATGGATGGACATACCCTGTTACAGAATATAAAAAGTACCTGGCCGAACCTGCCGGTGGTATTGATGACGGCGTTTGGCTGTGTCGAAAAAGCGGTTGAGGCGATGCGAGACGGCGCCGCGGATTACCTCATAAAACCCTTCGAAGCAGAAGTCTTGATTGAAATGGTCAATCGTTTTGCGACAGCCAAAGGTGCTACCGATTCGAGCGACATGATTGCGGAGGATCCTCGGGCACAACAAGTTGTCGAGCTGGCGAGGCGCGTTGCCTCCTCAGATGCCACCGTCATGTTGAGTGGTGAGTCGGGCACCGGGAAAGAGGTGTTGGCCCGTTTTATTCACGACCATTCGAGTCGCAGTGAAGGCCCCTTTGTGGCAATTAATTGTGCGGCCCTCCCAGAAACCATGCTTGAGTCTATACTTTTCGGTTATGAAAAGGGGGCTTTTACTGGCGCTCATCAGGCCCGCGCCGGAAAGTTTGAACAGGCACAGGGTGGCACATTACTGCTCGATGAAATTTCAGAAATGGATGTTGTTCTGCAGGCCAAGTTACTCCGTGTCCTGCAGGAAAAAGAGGTTGAGCGCCTCGGTGGCAAGGACACTGTTGCCCTCGATGTTCGTGTGTTGGCAACGACCAATCGTGACCTGCGCGGCGAGGTGAATGCAGGGCGTTTTCGAGAAGACCTCTTTTATCGCTTAAACGTTTTTCCCCTTACTCTCGCCCCTCTGCGCGAACGCCGGGGCGATATTCTGCCTTTGGTGCGCCGTTTTATTGAAGAGCAAAACAGCGATGGGCCGTCCGTGGTCCTGTCGACTGAAGCTGAGAAGATGCTCGAGTCCTACGCTTGGCCGGGCAATATTCGCGAATTACACAACGTTGTTCAGCGCGCGATGATTTTACTCAACGGGGCTACTTTGACAGAGGCTGAGATCCATCTCGAAGACCCGGGTAGCCATGTGTCGATACCGTCGGTTGATGATGCGCCTGATTCAACTCGCGAATCCGTGGATGGTTCCGCATTGGAAAAGGATCTGCGTAGCCACGAACAACAGATTATTGTCGATGCACTAAAAGCAGAACACGGACGTCGTAAGGAAACCGCTGAACGTTTGGGTATAAGCCCGCGGACCTTGCGCTATAAATTAGCCAAGTTACGCGACGAGGGTATTGTTCTGCCGGGGCTTTACGGTACTTAAGTACGTGCGAGTTTCAGCAGATACGAAAGAGTCACTTACAGTGGTAGAACATGAGGAATAAACAATGAGCCAAGTAGCGATCAACCAGGTTTTATCTCAGATGCGCGCACTCGAGAGTGCCGCGAAGTCAGGTGAAGGGTCAAGCATTGGTGGTGTTACCAATAGTGGCAGTGAATTTGGCAAGATGCTCGCCGAGTCCATAGATAAAGTAAATGATGCGCAGAACCGGGCTGGTGAGCTAAAAGAAGCCTTTACTCGGGGAGATGAAGGCGTTGAATTGCCTCAGGTCATGGTGGCTTTACAGGAGGCCAGTATTTCCTTTCAAGCGATGACACAGGTGCGCAATAAGTTGCTGTCCGCCTATCAAGACGTTATGAACATGCCGGTGTAATGGGCTTGTACTTGGGAGCGGATGACGTGATCCATGGGGGAGTAAGCTGATATGGCTCTGGTAAATCCGGATAATATAAGTGGCCAGTTTGTCGGCATGAGCAATTTGCCGATAGTTCGGCAACTGGGTTTGTTGATTGGTTTGGCGGCGAGTATCGCTCTTGGCGTCGGCATTTATTTCTGGGCTAAAGAGCCCAATTATGTGCCACTTTTTGACGGCATGAGTGGTGCTGATGCCGCTCAGGTGGTGACGATTCTGGAGCAGGGTAATACGCCGTATCGCATGCAGGGCTCGATAGTTGCCGTACCAGCGGGCAAAGTGCACAACCTGCGTATTCAGCTGGCCAGCCAGGGGCTACCAAAGAGTAGCAGTCCGGGTTTTGAGTTGCTTGATGAAGAGCAAAGCTTTGGCACCAGTAGTTTTGTTGAAAAGACGCGCTTTAATCGTGCCCTCGAAGGCGAACTGGCGCGATCTATTGCCACGCTCAACAGTGTCAAAGGCGCTCGAGTGCATTTGGCAATTCCGAAAAAATCCGCTTTTCTGCGCAACCAACAAGGGGCGAGTGCCTCTGTTCTCATCAGCCTTTTCCCGGGTCGCAAATTAAATCAGGCCCAGGTTGCAGGGGTCATTCATTTAGTGGCCTCCAGTGTGTCGGGGATGGACTCCGCTCAGGTGACCGTAGTGGATCAGCAGGGCAATTTGCTGACGGGTAATGGCAATCCGTCCGTGATCTCGATGGGCTCAGAGCAATTCACTTTTGCCAGTAGTGTCGAGGAAAATTACTCGCAACGTATCGTCGACTTACTGGTGCCAATAATGGGAGCTGGTAATGTGCGTGCTCAGGTTACAGCCGATGTCGACTTTACTGCCACTGAGCGCACGAGCGAGACTTTTGGTCCTAATAATACCTTGCTGCGCAGCGAGCAAACCTCAGAAGAGCGCAGTAGCGATAACAGCAAGGCTATTGGGGGTACGCCCGGTGCCCAGGCCAATCAACCCGCTGCGGCTGAAACCGTGCCGGGTGCGGATACGGCTGCATTAAGTAATACCAGTGCGGCGACTCAAATCACAAAGCAGGCGACGCGCAACTATGAACTAGACAAAGTCGTTAGTCATATCAAAGAGGCACCGGGCACGATTAAGAAATTGTCAGTAGCGGTACTACTGGACTATCGTCTTCAAGCGAATGAAGCGGGTGAGCTCGAGCGTTTGCCCCTCCCCGATGAAGAAATTGAACGTTTAACTCAACTGGTCAAAGAGGCCGTGGGCTTCAACGAGGCGCGCGGTGACAGCGTCAATTTGATGAATGCCTCCTTCCTTGAGCCAGAGATGATGGAACCCCTTCCTGAGATTCCTGTTTGGCAAGAGCCCTGGGTGCTGGATATTGCCAAGCAAAGCGTTGGGGCGCTGGGTATTCTGCTGCTGGTTTTCGGCATCCTGCGACCGGTGATGAAAAATCTTGCGGGTAATGGCAAGCAGGGTGGACGTGCTGTCAGCGGTGAACTACAGCTAGGAGCTAATCAGGCTGGGTCCGGCGGAGTGGCCCAATTGCCAGGGGGGGTGAGCAGTTATGACCAGCAAGTGCAGTTGGCACAGAATATCGCCGGGCAGAGTCCGAAGAGAGCCGCAAGCGTGATGAGCGATTGGGTACAAGATGGCTGAAAAAATGGAAGCGCTGAAGGGGGTTGAAAAAGCAGCCGTTTTCCTACTTGGTGTGGGAGAGCAGTCTGCGGCGCAAATACTCCAGCACATGGCGCCGAAAGAGGTGCATAAAATAGGCGCTGCTATGGCGACGCTGCGCACGGTATCTCGTCAGCAGGCAGAAGAGGTTCTCAGCCAATTTACCGAATCTCTCAGTGAAACCACTTCTTTTAGTGGCGACAACGAGGAGTTTGTGCGCACTGTATTAAAAGATGCTCTGGGTGAAGAGAAGGCTGAAGGTGTTATCAATACGGTGATTATGGGCCGCGATTCAAAAGGTGTGGAGTCTTTGAAGTGGATGGATTCTCGCGCTGTGGCGGCGACTATTCGTGGGGAGCACCCGCAAATTATCGCCATCGTACTCGCCTATCTCGATAGCGAACAGTCGGCAGAAGTGATCAAGCACTTGCCCGAATCCATTCGCAAGGATGCGGTGATTCGAATTGCCCAGCTGGATGCGATTCACCCCTCGGCCCTCGTTGAACTTGATGAAATTCTCGAAAAACAGTTTCGTGATGGCAGTTTAGCTCAGGCCTCGGCGGTGGGTGGCTTGCAGTCGACGGCGGATATTCTCAGTTACATCGATACTGAACTTGAAACGGAGCTGATTGAGGCTATTGCTGAAGTCGATTCGGAGATGAGCGATAAGGTGCGGGATTTGATGTTTGTCTTCGACAATCTGCTAGATGTTGAGGACCGGGGCATACAACGCCTGTTGCGAGAAGTGTCCTCCGATGTGCTGGTGATCGCTTTGAAAGGGGCTGATACACCGGTGCGCAAAAAGGTTTTTGGCAATATGTCAAAACGTGCCGCTGAAATGATGGAAGAAGACCTGGAGACGCGTGGTCCCGTACGCCTGAGTGAGGTGGAAGATGCGCAGAAAGAAATTCTAGCCGTCGCTCAGCGCCTGGCCGAAGAGGGTGAGATAACCCTGGGTAGCACTGGAGGTGATGAGTTTGTCTAAGGTTGTACGGGCAATTGATCAGCCCCACTTGACGCGGTGGCAGGCACCCAATGTCGGCCATGTCGCCCGTGAGGCGTATAGCGAAGAAGAACTGGAGGCTATTGAACAACAAGCCCGAGCCAAAGGCCACGAGGTCGGACGCTGGGAAGGACTGGAGGCGGGTCATCAGACTGTCCAGGAAAGCGCGCAGCGTTTGGCGCAACTCTATGATGAGGCCGCACACCCTTTTCGCCAGATTACTGAAAATGTTGAGCGCGAGCTGGCGAAACTGGCGACTGCTATCGCCAGAGAGATCGTCAGGCAAGAGTTAAAAACTCAACCTGAGCTGATTCTCGACATCGTTCATCAGGCCTGCTCGGTGTTGTCTGCATCGGCAAGCGATGTCGATGTTCACCTTCACCCGGACGATGTGGCTATCGTCAAAGAGGGTCTGAAGGAGGATCCCCCGGCCCAGCACTGGCGCATTATTGAAGATCGCAGTCTGATACGGGGTGACTGTCAGATTAATAGCAGTGCAGAATTTATTGACGCCACACTGCAAAGCAGAATTGATGGCATTGTGACAGGTCTGTTGTCAGCTGACCCAGGGGCTGATGAATGAGTCAAGCACACGGCGGTGAACATAGTGGCGCTGAGCTGATCAGTAGTCGCTTGCTAGCGCGTACGGAAACCCTGTCGCGAGTGGTCGATCCCATGGCAATGGTCAGGGGCAAGCTAGTGAGAATGGTTGGGTTAACTCTAGAGGCCACGGGTTGTCAGGCTGCCATCGGCAGTCGTTGCCATATCACAGCTGCTACCGGCGCCACGGTGGAAGCGGAGGTGGTGGGTTTTGGTGATGGTCGTTTATTCCTGATGCCGATTGGTTCGGTACATGGCTTAACCCCGAATGCACTGGTTACACCGGTTGCTGGGGACACTGAAGTTGCGGTTGGTGACGGGCTGGTCGGACGTGTTATTGATGGTGCCGGCAACCCGCTGGACGAAGGTGATAAGCCTGTGCTGGCAGGGCATACGGCTCTCCAGGGCCAGGCAGTGAACCCTCTACGGCGAGCGCTTATTACTGAACCTCTGGATGTCGGAATACGTGCCATTAATGCCTTGTTGACAGTGGGGCGAGGCCAGCGACTTGGCCTGTTCGCCGGTAGTGGTGTCGGTAAAAGTACCTTGCTCGGCCTAATGACCCAATATACCGATGCCGATGTCGTGGTGGTGGGTTTGATTGGTGAACGCGGGCGTGAGGTCCAGGAGTTTATTGAAGAAACCCTGGGTCCGGCGGGCTTAGCGCGAGCCGTGGTTGTCGCATCGCCCGCCGATGATTCCCCGCTTATGCGTTTGCACGGCGCATGGCGAGCCACGGCCATCGCTGAGTATTTTCGTGATCAGGGGCGCAATGTCCTGCTATTGATGGACTCGCTGACGCGCTTTGCTCAGGCGCAACGGGAAATTGCCCTGGCTATTGGCGAGCCGCCGGTAACACGGGGCTACCCACCCTCAGTTTTTTCGCGTTTGCCGCAATTAGTGGAAAGGGCGGGGAAAGTGGCTGGCAAGGGTTCTATTACCGCTATTTATACCGTGCTGATGGAAGGCGATGACGAGAATGATCCGGTCGTCGATTCGGCACGGGCGATACTCGACGGGCATATTATTCTGTCACGACGTATTGCCGATTCGGGTCGCTACCCGGCGATTGATATTGAATCCTCGGTGAGTCGAGTCATGAATCGACTGGTTGGCCCCGAACGTTTCAAGCTCGTGCAAAATTTCAAGCAGCTATACAGCCTCTATGAGCAAAACCGCGATTTGATCAGTGTTGGGGCTTATACGGCTGGCAGCGATAAGCGCATTGACCGGGCGATAGAGGCCTATCCGCGGTTACAGGGGTTTTTGCGACAGGAAGCTGGTCAAAGTGTGACATTAGACCAGAGTTTTATCGCACTTGATGGCTTACTAAGTAGTCTACAGGTGCCATCGTGATGCGAGTTTTATTTCACTTTTATCTCTTATCGAATCAGGTTGTCTTATGACCAAGCTTCAGCGTTTTCAACAGTTGGAAAAAATGGCAGAAAACGCCTGTGACCAGGCCGGTCGGGAATTGAGTGAGGCACAGGACAAGCACAGTAAAGAGCAAGACCAGCTCAACCAGTTAACAGGGTTCTTTGATGAATATCGGGAGCGCTTTAATACTCAAGGCGCGACGGGCATGAATGCCCGGCAGTTGAGTGATTTTCGTACTTTTTTTAGTCAACTGGATAATGCCATTGAATCTCAGCGCCAGGTCATGGTGGATATGGGGGCGAAGGTGGTAGAACGTCAGGCCCTGTGGATTGAAAAACATCAGCGTACCAGCAGTCTGTCCCAGGCTCTTGAGAATGTTAAAAAAGATCAGTTGACGCAACGCAATAAACGTGAACAAAAAGAAGTAGATGATCGCTCTGGCCTCACTGCAAAAGAGGGTTGGCGTTAGTTAATAAGACGCCTGTTGAGTTAAGGCCTTGTGAGCGCCTATCTGGCGGTTATCATGTTCAGTTTTTCCATTGCCCATTTTTCATTGCCCATGGCACCTGCCTCCGGGTGCCAGTTTTCGCATTAGTTCACTATTACACGTAGCCTCGCCTAAAACGCCTGCTGTTGGTTCGTTTAAAAAAGCTCATGTAGCGTTTGCTTCGCCCAGCTCTAATCAGAGACGATTAAAGCACAGAGTGTGCTACACAGTTGCCCTGTAAGGTTAGCCGGTCTGGCATTTTTACAGGTGTTTTAAAATGGTCGTAAAATCAAAACTGGCCCGTGTTTTGCTGTTACATCAGATGGAAGGCCGTTGAAGTGATGGTGTCGAGGACATTATCACTCCCTGTATCAGTAGAGAAACGTTAAACGCGAGGTCCTTATGACATCACTTGTTCAGATCGCTGCACCAGCCAGTAAGAATGCTATGGCGACCGCTGACAATCCATCGACCGCCTCTGCTTCATCAGCAGGGGATAAGGAAGGGGACTTCTCCAGCCACCTGAAAGCACAGCAAGACGGTAATCGGCATGCGACGAATGAGCCCGCCAGAGAAAGATCTGGATCTAACGGAGAGTCAACGGCCGCGAGCTCTCAGGCTGCAGATGCAGGCTCTGATGAAGGTGATGATTCCGTTGCCTCTAGCGTAACTGACAAGGGTCGTGCCGCGAGTAGTCATGACAGGCAAGGTTCATCAGCGACGGGTGCCGAGATAGTTAAAAAGTCGGATTCTCAGTCCAGTAATGGACTCCAAAATACACTCGTTAAAGACCTGGGAGATCAAGTGAGGGCGCTTCCACTTGCCACAATGGGTGAGCAAGTAGAAGCAGTGTTAGGGGCTGATGACCTTGCGAACCTTGAACCTGCTACCCGTATTGACCCTTTGAGCACGGTGACGGGCGGCAATGAATTACCGCCAGAAGACGGGCTTTTGCCGCCGACGGCGGTAGAAGGTCTGCAAGACATTATCAGTGAAGAAACAGGGGATGCAGTTCATCCTGCTTTAGCATTGGGAGGAGCTGAGCCTGGGAGGGCCTTAACAGAGGATGAGCTGCTTGCCGCGGCAGATCAACAGATAGCGGCGGCAGTAAGTCAGCCTCAAGCTGCAGTATTGCAACCGGGATCAGCTGTTAGCCGGTCTCAATCTGAGGCTTTGTTATCCCAGTCAAGCCCGACTTTGTCGAAGGCTATGCCAGAGTTACTGCGCTCTGCTCAGGGTAAGCAAAACCTTGTATTGAATGAAGCTCTCGATAGTGAGGCCGATAGTGAGGTCGCTATTGAGTCCGATCTGACGGTCAGTATCGGGAAAACTCTCAAGGGATCACTACTAGAAAGTACGACACCAAAACTACCGGTAACACCGCCATTGGCAGCTGAGGTTTTATCGAATGGTTCAGGTTCCAAGGATACGTTTGAACAGGTTCGGCAAAGTATTATGGCAACGCTGGCGGGTAAGTCCGAGGCCCAAAACTCCGTTAATCTGGCTGTATCTAGTGGTAGTGGTATTCATGAGGTGCTTGATACGCCGACACAGGGCCTCAACGTTGCCAGTGGCAGCGCGGCATTGGCAGCCACAGGTGCTGAATCGGCGAAATATGCGGCGGCTCAGGAATCGGCTTCCCCTCGTTTCTTTACCTTACAAACACCGGCGGGGCAGCCCGGTTGGGATGTTGAAGTTGGTAACCGCATTCGGTGGATGGTCGGACAAAATAATTCCGGGGTCGAATTGCGCCTTAATCCACGTGAGCTAGGCAGTATTGAGGTTAAGGTGGCGACCGAAGGTGAGCGTACAAGTGTGACCTTTTTTGCGGCAAATTCCGCTGCCAGGGAGACGCTGGAACTTGCTTTGCCGCGACTGCGTGAAATGTTTGCCGACAGTGGTATGCAGCTTGCCAACGCTGATGTTTCAGACCAGGGCTTCCAGCAGGCACGGGAGCAGTTGTCGGGTTCTGAGGGGTTTTCGGCAGGCGGCGATTCAGGGGAGTCGATGATACTTGAAGCGGGTCCGGGACTTGTTCCGAAGGGCCAGTCAGAGGGTCGTAGTGTTATCGATTATTATATATAGAGATCTTTTTTAAAGACTGTTGCAGCGCGTTTTTTCTAGATGATTGCGTTGCTATCGATAGTAAAACCTGGCTGCCTTTAGGCGCCAGTTTTAAATATACTCATCAATGTGTATTGGATCATCATCTGGCTTTTTTTCATCGTCAGATTCATTTTCTTTATGTGGCACAGGCACCTTTTTCGGCTTGTCGGTCACTGACTGACTCGGCAGAATGGGTAAAGGGCGAGGCGTACCTGTGGGGGTTATTTCCTTAGCCATACAGCCTCCTGCTGTGTCTGTTTTTGTTTGCTCCGCACTGAGTTCAACGTGCTTTAAATTTAAGGTGCTTTAACGGTTTCTCAAGCGGGGATCAAAGCCAGTGGCAATGATAACAATAACGACGCGCCGATTTGTCGCTCGTCCCTCTGGCGTGTCATTGGCAACCTTGGGCTGATACTCGCCGAAGCCGATAGAGGCCAGGTTGGTTGGCGTTACGCCATAACTGGCAAAAAGCCGTACCACGGTGGCCGAGCGCGCAGCCGATAGCTCCCAGTTGGAGGGGTAAATGCTGTTTTTAATCGGCAAATTATCAGTAAAACCTTCGACGTGCACTTTGTTTTTTCGGCCTTTCAATACGCCACTCAGGGCTTGCAACATGGGACGGGCGCTGGGCGAGAGGGTGCTGCTACCACTGGAAAACAAGACTTTACTGTTGATTTCTATTTCCAGCCAATTATCCGATTGACGCACAGAAACCAGCTCTGTTTTGAGCAGCTCTGCTAAAGCATTATTGATTCTTTGACCAATTTCTTCAATTTCAGGTGATTTTTTTGAAACATCAGAGGGGTCAACTTTAATGGCCCCTTCTTGCATTGATTGGGGTAGGTCTAGTTTTATGGGGGTGCGGTTTAAAGGGCTTAGTGCAATCGGGAAGGCGGTTGAGGGCGTACCGAACTGCACTGGGTCCATGGGTCGACTATGGCTTGAAAAGGAGGCGACAAGGGAGTGTGAAAGGACACGAAATTTCCCTTCATTGACCGACGAAATGGAGTACATGACAACAAAAAACGCGAATAATAATGTAATAAAGTCAGCATAGGAAACGAGCCAGCGCTCGTGGTTTTCAGGCTCTTCTTGTAGGCGTTTTCTGGCCATAATAAATAGGCTAAAAATAGCCGCGTAATTTTGCTTCGATATTGCGGTGGTTTTCACCCTCGGCAATGGCGACAACACCCTCCACAATCATTTCCTGGATATGACAGCGGTCGCTGATAAGGGTTTTTAATTTATTTGCGGCGGGCAGTAAAAAAAGATTGGCCATACCGACACCGTAAATGGTGGCGACAAAGGCAACTGCGATACCGGGGCCGAGGGTGGAGGGGTCTGCCAGGTTATTCATGACATGAATAAGGCCCAAGACGGCGCCGATAATACCAATAGTGGGGCTGTAGCCTCCCATGCCTTCATAGACTTTTGCCCCTTTAATATCAAAGGCTTCCCTGGTCGAAATTTCCACTTCCATGGTGCTGCGGATGGACTCCGGTTCGTTGCCATCGACCAGTAGTTGCAGGCACTTTTTTGTAAAGAGCTCATCTTCTTCATCGGCGAGGTTTTCCAGACCGAGGAGACCTTCTTTGCGTGCGATCTGGCTCCACTCAATAATTTTTTGCAGTGTTGTGGCGGCGTCGAGTTTGGGAGGGATGAAAATCCAGCGCAGTAATTTCATACTGTGAAGAAAGACATTGATGGGCGTTTGCACCATGATTGCACCGAGGGTGCCGCCAAAGACAATCATGAAAGCGGTGAGCTGGAGGAGTGAGTCCAGATGCCCACCTTCCAGCGCATTGCCGCCAATAATGGCGACAAGAGCAAAGATAACGCCGAGTAGGGTGAGGATATCCATTTAAAGCGTACCCGAGTTAGCGAATATCGTCGTCAGCGTCAGATGTCCAGGCTAAAAGACTGGCGCGAAGCTTGCTGAGTATCTGGCTGTGGATTTGACTGACTCTTGATTCACTGATATCGAGCACTGCGCCAATTTCCTTGAGATTTAATTCGTCGTCGTAATAGAGTGACATCAATGTTTTTTCACGTTCGGGGAGTTGTTTGATATGTGTGGCCAATGCCGCTTGAAAGGCTGCATCGTGGACCCTGTCCTGAGGTGTGTCGGAACCGACCAGGTCGACTTCATTGGCATCCACAAACGTAGCTTTACAGGCGGCTGTGTCGCGCAGTAGATGGTAGTATTCATCCATGTCGACACCCAGCTGGGCGGCAACTTCACTGTCCGTGGGGCAGCGTTGTAATGCAACTTCAGCGCTTCGAGTAGCCTGTGCCAGCCACCGAGCCTTTTGTTGAATACTGCGTGGCGACCAGTCAAAACGCCTCACTTCATCGAGAATAGCGCCGCGAATACGGATCCCTGCGAAGGTTTCAAAGCTGGCCCCATGTCCTGGACGGTAGCTGTTTGCCGCTTCGAGCAGACCGATCAAGCCCACCTGGGTGAGATCGTCAACATCGATGCCGGTAGGGAGTCGTGCAGCAATATGAAAAGCAATTTTCTTTACTAGATGAAGGTATTCGTTAACCAGCTCTTCGCTATTCCCGAATTCTTCATCAGCGTAGAAAACCGCTTTTGTCATGCAGCGTATTCCTCGCTCGGATAGCCGACGACACGCTCGATAAAGAATTCCATATTGCCATTAGCTCGCTCGGGCGTGGGCCATCTGTCAATAGTCTTTGCTAACTTTGCAATGGCCTGAGCGGACGGGCTGCGGGGGAAAGCTTCCACTACAGGCATTTGGTGGCGTACTGCTTTGCGCAGGTAGTCATCCATGGGAATTGAGCCAATGTGGACGGTGGCAATATCGAGAAAGTGATCGGTAACGCGCGATATTTTGCGGAACAGCTCCTCGCCATGGGCGTTGCTGTTAACCATATTGCTGAGGATGTGGAAGCGAGTCACACCGTGATCCCGGCTCATCACCTTAATTAGCGCGTAAGCATCAGTGATGGAGGTTGGCTCATCGCAAACGACGACAACGACTTCCTGGCAGGCTTTGCAGAAAGTGATCACACTGTCAGAAATACCGGCAGCCGTATCGACAATCATTGTGTCAACGGGGAACTCAAGCTCGCTGAAGGCGCGCACCAGGCCTGCATTTTCAGCGGGGGAGAGATCAGCCATGCTCGATACACCAGAGGAGGCAGGAATCACTTTCAGGCCCAGCGGGGCATCGACGATAATTTCGTCGAGGCTGCGTTCACCAGAAATGACGTGGCGAAGATCGAATTTTGGGTGGAGATCGAAGAGAATGTCGACATTCGCGAGGCCGAGGTCCGCGTCCATTAGCAAGACATTGTCGCCCTGTTTGGCAAAGGAGGCCGCGAGGTTGACAGAGATGTTGGTTTTGCCCACGCCCCCCTTGCCACTGGTGACCGCAATGACCCGAACCGGTTTTTGGTGGGGCTTTCTTGCTCTTGGTAAATGATTAGCCATGGAATCGATTCCCCTCATGAGTAGTGGGTGTGTGGGTGGTTGGCCGGGTGGTCTCAGGATCTATTATAGGCTGGTAAGCACCGCTGCGTTGAAATAAGTCACGGGCAATTTTAACCAGTTCAATGGAAGAGCCGGGGTGTAGGTCTTCGGGCACTTTCTGTCCGTTGCTGATAAACAGTGTGGGTAGCTGATAGTTGATCAGAACGTTGAGTACGCCGCCGAGACTGGCTGCCTCATCGACCTTGGTGACAACGGTGCCGGCAAGCGTAATGTCGCTAAAGACGCGCATGATTTCGCTGGTGATGGCTTGCTGTGCGGTAGCCGACAAGGTCAGGTAGAACTGGATATCGTGTCCAGCGCCGGTCAGTGTGGCGAGTTGTTTGGATAACTCTACATCGCGCTGACTCATGCCCGCAGTGTCGATAAGAATGAGTTCTTTGTTGCTGAGCTGGTCGAGAATATCTGATAGCTCAAAGCGATCGGTCGCCAAAAAAACAGGGATATCGAGTAGTCGGCCGAAAGTGCTGAGCTGGTCCACACCGCCGATGCGGAAACAGTCAGTCGTAATCAGACCGATTTTGTCGGCACCGTGGCGTAGAGCGTATTGTGCGGCTAGTTTGGCAACGGTGGTGGTTTTGCCAACCCCCGTTGACCCAATAATGGCATAGGTACCACCGGTTTCGAGTAAATTGTGATCGCCTTCAGCCAGCATTGAGGCGAGCTCAATCAAGGTTTTCTTCCAGGCGGTACCATCGTCACCGTGCAGCACATTTTTGGAAGCCAGTTGGGCACAGAGATCCCTTTTTAAGCCAAGGCCGTTGAGTTTCCTCATTAATGCGGCTTTACGGGGGTTGCGTTGACCTATTTCCCGCCAGGCCATTTGCGTGAGCTCACCCTCGATCAGCCCACGAAGATCCGATATTTCCTGGCGAAGATTCGACAGTAAATCGGGCTGTTTATCGAGAGCAGGACTCGTGCTTAACAAGCTGTCCTGCCGGTTCAACTGGTCGCCGCTAAGGGTTGCCGTTTGCCGTTGGGCGGCAGCTGTTGGCCGCACTGGTGCCGCTACCGGTTTGTTGGGTGTTGGTTGGATGTGCGATTGAGCGGTCGTGTCGTTAGCAACGGATGAAGGGGCCATCTCCGTGGCCAGCTTTTCTACTTCCTCTTCTTCGAAGTCAATGGCCGCCGTGATTTCAACACCGTTGCCAAGCTTTTTGTTGGAGAGAATAACAGCGTCCGGGCCCCAGGTTTCCCTCACGCTGCGTATTGCTTCGCGCATGGTTTCAGCCGTGAATCGCTTAATTTTCATGTTTTCCACCTTCTTCGAGTTGACCAGTTTTTCGTGTTCTCACTGGTCTCAGGGCCCGTGCCCCGCTGGATTAATTATCTAACTACCTACCGACGGAATGAATAACCTTGAGTTGCTTACTGGGTGGTACTTCCTCATAGGACAGTACGTGCAGCCCCGGGTTTGCGGCTCTTACTAAATTGGATAGCCAGGTGCGCAGAGCTGTTGCGACTAACAAAACCGGAGTTTGTCCCTGTGCTGTCTGTGCCTGTGCTGAGCTGCTGATTTGTTGAAGCATATTGTCCGCTAATCCTGGTTCTAATCCGCCACTCGTTGCCGAGCCTTGTAATACGTTTAGCAATATCTGTTCCAACTCTGGGTCGAGCGTCATAACTTGTAGCTCAGGGGCCATTCCATTGATCTGTTGGTAGATCGTGCGGCTCAGCGCCACGCGGGCCTGTGCCGTCAAAACGTCGGCTTCTTGACTCTTTGCAGCGTTTTCCGCCAAGGACTCGGCGATGGTGCGTACATCTTTAATCGGTATGTTCTCTTCCAGCAGGTTTTGCATCACTTTGAGCACGACACTCAGGGACAGTGTGCCGGGCACCAGGTTTTCCACTAGTTTGGGGGAGGATTTAGCCAGTAGGTCGAGCAGCTGTTGCACTTCGTCGTGACCGAGTAGCTCATGGGCATGTTGTTTTAGCAGTTCACTGAGGTGGGTGGCTATGACTGTGCTGCAGTCGACCACGGTATACCCCATGGCCTGTGCTTCATCGCGCAGGTTGGGTTCTATCCACAAGGCCTCCAGGCCAAAGGCGGGATCTTTGGTGGTAACACCATTCAAGGTGCCGAATACCTGGCCGGGGTTGATGGCCATTTCTTTGCCGGGGTGTATCTCAGACTCACCCAGAGGGACGCCGTGTAAGGTAATACGATAGGCGCTGGGTGACAGGTCGAGGTTGTCGCGAATATGCACTGCTTGCACCAGAAATCCCAGATCTTGCGAGAGTTTCTTGCGCACGCCTTTGACGCGAGTCAGTAACTCGCCATCCTGGTTTTTATCAACTAATGGAATCAGTCTATAACCCACTTCGAGCCCGATGGGATCGACGGTAGTGACATCATCCCAGCTGAGTTCTTTGGCTTCGACCGGCGGAGCGACAGGTTCAGCTATCGGTTCGGCCTGCTCTTGGATTTTATCTTTCTGAATAAGGAAAAAAGCCCCTCCACCGAGCAATGCGGCCAATAAGAGAAAGACGAAATTAGGCATGCCGGGGATGATGCCCAGCGCTGCCATAATGCCCGCGGTAATAATCAGCGCTTTGGGCGACTGAAACAACTGGGAGCCCATCTGCTCGCCCATATCCTGGGCATCGGAGGCACGGGTAACGATAATCGCCGCCGCTGTCGACAGCAAAAGCGAAGGTATTTGTGCCACCAGGCCATCACCGATGGTGAGCAGCACATAGTTGTGGGCCGATTGGGAGACACTGAGATCGTGTTGAAAAGTACCGATCGCCATGCCGCCGACGATGTTAATGACCAGAATCAAGATACCGGCGACCGCGTCACCGCGCACAAATTTACTGGCACCGTCCATTGAGCCATAGAAATCGGCCTCTCGGGCGATGTCTTCACGGCGTATTCGGGCCTGCTCCTGTGTCAGGGCGCCAGCATTAAGATCGGCGTCAATGGCCATTTGCTTGCCGGGCATGGCATCCAGTGTAAACCGGGCTGATACTTCTGAGATTCGCCCGCCGCCCTTAGTGACCACCACGAAATTAATAATCACGAGAATCGCGAACACCACTAATCCCACGGTGTAGTTGCCGCCCACGACAAAGTCGCCAAAGGCCTGAATGACCTTGCCCGCCGCGTCGGTCCCGCTGTGGCCCTCGAGTAAGACCACTCGTGTCGAGGCGATATTCAAGGCTAGCCGTAGCAGGGTGGCAACCAGTAACACCGTGGGGAAAACGGTGAATTCCAGTGGTCGTTCGGCGTAAATAACTGCCAGCAGGACGATCAGCGAAAAAGAAATGTTAAAGGTAAAAAAGACATCCAACATCACGGGTGGCAGTGGCAGGATGATCATTGCTAGCATCATTACCACGATAAGCGGTGTGCCGATGCCGGTAATAATTTTCTGCGTGAGCTTGTCAGGCGGTGCGCCGGTATTGTTGGTGGCGGTATTCATGCGCTTTCTCCGCTGGTCTCTTCACGACTATCTTCAGGCACCGATAGTTCGTCTGGAATGGGGATGTCGGTCGGCGGTTGAGGGGCTGGCTGGCCCGCTACCACTGGTAATTTGAGTTGGTAAACATAAGCGAGCACCTGGGCTACCGCGAGATAGAGCTGGGCTGGGATCTCTCGGTCAATCTCGGTGCTGGCATAAATAGCTCGCGCCAGAGGGGGCGCGGAAAAGGTCATCACATCGTGTTCTGCGGCCAGCTTGCGAATGCGCTGAGCAATTTCGCCCTTGCCTTTGGCGACGACGACGGGTGCCCGCGGACCGAGATCGTCATACTTCAGGGCGACGGCATAGTGGGTTGGATTGGTGATCACCACATTGGCGGTGGGCACGTTGTCCATCATGCGGCGCTGAGACATTTCCCGCTGCAGCATGCGGATCTGACTTTTCACCTCGGGGCGGCCTTCGCTTTCTTTGCTCTCGTCCTTAATTTCCTGCTTGGTCATTTTCAACTGCCGCTTGTGCTCCCAGAGCTGGAAGGGCACATCGATGGCGGCAATTAAAATGAGGGCTGTGCAAAAGCTGAGAAAGGAAAACCCGGCAATAATGGCAAAATCACTAAGTGCTGTTTCGACATCTTGACTCGCCAGCAGTAGGAGTTGATCAAAGGTTTGCCAAATAACCACCGTGGCGACCGTGCCCACCAGAAAGAACTTGCCCAGTGCTTTGGCTAGCTCCATTAATGATTTGGCCGAGACCATTTTTGCTATGCCCTTGAGTGGGTTGACCTTCTCGATTTTAAAGGCCATAGACGAGGGGCTGAAAGCCCAGCCGCCCATTGCCAGGGGGCCGACGAAAACCGATACCAGGAGTAACAAAAAGAAGGGCACACAAATCAATATGCCGTTGCCGAGCGCACCGCCAACGGTGGCCGTTAACACCTCTGGATCGTCCATGCCTGCGGGACTCATGGTCAAATAGCTTGTCATTTGTTCTGAGAGTTTGCCGATCATGGTGCTGCCAAAAATGATCAGGCCCCCGGCGCCGACCAGCAGAGAAATCATCGTGTTGAGTTCGCGCGAGCGCGCCATTTGCCCCTTCTTTTTTGCGTCTTGTTGACGCTTGGGGGTCGGCTCTTCGGTGCGCTCCTGTCCGCTCTCATGTTCGGCCATTTAGGGCTCCAGGAGGGTCGGGGCGAGTTTGAAGACGCTTTCAAAGGCGTCGCTGATAAGGGGTAAAAACGAGGGCAGGCTCAGTAAAATCAGAGCAAAGCCAGCGAGCAAGGTTATGGGAAAGCCCACAGCAAAAATATTGAGTTGCGGTGCTGAGCGGGTGATAACACCAAAGGCGAGGTTGACCAATAGCAACGATGCCAGTGCCGGTAGAGCGATCAGCAGGCCGCTGACAAACATCTGACTGCCCCACTGGACGATTTTCCAGGCCAGATCACGGGGCCACTGAGCGCCGACAGGTAATAGTTCGAAGCTGTGGTGAATGGTTTGGATCAGCAGCAGGTGGCCATCGAGAGCGAGGAAGAGCAATGTGGCGAGAATCATATAAAACTGACTCACCACCGGCACTTGTACCCCGTTTTGGGGGTCCACGGCGGAGGCAAAACCGAGGCCCATGGCCATAGCAATGTTTTGCCCGGCAATCACCACGGTGGCAAAGGCCATATGGAAAATAAAGCCCATGCCCAGCCCCAGGGCAATTTGCTGCAGGCTGATTAACAAGCCACTAGCGCTGAGGGGGTTGATCTCTGGGGTATGAACGATGGGGGCCAGTATCCAGGCGATGGCCAGGGTGAGAACGATGCGGGTACGCACGGGAATCGATTGGGCTCCGAGTATGGGGGAGGCGAGCACGAAGCTACCCACACGCAGCAGTGGCCACATCAGACTGGTGACCAGGCGCATAATATCGTTGATTGAAAATTCCACCGTGGCTGGCGTCGTTTAACCGGTTATTTCCGGGATACTGGCGAATAAATTCAAGGTGAAATTGAGTAGGATATTGAGCATCCAGGGCCCGGCAATCATGCCCGCGATGGCCATGGCGATCAGCTTGGGGATAAAGCTCAGGGTCATTTCCTGGATTTGTGTGGCTGCCTGAAAGACGCCGATTGCCAGGCCAATGGCGAGTGCGGCCAGCAGTAGTGGTGCGGCGAGCAGCATGGTGACATGGATGGCGTCGTAGCCGAGATCCATAACGGATTCAGGTGTCATCTTTTTCTCCTTTAACGATAGACAGGCTCTTTTTACATATTCTTTTGTTAGACATAAAACCCAGCCGCCAACGTGCTAACAATCAGTGCCCAGCCATCAATCAATACAAACAACATAATCTTGAAGGGTAGAGAGATAAGTACTGGCGAGAGCATCATCATGCCCATTGACATCAGGACACTGGCGACCACCAGATCGATAATCAAAAAGGGAATAAAGATCAAAAAGCCGATTTGGAAGGCCGTTTTTAATTCGCTGACCAAAAAGGCGGGTAGCAAGACTTTCAGCGGGACGTCTCTAATATCATCGACCTCTACATCACCCGCCATATCGACAAACAGAGCCACATCACTTTCCCTCACCTGATTGAGCATGAATTCTCGAAAGGGGGCGATGGCTTTGGTGGCGGCTTCGTTAAAGTCGAGTTTTTCTTCCATGTAGGGCGCGATACCGTCGTGATAGGCTTTTTCCAGTACTGGGGTCATCACAAATAAGGTGGTGAACAACGTTAGGCCGAGGAGAATCTGGTTGGAAGGTGTCTGTGCCGTGCCCAGTGCCTGGCGTAAAATGGCGAAGACCACCAGAATACGGGTGAAAGAGGTCATCGCAATCAGGGCTGCGGGCAGCAGGCTTAACGCTGTCATCAGCAGTAAAACCTGAACCTTCAGGCTATAGGATTGCTCGCCTGCGGCTCCCGTCGTCACGGTCACTAGTGGGATGCCTTGTTCAGCGAAAGCGGGGATTGATGTGAGTAGTGTTACACCCAGCAGGAACAAAGAGGTCGACAATTTCATGATGCATTGCCTCCGCGTACTTTGGCGATAAGAGCGGAAAAAGCCTCTTTTGAGGGCTCCTTATTGTTCTCGGTGTCGTCTTCGGTGTCGTTGAAGGAGTTTGGCTCTGTTCTTGAGGTGGTGGCTATTTCGCCCAATTTAGAAATATTGCCGGGTGCAACACCCAGTACCAGTTCAGTAGAGCCGGCGCGCACAATAACGACACGTTCGCGCTGGCCGACGGAGAGCGAGGCAAGCAATTCGAGGTTTTTGAGGTCGCGATTGGGTAGACGATTAATACGTTTTAGCAGCCAGGCGAGCACGGCGATGCTTAACAGTACAAGGCCAAGGCCGCTGAGCAGTTGTAAAAAGTAGCCAGAGGTGTCCGCCATTGGCATATTGCTGGGCTCGGCCGCCTGAGTACTAAGCGCTAAAAGCCATGCGAGAAGTATGAACAAGAATTGAGGTGTTTTCATTTGAGTTTTTTAACGCGCTCACTGGGACTGATGACATCGGTGAGACGAATGCCGAACTGGTCATCAACCACCACGACTTCGCCGTGGGCAATGAGGGTGTTGTTGACAAGGACATCGAGGGGCTCACTCACCAGTCTGTCCAGCTCAATGACCGATCCCTGGGAGTAACGCAGTAAATCCCGAATCGGCACCTGGGTGCGGCCTATCTCTACCGAAATAGTAATGGGCACGTCGAGAATGACATCGAGATTAATGTCTTGCTCATCCCCCATTGGCGCATTGCTGCCGCTCGCCACTGGGTTGCCTTCGGCAAGGTCTTTCAGGGGTGCGGTGGCGTAGTCCTCGTTGGTTGTGGATGCGGGGCCGGTTTCAAGTCCACCCGTTTCCTTGTTTTCGTCGTCACTCATAGAGAGTCTCCACTGCTTTGCGTTGTCTGTGCGCTGTTAACAGCCCTAGGGCCGATACTTTTTGTTGCGAATTTTGATGGCATTCTTGTCGTTGAAGGCGCCATATTCACCCTCAAAAATCGGTACGCCCTCGGCATAGAGGGTGACTGTGTCCTTGACGTCCATGGGGATGATGTCCCCCGTGTCGAGTCGAAGAATCTCCCCAAGCGTTAATTGAGCCGTACCCAGAGTGCTGCTGAGATTGACATTGGTGGTTTTTAGTTCATCAATAATCACCGGCGCCCACGCACCCTGGTCGTCGCGTTTTTCGGATTGGTAGGTTACCGATAGCTGATCACGATAAGGCTCGATCATGGCCATGGGCATGGCGAGTTCAAAAACGCCCTGAGTGCCCTCGAAAATGATGTCAAAACGACTCACCAATAGTTGCTCGGAGGGGTTCATTAATTGGGCAAAATCGGGGTTGATCTCGGTTTGTTTGGCTGCAGGGTGAATTTCAATATCGGCCTTCCAACTGACCTGTAAATCACTCATCACTTTCTGCAAGAGCATATTCGCGATACGCATTTCAGCCGGTGTGAAGTCTGATTTGTCGGCGATCACTTCTTTTTTCATCGAGCCGCCAAAGAAACTACTCGTGGCATTGGTGATCAAGTTGTTATCAAATACTGCGAGGGCGATACCCTTCATGGGCGATAGATGAATGAAATTAATATGGGAGGGCAACTCCAGGGTGTGCAAGTAGTCGATAAACGGTGCACCTCGTGCGTCAACAAGTTTAACGTTGTTGGAGCAGCGCAAGGTGTTGAAGATGCTTTCGCAAAAGTGCAGCGCAAAACGCTCGTGGATAACATTGAGCAGGGGCAGGCCGGAGCTGAGTGATTGACTCTGGCGGGAAAAGTCAAAGCTGCGGACGTGACCGATGCCGGGGACAATGGTGCCGCTGTCCTCGGCAGTCTGGCCGTTGTTTTCGTCCTCTTCCACACTGGTTAGCAGCGCGTCAATTTCCTCTTGGGTGAGGACTTCTTCGGTATTTGTATTCGTACCTGTATCCGTGGTGGAATCTGAATCGGCCATTACTGCATCACATAGCCGGTGAAATACACTGCTTCCACTTGGCCGGGGTTGTGGGTTTTGTTTTGCTCGGCCTGAATAATATTGCGGATTTCGAGCAGCATTTCTTCACGCAGGGCTTCTTTGTTGTCTTTGCCATTGAGTTCGTCAAAGCCTTTGTTGCTGATAAGCATGATCAGTCGATGACGAATGGCGGGCATGTGATGAGTGACCTGCTCGAGTATCTTTGGCTCGTGACTCATCACAGAAAGGGTCATTTGCAGATAACGCAGAGTGTCTTTGTAAACAAAGTTAACAATTAAAGGGGGTTCAAGGGCTAGATAGTAACTTTCGCCTCGCGCTTCAATCGCTCTGCTTGAAGTAGCCTCGGTCGCGGGTGTTTCGCTGTTAAAGTAGAACCATGCACCGCTGCCACCGACGATGAGGAGGGCGACAATGATAACGGTTATTGCTGCTGTCTTATTCAAGCCTTGATAATCCTTGTGTTCGCTAATGGGTGTGCTATTTGTCAATATCTCACTTGAGAGCACAGGCACAAAAAGCCAATTGAAAGTGTTTAAGCACTAACTATGCCACTAAAATTTATAGAGCAAATACAGTCGCTTATGTGATTCACGGAATGGTTTGTCAAAGAATTGACGGGTTTTTAAGGGCTAAGGTGTCAAACTGATGGAGGCTGTGGTGTTGAATACAGTGCGCAATGAAGTGCAGCAGGCTGGCTGGTTAGGTTCTGGCCGATTTAGTCGGTCAACTTAAGGTCAGCGTAGTAACAGAGCCGCTGAAAAACTTACAGGCCCTGAGAGGCTTTTTCTAAATCACGGCTGTGTTGATCCATTATGTCCTGCACACCACGGGCATCATCGAGCAACTTGTCGATGGTTTTTTTATGGTACGGGCTGAGATCTCCTGACTGAGCGGGCTCTGGTGTGGCCGGCAGATCATTGGTCGGTGCATGCTCGCTCATTACTTTATCGGGATCGGGCTTAGGGAGTCCCTGAATGACGTTGGTGTCGGAATTAATGAAAATAACCTGCTCGGGCTCTACACCCTCCGGTAAGTTCTCACTGAAGTGCCAACCACCATCATCTCCGCGCCATTTATACACTTTGCTGATCGTTGCGGGCCGAGTTTCATTTTCGCTGTTGTCCAGGAGTTTGATATCTGGCACAGAGGGTAGAGTCAACTCGGGCAACTGGGGCCACTTAAATTCCGGTATCAACTGGCGAATATTAATGCCGTTCAGTGAGGCAATATAGGCCATGATGCCAGTGGCAATGACCCCAAGCATTATGATGCGGAATATAAGGCGCTTAATCATGGTTTTTCCGTGTTCTATTGCAAGGGTGCAGACTGTCTACTTTATCGCTAAGACAGCATCATGGCAGTTTGTCGGCTTAACCAGTGTGTATTAGTGCAGGTTTTTCAAAAGATTGAAAAAAAATTAACTGCCGGTAGTCATAATTTTGAGCAAGGAGCCCCTTGCATTGGACTGTGCTACGAATGCCAGTGCTCAGTGATATGGCCATTTAGGGGCTTGCGTGTTATGAATACACAGCAGGCGGCCGAATAGAGAGAAGAGCCTGGGGTTGAACGTTGAATGAGCGAGCGGGAAAACGTGTGAAAATTGAAGTCATCGATGAAGTCTGGCGCGAGCTTAGCAAGTGTGAGATGTGCGGTATCCGTGACCTGGTGTTATTTGCCGACCTCAATGAAGACGATTTTAAGCTTATTCATCAACCCATCGTCGATCTGCAGCTTAAACCGTTTCAAACCTTGTATCGCAGCGACGATAGTCCCGACTTTGTCTACACAATTCGCAGTGGCCTGGTGAAACTAGTCAACTATAGTTCTGATGGCCACTATCGCATTGTTCGTCTGCTGGGAAAAGGCGACTTGGTGGGTATCGAGGTGCTTGCTGGCTTGCCCTATGCCCATTGTGCCGAAGCGCTCGAGCCACTCACTGTGTGCCGAATTCCGGTGTCCGAAGTTCAGCGTATCAACCGTGATACGCCGCGTTTACATCAACAAATGATCGCCCGTTGGCAGAAAATTTCCTGTGATGCCGATTACTGGATAACCGAACTGTCGACCGGACAAGCCCGCCAGCGTGTAATCCGCCTGTTACTGCACCTGTCAGCTATTAGTGATAGGAGTGACTTTTTTCTGCCCTCCCGCGAAGACATGGGTGCAATGTTGGGTATCACCACCGAAACCGCCAGCCGGATGATTTCAGCCTTACGCAATGAGGGTGTTTTACATGTGCTGGAAAAAAATAGAGCCAGTGCTGAGCTGGAGCAAATGCGCGCCCTGCTTATATGATTCTACTGGCATTTACGACAGCCTCTCTGGGAATGAGCATTGCTTTTCTTGTGGTTTAATAGAGACTGGTTTTATAGTGTATCGGCAAGCTGAAATAGACTTTGCTAGTTGTCGTTAAGCTGGACTGGTGTGAATGACGCAGTTGTAGCCTTGTTTCTTTGCTCTCCGCAAAGACGTGTAGCTGGACATCTGAGCGGCAGAGAAGTCGTTGTTTTCTATTTCGCATATTCCTGCGCTGAGAGTGAAATTAATTTCTTTATCCCGGTAAGGGATGGCTTGCGTGCTTGTAAAATCCCTAAATTCATTGATGAGCTTGGCGGCTTTCTCTGCAGTGAACTTTGGCATGAGAAGGGCAAATTCACCACCCCCATAACGGGCGACGACAAACATGCCGATATTGCTCGTTAATGATTTTGCAAACTCAATTAATAGATGGTCTCCACAGTCGTGTCCGAGTTCGTCGTTTATTGTGTTGAAGTTGTCGATGGCCATGATGCAAAGAGACATGGTGATACCGAGTTTATCGTGTTCAAGGATCATTTGTTCAGCTTTTGCATTGAAATAGCGGCGGTTATAAAGGTCGGTTAAATGGTCTCTATCGGCATGATTCTGAACTTTTTCCAGTAGTTCTCTCTCCTCCAGATTGTGCATTATTCGGCAGTAAAACTCTTCATGTATGAACGGTTTTTTGAGAAAATCGCTGGCTCCATTTTTAATAAAGCGCGCCGATAAATAACGGTCGTTTTCTGAAGATAGAGCGATGACGATGAGTTGATTATTGCCCATTTTTCGGCGCACATGCTTGGTCAGTGCTATGCCGTCCATGACGGGCATGTTGTAGTCAGTGATGAGTAGTTTTATAGACGGTTTTTTTTCGAGAATAGTGATCGCCTCCTGACTGTTTCTCGCTTCAGTCACCTGGAATAGGTGGGTCTTTAATAATTTCTTTAGATGTGCTCTTTCGGTATCAGAGTCATCGGTAATGAGTACTTGGGTTTTTTCATTCTTCGTTAATCTGCTCAGCAATTTTACGGCGTGTTCATAAGCGAAACGGCTTTCTTTTACCACATAATCCACAACACCTCTGGCAAGCAGTAATTTTCTGTTTTCTTCGTTGTAGCTGCCCGTTAAAACAATGGTAGGTAGTTTCTTAGCGAGACAAAATTCGACAATTTCGCCGTTAGGACCATCGGGTAAACTCAGATCGGCAAGGCAGGCAAAAAAAGGTGTTGTGGCACGGGCAATGAGTTCCGTTGCCTGGCTCAAAGTTTCAGCAAATTGTGGTTTTAAATCGTCGTGCTGAGAAATGAATTGCTTAAGTACCTTTAATACCATCGGACTGTCTTCAACAACAAGGATGTGCTTCATGATGTCCACGCCTGAACTTTTTTATGAATTAGCAAAACACTATAAGTTGAGTTCTTATTTTGGACAATTTGCGATCAGTCAAGTTGATGATTGCTTCTCAATTTGCTGTGATATGTGATTGATATAGCAAAGAAAGGGTTTGTGCCTGCATAGGCCACAGCAGCATGGGTCTTTTTTTAGCCACAGTATAAGAATGGTTTTAAGTAGTGGTGCCTTTATTATTTATTTCTTAGGCACAAACTTAGGAATAAAAAAATAAGCCACAAAAAAACCGGGAAGATCCCGGTTTTTTTGTGGCGCCAGACTGTTTTATAATTTAGCCGATAATAGAGCGCTTGGAGATTTCCTCCAGCATCACCTCTGTGGCGCCGCCGCCAATACTTTGCACTCGGGCATCTCGCACCATGCGCTCAATGGTGCTCTCGCGGATGTAACCAAAACCGCCGTGGAATTGTTGACAGGTGTACATCGTTTCATTTACTAATTCACAGCAGAACGCTTTTGCCATGGAGACTTCTTTAACGCAGTCCTGCCCCATAGCGTCGAGCCAGGCGGCGTGATAGGTGAGCTGGCGCCCCGCTTCTACCTTCGCCTGTAGCATGGCTAAGCGTTGACGGATGGCTTGCTTGTCCCACAGGGTTTCACCAAAGGCTTTGCGTTCCTGCACGTATTGTAGGGTGATCTCCAGTGCCTTGGCTGCTTCACCCATTGACTGAGCAGCCAGTACCGTGCGCTCATTCTGGAAGTTGCGCATGATGGAGTAGAAGCCTTTATTCAATTCGCCGAGAATATTTTCTTTGGGTACTCGACAGTTATCGAAAACTAGCTCGGCCGTATCAGAGCTGCGCCAGCCCTGCTTGTCGAGAGCACGGCTAACAGTGAAGCCGGGCATACCTTTTTCAACAATAAAAATGGTGATGCCACGGGAGGCTTTGACGCTCGTGTCAGTTTTGGCGGCGACAAAGTAAACGTCGCCTTTAACGCCGTTGGTGATAAACATTTTGCTGCCATTGAGCACATAGCTGTCGCCATCTTCCACTGCTGTGGTGCGCATACCGGCAACGTCGGAACCGGCATCGGGCTCAGTCACGCCCACGGCACAAATTTTCTTGCCACTGATAAGGTCGGGCATGTATTTGTCTTTCTGGGCTTTGTTGCCGAAGTTCTCCAGATGGGGAGAGGCCATGTCGGTATGTACCATGACGGTGACCGCAAAGCCGCCAAAACTGGAGCGCCCCAATTCTTCTGCAAGTATCACGCTGCCCAGGGTGTTCATATTGCTGCCGCCGTACTCCTCACCGTAGCGAATGCCGAGGAAGCCGAGGTCGCCCATCTTGCGCAGTACATCACGGGGCACAAAGCCGTCTTCTTCCCAAGCTTCACCGTTGGGTACGATCTCCTGCTCGACAAAGCGGCGGATCTGCTCGCGCAGCATGTTTTGTTCTTCAGAAAAATACAGTTGGTTCATGGTTGTCCTCAGCTTGTCTGGGTTAGGGGTTAGGGGTTAGGGGTAAAGGTCGGAACAAAAATATTTATTTGGTGGGCTCTAATTCAATCAGTACGGCGCCGCCTTCAACGCTGTCGCCGACGCTGCAAAAAATTTCGCCGACCACGCCATCGGTCGCGGCGGTAAGATTATGCAGCAGTTTCATTGAATCGAGTACCACCAGCGTGTCGCCACTATTGACGCTAGCGCCACTGGCAACGTTGATTTCGACCACTTGGCCGGGTAACGAGGCGGTAATGCTGCTATCGCCACCAGTGGCATTATGGCTCTTACCCAGTGCGAGATCTTGCTCAGTGAGGCAGAGATAGCACTGGCTTGTGTCTTTGTTAGTAAGAGAGATGGCATCGTCAGTGTTGTTGATGTCAAAGTTCTGGCTATGGCCGTCAATTTCAAATTGCAGGCGTTGTTCGCCTATCCAGCCAGCGAGAATAGTGTGCTCACTGGTGGCGTCGTCTTCACCGATGACTTGCGAATTCAGTTGGTAATTACCTTGAGAGCCACTGATTGTGAGGAGGTGAATACGACCGGTGTCATCAAGCTCGTTTTTTAAAATGATGCGGCTCTGTCCCGCCAGGCCAGCCCTGTTGAGCACACGGAAGGCACCGAGTGTTTGGAAGGGAGAGTGATGCACCTGTGGATTTCGTTTTTCAAGCAACATAATGCGTGCAATGGCCGCGCAAATAACGGTTTTGTTGTCGCTGCTTTTGGCTTGCCAGCCGCCGGCAAAAGAGGCATCCAAAAACTGGGTAGTCAGGGCTTTGTCGACAAAGTAGGGGTGGCGCAGAATATCGGCTAAAAAGCTGAGGTTAGTACCGACACCACTCAGCGTGTAGGTGTTGAGGCCGCGCTGCAGCGCGCTACGCGCCTGCTCTCGGTTGTTGCCCCTGCCGATGACTTTGGCCAGCATGGGGTCGTAATAAGGCCCGAGCACAGAGCCGGCCTGCACGCCACTATCGACGCGCACGTCGCTGTCGTCGGGCTCTCTGTAGAGAGCGATGGTGCCGGTTTGGGGGCGATAATTGTTGGCGGGGTCTTCAGCGTTGACGCGGGCTTCAATGGCCCAGCCCGTGCAGGTGATTTCATCTTGCGCGCAGGGCAGGTTTTCACCAGCGGCAATGCGTATTTGCCACTCGACCAAATCAAAGCCGGTAATGGCTTCGGTCACGGGGTGTTCAACTTGCAGACGAGTGTTCATTTCGAGGAAGTACACCTCACCACTGCTTTGGTCGAGCAAGAACTCGACGGTGCCGAGGGAGTCGTAATTAACGGCCTGCCCGAGGGTAATGGCGCTGGAGAACAGTAGCTGGCGCTGTTCGTCGCTGAGAAAGCCAGCGGGCGCTTCTTCGATCACTTTTTGGTGGTTGCGTTGAATCGAGCACTCGCGCTCGAACAAGTGCACGGTATTGCCGTGGTGGTCGGCGGCCAGTTGCACTTCAATATGACGAGGCTCTTCAATCAGTTTTTCAAGTAAAACCTTGTCGTCGCCGAAACCGGCCAGCGCTTCCTGTTTGGCCTGTGGCAGTTCCCGCGCCAGTTGTTCGCTGTTGTCGACCCGGCGCATACCCTTGCCGCCGCCCCCGGCACTGGCTTTAATCATCAGCGGATAACCGATGTTGTCGCCTGCGTTTAATAGTGTGGCTTCAGATTGGTCAGCACCGTGATAACCGGGGATGGTCGGTACACCGGCACTTTGCGCCAGGGCTTTGGACTCTATCTTTGAGCCCATTACCCGTATGGCCTCGCGATTGGGGCCGACAAAGACAATGCCCTCGCGCTCGCACAGGCTGATCAGGGTCTCGCTTTCAGAGAGAAAACCATAGCCGGGGTGAATAGCGTCGACGCCGGTTTGTTGGGCTGCAACAATGATATTTTCCGCTTTTAGGTAAGACTGGGCGCTCTCGGCGGGGCCGATTAGCACAGCCTCATCAGCCTGGGCGACGTGGCGGGCGTAGCGGTCGGCCTCGGAATAAACGGCAACGGCGCGGATGCCGAGCTTCTGGCACGTGCGCATGATACGCACAGCAATTTCGCCACGGTTGGCAACGAGCAGTGATTTAATCATAGGGGCTGACACACCTTTAATAAGGGCAAGAGGGAGGCATTGTTAGTGAGTAGAAGATGCGTCATCACATTCGGTAAACCGGCGATGGCCCTTCTTCGGGCTCTTTAGCGGCGGCCAATGCCAAACACAGGCCAAGCACATCGCGAGTGTCAGCGGGTTCAATAATGCCGTCATCCCAAAGTCGCGATGTGGCGTAGTAGGGGTCGCTCTGTTTGCCATACTGGGCGCGTACATTGTCTTCAATGTCCTGCAATTCTTCGTCTGTGGCAGCACCGCCTTTAATACTGGAGCGACGTAATTCGGTCATCACGTTGCTGGCGATATCGGCGCTCATGGTGGCGCAATTGGCCGAGGGCCAGGTGAATAAAAAGTGTGGCCAGAATCCGCGACCGGCCATGCCGTAATTGCCGGCACCGTAGGAACCGCCGACGATCACTGAAAACTTGGCGACGCGGGATGTGGCTTGTGCATAAACAAGCTTAGCGCTGTTTTTAGCGATGCCGCCGCGCTCCGCTTCACTACCTACCATAAAACCGGTGATGTTGTGCAGGAACAGCAAGGGCGTATTGCGCTGATTACACAGCTCAATGAAGTGGGCACCTTTTAAAGAAGACTCTGAAAACAACGCGCCGTTGTTGCCGATCAAGCCCACCGGGTAGCCGTGAATATAGGCCGTGCCGCAGACCAGGGTGTCGCCATAGAGGGGCTTGTACTCGTGGAAATCACTGTCATCCACGAGTCGCGCGATAATCTCTCGCACATCGTAGGGTATTTTCGGGTTGGCGCTGACCACACCGGGCAGCTCTTCCGGGCTGTAGCGGGGTGGTAGCGCCGGGCGAGTATCGGCGTAACACTTTGTTGGCCAGTTAAGTTTGGCCATAATTTCGCGAATCCGCGCCAGGGCTTCGTTCTCATCGTCGGCGAGATAGTCGCTCACCCCCGATACCTTGCTGTGCATTTCAGCACCGCCAAGGGTTTCGCCGTCGATTTCTTCATTAATGGCGACCTTGACGATGGATGGCCCACCGAGATGAATGCGCGCATTGCCACGCACCATAATATTTTCGTCGGACAGGGCGGGAATATAGGCGCCGCCCGCCGTGCAGCCACCAAATACCGCGGAGATTTGCGGCAGACCTTTGGCCGACATTTGGCACTGACGATAAAAGGTATTGCCAAAATGCTCTTTATCGGGAAACACGCGGTCTTGTTCGGGCAGATAAGCGCCGCCACAGTCGACCAGATAAATGCAGGGCAAGTTGTTTTGATCAGCAATTTCCTGAGCGCGGACGTGTTTTTTGACCGTTTCGTGGAAAAAGGAGCCGCCTTTTACCGTCGCATCGTTGGCGATAATCATGCAAGTCACGCTGCAGATTTGGCCAATGCCGGTCACAATGCCCGCCGAGGGTACCTCGTTTTTGTACTGCCCGTAGGCGGCGAGGGGGGAGAGTTCCAGAAAGGCCGTGTGGCTGTCGATCAGCTGGTCGATGCGTTCGCGAGCGAGCATTTTGCCGCGCTCTCGGTGGCGCTCGATAAGCTTCTCGCGAATACCTGTGGCGGCTTCGCTGTGGCGTTCTCGCAGCTGCTCGAGCAGCTTTGCATAGTGCTCAGCATTCTCTTTGTAGGCAGCAGATTGCGGGTTGATGGACGATTGAATACGGCTCATAGGGTTTCTCTTTTAAGGGGGCTTTACTGCCCCCGAGGAATCTCGAACATAGGCGGTGCAGATTCAATGTTTTATTATTTCGTTAACGTTAACGTCAACATTATGGGAATCTAGCAAATGGGCCGTATGAATTCAACATTGGCATTAAGATTCGTGTCTTGATGCCAATGTTGAGCATGCTTTAAAAAATGACGCTAAGGGTGGCGCAAATCAGAAGCACTATATTGGCTAAAAAACCCATCATCATGCCGGTTGTTCGCGTGCTGGGGTCGGCGATATAGGCTTTGCGGTAGAGCACGCGACCAGCGAAAAAGACTAGCCCCATGATGCCTGCAAAAGTGCTGCTGAAATAGTGGGCGCAAAGCCACATTGCAGGCAGGGTGACAAACAGCTGCTCCAGCGTGTTCAGTTGTACGCGTAAGGTGCGTTCGAAAACGTCATTGCCAGTGGTAGCGGGCGCTTTAATGCCGAACTCGTCGCGAGCTTTGCCGGTCATGGCGCAAAAATACAAGTATTGAGCAAGTAAAACTAAAGTGACAAAGGCAACAAAATCCATGGCGTTCTTCCTTCTGATGTTGAACGGGTAAGTTAAAAAATGGACACAGGGCAAGTTGGCACTAGCTCACTTGCCCTGTGGTCTTATATTGCCACACAACCGCCGTCGACGGGCATGGCATGACCGGTGACAAAAGAGGCGTCGTCGGAACATAAAAAGACCACGACCTTGCCAACCTCAGCCGGGTCGCCGAGACGACCGATGGGCTGGAGCTTAAGCATTTGCTTTTCAACCCAGGGTTTTTCGTCAATGGCGCGTTGCAGCATTTCGGTCCGAATGCCACCGGGACACACCGCGTTAACACGAATCCCTTTCTTGGCAAATTCAATGGCTGCTGTTTTTGTCAGGCCAACGACGCCGTGTTTTGCGGCAACGTAGGCGGGCAAACCTTTGGCGGCCACCAGCCCGGCTACCGAGGCGGTGTTGACGATGGCCCCACCGTCGCCCTGGGCGAGAAACTGATTGATCTGGTACTTCATGCACATGAACACGCCTTTCAGATTGACGTCGATGTTCAGGTCAAAATTTTCTATGCTGCAATTGGGCGTGGTGGCCGCTTCGCCTTCAACACCGGCATTATTGAAGGCAATGTCAAGCCGCCCGTAGGTATCCACAGCCTTCTTGACCAGAGCGATAACATCGGCCTCAATCGCCACATTGCAAGGCTGAAACACCGCTTCGCCACCGGCGGCAACGATACGCTCAACGGTTGCCTGGCCTCCCTCTGCATTGATATCGGAGATCACTACTTTAGCGCCTTTTTGGGCAAATATTTCTGCCGCAGCCGCACCGATACCACTGGCTGCACCGGTAACGATAGCGGTTTTTCCTTGAATAGATTCAGACATAATTTTTCCTGATTAAAGTGAATAATTGGGGTTTAAAAATGGGTCGCTCATTCAACACCAAAATAGAATGCACCTCAATGATTGGGATCCGCTGGATTTTGCAGCGCCTTGCTGAATTTTGTCGTGTTAACATGCTATTTTCTTTTGATGAGTAAAGATTTATGTCGGACAAATTTACTACTGTTGAGCAACAAGTTAGCTACGGCATTGGCCGCCAGATGGGCGATCAGTTGGCGGGCAGTCCTTTTGATGAGCTCGTTCTGGACGCTGTGATCGAGGGTATTAGTGACTCTTTTACAGGTCAGCCCATTCAAGTTGATACCGAGGTAATGAAGGCTGCCTTTGAAGAAGTGAATGATCGAGTGCAGAAAAAGCAGGCGGAAGAGGCAGGTAAGTTGTCTGCCGAAGGTGTCAAGTTTCTCGCTGAAAATGCCAAACGCGATGGTATTACGGTCACTGAATCGGGGCTGCAGTACGAAGTGTTAAATGAAGGTAAGGGCGCTACGCCCAGTAGCACGGCCAAAGTTCGCACCCACTACCACGGCACTTTAATCGACGGCACCGTGTTCGACAGCTCTTACGATCGTGGCGAGCCTGCAGAATTCCCCGTCAACGGGGTCATCGCTGGCTGGACTGAAGCATTGCAATTAATGCAAGAAGGCGCGAAATGGCGTTTGTATGTGCCCTCTGCTCTGGCCTATGGCGAGAAAGGAGCCGGCGGCGCTATTGGCCCGCATGCGACATTGGTTTTTGACGTCGAGCTTTTGGCCATCGTCGATTAGATCGTTCTAATACAGGTGTAAGATGGCGCCACTTTAAGGCTGAATTCTGTTAATCGTGGCGCGATATTAAGCACACAGCTTCTCTATGCTGGATTCTACGAATGGAGCTTCTGAACAAACGCTGAACACCTTGTTGACGGATCAAGTCTACTCCGTCCAGATTGAGTCAGAAGCTCCTTAAAAATATTAGCCCCTCTCTTATCCAACGATATTCTGCCTCGGTTTGCTGAACGTAGACACAATTTATGACGCGTCGCCGATTGACTGCGTGAGAGCGCTAGACCGTCAAATTTGGCGGCACATGATTTAAGGCAGAATGGTAATTGGTGGGGAGCTGCGGTACTGATCGCAGGCTTTAGGTCAGGCCAGTAAAGTTACAGGTGACGGAGCAGCTTGTTATTGCCATGCTGGCGTGGAAAACAGGTGGATGCTTCTTTCGATTCTCGTCCGTGAGTCGCTTCAAGTCGGTGAGTTACAGGTCTTTTTGGCCCGGTGGTATTCTTCATATCAACAATTCGATGGGCCTCAAGGAGCTGCACGCTGGTCTGGTGGTCCGACGTTTACGTTCGACTTAGCGCTTTTCATTAAACAAGGACTGAGCCGCAGGCCTCGGTTTGTTTGAGGCGCCGGCTGTTGCCTAGGTGGACTTACTCATTGAAGGCGCGTTTAAACGCCGCTCTATTATTGGGTCGATTGATGACCTTGTTTGATTATTCGTCCCGTTGTTGCAAGGGGCTACGGCGAGGGGCGTGTGCCATGATAAAAATGATGGCTCCTCCCCCCCCGTAAGATCCGCTATTACATGCTGACGTCTTGCACCTCACCCCAGCCGGTAACGCCGTCGAGATCCCAGCGCAGGAAGGATTGAGTGCAGTACACGAAGGGCCAGGGTTGCCAAGGGTTGGAGGTAAAGGCCGTTCCAGTAAAATGATGAGTTTTACCCCGTTCGTCTTCAACTTGAAGCGCCATAAATTGATGTAGTCGGCCATTCCGCACGAGACGACCCGAGCCTTTGACGAGACCGTAGACCTGGTCGCCCTCGCGCACGTAGCCGTGGGCAATGGCCTGGTAGTGATTGGGATCGTCGGGGTTGATGCCCCAAATGCAGTGGATACTGACGTCGTTATCAAAATTGGCATTGAGCCAGCAAAAATCCTTAAACTGATCTTCTTTACGTTCGCCCCAGCTGTGGTCCATGCTTGACACACAATTGACGTCATAGGTTTTGCCGTCGATGGTGAACGTGCCGGTAACGCGGCCAGTTTGATCCCAGTGCCCAGCGTAGGCGGTGGCCGAGACGTTGTCGTCGGCGATGGCGGCCAGAGGATCTTGCTCCGGGTCATGGATATCGTAGGGCGCCATCAGTGCTTTATATTGCAGATCGAATTTAACACCGCGCAGGTCATTGAATGTGATGTCATAGTCCATCACCGGTTTGGTGCATTTAATCGACAGGCCATTGCCGAGGGTGTAATCGTCAAGGTCTGACTTTGGAAAGGGCAAGTGGACCTGGTTGTTGCTGTAGCGCACCAGGTGTGGCGAGTTGGAAAAACCATCGGTTACGGTAATGCTCGATAATACGACACCGGCGTTCTGACGAGTCAGTACATAGACGTTAACGTGCAGCGCTTCTTCCGGAATATAAAAGCCAAAATAATTGGTTTCTGCCCAGTAATGGTCATCGGAAGTGGGTGAGTGAAAGTACATGTCTTTTTCGGTAATCATTATTATTATTTCCTTATTAAAACCAGAAGAAAAACCGTCTTTATTTTTTTAATCCCTCTACAAGTTACTGTACTTAGGTGTGGAATCCAAGCCCTTATTAAAAGGGCCTGTTGTCCATGTGTTGTGTTTATCAGCGCGTGTTCGCCGAGAGGCTGATTTATTCAGTGCTGCCAAATTGCGCCGCAGCGAGTTTGGCGTAGAGTTTACTTTCAGTGAGTAATTGCTGATGAGTGCCACTGGCGACTTTTTTGCCCTGATCCATGACCACGATGTGGTCTGCGTGGAGGATGGTCGACAAGCGGTGGGCTATGATCAGTGTGGTACGGTTTTCCATGAGTTTTTCCAGTGCCAGTTGTACCTGTTGTTCGCTGTGGGTGTCGAGGGCGCTGGTAGCCTCGTCCAATAAAAGCAGGCGAGGGTTTTTGAGAATGGCGCGGGCAATGGCGATGCGTTGTTTTTGCCCACCCGATAAACGTACACCCTGCTCGCCCAGAAAGCTGGCATAGCCCTCGGGCAGCTGTTCAATAAAGTCATGTGCGTAAGCGGCACGGGCGGCGGCTCGTACCTCGTCGTCACTGGCATCGGGTTTGCCATAGCGAATATTGTGACTAACATCCGCGCTGAACAGGGCGGGGTGCTGAGACACTACGCCCAGTTGCTGGCGCAGGTCGGCCGGTGATAGCTCGCGAATATTGGTGCCGCCGAGCAGTACTGTGCCGGTTTGAGGGTCGTAAAAGCGCTGCATTAATTCGAACACGGTAGACTTTCCCGCACCAGAGGGGCCGACCAGTGCAACCACTTTGCCCTCGGGAATGTGTATCGAGAAGTCTTCTAGCGCTTTTTGACCAGGGCGCGAAGGGTAGCTGAAATTGACGTGTTCAAAGCGGATCTCGGCGTCAAGTTTGCTGGCGGGAATTTCCCCAGAGACGGGGGGCAGAATAGTGGTTTTGGCTGTCATTAAATCGACTAGCCTATCGGTGGCACCCACGGCGCGTTGTAAATCGCCGTAGACCTCGGACATCGTCGCTACGCCCATCGCTACCAGCATGGCGTAGAACACAAAGGCGCCGAGGTCACCGGCACTCATGTTGCCATTCAGTACATCGTTGCCTCCCACCCAGAGCATGCCGCTCAGCGCGCCAAAGACCAGCACAATCACCGCTGCCATTAATATCGCCCGTTGCTTGATCCGTCGGCGGGCGATGGCAAAGGCGCTGTCAACCTCTTTGCCAAAAGCGTCGCGTTCGTCGTTTTCGCGGGTGTAGCTTTGCACGGTTTTCAGCTGGGTGATGATTTCACCAGCGTAGGTGCCGACATTGGCAATAGAGTCCTGGCTCTGCCGGGACAGTGCGCGCACCCGGCGGCCGAAAATTAAAATGGGTAGCAGCACCAGAGGGACACAGCCCAGAATGACCAAGGTTAACTTGAAATTAGTGATAATTAAAATAATCAGCGCGCCAGTGGTCGAAATCGAGCTGCGCAGAGCAAGAGAGAAGGAGCTGCCGATAATACTTTGTAGCAAGGTGGTGTCGGCGGTGAGGCGGGACATGATTTCGCCGCTGCGGTTGTTGTCAAAATAGCCGGGGCTGAGCCCGACTATGTTATTAAAGACAGCGCTGCGAATATCGGCACTGACTCGTTCGCCAAGCCACGACACCAGATAAAAGCGCACAAAGGTGCCCCCGGCCATTAAGACGGATATACCCAGAAGTAAATAAATACCCTGCTGTAATTGCGAAACTGAACCGGCAACAAAACCATCGTCTATTACCATACGTACGCCCTGGCCGACGGTCAGGGTAATCCCCGCTGTAAAGAGCAGGGCGATAATGGCGCAGATCCAGCGCCAGCGATAGGGCGCAATAAGACGCAAAAGCTGGGCTATGGATGAGAGCTTGGTCGCGGCAGGACGTTCGACGGTTGTAGGCATGGTTTGTTTATGTGTCCGATAAAAAGGGGGTGAACGACGAATCTACTGTGCAAGTAGTCTGGCTACGCAGTTTACGGCAATGGGCCGCAAGTGGCATTGCACAATACAGGGGGGGGCGATTGTGACAACAGGGGTGCAAAAACTGACAGAGTCTTTGCGTGGTCGCCGTCTAAAATGACGAACCAGGTTGTTTTAGAAAGGCGAGTTCTTCTGTTGTTGATACTCGACCGAGGGTTTTATTGCGGTGGGGAAAGCGGTCGAAACGCTCGATGATCGCGTGGTGGCGTTGGGCTGACGGTAAGTGAGTGTCAAGGCCGGGTTGACTGAAAAGTTGTACCGACTGCGTTTGTATTTTTTGCGACTCACTGTGCATGAAAGGCATGTAGAAAAACCCGCGTTGTTTGGCGCCTACCCTCTGGTCGCTGCCATCGGCGATAGCCTGCTGAGCCAACGCCAGAGCTAGGCTGTCGTGGGCAAAAGCCGTCGCTTGATCGCGATAAAGGTTGCGCGAAAATTGATCGAGAATAATGATTTCAGCCAGCCGACCGCGAGGGCTGCATCGCCATTCGAAGAGCTCACAGCGTGTGGCGGATTGATGCAGGATTGAAAACCTGTCACGGATCAATGCGTCTAATTTGTCACTTTTTTGCCACCACTGGGCGGGTGTAATTTCTTCAAACCAGAACTTTATCACAGACAAACAGAGCATTTTTATTCTCATTTTTACGGGGGTTGTAGAGAGTGTAAAACATGTTCCTGATGGTAATGGCGCGATTTTAACGGCATAAATTAGCGCTTGATTGCATAAAAATAAATCAATATATTGCTCTTCGATAAAGAGTGTTGACCAAATTGTCGGTACAGACAATCAGTTTTAATGCTGTGTCACTTCCGCAAAGCGCTTCAAAAATCTTCAAAAGATGATAAGTGCTCTTCGTCGCTCTGGGCTTACATAACAATGACAGGCTCTTTGCGATGTGTTTTGTGGAGTGCATAAAATAATGTGATAACGAACAATTATTAAAGGGGTGGGTCGTATGAAAAGTTGGATAGTAACGCCGTTAGTCGTAATTTTGATCGCTGCAGGATCCTACTTTTTTTATATTTCCACATTACCCCCCGTACTTGAAGAAGGTTTCCTTTACGGGAATGGTCACATTGAAGGTACTGAGGTCAGCATTAGTGCTGAGGTGAAGGGACGGGTTCTGGAGTCCAATTTGCTAGAGGGGTCAACGGTAGCCAAGGGTTCACTATTGGTCGAGCTGGACACCAGCGAACAAGCGGCGATACTGGCCGTGGCCGATGCCGAGCGCACAGCCCGGGAGTACGAACAAGAACATATCATTGAGCAATTGCAAACGTGGCAGGACAATCTAGCTACCGCTGAGCGTGACCTGGTGCGTTACACCGCATTGCGTAAGCGCGGCATTGTCACTGTGCAAAAGCTGGATCAAATTACCTCGGTACGGACGGAGGCTTTGGGCCGAGTACGAGCTCTAAAGGCCCAGCTTGAACAGGCCAAGGCTAATACCATAGTGGCAGCAAAAAATGTTGAGCTGCGACAGATCGAAATCGATAAATCGAAAATCTATACCCCCATGGACGCGACCATTTTGTCCAAGTCCATTGAGCTGGGCGAGTTGGCGACGCCAGAACGCTTGATTGCGGTTCTGGTGGACATGCAGGACCTGGAGCTCAAAGCCTACTTGCCCGAAGCGGTGATCGGTAAAATCAAACTCAATGCCCCGGCTAAAGTCCGTGTCAGTGCCTTTTCTGATCGCTACTTTGATGCGCGAGTGAAGCGCGTTGACCAGCGTGCTCAATTCACGCCGCGTGATATCAATATGCCTGAAGAGCGTGTGCGCATGGTTTTCGGTGTGGTACTGGCGCTCGACAATAAAGAGGGCTTCCTGAAGCCTGGTATGCCCGCCGATGCATGGATTCGCTGGGATGAGAATAAGGACTGGCCAGAAACCCTCGTTGTCCCGCATTAATCAGACTTTGCTGATCAACAGACAGTAGGGCTGAGTATTATGAATAAAGTAACGAGCATTGAACGAGCCGTTGAGAGCTTGCAGGTTGACGGCACCAGCCCCCATGAGGATGGGCGCAAGCCAATTATTGAAGCCCATAATCTGGGTCGCGCTTTTAATGAAAAAATGGTTCTCAGAGAAGTTGATCTAACCATTTATGAAGCTGAAATTTTCGGTTTGCTGGGCCCAGACGGTGCGGGTAAAACGACGTTAATGCAGCTAATGGCGGCTATTCTCGACCCTAGTGAAGGCCATTGCACGGTGATGGAACATAATACGGTTAAGGATGATTATTGGATCAACTCCCATATCGGCTATATGTTCCAGGGCTTCACCCTCTACGATAAGCTGAGCATTGCCGAAAACATGGAGTTCTCGGCCGACATCCGAGGTTTACCCAAAGAGGTGTACCTCGAACGACAGGAGCGCTTGCTAAAGATGGCGGGCTTATACCGCTTTCTTGATCGCGCGGCGGGGAATCTGTCTGGGGGCATGCGCAAGAAGTTGTCGCTGTGTACCAACTTGATGCATGAACCTCGCCTTCTGTTACTTGACGAACTCAGCCTGGGCGTTGACCCAGCATCGCGGCATGAGCTGTGGGCGATGCTTAACACTTTTCGCGATGACGGTGTCACGGTGGTGATGAGCACGCCCTATATGGACGAAGCCGAACATTGCGACCGCATTGCCTTTCTGCACGAGGGCGAGATCATCGGTGTGGACAAGGTCGAAAATCTCCATACGCGCTGTGAAGGCCATGTCTACGAACTGCACACAAAAGATCGTGGCGGCGCCCATAACCGTCTAGTTGAACACCCCGACGTGCTGAGTATTCGCCATTTGGCAGAGAGTGTGCACTTTCAATTGCACACGGCTAATCATATCGAAGCGGGCTTGAAAGCCGGTTTAACTGAAAATGGCGGCCGCATTGACCCGGTTCAGCCCACCCTGGATGATGCCTACACCATGCTCAGTGGTGGAGAAAAGAGCAGCGCGTATGCTGAGTCACCGCCAAAAATTCATTTGCCAGAAAGATTGCCCGAGGGGGGCTTGATTCGCACCAAAGATATGCGCGTTGAGTTTGGGGACTTTGTCGCCAATAACAATGTCACGCTGGAGATCAAAGCTGGTGAAGTATTTGGTTTTCTCGGCGCAAATGGTGCCGGCAAAACGACCTTTATTCGCTCCTTGTGTGGTTTACAAAAACTGACCAGCGGCGATGCCTGGATTGGCGGAGTCAGTATTATTGACGACCCTAAACGTTTGCGTAACCACATCGGCTATATGTCTCAACGCTTTTCCCTCTACCCCGACCTCACTGTCGCAGAGAACCTGTCATTTTTTGCTGGTGTTTACGGGCTTGAAAAAGGTGATAAGCAGAAGGCGATGGACTGGGCTGTTAGCGTGACAGATTTAAGTGGTGTTATGAATCATCTCGTGGCCGATATGTCAGGAGCTTTAAGTCAACGCCTGGCCCTGGCCTGTGCCATTATGCACGAGCCCGCCGTGATTTTTTTGGATGAGCCCACCTCGGGGGTGAGCCCAGCGGCACGGTATAAATTCTGGCAGTTAATTCAGACCCTGGCAGAAAGCGGCACTACCATTTTTGTCACTACCCACTATATGGAAGAAGCTAATTATTGCCATCGCCTTGGTTTAATGCACCAGGGACGGTTGATTGGTATTGGTCCGGCGGATGAATTGATTGCTGCACTACCGGCAGATGTTGAGGCGGAATCCATCGAAGATATGTTTCTTGCTTATATCAAAATTGAAGATGCTCGCCTGGAGGAAGAACGCCAGAAAGTGAACATCGACAAAGCGGGGCCATCGACATGAAGCTGCATCGCCTGTACGCGGTTATGCGCAAAGAAACGCGCGAAATAATCCGTGATCACGTCACCTTGTCAACGGCTTTTTTATTTCCGATTGTGATGTTGTTTATGTTTGGTTATGCGATTTCTCTAGAAGTTGAGGATGTCAGCTTAGGGGTTCTTGACCAGGATCAGACACCCTCTAGCGCCAACTTGATCGACGAGTTTACAGAAAGCGCCTATTTCAAGCTGGTCAGGAATTATGAGTCTGAAGTACAAATTCACAAGTCGATGGAAGTGAATGAAGTTAAGTTAGTTTTGGTGATTCCACCGGGTTTTAATGCCTTAGCCGGGCGCAAAGAAAACCCTGAAGTGCAGTTGCTGATTGATGGGACATACTCGGCAACAGCGCTGGTCGCTTTAAATTACGGCATGACCATTGTGTCTAAATTTAAAGAAGAGCAAGATAATTCGCTGATCGATGTGCAGACTCGTATTTGGTACAACCCCAGTTTGCGCAGCTTGATTTATGTTGTCTCCGGTCTGTATGCGGTGATTATTGCTGCTTTCCCTCCTTTATTAACTACTCTGGCCATCGTGCGAGAAAAAGAAAGCGGATCGATTCAACAAATTTATGCCTCTCCTTTAACCGTCCCTGAATTTTTGCTCGGCAAGCTGATCCCCTACGGGTTTATTTCGTCATTACAGTTAGTGTCTATTGTCGCGCTGGGTTATTACTGGTTTGGGGTACCCTTCAATGGCAGCCTGGGTTATTTAGCGATTGCTGGCGGCATTTATGTTTTTTGTAATGTCGGTATTGGCCTGTTGATTTCGACCATAACCAATAGCCAGCTATTGGCGGTATTACTCGCGTTGGTAGTAACGATGATGCCATCGATATTATTTTCGGGTTTTGTCTTTCCCATTTATGCTATGGCAGAGCCGGTACAGGCTTATACTCACCTTTTCCCTGGCCGTTTCTTTGTCGATGTCTCACGGGGGATCATTCTTAAAGGCGCAGGGCCAGCAGAAATGATCCGACCATTGAGTTTTATGCTGGCTTATACCCTGGCCGTATTTTTTGCTGCCGTGGTTATTTTTAAGAAAAAAGTGGCGTAAGCCAACTACACTATTGAATGAGTGCGGGCTCTCAGAGAGCCGAACAGGAGAGCCGATATGTGGACTCGTCTTAAAAGTTTAATGCTGAAAGATGTTATCCAGTTTGCGCGGGATAAAACCATCCTCGGAGTCGTGTTCTGGCTCTATACCATGGAGGTTCTGATCTGTGGGTATGCAATGACCTTCGAAGTGAAAGACCTACCGATTGCAGTAATAGATCATGATCAGACGGTTATTAGCCGCAACTTGATTGACAAATTTACCCTGTCGGAAGCCTTCGAGGTTGGCGGCTATCCGAAAAACCAGGCAGAGGCCGAGAGCTGGATGCGCAGCGGCAAGGTCAAATATGTCATGGTCATTCCCAATAACTTTGAGCAAGACCTGCGCCGTGGTGAATCACCCGGCCTGCAGATATTGCTCGATGGCACCAATTCTAATGCAGCATCTTTAGCCAAAGATTATACGGCAGCCATTGTGCGAAATTTCGAGCTGGAATTTAGCGATAACCCGACTGCATTGGGTAGCACTGTCCGCCCCGTGGTCCAAATCTGGTACAACCGGGCTCAGACACTGGAGTCTTTCGTCGTACTGTCGATGATTGTTGCGGCCATTATGATGGTGGGCACCATTCATTCGGCAGCGTCCATTACCCGCGAAAAAGAAGTGGGCACTGTTGATCAGTTAATGGTGACGCCAACGCGGGTATGGGAAATTTTCCTGGCTAAAACGATTCCGACATTAGCTGTGGGTATTCTCGCCTTCTTCCCCAGTCTGATTATTATTTGGTGGTTTGGTGTGCCTATTAAGGGCAGCATGTTGCTCTTTCTCTTCTTGATGGCTATTTTCCTGGTCAGTGCCATTGCCATCGGTGTGCTGATTGCTTCGATTACTAAAACGCTACAACAGACTTTGTTGTTGTGTTTTTTTGGCCTTTTCCCCATTTTGTTTTTATCCGGCACAATGACGCCAACAGAATCGATGCCCTCTTTTCTACAGCCGATTACCTATTTGAGCCCAGTGAAATATTTTATGGATATCTGCATGGGGGTTTTCCTCAAGGGTGTGGGTATGGCAGAGCTTTGGCCTGCTGCCTTGAATATGGCGATTATCGGTGCTGTGCTTTATATGATTGCCGCGTGGCGCTTTAAGCATAACTTGTCGTCGTAATACGGCGTTTAACGAAGGTATAAAGCAGGTGGGTAAAAAGGGGATGTGGCCCCCTTATTTTTCTAACCACTCGCTAATAGAGCCAACCATTTTGTCGGGCTGTATTTCCCAGTTATAAGAGTCAACCAGTCTGTCGTCAGGGGTCATCAGGTAAAGTACAGAGCTGTGACTCATTGAGTAATCTTCGTCGGTGGCCTCGCCTTTTTCCGTCGCAATTTTGGCGCGACTGGCTTTCCAGGCTTTTAATACTCGGGCGATCTCGTCGGGTGAGCCCGTCAAATAGATAATGCGCGGATCAAAGGCTTTGGCGTATTCCTTCAGGCGTGCCGGCGTGTCGCGCTCGGGATCGACAGTGATAAACAAGGGGTAGAGTTTGTCGTTGAGCGGTCCCAGTTGATTAAGCGCCTGGGTCATGCGGCTCAGTGTTGTGGGGCAGACATCGGGGCAGTTTGTAAAACCAAAAAAGATAAGCTTGTAACGGTCCGAGTAACTTTCATTGCTAACGGGCTCGTTAAATTGATTGACCAATGAAAAGACACCGCCAATTTGAGCTTCTGTACCCGGGGGAACGGTTCCCTCGCTACCTCCCAGTTGTATCAAGTAATCAACAAGGGCTATGCCGCCAATAATCAATGCGGATAAGACGACGGTGAGTAAACCGTGTTTAAGTGTTTTGGCTTTCATAAGAACGTTTTACTTTATCGGGTTGGGATGAATACTGTGCTTGTCATATTGCATATTAGGACTTGATAATACGCTGATGAAGCTGCATCGACAAAATAAATTCCGCTGGCTGGTTTTCGTGCTTTTGTTAACGCTAAGCCTGGGCGCGGGCTATTTCCATTATCGTCAGCAAATTTTTGAAGTCTTTGCTGCCGGTACTCGTTGGGTATTGGTGACCTGTGGTTTTGAGCCCGAAGACGAGGCTGAGCGCAGTGAACGCCTGCAAAGCGATCAGCTACGAAAACTTTTTTACGCGGCACGCATGTTTAATAGTCCCCCGCCTGAAGAGCTCTCTGAAGAAGATGCGAGGGCCGATAAAAAGTACCCAGGGGTGGGTTTCGGCTTGGTACATACCTTTAGCACTAAGCCTGTATCACTCGTAATCGGCGGATGGCTTTTTAGTATTCCCTGTACGTATTTCGCCGATGCACGAGACTGTCAAAAAGGCGGTCTTACAGTCGCTCGCCTCAAGGTCAGTGTCGATGGTTTAAGTGCTATGGATGAAGAGAATATTGAGGCATTTTTGGCTGCAGCCTCTACTGAGATTGCTGCGATTACTATTGCTGGGTTAGAGGGCCGTCCCCTACAGTGGGGGCAGAAAAAAGCAGTGCCTGAGGGATATAGCCTCTACGAAACTGTGAATTCTGAGGTGGAATTTTCAGGTGATACAGGAGGGGTGTTTTGCACCGATTCACAGGTCAGTCCCCATGTCATGCCCCATTGCTTGCTGCGCTTTATGCAGGGTAAAGACGTGACTGTCGAAGTGAAATTCGCCGCACAACTGCGTGCTAAATCTATTGATATTGAACAGCAGGCTCGAGATCTGGTGAGACGTTTTCAGGTAAGACGTTAGAGCTAATTAGTTTAAAAAAGAGGTCCCAGGGTGTTACATTAGTTCGGCAAAAGCCAACATAGGCAGCTATCTTGCTAAAAACATGAGTTTGATTAAAAACGGAGAATGAGAATGATTAGTTACGTCACCATTGGTACCAATGACCTTGAAAGAGCCGCAAAATTTTATGACGCTGTACTCGCGCCCTTAGGCTGCAAGCGCGGTCCTGAGACTGAGCGTTATAAGTCCTGGCTTGGTCCCACCAGAGGCCCCATGTTGATGGTTATGAAGCCATTTGATGGTAAGCCTGCAACAGTAGGTAATGGTGTCATGGTCGCTCTCGGTGCTGAGTCGCCTGAAGTCGTGGATGCTGTTTACAAAGCGGCCATTGAGGCTGGTGGTACCTGTGAGGGTGAACCGGGTGAGCGTAGCCCTGGGCTATATGTGGGTTATTTTAGGGATTTAGACGGCAATAAGTTGGATGCAATTTGCATGTAAATAATCACGACCACCCACAAAAAAGCCATTTTTTGTGGGTGGTGTTTTGTCAACCTGTGCCACCCACAGACTGCTTTTCGATCTGTACCTCCAATACTCTGTCGATTATCGCTTTTAGACCTGGAATGCCTCATTATTCACGCTGCTTGATGTCGCGTTATGGTCAAGCGTTAGCCGTGCGTATACCGGCTAAAATAGCTGTTCAGATCATTAACCAGTACTTGCTAACCGCTAGGTGGTGACTTATCAAGGCTTGTTGGAGCTTGAGGCTATATTGAATAAATCGTTAAATATGGGTGTTCGGTATTTGGCTTGTCTTTCAAACTGTTCCTAAATTCGATGATCCGACCAATGGAGAGTGCGACAGAAATACCATTGATGGTTGAATAAAAATAACACCGGTGGTTGAACAAAATACGAGCGAGGGTTGAACAAAAAGAATAAGGCCTTGCTCTATGCCAAGCTCCCCTTTCTGATTGCTATTAATTTTAGTACGGGAAACCCTGCTGGGTCTGTCGAGATGTCTTGCTGTGACGAAAGCTATCCCCAATGGGGTGCTGCCTTCGTGAGGCTTGTGCTTGTCAATTTCATTTTGGTTGAGCTGGTTTGTCTTTTGTTGGCTTCTATTTTGCATCGAAAATAAAGAGCCAGTTTGGATAAAAAGACTCAATCGTAATAATTTTTCATAGTGCGTTTTGTAGGAAGTTTTATTTTTTTATCGACAGTATGCTGTGAGCTACTGCTATTGGAAAAGGACATAAGGTAATTTATGAAAGCCGCTGATCTGCTGGTCGCTTGCCTTGAAGAGGAAGGGGTTGAATATATTTTCGGAGTGCCTGGGGAGGAAAATGCCGATTTTATGCTGTCATTGGCAGAGAGTAAAAAAATTCGTTTTATTCTCACACGTCATGAGCAGGGTGCGGCATTTATGGCTGAAGTCTATGGCCGTCTCACTGGCAATCCAGCAGGTTGTCTCGGTACTCTTGGGCCGGGCGCTTCAAACTTAATTACCGGTGTTGCCAATGCCAATATGGACAGGGTGCCAATGCTGGTGCTGACCGGTCAGGGCTCGACTTCGCGTTTGCACAAGGAGTCTCACCAGATAATGGATGTCGTCGGTATGTTTGAGCCGGTTACCAAGTGGGCCATTTCGATACGTCATCCCAGCACTATTCCTGAAATTGTACGTAAAGCGGTGCGATTATCACGGATGGAAAAACCGGGTGCTGTGCATATCGAGTTGCCAGAAGATATAGCAAAAGAAGATGCCCACGAGCGTGCCATGTTACCGCGGCGCTTCTTTCGTTCTCAGCCAACGCCCGCAGTTATCAGCCAGGCCTTTGAGTTGTTAATGTGTGCTAGAAAGCCGGTCATTCTAGCCGGTAATGGCTGTATTCGCGGCCGCGCCAGTGAGGCTTTAAGGCAGTTTTGTGAACAAACCGGGATTGGTGTTATCAGCACCTTTATGGCCAAGGGCTGCGTTGACCAAGATGCGCCTTACTGTTTGTATACCGTGGGTCTTGGCTCTAAAGATCATTCGAATCTTGCTTTGGATGATGCGGACCTGGTGTTTACTCTGGGCTTTGATATGGTCGAATATCACCCTTCCCTGTGGAATGCCCAGCGCGATAAGCACATTGTTCACGCCGACTTTCTGGCGGCTGAAATTGATCAGTGTTATCACCCGGAAATTGAGTTGGTCGGCGATTTAACGGCGACCTTAACGGAGTTTAGTCGCCTGCTTAAGACCCGTGATTACCCGCCCTTCGACCTCACCGTGCAGCAAGACGTGCGCAATGCAATGCGTGCTGAACTTAGCGAGTATGCGGAGGATGACACGGCCGGTAGTATTCGTCCGCAAAAAATTCTCTGGGATGTACGTGAGGTAATGGGGTCTTGCGATATTGTGTTGTCGGATGTTGGTGCCCACAAAATGTGGATTGCTCGTCACTACCACTGTCATCAACCGAATACCTGCTTGATTCCCAATGGCTATTGTTCAATGGGCTTTGCTCTGCCGGGAGCTATCGCAGGAAGTCTGGTCTACCCTGACCGTCGTATTCTGGCAATAGCTGGCGATGGTGGTTTTTTGATGAATGTTCAAGAGATGGAAACGGCACGTCGCCTGCAGAGTAATATCGTGGTTATGGTGTGGGAAGACAACTCTTATGGGCTGATCGAATGGAAGCAGGATACTGAGTTTAAGCGACATACCGAACTTGGTTTTGGTAACCCTGACTGGTTGCAACTGGCGCAGTCATTCGGCTGGAAGGGGCATTTATGCACCCAAAGCAGGCAGCTGAAAACCATCTTGGCGCAGGCACTTGATGAGTCGGGTCCGAGTCTGGTCGTGGTGCCCGTCGACTACCGAGAGAATGCACTATTAACCGAACGGCTGGGTAGAATTGGTAAGAGAATGTGAGTTCGCTGTGGATTCACGTGCTGGCATTGATGTTGAGAAAGCCTGATCTTAAGGAAGAGAGCTGGCAGCCCTGTAATGGTACAGGGTTGCCAGGCACGCGTTAGAAGGTAGAAGTTTAGAGGACAATCACCTGGCGGATAGCCTGGCCGGATGCCAAGCGGTCAAAACCCAGGTTGATTTCGTCGAGAGTGAGGGTGTGTGTCAATAAGCGATCTACTGGCAATTCGCCTTGTTCATACAGGGACATATATCGGGGCAGGTCAACACTGGGTACTGACGTGCCAATATAGCTGCCCTTCAAGGTGCGCTCTTCTGCAACAATAGAAACAGCCTGTATTGACAGCTTTCGATCTGGGTGAGGCAGGCCGGAAGTGACTGTGGTGCCGCCACGCGCGGTAATACTATAGGCCAGTTCCAGGGCGGGTACTGACCCGGCCATTTCAAAGGCGTATTCAACACCGCCGCCAGTCAAGTCTTTTATCTTTTCGACCGCATTGGCCTCACCTGCATTGACGGTATGGGTCGCGCCGAGCTCGCGGGCAAAAGCCAGCTTCTCGTCAGACAGGTCAATGGCTAGAATTTGTCGTGCGCCAGCCAGTTGCGCACCTAACAGGGCGCACAGGCCAACTCCTCCCAGGCCAATAACGGCGGCAGAGGCACCGGGCGGCAAGTGGGCTGTGTTAACTACAGCACCTACACCAGTGAGAACCGCACAACCAAATAACGCCGCTGTGCTTAAGTCAAACTTAGGGTCAATTTTGATCACAGAATGTTCGGACAGGGTCGCATAAGAGGAGAAGGCTGAAACGCCCAAGTGGTGATTTATCGTTTGATCATGCTGGTGAATGCGCCAGTTGCCGCTGAGCAGTGATCCGCTGGCATTGGCTTCGGCACCGGGTTCACAGAGGGCGGGTCGGCCGCGTGCGCAAAACCCGCAGACTCCGCAACTAGGGACAAAAACCATCACTACATGGTCGCCGGGGGCAAAGCGTGTCACCCCGGTACCGACGTCTTCGATAATACCAGAGGCTTCGTGGCCGAGGGCCATCGGTAGGGGGCGGGGTCGGCTGCCATCGATCACCGACAGATCCGAGTGACATAGTCCGGCAGCAGCAATTTTAACCAGTACCTCTCCCGGGCCCGGCGGATCAACGTCAACTTCTTCGATGACCAGTGGTTTTGACTCTGCATAGGGGGATGAAACACCGGTTTGGTGCAGAATGGCAGCGTTCGCTTTCATAGTGACTACTTCCTGTTTGGGTTTCGGGAAAAGTGTCTGCCAAGGGCTATAAGAAAGTCTCTGTTTTAACGTCTCTTTTTTATGCCCCTGCCTGTTAGCGTATGCGATTTGTATGCCAGTTGAACGTGGTCTTACCTCTATAGAGTCTGGCTTAAGGGTGCATTTAGAGGCTGGGTGACTTAATGACCAACATCTTTTCAATTTGCATATCGGCAAAGGTGTGGGGAATACCGCCCGTGCCGTGGCCGGAGTGGCGCAACCCGGCAAAAGGCATCCAGTCAACCCGAAAAGCCGTGTGATCGTTAACCACGACGGTAGAGGCGGCAAGTTGTCGATAAGCGTGTAGTGCAGTGTCGATATTGTGAGTAAATACTGCGGCCTGAAACGCAAAATCGAGAGCATTGGCACGACAAATAGCATCGTCTATATCGTCAAAGCTATAGACGCAAATGACCGGGCCAAACACTTCAGTGCAACTCACGTCGGCATCTGCGGGTGGTTCCAAGAGCACCGTTGGCGGATAACAGCTCGCGGAGATTTTCTCGCCCCCGCTGAGTAATTTGGCCCCGTTATCAATGGCGTCCATAACGCTCTGGTGTACCCTTTCAAGCTCTCGGTGGCGGATCATTGGGCCGATGTCGGTGCTTTCGAGACTTGGATCGCCGACGCTCATGTCCGCCCCTGCACTAGCGAGCGACGTTGCGACTTTGTCGGCAATCGAGCGATGGGCAAAGACGCGTTGTACCGATATACACACCTGACCTGCATGGTAGAACCCACCTTTCGCGAGCAGAGGGATGGCCGTGTCAAGGTCGGCGTCTTCAGCGAGCAATACGGGTGCAATACCGCCATGCTCCAATGCGCAGCGGGTTCCCGGCGCGAGCTTTGAGCGCAACATCCAGCCGACTTCAGCGCTACCAATAAAACTAAAGAATCCGACTCGGGGATCGCTGGCGAGCGCTTCGGATACATCGTGCCCGGTGGTGGAGAGCACCTGGCACCATTGTGCTGGCAAGCCCGCTTCGTGGAACAGTTGTATCAGTTCGTAACAGGACATGGGTGTGTCATTGGCAGGTTTGACAATAACCGGGCATCCGGCGGCAATGGCCGGAGCAATTTGGTGCACGATGAGGTTAATGGGGTGATTAAATGCGCTAAAAGCCACCACTACGCCAATCGGTTCGCGCTGGGTGAAAGCGAGGCGATTCATCGATGCGGCATTGAGCCCCATGGGAACTTCGGTGCCATGGGCGGTACGAATGCACTGTATGCAAAGGTTGATGCCGTCAATGGCACGGGCCATTTCAACACGTGAGTCAATCAAGGGTTTACCCCCTTCTCGTGTCGCAATATCGGTCAAGCGTGTCGCTTCGCGGCCCATAAGATCCGCCGCCGTCTGCAATATTTGAATACGTTGTTCGGCCGTCAGCCAGTTGGCGCGGTCTTCAAACAACTGTTGTGCCGTATTCAGTGCTGTATCGGCACCCTGCCAGTCGACTGTGTCAACCTCTGCGAGGAGCTCTCCGTCGTAGGGCGCAAAGACACGCAGTGGAGACCCCACAGTATCCGCACCGGGAACCATTAAGCCGTAGTGTTTGCTCATAATTTTTTCTCCTTTGGCTGGATTTGAAAGATTGGGTCTAAATGAGAGTCTGGCGTGCTTAATTGTAGTGGACTCAGCGTGTATTGCTGATTGGGTGATACTCAAAAATTAAGCAAGATATGCGCCATTTCGTAAGGCGATGAGGTGTGCAGAGTGACACGGGGAGTTTATGCATTCGGGGCTCTATAGACGCTGTATAAGGGGGCTAAAAAAAGGATGCACCCTTAGACAGCGCACGGAGGCCTGATTTTTCGATGTCCACTATCAGTAAACTTGCACGCTTAGCATTATGCGTACAAAGACTCTTTGAAAGAGTGGCTGTATTGACTTTTGATGTTTAGGCAGGGCTATTTCAATAGGCTGTTAAGCGGAAGATTTTTGTGCATTAACAAATTCACACGCCTTAGCAATGAGCGGCTCAGGTGTTTCCAGGTGAGGATAGTGAGCGGCCTCTTCTATTTTAAATACTTCTAAAGGACTACTAATCCGTGCCGTGATCAGATCGAGATTCGGCTGGTACCCGTAGTTGTCCCGTTCACCAAAGATGGCGAGTACGGGGCAGGTTATTTCTTCTAATGAGGTCGCGTAAGGCTTTTTCGGCACCGTTTTTTTCTGCGCCATACTGGCCCAGTTTTTAAAGAGAACGTCGGTTTTATCGCCGTGAAATGGTAGCAATTTTTCTCGCAATCGGCCCTTATAAAAAGCCTCTTCTGCCTGGTTGAGACCGTCTACTGCATCGGGGTGCATGATTAATTGCGGTACGATGGAAATAATGCCGCAGATATTATCAGGGTGCTTGCTGGCGGCAATTAAGGCGACAGCGCCGCCAAAACTGTGACCAACTAAAATCACTTTATTTAAAGCAAAGTGCTTGATGATGTCGGTAATTGGTTGGCCCGCTTCGTCTTCTCTGGGGTCGCCAGAGCGAGGCAAGATGAGTGGGTCAGATTTACCGTGCCCCCAACGGTCGTAGACAATACCGGCAAGTCCACTGGCTTCGCACAATTGCTGAGGAAACTCGCGCCACATGCCAATGCAGTCGAGACCGCCGTGGAGGAAGATGAAGGTAGGCTTATTGCTATTAATCTCGCCGAGCAGCAGGGTATTGATGCGGTGGCCCGCTGCGTTTATGTATTGTTCCTGTGAATGCATACTGTATTTTTGACCTGAGTTTATGCGGTTGCTTGAATGTAGGGAGTTACCTGAGTTTATGATGTCAAAAGCCGGGATCTAAGGGTTCTCCACCCAGTAAAACGCGCCCCGCTGAATACTGAAAGCCCGCACGGCGTGCGTCAATGGCGCCGACAATAGCATGAATATTGCGTAACGCGCGCTCGAGGGGATGGCCTTGCAAAAAAGCGGCTCGAGTACCTTTAGCATAGAGTTTACTGACCAGTTCACGGCCAAGATCAGCGGCTAAAAAGCAGGACGAATACACTTCCGCTCTGAGTGCTAGAGGGATTTCTTCACCTTTAATGGCAAACTCCCAGCTTCGCTCCATAGCATCCAGGCAGCCACTACGGACCGCTCGGACAAGGGCATTACTCTCTGAAATCAGTTCCTGACTGGCTGGTTGTTCCCTTTGTGATAGCCCGGTAATGCCGGATATTTTATTGGCTATTTCGTTAGTGGCACTTGCTAATGCCGCATTTAATACACCGACAACCACTGCTGCGAACAAGGGCATGCTATGCACTTGTGGAGGACAGGTATAAAGAGGGCGTTTAAAAACGGGCTCGGTGCCAGGCTTATAGGCGAAATTTTCAGGGATGAAAATATCAGTAGCGTGGGCTTCATTACTCCCTGTCCCGCGCATTACGGCGGAGTTTTTCCAGGTGGGTAGAATCTCTAGCTTCTCGGTAGGCACCAAAAATATTCTAACATCGGGTTTGTCGTTGATCTTGCGTGGGGCATCGCCATCCATCACCATGCCAAGCAATGCACACCAGCGGGAGTCGACGGAGCCGGTAACCACTGGCCATGAGCCGCTGAGTCGATAACCATCACCCTCGGGCGTAGCACGACCACTCATAACCGCAGAGAAGCCAAAGTTTTTGTCGGGTTCGGCAAAAAGTGCATCGCGCTCTTTCTCAGGCAGACCCGAGGTGGCAAGACAGGCGGGTACAGAGTTGACAATGTACCAGGACAGGGCGGGATCAGCCGCGCTTACGGCCTCGATGGCCTTAAAAGCATCGTGGGGTTAACTTCCAGGCCGCCCACTTCTTTTGGGGCATAGAGCCGAAACAGCCCCGCTTTGCCTGCGGCTTCTACCACAGCAGAATTTAGGCAGGCATTTTCCTCTGCTTCAAGGTGGTGTTCGGTAATCAGTGGTTGTAATGCGATGGCGGTGTCGACAATGGGGTGTGTGCTCATACTTTGATCCTGATCATTTTATTGTGTTTTCTGTATTCATCTATTTTGATATTACCATTATGACGAATCTTGGCTAGCGTTTTTTTGGGTAATTGGGTTTTTTATAACACTATAATTGGGTATATAAGGTGGCGTCTGGCGCCTCCGGCAATGTGTGAATTAAACTAGGACAGGCTTCAGTTGTGATGTGCTTAGTAAAGGCTTGTCGTTACCCCTGCGGATTGGGCCGTCAACTGATAAAGGCGCCACCTAAGGTATTAAAGCCTTAGATTGCAAAGGCTTTATTGTTTGATAGGGGCTTTGGGTTTTTCGGGACGCTCTGGCGATAAGTTCTGGAAATGAGCCGCAGTGAGTGTATTAAAGACGTCGACTGATGATCCGGGCGAGAAATAAGCCTATGAGCATCGTCGCTACAAATAACAAAGTTGTGGGATAGGCGTAGCTTAAACCAGCAATTGCCGGGCCGGGGCAGTAACCGACCAGCCCCCAACCTGCGCCGAACAGCACAGCGCCGAGCAACAGTGTTTTGTCAATATCGGTTCTCGTTGGTAGGTGGAAAGTATCGCTAAAAAGAGGCGATGGTTTTTTGAGTACAAACTTATAGCCGATAAAGGTGACGATAAGACCACCACCCATCACAAAGGCCAGGGTGGGGTCCCACGCACCGGCAAGATCGAGAAAGCCCTGCACCCGATCGGTATTTGTCATACCCGATATTGCCATGCCGACCCCAAAAATAAGGCCTGATACGAGAGCAGATAATTGCTGCCAAGTCTTTTGTGTTGGCATTTTATGCACCTCCAAAGACGTGCTTGAGTAAATAGACGCCGATAAAGCCTGCCGCCATAAATGTACAGGTGGCGATTATTGAACGTAGAGAGAGCCGTGCGATGCCACAAATACCGTGGCCACTGGTGCAGCCACTACCGATACCGGTACCAAGACCCACGGCGAGGCCGCCGATAATGGTGAGCAGCGTGCCGCTTTGGGGTATCGGTGGCTTGAAGTCACTGGAGAGCAGGACGGGAATCGCTCCGCCGATAATAACGCCTGTTATGAAGAGGATACGCCATAGACGCTCAGTCCCGCTTTCAATAAGGGAGCCCGTTAAAATGCCGCTGACACCTGCGATGCGTCCTTTTAAGGCCATCATCATGACGGCCGCAAGGCCGACAAGTCCGCCGCCAATTAAAGCGAGTACAAATGGGTGCATATTTTATCGCCTGTGTTGCAATTGCGCATGGATGACTGAGTGGGGACAAGAGTCTTAATGACCAATCTGGTTAAGCGGTATTTTCAAATAGGCAACGCCGTTATCTTCCGCGGTTGGTAATTGGCCGGCGCGGATGTTCACTTGAATGGCGGGCAAAATGAGCACTGGCATTTCCAGTTGCGCATCACGGGTTTTGCGCATTTCAATAAAGGCATCGGCACCAGAACCCTGTAGCTGGACGTTATTGCGCTGGTCGGCGACGGTACAAACAGACTGCGGAGCCACACCTTCTTCGGGGTAATCGTGACACAGAAACAGCCGTGTTTCATCGGGAAAGCTGAGGATGCGCTTGAGTGACTGATACAAGGTACTCGCGTCGCCGCCAGGAAAGTCGGCACGGGCGGTACCATAATTGGGTGCTAGAAAAGTGTCGCCGATGAAGAGGGCATCGTCAATTTGATAGGAGACACAGGCGGGGGTGTGTCCTGGTGTTTCTAAGACCTTGATGTTGAGCTCTCCCAGTGTGAGGCTATCGCCTTCACCCAGCAGTAAATCGAACTGGCTGCCGTCGGTTGTGAGGTCGGTCATATTAAAGACGCCTTTGAAGACATCCTGAACCACAGGGATTTTGGCACCGATCCCCGTTTGTCCACCACATTGTTGTTTGAGGTAGGGTGCTGCGCTCAAATGGTCGGCGTGGGCATGGGTTTCAAGAATGTATTGGAGGCTGAGATTGAGTTGCTTGATGTCATTAATAACAGAATCGGCAGAGTTGGTTCCTGTGCGCCCCGAAGGGTAGTTAAAGTCAAGCACCGGATCGATAATAGCCGCCTGTTTGGAGCTGATATCCCAGACCAGATGGGTAAAGGTTGATGTGCTCTGATCGAAGTAGGTTTTTACTTCCATGGTGCAGACCTCGCGCTTGAGTGAAGCTTTATTATATTAGCACTCATTACATTAGCAACAGTTAAACTATACCGCTCTGTTATATTGAAAAGGTCTAATATAATTAACTTTGAGCGAGCCCTGCCGCACTGGCGAGTGTGCCTCATTGATGCTCAGTCGGTATAAACCCGTGGGTATAAATTCGCGGGTATGAGCGTGTCAACTTTAAATTAGTCGACAATGCCCTCGGGTATGGCTTGATCTTTACTCCAGGCATCAAAGCCGCCTTCGAGACTATAAACATTTGAAAAGCCCATTTCTTGCAGAGTTGCGGCTGCGAGAGCAGAACGACCACCCGACTTACAGTAGACGAGGATGGCCTTGTCACGGTCTGTAAAGGCTGGATTGTTTTCTATGCGCATTTCGAGCACGCCGCGCGAGATATGTTCAGAGCCCTCGATATGCCCGGCATCATTTTCGACCTTTTCTCTAACATCGAGCAGGGTAATATCACCGTGCTTCATGAGCTCTTTGGCTTCTGATCTATCGATACAGCGGATTTTGGTTTTGGCTTGCTGAATGAGTTGCATAGCGCTGGTCATGGTTTGGTTCTCTTGATTTGTGGGGTCGCTTGGTTCTTAAAACTATAGCGCAGCCGAGCGATAAAATGACACTTTTCTATAAACACGCCAAAGCTGGTCTCGTTGTTGGCCCCGGAAAAGAGCCGCAGGCATTTCGCTTGTCAGGTATCTGAGAGCCGATTACTCACTTGGGTATGGCAAAAGAGTCAGTGCCCGGGGTGAATCGGCAGTAAAACGGGAGAGTCGGTGTCAGTGGGGTAGTGGTGTCACGTGTGCGGTAGTCATCGAGTGGCGAGGTCCAGGGTAGACAGAAATCCGTGGCAGGTGTTGGTGTTGCCCATTTGCTTTGATGTAGCCGGCACTTTGCGACAGATGTTGATAGAGGTGGCTAAGTGCGCGGCCTGCCCCTGTTTATGTGCAAATCTCAGGCTAATATAAATTTATTGTATTAGCATAGTTTACTTTAGCAATACATAATATACGAGATGAGCGTCAATATGTATGCTGAGTAGGGCAATTGAGGTATTCAGAGTGGAAATTCATGGAGATCTAGCTGACCTGGCAAGCCATGCCAGTGAGGCGGAAAGCTTGCTGAAAGGGCTGTCTAACCGCAACCGTTTGATGATTCTCTGCGCATTGAGCGAGGGTGAACTCTCTGTGACTGAGCTGAATGAGCGCGTGCCTCTTAGCCAGTCCGCCTTGTCTCAGCACCTGGCGACCTTACGCCGCGGTGGCATGGTGGCCACGCGGCGCCAATCCCAGACCATATATTATCGGCTCGACGACCCCAAAGTGAGTGTGATTATTGAGGTTTTATACAGTATGTTTTGTGGCGCACCAGCCTAGCATTGACTGGCAAAAGCCTGTGTCTTTGAGGTTCTAAAGGTTTGTCGGTGTTTATTGGAAGCCATGTTCGGCCTGGGGGAAGTCGCCACTGCGTACGGCATCGGCGTAGGCTTGCAATGCGAGTTGTACGCTGTTGGTCTCGGCGAGAAAGTTTTTAGTGAAGTTGGGAATACGTGGAGAAAGGCCGAGCATGTCGTAGAGAACGAGCACTTGGGCGTCGGTATGAGGGCCAGCTCCAATGCCAATCACGGGGATGTCTAAAGCCTTCGTAATCGTTGCTGCCAGTTCTGTTGGTACACATTCCAGCACCAACATATCGGCGCCAGCCTCCTGTAAAATTTTGGCATCGCGCAAAATTAATTCGGCGCCTTCGTCATCGCGCCCCTGCACTTTATAGCCACCTAGTTTATTAAAAGACTGAGGTGTCAGGCCCAGGTGACCACACACGGGCACACCGCGCTGGCTGAGACTGAAGACAGATTCTTCTAGCCAGGCGCCGCCCTCGACTTTGACCATTTGTGCGCCGGCTTGCATGAGCCGTGCTGCATTAACGAGGGTGTCTTCTTCCGTGGCGTAGGACATATAGGGCATGTCAGAAACAATCAATGACTGACTGTTGCCGCGGCTCACAGCGCCAGTGTGGTGTAGCATATCGGCCATGGTCACTGGTACGGTGCTGGCATACCCGAGAATAACATTGCCCAGGGAATCACCAACCAGAATGACATCAATACCCGCGAGTTCAATTTGTCGTGCAAAAGCACTGTCATAGGCGGTGACGACAGGGAATTTTTCACCGGCAATTTTGTGACTTTTTAGGGTGTTGATGGTGACAGATTTCATCGGTTGGCCTCTATTAATACGTAATACATGGTTGATTAAATGCCTTACAAATGTGCCTGAGGGTTGTAGTAGTGTCGCCCGCTTTTGATGCTGAGTAGGTAATCGACCAGGTGTCGGTAATCGTCTTCGTTGTTAATGGGGTCGATGTCTGCTGCGTTAATAATCAACAGCGGTGCGGCCTCATAGTAATGAAAGAACTCCATGTAGGCTTCATTGAGTTGCGTCAGGTAGGCTAAATCGATATGGCGTTCGCTGGCAACACCGCGGTTGGTGATGCGCTCCATGAGTACATCAGCAGGTGCTTGTAAATAAACCACTAAATCGGGAATGGGTTTGTTCAGTGTTAGCTGTTGGTACACCGTTTGGTAGATTTTTAATTCGTCAGCATCGAGAGTCACACGGGCAAAGAGAGGGTCTTTGTCCATAAGAAAATCGGCAATGCGTAAGGGTTGGAACATGTCGCCCTGACGTAGCGCTTCAATTTGTTCGGCTCGTTGCAATAAAAAATGAAGTTGCGTTGGCAGTGCGGCGGCTTTTCTGTCCTGATAAAAGCGTGCTAGGAAGGGATTGTCTTCTGTTTTCTCGAGCAAGGTATCGTAATTGAAGGTTTCAGCGAGGCGTTTGGCGAGAGATGTTTTACCAACACCGACGGGGCCTTCCACCGCAATAAAGCGGGGTAGGGTAGCGATATTCAAGTCGAAATTAATAGTCTTAGCCAGTACGTCCACCACTTCCTCCAGCGTCGAGGCGGACAATACCTTCTGGGGAACTATTTGCCAATAGTCTTGCCAGTGCTGTGCCATCAGGTAGTCGAATTTTAGGCGCGATATCGGCTAATGGATAAAGGACGAAGTTGCGTGCGGAGATGCGGGGGTGGGGGACTTCTAGCTGTCGTGTCTTAAGTGTCTGGTTGGCGTAGAGCAGGATATCAATATCCAGTGTGCGTGGCCCCCAGCGCACAATGCGCTTTCTACCCTGCTGTGTTTCTATGCGCTGTAACGCGTTGAGTAAAATCCGAGGTTTTAGCACAGTGTCTATTTCTACTACTGTGTTGATATAAGGGGGCTGGCTGCCAGGCCCAATGGCGATACTTTGGTACCAGGGCGCGCATTTTACTAACTGAGTGCCTTGTAACTTAGTGATAGCTTTGAGCGCGGCTTTAATTTGCCGAGCAGGTGAGTTGAGATTACTGCCCAGACCGAGATAGACCTTAACTGGCATGATCTACTTTGGGTTTGCGACGGGGGCGGCGGCGCTTCCTGTTGCCTGATTTCTGTTTCGGCAAGGCGGCGACCATCGCCTCGCGCTCGTTTTCATCGACTTCCTGATAGAGCGTCCACCACTCACCTAAGCCCTGGGTTTGTTCACCCGCCTGCTCGCGCAGTAGTAAAAAATCATAGGCTGCGCGAAAGCGGGGATGGCTAAACACGCGGGCGGCATTTTGACCATTGCGTCTGTTGAGACGAGCCTGCAGCTCCCAGATCTCTTTCATCATTGTGGTGAAGCGCCGGGGAATAGCGGTGCGTTTTATTTGTTGTTGAATGACCTCACTGCCGGCCTGTTGCAGAGCGTAAAGGGGTGAATCTCCCTTGTCTGTATACTCTTTGCGTTGCTCGATCAGGGCTGGCCACAAAAGAGCGGCATAAATAAAGGCAGGCGTTACCCGTTGGCGGTTGTTGATTCTGGCATCGGTGTTGCGCATCGCCTGGCAGATCAGGTTTTGATAAAAATCATTGTCAATAAGGCGGGCTGTCTGAGGGAATAGTTCTGCAAAGAGTGTTAAGTGGCATAGTTGTTCATAAGCCGCAACGGCTGAGCCGCTCATGAGTAGCTTTAAGCTTTCATCAAACAAGCGGGCGGAGGAAATGTCGCCGAGTAACGCGGCGCATTCCGTAATGGGAGCGAAGGTATTATCGTCGAGCTCAAAGCCTAATTTAGCGGCAAAGCGTGCGGCCCGAAGCATACGCACGGGATCTTCACGATAGCGAGTGGCGGCATCGCCAATAATGCGTAAGGTTTTTTGCTCGAGATCTTTCAAGCCGTCAGCATAGTCGTAAATAGTATTGTCGGTAGGGTGGTAGTACATAGCATTGATACTGAAGTCACGCCGGCTGGCGTCTTCATCAATCGAACCAAAGACATTGTCTCGTAGTAGCATGCCTTCTTTAGACTGGCGGGAGAGGTTTTTGTCCTTGCCTGGATTGCTGGTGTGGTGCGCGCGGAAGGTGGTGACTTCGATCACTTCACGGCCAAAGCGGACATGAACGATGCGAAAACGTCTGCCAATGATTTGCGCTCGTCTGAAAAGGCGTTTTACTTCTTCCGGCGTAGCATTGGTGGCGACGTCGAAGTCTTTGGGTTTCAAGCCGAGCATCAGGTCGCGTACACAGCCTCCGACCACATAGGCTGTGTAGCCGGCTTTTTCTAAGCCACTGACAACGTCAGAAGCGGCACGACTAATATCCTCCGGTACGATAGGGTGAGAGCCGGGCGGTACAATATGCGGTCCGGCAGGAGTGCGTTTTTTTTTGAAGCCGAGTGTTTTGGCGATCCGTTTTAGCATGGAGTGGGCCTGGAAACTTGATGGCGCGAGGAATAATAGGGGCGTGATTCTAGCATAGAGACAATAACGGATGCCGTCTCAAAAGCGGTGTTAAGCAGATGCTGTTGTTATTACTGTTTCAAAGGAGAATTTACGATGCCATCCGCCTGAGGTTTTGTGAAATAACGCCTCGTGAAATCAGAAATAATCAGAAATAAAAAGGCGGATAGCAAAAAGAGAAACCCGAGAGTTTCTCTTTTCAATATGCCATGTGTTTCTGGATCTAACCCACCCTTGAAAACGTATAGCAGCACATATTATTTATTTTTATTGTCTATTGTTATTCTTTTTAGTCATTTTTGCGATGACTTGAATTTATAATAAGCGCAGTGCTGGCGATATGCAAAGGTTTTTTTCATTTTTTTATTGTTGTATTCGAACAGTGATAGATAGTGATGGCGCGTGTGTCAGTGAAAACTTTATTCAAAACCGGCAGGCAATAAATTTCAGGTAGTAAAAAGGGAAGCCCGAGGGCTTCCCTTTTTCAATATGCCATGTGTTTCTGGATCTAACCCACCCTTAAAACGTATAGCAACTCATTTCATTTATTATTATTGTTTATTGTTATTATATTTTAAGCATTCTGCGTATTTATTATTGTTATGAGCGGAGATTATATTACTGAGAAAGGAGGGGCTGCGCAAAGGCTTTCTTAGAAAGAATACCTTTAACGGTGGTTATTTTTATAGCCTTATGTGTCTTTTTGTGACAGTTTGCCGTGACTGTCACTTTCTGCCACCCTGGTTCCAGAAGGTATTTGATGGCGCCGCCAGTGCGCGATGGCCCAATTGATAACCTCCTCTACCCGTGAATACTTGAGTTCATGAGGAGCGGGCATGGAAAGAAGGTGCAGGCAATCAAGCAGGTTGGATGATGTTTTGTCGGGGTTAAGCTCGGGCGCATGGTTTTGTTTACTGAGCTTTTGTCCCTGTGCATTACTGAGTACAGGGATATGACCGTATTGTGGCGTTGCAAAACCTAAGCTACTCAAGAGATGCATTTGCCGTGGTGTTGAATCGAGTAGGTCGTAGCCTCGGATAACATGCGTGACATTTTGAAAGCCGTCATCCAGGCTACAGGCCAGTTGATAAGCAGGGAGTTGATCACGGCGCCAGAGAATAAAGTCGCCGGCCTTGCTCAGGTCAAATACGAGTGGTCCTTGAATCAAATCATCCAGTGTGATGACACTGTGTTCGGGGAGTTGAATGCGGATGGCGTAGGGCTTATTGGGGGTGCAGGTGCTGGCACAGAGTTGATGCTGACGACAGGCACCATCGTAACAGCCGCCAAGAGTGCGCAAACGAGCCCGGTTGCAGTAGCAGGCATAGAGCAATCCGGCTTGGTTGAGTTGCTGTAGTGCATACTTGTAGGCTGACAGTCGTGAGCTTTGATACAGCACGGGTTCATCCCAGTGCAGGCCGTGTTCATCCAGTTGTCTGAGGATGCGGTCGGCTGCACCGGGGACTTCCCGTGGAGGATCTATGTCTTCAATGCGCAGCAGCCACTGCCCGTCATTGGCCCGGGCATCGAGGAAACTAGCTAGAGCAGCGAGAAGTGAACCTTTATGGAGGAGGCCGGTTGGAGAAGGTGCAAACCGGCCGATGTAGGGACTGACAGCCATTGATTGGCGGTCGTGGGAAGTTTACTTAGCCGCCGCTAACTTGTTTTTCTTTAATTTCGTCGAGGGTTTTACAGTCGACACAAAGCGTTGCGGTAGGACGAGCTTCAAGTCGGCGAATGCCAATATCAACGCCACATTGGTCGCAGTAACCGTATTCATCTGCGTCGAGTAGCTCTATGGTTGCGTCAATTTTCTTAATGAGCTTGCGCTCTCTGTCACGGGTGCGCAATTCGAGGCTGAATTCTTCTTCCTGTGTCGCTCGGTCTGCTGGATCGGGAAAGTTAGCCGCCTCGTCTTTCATATGGCTGACGGTGCGATCGACTTCTTCCATAAGCTCCTGTTTCCAAGCCAGCAGGAGCGATTTAAAGTGCTTCCGCTGATTCTCATTCATGTACTCTTCGCCCTTTTTCTCCTTATACGGAGCCTGGCCGTGAAGGGTTAGAGGGGACGCTGTGGCCGCTTTTTTCTTGGGCATGGACGTGTTCCGTTTTAATGCTATCGCGAAGCAGGACGTTATAGAGCCACTGGGCAAATTTATCAAGTCTATTTTTGCATTACCCGCACTGATTCATGGCCTACAATGCCTTCTTTTTTTGGATGCAGTGGGGAGTTCACTATGGTCGACGGAATTCAGCGTCAATATGCCTCAAGAATTGAGTCTATGACATCGTTTAAAGTCGTTGATTTTCTCGAAGCTGCGGTGAAAATGGAGGCTCAGGGGCGGGATATTGTGCGGATGGAGGCGGGTGAACCCGCTTTCCCGACCGCACCGGCTATTATTGAGGCGGCAAGTGCGGCTTTACGCGATGAAAAAACCTTTTATACCCCTTCATTAGGCATTATTGAGCTGCGCGAAGCGATCGCAGCATTTTATGGTACCCGTTATGGATTACAGATACCGCCCCATCGGATTGTGGTCACCACGGGGAGTAGTGCCGCACTAGGCTTGATTTGTGACCTTATTATAAATCCGGGAGACGGCCTACAGCTGACCGATCCTGGCTATCCCTGTAATGCCAATTTTGTGCGTCGTGCCGGTGGCGAGCCGCAGTTGATCCCGGTCGATGCGTATAATGCCTATCAATTAACGCCACAGGCTGTTGCTGAGCACTGGCGCGACAACACTGTGGGCGTGCTCGTGGCATCACCAAGTAATCCGACGGGAGAGATGCTTTCTCGGGACAATCAGCGAGGCATTAATGCCGTGGTGGCAAGCCACAATGGCGTGATGATTATGGATGAGCTCTACCACGGCCTGGTTTATGACCAATGTGAGAGTTCCATTCTTGAAATCAATAATGACGCAATGGTCATTAACAGCTTTTCAAAATACTTCGGTATGACTGGTTGGCGGCTCGGCTGGATGGTGGTGCCGGAAGATGCTCTCGAAGCCGTCAACATCATGGCACAGAATTTTTATATCTCGCCCCCCAGTATTGCGCAATATGCTGCGCTTGGTGCCTTTGAACCGGCAACAATTGATCTTATGGAGGCCCGTCGTGCGGAATTTCGTCAGCGCAGGGATTATCTCGTTCCCGCCTTGAGAGAGTTAGGTTTTAGCATTCCCCATACACCGGCAGGTGCCTTTTATATTTACGCGGGTATCGAAAAGTTATCGGCTGATAGCGAAGCTTTTTGCTGGGATATGCTCGAGCGAGCAGGGGTGGCCTTTACCCCGGGCACCGACTTCGGCGAGCACCTGGCACGCCAGCACGTGCGCTTTTCTTACACCCAGCCGCTGCACAGGCTAGAACTGGCGGTTGAACGCCTGAGTAAAGCCTTAGCTGAGTAAGATTTGCGTTCTAAATAAGAAGAGTTATCGATGAAAATTTCCCCAGCTTTTGAAGAAGCTATTTTTATCAAACGCTATAAACGTTTTTTTGCCGATATTGAACTGAGCGATGGCAGTGAGCTAACGATTCATTGCGCCAACACTGGTTCAATGAAGAATTGTCTTAACCCAGGTCAGCCCTGCTGGTTTTCCCGCTCAGATAACCCGAAGCGTAAATTGCCGGGCACCCTTGAAATCATTACTACCGCCGGTGGGCGACTGGCGGGAGTGAATACCGCACGACCTAATAAGCTGGTCGTTGAAGCGATTGAAAATGGTCTTATCAGAGAGTTACAAGGTTACGATACGTTACGTACCGAGGTGCGTTACGGCGAGGAAAAGAGCCGCATTGATATCTTGCTTGAACAGGGCGAAGCTCAGTGCTTTATCGAAGTGAAGAGTGTCACTCTGGAAACGCAGGGCAAGCAGGCGCGCTTCCCAGACGCTGTCACCTCTCGGGGTGCTAAGCACTTGCGTGAATTAATGCACGTGGTCGAACAGGGTCAGCGGGGGGTATTGTTCTTTTGTGTGCAGTTGACAGAGATTGAAGAGGTCAGTGCTGCAGAGGACATTGACCCGTTGTATACACAGACTCTGGCAGAAGCCATTGCAGCGGGTGTCGAGATTCTGGTTTATGGTTGTCGCTTGAGTGAGGATGAAATTGTAATTGACAGAAAATTGGCATTCATAGCGCCGGCCAGGGTGTAACCTGCCAACCAAAAAAGCCCCTGCCTTTTTCAGGGGCAGGGGCTTTTTTTGAGCGTTGCTCGCGCAGTTTTAAGCGATTGGCTCTAGTGGTCAACTTTTGTCGTCAATGTCTACCACGCGTTGCTTGAATTTCCACTGGCCATTCACTTTAACCACAGCGTCGATATAGCGGCCTGAGTTAACAACGCTGACTTTATCACCGCAGTCAACCAGAATCAGATAGGCGTCGTGGGTGCCAGTGTCGCCATCAACTTCAACGATGGCGTCAGTGGTGCAATGCTTCACTTTCATTGAGGGGATCATCTTTTTAGCGAAGGTGAGTAAATCGGTGCTGCCGGCAGCCAGTTGTTTACTACCCATTTCAAAGCTGCCATCTTCAGTAAAACATTCTACCCAGGCTTCTGGATTGCCGTAGTCGAAAGCACGATTGTAGCGGGCGGCCAGTTCACGGATGGCGATATGATCTTCTACTTTACTCATAATGAGATTCCTTTTGGTCGATGAGGGAAACTGGTTAGGGGGAAGATTGTATTGCATGCAGCTCAGAGCGAACAGTGAATTGAGAACGCTATAGCTGATTGTCGAGAGGATCAGAGCTTAGATAAAGCTGGCCATCGACAATAGTGTGGGCCACTGGACTGAGCCGGGTGCCGGGGCAGGGGCCGGAAATACACTCACCGCTGTCGATTTCAAAGAGTGCGCCATGGGCTGCACACAGGATGTGGTCTCGACTTCTATCAAGAAAGCGGTCGGGCATCCAGTTGAGTTCAAGGCTAGCGTGGGGGCAGCGGTTGCGATAGAGATAGAGCTCCCCCGCTTTGCGTACGGCGAAAATACTGTTGAATTTGTCGAACTGAAAGCCCTTTGCGCCGTCAGTAGGAATATCGTCGACGGCGCAAAGTCGCTGTGGATAACTCTTCTCCTCGATGTTCTCTGAAGTGTTTCCTGGGATCGAGTCAGAAGACAAATTTAGACCCCCCGACGGAGTGCTTCGATGCGTTCTGCCAGTGGCGGGTGTGTCATAAACAATTTACTGGCTTGTTCTTTCCAGCCACCCGAAATGCCCAAAGCTGTCATGGTGTCGGGCATTTCATTGGGAACGTGAGCATTGACTTCACTCTGTAGTTTTTGCAATGCGCCAATCATCGCGGCCTTCGTCGTTAGGTGGGCTCCAGCGGCGTCGGCTCGGTACTCGCGCCAGCGTGAAAAGGCCATAACAATGGTGGAGGCAAGAATGCCCAGCACCACCTGCAGCACCATGACGGTGACAAAGTAACCAACACCGGGACGGTCGTTCTTAAACACCGCCTTGTCGATAATTGAGCCAATGATGCGTGCAAAAAACATCACGAAGGTATTCACAACACCTTGAATCAGCGTCAAGGTAACCATATCGCCGTTGGCAACGTGGCCGATTTCGTGAGCCAGCACGGCTTTTATTTCATCTTTGTTGAAACGACTAAAAAGCCCTGTGCTGACAGCGACCAGAGCGTTGTTTTTGTTCCAGCCAGTGGCAAAGGCGTTGGATTGCTGAGCCTGAAAAATACCGACTTCGGGCATGCCAATATCCGCTTTGCGTGCTAGCTCGGCAACGGTTTCAAGCAGCCAGCGCTCTTCAGCGTTAGAGGGCTCAGTGATGATTTGCGTGCCGGTGCTGTTTTTGGCCATCCATTTTGACATCAAGAGAGAAATAAATGAGCCGGCGAAGCCAAATACCGCACACATAATGAGCAGCGCCGTGGTATTGGTATGAACACCCTGAGTAGATAGGTACTGCTGGAGGCCAAAAATTTCAAAAATGACACTGACCAGTACAAGTACCGCGATGTTAGTCGCGAGAAATAAACCGATACGTAACACGTAAAACTCCTTCTGGTGATGGCGTGATAAGCCGTGAGTCTATTAAGATGCGTCCTGTTGTCAATAATTCAATGGACAAAGGTGTTATGTCTCACGGAGCGGATTCATTAAAAAGTGTTTTTTACGCATTGTTTGCCAATGGCGCCGTTGCCATCGCCAAGGGACTCGCTGCATGGGTTACCGGCTCTGGCGCCATGCTAGCCGAAGCTATCCACTCCCTCGCCGACTGCAGTAACCAGTTACTATTATTGATTGGCCTTAAAAAAGCAAAACGTCCACCTTCATCCGACTATCCCCTGGGTTACGGTAAGGAAATCTATTTTTGGTCATTTCTGGTGGCTTTGGTGCTTTTTACGCTCGGTGGCGTGTTTTCAATTTATGAGGGTTGGCACAAATTACATCAACCCGAAGCACTTAACTCCCCGTGGCTAGCTGTTGGTGTTCTGGTTTTTGCTATGGTGGCAGAGGGTTTGGCGCTGCTTGGTTGCATCCGTGAAATTAATAAAATTCGCCCCGCGGGACAAAACTTCTGGCGTTGGTTTCGTGATACTCGCCGTAGTGAACTGATGGTGGTGTTTGGTGAAGACCTGGCCGCATTGTTGGGCTTGAGTATGGCCTTGTGTGCTTTACTGGCGGCCATTACTACGGGTAATCCTGTTTACGATGCCTGGGGAAGTATCGCTATCGGCCTATTGCTGATTGTGGTGGCTCTGATGATTGGGGTTGAAATCAAAGCCTTGCTGATAGGTCAGGGGGTTGAAGCCCATATGCGGGCAGAGATGATCGCTTTCCTCGAAAAGGAGCCCGCAGTAGACGAAGTGTTTAACCTGTTAACGTTGCAACTGGGCAGAGATGTAATGGTGGCTGTCAAAGCCAAAATGAACGAGAGAGCGGGGGCTAAAAAACTGGTGGCAGACATTAATCATATTGAGTCCATGTTCCGCCAACGCTTTCCTCAGGTGCAGTGGCTTTTCTTTGAACCCGATGTGGAGGATTAGCCGGATGCAATATTACGTGGACTTTTTCCTTTGAAAATGAAGGCATTAGCGTACCATCTACGCAGCCCATACTTTATCAGAAATGTCTTCGGGGGGGCTGGCGATAGAAAGACTCTGCGCTTGAGCGCGGTTGTTTTTTTAGTGACCTGCTTGTCATCCTGTGTGCTGCTCAATCCGGCTTATGAAAAACCAGCGGTGCACCTGGTGCGTATAGCGCCACTATCTTCCAGTGGGTTTGAGCAGCGTTTTCAGGTCGATCTTAAAATTATCAACCCCAATAGTACGAGCCTCAGTGCCTCCGGTATGTCCTATACCCTGAGACTTAATCATGAAAATGTCGTTAAGGGTGTCGCGGGGCCAATAGCCGAAATCCCCCCCTACTCAGAGACTATTGTTCAGGTTGAAGCTTCGACAAATATACTGGCAGGTCTGCGTATGATTTCATCTTTATTAGAGAGGCCTGGTCGCGAATTACACTATGAGCTGGAGACGAAATTGCGCGCAGGGTGGTGGCCCGTGCCACTTCGAATCATTGAAAGCGGCGACATTACGTTGCCATAATGAAGTCTTGTTTTTAACGAGTAGTCCCCATTACCTAATAGCTGTCGAATGAGTAAGTTATGAGTGATCAACGTTGTACTGAGCTGGAAATTAAACTCGCCTATCAAGAGGATATGGTTAAAACCCTCAATGATACGGTGTGTAGCCAGCAAGCGAGTATCGATAGGCTAGAGAAGACCTGCCGCTATCTTGTACAGCGACTACAGGAAGTTACCCAGGGGCCGTTATCTGATGAGCCTGATCAGGAAAGGCCTCCTCACTACTAGCTAATAGGCGCTTAAAAGAGTGATTCGGACTGATGGGCAACGCTGGTAAACGTTGTCTATCAGTCAAGTTGCTATCGTAATTGTCCATCCTGTTATACCTGAAGTGACTGTGAACTAGAGCACTGATGTTCGCTAGTTTTACGATTAGTCTATGTGCCTACGAGCTTGGCATAGATCCGGATGCTGCTTGATACTAATAAATAAAGGGACACAGTGATTGTCCCAATAGATGATCTGAAGGTATTCGGGGTACAAATGTCTAATAATGTCGAGGCAATTTTAAATCAACTGTGCAGTGTGATTGCTAATGGTGAGAGCCAGGATGTTGGCGTCTGGCTAACAGATCTGGTTAATGATCCCAATAAAGACGCAGTTAATGATGCGATCCACGCGCTAAGCCGGCTGGATGCTAATTTAATCGTCCACCTGGTGAACTTTATTGCTCAGCGTCGAACTGTTGCCGTCGATTACCCCTTACTAGAGGATCTGCTATTTGAGCAGATTCTCGCCAGTCCCGATATGTTGGTTGAAATGCTGGTGAACAGTGGCGATGTTAAGGTAATTGCTTACTGTGTACATTGTATCGACGCCCTGGCGTTGGAGCCTGCCGTTTTGGGTCTGGAGACAAAATTAGCGACGGTTTCCGACGAAACACTGTTGATTGCCATGTTAGGCGCTATCGCAAAAATTGGTTTTTGCCATAATCCCCATAACCTCGCTGATTATCTCTATAGCTCTAATCGAGAAATTATTGCTGCAGCAATCGATGCTCTGGGTAGTGTGGGTTCCCACGAAGCGGTGCAGTTATTGAGTGACAGAATGGGGACAGACAGCGACTTCGACCGTTTGATACTTGATCAACTTGCAGACATTCAGGACCAACTCTGTATTGAAAAGCTCAGCGAAACACTGGCCTCACATATTACCCACGTTAGGAATTACGGTAAGGCTAAGCTAGCTGAAATGGGCGGAAAAGCGATCCCGGTAATTATTGAAAACCTCAATAGTCGTGACGTTGATCTGGTCGTTCATACGTTGAATGTGCTGGGTGATATTTTTGATGAAAGCGCTGTAAAACCGATAAAAAATTTACTCCACAGTCATCCGGCCGATGCCAATATTCGTTTTGCGGCCTACGAAGCGCTTGGTAGATTACCGAGCCAGAAAATTGCTCTTGCACTTGCAGAAGGTTTGAACGATAAAAGTGACAACGTGCGTCTTGCAGCATCGAGAGCCATCAATAACAACTATTCAAGAATGTTGGGCGTCGGAGTGAAAAACCTTCTTCGCTCGGCAGTGTTTGACAGTGACAAGATTATTGCGGCTATCATAGAGTCAGAATCCGATAGAATTTTCCTCGACTTGCTCGGTGAAGACGAGATAAGAGATGCCTTATTGACGTACATTCGTGAGCAGGCACACAGCGATGTGGTTAAATTCTTTACTGTGATTCTATCCAAGAATGACCGGGCTGATTTATTACGTTTTATTCAACTCGAGAAGCAGCAAGATAAAAAGAATAAAATCCTGGTTTATGCGATTGATGATTCTCGGATGATTTTGAATATTTATCGCAGTGCTTTACATAAGCTGGGTTATGAATTTAAGCTTTTTGAATTTCCTGAAACGGCATTGAAAAATATTGAAGAAGACGCGCCTGGATTTGTCTTTACCGATATGAATATGCCACTTATTTCTGGAATTGATCTCACTCGGAAAGTTCGTGAGACCCATCCAGTCGATGAGCTGCCGATTGTAATGGTGACGACACAGAGTGAAAGTGATTCTAAGGATGATGCACTCGCTGCCGGTGTTAGCGAAGTTATTGGTAAACCTTTTGGTGCTGAAGCGTTAAAGCAAGCGATAGAAAGAAACTACAAGCCGAAGTGAGTTGGGCGTTTTACCAACAGCGTAATGATTGCTCAATATGTTATCGCTGTCCGATACCTATTTGTGACTGGTGCAGGGACTTTCTAGAGTAAGATGACCTGAAAATATTCTGGCTCAGCGTCTTCAGCGAGCTGAACAACAGCGTAGTGTGTGCGCACCTCATCTTGATCGAGGCGAGTAATGCCCCCGTGCTCACTTTTATTGCTGAGCTCAGACATACCAACCTGTATGCCATTGCGATCAAATAAAAGAACCTTTAATGCGGGCTGAAGAGCTGATTTTCTGTTCTCCAGCACGACTTTATATTCATATAAGCGGGTGCCTTTTTTACCTGTGCGAGTAAAGACAATATTTTTCACATAGTTCTTGTTGATTTGAAGCACGGCGTCGTAGTTCAGGGCCTTGAGACCTGGTAGCCGCTTGAGAGTAAGCTCTTTTACCTCATTCTTTAGAGTCTGTATTTGACTGGTTTTACGTTCAGATTGCTCGGTGATGTCCGTAAGCTGTAAGCGCAAACTGTTGCTGACATTTGATAAAAGATTGCTTTTTCGAACGTAACTTGCCAGGGCGATAGCCATCAATAGATTGATCGCTAGAGAGAGCGTGAGGGCAACGCCCAGTATTTGAGTGAGGCGACTCCTGCTGTGCAGCGTTCCTGATCTTCTTGACGAGGAACGACGACGTGAGGATTTACGGGGTTCTGAAGCGATTAAGGGTTTATTCATTGGCAGTATCATTTGCTCGGGGCATTATTTTCGTTGGTATTAAGCAATCGTATTTCCCGTTGTGGGAAAGGTATGTCAATCCCTGCAAGAAGCAACGCTTTAAAGAGGTGATCATTGATAGTAAAACGAAGCTGATGGTATTTATCCGTTGGTACCCAAAAGCGGATACCGAAAATAATGCTGCTGTCGGAAAATTCATCAATGCCGACCTGTGGTGGCCGGTTTGTCTCGACGCCAAGCTCGTGAAGTACAGATTTAATGGTGGCCGTGACCTGATCTACATCGCTAGCATAGGCAACGCGTAAGGTGCTCTCGACAACTTTGAAATCATTTGAATTATGGATGATCTCGCCAACGATATGGCGGTTGGGAATCAAAATCGTGGCTTCGTCTTCGTCGGTAAGGATGGTCTGGGCTAGACGAACCTCCTTCACGATGCCGGTCGCTCCCTGCACGGTAATGGTGTCGCCAACCACATAGGGACGGGTAAGAATAATATTCAGGCCTGCAGCGTAGTTCGATAGCAAGCCTTGCATCGCGAGACCGGCACCCAGTGAAAGTGCACCGATGGCGGCGACGAAAGGGGTGACGCTAATACCAATTTTACCGAGACAGATAACAGCCACAGCAGCGACAATAATAATTTTCGTGCAGCTGGCGAGAAAGCGACTAAGGGTAATATCGAGCCCGTGTTTTTCGCAGGTTCGGGTAACTAGTCGTGCTACCCGACTGGAAACCAGCAAGCCAATCACTAATATGATTAGCGCGCCAATTAACTGGAAGCTATAGGTGACGAAAAAGGTGACAATGATGTCGTATATGGCTTTGAACTGGTCGATTTCTTCTGTCATAGGACTTTACTGAGTGAGCAACATTTACTGCCAAGTATAAAGCCAATCTGCCTTAAGGCCTACGCTGATTGTTGTCATTGGTCATTAAGTATCTATATGCCGGGGCATATCGTGAGTACGGCATCCAGAAAACTCTCATTGATTGCGTAAAATGTCGATTGATACTCTACAAAGCAGGGAAATGATTTCGCTCTGTTAATTGAGTGAGTCATCGATAAGTTGCTGGTGAAGAAAATGATGGTCCTCGGTGAGATAGACTGAACAAAACTGTTAATTTAATGATCCAAACCGTTTGGAGTTTTCTGGCATCTCGATGTTTTCGTCGGACTGCTCAAAAATTAGACGCCGGAGAGCAAGACCCTGTGCTGGCATTGATGACCAGCTTGAGGATGTGGCCTGCGCCGGTTGGCACGGAGTTTCAGGATTCATGGAGGCATGCGAGGTACCGGCTATTGCGTTATTCTCCCGTGTGAATCAGCAGAGAATTGTGAGTATCAATGACGCCTGTGCCATCCAAGCCTGAGCCCCTCAGGTTCACACCGCTAAACATCACGCAATTAACCGGCCAGTCGCAAAGCCATTTGCAGGAGGTTTTTCCCGGTCATTTTTTACATCGCGAGGTGGTGACAGCTTATCTTGCGTTAGTTGAGCTGGCGGCTGAAGAGGGCATAGCCTTGCGTCTGGCGAGTGGTTTCCGCTCCTTCGAGCGGCAGCTCGCTATTTGGAACGCTAAGGCGAGAGGAGAGCGGCCTGTTGCTGGTCGTCATGGTGAATTAATCACCATGACCGAGCTGAGTGAGCGCGAGAAAGTGCTCGCAATACTGCGCTGGTCGGCTTTGCCGGGGACGTCCCGCCATCATTGGGGCAGTGATATGGATATCTGGGATAGCGCTGCCGTGACGGATGATTATCAACTGCAGTTAAGCCCCGAAGAGTATGCCACTGGCGGGCCTTTTGCTGCCTGCTCCTACTGGCTAGATACCTTGATCAGTTGTGGTAAAACAGAGTTCTTCCGTCCCTATACTGGGGACGATGCCTGTGGTAAGGCTATCGGTGTGGCGCCAGAACCCTGGCACTTAAGCTTTCGGCCTCTCGCTCAAATTTGCGAACAGTCATTGACCCTGGATGTGTTGTATCAGGTGATCGAAAACGCCGATATCTGCTTACAAAAGGCGATTCTCGAAAATTTGGATGAGATTTATTCACGTTTTATTTGTTCGCAGTATTGAATCTACAGCGCCTTTCGGCCATATTCCGCTCTTGTAACTATTGCTGCTGATGCCCCGAGCGCCCTCTGCTTATGTCTCTTGAGTCCAACACCCTTTGGCAAGATATTCGTGATGAAGTCCATGGCTTTTCAAAAAATGAGCCCGTGTTGGCGAGTTTTTTTCATTCGGCCATATTAAGTCACGACTCCCTCGAAACAGCTCTGGCTTACAACCTGGCTGAAATGCTTGGCAATATGGCCCTTTCAAAACTGGCCATTCGTCAGGTCTTTGCCGAGGCTCTTGAAAATGATGGGAGTATTGGCATAAAGATGCGTCGTGATTTGCTCGCTTATCACGAGCGTGATCCGGCCTGTGATAAATACGCGATGCCAATTTTGTATTTTAAGGGCTTTCATGCCCTGCAGATACACCGTGTAGCCCATTATCTCTGGGGAAATAATCGACAGCAGCTTGCGTCTCACTTGCAAAGTCTATGTGCGGAAGTGTTCTGCGTCGATATTCATCCCGCTGCCCGAATTGGTGGAGGTATCATGATTGACCACGCCACGGGCTTGGTGATTGGTGAAACGGCTATTGTGGAAGATGATGTATCCATGCTCCATGCGGTCACTCTTGGTGGCATTGGCAATGAGAGTGGCGACCGTCACCCGAAAATCCGCAGCGGCGTACTGATCGCGGCAGGGGCAAAAATTCTCGGTAATATCGACATTGGCGAGGGGGCGACAATAGGTGCCGGCTCTTTAGTACTTAAGCCCGTGAGTCCGTACACCACCGTAGCGGGCGTACCAGCGCGGGTGGTCGGTAGAGCAAGAGAGGTGTCGCCCGTGCTGGAGATAGATCAGCGCAGCCACTTACTATCCTAGTTTTATAGGTAGGTTTTCATTCAATGCACACGCGAGCCAGTATTTATGCATAAAACCGAGGGTGGGCTCATATCTTTGTTGTATCGGCGTTTGGTGGGTGCAACAGGTTTCTCTCTACAGGGCTTAAGGTCCTGTTTTCGTTACGAAGAAGCCTTTCGGGTCGAAGTGTTTTTGGTGGTCGTTCTATCACCGTTGGGCCTCTATATTGCTGCTTCGCCACAGGACTTGGCCCTTTTATTTGGAACCATGTTGATCGTATTGATAACGGAGTTGCTCAACTCTGCAATTGAGTCGGTGGTTGACCTGGTGTCGCCTGAAAAGGCTGAGCTGGCAGGGCGCGCTAAAGACCAGGCATCGGCAGCGGTAATGCTCAGCATGTTGCTATTTGTCGTGGTCTGGGTTGCGCTCGCCTGGCAAAACGTTGCCGCTGTGGTCGGGAAGTGAGAACCGAGCGACTGAAATACCCCTTGCGCTAATCAATAATGCAAGGCTTGTTGAAGGGTGCGGAGTAGAAAAAATGAGTGATCAACAGTTTGATGTTTTTTTTCGGGGTGACATCGTTGCCGGACAGTCTGTCGCTGAGGTGAAGGAACGTCTGGCGAAGTTGTTTAAGCTTGAAGTCGCACAGGTTGCGCAGTTATTTTCGGGACGCCCCACAGCCATTCGTCGCAATCTGGATGAGGCGAGCGCCAGAAAGTACGAGCAGGCTCTGTTGAAAATTGGCGCAGTTGCCGAGTTGCGCCCGGCCAGGGTAGAAAAGCCCTCTGTTGTGCAAGCAGAGGCAACCTCGGAAAAGGACTCTTTCAATGCGTCACCCGATGCTCGAACGAGTACCGACACGGGCCTGTCGTTGGCTCCGGCGGGTAGTGATGTGCTGCGCCCTGATGAGCGCGCAAGCGTAGAGGCCACAGCGGTTGATATCAGTGCTTTGGCCCTGGAACCTGGGGGGGGTGAGATCTTGCGCGAAGAGGAAAAGCGCCCGACCGAAACAACTCAGATCGATACCTCTCATCTTGAGGTTCTACCGCCTCGCTAGCCCGTTCTTTCATAAACCGGCTGTTTAAGCCCTGCACGAATCACGATGCGGGGTGTTTTTCCGCCCCCTTCCTGACACACACGGCCATGTGTTAACCGTTCAGCAATGGTCTGGCCACCACAATCGCAAGATCATGTAAGCCACTTGCTATACTTGTTTGTTTCATCATGTCATCAATAATCGCTTATTGAGCAGACGCGCTTACACTTTGCTACTGTAAATACCCGTTGATGATAACAAGGAATAGGAGATCGCCGCCTTGACTGTATCGCTAGATGACAAATATACCTGTACCACTGGCAGGGCCTATTTAACCGGTATTGAAGCGCTGGTGCGTTTGCCAATACTGCAAAGTCAGCGCGATAAGGCCAATGGGCTGGCTACGGCAGGGTTTATTTCCGGTTATCGCGGTTCGCCCATCGGAGGTTACGACAATGCCCTTTGGCGGGCTGATGCTTTCCTTAAGCAATACAACATTCATTTTCAGCCCGGCGTTAATGAGGAGTTGGCCGCCACCGCGCTGATGGGTAGCCAACAGGTTAATCTCTTCCCCGAGACAAAATACGACGGAGTGTTTGGTCTTTGGTACGGCAAGGGGCCAGGCCTCGATCGGGCGATGGATGCTATCAAGCACGCTAACAACACTGGAGCCAGTCAGTTTGGCGGCGTGCTGGCGGTGGTAGGCGATGACCACATGGCCAAGTCGTCGACGCTGGCCTATCAGAGTGAACCGATGTTCATTGGCGCCTCGATACCGGTCTTGAATCCTGCAGGCGTGCAGGATGTGCTCGATTTCGGCTTGATGGGTTGGGCTATGTCCCGTTACAGCGGCTGTTGGGTGGGCATGAAAGTGACCGCTGAAAATATGGATGCGGCCATTGCCGCGGATATGAACCCCGAGCGCCTGCAGCTGGTAGAGCCGGACGACTTTGATATGCCGGAAAGTGGCCTGCACAGTCGTTGGCCAGACCCCTTTCTGGAACAGGAAGAGCGCCTGCAACAGCATAAAATTCGCGCCGCTCTGGCCTTTGCCCGTGCTAATCGCATCGACAAAGTGACGCACGATTGCAGTCAGCCGCGTTTTGGTATCGTCGCCACCGGCAAAGCCTATTTTGAGGTCTTGCATGCCCTCACCGACTTAGGCATTGATGAAGCTAAACGCGAAGCCATTGGTCTGCAAGTTTATAAAGTTGCTATGAGCTGGCCCCTTGAACCCCAGGGCATTACTGAATTTGCAGCGGGGCTGGAAGAAATTCTCGTGGTGGAGGAAAAGCGGCCACTGGTGGAAGATCAGTTGAAAAGTCTGCTCTACTCCCTGCCTGATGATCAGCGCCCTCGGGTCGTTGGCAAACAGGATGAGGCTGGAGTCGCGCTGCTGAGTGCTATCGCCGAGTTGAGTGCCAGTGATGTCGCCCGGGCGATTGCCTCGCGGCTAGAAAAGCTCGGGCTAGTGACAGCTTTGGTTCCCTCTAACACTGTTTTACAATCTCGTTCTTTAACCGCAGAGCCTGCAGCCAGCTTGCCTCAACGTAAGCCCTGGTTTTGCGCGGGTTGTCCCCATAATACGTCGACCAAAGTACCCGAAGGCAGTCGTGCTCTGGCCGGTATCGGTTGCCATTTTATGGTCACCTGGATGGATCGCGATACCGAGACCTTTACCCAAATGGGCGGAGAAGGCGCATCGTGGATAGGACAGGCGCCGTTCACTAATACTCGGCATGTTTTCCAGAATATTGGCGATGGCACTTATTTTCACTCTGGCATTCTCGCCATCCGTGCGGCCATTGCTTCTGGTGCCAATATTACCTATAAAATTCTTTACAACGATGCGGTGGCGATGACCGGTGGGCAGCATGTCGACGGCAGTTTAACCGTTGAGCAGATGGTCTATCAGCTCAAGGGCGAAGGTGTTAAGCGTATTGCAGTGGTCAGTGATCTACCGGAAAAATACGCCAGTGATTTTCCTCAGTTCGAAGGGCTGAGTGTCGACCATCGCGATCGTTTTACGTCGCTACAAAAAGCCCTGCGCGAGCTGGAAGGCACCAGCGTGATTATTTATGAGCAAACCTGTGCCACCGAAAAGCGCCGCCGTCGCAAGCGCGGCATGCTGGAAGACCCTGATAAACGAGTCTTTATTAATTCAGGGGTCTGTGAGGGTTGCGGCGATTGTGGCGTGCAGTCGAATTGCCTGGCCGTGACACCGAAAGAGACAGCGCTGGGCCGTAAGCGGGAGATCGACCAAAACGCCTGCAACAAAGACTATTCTTGCTTGAAGGGTTTTTGCCCGAGCTTTGTAACGGTGACGGGCGCAACGTTGCATAAAGCGCTGGGCGTATCGACCGAGCAAAAATTCCCCGCGTTACCGGTCCCTGCAGCTTGTCACGCCGATCTTAAGGAGCCCTACAATATTTTGCTTGCCGGTGTCGGCGGCATGGGGGTGCTCACCATCGGCTCTATTATTGGCATGGCGGCGCATATCGAAGGCAAGGGCGTGGCCGTCTTGACTCAAACCGGATTGGCGCAAAAGTTCGGGGCGGTGAGTAGTCATGTGCGCATCGCTAAAAAACAAGCTGACATTCATGGCGTCAGAGTGCCTGCCGGTAAGGGGCAGTTGTTACTCGGTGCCGATATGGTGGTGTCTTCGGCTCAGGCATCGCTGGCTTGTCTCGATAGTTCGACAGCGGTGGCGATTGTTAATAACCATGGTTCGCCCACGGCAGATTTTACACAGGATCCCGACGCACCTTTTCCCGAGCAAGCGATGGAGCGAGTGATTAGTGGTGCGACCCATGCGGCCCACTTTTTTGATGCCTCAGTACTGGGTACGGCTTTACTGGGTGATGCCATGACCAGCAACCTGCTGTTACTTGGCTTTGCCTGGCAGAAGGGCTTGCTGCCCCTCGGTAAGGAGGCTTTGGAACAGGCGATTACCTTGAATGGTGTTGCCGTTGATACGAATTTACAGGCCTTTTTATGGGGTCGGCGCCTGGCAGAACAGCCTGACAAAGTGCAAGGTCTTGCGGGGCTGGATGAGCCGACAGCAGCAGAGAAAAAAGCTGAAGCGGAAACACTGGAAGATATTGTCTCCTATCGCGCCAGCGAATTGCGTAAGTATCAGAGCCGGGCCTATGCTCGACGTTATCAGGCCCTGGTCGAAAAAGTGAAGACGGTAGAGCAGAGGCTCGGTGTCACTGAGATGGCGCTGACAAAAAACGTGGCGCGCAATTACCACAAGTTGCTGGCCTATAAAGATGAGTACGAAGTGGCGCGACTCTATACCGATGGGTCGTTTGCAAAATCCTTAAAACAGCAGTTTGATGGCGACTATAAACTGACTTTTCATTTGGCGCCGCCACTCTTCTCAAAGCGCGACCCGGAAACTGGACACTTGATGAAGAGGGAGTTCGGCCCGTGGATGCTACCGGTTTTTCGCGTGCTGGCTAAATTTAAATTTTTGCGCGGTACAGCACTGGATGTCTTTGGCCGCAGCGAGGAGCGCAAATTGGAACGTTCGCTGATTAGTGAGTACGAGCAGCAGGTCGAGCAGCTATTGATCGTATTGTCTGAGCAAAGCGAGACGCCAGAAAATCTGTCAGAAACCTTGTCTATCGCCGTTGATATAGCGGGTTTGCCGCATTTTATGCGGGGTTTTGGGCATGTTAAGGAAGCTAATATTGCAAGGGCACAGCGGCGAGGGGAGGCTTTAATGCAGCAATTGAAAGGTGGGCCAGCTGATAGGGAGCACGTTCAGGTGGTGAAAATCCTGGAGCCTGAGCTGTTTGAAAAATAGTCACTTTAAATAGGGGGTTTACGATGCTGGAGTGCAGTGGTTTTGAGAACTCAGAACCATGAATAATAGTGTTGAAAACCTATCGCTGGCGAGCCTGTCACTGGCATTTATCCCTGTCGCCGTGGTGCTAGTCATGATGTACCGCTGGTCGCTGGGGCCAGGCAATGCCCTTTATGCTGTTATTCGCATGCTCGGTCAGCTACTTTTAGTGGGCTATTTTCTTAGCTTTATTTTTGAATCGGATAGCAGCTGGGTCGTACTGGCAGTACTGGCCGTGATGGTTTTTGCCTCCAGCTGGATAGGCTTGGGTAGTATCAAAGAGCACCGGTCTTTACTGTATAAACGAGCCCTTTTAGCTATTGCCCTGGGCGGTGGCCTGGTGCTGATACTCGTTACTCAAGGAGTACTCAGACTAGAGCCCTGGTACAGCGCGCGTTATCTCATCCCGCTGGCGGGCATGATCTTTGCCAATGCGATGAATGCGGTCAGCCTTGCCGCTGAACGTTTGTACGCTGAAACTGAGCGAGGTGTCGAGTGGTCGGAGGCCCGTAGTATCGCTTGCCGGGCGGCTTTTATTCCCATTGTCAACGCGCTCTTCGCCGTCGGGCTGGTATCGCTGCCGGGCATGATGACGGGGCAGATACTGTCGGGGGTTTCTCCACTGGTGGCGGCACGCTATCAAATACTGGTGATGTGCATGCTTTTTGGTGCTTCCGGGATGGCCACTTTGTGCTTTATTGGGTGGTCACGGCCGGCCCTTGAGAAAAATGGAACTCCTACTTATTGAGTGTCCAAAAACCGCCCCTGTTTATTCTTATGAGTATCAGTCTGCATGATTGTCGGATATGGAGGGGGTTGCTACACTGGGGCGTTTATTATGCTCTGCTAGAACATTGTTATGCTGAGCAAGTGCGCTTTAGCGTGCTTGGTCTTCAGCCAACATTTTTTATGTTCTCAGCATTCAATCTTATTGCTTTATTGGAGAATACGTATGCAAGGCTTTCTTACCGTCGGTAAATACCTCACCCTCGGCTTTTGGCTTCTGCCTTTACTGGCTTTATTTGGCGCTTTGGGTGAAATGTGGAACTTCTATATGCTGTGGGCTGGTGTCTTTGTTTTCTTTGCCCATCTCGGTGAGCTGCTATTGGTAAAGGGTAAGTTGCGCGCTTGCGGCAGGGCGGAAATCATGGATGCCGTCATGGTGATTTTGGTGGGCTTTTTCTACTGGCTGCCAATCTTCCAGCAAGAGAAACGCTAGCATTGTGGAGGCCGGGGTTAGCAGTTAACCTCGGTAGCCTTTGCAAGCAAGCTGAGTGCAGGATGCGTAATGATAATAATACAAGGCATCTTTGATCATGAAAGCAAACAAACTAACCACGGCAATTGGAGAAATTACCACTCAAGGTTATACGGTAATTGACGACTTTCTACAGCCCGCACAACTCAAGTCCGTTAAAGCGTTGCTGGCTCGTATCAATGGGCAGTTTTTAGGTCGTAATAATTTCGAGGGTGGCAAAACTGAGCGCATTTATTCTTTGCTCGCCTACGATAAAGTTATTCAGGATATTGTGGAAGACGCTCGTATTATGGCTATTTGCGAGGCGTTTCTGGAAGACAATTTTCTGCTCACCACCAGTCAATCGATTTGTATTCACCCCGGTGAGACGCCCCAGCCCTGGCATGCTGATGATGTCTTTTATAGTATTCCCCGTCCACGGCCAATGGTGGGTTTGTCGACGGTGATTGCTATCGATGACTTTAGTGCGGAGAACGGTGGCACCGAAATTGTCCCCGGTAGCCATTTGTGGAGTGATGAAAAAATTGGTGGCGATTACCGGGAAGGTGACAATGAGCGTGATTCAGCGTTCGCTGAGCGCATGGCAAGTCAATCGATCGCACTGGAAATGCCCGCTGGTGCCTGCGTAGTTTTTGCAGGTAATACCTTGCATCGCGGTGGCGAGAATAAAAGTAATGGTCCTCGCCAGGCTCTCTCTAATCAATACTGCCAGCCCTGGGCGCGAACCATCGAGAATTTTTTTCTCTCAGTACCTCGTGAACTGGTACGCGAAATGAGCCCTAAACTACACTCTTTACTCGGTTACTCCGTGCTATCGCCCTTTATGGGCCAGGTTTCAGGCTCGCATCCCCTTAAGACGCTTGAGCCCGGTTATCTACCGCCAGTGTCGCGTTTAAAGCCCCCTTGTTAATGACATAACAGAGAAAGGACTGAGGTTTTACAGGCTGGCTCTGGTGGTGTGATGCAAGCACAACGTCGACAAAATGTTTGTCGTAACGCTATTTTCGTGACGCTATCTCTGTTGCTCCATCTCTTTTGTCGTGCGGCAAATGCCTTGAGTCCTTGGGTGGCTACTCTGAAACGGGCCACCTTTCCTGAAAGGCGCGGGTCGATTTTAAAGACAGTGTTCAGCGCTGTTTGCTTGCGGCATCAACCGGGATAGATCGATGGCACTATTTAATTATGGTGTGGCTGTTAAAATGCCGCTTTGAATCCCTAGTCTCTCCATTATGTCTGCTGTTACTCCGCTCTTTTCCTACACCAAATATTGGGCCGAATGCTTCGGCACAGCGCCGTTTTTACCCACCAGCCGTGAAGAAATGGACCAGCTTGGCTGGGATAGCTGCGATGTGATCATCGTCACTGGCGATGCTTACGTTGACCACCCCAGTTTTGGCATGGCGGTGATTGGCCGGCTGCTCGAAGCCCAGGGTTTCCGCGTCGGCATTATCGACCAGCCCGACTGGCGCAATAAGCAGGACTTTATGCGACTCGGTAAGCCCAATCTGTTCTTCGGTGTCGCCGCTGGCAATATGGACTCGATGATCAACCGTTATACTGCCGATAAGCGGGTGCGCAGCGATGATGCCTATTCCCCCGATGATGAGGGTGGCAAGCGCCCTGACCGCGCGGTCATTGCCTACAGCCAACGTTGTCGTGAGGCCTGGAAAGACGTGCCCATCGTGCTTGGCAGCATTGAGGCCAGCCTGCGGCGTATTGCCCACTACGACTATTGGTCGGATGAGGTGCGGCGCTCTATTTTGGTTGACGCTCAGGCCGATATTCTACTGTACGGCAATGCTGAGCGCGCTATTGCCGAGGTCGCTCAACGTTTATCTCGCGGCCAGGACGTCACCCAGGTGACCGATATTCGCGGCACTGCCGTGCTGCGCAAAGATCTGCCCGAGGGCTGGACACTGATCGATTCGACTCGCGTCGATACCCCCGGTAAGGTCGATACACTTCTCAACCCCTATGACAGCGTGGAGGAGCAGGCGGCCTCGACCGGCGGTAAATGTGCAGTGGGTCGCGATGAAGAGAGCGGCGAGCAAGTCCTGCATTTTGTGCCTTACCGAGAGAAGGTCGATCGCGCCACGTCCGTGATTCGCCTGCCGGCCTATCACAAAGTTAAGACAGACCCGGTGCTTTACGCTCACGCCTCGCGAGTGCTGCATCTGGAAACCAACCCCGGTAATGCCCGTGCGCTGGTACAGCGCCATGAAGATGTCGAAGTCTGGCTCAACCCACCACCAGTGCCCTTGAGCACCGATGAAATCGACGAGGTTTTTGCTCTGCCCTTTGCGCGCGTGCCCCACCCAAAATATGAGGGCCGCCGTATTCCCGCTTATGAAATGATCCGCTTTTCGGTGAATATCATGCGCGGCTGTTTTGGCGGCTGTACCTTTTGTTCGATTACCGAGCACGAGGGCCGGATTATTCAAAGCCGCTCGGAAGACTCGATTATTGACGAGATTGAGAAAATCCGCGACCTGACACCGGGCTTTACCGGGGTTATCTCCGACCTCGGTGGCCCAACGGCCAATATGTATCGCCTGGCTTGTAAGAGCACAGAAATTGAGTCTGCCTGTCGACGCTTGTCCTGTGTTTTTCCGGGCATTTGTGGCAATCTGAATACCGACCACAATCCGCTAATTAACTTATATCGCCGCGCCCGTGACCTGCCCGGTATAAAAAAGGTGTTGATCGCATCGGGCTTACGCTACGATTTGGCGGTGGAATCACCGGAGTATGTTGAGGAGCTGGTCACCCATCATGTGGGTGGCTATTTGAAAATTGCTCCCGAGCACACCGAAGATGGTCCACTGAACAAAATGATGAAACCGGGCATTGGCACTTATGAGCGCTTTAGTGCCATGTTTGAAAAGTACACCAAAAAGGCCGGTAAAAAGCAGTACCTCATTCCCTACTTTATTGCGGCTCATCCCGGTACGACTGAGAACGATATGGTCGAGTTGGCACTGTGGTTGAAGCGTCATCGCTTTCGCGCCGATCAGGTGCAAACCTATTATCCTTCACCCATGGCCACCGCCACCGCGATGTATCACTCAGGGCGCAATCCCTTGCGCCGCATCAGTTATAAACGGGGTGAAAAGATCAGCCCGGTGCGTGATCTCGATAAGCGTCGTTTACACAAGGCCCTATTGCGTTATCACGATGAGGCTAACTGGCCGCTGATTCGTGAGTATTTACAGACGGCAGGGCGGGCTGAGTTGATAGGCGATGGCGAGAATTGCTTGATCCCGGCTGAAGATACCCAGGCTAGCGGTCACAAGGGCGCGAAAAAAACGCGCCACTTTTCGACTCAGCATGTGCGTCGCAAAAGTACGCTAGGTAATGGCCGCAAACCGAAGGGACGCCGTCGACTCCAGAGTTGAGATGGTAGCGTAAGAGGATCTTGTTTTTAATCTTTGTTACCGCAGCTGATTGTTACATTGTTCGATTTTTAGATCTTGGCTTTAAGCCTTTCTGTGCGGTATGTGGCGAAAGCAGCGATTCTCATGCCCGCGACTATTAACAGTAGCGACGTCGTTGAAAACCCCAGGGCATAGGCGGCGAAATTGTCACCACTGTAATGCAGGAAGCTCCAAATCAGTAGTGCGATAATACTGCTTAACACGGCAAAACTGCGTTTGAAAACGCCTTTTTTGTGTGCGGCAAAAAAGGCTATTCCAGCCCCAAGCAATAATAGCCCAAACACATGGTCGAGACCCGTTAGTGGATGTGCCAGGCCACTCAATAACGAAGCCGAGCTCCACTCGGTTTCTGTGTGTGCAAGGCTGGGTGTGGCTATAGTGGTGGATAAGAGTAGGGTGATCAAGTTCGTGGTTTTCTTTGTCAGTCTCATCCGACTTGTCTCCTGGGGCTATTGATAGTGTTGACCCGTATTTAATGGTGTTTGGCCACATTATGCACTGTTGTCAGTGCTGTAAAGATTATGCCGTAAAAATTTTGCTTGTGCTGATTTTCAAACGCCACCTCTATCTGAAATGTCACGGGCGGCATTTTATCGTTGCAGTTACTTCGTTTGCCGTTTTCTTCTGCGAGGCTTCCCGGTATGATTTTCGGCATTGTAAAGCCACCGATAAGCGTAGGATATGACAGTAGCACGACCGCCACCAACGCTTGCCGCCGCATCAGGATGGTCTGCTTCCCTTGAACTTACCGCGAGTCGGCGCGCGGAGCGCACAGTGCTCAGCCGCAATGCCCATGTCGGCCCTCTACGAGTACAGCGGGCGTTCTACCCAGAAGGTGGCATTTGTCACGTTTACATTCTCCATCCCCCGGGTGGCCTGGTGGCTGGCGACGCACTCGATATTAACGTTCACTGTGAAAAAGCGAGCCAGTTGTTGCTCACCACTCCTTCGGCGGGCCGCGTGTATTGCTCAAACCAGCAGCGCCAGGCGCAAACACAGACGGTGAATATTCGTGTAGACGCCGGGGCGCGTTGCGAATGGTTGCCCCAGGAAAGTATTGTTTTTGACCGTGCCGAGGCAGTCAATCGCCTGTCGATCTCCCTTGCCGAAGGCGCTCAATTTAACGCCTGGGAGGTGACCTGTTTGGGACGGCCTGCATCTGACGAGTTATTTGAGGGGGGGCAGTTGCAGCAACGTTGGGATATTTATCGCGAAGATCGCCCTCTTTTCTTAGAGCGCGCTAATTTTCTCGGGGGCAGTGAACAGTTGCAATCGGTCTGGGGTTTAGGTGGTGCAACCGTGGTGGGTACCTTGGTGTCGACCTGTGATGAATCTGTGGTCGAACCGCTTCGTGCAGCGATAGAAACGCTGTCAAAATCAGACGTATGTCAGTCTGGCGACCAGAACCAGCCCTTTAACGCCCCCTTGTTTGCCGTCACTGCTCTACCAGAACTGGTGGTGGTTCGGGCCTTTGCTCAAAGTGCTGCCGATGTGAAGAACGCCTTTATAGCGCTTTGGCACTTGCTGCGCCAAGCGCAAAGCGGGCAAACTGGCGTTGCACCGAGAATTTGGTTTACTTGAATATTGACTGTCAACAGTAGAGACGCATTATGGATTTAACGCCGCGAGAAAAAGACAAATTGTTGCTCTTCACGGCAGCGCAATTGGCTGAACGGCGCAAAGCGCGGGGCTTAAAATTGAATTACCCCGAGGCTATCGCTTTAATTTCATTCGAGATTATTGAAGGTGCCCGCGATGGGCGCACTGTCGCGGAGCTGATGGACTACGGTCGCACACTGCTCAGCGCCGATGACGTAATGGAGGGCATTGCGGAAATGCTTCACGATGTGCAGGTGGAAGCCACCTTTCCAGATGGCACCAAACTGGTGACTGTCCACAACCCGATTATTTAATTATTGTTTAAAGTGGAGGCGCGATAATGAATCCTGGAGAAATGCTGATTGAGCCGGGTGAGCTGGAGATTAACGCGGGCAAACCGGTGATTACTGTGGCGGTGGCTAATAGCGGTGATCGACCCATACAGGTGGGCTCCCACTATCACTTTTATGAAACCAACAACGCCCTGCATTTTGACCGCGAATCAACGCGGGGTTGCAGACTCGATATTCCCGCTGGCACCGCCGTGCGTTTTGAACCGGGGCAAAGCCGGGATGTTAATTTAATTCCCTTTGGTGGTGAGCGGGTGGTTTATGGTTTTCAGGCGAAAGTATCGGGGAAGCTGTAATAGTATTGTTTTGGGGTAAGGGGGCGCATCGGCGTTCTTTATAAATAAGGTGCAGTGTTACTACTGACGAAGTAAAGCATGTGTTACTGGCAGCTGTATGTTTATCGGATATCAAAATGGTCAGCAATTTCTCCGATCAAAAAATTATTGATTCCTGGGAAAAGAATGTCGAACCCTGGGTGCTTTCCGTGCGAGAAGGGGAAATACAAAGCCGTGTATTGGTGACGAATCATGCGATAGTCGACGTGGTGTTAGCGGAGAAACCCAAAACCGTGCTCGATATTGGCTGCGGCGAAGGCTGGCTGGTCAGAGAGCTGGCCGCAGCGGGGGTCGATACTCTGGGCATCGATGCTATACCGGCACTTATAGCATCGGCAGAAAAAGCCGGTGGCGGGCGATTTAAGGTCCTGCCCATTGAGCATTTGTCGAGTCAAACCCTTGGTGAAACATATGACGCTCTTGTTTGTAACTTTTCTCTGCTGGGCAAAGAATGTGTCGATCAACTCTTTCAATTGGCACCGTCGCTATTGAAAGAAGGTGGCTCGATAATTGTGCAGACAGTTCATCCCTCAATGGGGGGTGGTGAAGGATACGAGGATGCTTGGCGCGAAGAGTCATGGGTGGGTTTTAACCGTCAGTTTAGTGATCCTGCCCCCTGGTATTTCCGAACCTTAGAGTCATGGGTAGCCTTGTTTTCGCGTGCGGATCTGAAGTTTGTCAGTCTACGAGAGCCGAGACATCCGGAAACCGGGTTTCCTGTTTCCATTATTTTTGTTGGTATGAAAGTCAGCGAACACGTCGACATTTGTCGATAACTCACTCTGAGGTAAGGAGTCATTAAATGTCAAAAATAGACCGCCACGCCTATGCGCAAATGTACGGCCCCACCGTTGGTGACCGCATACGCTTGGGCGACACTGAGCTCTTTATCGAAGTCGAGAAAGATTACACCCGCTATGGCGACGAGGTGAAATTTGGCGGTGGCAAGGTGATTAGAGACGGCATGGGTCAGAGCCAAAGGTCGCGTGCGGAAACAGTCGATACCTTGATTACCAATGCCCTCATCCTTGACCACTGGGGCATTGTCAAAGCCGATGTGGGTATTAAAGAGGGTCGCATTTGTGCGATTGGTAAAGGCGGCAACCCGGATGTGCAGGACGGCGTTGATATTATCGTTGGGCCGAGCACCGAGGTGATTGCCGGTGAAGGGCAAATTCTCACGGCGGGGGGCGTCGATGCCCATATCCATTTTATCTGCCCCCAGCAAATTGAAGAGGCTCTGATGTCGGGCGTCACCACGATGATTGGTGGCGGCACTGGCCCGGCAACGGGAACGAACGCGACCACCTGCACACCGGGCGCCTGGCATATTGGCAATATGCTCAAAGCAGCGGAAGGCCTACCGATGAATATCGGTCTGCTTGGCAAGGGCAATAGCAGTTTGCCCGGGGGGCTCGAAGAGCAGCTCAGCGCCGGGGCCATGGGTTTAAAGTTGCATGAGGACTGGGGGACGACGCCCGCCTCGATTGATAATTGCCTGAGTGTTGCTGAGCGTTACGACATTCAGGTTGCCATTCATACCGATACCTTGAATGAGTCGGGCTTTGTCGAAGATACTCTCGCGGCATTCAAGGGGCGGGCGATTCATACCTACCACACCGAGGGTGCAGGGGGTGGCCACGCGCCGGATATTATCCGCGCCTGTGGTGAAGCTCATGTGCTGCCCTCGTCGACAAACCCAACGCGCCCCTACACGGTAAACACGGTTGACGAGCACCTCGATATGCTCATGGTTTGTCATCACCTCGATGCGGGTATCCCCGAAGACGTTGCCTTCGCCGATTCGCGGATTCGTCGCGAAACCATTGCCGCCGAAGATGTTCTTCACGATCTGGGGGCTTTCAGTATGATTGCCTCTGATTCACAGGCCATGGGGCGCGTCGGTGAAGTGATTATTCGTACCTGGCAGACGGCCCATAAAATGAAAGTACAGCGGGGCCCACTGCCGGAAGACAGCGCGAGAAACGATAATTTCCGTGCCCGCCGTTATATTGCTAAATATACGATCAACCCGGCTATTACCCATGGTATAGGGCATGAAGTGGGCTCGGTTGAAGTCGGGAAAATGGCCGACCTGGTGCTGTGGAAACCAGCTTTTTTCGGTGTTAAGCCCGCGTTGATTATTAAAGCGGGCATGATTGCCGCAGCGCCTATGGGTGATCCCAATGCCTCCATACCCACGCCTCAGCCAGTGCACTATCGCACTATGTTTGGCGCCTTTGGTAAGGCGGTGGTTGATACCAGCGTACACTTTGTCTCTCAAGCGGCTCTGGCCAGTGAGATTGACCGGACTCTCGGTTTAGAGCGCCCGCTGGTGGCGGTCAAAAATACTCGTAACATTCGCAAAAGTGATTTGTTGCTTAATACCGCGCAGCCAGTCATTGAGGTCAACCCGCAGACCTATGAGGTGCGAGCTGATGGCGTGTTGTTGACCTGTGAGCCCGCAGAGGTATTACCTTTGGCGCAACGCTATTTCCTTTTTTAGCCCTTCTTTCCTTCTGTTTTAGGCGCCGTCTACCATGCGAAAAATCACCACAATGATTGACCGGGAAGTGTCATGTGAACCCGCTGATTCAGCAATCAGCGAGCTTGTTTTACCTTATGACACGCGTAAGAAAAGTCGCTTCAAAGCGCAAACTGCCAGCGGTGAAACCTTGGGTGTGATGTTGCCGCGGGGCCAGGTATTACGTGGCGGTGATGTCTTGGCCGATGCTGACGGTGCACAAGTGCGCATCGTCGCCGCCATGGAGCCTGTGAGCTGGGTGCAGGGTGGCACGCCTCAGACACTGGCGCGTGCGGCCTATCATTTGGGTAATCGGCACATGCCTTTACAGGTGGGTGAAAACTGGTTGTGTTATCAGCATGACCATGTGCTAGATGACATGGTGCGGGGGCTGGGTTTGCAGGTCAGTATTGTCGAGGCAGCGTTTGAGCCGGAGGAGGGGGCCTATGCTGCGCACTCTCAAGCTCACGCGCAGTCACATACCCATCGCTCTGAAAATACGCATGGGCACAGTCATTAAGGTGGCTGAAGCAAGGACGAGTAGAGGGCTTAGCGCGAATGCTCGTGTCTCTAATGCCCACACCGCTAATCCCTGCTCCTCTAACCCCAGCGCTTCTAATCCCGCCATGCTGTTTCAGCTGCTGCGCTTTTCTAGCCCCTCTTTGCCGATTGGCGGTTTTGCCTGGTCTCAGGGGCTGGAGTCAGCGATTGATCTCGGCTGGCTAAAGCATGAAGAAGACTTGCATGGCTGGTTGCTGGCGATGCTTGAGCAGAGTTTTGCCCATCAGGAGTTACCCTTGTTGTTGCGAATGCTGCCCGGTGGTGATGATGCGAAAACAGGGCTCGATACACTGGCTTACTGGAATGAGCGCTCTTTAGCGCTGCGTGAATCGGCTGAACTGCGTTTAGAAGATGTGCAGATGGGGCGGGCACTTTTACAGTTGGCGCTGTCGTTGAATATCGGTGGCGCCAAAAGCTGGCCCGCCGAAAAAGATATCTCTTATCTGGCCGCTTTTGCCATGGCCTGTGGTTACTACAATATTGACTTTGAGCCAGCGGCGACTGGCTACATTTGGTCCTGGTTAGACAATCAAATTGCGGCAGCCATTAAGCTCTTCCCGCTGGGGCAAACGTCGGGTCAGTTATTGATAGAGCAACTGGCGCCGGCGATCACAGTGGTGATTGACACTGCCAGGCAAGTGGCTGACGACGATGTCGGCATCAGCCTACAGGGGCAGGTTATGGCCAGTATGCTGCACGAGAGTCAATACAGCAGAATGTTTCGTTCCTGAGAGACGCTATTTTGGGTTTCTCAGCATCATCTTCAATGTAAATCAATCAAACAGGTAGTCAATGATGAAAAAACAAGCCTTACGCGTGGGTGTCGGTGGTCCGGTGGGTTCGGGTAAAACAGCGATGGTACTGCGCTTGTGCGAGGCCATGCGTGAAGATTTCGATATTGCTGTTGTGACCAACGATATTTATACCCGCGAAGATGCGGAGTTTCTCACCCGTAACGATGCGCTATCGCCAGAGCGCATCGTTGGTGTCGAAACGGGCGGTTGCCCGCATACCGCTATTCGTGAAGATGCCTCTATGAATCTGGCGGCGGTCGCTGAATTGAACGAACGCTTTCCCAATCTCGATATCGTTTTTATAGAAAGCGGTGGCGACAACCTCAGCGCGACATTTAGTCCCGAGCTGTCTGATTTTACGATATATGTGATTGATGTTTCGGCGGGGGATAAAATTCCCCGTAAGGGTGGACCGGGTATTACCAAATCAGATTTATTGGTAATTAATAAAATTGATATTGCGCCCTTTGTTGGTGCGTCTCTGGAAGTCATGGAGAGAGATGCGCAGAAGATGCGTAAGGATAAGCCCTTTCTGTTTACCAACATGAAAGATAAGAGTGGTCTTGACGCGGTCATTTCAACAATTCGTGATTTGGGAATGTTGTAAATAAGCCTGTATTTGCAATATTTTCTACGGCTAAAGTGCCATCTTATTAATTGGCTCGATTGTAAAAAATAGTCGCGCACTTTATTGATGCGTCATGCGATCTGTTGGTGCGTGCCATTGTTTTAATTCCTATTTATTAGCCCTCAGTCTCTAAAAAAGCCTTTATTCAAGGTTGTTTGCTTGTTTCTATTTTCTTTTTTTGTTTGGCATGGAATCTGCTTTTACTGGTTCAGCGTTAATTCGCCTTTTTAGAAGACCACTAAAAATTGATTGATGGAGAGCAAATATGAAAAGAGATTCAGACAAATTATCGCCATTCACATCGCGATCGTGGCTAAAAAAAGCCGGTATGGCGGCGGGTGTTGCTGCTCTGACCTTATCAGCCAGCATCGCCCAGGCGGCAGACACGATTAAGGTTGGTGTATTGCACTCTCTGTCAGGAACCATGGCAATTAGTGAAACAACACTGAAAGATACTGTTTTGATGTTGATTGAAGATCAGAACAAAAAAGGTGGCTTATTGGGTAAACAGCTGGAGCCCGTGGTGGTTGATCCCGCGTCAAACTGGCCTCTGTTTGCTGAAAAAACAAAAGAATTGCTGGGCAAAGAAAAGGTTGATGTGATTTTCGGTTGCTGGACTTCCGTGTCACGTAAATCAGCTCTACCTGTTTTAGAAGAAATGAACGGCCTGCTGTTTTACCCGGTGCAATATGAGGGTGAAGAGTCTTCAAAAAATGTTTTTTACACGGGCGCTGCGCCTAACCAGCAGGCTATTCCAGCGGTTGATTATTTAATGGAAGAGGTGGGTGTGAAACGCTGGGTGCTAGCGGGTACTGATTATGTCTATCCGCGTACCACGAATAAAATTCTCGAGTCTTATCTCAAAGGTAAAGGTGTAGCGGCTGAAGATATTATGATTAGCTACACTCCTTTCGGCCACTCTGACTGGCAGACCATTGTCTCTGATGTGAAGAAGTTTGGCTCAGCAGGCAAGAAAACAGCGGTGGTTTCCACCATTAATGGTGATGCCAACGTGCCTTTTTATAAAGAGCTGGCTAATCAGGGTGTGTCTGCTGAAGACATTCCTGTAGTGGCTTTTTCTGTCGGAGAAGAAGAGCTGTCTGGTTTTGATACCACGCCTTTAGTGGGCCACCTGGCCGCATGGAATTATTTTATGAGTGCTGATGCCGAGGCTAATGATGATTTTATTACCCAATGGCACACATTTATTAAAGACGAAGATCGTGTGACCAACGACCCTATGGAAGCGACGTACATCGGCTTTAAAATGTGGGCGAAGGCTGTGGAGAAAGCAGGCACTACCGAGGTTGATAAAGTACGCCCTGCTATGTACGGCATCACGGTTGACAATTTGACTGGCGGCACGGCAAAAATGTTACCTAATCATCACCTCACCAAGCCTGTGTTGATCGGTGAAATCCAGGAAGATGGCCAGTTTGAAACAGTATGGCAGACGGAGTCTGAAGTACCTGGTGATGCCTGGACCGACTTCTTACCCGAAAGCGCCAAGCTCATCTCTGATTGGCAGGATCCGAAAATTATGTGTGGTAATTACAACACTGAAACCAAGACGTGCTCTGGCCAAAACTATTAAGAACGATTAAGCGATTCGGCTAGTGCTATCTTTCTCCAGTTTTGTCAGCCTTTTGGGTTGGGCGAGGCTGGAGTCTCATAAATTTTCTAGAAGGCTAAAGGCAATGAGTGGTTCGTTACGCGCCTTATTTGTGTCGTTCCTGGCATTGTTCATTTTTTCCTCGTCACTATCAGTCAATTCGTTTGCGCAAGAATTGGGCTTTAGTGAGCATATCGCCAGGCTTGCGAAGAGTAAGTTGCGTGAAAAAGCAGAGCTTATTGACCTTATTGCTGAAACAAAAGATCCTCGTGTGCCTGATCTTTTTGAAGATTTGTTGGACGGGGATCTTTACTACATCAAGAAGACTGGCCAGATTGTCGCCATTGAAAAAGTCGAGTCCGGCTATCAGGCAAGCGATGTATTGTCCTTAAAGTCGCTCGGTGTCGTTGGCAAGCGCAGTGTAAAAAAAATTGGCGTGAATAACGCGCTACGCCGACAGTTACGCAGTTATATCGCTACTTTTAATCTAAGCAGTGATGAGGCGAACGTTCGTCTAGAGGCCGCGAAGGCTCTGCTGAAAGCGCCGGAAGCGTCTTTCCTACCCATCCTGGACACTGCTCTGGTTGCTGAGGCGGATGCGGATGTACGCAGTGCGATGGTTATTGCGCGCTCAGCAATACTCCTCGCCAGTGATGATGCTGAGCAGCGTTTAGTGGCGGTTAATGGCTTGCGCGGAGCCACTGATAAAAAGGTGATGACTCTCCTCGAGCAGTTATTACTGGAGGATGGAGCCGGCAATAGTGCCGAGCCCGATGAGAGAGTGCGCCAGGCTGCCGAAGAAGTGTTGAGCAGCCTGCATACCCAGGCGCGTGTCTATAAGGTGATGGAAGACTTATTTTTTGGTATTAGTCTCGGTTCAGTGCTGCTACTAGCAGCGATTGGTTTGGCTATTACCTTTGGCGTCATGGGCGTGATCAATATGGCCCATGGCGAGATGATTATGCTCGGTGCCTATACAACGTATGTGGTGCAGCTGTTGATGCCGAACAATATTGGCCTGTCATTGGTGGTTGCCGTGCCAGCGGCATTTCTAGTGTCTGGCTTATTCGGTGTGATTATTGAGCGTAGTGTGATCCGTTTTCTCTATGGCCGCCCTCTGGAAACACTGCTGGCGACCTTTGGTATCAGCTTGATGTTGCAGCAGCTTGTGCGGTCTGTTTTCACACCTTTAAATCGCTCAGTCATTACACCCGAATGGATGAGTGGCTCATGGGAAGTTAACGGCATGTTGTCACTGACCTACAACCGGCTGTACATCATCTTTTTTGCCCTGGCCGTCCTCTTCTTATTGATACAGCTCTTAAAGCGTACGTTCTTCGGTTTGCAGATGCGGGCAGTGACGCAAAATCGAGCGATGGCCAGTTCGATGGGTATTCGCACGGGCTGGGTTGATGCCATGACCTTTGGTCTGGGCTCTGGTGTCGCGGGCATTGCCGGTGTCGCTCTGAGTCAGCTGACCAATGTGGGGCCAAACATGGGCCAAGCCTACATTATTGATTCTTTTATGGTGGTGGTTTTTGGCGGGGTGGGTAACTTATTGGGTACCTTTGTCGGCGCTATGAGTCTGGGTATCGTCAACAAATTTGCTGAGCCGATGATCGGTGCGGTATTGGCGAAAATTCTCATTCTCGTCTTTGTTATCTTGTTTATTCAGCGTCGACCTCGAGGGCTCTTTGCCCTTAAAGGTCGCTTTGTTGAGGATTAATTGATGAATATTACACAAGGACATTGGTGGCGAAGCGATAGAGGTGGCCAATGGTTGATAACGGTCATTGCCGTGGTTACGGTCATGGTGCCGGTACTGAACTTGGTCGTCCCAGAGGACTCGGTCTTTCATCTGTCGACCTACGCGGTGTCGCTGTTGGGTAAATATTTGTGCTATGCCCTGCTGGCTCTGGCGGTGGACTTAATTTGGGGCTATGCCGGTATTCTCAGTCTCGGGCACGGCGCTTTTTTTGCGCTGGGTGGTTACGCCATTGGCATGTATATGATGCGTCAAATTGGTGAGCGCGGCGTCTACGGTAATGCGGATTTGCCCGATTTTATGGTTTTCCTTAATTGGAGTGAATTACCCTGGTATTGGCTCGGCTTTGATAATTTCTCTTTTGCCCTGTTAATGGTACTCGTGGCACCGGCCATTTTAGCTTTTGTCTTTGGCTGGCTGGCCTTTCGCTCGCGGGTGACGGGTGTTTATTTTTCAATTATTAGCCAGGCCTTGACCTACGCATTGATGCTGGCCTTTTTCCGCAATGATATGGGCTTTGGTGGTAACAACGGTTTAACGGATTTTAAAGATTTGTTGGGCTATAGCTTGCAGCTGGATTCGACCAAGAATGCGCTGTTTGTGTGTTCTGGGTTGGCGCTGATTGGTGGGTATATCTTGTGCCGTTATGTGGTCTCTTCAAAATTAGGCCGAGTCCTGGTGTCAATACGTGATGCTGAGAGCCGCACCCGCTTCGTTGGTTACAGAGTCGAACATTATAAGTTATTCGTGTTTGTGCTCAGCGCCATGCTGGCGGGCATTGCCGGTGCGCTTTACGTCCCTCAGGTTGGCATTATTAACCCTGGTGAATTTTCACCCATTAATTCTATTGAAATTATTATTTGGGTCGCGGTGGGTGGTCGTGGTTATTTATTTGGTGCTGTTATCGGGGCCGTGTTGGTGAATTACGGGAAAACCTATTTCACCGGTGCTTTTCCGGAAATCTGGCTGTTCTTCCTCGGTGGATTGTTTGTTGTATCGACATTATTTTTACCCCAAGGAGTGGTGGGCTTGGTAAAAAAACGGACTATTAAAAGACAAGGGGATGGCCACGCAAAGAAAGAAGCGCTTCCTGAAACTGATGGCCATACCTCGAGCAAGGAGGTGTCGTCATGAGCGTTGGCGTCCATATCCCTACAAACATGCTATATCTCGACAACGTGACGGTCTCTTTTGATGGTTTCAAGGCGCTTAATGCTTTGTCGCTAGTGGTTGCTCCCGGTGAGTTACGCGCCATTATCGGCCCCAATGGCGCTGGAAAAACCACCATGATGGATGTCATTACAGGCAAGTTGCGGCCCGATTCAGGTACGGTTTTTTTTCGCGATAGTATTGATTTAACCCAGTTTGACGAGGCAGATGTGGCCAATCTGGGGATTGGCCGCAAATTTCAAAAGCCAACTGTTATTGAAAGCCTTACGGTTGAGCAAAATTTAGATCTCGCGATGGCGGGCAATCGTGGTGTTTTCAAAACCTTGTTTTTTAAACAAAGTACTGAGCAGTACGAGCGGATTAGCGAAATTGTTTCTCTGATTGGTTTAATAGAAAAGCGCAGTGATATTGCCGGTTCTCTATCTCACGGACAAAAGCAGTGGCTGGAAATAGGTATGCTGATTATTCAGGAGCCGGAACTTTTACTGGTCGACGAACCCGCTGCGGGAATGACTGACCAGGAAACAGAGCTGACGGCGCAATTGCTAAAAGACATTAGCGGCGAGCGTTCTGTTGTCGTGGTCGAGCATGATATGGAGTTTATTAAAGCGTTGGACTGCCATGTCACGGTACTGCATGAAGGGCATCAGCTGGCCGAGGGCTCTCTGGCCCATGTGCAACAGGATGAGCGAGTCATTGAGGTTTATCTAGGGCGTTAAGATGCTGGAAATTTGCGAAGTCGATTTACATTATGGCGCCAGTCAGGCCTTGAAGAAGGTGAGTCTCACGGCGCAAAAGGGCCGAGTCTCCTGTGTGATGGGGCGCAACGGCGTCGGTAAAACCTCGTTGATGCGAGCCATAGCGGGGCAGCAGGCGATTAGCGGTGGTGTTATTCTCTGGGAAGGGCAAGATATTAGTCGCCTGGCACCTTATGAACGGGCAAAAAGAGGGATTGCTTATGTGCCTCAGGGACGGGATGTGTTTTCTCAATTAACCGTGCTGGAAAACCTGAAAACAGGGTTTTCGGTATTGCCTCGTGCCTCGCGACATATACCCGATGAAATCTTTGAGTTATTCCCCGTGCTAAAACAGATGATAAAGCGGCGTGGTGGCGACTTGTCGGGGGGGCAACAGCAGCAGCTAGCGATAGCTCGTGCGTTGGTGACACGCCCTGGGTTATTGATTCTGGATGAGCCAACTGAAGGTATCCAGCCGTCGATCATCAAAGATATTCAGAATGTTATCAGCCTCCTCAGAAACCGTGGTGGTATGGCAGTACTACTGGTGGAGCAGTATTTCGAATTTGCGCGGGATTTGGCCGATGATTACCTGGTCATGGATCGAGGTGAAGCGGTGATAGCGGGCGTAGGGGCTGAAATGGATGAAGCTGCGGTGAGGCGTTATATAACCGTGTGATGTGCTGCTTAACACTGAGAGCGCTTTTAAGGGTTTACTCCCTTCGGGCGCTGCTATTAGTATGCTCTGCCGCCAGTCGCGCTGGCCTCAAGGATCAATTTGAGTAACTCTACTCTTTCAAACTGGCTGCGCTAGTGATGGCCGCGGTTTCTTTATGAACTAGGAATTTATTATGAAATACCATCGTATGTTTGTTCGATTGTTTATCGCTACATTTGGCCTATGTTTGCTGGCCGCTAACGCCTGGTCGCTTGAAAGACTTCATGTTGCTGCGGGTGAAACGCACACGCTAGGTGCTGAGTATGCGGATTGGGTTTTTGATGAGTTGGTGCTGGATGATGGCGCGACCCTCGTGCTGGACGGTTCGGCGCCCCGCTGGAGCATTGAGGCGCGCCGTGCCAGTATCGGTAAAAACGTGAGCATTGTTGGTGTCGGTCTCACGGGTTCAGCAGGTGCCTCTGGCGCTTCTGCCGAGGGTCAGGCTAAAGACTGTCGTCGTGGACAATCAGGTGCCAATGGGACGCACGGCAAGCCTGGTGGCGATGGTTTGTCGTTGGCTTTGACCTTGAGCCTGGAGAAGCTCGACTCTCTAGCAATCGATGTGCGTGGTGGCGCTGGCGGTATAGGGGGTGATGGTGGCAATGGACAAGCAGGCGGAGCTGCGGATAAATGCCCTGGTGCATCTGGCGGTGACGGTGGCGATGGTGGTGACGGTGGCGATGGCGGCAATGGCGGTAACGTGCGGGTTTACTACAGTTTCCTGCCTGAAAGTGGCTTGCAAGGTGGTATTGGCAAGCGAGTGAGCACTAAAAATACAGCAGGTGCAGGTGGCGGACCTGGTGAGGCTGGTGCCGGTGGTAAGGGCGCGCCGGGGCATTATGTCAATATGAGAACCTTGGCAGGTAATAAGAAGTGGATCCCTGGTGGCGAGGAAGGCGAGTCCGGCAGACCAGGTAAAGTGGGTCGCTCTGGTGTCAAGGGTCAGTATGTGCTTGAGCGGGATCTTAACCGACGACTTGATGAGCTACTTTTACAGCAGAAGATGGCAGCGCCAAAAGCTGCAGCAACGCAAAGTCCTGCATCAAATAGTGAAGATAACAATCTTGAAAAAACCTTGCTTGAGATACTGAAGCGACTCGATGCACTGGAAAAGCGCGGTCGATAAAGAAAATTGCCATAAATGCACCGCAACAGGGCGCTCTGATAGAGGACGATGAAAAGTGCAGAGTGTTATTTTAAGTTGTTGTTTATTATGGGTTTATTTATAGCATAGTCATTCTCATCGCTTTATTGCAGAAGTGGCACGATAGGTGCTTATTCACGATCAGAAGTATTCACTTGCATGCTTCTTAATTCATTCTTGGATAAGTTGGGGAAAATTATGTTGTTGAAAAAAGCAAATTTGGTACGTATGGGTGTTGCGGCTGCGGCTTTGACGGGTGGGATAGCCGTTGCGACTCCAGCAATGGCGGAAGTTTCTGCATCTGTGGCTGTGGCCAATATGTACTTGTGGCGTGGCATTGACTTGGGTGATGGCAGTGCCGCTGTTTCAGGCGATCTGGTTTATAGCAATTCAGGTGCCTATGGCGGTATTTGGGTCAGCAGTGGTGATGACAGTCTGGGCAATGAATACGATTACTTCGTTGGTTACGGTGGTGAGGCGGGTGATTTTTCTTATGACCTGAGCTTGTGGAATTATAATTACTCCGATGCTGATTGGAATGGTAACTTCAATACCTCGAATGACTCAACGGGTGATCTGAGCGAGATTATCTTGACCTTGGGTTATGGCGCTTTTAGCTTTTCCTACTATGACAATGTTGCTGGTGGATCAGGCTATGAGTACTTCACCTTGAGCGGCACCTACGACAAGTTCAGCGCGACTGTGGGTTACCATGATTTTAACGCCGACCCAGGTGGCAATGATGATATGACTCACTTGAATATTTCTTACGCCTTTAATGACAACGTCACGTTCACGGCGAGTAAGGTGATTGATCAGGATTGCGATAAAAATGACGCAGTGTGTGGGGCGATTGATGAAGACTTGAACTTTGTTGTTTCTTACTCTTTACCCATTGAAATGTAAGTCGCTAAAAAGATACTGTTGGAAAACACCGGCCTTTGTGCCGGTGTTTTTGTAATGACTGAAGTCAAACGTCGTGCCGTTCAGGCAGTCTAAGTGCCACTCGTTGCGGCTTTGAGAAGGTCGTCGAGCATTCTCTCAAGGTGATCGAGGGTATTGCAGGTCTTCGCCATGTGGCAGTAGGGCTTGTATTTGTGCATCACTGAATCGCCTGCATTCCAGAAAGTCGCGGGCTCGGGGTTGAGCCAGATAACGCGCTTGGCGCGCAGGTGCAGGGTTTGCATGACCTCGGTGCGCGGGGCGAGGGAGTTGTTGCGAGCATCGCCAAGGATTAATACGGTCGTCTTATTGTCGATATCATCCATGCACTGATCATCGAGGTCGAGGAGGGTAGTACCGTAGTCAGAGCCGCCCATGCCGTGATCGGTCATGATTTTATCGATCGCCTGTTCAACCGGGTAGGCCTCGAAGATATCTTTGACTGAAATTAAATTGCCGGTGAAAACATAGCTGTCGATGCGCTGCATGACGTCATTGAGGCTGTGTAAAAATAACAGCAGGAAACGCGCATAGGCCTGGACCGAACCGCTAATGTCACACATCACTAGCAGGCGGGGCTTGTCAATGTATTTGGTCTTCCAGTATGTTTCAAACATGACACCGTCGTAGGCGACGTTGCTACGTAAGGTTTTGCGAAAGTCGAGTTGCCCGCGTTTATCCTGTTTCTTTTTCTTCGAATACTGGGTGCTCAGGCGCTTGGCCATTTTGCGTACCAGATCGTGCATGACATGGAAATCACGTTGCTCGACATTGGACAGTTTGCTGCTTTTGAGATGGTCTTCGCGCAAATTCCGCGTAGCATTGCGCCCATACATTGACAGTTGTTGCTCGACGAAGTCTTTCACGCTTTCGCTGAGGTACTCCTTGGCGTTTCTGAGCTCTCCCGCCTGGGCGATACTAGAAGGGCAGTCGCCCTTGCCCATGGCAGCAATGTCATTTTGCAGGTCACGCAAACCCATTTTCTGCATGATTTTTTGTGCATAGAGGCTTTTTTGGGTGAAAAACCAGATATCGGTAAGGCCGACTTCTCGCGCGGCTTTTTTCATCTCAGTGGCAAGACTGGCAGTGTCACCCTCCAGCAACATTTTGGCGAGCTCTGATTGAGCCTGTGGCACCTCGTTTTGTTCGCTCGTCGCCGCTTGCTGGTCGTTGATGGCATCATTGCCCTCGGCGGTATTGTCACTGCGGGGGTCGTTGGCAGCACTGAAAGTGTCAAAACTGAAGAATTGATCAAAGCACTCCGCTACCAAGTTCTGTTCCGTTTCCGATTTTGCCAAACTGACCTGGAAGGCGTTTCTCAGAATGTCGCGGTCGGAATAGCCAACGAGGGCAACCGTGCGACTGGTTTCAATCGTATCGGATGGCGATACCTTGATACCCGCTGCACGGATCACCTTATAAAAATCCTCGAGGGTTTGTTGCATACTGGTTCCTCGTCAATAGCCGCTGCGCTTCCTGTAGAGTACAGCGGCTATTGACTATCGCTTAGCGCTCAGAGCGCTTGTGTGCTTTGCTAATAAAGGTGCGCAAATGGTCACCCATGGCATCGATGTCTGTCTCAAATTTTAGCAGAACGTTGAGGGTCTGCTTGACCATGGGGGACTCGAGCTGTTCGCTGTGGAGTAAGAGCAGCGTTTTAGCCCAGTCGATGGTTTCAGAAATCGAGGGCACCTTTTTGAGGTCAAGCTCCCTCACCTGTTGTACGAAACTGACGACTTCTTTACGTAGCGTTTCGGAGAGCTCTGGCACGCGGCTGCTCAATATGCGGCTTTCGAGCTTTTCGTCAGGATAGGGTACGTAGAGGTGTAAGCAGCGGCGCTTAAGCGCGTCACTCATCTCGCGGCTATTGTTGCTGGTAAGAAAAACCAAGGGCTTGATTTTCGCCTTGATAGTACCGAGCTCGGGAATGGATACCTGAAATTCAGACAGGACTTCGAGCAAGAAGGCCTCAAATTCCGGGTCCGATTTGTCGACTTCGTCGATGAGCAAAACACAGCCGAGCTCTTCATGCAGTGCTTTATAAAGGGGTCGAGGCTCGAGAAAAGTTTCAGAGAAAAACAGGTCGTCGTGGCTGTGGATGCGTTCCATCGATTGCTCGAGGCCAGTGGCACCTTCTAGTAGTTCGCTGAGTTTGTCTTTTAATAGTTGCGTATAAAGTAACTGTTTGGCGTATTTCCATTCATACAGTGCTTTGGATTCATCCAGTCCCTCGTAGCACTGTAGTCTTACTAAAGGTACCTCAAGAATTTGTGCCGTAGTTTTGGCTAGCTCGGTTTTGCCGACACCGGCGGGGCCTTCCACCATCACTGGCTTTTGCAGGTTATGGGCGATGTAAACGCAAGTGGCAATTTGCTCGCTGCAAATATACTGGGCCGCTTCAAAGCGCTGCTGGATATCATCAACTGACGTGAATTTATCATTGTAGAGTTCTTTCATACCGGTTTTGTACCTGTCATGTAAATCTGTTGTTTAGAGGGTTAGGCCGCTAGTTTTATTGTCGTTGTTCGTTCAAAAAGCGATCAGCTAAAGACCTTGTGCGCTCAGCTGCAGCCTGTCGTCCTATGTTGCTCAGTATTTCAATATCACGGGCAAGTTTGCGGAGGCCAGGATAATCGTCATGCCATTCATGTAGTAATGCTTGTCCTTGGTGGACCAACGACCGGAAGCCATTAATCAGTGGGGTCAGGTTAGGTGTGTTTTCATACTGGTCAAGTTTGCTGGCGGCGATTATACCCAATTCTTTGGCCGATTCTGTCAGGCTGAGTACTTCGCCCATTCTATGCCGGTCGAGAGCTTGGCTACAGGCAGAGCTGGCGCGTGCTAAATAGTCGAGCTGAGCTTGCATTGCGCCGGCAATAGGCGCGAGCATGAGACTGTCTTCCAGGGTTCGCATTGGCAGCGAAATTTCTTCGAAGGCGTGTCCGGGTGTGCCAAGCAGTGAGGAGGAGGAAACCTGGCAGTCTCTAAACACAATATTGCAGTGGCTGCTAGGTTGCAGCCCTTTAATGGGCTGCGCAGGCATGCGTTGTAAGCCTGAAGTATTGGCGGGTACGAGGAAGGCCGAGAAGTAGTTTCGGCCCTGTTTCTGCTCGGTTATGGCGAGCACGATGAAGCAGTCGGCGTAGGGACCGTGACTGACAAAGGCTTTTTCGCCATTAATAATGTAAGTATCTCTTTCTTTAATTGCACTGCAACGTAAGTGTTTGGGATGGGCGCCAACGTTAGGCTCGGAGATAGCGAGGGCACAAAGTGAATCCCCATTAAGTATTTTTTGTGTGTCAGTGAGGTTCTGGGTACCCAGTGAGCGAAGAAAATGACACATAAGAAGTTGCCCTACCCAGGTCATCGTTAGACCTAATGACTGATGATGACGCGTCATTGTGTAGCCGGCAATTGCAATATCTTCGCAGTAAAGTTGGTTTGTCGGTGTATCAGCAGCGCAAATACTCGGCATAAAACGGTGGAGGAAGCCGTGAGCAGCCAACTTTCGCCATAATTTAGCGGGAAAATGGATGCCTTCAGCGGGACCATTAAGAGTTGCCTGTTGTAGCTCGACATCCATAGGACTGGTCGTTAAAACGCGCAGAACAAAGGTTTCTAGCTCAGTTGCGCTAGGGCGAATAGATTGAGTGTGCATGACTAAACCTCACCATGAGATTGTCGTTAGAGGAAAGATAAATGACTGGGGGAAAGGATTAATACTGATTCTTAATCCAGGGTCATGATAGCTGTATATTATGAGTGCAATCACAGTGTGTTATGGGTTCTTGCTGATTAAAGTGGGGTGTTTGGCGGTTCTTTTGTAGTAGATAGAGTGACACCAAAGGCGCATTGCCTGTCACTTTCGGCACTATGCTTGTCATTTTTGGCTCTGCGATTGCGCCAGTTACCTGCGTATATTTCAGTGCAAGTTGTTTCAGAAGGTGTTGTGTAGCCTTGCTGGCTTGGCTTACACAACGAAGAGTTTATTACAAAAAAACAGGGGTACATCAAGATGGCACTAGAAAACACTCAGCCCGTCGCCTTAGATGCTGGCAACGATAGCAAACTTGCTGGACATTTTAAACGCAACCGTTTTGCCTATACGTTCAGTGCAATTATTATCGCGGTGGGTGCTGCGCTACGCATTTATCTGGACACGATGGGTTTTACAGTGGGTACTGACTACTACTCTGACGAGTTTCAGAAGTATTGGATGCCTGTCCTTTATGGGGAATTGATTATACTGGGTAGCTTTACTATTGGCCTGTCTACGTATTTGTGGATGACAAGAGAAACTGACGCAAGCTCAATCAGTAAAGAGTTAGAGTTAAGTCGTTATTGGAAGTTGTTAAGTATTTTTACAGTAATGGCTGTCTGGGCGGGTTGTATTGCCTCAAACGCTGTTGAGTCTGACGCTGCATGGCATCAGGTAACGATTCGAGATACTGACTTTACACCAACACATATCATTATCTTCTATTTCGCACTGCCCGCGTTGACCGCTATGCTTATCCCTGCCTTTATCTGGACACACACCCGTATTCCTGCGTTTATGAATAAAATATCCTTGCCCTTTTTGGCAGTGGTTTGCGGTATTTTAATGATCATGCCTAACTACGGTTTTAATGAGTGGGGCCATACGTTCTTCTATGCTGAAGAGTTGTTTGCGGCGCCCATCCACTGGGGTTTTGTGTTCCTGGGTTGGTCTTTATTCTTCCTTATTCCTTTGGCTATGCAGATCATTGGTCAAATGGCTCGCCTGATTGCTGAGACTACTACTGAAGATCTTGGTCAGTCAGCTTAATTAAACACAAGCAGTACCCGTAACACCTTTCTTATCCCTGTAAGTCTTGCACTTACGGGGATAATTTTTCTCCGCCGCAAATTATTAACTACACTGAGAAGCATAGTCTTTTGTAGAGAGGTATCGTCATGAGTGAAATACAGGAAAATGGACTGGGAGCAGTTGAGACTAAAGCGAGGTTACTCGATCTTAAGTCGCTAGACAGCCCGAAGGCGATGAAGCTGTACCGTCGTTTCGATGGCATTATTATTCTCATTCTTTTTATGTTTTTAATATTGGGTGTCCAGATACAGTTCACCTTGACGGCCGGTGACTGGGATTACTGGATTGATTGGCGCGACCGCCGCTGGTGGCCTTTAGTGGCGCCGTTTTCTTTATTATTGTTTATTGCGCCGTTTACCTACGGTATTTGGGCGCGAGTACGTTTGCCAATCATGGCAACAGCAGTAACCTTGTTGCTATGTTTGGTCTCGTGGTTAAGTCGTTATCTCAATTTCCACGAATTTACTCACTTTCCGTTATCGTTTGTTTTTCCTTCAACTTACATAGGTTTGGGTATATTGCTGGATTGTGCTTTGGCTATAAGTCGAAGCCTTCTCGTGTCTAGCCTTGTTGGCGGCGGTTTGTTTGGTGCACTGGTATATCCTATTAATTGGTCGTTTATGGCGCCCTATAAAGTGCCTGTTGAATTTAATGGGATGTTGATGTCAGTAGCTGACCTCATGGGCTATCAGTACATCAGAACGACCACTCCGGAATATCTGCGTATTATCGAAGAGTCGACCTTGCGTACATTTGGAGGCTCGGTGACGCCGTTAACTGCCGTCTTCTCGGCTCTTTGTGGCATGGTGATTTACATGATCTTTTTATGGGTCGGCTCGTGGATTAATGGGTTGGACAAATACACTAAGCGCATTGTTTAAGCTGACGTTGGAGTAAGCAGTTAAATGAATAAATTGATAGCAGGAAAAAAATGGCTTGGTAGCGTGATGGCTGGCTTGGTGCTTGTCATTTTGGCGGGGGATGCGCTGGCTCACGGCGAGCGAGCTCAGTTGGCAAGTATGCGTATGCGTACCGTCCATTGGTTTGACACCAAAGTAGAGCCTTTGAATATCAAGGTTGGTGATATCGTTACGGTAACAGGTAAGTTGGTGACATCCGAATGGTGGCCCAAGCATATGCCGAGCATTGACGAAACCGTATTTTTGAATATGGGTGTTCCTGGCCCAACTTTCCTAAGGTTACACTCCGAAGTTAATGGTGTGCCGATGATGCGCTCTACAGCGTTCCCTTTGGGGAAAGTCTATGAATACAAAACGGTAATGCGTGCGCGTGTGGCAGGTCGCTATCATGTCCACCCTATTTTAAATGTTAAAGATTCAGGTTCTTTGGTCGATAAAGGGACATGGGTTGAAGTGGCTGAAGCCGATACTGACGCGCCTTTTGTTAATGAGGTAACGACGCTTCCCGGTGAAACTATCGATCTGGAAACATATGCGTTGAAAGGCGTTTACACATGGCATTTGATTTGGATTGCCATGGGTGTTGCATACTTGCTTTATTGGTTGCTTCGCAAAGAGCTGTTTATTCCTCGTTTTATTCGCATTCGAGAGCTTGGAGCAGATCGCGCCAATGAATTGCTGACGAAGAAAGACTTTGTCGTTAGTAGTGTGTTTTTTACTGTGACGTTAGCTGTGGTGCTGGCTGGGTATTTATGGGCTGAAAACAAATACCCAATTACCATTCCGCTACAAACAGGCTTAGTAGAAGTTGAGCCGATTGAAATTCCAAAGGGTGGCTTGGCTGTTGAGGTCGACCATGCGACGTATGATTTGGCAGGCCGCAGTTTGAGTATGAAGTTTCAGATGACGAATAATAATGACAGCCCTCTGCGAATCGGTGAGTTTTTAACGGCTAATATTCGTTTTCTTAATCCTAATGTTGATGAGGGTGAAATTTACGAAGGTGAAGAAATGGTCTCTACGGATGGCCTTACGGCATCTGTTGATACCATTCAGCCGGGTCAGACGGTTGCGGTTGAGCTGGTTGCCTCGGATGCTTTGTGGGAGCAGTACCGTATGACCGGTTTGATTCATGACCCAGACAGTCGTTTTGCTGGCATGATCTTCTACTATGATGAAAATGGCCAACGCTATTTTCAGGAAGTCGGTGGAGCTGTATTGCCTAACTTCTTTTAATGTGAGCTTGTCATAAAATAATTAAAGAGGATCGATTGATGTTGGTGAAGCAGTTTGCGGTGATGATTAAACCCTTTTTTGCCTGTCTGATTTGGGGTTGGGCCGCTTGCGGAGTTTCGACAGTCTTGGCTCATGGTGGAGTCTCTGTGGAGGATGACGTTTGTATCATCAACATTGATCGCTACAAAGCGCACTTTACGGGCTATTTGCCGCAGGAAAGGGCGACTCAGGAGTTTTGTGAAGATATTCCCATCGCAACAGAAAGTATTTTTGTTATCGATTATATCAGTGATGAATTGCGGGAAATGGAGCTTGATTTCAGGATTGTTCGCGATGTCAATCAGATTGGCGTGACAGCCACTTTTGCTGATTTAGGGGGGCAAGAAGCTATTGAAGATGCCACTATCTACTATGTAGAGCCCAAGCAATATCATAAAGGTGTGCTGAATGTTCGCCATAATTTTACTCAGGATGGCGGTTATATTGGGATCGTTCACGCCCACCACATTGAAACGGGTTTGAAATACACCTCTGTTTTCCCTTTCACGGTGGGCAAGGTGAGCTACGCAGAGTATGTTAAATATTTCCTTGCACTTTTTGTCGCCTGCGGTGTGTTTATTTATGCCGGGGGGCGAGGTCATGTTTTTAAGGTGAAGCCGCCCCGCAGTGCTAGGGCCTAGACGTACGCTTATTCTATGAGTCGTTTACTCCGAGTTTTATTGCTGCTTATTCTTGTTCTTGCTTTTGTTGTACTACTTCCCTGGCAATGGTACCCAAGAGAGTGGCGTGTCTGGTATGCCGATAATTTCGGCGCAAGTGGTTTTCGACAGCAGGCTGAAACTATTCCTGCCACGGTTAGTGAAAATGTTGAGGAGGCTTGTCCTCCTGATATCAGAGGTTGGCGGAAATCTCAATCAATCGCTGGTGTTGATATTGCAGCTTCGCCGAATTGCCTTGCCGATAACCCTCATGCTGTCGCTGCCTTTGTGAAAGGTACAAATAATGTTGGGCATATGACCTTGATGGATGCGCGTTTGTCGCCAGATGCCGTTGTCAAAGGTCGCGACCTGGACGGTGACGGAGACCCCGACGAAATACATATTCGCCTTGAGGTTTTTGAGTTAAATGGCGCATCACCCGATTTAGATGTGCCTGTTACGCAATATTCTATTGCTCCAGGTGTGACGCCCGGCCTTTGGGTGTTCGCGCCAAAGTCGGCGGGCATGTCGACAGAGAATTTCGAGTCCTTACTTGCTCAGCCAGGTCTGCGGCTGCCATCGCCAGCAATTCGCGTTGAGCAAGGCGACAAAGTTATTGTCACTCTGGAAAATACACATTACATGCCCCACACCATCCATTTTCACGGTGTCGACCACCCTTTTATGACGGCAAATGGCGGCGGTAATGATGGCGTTCCGGTGGCCAGTGAAAAACCTGTTATGCCTGGTAAGCAGCGTAGCTATGAAATGCAGCCGCGCCAAACGGGCACGATGTTTTACCACTGCCATGTTGAAGTTCAGGCGCATGTGCTGATGGGCTTGAATGGTTTGTTTGTTGTTGAAGAAAATCGGCCCAATAACTGGGTGCAAACATTCAATATTGGTGATGGTTTCGTGCGCCACAGCTCGGTTGCAGTGAAAGAAAAATACGACCGAGAATACGATCTTCATTATCTTGATCTCGACAAAGAACTGGGTGAGAAAATTCAGCAAAGTAATGACCCACGAATTGTCACTCAATTGATTAATCGCGACTACAATATTAGCCAAGCTGACTTTGAGTATTACACGCTAAACGGACGTTCTTTTCCTTATACTGCACGGGACTCTTTAATTGTTACTGCGCCGGATGAGCTCGTTAAATTACGTGTCGTCAATGGTGGTAGTGAAGGCGTCGCATTGCATACGCATGGACATAAAGTCACGATTACCCACTATGATGGTGTCGAACACCCAAAGCCTTCGAGAATTACTCGCGACGTGGTGTGGATAGCGTCAGCGCAACGTGTCGATCTTGAATTATCTACAGAAAATGATGGTTTGCATAGCTATGGTGAAGGGGTTTGGCTCCTGCACGATCATCAGGAAAGGGGTGTAACGACCAATGGTTTTGGCCCCGGTGGCAACGTGAGTGCTATCGTTTACGAACGCTATTTGCAAGATGACGGTTGGCCAATGACCTTTGGTATGAGCTGGAACAACTATTTGACCTCTGGTTTTTATCAACGTCAAGATGATGGTTCTGGTGTGACTCCATTGTTGCCAGGGGTGGAAAAGAGTGGCCCTTCAGTATTGCGGCTTGTCATTCTCACAGCGCTTGCCGGGTTGTTTGTCGGTCTTGTTGCCGGCTGGCTATGGAGGGTGAGACCACGTGGTTAAGATTCAGGTGGTTCTGTTTTTAATGGGCCTGTTACTTGTAGCGGTCAATCCAGTGCATGGCGCCGATGAGCATCATCATCACCACCACCAAATGCCGGGTATGAGCATGGATGATACGGGCATGGTGATGGGCAACAATAAAAGTACATTACCCGATGATTGCAAAGAAATTACCGGTGAATATGAGATTAATGTGCAGGCGGGAACCAGCTACACCAAATCGTATATGAGTACGATGTTTGGCTACAGTGAGCATGAGTGGCGAGTAGAACCGTGTAGCCGAATAACGGTTAATTTTAAAAATGAAGACGATGTGCGTCACCAGTGGATGCTCCACGGATTGCCAAAATATTTATATGATCGGGGCATGTTTCATATGGAGGCCTCTGGCGGTCACGCGCAGACGGGTGTCTTTATTGTGCCAAGCGATAATAAGACCTATCTAGTGCACTGTGATATCGCTCAGCACATGGAAAAAGGAATGAAGGCTCAATTGATCGTTGGTAGCGGCAGTGGTGATCTTTGGAGTATTCCGGGTGTCAGCGCAGACTTTGAGCGTCCCAGCGGGATCGTGTTCAAAAATCCTGTCTTTGTTGTGTTGCTTGTTGGGCTTGTTTTTATGGTTGTTTTTGTTCTTGGCTTTAGGTTTTTTCGGATCTAACGGGGACTTGTCTTGCTATCAGTTTTATTTCTTGTGATTTCATGGGTGCACTTTGGTACAACTGTATCGAAGTGAATCGCATCAACACTGCCTTCGGCTACCTGCTTTGTCAATGACCTTGTAATAATTGAATTCTATAATTTTTGTGTCAACAAGATGACATTTCTTCTGTTTTTTTAGCCTAGAAGTTGTTGAAATAACAAGGCTTTTTGAATATTTATAAGCTTTATTCATGTAGATGCAGTCACATAATCATGATAGAGTTCGCCGTCAAAATTAACTGCAATAAAAGTTATATGTAAGGGGAGTGGAATTGGAAACTGCACGTTACCGCCTGTCGAGGTATGTGATACGCCATCGCTGGGCGTCATTGCTAATTTTTTTGGCATTGACTATTTTCTTTGCTGTAGGTATTCAACGAGTTGAGCTGAGAACTATATTTTCAGACCTTCTGCCCAGCACTCATCCTTTTGTGCAGACCTATAAAGACCATCCAAATTTTGGTAATCCTTTGACCGTCACGGTGATGGTTAAACGCACCGACGGTGAGTCCATTTATAACCCTGAAACTTTGCAAAAAGTTTGGGATATGACGCGCAATATTGATTTGATTGCCGGTGTTGACCACGATCAGATTCTGTCAATAACAACAGAAAAAGCACGCTATGCTCAAGCAACACCTTTTGGGATTGATAGTCAGCCTTTAATGGGCGATCACGCTCCGCAGACTGAAAGGGAAATGAAAGAGTTTTTAGAGCGTGTGAAAAAGTCACCGAGCAGTCGTGCCTTCCTTATATCTCACGATGAAAAAGCAACCATTATCCAGGCAACCTTTATTGAGCGCTTGCTCGATTATGGTGTGGTCTTTAATGAAATTCAGGAAAAAATAGTTGATGCTGAACGTGACGATGTTCACGAGATCCATGTGGCGGGCCAGCCTGTTCTTACTGGTTGGGTTTATTTTTATCAAAAGCAAATGTTGCAGATTTTTGCAATCACTGGAATTGCACTTTTACTGTCATTGATCCTTTACATGCGCAATGTGGTTGGCATTGTTGTGCCATTAGTCACTAGCGTGGTTGCCGCAGTATGGGGTTTTGGTTTTGTGGGCTGGATTGGTGATCCCATCGAGCCACTCATTATGGTGGTGCCTATACTTCTAGTTGCGCGTTCATTTAGTCATGCTGTGCAGTTTATTGAACGCTACTACGAAATTTACTACCACGTACAGGATAAGAAGAAGTCAGCAGAGATCTGTATGAGCGTCATGATGGCGCCAGGAACCTTAGGCATTGTTACTGATGCCATTGGTTTGTTTCTGATTGCTGTTGCTCCGATTCCAACCATGGAGCGTTTTGCGGTGTTTTGTGGTTTCTGGGCCTTGATGCTTGCCCCGACCGGGGTCTTTCTAACGCCCATACTGCTGTCGATGATGCCTAAGCCAAAAAATGTCAATCAGATCATCGGTCTCGATGGCGAGCATGCCGCTGTTCACGCATTCATCAAGCACCTGTTGCAACGTGTGTCCCGGCTGTCTTTTGGTCCTCCTGCAAAGATTACTACCGTTGTCCTCGTCGTACTTTCAGTGTTTGGCGTAATGAAAATGCTCGAAATTAAGATCGGTAACCCGGTTGAAGGTAGCAACCTGTTGTGGAGCGACTCAGAATATAATGTGGCAATTCGTGAAATTAATAGCCATTTTCCAGGTGTTAATACACTGGAGATTGTTTTTGAGGTGAAAGAAGAGGGACAGAATCGCCTATTAAAACAAGCCGATCCCATCTTCAAAATGCATGAGCTTCAACGCTTGGTTGAAAGTAGTGAAAACCCTCCTGTGGCAACTTTATCATTTGCAGATTATTTGCCAGAGGCTAACCGTCTGTTTAGTGGCGGTAACCCGAAGTGGGGGCCACTAGACTATAGCGATATGGCGGTTCAGGCAGCCTCGGGGGCAGTACTTTTTGGCACAAGCCCGAAAGCGTTCTCGCATGTGACCGATTTTGTGCAGCAAAATGGAACAGTTTCTCTTTGGTATAAAGATAATAAACAGGAAACTGTCGACGATGCGCTTGAGTCTGTGAGAGCGGCCCTTGATGAAATTGGCATCGACCACGATACTTATCGTGTCCGGTTAGGCTCCGGCACCATCGCGTTGCAGCAATCAATCAACGATACGGTAAATACGTACCAGCATATTATTCTGGCCTTTTTGAACTTGGTTATTTTGATTAGTTGTTCCTGGGCTTATCGATCGATAGCGGCGGGAATACTGCTGCTCATCCCCGTCAACTTATCGAATATCTTCCTTGCAGCGGCAATGGTTTATATGGGTATTGGTCTCGATGTTAACACCCTGCCTATAGCTGCCATCGGAATCGGGGTCGGTATCGATTACGGTATTTATTTGCTGAGTCGTATTTGCGAGGAATACCAAGGTTTTGAAGATTATGGCAAAGCTATTTATGCCGCTGTGGCAACCACAGGTAAGGCTATTTTCTTCACAGCGACCATTGTTTTGATTGGTATTTTGCCCTGGTACTTTATGTCGGAGTTGAAGTTTCTCGCCGATATGGGCTTGCTGCTAGTGTTGGTAATGTTGATCAATATGGTCATTGCTTTGATCGTCGTGCCCCTGTTAGTTTGGTTGTTTAAACCGAAGTTTGTTAGTTCAGATGAATTGCTGCTTGGTGAGGGCGTTGATTTATCTGAGTATGCGGGCGGAGAGGAATCCCTGAAATAAGGTGAATTTGTAAATGTTGCACAGGGTTGTTACCCAATAGAAGTAAAGCTCCATGGTTTCGAATGGGGACTTGAACTAAAGTTTAGGAGTAAGGTTAATGCATATTAAGAAGTACGATTTTGACTACAGCCGTCGGTTCTTTATGGATAAGATGGCAAAAGGTACGATGGGCGCAGGTGTGCTCACTTCACTCATGCCCCTCATCGGCAATACGGGTG
>CAJXQR010000009.1 GCA_913058345.1 uncultured Gammaproteobacteria bacterium
GTTTGACAGTTGGCTTTGACACGGAAGATGCCTATGACAAGTATCTGACTATTCAGGCTATTCGTCGGCTTGGTAGCTGATCAACCCAACTAGACTGGAGTGCGTGTGTTTAATTTCAAGTTATTACGACAAGCAATACTATGCGCGGCTCTGTGCACTGGTTGTTTAGCAACGGGTGCACAGGCTAGTGGGCAAGATTCTAATGGCATACTTGAGGTAGTGCATCAGGGCATCGTTCATGATGCCCTTTACGATGTTTGTTTGTATGGCCAGTCTGGATTTGCTGTCGGTCTCGCTGGCACTGTGCTGACTACTGATGACGCTGGTTTGACCTGGGAAAATTCCTCACCGACTGTTGATGATGCTCTGCTGGGTGTTAGTTGTGGTGATTCTGTCTCGCTAGTCGTCGGTCAGGGAGGGCTGATTATGCGCAAAGTGGGAGAGGACGAATGGTCAAGTATCGATTCGGGCACCGATCAGCGTTTATTGTCGGTGAGTGCCAATGAATCTGGTTTGGCGGTAGCCGTTGGTGGTTTCGGTACTGTGCTCCAATCGAAAGACGCAGGCCTTACCTGGGTGCCACTGAGCTTTGACTGGGAGGCCATCCTCAATGACTTTCTCGAGCCTCATATCTACGATGTCCGTGTATCGACAGACGGTATTATTACGCTGGTCGGTGAGTTTGACCTTGTGTTGCGTTCCGCTGACGAAGGAGAAACCTGGGATACGGTCAACAAGGGTGATACTTCACTTTTCGCGGTTGATTTTCGTGACGATACTAGCGGTTTTGCCGTTGGTCAAAAGGGCAAGGTCATCAAGACTCTCGACGGTGGTCTGACCTGGACTACTATGTCTGTGCCTACTGAAGAGAACCTGCTCGATGTTTGGTCCTCAGATAATCAGGTGTTGGTAACGGGTATCAGAACTCTGCTGCGCAGCCGTGATGACGGTCTGAATTGGGAAGTGATTTCTGAGGGTGATGTTAGCGTTCAGTGGTATCAGGCAATTAAAGGTACTACTAGCGACGGCATAGAGAACGCGGTTATGGTCGGTCACTCGGGTCGTATTCTTCGTATTAAATAGTGTTTGCCTTTCTATAAAATTCTAATGAGGCGCTTAGCATGGCGTTATTCCATGCTAAGCCCAACCGGTAGTTAATTCTAACGCCATATTCTCGGTTCCATTGGAGCTGTCACGAGGTATTTGGGCACGTATTCTTGTGCCTGCTCGTTTATTACAGATCAATTATAAGCATCGTCTAGGAGGTTGGGTATATGAGGTTTTCTTTGAAGGGTGCTGGCGCGCTGGCATTGGCCGTAACGCCGGTAGTATCGCCCGTTGTGTCGGCATTGGATGTTTCAGTGTCGGGTTTTATTCGCCAGGAAATGGCCTACAGTATTAGCAATGATCAGAATCCGTTTCTCCGTGGTAGTGCGCTAGTCGATGGAGAGATCCCTAATACCACGGGAGGGCCGGCATTCTATAAAAAAGATTTCGATTATGATAATGACTGGAATCTGATGGCTACTCGCGCAGAGATCGACTTTGAAATACAGATTTCAAATAATTGGTCGGCTTTTGTTAAGCTCCGTGGCTATTATTCGGCAGATGTTTTTGACAATGTGAGTGTTATTGAAGGGACAAATGAGCCTAATCACTTTAAGGTAGACAATCATGGTCAATGTGCCACGGTTCTTGAAATCTGTGACGATGATTATATGGTCGACCTGCCTTCTTTTTATCTTGATTACAGCAAGGGTCCTCTGTGGGTAAGGATTGGTAATCAGCAAATAGCCTGGGGTGAATCCATTTTTTTCCGCGTGATGGATGTGCCCAACGGTTTGGATTTGCGCCGTCATAGCTTTTTAGATTTTGCCTCTGAAGAATATGCAGATGAGCGCGTTTCTTCGCCAGCAATTCGCGTCAGCTATAATATTAATAGTGAATGGGAGATTGAGGCATTTGCTCAAATGTTCCAGCCCACTATATTGCCGCAAACAGGCACACCTTATGCCCTTGTCAATTCCCCTTTTCATATTAGAAATGATGTCGGCTTTGATAAGGTCGATGATAATATTAATGTCGGCATTCGTTTGAGAGGCCAACTGGGTGATCTTGGCGTGCAATTTATGGCGATGAGTCGTCACAATCCCGAACCCGCTTTTAAATGGGGGGTTGGTGGTCAGACAGGGTTTATGCCTGGCTTTGAAACGCAACCCTTCAGGGTGACTAATTTCCCTGGCGCTAGTGGTGCTCCAAATTCGGGAACCTATGGCGCCCAAGACTGGCTTTCAGTGGCAGGCCTGTCAGGGCTCGATGGTGTCGAGGCTCTTAATGTGTTGGGTCATGACTTTGCTTGGGTCGGCGGCACACTCTCTGCACCTGTTTCTGCCGGGGGTTTTGGGTTGACCGGTCCTGATTTTGTCAGCTCAGTGGACGATGCTAAGCTCACTCTTGATGGGTTTTTCACTTTGTTAGAGGATATCGAGGCAGACCTCGTGCCAACCTATAGCGAAGAGAATGTTTTTGGTTTTGGTGTCAATTATATTTTCTATGCTGAGCCAGATACCTTTATGGATCAGCTGGTTGTTCGTTTTGAAGCCACCTATACACCTGATAAGCGCTGGACCAATAACTTGTCTCGCGACCTGATTGAAGAGGATGAGTGGGTTACTGGTCTTGCCATTGAAAAATACCAGAAATTTTCACGGCGCTTTCCTGCGACATTTATGGTTTTTCAGTGGATGCATAAATCTCAAAGTGACATGCTTGGACGCCATCTTCGCAACTTGGGTGCCCAGGGCGTACAGCGTAAAGCCACCGGTGGTGAAGAGAATCATGGCTGGGACGCCATTGCCTTTGCTGTACAGCAGCCATTCCCCAACCTAATTTGGCGTGCTGATCTTTCGATACTCTATGACTTTAATGGTAGTTATCTTATTCAGCCTGGCGTGAGGTATAAGCCGAGTGGCGAGTGGACGGTTGAGGTGTTTGCTAACTTCCTGGATAGCAAAGACAATGCTGGAACAATGGCGCCACTTGACTGGGGCGACGAAGTGACTGCAAGGTTGACTTATCAGTTCTAGTTGATCGGATAAGTCACTGAGACTTTCTTCTATTTCTTAAAGTCACTCAGTAAAAAATGCCCGCGTCGAAAGACTCGGGCATTTTTTATATATAAGGTTGGGAATTCTTCAGAGTGTGGTCATTGCTGCAGGGGTCTATTGAACACTAGTCAATGTTGCGCAAGAGGTTTGATAGCTTTGGGTTGGGTTTCTCCGCCTTGCGGTAGAGTACAATGACATGGCCAATGGTGTGTACCAGCTCGGCTCTCAACTGGCTGCAGGCCTGCTGAATAATCGTTTTTTTTATATCACGATTGCTAGCGTTAATTTTAACCTTGATCAATTCGTGGTCGCGGAGTGCGCGATCCAGTTCTGCGATAACGTTATCGGCCAAACCTTTGTTGGCAATGGTAACCACCGGCTTGAGCTTGTGAGCGATGCCGCGCAAGTGTTTTTTGTCGTCGTTGCAAAGTGTCATAGAATGGGTCTTTTCTTCGGCAGTGAATTGTAACGGAATTCAGTGATCTTCCCTATGTCTAAATCCAAAACCAGTAAGGCGTGGCTTAAAGAGCATGAGAGCGATGAATATGTACAGCGTTCGCGTAAAGATGGTTATCGTTCCCGTGCGAGTTATAAATTAATTGAGATTGACCAAAGTGTAAATTTGTTAAAGTCAGGCATGACAGTGGTTGATCTTGGCGCCTCCCCAGGAGGCTGGTCGCAAATAGCCGCCGAAAAAGTTGGTGGCAGCGGGCGAGTTCTCGCTTCAGATATTCTTGCTATGGATGCTATTGCCGGCGTTGATTTTGTGCAGGGCGATTTTACTGATGATGGGGTTTTTGATGCTATTCTGGAAGCCTTAGCTGCTCGCCCGGTCGACCTTGTAATTTCCGATATGGCACCCAATATGAGTGGTATGAAAGCGGTTGATCAACCTCGTGCTATGCATTTGGTGGAGTTGGCTGTTGATTTTGCGCAACAGGTGCTATCGCCTGGTGGTACGTTCCTTGCCAAGGTTTTTCAGGGTGAAGGTTTCGATGCCTTTGTGCGGAATCTGCGATCAGATTTTAAAAATGTCGCAATTAAGAAGCCGGATGCTTCGCGGGCACGCTCTAGAGAGGTATATTGCTTGGCTCGTGGCTATCGCGGCTAGGTCTGAGTGATTTCTGCGCATTGTTGTAAAGCGGGTTATACTCAGCAGAAGTAAAATTTGTTATGCAATTAATCAGTACTAAAGTCAGCATTGAGTCGATGTGAGGATATTTTCTTGAACGAGATGGCTAAAAATCTTATTTTGTGGGTGATTATTGCGGCGATACTGCTCTCGATTTTCCAAAATTTTAAAGAAGGCCCTACGCCGAATACGATTAGTTATACCAACTTTGTCGATGAGGTGCAGACAGACCGTGTGCGCAGCGTGGTCATCGAAGGGTTGATTATCGAGGGTGAGCACCACGACGGAACGCGTTTTCGCACTGTACGTCCGGATGTTTACGATAGCGGGCTGATGAATGACCTGCTCAACCACAATGTGAATGTTGAGGGTCGCGAGCCTCATAAGCAGAGTGTATGGATGCAACTGTTAGTGGCAGCCTTCCCTATTTTGCTGATCGTGCTTATCTTTATGTTTTTTATGCGACAAATGCAAGGCGGTGCAGGCGCGGGTGGTCGCGGTGGACCTATGTCTTTTGGCAAGAGCAAAGCTAAGCTGTTGAGTGAAGATCAGATTAAAACGACATTTTCCGATGTGGCGGGTGTTGATGAGGCTAAAGAAGAAGTGGGGGAGTTGGTGGAGTTTCTTCGCGATCCTTCCAAATTTCAAAGCCTGGGGGGCCGCATTCCTCGTGGTGTGTTGATGTCGGGTCCGCCCGGTACGGGTAAGACCTTGCTCGCCAAGGCAATTGCCGGTGAAGCCAAAGTGCCTTTCTTTTCTATCTCAGGCTCCGACTTTGTCGAAATGTTTGTCGGTGTTGGTGCTTCTCGTGTGCGTGATATGTTTGAACAAGCCAAGAAACAGGCACCCTGCATTATTTTTATTGATGAGATTGATGCCGTAGGCCGGACACGTGGCGGGGGTGTTGGTGGCGGTAATGATGAGCGTGAGCAAACGCTCAATCAACTGTTGGTTGAAATGGATGGTTTTGAAGCGAATGATGGCGTTATTGTTATCGCTGCTTCAAATCGTCCTGACGTGCTTGATAAAGCCTTGTTGCGCCCAGGGCGGTTTGATCGTCAGATCTATGTTGGTTTGCCCGACATTCGTGGTCGAGAGCAAATACTCAAAGTCCATTCGCGTAAAGTGCCTCTGGACGACAAAATTGACCTGGGTATTATCGCTCGGGGTACACCCGGGTTTTCTGGTGCAGATTTGGCTAATTTGATTAATGAGGCCGCTCTCTTTGCGGCGCGTGCCAACCGTCGCTTGTTGACAATGGAAGAATTTGAGCACGCCCGCGATAAGATTCTCATGGGTGCTGAGCGTCGCTCGATGGTGATGTCGGAAGAAGAGAAAGCGAACACCGCTTATCACGAGGCGGGTCACGCCATTGTCGGACGGCTAGTGCCGGAGCACGACCCCGTGCATAAAGTTAGCATTATTCCTCGAGGCCGGGCGCTAGGCGTCACACAGTTTTTGCCTCAGGAAGACCAGTACAGTTATAGCAAGCGTAAGCTTGAAGGGCAGTTGTGTAGTCTTTATGGTGGTCGCATAGCTGAGGAGCTGATTCACGGCCCTGATGGCGTTACGACAGGTGCCTCAAATGATATAGAGCGCGCGAGCCAGTTGGCGCGTAGCATGGTGACACGCTGGGGATTGACTGAGAAGTTGGGCCCCATTCTCTATGGTGATGAAGAATCGGCGATACCGGGGCAGGCGGGTAAAAACTTTTCTGGCTCAGTCTCTCAGCAAATAGACGAAGAGGTGCGAAATATTGTCGATTCGACATATGGCCGTGCGGAGACCTTGCTGAAAGAGAATATAGATATTCTTCATGCCATGAAAGCAGCATTGATGGAGTACGAAACCCTCGACTCAGAACAGGTTGATGATTTAATGGCGCGTCGAAAGGTTCGTCCACCCCGCGACTGGCATGATTTTGATCACCCCCCAGGCGATGCTGAGACGAGTGGAGAGGCTGGCGCCACAGGAAAGTCTGATGCAGGTATCGGCGGCCCTGTAGAAGATAGTTAATAGTATTTTGCTGACGACGGGCCACCGGATAGAACATGTCCGGTGGCTTTTTTAATGGTCTGGGTTGTGTAACTTTATGGCGCGTTTGATAAAAGACATGCTGCGGCGAGGTCGGCCCTTGGTCATGGGGATTCTCAATCTGACCCCGGATTCTTTTTCGGATGGCGGTGTTTTTTATCGTGAGGGTAGGGTTAATATTGATACGGTCTTGTATCGTGTTCAGGGCTTAATTGATGGGGGTGCCGACTTGCTGGATATTGGTGGTGAGTCAACCCGCCCGGGGGCAAGTAAAGTAACTCTCAATGAGGAGGTGGACAGGGTACTACCGGCTTTAGAGGCCCTTCGCAACCGTTTTGATATTCCGTTGTCTGTCGACACCAGTAGCCCCGCGTTGATGATTGAGGCGGCAAAAAGCGGTGCTGTAATGATCAACGATGTGCGTGCATTGGGTCGTGCTGGGGCACTAGAGGCGGCGGCGGCGATGTCACTGCCGATTTGTTTGATGCATAGTCGCGGTGAGCCGCAGGTAATGCAGGATAACCCGCAGTATCGCGATGTGGTTGCAGAGGTTCTGGCCTTTTTACAGTCGCGAATTGATGAGTGCGAAAAAAGGGGTATCAGTCGTACGCGTTTAATACTTGACCCTGGTTTTGGCTTTGGCAAAACCCTTGAGCAGAATTTATCTTTATTTAGAGCGTTGCCAGCTTTCGTGGCGGAAGGTTTTCCCGTCATGGTAGGTGTTTCACGTAAATCAATGATCGGTAAGTTGTTGGAAAAGCCAGTTGAGCAGCGTGTGTATGGTAGTGCTGCCTTGGCTGTTCTGGCCGCTCAGGCGGGCGCTGCGATTATTCGGGTACACGACGTCGTGGCTACGGTGGATAGTTTGAAAATGTTGGAAGCTGTACGGCCAATGTGACGAACGGGTGTTTATAATCTCAGTCACAGGCTGCAAATGGAGACGTCAATTTTATGAAAAAGCAATTTTTTGGCACCGATGGTATTCGCGGTTGTGTCGGTGAACACCCAATTACGGTCGATTTCGTCCTCAAGCTGGGCTGGGCTGCAGGTAAGGTATTTGCCAAGGCGGGGAAGGGGCGCAATTTAATTCTTGTGGGTAAGGATACCCGTGTCTCGGGTTATATGTTTGAGTCGGCGCTGGAGGCGGGTATTATTGCTGCCGGCGTTGATGTTGGATTATTGGGGCCGATGCCAACACCGGCCATTGCTTACTTAAGTCGTACCTTTCGCGCTCAGGCGGGTATTGTTATCAGTGCGTCTCATAACGCGTATCAGGATAACGGTATAAAGTTTTTTGGCAGTGATGGCTATAAGTTGCCGGATGAGCTTGAACTGGAAATTGAAAGTTACCTACAGCAGGGTATTGTGACTTCAGGTTCAAATGAACTGGGTCGCGCCTCTCGTATTAGAGATGCTGCAGGTCGTTACATTGAATTTTGTAAAGGCACCTTACCCACGGGCTTTAGTTTTTCTGGGCTGAAGGTGGTTATCGACTGCGCGCACGGTGCAACTTATCACGTGGCACCCGATGTGTTTCGAGAGCTTGGTGCCGAAGTTGTTGAAATTGGCACTGAGCCCGACGGTTTAAATATCAACTTTCAGTGTGGTTCGACGAACCCTGAGCTACTATGCCAGAAGGTATTAGAGGCGGGTGCTGACATCGGTATTGCTCTCGATGGTGATGGCGACAGGGTGTTATTTGTCGATGCCGAGGGTGGCGTCGTCGATGGGGATGAGTTGCTTTATATTATTGCCAGCTTTCGTCGCGCAAAGGGTCTTCCGTGTGCAGGTGTAGCTGGCACATTAATGAGTAATTTTGGTCTTGAAAAAGCCCTGGCTGATCTGAATATTCCCTTTGCTCGAGCTAAGGTCGGTGACCGTTATGTCATCGAAACAATGAAAAAGAAACAATGGGAGCTGGGTGGCGAAAATTCGGGGCATATTGTTTGCGGCGATATTACCTCGACGGGTGATGGTGTTGTTGCAGCTTTGCAGGTGGTCCGAGCCATGGTCGAGGGCGGAAAGTCTTTGGCTGAATTATGCAGTGGCTACCATAAGCTGCCGCAGACAATGATTAATGTAGCGGTTAAGGGCAAAGTTGACCTCGAGGCCAATACCACTGTGCAGAAAGTTATTGCAAGTGCTGAGAAGAGGTTGGCAGGCAACGGGCGCGTATTATTGCGCCCCTCGGGGACCGAGCCAGTGATAAGAGTAATGGTTGAGGGCGATGATGCTAGCCTGGTTGGCGAGCTGGTTCAGCAAATTGCTGGCTCAGTGAAGGAGCAAGTTGGTTAAATCTTTGCGCTACAATGGTTCAAGAAATCTTGTATATATACCGTAACTTGGTTACCATGGCCGCCGTTTTCAGAGGGACGCAATCGATGAGCGAGGTGTGCGGAGAGTGATGCGTAGGCCTTTGGTTATTGGTAACTGGAAGATGAATGGTTCGCGCCATAGCTCAGTTGAGCTGGCAAAGGGTGTTGCTAGTCGTTTTGATGCCATAGCCCAAGAAGTTGAAGCTGTTGTCTGCCCCCCAGATGTCTTTCTCGCCGATGTTGCGTTGGCTCTTGGTGGTAGTGCTGTTGGGCTTGGAGCACAGAACGTTAGCCAGTTTGAGTCGGGTGCTTACACGGGTGATGTCTCAGCCAGTATGCTTGCTGAACTGGGTTGTTCCTATGCTATTGTGGGTCATTCTGAGCGTCGCGCTTGTTATGGTGAGACGTCAAGCCAAGTGGCTGCGAAATTTGCTACAGCACAGCGCAAAGGGCTTGCTCCAATTTTATGTGTCGGTGAGACGCTTGCTGATAGAGAAGCAAATAAAACCCTTGCGGTGATAAGAGAGCAGATAAGTGCGGTGGTTGAGACGGTGGGTTTAGGTGCGCTGTCTTCAGCGATTGTTGCCTACGAACCCGTTTGGGCGATTGGGACGGGAGAGGTGGCTAGTCCCGATCAAGCCCAGGAAGTCTTAGCTTTTATTCGGACTCTCTTGGGCGAAAAAGCTGACGAGACCCGTTTGATTTATGGTGGCAGTGTTAGTGCGGAAAATGCGGCTCAATTATTTGAGCAGGAAGATATTGATGGGGCTTTGGTAGGCGGCGCTTCGCTGCACGCTGAGCAGTTTATGGCAATTTGTCAAATGGCAGAGATGTAATGGAAAAAGTGATACTTGTTATCCACTTGTTGATAGCTTTTGCCATTATAGGCATGATTTTATTGCAGCAAGGTAAGGGGGCTGATGCTGGGGCCTCTTTTGGTGCGGGTGCATCGCAAACTTTATTTGGTAGTGGTGGTACCTGGAACTTTTTTAGTAAAACAACAGCTATCCTTGCAACTTTATTCTTTGCAACCAGTTTTGGCTTGGCTGTAATTGCAAAAAATTCGGCCGGTATTGGTGAAGAAGTGTTGCCGGCCATTGAGCTATTAGAGGCGCAGGTGCCGGTTATCGAGGACGACGCCATACCCGTTCTTGAAGATCAGTCTGCCGAGACTGTAAGTGAGTTGCCTGTTCTTCAGGAGTCGCTAAAAGAGAAAGAATCACCGGCTGATGTAGTCGCGGAGTAGTAGATATCCTCATCTGCTGTTTCGATATTGTTTGACGTTTTAATAGAGTTTTTGCCCAAGTGGTGGAATTGGTAGACACGCTATCTTGAGGGGGTAGTGGCGTAAGCCGTGCCGGTTCAAGTCCGGCCTTGGGCACCATTTATGCCCTTGATGCAACTAATGTGTCGAGGGGTTTTGTGTTTGATGTTTTATCGTTGTCTCTGGCCTGAAAAAGCCTTGACGCTTATATAATAGGCTTATATAATTCGCGGCCCTTGAAACGAACGATTTTACCAGGATCGCAAGTTGGGGCATCGAAGGGGCTAGCAGAGTTAGTGCTGATGTAAAAGTTTTTGTTGCGGGGTGGAGCAGCCTGGTAGCTCGTCGGGCTCATAACCCGAAGGTCGTAGGTTCGAATCCTGCCCCCGCTACCAAATTCTACGCCTTAATGGTGTAGCGCGAAGCCCCTGTTTACAGGGGCTTTTTGTTATTGGAGTTGTCGTATGACAACGTAGGTTGCTCGGTTCACTAGTAAAGGTGAGGTAGATGGCTCTCGGACAGGACGCTTTGCAAGCGCTAATTGAGCCCGTTGTACAGGCGTTAGACTGCGAGCTTTGGGGTGTTGAGTACTTTCAAGCAGGTCAGCGCAGCGTGTTGCGCATCTATATAGATAAGACTGACGGCATTGATATTGAAGACTGTCAGCGTGTTAGTCGTCAGCTCGGTAGCGTTCTTGATGTCGAAGATCCTATAGGTGGCGAATATACACTCGAGGTATCTTCTCCTGGCCTTGACCGCCCTTTGTATCGGTTGACCCAGTATGAACAATTGGCCGGTGAGCATATTGATTTGAAGTTGCGCTTTCCCTTTGAAGGGCAGCGTAAATTTAAAGGCTTGTTAAAAGGTGTGGAAGCTGAGGATGTGGTTCTTGTGGTTGATGAGCAAGAATACTTGTTTCCGTTTGAAAGTATCGAGAAAGCGAAGGTTGTGCCGCAATTCTAAAACCGGGGCAGGAGAGGCTTGCAGATGAACAAAGAAATATTTCTAGTCGCTGAAGCGGTATCAAATGAAAAGGGCGTGTCGAAAGAAGTTATCTTTGAAGCGATGGAAGAAGCTTTGGCGATGGCAACCAAAAAGCGTTACGAGGAGGAGTCCCATATTAGAGTGGTAATTGATCGCGAAAGTGGCGATTACGAGACTTTTCGCTGGTGGGATGTGGTCGATGATGACACCTTAGCAGAACTCGGTACTCAGTTTACTTTGGAAGAAGCTCACGAAAAAGATCCCAGTCTTGTCGCTGGTGATACCTTTGAAGAACAGGTCGAGAATGTTAGGTTTGGGCGCATAGCGGCTCAGGCTGCAAAGCAAGTGATTGTGCAGAAAGTACGTGATGCTGAACGCGAGTTAGTCGCTGCACGCTACCAGGGGCGGGTTGGAGAGCTGGTGAGCGGTACGGTAAAGAAAGTCACTCGCGAACATATTATTGTCGATCTGGGCAACAATGCGGAGGGCTTGTTGTCCCGTGAAGAGTTGGTAGGTCGTGAGGTGTTTCGCATTAATGACAGGGTGCGTGCCATTCTGTTTGCGATTCGTTCTGAGGGCCGGGGTCCCCAGTTGTTGCTCAGTCGTTCGTGTACTGAAATGCTGGTTAAACTCTTTCAGATTGAAGTGCCAGAGATCGCTGAACAGGTCATCGAGATTCGTGCGGCTTCTCGGGACACAAATGGTGCTCGAGCCAAAATAGCAGTGAAAACCAACGATGGGCGCATGGATCCAATTGGGGCTTGTGTCGGTATGCGTGGAGCCCGGGTGCAAGCCGTTTCCAATGAGCTGGGTGGGGAGAGAGTCGATATTGTCCTGTGGGATGATAACCCGGCTCAATTAGTCATCAACGCCATGGCTCCGGCTGAGGTGGCCTCCATTATCGTCTACGAAGAAACAAACACCATGGACGTAGCTGTCGCTGAAGATAACCTGGCACAGGCCATCGGTCGCGGTGGTCAAAATGTGCGACTTGCCTCTGACCTGACGGGTTGGGATATCAATGTCATGACCACGGAAGAGCTTGAAACTAAGCAGCATGATGAGGCGGGTGGCATCATTGAAAGTCTTATGGCGAAGCTGGATGTCGAAGAAGATGTGGCTGTCATCCTGGTTGAAGAGGGCTTCACCTCTGTTGAAGAGGTGGCCTATGTGCCTTTAGAAGAACTGCTGGCAATTGATGGTTTTGATGAAGAAATTGCCGAAGAATTGAGAGCCCGAGCCAAAGATGCATTACTGACAAGCGCTCTGGTTCATGAAGAAGAGTTGTCGACGGCTGCGCCAGCAGAAGACCTGCTGACAATGGAAGGTATGGATCAAACGCTTGCTTGTACTTTAGCGGCAAACGGTATTGTTACCATGGAAGATCTAGCCGAACAGGCTGTCGATGAGTTGCTCGATTTAGGCGTTGATGCCGAACGAGCTGCAGCGTTGATTATGGCGGCCCGGGCGCCGTGGTTTGAGGAAGATGCGGGTTGATTAAACGGCTAACAACGGGTCAAGACAAAATACTGAGGAAGAGCAATGGCTGAAGTTACTGTAAGTGAACTCGCCGGTGTAGTAGGCGCATCAGTTGAACGTTTGTTGGCACAGATGAAAGAGGCGGGGCTGCCGCAAACATCGTCTGATGCCACGGTTTCGGATGAAGAAAAGCAGACCTTGCTGGTATATTTGAAAAGTCTTCATGGCGAACAGGGCAGTGCCCCGAAAAAGATTACTTTGCGCCGAAAGACCCTCGGTACTCTTAAAGCGGGTGCTGGGCGTAAATCTGTGAATGTCGAAGTGCGTAAAAAGCGCACTTACATTAAGAAAGAAACGGAAGAGGTTGTAGCAGAACCTGAAGTTGTGGTTGAAGAGCCTGTTGCGCCAGAGCTCGAGATAGAAGCAGAAATGGCTGAGGCTCCGGCTGTTGAAGTTGTTTCAGAGCTTGAGGTTGAGCCAGAGACTGAAATTGAACCAGAGACTGAAGCCGAACCTGAGGTTGAAGAAGAGTCCGACGTAGAAGCTGAACCCACAGCAGTGGAGGAACCTGAGGTGGCCGCTGAGAAGGAGCCGCCAGCGGATGCCGTTACTCAGCCTGAAGACAAGCCTCCCGCTCGACCTCTGCACACACCTTCGCGTTTGGTGGATGATGTTGAAGCTAAACGTATTGCCTCGATATTGGCCCGTAAAGAACGCGAAAAAATAGCCAAAGAAGAACTTGAGCAACGCAAGCTGGAGCGAGCCAGGGAGGAAGAAGCAGCAAAGGCTCGCCAAGTTGCAGAGCGTGAGGCAAAAGCCAAAAGCAAAACAGATAGCAAGCCTGATGGCAAAACAGAAAGTCCTCTGGCTCGCCTCGGCCGCGTACGTGAAAAACCTGCAGCTGAAGAAGAGCAAAAGACACGGCGTAAAAAGACGATTAAAGGATCGCGTAAGCAGCGTCCCGAAGACCTGATTAGAGAAGCAGATCTCGAGCGAGCAGAGAACCGTAAAAAAGGTCCTCTACGCTCGGGCGGACCCGTCGTTAAAGTTAAAAATGTCCACGTTTTCCAGAAGCCAACCGATAAGGTTGTCCATGAAGTGGAGATTGGCGATTCGATTGTCATTTCTGAACTGGCTTCAAAAATGGCGCTCAAGGCTAATGTCGTCATCAAAGCGCTGATGAAAATGGGCACCATGGCCACTATCAATGACAGTATTGACCATGATACGGCGAGTCTGATTGTAGAAGAACTGGGTCATAAACCGGTCGCTATGTCCGATGGCATAGAAGACGAGCTGCGTGACATGATGCGGGCTGTAGAGGCCTCGGGCGAAGAGGCACGTGCGCCAGTTGTGACGGTGATGGGCCATGTTGATCACGGTAAGACATCCTTACTTGATTACATTCGCGAGTCGCGTGTTGCCTCTGGTGAAGCGGGGGGCATTACGCAGCATATTGGTGCTTACCACGTTGATACGCCTCACGGTATGATCACATTCCTTGATACGCCTGGTCATGCGGCGTTTACTGCGATGCGCGCGCGCGGCGCTAAATCTACCGATGTGGTGATTTTAATCGTCGCTGCTGATGACGGCGTCATGCCGCAAACAGAAGAGGCGATACTGCATGCGAAAGCGGCTGGTGTGCCGATTATCGTTGCAATTAACAAAATTGATAAAGAAGGTGCCGACCCCGAACGAGTTACTAGCGAGCTGGCGGCCAAAGATGTCATTCCCGAAGAGTGGGGAGGTGATACACAGTTTGTTAAAATCTCTGCCCATACCGGTGAAGGTATTGAGACCCTGCTCGAAGCCGTTTTGTTACAGGCAGAACTTCTTGAATTGAGTGCGCCGACCGATGGCGTTGCTCAAGGTGTGATTGTTGAGGCGCGTGTCGAAAAAGGCCGTGGAGTGGTTGCAACAGCACTCGTTCAGGCGGGTACCTTGCGCAAGGGTGATTACTTGTTAGCTGGTGGTAGTGTCGGAAAAATTCGCGGCATGAGTGATGAAGCTGGTAAGGCTATTCTTGAAGCCGGCCCCTCGATCCCCGTTGAAATTCTCGGCCTTGATACCCCCCCTGATGCAGGTGACGACTTCGCTGTCGTGAGTGACGAACGCAAGGCAAAAGAAGTCGCTCAGGCGCGGCAGCAGAAAGAACGGGATGACCGTGTTGCACGTCAAAAAACCAATAAGCTGGAAAACATGTTCGCTGGTTTTGAAGGCACGGAAAAGAAAATTCTCTCCGTACTGGTCAAGGCTGATGTCCGAGGGTCTCTTGAGGCCATCCTGGCGACACTGGCCGATATTGGTAACGAAGAAGTGGCGGTCAATGTGGTCAGTTCTGGTGTTGGTGGCTTGACCGAATCGGATATCAACCTGGCGGCTACCTCGAATGCTGTGGTCGTTGGTTTTAATGTTCGAGCCGAAGTGTCTGGACGGCGTTTGGCCGAAAAAGAAGGGATTGATATTCGCTATTACAGCGTAATCTATAATCTGCTCGATGATATTAAAGACGCACTGTCAGGCATGCTTGCCCCCGAAATTCGTGAAGAGATTGTCGGTATTGCCGAAGTGAAAGAGGTCTTTAGTTCGCCGAAGTTTGGCCAAATTGCCGGCTCTATTGTCACCGAAGGTACGGTTTACCGTAACAAACCGATTCGCGTGTTACGTGAGAACGTAGTTATCTACGAAGGCGAGCTCGAATCTCTGCGCCGTTTTAAAGACGATGTTAATGAAGTCCGCAGTGGGACTGAATGTGGCATCGGCGTTAAGGATTACACCGATGTAAAACCGGGCGATCAAATTGAAGTTTTCGATGTCAAGGAGATTGAACGCAGTCTTTAATTGATGCGTCTGTTAATCGATAGTTTTGTTAAGAAGAGAGGCCGCTAAGTAGTGCCGAGAGAATTTACCCGCGCTGAGCGCGTTGCCGATGCCCTGCAGCGTGAGTTAGCCCTATTAATTCGCGAAGAGATGGGTGACCCTCGTGTCAATTTTGTCAATATTACTGCTGTTGATGTCAGCCGTGACTTGTCAGCCGCGAAAGTGCATGTCAACTATGTTGACGCGCGGGAGACAGCAGAGCGAGCAGCGGGCGTGAAAGTACTGAATGGTGCTTCCGGCTTTTTACGCACGAAGCTTGCCAAACGCATGCAGCTGCGCATTGTGCCCAGTTTGACATTTATTTACGACGACAGCGGGCGCCGTGGCCAGGAATTGTCAGCTTTGATCGATACGGCACTGGCAGCAGACAAGCACAATGAAAATCTGTCGGGGGATAAATAGTGGCCCGACGTCGCCAGAGGCCTCGTGGTAGACCCGTCGATGGCATCTTGATACTCAATAAACCCCAGGGTATTACTTCTAATGATGCCTTGCAGCAGGTTAAGTACCTGTTTTATGCCGCCAAAGCGGGACATACCGGTAGCCTCGACCCATTGGCTACCGGTGTCTTACCCATTTGTTTGGGCGAGGCAACTAAATTTACCCAGTTCCTGCTCGAGGCTGATAAAACATACCAAAGTACGTTCTGCCTGGGTGTGGCGACTGAAACCGGTGATTCTGACGGTGAAACGGTCAGTACAACCGATGCTTCCGCCTTAACACAAACACAGTTAGAACAGGCCATAGAGGCCTTTCGTGGCGAGATACAACAGATTCCTTCAATGTACTCGGCCCTTAAGCACAACGGTCAACCACTGTATAAGTTGGCGCGACAGGGTATTACTGTTGAGCGAGAAGCGCGTGATGCGACTATCTATCGTTATGAGATATTGGCTTTCCGCCCTGGTAAACAAGCCGAACTCGATGTTGAAATCAGTTGCAGTAAAGGTACGTATATTCGCACCCTTGCCGAAGATCTCGGTAAGGCGGTGGGTTGCGGCGCCCATGTGACGCGACTGCATCGCACAGTGGCAGGCCCCTTTCTTGAAGAGGAGTCCATCAGTTTGGCGCAATTAGAGGCTTTGCGCGAAGGTAAGCGCGGTGAAGACCTCGATTTTCTTCTCAAGCCGCTGGATGCGGCAGTCAGTGATGCCCTTAAGGTGGAGTTGAGCGAAAGTATGGCATGGTATTTCCGTCAGGGCCAGGCAGTGATGAGTCCCGAGGTCTATCGCCAGTCAGAAGAAGGCGATATAGTGCGGATCTTTCATACCGACGGTGTTTTTATGGGCGTCGGGGAAGTATTGGACGACGGGCGTGTGAAGCCGCGTCGTTTAGTGGCAAGCGCGCAATAGATCTCTTCAGTCGTTTAACGACAGCAGTAGTTGCTATTAATGCGTTTGTAATTGGTAGCTGGAATCATCCAGCGTAATTAGGCTATCTATAAATATGCGTGGGTAGGCCTGAATAATGAGCATATTGGAGAAAGTAAAATGGCATTAAGTGCAGAAGAGAAAGCAGCAATTGTTAAAGATAATGCGCAGTCGGAAGGGGACACTGGTTCTCCCGAAGTACAAGTGGCATTGCTGACCGCGAATATTAACAAACTACAGAGCCACTTTACCGGTAACAAAAAGGATCATCACTCACGTCGTGGTTTGATCCGCATGGTTAACCAACGTCGTAAATTGTTGGATTACCTGAAAAGTAAAAATGCTGAGCGTTACAGCCAGCTCATCGCGAAGCTTGGATTACGCCGATAAAACTCATTCCACTAACGGCCCCAATGGGGCCGTTAGTATTTATAAATAGGTGAAAATAGTGAATCCCGTAAGTAAATCATTTCAATATGGCAAGCACACCATAACATTGGAAACTGGTCGTATCGCCCGCCAGGCCTCTGGTGCTGTGTTATGCAGCATGGACGACACCATGGTGTTGTGTACCGTTGTCGCCCGCAAAGAAGCCAAACCTGGTCAGGATTTTTTTCCGCTGACCGTTAATTACCAAGAAAAAGCCTATGCAGCAGGTAAGATCCCAGGTGGATTTTTCAAACGCGAAGGTCGGCCCAATGAGAAAGAAACCCTCACCTGCCGTTTAATTGACAGGCCTATTCGCCCTTTATTTCCAGCGGGTTTTAAAAACGAAGTTCAGGTTGTACTGACCGTCATGTCGGCTAACAAAGATGTTGATCCTGACATTGCCTCTTTGATCGGTGCCTCTGCGGCACTGGCTATTTCCGGTGTGCCCTTCAATGGACCAATCGGTGCAGCCCGTGTTGGTTACAGTGATGACGCGGGTTACATTCTTAACCCAACGTACTCTGATCTCACCACTTCAGATCTCGATATGGTCGTTGCCGGCACTAAAGACGCCGTCTTGATGGTTGAATCCGAAGCGAAAGAGTTATCAGAAGATTTGATGCTGGGTGGCGTACTGTATGCCCACCAGGAAATGCAGGCGGTTATTCAAGCCATTGAAGAGCTGGTGCGCGAAGCTGGTAAGCCTGCCTGGGATTGGCAGGCAGCCCCTGAAAACGTTGATCTAAGTACCGCGCTTAATGCTGCGGTTGGTGCTGAGGTTGAAGCTGCCTACCAAATTACTGACAAGCAAGAGCGCAGCGCGCGTCTTGACGAAATCCGTGACAGCGCTATCGCTCAGTTAGTGAGTGAAGAGAATGGGGTCGCTGAAGAAGATGTACGGGAAACGTTTAAAAAGTGTGAAAAGAATATCGTTCGTGGCCGCATTATCCGTGGCGAAGCGCGTATCGATGGTCGTAATAGCACTACCGTCCGTCCCATTGCTGTTGATGTTGGCATTCTGCCGAAAGTGCACGGCTCTTCTTTGTTTACTCGTGGTGAAACGCAGGCCATCGTTACGGCGACCTTAGGTTCTCTACGTGACGCACAGACGATTGATGCCCTCGAAGGCATGAAGCGTGATGCCTTTATGTTGCACTACAACTTCCCTCCCTACTCGGTGGGTGAAGCGGGCCGTATGGGTGGCACCAGCCGCCGAGAGACAGGTCACGGCCGTCTGGCGCGACGAGGCATAGCTGCCGTTTTACCCAATGAAGAAGATTTCCCCTACACCATTCGTGTGGTTTCAGAGATTACTGAATCCAACGGTTCAAGCTCCATGGCTTCGGTTTGTGGTTCTAGCCTTGCGCTGATGGATGCAGGTGTCCCCATCAAGGCCCCAGTTGCCGGTATTGCGATGGGTTTAGTAAAAGAAGACGAAGGCTTTGCCGTATTGACCGATATTCTCGGTGATGAAGACCATCTCGGCGACATGGATTTTAAAGTAGCGGGTAGTGCTGCCGGTATAACCGCTCTGCAAATGGATATCAAGATCGAAGGTATCACCGAAGAAATTATGCAGGAGGCACTGACTCAAGCATTGGCAGCGCGTTTGCATATTCTCGGTGAAATGAACAAAACGCTTGAAGTTAGCCGTGACGATGTGGCCGAATCAGCGCCACGCTATCACACCCTGAAGATTGATCCCGACAAAATCCGCGATGTTATCGGTAAGGGCGGCGCAACTATTCGTATGCTCACCGAGGAAACGGGTGCGACGATCGATATTGAAGACGATGGCAGCATTCGGATCTACAGTGATGATCGTGAGGGATTGAAGGATGCTATTTTCCGCATCGAAGAAATCACCGCTGAAGCGGAGGTGGGTCGTATCTATGATGGTACCGTTGCCCGCGTCGTCGACTTCGGAGCCTTTGTAACTATTATGCCCGGTACTGATGGTTTGGTGCATATCTCGCAAATTGCTCAGGAGCGGGTTGAAAAGGTCACGGACTATTTGTCAGAAGGTCAGCAAGTCAAGGTTAAGGTCCTCGATGTAGATGCCCGAGGCCGCATTAAACTGTCGATGAAAGAAGTGTCGGAAGCTGAGGGTGGTTTGCCATCAAAAGCTGAGGACACAGCACCAGTAGCAGAGTAGTCTGCTGAAGCAATACAGCTAAAAACGGGGCCTTGTGCCTCGTTTTTTTTACCAAACAAATCGTCGGGGTGAGCATTAACACAAACTGCTGGTCATAACTCAAGGGATGAAAACGGCTATGAAAATTCAGGGGCTCTATAGCGGAAAGTCGCAACAGCTTCGGCCATCGGGTGAATACACGGGTATTTATAAAGCGTCACGGAATCACGTGTCGGTTGATGAGCTTGGCATTCAGGGTGATGTGCAGGTTGACAAGCGCTATCACGGTGGCCCCGATAAGGCCCTGCATCAATACTCTCTACCCAGCTATCGGCGTATCGTTGAAGTCTATAGCAAACTAAAACATGTTGCGGTGCCGGGTGCTATTGGTGAAAATATTACGATTGCAGAGATGGCAGAGGCCAGCGTGTGCATCGGTGATATATACCGTTTTGGCAGCGTAGTTGCCCAGGTTTCAGAGCCTAGGCGGCCCTGCTGGAAAATCAATGCCAAATTCAAGCAGACCGACTTAACTGAATTTATTGAGAAAGAAGGCATTACCGGTTGGTATTACCGAGTTCTTGAGGCCGGTGAAATCAGTCTGGGTGACAAGGCCACGTTGTTGGAGCGACCCAATCCCGAGGTTAATATTTCTTACTTTAATCAAGTGTTAAATAGGCCGCAGCCTCGCCGTGACGCACTGAATTTTTTAATTGAAAGCGTTGGTTTGGCTACTTCTTTAAGAGCTTATCTTGAAAAAAAAAGTGCGGGACTTGACTCGAAAAACGGCTAATGACTGGGGTGTCAGTACAGGCCCGATATGAAGACCACAATTGAGATGATGTATGACGGATAAGCAACACTTTTTCGTAGGGGATAAGGTTCCTCAGCCAATGACAATTAATGACTACCTCCGCCCTGGTGTCTTTATTGACTCGGATCACCCCTCGGTTAAAGCCTTTGCTCACAGTGCTTTGAAGGGAGCAGGCATAGCGCCGGTAGAACGTGCAGTGGCCCTGTACTACGCGGTACGTGATGGCCTGCGTTACGACCCCTACTCCATGGACATGGAAGGGGCCAATTTCACCGCCAGCCATATTGCCACCCAAACATCCGCTTTTTGTATCCCTAAAGCCATTTTGCTCACGGCTTGCGCTCGAGCTTCAGGCATTCCGTCCCGTATTGGCTATGCCGATGTGAGGAATCACCTCTGCTCGCCAAAGCTGAAAGCAGCGATGGCCGGTAATGATCTATTTATGTATCACGGCTATGTCGAGATGTATTTAGAAGGCAAGTGGGTGAAATCCACTCCCGCGTTTAACCGTGAGCTATGCGAGAAAGTGGGTATTGAAGCACTGGGTTTTAATGGTCGTGATGATTCGATGATGCATCCATTTGACAAGGCGGGGCGTCAGCATATGGAATATGTTCAGGATCACGGGCACTTTTTTGATCACCCTCACGAGCGTATTCAGTCAACCTTCAAAGAGGCTTACGGTGACCTGGAACGTGTTCTGAGTGATGTGAAGGGGGATTTCACCGCCGAAGTGAGTGTGAACTAGTAACTTCATTGACCAGTGAAAAGCATATGGTTTGCGTGATATTTGAACTAAGAAAAACCTGATAATCACAACCTTGCAGGATGCTGATTATCAGGTGAGAATTGTTCGCCTTGAATACCCAAGGCGCCTCTAAACGAGTCATGAGAGTGCTTCTGACGATTAAAGCCTATAGCCTCCTTGCAGAAGAAAGAGCTTTGCAATACCTCGTCATTTACGTCATCCAGAGACTCCTAATAATTAGATAAGATATAAATCATCAACACCCGTGCCGTTAGTAAGAACAAGAGAATCCGCTTGAACACCGGTTAATTTAACTAAGGTATCAAGAGCGTTATCCGTGCCAGCATCTGATCCCTGTGTGTACACATAAGTATCACTCACAACATCAATGGCAAAAGAGGTACCAGCATTACCGAGATCGTTAGCTTGTAAATACTGAATGACTGCTGCGAGTTTACTGTCAGTATCAATGGTTAATGCGGCGGCAAAAGTATCGGCATCATCAAAGGTCACAACGCCATTGGTGACACTGTGTGAAGCAATAGTGCTAGCTGCAATTGTCAAGGTACTGTTAGCGCCATCGATTGCGCCATTGGCTGCGATACTGGCTGTACCTTGAACGTCGAGTATGTCGCTAAAGATTGAACCATCGGCATCATGAAAATTCGTTACAATATCAAACCCGGAAATTGTACCGCCGTCATCTGCACCGCCAATAGTGAGTACAGTATCTCCAGCGGCAACAATAACGGTGTCAATATCACCAGGTGCAGCACCTACACTTATTTGGTCGGCACCGAGACCGCCAGTAATGCTATCCGCCCCTGTGTTGCCTTCAATGGTATCGTCACCGGCGCCACCGATTAGCGTGTCTGCAGTGCTGCCGCCGGTCAGCGTGTCAATAGCATCGCCCCCCGTAGCATTAACAGCAACGGTTGATAAGGCTCCGTTAACAACTAACGCTCCGGGTATTACAGAGTTGATAATGGCAATACCCGTCGTGAATGCCGCATTTGTATTGGTTCCCAATGTGACAGTCGCAGTGTTAGCAGCATCAATTATGAGGGCCTCCATATTACTTACGGTGGCGAAGTCAGCATCAGTAAATGTAAGGCTTCCACCAACATGACCAGACCATGCATGGATCGTATCCAAGTTATTACCGCCATCGACAGATGTGTCGTCAGAAAAAGTAATACCCGCTCCGGCATCAAATATAAAGAGGTCGTTACCACTTCCTCCGCTCAATGAGTCGCTTCCAGCACCGCCTGTCAGAGAGTCATCTCCCGCGCCCCCGGTTATCGTATCTACACCACTGTTACCGTTGTAGATCAGTGCACCGGTTGTGCTATTGGCCGATATATCCAAGGTCACATCTTGAGCTGCTAAAGCGTTGACAGTCAGTGTCGAGCCAGTGGTAATTAAAGTGTTTCCAGAAAGCGTGTAAACCGATGCATTGGTGTTTGTAATATTAATTGTTTCTACATTAAAAATATTATCTAAGTCTGTTGCGGCATTATCATCTGTGAGATTTAAAATATCTGCGCCTGCGCCGCCATCAAAGGTTGTTGTTGAGACCAGGGAGGCCCCCGCATTAAATGTATCAATGCCACCAAACCCAAAAATCATTTCAGTTGGTGCTGTTGACGAATAAGCATCAGCTGAGCTGGTGCCCAGTGAGACAAGGTTGGATAGGGTTTTATTGCCTCGGTCGTCAACGACTACGATAGTACCGGTGAGCGAAGTAGGGTTCTGTTCGGCAATGGTAATGTTGGAGGCATTGGTGCCATCTAGTGCGACAGTGGCTCCAATTAACCCGCCGAGGGTAGCAGGTGTTTGATAAATACCGGCAGTAGATGTTTCGTTGGTGGTGAGTGATATTGTTGTGTCTGAGCTTCTTACCGGTGCTACAGTAATCATTGGTGCTGTGGCGTCTGTATCGTTAACGTCGTTGATATTTAGAGTTACTGCCTTTTCACTGTTATTACCGGCTGCGTCCGTTGCGACAATGGTAAAGTTATAACTTGATTTAGACTCGAAGTTTGGGTTTGAATTTAGTGTTACTGCCCCTGTTGACGGGTCAATAGTAAACTTATAGCCGTCATTTAAATCTTTAATACTATAGCTGATACTGTTTTCATCCGTGGCCTTTGCAGTATAAATAACTTGCCCAGAGCCACTATTTTCGTCGATAGCATTTGCGTTAGTGCTTGATGTGAAAGTAGGTGCGACGGTATCAGCATCAATGACAATAATGTCGCCCGAGAGACTAAGTCTTGCTGATGCAGTGGCAATTGATGCTTCTGTTTCATTTATACCAAATAGGGCTGCGATGGAGGCGAGGTAAGCAGGGTCACTTTCTAAATTGCCTGGATTGCTGATATTTGTTGAATCACCATAATTTTCTACAAAGGCGAGGGCGGCATTTGTTTTATTCAACAGAGTGTCCTGCCGGTTCTGAGCAATCGTTTTTTCTTCTATCGTAAGGCTATCCCATTTAGCATCATTAAGATTATTGTTAAGAGCGCTGAAAACAAATTCATAAACCATCTGAGCTCGATCTGTACCATTGGTGATGGCGTTAGTCCAAAATTCTATGCCGTGTGTATCCCCTTCAAAACCAAGAACGTTCGAATAGATAGTTTCAACAAACTGCTCATTATCTAAGTGGTTATACAGCGTTGAAAACTTTGGATGAGCGGCAAAACCGGAGGCTATTTCGTTGAATATATCTTCGCTATTTGATTTGCTGGCTCTGTTATCCCAATAGGTAAGCCCGGCTTTATCCGGTGCCCTATTGTAAAAAGCGACATATAAGCCAGCGATTAGTTGTTGGTTTGTGACGGGCATAAGTTGTGTCCTTATTGATAAGTACTGCTGTAAGAAACGAGTGCAAATAATGCCCTCTAGAGGGCCTTCGACTCCTTGGTTTTGAAACGCCAGTGACTGATGAGTGCCAGCGCTGAACGTTATACATCCCCAAAGGGCTCTGGCCTGATAAATATAATAAGCTTCTATACCTTTTCTTATAGTGAACTGTTCTCAAATTTTCGGATTAGAATTATTAAAATAGCGTTGAACTTTCAGTTGAATTTGTATTGTGGTTTAAGTGTTCTGAATAATTTAATTGAGCTTAAGCATTCTGTTTGTTGTTGCGTATAGTCTTAAAGAAGGGGGCGTCACATTGATACTATTGTCAATTCGGGCTCATGGTTCCAGTCTTCCCCGAATAAATTATTGGCTTAAGTGCGTTACCTTTGGTGTGGCTTGTGGTTGACTTTTTGGAGGTGTGTGTTGCAAATTGGCGTAGTTAAAGAGATTAAAGCACGTGAGAATCGCGTGGCTTTAACGCCACAGGGTGCGGCAGCTTTGCTGGCACGACAGCATGAGGTGCGGGTTGAGCGGGGCGCAGGTCTTGGTGCCGGTTTTAACGATCAGGACTATCGTCAGGCGGGGGCATTCATTGTTTCAACAGCCGAGGCCTGGGACTGTGACTTAATCGTCAAGGTGAAAGAGCCCCAGTCATCTGAGTATGTTTATCTCAAGCAGCAAATAGTGTTCACTTACTTTCATCTTGCCGGTGTGGATCCTGCGTTAACTCGGGCATTGCTCGCGACCTCTACTACTGCCATTGCCTATGAAACGGTTGAAGATGCTCATGGTGGACTCCCCCTGCTTGCCCCCATGAGTGCCGTGGCCGGCAGTATGGCGGTGACTATCGGCAACTATTATCTTGCCCGATATAACGGTGGCAAGGGCGTACTTCTTTCTAAACTGTTTGATGCGCGTTTTGGTAAGGTGGTGATAGTGGGTGATGGCGTAGTGGGTTTACATGCGGCACGGGTGGCAGATGGTCTTGGTGCCCGTGTTTACTTGTGTGGGCTCGACCCCAGGCGGAAGGCCGAGCTAGCGGATTTTGTTTCCAAAGATCTCAATTATGTGGTGTCGAACGCTGACAATATTGCCGCAGAACTAGGTGATGCAGATCTTTTAATTGGTGCCGTACTACAGCGTGGTGCCCGCGCTCCTCGTCTTGTCAGTGAGGCTATGGTCAAGAAAATGCAGCCGGGTTCAGTGATCGTCGATGTTAGTATTGATCAAGGTGGTTGTATCGAGACTATGCAGCCCACTACGCACGATGATCCGGTTTATGTAAAACACGGTGTTATCCACTACGGAGTGAGCAACATGCCGGGTGCCTATCCGCGACTATCAACGTTGGCGTTGACGCAGGCGACTTTACCCTATGTGCTGAAATTGGCTGACAAAGGGCTTGCCGCTTTAGATGATGACCCCGGTTTTGCTCTGGGTATGAATATCTATCAAGGAGAAATCACCTGTGAGGCTGTGGCGCAAGCCCTTGGCCTAACAGGAGCTGATGCTAGCTGACGAGTTCGTCAGCGGGTGTGCCGTTGGCAGGTTTTGAGTCCGCAGTCAGATCCTCACGGATGGTTTCTACGCCGCGCTGAACGAGTTCTTCTGTGGCATCGATATTCGCGCGAACTTCATCCACGCGAGCGCTGATAGTGGACAGTAAATCTCGGGCTTCAGTAAAACCTTTGCTGACCCCCTGCGCGGCCTCGTTCAAAAAATTGACTTGTTCTTCGTTGCCCGTCGTGTCGCTAATATTCGCCAGACCACGTTGAATGGTGCTTAGGGTTTGGCCGGCAACTTGGACGGGAGAACCACTGTTGGTATCGAGAGTATTGAGTGGTGAAGGGTTTGCTGTTTCTTGAACTTTGCTCAGCGCAGACTGCAGCTGCTGGTTGAGGATTCTTTGTGCATCCCCGGGGCTGGTGGTGCTCAGTGTGACCTGGCTGTCACGAGCGGATGAGTGGTCTGCTGTAACCGTCTGGTCCGCACTAATGGTGCCGGCTACGCTAGTGGCCCCTTGTTGGACGCCTCTATTTACGGCGCCGCCAATATTCTGCACGTCCAAAGTTTGTACTCCCGGCCAGTCATTGGCCTGTATCTGTCGATGCGGATAAAACACCGCACGTTGTCGTTAAGTGGAACAGCTTGAATAGTACAATTTAATAGTATAACTGTAGTCCAGTTGTAGACGCGGGGCAATTTTCTAGGCGCTGCAAACCGTGCTTCTGTGCGTTGGATCTCAGCAAAAAAACGCTTTACCGCTGGTCTTAGTAACAAAACCAGGGGTGATCGAAGCAATGGATAACCGTTAGCTCAGTAAACCTGAAAAGAAGGCTCGCAAATTGTCTTCGCCGCCCATTTCCCAGGCTTTTAAGGCAGCGGTGCCAATAATTGCAATGTCGGCTTTGCCGCGCAGGAAGTCGATATCGGCCTTTTGGCTGACGCCAAAACCCACGGCAATGGGCAGATTAGTGTGCTTTTTACAGTCGCCGATAAACGCTTTTAAGTCATCGCCCATTTCAGTTTGCCCACCGGTAACACCTTTGCGTGCCACGGCATAAATAAAACCCTCTGCGGCTGCACCGAGAATTTTAAGACGATCATCAGTGTTGGTGGGCGTCATTAGTACGATCGGGGAGAGCTCTTTTGATTGAGAGAGTTGGTGTAATTCGCCGGCTTCTTCAACAGGTAAGTCAGGCAGGATATAACCACAACCCCCTGCGGCGCTCAGTTGGTTGATAAAAGAATTATGGCCCATTTTAAAGGCGGTGTTGTAGTAGCCCATCATCAAAACTTTAAAGGGGAAGTGATCACTCACTTTGCGCATAAATTCAAAGCAATCGCTCGGGCGTACGCCATTGCTCACGGCTTCCTGATTGGCTTTAACAAATAGCGGGCCATCGGCGGAAGGCTCTGAAAAAGGAAACTGCAATTCCACCATGTCGACACCAAATTCGGCCATGATTTCGAGTTCGCGCCAATTGTCGTCGAAAGAGGGATAACCACAGACGACATGGGTCATCAGCAGTAAATCTTTTTGCTGCAGGCGTTCGCGTAGATATTGTTCAAGCACCATATTCTACCGCCTTGTTTCTTATAAATTCCTTCCAGTGATCATCTTCTATGGTATCGGCGACAGTGAAAATATCTTTGTCACCGCGACCCGATTGATTGATAAGAATGACCTCGTCCTTACCCATTTTTGGTGCTTCAGCAACGGCCAAAGCGAAAGCGTGGGTACTCTCCAGGGCCGGAATCAGCCCTTCGGTGCGCATCACCAATTTTAGCGTATCGCGCACCATTTCATCGGTCGCTGCTTCAAAGCGCACGCGGTCTTTTTCCCACAAATCACTGAGAATGGGGTTAATGCCGATATAGTCCAGGCCAGCGGCGATGGAATGAGTTTCGAGCATATTACCGTCACTGTTTTGCAGGAAGTAGGTTTTAAAGCCCTGGGCTACGCCGACTGATGCGTCACTGTAGGCCAGCCGCGCGGCGTGTAAGCCTGATCCAGGGCCCTGGCCACCGGCTTCAACGCCAACTAACTCGACTTTGTCATCCATAAAGCCTTGAAAAATACCGATGGCATTGGAACCGCCGCCGACACAGGCGAACACGCGATCGGGTAATTTACCCGCTTCCTGAATAATCTGTTGGCGCGCTTCTTTGCCGATAATGGCCTGGAAGAAGCTGACCATCTCAGGAAAGGGGTGGGGACCACAGGCGGTGCCCAGTACATAGTGGGTGTCGGCCATATTGGTGACCCAGTCACGCAGACACTCGTTGATGGCGTCCTTTAGCGTGCGTTGCCCGTCCTGCACGGCCATGACTTCGGCGCCGAGGTTTTCCATCCAGAAAACGTTGGGCCGCTGTCGAGCCACGTCAACGGCACCCATATAAATCTTGCAGTCAAAGCCAAAACGCGCGGCCATTGTCGCGGTGGCAAAACCGTGTTGGCCCGCGCCAGTTTCGGCGATCACGCGTTTTTTCCCCAAACGTTTGCAGATTAAGCCCTGGCCCATAACATTGTTGATTTTGTGTGAGCCCGTGTGGTTGAGGTCTTCGCGCTTGACGTAAATGCGCGCACCACCCAGTTTGTTTGACAGGTTCTCTAGATAGGAGACCGGCGTGGGGCGGCCTGAATAGGTGCGCATTAATTCGACAAACTCTGCCCAGAATGTAGGGTCTTCTTTGCAGCTACGGAAGCAGAGGCGTAGCTCCTCAACTGTGGTGGCAAGGATTTCCGGTAAAAAAGTACCGCCGTAATCGCCATAATAACCTTCACGGCCATCGGCAAAATCAAATAGAGACATATAGCTACCAGACTGGATAGTAGACAGGGGGGGGTATAGTAGCCATGTCGCTGAATATCAACAAGTAAAGCAAGCAATATTCATTTTCGAAAGGTGTGTGAGTTGTGTATTTAATCAAACGCAATAAGGCGTGTTGCCAATTGGAATAGCTATTGCACTGTAATTTTGGCTGATTAAGGGCGCTATTCTGAATGAGGCTGGCTTACAATGCGTTTTTTCGTGTAATCAGTGCTGCTGACTATCGGATGCTTGACTGCCAGACGCAAAAGTGAAAGAAGCCAGCAGCTCGCTAATACAACTGACATCGCTATCAAAGGGCCTCACCCATAAGGCGTAACAGGGATGACAGGGTTGCCTTTGTAGTGAGACTCGCTTACGGACATTATAGGGAACCCCGCAGTGGAGCATTCTATCGGTATTATTCTGGCATTAATTTTGGTGCTGGGCATTAGCGCGCAATGGCTGGCCTGGTGGCTGAAACTACCTTCCATTTTATTTTTATTGGGTTTGGGCATCCTTTTGGGCCCTATCTTCAACGTGATCAATCCCGATCAGTTGTTTGGGGATTTACTTTTCCCGTTTGTCTCGCTAGGTGTTGCGATAGTCCTTTTTGAGGGCGCATTAACACTGCGTTTTTCAGATATTCGTGAACATGGTCGGGTCGTTAGCGGACTGGTGAGCTGGGGGGCGATTTTAAATTGGGGGCTAATTAGCCTGGGCTGTTGGTGGGTGATCGACATATCGCCAGTGTTCGCTTGCTTGTTTGGGGCTTTGGTTGTGGTTACTGGGCCTACTGTCGTCACACCGTTATTGAGAATTGTCAGGCCGCGGCCAGCGGTGTCAAATATCCTGACCTGGGAAGGCATTCTTATTGACCCTATAGGCGCGCTTCTTGTGGTGTTGGTTTACGAATTTATTCTCTCTAATGCGCAGGGGCATTCACTTTTATTGTTTGGTCGGGACATTCTTACCGGACTGTCTTTTGGAGCGATCGGTGCGTTGTTAATGGCGGCTGCGTTAAAACGTTTCTGGGTGCCTGACTATTTACAAAACGTAGTGACCCTGGGTGCTGTCGTGGCAGTGTTTGCGATGAGTAACCACTTTGCTGAGGAATCGGGCCTGCTGGCAGTAACTGTGATGGGTATCTGGCTGGCTAATACCCGTGGCATAGACATTCATGAAATTCTTAGCTTTAAGGAAAGCCTGTCTATTTTAATTATAGCGGTTTTGTTTATCGTGCTTGCGGCACGGCTCGATATTGCTCAGATTATAGCCCTGGGCTGGAGTGGCGTGGCTGTGGTCGGCGTGGTATTGCTGGCAAGACCCATTGTCGTTTGGTGCGTTTGTGCTTTTTCAGGGCTTAATTGGCGTGAAAAACTGGTGATTAGCTGGATTGCACCTCGCGGCATTGTGGCTGCTGCGGTTTCTTCCTTGTTTGCGATTCGTCTTGGCGAACTCGGTTTTGGCAATGCCGATATTATTTCAGCGCTGACATTTTTGGTGATTATTACCACGGTATTGTTGCAAAGTATTTCTGCTCGACCCATCGCTCGTGCCTTAGGTGTGGCGGAAGAGTCAGCTAAAGGAATACTTATCATTGGCTCCAATGCTTTTTCTCGTGCCGTCGGTAACGCGCTGAAGGAGCTCGACTATCGGGTCAAAATTGTCGACTCCAATTGGTCTGCGATTCAGACCGCCAGAATGGAAGGGCTGGATACGTACTACGGCAATCCAGTATCTGCTCATGCTGATCGTTACCTTGGCCTGGTAGGCATTGGCTCCGTATTTGCCATGTCTCACCGTCCCGCCTTGAATACGCTCGCCTGTTTAAAATTTGCGGGAGAGCTCAGTAAACAGCAAGTGTTTACTTTGCGTAATGCCGAAGAGAATGATGATTCTGGTTTGAGTCGATTAACACATACCTATCGTACTAGCCGTCTTTTTGGTGCCGACATTACCTGGCAAAAATTAAACAGCCTGATTGGCCAGGGAGGAGAAATCAAAGTGACTCCTTTGACGCAGTCTTTTGGTTTAGATGACTATGAAGCGCTCTACGGCAATGAACCGGTCTTGTTACTGGGTATTGATCCAAAAAAACAGTTGCACGCTTTTACAGCCGACAGTGACTATGAGATCTCAGCGGGCTGGACGTTGGTCGCGCTGATACCAAAAGCGACACTGGAAAAAATAGCTACAGCGAACGGAAAGAACAAAGAGGATGATACCGCGGTGGTCGAAGCCGCCTCTTAACGACTGCATATGCTAATACGTAAGAAACGTCTTCGGGGTTTTTAGCGTTTGCTGGCTACCTGGGGGTTATGGCGGTCCACGTCAAATGCTAGTGTAAACAGCATTTCTTATATTTCTTACCGCTGCCACAGGGGCAGGGGTCATTTCTGCCCGCTTTAGGGGTGGCTCTGATAACGGGCTGATTGTCCTGAGTACGGCGCTCAAAAAAGTGCTGAAACAGTTTGCGCACAGCCGGTTCAATGGCCTGCTGACGCCGCTCAACCTCGTCGTCATTGAGTTCTGACAGTTGGCCTAAACCGCGCTCGGTTGAAAATTGTCGAATTGGCTCGAGGGCCATCTCCAGTACCAGAGTATCGGCCGGTGAAATTGGCCCCCAAAGGTTGATACCACGTAAAAAACCAGCGCACCAGTCGTCGACGAGGGTGTAAACCCGTTCGTTAACCACGCCCTGCATATACAGGGCTTCGTAGCTATCATCATTCATGTCGGCCATGACAATGTTATAGAAGCTCATGACATATTGGGTGAACGCATCGGCCTCTTCAAGGCTGTCCCAGGCGGGGCTGTGTTCTTCGCCGCCCCACAATGCGGGCAGCCATATAGACGGCATGATGGTTTGCGGCGCGCAGGCGATGGCGGCGAAAAAACCATCCAGCTCGGAGACATCGAAAATTGACGTTTCGCTGGCATGGTGGTCGAGGTAGTAATCGAGCCACTCAATAATATCGTCCCCATCTGGGCGTGGCAGAGGAGATGTGTCAAGCTCGCCAAGGTTCAGGTCATTTGGGTCGAACGTAGCGGGGTCGTAATCCTGCGCGGGCATGACTTTGGGTGTGGAGCGTTCGAGGCGCAAACCCAGGGCCATTTCAACATCCTCGATATCGCCGGCACAGGTGATGTCGACACATTGGCGGGTAAATAAATCACGCACATCGTCAATCAGTTCTTTGCCGTCAATGTCGAGCAGGTAGGAGACCAGCAAACCGTTGGTGATTGGTGTGGTGTTGTCAGCCTGTTGAAGATAGTGTCGGTAGTGCTCGATTATTTTGCTGCGCAGGGCGGGGTGTTGCTTGGCGATTTCACTGAGCCCGGCCATCGCTGTTGCTCGGGCGAATTCATCGCGATCCTGTTGCTTGATGTAGTGCCCTAAGGGCTCAATAGCAGCACTGCCAATCATGCCCATAACCGTCGGCAGCTCGTGCAGCGCCCAGTCATCTTCAACCAGTTCTTCAAAGAGCTCGATAAGAGGTTTGATCGCACGTTCACTGCGCAGTTGCCCCAAGGTGCGCCAGGCGTGGAGTGGCACCCAGACCTCAAAGCTATCGCCCGCTGCCCCGTGCAGAGATTTGTCGCCCACCAATTCAATCAGTGCCGCTTCGTCACTGGCCTCAAAACCATATTGTAAATAGTCGGGCCAGTCGCGGCTGCCTTGCTGTGCCTCACCCAGCGTGAAGAGAATGTTTGTTTTTGCTGTGCTCATAATGTCCTTTGTGGGTTGATTACCGGCTATCAGTCATGCCCTAGTGTAAACCGAAGGAGTGCATTAATGGGCGTGGCGATAAAGCTTGGCGAGAATCGCGTTCAAGAAGAATAGACCTTATCATGCGCGAGATGACACAGGGTTTTTAACGGTGCCGTCGAGATAACGCCACTGTTGACCTTCACGCTCGAAGCGACTGCGTTCGTGCAGGCGTTCGGCGCGCCCGTTCACTTTATAAATGGCGACAAATTCCACTTCACCACTGACATCACCGGTCTGTCCGGCAACGGTATCAATAATTTTCAAACGCTGCCAATTTTGCTGATGACTGCTCAGGTCAATGTCCGTGGGACGAGTTGAGCTGTGCCATGTACGCAGCAGATACTCTTTATTGCCCAAGGCATAGGCACTGTAGCGGCTGCGCATCAGGGTCACGGCGCTTGCGGCTGGCTGGTCATTGTTGAGCAGCGGCTGACAACACCGGTTAAATGCTTGGCCGGTACCGCAGGGGCAGAGCAGAATTTTCTTTCGTTGGGTCATTCTATAACCGGGGTCTCTGGGTCATTGATGTTATATTGGCGAAACCTAAAAAAGGATGGGGGCATACAGGTTGCGGCTATCTGTCGCTTGCTTTCATCGTGCGAGCTCGCTATGTTGCGGGATTTGCTCTAATTTTTGGTTTTGATGTTTAGTCTCGAGGAGTTCGGCGATTTTACCCCTTGTCCGTCTTATTGTCCTGCTCGTTACCTTCGTGCAAGTGTCCTGTACCCTGGGGCCGGATTATCAGCGCCCGCTGACATTAGCAAAGAGTGATTCAGACACGGTTAGTGCCCATTATCGCGGCCCGGCTAGCGAGAATCAGAGCGAGCAGAGCCTGGGTAAGGTGCCATCGGAGCAGCTCGACTGGTGGCGTGCCTACAGTGATCCTTTACTTGATCAATGGGTCGACGATTTACTGGCAGACAACCTCGATTTGCGCAGTGCCGCTGAGCGTATCATTCAGGCTCACGAGCGGGTGGTTATTGCTGGGGGGGAGCGCTGGCCATTAGCGGCTTTCAATGTGGATGGTACTCGTGGTTTTTCCCCAGATCTTTTAAAGCCTAGCGAGCGCAGTTATCGAAGCGACGTGAATGTCGGGCTTGGTATTTCCTGGCAGGCTGATCTATTTGGCAAAATCAGACGCTCTGTCGAAGCGGCACAGTACCAGAGCTTGGCCAACGAAGCCGATTATTTAGCGTTGCAACATACTTTGGTAGCCGAATTAGTGAGGCTGCGGGCATCAGTGGCCGTTTCCCAGCGCGAGCTCGCAGTGCAGGCGGATATTGTCGACAGCCGTCAGCGTACGCTTGACACGGTGGGACGGCGCTATCGACTGGGGGTGAAAGACACTTCGGCACTCAGTGTTTATACCGCTGAGGAGAATGTTGCCTCGGCGCAGGCCCAGCTGGTGGTCTTGAATCAGCAGCTAGCAGAAAATCTGCTGGTGCTCGATACCCTACTCAATCAGCGGCCGGGCACATTACAAGAGATAGCGACAGACTTCCCCCTTTTACCGCTTTCGGCTGGCGTGACTGTCGGTGTCCCCGCCGCCCTGCTCGATCAACGACCTGATATTCGTGGCAATGAATTTCGTTTAATGGCCACCAATGCCCAGGTGGGCGTGGCGATGGCTGACTTATTTCCCGATTTGACGCTATCTGTTAACGGCGGTTTTACCAGTGACCAATGGGGTGGATTGTTCGACAATAACAACGCTCTCGGCTCGTTGACCGGGCAAATTACAACGCGTTTATTTGAAGGGGGGCGTTTGCAGGCACAGATTCGACTGCGCGAATCGGAGCTGCGTGAACAAGCCGCGCAATACGCCAAATTAGTACTCAATGCGCTGGCTGAAGTCGAAACTGCGCTGCTGCAGGAACATTATCTCGCCGAACAAGTTGCTCTCTTGCAGCGCAGTACAAGTGCAGCGCGCAAAGCGGAGGCTCTGGCGGAGCGCCGTTACCAGCAGGGTATAAGTTCATTGTTAGAGTTGCTGGAAGCTCAGCGGCGGCGACAAAATAGCGAGCGTTCACTGCTCGCGGCACAGCGGGCGAGCTGGCGCGCACGCATTGATCTCCATCTGGCTCTGGGTGGTGACTGGGTGAACAAATCGTAAATAGTGTTGTGAAAGGTCTTCTTGATCTACAGACGCCGAATCTCAAGAAGCAAGCGAAAGGAAAGCTGAGTGAATCGAATTATAAAATGTCTGAAATCAGAAAACCGACAGCTTTTAGTGGTGGTGTTTATTATCGTTGCTGCGGTGATGTTGTCGCAGGCTTTCAGTAATAGTCGACAGGTTCTGCACATCAGCGAAGAAGAGTCGCGCTTGCCCGTTAGCGTGGTTGCGGTGCAAACGGGCGCACATGCCGTCGCTATTACCACGACTGGCCGAGTCGCACCGCGCAACACCGTTGGATTGACGCCTCAGGTGTCCGGGCGCGTGGTGTGGGTTGACGATAGCCTTTACTCGGGCGGGTATTTTAAAGCCGATGCCGTGTTGTTTCGCATTGAACAGAGTGATTACCTCAATGAACGGGCGAAAGAGCAGGCGGCGGTGGCAAAAGCGGAAACTAGCCTGGCGCTGGAACAGGCCGAGGCCGATGCGGCCCTCGCCGAATGGCAAGGCCTGAATGGCGAGCTACTCGCGTCACCTTTGGTGAGCCGTGAGCCTCAAATTGCCCAGGTGCGGGCCGAATTGGCGGCGGCTCGGGCACGACTGGCACAGGCTGAGCTCAATCTGGCGAGAACAGAGTTTCGCCTGCCCTTCGATGGCCGGGTGATCAGTAGCTCTCTAGAGTTAGGTGGCTATGTGCAGTCTGGGCAACGTTACGGCGAACTTTACAGTCAGGAGGCTTTGGAAATTGTTCTCTCGCTACCCAAAAATGATTTGCCGTGGATCAGTCAACCCGGACAGGTTGATATTGCGATTACCTTTGACGCGCTCAAGACCAATCGTCAGCATAGTCTTAAGGGCAAAATTTTGCGTATTGGTGCTAGTCTCGATGAAGCTACACGCTTTCAACAGGTGGTGATAAAGCCCATTGACGATGGTCAATTATTGCCAGGCATGTTGACCCAGTTGGTGTTGAAAAGTGCTCCCGTGCCTGGGACATGGGCTTTACCACTGGCCGCCCTGCAGGCGGAGGGGGCTATCTGGTTAGTGGATGAAGACAGCCGTCTGCGTCGCATTGAGCCAGAGATTGTTGCCACTATGGCCGAGAGAGTGATTGTGCTTGCGCCGATGGACCAGGCCCGCGTGGTTGACAGTAATCTGGGCGGAGCCATTGAGGGAGCTAAAGTGATGGTGGTTGAGGATACGGCCAATAACGGTGCGCTAGGTGGCTTTACAGACAGTGCTATCAGCGCCGAGACAGCGGCCGATAGCCATGACTGACCCGAAAGCCGATAAAGGGCCCGATTCGGCTGCTGAGCCGCCAACACAATCGCCGCTCTCAGGGCATGTGGATGTGCCTTCCGATTCAACGTTGGTGGGTTGGTTTGCCTCCAATCCGGTGGCGGCCAACATTGTGATGCTATTTTTGATCATTGCAGGGTTTTTAGCTGCTCGGGGCATGATTACCGAAACCTTTCCCTCCATCGATCCGAAAACCATCACCATTGTGACGCCGTATCCTGGCGCGACGCCCTACGATATCGAAGACAGCATTACCCGTCGTGTTGAGGAGGGCATGATCGGTATTGAAGGGGTGAAACGGGTGAGCTCTAGCGCCACCGAGGGCGTCGGCAGAGTAACGGTGGAAATGGAACATTTCGCCAACCCCGCCCAGGTGCTCGACGATGTTGAGACCGAGGTCGATAGCCTCAGCGATTTTCCGCCTCAAGAGGCGGAGCAAACCTCTATTGTTAAAACCAAGCTGACATCGAGCATGATGTCGTTAGCTGTGTTCGGATCGGTTGACGAGAAAACGCTGCACTACTGGGCAGAGCGCATTGAAAATGAGTTATTGCAATTGCCCCAGGTCAGCCTGGTGGAGGTGGCTGGTGGGCGTCGCTATGAAATTGCCATTGAGGTCAGTGAGGCGACTTTACGCGATTACGGCTTGACTCTGGACGATGTGGCAAGGCGCGTGGCTGAGTTTTCCATCGATATTCCCGGCGGTAATCTGCGCACTGATGCCGGCGATATCTTGATTCGCGTTAAGGGTAAGCGCTACACCGGTTTGGCGTTTGAAAATATTACCATCCGCAGCCGTAGTGATGGTGCCCAGCTGCGATTGGGTGATATTGCGACTATCCGTGATGGCTTTGAAGATACCCGGCTCATCAACCGCTACAACGGTAAATCGGCGCTATTTGTACAGGTATCGCGCAGTGACAGTCAGGACACACTGCAAATGGAAGAGGCCATCAAGAGCTACCTGACAAGTCTTAGCTTGCCTCAGGGGCTGTCGATTGAAATCTGGCGTAATAACACTGACATTCTCCGTGACAGGATCAGCCTGATGCTGCGCAACGCCATTCTCGGCTATCTGCTGGTGTTTATGTGTCTGTTGTTATTTCTCGATTTAAAACTGGCGTTCTGGACGAGTCTCGGTATTCCCATTTCTTTTCTCGGTGGCTTATTGCTGGTGTCTTTTACCGGGATTACCATGAATATGATTACCCTTTTTGCCTTGATTGTGGTGATTGGTATTGTGGTGGATGATGCCATCGTCACCGGCGAAAGTATTTTTCACGAGCAGCAAATGCACCCGGGCGACCCTGCAGCCGTACTGCGCGGCGTGCATTTGGTTAAAGCGCCGGTCACCATCGGCGTACTCACCACCATTGCCGCCTTTGCTCCGCTGTTAATGTCCACCGGCACGCTGGCTCAGGTGATGCGACCGGTACCTTTGGTGGTGATTGGTATTCTCGGTATTTCTTTGATCGAGGCTTTCTACATACTGCCCGCTCATTTGGCCAATACCACAAGCTGGAGTAGAGGCCTGCTGGCGAAGGTGCGCGATCGTACGCAGGCGGGATTAGAGGGCTTTGTGGAGCGGCGAATTATTCCCGCTATCAAACTAGGGCTGGTCTATCGCTATGCCACCTTCGCCCTGGCCTGTGCCTCCATCATTATTAGTGTGGGTATCTTCCAGGGTGGTTTTGTACGCTTTGTCTTCTTCCCGCAAATCGATAGTGACCATATTACCGTCAGTCTTCAAATGCCCACCGGTACCCCTTTTGAAACGACCTACCACTACGCCGAGCAAATACTTAATGCCGGTGAGGCCATTGCCGCAGAGGTTGATGCCAAATATGCCCAGGACGACAAATCGCCACCGCTGATTGAAGCGATCTCTTTTACCGTGGGCAGTCTGGCAGCTGACAGCAACGGGCCGAATTCATCCAGTGCCGCTGTTAATACAGAAAACCTGGCGCAAATCCGCATGGAGCTGGTGCCGGGTGATCAGCGGCCTATTTCATCGAGCGAATTGGGGCGGCGTTGGCGCGAGAGAGCACCTTCGATTCCAGGCGTTGAAAGCCTGGTGTTTCGCAGCAACCTGGTACACATGGGGGATGACATTGGCCTGGAGTTGATTCATCGCGATGAAAAAACCCTGGCCGCTGCGGCGGGTCAGTTAAAACGGGGATTGGCTACCATTGAGGGCGTGAGTGAAATTGAGGACAGCTTCGAGCTGGGCAAGCGCGAATATGTGTTCGAACTGACCCCAGCTGGCCTCGCCGCCGGACTGACCCCGAACGATATTGGTCGGCAATTGCGTCGTACCTTTTACGGTGCCGAAATACATCGCATACAGCGTGCTCGCAACGAACTGAAAGTCATGGTGCGTTACCCCCACGCCGAGCGGCGCAACTTGAACGACCTCTATAACGTTCGTCTACGTCTGCCCAATGGTGAAGAAATGGATTTACGCACCGCCGTGGTGATTCGTGAAGAGCGCGGTTATTCGCGTATCGAGCGGGTTGATGGGCGGCGCATCGTTACCGTTACTGCCAATGTTGAAGAAAAAACCACCACCCCGGACGATGTTATGGCGGCTTTACAGAAAGATGTATTGCCCCAATTGATGAACGTTTTTCCCGAGTTGAGTTACGACTTCTCCGGCGCAAGCCGCGACCAGCGCGATGACATGGCCTCGCTAAAAAGCAATTTGTTTATCGCTTTGATGGTGATGTTCGTAATGCTCGCCTCCCTGCTACGCAGTTATGTACAGCCGCTAATTATTCTTAGCGCCATCCCCTTTGGCTTTGTGGGTTCTCTGCTCGGGCATCTATTACTGGGTTATGATATTTCATTTATCTCCCTGTTCGGCATGGTCGCTCTGTCGGGGGTGGTGATCAATGATTCAGTGGTCTTGGTCGACTACTACAATCACCTACGTAAAAACGGACAGAGTAATATTCCAGAAGCGCTGGTCGAAGCAGTGGCAAGGCGTTTTCGCCCCATTTTGTTAACCACCATGACCACCAGCTTTGGCTTACTGCCTATGCTGATGGAGACCAGCCTGCAAGCACGTTTTTTAATTCCCATGGCAGTGAGCATCGCCTTTGGTATTCTCTACGCCAGTATTGTGATTATCTTTTTAGTACCGGCGCTTATTGTTATTGTCGATGACTTTAAGCGACTGGGGCGGGGTGTGAGGCAGAGCGTAAAGGTACGCGCTGAAGCTTTGTGATGCGCCGAATAAAAAGAATAATGATTGTTCGAAGGAAAAAACAGACTTCAACGTTGGGAGAATTTAAGCGATAAAATACGAGTCCTGAAGCTGGAAGAAATAATCTCCTTATGCTTGTTTCACTGGATTAATCCATTAATTTTTACCACCCTCGAGCATGCAAGAGGCCAAAAGGAAACATAAAATGCGTCAAAGGCTTGCATCGTATGTCTGATCGTCAAGCGCCAAAACCTCATCAGGTGCTTGTTTTGAAGAGTAAATACTTGAATGCGTCACTAAGTGAACGGGGATACGAGGCGAAAGAGATATAGTGCCTTTAGCGTTAATAATGCTTTCTTATGTTTAATCAAATATGAGCGAAAACACCTTAGTAACGGTAGCAAGGTACTCGTTTCCACATGAGGCGGAAATCGCTCGGTCTAGTTTAAAGTCGGAGGGAATTGCTGCATTTATCGCAGATGCTCACACAATTAATATGGGCCTGTATTCACCAGCTATAGGTGGGGTTAGAGTCCAGGTGCATAAGAAAAACCTAGTAGCTGCGAAGAAAATATTGAATACTGATTATTCATCCTTTGTGGAATCTGAAGTCGGTTGTGACGAGCAATTTAAGTGTTCAAAATGCGGAGCTAGATTGGAGCTCTATACAAAAGGCAAGAGGTCCGTATTCTTTGTTGTCCTGCTACTGGGCCTCCCCTTGTTATTCTACAAACGAGGGTTGCGGTGTACTCATTGTGGCTATTTCAAAAAAAAATAACAAATTACTGACACATCGTTCCGGCGCAAAAAGCATGCCTCTATTAGACTGCCTACGCAATACCGATATGGCTTATCTACCGATACGCGGTGGCCACATTCAGCTCAGGGTCTTCAGTATTAGTCTTCTGATGATATTCTAGTAATGAAGTAAACGAATCATTCTTTGCAAGACTTAACGTCGAGGACGTCTTTTTACAGTGTACAGTGTACAGTCTTGCGAAAATCCAGGGGAGGCCTGTTCTTGTGGATTTGAATATATTAAATTGTTTTACAATCGACTGGAGAGCATTCGCTAAATGATTGTTCGAGTCTGCTGAGTATGAGAGGTGTTTTTATAAAGAGTGCGCTTAATAAGAGTACGCCTAATATAGACTGTCTACTTTATTATGGCTAAGATCACTTCGCGATTACCTAAGGCAGAAAAATATATCCTAGCCCCTTTCCATACAATAACCAGAGTAAATATCACTATGAAATATAAATTGGTCAACACTTTAGCAATGACGTTTTTAGTCAGCACTAACGCATTCGCTTTTGATGCTAAATTTGCTGACGAAGCATGGAATGGTAATAAAGTTCCTATAGGGCAACAATGTCAGAAGTTTGGCGGTAATAATCCGGCAACGCCGAGGTTGATTGTTAGCGGAATTCCTCCAGAATCTAATGCGCTCATTCTGGAATACAGCGATCGCTCTCATGAGCAGATGGATAAAGGAGGGCATGGAAAAATGAAATTCATGTTTGATTCACAGAAAAGTGAAGTGGAAGTGCCACCTGTGTTGGGTCATACATTCGATATCCCGAAGGAATTTAAGTTAATTGAAGCACATCTTGGTGCCGGTTGGGATAAAGCAGGAGCTTATATGCCACCGTGCTCTGGCGGCAGGGGTAATGAGTACTACGTAACGATCAAAGCAGTTAAGGACGACAAGGTGACTGCGACTACCATTTTGGAGATGGGTAAGTACTAATTTGACCATTTGGTATTTAGCCAGTGACAGCTGACAAGCTCATTAATTCGAGGCGTTACGCTCTCGGATTATGTTGGCTGTTATGCACCAAAGGAGGTGTAGGTGTATCAAAATAAACAAGCCTTGGCGTTAGGCTCAGTAGTGTTTTTATTTTTCGCTTTTATTGTTTTAATCTTTATTTCTCTTTGGGCATGGCCTAAATACAACGTCTATAAGCAAGAGCTAAATGGCCGTGCCTCATTAAAAGAAGCTGAGTGGTCAAAGCAGATTTTAATAGAGGAAGCTAAAGCAAGAGAGCAGGCCGCATTAATGCAGGCGAAGGCCAAAATTACTTTAGCGGAAGCGGAAGGTAAGGCAAAAATAGTACGGGCAAAAGCGGAAGGCCAGGCAGATATAGAGCGGGCAAAGGCGGCAGCCGAAGCAAATCGTATTATTGGAGCATCGCTGAAAGATAATGAAGAGTACCTTCGCTACGTTTGGATTAAAGGGCTTCAAGAGGGTAAGGGCGAGCGTATATATATCCCGACTGAAGCTGGTCTGCCAATTCTAGAAGCTGGGAAAGCGGGCAGGTAATGCCTATCAAAAGGCTGTATCGGACACATATTGCTACGCTCGTTTGTGGACGTCGTGCTACGTCATTGTAAATAAACTCTCTACAATAGGTGGCGTTGGCTCGGCGCGTAGAAAATGAACAATCTTATTTGCGAAGCGAGAAGCTATTACGGTAAAACAATGAGCCGTGGAACCGGGTTTTTCGTTGCTGAGCGTAAGATTCACTTACTGTCTATACTCATAGGCGAGCTTCTTCGTGAAGGGCTAGCCATCCTGTCTAAATTATCAGGTACATACAACAAAAATAATGCCGGAGAAACAGAATGTTAAAAACAATTGGAGTCCTGATTTTAGTTCTATTTGGCCTGGCGACAAGTGGCCTTGTTTATGCCGCACCTGCTGATGCTGTCAATAATCCTGCCCGTAGTCAGGCTGATCGTGAACGGGATAAAACCAGTCAACCTAGTGCAATATTAAACTTTGTTGGGCTCAAACCTGGTATGAGGGTACTCGATTTATTCGCTGGGGGTGGCTATTACACGGAATTGCTGTCTTACGCAGTAGGCCCAGATGGGCAGGTGATTTCACACACCAATGCGGTTTACGAAAGTACTACGGGCGAAGAGGCCGCTAATCGCTTTAAAGATAATCGTTTGCCGAATGTGCGACGTGTGATGACAGAAATTAATCAACTTGGGCTTGAAGAGGCATCTCATGATGTGGTCTTCATGGCTTTGGTTTACCATGATGTTTATTTCACTGCCGATTATTGGCCGGCCGTCGATAGGGATCATTTCTTCCGACAAATTCATGACAGCTTAAAGCCAGGCGGCATATTACTTGTTATCGATCATTCTGCCATGGCCGATACAGGCATGAGCGCTGCGCAGAACCTGCATCGCATCGACGAGGTTTTTGCCAGGCAGGATATTGAAAGCGCAGGCTTTGTTTTTGATGAGGCATCAGAGGTGCTGCGAAACCCCGATGACACACGAACGCTGAGTGTCTTTGATGAAGGTATTCGTAAAAAAACGGATCGCTTTGTGTATCGTTTTACGAAGCCCTGAATTCACCAGCCGAAAATAGCGCTTATACAAATAAGCAGCATCTGTTTTGTGTTAAGAGCTGGTCGCTTTTTCTAAATTGCCAAGTACATTCTGCAAGAATAATGGTCAACCGCTGCGCTAGTCTCGGTTGGCTCTGGTCACCGATGGCACTGTCGGAAGGGTTATAAGGTTATGAGTATGGTTAACCCATTGTTTGTCACTGGCCTATGTAGCTGGACCACAAAGGCGCAAAAGTGGTGTTCGCGGATAGAGATACAACAACAGGTAAGGCAGTGATACAAGATTGTGAATTGTTTTAAAAAGCATAGTGCGACTGTAAGCCTTAAGTTTTTACTACCACACAGTTAGAGCCTTTTTTCTTCAGTTGCTCACACAAAGTCTTGGCGTCTCTTCGCTCAGAAAATCCCCCTGCTTGTAGTCTGAACAGTGTGCTTTCAGGTGAGTCGGGCGAGGTAAGTTCTATTTTCAATTTCAATTCGCCCAGTAGATCTGGCATTCGATTTTGGAGTTTTAGGAAGGTTTCTTTTGCGGTTTCTTCCAATCGATAGGCGCCAAGTTGAACGCGGTATTGCAGAGGCGCTTTTGACGTTGGCGTGGTGGTTTCACGCGCCGGTGTTTTGAGCTCATCAGTTTTAGGTGTGCTCCTGAGCTTGTCGACTAAACGTTGAGCGTTCTGCTTTTGTAGCGCGGTAAGCTCCTGCTCGAGCTGGTTTTTATTGGCCATGGCTTGTTGGTTTTTTTCACTAGCCAGGGTTAGCCACGCAAAGGATTGAACGATATCTTTTTTTACACCGTCTCCATTATAAAGCATTGCTCCGATCATCCTTTGTGCCTGCGTATTGTGTTGCTGTGCGGCAGGTAGTAACCATTTGTAGGCCTCGCTATAGTCTGGTTCCCCCAGTTTGCCGTGATAATAGAGTGTCCCCAAATTCCCCTGTGCTTGTGGATGACCTTGTTTGGCCGCTGCCATATACCAGGTTTTCGCTTGCTGATAATCAATCGTGACACCTTGCCCCATGCGATACATCTGGCCAAGATTATATTGTGCAGATGCACTATTTGCATTGGCGGCTTTGGTCCAGATTTTTTTAGCAGCTTCGTAGTCGCCGCGGTTGTAAGCGTTAATGCCAGTATTTATTTCTTCCTTGAGAGTGTTTCCCCCTGCGGCAATTATTATTGGAGAAAACAAAATCAGCAGAATGAGAAGGCATTTGGAGTAGAGGTGTAGACTCTTGCTTTGCATGTCATGGCTCAATCGCAAATAGGCCATCTTAAATCACTGTCTATTGAATGCATACTGCGATAAATAGAACGTAGGTCGGGTCAAGTCCTGGAACGTGCGCTGGGTCAAATCTTGCTTTCGTGGTCCTCTGTTTTTCTAATGGTTTTAATAACGGTTGAATAGTGCACATTAAATTTAACGGCAATTTCTTCCATGGTCTCATCACTCGAAAAATAGGCTTGTATAATTGCATCGCCTCGAAATTTTTCTGTTCTTGCCAATCAAGGTGGGTTGCGAAAATCCAGTGAGCGTATGTGTCGAGTGACAAAAGTCAATATAGAGTAAGTGTGCGTCTGTTTATGTCGTTAATTTAAAGGCGGGTAAAGAAATTGGAGGATTATTTGTACCACTTTAGATCTGCTAGGTAGTATTTTTTTGAAGACTTGTTTTTAAAGATGACCTTGAGACAGTAGCTGGGCAATGACTTTTTCTAATGCAGACTCAGGCAGATCTTTACTGTCTGATAAAGAACTGCATAAATTGGCGCCAGCCAATGGCTGCGGGGATGTGCCGAGGAATAGACTCAAAGCGGGTCCACCACCGGAAATGATGTCATTGATTGTCCAGGGGCTGAGCATACCTGCGATTTCCAGTACTGGACACTGCACCACATTGTGCAGGGCGGTGAGGAGTTTGGGGCCGATAAATTGGGGAGGGATAGGTCCGTTCACCTTTTCCAGTAAACGTTCTGCATGGGCGGTGTAAAAATCGAGGAAGTTATTGCGCCGGCCATATTGGGTGTCAAATAATAAAAATGCGTTGTGTACTTTTTTGTAGGCTTTAAATTTTATCGTTTTGTTTTTTGTGGGTTCTTGATCAATTTTTTTGGGTTGCACCCATACTTCCCTGCCCAATGCGTACTTTTCTGCGAGTTGACGAGATTCAGGTAAATGAAAGCTCTCGGGTGCAAAAATAAGAAAGTCGGCATCGAGCCAAACAACACGCTGGTAACCGGCGGCCAAAAAATGCTGCAGGCTTTTTAAGCGGGCGAGATCGGTGGCAATCATTTTCTGTGTTGATGTTTTTGCTAATACCCATTGAGGCAGCGTGTCGAAAAGAGCATCGTCGATAAATTGATAATCATAGTTTTCATTTTTTGCCCAATTTTGTACGGAGACCACGCAGGGCGCTAACCAATCATAGGGTAGTGGTTCGCGATGGGACTGAATGATCAGCGTGTGGGCGCGGGAAGCACTGGTTGAGGCTTTAAAGGTCAACAACCTTCCCCGGGTTGAGAATATTGTGGGGATCAAAGGTTTTTTTCAATAGACGCATAGTGGCTATTTCCTCAGCGTTGCGGCTGTAGTGTAAATAGCGTTTTTTCTCCAGACCAATACCATGCTCCGCTGAAATACTGCCGCTCAGGGCTTGCAGGGGGGCATAGAGTATTTCTTCAACGCGGTGATAAACCGTGATGTCTTTAGTCTCAGTGCCGACTACAATGTGTAAATTGCTATCGCCGAGGTGACCGAATACCGCGAGTTGGGTCAAGTCTAGTTGGCTCTTTAAGTCAGCCTGAATCTGCTCGAGGTAGGACTCCATTGCTCCGATGGGCAAGCCGACATCAAAAATAATGACCGGAGCGATGGCGGCGAGAGAGTCGATGTTGTCGCGTATCGCCCATAGCGACTCTTGCTCTTTTTCTGATTTTGCGAGTACAGCATCGTTAATCAAGCCTGCACTCAGGGCGTTTTCAAGCGCGGCGAGAAAGATATCGGCCTCAGTCTCGGTATCGCTGCCGGTTGATTCAATTAATGCGTAATAGGGGTGACGTTGCTCAAAGGGGGGCGTACTGAGGTGGGGACCTTGAAGGGCGAGTTGAAAGTAGTTGTCCCAAATCGCTTCAAAGGCACTGAGTTTGCCGCCGAGTGCTCTTTCAATGTGGCTGAGCAGGCGTGGCAGTTTGTCGAATTGGTTGGTAGCGACCAGCGCGGTGTTGCGTGCGGGCATTGCCGGGCGCAGGCGCAGTACCGCTTTGGTGACAATGCCCAGGGTACCTTCTGAACCGATAAATAATTGTTTTAAGTCGTATCCCGCATTGTTTTTTAATAGGTGGTTCATTGATGACAAAATGGTGCCATCGGCCAGTACTACTTCTAAGCCGAGTACCTGCTCGCGGGTCATGCCGTAGCGAATCACCTGATTGCCACCCGCGTTAGTAGCGATGTTTCCGCCGATCGTGGCTGAGCCTCGAGCACCGAGATCGAGTGCAAAAAATAGATTTTCTGCAAGCGCTGCCTCTTGCACTGCTTGCAAGCGTGCGCCGCTTTCCACGGTTATTGTTCGCCCCAGTGTGTCGATGCCTTCAATCTTTTGCAGGCGCTCGAGACTGAGACAAATCTCATCCCTGGCGCTGCTGGTGCCCCCGACCATGCCACTGAGACCACCGTGAATGACCAGTGCTTGCTGGTGTTGGTTGCAAAGGCGTAACACAGCGGCAACCTGTTCGGTACTTGTCGGACGCAATAGCAAGGGACTGTTGTAGGGGTGGCCGCGCCAATTGCCGACAGCGGCAATAGTTGGCGTCTCGACTACACCCCTGGGGCCGAGAAGAGCTTTAAGCTGTTGGCGAATAGTATCCATTGTTTGGTAAGAGCTTGTTCTTCAGTCAATCTTATCGGGGTCGATGTCACGTTTTTCGACGAAGGCTCCCATGATTTCCCGTGGTGCTTCGGTTTTTAGCAGGCGGGAAAAAATATTCAGCTCGGCATAGATTCGCTCTCCTATGGGTTCGCCGGGTCGTTTCATTAAGGCTTTGGTGTGGCGCAAAGCGGTACGTGATTTGGTGGTGAGTCGCTCGGCTGTCATCATCGCCTGTTTCAGGGCTTCGCCGGGAGCGCAAACTTTATTGACCAGGCCCATGGCCTCTGCGTTGGCGGCATCGAAAGCTTCGCCTAGCATCAACAGTTCAGCAGCTTTATGGTAACCGGCCATTTGCACCAGGGTTTGTGATGAACCGGCCTCGGGCACCAGCGCAAGATTAATAAAGGGCAGGCTAAACACAGCGGCGGGATCGGCGTAGACAAAATCGCAGTGGGCGAGGAGGGTGGTGCCGACGCCAATAGCCAGTCCGTCGACAGCGGCAACAATGGGTACGGTGGTTTCGGCTAACGTTAACAGGAAGTCGGCGGTGGCCGAATCGCTACCAGTATCGGGGTTGTCGAGAAAGTCGTTAAGGTCGTTGCCCGCTGTGAAATCTCCCCCAGCGCCGGTAATCACGAGTACGCGCAACTCGGGGTCGGTATCAGCCTGACGGATAAGCTCGCTGATGGCACCGTACATGTTGCGTGTCAGGGCATTTTTTTTATCGGGCCGGTTTAAGGTAATGGTGCCGATACCTCGCTTGAGGCTGACCAGTGTTTCGCTGTTGGTGTTCATAGGGGCTATCCGTTTACTTATTGTTAGAGGGCGTAAGTTAGAAAGTTATTGTCTAGAGCCCTTATGTAAAAGGCTGTTGTCACCGGAGATGATGCGTAGAGGCTCTCACCGCTATTGGTCGAGAATGGTTAAGCGCAAATATTTAAAGAGTTTACGGCTCGCTGCCGAGCCTTTATTTTGCTCTCGCTCTTTGGTGGCCTGGCGAATCAGTTGGCGCAAATGCTGGCGCTCAAGCTCGGGGTGTTTCTGGAGAAGGTGAGTGAGGGCTTCGCTATTGCCGTCAATCAGCTCATCGCGAAGTTTTTCAAGACGCTGAAACTGCAGGCGGAAAGTGCGGCTATTTTCGTCGAAAGAAGCTAATACTTCAGCAATTTTTTCGTGGTCTTCGCTACGCATCAGCTTGCCGACATATTGCATTTGTCGCCGTCTGCCCTCGCGATTCTTAAGGGTGGCGGCCAGCTCCAGAGCTTCCCGTAGCAGGTCGCTAATGGGCACTTTGGCAAACTGTTTGGCGGGTAGGGCGAGAAGGGCCTCTCCGGTTTTTTGCAGGGCTGTCATCTCCCGCTTGCGGGCCGATTTACTGATAAATTCTGGCTCATCGTCCAAGGTGTTGGTCTCGGCGCTAGCGGCTTCGAGCTCGCTTGGGCGTGGGCCTTTGTGAAATTTCTTTGCCATAGTAGAACTGCTTACAGGTTTTGTTGACGAGGATTTTATTAAAGGTAGAACAGTGTCGCTAGGCCGAGAAAAGAGAAAAAGCCGATCACATCGGTAACGGTAGTCAGCATAACACTGCCGGCGAGGGCGGGGTCGATGCGAATGGATTTTAACAATACGGGTAACAGGGCACCTGCCAGTGCAGCAGTGAGCAAATTGATCACCATGGCGGCACCAATAATCAGCCCTATCATCGGTGCTTCAAACCACCAAGCCGCAAATGCACCGATAATCACAGCCCAAAGCATAGCGTTGAGGGCGCCAGTGAGTACTTCCTTACTAACCAGCCAGCGTAAATTGTTGCGGTTGATTTGCCCGAGGGCCATGCCGCGAATCACCACTGTCAATGTTTGGCTACCGGCAACACCTCCCATACTGGCGACGATGGGCATTAAGATGGCCAGTGCAACGACTTGCTCAATAGTGCCCTGAAAGAGATTGATCACCGCCGAGGCGAGCACAGCGGTAAACAAGTTAATGCCCAGCCACACGGCCCGTCGAGGGGCGGAGCGGCGCACTGAAGAAAAGGTTTCCTCTTCATCGCTGAGACCCGCCATACCGAGCAGTGAGTGTTCGGCGTCGTCAATAATCACATCGACCACATCATCGATAGTGATACGACCGAGCAAGTGTCCTTCTTCATCGACCACCGGGGCCGACACCCAGTTGTGGCGTTCAAACAAATGGGTGACCTGAGAAGCACCCATCGTCGCGGGGATACCTTGAATATTCGTGTTCATAATCTCCCGCACAGTGGTGTTGGGGCCAGCGGTGAGTAATTTGCTGAGGGGCAGTGTGCCGAGAAACATATCGCGACGATTGACGACAAAAATACTATCGGTGATTTCAGGCAGCTCGTCGTGGCGGCGCAAGTAGCGCAATACGGCGTCAATGGTCAAATCGGGTCGCACGGTAATGGTGTCGGTGTTCATTAATCCACCGGCACTGTTCTCATCGAAGGTGAGGACGGTCTCAACCCGCTGGCGATCCTGCTCGCCCATAGTTTGCAGTACGATGGGTATCAAGTGCTCCGGCAGTTGTTGCAGAATATCCGCAACATCATCGGGGTCGAGCCCGGCAACCAATGCTGCCATTTGTTCGCTATTCATACGCAGCAAAAGTTCTTGCTGTAAGTCTTCGCTGAGCTCGCCTAGTACTTCGCCCTCAACATCGTCATCGACTAACTCCCAGAGCAGGCGACGCACTCGGCTGGGTGCCGATTCGATGTAGTGGGCAATATCCGCTGGCGTCATATTATTGAGGATATGACGCATCTGGTGGAGGCTAGTGGGGTCGACAATGTCCTCGGACAGTAGAGCGACGAGCAGGGAGAGCCGCTCAGTATTGTGGTTGGCCTGCATGCGGGGCTGAGCTCCTGTGGAGGGGCGGGCTAAAGGTTTGATTAACCGTCGTTAGTGTACGCAGGGGTCGACGCGATTTACAGGGAAGGTGCTCGTTTTGTGTGAGTTAGCCGCAAGGGAATGAGGCTTAAATGCGTCTACTATTGACCTTCACCAAAATAATCAGCCAGTAAGTCTTTGACCTGGCTGTGAGCTTTCATTTCATCGTCGCCATCAAATTCAAAATTTAACACCGTACCTTGACCCGCGGCCAATAACATTAATGACATGACGCTCTTCGAATCGACCAGTTTTCCATTGTGACCTGTTTTGATGGTGCAGGCAAAACGATTGCAGGTGGTGGCCAGCTTGGCGGCGGCTCGGGCGTGCAGGCCGAGTCGATTGATGATTTCAAGCTCGTCTTTAATCATGTCGTGAAAAATGCCATGGGCTTGCCCAGCCTGTCAAATGTGGTGGTGTTTGAGGGTGGCGTAAAGCCATTGCATTAACTCTCCTGCTCGCGGTGTAGGACGTGAATATTGTCAAACTGGGGTCGGAATTGGTCGGCGAGCTGGTTGCAGATGTAGACAGAGCGGTGCTGGCCGCCAGTGCAACCTATGGCAATGGTTAGGTAGCTGCGATTGGTGGCGAGGAAGCGCGGTATCCAGCGGGTGAGAAAACCATTGAGGTCGGCGAGCATGGCGGCGACATCGGTTTGGGAATCGAGAAATTCGATCACCGGTTGATCCCCTCCATTGAAAGGTCGCAGCTCGGTTTTCCAATAGGGGTTGGGCAGGCAGCGCACATCGAAGACGAAATCGGCATCGCTGGGTACGCCGCGTTTAAAACCAAAGGACTGAAAGACCACGGCCATTGCATCGCCTTTTTCTGGCGCAATCTGTTTTTTGATTAAATCCCGCAACTGGTGCAGAGTCATGTTGCTGGTATCGATATGGCGACTGGCGATGGAGGCGATGGGGTCGAGGAGTTCTCGTTCCAGAGCAATGGCCTCTTTGAGGTCAACCGTGTCCGAGCTGAGGGGGTGGCGACGACGGGTCTCGCTGAAACGGCGGATCAAACTAGGGGTGCGAGCATCGAGGAATAGCACTTCGCTATTGATGCCGGACTCGCTGAGTTTGTCGAGGATGTCAGGTAATTGTTCGAGCTTGCCAAGCAAATTCCGGGCGTCGATGCCGACGGCAATTTTCAAGGCCTCTTGCTCGCGGTGTTCGCGTATTTGTTCCAGTAAATTAACCAGCATGCTGGCCGGCAAATTGTCGATACAGGTATAGCCGACGTCCTCGAGAACGTGTAACGCCGTACTCTTACCCGAGCCTGAGCGACCGCTGATAACGATTAATCGGGTGTTGTCAGCGCTCGGCCTTGGCTCTGATGAAGGACTCATTTTAGTGGGCGCTGGTTGCTATCTGGTAGAGATTGCTACTGCTGGAGCAGTTGCGCAGTTGTTGGCGCAACTCACTGGACTGGAGTAATTCGGCGATAGCAGACAGCGTTTGCAAATGCTCATCATTTTGCTCGTCAGGTACCACCAGAGCAAAAATCAAATCGACAGGTTGGCCGTCAATAGCATCGAAATCAATTGAGTTGTCGAGTTTTAGCAGTATACCTGTGATACGTGGACAGCCGTTGAGTCGGCAGTGGGGTACGGCGATACCCTCGCCGATACCCGTGCTGCCGAGCCGTTCACGGCTTATCAGCTGATGATAGAGTTCGTTGGCATCGATAAAATCTGTGTGTTCGGAGAAAAAATCGGCAATAAACTCGAGCACCCGTTTCTTGCTGACGCCGGGCGCGTCACAGCAGGTTCTGTCCACGGAGAGAACGTCTGTAATATTCATGAAAAACAGCTCATAGGTCGTAATTTACCGAAGGTTGTGGGTGAGGTGTGATTAACGGCCTCTGAGTTTTTCTTTACGCTTGATCAGCTGGCGGTCCAGCTTGTCGGTAAGGCCATCGATGGCAGCGTAAAGATCTTCGTCTTCACAATGAGCGAAGAGTTCTCCGCCATTAGCGTGAATGGTAGCCTCGGCTTTTTGCACTAATTTCTCAACGGACAGAATGACGGAAACACTGGTGATTTTATCGTTGTGATGCTCAAGCTTGGTGAGCTTGTTAGTGACATAGTTGTGAATCGCATCGGTGATGTCGAGGTGGTGTCCGCTAATGTTGAGTTGCATACGGTGCTCCTTTTGCTGGGTTGGGATGAGTGACAGCCTGTTAACGGCTTTGCTTAAAGCGCTTGCGGTCACTGGATGAGGGAATGTTAAGGCTTTCCCTGTATTTGGCAACGGTACGACGTGCTACTTGAATGCCTTCGCCCTGCAGCAGGGTGGCCAGTTTACTGTCGCTTAACGGTTTGTTGGTGGGCTCGTCGGCTATCATGCGTTTGAGCATAGCGCGAATCGCCGTGGATGAGCACTCCCCGCCGGCCGCCGTGTTGACATGGCTGGAAAAGAAGTATTTCAGCTCGAAAATACCCCGTGGTGTATCGAGGTATTTTTGCGTGGTGACACGGGAAATAGTCGATTCGTGCAATTCGAGTTGTTCTGCCACATCGGCTAGTACCAGGGGTTTCATCGCCTCCGGACCTCTTTCGAGAAATTCTTGTTGCATCTCGACAATACAGCGGCTGACACGCAACAATGTATCGTTACGGCTTTCCAGGCTGCGCAGAAACCAGCGGGCTTCCTGTAAATTATCACGGAGAAAGGTGTTGTCTTTGCTGTTGTTGGCACGTTGCACCATCGCGGCGTACTCTTTGTTAATGCATAAGCGCGGTGCGATGTCACCATTTAGCGTGACTAACCATTGGCCGTGAATTTTTTGCACGCTGGCATCGGGCACTACGTAATCGGCATCGCCGCTGTCAATGCTCTCTCCGGGGCGCGGTGATAGGCTTTGGATGAGTGTGATGGCAGTCTCTAGGGCTTTTTCGTCGAGCCCGGTCTTGCGGCACAGTAGCGGGAGGTTGCGCTCGGCCACCAGGTCGAGATATTGGGCGCAGAGGAGTTTGGCATCCTCGAGTGAAGGCGTTTGTGGACTTAATTGATTAAGCTGGATTAGCAGGCAGTCGCTGAGGTCGATAGCGGCAACACCGGGGGGGTCGAATTGCTGGATGCGGTGCAGCACAGCGAGCACTTCGTCAAGCGCCAGGTCTGAGTCATCGGCGCTCCCATTGAGTGCTAACGAGGCGCTGGTATCACCTGTTTCTTTAAGAGATAAGGCGAGGGGTTGCCAGATATCTTCCACTGGGGCTTCGAGAAAGCCATTGTTGTCAATATTGTCGATCAGTGTGGTGGCAATCAGGTGGTCGAGATCTGACATCGGGGTGAGATTTAGCTGCCAGAGCAGATGATCCTGCAATGATTCGGTAACGCTGTGGTAGCTCTCAAAATCACGATTGTCGCTGTTCGACGATGTGGTGCTAGCGCTAGCGCTGGCGGTGGGTGCCGCCGGGTAAATGTCATCCCACTGGGCATCGACGGGGAGTTCGTTGGGAATTTCTTTACTCCACTCGCCGGGGGTATCGCCGTTATCGGCTACCTCGTTGGCGAGTTGCTCATTGGAGACTTCTTCAGGCTCGGACTCAATGTCTTCGGCCAGCTCCAGAAGAGGGTTGGAGTACAGAGTTTGTTGAATTTCAAGTTGCAAGTCGAGTGATGAAAGCTGGAGTAACTTGATAGCCTGCTGAAGTTGTGGGGTCATCGATAGCTGTTGACCCATTCGTAGTTGCAAGCTTTGCTTCATATAATCGTTTTGCCCTTGGTGGTGAGTGTTGGTTAGAGTGTAGACTGAGTTTGAATGCGGATCAATTGTCTAGCAAGTAATGTGCCGCTGGTTTGACGAATGTCGCTTGTCGCCCGGATTGCTGCGTATAACAGTTGGGCGTATGAAAGAGAAATAGGGTTCTCCATAACGACCTAAAGGGTAAAGTTTTCACCGAGATAGACCCGTAAGACATCCGGGTTGGAAAGAATTTCTTCGGCATTGCCCTGAGCCAGCACATGGCCATCATTGACAATGTAAGCATGTTCGCAGATATCGAGGGTTTCCCTGACGTTGTGGTCTGTGATAAGAACGCCTATGCCTCGATCTTTCAGATGGCAAATAATATTTTTAATATCGTTTACCGAAATAGGATCGACGCCAGCAAAGGGCTCGTCGAGAAGTACAAACGCAGGTTCCATCGCCAGTGCTCGAGCGATTTCGACACGCCGCCGCTCACCGCCCGACAAGCTCATACCCTGGCTGGTGCGAATATGGGTAATATGGAATTCCTGTAGCAGCTCCTCCAGTTTTTTCTGGCGCTGTTTAGCGCTGAGCTGAGGGCGAGTTTCTAGAATGGCCATAATGTTTTTTTCCACCGTCAGCCGGCGAAAAACTGAGGCTTCCTGCGGCAGGTAGCCAATGCCCTGGCGCGCTCGTTGATGCATGGGCAGGTGGGTGATATCTTCATCTTCAATCAAAATTCGCCCGGCATCCTGCTTAACCAGGCCTACTATCATGTAAAAACAGGTGGTTTTTCCTGCGCCATTGGGGCCGAGTAGACCGACAATCTGACCACTGGTCACCTGCATTGAAACATCGCTAACGACGGTACGTTTTTTGTAACTCTTGGCCAGATTTAAAGCCTGTAGCTGGGCCATTAATCGCCGTCCTTTTGCTCGTTTGTCACAGATTCCCCAACGGTTTTCTTGTTTGCAGGTTGTTCCGCTGTTGTTTGTCCGCCTGTCGATGGCTTACTGGGCGGGATAACCATATGCACTCGCTGCTGACTATTATCACTGCCTCGAGCTTCGACAAGTTTTGCTTTGAGGTCGTAATTAATATGATCACCTTCGAGGGTGGAGCCCTGTAACGCCAGGCTGGCATTTTTAATGAGTGTGATGGTTTCGGTGTCGATATAATATTCTATGGTACTGGCCCGAGCATTGACCAGACCATCTTCTGGGTTTGGCTGCTGCTGATAGTGTGCGGGTTTGCCGATGCAGATAATTTTATTGGCCTCGCCATTGGTGGAATAGATGGTGACTTGATCCGCTTCAATAAGAAGGCTGCCCTGCTTAATAACAACCGCGCCCTGATACTCAGTAACCCCAGTTTTTTCATTGAGTTGCGCGCGGTCGGATTCGATAGCAATAGTGGCCTGTCGATCTGAGGGCAGAGCGTGGGCGGTGGTGACGAGAAATACACTGAACAGGTAAAACAGTGGTGGAAAAAGCTTATTGGTTGGCATTGTGTAGACCTTTGGCCCGAGAGAGTATTTGATACGTTTGTGCCGCAAAATCACCTTTGAAACCAGTGCCTTCAATCTGGTGCCCTGGCGTCTTGAGGGAGACAGGCTTGTCGGTATCGGCTAGCTGATCATCTGGATAATAACTGAGAAAGGGCGTGGCAATTTCAGTTTTTTTGTCTGATGCTGAGAGATTTACCTGTTGCCAGGCGTAGACCTCTCCCTGCATGTCTATGCGCTGGCCATTATTGAGGATAACGCTCTGTTTCGCACTCAGGTGCCAGGGCTGTTCGCCTTCGATACTGGCGTGAGCGAGCATCTGAGGTGTTGCCATCACAAAACGGTTTTGTGCCTGAAAGTACTCCCCCTCTGTTGCGGTGAGTAAGAAGACAGACTGGCCCTGGTCATTGAATTTATGGGTTACGGTGTTTTTCATATAGCTGTCGGCACTGGATAGCGCGGAAACAGGAGGCTGCTTTTTACCCATGAAAATTTCGGGCTTGGCATCCCAGAAAATAACAAAGGCCCCCAGTGCAACGACGAGCAGACCCGCCAGGATGGAATTCTTTATGGATAGCACGGTTTAAACGCTCAACATCTGAAGGTGAGAGATGGGTACATTTAAAGAAAGGGTTCGATAGCTTTTGCAAGCTTGCCCTGGGCTTTAAGTATAAATTCTGCGGCTTCGCGCACCGCGCCATGGCCTCCAGCTCGTTTCGACTGCCAACGGGCATGCTCCGCAACAGAGGGACTGGCGTTGGCCACTGTCATGCCGAGGCCGACGCGGCGAATGACCGCCAAATCGGGTAGATCATCACCCATATAGGCGATTTCATCAAGTTTGTAGGCCTTGTCTGTCAGCAATTCGTTAAGGGCTGTGAGTTTGTCTTCTCGGCCCTGGATCACCCTGTCGATGCCGAGTTCATCGGTGCGTCGTGATAAAAGTCTGGAGCTGCGCCCGGTAATGATGGCGACCTCAATGCCCGCCCCTTGCAGTAGCTTGATACCCAGGCCATCTTGAATATTAAACGCCTTGAGTTCTTCGCCACTGTTGCCATAGTAAATACTGCCGTCGGTGAGTACGCCGTCAACATCGAGCACCAACAGGCGGATTTCTTTGGCGGCGATTTGGCTGCAGGCAAGGTTCATTGTTGATTTCCATAGTAGCTGTTTTTCATTAGATGACGCCTGCCCGTAGTATGTCGTGCATATGTAGTACGCCGAGGGGGCGGTGGGCTTCGTCTTCGACGACCAGCGCAGTTATTTTCTTATTCTCCATGATATTCAGCGCCTGGGCGGCGAGAATGTTGGCGTCAATGGCATTGCCGCCTCGGGTCATTACCTCACCGGTGGTGGCGCTGTTAATGTCAATTTGATTGTCGACCACACGGCGCAAATCACCATCGGTAAAGACGCCGATTAGCGTGTTTTGCGCATCGACAACAGTAGTCAGACCAAAACCTTTGGCGGTCATTTCCAGCAGAGCATCTTTTAACAGAGTGCTTTCTTGAACGCGGGGTACTTCATCTCCGCTGTGCATAATGTCGCATACGCGCAACAAAAGCTTGCGACCCAGAGCGCCACCTGGGTGGGAAAAGGCAAAATCTTCGGCCGTAAAACCACGGGCTTCCAGTAAAGCTATAGCGAGAGCGTCGCCCATGACCAGAGTGACTGTGGTGCTGGTGGTCGGGGCGAGGTTGAGAGGGCAGGCCTCCTCCTCGACACTGACATCGAGGTTGATGTTGGCGGCTTCGGCTAATAGCGACTCTCGATCACCTGTCATGCTGATCAAAGGGATGTCGAGGCGTTTAATAAGGGGTAGCAAGGTGACGATTTCTGCGGTGTTGCCCGAGTTGGAAATAGCGATCACGACATCGTCGCGCGTGATCATACCGAGATCACCGTGGCTGGCCTCTCCCGGGTGGACAAAAAATGCGGGGGAGCCGGTGCTGGCCAGTGTTGCGGCAATCTTATTGCCAATATGCCCCGATTTGCCCATGCCGGTCACAATAATGCGGCCCTTGCACTGCATGACTAACTGGCAGGCCTGTGTGAAACCCTCATCGATACGCCCAGCAATGGCGGCAACGGCCTCAGTTTCGAGCGCAATGGTGCGTAGGGCTGAGGTGTTAAAGTCGAAGTCGCTCATTGACGGCAGTTTCCTGATTGAATCCTGAGGTATAGAAGTATAACGGTGGAGTAGGCTAAGATCAGCTGGTCGGTAGCAGAACGACAAAATACAGGGCGTAGAGCACTAACATAAGGCCGCCAAATTTCCTGGAGAGGTGAATGGTCGTGGCTTTATCCTCGGTGTTTCTTTGTTTGCAATAGCGTAGAGCAATGGCCCCGAGCAACAAGAGGGTCAGGGCCGTCACAGCCAGATAGTCGCGATAAAACACCGCGCTGTCCAGTTGCAAGGGGGAAATGACACCGGCAATGGGCATTACCGCCAGGAAGTTGAAAAGGTTGGAGCCAAAGACGTTGCCGATAGCGATATCGTGATGGCCACGCAGGGCGCTGGTCACGGAGGCGGCGAGTTCAGGCAAGCTGGTGCCGATGGCAACCACCGTTAAGCCGATGACCAGTTCGCTAACGCCCATCCCGGCGGCTGTCGTGGTCGCTCCCCAAACGAGGATTTTTGAACTCAGCAGCAAGACTAACAGTCCGATGATAAACCACGTCGCCGCAGCGGCATTGGAGGTGGTGGCCAGGTTTTCTACCTCGGCAACTTCTTCGGGGGCGGGGTGTTGCGCCTTGTATTTTACTGTGACCCAAAGTAGCAAGGGGACTAAAGTCAGCATTATCAGGCTTTCGGTGCGCCCCAGTATTTGATCAAAGAGGCAGTAGCCCACCAGGGCCGTTACGAAGAGTAATACCGGCCCCTCCTGAAAAACCAGATGACGCTGGGCAGGCAGAGGGGCTATCAATGCGGTGATACCGAGTACCAGTCCGATGTTGGCCAAATTACTGCCCAGAGCATTACCGATAGCAAGTGCACCAGAACCTTCCAGTGCCGCGTTGATGGAGACGATAATTTCCGGTGCTGAAGTGCCGATGGAAACGATGGTAAGGCCAATCACCATGGGTGAAATGCCAAAGTTTTTTGCGGCACTCGCGGCTCCAATCACAAAACGGTCGGCACCCCATACCAGGCCAACAAGGCCTGCAATGATTGCTATGTAGGCGGGCAGTAGCTCATTCATTGCTGTTGCGGTTCCTTTTTTTAGGGTGTTTTAATGAGGGTTTACGATGATCAAACCCGTGGTGTGTGCCGTTGTTTTAGCGCTGATGCAAGTCGCAAAAGCAGGTCGGGGATGGTATAGTGCGCGGCCCAAAAAGTCAGTCAGTTTGCGACTTTTTGGGCGTAAAAGTGTGGCACTTGTGTCGATAAAAGTGGTCTTTTGGTAGAGATTGTTCTTGCAATAGTAGGCTCTGTTCTGTCCGTATTCATCTTTAAATCTGAGTAAAAGGCAGGGTTGGCTAAGCAAGGGCTCGATAGGTAAGCGTGCAGAAAAAGGAAGATGAGATGATGTTAGCGAAATTATTACAGACAAAATTAACCGTGTTGGCGCTTTGTTGGATCGGTTTTATCTTCGCCGCACAGGCGCAGGCTAATTGTATAGTCTCTGAAACGACAGATGAGAAAGCTACTCTTTCCCCTTATGAACTAATTGATACGGTGACTCAAAAAGTACTGTCTGAGATTGATCGCCACCGTGCGGAAATCGATGCCAGCGCTGAAGAAGCGGTAAAGCAACAGCAGTTTGAGTGCTTTGTTGGTGAAGTTGACAGAATTCTTGGCCAGATTGTCGATTTTGACTGGATTGCTCTTAAAGTGATGGGTAGTGATGGCAGAGTTGCTAGCGCTGAACAAAAAGCCCTGTTTGCAGAAACTTTTCGCACTGGGCTGGTGGAAACGTATGGACGTGGATTGTTGAATTATAGCAGTCAGAAAATTGTTCTTTTGCCGGCAGAAGATATCGAGGATAAACGCAAAGTCACGGTGCATCAGCAGATTGTCGGTGCTGATGCGACGTATCCTCTCGACTACACGATGGGCCTGAAAGAGGGTCAGTGGAAAGTAATTAACGTCATTATCAATGGTATTAATTTGGGTAAAACCTTCCGAGGGCAATTCGCTCAGTCATCACAAAAGCACAACGGTGATATTGATAAAGTCATTGCTAGCTGGGACAGTGGAATAACAAACGGGTAAAACATGGATATTGAAGAGATAAAGCGTTTATTGCAGGCTGCTTTGGTCGATTGCGACATTAGCGTAGAGAGTGAAGGTTCGCATCTGAATGTCACCGCTGTGGGTGAAGTGTTTGAAGGGAAGCGCGCGGTGCAGCGCCAGCAGCTGGTTTATGGCGCTTTGAACGAGCAAATTGCCTCTGGAGCCGTGCACGCGGTGAATATGAAGCTCTGTACCCCTGCTGAATGGCAGGCCGTCTAATCGCCAGAGTACTGGCTAGAGCAAAATTATGCTCTGGTCGATCAATCAAAAGTATTAGCGACATCAAGCCAGGGATTGGTTGTTCAAGTATCGCTGGCCTACCGGCCGGCACTAGTGGGCATAGATATGGATAAACTGCTTATTTACGGGGGCAAACCGCTCTCAGGCGAAATTCGAATATCTGGTGCAAAGAATTCTGCGCTGCCTATTTTGGCGGCGACTTTGCTGGCTGATGCCCCTGTAACGGTGTCAAATCTGCCTCATCTACATGACATTACCACCATGATCGAGTTGCTCGGCTGCATGGGGGTGGGGGTTGTCCTGGATGAGAAAATGCGGGTTGAAGTCGATGCCAGTACTTTGCACACGCGAACGGCACCCTATGAGCTGGTGAAAACCATGCGCGCGTCGATACTGGTTTTGGGGCCTTTGCTAAGTCGTTTTGGTGAAGCGCAAGTCTCCTTCCCCGGTGGTTGTGCTATCGGTAGTCGTCCGGTTGACCTGCATTTGCACGGGCTCGAATTGATGGGTGCCAATATCACCATTGATGGTGGATACATCAAGGCTAAAATCGATGGACGATTACAAGGTGCCCATATTTTTATGGACACGGTTTCGGTGGGTGCCACAGAAAATTTGATGATGGCAGCGAGCCTGGCAGAGGGTAAAACGGTCATAGAGAATGCTGCTCGCGAGCCTGAGATTGTCGACCTGGCCAACTACCTCAATACCCTGGGTGCTGATGTACAGGGCGCGGGAAGCGATACTCTTACCATTAATGGTGTGTCGAGGTTGTCCGGCGGTAGCTATAACATTATGCCCGATAGAATTGAGACCGGCACCTATTTGGCGGCTGCTGCAGCAACGCGGGGCAAGGTCAAGCTGCGCGATACCGACCCCCATCTTCTCGAGTCTGTGCTGCTTAAACTGGAAGAAGCGGGCGCCAAAATCACCAGCGGTGACGACTGGATTGAGCTCGATATGGAAGGTCGTCGCCCCAAGCCTGTGCAATTGCGCACCGCGCCCTATCCGGGTTTCCCGACCGATATGCAAGCTCAACTGACAGCTGTTAATGCAGTTGCCGACGGTGTTGGTACGGTGACGGAGACGATTTTTGAGAATCGCTTGATTCAAACTCACGAGCTGAACCGTATGGGTGCCCATATTGTTCTCGAGGGTAATACGGCCATTGTGACCGGTGTTGAATCCCTAACCGGTGCCCCGGTGATGGCTTCTGATTTGCGAGCTTCGGCGAGCCTGGTCATTGCTGGTTTGGTCGCCGAGGGCGAAACTATTGTGGATCGTATTTACCACATCGACCGGGGTTATGAATGTATCGAGGAAAAGCTCCAGCTACTGGGTGCCAATATCCGTCGTGTGCCGAATTAACACCGCGTTGTCCCGGCTTTGAACGTATTATTGAAGTGATCGAATTATGAGTCAGTTGACAATTGCGCTCACTAAGGGGCGCATTCTTAAAGAGACCCTGCCACTGCTGGCCGAGGTTGGCATTGTGCCTGGTGAAGATATTGCCAGTAGTCGCAAACTGATGTTTACGACCAACCGAGATGATATTCGCCTGCTGGTCCTGCGCGGTACTGATGTGCCGACCTACGTGCAGTTTGGTGCGGCAGACCTCGGCATTGCTGGCAAAGATACCTTGCTGGAAAATGGCGACGATGGTTACTACGAACCTATTGATTTAGGTATTTCCCGTTGCCGTTTAATGACCGCGGGGATGGTGGGCGCTGCTCCCGTGACGGGCCGTATTCGTGTCGCCACCAAATACATTAACGTGGCGCGGCGCTACTACGCTGAAAAAGGCTTACAGGCAGACATTATTAAGCTCTATGGCGCGATGGAACTGGCGCCACTTATCGAGCTTTGCGATGAAATTGTCGATATCGTTGATACGGGCAATACCTTGAAAGCGAATGGTCTTGAACCGCGAGAGTTGATTGATATTGTTAGTTCGCGCTTGATCGTCAATAAGGGCGCGCTGAAAACCAAGCACAAATTGATTCAGCCCTTACTTGAAGGTTTTTCATCCCAGGTTGCAGCTCGGGCGCAACGTGAAAACGAGGCCTCCAGCGCGTGAATGAACTTCAGCCACCAGTCTTAGATGCCGCCGCTGACACGTTCGATGCGCGTCTTGATGAGTTGCTTGCCTGGCAACCAGCGCTTGAGGATGATGTTGTCGCCGTCGTCGGTGAGATAATCGCCGCCGTGCGTAGCGAAGGCGACAAGGCTGTGCTCGATTACACGCGCCGCTTCGACCGACGTCAGATTGGCTCTATTACCGAAGTGGAAGTTGGCAAGGATGCGTTACAGCAAGCCTTGCTGAGTTTGCCTGCCGAACAGCGCGAGGCTTTAGAAACTGCGGCCCAGCGCATTCGCAGTTACCACCAGCACCAGGCGCAGGAATCCTGGCAATACACTGAGGCTGACGGCACCGTGCTCGGGCAGAAAATTACAGCTCTGCAGCGAGTCGGTATCTATGTGCCTGGTGGTAAGGCGAGCTATCCTTCCTCTGTGTTGATGAATGCCTTGCCGGCGAAGGTGGCTGGCGTCGATGAAATTATAATGGTGGTGCCGGCCCCCGATGGTAACTTGAACCCCGCTGTACTGGCCGCTGCCGCCATTGCTGGTGTCGATCGTGTCTTTACAGTAGGTGGTGCCCAGGCTGTTGCGGCACTGGCCTACGGCACTGCAACTATTCCTAAAGTCGATAAAGTCGTTGGCCCTGGCAATATTTATGTCGCTACAGCAAAGAAGGCTGTATTTGGCGAAGTGGGCCTGGATATGGTCGCCGGGCCGTCTGAAATTTTGGTGGTCTGTGATGGACAAACATCGCCCGACTGGATCGCTATGGACTTGTTCTCTCAGGCCGAACACGATGAGCAGGCCCAGTCGATTTTAATCAGCCCCGATGCCGAATTTTTGCAGGCCGTGTTGGCGAGTATGGAGAAATTGCTGGCCGAGATGCCCCGGCGTGAGATTATTAAAGCGTCTATTAACGGCCGCGGCGCTTTAATTAAAGTTGCCGATCTCGATGAGGCAGTACGCATTGCCAATCGCATTGCGCCGGAACACCTGGAACTCTCGGTGGATGATCCTGAGGCTTTGTTGAGTGATATTCGTCATGCTGGCGCGGTGTTTCTGGGCCGCCACACCCCCGAGGCATTGGGTGATTACTGTGCGGGTCCCAACCATGTGTTGCCGACCTCCACCACGGCGCGTTTTTCATCGCCGCTGGGTGTGTACGATTTTCAGAAGCGCACATCAATTATTGGCTGCTCGCCCCAGGGCGCAGCAAAGCTGGCCGACACGGCCGGCGTGTTGGCTCGCAGTGAATCCCTGGAAGCGCACGCACGCTCCGCTGACTATCGGCGCTAACTGCCATGATTAATGACTAAGATCTTGTATTTAATCGAGAATGGGTAGATAAGTGGTGAAACGATGACGCAGCGTCTGTGGAGTGATTTTGTCAGTGAGCTCGAGCCCTATGTGCCGGGTGAGCAACCGCGTATCGATAATTTGGTGAAACTCAACACCAATGAAAACCCCTACGGACCCTCGCCTCAGGTTGCCGAGGCTATTAAGGCCGCGCTAGGGGACGAGTTGCGGCTCTATCCGCCACCCAATGCTGACCGTTTAAAGCAGGCAATTGCCGACTATCATCAGGTTGCTGTTAACCAGGTCTTTGTTGGCAACGGCTCAGATGAAGTGCTGGCCCACACCTTTAACGGCTTGTTTCGCCACGGTAAACCTTTATTGTTCCCCGATATTACTTATAGTTTTTATCCGGTTTATTGTGGCTTATACGAGATAGAAGGGTGTGAAATCCCTCTCACTGACAATTTTGAAATTGCGGTGGATGATTATCTCGTGCCCAATGGCGGAATCATTTTTCCTAATCCCAATGCGCCAACTGGCCGCTTATTATCTCTCGATAGCATCGCCTCGCTGCTGCGCCGTAACTCTGATTCTGTTGTCTGTGTGGACGAAGCCTATATTGATTTTGGTGGCGAAAGTGCCATTAGCCTGGTTGATGCGTTTGATAACTTGTTAGTGATTCAAACCTTGTCGAAGTCACGCTCGCTGGCGGGCCTGAGGCTGGGTTTTGCCATTGGTCACCCGACGTTAATCGAAGCGCTCGAGCGTATTAAGAATAGCTTTAACTCCTACCCTGTGAGTCGTCTGGCTATTGCCGGTGGGGTTGCCGCGTTTGCCGATGAGGATTATTTCCAGAAGACCTGTACGGCGGTCATTGCCAGTCGTGTGACGCTGGTTGACGCGTTTGAAAAACTGGGTTTTGAAGTGATTCCTTCGGCCGCGAATTTTGTCCTGGCACGTCACCCCGACTACAAGGGTGAGTATTTAATGTCGGCTCTGAGAGAACGCAATATTATTGTGCGCCACTTTGGCGCTGAGCGTATCGAGCAATTTTTACGTATCACTGTCGGCACGCCGCAACAAAATACTTTGCTGCTTGCGGCCCTGAAAGACATTATTGTCTGAGCTTAGTTTTGGATCGGGCTTTCAGCTCTCTGGGCGAATCCCCGCGATAGCTTTAATCGTCAACCAGATATCTTTGCGAATAATCCGTAGCTCTATGGGGTCGCCTGGTGCCATATCGGCAATCAGGTTGATTTCACTGGAGCCGTCACTGACCGCCTGACCGTTGATATGAGTAATGATGTCACCGGGTTGTAGGCCGCTATTGTAGGCTGGCCCATAGATCGGCACGGCGGTGATAATGAGGGCCGAAGGTGGAGAGAGTTCAAGCTGGGAGGCGATGGAGGGCGATAACTGCTGCACTTCAACACCCAGCCAGCCGCGAATAACACGGCCGTGGGTGATGATGTCATCGAGCACCTTAATGGCCATTTCTGTGGGGATGGCAAAGCCGATACCGACAAAAGATGTTTCATTCAAGGTTGCTGAATTAATGCCGACCAGATTGCCGTAGGCGTCGATCAGTGCGCCACCAGAGTTACCGGGGTTAATTGCAGCGTCAGTTTGAAGATAATTTTCGTAGCGATTTAAACTCAGGCCGCTGCGCCCGGTGGCGCTGATAATGCCCTGAGAAACCGACTGACCGATGCCAAAGGGATTGCCTATTGCCAATACAATATCGCCGACCTCTGGCTTGGCCTGGCTCTCTTCGCTGGCTCGAGGGATGGCTTTGAGTTGGTCGAGATCTATTTTCAATACCGCGAGGTCGGAATCTCTGTCTGTGCCGACAATATTCGCTTTCGCTTCGCGGCCATCGTAAAGCAGGGCAACGATTTCTTCGGCCTCTGAGACCACATGATTGTTGGTGAGAATAAAGCCTCGCTCATCGACAATTACGCCGGAACCGAGAGAGGATTCCATCCGTTGTCGCTGGGGCATGTTACTGCCGCCAATAAAGCGTTGGAAAACGGGGTCGTTTGCGAGAGGGTGGCTGACGCGAGAGCGGGTGTAGATATTCACCACTGACGGGGCCGCTCTGTGTACGGCGGGGGCGTAAGAGGTGACCACGCCGGGACTGTGGCTCTGAGTCACCGTGGCAACGATGGGGTTTTGCGTTGATGTCGCACCGTTGCGGATAACCTGCGGGAATAGCACCGTGACGATAGCCGCAATGATAAGGCCAAGTAGGGTTGGCCAGCCGAAATATCGTAATAGTTGCAAGGTCTAAGATCCGCTGCTAGTTTCTTATGCGTTGGTGCTATTATGCCACACTCTGGAACGACTCTGCCTGCGATGACTGGAGGCGGGCGTGAAACAGCTTCCAGGCCGCAGCGTGATATGTTGAAGCGGCAGTAATTAGCAACTAATGGAGTGAAAATATGAGTGGTCTTGTAAATCCCCACGGCAGTGATGTTCTACTACCTTTGTTATTGGAAGGTGAGGCGCTGGCAACGGCGAAGGCTCGGGCAGAAAGCCTGCCTAAAGTGATGCTGGCCTCCCGCGAGGTAGGCGACCTGATTATGCTCGGCATCGGTGGGTTTACACCACTTGACGGTTTTATGGGTCAGGCGGACTGGCAGGGTGTCTGCGATAACATGCATATGGCCAACGGCTTATTCTGGCCAATTCCCATCACCCTGTCCGTTGATCAGGCTCAGGCCGATGAGCTGGCATTAGGCGCCGAAGTTGCCCTGATTGACGGTGAAACCGATGAGCTGATGGGCGTGCTGACAATTTCTGAAAAATACAGCATTGATAAAGCCCATGAGTGCCAGCAAGTGTTTACGACCACCGATCCAGCTCACCCTGGCGTTGCTATGGTGATGAGCCAGGGTGATGTCAATTTGGCGGGCAAGGTTGAGGTCTTTTCCCAGGGCGATTTTCCGAGCAAATACGATGGTGTTTATATGACGCCGACGCAAACTCGCGAATTATTTGCGGCGAAGGGGTGGTCGACTATTGCCGCTTTCCAAACTCGTAATCCGATGCACCGCTCCCACGAATATCTGGCGAAAATTGCCATCGAAATTTGTGATGGCGTGATGGTTCATTCTCTGCTCGGTAAGTTGAAGCCGGGGGATATTCCCGCTGAAGTGCGTCAGGAGGCGATCGGCACTTTGATCGACAACTATTTTGTTGATAATACTGTCGTGCAGTCGGGTTATCCGCTCGATATGCGCTATGCCGGCCCCCGCGAAGCATTGTTGCACGCATTATTTCGTCAAAACTACGGTTGTACCCATTTGATTGTTGGCCGCGATCACGCTGGCGTTGGCGATTATTACGGGCCCTTCGATGCCCATCATATTTTTGACGATATCCCCAAAGATGCAATGGAAACCGTACCCTTAAAAATCGATTGGACGTTCTGGTGTAATCGCTGTGAGACGATGGCGTCGATGCGTACTTGCCCCCATGGTGCTGATGATCGTGTGTTAGTGTCGGGCACCAAGTTACGTAAGGCTTTGTCGGAAGGTGGAGAGGTTGAGGATAATTTTTCTCGCCCCGAAGTGCTGGATGTTTTGCGGAGATACTATGCGAGCTTGAGCGATGAGGACAATGTTGAGGTGAAGCTGTCGGGCCACTCTGCCGCTTAGCTCTTTACCTGTAACCTAAAAAAGCCGGGTACTGTCCCGGCTTTTTTAGGTTGTGCCACCCCAATTCGAGTTAAACGACCTTGGTCGTCGGGTCTTCTTCGTTGTCGTCTGTTTCTTCTTTGGCTTGATCTACCGCACTGGATCTGTTTTTCTCCAGGCCATAGTTTTCGTCCAGCACACCGTTGATGTCGGGGGTGTAGTCTTTCGGTGGTTGTGATCTGTCTATAATAATACTGTTATCGGAGGTGTGGGTAATGCCCAGGTTACCGGAACCGGCCTCAAGCAGTTTATTACTGACTTCTGGGTTGGCGAGTGTCATGGCGCTATCGGCCAGGTGTTGATGCACCTCTTTGTAACTGTGAGTGAGATTGTTGACCAGCTCCGAGGTGGTCAAGAAATGCTCTGTCACCTTGTGTTGATACGTTTTGAGTTCATCGTCTTTTTTGCGTAGCTCTTCAGTCAGTGTGTGGCGTTGCTTGGTGGCGCTAGAGAGGGTGCGACCAATGAGGGTGCCGATGACGAGACCGATGACGAGGCTAGCCAATGCAATAATGATGGGGTCTGTGGGCACGCTGGTACTTCCTATAGTAGTTGGAATAGGTGGAGATTCTATCTTGAACAGCCCGCAGGTTGAATAGCTGGGCGATGAATATTTATCATTGTCCAGCTGGCAAGAGCGGCGGGCTGATGTTGAGTGGAAGAGATGGAGGTTGAATTGAGAACAATGGGTAAAAAAAAGCCAGTAACAATAGCCGGTGCAGCGGGCCAGATTGAAGCATTGTTGGAAGAAGGCCAGGGTGGTGGTCTCTTCAGTTGTAGTGGTTATGTGGCGGTAATCTGTCATCCCCACCCACTGCACGGCGGCACTATGAATAATAAGGTAGTGTCGACACTGGTGAGAGTCTATCGCGAGCTGGGTATTACTTCGCTACGCTTTAATTTTCGTGGAGTGGGTAACAGCGAGGGCGAGCACGACGAGGCGCGGGGCGAGGTGGATGATCTTTGCTGTGTCAGCGAGTGGCTGTTGGCTGAGTACCCCGAGAGCCAATTATTGCTTGCAGGCTTTTCCTTTGGTTCAGCCATTGTCGCCTCCGCCAGCGAGCGTATACCGGTGGCGCATATGATTCTAGTTGCACCTCCAGTGGCGCGTTACAGCTATGCCTCTCAAGGTGCTTTTGCTTGTCCGGTGGCGGTGGTTCTCGGTGGGCAGGATGAGTTGGTGGAGGCTAAGACGACGCTGGCCTGGCTGACATCCCACGGTTGCGCCACCGAGACGATTGTTATTCCCGAAGCGAGCCACTTCTTTCACGGGCAGTTGAACAACCTGCGTGAAAAGCTGGGCGCACAGCTGAGTGCCTTCTTATCTTAACAGCGTCGGCGTCATAGATAAGTGCGGACTGCTTGCGCACCTTGCTCAGCACGAGTAGAGTGGCCGCGCTTAAGATATATCGTCTTTCACTTCTATCACCCCTAACGACAGTCAGCGCTGAATCGATGCCCTTTTCGCCCCTACAACGTTATGAGAAAGATTTACTGCAGGATGATTTTGTTGCGGATGCAGCGCAGCGACTGGCTGTAGAGAAACTCCAGTCGGTCTATGAAAGGTTAGTTGCCGCAGGCGAGGAGAAGGAAAAAGTCGGCTTGCTGGATCGTCTGCGGGGTCGCCAGCTGCGTAAGCGCCCCGTTAAAGGCTTGTACTTTTGGGGTGGCGTGGGGCGCGGTAAAACCTACCTGATGGACAGCTTTTACGAAAGTCTGCCTTTTGAGCAGAAAATGCGGGTGCACTTTCATCGCTTTATGCGCCGTGTACACCGCGATCTGGTCGCATGCAATGGCGTGAAAAATCCTCTAGAGGAAGTGGCGGCGGGCATTGCCAGAGAGGCGCGGGTGATTTGTTTTGACGAGTTTTTCGTTTCTGATATCACTGATGCGATGATATTGGGCGGTTTAATGGAGCTGCTCTTTGCCGAGGGCGTCACATTGGTCGCGACGTCAAATATCCTGCCTGACAACCTTTACACCAATGGACTACAACGTCAGCGTTTTTTGCCAGTGATTGCGCTGCTTAAACAACACTGTGATGTAGTGAATGTCGATAGTGGCACCGATTACCGACTGCGCGCCCTGGAACAGGCTGAGCTCTATCACTCGCCCCTGGGTGAGCAGGCTGAGATTTCCCTGCAGCGCACCTTTGATAGTCTGGTGCCGACGCGAGAGGAAGTGCGCGAAGGTGTTGCTCTGGAGGTGGAGGGGCGCGATATCCCCTGCCGTTTTGTTGGTGAAGACGTGGCCTGGTTTGACTTTATGGCTTTGTGTGATGGGCCGCGCAGCCAGAATGACTATATAGAGCTGGCCCGGGAGTTTCACGCGGTGTTGGTTAGCGATGTGCCTCAGTTGGGTCGCGACAGCGAGGATCAGGCACGGCGTTTTATTAGCCTAATTGATGAGTTTTACGATCGCAATGTGAAGTTGGCGATGTCAGTCGCTGTGCCCCTCGATGCTTTATACGGTGGCGGCAATTTGGCCTTTGAATTTGAGCGCACTTTAAGCCGCTTGCTAGAAATGCAATCTCATAATTATCTAGCGCGTGCTCATCGGCCATGAAAGCGCCAGCATTTTAGACAGGTTTCTTAGCTAAACAAACAATCTCTGCTTGAACTTCCTCTCGGGCATCGGTAGAATTCGCGCTCTTTTCTGGGAGCCACCTGATTTCAGGTAACGATTCAATGAAAACATTTAGCGCCAAACCCGAAACAGTTCAGCACGATTGGTATGTCGTCGACGCCGCCGATAAAACCTTGGGCCGACTGGCTAGTGACATTGCAATGCGTCTGCGCGGCAAGCACAAACCTGAATATACGCCCCATGTTGATACTGGTGATTACATCGTCGTCGTCAATGCCGAAAAGGTTCGAGTTACAGGCAAGAAAGCGACTGACAAAAAGTATTACCATCACACGGGTTTCCCCGGTGGTATCAAGTCAATTAGCTTCGAAAAGTTGATCGACAAGGCACCTGAGCGTGCGCTTGAAAAAGCGGTAAAGGGCATGTTACCCAAGGGTCCGCTAGGGCGGGCAATGTACAGTAAATTGAAAGTGTACGCTGGGGACGCGCATCCTCACGCCGCACAACAACCGCAAGCACTCAATATTTAACGGGACGCATGACAATGGCTGAAACTTATTACGGTACAGGTCGACGCAAGACGTCGGCTGCTCGAGTTTTTATCACTAGTGGTAGCGGTAATGTTACGATCAATGACCGTACGCTGGAGCAGTATTTTGGCCGCGAAGTGGCACGTATGATCGTTCGTCAACCCTTGGAACTGGCAGAGGCTGTCGATAAGTTTGACTTGAAAATCACAGTCAGCGGCGGTGGAAGCTTTGGTCAGGCCGGTGCTATCCGTCACGGTTTGTCACGCGCATTGCTGGCTTATGATGAAACGCTACGCACACCACTTCGTCAGGCCGGATTTTTGACGCGAGATGCTAGAGCGGTAGAGCGTAAGAAAGTGGGTCTACATAAAGCTCGCAAGCGGCCACAGTTCTCGAAACGATAATTTTTGGTCGTTTTATAAAAAAATCTGACTCTGTAAAAGCCCGACTTAACGTTGGGTTTTTTTTGTTCTAAAACATGAGGTTAGCCGGGTTGGTCGCGGTTTCGGCTTGTAAACCCCCATGCTTTTCATTACTATTACTCGCCATTTTTACCTGTGCGCGGGTACAGGATTCATCAGCTGCAAAGAATGCGGCCAATCTTTATTATTCTGCCTTTTAAGGGGAGCTCATATGAGCAATGAGGGTGTCAATCAGGGGCGTCGTCGCTTTTTGACTGCAACTACCTGCGCTGTTGGCGCAGTGGGAGCAGTGGGAGCCGCGGTGCCATTTGTCGGTTCCTGGTTTCCAAGTGCGAAAGCGAAAGCGGCTGGAGCGCCAGTACGAATCAATATTAGTCGAATTGAACCAGGTCAAATGGTTGTTGAAGAATGGCGTGGGCAGCCTGTCTATATTATTCGCCGCACTCAGCAAGCTCTCGATTCGCTAGCTAAATTGACTGGGACACTGCGCGATCCCAATTCTGAAAAATCAGATCAACCCGTTTATGTCGATCCAGTCAATAGAGCGTTGAACCCTGAATACCTGATAATGGTGGGTTTGTGTACCCACCTAGGGTGTGCTCCGATGTACCGGCCAGATGTCGGTGCTGCCGACCTTGGTGGTGACGAGTGGCTAGGTGGATTTTTCTGCCCCTGTCATGGCTCCAAATTTGATCTCGCTGGACGTGTCTATCAAGGCGTGCCCGCACCCCTCAATCTTAAAGTACCACCTCACAGTTATGAAAGTGAAAATGTCGTGGTAATCGGTGTTGACGAGGAGAGCGCATAATGAAATTGATCTCATCTCTGTGGAACTGGCTTGATGATCGCCTACCCGTGCAGCGCGCCTGGGATACCCATATGGGCAAGTACTATGCGCCGAAGAACTTTAACTTTTGGTATTTTTTTGGCGTCTTGTCCTTGCTCGTGCTCGTTAACCAGCTACTCACCGGCATCTGGTTGACTATGAGCTTTGAACCCTCTTCTGACGGTGCTTTTGCCTCTGTTGAATACATCATGCGCGATGTGGATTACGGCTGGATTCTGCGCTATATGCATTCTACGGGTGCCTCGGCATTCTTTATTGTTGTCTACCTGCATATGTTCCGGGGCTTGCTCTACGGCTCCTATAAGGCACCACGGGAGCTGGTGTGGCTGTTTGGTATGGCAATCTATCTGGCACTAATGGCTGAAGCCTTCCTGGGCTACGTTCTACCCTGGGGGCAGATGTCCTACTGGGGTGCGCAGGTGATTATTTCTCTCTTTGGCGCGATCCCTTATGTTGGTGATGCCATTGTCGAATGGGTGCGTGGTGATTACCTGATTTCAGGCATTACTCTCAATCGTTTCTTTGCCCTGCACGTAGTTGCGGTCCCCATCGTTCTGCTCGGCCTCGTGGTACTGCATCTTCTGGCCCTGCACGAGGTGGGTTCTAACAATCCCGATGGTGTTGAAATTAAGAAGAATAAAGATGAGAACGGCATACCACTTGACGGTATTCCTTTCCACCCCTACTACACCGTGCATGACTTGGTGCCGATAGTGGTGTTCCTCTTTATCTTCTGCTTTATTCTGTTCTTTATGCCAGAGATGGGTGGTTATTTTATTGAGCATGCTAACTTCGAGATCGCCAATCCACTGAAAACACCTGAGCACATTGCGCCGGTCTGGTATTTCACGCCTTATTATTCAATGCTGCGGGCAGTACCTGATAAATTCATGGGCTTTTTGGTGATGGCCGCAGCGGTAGCCATTCTCTTTGTACTGCCTTGGCTTGATCGCAGCCCAGTCAAATCAATTCGCTATAAAGGTAACATCAGTCGCGTGGCTATCGTTTTGTTCGCCGCTGCTTTTATTATTCTCGGTATTTTGGGAATAAAAGCGCCGACACCGGCTCGCACTGCATTGGCGCAGATCTGTACCGTGATTTACTTCCTCTATTTTCTGGCAATGCCGATTTGGACAGTATTGGAAAAAACTAAGCCGGAACCTGTCAGGGTGACGATGGATGGAGGTATGGGCCTCTGGCGTTCACTGGGTGTGCTACTGATAGTTATTGGTCTGGTGATCGTGCCGCTCAAGGCGGTGGGGGCTTCGTCAGAGTTTGATTGCGGCACGATTCAATGTGACGAGTTTGAGGCTGACTCTGATGACAAAGCGTCTTTGCAAAAGGGTGCTCAACTTTTTGTCAACTACTGTATGGGTTGCCACTCGGCCAAATATCAGCGTTGGGAGCGTGCGGCAGACGATATGGGTGTTCCCGACGGCATGATGATGGAGAACTTGATATTCACGGATCAGAAAATCGGTGGCTTGATGAAAATCTCTATGCCCGAGCACTCGGCCAAAGCCTGGTTTGGTGCGGCGCCCCCCGATTTGACCTTGGTCACCCGAGCACGCTCACCAGAGTGGGTTTATACGTATTTGCGTAATTTCTACGCTGATAGTAGCCGCCCGGTTGGCATCAATAATAAAGTCTTTAAAGATGTGGGTATGCCGCACGCTTTAATGGATTTACAGGGTCTGCAAGGTTGCGCCCCTGGCCCTATGTTAGCTCACAATGGTGGTATTAAAGTTGATCCATTGACCAGCGAGCCTTTGCTCGATGATCCATGCGGTTCTTTTGAGTTGCTCAGTGAAGGCACTTTGACCCCAGAAGAGTTCGACGGTGCAGTTTATGATCTGGTCAATTTCATGGCTTATATGGCCAACCCAGTAGAGGTAGAGAGCAAGCGTATCGGTGTTTATGTGCTTTTATTCCTCGCCTTCTTACTGATCTGGGTATGGTTGCTAAACCGTGAATACTGGAAAGACGTTCACTAATAACGTCACCATTTAAGCAGGTTTTTATCTATCCTCTGAGGTTTATGTAATGGGTGTTGTTTCAAAGCGAACGTCGATGACATTTTTTTCTGATCCGGCAAGTCATTATTGTCACAGAATACGAATTGTCCTCGCCGAAAAAGGCGTGACTGTCGACATAGAAGAAGTCGACCCCAATGCTATCCCGGAAGAGTTGGCCGAGCTCAACCCCTACGGGTCCGTGCCGACTCTGGTCGATAGAGACTTGTCCTTGTATGAGTCAAAAGTGATGATGGAATACCTCGATGAGCGTTTCCCTCATCCTCCTCTGCTGCCAGTCTACCCAGTCGCTCGGGCTTTGAGCCGACAATACATGCATCGTATTGAGAAAGACTGGTGTGAAAAATTGGATGTTATCGTTGCTGACAAGGATGGCAAAGCGGTGGACATCGCTCGAAAAGAGCTACGCGACAGTTTATTGGGTATTGCGCCGATTTTTCTCGACAAGCCTTTCTTCATGTACGAAGAGTTTACCTTAGTGGACTGTTGTTTGGCGCCGCTATTGTGGCGACTTGAGAGCTTGGGTATTGATATACCAAATACCCGCCAGGCTAAACCATTGCATGACTACATGCGACGTCTGTTTGAGCGCCCAGCATTTCTGTCCAGTTTGACGGAGCCTGAGCGAGACATGAATAGCTAATAGGACTTTATAGTTTCAAAACTGGGTCAGCAGGTAAGGCAAATGGCAATGACGTCCAACAAGCCCTATTTAGTCAGGGCTTTTTATGACTGGATAGTAGACAATGACTGCACCCCTCACGTGGTCGTTAATGCCATGGCCGTGGGTGTAGAAGTTCCTCAAGTTTATGTCAGCGAAGGCCAGGTTGTACTCAATCTGGCACCGCGAGCAGTAACTGCCTTTAGCCTTAATAACGACGCGATCAGTTTCAACACGCGTTTTGGTGGTGTGCCCACTGACATTTATGTGCCCATACATGCTGTGATAGGCATTTATGCACGTGAAAGTGGTGAGGGGATGGCTTTTGATTCATCGACACCAGCCCCTGTAGAAAAACAAAGTTTGGATGATGATCCCTCTGATGATCCGCCTTCAGGCCCTAAACCATCGGGGCCAAAACTTAGAGTTGTAAAGTGATTTGAGAAAGTATGGCTCAGCGGATGAATCAGATTAACCCGATAGAGAGGAGTTGATAATGAATGACCCAGTAGTAATTTGTGGATATGCTCGTACGCCAATGGGCGGCATGATGGGTGTGCTGGCCGATGTGCCATCGCCACAGCTTGGAGCAACGGCAATTGCGGCTGCCATAGATCGCGCTGGTGTTGATGTGTCTGATGTTGATGAAGCGCTGCTTGGATGTGTTTTACCAGCAGGTGTGGGCCAATCTCCCGCACGTCAAGCCGCATTGGGCGCGGGTCTGCCGCTTGGCACAGGAACAACGACGGTTAATAAAATGTGTGGCTCCGGCATGAAGACCGTCATGATGGCGTGTGACACTTTGCTTGCAGGCCAGGCTGAGGTCGTTGTTGCTGGTGGTATGGAGAATATGAGTAGTGCGCCCTACATACTGAAGAAAGCGCGTGGTGGTTATCGGTTGGGTAATGATGAATTGCTCGACCATATGTACATTGACGGTTTGCAAGATGCCTATACAGGTGGTCTCATGGGTGTTTTTGCTGAGAGTTGCGCGGGTAAGTACACTTTCACCCGTGAAGATCAGGATGCCTATGCCATCGAGTCTCTGCGTCGCGCTAACGCTGCTATTGACGAAGGTAAGTTCAGCCGCGAGATTGCCCCCGTTACTCTTAAAACGCGCAAAGGCGAGACAGTTATTGATACTGATGAACAGCCCGGTAATGCACGCCCCGATAAAATTCCGAATTTGAAGCCGGCTTTTAAGAAAGACGGTTCTGTCACTGCGGCTAACGCGAGTTCTATTTCTGATGGTGCAGCAGCACTGGTTCTAATGCGCCAGAGTGAAGCTGAGAAGCGTGGCCTCCAGCCGATAGCGGCCATTCGTGGTTACACACAGTTTGCTCAGGAACCCGAGTGGTTCACTACAGCCCCTGTAGGTGCCATGAACACCCTCTTTGAGCGCACGGGCTGGTCCGCTGCTGATGTTGATTTATTTGAGGTCAACGAAGCCTTTGCCGTCGTCGCTATGGCGGCAATGAAAGAGCTGGATATTTCTCATGACAAAATTAACGTTCATGGTGGTGCCTGTGCTCTGGGTCACCCGCTAGGAGCCAGTGGAGCACGGATTATTGTGACCTTGCTCTCCGCTATGGAAACCTATGGCAAAACCAAAGGTGTTGCTAGTCTCTGTATTGGTGGTGGAGAAGCCACCGCGGTTGCTGTCGAAATGCTCTAATCAAGACTGTAATTGCTGATTGAAAAAAGCCCCGCACTGTCGGGGTTTTTTTTGTGCTATTTTTTACCGGGCTGATGAAAAATTAGTTGGATCTTAGCCCTTGCTAGTGTTGTTTCTGAGACCTTCCCAGCGCTTAACTAAGTCATGTGTGTCAATTCCAATGGCATCCAGAGTTCGTCCAACGGTTTGATTGACGATGTCTTCTAGTGTGGTTGGGTGCTGATAAAATGAAGGTACTGGCGGGGCAATGATCCCTCCCATTTCGGTCACTAATGCCATATTACGTAAATGTACTAGGTGAAGAGGCGTCTCTCTAGGCATCAATACGAGAGTTCTGCGTTCTTTAAGAGTGACGCCAGCGGCACGAGATATCAGATTGTTGTCCAGCCCATGGGCAATTGAACCCAGTGTGTTCATCGAGCACGGAGCGACGACCATTGAGTGAATAGGGAAGGAGCCGCTAGAGATACTTGCACCAAAATCTTTGTGACGGTGGCACACGTCTGCCAGTACAGAAATTGCTTTTTTATCAAAGCCTGTTTCATGTTCCGCAGTGATAATGCCTGCGGGCGATAAAATTAGATGTGTTTCCACTTCCGGTAAATCGGCCAGCACTTGCAGCAAACGAACGCCGTAAATACAGCCTGTGGCACCCGTAATGGCAATAACGACGCGTTTAAGCATAATTCTTCCTTGCGACTCCGTCTTAGTGACATTGTAGCCACACAATTGTTATGGGGTATCGTCGGCCGGCTTTACTTTATTAAGGAGGCCGGCAGGGTGGAAGAGGGTATAAAAAGTCTAGCTAATAAAAAAGGGCAAAACCTTTCAGTTTTACCCTTTTTGCTGCCAGTGTACTTATCGTTTAATAAGTGTGGCAGATAGCTCTTCCCTACTTTGTAAAGTAGATTAGATAGCTACGATATTCTCAGCTTGTGGACCTTTTTGACCTTGAGTCACAGTAAACTCAACTTTTTGACCTTCAATCAAGGTTTTAAAGCCAGAACCAGAGATTGCGCTGAAGTGGGCAAAAACGTCTGGGCCAGACTCTTGCTCAATAAAGCCAAAACCTTTAGCTTCATTGAACCATTTAACAGTACCGGTAGTAGTAGACATATTCATTTCCTATCATTCGAGAGTAATTAAAGCCCTTAACAGGCCGTTTTGCTGGAAGTGTTGCTATTACTTATGAAAAACAGGACGAGTGTACTACGGAGGAACATCGAAATGGTGTGCATAAATATAGGACGTACTTTCTAGCTGTGAACAGTATATACCCCTTTAAAGACGAGTCAATGCCTAAGCTCCGATAAAAATAGCTTATTTGGATAAACTTTAATCGCTAATCTAATTATCAACGTTGAAGGGGAGGAATCGATTCGATTGTTACTATTAGATTCCTGGCTTTGGCTTAAAGGGTGGGTGTTTTTGTCCTTTGGCCGAATAATTTCCGGACAAGGGTGGTAATTATCAGCACACTGGCTTCAACAAGTAAGGCAAGGAGGAATCCGCAGCAAAGCCCGCTAATGATAGCGGGCTTGTTAAGAATGATAGTGTAGGTGTAGTGCCGCCAAACTTCGTCTTTTATGTCAGCCAGTGGCGTGAAAAGCACCTGACTGTAAGCACTGTAAGTACTCTTGCTAAAAGTCGCCCAGGCCATTTTCAAATCGCGGTTTCTTTTATAAATAGCGTCAATACTCGCCCCGCCGTCTTGAATAACAGGATCTGGATTGCTCTGATAATGGCTGATGAGTTGGTCGAGGTCGCCGTCAAAATAGCGTTTCGCATCTTTCTCGAATTGCTCGAGACTCAACGACGATTCAATCAGGTGAGCTTTTAGGCTTTTGCCGTATTGATCAACAAACGCTGGTACTTGTACCCCTAAAAGTACACCGCCGGTAAAGAGTATTAATCGTAGGTAATCGACAATTTTGTCCATCCAACACCGCGCTTTACTTGTGCTCTGCATTGGGAGGGGATGATACCGACGGCTGAAAGTACTTGGTAGGGGTTAATTCTTTGAGGAGATTAGCTAGAGTAGTTGTTGGTAGTTCGAATGTGGCAAGAAATGGTGGGCCCTCCCAGACTTGAACTGGGGACCTGCCGATTATGAGTCGGATGCTCTAACCAACTGAGCTAAGGGCCCTTCTTTTTTGTGTCTTGTAAACTGCGGTGGATGCTTGATCAGTGTTTATGCCGCCCTCTCAATGTTGTAGTGTCATTGAGAAGGCGCATTATAAAAGGCTTTTTCACTATCTGCCAGATAAGATGTGCTGCTTGATGCCCCTATTCGTCGAGGAAACTACGCATGTGGTCAGAGCGAGTAGGGTGGCGTAGTTTACGCAGTGCCTTGGCCTCGATCTGGCGGATGCGCTCGCGAGTAACGTCAAATTGTTTGCCAACTTCTTCTAGCGTGTGGTCCGTGTTCATGTCGATGCCGAAGCGCATGCGCAGTACTTTTGCTTCTCGAGCAGTGAGACCATTGAGTACTTCGCGAGTCGCTTCGGTCAGACTCTCGGTGGTGGCCGAGTGAATGGGTGAATCGACGTTGACGTCTTCAATAAAGTCGCCGAGATGAGAGTCTTCATCGTCACCGATTGGCGTTTCAAGGGAGATGGGCTCCTTAGCGATTTTTAACACTTTACGAATTTTGTCTTCCGGCAATTCCATGCGTTCGCCAAGCTCTTCGGGCGTTGGTTCGCGACCCATTTCCTGCAGCATTTGCCGCGACACACGGTTGAGCTTGTTAATCGTTTCGATCATGTGTACCGGGATCCGAATGGTGCGGGCCTGGTCGGCAATGGAGCGAGTAATTGCCTGGCGAATCCACCAGGTGGCGTAGGTGGAAAACTTGTAACCCCGTCGATATTCAAATTTATCGACCGCTTTCATCAGTCCGATATTGCCTTCCTGGATCAGATCGAGGAACTGTAGGCCGCGGTTGGTGTATTTTTTAGCGATAGAGATAACCAGTCGCAGGTTGGCTTCTACCATTTCTTTTTTGGCGCGGCGGGCTTTGGCCTCGCCGATAGACATGCGGCGGTTGATGTCCTTGATTTGCGTGATGGACAAGCCTGATGCTTCTTCAACGCTTGCCAGTTTTTCCTGTACGCGAATGATGTCATCCAGCAGGTTTTTGATGGCGGGGGCATAGGGCTGCTTGCGGCGCGATAGATTAAGGGCCCACTTATCGTTGGTTTCATTGCCGGGGAAGCTTTCGACGAATTCTTTGCGAGGCATTTTTGCTTGGCGGATACAGAGCATCATGATTGCGCGTTCATGCCTTCTTACTTCTTGCAAGGCAGCGCGAGCCCGAGCCACGAGGGGGTCGTATTGCTTGGGTATCAGCTTTAAATACTTGAATAGGTCACCTAGCTCTGCGAGGTGTTGCTCTGTGCTTTCGGAGTTGCGCCCATAACGGGCAATGGCGCGTTTAGTTTTTTCATTCTGTTTTTGGATGGCATTAAATCGCTTGGCGGCCTCTTCGGGGCAGAGTCCACCTTCGTGTTGTTCTTCCTCTTCCTCTTCCTCTTTTTCACCGGCCAGTATGGCTGCAGCGTCTTTTTTACTCTGCTCCAAGGCTGAGGGTACGTGTTCGACAGGGTTGAGGTAACCGGCGATAATCTCAACTAAACGACGTTCACCTTTCTGTACAAGTTCGTATTGGGCTATGATGTCATCAACAGTCTCGGGCCATTCCGACATGGCGTACATAACGTCACGGATGCCTTCTTCGATACGCTTGGCGATCTCGATTTCACCTTCGCGAGTCAGTAGCTCAACAGTACCCATTTCGCGCATATACATGCGCACGGGGTCGGTAGTGCGATGCTTTTCAGTTTCGACAGCGGCCAGTGCCGCAGCGGCTTCGGCGGCGGCAATTTCGTCGGCGCTATTGTTGCCTTCGTCATTAATTAGTAGAGTATCGGCGTCGGGGGCGGTTTCGAAGACGTTGATACCCATGTCGTTGATCATTTGGATGATGTCTTCAACCTGATCGGGATCAGAGATATCCTCGGGGAGGTGGTCGTTAACCTCTGCGTAAGTCAAGTAGCCCTGTTCGCGGCCCTTGGCAATCAGTTCTTTGATGCGTGACTGTTGTTGGCTGACGTCGCTCATAGAGTATCCGTAGTTGTTGGGTGGCTGAAAGCAAACGTGGAATTATAATGTATAAGTGGGGTTCTGTCTTGTTATTACAAGGCCGGTATGCTTACTTGTGTGTAGTTTTATCGCTGCGCTTAAGTAATTGTTTTATCTTATTAATTAATTCAGGCTTGCGTTCCTCCGCAGATAGCTCTAGCCAGATTGCGAAGACTGTATTGCGGTCGTGATCATTGAGCTGGGGCTTGGCGCTTAAATAGGCGATGCGTTGTTCGACAGTTTGCTCATTAATGTCCGAGAGAAGCAGTGAGTTAACAATATCCTGGGCTTGCTTGATATAGGTTTCGGCTCCCTGACCCGGAATGTTGGCGAGATCGGTAGCGGCGATCCTCGCCAACATCTCCCCCTGCTCCTGGCCATGAACGCCTCGCCAATAACCGAGAATATGGTTGAGGGTATAGTCGGGATGGTCTTTCAGCACAGCGAATAATCGTTGCACTATCTCAATTTCATCGTGTTTAAGCTTGAGAAGCGCTTCGCTGTGCTCAAGTTTCTGTGTGAGTGATGGATGATTAATGAGGAGGGCGATTAACCAGTGCAGGGGTTTTAATGGCCGTTCTTGGTGTGCAAGAGCGGAGCGCTTTTTGGAGGTTCTGTCAGTGAATTGAGCTTCAATACCGGGCTGGTCATAATCCTCTGCAGGGGGGTAGATATCACCTGCGGGGCGGTGTTCGGTATTCTCATGCTCAGGACTTCCCTCACTGACGTTTTCATAGATACTTTCATAGGCTTCGTAAGGGACGTTATCCGCTGGGCTTTCATTCCATTGTGTCGGTGCCTCACTATCTGATGGGTTGAGTAATTCCGTTAATCTTTCGGTGGCGACACCCGTTTTCTTAGCCAGTTGGTCGAGCAGTAATTGGCGGAAAATACCGGGTGGTAGTTGATTGACCATCGGTGCTGCAAGGGTGGCGAAACGGGAGCAGTCATCGGCCAGTGTTATGTCTAGCCCCTCTTCGCAGAGTGAAAAAAGAAAGGTTGAGAGCGGTGTGGCATTGCTGATGAGGTGGCGAAAACGCTCGTTGCCAATTTTCCGTACCAGGGTGTCTGGGTCTTCGCCTTCGTCTAGAAAGAGAAACTTGGCGCTGCGTCCGTCCACCATTAGTGGCAGGCTGGTTTCCAGAGCACGTTTGCCCGCTTGGCGTCCGGCTTTGTCACCGTCGAAACAAAAAACCACTTCGCTGGTGTAGCGGAAGAGCTTCTCAAGGTGGACTTGCGAAACGGCGGTGCCGAGGGTGGCGACGGCATTTTCTATACCGTGCTGGGCCAGGGCGACGACGTCCATATAGCCTTCAACGACTAACAGGTTGCCTGTGCTCTGGCGGCTGCGATTGGCTTCATAAAGGCCGTACAGCTCCCGGCCTTTGTGGAAGACAGTGGTCTCCGGCGAGTTGAGATACTTTGGTTTGTCATCGCCGAGCACGCGTCCGCCAAAGGCAATCGTGCGCCCGCGAGTATCTCTAATGGGGAAAATAATGCGTTCACGAAAACGGTCGTAGCGTTTGTTTTCCTCCTCTCTATTAACCAGCAGCCCAGCGTCGGTGAGTAAGGCAATAGTTTCGTCTTCGACCGTATCGTTGCTCTTGATTGTGTCGTCATTGTGCTGCAGGCAACTTTCGGTGATGGTGAGCAATAAGTTATCCCAGCCGGGCGGTGCGTAACCAATCTCGAAATTGCCGGCGATTTCACCGCTCAAGCCCCGCTGTTTTAGATAATCGACAGCCTGGTGTGCGGTTTTATGCTGGCGTAGCTGTCCCTGATAGAAGCGTTTGGCCTGCTCGAGAACGTTATACAGCGCTTTGCGGCGCTTATCTTGCGGACTCGTTTGCTGGGCTTCGCGTGGCACCTCCATGCCAACCAGCGCACCGAGGCTTTCCACCGCCTGCGGAAAATCAACACGGTCGTAGTCCATGACAAAACCGATGGCATTACCGCCTGCACCACAACCGAAACAATAATAAAACTGCTTTTCGGGATTGACTGAAAAGGAGGGGGTTTTTTCGTCGTGAAAAGGACAGCAGGCGGAGTGGTTTTTACCTGTTTTTCGCAGCTCGAGACGTGAGCCAATAACATCAACGATATCCACTCGGTCGAGTAGGTCGTCAATAAAACGCTGTGGAATTAATCCGGCCATTGTTTTGGACTGGCAGGTAGGGCTGGTTATTATACGGCCGAAACTAGACCATGTGTGTAGTCATTATGAGAGGCGGGCTTTAATTTGCTGGCTCACAGCACCCATGTCAGCTCGACCTTGAACGAGCGGTTTGATAATCCCCATGACTTTGCCCATGTCGGACATTGCCTGGGCGCCGCTATCGGCCACAGCCTGGTCGACAAGTGTCTGCAGTTCATCCTCGGTCAGTGCAGTGGGTAGAAATTCGGCGATAACGTCGAGTTCGCTTTGTTCCTGTTCGGCGAGATCATCCCGCCCGGCGTCCTTGAACTGGCTTAATGAGTCGCGGCGCTGTTTGCTCATTTTGTCGAGAATTGCCAGCACGCGGGTATCGTCCAGCTCAATACGTTCGTCGACTTCAATGCGCTTTATCTCCGCTTGAATCAGGCGGATAGTACTTAGGCGGGGCTTGTTTTTGGCGCGCATTGCGGTTTTCATTTCAGTGGTGATGCGTGCTTTTAGCGTTTCTTCTAGTAGTATTTCTTTACTCATGGCTAATGTCCGGCTCGTACAGGGAGGTTAAATAATTCGCTGATGCTAACAGGGGCGCTTCTAGCTAGTGGCTGCTTAATGACTAACTAAAAGCTTAGCTGTATTGAACGCTGCTGCCAAGCGGGGACACACGGGCTTTTGAGGTTTGTCTAGAAACGAAAAAACGCCGGCATGCGACGTTTCATTATCTGCGAGTTTTAGTCCACAGCGTGCCCAGACTATAATTAATAAATACTGAATATACGGTCTAACAGGGCGCTATTTGACTACGGGTGTAACCTCTAAAATCAGCAGGAAATACAGCAGAACAAATTTAATACCAAAGACGGCTTAGTACATGCGTTGTAGTTTGCGAGACTCGCGTTGTACTTTTTTGGCGTGGCGTTTAACAGCTGCTGCGGCCTTACGCTTGCGGCACCAAGTGGGCTTTTCGTAAAATTCGCGACGGCGAACTTCGGCGAGAATGCCGGCTTTTTCGCAAGAGCGCTTAAAGCGGCGTAGAGCAATATCGAAAGGTTCGTTTTCTTTAAGACGTACTGAAGGCATCTATCCTCTTTCCCGTTTCTTGGTTGTTAACTATCTAAGTTCCGTGCTTAGGCTGAGTTGATTAGCCTAAGCCACATAAATTTGGCAGCAGCCCCTGATGGGGTCGCGTATTCTATACGCTTGTCGTCCCTGGTGCAAAATTTTTTGTCGTTGCGTTTTTGTCTAATGCTAATCAAGTTGGGTGGTTTTCATGGCCGTTGCACATTATTATGCGCTCGGGTGACGTTAAGTGGTCGATTGAATCGCTTGAATGGGAACACTACCGAGGAGAGAGATGCGAGTACTGGGCATAGAAACATCCTGTGATGAAACTGGAGTGGCGATCTATGACAGTGAAGCAGGCCTGCTGGCCGATGCCTTGTATAGCCAGGTTGAGGTGCATGCCGACTACGGCGGTGTTGTGCCAGAGCTGGCCTCACGGGATCACATACGTAAACTACTGCCGATGATTCGTCAAATGCTAGCCGATACTGCATTGCAAGCTGACGACGTTGACGGTATTGCCTATACCGCTGGCCCCGGTTTGATTGGTGCACTGATGGTGGGCGGCTCGGTGGCTCGTTCGTTGGGTTATGCCTGGGATGTGCCGACCCTTGGTGTGCACCACATGGAAGGTCATCTGCTGGCGCCAATGCTGGAAGACAGCCCCCCGCAATTCCCCTTCATCGCCTTGCTGGTTTCTGGTGGACATACCCAGCTAGTGAGTGTGAAAAATATTGGTGAGTACGAAATCCTTGGTGAATCTCTCGACGATGCCGCTGGTGAGGCTTTTGATAAAGCCGCAAAGATGCTCGATATGGATTACCCCGGCGGCCCCCGTATCGCTAAATTGGCGGAAAAAGGCGAGGTGGGACGCTTTCGTTTCCCGCGCCCCATGTGTGATCGACCGGGTCTCGATTTCAGCTTTTCCGGGTTAAAAACTTTTACTTTAAATACCGTCGCCGCCGAGCGAGGGGATGACGTGTTACCCAGTCAACAAACTCAAGCCGACATTGCCTGGGCTTTTCAAGATGCCGTAGTCGATACTCTGGTGATTAAATGCCGGCGGGCTATAAAGGAAAGCGGTTTAAAAACCTTGGTAATTGCCGGGGGTGTCTCCGCCAATGTTTGTTTGCGTGAGCGTCTCGAAAATGCCCTCGCCAAGTATGGGGCTAAAGTCTTCTATGCACGCAATGCTTTTTGTACCGATAACGGCGCGATGATTGCTTATGCTGGTTGCCAGCGCCTGATGGCTGGGCAACACGACGACCTGACAATTCGCGCAGTGCCGCGTTGGCCTCTCGATACCTTGCCACCCTTACAAAACACCAAGTCAGCTATTGAGGAATAAACCATCGATATTGTCTATATCCGCGATTTGCAGATTGAAACCATCATAGGTATTTACGATTGGGAGCGCGAGGTGCGCCAAACTATTTCACTCGATCTGAAAATGGCCGCCGATATCCGCCGAGCTGCCGCGACAGATGATATTGCGCATACGCTTAATTACAAAGCGGTCGCCAAGCGGTTGATCGCTTTTGTTGAAGAGTCCCAGTGTTTATTGGTCGAGCGCCTTGCAGAAGAGATTGCGGGCATTGTGCGCGATGAATTCGATGTGCCGTGGTTGCAATTGCGCCTCAGCAAGCCAGGTGCTCTGCGTGGCTCGAAAGATGTCGGGATTATTATTGAGCGTGGGGAGAAGCCCGCATGATGATGGCTGTTTCGCGGCGCGTTTACCTTAGTCTTGGTAGTAATATTGATCGTGAGAAAAATATACTCGCCTGTCTCGATGCTCTCGCCGAGCACTTTGGTGAATTAATTATTTCACCTGTTTATGAAAGTGAGTCCGTCGGTTTTGCCGGCGATAGTTTCTATAATTTGGTGGTCGGTATCGACAGCGCGTTGAGTGTCGGCGAACTTGCCGTGATAATGCGCGATATTGAAACCGCCAATAAACGCAGCCGCGCTGGGCCAAAATTCGGCCCGCGAACACTGGATATTGACATCCTCACCTACGGTGACGTCAGCGGAGTTGTTGATGGTGTCGCTCTACCGAGAGATGAGCTGACTGAGAATGCGTTTGTGCTCCTACCTCTCGTCGATATTGCCCCAAATGAAAAACACCCGGTGAGTGGCCGCACTTATTGCGATATTGCGAGCAATTTTCCTGGTAGCGAACAAAAACTCTGGCGCATTAATTTTAGCTGGCAAGGGCGCACAATTTCTCGTAAAAAATAAACATTAACTGCCCATAAATGGATGCAATAAGCCGCTGAATTTTGGCGAGTCAGCGGCTTATTGAGTGAGGCATTAATTGTTAATATCGCTTGTTAACCGTTGATGCTAATCCTACGTTTTTGCGGTACATCATCGGGAGCCTTCGGCGCTTTGAGCTTGAGAACACCGTCAATAAAGTCGGCGCTAATGTCCTCTTCGTGAATATTATTGCCCAGAGTGAAACTGCGTAAATATTTGCCGTAACGACGCTCCTGACGTATGACTTTGCCGTTTTCTTCCTCCTTGTCTTCACTTGACGTTTCAGCACTGATGGATAGCACGCCCTCTTCTAGGGTGACGTGAATATCATCCTTCTTTACGCCGGGTAATTCGGCAGTAATTTCATAACAGCTATCCAGTTCCTTTATGTCGACGCGAGGTGCGAAAAAACCGCTATCAGGCGTTTCTGACTGTTTAACGGGCGACCAAAAATTATCAAAGACGCGGTCAATATCTAAAAAGTTGCCTCGGGGTACGAGTGTCATGGCGAGTTCTCCAATCTGTTAATTGCAATGTGCTGCGTAATTAACAATGGGATGCCTAGCCCTATTTTCAAGTTTTTTAAAAAAACTGAGAGTGTTTTATTGATTTGTATCAAATTTCTTAATTGAGGTGTTTTCCTCCGTCTACTGCGACAACTTGCCCTGTTATATAGCTGGCGCTGGTAATAAAAAAATCGGCTAAGTGAGCGATGTCGCCGCTATTGCCCATGCGTTGTAGCGGGATCGTTTTTATCAGTAATGCTTGCGTGTCATTATCTTGCACGTCGTTTTCAGGCCAGAGAATAACCCCGGGGGCAATGCCGTTAACTCTAACGTTTGGGGCCAGATCTTTCGCCAAAGATTTTGTCAGCATTTTATTGCCGGCTTTGGCAATGCAATAAATACTGTGATGATTCAAGGGTTGATGGGCGTGAATGTCGGCGATGTTGACGATACTACCGCTGCGTTTTTTCAGCTCTTCGGCCAGTGCCTGGCAGAGGAAAAATGGGCCTTTTAAGTTACTGCCGATAAGGTCGTCCCATTGATCATTGGTGGCAGTGCCAAGCGGGGTGGGGTAAAAGCTTGAGGCATTATTGACCAGGGCGTTGAGCTGCCCCCAGTGGGCGATACTGGTTTCGGCGAATTGCGTAATACTGTCGATATCGAGCAAGTTGGCTCGTAGGCGATAAGCGGAATCAGAGCGTATAGCGTTGAGTTTTTCGCACAATTTTTCAGCATCGGTGGCCGAATTTTGATAGTGAACAATGACCCGATAGCCACGCCCGTGCAATCGTAAGGCAATGGCTGCACCAATACGACGGGCAGCGCCGGTAATTAATACCACGGGTGCTTGCTCAGGCATCGTCGTTGTCTTCCTTCAGTTTGCTGTCGCGTTTATAGTTAGAAATACATTCAAGACGTTTTTTGTCTAATGCCTCGCCAATAGCGGCACCTTTTAGGCCTGCACGAATAAAGGGTTCGCTGGTAATAGCCGTTACTTTGTCAGCCAGGTTTTGCAGCCATTCTGCTGAGGGATAATCTGCGGTTTCAAAGCCGGTGCGGCCGCGGGCATCGGCGGTGCAGGCGAGCAGAAAACAGGGCAGTGCTTCAGGCTGTCGAAAGACGTCCAGGCCTTTAAGAACTTTTAGCACCGTGACGGGACGTAAGGTGTCAATTTTATGGCATAACAAATGGTAGCGAGTGACAGCAACAGCCAGCTTGCGGAAGCGGTTGGGTACACGCAGACGCCGGCAAAAAGCTTCTACTAATGGCACTCCGGCTTCTTCGTGGCCCAAGTGGCGGGGTAGTATAGGTTCGGGGGTAATGCCTTTGCCCAGGTCGTGCATCATGACCGCAAAGCGGACGCGAGGGTCATTGCTCAAGTGGGCCGCTTGGTCCATAGCCATTAGTAGATGAATGCCCGTATCGACTTCGGGGTGAAAGTCAGCCCGTTGGGGTACACCGAAGAGCTGTTCAAGCTCGGGGAAGAGCACCTTGAGTGCGCCGCATTCGCGCAGTACTTCAATATAGGTGCGGGGCGACCCCTCTGAGAGGGCTTTAAGGGTTTCACTCCAAACCCGTTCGGGTGTTAAATATTCCAGCTCGCCGCTGTCGGTAATCGCTGTCATCAGGGCCAGTGTTTCATCGGCAACGCTAAAGCCAAGAGGGTTAAAGCGGGCGGCGAAACGAGCGACACGCAGCACGCGCAAAGGGTCTTCAACAAAAGAGGCAGACACATGGCGTAGTTTGCGATTGGCGATATCTTGCTGACCATTGTAGGGGTCGATCAGCTGACCGTTGCTGTCTTCGGCAATGGCATTAATGGTGAGATCGCGGCGTGAGAGATCCTGCTCAAGGGTCACGCTCGTATCGGTATGGAACACAAAACCGCCGTAACCGTGGCCGTTCTTTCGCTCGGTGCGGGCGAGGGCATATTCCTCACCCGTGTCGGGATGCAGGAACACGGGGAAATCACTACCGACGGTGCGGTAGCCCAATTGCTCCAGTGCCTGGGGTTGGGCGCCAACCACGACCCAGTCGCGATCTTTGACAGTGAGACCAAGGAGTTTGTCGCGTACTGCACCACCAACCAAATAAATATCCATAAACGCACTTTAGCGGTTTTAGGCTTAGTTGGCAGCCTGGCTTAATGGTTTTTGTGGTTTGAGCAGCGCTTTCAAAAAGTGCCCTGTGTGGGAGCCTTTTGTGGCGGCCACTTGTTCGGGTGTGCCAGTGGCGATAATACGGCCACCACCGCTGCCGCCCTCTGGGCCCAGGTCAATCACCCAGTCCGCTGTTTTGACCACATCGAGATTATGCTCAATCACTACGACTGTATTGCCGTGATCTCGAAAGCGGTGCAGCACGGTGAGCAACTGCTGAATGTCGTGAAAGTGCAGGCCGGTGGTTGGTTCGTCGAGTATGTACAGGGTTTTACCGGTATCGCGTTTTGATAATTCACGCGACAATTTGACCCGCTGAGCTTCACCGCCCGACAGGGTCGTCGCCGACTGCCCCAGTTTAATATACGACAGGCCAACATCGCTCAAGGTTTGCAGCTTGTTAGCAATGCTGGGTACGGGGCTGAAAAAGTCGAGGGCATCTTCGATGGTCATTTCCAGCACTTCGTGAATAGTCTTTCCTTTATAGCGAATTTCCAGTGTTTCTCGGTTGTAGCGGGCACCTTTACAGGTGTCGCAGGTGACGTAAACATCGGGTAAAAAATGCATTTCGACTTTTTTAACGCCGTCGCCCTGGCAGGCTTCGCAGCGTCCGCCTTTGACATTAAAGCTGAAACGCCCCGCTTTATAGCCTCGTGATCGAGCCTCTTGCGTACCGGCAAACAACTCCCGCACCGGGGTGAAAATACCCGTATAGGTTGCCGGGTTGGAGCGCGGCGTGCGGCCGATGGGGCTTTGGTCAATATCGACACACTTGTCGAGTTGTTCTAGCCCCTTAATGCTAGTGTGAGGTGCGGCGGTCAGGGTAGTGGCCTTGTTGAGCGCCGTCGCGGCAAGGGGATAGAGAGTTTCGTTAATCAGTGTTGACTTGCCCGAGCCGGAGACCCCGGTAATGCACGTTAACAGGCCGATGGGGATATCGATATCCACCGTCTGTAGATTGTTGCCGTCGACGCCGCGTAAGCTGAGCTGTTTGTCGGCATTATTGGGTGTGCGCTCATCAGGAATAGCGATGACTTTTTTCCCCGACAGATAATCCCCTGTCAGCGAGCGTTCTTCGGCGAGAATATCCTCAACCTGGCCGCAGGCAATCACTTCACCACCGTGTACACCGGCACCAGGGCCGATGTCGACTACATAGTCGGCGGCGCGTATCGCCTCTTCGTCGTGTTCGACCACAATTACCGTGTTGCCGAGATCGCGCAGGCGTACCAGCGTGTTGAGCAGGCGCGTATTGTCGCGTTGGTGCAGGCCGATGGAAGGTTCGTCGAGGATGTACATGACCCCAACCAGACCGGCGCCGATCTGGCTGGCCAAGCGTATACGTTGGGCCTCGCCGCCAGACAGGGTGTCGGCACTGCGATCGAGCGTTAGGTAATTGAGACCGACGTCGACGAGGAAATGCAGTCGGTCGCGAATCTCTTTCAAAATCTGTTCGGCGATCTGTGCCTGCTGACCCTCGAGTGTGAGCTGCCGATAATAATCGGCCAAATCGCCGATCGACAGGGCAGTGACTTCGGGCAAGCTTTTGTCGTCGATAAACACATGTCGCGCCGATTTATTTAAACGCTGGCCTGCGCACTCGGGACAGGACTGAGTGTTTTGGAACTTGGCCAAATCTTCACGCACCGTTTGCGATTCGGTCTCTCGGTAGCGGCGCTCCATATTGGGAATAATGCCTTCAAAGGTATGCGTGCGTTTATATACGCTACCGCGATCATTGACGTAGTTAAAAGCGATTTCTTCATTTCCGCTGCCAAACAACACCTTTTGTTGCTGGGCAGAGGTGAGTGCTTCAAAAGGTGTGTCGATGTCAAAGCCGTAGTGACTGGCTAGTGAGGTGAGCATATTGAAGTAAAATAGGTTGCGCCGATCCCAGCCGCGGATGGCTCCCTCTGAAATGGTCGCTTCAGGATGTTGCACCACACGGTCAACGTCGAAGAACTGCTTGATCCCCAGACCATCACAACCTGGGCAGGCCCCGGAGGGGTTGTTAAAGGAAAATACCCTCGGTTCTAGTTCGTTAATGCTGTAATTGCACACCGGGCAGGCAAAGCGGGCAGAGAAAATATGGTCGGGCTTGTCCTCTTCGTCCACGTAGGCGGCGAGCACGAGGCCCTCTGACAAGGCGAGAGAGGTCTCGATAGACTCAGACAGGCGCAAGGCGATATCGTCGCGCACCTTAATGCGATCCACGACGACCTCAATGGTGTGCTTTTTGTTTTTTTCTAAATCGGGCAACTCGTCGAGTTCATAAACCCGGCCATCAACACGGGCGCGGATAAAACCCTGTGCACGCAATTGCTCAAACACATGTAAGTGCTCACCTTTGCGCTCGCGAATCAGCGGCGCAATAATCATCAGCTTCGTGCCTTCCCCCAGCGCCAAAATCTGGTCGACCATCTGGCTGACGGTTTGCGCCGCCAGAGGCTCATTGTGCTCCGGGCAACGGGGTTCTCCCGTGCGGGCATAGAGCAAACGTAAATAGTCGTAAATCTCGGTAATGGTGCCCACAGTAGAGCGAGGATTATGGGACGTCGACTTCTGTTCGATAGAAATGGCCGGCGACAAACCCTCAATATGATCGATATCGGGTTTTTCCATCATCGACAAAAACTGCCGAGCGTAGGCCGATAGCGATTCAACGTAGCGCCGCTGCCCCTCGGCGTAGAGTGTGTCGAAGGCCAGTGAAGACTTGCCCGAGCCCGATAACCCCGTGATCACCACCAGTTTGTCGCGGGGTATATCAATATTAATGTTTTTCAGGTTATGGGTTCGTGCACCGCGCAGTTTGATTGATTTCATGTAATTGCTTTGACTATTTGGCAAACGGGCAATTATAAAACTAATAGCTTGCAGGATATAGGCTTGCGAGAGAATGTTTGTCTTTTCTCTAAGCTCTTTGAACAGCGTCATTTATGATGTTTTGTCTATCTCAATTGTGTTAATGTGCCTCGCTAAATTTTAGGCGCCATTGGTTCGTTGTTTGCTTTGCGTAGGAAGCTCGATCTATACATATGAATTTAAATAGCAAGACTAAGTCTGATCTCGAAGATGCTTTGTATCAATGCCGGCACTCGTTTATCTCTGCAGCGATTTTTAGCATGTGTATTAATTTCTTGATGCTGGTGCCTGTGATTTACATGCTGCAGCTCTATGACCGGGTTATTCCCAGTGGCAGTATGTCTACCTTGATCATGCTGACCTTGATTGCGATGTTCCTGTTTCTGACTATGGGTGGGCTGGAGTGGGTGCGTTCGATGATCCTTGTTAAGGTCAGCACGCGACTCGAAACTCTACTTAATACACGACTCCACGACATATCTTTCAAGCAGTCGCTGTATACCGGCGGGAAAAAAGCGTCATCTCAACCCCTGGATGACCTAACGGGTTTGCGTCAGTTTTTAACGGGTAATGGATTGTTCGCTTTTTTTGACGCGCCGTGGATACCGGTCTACATCGCCGTTATGTTTATGTTTCATGCCTGGATTGGCTGGATGGCAGTCATTACAGCATGTGTACTAATTCTAGTGGCTGTTGCCAATGAAAAGTTGACGCGCAATGCCCTGACGGAAGCCAATAACATTGCGATGGCCAATCGTGCGCAATTGAATAAAAGCTTAGTCAATGCGGAAGTGATTGAGTCGATGGGTATGCTCGGTAGTATGCGTGCTCGATGGCTGGCTCGTAATGACGAGGTTCTCCAGTTTCAATCTAATGCCAGCTCTAAAGCAGGTCTGCTGGCTGCGTTATCAAAAGTATTGCGCCTGGCATCCCAGTCGTTGATTCTAGGTTTGGGGGCGTATCTGGCTATTCAGCGGGAAATTTCTCCAGGTTCAATGATTGCTGGCTCGATACTTTTGGGACGAGCCCTGGCCCCGATTGACCAAATGATTGGGGGTTGGAAGGGCTTCATTGGTGCGCGTGATCAATATTCCCGCATCAATGAGTTATTTAAGGGCGTACCAAAAGATGAAGAGCGAATGTCTTTGCCTGATCCCCAGGGAGAGCTAACAGCAGAATCGGCGCTCATCACGCCACCTGGGGCTAAATTGCCAGCGATCAAGGGGGTGAGTTTCACCATTAAGAAAGGTCAGTTGGTTGGTATCCTAGGCCCAAGTGGTGCTGGCAAGTCTACTCTGGTAAGGGCGTTATTGGGTATATGGCCAACGTCAAGCGGAAAAATTCGACTCGACGGTGCTGATGTCTTTACCTGGGACAGAGAAGAACTTGGTTCATCGATTGGTTACTTGCCACAAGATGTCGAGTTATTTGAAGGAACGGTTAGTGAGAATATTTCACGCTTTGGAGAGCTTGACTCGGAGGCTGTGATAAAGGCCTGCAAGGCAGCCGATGTGCATGAGATGATTCTGCGCTTTCCAGATGGCTACGACACAATGATCGGCCCTGCTGGTGGAACTTTGTCAGGGGGGCAACGTCAGAGGATTGGTTTGGCCAGAGCGCTATACGGTGATCCCGCTCTTATTGTGCTTGACGAACCCAATGCCAACCTTGATGAGGCAGGTGAAACGGCTTTAACAAAGGCAATGACCGGTCTGCGGCATGCAGACGTAACGGTATTAGTCGTGACGCACCGGCCAAATATCCTCGCTGCTATGGATAACATAATGATTTTAAATGATGGTCAGATAGTTGCTTTTGACCAACGCGACAAGGTTTTAGCCCAATTGCAGTCACAGCAAACTGCGCTACCTGCTCGCCCTAGTACTGTTGTGCCGGGGTAATTGAATGAATCAGGGCCTGGGTGATATTAATGAGTGATGCAGTAGTTTTGGAGATGCCACGGGAATCTAAAGCCGTCGCGAAAGACACTGAACTTGATGTTGACGATCGGGGTGTTAGGCGCACCGGCGCTGTAATTGTGCTGCTGACTTTTGTTGTTTTTGGGTTTTGGGCTTTTTTGGCACCTATTGATGGTGCTGCACTGGCGCCCAGTGTGGTGGTGGTGCAATCGCACAGTAAAACAATTCAGCACCTGGAGGGAGGCATAGTAAAACGTCTCGCTGTTAGGGAAGGCGATAGCGTTCGTCGCGGGGATGTTTTACTGGAGCTGGATAATACGCAAAGTGCAGGCGAGCTGGGGATCGTTGAAGGCCAGTCAATTACGCTTCATGCCGAAGAGGCTAGGTTGCTAGCAGAAAGAGATGGCCTTGCTTCTGTTACTTATCCTGATGACTGGTCATCCATTGACGATGAGCGGGTTATTGAGGCGATGCAGGGGCAGAATCAAATTTTCTTAGCCCGTCAAAACGCCCAGCTTGGTCAAAAAACAGTGCTTAAACAGCGCGTTGATCAACTGCGTTCTCAGTCCGAGGGATTAGAGCAACTGAAAAACAGTAAGCAAGAGCTGGTAGAGTCCTACGAAGAAGAAATCGCAGACTTAAAAGATTTGTTGAAAGATGGTTTTGCCGATAAGAAGCGTTTGCGCGAGTTTGAACGAAATCTTGCCCAAACTAACGGCGATATTGCTGACATAATTTCCAGAATTGCAGGCATCAAAATTAAAATAGGTGAAACTCAGCTCGAAATTTTACAAGTTGATATGGAATTTCAGGAAGAGGTGGCAGATCGTTTAGGCAAGGTGCAAAGCGATCTGTTTGAGTTGGCTGAGCGTTCTCGTGTGCTGACAGACCGGGTGCGCCGTGTCTCGATTGTGGCTCCAGTTGACGGCATGGTTGTTGGGCTTTCAGTGCACACGGAGGGGGGTGTGATATCCCCTGGCAGCGCTCTTATGGAGATCATCCCTCTGGGTGAGAGCTTAATGATCGAAGCTCAAGTGCAACCCATTGATATTGACCGGGTCAAAACGGGAATGGTCGCGGAAGTGCGATTCAGCGCTTTTAGCAGTAATACGCTTCCTGTCCTTGAAGGTAAAGTACTGACGCTGTCAGCTGACCGCTTGGTTGATGAGCAAACGGGTATGCCTTATTTTTTGGCTCGAATTACGTTAACCCCTGAAAGCATGCGCGACCTTGAGAAGCTAGATGATGTCGTTTTACTACCAGGAATGCCTGCTGAGGTATTGATCAAAACAGGTGATCGCACTCTATTCCAGTATTTGACCAAGCCCTTTCGTAATATGTTTGCACGATCATTTATTGAGGACTAAAGGGCAATGTTTTTGCGCTACTGTTTACTTGCCGCTCTTTTGTTACTGCCTGCTTCTTTTGCCAGTAGCGAGGACTTGTTGTCCGTCTATTCTGACGCAGTAGAGGGTGATCCTCGACTGAAGTTGGCCGAATCAAAGGTGGGTATTGGTAAGGCGCTTCAGCAACAAGCCGTGGGTAATATGCTGCCTCAATTACGTGGTACGGGTTCATTTTCTGAGAACCGTCAAGACCTGGAGGTGGGCGATTTGAGCAGCGGAGGTCGAGATAGTTTTGCGGGCGAAAAATACAGCTTAGTTTTGAGTCAAAGTTTGTTCGACATGCCGAAGTACTTTTACTGGAAGAGCCAAAAACAGTTGAGCTCACAGTATGAAGCAGAGCAAGTCGAAGTAGCGCAGCAATTAATGCTGGACGTGGTGAGCGGGTATTTTGAAGTGCTCGAGGCGCAAGACTCTTTGGCGCTTATCAGCCATGAAATTGCGGCTACTGAAAGTTTACTGCGTCAAGTTGAAAGCCTTTATGAAAAAAAACTGGCCCAAATAACGGAACTGTTAGATGTTAGAGCCAGTTACGATGCCTTATTTGCAGATCAGGTATCGGCAGAAAGTCAGGTGGCTATTGCACGGCAGAAGTTGCAAGAGTTGACAGGTGCAGAGCTTGGCGAGCTGAGCCAGCTGAGTGACGATATTGAGTTTTTAGCGGTAGAGGGCTCTCATGCCGAGTGGGTTGAAAAACTACTCGCCCAGAACGCTTCTTTGGCCAGTCTGCAACGGGCCGTGATGGCGGAAGAGTACAGTTTGAAAGAAAAGAAAGCGAGCCGCCTGCCTGTTGTCGATTTGCAGCTGAGTCATCAAAAGAGTGATATCGGTTACGAGAACTCATTACGGCCAACAACAACTACCGACTATATTGGCGTGAATGTTGTTGTGCCTCTCTTTACCAGTGGCGTCACGTCGGGGCGTATTAGTGAAGCTTCACAGCGTCTTAATATGGCGCGTTACAATTACGAGACAGAATATCGAGCGCTCGTGAAGGAAGTGCGTGACGCTTTATTACAGGTCAATGCTAATGTTCGGCGTATAGGTGCGGCAGGCAAAGCTCTCGAGTCATCAAAAAGGGCACACCAGGCAATGCTGAAAGGTTTTACATTGGGCGCCGTGACAAGTGCTGATGTGCTTGATGCTCAACGCAATGTTTTTCGCACACGCCGGGATTTAGATCAGGCACGCTACGGTTATGTCTTGAATCGTACGCGTTTGTTAAAAGCGAGCGGGATGGTTTCGCCTCATGAGTTAGTACAAATTAATGAGTGGTTAATTGCTCAACCAGGTCAGTCTATTCCGCAGCCCTAAAAAACATGGGCTTATTTGAGTGTAGATTATTTCTGGGCGTTAATTGGCGTAGGGATATTTTGTGAATTTTAAGCATCAACAATCACTGAGTTTGTTGGTCGACGTCTCCTCCCTACGGGCCCCTCTGACCGGGGTGGGGCGTTACGTACTCGAGATTCTGACGCAAATCCCTGAGCAAGTCGAAGTGCGTGGCTTTAATGATTATCGACGCTACGAACCATCAGCCTTGAAAGCTTTTTTGAGTTCGTTTGATAAGCCAAAAAGTAAGCTTGCTTCTTATCAATCTCCTGCTCAGTCAAGAATTCGACCGCTTGCAAAGCAATTCATTAAGCGTGTTCCAGGTTCCCGCCAATTAAGAACACAATTGCAAAATAGACGTATTAGAGATTGTCTGGCCCAGAATAAAGAAGGCGTTTACTGGCAGCCAAATTTTATTCTTGGTAAATCAAAAACGCCATCCATGGTCACGGTTTATGACCTGTCCCATGTGCGCTTCCCCGATTTCCACCCTTTGGAGCGTCTAAGATGGTTACAGCGGGGACTGGCTCAAAGTCTTGATGATTCAGATCACATCATGACTGTTTCGGAGTTTAGCAAGGCCGAAATTATAGATGTTTACGGAATCCCTGCTGAGAAAGTTAGCGTCGTCTATCCCGGTGTCTCGAATGCCTTTCATCATACCTATAACCTTGATGAATTGGCCGAGGTTAAAAAGAAATACAGTTTGCCCGCCCAGTATGTGTTGTCATTAGGGACTTTTGAGCCGCGGAAAAACCTTAAAAACCTGGTCAGGGCTTACGCAATGTTGTCGTCTTCTCTGCGTAAACGTTACCCCTTGGTGCTAGCAGGAGGTCAAGGCTGGAAGCATAGTGAGACAGATAGTTTGATTGGGCAGTTGCAAAATAGGGGCGAGTTAATAAGGCTGGGGTATGTTGATCAATGGGATTTGCCATTGTTATATCAGGGGGCAAGTGCATTTGCTTATGTTTCTTTCTACGAAGGATTCGGTATGCCAGTAGCAGAAGCGATGGCGAGCGGTACGCCTGTCATTACTTCAGCCAATAGTAGTATGGAGGAGGTTGCCTTAGGATGTGCGCAGTTAGTGGAAGCTAGAGATGTGGACAGCATCACACAGGGTTTGTCCTACGTTTTAGAAAATGCACATGCACTTCACACACGTTGCGATAGAGCTCGAGAGCGAAGCTCGAAGTATAACTGGTCCTTATCTGCTGAAAAACTGCTGGAGACTGCATGTAAAATCAGTTTCAAATAAAGACTGCTTTGCGTATTCAATAGAGCAGTTATAACCGTATGATTTAATTCAGAATGGAAATAGTAAAAGTGAAAAAAGCGATTATTACTGGTATTACAGGTCAGGATGGGGCGTATTTGACTGAGCTTTTACTGGCAAAAGGCTACAAAGTTTTTGGTACTTATCGACGCACAAGCTCTGTTAACTTTTGGCGTTTAGAGCGATTGGGTATTGATCAGCATCCAAACCTGGAGCTTATTGAGCATGACCTTACTGACCTGGGTAATAGCATACGTTTGTTGGAATACGTCGAGCCAGACGAGCTGTATAACCTAGCAGCACAAAGTTTTGTCGGTGTTTCTTTTGAGCAACCACAAACAACGGCGCAAATATCTGGCATGGGTGTTTTGAATTTACTTGAGGCGGTGAGAATTGTCGATAAATCGATAAAGTTTTATCAGGCGAGCACTTCGGAGCAATTCGGGAAAGTTCAGGCGATACCTCAAGATGAAAATACGCCTTTTTATCCACGCAGTCCCTATGCTGTGGCGAAACTGTTCGCACACTGGTCGGTGATTAATTATCGCGAGTCATACGGCATCTTTGCCAGCAACGGTATTCTATTTAATCATGAATCGCCTTTGCGGGGGCGTGAGTTTGTTACACGAAAAATAACTCATAAAGTGGCAAATATAGCCAATGGTGACACTACGCCATTAGAGTTGGGTAATCTTGATGCTAAGCGCGACTGGGGGTATGCCCGGGAATATGTTGAGGGCATTTACAAAATCATTCAACACGATAGTCCCGATACTTTCGTTCTTTCATCCAACCAATTGCACAGCGTGCGGGAGTTTGTTGAATTATCGTTTGCGGCTACCGATATCTCTATTGAATGGCGCGGAACTGATGCGTCTGAAAAGGGCTACGATGCTGCTTCAGGCCGATTGCTGGTTCAGGTGAATCCGAAGTTTTACCGTCCCGCAGAAGTAGAGCTACTGATTGGTGATTACTCAAAAGCTGAGCGAGTACTTAATTGGCGACCAGAAACCAGCTTGAAAGCCTTGTCAGCGATGATGGTCGCCAGTGACCTGGAAGGTCTGAAAGCTGAGCAGCCTAAGAAATGGTAGTGAATGCGAATAAGGTATGGGTTGTTGGTGCGAATAGCTTTACCGGTACTTACCTGGTTGCTGCATTACAACGATCAGGCTATGTAGTCGATACCACTAAGGTGGATATTACCTGTGCTTCGCAAGTGGCTGAAACTGTTCACAGTATTTGCCCTGATTATGTTATCAACCTCGCCGCGATCAGTTTTGTACCCGAGGGGCAAAATGCATCAGTTTACGGGGTAAATACTTTTGGGCCTCAGTATATTCTCGATGCGTGTTTAGCGCTGAAGTCTCGACCTCGAAAGATTATCCTTGCGAGTAGTGCTAGCGTTTATGGCGTACAGGCTGACGATAAAATCAGCGAGACCTGCCGCCCCAACCCCGTTGATCACTATGGTTGCAGTAAATGGGCGATGGAGCAAATAGCCAATACCTATAAAGATGAGCTCAATATTTTGATCACGCGCCCATTTAACTATACGGGCTTAGGTCAGGATGAAAAATTTCTTATTCCTAAAATAGTCCAGCATTTTAAAAATAAAGCGGCCACGTTACAGCTTGGCAATCTCGATATTTCCAGAGATTTTTCAAATGTTCGCTGGATTGCTCAGGCCTACGTGGCGTTACTAGGGCTAGAGAATGAAGAGCAGCATATCGTCAACCTCTGTTCAGGTGAGATGAGTAGTATCGATGAGGTCTTGGCAATTGTCCGTCGCTTAACAGGTGTAAATCTGTGCATACAGTCGAGTAAAGCGCACGTTCGAGCGGCGGATATTATCCGACAGTGCGGTAGCAATGAACGCTTATACCAGATGCTTCCATCTTTGCCGCGCCCTATTACTATTAGAGAAACATTAAAGGAAATGGTGTTGGGGTGATGGAAGCAGGGCATTTAAAGAAAATTTGGCGTTACCGAGAATTTATCCTTAGTAGCGTCAAACGAGAGTATCAATCCAAGTATCAGGGCTCGCTATTGGGGTCGACTTGGGCGGTACTTAACCCGTTGGCAATGATTTTTGTTTATGCAGTGGTGTTTTCAAAAATTATGCAAGCGCGATTGCCCGATAGCAGCTCAACATTTTCTTACAGTATTTACCTCTGTGCAGGCATGTTAACCTGGAGCTTATTTGCTGAGATTATAGGGCGCGGGCAAACCATTTATCTTGAAAATGCGAATATTATTAAAAAGCTAAAATTTCCTATCGGAGCTCTTCCCGTTATTATGCTGCTGAATGCGGCATTGAATTTCTCGATTATATTTACCATCTTCATTGCTTTTCTCCTGGTCAGTGGTAATTTCCCTGGCTGGATGATTCTTTTTTTCTTTCCCGTGCTGCTTGTGCAGTTAATTTTTGCGATGGGTCTGGGTTTAACCTTGGGCGTATTAAATGTTTTTTTTCGCGATGTTGGTCAGCTGTTTGTTATTGTTTTACAGTTTTGGTTTTGGTTGACCCCCATCGTTTACCCGGCTGAAATATTGCCCGCCTCAATCGCAACCTACCTGCTCGAATTAAACCCTATGGCCGCGATAATTCGGTCTTATCAGGGTATTTTTGTCTATAGTGCAAGCCCCGATTGGCAGGGTTTAATGACGCCCCTTTTTCTTGGGTTTCTCCTCTGTTTGCTGGCGATGAGGTTGTTCACGAAGTACGGTGATGAAATTGTGGACGAACTGTAATGAGCGTTATCAAGGTTGAAGCCATCGGCAAAGCCTACAAACAATATTCGAATCGCTGGGGTCGACTGCTGGAATGGCTGCCCTTTTCCTCAGCGGTACACCACGAGCTCAAATGGGCGTTGCGCGATGTGAGCTTTAGCGTTGGTGCCGGGGAGGCTGTCGGCATTGTCGGTTTGAATGGCGCTGGCAAAAGCACATTACTTAAAATCTTGAGTGGTACAACTCGCCCTAGCACGGGTGAAATGAGCGTTGCTGGTAGAGTTTCAGCGTTACTTGAGCTGGGTATGGGTTTTCATCCCGATTTTACCGGTCGACAAAATGTGCTTATGTCGGGCCTATTGTCGGGAATAGCTCAGGAAGAGCTTTACAGTTTGATGCCGGCGATCGAGGCCTTCGCTGAGATTGGCGATTATTTTGATCGACCATTGCGTGTTTATTCAAGCGGTATGCAAATGCGGTTGGCCTTTAGTGTGGCAACGATTAAACGGCCAGATGTCCTTATTATCGATGAAGCTCTATCGGTAGGCGACGCGTATTTTCAACATAAAAGTTTTGATCGCATACGCGAACTGCGTACACAAGGTACGACCCTGTTGTTTGTTTCCCACGACAAAGGAGCCATACAGTCTATCTGCGATCGGGTCATATTGCTCGAGCAGGGAGCGGTTGTTATGGTCGGTGGGCCAGAACAAGTCATGGATTTTTACAACGCACGTATTGCTGAACGTGAAAACCAGACAGTGCGCCAGGAAACAAATGAGCGGGGCCAGGTACAAACAATATCCGGTACTGGCGAAGCGCGGCTTGTGGGCTTTTCGTTGTTGAATGAAGCGGGTGAAAGAATTGAAGTTGCCCATGTTGGTCAGCGCCTGGTGCTCTCTGTCACGGCTGAAGTGTTCGAGGACTTGCCTGAATTAGTATTGGGGTATGTCATTAAGGACCGGCTAGGCCAATCGATTTTTGGCACTAATACCCACCGTCTAAAGCAAGACTTAAAGGGTCTTCGCAAAGGAGAGACAGTCCAGTTTGATTTTGACTTTATTCTCAATCTTGGTGAAGGCAATTATTCGATTGCCTTAGCGCTACATACCGCAGATACCCATCTAGCCAATAATTTTGAATGGCGCGATTTGGCTTTAGTTTTCAATGTAGTCAACTTGCACCAACAGCCCTTTGTTGGTGTGGCTTGGTTGCCCCCCACTTTGAGATGTCAGCGTAATGGATGATTTTTACCAGGCTTTCGAGAATAAATTCAGGGGCGATCGAGAGCTTATTAAAAACCGCCTTTCTGTTTATCTTCGCTTTATTCAACCCCTAAAAAGTCTTTATCCTGATAGCCCGGTTATTGACTTGGGTTGTGGACGAGGCGAGTGGCTTGAATTACTCGGTGAATATGGAGGGTTTACGCCCCGCGGTGTTGACCTTAGTGAGGCAATGCTCGATAACGCCAAAGCACAGGGTTTAGTGGTTGAGCAGCAAGATGCCCTGGTTTGTCTAAAAGCATTACCTGATGGTAGCCAGAGTATCGTCAGCGGCTTTCATATCGCAGAACATCTTGTATTTGCTGAGTTACAAACGCTCGTGAGCGAAGCTCACAGGGTGCTAAGGCCGGGTGGATTGCTAATTCTTGAAACGCCAAACCCTGAAAACATCATAGTCGGTACGACTGACTTTTATAGGGATCCTACGCACCTGCAGCCATTGCCACCGGATTTATTAGAGTTCCTTGCGGCCTATGCTGGTTTTTGTCGAGGCAAAATAATTCGCTTACAAGAGCCCTATGATTTAGAACGGCATGGCCAGGTCACACTATTGAATGTTTTGGATGGTGTAAGCCCTGACTATGCAGTTGTTGCACAGAAGCAGGCGGACTCGACTACCCTGGCGTTATTTGATCCCCCTTTTGACGACAGCTATGGTTTGACGCTGTCAGCCCTTGCCACTAGGTTCAACCAGGAACAAAATAACAGGGTGGCCCAGGTGGATGCGCGCTACCGAGAGCTGGCTGAGGGCCACGGTCACTTAAGTGAACAGCTTCACAGGCTTGACGAAAGTCACCAGGGTCTGGTTCTCAGGTTGCAGGATTTAGAACAACAAACCATCGCTGCTCTGGCACGCGAAGCAGACATGCTATCGAGTAAATCCTGGCGCTACACCCAGGTCTTACGGCGTATAGCCAATTGGTTTAGGGCCCGGGATAAGTAGCGATGAAGATACTGCTACTGTGTACTTATCCTTATCGTGATGGCCGCCATGGTGGACAAATTAGAGTGGCTAATTTGATCGAGTGCTATCGCAACGCAGGTTTCTCTGTTGATGTTGCTGGTGTATTGGGTAGCGCGAATTATCCCAAATCAGAAGGTTTTGTTGCTTATCCAGGCCTGCAGGCCCTATCAGCGGTGATTGCAAACCCATTTCTAATGGAAGATGTCGCCCTCGGGCAATTGTTTGCAGAGGACGACAGCTGCTATTGCCAGTTAGCCGTAAAAATCCAGTCAGAGCCCGATGTGATTCATGTTGAACAGCCCTGGTTGTTTGGTTTCGTGCAGCGCTTAGTGGCGGACAAGGGCTGGTGTAACACCAAAATACTCTACGGTTCACAAAATATTGAATATCAACTGAAGGCTAAAATTCTTGCCCCGCACTTGCCTCCTGCCAGGGTCGAAAAATACGTCGATAAGGTTCAACAGCTCGAGCTTGCTGCAACGCTTCAGGCTGATGCGGTCGTCTGTGTTTCAGAACACGACCTGCAATGGACTCGGCAACGAACACAGGCGCCGTCTATGGTGGCGGCTAATGGTGTAAGCCCTTGGTCGGTGACGAGCAAGGGTATTGATGGCGCCAATAAAATTTCAGGGTGTCGAAAATTCGCCTTGTTCTGTGCCAGCGCTCACCCACCGAACATGGAAGGCTTTTTTGAGTTGCTGGGTGATGGTTTTGGGAGTTTGTCGCAGGACCAGAGATTGGTAATAGCGGGTAGTGCGGGGCCTGCGATAACCGGTGACGCCCGTTTGGCAGCGTCTGCTCGGCTGGCAGAAGGCGTTGTGAGTGCCGGTATTGTCGGGAATGATTGTCTGGGTGGTTTGCTGGAAACAGCGCACTGCATCGTTCTTCCTGTTACTCAGGGTGGGGGCACTAATCTTAAAACGGCAGAAGCTCTGTGGGCGGGGCGCCATATCGTCTCGACAAGCACGGCGATGCGCGGTTTTGAACAGTTTATCGATAGTCCGGGCGTGTTTGTGTCAGATCAGCCCGCCGTGTTTAAACAGAATTTACGCCTGGCGATGGCGGCGCCGCCGTTGCGCTTAAGCAGTGAAGATCGCAAAAAACGGGCGCTTGTTTTATGGTCGCACACCCTTAAAAATTTGCCCCGGTTTATTATGGATAAATTAAAGTGTTAGAAGCGGTTAATGGATAGTCAGCCAACAGTTTGGATTAATGTTACCACCAGCAGCCAGTGGCATCGCGCTGTTGTCGGCGTTGTCAGGGTTGAGAAAGAGCTATCCCTCGGTTTGCAAAAGCTCTACCCCGAGGGATGCTACAAACGCTGTGTTTGGCAAGTTGACCGATTTGTTGAATATGTTCCGGCGCCTGGCGAGGTTGTGCAGGAGGCATCTGGTGTTGACGACCCGTCAGAGGTGCAGTCAGCGCCAGCCCAGCGTCCCCTGTTGTTTCCGATACTGTCGCGACGTGAAGCTGCCAACGCCATAGCTCAGGGCATTTTGTCCCTGGCGCCGTCGCGTCTGCGGCCTGTTATCAATCGCGTTTTGTGTTGTTTCAAAAATCCATTAGCGCGCCTGGTTTGTAGTCAGCCTTATCGTCGCCTTAAGCAATACTTCCAACGACCCAGTAGAGTGGGTACCGAAGTAGCCGAGGTGTTTGGTAAAGCAACGAAAAGTATTTTTAGTCCGGGTGATGTGCTTTTATCGGTGGGTCTAGACTGGGACTATCCTTACGCGAAAGAGTTTATGCGTTTGCGTAAGACAGAATCCGTTAAAATTGTCCGCTGTTGTTATGACCTCATACCGGTGCTTTATCCGCAGTACTGTGTCGCCGATGTGGCAGCACATTTTACCCGTTACTTTCTCGATGTTGCCGATAGTAGCGATCGTGTGCTGTGCATTTCCAGACAAAGTGAGAGTGACCTCGAAGACCTATTGTCTCGGACAGGTGGTCGGCCTGTGGCTACGCGGGTCTTTACGCTCGGCGACAACGTGATTGAGGGGCGAGTAGAGAGTATTGGCAGCGAAGTGCGCGATATTGTTGCCGCCCCGTTTATTCTCTACGTGTCGACAATTGAGCGGAGAAAAAACCATCAGGTGCTTTACCAGGCCTATCATCAGCTCTGTAAGGAAGGAAAAAAAGACCTGCTGCCCAAGCTCGTATTTGTTGGCATGCGCGGCTGGGGAGTAGATGAGTTGCTGAAAGACATTGAGCTCGACCCGGTAATAAAAGACACTATCGTGCTGTGCAATCACGTCAACGATGCTGAGCTGCAACTGTTATACCAGCAGTCGGTCTGCTGCGTATTCCCATCGTTGTACGAGGGCTGGGGCTTGCCCGTTGCGGAAGCACTGGCTCTGGGTAAGATCGTGCTTAGCTCTGATCGTGGTTCGTTAAAAGAGGTGGGTGGGGATCTCGCCACCTATATTGATCCCTGGCATTCGGGTGCATGGGCTGAAGAGATAGAGCGAATAGTCTGTGACCACGATTACCGCGAGCGACTCGCTGAGCAGGTTAGGGCAACTTATCGACCCAGGCAATGGCGCGATACAGCGGTATCTGTGAAGGCAGTGCTGGATGAGTTGCTTGTTCCGTTATCTGAACCGCAAACTTTTTACTGCGGTTATGACTTGACGGTAGGCGTTGGGCAGCCCGTTGGCCCATTGATTAAAAGCCGAGGCAGGCACGGTCTGCTGTTTAGCGGACCGAACAAGGTATTAGCTGCTGGTCGTTATGTACTCGAAATCTGGGATCGACCAACACAGCGTACAAGGGGTTGCTGTTCTGTGTGTGTTTATGGCGACGGTGTTGCTATTGCGGCACAAAACGAAATTGACTTCACTCCGACGAATGATCAGCAGGTGCTGCTGAGATTGTCGTTTGAACTATCCGCACAGGTCGACGATTTTGATGTGCAATGTCGGCTTACCGCTGGCGAGATAAGTGTTGAGCGGCTGGTTTTGATGTCTCAATGAAGGGAAGAGTGAAGTTGTTAGTTTGCTTGCGGTTGATGGTTGTTAACACGCTTCCGATCATGTTTTGGCGCAGAAGGTGGCGCGCTGGAATCCTTCGACCCAGAGCGAAAAAACTACGTAACATCGTACTACTACGCAGTTTTTCGCAGAGGACGCTAACCATTTCAACCGTTAGGCGGGAGTTCATGACTTATTCAAAGGCTGTTTGAGAGAAGGGTGGGCTAGTGCTAGGTTATATTCGTCTGCTATTGGCGACAGTCGTATTGTTGTCCCATGTCGATGTTAGGATTTACAGTCTTAATCCAGGCGTGATTGCTGTTGTGATGTTTTACATGTTGGCTGGTGTTGTAGTAACGCATCTTTGGCATGAGGTCATCGCTGATGGACCGAATAAGTTGTGGCGTTTTTATCGCGACCGTCTACTTAGAATCACCCCTCTATACTTCTACGCTGCGTTGCTAGTGTTGTTATTTTTACTGATTACGGACTATGGCGATCCGCATTACAAGCCCTTAGCGTTATTGAATAACATCTTGATTATTCCGTTAAACTACTACATGTACCTTGATAGTACCGTCATGTCAGCACCCGCATGGAACTTGATACCGCAAGCGTGGTCCTTAGGTGCAGAGCTACAGGCATATCTGGTATTGCCTTTGGCACTAGTGTACCCGCGAATTAGGCTGGTGCTTTTTGGCATGAGCTTTGCCGTTTATATAGCGGCAAATCTTACCTATATTAATGCCGATCACTACGGTTACCGCTTGCTGCCGGGGGTGTTGTACGTCTTTCTGATAGGTAGTTATTTGAAAGAAAGCCAGGCAGGCAGGCATAAAATCACCCTGCCATTGCTGTTTTTTGTTGCTTTAAGCTTGGTGTATTTGCTGTTTGAGGGGACAGGTCTGTTCCCTAGAGCGTATATGAAAGAAACACTGATTGGCATGCTCATAGGCATACCCTTGATTACCACAGCGTATTTGTCGTCAATTAAGCTGCCTTATAATCGTTTTATGGGTTCGTTGTCGTACGGTGTTTTTTTGACGCATTTTCTTGTGATATGGCTGTTGGATTTTTGGGATGTGGCGACTAGCCATTCACTGCTTTACTGGGCCCTGTTGCTGGGTATGACCGCCATCATTTCAATAATCGGTGTCTTTCTTGCCGAAAAGCCACTGCTCAAGCGTAGGCAAAGAACGTAGTGCGCGGCAGTGCGAATAAGATCACGACCCACTGAAGCTGCTTATTTTAACTTACAGCGGGTAGGCGAAGTTGTTTCTAGCTTTGAATTTGACGGATTAAGCCTTTCGAGGGCGGCCATGTTATTGTGCTTTCCGTCACGGCCAAGCCTGAAATGAGTTATTAGAATGAACCCTTAATACTTTATATATAAAGGGGTTTGAGCAAAAAAGGAGGAGAGGAAAAGAGCGCCATGAAAATGACGTGCAACTATTATCCTGGCCCGCAAGACCGTTTTCTAGGCGAGTGGTAAAAGTGCGACAGACTAAGCAAGATTTTAGAATTTTTTTTTAAATTAGGTAGTATCAACTAGGTTTCTTGTTATACTCCGGGACGCGTTTTATGAAAATATAGAATGCTATCGATAGTTCGGCTGTAGTTTAGCTGCACAGTTGTGAGGGGTAGACGGCAGTTGCTTGCTTTTACTGACACGAGACTTGTTCGTAAGCATGACTGCAGGTGGTAGGCGGTAATCCAAATGCCACTTAGCGTGAAGGCCCGAAACGGGTCTTGTAGAAGTAGGCGTTTATCCCGCGCAGATAATTGGTGCACCTTTTTGATGTGATAATCGCAACAGTGTCAGTTATGCATGGTTGCTAACTTTATATTTCCAATTGGAGAAGAAAAATTATGCCATTTACACAAACAGAAATTTCCGAGATCTACGTCGCCGTTTTCAATCGGGCGTCGGAAGGCGAGGGCAGCCAGTATTGGCAGAACTATGCCGGGACAAAAAGTCAGCTGATCGACGAGACATTAGCGACTGCAGATGCTCAAGCTTATTTTGGTTCCGCCCTTGATGCTAACCAATCCTTTGTTGAGCATATTTACGTTAACACTTTGGGTAAAACCAATGTTGAAGATCCAGATGGTATTGCCTTTTGGGTAGCAAAACTTGATGCTGGCGAAACACGTGGCTCTGTGGTTGAGGCCTTGATCTTTGCAGCCCAGCAGCCTGAAAATGCTGGCGCAGCGCAGGACCAGTTCAACAACCGTGTTGAAGTCTCAAACTACACAGCTGAGAATGTCTATGCTCCACCCGCGGACTACGCAACATCTTTAGCCTTTGGTGGCGACCTGGTAGTCACCAGTGATGATGCGACCGTGACTTCTGCTAAGACGAGCGTTGATGCGTTGGCAGATAGTGGTAATGGCGGTGGCGGTGATAACGATGGCGACACCTTCTTACTGACCACGGACCAAGACAATTTAACCGGTACAGAGTTGGACGACGAGTTTGTCGGCTATATTTTTGACAACCAAAATACAGCACAGTCGGGCGACATGATTGACGGTGGCGCTGGGCATGACTCTCTGTACGCTGACGTCGGTAGCTCGCAAAACTTTGCGATCACACTGCACACCACAAGCGTTGAAGATTTCGCCGTTCGTGCTCAATCTTACGGTGGCTACGGTGCAGAGAACAACATCGCTAACGAAGCTCAAGTGCAAATCGATGCAGAGCGTATGGTGGGCACGACTCGGTATGACACAGATAACTCACGTCAAGATCTGATCATTGAAGATGTACGCATCGAAAGCAGCGAAATCACCAAAGACATTACCGTTGGTATGATCCAAACCGATCCAGGTGATGTAGATTATGGTTTGTACTTTGACCAGCATTCACTGCGCGCTGCGCCTGCCGTCACTGCCGGTGCGGTATTAAATCTTGAATTAATGGATACACGTAGCGCCGATGCTGGCCTCGATCCATTGTTGGAAAACCCCTTTAACGGCTTTACCTTTAAATTGGATGGCACTGGCTACGAGGTCAGCTCTGATGCGATTGATGACGCGACAACCTATTCAGAGTTGTTGACGGGCATTCAAGACGCCTTGGCTACAGTCGAAGGTTTGGAAGACTTTACAGCGTCTATTTCTGGCACCTTTCAGGCAATTGATACAGTGTCTGGAAACAGCCTGACGGGTCAGACGATTACATTGACCAATGCTGGCTCTGGTATTATTGAAGAAGGTGCATGGACAACAGCTGATGGTACTGTGCCATCGAGCTCGGGTCTTCACTTGGTTCAGGACACCTTGCCTCCTTCTCAAACAGGCAACCTGATCACCAGCACTATCATTCTTGATGACGTTGGCCGCGGCTCTATGGGCGGTGATCTGATTATCGGTGGTATGTCAACGGGTGAAACATCCACTTCTAAAGGCGTTGAGCGTTTTGATATTACTGTTGAGCGTTCCAGCCAGAATCAGGAAATCAGCTCAACCAATAACACCTTGCAAGAAGTCTATGTGGTTAATGGCGAAACCAAAGGTGACTTGACCGTCGCTGGCGACACTAATGGCGATAACGACATTCCCGGTTCGGGCGATGGTTCTGACCCCGCTAATGGCACTGCTGGTTTTACCGATGTGCGTTTGTTTGATGCCTCAGCGATGGAAGGTTCAGTCAATATCACTGCTGAGCTGCGCGACAGCGTAACAGCGAAATACATGACCTTGACTGACGATGCAACCAACCAGACAGCCGACAATGTTGACTTCATCTATACGCTGGGTCAAAACAACGACTCGCTGTCTATTGATATAAGCGAAGGAAACCTGGCTGCTGCGGGTACAACCACGCGCGAAGACTTCACGTTTGTTGCCAATGGTGGCAATGGTAATGACACCATTACTACGTTCATTACCGACAGTGCTGATGACGCCGATAACTGGTACATCAACAGCACCTTAAATGCCAATTTAATGGTTAACGGTGATGCTGGTAACGACACAATTACAACCAGTGGTGCGGGTAACTTTGTTATTAACGCCGGTTCGGGTAATGACACGGTTTACACTGACAATACTGGCGCTAAGGCCGCTTGGGTTGTGAATGCGATAAACAATAACCTTGCCGACCTGCAAAGTGATGTCGTTACAATGGCCAATGTGACTGACCAGTTGTTGTACAAAGCCAAGCTGACCGTGACCTTCTCTGGTGCGACAACTTCTGCTACTTCAGGTCTTACTACAGGTGCTGCAGTGGCTGGAGCCAAAGGTTTTGAAAGTACCGTTGAAATTGGTACAACAGACCATATTGGTAACCGCGCGCAAATCAACCAGGCCATTAAAGAAGCGATTAACGATGATGCCGTACTAAGCAAGCTCTTGGTGGCGACTGACGGCCCAGGAAATACGCTGGTCATCACCTCCTTGGTTGACGGTGAGTTTGACGCAGACGATCTTGATTTTGATATTACCTCTTACACTGCTACAGCGGGCGAAACGACTGATGGCAGTACCCTGGATACAGCTTGGGAATTGCTGAATGCTGACTCAGACGTCAATGTTACGCAAGCTGCTCTGGATACAGCGGCAAGTAATGCAGCTTTGCTAATCGATACTGAAGTACTAGCCCTTAGCGGTTCTGCAAGTGATGCCGTAAGCGACAATATTGTTAATCTGGGTTCGGGTGATGACGTGGCTGTTCTGGGTACTGATGATGAGTCGAATGACATCGTCGTGCTGTCGGGCTCTTCAATTGGTCACAATACTATCTTTAACTTTGATATCGCCGCTCCTGATGGTGATGGTACCGCCACTAACCAGGACGCGCTGGATGTCACCGCTTATCTGGGTGGTTTAGAAAGTGCTAGTACAAGTATCGAGTCACAAACAGTAATTCCAACAGTCGGTGTTCAAGGTAGTTTCGCTGGTGGTCAGAGTGTTGAAGCGAATGAAGTCTATATTTTCAACGACTTTGTTGAAGACATTACTACTGTACAAGAAACCTGGGCTAACTTAACAGCATCTGAGCTACTGGCTGCTATCCAAGGTACAAACACTGCTGGTGCCGATGACTTTGGTAATATCACCGAAGCTGATCTTGATGTGGGCAACAGCAATACTGACTTGGTGGGAAGCATCATCAAGAACGTTATTTTTGTTGAAAATGACTTCAACGATGGTGAATACAAGGTCTTTGAGCTGACCGCAACCGTTGGCACAACGGATGAGTTCACCTCAGCTAACCTGGTTGGCATCGTTGACTTCGGTGACTCCTTGATTGCAGCTACTACAACCTTGATCTAATGGCATTGCCCTGGTAAAACAGGGCTTTGTTTAACGATTAGTTTTAGACTCATAGCTTTACAGTTATAGTTTTACAGTTATAGCAGGGTGGATTCAGCGTATAGATGAAGCTCTGGTACCTGTTTAAAGGTACAAAATCGATAAACCCCGGTTCAGCAATGGACTGGGGTTTATTATGTGAGCGACAAAAAATACAATAGGATGCGGCGCAAAAAATTGCTGAGTGCATTGCCTAATCAGTGAGATTGCGAGAAAAGATTTAAAACACGATTCAAGCGTTGGGATTGAAATCAATGAAACAAAATAGTTTGGGAATTATGTTTTTGTCGTTAGCAGAGACCTATCGTGAGCGTATTGCAATAAGAAGCGGCAATGGCGATTTAACCTATGCCGGTTTCAAAAGTGCAGTGATTTCATGTGCCTTACACTTAAAAAATAAGGGTGTTGAACAAGGTGCTCTGGTCAGTATCGACATGAAGCCAACGGGAGTAGAGAGCATTGGCCCGATAGTCACAACGCTAGCGGTATCTCTTCTTGGTGCGCATTGGATCCAACACGACCCGGCTTATCTGGCAGAGGGGTCCTCCCTTGACGTGTCAAGAGTACTCACAAATAGATTAGATGGTGACCTGCCAGGTATTTATCTAAAAGTGAGCCATGATTTTTTTACCGACCTGCCCGCAAACTATCAAGCGCATGAGAGTTTGCAGTTTGATGGCTACGGAGATGATGACTCCTTTTTTATAGCCGCATCATCAGGTACGACGGGTGAGCCAAAAAAAATGGCGATTAGCAGCACAATGATGTTTGAACGTGCTATTTCACTGACAGAATTTCAAGATTTACAAACCCCCTTATTATTGACGACGAAATTTATCAAAATTTCGAATATGGCCGTTTTACACATGCTGGCAACCTTTTTGAAAGGCGGTACCTATGTTTTGGCTGAATCGTATAAAGCCATGTCTGGGTTAGGTGTCAATCATGTCGTTGCGTCTCCGGCCCAGTTCAAATCCTTATTAGCAGATGTTCCAGTGCCGTCAAAACCGGAAATTTTTCAGGCTAAAGTGGTTGGGTCCGGTTTACCGTCAAAATTACTGAAAGTGCTGCTGCAGTATTTTCAAACGGTTCGCGTCAGTTATGGCTCGACCGAGGCCGGCCCGGTAACGACACGTCTGATAGCAGAGTATTCCAACGATACATCTGTGGGTACTGTAAACACGGGCCCTAGTGTTGAAATCGTTGATAAGGACAACAAGGCTTTAAAGCCAGGCGAGCTTGGTGAAATTAGAATAAAGTCGAGGGCGCAAATCGCAGGCTATAAAGATGCACCCCAAGCCTCAGCCGAGGCGTTCAGGGAGGGCTGGTTCTACCCGGGTGATATTGGCTATCTAGGCGCTAGTGGCCAACTGTACATCCGTGGTCGAGTAAAAGATCACTTGAATATCGGCGGTGTTAAATTTAACCCCCATGAAATAGATGAGCTTATCGTTTCTACTGAGGGGATAAGCGAGGGTATGTGTTTTACTGATCAAGACCAGGACGGCTTCACTGTATTGGCTGCGGCAATTAGTGTTGCAAAGGGTCAAAATGTAGAAGTGACACTGAATTCACTGTTGTCTCAATTTAAACAGAAGGGTTTGGGGGAAGCGTTGTTTCCTAAGCATATCTATCCGGTCACCGCTTTGCCTCAAAATGTTAATGGCAAAACCGGGCGCCATACTCTGACAGAGGCGGTAAGAAACGTGCGACCTATCGTTATCACCATTGATAGCGGCGCTCTACACTAAATTGTTGGTATAACAACGTATGATAGCGGTCATTGGTTCAGGCATTACAGGGGCATTTCTGGCATTTTCTTTAGCAAAAAAAGGATGTGCAGTGACCGTTTATGACGGGCATACAGTTGAGTACTCAGGTACAAGTTGTAACCCCGGTGGTATAAACCCTTTTCATGGCCCAGCTATGCCAGGAATCATGGAAGATTTCTATCTTGAGAGCTATAAAGAGCACCTTGCGAATTCAGATGAAATTCAAAAAATATCTGGCCTGGATTTTAACTTAAAGGTTGTTGATCGATTATTTCTAGCCTTCAATGATGACGATGAGCAAGGGCTAAAGCGTATGCAAAAGCCCTATCGCCAAGCCCAGAGTTTTGATGCGCGCTGGTTAACGTCGAGCGAAGTTGCTCAATTAGAGAGTAGAATCAGTCACAATTGCGTCGGCGGATTATTCACTACGGGAAATTTAAGTGTTAACACGCAGTTATATGTCGCCGCCCTGAAAAAATCAGCGCAACGTTTAGGGGCTCAATTTGTCGATAAGAATGTGCGTGAGATACATTTCGCTGGTGAAAAAGCAACGCACGTAGTCGTTGAAAATAATAAAATTCCAATATCGTCTGTCGCTGTAACCAGTGGCGTGTGGACGGCAGAAATATTAAAACCGATTAAACCGGCCTTGAAAGTACGCGCAGTAAAAGGTGAACTATTGTTGGTTGAAATTAATGGCCCACCGCTGCCTTTAGATATTACGTATGGTCTGACAGGCTTGTATCAATTTAAGCCGGGCCTCTATTGGGCGGGGGGTACACAATCGGGCTCTTTGCCAGAACCTGGCATCACAGCTGCTGGCAGAGAAGAAATTTTAGCAAATTTACGCCGGATTTTACCCGGGATAACAAAAATAGCCTGTATCGAGCACGATGCTGGCTATCGACCTATGGCCGAGGACAGTTTGCCGGTTGTAGGAAAAATAACCCCCTACGAAAATATCTTTATTGGCACAGGGGGTGGCTCGAAAGGTGTTTTGTTAAGTTCAGGTATCGCGAAAACGTTAGCTGGCTTGATTAATGGAGACAGTGATACAGGGCTCGAATTTTTGTCGCCCGACAGGTTCAGCGATGAGTGATAAATTTAAAGTTGTTTGTATAAAATGCAGTTGTGAACAATCTGCCAAGTACAGCCCTTTTTGTGAAAAATGTGGGTCCTTAACAGAGGCAGTTTTTGATCTATCGAAAGTGACACTGAAAGATTCGGCTAACCCTTATGAACGTTACTTTGATCTTATTCCGGTCAAAGACAGAGAGTTATTGCCAAAAAAGGCGGCAATGACACCCATGATTCACAGTCAATCTCTGGGTGATCGGCTGGGTCTGCAGAATCTCTTTTTGAAAGACGAAACGGCTAATCCGACGGGCACGACAAAATATAGAATGGCAGCTGTTTCTCTGCCCTATTTATTTGAAAGTGGGGTTCGTCATTTTTGCACATCTTCGACAGGCAATAGCTCAACGGCCTATGCTTATTTGCTGCGTCTAATTCCTGACCTTGAAATGAGTTTGTTTACCGGCAGCGAATTTCGTAGCAGGGTAAACTATGTGCCTAGCCAACAACTCACGCATTACATTTTGCATGATGCGAGCTTTGCCGAGGCCTTTAATGCCGCTGCGGTTTTTGCACAAAAAATGAATTTTACTTCGGAACGCGGTTTTTTTAACTTGGGTAGACGTGAGGGTCTGAAGTTGGCTTTGCTAGAGTCTGTCGATCAAATCCAGCAGCCCATCGACTGGTACGTGCAGGCTGTGTCGAGCGCGATGGGTGTCTATGGTTGTTATAAAGCATCAGAAGAACTGCAGAGACTCGGTATTGTGCAGAAGAGGCCTAAACTTTTATGCGCACAACAGGACAGCTGTAGCCCTATGGTTAAGGCGTGGAATGAAAATTCACCAGTTATAAAACAAGAGCACATTGTGAAAAACCCCCAGGGTATTGCAAAAGCAATATTGCGCGGTGATCCAACCAAAGTGTATCCGTATATGAAACAGATTGTTGATCAAAGCGGAGGGGTATTTACCTCTGCTACTGAAGCTGAAATTAGAGAGGCAAAAGATATTATTTTGGAGCTGGAAGGCTTGTCAATCTGTTTTTCCGCTGCAACCGCTGTTGCGGCAGTCATTAAGCTTGCTAAGCAAGGTCGATTTGATGCGAAAGAAACGATTGTTATTAATTTGACGGGTAGCGATCGTCGTTATGATTCAGTTCCGGAGGATGTTTGCCATTTGAAAAAAATCAAGGGTGATTGGCTTCCTTTTGAAGCAAGGCGCAGTGGCAGTTAATTGACACAAGCTGGAATTTTTCAATAATACTCCTGTTTAAGCATGACATAGTAAATTAAGAGGCAAGACATGGCAGAAAAGTCAGACCAAAAAATTCAGATTAACAATGTTGAATATAATTTAAGCGATTTATCAGAAAATGCACAGGGTCAATTACGTGGGGTGCAAATTGCTGAAAATGAAATGAAACGCTTGAATACTCAGTTAGCACTGGCCCAAACGGCGCGTAATGCCTATATGCAGGCGCTACAAGACGATTTGCCTGAAAAGACCGAATAATTAAATTCTGTGGTTCACGGTCGATTCTGATTAGCGAAGATATATTAACGTCAAATTGATTCATTCTGGTTTATTGTGTGAGTGAGCAAGAAACTTCACAGGAATAAGGTTGCGGTTTGTGTGCTGTGCTTGTAATGGCGTTTTTTGAAGGCTGAAGATGGCACTAGAATATTGACCTGGCGCAGTAGTTCTCTTTGTTACTGCTGTTTTGATGGGCATTGAGCGATTATTAATGGCTTTCTCATCAAGTGGTTTACCTATCAAACATGTCTTGTGTCACTGCTACGGTCTTTTATTTGAATGAAAACTGTTATCGTGCATGACTGGCTCGCTGCCAGCGGTGGTGCGGAGCTGGTGCTTGAGCAGCTGCTGCAATGTTACCCCGATGCCAATATCTTCACCCTGGTGGATGTTATGCCGCCCGCGGAACGTGGTTTTCTTCAAGGCCGTAAAATAACCACCAGTTTTATTCAGCGTCTGCCGGGTGTGCAGCGCCATTTTCGCCACTTTTTACCCCTTATGCCCCGTGCCATTGAGGCGCTCGATGTGAGTCAATATGATCTCGTTATATCCAGTAGCTGGGCCTTTGCTAAGGGTGTCAAGGTTCGGCCTGACCAAACCCATGTGAGTTACGTGCACACACCTATTCGCTATGCCTGGGACCAGCAAGAGCTCTACTTGCAGCAGGCTGTAAGCCTGGAGCCATTGCGCAAGTTGGCGCGTTTTTTTCTTGCGGGTCTGCGCCGCTGGGATATTAAAACGGCGGGGCGGGGCGGGCAGTTAGTGGCCAACTCCCATTTTATTGCGGAGCGGATTGCACAGTGCTGGCAGCGCGAAAGTCGCGTGTTAAATCCGCCGGTGGCTCTCGATGATTTTACGTGTACCGAAATTAAAGAGGATTTCTACGTTACGGTTTCTCGGCTGGTGCACTACAAGGCGGTCGAAGTGCTCATTCAGGCGTTTAACGCGATGCCCGGCAAGCGTTTGGTGGTGATTGGTGACGGCCCCCTGTTTAAAAAGCTAGAGGCCATGGCGGGACCGAATGTGACGTTGTTGGGCTATCAGTCGCGGGAGGTCGTGGTGGGTTATTTACAGCGCGCTCGGGCCTTTGTGTTTGCGGCCCATGAAGATTTTGGCATTGTCGCCGTTGAGGCCCAGGCCTGTGGTACACCGGTTATTGCCTATGGCGTTGGCGGTGTTCTGGATAGTGTGATTCCCTATACCGGTTCAGACCCGGTAGATGCTGGTTATTCACCAACGGGCTTGTTTTTTGATCAGCAAACGGCAGACAGTGTGATGGCGGCAGTTGAACGTTTTGAGACATTGCCGGATGCTATTTCATCACAGGCTTGCGCAGCCAATGCGGCGCGTTTCTCCCCTGGGCACTTCCGCCATGAGTTTATGGCTATTGTTGAGCAAGCAATGGACAATAGCGCCGCATAGTACGTTGCTAATAGTTTTATTATTTTAAGAGCACTTGTTTACCAACGGTGGATCTTTTTAAACGACGCAGCATGGTCCTACAATGGCTTGCTGCAAAAAAGGGCTCTCTCTAGTGAAGGACTGTAAAATGATACCTGTTGTACTTTCTGGTGGTTCTGGTAGTCGCCTTTGGCCTCTCTCGCGGGCGCATTATCCCAAACAGTTTATTCCTTTGGCGAGTGAGCAAACCATGCTGCAAGCGACACTGGGCCGTTTACAGGGTCTGCGCGCAGAAGCCCTGTCGCCGCTAGTGATTTGCAACGAGCAACACCGTTTTATGGTGGCCGAGCAGCTGCGCGAGATAGACTTGGTGGCGCAGGGGATTTTACTGGAGCCCGTTGGCCGTAATACTGCACCCGCTGTTGCCCTGGCGGCCCTGGCGGCTGCCCCTGATGACATCTTGCTGGTCTTGCCGGCTGATCATGTGATTGAAGATATTGTGGCTTTCCATAGAGCCGTTGAGCTGGCCTGTTGCGAAGCGGAAAAAGGTGCGTTGGTGACCTTTGGTGTGGTGCCAACGTCTGCACAAACGGGTTATGGCTATATTCAGGCAGCGAGTGCTGAGGGTGCTGGATTTAGGGCGTACAACATTCAGCAATTTGTCGAAAAACCGGATTTAGCGACCGCACAGGCTTACGTCGATAGCGGTGATTATTACTGGAATAGTGGCATGTTCGCCTTTAGGGCGGGCCGTTATCTTGAGGAGCTGGCGCGTTATCAGCCGGAGATGCTCAGTGCCTGTCAGGCCGCGTTTGAGGGTGCCAGTGTCGATCTCGATTTTACTCGCCTCGACAAAGCGGCGTTTTCTGCCTGTCCTGATGATTCCATTGATTATGCGGTGATGGAAAAAACAGACAGTGCTGTAGTGATTCCTCTCGATGCTGGTTGGAGTGATATCGGCAGTTGGTCGGCGCTGTGGGATATTTCCGAAAAAGATGCACAGGGCAATACCTGCAAAGGTGATGTGCTCGCAGTCGATACCCACGATTCTTATTTACACACCAATGGCCGTTTGTTGGCGACAGTCGGCATTAAGGGCTTGGTAGTGGTGGAAACTGATGATGCTGTTTTGGTGGCCGACAAAAGTTGCGTGCAAGAGGTAAAATCGGTGGTTAATCAACTACAGACTCGGGGCCGTAGTGAACGCGAGTCCCACCGTAAAGTGTATCGTCCCTGGGGAATGTACGATTCAATTGCCGCCAATGAGCGCTATCAAACGAAGCGCATCGTGGTGAACCCCGGTGCGCAGCTGTCACTGCAAAAGCACTATCACAGGGCCGAACATTGGGTGGTGGTGCAGGGTACGGGGCTGGTGACCCGCGGTGATGAGAAGGTGATGTTATCGGTCAATGAGTCCATTTATATTCCCATTGGCATGAAACATCGCTTAGAAAACCCGGGAGTTATCCCTCTGGAAATTATTGAAGTACAGACGGGTGATTATCTCGGTGAGGATGATATCGTGCGCTTTGACGACCAATACGGGCGGGCAGAGGAAAAATAACCTTCGTTACCGCCCACTGCGAGGGCTTGTCGTCACGTTTATTTTCAACGCTTATTCGCCGGGTGTTATTTAGCAGTGCGCATCGCAGGGGTGCTTCTGTACAATATGGCCTTTTGCGCAAACACTGTAATGTCCCCTGGGCATTATTAATCATTTGCCTATAGGCGATAGTTGTTAATTCAATGAATTCTTTCGAAGTCCGTGCGCTGCTGGCTCTGGCCTTTCTCTACGCCAGCCGTATGCTTGGTTTATTTATGGTCCTCCCCGTCTTCGCCCTGTATGCAGAAGGGTATTCGGGTAGCTCAGCTCTGCTGGTGGGTGTCGGTCTGGGTATTTATGGCCTCAGTCAGGGGCTACTACAAATTCCTTTTGGTTTGTTGTCCGATCGCATTGGTCGCAAGCCCTTGATCTTCGCGGGTATGTTGCTGTTTTTGGCGGGTAGTTTACTGGCTGCAACGGCGGATTCTATGGTTGGGCTAATTACTGCGCGTGCCCTGCAGGGTGCCGGTGCGGTGGCCAGTGTGGTGATGGCTCTGTTGTCTGATCTCACGAAAGAGCAGAACCGTACACGAGCGATGGCCTCTATTGGAGGTAGTATCGGTCTGTCTTTTGGCCTGGCGATGGTACTGGGCCCCATTATTGCCAGTTACTGGGGCTTGTCCGGGGTGTTTTGGGTGACATCAGTGCTGGCGGCTATGGGTATTGTGGTGGTGGCTTTTGCGGTGCCGAGTCCGGTGGCGCGACACGGTGGCCACGAGGTGATCCCCTTGCCATCGATGTTGGGCCGGGTATTGAGAGATACTGAGTTGCGGCGTTTGAATATCGGGATTTTCGCCTTGCATTTTGCGCAAATGGCAACCTGGGTGGCACTGCCTTTGATGCTGGAGCAGACCTTCGATTTTTCCCGCGATCGCCACTGGTTGCTGTACTTAGGCACTATGGGTGGCGGTTTTCTACTGATGGTACCTTTTATTTGGTATGGCGAATCGAAACGAAAAATGAAGCCGGTGTTTATCATCGCCGTTGCCTTGCTGGCTCTGGCTGAGGTGATGATGGCCTGTGCCGGGTCGACATTTAACATGATGGTTGCCGGCTTGCTGGTATTCTTCATGGCCTTTAATTTGCTCGAAGCCTCCCTGCCGTCACTGGTGAGCAAGCTGAGCCCGGCGGGCATTAAGGGCACGGCACTGGGCGTTTATTCGACCAGTCAATTTCTCGGCACCTTTTGTGGGGGTGTTGTGGGGGGTATCGTGGCTCAGCAATTTGGCAATGGTGCAGTTTTCTGGGCATCCTTGGTTGCCGCTTTGTTGTGGTTGGGCTTTGCGATGACTATGCAGCCGCCGCGTTACCTGCGCAGTGTTGAAGTGTGTTTGACGGGGCAGAGGCAGCTCGACGCGAAAGGCTTGATGACAGAGATTGCCGGTGTGGTCGATGTAGTGATTATTCCCGGTCAAAATATGGCCTATGTCAAGGTCGATGATGCGCATTTTGATCAAGAGCGGATGGATGCACTGCTGGCGTCTTCAGTGCAGGACAAGTCGGCTGGATAGCGGATCATCTGTCGATAGTATTTATCCGCATTGAAAGGTTAAACTTCAATGCGTGAGGCAGGGTAATTAACTCGACGAGTCAATAAGTAGGAGGTAAGTATGGCCAGAGGCATAAACAAAGTGATTTTGATTGGCAACCTGGGGCAGGATCCGGAAACACGCTATATGCCTTCGGGTGGTGCGGTAACGAACCTGACCATCGCCACCAGTGAAACCTGGAAAGACAAGCAAAGTGGCCAGCCTCAGGAGCGTACGGAGTGGCACCGGGTGGTTTTCTTTAATCGCCTGGCAGAAATTGCTGGGGAGTACCTGAAAAAGGGCAGTAAGGTTTACATTGAAGGCTCATTGCGGACGCGAAAATGGCAGGACAAAAACACAGGTGCGGATCGTTATACCACTGAAATTGTGGCCAATGAAATGCAGATGCTGGATAGCCGTGGCGGCGAGGGCGCGGGCCAAGGCTATGAAAAACAAGGTGCACCAGCGGCCCAGCCTCAGCGTGCTCAGCAAGCACCAGTGAAGCCAGCGGCCCAGTCGACACCTACACAAAATGCGCCAGCGGGATTCGATAATTTTGACGACGACATTCCGTTTTAAGCATGCTTTAAAATATGATTTTCTTTAACTACTTCAGGGAAACGACTAGTGAGTACGAATTTAACCTGGCACGAATCCATTGTCAGTAAAGCAGAACGAGCGGAAAGAAAACAACAAAAACCTTGTGTGATTTGGTTTACGGGTCTTAGTGGTTCGGGCAAATCGACCTTGGCCAATGCCTTAGAGCGGGCCTTGTTCGAGCGTGGCCATCATAGTTATTTGCTCGATGGCGACAATGTGCGTCAGGGTTTGAACAGTGATTTGGGCTTTAGTGATGAAGCACGGGTAGAAAATATTCGGCGCATTGGCGAGACCGCAAAATTGTTTGTCGATGCGGGTTTGATTGTAATGACGGCCTTTATTTCCCCCTTCCGCACTGAGCGCGAGCTGGCTCGCAATTTGGTGGAAGAGGATGAGTTTATTGAAGTGCACGTTTCAGCATCACTGGATGTCTGCGAAGAGCGCGACCCCAAAGGCTTGTATAAAAAAGCACGAGCCGGCGAAATTCCTAACTTTACAGGTATTGGCTCTGCCTACGAGGCACCAGAAAACCCTGATCTATTGGTTGATACAGGAAAAAATGATGTGGGTACTTGCGCCGAGCAGTTGGTTGATTATTTGGCTAAAAAGGGCGTCATTTAATATGCCAGTTGTGTTGCGCCAGGCATGTCGCCAATAGGATTGGCTGGAGCATAAAAAAACCCGCGAAAGATAGTGATGTCGCGGGTTTTTTTATGAATGCGTGGTGCTGACATTAATCGTTCGGCTGTTGCTGTTCTAGCCTATGAGCTCAAGTGCTTAATTTTCAGCTCTGGAATTTCTGCAAAACCAGTGTGGCATTCGTGCCGCCAAAGCCAAAGCTGTTGGACATAATGCGCTCAAGTTTCACATTATCAACTTTTTCTGTAACGATCGGCATATCGGCAACGTCGGGATCAAGGTTCTCGATGTTGGCCGATACCGCGATAAAGTCATTTTCCATCATTAGCAGACTGTAGATGGCTTCGTGCACGCCAGCTGCGCCCAGTGAATGACCGGAAAGGGACTTGGTGGAGCCAATGGGCGGACCGTCGGTGCCGAATACCTCGCGGATGGCGGCAATTTCCTGCACATCTCCCACCGGCGTGCTGGTGCCGTGGGTGTTGATGTAGTCAATGCTGCCTTCGGTGGTTGCGAGGGCTTGCTGCATGCACCGAACGGCGCCTTCACCAGAGGGGGCGACCATATCGTAGCCGTCAGAGGTGGCTCCATAGCCCACAATTTCAGCGTAGATTTTAGCACCGCGCGCTTTGGCGTGTTCGAGTTCTTCAACCACGAAACAGCCGCCGCCACAGGACATCACAAAGCCGTCTCTGTCGACATCATAGGTTCGTGAGGCTTTTTCAGGAGAATCGTTGTATTTAGATGACAGTGCGCCCATAGCGTCAAACATGCTGACCATGGACCAGTGTTCTTCCTCAGCACCACCGGCAAAGACGATGTCCTGTTTGCCGAGCTGGATTTGCTCTACAGCTGCGCCGATGCAGTGCGCGCTAGTAGCGCAGGCTGAAGAGATGCTCATGTTCAAGCCTTTGATCTTAAAAGGCGTGGCTAGACAGGCGGAGACTGAGCTGCTCATGATTTGGGTGACCCTGTAGGGACCCATTTTACGTACGCCTTTACTGCGCATAATGTCTATAGATTCGACAAATTTTTCGCCTGAAATACCACCTGAGCCCATGATGAGGCCAGTGCGCGGATTGGACACATCGCTCTCTCCAAGCTGTGCGTCATCAATGGCTTGCTGCATGGCAATGTAGCCATAAACAGCGGGGGTACTCATGAAGCGTAAATGCTTTCTGTCGATGTGGTCTTTGGGGTCGATATGAATCTGCCCGGCGACTTGGCTTTTGAGGCCCATCTCTCGGTAGTCATCTTTGGCGCTAATACCCGACTTTCCTGCTTGTAGAGAGGAGAGGACTTCTGCCGCGTTTTCGCCGAGGCAAGAAAGAACCCCCATTCCAGTGATAACTGCACGTCTCATTAATAATCCCTGGCTCGTTAGAGCGCTTGACTCGGTGTTAGAAACTAGCGATTGTAACCAATTGTTTAGAAGTTGTCAGTGGAGGTAAAGAGACCAACGCGCAGACCTTTGGCGATGTAAATCTCTTTATCGTCGACTAACATCGTACCGTCGGCGATGGCCATGACGAGCTTGCGCTCAATCACACGGCTGATATCCAGGCGGTAGGTCACTTTTTTGTGTGTCGGTAGCACCTGGCCAGTAAATTTCACCTCGCTGGAGCCCAGTGCACGACCGTGACCCTCGTTGCCGCGCCAGGTGAGAAAGAAGCCAGTCAGTTGCCACATGGCGTCCAGACCAAGGCAGCCGGGCATGACCGGGTCGCCGGGGAAATGGCAGTTGAAAAACCACAGATCGGGCTTGATATCGAGCTCGGCTATCACTTCGCCCTTGCCATAAGCTCCACCCTCTCGACTGATATGGATGATGCGATCAGCCATGAGCATATTGGGAGCGGGCAACTGGGCGGCCTTGGGGCCAAACAGACGGCCTTCGGAACAGGCAATTAAATCGTCGTAGTCAAAACTGTTACGCTGGCGGGCATCGGAGTCGTTCAAAAGTAACCTCTTGCTTTGGACATTAAGACGCTGCATGGCGCCGGGGCGATCAAAAAAGACGCGCTAGTTTAGCGTAATCGGGGCTTATGTCCAGTTTGGGCGAGACAATGTGTTACCGGGCCAATGTATGACGGTGACAGTAACATTGGCGGGGTAGCATTCGGCGATCATTGCAATCAAGCGGCGGGATTTATTTGAGTCGGTTTGCCCCAATTAGCTATAGATTTTAGTTACAGTTCCCTGCCGCGCTTTGTGGTGTTAGATTATGGCTGTTAATGAACCTCCTTCCGCTAATGAAAAGGATTTGTCTGTGATAAAAAAATGCCTGTTTCCCGTTGCTGGTTATGGCACACGATTTTTACCCGCCACTAAAGCCATGCCGAAAGAAATGCTACCCGTGGTGAACAAGCCCCTGGTGCAATACGGTGTTGAAGAAGCTCTGAGTGCTGGTCTCGATGAAATTTGTTTTGTTACCGGTCGGGGCAAGCGCGCTATCAATGACTTCTTTGATACCAGCTATGAATTGGAGCACCAAATTGCCGGTACTTCTAAAGAAAAGTACCTGACGAGTATCAAAGAGGTTATAACCCAGGCTAAATTTACGACTACTCGCCAGTCAGAAATGAAGGGTTTAGGGCATGCTATTTTGACCGGCGAGCTGTTAGTTGGGCAGGAGCCTTTTGGGGTGGTGCTCGCCGATGACCTCTGTATTACCGAGGGAGATAGTGTGATGGAGCAGTTGGCAAAGATTTATCGTCGCACCGGCTGCAGTGTGATAGCCATTCAGGAGATTGACGACGCGGATATTTCAAAATTCGGTGTTATTGCTGGCGTAGAGGAAGAGCCGGGTTTGTACCGTGTGACCGATATGGTAGAAAAGCCGGACCTTGCCGATGCGCCGAGCAATCTGGCGATTATTGGACGCTATATTTTAACGCCGTTTATTTTTGAGCTGCTGCGACACACGCCGCCGGGTAAAAACGGTGAGGTGCAATTGACCGACGCCCTGTTGTCATTGGCAAAAAGCAGCAAAGTGTTGGCGTATAAGTTTAAGGGCAAGCGCTTTGATTGCGGTAGTGTCGACGGTTATGTCGAAGCCACCAATTATGTCTATGAAAATATCTACTTGAAGGGCGAGCAATAGATAATGGGTGAGAATTACAGTTGTTTTAAAGCCTATGATATTCGTGGGCGGGTGCCTGTTGAGTTGAATGAAAACATTGCTTACCGCATTGGTCGCGCTTTTGCCCAGTATCTCAATGCCAGGCGCATTGTGGTTGGTCACGATATTCGCCTCACCAGCCCTTCGCTTTGTGATGCGGTGGTGGAAGGTATTCGCGATGCGGGTTGCGATGTGATGCATATCGGCGAATGTGGCACCGAGGAAATTTATTTTGCCACCTTTAATGGCGGTTACGATGGGGGCCTGGTGGTTACCGCTAGTCACAACCCGATGGACTTTAATGGCATGAAGTTCGTTCGCGAAGGTGCGCGCCCCATCAGTGGTGACGATGGCTTGCCTGATATTAAGGCCTTAGCCGAGAGGGGTGAATTTAGCGATGCATCACACCGCGGTGAGTTGAGTCACAGCACTGATAAACAGGCCTATATTAGTCACCTGCTGTCCTATATTGATATCAAGGCACTGTCGCCTTTAAAAATTGTTGTCAATGCGGGTAATGGTGGCGCGGGTTCGGTGGTTGATTTGCTGGAGCCGCACCTGCCCTTTGAATTTATTAAAGTCAACCATCAGCCCGATGGGCATTTCCCCAACGGTATCCCCAACCCTCTACTGGAAGAAAACCGGGCTGCCACAGCGGACGTCGTCAAGCGCGAAAAGGCTGATTTGGGTATTGCCTGGGATGGGGACTTTGACCGTTGTTTCTTTTTTGATAGCCAGGGTCATTTCGTCGAAGGTTATTATTTGGTGGGTTTACTGTCTGTTGCTTTCCTGAAGAAAAATGGCGGTGGTAAAGTGATACACGACCCGCGTTTGACCTGGAATACCATCGAGTTGGCAGAGCAATGTGGCGGTCAGGCGATTCAAAGTAAAACCGGGCATTCCTTTATCAAGCAAGTGATGCGTGATGAAAATGCGCTCTACGGCGGAGAGATGAGTGCGCATCATTATTTTCGTGATTTTGCCTACTGTGATAGCGGTATGATTCCGTGGTTACTGGTGGCCGAATTGATTAGCACATCGGGCAGTAGTTTGTTTGAACTGATAGCGCAGAGCCAGGCACGCTATCCGGTGAGTGGTGAAATCAATCGCGAAGTTGACGATGCTGCCGCGATGTTAGCCCGTATCGAAAAACATTACGCGCCCAGTGCTGACCTGGTGGATAAGACCGATGGAGTGAGTATGTCGTTTGGCGATTGGCGTTTCAATGTGCGTATGTCGAATACTGAGCCTTTGGTGCGCTTAAATGTTGAGTCTCGTGGTGATGAAGCGTTGATGGTGCAGAAGACCGATGAACTGTTGGCTTTTCTCGATAGTTAAAATTATTGAGGGTATGGCATGCCTTGAAAATATGTACCCATAAAAAAACCCCGCAATGCGGGGTTTTTTTATTTCTCTTCTCTAGTCTTAAAGACGTAATTAAGCAAGATCGAGTGAGGCGGTAATATCAATAACCGCTTTTTTACCATCGCCGTAGACCATGAGAGTATTGTCCTGGGCAAACAGCGGGTTGGGCAGACCGGCAAAGCCGGGACTCAGTGAACGCTTGATGACAACGACGGTTTGGGCCTTGTCCACGTTGAGAATAGGCATGCCGTAAATGGGGCTCCCCTTGTCTTCACGGGCCATAGGGTTGGTCACGTCGTTGGCGCCGATAACAATGGCGACATCGGTTTGCTCAAACGTTGGGTTGATGCGATCCATTTCAACTAATTTGTCGTAGGATACTTCCGCTTCAGCCAACAGCACATTCATGTGTCCGGGCATGCGTCCGGCAACGGGATGGATGGCGAATTCGACTTCAATGCCTTTATCTTCCATCACGTCACACAGCTCGCGCACCGCGTGCTGGGCCTGGGCCATGGCCATACCGAAGCCGGGTACAATAACCACACGGCGGGCCGTTTCGAGGATCATCGCAATTTCTTCTGGCTGAGCACTCTTCACTTTTCCGGCGTAGATTTCATCGGCATCAATGGTTTCACTGCCTTCCGCCATAACACCAAACAAGACGTTGGTCAGCGAACGGTTCATGGCGACGCACATAATCTGGGTCAAAATCAAACCAGAGGCGCCAACCAGTGAGCCGGAGACGATCAATACGGTATTACCCATAATGAATCCAGCGGCCGCTGCAGCAATACCTGAATAGGAATTCAGCAGAGCGATAACAACTGGCATATCCGCGCCGCCAATAGGCAATACGATAGTGATGCCAAGAATGCATGAGGCCGCAATTAAGCCCCAAAACAGCGTACTGTTAGTGGGGTCAAAGCAGAGCATGCCGAGCATGACGATAGCAGCGATAAACAATGCGGCATTGAGAAATTTGATACCGGCAAAACCAATCGACTGGCCGGAAATTAATTCCTGTAATTTGGCAAAAGCGACCAAACTACCGGTTAATGTTACCGAGCCAATAAGTACGGTGATCATTACAAAGCTAACGGCAATCACGCCCATAACGCCGCTTTCGTAGCCGTCGCTGCCGAGTGTCAGTAGATAGCTGGCAGCGGCCAGACCGAGTGAGGCACCGCCGCCACAGCCGTTGAGCATGGCGATCATTTGTGGCATGGACGTCATTTGGATCTTGGTGGCCATAATACCGCCAACAATACCGCCGACCAGTACACCGGCAATGATGTACTCGTAGCTGACGATGCTCTTATCCAGCAGCGTGATGACCACGGCGATTAACATACCAATGGCTGACATCATATTGCCGCGCACGGCCGTTTTGGGTTTCGTCAGGCCCTTGATGCCCAGAATAAAAAATACCGCTGAAAAGAGGTAAACGAGATCGACTAAGTTGGTATTCATGATCTAGTTTTTCCTCTTGAACATGGCGAGCATGCGGTTGGTGACGAGATAGCCGCCAATCACATTAACGGTGGCCATTACAACGGCGATAAAACCGAGGGCGTGCACCAGACCGGAGGCGCTATCACCCGCACCGGCGGCGATAACAGCTCCCACCAGGGTAATGCCCGAGATGGCATTGGTGCCGGACATCAATGGCGTGTGTAGAGTAGGTGGTACCTTGGTGATGAGTTCCACACCGAGGAACAGTGACAGCACAAAAAGTGCCAGTTGCATAACAATCATTTCCATTAGGAAGCTCCCCCTTCTTTTTGTTCAGTAGCCGTGTCGTCCTCTGCGTCGAGGTTGATTGATTCACCCAGGTCTATAGACGGGTAGCCGAGTAGTTCGCGCATGCGCTTGTGCGGTACGTCGCCGTCGTGAGCAATGACCGTTTCGAAAACAATTTCGTCTTCGAAATCGAGTTGTAGCTGGTTTTCTTCACCGAGCAGGTGCTCAAGGAGAGTTTCGATGTTTTTGCCAAACATCTGACTGCCATGGTGAGGGATGGTTGCAGCCAGGTTGTCTGGTCCAATAATCGTCACGCCGTGGGCAACGACGGTTTCCCCGAGTTTTGTGAGCTCACAGTTACCACCACGCTCAGCGGCAAGATCGACTATCACCGCGCCGGGTTTCATCGCTTTGACCATGTCGGCGGTGACCAGAATAGGAGACTTGGCGCCGGGAATGGCGGCGGTGGTGATGACGAGATCCTGTTCGGCGAGTACGGCTGTCATTAGCTCCTGTTGGCGACGAATAAAGTCTTCGCCCTGTTCTTTAGCGTAGCCGCCTTTGTCTTCAGAGCTATCCGTTTCCAGATCGAGTTCAATCGGTTTGGCTCCAACCGAGATAATTTGGTCGCGAGCTGCGGGGCGAACATCGTAGGCTTCGACGACACCGCCAAGACGTTTGGCTGTCGCACAGGCCTGCAGACCTGCAACACCGACACCCATAATAAAGGTGCGCATGGGGTTTAGTGTGCCGGCAGCTGTCATCAACATAGGCATAATGCGTGGTGCCAGGCCGGCACCCAGTAGCACAGCTTTGTAACCGGCTAGCGTTGCCATTGACGAGAGTACATCCATGCTCTGGGCGCGGCTGATACGTGGCACCAGCTCCATTGCAATGGCGGTAGCGCCGGTTTTGGCTAGTTTTTCAGCAGTGGCTGGTGAACCCAGAGGGTCCATCATGCCGGCAATGAGTTGTCCGGGTTTGAGGTGGGCTAAATCGTCGTCGCCGTTAATGTCATTGGCGCCAAAAGATTGCACCTGGGCAATGATGTCTGCCTTGGCAAAAAGGTCAGAGCGATCCGAACTGATAGCGGCACCGGCGTTTTTGTAAAGTTCATCGGAAAATCCTGCGGCCTCACCAGCGTTGGATTCAACAATGAACTCAACGCCTTTCTTGGACCACGCTTGAATATTGGCGGGGGTCATGGCGACCCTGCCTTCTCCGGGTTTTAGTTCCCGGGGTATGCCTACTATCACAATATGCACCTCACTAAGGATTCATTTGCGCACCAAGCTGGTGCCTATAAAATAAAAAGGTGAGGCACTCTACATTAATTGCACAAAAAAAAATAGCGGGTAAGTTTTTAGGGTTATGGCTTAGCCCATGTTTGAGGGCTTGGTGCGAATATGGTCGATAAGTGCCTGGCTCGAGCTGTCTAGTGCGATGTTGCTGTCGGTTTCGCACAAGGCGTCAAAGACAGTGGTGCTCATGGTTTTGCCGAGTTCCACTGCCCATTGATCAAAGGCGTTAATCTGCCAAATAACGCTTTGTACGTAGACGCTGTGTTCGTAGAAGGCCAGTAAGGCGCCGAGCGTACGGGGAGTGAATTCTTCGAGAAGCAAAGTGTTGCTGACCCGGTTGCCGGGAATCACTTTGTGCAGGGCGAGTTTGGCTGCAGATTCTTCGTTAAGCCCCGAGGCGCGTGTTTCGGCGAGAGCCTGCTCGTAGTTTTTGCCGAGCATTAAAGCACGGCTTTGTGCCAGGCAGTTGGCCAGTAAATACTGGTGTTGTAGGGGTTCGCAATGGGCTTTTGCCGTGGCAACAAAATCGACGGGCACGACGCTGGTGCCCTGTAATAAGAGCTGGTGATAGGAGTGTTGTCCATTAGTGCCCTCACCACCCCAAATCACCGGGCCAGTGGCGTAGGGGCAAGGTTGGCCTGTTTTGGTGACGCGTTTACCGAGACTCTCCATGGTCAGTTGTTGCAAATAATTGGGCAGTTCAGCCAGACGGTGGATGTAGGGGAGCACGGCGCGGCTTTGGTGATGGTTGAAGTTGATCGACCAGATCGAGAGTAGGCCGTGAAGCACCGGCAGGTTTTCCTTAAAGGCTGCACTGCGAAAGTGTTTGTCCATAGTGCTGGCGCCGTCGAGCAATTGGCTGAACGCCTTAGAGCCCAGAGCGATGGCGATGGGTAAGCCGATGCTCGACCAGAGGCTGAAGCGGCCACCGACACCTTCATCCATGGAGAAAATACGCTCTGGCTTGATCCCCCAGTCTTTTGCTTTTTCGATTTGACTCGTCATGGCCGCAAAATGGCAGGCAATTTGTGCGTCATCGAATCCAGTCTCACGCAGCCACTGTTGGGCAAGCTTGGCATTACTCAACGTTTCTAGCGTGGAGAAGCTTTTCGACGATAGAAGAAACAGCGTGGTTTCAGGTCGGCACTGGCCCAGTACGCTCTTGAGTGCATCGCTATCGACGTTGGCGGCGAAGTGGATGTTCAAGCCCTCGACCTGTCGTTCGGGAAAAGCCGCGACGATCATCCGGGGGCCGAGATCTGAGCCGCCAATGCCAAGGTTGATAACATCGCTAAAGGCCTTGCCACTGGCGCCTCGTACCTCGCCTCGGCGTAGCTTGTCGGCAAAAGCGTTCATCGTACTGAGCCGTTGGCGCGACGATGAGGCTAATTGCGCACTGTTTGTCTCCGGGTCGCGTAATGCCGTGTGGAGAGCGGGGCGCTGCTCGGTATTGTTGACATTGGCACCGCTGAACAAAGCTTCGATAGCAGTGGGCAGTTGTGCGCTGTTGGCGAGATCGTTGAGAAGATTCAGCGTTTCATGGGTTAACAGGTTTTTTGAGTAATCGAAATAAAGGCCCGCCGCAACGGCCTTGAATTGCTGGCCACGCCGGGGGTTTTGCGCGAAAAGTGCTTCAAGAGTAGTGCTTGATAACGTTTGTCGATGCTTTAGCAGGGCTTGCCAGGCAGGGCTTTGGTCGATGAGTGCTGCGCCGGTCGGTGTTACATCGGTCATAGGGGCTTACCTTGTCATGGTGAAATCCTTTCGCGTTATCCTAAGTGAAGTGTGCCGGCGGGGGAAGTAATAAACGAGGGTGGGCGAACACTGATGAACAGAGGGTTGTGTGGATCGTAACGAGGGTGGTTGTTTGTGTCTGGGTGAGATTTGCTGGCAGCGTGTAATTTTTTGGTAACTGTGCGGGCTAGCCGGTGGGGGGCTTCTCAGTGATTTCTGCTGACGGAGAAATCAGCCAGTTGCTCCAGAGCTTGTTTAAAGGGTGAGTCGGGTAACTGCGAGAGACAGTCTTTGGCCTTGTTGGCATAATGGCGTGCGGTTTTGAGCGTGTAATCGATGCCGCCTGTGGTATTGATAATGCGGATGATGTCATCTAACTGTTCAGTGCTACCTTCGCGAATTGCCTGACGCACGAAATCGGCATCGGCATCGCTGCCATTGTGCATGGCGTGTATTAAAGGCAGGGTCGCCTTACCCTCGGCCAGATCATCGCCGACGTTTTTGCCGAGTTTTTGTGCATCGCCACGATAATCGAGTGCATCGTCAACCAATTGAAAGGCCATGCCAATGTGGTAGCCATAGTCTTTCATCGCCTTTTGTTGCGCGGGGGTGGCACAGGCAAGCACGGCAGCAGCTTTGGCGGCGCCTTCGAATAATTGTGCTGTTTTGCCGCGAATGACCTCAAGGTAGGCTTGCTCTGTCACGCTGGGGTCTTTGGCGTTGATTAGTTGTTGCACTTCCCCCTCAGAAATAATGTTAGTGGTGTCAGCGAGAATGCCCATAATTTCCATACTGCCAAGGCCGACTAGCATCTGGAAGGCGCGAGAATACAGGAAGTCACCGACCAGCACGCTCGAGGGGTTGCCCCATTGGGCGTTGGCGGTAAAGCGGCCACGGCGCATTTCAGAGGTGTCGACCACATCGTCGTGGAGCAAGGTGGCACTGTGAATAAATTCGATGATAACGGCGAGGTTGATGTGTCCCTTGCCTTTATAGGAGCAGGCCTGGGCGACCAGTAATACGAGTAAAGGGCGCAGGCGTTTGCCTCCCGCATCTATTAAATAGTGTCCGATTTGCTCGACCAGATCGACGTCCGAGCGCAATTCGTCAATAATGAGTTGATTGACGGCGTCAAAATCGCTGGTAACAACTTGTCTAAATGGCTGCATTAAAGGCTAAATATAGGCGATGGCAAGCGCGGCATCCTAGGGTTCTGTTGCACAGGTGTCAAGATTAGACCAAGTCCCTGTTATTGGGCGATAATATATCCCAAATATAGCATCGAGTGCTTGCTAGCAAGGCCGCTTTCCCTTAGAATTGCCGCCCTCTCGCCCCCAGGCCAGTAATTGCGCGCAAGTGTAAGCGGTCGGGCAGCAGTCTTCCCTCTTTCTTTAAACGAGAAACAGAGCAAGGCATAGCAGCTTAAAGTAAGCCTTAGTTTCAGTAGGAGCAAAACATGTACGCGGTAATAGAAAGTGGCGGTAAGCAGCATCGAGTTGAGCCGGGTGAAGTCGTAAACCTTGAGCTTCTTGAGGCGGCAACTGGCGAAACCATTGATTTTGATAAGGTATTAATGGTTGCCGATGGCGACAGCGTAAAGATCGGTGCTCCCTACGTGGACGGCGGTAAAGTCAGTGCTGAGATTCTCAGTCATGGACGCGCCAAAAAAGTGCGTATTGTTAAATTTCGTCGCCGTAAGCATTCGCGCTCACAGATGGGCCACCGCCAGTGGTTCACCGAAGTAAAAATCACTAATATTAACGCCGGTTAATCAGCAGGAGATAGCTCATGGCACATAAGAAAGCGGGTGGTAGTACTAGAAACGGTCGCGACTCAGAGAGCAAGCGCCTTGGTGTTAAGCGCTATGGTGGCGAGCAGGTTGATGCAGGCAATATTCTTGTGCGTCAGCGCGGCACGCGCTTTCACGCTGGTAGCAATGTTGGTATTGGTAAAGATCACACTTTGTTTGCCAAGTCAGATGGTGAGGTTAAATTTGTGGTGCGCGGCCCGCATAACCGTAAATTTGTCGATGTGATTTGCGCTTAATGTAAAGTGCACCCAGGCGGTACTGTTTGTTTAAAAGCCCCGCGTGCGGGGCTTTTTTTATGGGCGTATGATAGCGTTTGTGGTACTGGCCACTCCTTTTATGTGGTCAGTTAGTAGATAATTAGGGTATGCAGATGCAACAACCGCGCAGAGGTGTCGTGTGAAATTTGTCGACGAAGCACCGATCATCGTTAAAGCGGGCGATGGTGGCCGAGGGTGCCTGAGTTTCCGGCGTGAGAAGTACATTCCCAAGGGCGGGCCCGATGGTGGCGACGGGGGTGATGGCGGCAGTGTTATTTTGCGTGCGGAAGTGGATCTTAATACCTTGGTTGACTACCGTTACCAGCGCCACTATCGCGCGCAGAATGGTGAGTCGGGACGTGGCCGCAATTGCCGCGGTAAAAGCGGTGATGATCTGGTGCTTGGCGTACCTGTTGGCACCACGGTTATCGACACCGACAATGACGAAGTGCTGGGTGATTTAACCACGCCAGGCCAGGAGTTGATCGTTGCCAAGGGTGGTTTTCACGGTCTCGGCAATGCGCGCTATAAGTCGAGCACCAATCGTGCGCCGCGTCAGACCAGTCCTGGAACAGAGGGTGAGTTACGCAATTTGCGCCTCGAGTTAAAGCTGCTCGCCGATGTCGGGTTGTTGGGTTTACCTAATGCTGGTAAATCAACCTTGATTCGCTCCGTGTCGGCAGCGACGCCAAAAGTAGCTGATTACCCTTTTACGACCCTGGTGCCCAACCTTGGTGTCGTAACCTTGCAAAAATACCGCAGCTTTGTGATTGCTGATGTACCCGGTCTGGTCGAAGGTGCCTCTGAGGGTGCCGGGTTGGGTATTCGTTTTCTAAAGCACTTAACCCGTACACGTTTTCTTTTACATATGGTTGATATGTTGCCGTCAGATGGCTCTGACCCTTTAGAAAACGTGCTTACCATACAAAGTGAATTGTCGAGTTTTAGTCCCACATTAGCTCAGCGACCGCGGTGGCTGGTGTTAAACAAAATGGACCTGTTGCCAGAGGAAAAACGGCAGGCTGTTTGCCAAAAATTGATTGATGACTTGCAGTGGCAGGGGCCGGTATTTTTTGTCTCGGCTTTAACTAAAGAGGGCACCGATAAACTGTGTCATGCCATCTGTGACTATCTCGACGATTGCCGCAATCGCGAAGCCGAATTTCCCGAGGTAGCACAAGCCGAGCGCGATATGCAGGCGAGTATGCAGCTCGAAGCCCGCGAAAAAATTGAAAAGCTGCGCCTACAGCGTCAACAGGCGAAAACTGCTGGGCAAGAGTTTGGGGACGTGGACGATGAGGATGACGATCACGAGGTCGACGTCGTCTACAGCCCTTAGCGCTTTGCTAACTATTGATAGCACCTCGAACAAATTAGAGATGTCGTGGATAAAATAATGGAATCTCCGGCCCGCCGTCGGCGTTGGGTCGTAAAAATTGGTAGTGCCTTGTTGACCAACAATGGCCAGGGGCTGGACCATCAGGCCATTGCTGGCTGGGTTGAGCAGATCGCTAAACTTCAAGACGAGGATCTCGAGGTTGTACTGGTTTCTTCTGGCGCTGTCGCAGAGGGCGTAGCACGCCTCGGTTGGCCGCGGCGTCCGACTCTCATTCACGAGCTTCAGGCAGCTGCGGCCGTCGGCCAAATGGGTTTGGTACAAGCCTACGAATCAAAGTTCCAACAGTTTGGCAGGCATACGGCGCAGGTTTTACTCGACCACGATGACCTTTCCAGCCGCGAGCGTTATCTCAATGCTCGCAGTACTCTCAATACGCTACTTGCCCTCGGAGTGGTGCCCGTAGTGAATGAAAATGACACCGTTGTGACCGATGAAATCTGCTTCGGCGATAACGATACTCTGGCGGCTCTGGTGGCCAACCTTGTCGATGCTCAGTTGCTGGTTATTCTCACCGATCAATCGGGACTGTTTGCAGAAGATCCCCGTAAAAATCCCGATGCCTCTTTGATTAGCCGTGCTAGTGCCAATGATAGAAGTCTCGATACAGTGGCGGGCGGTAGTAGGGGTGGGCTCGGTCGGGGCGGTATGGTGACGAAATTGCAGGCGGCTAGGCTCGCGGCGCGCTCCGGGGCGAATACCATTATAGCCGGTGGTCGCGACGCGGATGTGCTACGAAAGATCTTTGCCGGTACCGATGTGGGGACCCTGTTGGTCGCTGATAACGCGCCCCTGGTGGCGCGCAAGCAGTGGTTGGCTGGGCATCTGCAGGTGCGTGGGACTCTGGTGCTGGACGATGGCGCTGTGCGTGTTCTCAAAGAGCAGGGGAAGAGTTTATTGCCGGTTGGTGTAAGTGCTCTAAGTGGTGAGTTTACCCGTGGTGAAATGGTGAGCTGCGTTGACTCTCGCGGTGTGGAGGTAGCCCGGGGCCTGGTTAATTACGGTGCCAGGGATACACGTCAAATTATTGGCAAAGCCAGCGCTTATATCAGTGAAGTGCTAGGCTTTTGCCATGCAGAAGAGCTGATTCATCGGGATAATCTCGTTCTTCTGTAAACTCGGGCGGTATTTTCTCGATGTCCCCTCTATAGCGCCTCAGGGCTTTTCACCGCAATTTTTCTCCACTTTTGTACTCCATTCATTGGTTCGTGTACCAGCGTTTTGGCGTGAGTAAATCCCTGACGGCCCATGCTTGCTAAGGCGATTCTGAACAAATTGAGAGCTCGTCTCTGATGTCTATAATCTATTGACTCATATGATTCCCTATTTACGTCATCAAGGCTTCAGTAAAGGGGCTCCAGTCACTAAACAAACGGGATGGGAAGTTTGTTTTGGGGGCTCTAGCCGGACGGCTAATGTCAGTGTAAGATCCCGCTCCTGCTATTTTTGCCATTACTTTTTCTAATTGGTTGCATAATGAAAATTCATGGAGTAAAAAGGCAGGTGACTCGAGAAAGTTCGTAGAAAAACTTTTGATGGGTAGGTAACTAGAGTGTAACGAGCTTTGGCAGGCGCTAAATGGCCATATAGACATAACAAAAAATGGGAGTTGCCATGCATATTAAGAAGTACGATTTTGACTACAGCCGTCGGTTCTTTATGAATAAGATGGCAAAAGGCACGATGGGCGCAGGTGTGCTCACTTCACTCATGCCCCTCATCGGCAATACGGGTG
>CAJXQR010000010.1 GCA_913058345.1 uncultured Gammaproteobacteria bacterium
GTATCTATCGTAGTTACGCTTTTGGGTTTGCCCCATGACTATACCTCTTTAATGGCTTACAAGTGGTGTCCATTAAAGTGGTAAGGGATCAGCGCGCGTCTCTTTGCGCGTCCAGTGGAAGCCACGTTTTTTTTGTGGCTGGAACGATGTTTGATAAACTTGTTAAGGCTTTAAAGTTAAAGACATACTGTAATTTGTTAATAACTCCCCCCTTAATTTTACTTTATTTGATTGTTGTAGATTAAAACCGTATTTTTTAAACAGTGGTACCGCAACCTTACTAGCCTCAACGTATAAATAACTAATGCCTCTCTCTATCGCTACTATAAGGGTGTGCTGCAATAAACCATTTGCGACGCCTAAACCTTGATGATGTTTATGTACATATAGACAGTCAATGTGACCATCAGGCTCTAGCTCAATAAAGCCGATAATAATGTTGTTTTCACAAGCGACAAATGGCTGCTTAATTTCTAGGCGTTGCTTCCAAAAACCATAATCTGGCGGAGTTGGAGACCAAGCCTCTAATTCTTCTTTGGAGTACGCTGAATTATCTATGGAATGAACAGAACCATGAAATAGATCAGTGATTTCAACACAATCTGATTCTTGGTATGACCTAATTTTCATGTGTAGCCTTAACAGCTAAGTCTGCGTCACCCGACACAAAAAAATACGTCAGGTGACGTACTTCTCCAACTTTAATTATTAACAACAATACCTAAGCCCATGACTTTAATCTATATATTAATTCTGCAACGCTTTTTTTACGGAAAAATACGTCAGGTGAGGTAAAACTTTACGTCACCTGACGTATTTCACACAAAGTCGGTAATGACATCAGCTTGAAATACTATCTATTACAACAGCTTAGAAAAAAACACTACATGTTTAACTGGAATTTTACGTCACATGACGCAATATTGTACGTTACTGAGCTTGCTTTCCATCACCCTAAGGACTACTGTTTATAAAAACAGTAGTCGAGCAGCTTATGCGTAATGATATTTCCACCCCAAATACCAGTCCTTTCCTTGAGCAGGTACGCCAGGTCATTCTTTGCAAGCATTACAGTATTAAGACTGAGCATACTTATTTACGGTGGATTAAGAATTTCATTCACTTCCATAATAAACGCCACCCGCTGGATATGGGAGCTGATGAGGTCGGGGCTTATTTGAATCATCTCGCTATTGATCGGCATGTAGCACCCGCAACACAGCGCACCGCCTTAAACGCACTGGTGTTTATGTATCGCGAGGTCTTAAAACGGCCTATTGAGGAGGCTATTTCATTCACCTATGCCAACAAACCCCCACGCATTCCCACGGTGTTTTCCCATCAGGAAGCTAGCGCTGTTCTGGCGCAACTCGAAGATCATTATTATGTCATGGCCGCTCTACTGTACGGCGCGGGTTTACGGGTAATGGAGTGCGTACGCTTGCGCATCAAGGATGTCGATTTCAACTTGAAGCAACTTGTCGTCCGCAATGGCAAAGGCAATAAAGACCGGGTGACGCCCCTCCCAGAAAAAATTATTCCCCGCTTACAGCAAGCTATTGCCCACGCGAAAAAATTACAGGCTTATGATCTTGCCGAAGGCTACGGTGCCGTTTATTTACCCTACGCGCTTAGCCGAAAATACCCCAATGCTGCGACAGAACTGGCCTGGCAATATGTGTTTCCAGCTAGACAGCGTGCTGTTGATCCGCGTTCTGAGATTGTGCGACGCCATCATATTGGCGAGCAGTCGTTACAAAGAGCGGTGAAGCGGGCAATTAAATTGGCAGGCATTGATAAGCAAGCGAGCTGCCATACGTTTCGGCACAGCTTTGCGACGCGCTTGCTTGAAATGAATTACGATATACGAACGGTACAAACCTTACTAGGCCACGCCGATGTAAAAACGACAGAAATTTATACCCATGTTGTTGGCCGTGGTGCACTGGCAGTGACTTCGCCATTGGATATTTAGCCATTTATTTTCCTGTCGCTGTACATTCACGTTCAAACGCGGAAAACACGACGCCATAAGTCATCATGCCGCTCAAAAAAAATCTAACACTTCTCCTGAGCCCCTTTCTAACCTTCCATCACTATTCAGCACGGCACGCATACTCGTTTTATTGACAATCCACCCCTCGTCAAGCCACCACCGGCGAGAATCGATCATGTCCGGGGATAGTCGCGGGCAGTGCCAATGACGATGGCTCTGGTGAATTGACTAGTAATAAGTTCGGTGCACCCAATGCACCGTTTTGCCCACGCACACCGGCACTGAACATGTCAGGCAATTTATCCAGCGCCGGGGGTGTTAAAAGATGTTTTTTGTAATGGATTACAGGTGAGAGCGTTTTAGCTCGATATCTGCATTACGCCAATAGGCTTTAAATCGCCGCTCGATGAGTTTAGCTTCTTCTGTTCGACCCTGTGCCTCTACCGCCTGATAAAGCCCGAAAGTTGCCCAGCCGGATTGCTGATTCCATTCAAGGTCTTTGCGATAAACGGCCTCCGCTTCCTCTGCTCGCCCTTTGGCAAGCAAAGCGGCACCCAGATAGAGGCGCATAGACTGAGGCCAATCTGGGGGTTCGAAGTAGTTGTTACTGTCTTCCAGTTGAACCGCAGTGGCAAAAGCATTGATTGCACCGTCGAGATCACCCTGTGCTTCGCGGAGTTCTCCCAGTAGACCATTGGCCGCCAGTCTGAGCAGATGATCGGCCGGTGTCGGGGCGATACCCGTGTCATTGACACCCTCTTTGTCAATTTGCTGGCGAAGGTTGTTTAGTTCGGTTTCGGCCTCACCAAGCTTACCCCTGGCCACCAGCGCAGTGCCTTTAACGTAGCTCCACATGCCATTTAGGAAGGGTGTGTCTCTATGAGCATCTTTAGTGCTCAAAATAAGATCCCATTGGCCAAATATTTTTTCCACCATCCAGCTTTGAAAAATTTGCTTCTGGCCTTGGTTGATCAAAGCGGGATCGGTGCTTACGTTGTCGGCAGCTTGCCGAGCAGCTTGTGAAGCCGCTGCGTAGTTTCCCTGTAAAATATTGGCGAAGCGGACAAAATCGAGTGCATGAGGTCTGTGAATTTTATGGGAAAGAGGATAGGTACCGATGAGGGGGAAGTGAGTATCTCCCCAGATTTCTGCAAACTGCTGGTCAACTATCTGCGAGCGGACATTCGCTCGTGCTGCCTTTTCATACTCACCCACCCGCAGATAAATATGCCCCGGCATGTGCACCATGTGCCCTGCAATGGGGGCTATAGCCTCAAGCTTTTGTGCCGAGGGCAGTGCGAGTTCAGGCTGTGTCGACCCTTCCATTAAATGAATATACAAATGATTGGCACCGGGGTGATCGTGCTCTGCAGCCATGGCTGCTTCAAAGGCAGCTTTGGCTTCGGCAGTACCTGACTTTGCCGAGCCGTCCGCCTTCCAATAATCCCAGCGCGTCGTATTCATGTAGGCCTCACCGAACAAAGTCGCTATATCGGCGTCGTCAGGGTATTTAGCGTGGAGCTCACGCATGGCCTTAAGGAAGGCGAAATCTCGCTCTGTGCTGTTGGGGATTGCCTCTTTGTTATAGAGAACAAACAAGGCATTAATAAGGTCCCGTTCTCGGGATGTTCCGTTAGTCGCCAGTTCCCGGGCTTTGAGGATGGCGGCAAGGCCAGCACCCTGCGGGTCATCGGGCAGTTGTTGGTAACGACTATTGGGGTTTGGCCCTGCAGCATGGGCGATACCAAAATGTGGCATGGGACTTTCAGGATCCAGGCGCGCAGCTTCCTGATAAGAGGCAATAGATTCTGGAAAGTAAAAACTCCAGGCTAGACGTAAACCCTGATCAAAAAATGCCTGGGCCTGTTTGGAGTCCGTAGAGATTGGACGACTATAGGTTCCGCTACCGGGGACTAGCACGGCCAGGGGGGCCTCTTCGGCTGTCGCCATGTTGACAGTGCCCAAGCTGGCAATGGCTAGCGTTGAAGCAATCATCAGTGATAACAGCTTGTTACATCGCATATTTGTCATTCTTTTCATCAAACTCCGAAAACCGTTCGAGGACGATTATGGCAGAACTTCATAAAGCATCATAACCTTGAACTGAATAATGTTGCGCTCGCAGACCTGGGCTGGGGCTACGTGTGCGCCTCGTGCTTTGATCAGCAAGAAGGTTTGTTCGATACTGATGAAAACGGCTACCCCCCCCCCGGGGGGGGCCTTAGGACCGACCCAAAAAGGGTGCAGCTCAGGAACGTGCAGGGTTCAGCAAAATGAGCTATGGACTGCCTGTTTCAGGCATACAAATCCATACCAGGCTAAAGGATTCCTCTGAGCTGTGGCTATCGGTTACCGCCCCAGGGAGAGTGCCATCGATCGCCTGAAACTGCTTGAAAGGTGCCCACCCTACTTACTGCCTAGCCTATAAATAGAGGAACACCCCGTACCACAGGGAAATACCACAACATAAATCCAGCACCGAAAAACTCTTTGCTGGCCTCGTATGCAAAAAGAATCGGCGCAGTTGCAAAACGTTGCAATTCTGCATTTGTCACCCAGTCTGCCCAAGTCAAAGCTATGGATTTAGCCCCAGCGCAAATTATTAGCGCTTCTCTCCCTTAAGACACCTGGAGCACATCTCCTGGTACCCTCACCCAACCTTCCATTAATACTCTCGCACTGCGGCTCATACTCGCCTTATTCACGACCCACTCACCGTCAACCTGACTGGCTTGCGCCCCTACTTTTAATGTGCCTGAGGGGTGACCAAAACGCACGGCATCACGAGCTTCACCACCAGCGGCGAGATTGACCAATGTACCGGGAATAGCTGCAGCAGTACCAATGGCAACGGCGGCCGTGCCCATCATGGCATGGTGAAGTTTGCCCATCGACAGCGCTCGCACTTGCAGGTCGATATCGGCGGCAGAGATTGCCTTACCACTGGATGAAACGTAATCACAAGGTGGTGCAACAAAGGCAACTTTTGGCGTGTGTTGGCGGGCGACGGCTTCTGCCACATTTTTAATTAAACCCATGCGAATCGCGCCGTGGGCCCGAATGGTTTCAAAGCGTGTCAGCGCGGCGGGGTCACCGTTAATGGCTTCCTGTAATTCGGCACCGGTGTAGCCAATTTCATCGGCATTCAAAAAAATGGTGGGGATGCCGGCATTGATCATAGTGGCTTTAAAGACGCCGATACCGGGGACGTCCAGCTCGTCAACGACATTGCCAGTGGGGAACATGGCTCCATCACCGTCTGCAGGGTCGATAAAATCGACCTGTACTTCAGCTGCCGGGAAGGTGACGCCGTCAAGTTCAAAATCGCCAGTTTCCTGTACTTCTCCGGCCGTCATGGGGACATGGGCGACAATCGTTTTTTTAATATTGGCCTGCCAAATGCGGATCACGGCAACGCCGTCTGCAGGAACACGTTCCGCGTCGACAAGGCCTTTGCTGATGGCAAAGGCGCCGACCGCCGCAGTGAGGTTGCCGCAGTTGCCGCTCCAGTCGACAAAGGCTTTATCGATCGCGACCTGACCAAAAAGGTAGTCAACGTCGTGATCCGCTTTATCACTTTTTGAGAGAATCACCGTTTTACTGGTGCTGGAAGTAGCACCACCCATGCCGTCAGTCTGCTTGCCGTAGGGATCGGGGCTACCGATAACGCGCAACAACAGCGCATCACGCGTGGCATTGGCAACCTGTGCCGCTTCTGGCAGGTCGAGCAGGCTAAAGAAAACACCTTTACTCGTGCCACCCCGCATATAGGTGGCGGGGATTTTGATTTGAGGAGCATGTGCCATAGGTTTTATCCTGAATGTTGAAGAGGCTATTTGTCTGCCACACCCTGATTAAGCGATTCAACAGGGTGTGGCATTAATCGCGCAAAAGGTGGTTTAGTTGGACACTGAAGACTCGAGAAAATCTTGTGCAAAGCGCTGTAATACGCCACCAGCTTCATACACCAACACTTCTTCCGCAGTATCCAGGCGACAGATCACTGGCACATCGACGCTCTCTCCATTCACACGATTGATACGCAATGTGAGCTCTGCCCGAGGGCTCGCTGTACCGATCACATCAAAAGTTTCAGTGCCGTCTATAGCGTAGGTCTTGCGGTTTTCACCTGCTTTAAACTGCAGCGGCATGACGCCCATGCCCACCAGATTGGTGCGGTGAATACGTTCGAAGCCTTCGGCGACAATCGCTTCAACACCGGCTAGACGTACACCTTTGGCGGCCCAGTCACGGGACGAACCCTGCCCGTAATCGGCACCAGCAACAATAATCAGCGGTTGCTTGCGCTCCATATAGGTTTCAATGGCTTCCCACATGCGGCTCACTTTACCTTCGGGCTCAATACGGGCCAGTGAACCTTGCTTGGTTTCGCCGTTTTCCTGCACCATCTCATTAAACAGTTTGGGGTTGGCGAAAGTTGCGCGCTGGGCCGTTAAGTGATCACCACGGTGAGTGGCGTAGGAATTAAAGTCTTCCTCGGGGAGGCCCATTTTGTGCAGATAAGCACCGGCAGCACTATCGAGTTGAATCGCATTCGATGGAGACAAGTGGTCGGTCGTGATGTTGTCACCCAGCACGGCCAGCGGGCGCATGCCTTTCATAGTCCGCTCACGGGCCAGTGCGCCTTCCCAATACGGGGGACGACGAATGTAAGTGCTCTGTGGTCGCCAGTCATAGAGGGGGCTAATTTGCTCGCCGGGTTCTTCAGTGAGATCGAACATGGGGATATAGATATCGCGAAACTGTTGGGGTTTAACGCTGGTCCCCACAATCGCGTCGATTTCTTCATCGCTGGGCCAAATATCTTTCAGGGTAATGTCGTTACCATTTTGATCTTGACCCAATGCGTCTTTTTCGATGTCAAAACGAATGGTGCCGGCAATCGCATAGGCGACCACCAACGGTGGTGAAGCCAAAAATGCCTGTTTGGCATGGGGATGAATACGACCATCGAAGTTGCGGTTCCCCGACAAGACAGCGGTTGAATACAAATCTCGATCAATAATTTCCTGCTCAATCACCGGATCGAGGGCACCACTCATGCCGTTACAGGTGGTACAGGCAAACCCGACGATGCCGAAGCCAAGCTGCTCCAGCTCGGGCAGCAGATTAGCTTCTTCCATATAAGCCTGAACCACTTTTGATCCGGGTGCGAACGACGTTTTCACCCAGGGCTTGCGGGTTAAACCCAGCTTGTTGGCGTTGCGGGCGATCAATCCTGCGGCAATAACATTGCGCGGGTTACTGGTATTGGTACAGCTGGTGATGGCCGCAATAATCACCGCACCATCGGGCATCAAGCCCTCTTCATGTTCAACCACACCGGAGATACCTCGAGCCGCCAGTTCTGAGGTCGGCACGTGGGCATGAGGGTTTGACGGGCCAGCAATAGTACGCACAACCGTCGACAAATCGAAACGCAAGAGCCGGGGGTACTCAGCACTTTTCAAACTGTCAGCCCAGAGGCCTGTTTGCTTGGCGTAAGTTTCAACCAGTTTCACTTGCTCGGCGTCACGTCCGGTGAGAGTCAGGTAGTCGATAGTCTGCTGGTCGATGTAGAACATCGCAGCAGAAGCGCCAAATTCAGGTGTCATATTGGAGATGGTTGCTCGGTCACCCAGGCTCAAACTAGCGGCACCTTCACCGAAAAATTCAAGATAAGAGGAAACAACTTTTTCATTGCGCAAATATTCGGTCAGGGCCAATACAATGTCGGTGGCCGTAATACCCGGCTGCGGTTTACCGGTCAGCTCGACACCGATAATGTCAGGCAGACGCATATAGGAGGGCCGCCCCAGCATCACCGTCTCTGCTTCAAGGCCACCTACACCCAGGGCAATAACACCCAGGGCGTCGACGTGAGGAGTATGGCTGTCGGTACCCACCAGCGTATCGGGAAAGGCCACACCGTCGCGTGATTGAATCACCGGTGACATTTTCTCGAGATTAATCTGATGCATAATGCCGTTGCCGGGCTGGATCACATCGACGTTTTTGAACGCTTTCTTAGTCCAGTTGATAAAGTGAAAACGGTCTTCATTGCGACGGTCTTCAATGGCGCGGTTTTTAGCGAAAGCCTCTTTATCAAAACCGGGAGCTTCTACAGCCAGTGAGTGGTCGACGATTAACTGCGTCGGAACCACCGGGTTGACTTCAGCGGGGTCGCCCCCTTTGTCGGCAATAGCGTCGCGCAAGCCCGCGAGATCAACCAGAGCAGTCTGGCCGAGAATGTCATGACATACCACTCGCGCCGGGTACCAGGGAAAATCGAGCTCTTGTTTACCTTCAATGATTTGCTTCAAGGAGTCGGTCAGTACTTCGGGCTCGCAGCGACGCACCAGGTTTTCGGCATAAACTCGCGAGACATAGGGCAGCCTGGCATAAGCACCCGGCTCGATGGCCTCGATGGCTTCCTGGGTATCGAAAAAATCGAGTTGGGTGCCTGGGAGAGGTTTACGGTATTCAGTATTCATAATGTCATGCTCTTTATAAAACAAATCACGCAAGGTATGACTTGTAACTTATTGAAATTAAAAAAGGAGCACCGCAATAACGGCACTCCTTTTCGATAGACGATCAAGCAGCAGAGCCGTGCAATTAGCGCTCGGTGATCGCCGGTACAGGGCGTATATCCGGCCCGGTATACTCAGCACTGGGGCGAATAATACGGTTATCGGCGCGTTGCTCAAAGACGTGAGCGGCCCAGCCCGTGAGGCGAGACATAACAAAAATCGGCGTGAACAACTTAGTCGGAATACCCATAAAGTGGTAAGCCGAGGCATGGAAGAAGTCCGCATTACAGAACAATTTCTTTTCGCGCCACATCACTTCTTCACAGCGTACTGATACGGGATAGAGAACGTTGTCGCCAACATCTTTACTGAGCTTTTCTGCCCACTCTTTAATAATGGCATTACGAGGGTCGGAGTCGGCATAAATAGCGTGACCAAAGCCCATGATCTTGTCTTTACGCGCCAGCATGCCCATCATTTCTTCTTCGGCATTATCGGCACTCGTGAAGCCTTCAATCATCTCCATGGCCGCTTCGTTGGCACCACCGTGCAATGGACCACGGAGGCTACCAATGGCTGCAGTCACGCAGGAGTGCAAATCAGACAAGGTCGAGGCACAAACACGAGCGGTAAAGGTCGATGCGTTAAACTCGTGCTCGGCATATAGAATCAACGAAACATTCATCACACGCTCGTGCAGTTCGTTGGGTTTCTCGCCCCGCAGCATGTGCAAGAAATGGCCGCCAATGGATTCATCGTCGGTCTCAGTCTCAACTTTCACGCCGTCGTGACTAAAGCGGTACCAGTAGCAAATGATGGAGGGGAAAGCTGCCAATAAACGGTCAGTTGCGGCTTCCTGTTGAGCAAAATCGGTTTCAGTTTCGAGGTTGCCGAGAAAAGAGCAACCCGTGCGTAGCACGTCCATGGGGTGGGCGTCAGCGGGGATGCGCTCAAGAACATCTTTCAAAGGCTGTGGCAAACCACGCAGACCTTTCAACGTGGTTCGATAGGCGTCCAGTTCAGTTTGAGTGGGCAACGCGCCTTTTAAAATCAGGTGGGCGACTTCTTCAAACACGCAGTTTTCAGCCAGATCTTTAACATCGTAACCGCGATACGTTAAGCCCGAGCCCTCTTTACCAACGGTTGATAGTGCTGTTTTACCGGCCACCTGACCGCGGAGGCCTGCGCCAGAAAGTACTTTAGTTGCCATGCTCTATTTCCTCTACTATTTAATTAGTGTCATCAGTGCAAGTTATCATCGCACTCAATTTAACGACAATATCCATTAGAAAAGACATTTAAAAAGTATTTTAACTACCTGTTTTTAAATGCTTTGTTTTATATTATTTGTTTTTACCTAAGGCAAACAAGCTATCAAGTTTTTGCTCATATTCGTGATAGCCGAGGTAATCGTATAACTCCATGCGAGTCTGCATCGTATCAACGACGGCTTTTTGATCACCTTCTTCCAGGATGCTGGTGTACACACGCTCCGCCGCTTTATTCATAGCACGGAAAGCAGACAGCGGGTAAAGCACCATATCTACGCCCCACTCACCCAGCTCGGCCTTATTGTACAGCGGTGTTTGTCCAAACTCCGTAATATTTGCCAGCAGGGGGACATCTATTGCTGCACTAAAGGCTCGGTAGTGCTCTTCTTCATTCACCGCTTCGGCAAAAATACCATCCGCTCCCGCTTCAACACAGGCCTGAGCCCTCTCGATGGCACTCTCCAAGCCTTCCTGAGCAAAGGCATCGGTGCGCGCCATAATGAAAAAGCTGTCATCAGTGCGGGCATCGACGGCCGCTTTTACGCGATCGACCATTTCGTCCTGACTGACAATCTCTTTATTAGGGCGATGGCCACAACGTTTTTGCGCAATTTGATCTTCAATATGTACGGCTGCAGCACCGGCACGAATCATGTCTTTCACGGTACGGGTAATGTTAAACGCCCCACCCCAGCCGGTGTCAATATCGACCAACAGAGGCACTTCCACTGCGGCGGTAATACGGCGTACATCTTCGAGCACATCGTTAAGGCTCGTCATCCCCAAATCGGGCAGGCCGTAAGAGGCGTTGGCAACACCGCCGCCGGACAGGTAAATGGCTTTGTGGCCGATCTGCTCGGCCATCATCGCGCAATAGGGATTAATAGTGCCAAGGATTTGCAGGGGTTTGTTGTCGACCAGCGCTTTGCGAAAGCGGGCACCGGGGGTTAATGTTATAGCCATATATCACCTCTCATTGTCGTACGTTGTCTTTACATTAATTGGGACTTGTTGACGGTTTATTCGCTGACTTGCTGAGCAATTCGCAGTGAGCCTTTAACTAAGAGCCTTAAGTGAGGCATCGAGACCGCTGTCCATTTGTCGCTCCACATTAATACGCGATGCACGTATGTGTCTACGCATCAACATTTCAGCCATTTCACCATCGCGGTCGACAATTGCTTGAACAATGTGCCGATGCTCAGTAAAGGCGTCACTGGCCCGGGGGCTGACCATGCCAAACTGGTAGCGGTACATCCTCACTTTGGCATAAAGCTCATCGCAAAGCAGATGAATTAACTCACGGTTAGCGCTACCTTTAACCAGACGATAATGAAAATCCAGATCACCTTCCTTTTGATAATAGGCTCGCCCTTCTTGTAACTCACTATTTTGCATATGTTCTTCGAGCAGCTGCTGTAATTCAGCAATTTCATGCGCACTCATATTTTGCGCGGCTAGCCGACAAGCCATCCCTTCCAGTGCTTCACGTACATGGTATATCTCAAGTAGACCATGCAGGCTGAGCTCAATAACCCTAGCACCAGCATTGGCCTTGCGCGACACCAGGCAAGCAGAAACCAAACGAGCGAGGGCCTCACGCACCGTGCTGCGCCCGACTTTGTATTGACGACTCAGCTCTGCTTCGTTAATTTTGCTGCCCGCCGCTATTTGGCCACAAATAATATCGCCACGCAGGCGATGAAATAGAGTATCGACTGCGGTAGGCGCGCTGGAAGTGGCTATAGACGTGTCCATTAGTTTACATTGCGGGCACCGGCCCTGCTGTCTGACAGAGCAGACTTTATACCAAGAAATAAGCCTTTATTCAATCAAGATTGTCAGACAATAAAATTTTTTCATGGCTTAGTCCATTTTAAAAACGTACAACCGACTGCACAAATAAACACCTATCCTGTGGTTTGAGCCTAAAAAAGTCGGCATAATGCCAACGCTGTTTAACTGAGTCCACCCACCCAGTGTAATGCCCAGAAAACTGTTCCGCCGGCTGATACCCGTCAAGTTGAACCCGAAGTCCAACTCCCTCGTCTCGCGCTGGTTTGGTCCGATTCTGAACGACCCCCACCTACTGCATTTAAATCGCCATTCGGTTTCCACCGCTTTTTTCATCGGTTTATTCTGTGCTTTTTTACCGGTGCCCGGTCAAACCTTTGTGGTCACGGCACTGGCATTACTGTTTCGCTGTAACCTGCCGATATCGATGGTGCTTATCTGGGTAAGCAACCCACTGACAATTCCACCTCTGATTCTTGGCCTGCATAAACTTGGACAGTGGATGCTTGGCCATGACGCAGCCGCCAGCGTGATTCACTTGAACTGGCAGTGGCTCAGTGAAAATTTCGACAACATTTATTTACCCATGCTCCTGGCTGGAATCAGCTGCGGCCTCATTTTTGGCGGCACCGGTTATTTAACGGTACGTATTTTATGGCGCTGGAAAGTGATAAAAAGCTGGGAGGAAAGAAAGCAAAAACGTCTACAGCGCTCTGAATAATTCTGAGCGATGATAGAAAGACCACCTACCCGAAGACCGCTCTAAAAGGCTTATTCGTAACGGAGCACCTGAGCCGGCTGTAGTCGAGCTGCGCGCCAGGCTGGATATAACGCGGCGAGAAAGTTGAGTGCCAACGCGACTAAAGCCACCAATATAACGTCTGAGCTGCGTAGGTCGGAGGGAATATAGTCGATAGGATAAATATCAATACTGAGAAGCTGGCGCCCCATTAAACCTTCGAGCACAGCAATAATATCGGCCACGTAATAGCTGCCAAGGACTCCACACAAAACACCTAAGGCCGTCCCCGCAACGCCAATCATTGCACCCTGCACCAAAAAAATAGTGAGTACCGCAGCGTTACTTGCCCCCAACGTTTTTAACACGGCAATATCACCGCGTTTTTCCACCACTGTCATCACCAGCATTGAAACGATATTAAACACGGCAATAGCAATGACCAAAAATACTAGTAAACCCACAAGCTTGCGCGACATTTGAATCGCCTGGTAAAGATTGCCGTGAGTTTGCAACCAGTCGGTAAAACGGAAGTCTTCGGGAAGTTGCCGCAACAATTGATAGGCAATTTGTCGGGCATTAAAGACGTCATCAACCTTTAGTCGCAGGCCACCAACCCGACCGTCAAAGCCAAACAGCGCGCTGGCTGTTGGCAGGCTCACCAATGCCACTCGGGCATCGACAGCCGTGTGGGTTTGATAGATACCCGCCAACTGAAAAACACGAGCTCTGGGTAAGGCCTGTCGACCTTCGGCAACCTGCCCAGGAATGATGAGCGTTATACTATCACCCGTTTTTACCCCTAGTTTTTCGACTAATGGCAGAGGCAACAGCATTTCATCAGTGCTCAGGTTTGAATAGGCGACACTAGTACTAGTCTCCCGCAGACTAAAACCTTCGCCCAGACCTTTACCCGTAGTGCCTAGCAACTGTACAGCTTGTGTGTTACCACGAAAATTCAACATGCCATCAAGCTGGGAAAAAGGTTTGACCTCACTGACATGAGGCGCTTGCACAAGTTGCTCAACCAGGGCCGGCCAATCACTAACGCCACCGGGTCTCAACAGTTGAATATGCGGTACCACACCTAATATCCGAGTCCGCATCTCTTTATCAAAACCGTTCATGACCGAGAGCACAATAATCATCAAAGCGACACCAAGTACCAAGCCGCTAATGGCTAACAGGGCGATAAATGAGACTAATTGCTTATTAGCACCGTTGCCAGAAGAGCCTGCACTAAAGAAACGTCGGCCTATAAAAAGGGGATAAGAGCGCATTAATCGTTAAACTCGCGCAATTCACCCTTCTCCAATACCAGCACGCGATCCATCTGGGCAGCGATGTCGGCATCATGGGTCACAATAACAAAACTAATCAAGAGTTCAGCATTAAGTTCAAGCAATAGCTGCAGAACTGTGTTTGCCGTGTCAGCATCAAGATTACCGGTGGGTTCATCCATTAAGACACAGGAGGGTTCAGAAACCAGGGCACGGGCGATAGCCACCCGTTGACGCTCACCACCAGAAAGCTTCGATGGTTTATGCTTCAACCGCTCATCCAAGCCAACACGTTCAAGCATTGCTCGAGAACGCCGCTGTGCTTCACTGCGTTTGACACCGCCAATTAAAAGGGGCATAGCGACATTTTCAAGGGCCGTAAACTCTCCCAATAAGTGGTGAAATTGATACACAAAGCCCAGTTGTTGATTGCGCCACTGAGCAGATGCTGACGCACTCATACTCGTGACGCTGTGACCACTGACAATGACCTCACCACTACTCACCTCATCCAAACCACCTAGCATATTCAATAAGGTGGACTTACCAGAGCCAGAGGCGCCAATAATAGCGAGCTTCTCACCGGCTTTAACCGTCAAGTTAATATTCGACAACACTGTCAGCAGGTTGTCTCCCTCTTCATAAGATTTGCACAACATCCGACAATCGATGACTGGCAACCCATTGCTATGTTCATCACTATGATTGCGCATCAGTTCTCCAGTTACTCATAACGCAGGGCTTCCGCCGGCGGCACTTTACCTGCGCGCCAGGCCGGGTACAGGGTGGCCAGCACACTCAAAATAATGCCCAGTGATGCAACCACAACGACGTCGAGCCATTGCAAGTGTGAGGGCAGAACAGTGATAAAATATAGTTCAGGGTCGAACATTTGAGCACCGAGCAAGCCCTCAAAAAAGGCGACTAATGGCCCAATATTCGGCGCCAATAGACAACCGGCAACAACACCAGAAATAACACCAAACAGACCCGTCACGCCACCTTGAGTTCTAAAAATGGCGGCAATAGTCGCGGGCATCATGCCGAGACTTCTCAACACCGCGATATCTTTGCGCTTTTCATTGACCATAAGTACCAGGCTGGCAACGATGTTAAAAGCCGCGACGCCAATAATTACTGACAGCAATAAACCAACCACTGTTTTCTCTGTGCGAATAGCCTGAAATAACTGTGACATCGATTGCTGCCAGGTCTCGAGCTGGTAACCGTGTGCACGTATCTCGTCATGTAGAGAAGGCAAAGCAGGCATGGTAAAGGGATCATCAAAAAACAATCGCAAGCCGCTCACTTTGTTCCCCATGCGCAACAAACGACCAAGATCTTTGATATGCATGAAAGCAACGCCGCTATCAATTTGCGCGCCCACCTGGAAAACTCCGAGCACGGTCACCTGCTTGACCCGTGGAAAAACACCCAGAGGAGTAACGGATAATTCCGGCAAGGTGAGCAAAAGACGGTCTCCGACACGTACATCGAGGCTCCGCGCCAGTAACGAACCCAGCACCACACCATAGCGCCCGGTTTGCAATTTTTCGATTTGGGGGGTCAATTTATTGCCAGGCATATCCGCAGTCAAAGACGAATCGCTGGCGTCCGGCAACACGCCCTGCACACTTACGCCTTGAAAATGCGACGCGGAGGTGAGCATAGCCTGGCCTTCAATAAAAGGGATGGCCGCTGAAACTCCCGGTTTATGCAAAGTCTTAGCCAGGGTCTGCCAGTCTTCAAGCCCCGGGGGGGCATTGATTGTCGCGTGGGGAATCACTTCCAGCAAACGGGTTTTAATTTCTCTGTCAAAACCGTTCATCACTGACAGTACAAGGATTAGGGCCATCACGCCAAGACTCATGGCCAGAAAAGAAAAGAGAGAGACGAAAGAGCCAAAGCCATCCCCTCGCCCACTAAAAATGTAGCGCAGGCCAATAAAAATAGACAGACGGCCCATCATCGTAGAAAGCAAAAAATCGCGCTGAGGAGCACTAACTGATGCCAAAGTAGATCGCTACGAAGCACTGTCACGGGGCTTATTAAGGTAAAAAATGGCGCGGGGCAACGCACGAGACAACAAAAGCTTGATAGATTCGGCATATCACTAGCACAACCTTGTACTTTCGAACGTCAGACTGTCTATAATCTCGGCCTTCACGTATGTTTATACCTTCCAGGCTGGGAGCCAATTATGGGAAAGTTATTCGCTGTTATTGTCATTACTGCCATGGTCGCACAAGTGTCTTTTGCCGAGGTTATTAAGATCCCAGTCGGCTCTCAGGCTAGCCATAAAAAGCACCAGCAACTGCCCAGACAAGGCCAAAGTCGAGCCAGCGTAGAAGCCCAGTTTGGCGCCCCCGAGGCGATCAACCCCGCCGTTGGTGAGCCGCCTATATCATCCTGGCAATACCGCGATTACATTGTCTATTTTGAATATGATCATGTCCTGCATAGTGTCATAAAACATAAGCCAACAAACCTTGACACCCAATCAAAGTAAACCAAAGCAAATGTTCAATCGTAGTTTTATCGACCGGAATTTTCTGTGGCGTCGTAACTCAACTCGGTCGCTAAGTTACCCGAGCGGGAAGTCTCGCGCTTCTGCTCTTCATCACACTTCTTCATATCACCGCCACAAATATCACAACTACGGTCCAGACCTAGGGCAGCAATGCCGCCACACGTGCCTTTGATGGGCTTATTCGAAAAAATAACACCTAAAGACATAGCCGCAATCAGCAATAGTAAAAAGAAAAAGGCAAAAACTAATTCAAACATTATTCAGCTCCCTTCAAATAGGGCTCAAAAGCGTCACTGTGACTGGCTTGAAAACCCTCACCAGTTTTGACCAGCAAATAGACGGGGATATCCCGCTGTCCCGCTAATTCAAGGGTTTTTTCTGCCCCCATCACCATAAACGCTGTCGCCAGCGCATCGGCTACCCCGGCAGTATCTGCCAGCACCGTCACTGAAGCAAGATTGTGCGTGATCGGCTTGCCCGTACGAGGGTCTATAGTGTGTGAATACCTAACGCCCTCACGTTCGAAGTAATTTCGGTAATCACCGGATGTTGCAACGCCTACGTTCGTGACAGAGATAACTTTTTCAACATCTCCCTGCAGCAAACCTGGCATTTCAATAGCAATACGCCAGGGTAAAGCCTTTCGATTATGGCCGGCTAATTGTAGCTCTCCACCCACTTCCACCAAAAAGTTCGTAAAACCCTGGGTACGCAACAAAGCTGCAACCTGCTGCGCAGCATAGCCTTTAGCAATAGCCGACAAATCGAGATCAATTGCAGCCAGCTTGCTGACTGTATTGTCATCGGCCAAACGTAATTGCCTCAAGTCAACCTTGGGCAACAAAGCATTGATTTGATGCTCGGAAGGCACTTTGTCGCCAGTATCTTCAGGACCAAAGCCCCACAGATCAACCAAAGGACCCACGGTTGGGTCGAATGCGCCAAGGGTCAAAGCATGGATATGCTGGGCACCCTGCAAAACCTGCCATAGGTCAGCACTTACATTTAACGTTTCACCAACGGTAAGCCGGTTCAATTGGTTAAGTTCAGAGTCAGGTTTATAGGTGCTCATTGACTGATCAAGACGAGCAAGCAAGTGCGCGACTGCGTCCTCTACACCATCGGGGAAGCGCCCGGCATCAGTCACCACAGTGATATGGTAGGTGGTGCCCATGGTCTGCCCCGAAAATGACAGGTCAATATCTTTAGGCGTGCACGCTGAAAGTAGACAGAGACTCGCCAGCAGAAATAAAAACGAGGCCCATAAAGGCCTCGTTCTAGCAGGATATTTCACCGCATTAACCGCCGAAGTCATCAAGGAAAATATTATCATCCTCGACACCCAAACTGTGTAATAGCTGTATCACAGCAGCTGTCATCATTGGCGGCCCACACATGTAATATTCGCAATCTTCCGGTGCTTCGTGCTCTTTGAGATATTCTTCAAATAACACGTTGTGAATAAAACCGGTCAAGCCATCCCAGTTATCCTCAGGCTGAGGCTCTGACAAAGCAACGTGCCATTCGAAGTTGTCGTTCTCTTCGGCCAGCATGTCATATTCGTCCTGATAAAACATTTCGCGCAAGCTACGAGCGCCGTACCAAAAACTCATTTTGCGAGTACTGTGCAAGCGCTTGAGCTGATCAAAAATGTGCGAACGCATCGGTGCCATACCTGCACCACCACCGACAAAAACCATTTCTTTGTCGGTATCCGTTGCAAAAAATTCTCCGAAGGGCCCGTAAACAGTAATTGTATCGCCAGGTTTCAGACTGAAGACATAAGAGGACATTTGCCCTGGTGGCAAACCCTGCGTGCGCGGTGGTGGCGCAGCGACGCGAATATTGAATTTAACGATACCTTTTTCTTCGGGGTAATTGGCCATAGAATAAGCGCGAATGACCGGCTCATCTACCTTCGACTCGAGGTCAAAAAATTTGAAATGGTTCCAGTCACCTCGGTATTCTTCTTCGATATCGAAATCACTAAACTTAATGTGGTGGGGTGGCGCTTCAAGTTGTACATAACCCCCCGCGCGAAAGTCAACACTCTCTCCTTCGGGCAAACGTAGCGTCAGCTCTTTAATAAAAGTGGCCACATTAGGATTTGACTCAACGACACATTCCCACTGTTTTACGCCGAAAACTTCTTCAGGCACGATAATTTTCATATCTTGCTTGACGGGTACCTGACACGATAAACGCCAGCCTTCAGCTGCTTCTCTGCGAGTAAAGTGTGCTTCTTCAGTAGGTAAAATGGAGCCGCCACCTTCAGAAACTATACATTTACATTGTGCGCAACTACCTCCACCGCCACAGGCAGAAGCCAAAAACAGATCATTCGCCGCCAGTGTTTGTAAGAGCTTATCACCAGCCGGTGAGGAAATTGTCTTTTCACCGTTAATTTCTATCGACACATCACCACTATTTACCAGGCGCGACCGAGCAGCCAAAATGAAAGCAACCAGTCCCAGCACGATGCCGGTAAACATAACGACGCCAAGAATGATGGTTATATTTTCCATATTCATAAAACTCTCTACCTCGCCTTACAGGTTCATGCCGCCGAAGGACATGAAGCCCAGGGACATCAAGCCAACAATCATAAATGCACCACCGAGACCACGAAGACCTTGAGGCATATCGCTATATTTGAGCTTTTCACGAATACCTGCTAGAGCAACAATGGCCAGAGCCCAACCAACACCAGCGCCAATGCCATAAACAAGGCTTTCACCAAAGACATAGTCACGCTCTACCATAAAGAGCGAAGCCCCCAAAATGGCGCAGTTGACGGTAATCAGCGGTAAGAAAACACCGAGAGTGTTGTATAGCGCCGGCATATAACGGTCCAGGACCATTTCCAGAATTTGCACGATGGCCGCAATAACGCCAATGTAACTCAACAAGCCGAGAAAGCTGAGATCCACCGTCTTCATACTCTCAATACCTGTCCAGGCCAGAGCACCCTCAGACAAAAGGTATGTATAAAGTAGATTGTTCACTGGAACGGTGATCGTCAATACAGCCACCACCGCGATACCCAAACCAATCGCCGCTTCAATTTTTTTCGAGATGGCTAATAAGGTACACATACCGAGGAAGAAGCTCAGTGCCATGTTCTCAATAAAAACTGAGCGAATGAATAAACTGAGATATTCAGCCATTACACCACCTCCGCTCGAGTATTAGGCGCCAACTCAAAATCGGGCGCCTCTACTTGATCTGTCTTGAAGGTACGCAAGATCCAGATAAATCCTCCAATCAGGAAGAAGGCACTGGGCGGTAACAACAGCAAACCATTGGGCACATACCAACCACCCGTGCTAACCACAGGCAATATCTGAATACCCAGTAAAGAACCAGAGCCAAAGAGTTCACGTATCACTGCGAGAACAATTAAGATCACGCTGTACCCTAGACCATTGCCAACACCGTCGAGAAAACTCGCCACTGGAGGGTTTTTCATGGCATAAGCTTCGGCACGACCCATGACAATACAATTCGTAATAATGAGGCCAACAAATACCGATAGCTGCTTACTGACATCATAAGCCACGGCTTTCAGTACCTGATCGACAACAATTACCAGCGAGGCAATGATGGTCATTTGTACAATAATGCGGATATTACCGGGAATAAAATTGCGCACTAATGAGACAAAGAAGTTCGAAAATGCGGTGACTGTCGTCAGCGCCAAACACATCACTAAGGATACCGACAGCTGTGAAGTCACCGCCAGTGCAGAACAAATACCGAGAATCTGCAGTGCGATTGGGTTGTTTTCAACAACCGGCTTAAACAGAATATCTTTCGTTTTTTCCGCCATGATTACGCCTCCCCTTCTTTGAGCTTGGTCAGAAACGGCGCAAAGCCATTCTCACCCAACCAGAACTGAATTAACTGACTAACACCGCGGCTCGTCAAAGTTGCCCCTGATAAGCCATCGATTTGATACTCGCTTCCCGCGCGTTTGCTATCTACGGGCCCTTTAATCACTTTCAGCGCAGTTTTGCCTTCATCATCAAAGACCTTTTTGCCCTCCCATTTGGCCTTCCAGAGAGGGTTATCCACTTCGCCACCCAGCCCCGGTGTTTCGGCATGCTCATAAAAGCCTATCCCCGCGACGGTATTCAAATCACCCTCCAGGGCGATGAAACCATAGAGGGTTGACCACAGGCCATAACCTTTTATTGGCAGGATCACTTTCTCTATACCGGCCGAATTTTCAACGATATAGACGGTAGCCACATTCGCACGGCGTGAGATTTTTGCCAGATCATCACTCGCACTCAACTCTTCAGATTGAGCGGGGTCTTTACTGGCTTTACGCTGGTCGTAATTAGCTGGGTCGACTGCATCGGTAAATTCACCCGAATCTAGATCCACAGCTCGGACCGAAATATCGTCGAATTGACTATCAACACTCACCCCATCTTTCAGCAAGCCAGCCGCCGCCAAAATATTGGTTTTGCGATCGAGATCTTTGTTGGCTTGCTGCATTGGTCGCAGCAAAACAGCTGAAGACGCCACGACAATCGAGCACACCACACAAAGAATCAAAGCAACACTGAGCGTGCCGCCAACAGTATCTTTATTAAGCACGGGCGAGCCTCCGTTTCACATTAGCTTGAACCACGAAATGATCAATCAGTGGCGCAAAGAGGTTGGCGAACAAAATGGCCAACATCATTCCTTCAGGGAAGGCTGGGTTCGTTACACGAATCAAGACCACCATGACGCCAATCAAACCACCGAACCACATTTTCCCAGCGTTGGTCATTGAGGCCGACACTGGGTCAGTTGCCATAAACACCATGCCGAATGCAAAGCCCCCCACCACCAGATGCCAATGCCAGGGCATAGCAAACATCGGGTTAACATCAGAGCCGATCAAGTTAAAGAGGGTTGATACCGCGAACATACCCAGCACTACGCCCAGCATTATGCGCCATGAGGCAATACGAGCAAGCAATAGTATGGCCCCACCAATAAGGATTGCCAGGGTGGATACTTCGCCTACAGAACCGGGCATGCGGCCAATGAAAGCGTCCATCCAGGTTACCTGAGTTTGCAAAGCGGCCATGCCGTCACTTGCGATAACAGACAATGCCGTTGCGCCGGTATAGCCATCGACCGCGGTCCAGACCGCATCACCTGACATCGCTGCAGGATAGGCGAAAAAGACAAAGGCCCTTCCGGTCAGTGCTGGGTTGAGGAAATTCTTGCCCGTACCACCGAATATTTCCTTGCCGATTACTACACCAAAGCTAATACCCAAAGCGACCATCCACAGGGGTAGATCGGGGGGACAAATCAAAGCAAAAAGTATCGAAGTGACAAAGAACCCTTCGTTAATTTCGTGGCCACGAACAATGGAAAAGAGTACTTCCCAGAAGCCACCCACAATAAAGGTGACCATATAGATAGGCACAAAGAACACCGCGCCGTAGATAAAACAGTCCCAGATGCTGGCTGGATCGTAACCGGCAAACAAGCCGATCAACACGCCGTGCCAACCGGCGACCTCACCGCCACCCATGGCGGCCATCGCAGTATTGGCCTGAAAGCCCAGGTTATACATGCCGTAAAACATTGCGGGAAAAGCTGCCAACCAAACAGTAATCATCACCCGTTTCAGGTCGATACCATCGCGAACATGTGAACCTGTTTTGGTAACACTGGAGGGCGAATAAAAAATGGTATCAGCCGCTTCATAGAGGGCATACCATTTCTCATATTTACCGCCTTTATGAAAATGCGGTTCTACTGAATCTAGAATTTTTCTCAATCCCACGGACTAACCCTCCTTCTCAATGCGCGCCAAATTGTCACGCAAAATGGGGCCGTATTCATATTTACCCACACAAACATAGGTACACAGCGCAAGGTCCTCTTCATCTAGCTCAAGACAACCTAACTTTTGGGCCATTTCAGTATCACCTACCACTAGTGCGCGGAGTAGTTGGGTGGGTAAAATATCAAGCGGCATAATCTTTTCGTAGTTACCAATAGGCACCATCGCTCGCTCACTGCCATTGGTACTGGCATTCATATCGAACAATTTACCTTTCGATAAACTGGACAGATAAATCGGCAGTGATGAATGAAGGTTCTGGCCCGGCGACAGGTATTTCATAAAAATTCGCTCGCCACCTTCTTCCAAAACCGATACCTGATTATGAAAGCGACCCAGATAAGCCAGTGCCCCTGCGGCCTTATTGCCTGACAATACTGAACCCGAGACCACTCGATTTTCACCGCCCTTACAGGCTCCCGCGAGGACTTCTACGAGGTTAGCGCCGAGGCGTGTACGCAACAACTTGGGCTCTTTTACCTGGGGGCCAGCCAGAGCAATAACTCGCTCCACAGGCAGACGACCTGTCGTGAACAATTGACCAAAAGCGACCACATCCTGATAACCGATAGTCCAGACCTGTTTAGCGCTGCTGACTGGATCAACAAAGTGTATGTGTGTACCCGCAAGACCCGCAGGATGTGGGCCAGAAAACTCATGCTGTGTCACGCCAGCCGCTGTAGGAATAGCCGCACCCGGTGCTGTGCAAAGGTTGACAGCGCCTTCAGTCAGACGCGTCAGCAACGTCAAACCATTGCTGAACGCCTCTTCCTGACCCGCCAGAATTTGCGCCGGGTCAGCCGCCAGAGGATTAGTATCCATCGCAGTGACAAAAATCGAATTTGGCACGGCGTCTACCGCTGGTGCCTTGGAATAAGGTCGCGTTCGCAGTGCTGTCCACAGGCCAGAAGCCAACAAATTATCGACCACCTTAGTTCGATCCAAGGATGCCAGGTCGCTAGCCTGATAGCTGGCAAAGGTCTCTGCCTCGTCGCCGTCAAGCTCAACAACCACTGACAATAGCACTCTACGCTCACCACGGTTAATGGCTTTCACCACACCAGCACCGGGAGAGGTGTATTGCACACCGGGAATTTTCTTATCGCTAAACAGAGCCTGGCCCAACTTCACCCGCTCACCTTCACGCACCAACATCGTTGGCTTCATGCCCATGTAATCAGGACCCAACACTGCAACACTGCTGACATCAGGGGCATCGTGAATGGTTTGTTGTGGCGCACCAGTAATTGGCAGGTCTAATCCTCTACGGATCTTGATCATAGAAAGCGCTCTCACAGTTAACATAATATGTTGCCCCGCACAGAAGAAGCACTCGCTCTACAAGCTGGAAAGCAAGCGCTATTTTTCAAGGGGACATACCGGTCAGCAGACGAAAAAACTGTCGCTAGCCAGAACAATCGGGCGGAAATTATAAAGAGGTCAGCGTCTATTTACCAGAGCGATAGCGACTTACCAACGCGGCAACGCCGACCCCGCCTATTAATTCGCCGACGGGAACATAGGCCAGCGCACGCCCGCCATTTGCTCGAGACAGCGCAGCACCTGACAGCTGTAGCCAAATTCATTGTCATACCAGCAATACAGCACACAGTTGTCCCCATCAACGATGGTTGCCTGAGAATCAAAAATACACGCGTGGCGATCACCCACGAAGTCAGTCGATACTGCCTCGCTGGAAATTGTGTAGCCTATTTGCTGCTGCAGTGGCGAAAATAGCGCACTGCGGCGCATAAACTCATTCAGCTCTTCCCGATTAGTGTCACGACCCAGACGCAAGTTAAGAATTGCCATCGACACATTGGGCGTTGGTACGCGGATCGCATTACCCGTCAACTTGCCCTCAAGCTCAGGGATTGCTTTGGCCACAGCCTTGGCAGCACCTGTTTCAGTCAACACCATATTCAAAGCAGCACTTCGGCCGCGCCTCGCCCCAGAATGGTAATTATCAATCAGGTTTTGGTCGTTGGTATAGGCATGGACAGTCTCAACATGGCCGCGCTCAACGCCGTATTCATCAAGTAATGCACGCAACACGGGAACGATGGCATTGGTTGTACAGGATGCCGCTGACACAATAGTACTGTCGGTGCTTATTTCATTATCGTTGACACCGTAAACAATATTTGGGATATCGCCTTTACCTGGTGCGGTCAACATCACCTTGCTGACACCCTTACATTCAAGGTGCTGACCGAGCCCTTTCTCATCACGCCAAACACCGGTATTGTCGATGACAATGGCATTGTTAATACCGTAATCAGTGTAATCCACCTCATTCGGCGAATTGGCATAAATCACCTGGATTTCATTACCATTGCAAATCAGTTTATTCTCTTCTTCGATGACGCGAATCGTTCCTTTAAAGGAACCGTGCACCGAATCACGGCGCAGTAAACTAGCGCGGGTCTCCAAATCATTATTGCTTTTACCTTTGCGCACCACGATCGCTCGCAGACGCAACAAATCACCACCGCCGGCCTTTTCAATCAACAAACGCGCCACTAAACGCCCAATGCGACCAAAGCCATAAAGCACAACATCTTGTGGCTCAGGCAGAGGCTTTTGGTTTTTGGCAATCAAGGCACTCATTTCATCGAGCAGAAAAGCCTTGGGATCACGCCCTTCACTCTTCTCCTGATACGTTACCGTCAACTTGCCGATATCGATATGTGCTGGGCCAATACCCATTTCTACCAGTGCTTCAATCATCGGAAAGGTTTCGAACTCGGACAACTCATTCTGTTCGATCTGCCGCACAAAGCGGTGTGCTTTCATGAGGTCGGTGACCGACAAATTCACCATGTTGCGGCCATACATATACAGCGAAACATTGTTCTCGCGGTAGAGTTTGCCAATCAAAGGGATCATGGCCTCTGCCAGTGCTTCACGCTCTTTCCAGTCTTTGAAGAAGTCAGTCGGTTGCGGTCGATTCACGTTGTATTACCTGCTTTTCGATAGTTGCTGAGGAAGGGTGGGTAGGGCTCGCCATGAAGCAATGAGGCTACAGCCAAGCAGCTATTTACAAGCAGACAAATGCTTATAAAATAGCGCCGCTATTATCGTGATTCACTCCCGCAAGTGCAACGGGCCGCAGCACAAAATGCGCGAGATGAGCAAGAATTTATGCCCTTCGCCGGCAGAAATAGTTATTTTGCCAAGCATTTCCCAAAGTAGCGCCCACCGCTAAACCCTCCATTTGCACCAGAATGGGCTAAACAAGCAGCAGCCATCTCATCCAGGCTATCAATTGTTTCACCCACCGCATGACGCACCGCAACGGCCCCGGTACAATACCCAGCGCTATTGCCAACCCACTTTCCATGACACGTCTTCGAATTATTGCCAATGCCTCACTCTAAATTCACCACCCCCGCTGCCAACAAGGCCGGCGATCGACGCCACTGGGGCCAACTTTATGGTGCTGCCAAGTCCCTGGCGATTATGTCAGCAGCCAATAAACACCACGGCTTAACACTAGTGCTGACAGAATCGGCTAAAGCAGCCGCCGCACTGGAACGAGAGCTTCAATTTTTTAGCGACGACGAACCATTACCCGTGCTCCACCTGCCCGACTGGGAGACCTTGCCCTACGATTTGTTTTCACCCCATCAGGATATTATTTCCGAGCGCCTGCACACTCTGCATTTACTGCCCGAGATAGAACGCGGCGTCCTCGTCGTGCCGGTCGCCACTGCCATGCACCGCTTGCCACCAGCCAGCTACGTCGCTGGCAATAGCTTTGCATACAAGGTTGGCGAAAAACTCGACATCAACGCCCTGCGCCAACAATTTCAGCGTGCAGGTTACCACTGCGTCGACACGGTTTATGAGCACGGCGAGTACGCTGTGCGCGGCGCACTCATTGATGTTTTCCCGATGGGTTCAAAACACCCCTTTCGCATCGATCTATTTGATGATGAAATTGAGACCCTGCGCAGTTTCGATGCCGAAAGCCAACTTACACTTGAAAAAACCGACAGTATCTCGCTTTTACCTGCCAAAGAATTCCCGCAGACAGATGCCGGCACTAAACGTTTTCTCGACAATTGGCATCTGCAATTTGATGTCGACCCTCGCGAGTGCACCCTCTATCAAAGTATTCGCAGTGGCAACACACCCAGCGGCATCGAATATTACTTACCCCTGTTTTTCGAGCAGACCGCCACGCTGTTTGAACACCTGCCTGCTAACACCTTGTTATTTGCCGACAGCGAAATTAACGCTGCCGCCAGCAGCTTTTGGCACGAAGCTGTCGACCGCTACGAATCTTATGGCGTGGACCCGACACGACCACTGCTCAAGCCTGCTCAACTGTTTATGCCCGTTGAAGAGCTCTTTAGCGCCATTGGCAAACTCCCGCGCACGGACATTCAGTACCAGAGCCTTGCCGCCGCCAGTGCTAATTATAATTTTGCTACGCAGCTTTTGCCCGACCTCAGCGTCGATAGCAAGGCCAGCCAAGCCCTCGAAAAACTGGATAATTTTTTACTCGAAACCGAGGCCCGCACCCTGTTTTGCGCCGAGTCACCGGGGCGCCGTGAAGTCCTGTTAGAGCTGCTTGGCAGCATCGGCGTTGTTCCCCAGGCCGTCAATTCATGGCAGGCCTTTTGTGACGAGCAAGCCTCAATTTGCATCACCGTTTATCCCCTCGAGCGCGGCCTGCAACTCGACTCCCCGGCGGTTAATTTAATTAGCGAAAGTGAATTATTTGGCCAGCAAATTCTGCAACGCCGTCGCCGCTCCCGTCAGAAAGAAGGGGCCGAGCAAGTTGTTAAGAATCTCACCGAACTGCAAATCGGTGCGCCCGTCGTTCACATTGACCACGGTGTCGGACGTTACGCCGGCTTGACCACCATGGAAATGGACGGCGAGCCTTTGGAGTTTCTCGAACTACACTACGCGGATGAAGCCAAGCTCTACGTACCCGTTGCCAACCTGCACTTAATCAGCCGCTACAGCGGCGGCGACCCCGACACCGCCCCGCTCCATATATTGGGCAGTGAGCGCTGGCAAAAAGCGAAAGAAAAAGCCGCCAAACAAATTCGCGACACTGCCGCCGAGCTATTAAACATTTACGCCCGCCGAGAAGCCCGTGAAGGTTTTCACTACCAGATGTCGACCGACGACTATCGCACGTTCTCAGCCGAATTTCCCTTTGAGGAAACCCCCGACCAGCTCGATGCCATCGAAGCTGTTCGCGCCGATATGACCGGCGCCCAACCCATGGACAGACTGATTTGCGGCGATGTGGGTTTTGGCAAAACCGAAGTCGCCATGCGCGCTGCTTTTATTGCTGTCAGCAATAACAAACAAATCGTCGTTCTTGTGCCCACCACCCTGCTCGCCCAGCAGCACTACGACAATTTCAATGACCGCTTTGCCAACTGGCCAGTCAATATCGAGGTGATTTCGCGTTTCAAAACAGCTAAAGAACAGGATGCCGTTTTCGCGAAAGCCGCCGCCGGCGATATCGACATTTTGATTGGCACCCATAAGCTATTAAACAGCAATATTAAATATCGAGACCTTGGCCTGCTGGTTATCGACGAGGAACACCGCTTCGGGGTGAATCAAAAAGAGAAACTCAAATCGATGCGCAGCGAGGTCGATATCCTCACGCTGACAGCCACACCGATTCCCCGCACTTTGAACATGGCCATGGGAGGGATTCGCGATTTATCGATTATCGCCACACCGCCAGCCCGACGTCTGTCCGTTAAAACCTTTGTCCATCAGAATGAAAGCCGCGTGGTGCGCGAGGCGATACTGCGCGAGGTGCTGCGTGGCGGGCAGGTTTACTTTCTGCACAACGAGGTGAAAAGCATTGAGCGCACAGCCAATGAATTGCAGGCTATGTTGCCAGAGGCGCGCATTGATATTGCCCACGGGCAAATGCGCGAGCGCGATCTTGAAAAGGTCATGGCCGACTTCTATCACCAGCGCTGCAATATACTGGTTTGCACCACTATTATTGAAACTGGCATCGACGTACCCAGTGCTAACACGATTATTATTGACCGAGCCGACAAGCTGGGCCTTGCTCAACTCCATCAATTGCGGGGCCGTGTTGGGCGCTCCCACCACCAGGCTTACGCCTATTTACTGACGCCCCACCCTAAGCAAATGAGCAGCGATGCCCACAAACGACTGGAAGCCATTAGCGCTGCCGACCAGCTCGGCTCCGGCTTCACACTCGCCACTCACGACCTCGAAATACGCGGTGCGGGAGAGTTACTCGGTGACGGTCAGAGTGGCCACATTCACAGCATTGGCTTTTCGCTGTATATGGATTTACTCGAACGCGCCGTACACGCCATTCGCGACGGTAAAACGCCGGATCTCGACAGCGCCCTCAATCCCGTTGTCGATGTTAACCTGAATATTCCGGCTCTCATCCCCGACGATTATCTGCCTGACATTCACACACGGCTTATTCTCTACAAGCGTATTGGCAACACCAAAAATGCAGCACAGTTACGCGAACTGCAAGTTGAAATGATCGACCGCTTCGGGCTCTTGCCCGATCCGGTGAAAAACCTCTTCCGCGTTACCAGCCTACGCCACCGTGCCGAACAGCTGGGCATTATCAAATTACAAGCCGGCGCCGGTGGAGGCACGGTCGAATTCAGCAAAGAAACCCCTATCGAGCCAATGACTATCGTCGAACTGGTACAACAGCAAAGCGATATCTTTCGTTTACAAGGTGCGACACAATTGCGTTATAGCATCGACATGCACAGTGCCGAAGAGCGCCTGCAACACGCTGAAGAATTGCTCGAGCTACTCGCTCCCCAACAAAAACAGGTTGCTTGATGAGTTTACCGACAAAGTTTCTGGTACTGACGATACTCACTGTACTAACCCATCTTTGCTACGCCAGCGAGAAAAACACGTCGCCAAGCGAAAATCCGGCCCTGCATAAGTGGTATCGAGTTGAGGTAATCATTTTCACGCAAAAAGATGTCTTCGGCGACGAACTCAGCTCACGGGATATTGTACTAGCGTATCCCGAGAATCTGATCGACCTGGACAATAACAGTGACGCTTATACCCCCCTTCCCAAAGACAAGCTAGAGCTTGGGCCCGATGCCTATAGCCTCAATCGCACGGGGGTTTACAAAGTGCTCTACCACCAGGCCTGGCTACAACCAGGTTTAGCACCGGCAAATGCACCGTGGATTGACATTAATCACAGCGCTGACAACACCTATCTTGGTGGCAGCCTCCGCATTTATCTGTCGAGCTATCTGCATATGGAGAACAATATCTGGCATGTGAGCTACGGGACAACAGCTGAGTCATCACCAGTCACGCCATTTAACACACGTTCTCGCCTACTGGATTCAGAAAGTGATGCGAAGAATGTCGATAAGAGTGAAGACGGCACAATCTTACTCGCAACAACACCCGCACGGCCCCTGTTAGCTACCTGGCCTCAGCCACCGATCTCACCACTGCTCTCGACCGAAGCCAACTCCATTGGAAAGGACAGCAGCCCTTTGCGCCCTGTATCAAGAGCAATTAAAGACATCATTCTGCTCCAACAAGAAAGCCGATTAAAGCTCAACACACTGCATTATTTTGATCATCCGAAACTGGGCATATTGGCCAAAGTATCGCGCGCCCAGCCTCCAACCCTAGCGCCTGTCGAGCGCATCAGGAACATGGGAACCTCTACCGGGGGAAAGAGTCAGAACGCAGAATCGACAATGAAAGTAAACCCTGAAGTCCCTTAAAATCAGATACCTCTACCACGTTACCCTGGAGCACTCTACATTATTATGGAAAAGCTGATTGAAAAATCGTTGTACGCGGCCCGCTGGGTATTAGCCCCGCTTTACCTCGGGCTCAGCTTAGCGCTGGCACTGCTCACTCTAAAGTTTTTCCAGGAAGCGTTACATTTTTTCCCACTTATTTTCAGCACCACCGAGTCTGACCTGGTACTCGTCATCCTCTCTCTCGTGGATTTGTCACTCGTTGGCGGGCTGGTGGTCATGGTGATGCTCAGTGGCTACGAAAACTTCGTGTCGAGTATTGATATTGAGGAAGGAGGTGAAAAACTTTCGTGGCTTGGCAAGCTCGACGCCGGTTCTCTAAAGCAGAAGGTCGCGGCTTCTATTATCGCAATATCGTCTATCCACCTGCTGCAAAAATTCATGAATGCCACGGAAGTCGACAATGACAAACTCATGTGGTACGTCATTATTCACCTCACCTTTGTCGTTTCAGCCATTGGCATGGCCTGGGTTGACCGCTTAAACAGACGATAGGGGCACGGGTTTTACGCACAAAAAAACCAACTCACACATGGCCATTTAAAGATTAACCGCCGGTTACCGGTGGAAAAAAAGCCACTTCGTCACCCGCTTTTAATACGCAGTCATCATCAGCGATGACTTGATTGACGGCGACCAGCACTTCCTGCTCAGTAAACATCAGCTGCCAGCGGCCGCCTTTTACAGCGAGTTGATGTTTTAACTGGGCAACGCTGATCGCTTCGGGCAGGTCAAACTCTAATGACTCCAGTTCGAGCATCTCACGCAGCTGAGCAAAAAATAATATTTTAATCATCTGTGATCCTCATCCAAACTGTCAGCACTGCCTTGCCAGAAGCCGGTCTTGCCACCCTCTTTTGTTAAGACGCGAATACCATCAATAGTCATCCCGGGGTCCACAGCTTTACACATATCAAACAGTGTTAGTGCGGCAACGGATACAGCGGTAAGCGCTTCCATTTCAACGCCAGTTTTACCGTCTAGCTTGCACATCGCCTCAATGCGAATAGCATTATTTTCAGGCTGTATTTCGAAATCGACCTGCACCTTTGACAGTAATAAAGTATGGCAAAGGGGAATCAATTCGGGACAGCGCTTGGCACCTTGAATACCAGCGATGCGCGCCACAGCTAGCACGTCACCCTTGGCGTGGCCGCCCTGTTGTATTAGCGCGAGGGTTTCGCTACGCAGGCGCACATAACCTTCGGCCACCGCAACGCGCGTGGTCACGGCCTTACCACTAACATCGACCATGGCCGCTTCACCGGCCTGATTAACATGACTTAATTGGGACATAAGGTGCCTTAAATTTGAAAAAACTGCGTTTATAAAAGTTCTTCGCGGCTCCCGCAATCTATGCCGCTAGTCGCTTTTAGCTGGCCAACAAAATTGCAGGGGCGGTGGCTGGCGTCGAGTTGCTCGGCAATAATACCGTCCCAGGCGGTACGGCAGGCATTGGTCGAACCCGGCATACAAAACACGAGTGTGCCATTCGATAACCCAGCCAGTGCCCGTGACTGCACGGTCGATGTACCGATATCCTGATAAGAAATTTGCCGAAACAACTCGCCATAGCCATCAATAGTCACATCAAAGAGCGGCTCAACGGCCTGGGGCGTAGAATCTCGCCCGGTAAAACCGGTGCCGCCAGTGATCAATACCACTTGAATATCATCAGACGCTATCCAGCGGGCCACGAGGGCACGAATTTGGTACAGCTCGTCTTTAAGAATCACTTTCTCGCCCAACTGGTGGCCCGCCGCTTTCAAGCTCTCAACCAGGTGTTTGCCCGAGGTATCACTGTCTTCATTGCGACTATCAGAAACCGTTAATACGGCGATAGTTAGGGGCTTAAAGTCATCTGCGTAATTCTTTGCCATCACTTAATCTCCTTCATTGGCTGTTTATTTTATTAACTAACCACCCAGCATGGCCAAATGACGGGTGCCACCGGTGTAACCATCCCGCAAATAGTGACTGACTTTTTTGTCGTTTAGCTGTGCTTGCAAATAGGCAATTAATTCATCTTTTTGATCGCCACGTTGTAACAGATGGCGCAGCTCAATGCCCTTGTCAGAAAATAGACACAGATGTAGCTTGCCGGTCGCGCTAATGCGCAGACGATTACAGCTGGCGCAAAAGTCCTTGCTGTAGGGCATAATCAAGCCAATACGCCCTTGATAGTCGGCATGATAAAACTCCTGAGCAGGGCCCGCATCTTTGCTGCGCAGAGCTTGCTCCCACCCCTCTCTCAGGAGACGCTCTTTAATCAACTCACCAGAAATGTGGTTACGCTGGTAAAAGTCCTCATTGTCACCCGTCTGCATCAATTCAATAAAACGCAAAGTCAGCGGCTTATATTTGACCCAATTGAGAAACTGGTCGATTTGCTGACCGTTATAGCCACGCATCATTACCACATTCACTTTGATGGCACTCATACCCAACTCGGCGGCACGGTCGAGACCATCCAGCAACTCCTGCAGACGGTGGTGGCCGGTAATGGCCTGAAAGACGGAGGGATCGAGACTGTCGATGCTTAAATTTAAACCATCGAGACCGGCATTAACCCAGTGCTCGATACGCTGCGGTAATTTATAGCCATTGGTGGTGATCACCACCTTTTCAATACCCGGTGTTTGCTTTACGGCAGCAATAATGTCGGGTAAATCGCTACGCACCGAGGGTTCGCCCCCCGTAATACGAATCTTACGGGTACCTGCCTGGGCAAAAGCCGCAGCAATATTGCGGATTTCGCTGAGCCTCAAAAAGCCACCACCCGAGCGCCCACTATCGCCTTGATAACCCTCAGGCAGACAATAATTGCAGCTAAAGTTGCAAACATCAGTAACAGACAGGCGCAAATAACGGAACTCGCGCCCGAAGTAGTCTTGTAACATATCAAACACCTTTCCAATGTCGGGAGGATAGAAGGTTTCCCCGCAATCCCTCAGAATCGTCTGCCCATCGCCACTCAAGAGTATTGATGAATGCAGCATTCACGGCGCCGGGTTCGTACTCACCAGCGCGTCAAACGGCTGGTGATGCTTAGAGCCCCGGAGCTCGGAGTTTGTTAGCAAATAAATTGTGTGTCGGCTCGCTGGCCGATGTCGAAGCTTAGCACAGCGCCACAAGCCCTGCCTGATCGGGCGTTTACACAGAAGCGCTCACGGCCAGAAAAACCGCAAAACGACAACCAGGCGCCTCTCGACGCTAAGCTAAGACGGGCAGTTGATCCGTATCAAAGCCATGAAACGGGCTCATTAAATGATGCCAAATCACTACTAAAGATAAACAAACCAACAGTATGCCATGACACTATGCCTGCACCAAGACCGCTATAATTCGGTCCGATCTCAGTGAAGGAAACGATACTAATGAACAACGATACAGCCAGTGACACAACTGGGCTTACCTTTAAAGATCTGGCGTTAAAAAGCTGGAACCAAAAGGCCAGAGACTATGGCGATTATTTGGGCCATATCACCCAACAGGCCGCTGAACCTCTGCTCGATGCGGTCAAAGTCGAAGCAGGCAGTATTTTTCTCGATATCGCGACTGGCCCTGGTTACGCCGCAGGGACGGCTCAGGCGCGAGGGGCTATTGCTACAGGAGTCGATCTTTCGGCAAGGATGATTGACGAAGCCTCGCGCAATTACCCTAAGGCTCTGTTCTATGAGGGCGATGCAGAGCATCTGGTCTTCCCCAGTGGTTTTTTTGATGCCGCCGTGTGTCCCTTTGGTCTTTCCCATATGACAAATGCCGACAAAGCCATTGGCGAAGCCTGGCGAGTGCTTAAACCCGGGGGCAGATTCGCTTTTACCGTGTGGGCTCAACCTGAAGAACATATTTTTTTCGATTGGGTACTCGGTGCTATTTCTCGCCACGGCTCAATGTCTGTCCCCCTGCCTGAGGCACCACCTTTTTTCCGATACAGCGAACCTGCGGAGAGTCAAAGAGCTCTTGCTACAGCCGGTTTTAGCGATATCAACATAGATCAATTAACACTGCAATGGCAGCCAAATTCTGGTCAGGCGCTACTCGACATTATTTACAAAAGCACAGTTCGCACGGCAATGTTACTTGAAGCCCAAAAGACGACAAGCCGAGAAAAGATCCATAGCGATATTGTGGCCGCTGTCGAAGCATCGGATGACAAAATCAATGTGCCCTGGCCCGCCGTCATCGCCGTTGCCACGAAACCCTGATAAGCGTGTTGCAAGCGATGGCAACGTTCTACCAAAAAGCTTCAAGGACCGAAAACAGCCCTGAATTATTTCAATCAGGGCTGTTTTCGGTCGTCAGGCTCAAGTTATGCCGCTGTTTTCTCTTTGACGTACTCACCAATTCGCGAAATTGCTTTGCGAGCATCGGTTAATTGCGGGAAGAACAAATGCCACACGTGTATCATGTCCTGCCACTCTTCAAGAATCACCTCAACTCCCGCTGCTTTGGCATTATTAGTCAGCGTTTCAGAATCGCTGTATAGCGTCTCAGCAGAACCCACCTGAATCAGCAGCGGTGGTAAGCCGGCAAGGTCAGCGTGAATCGGTGAGGCTGTCGGCGACTGAATATCTCCCGCACCAATATAGGCCTTGCCCATTGGAGCAATGAGGTCGTAGCTCACCATAGGATCAATATCCTTACGCGTTTGATAGGTTTCACCTGTCGCTTCAAGATCTGCCCAAGGCGATATGCAAACACCTGCTGCGGGTAAGGGGTGCTCGCCATCACGCAAACCAACCAGAGTGCCGACTGTTAAACCGCCACCCGCCGAATCGCCCGCGATAACAATGTTCTCAGCACTATAACCCTGGTTCAACAACCACAAGTATGCACAAATTGAATCATCAACCGCAGCCGGGTAAACGTGCTCGGGTGCCAACCGGTAGTCGACTGCCAAGGCCTGACAACCTGCCGCACGAGCCAGTTCAGCAACCAAGGCCCTATGACTGTTCAAAGAACCGATGAGATACCCGCCGCCATGAACGTACATAATGATTCGCGTAGTATCAGCTCCCGGTGGCGTGTGCAGCTCACAAGGTACACCAGCAGCATCGACAGCTTTGACATCCACGTCATCGGCCACAGGCGAGGCCATACCATCAAATTGGGCACGCATTTCCTCGAGAGTACCACCCAGCGGATTGGCCTTTAACTGCGTAATAAGCCCTTCAATCTCACTTGTCGACATAGTTTTCTCCTGATTATTTATCGTTAACATCTATTCCATCGCATCACATGCTGACTTGCCTGGCCAAACGGCGGCAAACGCATGACGGCTTCTGATCTTAAACGATAATAGCCTTAATGTTTGTCTATTTATTGCTTTTAGCAGCAGCTTTTTTCACTACAAAGTGTTCTGACCTGCTGTTCGATGGGTCACAAAAGGCGCTCACAGTAAGATTGATAAGAATGATAATATTTGTTGTTATTATTCATGGAACAGGCCATCAAACAGCTCGACCTCACACTCTTCAGAGTCTATTGGAAGCTGAATAAGCCATTAAATTATAAATAAAAAAACGTATCAGTAATGAAAACCAAATTAAACCATAAGGTATTACTATGACAGAGACAGCACTGGATCATGTACTTGATCTACCTTCACAAACAACAAAACCCCTGATCGACTACGAGACCGTCATTATCGGCTCTGGTATTTGTGGCATCGGCGCCGGCATTCGTATGATTGAAGAAGGTCTCGGCGATTTCGTCATTCTCGAAAAGGCCGATGATGTGGGCGGCACCTGGCGCGACAATACTTACCCTGGGCTCGCCGTCGACATCCCCTCCCTTAGCTATTCCTTTTCTTTTGAGCAAAACCCAAATTGGTCAAGTCTCTACGCCCCGGGCAAAGAAATGAAAGCTTACGTTGACCACTGTACACAAAAGTACGGCATTCGCCCTCACATGCGTTATAACGAAGACGTTACCGAGTCGACCTACGATGAGCTTAATAATGTATGGATTACACGCACACAGGCCGGTAACACCTACGTTTCCCGATATGTCGTCAGCGCCACAGGCTTTTTAACGCTACCTAAGCTACCCTTGATTGAAGGTATTGAAAAATTCGAAGGTAAAACCATTCACACTGGCCGCTGGGATCATGATTACGACCTCAAAGGCAAACGTGTCGCGGTCATCGGTACCGGGGCCACTAGTATTCAGCTAGTGCCTGAAATAGCGGATAAAGTAAAATCTCTCAGTGTCTACCAACGCACTGCGATTTGGTTATTGCCGAAAAAAGAACTGCCTTTTGGCCCAAAATTGCAAAAAGCCTTTGCCAAGGTACCTGGTTTGCAGAATCTTGCTCGCCAGCTAACCATTTTGTTTACCGATGTCGTAATGATTAACCTACTTATTTTTAATAAGTATTTTTCACCAGCCGGTAAAAAACTGCAGAACATGTGTGTCAAACACATACGCGATCAAGTTGACGACCCTGTTACTCAGGAAGCCCTGATTCCAAAATATGATTTTGGTTGCAAACGACCCAGTTTTACCAGCCGGTTTTATCCGGTATTCAACCGCGATAACGCTGAGCTAGTGACCACACCCATTAGCGAAATTACTAAAGATGCCATAGTCACCAGCGATGGCACCGCACGTGAAATCGACACCCTGATTTGTGCCACTGGTTTTGAAGTTTTTCAGAAAGGCAGTGTGCCCACCTTTAAAGTAGAGGGCAAAAACGGTGTAGACTTAAGCGACTACTGGGAAGAAAACCGTTACCAGGCCTATGAAGGTTCAACGGTCCCCGGCTTTCCCAATTTCTTCCTGATGTTTGGGCCTTATAGTGTTTGTACCGCTTCCTGGTTCGGTATGGTCGATACTCAGTCAAAACACCTGGTGCGCTGCATTAAGGCGGCCAAAAAGCGTGGTGGAAACTACATTGAAGTGAAGAAGTCTTCTAATGACCGCAACTTTGAAAAAGTTCAAAGCCGCACTCATTTGACCATTTTCAAATTCGGCGACTGCGCTAAATCAAACAGTTATTACTTTGACCGCCACGGTGACAGCCCCACCATTCGTCCAACAATGGGCTTTATGCATTGGCTTGCGAGCCGCTTTAAAAGCATTGATAAAAACTATAATATTGACACCAAATAGTCGTCTATTAAAAAACAGACGTCTACCAAAAAACCGGCAACTATCTGATGTATTTGTCGGTTTTTTGGCTCAAAAAACGTCCTTTTTTAGTATCATTTTTCCTCTAAAAAAACCAATACAAAAAAACCACAATAAGATCAGGTGCAGCAAAACTCACTTACTCCTTCGCAACGACCCCATCACAACTCGTCGTCACAGTTAGCACCACAGCAATCTCTCATGGGTGCATGAATTTTTTGCACTTATGCCAAAATCAGGGTAATTCACACCGTTCTCACCAACGATAGGCTTGAATAGCTGAGACGAGTACTCATCTCGCGGCCGGCCCTTCTATGTTGCTGTTCACTCTGCACTCTGAGGTGATTGCAATGGTTCTTGTACTTTCTGACCTTCGCTTCGCGATTTTGGCTAAAATAATTTTATGAATTTACACAGGTTTCTCTATGGAAAGAGGGCTCCCATACTAACAAGAGATACTTAGGCTTGCGGAAACACTTGAAACCACTACCAGTGAAAGTCTGTCGGCCCCTTCAGTCGCTATCGGGGATGTTTAAATCAATAAACCGTATCATGCACAGAAAGATGGATAAACCAGAGCCCCCTTAATGAACAATGCCTTTTCCGCCAATCAACACATAGCCGCCTGTTTCAAGCTCAAGCGTAAGGAATTCCAATTAGAGGTCAGTTTTACAGCGCCTGGTAAAGGCGTCACTGCCTTATTTGGTCCGTCGGGCTCCGGCAAAACCACTCTGTTGCGCTGTATCGCTGGACTAGAAAAACCCGACTACGCCCACTTTACCATCAACGGTCAGTGCTGGCATGACGAGAAGAAAAACCTCCACGTGCACCGTCGTCCCATTGCCTATGTGTTTCAAGAGCCCAGTCTCTTCCCCCATCTCAATGTGCGCGAAAACATGCTCTATGGCTGGCGACGTACTCCCCGACAGCGGCGCAAATTACACCTTGATGATGTCTCTGCCTGGCTTGGACTGGAGGCCCTTCTCAAACGTAGGACTGATGAATTATCCGGTGGCCAGCGCCAACGTGTTGCTATTGCTCGAGCTTTACTCACAAGCCCAGAATTATTATTGATGGATGAACCACTGGCCAGTCTCGACACCAAGGGTAAAGCTGAGATTTTGCCCTACCTTGAAAGCCTCTGCCATCAGCTAAACCTCCCCGTACTCTTCGTCAGTCACTCACCCGAAGAAGTACAACAGCTGGCTGATCATTTAATTCTATTAGAGCAGGGTCATGTCATAGGCGCCGGTAAACTCAACAACCTGCTCACAGATCCCCAGTTGCCAATCGCCCATTTTGAAAACGCCGCTGCTGTACTTGAAGCTAGAGTGGTCAGCCATGATAAGACATTCCATCTCACTACCCTGGCCTTTGACGGCGCTCAGGTCTCAGTCTCCTACAATGGCCTACCACTCGGCCACGAAGCTCGGTTGCGTATCTACGCTCGAGATGTCAGCCTGGCGTTAGTTCAACCCCGACAAATCAGTATCAGTAATAGCTTTAACGTGCAGGTGCTGAGTATGGACCCCGACCGAGACCCCTCTCAATTACTCGTGCGTTGTGAAGTTGGCGGGCAGCATTTGCTATCGCGTATCACCCGTCGCTCCGCTCACCTCTTAAAAATAAATGTCGGCGACAAGCTCTACGCCCAGGTTAAAAGCGTCGCTCTAATGAAATAGGGCGGGGGGAAAGAAATGATACGATTCAACAAAAAACATCAAGTTAGGCTTCAGATCAATGCTTAAATACTCACTATCAGGCATCATCGTTTCTCATCAACAGCATTGATTGGCGACTACGATTCTGTCCATTAACACGGTTAAGAGACAGCATTTGCAGCGCCACCCAATCGCTTTAGACAGGGTTATGGCACTTGAAAAATACGCTTTTAAAACTTTTAAGTGCCATGCTCGACAGCCTGCGCGATTTATTGCCCATTTTACTGGTCATCCTGTTTTTTCAATTCGTCGTCTTACAACAACCACTACCCAATGTTGGCCAACTGCTGCTCGGCGTGGTATTTGTCATTTTCGGGTTAACCTTTTTTATTCATGGCCTGGAGCAAGGTTTATTCCTAATTGGCGAATCCATGGCCCACGCATTTGCCCGCAAGGGCAGTGCCTTCTGGCTGTTGAGTTTTGCCTTTAGTTTAGGTTTTGGTACCACCGTAGCTGAACCGGCCTTGATTGCCGTCGCTCAGGAAGCCGCCGAAGCTGCTGCCACCGGACACATGATCGAATCGAACCCCGCCGCTAAAACCCAGTATGCCACCGGCTTGCGCTTTACTGTGGCCTTTGCGGTAGGCCTTGCCATTGTGCTCGGGGTGCTACGCATTCTCAAAGGCTGGCCCATTCAATGGCTAATCATTGCCGGCTATGTATTGGTCGTGATCATGACCTTCTTCGCCCCAGAGGAAATTATCGGTATCGCCTACGACTCTGGAGGTGTCACCACATCGACGATCACGGTGCCTCTAGTCACCGCTCTCGGCGTTGGGCTCGCTTCTTCAATTCAGGGCCGCAACCCAATGATTGATGGTTTTGGTCTGATTGCCTTCGCCTCCTTAACGCCGATCATTTTTGTCATGGCCTACGGCATGATCATCACATGAATATTGTCAGTGAGTTCGTCGACACTCTACTGAGCACTGTCATCGACGTCGTGCCCATTGCAATCATTATCTTTGGCTTTCAGTTTTTTGTTATTCGCAAAAAGCCCGCCAATCTCGCTGAAATATTAAGCGGCTTTGTTTGGGTATTAATCGGCTTATCTTTCTTTTTACTGGGCCTACAATGGTGTCTTTTCCCTCTGGGACGCGTGATGGCTGAACAGCTCACCGACCCCTCTTTTATTCAAGCGGCACAAACCGGGCAAACCCTATTCACAGAGGTGAACTGGCGAGACTACTACTGGGTTTATTTTTTTGCCTTCAGCATTGGGTTTAGCACCACTATTGCCGAACCCTCACTGATGGCCGTTGCCATCAAAGCCAACGAAGTCAGCGGTGGTGCCATTGGCATCTGGGGGCTGCGCATTGCTGTAGCATTTGGCGTAGCCATTGGCATTTCCCTGGGTTGCTACCGCATTGTGGTCGGCGACCCCATCCATTGGTACATTATTGGCGGCTATATGATCGTTGTTTTACAAACAATGGCAGCACCAAAGCTTATCGTGCCTCTGGCCTACGATTCTGGTGGAGTGACTACGTCGACCGTCACTGTGCCATTGGTGGCCGCCTTGGGGCTGGGACTGTCGGAAAGCGTACCAGGTAGAAACCCATTAATTGACGGCTTTGGATTAATTGCCTTTGCCAGCCTGTTACCTATTATCTCGGTAATGGCCTATGCACAACTGTCTGAATTGAAGGCCAGATTTGTTACCAAAGTCAACGAAACACAGTCTGAACGGAAGAAATAGAATCCTATATTGATATCAACTGCTGAGGTCAAAAAAATGCACTTTAAAATGATTACTGTTTTTGTAGAAGGCGAGAAAACAGATGCTGTAATGACGGCTGCACGTGAGGCGGGAGCCACCGGTGCAACCGTGATCAGCAATGCGCGGGGCGAGGGTCTGAAAAAAAATACAACTTTTTTCGGCTTGTCTTTGGCAACTCAGCGAGATGTTATTTTACTACTCGTTGAAGAACACCTCAGTCGTCATATTCTTGAAGAAATTGGCCGAGTTGGTGAATTTGATGACAAGCCTGGTACTGGTATCGCCGTACAAAGCGATGTTGAGGATGCCATCGGCGTCGCCCACCAGGCAAAAGAAATTAGCCAATCCGTAGAGGAGCTCCTGTGAAACATAAAAAAACAATTGTCGTCCGCGACATCATGCACGACAGGCATCTGGAACTTGATGGCATCGCTACCATCAAACAGGCCCTCGATGCGATGAAAGCGGCCAGTGTCGAAGTGGTAATCGTCAACAAACGCTACCCCCACGACGCTCTAGGTATTCTTCTGCTGTCAGATATTGTCAAAAAAGTGCTAGCCAAGGGTAAAGCCCCCGAGCGGGTGAATGTTTATGAGATCATGTCTAAGCCCGTCATTACCGTCGAACCAGAGCTGGATGTCCGCCATTGCGCTCGACTCTTTAGCCGCTTTGGCCTGTCGAATGCCCCTGTTGTAGCCGCTGGTCAGGTACTCGGCATCGTCAGCTATAGTGAACTAGTATTTGATGGTCTTTGTGAACTGGTTGATTAAACGCAAATCTGCTTAACTCACGGCTTTCGCATTGGCAATAATCGCCGTGAGGCGCGCTTTTCCTTAACCCCTTATTGCCGATAGCCAGCTACTACAACGCGATGTGCAATAAGCTTAGCTATTCAGCACGCGTTCATAAGCTTTGCAGGGACGACTTACCCATCATTAACCTTGCGCGTTAAGTGTAAAAAAACTCCCAGCGAGATGAGCAGAAGAGCCGTACTTGTGATTATTGCCACGGGGTAATAGAGGTTGCCAGCGAGCTCTAACTGACTATATTTAATTACCATAATAAGCCCCTCTAAAGACAGCGCGATGCATACTGTTCCAATAAATCTTGGAATAGTTCTTCTTAAACTGGCCACGACATCTTCATTTTCTTCTTTCCTTGAGTATTCTTTGTTAACCACTAGCGCGAGTTCGAAAACAGCTAGCGCTATAATCCCTGTATTAATTCCGTCCAGGAATATTTGCATGACATCTTCGCCTGCAAGAATACCAATAACAATTGTTTCACCAAGCAAGAAGATAAGCGCCAGAGCGGTGCCAAAGAAAATAAATGTAAATAACTTTGCCACCAAAAAGCGCATTATATAACTGATATCTTTATGCATCTTATACTCCTCTATGACGCGTAACGAGGCTGGCAACGCTCGATCTTGCGCAATATAAAAAACGCCGGTATTAACGGATACATGGGCCTGATTATCGTATCTATTCAGAACCTAGGGCAGATTATTATTCGACGGGCTAGATTCATTACTCAGTGATATCATTTCGTCCGATCGAGCAACAAGCATTTAATGGTGCAATATTATTCTTCCAGGTATCATCAACAGAGGTCACTTGAGTTTTATAAGAGACTATAGAAGGACCCTAAGCATGAAAATTTATTTTTCCGCGTGTAACGCTGTATTGAATAAACAGGGCTAGTAATATTTGAGCTTTCCGCTCGTCGTCTACGTGAAGAGACAAGAGAGCATGCCACAAGATGCAGCAATGCCCACCTCTATGAGAAATGATGGCGGCAGGTCTCCAACCACAGACTTGCCCCTGTCCACCAAAACTCTCACTCTAAAACCCGACGCTCAAGCCTTGGGCAAAGTCACCCCTTGCTGGCCCTGGTATTTGCCGCCTCTATCTTTGTAAGACGTTTCGCAAATTTCATCCGACTCAAAAAACAACATTTGGGCAACACCTTCGTTGGCATAAATTTTCGCAGGCAGGCTTGTGGTATTGGAAAACTCCAGTGTCACATGACCCTCCCACTCCGGCTCTAGGGGCGTAACATTGACGATAATGCCGCAACGCGCATAGGTCGACTTACCCAAACAAATCGTCAATACACTGCGCGGAATGCGGAAGTATTCCACCGTACGTGCCAGAGCAAAGGAGTTGGGCGGAATAATACAGCTATCGGATTGAATATCGACAAAACTCTTTGGATCAAAGTTTTTAGGGTCCACTGTGGCGGAATGGACATTGGTGAAAATCTTAAACTCATCAGCACAGCGCACGTCATAACCGTAGCTCGAGACCCCGTAGGAAATTACCCGTTCGCCATCGGGGTCGGGGTGGCGCACCTGTTGATTTTCAAAGGGCTCGATCATGCCGTGGTCTTCGGCCATACGACGGATCCAGCGATCTGACTTAATACTCATAACAACTCCTAATGACTAAAACACCGTCGGGGCGGCTGCGAATTAACGTCGGGGCGATTTAATCTTCGACGGTAATGGTCGGCGCGGTGACGGACGTTTCAGCTAACGCCGCCATTAAACCCTTGGCGATATTGCGGTAGTGGGCGGTAATCGTGCCCTCGGGGTCAGCGGCCACAATCGGCTTGCCCTTATCACCCTCTTCGCGAATACGTTTATCCAGAGGCAGGGAACCGAGCAGCGTAGTTTGGTATTCCTCGGCGATACTTTCGCCACCACCTTCACCAAATATCGACTCGGTGTGACCGCAGGCACTGCAGATATGCAAGCCCATATTTTCAACCACGCCAAGTACTGGAATACTGACTTTGCGAAACATCTCGATACCCTTGCGCGCATCGAGCAGGGCGATATCTTGTGGCGTGGTCACAATAACGGCACCCGATACCTGGGCCTTCTGCGACAGGGTCAATTGAATATCACCAGTGCCAGGGGGCATATCGACCACTAATACATCGAGCTCTCCCCACAGGGTTTGCGTCATCATCTGCACCAGAGCACTACCAGCCATGGGGCCACGCCACACCATCGGCGTGGCGTCAGTGGTCAGGTAAGCCATCGACATGGAACGCAAGCCATGAGCCTCAATAGGCACAAAGGCATTGCCATTGACCACTTTAGGCTGCCGAGAGTCGTCGACACCGAGCATTTTTGCCAAACTGGGGCCGTAAATATCAGCATCGAGAATACCGATAGCAAGACCTTGATCCTTCAGTGCTAACGCCAGGTTAACCGCCGTTGTGGATTTACCGACACCACCCTTCCCCGATGCGACGGCAACCACATATTTCACCTTACCCAAACCACTCTCTTGAACTGCTTCTGCCATGTTTTTGTTCACCTGCGTTAATGAAAACTAAAGCGAAAGCCGCTATAGTTGCGGCCCTTTGCCAAACTCTAAAAAGCTACTTATCCCCATGCCTGATAAAACATTACCCGCGGACACGACCTCCAATCCCCGCAAAATTCTTGTCACCAGTGCTCTGCCCTATGCCAACGGTGCGATTCACCTGGGGCATTTGGTGGAATATATTCAGACCGATATCTGGGTGCGCTTTCAAAAAGCGCGAGGCCACGAATGTTACTACGTCTGCGCCGATGATGCTCACGGAACGGCAATAATGTTAAAGGCTGAAGAGTTGGGCATTACCCCAGAGGCTTTAATAGAACAGGTTAAAGCCGAACACGAAAAAGATTTCGCCGACTTCTTGATATGCTTCGACAATTACCACTCGACCCATGCCGAAGAAAATCAAGTATTTGCCAGCGAAATTTATTCCCGTCTCAAGAGCAATGGGCATATCGCCGAGCGTGAAATTACCCAGGCGTTTGACCCCGAAAAAAACCTCTTTCTTGCCGACCGCTACATCAAGGGCACCTGTCCCAAGTGTAACGCCGATGACCAGTACGGAGACAATTGTGAAGTCTGCGGCGCCACCTACGCGCCGACTGATTTGATCAACCCCAAGTCGGCCATCTCCGGGGCCACGCCCATTGAAAAAGAGTCCACTCACTATTTTTTCAAACTCCCTGAGTTTGAGGACTTTCTAACTGAGTGGACACGAGCGGGCCACGTCTCAAAAGAAATTGCCAACAAATTGGCCGAGTGGCTCGACGCCGGTTTGCAGGAATGGGACATCAGTCGCGATGCCCCCTACTTTGGCTTTGAAATACCCGATGCCCCCGGCAAGTACTTCTACGTTTGGCTCGACGCGCCCATTGGTTATATGGCCAGCTTTAAAAATCTATGTGAGCGCGAGGGCATCGATTTTGATACCTATTGGGCGAAGGATGCCGAGGCCGAGCTCTACCACTTTATTGGCAAAGACATCGTCAACTTCCACGCACTGTTCTGGCCCGCCATGCTCTCCAGTGCCAATTTCCGCACGCCAACCAAGGTCTGTGTGCACGGATTTTTAACGGTCAATGGCAAGAAAATGTCGAAGTCTCGGGGCACTTTCATCAATGCCCGCAATTACCTCAACTTTTTAGAGCCAGAATATTTACGCTATTATTTTGCCGCTAAGCTGTCATCCAGCGTCGAAGATCTCGACCTCAACCTCGATGACTTTATTCAGCGTGTCAACAGTGATGTCGTCGGCAAAGTAGTAAATATCGCCAGTCGCTGCGCCAAATTTGTTACCCGCGATGGCGATGCCACACTGGCCGCAAGTATCGGCGAACCCGAACTTTGGCAACAAGCCGTCGATGCCGGTGAACGTATCGCCGCACACTACGAAAACCGCGACTTCGGCAAAGCCGTACGTGAAATCATGACCATCGCCGATGCCGCCAACGAATACATCGCCGCCAAAGAGCCATGGAAACTCGCCAAACAGGAAGGGGCGGAAGCCGAGGTACAGGCTGTATGCTCGCTGGGCATTAACCTGTTTCGCGTGCTGATGATTTATCTAAAACCTATTTTGCCCAACATGGCCGAGCAATCCCGCCTTTTCCTGAACGACCCTCTCCTTTGGAGCGATACTATCGAGCCTTTGCTCAACCACCGTATCGAAACGTTTAAGCCCATGGTCAAACGGGTAGAAAAGGATAAGGTCACCGCCATGGTGGAAGCGGGCATTCAAGCCCAGCCAGCCCCTGACACTGCAAAAACGGCAGCATCAAAACAAGCCGCCTCGACCGACTCGCCTTTAGCCGCCGAACCCCTGGCCGATGAAATCAGCTTCGACGACTTTATTAAGGTCGATTTGCGCGTCGCGCGCATTGTTGCCGCCAGCCACGTTGAAGGTGCCAGCAAATTATTACAGCTCACCCTCGATATTGGCGGCGAGACCCGCAAGGTGTTTTCCGGCATTAAGTCGTCCTATCAACCAGAACAACTTGAAGGGCGACTCACGGTGATGGTCGCCAATTTAGCGCCCCGTAAGATGCGCTTTGGTGTATCGGAAGGCATGGTACTGGCCGCAGGTGACGACGACGGTATTTATCTACTCGAGCCCGACAGCGGTGCCCAGCCTGGACAGCGAGTGACCTAAGCCTCTGGCAGAAGAAGCTTAGGCCTTCTGCGCCAATAATAGGTCTTCTGGCCCAATTAGAGATCCTCTGTGTCAATAAGAAGATATACTGAAGCCGAAAAGGGATATTGCTAAATAGCCTAAAGACGCCCGGTTTTATTATTGAATGCAAGGGATCGAATCCCCGATAATATCGACTTTCCACCGCTAGATCGAACGGCAGACCCCATGCAGGAATTTGCGCTTATTCTCGTTAGCTCGATACTGGTCAATAATTTTGTGTTGGCGCAGTTTCTTGGCCTGTGCCCGTTTATGGGCGTCTCCAACAAACTCGAAACTGCCATCGGCATGGCCAGCGCCACGACCTTTGTCATGACCCTGGCTGCTATTTCGAGTTATCTGGTCAATAGCTGGATACTCCAGCCCCTCGGTCTCGAGTATTTAAAGACTATCGCCTTTATTTTGGTCATTGCCGTGGTGGTGCAATTTACGCGCATGTTCATCGAAAAAACCAGTCCTCTGCTCTACCGTGTGCTCGGTGTTTTTCTGCCCCTCATTACCACCAACTGCGCAGTGCTGGGTGTCGCTCTGCAAAACACTGCTAAAAATCGCACTTTCTTTGAAGCCAGCCTCTACGGTTTTGGCGCCGCCCTGGGCTTTTCCCTGGTACTCATCCTCTTTTCTGCGCTGCGCGAACGCCTTTCGGTTGCCGACGTGCCCCAGCCTTTTCAGGGTGCCGCCATTGGTATGATTACTGCTGGCCTCATGTCTTTAGCCTTCATGGGCTTTGCCGGTTTAGTGTAATGGGGCGTCTAATGGCTGTATTGAATGACTGAAATGTCCTCACTAGAACTTTTGTTAACCGCTGTCATCGCCTTAGTGGCCTTGGCGACGGTGTTTGGCGTGATACTGGGCTACGCTGCCGTCACCTTTAAAGTTGAAGGCAACCCCCTGGCGGAACAAATCGACGCCCTACTACCACAAACCCAATGCGGTAACTGCGGCTATCCAGGCTGCAAGCCCTACGCCCAGGCCATCGTCGACGGTGAAGCCATCAACAAGTGCCCGCCCGGTGGCCAGGCGACGATTGACGCCCTGGCCAATTTACTCGACGTGCCCGCCCCGGAGCTCGATGCTGAACACGGCGAAGAGGCCGACGTGAAAAGCGTCGCCTATATTCGCGAAGACGAGTGCATCGGATGCACCAAATGCATACAGGCCTGCCCGGTCGATGCCATCCTGGGCGCCGCTAAATTAATGCACACCGTCATCGCCGATGAGTGCACCGGCTGTGATCTTTGTGTCGAGCCCTGCCCGGTGGATTGTATTGACATGTTGCCCGTACCCCAGACACTCGCTGACTGGCACTGGCAAACCCCATTGACGCCAGCTCAACGTTTTGCGGGCAACAATCACAGCGACTATCCCAACGCTAATCTTATCGCCACTGATCGCGGCTTAGATGACACTGAGGATCACGCCGCATGAGTAAAATCTGGGATATTCACGGTGGTATTCACCCCGCGGAAAATAAGCAGCAGTCACTGACAGGCCCTCTTCAAGCCGTATCGCTGCCAGACTCACTCATATTGCCGTTAAGCCAGCATATCGGCGTACCCGCCTCCCCCGTGGTCAGCGTTGGCGACAAGGTATTAAAAGGGCAATTAATAGCTGCCGCCAAGGGCTTTGTCAGTGCGCCGGTCCACGCACCTAGTTCTGGCATCATCAGCGCCATTGAAGAGCGGGCCGTGCCCCACGTCTCGGGTATGCAAGCCCCCTGTATTGTCATCGAAACTGATGGCCATGACCGCTGGATAGAACACAGCGCAATTGCAGACTACCGCAAACAAACAGCCGCTGAGCTCGTAGCGATCATCCGCGATGCCGGTATTACCGGACTCGGCGGCGCTGGCTTTCCCAGCGCCGTTAAACTCCAGCCTCAACAGGCCATCGACACCCTGATCATTAACGCCACTGAATGCGAACCCTATATCACCGCCGATGACCAGTTGATGCGCCAGCGTAGCGCAGACATTCTTATTGGCATCGACATCCTGGCGCATATTCTTGGTGACCCCGAGCGGGTCCTCATTGGCATTGAAGACAATAAGCCCGAGGCACAGGAAGCGCTCGCCAAGGCCCTCGCAGATAAGTCAGCCAATCGACACGGTCCTGTTATCGATGTTGTTGAATTCCCGACCAAATACCCCTCTGGTGGTGAAAAACAACTGATCCAAATTTTGACCGGCAAAGAAGTACCCAGCGGCAAGTTGCCCGCCGATTTAGGCATCGTTTGCCAGAACATTGGCACCACCTACGCCATCTATCGGGCGATTTGTCACGGCGAGCCACTCATATCCCGCATTACCACTGTCACTGGCAAAGCCTGCAACAAACCCGGCAATTTTGAGGTATTAATCGGCACCCCTGTTGCCCATTTGCTCGAACAAGCCGGATTTGATGACACTCTCTGCCCCCAATTAGTGATGGGCGGGCCGATGATGGGCTTCGCTCTGCCCAGTACCGCAGTGCCTGTTGTTAAAGCAACTAACTGCCTGCTCGCCACCACAGCAGAGGAAACCCCGGCCCTGCCACCGGCCCAGGCCTGTATTCGTTGCGGTCATTGCGCCGACGTTTGCCCGGCCAATTTGCTACCTCAACAGCTTTACTGGCATGCCCAGTCCAGGAACTACGAGCGCCTTGAAGCTCACCATTTAGGGGACTGTATTGAATGCGGCGCCTGTTCCTATGTCTGCCCCAGCAATATTCCTCTGGTGCAATACTATCGCGCAGCCAAGGGTGAAATACGCCTGATTAATGAAGAAAAACAGCAGTCGGATCGAGCGCGTATACGCTTTGAGCGCCATCAGGCGCGTATCGAGCAAGAGGAAAGAGACAAGGCCGCGAAACGCGAAGCACGCAAGCTGGCCGCAGAAGCCGCCAAGGCTAAACGCGAAACCGACGCTAAAACGGTTAGTACCGACACCAAGAATGCTAGCGCTGAAAAGGGCACGAGCGACCTGGATGTTGTACAGGCCGCAATGGCTCGTGTTGCGGCAAACAAAGCTTCACCACAAGATCAACGCAAACGCTTTGAACGGGCCATTGAAACCACAGCAGCACGGCTCGCTAAAGCTGAACAGGCTCTTGAAGCCCTCATGAAAGACGCTAAGACCGATTGCACGAAAGAACAGCTCGCCCAGCGCGACCAACAACGCGCCAGCGTCGAGCAAGCCCGCCTGCGCCATCAGGAAGCCAAAAATAAACTGGCTGCCCTCGATGCTGACCAGGCCTCTGAGCAAGAGACAGAACCGGCATTAAAGGCTAACCGTAGTGATGATCCTGCCCTCGACCGTGCCGCCACCGCTATCGCCCGCGCACAAAAAAATGCGGCGGAACAAGCCTTAATGTCACCTCAGCAAAAATTGCAGCAGCTGCGCGACACGCTTGAAAAACGCCTGAGCAAAGCACAAGCTCGACTGGCCCAGGCCAAGAGTGAAGACAGTGATCAGCTGGAAGCCTTTGGTAATGCTGTCGCCATTTTGAACGAAAAAATTAAAGCAGCAGATCTTGAGCTCGCCGCTTTTGATCAATCCCGTCCGCCTGCCAATAAGCAAACGGAAAAAAGTGAGGAAACGCAGTAATGGCTCGCCCTCGCAGTAGTTCACCCCACACCCACAGCCCTCGTTCAACCCAGTGGCTGATGCTACAAGTACTGGTCGCAACAGTTCCCGGCTTGATTGTGCTTACGCGCCTTTTTGGTATCGGCACCCTGCTCAATATTCTGATTGCCAGCGTCACCGCCATTGTCTGTGAAGCGGCAATTCTGAAACTGCGCAAGCGGCCCATTGGCTTTTATCTGCGCGATTACAGCGCTTTGGTCACCGCTGTCTTACTCGGCCTCGCCCTGCCACCCCTGGCCCCCTGGTGGCTAACCGTCACCGGCACGGCCTTTGCCATTATTATTGCCAAACATCTTTACGGAGGTATGGGTTACAACCCCTTTAATCCAGCAATGATCGGCTATGTCGTCTTGTTGATTTCCTTTCCCCTGCAAATGAGCGCCTGGCTCGCCCCCGCGGGACTGTTGACCGATGGGCCTCCAGCGGCGGCACCTGACTTCATGACCTCCCTGCAGATAGTCTTCATGGGTAACTCCATCGACGGTTTTACGGCAGCCACCCCCCTCGATGCTTTCAAACACAACAGCGGCCTACTCGTGGCCCAGTTTTACGAGCAGACACCTCAGTTCGCTCAGGGGCACTGGGCCGGATTTGGTTGGGAATGGGTGAATATTGCGTTTCTTCTAGGTGGTATCTATCTACTGGCACGCAAGGTCTTCACCTGGCACGCGCCTGTGGGTATGCTCGCCGGCCTCTCAGTGATGGCGCTTTTTAATTACGACGGTGGCAGTTCAACCAGCCATGGCTCGATCCTTTTCCACCTGCTGAGTGGCGCGACCATGTTTGGCGCATTTTTTATTGTTACCGATCCGGTAACGTCCGCCACCAGTCACCGGGGACGATTCATTTACGGCGTCATGATTGGCGTCATTGTATTTCTTATACGCAGTTGGGGTAACTACCCTGACGCCCTTGCCTTTGCTGTACTACTGATGAATTTTGCCGCGCCCTTTATCGACTATTACACGCCACCGCGCACCTACGGTCACAGCAAGTCTGGGACGATCATCCACCGCTCAAAGGAGGATTGAAAGGTGGGCAACCAGCTGGAAAAATCCATGGGGTTAAATGGCAAGGTGCTCGGCCTGTTTGCGCTCGTCACCGCACTGCTACTTGCTGGCACTCACCTTGCCACCAAAGATAAAATTGCCGATTCGCAACGCCGCGCTGCACAAAAAGCCCTGCTTGAAATCATTCCAGAAGAACGCCACGATAACGATATCCTCACTGACACACTGAGTATCCCCCAACACTATTGGTCAACACTGGGCTTGAAAAAAGGCGGAGAGTTACACCTCGCTCGCAATAATGGTGAAGTATTTGCGCTCATCGTACCCGCCGTAGCACCAGACGGTTACAGCGGTGCCATTGAGATGATTGTCGGTATTAATATGGACGGTAAAATTGCCGGCGTGAGGATACTTAATCACAATGAAACCCCTGGCCTGGGAGACAAAGTTGAACTGAAGAAAAGTTCCTGGGTGCTCAATTTTAACGGCAAGTCTATCGGCTCACCGCCAGCGGCGCGCTGGAAAGTCAAAAAAGACAAGGGCGATTTCGATCAATTTACCGGCGCAACAATTACCCCCCGCGCTGTGGTGACTCAGGTGGCACGCACACTGCAATATTTTAGCGAAGACAAAGAGCGCATTCTCAAGGCCAGCCACCGTCAAGAAATACATAATACGCAAACCAACGACGACAATCAGGTCGAAGACAATACACTGGGAGCCGGATCATGAGCGATGTCGCCTACGGTGAAATAAGCCGCAACGGTTTATGGAACAACAATCCCGCATTGGTACAGTTGCTCGGGCTATGTCCTTTGCTGGCTGTCAGCGGTTCGGTCGTCAATGCTCTCGGCCTCGGTCTGGCCACCTTAGCGGTACTGGTCGGCTCCAACATTGCCGTCTCTCTCATTCGCCACCAGGTTGGGGACGCTATTCGCACCCCGGCCTTTGTCATGATTATCGCAACTTTCACCACCTGTACTGAAATGCTGATGAAAGCATACACCTACGAGCTGTATCAAATTTTGGGGATTTTTATTCCACTCATCGTCACCAATTGTGCCATTCTCGGCCGCGCCGAAGCCTTTGCCAGCAAACAGCCTTTGCTACCCGCCGCTTTTGACGGATTGATGATGGGACTAGGTTTCGGTGCGGTACTACTGGTGCTCGGCGCCATTCGAGAAATTATAGGCAGTGGTACTTTGTTCGCCAATATGGACCTCTTATTTGGCCCCGTTGCCAGCAACTGGGGCTTTGAGCTATTCGGCGACGGTTACGGCTTTTTGGTAATGATCCTGCCACCCGGCGCCTTTCTGGTGACAGGTCTATTAATTGCCCTAAAAAACATCATTGATAGCCGCCAGCAAGCTCGACTGGCAAAAATTAAGACCGCGCCTCTTAAAGGCTCTAAACGAGTCAGGACGACGGGCGCCATCCAATAAACTTCGATCGAGCCTCTGTGCTTGACGGTCAGCCGTCTAACGAACAGTTAATCGAGCGACGCGAGCAATTTCTTCGCGAGAGGCTCCATTTTCCCAGCCAGCTCAAAATCGAGGTCGGTAATACCGTTGGCACTGTGGGTCAACAAATCGATCTCAACCACATTCCAGACATTGACCCACCGCGGGTGATGGTTCATTACCTCGCAAATGATGGCAGCCTGACTCATAAAACCGAAGGCATCAATAAAGTTCTTAAATTCATAGCGCCGCGACAATTTGCCATCGGCGACAACCCAGGGGCTCAGGGCTCCAGCATTTAACTGAGAGAGGCTTTGCTCGAGTTGATCCTGGTGCAGTACTGGCGGCTTGGTCATCGTAGTCATCCTTTTTATGGGTAAAGAAACAATCGTTTTTTTTCTGGCAATCCTATTTCTGCTTTCATCAAATCTTAGTAGCGTAGGCCTGAACATATCTGGATTTCTTAAACGGGTAAAAACCCAGACTGGATACCGAGTGGCTAGCAAGCTAATGGCCGGTAAGCTTAGTCTCGACGATACAGCATCAGGTCATTGATACGATGATCAATCATGCCCACGACCTGTTCGTAGCGCTGGTCACCGGGACCGCCGTAACGACGCTCGAAGGCCATTTTACTGAGGTTTTCTTCAAGCCCATTAATGTCACCCATGAGCCGTGTATTGCCTCTGCCCTTCGCGAGCCTGGCTTGTAAAGCGCTTGCCGTAGCCACGGAGGACACCGCATGTTCTGCAAAATAGACGCCGGCCCTATCAGCGGCCAAATCTATAAAGCTAAAACCACTGCCACTGCTGGCATCATCCATTTCTTTGCGTAGGCCTATGGCATTCGACATAGCCCCCCCGCCCGCAACAGTAAGTGCGGAAGACGTCATAAAATGCTTAACTAAATCTCTACGACCGTGGAGTCGTAACCGGGCCTTCTGTGGTTTTGGCCAGTCTCGCGCCTCTGGAATTAGCCGACTAAGCCCACCACCATTAGCATAGGCAGCCAGTACGATAATAGCAGCTTTGTTTTCCGCCACAGGGTCGGCGCTTTTTGACCGCCTCTGAGCGAAGCGAAAAGTCGCTTCGACCAGATGGGTAAATGTCAGAGTTCTCCCCTGGCGCTCCACCTCTGAAACAAGAAACTGCTGATAGACCGCTAAGACGCGACGTTCGTCGCCAGTAACCAGGCGTCCACGCAAACGTTCGATCGAGTCGGCTCGCCATTGATAGGTAAGGGCGACATCTTTAGTGCCAATATCAAGCACACGTATCATTTTTTTCCCTTCTTGCACAAGCGAGAGGGCATCTATGTGCTCAATGACAATTTGTAGCACAGACTTAATCAAAGCAGAGGGGAGCGTCATCTGGCCGATATTCAAAGTCTGAATATTGACATCCTGTAGCCCGGCATCACCCGAACTGCTACCAATGACAGCGTCAATGTTGAGATAGCGAGGTACCTGGGATTTATACGGCAAAAATGCGGATATATCCCAGGTACTTTTAAGTGCTAACAGGCCCTCTTTAATACTCAATACAGCGTCAACAATATTCAGGCGATGGGCCAGATGATTCGCCAACAAGTTGAGCTCTTCTTCACTAAGGGTGATTGTTTTCGTCTCACCACTGCGTACGTTTTCCGATCTATGCTGACGTAAAATATGTTTCACGCGCTCGATATTCGCTGCGCTCAACGGGGCTTGCTCAGCCACTAGCGGTGAAGATTCTATGCATAGGGCGAACACCCCGAATATTCCAAGCAGCAGCAATAAGGGTATGGCAAAGCAGAGCCGAAACAACAGTGTCATCGGCTTAGTGTCTCACACAACTCGCCGCTTTATGAAGACATGACAGGCCAATTGTGCCCAGTTTTACTTGAGCACGAGAGAAGCTAAGCCTTTCTCAAACATCATTCTTCAAGCAGTCGCCAGTCCCTCTTCAACCTCAAGTACCCAACGTGTGGTGGCAATCAGGCTATCGGGCGTCAGGCTCATAGAGTCGATACCCAGCTCGACCAGAAACGCTGCCATATCAGGGTAATCTGACGGTGCCTGGCCACATAAACCGCAATGGCGGTGATTGCGTCTTGCACCCTCGACGGCGAGGCGAATCATGTGTTTAACACCGGGGTCACGTTCGTCAAAATCGAAAGCGACGATGTCAGAGTCTCGGTCAACACCCAGGGTGAGCTGCGTAAGGTCATTCGAGCCGATAGAAAAGCCGTCAAACAAGCGGGCGAAATCATCAATTAAAAGCACGTTGTTAGGGATTTCGCACATGACATAAACCTGCAAGCCGTTCTCACCACGCTTAAGCCCATTGTCTGCCATCGCCGCTAGTACAGCTTTTGCCTCATCGATACGGCGACAAAAGGGAATCATTAAAATCACATTAGTCAGGCCCATTTGCTCACGCACCCGCAACATAGCCTTACACTCCAGCTCAAAACCCTCGGCATAGACCGGGTGTGTGTAACGCGAGGCACCGCGTAAACCAATCATCGGGTTATCTTCATCCAACTCGACGTCGGCGCCACCGAGTAGAGCCGCGTATTCATTACTTTTAAAATCAGACATCCTCACCACGACGGGCTTGGGGTAAAACGCGGCAGCAATGGTGCCCACGCCTTCCGAGAGACGCTGCACAAAATAGTCAGAGGGCGAGGCATAGGCTTGTGTCAGACTTCGCAAGGCTGCACGCTGTTGCTTATCACTGACGCGCTCAGGGTAGAGCAAGGCCATGGGATGGGCTTTGATATGTTCAGCAATAATAAATTCCATGCGCGCCAGGCCCACGCCGTCATTGGGTATAAAGCTGGTTTTAAAGGCTAATTTGGGATTGCCCAGGTTGACCATCATTTTCGTTTTTGGCCTGGGCAATTTATCGATGGGGGTTTCTTCCACCTGCCAGTCGAGTGCACCCTCATATACGACACCTTGATCACCCTCAGCACAGTTGACAGTCAGCAGCTGTCCATCCTGGATAGCTATCGTCGCATCACCCGCGCCGACCACGGCAGTGATACCCAGCTCCCGGGCGATAATCGCGGCATGACAGGTGCGCCCACCACTGTCGGTGATAATTGCAGCAGCTGTTTTCATCACCGGCTCCCAATCGGGAGCAGTAATATGAGATACCAGAACCTCTCCGGGCTGAAAATCCTCAAGTTCACTCGCGTTGCGGATAATCCGTGCCCGCCCCGTCGCTATCGAGGTGCCAATTGAGCGACCTCGAGCGACAACATCTCCACGCTGGCCACTGAGTTGATACTGTTTTAGAAGAGATGTGTTCTGGCGGCTAACGACGGTCTCTGGTCGCGCCTGGATCACATACAAGTCGCCGTCAATACCATCCTTTGCCCACTCCATGTCCATAGCCATGACTTGCCCTGCCCGCGCCGACATCTTCGAATAGTGCTGTTCAACCTTGATGCAATAGTCTGCCAGTTGCAGCACCTCGGCATCATCGATACAAAATCGTTTCTGTGCAGCCAGTTCGGTGTCGATAGTTTCTGTGGTCTGGCTTTTGGACTCGGCACTGGCATAGACCATTTTCACCCGTTTGCTGCCCAGGCTGCGGCTCAGTACCGTACGATAACCCTGTTCGAAGGTTGGCTTGTGCACGTAAAATTCATCGGGGGCGACAGCCCCCTGCACCACAGTCTCCCCTAAACCGTACGCACCGGTAATCAAGGCCACATCCGGAAAGCCCGTTTCGGTATCGACGGAAAACATCACACCGCTAGCAGCGAGATCAGAGCGCACCATTTTCATTACCCCTATCGACAGGGCCACGGCGAAATGATCAAACCCCTGATCAACACGGTAATGAATCGCACGATTGGTAAACAGGCTGGCAAAACAACGACGGCAAGCTTCAATTAAAGTCTCATCGTCACGCAAGTTAAGAAAGGAGTCATGCTGACCTGCAAACGACGCGTCAGGTAAATCCTCGGCCGTAGCCGACGAGCGCACCGCAACACTCAATTCATCACTGTACTGAGCGCGCAATTGCGCAGTGGCAGTACTAATTTCAGCCTGCAAGTCGCCAGGCAGACCCGCATCGTAAATAATGGCGCGCGCCTTTGCACCGCAGGTGGAGAGGGAGCCGATATCATCCGGGTCAAGTTCAGTAAGTGTCGCACGCAAGGCCTCTAAAGCATCACCCTGCGCCAGTACATAGTGGTAAGCCTCGGCTGTAATCGCAAAGCCATTGGGTACCTTTACACCTACGGGAACTAGTTGCTGATACAGTTCACCCAACGAGGCATTCTTACCACCGACAAGGGCGACATCATCATTACTCAGCGTTTCGAACCAGCGGATAAAACGAGGCCGGTCTGGTTTAGCGTTCACCACTTGACCCTCCTTCCATGGGCGCTATGTAATTTTTTCGGTATCTACCGATACCCTGTCCACAACACACTCTGTCCACATGACCTCTCCTTCTGTTCGATCACGCAAGTGAGTATAGAAAAGTATGCATCGTTAAACACTGCCTGAAATCAAGTAAGCCTTGATCAAAGCCTGTAACGTAAACAATTAAGACGTTTGCACTCCAACCACCGGCCTCCCCGACAACGGATTGTATGGCTGGTGCTGTGCCGGCAGCTAACTTGTGCTTAAATCACAGGCTTTTCGGGCACATTAAAAATGCCAATACGGATGATGTTGGGCTATGGATAAATTCGATAAGCGAGAGCCTGTTAGGGACCGATATGAATCGCCCTTGTCAAAAAGACAGCCCGCGCAAGCCTATAGCAGTTCACTGAGCGATGAAAATAAACAGCTAAAAGCGACTATAAAAACCTTAGTTGATAGCGCTCGCTACAACCAGCATACACAGGAAAGGTTCTATGCCCTTGAACTTTACTTTCTTGAGGCCGATTCCTACGAGCTTCTTATTCGACGCATTCTTAGCGATCTTAAACATCAATTAAAGTTAACTCAGGTTGAGCTGTTTTTACTCGACCCGCAGCAGGAAACACAGCAACTCATCACTGAAATCTATGGGCAACTGCGTTACAAAAACCTGTTTTATACAGACTCTCTCAGTGCGATAAAGGCTCTGTACTCTGGCGACATACAACTTATTCTTAGCAACGCACAGGAGAATATTGCCAAACTTGGCCCCGGCATGAGTCAGAGCGTCGCCCTACTCCCTCTGCGCAGAGGTAACCGCATTATTGGCAGTTTGCATTTAGGCAGTCGTGACTATGAGCGCTTTCACCCCGGCCTCGGCGGCGAATTCCTACTGCACCTGGGTACGATTATTAGTGTCTGTATTGAAAGCTCCATTAATCAGGAACGCTACAAGCACCTCAGCTTAGTCGACTTACTGACCCGTGCCAAAAACCGTCGTTTTTTCTTTCAGGCACTGGGTACGGAAATTGCCCGTTCAAGGCGTTCCAAAAAACCGCTGTCCTGCTTATTTATCGACATTGATCACTTTAAAGGCGTGAATGACAAGCACGGGCATTTAACGGGTGACCGAGCACTGTGCTGTGTCGCGGATACCATCGCGCCACTACTGCGCCAGTCTGATGTACTGGCTCGTTTTGGCGGTGAAGAGTTCACCGTGTTATTGCCAGACTGCGACCTCAAGCAAGCTGAAGAAATTGCCGAGAGAATTCGCGATAAAATTTCACAGGTGATTATTGTCAACGATATAAATCAGCATTTCCAGGTGACGGTTTCTATCGGTGTGAGCTACTGGCAACAAAACCAGCAGATTTTCGGCGATAACCAAACAGTGCAAAACGACCTTATTAATCAAGCTGACAAGGGCGTTTACCAGGCAAAAAGAAATGGCCGCAATTGTGTGCATGTTTTTAAAGGCGAGTAAGTCGGTACTGAAACCTTTGCCGTCAGTGCTTAGCCGATAGCCCTCACGTCCCTTTATGAAGTAGCATTTTCTCAATCTTACCAATGGCGACACGCGGCTTGAGTTGCTTTGGGCAAAACGAAATGCAATTTAAAATAGTCTTACAGCGAAATACACTGAATGGATCGTCAAGTTCTGACAGTCGTGCTTCTGTAGCTGTATCACGGGAATCAATAAGAAAACGGTAGGCATTTAATAGCCCAGCGGGGCCGACAAATTTATCGGGGTTCCACCACCAGGATGGACATTGTGTCGAACAACAGGCGCAGAGAATACACTCATAGAGCCCATCCAGTTTTGCCCTGTCCTCCGGCGACTGAAGCCTTTCTATAGCGGGTGGAGGTTCATCATTGATTAAATACGGCTTGATCCGCTCGTACTGTTTGAAGAACATCGTCATATCGACAACAAGGTCGCGTATCACCGGTAAGCCGGGTAAGGGGCGGATAACAATATCTGCACTCCCTCGGTTTGGCTGAACGGCTTGTCCAGAAGGCAGTTGGCCACCCTTGAGTAAGGTCGAAATACTGGTAATGCAAGCCAGGCAATTTGATCCATTGACGTTCATACCATCAGAGCCACAAACCCCTTCGCGACAACTCCGCCGATACGTTAGGCTTGGGTCCTGTTCCTTTAGACGTTCCAGAACGTCTAGTAACATCATGTCCTCGCCGGGATGAAGCGTTAAGGTATAGTCTTGCATTCGAGGCGCTTCATCTTTTTCAGGCAGGTAACGGTAGATGCTGATTTTCATTATTTTTCACCGATGTTATCCGGTTAAAGATAATTATCCGCCAAAACAGCCGCAGCTATAGCTCTGATTTTCGCGACAATTGCACGCAGGCCATTGCCTCTTGTCATGCTCAGGTGACGCTCCAGGTCCAGCTGCTTGAAATAGCCGTCAATATCAAAATCGCTGATTTCCTTTGCCGTTTTATCATTGTAAGCCGCCAACACCAGGGCGAGTAGACCTCGGACAATATGGGCGTCACTATCAACGATAAAATGTAATTTTTCACCATTGATCTGTGCGTCTAACCAAACGTTGCTCTGGCAGCCTTTCACCATGCGGCTGGGCGTATGCAAGGCCTCATCCATGGCGGGCAGTTCACGCCCCAGGTCGATAATGTAACCGTAGCGGCTTTCCCAATCATCGAAGAAGGCCATATCGTCGAGAATATCTGCTGTCGTTAAGCTGCTCATTGATCCTTCCTTAAATACTGCCCTCGGGCTTTAAAAAAATAGCCCGGCTTCAAGCTGTGCTTCTTCGCTCATCATCTCTTTTGACCACGGCGGATCGAAAACCAGTTCCACCTCCACCGCTTTAACATTGGGTACCTTACTTACTCGATATTGCACATCATTGACCAATACTGGCCCCATACCACACCCAGGTGCCGTCAGTGTCATTTTAATGCTGACCTTGCCCTGCTCCTGGTCAATGGCAATATCGTAAATTAGCCCCAGTTGTAAGAGGCTGATGGGGATTTCCGGATCGTAAATAGAGTCCAGTGTCTGCTCTATTTGCTCGCGACTGATGCTGCCGGAACCATCGTCCTTAAAATCAAGCAGGGTAGGCTGGAGGCCAACGGCGTCGGCGTCGGTACCATCAATCCGAAGCATTTTACCCTGCCAAATAACGGTATAATTGCCACCGAGATCCTGTACCACATTGATAAACACATCTTTCGGGATCATCACTGGCTCGCCTGAGGGCACCAGGCGCGACGGACATTCCCGCTGTGTGACAAGCATTCTTTGTTCCATATACTCCTAGCCTAAAATCGTTATCACCGTCGCGCTTAAACTCACTGCGGCATTGTTGAAATTATTCCGTACTACTTGGGGACATCATTGACTGCCATTCTGATCTTTGCGCTTATTGCAGCATGTTTTTGACTTTCTGTAAGCCGGAAAAAAGTATGTCGACTTCCGCTATCGTATTGTAAAGAGAGAACGATGCCCTTGCGGTTCCCGTAATGCCGTACCGTGCCATAAGCGGTTCGGCGCAATGGTGCCCAGTGCGAACAGCTATGCCTTGGCGATCTAGCATAAAACCGATGTCGGATGAATGGCTGCCTTCGATAATAAAACTCAAAATAGCAATTTTATGACTGGCGGAACCAATAATACGTAAACCCTCAAAGTCTTCTGCCTGTTCGGTGGCGCGTGCCAACAAGGCTGCTTCATGCTCTTGCAGAGCGGCCATATCGAGGCTGGAAAACCAGTTCACAGCCGCCGCCATACCAATCGCACCCGCAATATGTGGCGTGCCCGCTTCAAACTTATAAGGCAAGGTGTTCCATTCGGCGTTTTGATAGCTGACCGTGGCAATCATCTCACCGCCAGTCTTCCAGACGGGCCAGTCGGCCAGTAGTGCCTGCCGCCCCCACAAGACACCGATACCGGTAGGTCCAAATAATTTGTGCCCAGAAAAAGCATAAAAATCACAGCCGAGGTTTTGCACGTCTACCGAGCCGTGGGCTATACCTTGCGCGCCATCCACAAGCACCCACGCGCCTACCGCCTTGGCTTGTTGGCAAAGTTTTTTAACCGGGTTCACGGTGCCCAGGGCGTTCGAGACATGGGAAAAAGCCACCAGACGGGTTTTTTCTCCAAGCAGTGCCGTAAAGGCATCCTCCCGTAAGGCGCCACTGTCATCAACAGGCGCAATTTTCAATATCGCTCCGCTTCGCTGACAAGCTTGCTGCCAGGGCACTAAATTGGCGTGATGTTCCATTTCGGTGACCACAATCTCATCACCGGGATTTAAGTACTGCACCAAACCATTGGCAACCAGGTTGATGGCATCCGTCGTGCCACTGGTCCAGATCACCTCTTCCCGCGCGGAAGCATTAATAAACTGCGCAATCGTATCTCGGGCCGCTTCAAAGTGTCGGGTGGCCTCATCGGCTAATTGGTGCGCGCCACGATGCACATTTGAGTTGTACTGCGAGTAATAATTAGTCAGGGCGTCGATGACGCACTGGGGCTTTTGTGTGGTGGCGGCATTGTCGAGATAGACGAGTGGGGCGCCATCGATTTCGCGTTGCAAAATGGGAAATTGAGCACGAATAGCATCAACATCAAAACTCATTGAGTCGCCTCCTGTCCGCTGTGCTTAATCTCGTTCATGCGGGTAAAGCGTCCACTGAGCTGTTGGCGTAACCAGTCCGCCAGCACGGCGTTGGGGATTTGATCAATCAGCTCATTGATAAAACCAAAATTCAACATTAAATGTGCCTGTTCCAAACCAATGCCACGGGACCGCAGATAATAAAGTGCTAACTGATCAATTTCGGCAATGGTAGCGCCGTGTGCACAGCTGACGTCATCGGCATAAATTTCCAGCTCTGGTTTGACATCTACCTCTGCGTCACGTGACAGCAACAAGTTGCGATTATTCAGCTCGGCCGAGGTCTTTTGCGCATAGCGATGGATGTGGATTCGGCCATTGAATACCGCGCGCGCTTTATCCGCGACGATACCACGCACTCTTTCATCGCTTGTACCATTGGGGGCTGTGTGTTCAATGTTGCTGTGTAAATCAAAGTGCGTCTGTTTATCCAGTAGATAAATAGCATCCAGTTTGGCAAGGGTTCCTTCTCCCTGGTGAGAGATGTCGACATCAATACGCGCTAAGTCGCTGCCATAACCGACAATCGTGCTGTTCAGAGTTGCCTGTGTATCCAGATTAAAATGGCTACCTCCAATCGTTAATGCCGCATCACTTTGTAAGGCCAGTCGGTAGTGTTCTAGCTCCGCTTTTGTTGCCAAACTGTATTCGGTGAAACTGGTATTAAAACTTTCCTGATTGCCAGCCAGGTGCTCAATGACCGTCACCCTGGCCCCCGCTCCGACACGTACCAGCGTACGGCAGTGGGCTTCATTGCCCGCCGTCATGGTTTGAGTAATGTGTATGGGGTGTTTGAGATCAACCTGGGGCGCAACATCAATGACAAGGCCGTTAGTCGCTAAGGTGTCGTTGATCAAACCAAACAGGTGTTGTTGGGGCTTTACGCCCGCAAACTGATCCAGCACCCAGGGTTGATGTTCATCGGGCACTTGCGCCAGCGGCATGATAGTCAGGCCTTCAGGCAAGTCTGCCGGAATACTTTGCAGCACCCCATCGATAAAAACGAGATTGATGCTGTTAAGGCCTGAAATGGGGCTTACGTCGATGACGGGGGCTGGGCTACCATCACTAAAATCAAGCTGTTCCAGTTTTTTGAGTGATGTATATTTCCATGCCTCCGTTTGGCGCGTTGGCCAGTCGGTATCGCGTAACAAGGCGAGTGAGGCGGCCCGCTTTTCATGCAACCAATCGTCAATTGCTTCCGCACGCGTCAGCGCATTGCCGAACCAGCTATTCACAGACTTTTCTCCTCGCCGGGCTGTCGGGCTAGCCAGGCGTAGCCTTGTTCTTCCAGCTCAGGAGCCAGTGAGGGGCCACCACTTTTTATGATTTTGCCTTCTGACAGCACATGGACATAATCCGGTTTAAGGTAGTCGAGCAGACGCTGGTAGTGGGTTACCACAATAAAGCTGCGCTTGGCATCACGCTGACTGTTGACACAATCGGCGACTAATTTCAGTGCATCAATATCCAAGCCTGAATCGGTTTCATCCAGAATACATAACTTGGGCTGCAGCATTAACATTTGCAGGATATCATTGCGCTTTTTTTCGCCGCCTGAAAAGCCTTCGTTAACACCACGTTTAAGAAACTCAGTGGGCAAACGCACTGCTTTACAGGCTTCTCGCGCGGCGCTTAAAAATTCCTTGGAGCTCATCAGTGGTTCACCCCGGGCCTCACGTTGAGCATCTACCGCGGCTTTGAGAAACTCTAAATTGCTAACGCCGGGAATTTCCAAGGGGTATTGAAACGCCAGAAAAAGACCTGCAAGAGCCCTTTCTTCAATGTCCATTGTTAATAAATCAACACCCTCAAAAAGGATGCTCCCCTCCTCGACAATATACGCCTCACGGCCTGACAATACATAGCCGAGCGTACTTTTACCCGAACCATTGGGCCCCATAATCGCGTGAACTTCACCGGGGTTTACCGTCAGGTCGAGACCCTTCAGTATGGTTTTACCCGCAATAGAGGCTTTTAAATTTTTAATCGATAACATAATCAAACATCCTTACCCAACTGAGCCTTCGAGGCTAATTTCAAGTAGTTTCCCAGCTTCTACTGCGAATTCCATCGGCAATTGCTTAAACACTTCTTTGCAAAAACCGTTCACAATCATCGATACGGCTTTTTCCGAGTTAATACCCCGCTGCTGGCAAAGGAACAGCTGATCGTCAGACACTTTTGAGGTGGTCGCTTCATGTTCCACAATCGCACTGGGGTTGCGACTTTCAATATAAGGGAAGGTATGCGCGCCACACTGATCACCAATTAACAGCGAGTCACATTGGGTATAGTTACGTGCCCCTTCCGCTGTCGGCATCATTTTCACCAGGCCACGATAGCTATTGTTACTCTGAGCCGCTGATATACCTTTAGAAATGATCGTTGAGCGGGTATTTTTGCCCAAATGAATCATTTTTGTGCCGGTATCCGCTTGCTGCCTGCCGCGAGTTAAAGCCACGGAATAAAATTCACCCACACTGTTATCTCCGCGCAGAATACAGCTGGGGTATTTCCAGGTGATGGCCGAACCGGTTTCGACCTGAGTCCAGGACACCTTGGCATTTTTGTGGCACATCGCCCGCTTGGTGACAAAATTATAGATACCACCACGCCCCTGCTCATCGCCGGGATACCAGTTTTGAACAGTAGAATATTTGATTTGCGCATCGTCTAAGGCAACGAGTTCAACCACCGCTGCGTGTAGCTGGTTTTCATCGCGCTGTGGCGCGCTGCAGCCTTCAAGGTAACTGACATGGCTACCTTCATCGGCAATCACCAAGGTGCGTTCAAACTGGCCCGTGTTTTGTTCGTTGATACGGAAATAGGTGGATAACTCCATCGGGCAACGCACCCCTTTGGGCACATAGACAAAAGAGCCATCGGTAAATACGGCACTGTTCAGCGCGGCATAATAGTTATCAGTACGCGGCACCACACTGCCCAGGTACTTCTGCACTAATTCCGGATATTCCTTAATGGCTTCAGAAATGGAGCAAAAAATAACCCCGGCCTCCTTCAGTTTTTCCCGGAAGGTAGTGACCACCGACACGGAATCAAAGACTGCGTCAACCGCCACACCGGCCAACATCTGCTGCTCCATCAAGGGAATACCCAGCTTTTCGTAGGTGGCCAGCAACTCTGGGTCAATTTCATCCAGTGATTTAGGTTTATCGTCCATGCTTTTGGGTGAGGAATAATAAGAGATCGCTTGAAAATCGATTTTAGAATAATCGATATGCGCCCAATGGGGTTCCGGCATTTTTTTCCAGCTGGCGAACGCCTTAAGCCGCCAGTCAAGCATCCATTGCGGTTCGCCTTTTATCGCGGAAAGTCGCGCTATAACCTCTTCATTTAAGCCAGGCTCGAAGGTGTTTGATTCGATAGAGGACGTAAAGCCTGCCTCGTATTCGCGGGTTATTGCCTTTTCGATTTGATCGGTCATAACCTTTACCTTTTGTATTCTGTTTTACATCGTCCTCCGGTAAAGACATAGTGACAAAGCATTGTGTTCTGCATATCGCCACCACATCCTGAGCCGGGGACATAATCGATGGACATCCATCTAGACAAGAATGCCAGCACCCCTAGGATACGTCGCTAAACTCCGCAATCCAACCTCTGCACTCAGTAGACTGCTCTAGCGGACCATGTTGAACGCCATAGTCACTTGATGTAGCCATCTGATCTAAGAGCCTGATATTGCGGGGCAATATTCTAACTTTCTGCACCAGAGATGCCCCTTGCTCGGCTGTAAGACGTCGCGTCATCAAACCCGCGCTCCGTTAAACAAGCATAGTGACAAGTTCAATGGTCTGTCTGACGCTCGTCGTGCTGCAAACCCCATAGCGACATAATGGCCAGCAATGGGGCCATCGGCACAGCTTAGAGCAGAGCGGAGCTAATCGTGATAGAAAGGTGCCTCTGCCACCTTAATCAGCGCCCGACAATTAGCCTTGCTTTATGGTGACTGACAATAACTTTCATAAAAAGTGAATTTACGCGTTCAGAACAGGGACTCACTGTAGATTAAGGAGGGTTCGTTATTAGCCTCTTTGAAATAATTTTCAACCGCCGCGCATTCACTCCGCCCATGGATTGTCGTCAGCATATCTCGCAAAGTTTCAAAATATCCTAAACCGTCACTCCGCATGAACCTGCCTTCAGCATCGTGCACTTGCTGTGGCGAACCATTGAAGCGTTGATGTTTGATCAACACCTTAGATGCAAACGGCAAGCGTGAATATCCTTCCTCGCGCTGACTGAGCGACGTCAATATCCCTCTAAAGATAGCTTCTTTCTCGACCATTCTTGTACAAATGATATTGATTGTATCGAGATCCAATGGTGACGCTTTTGATAAACAGTCTTCGCGATTGATCGTATTCGTCGCGAGATAAAACATCAGCTGTAAATGATCCTTTTTACCGATAGGTGTGAGATAACCGCGATACTGGTATCTAGCAGCCTCGCAACTCACATTGGGTATATTTAATTTTGCGCGAATCACGGAGCAATCTAAATTGCCTTGCTCTAGGGTATGCGAAACACGCATAGCCGCCCTAAAATAGCCCTGTTCACCATCGTGCCGGTAGCCCGCTGGATAATACAAAGCGTATACGCCTTCGTAGCGCTCGAATATTTTTTGCGCAAAGGGCCGGTCAATATTAACGCCACAACCTGGTTTATTGGCCGTGTTCTTTTTTCGGTCAACGGCCTTGATGATCGCCATTTTGTCCGCTTCGACCTCGCCCACATTAAGTACCAATGAGCCGTTTTCGCCGGATCTTTTACAGTAGCCCAGCTTCGTGCCGAAACTGTACAGACGCTGCTCACGACTTGAATTGTGAATAATCTCAGGATCGAAATCATCCCATACCAGGGGATGGAGATGTCTCAATTCGCTATCGGGAAAAAGCGTCAGATAGACTTTGCGAAATTGTGTTGTGGCATCGACCAGACTCGTCAAAGAGCTTCTGTTAACGGCCGCTTTTGACGGCAGCAGTACTGTATTGGCCAGCGTATTAGGTGTAAGACCAAAGATCAGTTTGGTTTCGTGATTGTGCCCTTTGCCATTACCTTTAGTCGCATGCTTGACCAGTTCTCTCTTCAAAAACTCTTTATCGGTGCCCTTTAAATTGCGGTACAGACGTCGATAAATGTTCTCTTCATCTAGACACAGCGCCAACATACAACGCAGTAACTCCGAGTTGTCTATTCGAGGTTCGTAGTCTGGCATGCCTCATACCTACTGTTATTTTATGCGATAGGGGGTTGAAAAGGTGCAGCTTGGCAAACCTTCTCAACGAATTTTCTGCGTGGGTTCAGAAACTTTTATACAGGCCTGAAAGTTCATTGAATTTCAAAGAAATGTCAATAGACACCTATTTCTTTGGCCGATTATATTGCAATCAGCCGATTCGCTATGTGAGCTCACAAAACTGACGAGCTATTAAAACTCGGCAATGTCAAATGTACTCGGCACAACGGTCTTGAATGGAAAAATTTAATTAAAAAGTGGGGTTATAACATGGCCGAAAGCACTCTAAATAGCACCACTTGCGAAGCCTTGTCGCAGGTGCACAGCACGCAGTTCAGTGTTGTGCACCTGTCGTATCACAACATTCCAGTGCCTTACGAGCAGAGCGTTTCTGCGGTACTGACGCAATTTCCAATGGTGGGTTTGCTAATGGGTGTGCTCATGATACTGGCCCTACTTGTTCGAGTCGGCCGGTCATGGTCAAGCAAGGGCTTGCGGATTTTAGCCACCACAGGGTGGCTAGTATTTAGTGGGTTAACCATCAGTCTAGCAAGTAGTTATTGGCTCGTGCCAAAGTTAGCTGAAGGCCTATGGCATTATAAAAAAACAGTATGGATTGAACCAGGCTTGTCGGGTATTAACGAAGTGGCCAGCGCCATAACAAAGACAATTGATCTAAAACCCATCAAGCGCTGGTCCGGTTTTCTCCACCAAGTGTATGACAATCACACGTCACGACTGCTCCTGCATCACCATCAGATGCCTGTGCATCAAGAAAGCCTGGAGCTCTTCGATACGATCACACACAGACCGCATATCCATCAACGCCTGGCATCAAACAATGACCCTCTAACATCAGATGAGCAAGCACAGCTTGCAATATTGGCGATGACGGCCCAGAAGCTCGCAGAACAGGCGTTTGCAGCGAACAAGCTGGAATTTGCACTTCATATCGCTATGCAGGGCTATGAGATCGATAAGCGCGCAGACTATTTTGAGCGTGTAGTGTTGCCGATACGAGGTCAAATGGCACATCAGCTACTGCAATCAAAAAACTATGCACAGGCCGTTCAATACGTATTGGACATGCCAGGAAATTGGCACGACAAGGCCTACCTACAGCTGCTCGAGGCGGTCCAGTATGGGCTAATGACGGCTAAGCTGTCAGGGCAATATTCTCGCCGCTGGAGCGACGCAATCGAGCATTCTGAGAGTTTGCAAAGCCACTATTTTAGCGCAAGTAACGGGCTTCGCTCGCCTCACATTTCATGCAACATCGCTTTTCTTCATGGACTCCAAGCAATCGAAAGTCTACGTGAAAAAGATTCACAAACAGCCTTAGCAAGCCTGCAAAAAGCCAAACTGTATGTGCCCGACACGCGCTATGTTAGAGAGTTAATGCCTGTAGCCTATCACGGCATTGGCACTGACCATATGACCCAGCAAAGGTATCGTCTTGCAGCGCGTTCATTCGAGAGCGCTAACGCGCTGGCGCCCCGTGAGGACTACTCTTGTGATGCCGCCACGGCATGGCGTTTATCGGCATTTTCCGTGGTTGACGCCGGTAATTTTGGAGAAGCACGTAAAAGAGCTCAGAAGGCAAAACAGCTATGTGCCAAGCCCCTAGCGGATAAAGATTTACAACTTGAAATTGCGTTTCGACAGGCCCTTGAGCACATGCAATTCGGGCGCTGGAACGCAGCACGTACCCTGTTCTACAGTTTGACATCAGAGCTAAAAACCAGCCAGTCGGCACGCTATTATCTAAGTGACATTGATCATGCTGTTGCGCGCCACAACAAAATTATAAATTCAAGGCACATGTTGCCCATACCCCGCGTTACCGGGCAGTTTTGCACGCATTTTTTTGAACGCGAAGGTCAGGTAAGTTGCAAAGAGGTAACGCTATATAACGGCAAGCAAGCAGTAGGACGTTCGCTAAAGAATAAAACGACCGATGTCATTTTTAATCAGAAAAAGGGCTATCTGGCAGTCTACGACAATTTTGGCAGTGTGCAATACGATACCTGGGAGAATCAGCAGGGCGGATCAATCCATCAATGGATTGATACTGATGGCGATTACCGTCCTGACTATAAACAGTCATTTGTTGAAGACAGGCTTGTCGAAAGCCGGCAGTTATCAGGCCGAGTTTCCATGCGCTTTGTTGGTGGACTCATCAACAAAAAGTACGTTGATATTTTCTCACGCCCTGACACATTTCTGGTTGCGTACAAAAATAGCCACTACTTTGGGCGCACTGAAACCGCCGACAACAGTACCCGTCCACGTTGGCGCAATTACTTTGTATTCGATTATAAGTACGGAGATACCATCGATATTTTAGCGTTGGATGAAGACTTATTCAGCAACGAACTCATTGATCGTAAACAATTCCAAAGCCTGCCTGCGACCGGCTATGTAGAGATGAACCAACACAACGTCACACTGGCCATTGAAGTATCGTCAAGTGACCGCCCCGAGGGCCGCTACAAGGGCGAAAGCGGGCAAAGCGTCTTTGACGCACCCTCGTTTCTTGCCGAATACACACCTCTTTCTGCACAGGTTAAGGCGACCTACAAAGAAGATGCCCGCGCGCAGATCATGTCGACGGTAGCCGCTATCGCTGTTCCTGAGGCAGGAATATTCACTCTGATGAAACGTGGCAGATTCGCCGAACAACTCATTGCTGGTTGGTTAGGTTTTGAAGCAACTGACCACGTACTGAATAAATCTGTAGAAGATCGTCACCACAACGACTGGAGATAATACCGATGAAAACCACATTAAGCTGGATGCTCGCCTTCTCATTAGCCTCTGCGACTCCCTCCGCCCTGGCAAACCCAGCCCTGGCCGCAGCAAGAGCTGCCGAAGCGTTAAGGTCGCAACAGGCGGCAGCGCGTATCGCCTCTGAACAAAATGCGGCGCGTGCTGCTAGCGTAGCCGCGCAGGCAAATCGAACCAGATATGCACAACAGACAGCCGCAGCACAATCGCGTGCGGCCTTCGAACAACAAGCACGCAGCCAGGCCGCTTTTCGCCATACAGAATTCCTACGAGTCAATGCGCAACAAGCCCAGGCTAATAAGCAGCGTTTGGCAATTCAATCGCACGTCAAACAACAAGTAGACATTGCTAAACGTAATCTGCCTGCCAGACCGGTGGCAAGAATGACGACGTTTAACAATAATGCTAATGCAGGGTTAATCTACCAACGCCGTACAGGTGCGTCTGATGTATACATTGGTCAAACGAAAAACTTACAGCGCTTCCCTGTAAGACAAACCGAACATGCGAAAAAACTGAACACGACCTCCAGTTATCAGCTAGTCGGCGGGGCGCCAGGTGGTGACCGAACGTTATTACGTGTTGCAGAACAAGCGGCCTACGATGCACAGAATAAATATTCTGCCAAAATGGCATTAAATGTGACCAACGCCATTAGACCGATGGCAGAAGTAAAATACATGACAGCCACAGCACGATAAATCTAACTCCTCTCAGCCGTTAATTCGAAGACTTAGAAGCATCATGTAGAAGCCGGTCTCTCGTCCATTCCCCTCATAGCGGGCGCTATTTTATGTTCCAGTCAACAAAAGCAGGCGCATTAATTGGCTAAATACTGAAACTCTCTCAGTGACAAGTCAGCTTTCGAAGATTAGAACGGGGGGACGTTGCAATACTTATATCAGCCCTGACCGGTATAAGCACTGTCATCGCGCGTCATCGGCGCGCGATTCGGCTGGGGCCGGTGGCCTTTGAAGATAGAAGGAAGCAATGGCTTATTTACCTCGCCATTGACGCTGCGATGAAAAAAACCGTGCCCATAACCTATTACCCATTTATTACGAACCGACAAAGATATTCCGAGCCGACAAAGACCCTAACGACTTTATCCCAATGAAACACAAGTTGCCCCAACTTATGATACGTTATATCATAACATTGCAACCCCGAGCACACGACACGTGTAGAGGGTGCAACAACTCGGTATTACGCTGTCATTCGGCTAGTCCTTTGCCTGTCCAGTTTTCTTGACACAGTAAACCACCGAGGTCTTCAAATAATAAACCCTGTGAAGGTCACCGTTTAGTAGTGATTATTTTAGCGTTATGAACACGCTCCCCCTGGATGCCAGCACCGGTAAGCAACAGCTACCGGTTAACCACGTCCAGGGGGCGCTTTCAAACGTCAACCATCGGGCGCGTTTGGTTCAGTGTAAGACTCGATAAAGGAACAACAAAGCTGAATGAAAACCGACGTTAAATTACAGCGTGATGAGAAGCTAATCGTCAAAGAACACGGCACAGCTTTAGCAATTGCGAGCGTCAGAAAACCAATGCCAGGGCGCTCTAACCCCTGGGCTATGGGTTTACTCTCTCGGCTAATCGTCGCCCTTTCCACCTCTATTGCCCTCTGGGCTTTAGTCTACTGGGCAACCACTGGATAATCGGATATGAACCACGCCATTGTGATCGACAACCTGACGGTGACATACGACCAGCATCCCGCTGTGCACCACTTAACGACGACATTCAATGCCGGCACGCTAACATCACTGATCGGTCCAAACGGCTCGGGTAAAACCACCTTACTACAGACCATCGCTGGCCTTCGCGCCCCCAGCGAAGGGCGCGTTACATTGCAAGGTTTTACGGTTAAAGATATCGCTTATCTGCCGCAGCAGGATCAGATCGATAAAACTTTTCCTATGGTCGTTCGAGATCTGGTTGCCAGCGGTCTGTGGCGGTCGACAGGCCCATTTGCACGCTTCACACGCAAACAGACTCAGACAGTAGACGTCGCTTTGGCAAAGGTCGGACTACGCGGCTTCGAACACCGAATGATTGGCAGCCTCTCTGGAGGCCAATTCCAGCGCATGCTATTTGCACGCCTGATTGTCCAGGACGCGCCGGTATTGTTACTCGACGAACCCTTCAATGCCATCGATGAAAAAACATCGGCGGAACTGTTGTCTCTGATCGATGACTGGCATGGCGAAGCCCGCACCATTTTGATTGTCACTCACGATGTTGAACTGGCCAGGCAGCGCTTTCCCAACAGCCTTTTAATGGCACGGGATTTAATCGCCTGCGGCAATAGCCAGGATGTACTCACTACAGAAAATATAAAACGCGCCCGGCAAATGAATGAACCCTTTGACGCCACATCCGCTCTTTGTCTGCGAGGTGCAACGTGATGACTGAAGCCTTGTGGGCGCCTTTTGTGGAGTTTAGTTTTATGCGCCGTGCACTGGTGGGCTGTATCGCCATCAGTGTTGGCGCAACGCCTGTCGGCGTACTGATGATTCTGCGGCGTATGAGCCTCACCGGTGATGCCATGGCCCATGCCATATTACCCGGCACCGCCATTGCCTACCTATTGGTCGGACTTTCACTAAGCGCCATGACCCTGGGTGGGCTGGTGGCAGGGCTGGTGGTTGCAGTGGGCGCGGGGCTGGTCGCCCGCCATACCGCCCTAAAAGAAGATACCAGTCTGGCAGCGTTCTACCTTATCTCTCTGGCTTTAGGCGTGATGTTGCTGTCAGCGCGGGGGAATAACGTCGATCTTTTTCATGTGTTATTCGGCAGTATTCTCGCCCTTGATGACAGCTCGTTATATCTACTGGCCAGCATTGCCAGTCTGAGCCTACTGATCCTTGCGGTGATCTTCCGCCCATTAATACTGGAGTGTGTTGACGCTGCCTTTCTGCGCTCGGTCAGTCGCACCAGTCCCCTGGCACACTACGGTTTCCTGGTACTGATGGTGATCAATCTTGTCGCCGGGTTTCACGCGCTCGGCACCTTAATGGCCGTTGGCATGATGGTATTACCCGGCGCTGCGGCTAAATTCTGGGGGCGCTCGCTGGGTAGCCTGTTGATGCTGAGTGTCCTCCTGGGACTCAGCGGCAGTTATCTGGGCTTACTCCTGTCCTATCACCATGATTTACCGGCAGGGCCTGCCATTATTCTTGTTTTGGGAAGCCTCTATGTCACTTCCATACTCATAGGGCGGGAGAGCGGATTACTGAATACCTATCTGTCACGTCGCCATTTTGCCAGATAGTCATCTCAAACGAGGATATTGATTGTGCGCAATTATTTTTACCTTTTTAGTCTTCTGGCCTGTCTGATTGGCCATTCCTCAGCCGCTGGAGCTAATGAAGCCCCCACCGATAAAATTCGCGTGGTTGCAAGTTTCAGTATTCTCGGCGACATGGTTCGAGAACTGGGCGGCGACAAGGTGGCAATTGCCATACTGGTCGGACCCGATAGCGATGGGCACCTCTACCGCCCAACGCCCTCCGACGGTAAGACGATAACTCAGTCCGATCTCGTCATTACCAATGGTCTACATTTTGAGGGCTGGATAACACGACTAATTGACAGTGCCAACTACCATGGCCCCGTTGTCATCGCCACAGATGGCGTTCATGCCTTACAGGTGAACGGTGAACCCGACCCCCACGCATGGCAGAGTTTGGAAAATGCTCGCCTTTATGCCAACAATATCACCCGAGCGTTGATCCGGTTACAACCAGAGTCTGCGGAGTACTTTGCACAACGTAAGCAGCAATTTGACGTCGATATCCTGCAACTTCAACAAACAGCACAACGGCTCTTCAGCACCACTCCTGCCGACCAGCGGCTTGTGGTCACCAGCCACGATGCCTTTGGCTATTTCGGGCGAGAATACGGCATTCAGTTTATTGCCCCTTTGGGGGTGAACACCGATTCAGAGGCCAGTGCCAGCAACGTCGCTCAGCTGATACGCCAGATCAAAAGCCAAAACATTCGCGCCGTGTTTGTCGAAAATATTACCGACCCGCGCCTGATGGAACAAGTTGCCAGAGAAACCGGTGCCCACATTGGCGGCAGCTTATATTCCGACGCCCTCTCGTCTGTCTCTGGACCTGCGTCCACATATCTGAAAATGATGCGCCACAACATAACGTTTATCAGTGCTGCGCTGGAGTCCTCTAGAGAATAAGGCGAGAAATTATACTGCCACCCCCATCCTCCGCCGATGACGATATTCCCTTACGGGAACCGTACGGGGATGTCGATTGAGGGTGGCCGAACAAGATTTAAAACTCAGTTAAATCGAACTAAAAGGTGACTAAGATTGAAAGATATCAAAAAAACATTCCGCAACATTGAGAAAATGTTGAGAAATTCCAACTGGTTTGACGATGGATGGGATATCTATAATCGAGGCCCTTATATCCAGCTTTACAAAGAAAGCTGGCATAACCAGAACCAAAGCGGCATTCATTTTGAAACTTACATTGAAGCGCCGCAAATACAAAAAAAACAATTCCCTATTTGTATGCATGCAGAAGAAGACTGCCCACTACGGGATCAATTTATACAAGAGTTTTTAAGACTAGAGGCAGATCGAATACGAAGTTGGAAAGGCTACAGCGTCATCGGCGAGGGATATAACATATGTTCCCGCACACTGCCCCTTAATTTCAAAAATTTGGAGCAACGTTTACTCGAAGAATTCAACAGGCTTCGACGACTCGATGTCAGCATTGAAAAAGCATTAAATCACGTTAATTGATCAAATAATGAAAACACCAAAAAGCCCTTGTGTTAATGTCTGCCAATTTTCTGGCGCCACCGGATGGTGCACCGGCTGCGGTCGGACTCGACACGAATGTCGACAATGGAAGAACTTAAAGCCCTATAAAAAACAAACGCTGCAGAAAGAACTTGAGAAAAGAGTCTCTAAAATAAAGCTTGAAAAAGAATAAGGCCAAGAATACGACCGCGTAGCTTTACCGGCATTGACCACGACTTACCGTCTCAAACCGTCATTGCGGCTGTCCTGCCCCTCTCGATCTAAGCAAGTGATAACTAAAAATTTAATACTTAAAAAATATGATATGCCATATTTTTTAAGTAAAGGAACGCGAATGAAAAAGTCACAATCTAATACCAAAGAATCACCAACCTTCACGCCCTTCTTGCCATATTCCCTGGTGATAGTCGCCGGCGTGTGTGGGGTGGCCGGGCCTGCTCAGGCCGAAAAACACACTATGGAAATTATTGAAGTTCGTGCCAACAGTCTGGACGACAAGGGCCTTGCCCTGGATTCTGAAAACAGCGCCGCCAGTCGTTTGGGGCTATCTATTCTGGATATTCCTGCCAGTGTCTCGGTGATCGGAAAGGAATCTATCGCCATAAAAGGTGACTTTTCCGGTCTGTCTGCCGTGACCCGGGCTACGGGTTTCTCTGCCAGTAGCAGCCCCGGGAACGGCGGTACGTCCACTTCGGTGCGTGGTTTCAATGGCCACAGTTCCGTGGTTAACACCTATGATGGCACTCGACTCTATGTGGGGGCAGGAACCGTGAGCTTTCCAGCGGATACCTGGACGGTGGAGCGCATCGAGGTATTGCGGGGCCCAGGGTCCGTCATCAATGGCATCGGTGCCATTGGCGCGACCGTCAACTATGTCCCGAAAAAACCCACATTCAAAGCGATTGAGAGTGAAATCGCTGTCACCGCCGGTAGCTTCAATATGCAGCGCTACGCTGTGGGTTCGGGCGGTCAGATTAACTCCAGACTGGCTTTCCGGCTTGATGCGGTCAATCATTCAAGCGATGGCTATGTAGATCGCGCCGACCAAGAACGTACCGCCATTGCAGGTGCCCTACTCTTCAAACCCCTGGACAATCTGGAGCTGCAGTTTAGCGTTGACTACGCCGATACAGATGCCGCCCCCTATTGGGGAACTCCAGTGGTAAACGGCAAGATCCCCAGCGGTATACGCGAGAACAACTACAATGTCGCCGATGGCTTGGTGGAATACGAAGACCTGTGGCCCAGATTCCACGTAACATGGGATATCAACGACCATGTCCAGTTACGTAGCGATACCTATTACCTGACCGCCGAACGCCACTGGCGTAACGTGGAATCTTATGATTACAACCCTGACACGGGGCTGGTGGATCGCGCTTTTTATCTCGAAATCCTGCATGAGCAAGAACAGCTTGGTAACCGCAGCGACCTGTTATTCGATATGAACATCGGTGGCATGCGCAACCGCCTCAGTGTAGGCCTTGAAGTTAACCAGATCGATTTCAGCCACATCAATAATCGGCCCTATGCAGGCAGTAGCAGTGTTGATTTACTCAATCCTCACCCTGGAAATTGGGCAGAGGGAGGAGACAGCGAGACCACACGGGATTACGACTCCGAAGCTTTCCAGTATGCGGTATTTCTCGACAATGTACTGGCGCTCAACGAACAGTGGGACTTGGTGAGCGGGATTCGCCAGGATGAAATTAACGTCGAACGGCGTGACCTGGCACGCACAAACGGTGAGCCTGCCGAATTTATCGACGAAGATTTCTCTGGAACCAGCTGGCGTCTCGGCGCTGTCTATAAACCTACAGAAAACACCAGCCTCTATGCCCAATACAGTACCGCGGTAGACGCGATCCAATCACTGCTAAGCACAACGAATACCGATCTCGATTTAGCGGAGGGCAAGCAATTCGAAGTCGGCATCAAACAGCAAGCGCTAGAGGGCAGATTACAATACACCGTCTCCCTCTACGACATCACAAAGTCAGATTTGCTCAGCTCCGATCCTGGCGGCATCCAACGACAGATCGGCGAACAGTCCTCCCGCGGTATCGAATTTGAGCTCTACTGGGTGCCACTGGATCTGTTCAGTATTGATTTTAACATCGCCTTAACCGATCCAGAGTATGAAGAATTCCTCAGTGGCAGCGATGATTACAGTGGCAACACCCCCCGCAACGTCCCCAAAAAGACGGCTAACCTATGGCTAACCTGGCGGGCTGCCTACGCCTGGTCGGTTTCCGTCGGTGCCCGCTACGTCGGTGAACGCTACATCAATGATGCCAACACTGAGGAATTGCCCGATTACACTGTGTTTGACGCCACTGCACAGTGGCAAGTGAGTGATAATCTTCGGATAACCATGAGAGGTAAGAACCTCAACGACACCAAAGATTATGTGCTCTCTACCTATGGAAACCAGTGGATTTCGGCAGATGGCCGCAGTATGGAAGTCGGCCTGCACTATGAATTCTAATACCTGTGAATCCTGTGCTTACATCGGCGCCAACTTATGAAGTTGCGGCGCTGGCTCTATCTCACTCATCGTTGGCTGGGGATTCTCCTATGCCTGCTAGTGGCCATGTGGTTTTTTTCTGGCGTGGTCATGATGTATGTCGGATTTCCGGAGCTGACACGGCCCGAACGTCTCGCGGGGTTGGCGCCACTGCACAAAGAGGCATTGCGGGTCAAACCAACTGAGCTGCTATCGCAGCTCAATCCAGCACAAACCATCGAAGAAATCCGTCTCACCTCAGTGCTAGGCCGCCCCGCGTGGCTCTTGCGCAACGGCGATGGTGAGCGCCATGGTTTATTTGCCGACACTGGTGAAGCCCTCTCCAGGCTTAATGTTGAGGACGCTCTGCAAGCCGGTGTCGCTTACGCTCGCGCGGCAGGCATCGCACCCGTATCCATAGAGCACAGGGCACTGCTGAAAATGGATCAGTGGTCCCTGTCCAGCAGCCTGAACCCGCACCGGCCACTGCACCTGTTGGCGCTGAATGACCCTGCGGGCACCGAAGTCTACATTTCTTCAGTGACTGGGGAGGTAATGAGAGACACTACCGCTCTGGAGCGTGGTTGGAACTGGCTGGGAGCAAACCTGCACTGGATCTACCCCCTGCAACTTCGCCGTTACAGCACGGTCTGGCATTGGGTGGTGGTGATACTTTCCCTCGCCGGCCTGGTCTCCATTCTAACAGGCGCGGTCGTGGGCGTTCTGCGCCTACGGCTGCGTCGGCGCTATCGCGGCACCGATATCACCCCCTATCGTGGCGCCATGAAGCTACACCATGTTCTAGGGCTGTTAGTCCTGATACCTTTAACCACTTACATGCTCAGCGGATTGCTGTCGATGAACCCCTGGGGTGTATTTGATGATGACATCTCCTTTGCCGAACGTCTGGCCGCCTACAGAGGCACACCGACCCCCCACAATATCTTGCCTCATAGCGGGACCGTGGTCTCACCTGGCATCAAGCTGGATATACCACCTGATACGCGGGAACTGATTTGGCAATGGTTGGGTAGCCGCCCCTATGCCTACGCCGTTAAGGGGGATGGACAACGCCAATTGCTCACCTCACCGAACCAGGAAAACCTGGCAACATTGGCTCTAACACAATTAAAGCAGGTCATGGCCGGGCACAAGGTCACCGCTATCGAGCGGCTCACCACGTATGACAATTACTATTACTCCCATCACCAGCGCTGGCGGGCGCTGCCGGTGTTGCGGGTATGCTTCGATGACCCCGCCGCCACCTGGTTTCATATCGACCTCACCACCGGCGAATTAATCAATCAGCTCACCCAAACAGGTCGTATAAAACGCTGGGGCTATAACGGCCTCCACAGCCTTGATTTTCAATTTCTCATTAATAACCGCCCCTCCTGGGATCTGGTGGTGATCTCACTTTGCGCCGCTGGCTTTCTGTTCTCCTCAACTGCCGTTCTCGTCGCCTGGCGACGCCTCGCTCCTAGGCGGAAACGCTACCCAAAAGAAAGATATCAGCGGATTTCAAAACCAAAGGGGTCAGAGTAATTGATATTAGCCCTTTGCCGGTATTCCTTTGATCTTCTGTCATCTCTCCTTGCCAGAGTTGAGGCAAGACTGTTCGTTTATTTTTATATTCTGCTTGATACGCTCACTAACAAAAAATCAGTTATTCGAATAGCGTCCTTCTCCGAATGTATAGCCCGGTATCATCATGTCAAATAAAGCGGTATATCACTTTTGTCAGGTGCCAGGCGCCTGGATATCTCCAGAAACAATGCCTGAAGATATTCGCCAAGTGATGTGTTTTTCTTCTCTCTATTACTGTATTGAAATAGCCTATGACATCTTATTCAAAGGGACGGGTTTGGCCGTTTTATGGAATTCATTGCTGTGACTTACCGCGCCAGGAAGGAAGTGTCGTGTTTATACTTGTTTTTTTGCATTTTAAAAGGCAGCCCGGATAACGATAATGAAAAGCAATAATATCCTACTGGATTTAATGCCTATTTTTTATTATGTAAACAGGAGCGGCATTCAATAATAAATTCACCGAGGCCTAACTTGCACCTTTACCCCGCATCTTTAAGTGAACTTATAATTTAGCTATCTACACAGCAATATTTTTTAATGATAAGCTAGCATAAAGACATAGATTAATTATTTTTTTATCTAATTTTTAAAACCGCAAACTAAAATTTTAAGAAATGTCTCTCAATCGTTTAATTGATTATCGATACTAAGGAAAGTCCAACCATGAACAGAAAAACTATCGTATTAACTGGAGCCTCCTCGGGCATCGGTGAGGCTGCCGCAAAAATAATGATAGATGAGGGGCACAAACTGATCACTCTTGATCTTCAAGGACCACCACCAGGATCTAGTCAGCATATAAAATGTGATTTAAATGATCCAAAAGAGATCGAACAAGCCGTTGCACAAATTGAAGGCAATATTGATGCACTACTGAATGTTGCAGGCGTACCGGGCACACTACCGGGAGAAGTAGTGATCGGCGTGAATGTTTTAGGGCTACGATATCTCAGCGATTTATTGATTCCTCGTTTAAATAAAGGCGGTGCAATAGCCAATATCGCCTCAATTGGCGGTTTTAGCTGGCAACGGCGAATAGCTGAAATCAATGATTTCCTTGATACTCCTGATTTCAGCTCAGGTTTGGCGTGGTGGGAAGCTCATAAAAACGAGATTAAAATAGACCCTTATAGCTTTTCTAAAGAATGTGTCGTTGTCCTCACCATGCGCCAAGCAGGATTGACACTTGATCGCGGCGCCCGAGCAAATAGCGTCAGTCCAGGCCCGGTTGAAACATCTTTATTACCTGACTTCAAGCGTCAAATGGGAGAAGATCAACTTGAGTGGGTCATCAACACAATAGGCCGCGCAGCACAGCCAAAGGATATAGCAGAAGTGCTCTGCTTCTTGGCCACCGGCCCGTCTACCTGGGTTAATGGGCGCGATATAATTGTAGATGGCGGCTATAGTGCTGGCATAACTGCTCGCTGGATAGACCCTAATGATGCCCCCGTTCGTCATGCAAAAATAAATAAAGCTGAGAACAATCAAATCCAGTAACAAATACCATAATGCACTGAATACAATATGAAAATTTGTATTCAGTGCATTAATTAAAAGTTATATCCATAAGGGCAGGCTGAACCTACTCTAGTTTGAAGCACCATTTGAAAACTGGGATAAACTGCCGGATTTGGCTCTACTATCAATTAAACACATGTAGAAGGCGGCCATTCATTTTGGCATTGGGTCGTTTTTAAGCGGAGTATAGACGGTCAGAAAGTTTTGGATTCAGCAGCGTACTTAACTGAAAATATCAGAACTGATTTTCAAGTCGTGAAGAAAAAGTAGTTCATCGAAGTAAAAAAATATAAGCAATAGCTCCGTGTTCGCTTGGTATACAAGGCGCATGTAAATAGCGCCAAGGAAATTATTATTACTCCCATCACCAGCGCTGCCGGTATTGCGGGTATGCTTCGATGACCCCGCCGCCACCTGGTTTCATATCGACCTCACCACCGGCGAATTAATCAATCAGCTCACCCAAACAGGTCGTATAAAACGCTGGGGCTATAACGGCCTCCACAGCCTTGATTTTCAATTTCTCATTAATAACCGCCCGTCCTGGGATCTGGTGGTGATCTCACTTTGCACCGCTGGCTTTTTGTTCTCCTCAACTGCCGTTTGATCAACAGAGACTTTCGCCTGAAATCCAAGTCTCAAAGGGTGCAACCCAGTGTAGCGATTAAGCCGCCGATTCTTCGATTCTCTCTACTTACCACTCAGCAGGATCAAGGCCATAGAATGTTTGTAATTGCTGATAAAGCTCTGGCAGCCTCTTCTTCATCTGTTTTGATTTTTCAAAGAAAGATTCGGTAGCAACAGCGAAAAATTCAGGCGCAGAAACAGCCCCGTATTCGTCAATCACCTTATTCTTACCCCGTTTAACCCGCTCGAGGAACTCATCATATTCTCGCGTTAACACCTCCGCCCACTCCTTGTAGTGAGCGCTTTCCCGGAGCACAGGCAATCCATCCATAACCCCATTTTCTTCATCGAGCTTATGGGCAAACTCGTGCAAAACCACATTATGCCCATCCTCCTCATTGCTAGAACCCCGCACCACATCTGCTAAGGACAATACAATTGGCCCGCGATACCAGGACTCACCGGCCCGTGTGCTGTCCTCATGCACTTCCACCATGCCGTCATAGCTGACTTGTCTAGCCACATAGGTATCGGGATAAACCAGAATAGTTTCAAAACCAGGGAAGTGCTTCATCTGTCTATTGACTAACAACATGCAAGCATTAGCCGCTATAACAAGCCGAATCTCGTCATTGATTTCAAGACCATCACAACCAACAAAAACCTTTTCATCAAGAAAATGATTGATACAGCCCTGCAGTGTTTCTCGTAATTCCTTAGGCAAGCGTGCGTACAGCGGCACCTTATTCTCAAGAAGGGTGATGTATTCAGTCGCAAGCGGTTCCTGGAGAAGCCGGTTGCGACGGGCCTTCAATCTATATCGTCGAATGCCCCAAATACTGGCGGCCAGGGCAAAAAAAATAAAAACCATTAAGACTTGCAAGATGATATGACCTTCAGGGTTAAACGATTAGCTCAGATTATATCTCTTTATGTGAAAGCGCTGAGGCTAAAGAAATTCTTATCCAGGTCTCTCAAATCAAGCTTGGCCGGGGTTTAAAAAGGGAGGTGGAGAAGTGCGGGGCTACAAAACTCTATTAGTTCTTTCGTAGGCATAACGCATGCACTTACGAAGTCTTTTTTATGAAAGAAATATCAAACTAGTCTCCCCCTCGATATTCATTGATACGAAAAGTGCCCTGTAGCTAGACTGATTCGCCCTTTGCCTTATCGCACGCCCTCCGGGAGCTCATGAACAGTGCGCTCCAGCGTTGGAATATGTTCTGCGATACTCAAGCCACCACCGAGTGTACGCAAGCACAGGTGCGATAAACCCATCCGGTGCCAGTTCGACACTCGATCCTGCCATTCTGCTTCCCTTGGCCCGACCACAGCGACGCCGGCTTCCTGCCCTAGCTCATCGGGTGAGCGACCTGCTTTATGTGCGTGCTCGAAAATACTTTCCTGAACACTCGGAAATTCCTCCGGCGAACAGAGCACGAACCATCCGTCACTTTGCTGGCCGATGCGACGAGCAACAGAAGCAGTGGGGATACCTCCAGGGCCAACCCATAGGGGGATGGGTCGTTGAATGGGCAGGGGGTTAATGCCCATGCCTTTGACGGTATCAAACTCGCCTTGAAAGTTAACCTCTTCTTGAGTCCAAAGCTGCTTTAATAAAGTCATCTGTTCGTCACAGCGTTTACCGCGCCGAGTGAAATCCATACCCAGGCTTTCGTACTCATCGACGCTACCACCTACGCCAATGCCGACTCTCACCCGCCCACCTGAAAGCACGTCAAGTTCTGCAGCCTGCCGTGCAAAGTGAACGGTTTGCCGAGCGGGCAGCACAATCACCGAGGGGCAAAGCTCAATCTTCTCCGTTAGTGCCGCGATGTAGGACAAGAGCATCATCGGCTCGTGAAGATGCTTATTACCCGGACGCATGATTTGGTCTGGGACTCGTAAATGATTCAGGCCAAGGCCTTCGGCAGCTTGCGCAAAGTCGCGAATAGCAACAAGGTCGTTAGCCATTTCACGGACCGGTAGAGAGACACCGATTTTCATAATAAGTCCTCTGAGTTATAAAAAGAGATAGGCGCAGATGCCGCCTCTACGTATGTTGATGGCGTTTTGCTTAGCGGGCTCATTGCTAGCCGCAATTTTAAACATTTTTAATCCCGACAACGCTCCTCATTCAACTCTATTTCAATCGTCGTGTGTGCCAGTTCCTGGGACAGGAGTGCGGAATGAATCGTCGATTTCAATTGTGAATATTCGGCAATATTGTTGAGCGGCTCAACTCTGACATGAGCGGTCAATACATGATGCTCGCCATCAAGCGACCAGAGATGTAGGTGATGGATGCTTTCCACCTTTTGGATAGCAAGTAATGACTCAGTGATCGATTCCAGCGTCTGTGGGTCGGGCGTTCCTTGAAAAAACAAGCGACCCGTTGTCCACAGGTTGCGGATAACGTTAACCAGGATAAACAAGGTAAAACCGATTGATAACAATGGATCGAGAATGGGCCACTCCACGAATTGCATGACCGTCGCCACAATCAGTACTGCCACCCAACCCAGGACATCTTCCAACAAATGCAAGTTGAGCACTTTTTCGTTCAGCGTTTTCCCCTGACTGAGACGATAAGCAGCGAAGCCATTCACTGCGACACCCAGTATGGCGAGAGCCAACATCCCCTCGGTATGAGGCATCACAGGGTCGAATAAACGGGGAATGGCCGTTACCAGTATCCAAATCGATCCTGTGATCAACACCAGACTATTGATCAAAGCGCCCACCAGGTTTAGTCGACGATAACCATAGGTATAGTCACTATCGGCTTGTTTTTTGCCCAAACGATCCAATACCCAGGCGCTACCAATGGATAGACTGTCGCCCAGATCGTGCACGGCATCGGCCATAATTGCAGTACTGTTGGTTAACCAGCCACCGATAAATTCGATGACTGTGAAAAGCACGTTAAGGCAAAAGGCCCAAGCGATTCGCGTTGAACTTTGAGAGTGATGTGAGTGCGCCATGATTCCTTCCTCTGTTACTCAGCAGGACACAAGCCCTTGAGGCTTCCCGTTGTGTCCTGTCTTACCACTATTTACTCAAGATGTTTGTCTCTTTACGGTGCGCCCAGTGGTAGAGAACAGGTAGCACCAGCAGGGTTAACAAGGTCGATGAGATGACTCCGCCAATGACGACGGTAGCCAATGGTCGTTGCACTTCTGCCCCGGTACCCGTATTCAGGGCCATGGGCACAAAACCCAGACTGGCAACCAGCGCCGTCATCAACACCGGGCGCAACCGGATCAAAGCGCCATCCACAACAGACTTTGCCAGGTCGCCGGTTTCGTGCCACAGGTCGCGAATGAAAGCCAGCATCACCAGACCATTCAATACGGCCACACCCGATAGGGCGATAAATCCAACACCTGCCGAGATCGACAACGGCATGCCCCTCACCCAAAGTGCCAGTACGCCACCGGTTAAGGCAAGCGGTACGCCGGTAAAGATGATCAAGGAATCTTTGAGTGAGCCAAACGCCATGACCAGCAAACCAAGGATGATGATCAAGGTCACAGGAACAACGATCGAAAGTCGCCTGCTGGCGGACTCGAGCTGTTCGAAGGAGCCGCCATAATCGAGCCAATACCCGCTCGGTATGTCAACCTGATCGTTGATTCGCTGTTTCACCTCCGCTACAAAACTGCCCAGATCCCGGTCACGTACATTCGCTGTTATAACGACACGGCGCTTGCCGTTCTCGCGGCTGATTTGGGCGGGCGCGGGTTTAAGCTCCAGTTCTGCTACCTCACCGAGCGGCACAAAACCACCATCGGGGAGGGGAATAGGCAGAAAGATCAGGTGGTCAATATCCGTGCGTAAGGCTTCGGGGAGGCGCACTACCAATTTGAAGCGCCGGTCACCCTCGTAAATCAAACCCGTCTCCTTGCCGCCAATGCCTGTCGAAACCAGGTTCTGAAGGTCATCAATATTCAAGCCGTAGCGTGCCAGGGTCATACGTTTGGGCACAATCGACAGCATGGGCAGCCCCGTGACTTGCTCCACGCGGGTATCCGCAGCCCCAGCAATCCCCGACACCACGTCTAGAATATCGTGGGCAGTTAGCACCAGCTGATCCAGGTTGTCACCAAACACTTTGATACCTACATCGGCACGCACCCCAGAAATCAATTCATTGAAGCGCATTTGAATTGGCTGAGTGAATTCATAATTATTACCGGGCAACTGCTCCACTGCCGTCGTCATCTCCTCGACTAACGCATCCTTACTGCGACCCGGGTCCGGCCACTCACTCCGCGGTTTTAACATCACGAAGTTATCGGCCACACTGGGCGGCATAGGGTCTGTAGCAACCTCTGGCGTCCCGATTTTGGCATACACCTTGTCGACTTCAGGAAATGCTTTCAGCCGCTGCTCAAGAACTTCCTGCATCTTGATCGATTGCTCCAGACTGGTGCCCGGAATACGCAAAGCATGCAGCGCGATATCACCCTCGTCCAGCTGCGGAATAAACTCCGAGCCCAAGGTGGTCAACAGCCAGAGACACATCAAAACCAGTAGCGACGCCCCGCTTATCACGATTCCACGCCAGCGCAGCGCTGATTCCAAAACCGGCTTGTACAGCGACTTGCTGGCGATAATAACGCGGCTTTCCTTTTCGCTGATTTTACCGCCCATCAATACAGCGACCGCTGCTGGCACAAAGGTAAGTGACAGCACCATGGCCGCCAGCAATGCCATCACCACGGTTGCGGCCATCGGGTGGAACATCTTTCCTTCCACACCGGTCAGCGTGAAAATAGGGATGTACACGACGGTGATAATCGCCACACCAAATAAGCTAGGTCGAATAACTTCCTTCGTCGCCTGGAATACCAGATGCAGTCGTTCGCGTATGTCCAGCTGCTTACCGTTTTGTTGTTGCGATTCAGACAGCCGTCGAATGCAATTTTCGACAATGATGACGGCACCATCGACAATCAAACCAAAATCGAGTGCGCCCAGGCTCATTAAATTAGCCGACACACCGGTACGCACCATACCCGCCATGGTGGCCAGCATAGATAGAGGAATCACCGCCGCTGTGATGATGGCAGCACGAAAATTACCAAGCAAAAGAAACAGCACCGCAACAACCAGCAGCGCCCCTTCCAACAGATTTCTTTGCACGGTGGCAATGGTTTTGTCCACCAAAGTGGTTCGGTCATAGACCGCCTCAAGCCTGATACCGTCGGGCAACGAGGCTTTGACCGCTTCCAGCTTTGCCGCCAGGTCCCCTGCGACAACGCGGGCATTTTCACCGACCAGCATCATCGCCGTGCCCATAACCGTTTCCCTGCCGTCGCGGGTCGCCGCACCGGTTCGCAGCTCCTTACCGATGGCTACCTCCGCCACGGCTTTCACCGTGACAGGCGTGACGCCATGGCGGCCCACCACGACATTTTCGATATCAGCGATTGTCGACAGTTGTCCCGGTGAGCGAACCAGCAGCCGTTGACCATTGCGCTCGATGTAGCCCGCGCCTCGGTTACTATTATTACGGCGCAACGCCTCATCCACATCGTCGAGGCTAACCCCCATTTCCAGTAGACGCTTTGGGTCTGGGAGCACATGGTATTGTTTATCGAAACCACCAATGGTGTTGATTTCGACAACGCCAGAAACCTGTGCAAGCTGAGGCTTGATAATCCAGTCCTGAATTTCTCGCAAGGTGGTAGCGTCGAAAGGTTCGCCGTTTTTCTGCATCGCACCGGGTATGGCTTCAACGGTGTAAATAAAAATTTCGCCCAGGCCGGTGGCGATAGGCCCCATTTCCGGCTCCATCCCCGACGGCAGCGCTCCTTTTATGGCTGAGAGTCGCTCGTCAATCAGATTGCGGGCGTGATAAATATCGGTCCCCTCCTGAAACACCACCGTGACCTGTGACAGGCCATACCGCGACAAAGAGCGGGTGTAATCAAGCGCGGGCAATCCATACAGCGCGTTTTCTATCGGAAAGGTAATCCGCTGTTCCGTCTCTAGCGGCGAATAGCCCGCTGCTTCGGTATTGATCTGCACCTGGACATTGGTGATATCCGGTACCGCATCAATGGGTAGTCGTTGATAACTCCAAATGCCGATACCCACCAACACCAACATCAGGCTCAGAATAAGATAGCGCCTCTCTATGGAGAGCCGCACAATGGTATTAATCATAAGGCTCTCCTCTAGTGGTCGTGTGATGCGCCGGATTTTTCAATATCGGCTTTAATTAAATAACTGTTGTCCACCACGTAGTGGTCACCAGCGTTCAAACCACTCAGAACTTCTGTTAAACGTCCATCGCTGCGACCTAACTCTAAGGGGCGGACTTCATAGACATTACCAACTTTGATAAAGACCACTTTCCAACCGCGAAAGTCTTGTAATGCGCGATTGTCAACTGCTAGCGGTACATCGATTTTTTCTACATCAATCTCCCCCACCACCAGATCACCCGGCGCCATGTCGTGATCCTCATTGCGCAGCATCGCTCTCGCTACAACAAAAGGTGCGACATCAGACAGGGTGGTCATGTTTTTAATCTGACTTTCGTGCTGGTGGTTATTGTGGTGGATATGAACCGTCTGCCCTGCATTCACCGCGTCGCGTTGACCGGGAAATATTTTTAGCTCTGCCCAGAGGGTATCGTTGTTAACCAGAGTAAAAATCGGCACGTCATTGGCGCTTTCACCAACACTCACTGCTTGAGCCCGTACAACACCGGCCATGGGTGCATACACCTCATAATGTTGCAGACTCTCATTCGACTCAATCACCGCCAACACATCGCCCTTGTTGACAGGGTCGCCGACAGTGACGCGAACGTCCGTAACAATGCCTGGGAAGCGCGCTCGAATGGTGGCGTTTTGGTTTGGCGGTGTCACCAATCGACCATAGGCCTGTATATGGCGCTCAATACTGCTGGGGCCGGCAACAGCGGTGCGGATGCCGCTTTTATGCGCCATTTCCGGGCCAATCTCAACACGGCCTTCATGGGACTCCCAGTGCCACTGATGGTTTTTCCCACCTAATTTCAGATTTACCGCCACATCAAAGGAATGTGGTTCAGTGACAACACCCTCCCCCAACCAGTAATCACCCTGTTGTCGGAAAGTAAAACTCTCTTCCTGCCCACCCAGGCGCGTTAGCCTTACCCGCAATTCGGCGTTGCTAACGGCCTGACCATTGCGGGTAATCCAGGCGCGGTACTGCGGGGGAACGCCGCGCTCAACGAGTGCCAATTCCAGTGTAACGTCGCCTGCACGGAGCAGCTTGCCGCCGTTCGGGCCTTTTGCCTGTTCTTGCTGTTGTTGGCCCTCTTCCGCCATCGCAGTGAGTGAAAATCCCATGAATTGCACCATCAAAATTAGCAACAGGGGCCAAAAAAATAATCTGTCTTGTAGCGTCATAACATTATCCTGAGTGGGCTTAGCGCTGCAGCGGCTTGGTCGTTGCGTCAAAAGCCAGTGGTTCGGCGGTGAGTTGCTCAATCAATGCCTGGTTGAACAGGGCCGTGCTGGCGGCATCGATCGCGGCAAGCTGCGCATCGAGTAATTCACCTTGTGCCGAAACCCAATCGGCATAGCGGTAACGGCCACGCTCATAAGCCTGCCGCGTTTGCTCGAGTGCTTGTTGCAACAGGGGGATCACCTCAGTGCGTATCTCTCTTGCCGCGGCAGCACTTTGTTGATAGGTCTGCCAGGCGTCAAACAAACGCGAGCGAATGGCCAGTAATGCCGACTCCCGTCGATAGCGAACCATCTCGCGTTCGGCTAGCGCCGACTGCACTTCCCCACGATGGCGACGAGCGGAAAACAGCGGAACAGAGAGACCAGCCGTGAAGGCTGAATCATCGGTATCCTCGAAACGGCGCACACCTAGATTCCATTCCACATTGCTGTTGGACTGACTGCGCGCCAACGCGACTTCGGTGTCTCGGAGACGTTCCTCGCTGGCGTACACCGCAATGGCCGGTGACGCCACGACGCGCTGATACAAAACGTCAAATGCAGCGGGCTCCTCCAACTGAAACAAATCACCGCTCACTGAGCCAAAGTCGACCTGCTCGGCTTTCCACAACGATGCCAGGGCGAACTTCCTACTTTCCAGTTCGGCGGCCAATGCTGCCTGACGCATACTGGCCTGCTTGACCGCAGCCAGCGCTCGCAGATGTTCCGCTTCCGGCGCCGCGCCACGTTGAACCCGCTCGCTGGTGAGCTGATAGGTCTGCTCCGATAATTGAAGGGCCCTGGTCGACACAGCGAGCTTCTCCTGAAGCGTGAAGGTTGCAATAAAGCGTTGGGTGACCAGACCGATCGCATCCAGCGCCTTAGCTTGTCTTTCAGCTTGAACCAGTGCATAGCGGGAATCCGCCACGGCAACACGAGCATCACGTTGACCTCCTAACTCGATGACGGAAGACAGCGACAGCGTCATCTCCATACTGTCGGTACCAGAAAAATCCCCACTGCCGCCTATATTCTCGGTTTCCAGCTCGAGCTCATAGGCTGGTGTTAATTTAGCGGTATCCCGCATAGCTTCCAGAGCTTGTAATCGCCATTTGAAAACATGCAATTCAGGGTAGTGAACCAGTGTGCGCCGAGTCGCCTCGGTGAGCGTCAGGGATTCTTGTGCTGCTACGGTCGAGACGTAAGCCGAAAGCAGTAAGGCAGTGCATAAATAATAGAGGGAACAAGGGAATCGATGGCGACTCCTGCTCCCACAGGTCAACAAAAACATGCTTAATATCCTGTGTTAGTTAAACCAGCTAAAGGTGAAACAAAAAAGAAACAGGATTAAGCGATTGGAGGGCGGTGTATGGACTGGATATAGGTAGAGAAGGGATTAGGCTCGTCTGATAATGGGCGTGCGGACGACGGGCCGCCAATTAACAAATGGCGGCTTGCTGGCGCCGGGAAATGTGCGCCATGACCGAGGCAGTGGCAGCAATGATCACAAGTGTCAGTAGTCTGAATCTCGTCCAGGTCTGCTATCTTGTCAGTTGACTTAGATTCTGGATCAACATCAGCGAATAAGGTGTCGTGATGATAGCCAGTACTCTCGGAGCCATGTGCTGCGCCCCCAGTGTCGAGAATCACAAATACACATTGCAGCACTGTCACCATTAGCATGATAGGCGCTGCAAAGTAAGCGGTCATTTTAAGGCGTTGTTGCCAGCGTGATTATTTTGCCCCGGGCGGG
>CAJXQR010000011.1 GCA_913058345.1 uncultured Gammaproteobacteria bacterium
GTATCTATCGTAGTTACGCTTTTGGGTTTGCCCCATGACTATACCTCTTTAATGGATTACAAGTGGTGTCCATTAAAGTGGTAAGGGATCACGCCGGTTCGGAGCGCAGCGTAGTACCGGTCGGCTTCACCCATTTGTTAAGTTTCATTAGCCTCGAGCTCCTTCAACTGGATACCTTTTACATTTTTCCAGTTGGTAAGCCCGTTGGTATTGCCCCCTCTTACAACACTGCCTGCCGTGCTTGGCGATCCAAATTCGACATCTTTTGCGAATAGAAGATGATCGTCTTTAGGCTGAAGCAGACCTTTGTCAATTAGTTTCTCACGCTTGGCCCGCATTCTTTTGGCGGACGGTCGGTGTTCGAGGACAGCTTGAGACCCAGCAAAAACAACGAAGCCATTTGCAGTCCGCTTCCCAGTGGCTGTGAGCCCTTTGATTTTACAATACAAGAGATCCTGGGGTTCGCTCGCCTGATCGACTTTCTTACTGAAATCAGGAACTCCGAGAACAGGAAGGAGTTGAAGACACTTCTCAAGGAACACATCCATTTCTGCCGCGTCTGACTCGGGAAGTCTTGCGCCACTGCTTACAGAATTCATTACAATTGCAGAGCCATTATCGTTAGCCCGTTCTATTAAATCGCCCTCTAAATAACGGATGTGAGCTTTCGTGAGGTTTTCATCTTTTGAGACAAAAACTGTTGCGGAATTCCAAAAATCTTTTGCCGCATGGCCTTTCAATCGATTTGTAACATTCTCCGCTTCACCGATATAAATAACGCGATCTCCTGACTCTGGGTCAACCCCAGTCAAAAGATAAAAACCTGGATTCGCGAGCTCTTCCCGCTTGAGTAGTTCGGATATTTCAGTACGAGGAGCGGCGATAGCCTTTCCAGACCAATTGGAGAGCTCGGCGGTTCTTAGCCCATTTGGACTTCCGTGCACGAGGAAAAGTTTTATAGTAGCTGCCTGCAATGAAATCTCCTTGTAAACTTAATGCTTACATAAGGGGCGCGCCGCTTTTAGCGCGTCCCAGTGAGCGAAAGCGAACGAACTTGATGTTTTTGTTAGCTGTTTTAGATTTTAGAGGCAACATGGGCATAAAAAGCATCCTCAACAGATTCTAATTTCCATTGAACTGTTTTTTTCTTTTTTCTCAAAGTATCTTCGCAAGTCACTTTAATTTCTCTTAGAAGTGAATCTCTGCAACCATTGGCCTTCTCAAATAAGTCATTCATTGAAAAATCATTGGTGTCTCTACTGGTTGTAGAGTTGCAGAATTGGCATGCTGTAACAGTATTAATTGCATCAATTTCCCTAGACAAGCCTTCCTTCTCCGCATCTGAGTACTTGGGGAAACTAGTCTCCACTAACTCACGAATTTGCTTTAGGTAGCCACCCTGAGATTTACCAATCAGATGTTCTACGGTCATTTGACGCCAGATATCAAAGTCGATAGGTACACCTCCACACCCACACAACTGGCACTGCCCTTTGCACCGAATATGCACTTCAGCAGAGTATCCAAACAGTGATTGGCAGTTTCTATAATTGTATTTCTTCATGGTGTTCTCGATACAGCTAACGCTGTGGTAACGGGCGCGAGCGAAGCGAGTGTCCCAGTGAGCGATAGCGAACGATGTTTACCACCTTGTTATGCGATGCCGAATACACGAATTGCACCCATTACCAATATAGTTCCTGGAAGATAAAGTAAGATTGCCAATAAACTATCTATAGCTGCTAAAGCACTGAACCTTCTTTGAAACCACGCCATTTTTTTTAGATAGAAATCAATTACCCAGACCGCGATTAACACAACAGGAAGCCCGTAGACACCCATAGACCAATATGTACCACCAGCATCATGAATATACTTCATGTAACATACAGTACTTGCCCACCAAAAAACCAAGAACGTGGCGGTTGCGATTATTAAGCGAACGTAAGTCTTATTCATTTCTTTTACGCATAACAGCGAATTATAAAGCCATAGGCACTATATCACTTTGGCCGCTTATTTCAGAACAAACAGTAATGCTCGTAACATTATTGTCTTTAAAAACAGTACGTTGTGAATGGGCGGTTATTTGAGAAGCCGGTATATAGTGCAACCCCTTTATGCCTTTATATTTTACCCTGGCCACTTATCACATTTGACTACCCTTACAAATCAAAGAGTTGTCCATAGATTTAGTGTGAACAAGAGCCAGTGGCGCGTGATCTAGGGGGTTATCTTGCCTTATTGACGGAACTCAAATGGCTTATGTCGATCCCGCTTGCTGGTTTGCCCAAGCATCGTAATCATTATAAGCATCCAGGGTTGCGTCTTGTACTGAAAGAGTTTGTTCGACCATATGAGCACAGACCTCATCGGTCACCGCCCAGCGTTTTCGTTTGGTTTCCTGAAAGGTTTGCCGTAAGCGGGAAAAATAGAGGCCGTCTCTCGGTTTTGGGTAGGCCCCTGGGTTAAAGGCGATACCCTCGGGTTTGTCCGGTAGCCAGAGGGCACGATCTTGCGGGTAAGTGGGGTTTGACGCCCAGGCCATAAACTCTTCGTATGTCGCTTTGCCTTTTAAAATAATTTGGTAGCGATTTGCCCGCAGTGGTAATGCATCTAATCGTGATCGCACTTTGGTGAGCCGTTGCTCAATGGCTTTTTCTTGCTTTTTTAACCATGCAGGGGGTTTCCTCTGCCCGCTGTCTTTGACCGCCTTTTTGATGGCTTCTTTTGTTTTCGTCCGCGCTTCGTTCAATCGCTTCCTGTCTCTATAGTCAGCGCCGTATTGAAAAGTGAGGTGATCATAAACATCAGAAATTAACTGCCCCATGCAGTCGATTTGTGTCTTGGTGAGGGTTTCCCAGCCAGGTGCACGGGCTGATTCACTGATACCGTAGCGATTGCCCCGCACTTCACCTTGATCACTCATGCTTTGCCCCTTACAAAGGTATCCAATGACTTTGGAAATATAGGCCCCGGCGCCTTTGCTGGATTTGATCTTTTCAAGTTTTGCAAAGCCTTGTCCCCAAGCGCTTTCTAATCGTTTTGCCCAGGCTGCAAAATGTTCATGGGGTACACGCCAGCGCATGAGCAAGTGAATATGGGGATTAGGTTCGCCATCGCTGTTATTGGGGACTTCCACGACCCACAGATAGTCGAAATCGTCGTTATTACCCGGAATACCTTGGCGCTTTAAGCCACGGGAGTACATCTTTCCCCAGGCGCTCATACAGCGGGTTAATTCACGCTGAATGGTTGTTGTACCAGCCACCAAGGCTGCGCGTTTATCATCATCGAAGGTGAGCGTTGCGAAGGTTGTATAGCCCTCGCGTACCGTTGCGAGATAAGCGGCAGGGTCGGTGATGGTGCGGGCCCCAGCTCTGATAACCATTGCGAGGTGCGCATACCACACTACTTGGATGGTTGCTGTGTAAACGTACGCCATAAACAGGACAAAGGAGGAAGGCTATAAGGATCTTTATCTTCTCTATGCCCCAAATAGAAAATATTTTAGCGCAGTCAGAGAGCTTGCCTGGCGATACTTTTTACCTTTTTACCTTTTTACCTTTTTACCTTTTTACCTTTTTACCTTTTTACCTTTTTGCATCTTAAGTCGATGCAGTGATCCCTCTACCCATAGTCCAGGTCGGTCGCTTTGCCGGAAAAGATACGGTAGACATAAATCGAATACCCGATAATGGCTGGAATAGTAATCACGATGCCCACGAGCACGAATTCAAGGGAGCTGGTGGCTGAAGCGGTCTCCCATATGGTGAGTTCATCGATTACCACGTAGGGGTAAAGGCTGTAAAAAAGCCCGATGGCTGCCATGAGGCCAATGATCGCAGCGCCGGTGAAGGGCACCCAGGAATATCGATAGACGGTCTTTGGTGTTCGAGTAAAAAAACCGGCTATCGCAACAAATACCAATACACAGGTCAGCGGAATGGGCGTCAGGCCAACCGCATTGGGCAGCGTAAACCAGCGTGCTGCAATGGTGTCGCTGACCAGCGGCGTGGCGATGGATATGAGTAGAAGAGCTCCAGCCATGGGCAGTAGGGCGCGACGACCCCAGCGTGCGGCTTTATCGAAGAGAGCATCTTCGGTTTTAATCATCAACCAGGCAGAACCCAAAAACACATAAAAAGCCGGTAATAGTAGAGCGATGAGAGCGGAGAAAAGCGTACTGAGCATGCCGGTTTGCAAGCCAGTCACGTAAGCACCGACCATCCACCCCTGGGTGGTGGATGTAAGCAGTGAACCTGCAAAAAAAACTCGGTTCCAACGTTGTTTTTTATTGGGTCCGGCTTTGACACGAAGGTCAAAGGCCACACCGCGCATGACCAGGCCAATTAGCATCAGAGATACTGGCAGATAAAGAGCCGTGAGTATCCGCCCGTGTGCCTCAGGAAAGGCGATCAACAAAGTGCCCACACCAAGGACAATCCAGGTTTCGTTAGCATCCCAGAAGGGACCAATGGAGGCGATCATGCGGTCTTTATCGGCTTCATTACCCAGCGGCAACAACATGCCAATGCCCAGGTCATAACCATCGAGGATGCCGTAAGCCAGCACCGATAGCCCCATAATGATGAAAAACAACAACGGCAGCAAGGTATCCATCAGTTATTCTCCTCGTCAGTTTTATCGGGAAATTGCAACAGGGCTATCGACCCTGCAGGCTTACTGGACAGATAGCGAATAGCACCGACGTAGGCGGCCAATAACAGAACATAGAGCGTAAGGTAGGCCAGCAGCGTCGTCATCACCATACCGCCACTATGGTCGGCCACCATTTCCTCGGTGCGCACCAGTCCATAAACAATATAGGGTTGGCGGCCCACTTCGGTTACCCACCAGCCAGCCAGGGTGGCGACCCAGCCGGCAAAGGTCATAATGCTGAGGGTCAGTAGCTGTAAGTGGGATAGAGAACGCTTGCGTAGCAGGGTTAGGCCAACCCACCAGGCCACGGCAATCATGAGCAAGCCAACCCCAACCATGACCCGAAACGACCAAAATACCAGCGCGACCGGCGGGTGTTTACCTTTAAAGTCATTCAAGCCCTGGACGGTGCCGTCCAATTCATGGGTCAAAATCAAACTGCCCAGTGCGGGGATTGATACGGCAAAGTCGTTCGTGCGTGTCTCTTCGTTCGGCCAGGCAAATAATGTCAATGGCGCTCTGGATTCGGTCTCCCAGATCGCCTCCATTGCCGCGACTTTGGCGGGTTGGTGCTGCAACGTATTCAAGCCGTGCAGGTCACCCAAGAGGAGCTGGACTGGGGTGGCAACCATGGCGATCACTACCCCGGTCTTCAGCACCTGAGCCGTTGCCGGGCCATCCACAGATTTAAACATTCTCCAGGCGCTGACCCCCATTATGAGGAACGCGCTGGTGATTACCGATGCATTGACCACATGTGCGAGACGGTAAGAAAACGAGGGATTAAAAATGATTTCCATCCAATCTGCCGCGTAAAATTTCCCGTCTATCAGTTCATAGCCTGCAGGGGTTTGCATCCATGAATTGAGACTTAATATCCAGAAGGCTGAAAGACTGGTCCCAACCGCAACTAATCCTGTCGCGATAACGTGAACCCGCGGAGAGACTCGCTTACGCCCAAAAAGCATAATCCCTAGAAAAGAGGCTTCCATAAAAAACGCGGTAAGCACCTCATAGCCCAGCAAAGGGCCGGAAATATTGCCAGTGGTTTGAGTAAAACCGGGCCAGTTGGTGCCGAATTGAAAGCTCATGGTAATGCCGCTTACCACGCCCAGGGCAAAGGTGAGCGCGAAAATTTTTACCCAAAATAGATAGGCATAGTCCCACGCCTGATCACCGCTACGGTGGTAGCGATAACGGAAATAAAAAAGTATCCAGGCAAGGCCAATAGAAATGGTTGGAAATAGAATGTGAAAACTGATGTTCGCGGCAAACTGTATGCGTGCTAGTACTAAAGGGTCAAGCTCCACAGGTCACTCCAGATTGACTCATAAAATGGGCTAATACAGGCGGGGTTTACTATCACACTTTAGTCCCCCGCCGTTTTAATGGCCGGAGTCTCGGTTAGTTAATTCACAGACATCCAGTCACACGGTCTCAACCAAAGAGCTTCTCAGCGCAGTGCACGATACACTTTTTTTGGTCGAGATATAGGCCAAAAAAGTGATATGCCACGAGGCCCACGACGAATAGGACCGTAGCAAAGCTAGTGTAAGTAAAACACGAAAACACACCGCAAAAAAGAGCCATTAGAGCCCCACCAGAGCCCCATTAAATTGTTGCGGTACGTTTAATTAATAAAATGGGGCTCTTTAATATCTCCTCTAGTATTGACGATCAGTAGATCAGGTATGATCTACTTTGGTTTCTCGTTCCCAAAACCGTATCTCAGCGCAGGTGTCGAGAAAGGCGCCCACGTTCTCGGGTTCATCCAGCATAATGCATCCATCATCTAACATGTCGGTAAGGTTAGTCGCCTCCCATAGGGGTTTCGCGGCATCGGTATAAGCGACAAATTTACAGTGTGCGAAGGCATCGTTGACAAAGTCTTTAGTGGTGGCATCTTTCGCCAGGTCATCAACCACCGTCGACTCAGGCAACAAAATAACTGCGTCATACAAAACAGAGGGTCCGCCATCTATCTTTTGTGATACTTTAATTTCATCACTGTTGCTGTCATACACGCCACTGATGGTAGGCGCCACAAACTCAATCATCACATCTGACTTTTCAGCCTGTTTGCGAATTGCATCCAGGTAATCGGCTGGACTGCCGTCGGTAACCAGCACACCGAGTTTTCTTCCTGAAAAACTCGAGGGCAGATTTTTCAAGATGCTCAGAGCCGGTGATTCCGGCAGATCCTGCCGGGTGGGACAGGCGGCGTCGGCTGCGGAGGGAAGCTGCTCTATTCCCAGCCCGTCTGCGACCGATGAGGCGAGCTGTTCATCAATATTTAACAAATGCGCCACCATTCGCTCACGGATATGCGGGTGCTCAACCTTACTTAGCTCAAAGGTCAGGGCGTCGCCAATGTGCTTTTGTTCTACCTCAGTCTGGCTAATATAAAACTGCCTTGCCTGGCTATAGTGATCAGAAAAAGTAGGCGATCGCTCTCTCTGCTTGGGGCCGTTATTTTCGACCGGGACGCTTTTAAAACCCTCCTCCGAGTTTTCTCTGGCCCCTCCGTTCTCACCCCAGCTATTCGGCTCATAATTTGCACGCCCGGTTGGATTGGTCATCGCCATGTGGCCATCTTGTTGGAAATGATGAACAGGACAGCGCGGCGCGTTAACTGGAATGTGCGTGAAATTTGGCCCGCCCAGACGCTTAGTCTGGGTGTCGAGGTATGAAAAATTACGACCTTGCAGCAGTGGATCATCCGTAAAATCAATACCTGGAATAATATTTTGGGTGCAAAAGGCGACCTGTTCTGTCTCGGCAAAAAAATTGTCGACGGTTTCATTTAACACCATCTTGCCGACAATTTTGACAGGGACCAATTCTTCGGGAATTAATTTGGTGGGATCCAGAATATCGAAATCAAACTGATCCGCAAATTCCTGATCGAACACCTGTAGACCCAGTTCCCATTCGGGATATGCACCCGACTGAATAGAATCCCAGAGGTCCCGACGGTGGAAATCAGGATCTGCGCCGTTGATTTTTACTGCTTCGTTCCACAGCACTGACTGCAGACCCAACTTAGGCTTCCAGTGAAATTTAACGAAGGTCGATTTGCCTGACGCGGTGACCAAACGGAATGTATGCACACCAAAACCTTCCATAAACCGGAATGATCGTGGAATAGCCCGATCAGACATGGTCCACATCACCATGTTCATGGACTCTGGCGTCAGGGAAATAAAATCCCAGAAATTATCGTGTGCGGTCTGCGCTTGTGGAAATCCACGATCCGGTGCCGGTTTAGCTGCGTGAATCAGATCAGGAAATTTGATGGCATCTTGAATAAAAAACACCGGAATATTGTTGCCGACCAGATCCCAGTTACCCTGGTCTGTATAAAACTTAACGGCAAAGCCTCTGACATCCCGGGCTAAATCAAACGAGCCCTTGTTACCGGCGACAGTAGAAATGCGAATAAAAAGTGGCGTTTGTTTACCTTTTTCCTGGAAGGGGGCGGCACAAGTCAGGGACTCGAGGGATTCATACGCCTCAAAATAGCCTTTGGCGCCGAATCCTCTCGCGTGCACCACCCTCTCGGGTATTCTTTCGTGATCGAAATGGAATATTTTTTCGCGCATCACCTGATCTTCGAGCAGAACAGGACCTCGTTCGCCGACCTTTAAAGAGTTCTGATCATCTGCTACCAGGACGCCTTGCGCGGTGGTCATGGTAGGGATGTCTGAACCCGTCGAAACTTGATGGACTTCCCCGCCATCACCAATACGAGTTTTTGATTTAGAATCATCTTTTTTCATTGCAAATCTCCTTTTCGACCTGTTGTTGGGCTTTATGACACATTGCCGTTACATGCAAATTCCCCGCCAGACAAGCGCGTTATTTTTCTCTCAACATTAAGCGAGGTTTTGTCATGTTGTTAAGGCTTGGAAAAGAAAATGCGTTGCAAAAAATGCATTAAATTGAATATTTTACACTTAATGCAGTTGGGCTCTTGACGTGATCTAGCCTAAAGCTCATTAGGTGGTGAGCGTCACAAGCCCTTGCTTATTAATTCAGAAAAGATCAGTGTTTAGCTGTCTGTCATGCGCCGAGTCGCGACCGGCCTAATACCGGTTTTTCCGAACAGAAATTAAACGCAAGGAGTTGTAATAAATGCTCGACGAAACCCAGCTCAAGGTGATCCGTTCGTTACAGAACACCTCGGTATATCCGCACGACACCGAGCAATTCCAGTTAATCGAAACCCATATTTCATGGGTTTTTTTGTGCGGCCCTTACGCTTATAAAATTAAAAAGGCACTCAATCTCGGCTTTATCGACTGCTCGACGCTGGACAAACGAAAGTTCTATTGCGAAGAGGAGCTGCGTCTCAATGGCAGGCTGGCGCCCGAACTTTATCTGGCGGTTGTTTCCATTACGGGCACTCCCGATCAACCACAACTGGGAGGGTCCGGTGAAGCCTTCGAATACGCGGTAAAAATGCGGCGTTTCTCGCAGCAGGCTCTATTGAGTCATAAGCTACAGGAACACCGCCTGACCGCTACACAGATCAGTCAAGTCATTGCCCGGATTGCAGATTTTCACCAGAGCATTCCAGCGGCGAGTGCCGACACTCGGTATGGTAATCCACAACACGTCGCCGCACCGGTGCGTGAAAATTTTGTGCAAATGAAAGAACGTCTGCACGACCCCCGACATCTTGAAGTGCTTGATCAGCTCCAAGCATGGGCCGAAGAGCAGTACGCATCTTGTGAGACGTATTTTCGGCAAAGAAAAGAGCAGGGTTTTATTCGTGAATGCCATGGGGATATGCATCTCGGTAACATGGCGGTAGTCGACGGGCGTGTAATTATCTTTGATGGCATTGAGTTCAACCCTGATCTCTACTGGATTGACGTGATGAGCGAAGTGGCTTTTCTGTGCATGGACCTTGAATCCCACGAGAAGCCCGATGTAGCCGCCCGTGTTTTGAACGATTACCTGGAAAGAACCGGGGATTACCAAGGTTTGCGGGTGTTCCGCTACTACCTGGCATACCGTGCCATGGTGCGAGCCAAAGTCGCGTGTATTCGTTGGAGTCAGCAAGTTCAGCAAGCAGGGCAGGGACAGCAATCGTCTGACACACAGGCATTTGAGCTTTATTTACAGCTCGCGCTCAGCTATACGCAAGCGCAACAGCCTGTACTCTTCATCACCCATGGCCTGTCGGGCAGCGGCAAATCCACTCTTTCGGGATCACTGGTCGAGCCATTGGCAGCAATAAGAATTCGCTCAGATCGAGAGCGGCAGCGACTGTTGGGCAAAGGGCGGAAAGAAGGCGAAGCAGCCACTATTGGAGAAGGCGTGTACTCTGAAGACGCCAGCCGACAAACCTATAGCAGACTTACAGAGCTTGCTGAGGCTGTTCTGCAATCCGGATATTCGGCCATCATCGACGCAACGTTCCTTGAACGCCAGCAAAGAGACCCGTTTAAACAGCTGGCAGATCGTTTAGCCGTACCCATTCGTATCCTGTTCTTTCATGCCGATGCTGGCGTACTGCGACAGCGTATTAGCAGGCGCGAGCGCGAAGGTAACGATATTTCAGAAGCCGATCTCAACGTGCTCGAACATCAGCTCGAGACCTATACGGGGCTCGGTGACGATGAACAGGCCTATACCGTTAGTATCGATACCGAGTCGGTCGCTGAGTCGCAGCAGCTACTGACCTTAATTAATCAGTCGTTGTAACAGGGGTTTCAAAACCGGGTGGTTTGATGGCGAGCACTGAGCAGTCGATCTGATTCAGGATTGTCTCTGCCGTGTTGCCCATGATGAATCCTGGGATACCGGTGCGGGCTACTGTTCCCATTACAATCACATCGGCCTCGAGTTGTTGAGCCAGTGATGGAATTTGTTGACGGGCCGAGCCTTTTAACAGGTGTGCTCTGGGTTGAATGTATTCCGCCGCCTCTTTACCCAATGTGCCGGTGATTTCTCGTATAAATCCGTTCAGATTCGTCTCGTGCCTGTTTCGCTCCTGCGCAACGTACGTGGTGATTTCAGCTTCAGGTGTGCGCATAAAGGCGCCGCGCATAACGCTTTCACCGATTGCCTGCCAGACATGCACAACGTGCAGCTCGGCAAAGTCGGATAGTGCCAGTGAGCAGGCTTTGGTGAAAATTGTCTGGTTCAGCGCATGTCGTGACTTTAGCTCCGAGGGTGGGTACCTATCATCCACATCGACCGCCGCCAGGATACGTTTGTAGGTCTTTTCTGCCTGCGGTTTCATGAGCCAGACCGGGCATGGGCACTCGCGCATCAGATTCATATCATCGCTGCCGAATAAACGATCCAGCCACGCCAGCTTTTCGGGTGTTTTAATCACTAAATCATGCCCGCCACTCAGCACCTCGCGGATGATTTCCAGGAAACGGGTGCCACTTAATATTTTTGTGGTGATGGGGGTGTGTTGTCGAAAGGGCCCTATCAACGTTTCCAATGCCTCTGCGTGGCGGGTTTCCATTGTGGACTGAAGATTGGCAGAAATTGGTCCTCCCTCGGGCATGCCGATACCGGCCGTTACGCGATCGACCACATCGACGACGGTCAGGTTGGCCTGGTTGTTCTCGGCCAGCGTGACAGCGCGATCCAGGGCTGCTGTACATTCATCCGCAATGTCTACTACACAAAGAATATCTCTGAAATTTGTCATCTACATCCTCCCGAGACCCGCTTTCGTTAAGTGAACCAGCATCAACTAATAGTCGGTCTTTCAAAGCTTGTTTGCAAGGCGTTGATAAGGTCTAGGTGATGATGGATCTTGCTTCTCCGTTACAGACCCCTGTGGCGTCCTATTGCCATGGGTTTTGTGTTTGTCGCCGCGGTTGTTTTTTGTTGTTGGAGTAGGGCTTTTATTTTCAAGACAGCTCGGTTTGTGTCTTGGAGGAATCAGTGAGGCAATGATAACTTGAAACACGTGGCGGGTTTTTTTGCCGAATTAGCCGGTATTAATGGTATATTTAGCAGCGAGTTCTACGCGAGCATAGTCATTCTTGTTGTGCTTAGCGCACGGTTTTCTCCCCCCGATCATGAAGTGGTTCTATAGACGCTATGCTGATCATCCGCAGGCGGAAATTTCACATGCCCGGCTTTTAATACAGGTGTCGGGTATGACAGGTTCTGCGAAGGAGTAGTGCGGAAGGAAATCCAGGCAAACGTAGAAGATGGAGTTCACAGGATAAGAAGTCGGCTGTTTGCAGGTGAGAACCTGATTGAGTGTGGGGTGTGCGAAGCGCTAATGCCGCAAGCCCTGCACAAGTACTACGCGGCGCGTGTTGGTGTCTTGCCTATCGGGCCCTGGCGATAAGCTGCAGGTGGTTGCTGCACCGTAGTGTGCCACCCCGTGAAGAGAGCTCTACCGCGAGTTGCCGCGTTAGGCTTGCTGTCGGTGTGCCTGTGGTTTATTCGGTTGGGAAAACAAAAATAGGAGGAAACGATCATGACCTACGTGCATGAAACCATCGTCGCACTACAACGTAGCAGCCCGGCTCAAGCTGAGTTCTACCAGGCAGTTGAAGAGATTCTTGAGTCTTTGCGTGCGGTGCTTGAAACAGAAGAAAAATACCGCCGTCACGCGATCATCGAGCGCATCGTCGAGCCCGAGCGCCAGATTATGTTTCGCGTGCCGTGGATGGACGATCACGGCAACGCCCACGTCAACAAGGGCTACCGGGTTGAGTTTAATTCAGCGCTGGGTCCTTATAAGGGTGGCCTGCGCTTTCACCCCGGTATTAATGCCGGCATTATCAAATTTCTCGGTTTTGAACAAATTTTTAAAAATGCACTCACTGGTTTGCCCATCGGTGGTGGTAAAGGCGGTGCTAATTTTGATCCCAAAGGGCGTTCAGATGCCGAGATCATGCGCTTCTGTCAGTCGTTTATGAACGAAATGTATCGACATGTTGGGCCCCAAACCGACGTGCCGGCAGGGGACATCGGTGTGGGGGCGCGCGAACTTGGTTATATGTTCGGTCAGTACAAACGACTGACGGGTCGTTATGAAGGGGTCTTCACGGGCAAGAGCCTGTTATGGGGGGGGTCTCTGGTGCGCAAAGAAGCGACGGGCTACGGTTGCGTTTACTTCGCGCAGGAGATGCTTGCGGATAAAGGCCTTGAGCTCACGGGGCGCGATTGCCTGATTTCCGGTAGCGGCAATGTGGCCATTTATGTGATTGAGAAGCTCTATCAAAACGGTGCCAGACCCATTACCTGTTCTGATTCTACTGGCACGATCTACGATCCCGACGGCATCAACCTGGAGACGCTCAAATCCCTCAAGGAAGTGAAAAAAGTCGGTCTTAAGGAGTATCTCCAGCACCATCCGGCGGCACGTTTTATTCAACTCGATGATTATCCTGAGGATGGTCATGCCGTATGGCGCATACCTGGCGAGCTGGCCTTTCCGTGTGCTACTCAAAATGAGCTAAATCGTGCGGACGCGGAGGCTCTAGTGAACAACGGCTGTATTGCGGTCAGTGAGGGTGCCAACATGCCGAGTACGCAAAATGCCGTCGACTTATTCATTGACGCCAAAATACTGTATGGGCCGGGTAAGGCAGCCAATGCGGGAGGGGTGGCCACCAGCCAGTTTGAAATGGCGCAAAATGCGAGCATGCAGCGCTGGACCTTTGAGTATGTTGATACAGAACTCAAGGCCATTATGGCGAATATCTATGCGCGTGCGCGCGACACTGCGCTCAAATATGACGCGCCTGGCAATCTCGTGCTTGGCGCCAACATTGCTGGGTTCACCCGTGTCGCCGATGCGATGATTGAGCAAGGATTGGTGTAGATAGCCATTATCTGGGGCAAGGGTCGGTCAGACAGGAATTGTCATGAGCGGCTACTGCCGTACCACTCTTTTAGTCAATCTCTACTGCGCAGCGAGCTACTTTTCACAGGGTGGCTCGTCACTGAAATGTGTTAATGAGCGTCTGCCCGGCAGGAGTTTGGCATGTTGGGCCACATGGCATTGAAGATATCAACGGATTGGATGTTGCCTTTCTGAAGATACATTAGCTGCGGCTCATCACAGTGGGAAACGATAAGGCACTACTCACAGGACTGAGCCCGACATTATCACAGGACTGAGCCCGACATTAGCGGGGCCGGTATGTGTGGTGGGATCGGGCCAGCGTTCCTTGGCTGGGTTGCTCACCGTCTGCCACGACGTAGGGTACCGGTCGGTTTGGTCACCCCAGCTGTTTTATTCCTGCGGGCAACATCGAGTGCTAAGGTAGCTGTGATCGTGTCGGCTCCTCGGACTCCCTTTAGGTCACTTCAGGTAACGCTTGCTCAGGATCATCCACCGCAAGCTCTGCACCAATCCAGCGATCCATCACCGTACAAGCGGTCAGGTCACCACTGACATTGACCGTTGTCCGACACATATCGAGAATACGGTCGACACCGAGAATCAGAGCAATACCGGTGGTGGGTACGCCGACACCCTGCAGTATGGTGGCAAGTATGACGATCCCTACACCGGGGGTACTGGGTGTACCGATGGACGCACCGACTGTGGTTGCGGTGAGCAGTAATAAGTCACTCACGGAAAGATCAATGCCAAAGACCTGGGTTAAAAACACAGCCGCTATTACCTGATACAGCGCTGTACCGTCCATGTTAATCGTCGCACCCAGGGGAACGATAAATTGTGCAATGGATTTGCGTACTCCCAGTTTCTCGTGGGCCGTTTGCATGGACAGTGGCATTACCGCGGCAGAGCTTGAGGTGGAAAATGCCAATAACTGAGGTTCGCGAATTGCACGCAAAAAGCCTCCCGGCGCTTTTTTCGCCACAAACATCACAATCAGAATATAGGTCCCCAACAACAGTAGTCCGAGTAACACGCTAGCAACATACACCGACATACCAAGAATAGCGTCCATACCGATGCGAATAGTGATGTCACAAAGCAGACCGAAAACCGCCAACGGCGCAATCATCATCGCCCAGTTGACGATTTTCAGTGTGAGTGCCTGGATACTGCTTAGCAGATCGAGGATCAGTTTATTCTCACGTTCTTCCAGCGCGAGCAAGGCCACACCGATAAAAATGGCATACACCACAATAGCGAACATATCTTTGTCGATAAGTGATTTCGACGGATTCTCAGGCACCATTTTCACAATGCGCTGTGGCAGACTAATGTCCTGCGGTTCGATATGGCGGGTAGTCACTGTGTGTGGCGTGTCACCGACCATGGATTGCACCAGTTCGGCGTCGATGTAGTGGCCGGGGCGCAACAGGGTTGCTACGGTGATACCGAGCACGACGGCGATAGCGGTGGTGGCAACAAAGTAAGGCACGATTCGCAGGCCTGCCTTTTTCAAAAAAGCCGCGTCACCACTGGAGGTAATACCGAGAATGATCGAGGAAATCACCAGAGGTATTACCACCATCTGGATTACCGCCAGGAAGAGTTGTCCGGGTAGGGCAAACCATTGCGCGAGGTCGTAAGCCGCTTCTTTGGGTAACAATGCCATACCGGACGGCGATAACAACAACCCCAGTCCAATACCCAGCACCATCGCTAACAACACCTGTTGCCACAGATGAGCACGTAACAGTAAGGAGCGTTGGGGTTTACGTTGTCTGGGCATACTTTAGAAATCTCGTAGGTAGGGTGAGGCTTCCAAGCTTAGTCGAACAGGCTTACTATACAACGACCGACTACGATGTATCGAGAGTATCGGAATGTCTCGATAAGCATTGCGATTGGCGAAACTAACCACTATCCAGCAGTCAATTTGTCTGACGCAGCGCCGTAAAAACGCAAGATAAACGGCAGCCGGGTCGGCGGGGATGTCGTTTGGCTTCGCTGAATCGGATGGTCAATAGCAAGCTATTTAAAGAGAGAAATTGATGAACAAACGGCCAGAAATTATTTTGACATCACAGGACATGGAGCGCTTGGATACGCTGCTCGATTCCTTACCGGCGGCGTCTTTTCCGGGCAAGACAGAATTGCAGGCAGAGCTTGATCGCGCGGACGTGGTCGAGCCACAGGAGATCCCACCGGATGTCGTGACCATGAACAGCAAGGTGCGTTTTGCCCTGGAGTCGGGAGAGGAATTTTGTTTAACGCTGGTGTATCCACAAGATGCCGATGGCAGCGCCGAGCGTATCTCCATACTCGCCCCCGTCGGCAGCGCATTATTAGGCCTGTCCACAGGCGAACACATCCAGTGGCCCAAGCCGGGGGGTGGTGTGATGAAGGTGCGCCTCGTGGAGGTGATCTATCAACCCGAGCGGGCCGGTGAGCTGCATCGTTAAGTCGCGCCAATCCGCTAATGTACCTTGTATGGACAGTCAGTACCGGCCATTGCCCCACTCTTCGGTCATTGGCCGCAGGTTCCCAACCGACTTGCACAACAGGTATTAAACACAATGGAGAATAAACCTCGGGGGCCAGTCCCGCCCAAAAAAGCGAACGATTTGCCAGCGCGGGTCTACCGAGGGGTTTTGATTGTGCTCCAGGTCGTGATGCTGGTTGAATTGATCTGGGTGCTCTATGAGCAACAGTGGATCAACGCGTTTCTGGTGGTGGCGATCATGGCTGTCACTCTGTCGCCGGCCCTGCTCGGTCGCCGGTTTGGGGTGCATATTCCTGCTGAGTTTCAGGTGCTCGCGGTGTTGTTTGTGTTTGCAGCGCTATTTCTGGGAGAGATTCACAGCTACTACACACGATTCTGGTGGTGGGATATCGCCTTGCACACCAGCTCCGGACTGCTGACGGGAATTCTCGGTTTTTTACTGGTTTACTTGCTCAACGAGAGCGAACGGGTCGATGTGCACATGCGCGCACATTTTGTGGCTATGTTCGCGTTTTTGTTTGCCGTGACGGTCGGCACCCTGTGGGAGATTTTTGAGTTTACTATGGATCAGCTCGTCGATACGAACATGCAGAAACCTATGCTCGGGGATCCATCGGGACTGACTGACACGATGTGGGATATGATGGTCAACGCTCTGGGCGCTCTGACCATCAGCTCACTGGGTTGGTGGTACATGAAACACCAGGAACGTTCGTTTATTGAGGTCTGGATTCGTAAGTTTATTGAACGTAATCCCCGTTTATTCCGACACTGAATATTTCGACACTGAATCGGTGAGACAGATTTTCGATCGGGCTTACGAAAAACCACGGGGCTCGCAGAGACCGCCGAACACCCTTCAAAAATAAGCAGTTCCAGTTTGCTTACCCGACGGGTTGGGACTCGAACACAGCTGCCTACAACTGACTCAGGGGATCTCTGTACCTATCTTCTTAACGCACCCTGTCAACGTGAGCGCTGTAGAAATATCCGCCTCAGAGGGCAGTTTGCTTGTTGAGTTATAGCGTTGCGAAGAAATCAGGGGATGACCGTTCCACTCTTTGTTGTTTCCAGTACTGGTATTGTGTGGTGTTAGTCTCCGCTAATGCCGGCAGTACTTAACTTATCCTGGAGACCAGATCGTGCCGTCAATATTGAGCCGTGGTGTATCGGCTCGTCAAGGCGCTTAACGAATAAGTACGTAGCTTATGCATCTTAGCGCCCAGGTGTCATATTGAAGCGCTATTTGTTGATCTATGGTGACAGGCATTCTATGAAACATGTTTACAAGATCATATGTTGTCTTTACTTGGTCAGCGGGTTTTCCCCACCTCCAGTAAGTGCCTGGTTTTGGGTGAACGACAGTAGCCGTGAATTGGAAGAGCGACGTTTACGGCAACTACACACCGTGCAAAGCGGGGTTCATGTTGCTCCCTTTGTCACAGATGGTTGTAGCGGCGGCCAATCACAACTATGGGCGCTGTTAGTGAGAAGGTTGCCTGGGGTTACAACGATGTATGGAGATAAACCGCCCTGGGAAGTGTGTTGTGTGAAGCACGACAAGGCGTATTGGCGAGGCAGTGCAGTTGATGGTTATACCCAGCGCGAACACGCTGATGACGTCTTCAGGCAATGTATTGTTGCCACCGGGTTCGAATTAGCCCCGCAATTAAGCACCCAGCTCCGCCTATCCGAAGAAGACATTCGTCAAGCATTTCAGAGCACAGCAGAGCGTATGTACGGGACAGTACGCTTAGACGGTATGCCTTGTTCTTCGTTGGCCTGGCGTTGGGGTTATGGTTGGCCCAACTGTGCCTTTGCCAGTACTAGCCTCATTTCAGAAATATATTCGAATGTTAAAGCTGATGAACATATTACTTTTTTCACCACAGCGGCCTGGCTTGATGAAGAAAAGGGCCTTTGGCAAATACCTCTACATGCCTGGATTTACGAACCTGAAGACAGTGTGGTGCGCAAAGAGGTCTTCGCGGAAGTGTTGGAGTATGAATATGATTTAACAGCGGCGCCGAACACGGAGGAAAATTTCCGCCAACGCACGAATTTACTCATTGCCGATAATGAACGAGGGAAAAAGCTGATAATTCGTATAGCGGGTCGTGATGTCGAATTGCCTGAATCCAGACCAAACGGCCATACAGAGACAACCTTAAAACTGCCCATAGAGGTAGTCAATGCATTCTCAGATCAAGGGCGCCTACACTTTCTTGCAGTACTGCAAGCTAAAGACCAACGGCGGTTTGAAGGGACTGTGCAACTGGTACCGCGTGACGGCATCAGCATTATTAGCGACATCGATGACACAATAAAGATAAGCCATGTCACTGACCTGAAGCAATTATTTGATCATACTTTCTTCAAAGACTACCAGGCCGTAGCGGGAATGCCCGAGCTCTATCAACAATTAGCCGCTCACGGTGCCATCCTACATTTTGTTTCTTCCAGTCCCTGGCAACTCTATAGCCCTCTTCAAGAATTTCTACATCAAACAGGGTTCCCTTTGGCAACGCTAAGCTTAAAGGAAGTGCGTTTTCGTGATAAAACGCTTTTAAATTTATTTAAAAAAGGCACGGAAACAAAACCCCAACAAATAGAGCAAATTTTAGAACGCTACCCACAACGGCATTTTATTCTCTTCGGCGATAACGGAGAAGAAGACCCTGAAGTCTATGGTGATATCGCACGACGTTACTCGACCCAGATTCAACGGATATTGATACGGAATGTCGATAACAGCTCTCGAGAGGACGAACGCTATAAAAAAGCGTTCGAAAATATTCCCCAGAGAAAATGGCAACTGTTTGTTGAGCCAGGACAGATTAATATTGATGAGTTATTGGATGGAGAAAACTCTCTAAGCTACCACTAGTACCATCGCCCGATTAACATGTCCCTACAAGTAAAGAGACTGACTTCAAGGAGTAAACGCAACCTGCTTTGACGGAGAGACGGTTGCCTCTGGATAACTGGATGATTGGATGCCTTAATTGAAAGCTTCGAGTTCAGGTTATGCCTACGGATCGCATTGAAATGTTTATAGTTTTTTCAAATTTTTGAAATATTTACAGATCATTTTGCGACTTTTCTTCTCATTAGCTCCTTAGATACGATTGTTGTAAAGCTTATAAAGCTTGCGCGGGTATATCGGATACATTAAAAATCTCGCAAATAGCCGATTAATTATTGTCAAAGTACAACCCATGAATGGGGTGATCACAAGTATATCGGTTGATGATGGTCGTCATCTCTCTGACCAGCAGCCAAACGTCATTGTGCCGAATCTACCTGGGATCTGAGAAAACACAGTCAGGCTCTTTTGTTACAGCCAGGTGTTATTTTCTCGGTTCCCGATTAAGGAGTGCATTAATAAAGTGTTGTTGAATTAAGGCAAATGACCTCCGCCAGTCACCCCCATCACTTCTGCTGTGATATAGCTTGACTCCTGAGAAGCAAGAAATACGTACATAGGCGCGAGCTCCGCTGGTTGCCCCGGTCGACCCATAGGAACACCCTGACCAAAATCCTCAAGCTTTTCAGGGGGCTGGCCACCGCTTTGCTGCAAGGGTGTCCAAATCGGCCCGGGGGCGACAGCGTTGACCCGAATGCCATCGTTAATCAACATTTTAGCGAGGCTTTTCGTAAACCCGGTGATCGCACTTTTACTTGATGCGTAATCGAGCAAGCCAGCCGAGGGCTGGTAAGATTGAATGGACGTTGTATTGATAATGCTTGACCCTTTCGGCATATGAGGAGCTGCGGCTTTGGTGATCCAGAACATCGAAAATACATTGGTCGCATAGGTTTTTTGAAACTGCTCCGATGAGAGCTCGGCCAGATTCTCTACATAGTATTGTTGTCCAGCATTGTTGACGAGTATATCGATTGATCCAAGCTTATTGACGGCGAAATCTATCAGTACTAGACAAAATTTCTCATTGGAAATATCGCCGACGATCGAATAGACGTTGACGCCACTCTCTTTCAAATATTGCTCGGTGTCTTTGCCGTCAGTTTGCTCGCTCGATAGATAGTTCAAAACCACATCTGCCCCTTCCCGTGCGAATGCAATGGCTACTGCCCTTCCAATACCCGAATCGCCACCTGTGATTACCGCTTTACGTCCTTCTAACCGGCTGGCCCCTTGATAAGACTTTTCACCGTGATCCGCTGTGGGCTTTAAGCGTTCGTCGAGTCCAGGATCAGGTTGTGATCGATCATAAAAGGTTTTAGATAGGTCGTATTGAGAACGGGGGTCCTGCATATGATATTGATTTTTACTATTCATAATAAGTTCCTGTTGGTCAGTTCGATAAATATCGCCCATGAGTTTTTTCTTAATAAAAAAGTAACAGGTAAATTCCTACAATCTTCATACCAACCAACAGGCTTTTAAGAAATTTATTTCTCCGTTGTTAAACGTGACAGCGTGAACAGGCTTAGAACCTCCTGACCTTAGACGGTAGAAATTACAATGAGAGAGGATGGCACACTGCTTGCTTCGTCAGTAATAGAATTCAAAGTAAATATAGCCGAAGAAAATGGATCACTTTTTTCTCATGGTTGTGCATAAGAAACTAAAAGAGGAGGATGAAATATGCAGCTGTTATCTTTTGAAACGCCAGCGATTGCACATTACGCCTATTTAATCTCAGATGGCATTGATGCCGCGTTAATCGATCCTAGACGTGACATAGAAGAGTATTTGCAAGCGGCAAGAGAATTAGGCGTTAGAATTCGCTACATTATTGAAACCCACCGACAAGAAGATTTTGTGATGGGTTCTGCCTACTTAGCAGAACAAACCGGCGCAAAAATAGTGAATGGCACTCATGACCTCTTCGGCCATGGACACCTGCGGCTAAGCGATGGTGAACACATTTGTTTAGGGTCGCTTCGAATACGCGCATTGCATACCCCGGGGCACACACCAGAAAGTATGTGTTATGCGATATTCGATTCTGATGATGACAAGCCGGCATGGGGCATATTTACCGGAGATACTCTGTTTTTTGGCACAACCGGGCGAACTGATCTGACTGACAGGAGTAAGTCAGTTGAAAATGCGGCGCTTCTCTATCAGTCTATCCACACCCAATTAGCGGATCTTGGCGATACGGCTTTCATTTTTCCCGCGCACGGGCCGGGCTCTGTCTGTGGCAGCGGCATGGCAGAACGTCCTTCATCAACCCTGGGTGTTGAGAAAATCGACAATGAGGTGTTCACCTTAAGCCAAGATGACTTTGCGGAAAAGAAAGGCAGTGAACAATTATCCCGTCCCCCTTTCTTTCGGCATATGGAAGAAGTCAACCTAAAGGGTGGCATTGCACCGGTGAATAAGATGGGCAGCGTTAACCTTCTCGAAGTCGACGCTATGCTTGAGCAGAGCAACCATGCTCTTTTCTATGATACGCGGGAACCTGAAGCATACGCGGGTGGACACGTTGAAAATAGTTATAGTATCTGGCTTGGTGGTCTACCGGTTTTTGGTGGTTGGGTTGGCGACGAAAACGATGATATTTATTTGCTGACTGATCGCGAAAGCGATATCGATGTCGCCATCAATCATCTTGCACGCATCGGCATCGATAATGTGAAAGGCGCATTAGCCGGTGGCTTCGGTACCTGGAGGAAATCCGGCGCGCCGATTAGCAGTAGCGGCACTCTGACAGCGCAAGCAATAAAAGATGACCCGCAGTCATTTCAAATTCTAGATGTTCGAGAGCTAGACGAATATGAACAAGGGCATATTCCGGGTGCTCAGCATATTTTTGTCGGCAAGCTTGAAGATAAATTGGGTGAGCTCGATTTTCAGAAAAGCCGCCCAGTTATCGTAGTGTGTAGCGTGGGGCATCGAGCGGGACTCGGTGTCAGTATTTTACGCCGTGGTGGGTATGAAGATGTCCGCAATTTATTGGGCGGAATGTCCGCGTGGAATCAACACTAGTTACTGATTGTCCAATAGGCGTAACCCACTCACAAAGATGCCGGTGCTATAGACAGAAAGTAGTCTTGAGTCACTGGTTACTCGTAATCCGTTGATCACCAAAAAAGGTATAAATCATGGCAGCTAAAACAGTGAACTCAATTGTCGATATGAGCCAGTCATTTCATAAAGAGTTGAAACAAAAAATACAGAGTAAAGCAAGCTCTGTTAAAGATAGGCGACTAAGTGCAGCACTTGAATATCTGGAATCTGTTGAAAAAAAGACCGAGGAGATGATTGAGGAGGTGCCAACATCGAAAAGGGAGAATATTATGGAAACCTTTATACGATATTACCCTGTGGATAAAGAAGAAGACGCAGAAGCCGCCTTGGAAAAAGTGAATTCCAGTGATATAGACTCCTTAATGGCGGGTATGATTGAAGTTCGTCAAAAGCTGATTAATATTTATGAACTTTGTACCGTTGATGCTCAGGTGCCAGAAGTAAAAGAGCTGATGGAAAATATACGGGATTTCGAAGTGACGAAACTACACGAGATTAGCCGCCAACTGAATGAATCACAGCTCCAAAGATAATAACAATTTCTAAGGAGAGTATTAATATGCCTTATCGAAACAAAGGCGAGCTACCCGAGCAAGTGAAAGATCATCTCCCTGCGCATGCGCAAGAGATCTATAAAGAAGCGTTTAATAGTGCCTGGGAGCAGTACGCCGAAAAGAAAGACCGCAGAGATGGTGACTCCAGAGAAACGACCAGCCACAAGGTGGCCTGGTCTGCAGTAAAAAAAGTTACCACAAGGACTCAGCAGGTAACTGGGTTAAAAAAGAAAAATAGTTGTTCGGTACATTAGTTAAAATTTAACTTATCTGTTCAGGAGAAAGGAATCGTTCCTGATTAACTTTGGAGCTTAACGACAATAGTAGTTTGAGATAAACAAGTTCAGGTGCCCATTAGAGTGAAGAGTTAGTTATTATTATTGGAGATCAATATTTCCCTCAAACATATTGACCTCAGAATTTTACAGATCAAATTGGTCTGAGCAGTCAATGATTCTATCGAGCCTCGAACGGTGTTTACTGAAATGGTCGTCAATTGCCAGTCTGTTGAGATATTCAATAATGTACTGGAGATCGCTTCACTGCTACCGAGGTAAAAATTTCTATACATAGATGTAGATTCGGGTGAGCGTTTGTGTTTTCACCATGTAATGAAATGTTTGAAGAATATCCTCAGACATTTAAGTTTTGCCGTTGAGCGTTAATTCGTATTGCTATTTAAAGAATTAGCGGTGTGGCTATCACGTCGGTTATGATTTTGTGTGGATAAACCGGTGGTAACGGGTGTAAACTTTACTCGAGGTGGAATGGTGTTTTTTGCGAGTATGACCATCATTAGTAACTAGATTCACGTTGCTCTTCACGAGTAGTGGGGTGCTAGGTGGTGCCCGTGGAGGAAATCCTGATGCAACCAGAGTAGACTGCCATAACCAATCCTGGTAAAGAGGGGGTTGAGCCCCGGCTTTTGGAGAGGAAGCCGTCTTGTCGTCATTTATAGCTCCTTTACACTGGACTCAGAGTCTGGAGCTTATTTTGTGTGTTTCATTCATGAAGTCCCCCAAGGTTTTAAGAGAGCTCTTTTCGGTCTTTAATCGTCGGTGCAGCAGAATAGCTGGTATAGACAAATCATTTATTATGCGTCCACAAACCGAAGTCAGTTGCGGTTATGGGTGGGGAAAAAATCCCCCTGAGGTTCACAGTAGCTTATGAGTATCTGATCTTGGGCGATTAGATCCCTATGGCCGTTTTTCAGAGTTTATGGTATTGAATCGAGCAACGAGAAAGAATTATTTTGACGTTTATTGGAGTCGTTAAATGATTGACTTAACCGATAGCATGGTTGTAGCAGGGGTTATTTTGTGCCTCACATTTGTGGGGATATTTAGTGAGCATTTTCATGGTATTGAAAGGGCAAAATTCGCCATGGCAGGTGCGGGAGCTATTATTGTAGCCGGGCAATATTTCGGTTTTTACTCTCCGGAATTGGCGCTGGAAGCCATCGATTGGAACGTTGTGTTTTTGTTGGCCATCATGATGGTGATTGTATCTATTATGATCAGTACCGGAGGCTTTGAGCATTTAGCTCAATATCTTGCCCGATTAAGTGGAGGCTCCCAATTTCGCCTAATGGTACTTTTGGGTACAGCTGTTACGGTAATTTCTTTACTGTTGGACAATGTGACGACTGTCATTATCTTCGGCCCACTGATCATTATGATTTGCCAAAAGATGGGAGTATCGCCAATTCCTTATTTGTTAGCGGCAGCATTATTGTCGGATACTGGTGGAGTAGCTACCCTTGTTGGTGACCCTCCCAATTTGATGATTGGCTCGGCTGCGGGTATCGATTTTAATACCTTTTTCGTCCATATGGGCCCTCCCGTATTATTCGCCTGGCTAGGGATCCTCGTTGGAATGAGGTTTTTGTTCGCAAAAGAATTGGGTGAAAATGTAGTGCACACGTTTGACGAGGTCGTTGAATATAAAAATAAAAGCCTTTGGCATAAATCACTTTTTGTTATGGCGATTATGGTGGTTCTCTTCATCATCCATCATCAAATTGGTTGGGAGCCTTGGTTAGTTGCTGCAGCTTGTTTGACACTTCTAGTATTTATCAGCCGGCAGGTTGAAATGGAGCGTGTGACGGCCCACATAGAAACACCGCTACTCATATTCTTTATTTCCTTGTTTATTGTTATTGGAGGCGTGGAGAAATCCGGTTTACTTGAGGTGGTTGGTGAAACCTTCAAGCCTATTATAGTCGAACATCCGTTAATGGCTGCGCTTTTACTACTTTGGGTCGCCGCCATTTTGTCTGCTTTGATTGATAATATTCCCTTTACAGCTGCAATGATTCCTGTCTTAGCGGGTCTGCAAAATGAAGGAGTAAATGTGAGTGTCATGTGGTGGGCTTTGGCTATGGGGGTTGGCATGGGAGGTAACGGCTCTCATATTGGATCAACGGCGAATGTTTATATTGTGACTATCTCTGAACGATTAGCCCGTGAAACGGGGAAACCTGAATTGGCGATTACACCGGGTATGTGGTTTAAAAAGGGCACTCCTGCTATGTTGATTACCTTAGTCCTTTGCACCTTATTTCTCTGGTTAGGGTATGACTATTTATATATCAGTGACTTGTAATTAAATCTTTTTGGATGGTAGAAAGAACTGCGTAAAGTCCTTTATCGGGAGTCGTCAGTTTTTGCGTTTAGCTTGCCAAAACAACGGGTGGTGCAATTATAATGTGGCTTTGCGTGCATATGTATCCAGGCCTTACAAAATTATAGTGGTGTCATGGCGCCTGTTAATTGGGAGCCAGGTTGCATTAGGTATCCTAAGCTTACAGAAGACTGTTCTAGTATCGCTGGCAGCACTGCATCAGTGGGTAGCATTACTGGTCTTTGGCAGTGGCATTATATTGACGCGGTTAGCTTGCCGTCAAAATGTCGAAAATAAAGGTAGTGATGAAACCTGATGGGCATATAATGGTCAAAGCTGCACTCTGTATACAGACGTAGGAGCCAAGAAGAAGATCAGATGATCAAAGTCCTGCTGTACCTGAGTTTACTCTTTGCTTCCGGCATCGCTGCTGGAGAAGGGGTGGCATTGTTCGACGATAATCAACTGGCACAGCAGTATGGTTTCTGCGAGCAGAGTGATAACAAAAAATTAGATTGTGACGATCAAGAAGACCCTGTTAGTTTTGTTTCTCATGAAATAGTCGGGAACTTCCAGCCTCTTGACCTGAGTGAATTAGTTCTCCATTCCCCAAACATTTCTCCCCGCTACAGTTTTATAAGAGCGCCCCCCACCTCTTATTAGGTTTTTTTGAATAGTGTGTAAAAACACAACATCAACCTAATGAGAGAGGTGAACTCGTGATTGTTTCCATTACGTGCCGTCATGACACCGAAGCGCATGTCGGTCGCAACGAAATTGTCCGTGAATTAATGGCGTTAACTCAATATGTTCCAACCATTACTCGAGCACAGGCAGTGTTCAGTAAAGAAACTCACCACAGAAAATCAAAAGACCTGGTGACGTGTCACTTATCTATTCATATACCGAATAGACGCCCTATCGATATCTATGAACATCAGCCCTCAGGTTCACAGGCTTTCGACGAAGCAAGGGAGCAGGTAGTAAATCAAATTACACGAGATTTATCGTCAAAATATCATTCACCTCGGCAGCTGCTGGCTGAGTGAAATGAAGGAGAATTTAAAATGAACGCACTTAACCTGTACCCAACTACAGACGTCGACGATCTAGCATGGCCCGAGGAAATGGAAGGTTTAACAATGAAATCACCGGCTTTGAATTTCTTTACTGATTTTAAAGAGGTAATGCCGTTAGTCGTTGAATCTACTGTCCCGGCCATAGAAGCCAAGCGATTGATGCAAAAAACCCATGTTCGACTCAAATTCGTGCTGAACGAATCTGGTAAATTTGTCGGAATCATCAGCGCAGACGATCTGATTGACCGAATCATTATGCAAAAAGTGTCGGAAGGGATGAGACGAGATGAGATTGAATTATCTGATTTTATGACACCAAGGCGAGATTTAAAGGCATTGGACTATCAGGAGGTGGTTAAAGCTTCAATATCTGAGGTGGTTAGTAAATTGAAAGATAGTGGTCATCAACACTGTCTGGTTGTTGATCGTGATAAGCACAAAATCAGGGGCATTTTTTCAGCGAGTGATATTTCGAGAAAACTGCACTTGCCGATTAATATTCAGGATAAGTCCAGTTTTTACAAGGTGTTTTCGGTAACCGCCTAATTTAAATAAGGAGTTCTTTAATGAAAAAATTAATAGTTTGACTGCACTATTAGCTTCAGGCGTCAGTGCATTTGCTGCTGATGTTGATGCCGGAAAATCTAAATCGGTAACTTGTGCAGGGTGTCATGGTGCGACAGGTATATCTGCTGTACCTATGTATCCAAATTTGGCAGGACAGAAAGCCCTGTATGTAGAAAAGCAACTGAAGGCATTCCGAAATGGGACAAGGAAAGACCCGATTATGGGGCCAATGGCTAAACCGCTTAGTGATACAGATATTGTAAATATAGCAGCCTATTTCGAATCTCTGTGAGATAGTTTAGACGCTGAATTACAGAGGTGATTGTAGGCTTGCGTGGGGTCAGTCCAGGGTATGATGGAAAACTCTTGTTGTATCTACATTTTATAATAACGGGTATCGTGCAAAGTTTTATAAACAATAGACTGCATTTTTTCCAACAATTGACTGCTATTGACAGGATTGTCATCAATATCAGTTGCCAGGTTTTCGTGTTGCGTGGTTGATTTAAAGGGTATCACAAGTTTCCCAAAATCGTTGATCAGGCCAATGTCAGTCCAGCTTGAGACAATGATATTGCGATGATCCACCGGGCTGCCCAAATCTTCACCCAGACTGTAATCTTTTACTGCATTTTGGACGCCCAAACGGTTTAAAAGGGTAGAGGGAACATCCATATGACTAGTGCGTTGGTTGATGGATCGCGGGGAGGTGTTGGGGATGGAAACAATCATCGGTGTACGAACCTGCCAGTCAGTGAAAGCTGAATTGTGGCCCCAACGCCCGCGTTCCATAAACTCCTCGCCATGGTCGCCGGTGATGATAATCAGCGTGTTTTCAATATCGCCGGATTGCTGTAGGAACTCAATGACGCGTTGTAATTGTTTGTCTATACCATTCGCGGCGTTGATATAACGCGCCTTCATGCCTTTAATATTCGGTTCAATCTCCCTGCGTGATAGCCCGGCATAGTCGAGTGATTTCAAATAGTCCTTCTGTACGACGGCGTTTTCTGGAAAGGAGTAGCGGGCGTGGGTGGATTCGTAAAAAATAAAACCAAAGAAGGGTTTTGACTGGTCTCTCGTCTTCATATCGTTAATCAGATTTGTGGTGTTTTCCTCGTCCCGTTGCCAGGGCTCGCCATTTTCGTTCTCTATCAGTTTGTTTTGTGGGATGTTGAGAAAAATAGTGTGATCCAACTCTGGATAAGTAAACTTAGCCCCTGTGTAGATAAAATACTGGTATTGATAATCATCCAGTACATCAAAAAATACCGGCCCCTTCCTCGCTCGTAAAAAACCATCCCAATTATTACCGGGTAGGCCATAAAATAGAGAAAACAATCCCTGCCGGGTGCCGTTACCACCAGAGTAGTGTTGCTTGAAATTCCATACTTGGCGAGAAAACTGGCTCATATGGGGCATGGTTTCATCGGTCAATAAATCCCAACGCATGGATTCAGAAACCAACATGACAATATTCAAAGGTTTGTCAACCTTCGACAATACAATAGGGTTTTTTGGGTAGTCGATACCGGAGTCGAATTCATCAATCTGTATTTTCGATGACTTGATGACATCGACACCTATGCTGTGTAGAAAACCGTTCATTGTAAGCGGCTGATAGAAGGGTAGTGCATCGCTTTTGTTTAAAACAGGGGCGTATGAAATGGCATGACTATATCCGTAAATAAGCCGTTCGCTTATGCTTGCGATTAATAGAAGTGTTAAAGCAGCACGGACAGGTATTCTTACATCTCTTTGTTGGCGAGAAAGAAATAATGCTGTACCGTGGACAGAGAGCAAGACAGACAGGTAGCCCAAGACAAGAAAGATGTTAGTCTGATCGGCTCCCAGGGAGTCTATACCGCCTCTAGTCGTTAATAAATTCCAGACAAAACCATTGATATGAAAGCCATACAAGTCATACAAATGACTGTCAGCGAAAACAAATAAATGGCCGGTAATTGAAAGAGCAACAGCTATGTAAGAGGCTGTTCTGTGCCAGCGTTTTAATAAAAAGTAACTTAGAATGGCTGGTGCCTGATATATTAAGCCATAGGTAGAAATGACCAATACAGTATAAATTTTGCCTATCGATTTGCTATGCTCAATAGGCTCAAAAAAACCACTGCAAAGATAAATACTAAATAAAGATGTTAATATAAAGTATATTTCAATGTTTCTTCTTGTTGTCATAAATGACCTTTTTTGATTAAAATTTAAATCGAACGTTTGTTGCTTTTTGAATTGTAACTAGCCATTACTGCTTTTTTGTGAGACAGGTTTTCCCAGTCATTGGCATTGACATAACCTAAAACAAAGGCGACTTCAGATTCTTTTGAAATAGTTAGAAATACAGTGAGTGCATAGTTTTTATCCTCGCCAGAATTTATAGGAATAAGTTTTTTATGATCAAGCGAGCGTAAGTTGTTAATGCATGTGCTGTGTGTGACAAGGACCATATTGACCCTATCTGGTTTATGTTTCAGAATATCCTCTAAAAATCTTTCCTTGCAGTTCTCGTGCAGCCAGTTCTGGCTAGTACTTTTTCCAGAAAACATGAGTTGTGCTGTTTGTGATGTTCGTTTAAGAGGGCTGTTAAAAATAATTGCATCGGCGCTGGGTAAGAACTGTTCAAAATTTTCACCTACTTCAATGGCCGTGTCCATTCCTATAGATGTGATACCTGTGACACCATCCAGGCATGGGTTATCTGAGTGGTCGCAACGCTCTGCATGCCTGATTAGTGCAACTACATTGCCCTGCGCCCAGTGTGTTGAAAGATTAAAAGCTTCAACACTGTTCCTTTCTGAGATGTGGTTAAGAATTATGGATGGCTTTGAAAACGATGTGCTGATATTAAATAATAAAATTAAAAAAATAATCGGCATGGTACAAAATCTTATGAATTTTACTACATCTGATATCCATTTTGTTAAGTACCTTAACTCGAATTTTATATGGTTATCCATAATGTCTGCCAAAAAATAGAATCACAGCTGGTAGTATTAGATCTACTCGTAAGAGTGGGTCATTTGTCAGCATGCCTAGTCTTACAATATAACTATAAATTATTAAGATAATCTTAATAATGATGTCTTTATCTACTGTCTCGTCTAATAAAGTATTTGATGAGTGCATAGATCCAACCGTGGTAATACACTCTATTTTTGCCGCTAGAGGGTTCCTTGTGGTTGTCCCTTTCTATTACTAGACTGTCCTGTTTTGTGCTGTAATTTCTATTGACGCAGGATCATCCGACCGATTAATTATCTAGCGCGTTTGCAATCAACATGAAGAAAATAATACTAATTTATGCGATGCCCTCAGTATCGGAGAACTGATCGCATTGCTTGCCAAATGTGCTCTCTTTATTTCAATGACAGCAGCCCCATGCTTCTTGCCGCTGCGACAGGTGTATATGTTTTCTTTCTTTGGCGCTACTGATCAGCAACGCTGAGGCGATTGAGTAGCAATGCAGTCGTTAGCCTTAAGTGTTCCTTAATAAATGCTAACTATGCTTCGCTTCTTCTGTGGCACGATTTCCAAATACTATATTGGTTTATCTGCACAATTTTAGAGCTATAAAAAAACCAGGATAAGAGTATATGAATCTCTATCTCTATCTCTATCTTTATCCTATAAAAATATATTCATATATTAAACCGACCTGTTTTTTTATCTGTATGCCTGCTTAAGTTCAAGGAAACCTACAACAAGATGATACAAGAGAATTGCATTTCTACTTGCCAGAAAAAATTGCAAAGTGTAGCCATACGCAGTCATCTAGCGTTTACCTTTCTTAGTGCTGGATTGGTACTGTTACTTTTTATGATTTTACGTCTGCTTTTGTTTATCTATAACCGTGATCTTATCGGTGATACTCCTGTAACAGCTTTTCTTCATGCGTTTGGTATGGGCGTAATTTTTGATCTTCAAGCAGTATCTTATGCGTCAATTCCGCTGGTATTTGCTTTCCTGAGTCCACGGCTAATGGCATTACGTCAGTGGTTTTGCATCTGGCTTAGTGTCTTTGCAGGTATTGCTTTATTTGTCGGTATGCTTGAGCTCGATTTTTATCGGGAGTTCCATCAACGTTTAAATGGGCTTGTATTTCAATATTTAGCTGAGGATCCAGTCACTGTTCTTAGTATGCTTTGGCACGGTTTCCCTGTAGGCCGTTACGTATTTGGCTGGTCACTGATGGCCTGGTTATTTTCACGCGTAGTGAATTGGTGTGAACGAATCACTAGGCCTCGTCTCGCTACCCTTAAGGCTGGAACAATGGGTGTTTCTAAATGAGATCGACTCCAAATCCTGATGCTAGTTTTTTTACTTCTCATTGGTACTACCGTATTTCTGTTTTTTTACTTTGTCTTGTCGTGGTCGCTGCCTGTGCCCGCGGTACGATACGGCAAGGCCCTCCTTTACGCTGGGGTGACGCCTTTGTCACTGACTCCCCTTTTGCAAATATGTTGGCTTTGAATGGGCTTGTCACTCTAGCTAATGCCGCTCGTCATCATTGGTCTTCATCGCGGGATAATGCCTGGCACGGAAAAATCCCAAAAAACCAGGCATTGGAAGTTGTTCGGGATATGTTACTCACTGCACAAGACGAGCTGATTGACGTTGACCAAGCGGCTGTACGTCGCGTTTATACCCCTCAACGGGAGAGCGTTTTACCTATTCGTAATGTCGTCATTATTTTGATGGAAAGCTTTGCAGGCCGCTACGTGGGCGCTCTGGGAAGTGATGATCAGATTACCCCCTATTTCGACGAGCTGGCTGAAGAAGGCTTGTTATTCACCCATGCTTTTTCCAACGGCACACACACCCACCAAGGGATGTTTGCAACGATGGCGAGTTTCCCTAATCTGCCGGGTTTTGAGTACCTGATGCAACAGCCTGAAGGCCTTAATGATTTTTCGGGTTTGCCTCAACTACTCAGTCCTCAGGGTTTTGACAATCTGTATGTCTATAACGGAGATTTTGCCTGGGATAATCAACAAGGGTTTTTCTCGAATCAGGGAATGACTCATTTTATTGGTAGAAAAAATTTTACTAATCCAGTGTTCTCCGATCCAACCTGGGGTGTCTCTGATCAGGATATGTTTAACAGGGCGGCGGAGGAGATTGCCCGGCGTAATACGACCAAGCCTTTTTATGCCTTGCTTCAAACACTCTCCAATCACACCCCTTATGCATTGCCAGACCCGTTGCCCGTAACTCCCGTTAGTGGGCATGGCCCACTCAACGAACACCTTACTGCTATGCGTTATTCTGATTGGGCGCTGGGGCAGTTTTTTGCTAAGGCGCGCAAGTTTCCAGATTACGATAAGACGCTGTTTGTCATTCTCGGGGATCACGGATTTGGTAGTCCTGAACAACTTACGGATATTGATTTAAATCGCTTCAATATTCCTATTCTATTTATCGGACCAAAGGTTCAAGCCTCATTTGGTCGTCAGATTGACATTACCGCCTCCCAGGTCGATATCGTACCGACCATTATGGGTAGGCTTGGTAAGCCGGTACAGCATCAATGCTGGGGGCGTGACGTATTAAGCCTGCCCGATGGTGCCCCAGGGTTTGCAGTGATTAAACCATCGGGTGGTGATCAGACGATAGCTATTATTGTCGGCCAGGAAATTCTGGTTGAGCCTAAGGGGCAGCAAGCTCGACTTTACAATTACCAATTGGGTTCGACCCGAAATGTTCAAGCGCTCAACGATGCCAAGCAAGCTAAAACATTACATAAGCAGCTTTATTCTTTTTTACAAGTTAGCACTGAGAATCTGCTAAACAATCAGGTAGGCGCTGCGCTATCAGATTTAAAGTGATAGAACCTGATGACATACGTGACAACTCCGCTAATAGTCGCCCTGACAGTGTCAACAAATTGTCTGGTCGAAAACCTCGAAGCATAATTAAAACGCATTATAATTAGGTTAAGTATTCTACGTATGTGGTCAGCTCAGTCGGCGCTAGCTAATTTAGTTATTGTGTTGATCGCGATAAGCGTGTTTATTGATGTCCATATTTTAAGCAGTAAAGGGAATCTTGCCGAGCCGAACTATGTTGTTATGACAGGGTTTTGTGCGCTAGCTTTTGGGTTGATCCTGGTTATAATCAAAGTGTTTATTAGCCAATTTCCATTGGGTGCGGTAGTTGATGCTAGGTCAATTTTCCCTCACTTGAAGAGCATAAAATACTGGTGTTGCTCGTTCTGCTGATAATTTGAATTCTTACCTTGATACAAGGTTTTTTACTTTGCTTTCAGCGTGAATTAAACCACACCCATGGCTGAGTTTTTATCAGTTTTTCCTGGCTTAGCTTCGTTGTGGTGTTGTTGGTTGCTTACTATGGTAATCATCTCGTCTATACCTACCTATAACTACCAATGACACTTAGACGTTTAGCTCTCATTTTTAAAAAGCGCCTAACGTTTACGGTGGTCTGATGGATTAACTTGAGCTTTGTGATCTTGCTGAACACAGACATAAGGCGTTTTTTTATCGCCTAACGAATCGTGCACTGTTTGGCCGGAAAGAGTCAAGTAATGGCTAGACTAAATTGCGGATAAGATCCTTGTTGACTGATAAAGAGGCTTCTAGCTTATTTTTGAGTGGTCCAGTTGATCGATTGTTCCGCGCTATGTAACGGACGTTAATAACTCAGCTTTTTAACGACTTTCTTAGTACAGCTAATCCGCTATATCACTGACAAATAATATGCTATTGCGTCATTATTAAGGTTAATTATTGTGCTTTTGTTGAGGGAATAAAGTTTCTGCCTAGGGAGGATTTATTAAGTATTTTCGTTCGCCTTCTTGACAGCTTCTAGTTGAGCAGATGACCTGAATAAGTTAGGGCTAATGCGTTTAACTGACATGCTTTAGCATAGTTCCAACATTTTAATCGCTTTATGTTTTTGGCTGCCTTCGGAATCACATAATTTTCTACCTTATTTTAAGGGGAGGGTGTTTTATGAGCACTTAATTAGCTATTTACTGAACGCCATTTGTTGGTAAATAAATACATTCTTAGAGGTGAGTTTTTGTGAATAGAATGATTTCAATAAAAAGTTTTTACGCAATAGATGATCAGGCTCCTATGATGAGGAGATGTATAGCTCATGGTCTTGCTAGAGGAGTGGTAAGTTAAATCTCAAAGAACTGGACCTTTCTAAGTGCTCCACAGCTGCGTCGTTTGCGATTAATTTTGGTGATAGCGTTTCGCTTGGAATAAAAGATAAAGAATTGTCCAATCTCCTGCTGGAAGATGCACTATTTTTACTTTGTGAGGGTAGAAAGTCTGCCATTGATACGGCACTAGTTAGGTGTTTGGGTTGCTGAAAGGTGCAAATAACAGCATAGCATTCGGCAGGTCTCTTATAAAAGCGCTACCATTAACTAAGCTAGATATTAATATCGGTGTTCAGATAGACAGTAAGAGCTATTTGATTTGTTCGCCAAAAATCTATCCTGCTTTAAAATCTAATACTGATAAAGTGGTTTTTTGCTATCGAACCATTTTTCGAAACAAAATTTAATGCCCATCTAATTAGCTGTAAGGCGCGCAAATAATTATTTCGACTTTTGATGATGAAAGCATTCGCTTAGAGCTCAATAAATTAAATATGCAATTTTCTATGTGACGTTCTGGGGCAAGTGTTTATATCTGCGGGAAAAATAAGAATAGCTTCGTTATAATGAAGTGCCTAAGATTTTTCAGCGATGATGAGTTCGCTACAATTCGTGAAGATATGGAATATATAAATTATTTTCATAGAATGAAATAAATATCGAATCGATCGAGTTGCTAGTTACTGATCCGAGGCGTTGATTAGAATTTTATAAACTCTAGAATTAACTCGTGCAACCATTTTTCTCATAGCATAAAAATTCATAAGATTGATCAAAACAGATTGTTAAGTAAATTGGTGATATTGAGCAATAAGTGGGCTATGTGGTGGTACAGTGAATTATGATTAACTGCGTTTTCTCAATCAATTAGACCATGTCACAAAGACTGATGAAGGCTATAGAAAATCGATGATTAGTCATCTTCATTCCTTAGCTGGAAGTCCGCTATTATTAGCTAAGGTTGTAGATGGGTTGTCAGTATTCTTCGATAATAATTTGTCGACATAGAAGTCAGTATTACGATGGCGGTCTACATGGGGTTTGTTGTTCAGTTGCTCGATGGGTTAAATCTAAAACAGTAAACCCAAGGGGTTTTAGAAAATGAGTATTGGATTACAATGGCCTTCTTATTACGCTAACTAACAGGAAGTTATTATGAGAAAACTCTTACATATTTTTATCTTGCTTTCTATATTCCCTTACGCCCATGCTGTTGATGTTTTATTAACCCCTAACCTTAATGATCTTACTTTATCGATCAATGATTTTAACAGTTGGGAGCAGTTATCGGGTACTATACGAACTATCACGATAACAAATCAAGGCTCCTCACCAGCAAACAATGTCAAGGTTAACAAGCCAATATTTCCCAATGGAACTTCGATTTACAACTATAGTTGTAAGGGGACAATAAAACCAGGTGACTTTTGCAAAATAGCTATCATTCCTGGCAGTGAGGCTAGTCACGATAAAAATGGTAACCCCTGTACCACATCTCCAGGAGCGGACCCTATTGCAAGCGTAGTTACCGTAAGCGCAGATAATGCCGAGCCAGCAAATATAAATGTTTTGGTATTGGGTTATGGTTGCAGGTTTGCTTTACAGGGAGGCTATCTGTTTTCTGTCGATGACACTAATCTTGAGGGAAGTATTTCAGGGAAGGTGGCTTCATATGAAGATGTGGAGCCACATGGAGAGCAATGGGCAGACAAAGGTTACAATAGTGAAATGTCAGCTACTGATATCAGTAACGGAATGAATAATATGCGCAACATTTCAACGGATAACTATCCGGCTGGGCATATCTGTTCTGTATCAAAGGCCCAGAATTTCACTGACTGGTATTTACCTGCAATTTGTGAGCTGGGACGTTATAAGGGAAATGGTAATAATCCTGGTTGCCCAGATCATAACGCAAACCTATATGTAATGTTGTACCAACAACAGCTAAGTGACATCAGTGGTCAATATTGGAGTTCAACCGAATGGAAGAATAAACCGTCTTCAGATGCGTGGTTTATGGATTTCGATAAGGTTAAGAGCAATTATAATAGTAAGCAAAACAGCAATTTAGTTAGGTGTATTAGAACGTTTGATAATGGATTAACCCCAGATAGCGCAACGTTATATGTAAATACCCCTACACAACCGATTGTGGTTGGCTCAAAGACGCCATTAACATTAACCGTTACTAGCAGTCAATTCTCTACGGAAAGTGCCAAGGGGGTTACGGTTGTCAGCAAATCAGAATGTCCTGACATATCTGTTGTTGATGATGCTTGTTCTAGTCTCAATCCTGGGCAAACATGTACAATACAATTGACCTCTAATACAGCTTATGGGCCCTGTAGTATTAAAGTTGGTGGCACTAACACAGTTAACAATCCGTCTGCTAGAATTGCCTTTCAGATCGACGGCGGGCTAGTGTATAGATGTGATAGTAAACTTTGTGTTGCCTTAGATCATAGTAACCAGCTTTCTTCGGTTTGGACCACTCAAAATTCTAATATAAAAGGTGCAGTTGATGATAATAACGGTAGCAAGAATACCGCTAACATTATCGTGGATAAAAGCTGTACTCATAACTTACAAGCTTGTGCCGCCTATAAATGCGACATCTACCAAGACGGTACTTGGTATCTTCCTGCAATCAATGAACTAGAAAATGTATACCATAGCTTTTGTAGTACTAACGATCAATCATGTGCTTATGGTGGTTGGAAAGGAGCCCATTGGAGTTCGACACAGAGCAGTAGTAGCCATGCTCACTCGTTGTATTTCCCTGCTGGAAACCAAACCCCAAATGGTGGATCAAAGAGTTCTGGCTTAGGTGTTATTTGTATTAAACCACTTCCAAACTCTTAACCTCGTCAAGGTGAACCATCCCGGGTTGATCGGAGGCTAATTTTCTTGAGAGGATTAGCCAATGAACAAGCGACCTGGATATCCCCAAGAAGTGCGTGAGCGGGCAGTACGCCTGGTGCTGACAAGCGAACATGAACACTCACCCCGCTGGGCAGCCACGAAGTCCGTTGCGTCTAAAATTGGTTGCACACCCGAAACACTGAGAAGCTGGATTAATAAGATGAAGTCGATTCTGGAGCAAAGTCTGGAGTGCCTACGGACCAATCACAGCGTACCAATATACTTGAGCGCGAAGTGCGCGAGCTGAAGCGGGTAAATGAGATTCTGCGCAAGGCAGCGGCTTTTTTCGACCCGGCGGAGCTCGACTCGGCAACTTCTCCTGCGTTGCCCTACTACCGTCCGTCCCTGGACATACGCAAACCGAAGTAATGACCGCCTTAATTGATCACTCTCGCGATGATTACGGTGTCGTGCCAATTTGCAAGGAGCTGCCGATTGCACCGTCTACTTACCACCGTTACAAATATCTTGAGCAGAACCCCGAACGGCGCAGTCAGCGGGCACGACACCACGAACGACTAATGCCAGAGGTCCAGCGAGTGTGGGAAGAGAACCATCGTCACTACGGTGCTCGCAAGGTATGGAACCAGTTAAATCGAGAAACTATCTCGGTGGCACGCTGCACTGTTGAACGACTAATGAAGCAGCTTGGTCTGGAAGGCGTCCGTCGCGGCAAGAGATGCAAGACAACAATACCCGATGATGCGGCGCACAAGCCCCTGGATCTCGTTCAACGGGAATTCACTGCCAGTCGTCCCAATCAGCTTTGGGTAGCAGATATTACCTATGTGGCGATGTGGTCTAGGTTTGTCTACGTCGCCTTTGTAGTAAATGTTATCTCGCGCTATATCGTCGGTTGGCGAGTCCAGAAACCTATGCAAACCAGATCTGATTCTGGATGCACTTGAGCAAGCGCTGTGGGCGCGGGGTAAGCTTAAAAGCGTGATCCATCACACAGCGCCGGGGCAGTCAGTACCGCTCAATTCGCTACTCAGAGCGCTTGCTAGAGGCAGGCTTCAATGCTTCTGTCGGCAGCGTCGGCGATTCATATGACAACGTTCTAGTTGAGGCCATTAACGGGCTGTATAAGGTAGAGGTTATTCACAAGAACGGCTCTTGGAAAGGGTTGGATGACGTGGAGCGGGCAACATTGACGTGGGTGGACTGATTTAACAATCGGCGGCTCCTGCGACCCATCGGCGACATCCCTCCCGCCGAATATGAAATGCTGTACTATCAACAAACCGAGTCGAACGAAGAAGCCGCATGACTCAAATAAAACGGCCTCCGACAAACTTGGTACGATTCAGTAACTTTTTCTTTTGATTTTGCCTAGAGAAAATGGAAGTTCAGCTTGCTACTGATAGGATGTGTGAACTCATTGATGGGCTATTGGAAAAGCTTAAAAACCTCTAATTCTATGGCCAAAAAAGATTGACGACTACATGGTGCTTGAGAGGAGCTTCTGGAGAAGAATTTTAAGGTATGGGCATCATGTGATTTGCTCATATCAAACCGAGGGGTTTGGTCACAATTTGGTCGCAGAGCCAAAAATACAAAAATAGAGGGAAGGTTTTCAGTGCTTCTGTTAGGTTATATGTCAAATATAAACAAGGACTTAGGAGTGGAGTGGTGCCCAGGAGAGGACTTGAAATATATAAATAACTACTTGATTTAAAATAATAAAAAATTTTATTATTTTAAATATGTACTCGTTAGTGTACTCAAAATCACATGGCTTCGGTTTTTCTTAAGTGGCTGGGCAGATACCATAGCCAAAAGGTAGTGCAAGCGCACTGATATGTGAGCGCTTGGACATAATAGTCCGGGCTATATTGATGCGAGCTTGCAGTTAGTCTCCCAATCGATGGACAACGCCCTCTGGCTGAATCGCCACCAGGCGCTCGTAGTGTCTATTCGAGATCGTTGAATGAGGCACACCGTGGTCGTGAGTGGAACATCGGCCAGGAAGCGACCAATCACTCCCCACGGGAGATATCGTTTTACTTTGGACGCTGGTGTGATCGTGACACCCTGCCCCGAAGCAACCAAGGTCATCATCATATCAAAGGTTCGGACAACTCGGGTGCCCGCGGGCTGAGGGTTACCCAATGACTCGAGGATAGCATTCAACTCCCGGTAGTTTTCATAACAAAGCACCGGATCCCAATGGATGAAGGGGCAATCTATCAACTGATCCATGGTAACTGAAAGGCTTTGCCTCAATGGAGAGTGGATTGATGTGGCGACCACCCAGGGCTCTCGCCAAAGCGGCACGGCATCCCATTGTTCATCAATAATGGCTGATCGGGATATCCCGATATCATATTGCCCATTGCTGAACTGCCGAGATGTTAGTGACGGATCCGACTCACTGAGCTGAACTTTGACGCGTGGTTCTTCGGCCCTCTGCCGGGCGAGCAAAGTCGCCAGTTGAGGATGCGACAGCCCATGGGATAGCAGGACGCGCAGTTTGTCTGAGGTGACAGTATCCATATTTGCTGAAATGGCGATTGCACAATTTTCCGCCTATCTTATCAGTAATGAGTTAAATTTAACGTGGTTTAAGCAAAGTCCATAATGGATGCTTTTGCAGATGCAGAAGCGTTCAATACAGCGGGGGCGCCCCGTAGGATCCACGACTTATGATGCCGAGCCTGCTCTGGCGTTTGGTGCGGCTGTGCGGGAAGCCAGGGTCGATTTGGGCATAGCTCAGGAAAAGCTCGCTCATCTTGCAGGCATTGAGCGTTCTCATCTGGGTAAGATCGAGCGCGGCGAACATATGCCGACACTCGCTTTGATTTTAAAAATCGCAAATGCATTGGGCTGTCGTGCAGGAGTGCTTATAGAGGCTACGGAAGCGCAACTGGACAACAGGGTCAAATCCAGTCCATAGCGTTAGTCTTCTTCCATAGTGAGTTCCCCGGGAGATCGATCACTGCGACTGACCCGTTGTAGAAACCGTTCAAGTTGTTCAGACGGTTCGGTATTTGGGCGCAGTAGATAAGTGGTCAGTGTGGCCATCTCCATATCGAGTGGTCGGGGGACCACATCCGGATGTCGGTACACCTTGAGCTGGGACTCCGTGGCAAAGCCGAGTCCATAACCAGCGGCGACCAGAGTCAGCATCAAGTCGAGCGACGTGGCATGCTCGGCGACGATGGGTTCTGTCTTCACACTCCTGAGTATCTGATCGATTTGCCGACTACACCCCTCGCAGATGTCAGGATGACAGAGCACCAACGGATAGCGCAGCAGGGCGTCCAGCGGCACATGGGTGAAAGACAACAATGGGTGTCGGGAGGGAATAACAGCGACGAGAGTATCGGTCCAAACAGCATCAACCAAAATACATTTTTCGACGTTGTCTGTGTGGGCAAAACCGACGTCAAAAATATCGCTTTGCAGTCCCTTGATTTGTTGGGTCAGAGATCGCTCGAACAAGCGGATTTCCACATCGGGTTCCTCTTCCCTGCAAAGGGCGAGCAGCGACGCCAAGCGGGGCTGGACGATGCCATCGGAAAGCACAATTCGCAGAGCGCCACGATAGCCGGTGGCGGCTGCTTTGACGTTATTGCGGGCCTGTTCCAAGACGGTAAAGATCCGTTGAACATCTTCTAGGAAGACTTGGCCAGCCCATGTCAATTGAGTTCCACGGCGACTCCGCTGGAACAACAAGACATTGAGCTCATCCTCAAGCTCCTTGATGGTGCGGGAGAGGGGAGATTGTTCAATATGCAAACGCCCTGCAGCCCGGGCGAAGTGAAGCTCTTCCGCCAATGCAAGAAAATAGCGCAGGTGGCGAAGTTCCATGTTTTCACCCTGATATGCCTGTTTGGTTGTATTGTTTTTGCTCCTTGCGGCAAGCCGGTACATTTCCTCACGTTGTTGAACGAAGCCGCTGCGCAGTAAGAGACCTTCATCGAGTCCCTCCAATGAGCGAATAATTCCTCCACGTGCTACTCCCCGGCGCGATAGCAGGAGGAATTACCATGAATGCGGTACAGCAAAAGACACTCCAATCACTGTACCGCAAACATTTTAGCGCGTTGCGACGGCGAGGCAAAGCTGATCGGACAATTGATTCCTACGCACCGGCGGGCCGTACGGCGGGGGACCGAATTTTGGTACACCTTTCCGGATACTCTGCCCTAGGATCAGCTCGAAACGCATTTCTCACCCTTGGTCGATACCCACCCTTGGTTCACCGTCGAGGTGGATCGTAAGGGCCTGCAGTTCTTCTACCAGCATATGCTCAAGAAAGACTGGACCTGGGTAGATATCGTCAAGCAGCCGAAGAAAAAATGTTGCCCGACATCCTCACTCTCCAGGAAATTGAGCGCCTGATCAAACGGCGCCCACCTGGTGGAACCCGGGATCAACCTGCGGGCCATTCAGAAGGAGATGGGGCATGAATGCTGCAAGACTGCCTCCGTCTATACGCAGCTGCTTGAGGTCACACAGCACGATACCGAAAGGCGAATCAACGGTTGGTGTCGCGGATGCGCATCCTGTGGGGAGAGTGACATGGAACTCTCCACTCTCTCTTTGAGCGATATCGGACGCGCTCTGGTGCCTCCCCGAGACCGGGCAGTGGTCGGCCTTCAACGCCATCACCGTTGTCGTGCCGTACTATCTGATGACCTTCACGCTGCCCTTCGAGCTTCGCGGGGGCTTGCCTGAAGGACCGCCCGTTTCTGGTGTTCGACGAATGGGCGGCAGATCAGGATCCTGTCTTCAAAGAGGTGTTTTACCGGGAGTTGTTACCCGAGCTGAAAGCGCAGGGCAAGGCGGTGCTGGTGATCTCCCACGACGACCGCTACTTCCATCTTGGTGACCGGTTGTTGAAGCTGGAAGATGGACAACTATCCAGCATTGAGCAGACCGAAACCGCAGTGGAGCAACCGACGGTAAATCTTCGTCCAGCAGTGCCGGTGGGGTCGTCCTAGGCATGCGTCCCGTTCTGGTCTGCTTTGTCATTTCCCTGAAGTTCGATCAGGGAAAGGTACGGGTTATTTGGTGGAGTCTCATTCATTAAGACGGCAGGATCCGCCATTAGATACCCGTGTACTTTCCGCGATTTCCTCGGGCCAGTGACGTTGAACGTCCAGATGTTCAGGCCATTCGGCTGTTTGCGGTGCAGTTGCAGGCGTTCGAAGCGTTTTTGAATCCATTGCCAGTCCTTGATTTGATCCTGTTTGGCGAGGGGAGAGATTTCAGGATGCTCCTGCGCGTAGCGTTGGAATATTCCCGGGCTGATCAGGCAAAAGGTATCCTCAACGGTATGTACCAGGGCCTTGGCGTCATTGATGATCAGTTTTCGGCTCAGCATGCTGGTTCTCAGCCACTCTGTGAAATGCTCGCCTGACGGTTCCTGTGGCGGAGGGTGGGTGATAGGTGAGTCGGTTACTGTTGGTTTTTGGGAGGAAGGTGTTGTTACTCCTGAACCGGTGTTTTCAGCTTCGGCTGCGGTCCCTTTTCCGGCGCCACCTGTTGGCTCACCCCGCTTGGGGCTGGATAGCAGATCCATTAATGCGTCGATATCGTCGGTCTGAGCCCTTTCGGCAGGGGCATCACTTTTCTTGGGCTGGGCGGGCGCTTGTCGTGGCGTTGTCTCTGGTGACACTTCGGCATGCGTGTCGTTCTGAGCGTCCTGTTCAATCTGTACGGTGCCGCTAAACGGTGCCGGTCTGTCGCCCGCTTCCCAGATGAGTGAGGGTGACAATTTGAGGAAGGTGAAGGTGTTGACCCAGCCATTGTCGCCGGTGACGGTGGCCCGCCAAATGGCTTTGCCCTCGCCATTGGGTTGGATAATGCCATGATCCTGCAGCACGTCGAACAGCACTGTATTTTTTTCCGGGATCCCTTCCAGTCCCTGAGACAACAGGTGTGCCCGCAGCTTGTCGGAGACGGTTTTGCTCACCAGCCACAAGGCCTCCTGGGTCAGCCACCCATCCGAGGCCTGGGGCTGGTTTAGTTTGAAGGCCTCCCTGACCAGATAGCGCAGCCCCTCCAAAAGTTTGCGTTGCAACGCCTGTTTGGGCGCAGCCAGTGCTTTGGCGGGGTTGCCGCCGAGGGCCTGGGCAACCGATGCCTGATCGGCTTTGGTGACCAGTTCACCCAGTATCCCGGCGTGTTCGTATTTGCCCGCCAGCATATAGAGCAGTGCGGACCACAGTTCCGGGTAGGCACACAGCCAGTCGAGAATATCGCGGCTGAGCAGTTGGGTGTACAGCAGTCCGGAGGCGGCGCTGTGCAGGCGGTATTCGCGGTTCGGTTGGTAACGGAAGCGGTATGGGGCGGACAAGGGGCCGTGCCAGGGATGCCACACTGTGCCGTCCCGGTACTCGACATGTAGATCCACAGCGACCTTGCCGATATCGTGCAGCAGCGCCGCGTAGGCGAGACCGGCTGTCCAGGCATCGGCCTGGGCGGCCTGGGTTTCCGGCGGCGCGCCCGGCGGCAGGAGGTGGGATTGCCTCAGCTTTAAGGCGTAGATGACTATCTCCAGTCCGTGATCCAGCATCCCGCCAGGGTAGGCGTGGTGGTGGCTTTCCGAGGCTGGAAAAGCCTGTACCCATTGGGCGTATCGCTCCAGCGGGGCCCGGTAGAGCGTGGCGTATTGCTGTCTGGAGACGGCGGTGAGCTGCCAGATGCGTTCCAGCAGTTTCTGGCGATGGGGCTCTCCCAGCAGGGAGGCGGCGCTCCGCGGAGGGAACAGGCCTGTGACTTCCTCTGTGCCCGGAGTGGATGAGGGTGGTGGCCTTTTGCCAATTTTGGATCGAAGCAGTGTAAACATGGCGCTATCAGATACGGGGCCGGATAAAGGTGACATCCGGGTATACGGCATCGGGCGCGTGGCGGCTATGGAGAATGGGAAATGGCGTTGGTGCGGATTACCTCCGTTTTCGGTCCATCCCAAAAGCGACAGGGTTTCGCATCGTTGTGGCATAGCGATTTTGGGCATTCTTAAACGCCAGGAGAATATTTCTCTGTTGGGCGAGGATGATTGGCGGGAGAGCCTTTTCGCCTTTTACAGGTAGGGCCTTTCCCCTTGATCACCCTTCCGTTGTGCCAGCCTTTTCAGCCCTTAATGCCGTTTGGGGTTGCGACGGTACGCATGTGCTGAGGATGTCTTTGGGAGGGTATTGAATTTCTGTTAGTCAATGACTAATATGCAGTCATTGACTAATGGAGGAGAGCCATGGCTACAATGACTATTCGTAATATTGAAGACGAGCTCAAGACTCGATTGCGTGTGCAAGCCGCTTCACACGGACGGTCGATGGAAGATGAGGCTCGGGACATTCTTCGGGCGGCATTGTCGTCTGAACCGGTACGGGGCGCTTCCCTGGTGAAGGCGATCCGGGAGCGCATTGCACCTACGGAAGGCATTGAGCTGGAGCTGCCCGCCCGGGAGGCGATCCGCACGCCACCGGAGTTGGATGCGTGATTATCCTGGACACAAACGTGTTGTCCGAAACATTGCGTCCAAGTCCGGACGCGCGCGCCCTGGCGTGGTTGGAGGCGCAACCTCGCGCGGCGTTGTTTACCACCACAATCACCCAGGCGGAGGTGCTATATGGTGTTCGCGTGCTACCGAATGGCCAGCGTAAAGCTGCGTTGTTGGATGCTGTTCAGGCTATTTTTGTCTCCGACATGGCCGGGCAGGTGCTGGGGTTTGACAGTGATGCTGCGGCAGCCTATGCGGAAATTGCCGCCTTCCGTAAAACGGCGGGTAAGCCGATCAGCCAGTTTGACGCCATGATTGCCGCGGTGGCCAAATCCCGTGGCGCCGGTCTGGCGACACGAAACGTCAAGGATTTCGCCGATTGCGGTATCCAAGTGGTAGATCCTTGGCAGTATTGAGGATGCCCTGCCGTGACTTGCGTCAAAATCCTGTGGCATGAACTGAAACAGTATGCGGCGGGTCATAGACGAAGAGCGTTTCACTCAGCGAGTTGATGGAATGATGGCGTGGTTATGAGTTGACGCAGAACTGAAAAGCGAGGCAGAACGATGGCAACTAATGCACATACCGAAAGGTGGGCTCATCGGGCTGGCTGTAAGGTTGGCCGTGCGTGGCGTGGAGTTGTGCGTCAGGATCGGCGAGCCATTGAGTGGTTTGTGAAACACGGTTGGCCAACTGGTCTCGCCAAGGCGATGCTCTGGGCTTTCAAGCTTATCGTGTTGGGTATTCTGCTGTACGTCGCTTTCTGGCTGGCTTTGGTGCTGGTGTTTTTCATTGTCACTGCTTGGGTTATGAGAAATACAGAAATCAGCAATGAAAATGAGCCGGAATGGTGCGATGGCTTATTAGGGTTTGGGCTTTATCACCCGGACGGCTCTCGAATAGACCCTCACGATCCCGACGATGAATATTGATGTTCGAATGCAACTTACTTAGCACTTTTCAGTAGAGCGTCACTACCTCTTGCCCCTGCGGATTGAGCGTCTTTTGTTCCGTTCACGAGATTCTGAGCGATCCCTCCAGCACGAATCCCAACCCAGGTTAAGGCACTGAGCCAGAATGCTGGGAGAATGAAGAACAGCGTCGCCATCACAAAGTTCAACAACATATCCCCGAACGCATTGTTCAATCCCATCAGCAGGTTGAAGTTGGTGTGGGGTCGGTCTGCGCCCAGCCCCCAGCCGTAGAGGGCATCGAGTATGGTCGAGTCGAGCCAGCGTGCGAGCTGGAACCAGAAATCCACGAAGAACAGTGCGAACTGCACACAGCTGACGATGACCACGGATTTCAGGTCGTAGGTGCCCACCACCAGTATCAGCGGAATGCAGATGGCCATGGCCATTTTCAGGAACGACAGCACCATGGGCAAGGCCTGGCGCACGATATCCATGGCGGGGAAAAAGCCCAGCGAGCCGACAGTCAGCCCCACGTCGGCGGCACCGCGGGCCACGATGTTGGGGAGCGTCATCTCGATCTGGCCGCCGTAGTCGGTGTAGACGGCGCCCTGGTTCATCTTTTGTTGACGCGGGGAGGCGATGGCGCGTATCACCGAGTCATTGATCTGGCCCTGGGTCAGGAACCCCGCCCATTCACCGATGCGATCCAGTAGATCGGGATCCACCTGCTCCAGCAACTGCGTTCGCAGCCCCTGGGGGCTGTCGGACCACCACTGTCGGCAGGTGGGGTAGCCGCCACCGCTGACCACTTCCGGAAATCCGGCGTCCCGGACTGTGTCATAGGGCCAGTCCGGTCGGGGGAGGGTGGAGTGGTAGGTGTCGTAGAAGCCAGGCGTCTCGAGGAAATAGCTGGAACCGATCCAGTTGATATCGTTCATCTCATCCTTACCGAGAGTTGGCCGGTTCATGAACAGCTTTGCCCGTGAAGGGCCATAGCAATCGTGGGTGAAGTCGGCCACCTCCTGGGCCAGCACCGGGTCGTCGATGCGGGTGCTGTCGATGTCCATGCGGATCTGGCGCAGGTCGGTCCCGCAGGGGATGGTCGCCACCGCCGCGCCGGTGATGGCCTTCGAGAGACTGTGCATGAAGAACCACCAGACCGGTACTTGGGCGCTCTGGTCGTTGAGGGTGGTAAAGCTGGTGGCCCAGTCCGTCTCGCTGGGCAGGGGCACATCGATCTGGCACTGGATAGAGCGGGAGCGGTCGAATGCCAGTGTACTCAGGTCCAGTTGGATAAACGGAATACCCGCAAACAGAATCACCACAATGGCGACCCATACCCGGTTTTCGATACGCAGCGAGGACAGTACACCTTTGTTGCCTTCGTCGGCACCCTCGGCGCGGGCGCGCAGCCACTCCTGAATGATGATGGCAAGAAACGGCAGGGCGAATACGCCACTGGCTACCAGTACGTGCCAGATGCCGTTACTGACGATCCAGCCCACCAGCGTCAGATAGTATTCCAAGTAGTCCGAAGTATAGAGCGTCACCGGGCAGGCTCCCCTTTTACGACCTGTATAGCCAAGTGTTGGCTTCCATTAGGAGCAGGGCGGTGCCCGTGGCGATTTCCACTCTCAACAAGCGGGCGCGGGCCGAGGGTTCCCGCCGCAGTAAGCGGGGGCGTAGTCGCCACCAGCCGTAACCGATGGCGCCATAGAGGCCGAGTCGCCATACTAGAACGCCTCCAGCGTGGGATTTGAGCCAAAGATGCCAGGCCGTTTGGCTGCCGACGGCCTGAATGCCCGCCCAGGAGGCCAGGAAGGCTGTCGTGACCAGTAGCACCATCCAGAAACCTGCCCAGGCCAGTCGGCGGCAGTAACGGCGGATTGGCGATGAATGTGGCGGCGAGGTCATGGTGAGTTGTCCGGTTTCTCCGCCTCGCGCAGCCGGTCGCGGATGGTCTCACCGTCATAAATGCCACTGGAGTTGGCACCGCGCACGCGGTTGCGCTGGATGATGGCCAATGGGGAATTACCCGCCAGGGTGCGGCGCAGCTCCAGTTCGGTTTTGAGATTGTTGATGGCCTGCTCCAGAGTCGTAAGCTCCTTGTCCACCGCCGCGATGGCCAGTTCGTTTGAGGCAACATTGGGTTCTTTCATCCCCGCCAGTAGGGTGCGTTGCAACAGCAGGGCTTTTTCCAGGATGCTGGACAGCGCGATATCCGATGCCAGGCGGCGTCCCAGGATGTCCTGATCGGGCTCATCCCGCAGCGCCTCGATCACCGCCCGGGTAATGGGCAGGGAGCGGCTGCCGGCGGCTTCCAGGTTGTCGATGGTGGTGGATGAGCGCCCCGTCACCAGATCCTGCAGAGAGAGCAGTTTCTCGTCGTATTCCTCCTGGATCAGTGGCGTCAGGCCGACACCGGGGGTGGTGCGCGTCTTGGTGCAGCTGTCGCAGGTGCGCTGCTCCCGTTCACCCAGTACGCGGACGGCCCAGTCGGCGGCTGCCTCGGGAGACGGCCAGGCCCTGCAGCCCAACTGGTCGGCGCAGGTCGTGGGATCAATGTTGGAGGTGTCGTCAACCGCCCGGCTGTTCAACAGGTTGTAACCGGCGCGGGTGACATCGCCGATCATGCGGATCGGTGCCTGGCTATTGCCCCCCGCATTGTCGCCGCCCACCCAAGGGACGCCGCCGTTGCCGCGGTTGGCTTCCGCTTCTTCAATGGCGGCGACCGCATCGTTGTCGGCGACGGCCTCTTTCAGGGCCATACCTTCGGCCAGTTGATCCCATCCCAGTTGGCCGCCCGCTGTGTCAGCCATGCGGTTGGCAATAGCCCGGCAGGTCATTTTTGAGCGGTCAAAATCCAGCCGCGCCTGCAAGATACCGTTGGTCAATAGGTTGTAGAGACCCGGGTCGGCGCGCTGAATGATCAGGGCGGGTAGTGAGGCCACCGCGGCTGTCGCATTCTGAATCACATTGCTCATGATGCTCTGAAAGCCGTTGGTGATGCCGTTAAGTTGGTTGTGAAGGGTGGTGGTGATGCTCATGTCCCCACAGATCAGATTGCTGTTCCAGCCCACGCCGACACCGAGGCTTTGCATATTGCCGGCGCTGCCCATGGAAACCGCCCGGCCGCCGCCAATGGTGTAGAGCACATCGTCGCCAATCACACTGCCGGTGACGCTGACCCCATCGCCGTCAATCGTGGTTTGCGCCGACGTGATATGACAGCTGCTGAGCAATAATGCCAGGGCGAGGCATTGGATAATGCGAGTGCGAGTGATGAGGTGGCTATGGCTCAGGTGCATATCTGTCGCCTCACTGCACATCGATGCTGCCGAGAAACACCTGGCCTTGCCGTTCGCAGCACTGGTAGGGGCGCCACAGTGCCCAGGCATAGTCTCCTCGGGTGGCCTGAGTATGGTTCCCGCTGTTGGGAAAGACGGCACAGCTTCTGGACAGGGTGGGGGTCAGTTCCTGCCATTTGCCGGTGGCGGCATCGCTTTCCATCAGGGCACCGGCAGGCCAATACCCCGCGGATTGTCTGGCCAGCAGGGGCTGGTAGACGTGGACCTGGCCGCGGCGGGTTACGATGTCGCCCGCCCGCTGGGCCACCACCGCCCCTGCCTTGTGATCGTCCACGTGATGCAGGAAACCGCCGCGGGGGTAGACATTGCCCCAGAGGTTGAGGGTGCTGCGCGCGCCGATTTCACGCCTGCCCAGTATCAGGGCTTCCGGGTAGAACGCTTCGGGAAGGTTGTAGCGCCAGGCGAGGGTGTCCAGGGTGCTGAGCAGGTAGGGCATAAAGGCCGTGCCCGCCCCTTCGCAGCTATAGCCCCACTGGCCGGCGAACTGGCTGAAGATATAGCCGCCGGGATGGCCGATGACATCCGCATTCTTGAACTTGGCCAGGTTGTTCTCATGGGATTCGTTGGTCGTGCCGTCACCGCCGGCCTGTGCCGTTTCGTTGGACGGGCTCATGGCGGCGACCTCCGCCCAGGGGTTTTCGCCGGTATTGGAATAACTGGAGACCACCGCGTCGGGCACATAGTGACTGACCTTAATGGAGGTTTCGACGGAGCAACTGTAGGGCGTGCAAAACAACCAATAGCAGATACCGACAACGCGGTATTCGAGGCAGTCCGGTGACACCGTGGACGAGACAATGTCGGCGGTGGTGAGTGCCGAGGAGGGCAGGGCGTGGCATAGCAGGATGATGGCAGCTTTGCGGCGAAGTCGATGACGGAGAGGGCGTCTCATGGTTGCTGTCTCCGGTATGCCTCGATTCGGGACAGTGCGCGGCGGAGATTGTGCTCGCCGTAGACGACGTAGCGCTGGTCGACGACCACAGCCGGAATGCGATCAACCCCCAGCTGCCAGGCATCGATAACGTCCTGGTACGCTCGGCTCAAACGCAGGTGCAGCGCTTTCTTTCCCGCTGCCATGCGTTGCCGGACTGCCGCTGCTGCATTCTCCGGGTTGGTGGGTAAGCCGGCGGAAAAGGCCGCCTCAATACGCGCCGGGGCATCCAGTTCAATCAGCCGATCCGGCGTGCCGGCAACAGGATGGTGCTGGTCGGTGACTACCCAGACTTCGGTACGGGCGAGCGAGGCCCACAGACATAATCCGATGGTGACGGCGTAAAGCCACAGCGATCCTGTTCGCATAAATACTCACCTAAACAAGGGGGCAGGCGAATAGTAGGCCCCGGTTGAGCATGGAGGGGCGACAAAGAAAGGGAATTGCCGGATGCCGGATTGATTGCTCGTATAGGGCAATGGACCCATGTAGGTTTGATTTCTATGGTATTTGTCCAATTAAATTGGACTTAATGCGGCCAAGGTAAACTTCCGTTATGAGGGTGACTGCGCTTTCCAGCAGGTCTCGCCTCGTGATTTGGCTTCCCGGTGTGCTGTTACCGTTGTCCTTGGGATGTGTGGCGTGTCGGGCGGGGCATGTATCGCTGGCTACCGTCGTCAAACTGTACCGAGACCTTGATTTTGTGATAAAATCGCATGATGTATTATCACTATTGAGGTAGTTGGCACCGATGAGCTTGGCAGGGCAAGTAAAACTGCAGTTGCAGAGTGTGCCGGAGGGTGGCGTTATCACCAGCCGAGCACTCCACAAATTGTCGCCTGACAGTCAGCAGGTCGATAAGGCCGCCTCTCGTCTGTACAAAACAGCGGGGCTCCAGAAGCTTCGCAATGGTATTTATTACCGCCCCTATACCAGCACCTTCTTCGGCAAGCTTCCACCCGAAGAAGAGCGCATTGTTCGTTCAATCAAACAGCAATACCAAGCCAAGGTGGCCCCGTCTGGTGAGTTGGCTGCCTACAAGCTCGGTTTAACCGACAACTTGCCCGATAACATTAGTTACGAAACCAATAAGCGCATCGGCCCCATCCAACTCGATAATCTCACACTTTATTTTCGCAAGGTGGAGGGTAAAAAGCTCGTTTCGGTCAATGGCGGCTTGTTGACGGTTTTGCGGGCGCTGGAGTTTCTCTACAAGGAAGAAGGGCGTTTAACCGTACTGCAGGAGCAGCGTATACGTCGACTACTCAGTCGTTTTTCCCGCGGGCAACTCGACAAAGCCATTGCCTTGTGGCCCGTATGGTTCCAGGACAAAGTAAAGGCTTTCATGCAGGGAGTGGAGAAACCGTATATTACCGGGCTAAGTGCTCTGAACATTCCCCACAAGGGAAAACAGGCGGATTGGCATCAGATGGGCATGCTTCACAGAAATAAATTTCAAGTTGCCGGGAAGAATTACGACAGCGCACCCAACCTTCAGGATACAGAGCTGTTTGACTGCAGTACTTTCTTGCGGAAATTCAACGTCGATGTAGGCACCATCCTGTGTGCCACACCCCTGCGCGCGATGAAAGATATTTTGTTCGCCAGCATCATCCGCAAATCACAATACCCTGGTTTCTTTATGCTGGATCAGTTTATGTTCGATATAACTCCCAGCGAGATGAAGCAAGCGATTGATGAACTGAGACCGTTGGCGGACGAAACACAGAAGCAGTTACTCGATACCTGGATGCATGACAATGAGCTTGAGTGACGAACAGCAACGCGAACACATAGAGGTCATGTCGGCGCTGTGCCATGGTTTTCACAAGAAAGGGCTGCCGATGATCCTGAAAGGTGGGACAGCCCTGAAGCTGTGTTATGACCTCGATCGCTTTAGCGAGGATCTGGATTTCGATTGTGCCAAAGCCCTGAATCTGGACAGTTCGATCAAGGAGGTTTTTACGCAGCTCGGCAAGGGCAAAGCCCACTTGAGAAACCCAACGATTGATATCACCAAGGACACAAAAACGGTTCGCCGCTACCGCATAACATATGGGGATGGCATGAATCTAAAGTTGGAAACCTCATTGCGCGGTACGCCCAATGACAACGACCTTGTCGAGATAAACGGTATCCTCACCTACAGGATTGGGAAACTGATCCAACAAAAACTCAGCGCACTCACCGGACGAACCGCCGCCCGAGACTTGCATGATGTCATTTATCTCTACGAACATTTCCCGGATGATTTTGACGATGAGGCCTTGGCGGAAATCACTGCCTTGTACGACAACCAGTCATCGATTCTCGAAGAATACACCCCGGCCTATAGTGAAGATACCATCCTGTCGATCTCTGACCTGTTGCAGGATATGAGTCGGTTCATTGATCTTTACGAGCAGCGTCATTGATACCCGGGAGTCGATCCATTCGATACGATCTGCGCAAGGATCCAATAACATGGGTAGAAGGGGACATGCTGTCAATTAATGGGAAAAAGGGATGACTGCATACGATCTGCTCGGGCTTTTCCTTGTCATGAGCGCATTGGCCGCGATACCCAGTGCCAGTGTGGCGCTGGTGGTTGTGCGTTCGGCGACGGTGAATGTGCGTAACGGTATCGCTACCGCAGTGGGGGTTGTGGCGGGGGACCTGATCTTTATTACCATGGCCATGATGGGGCTGGTGGCGCTGTCTGAAATCATGGGTGCCTTCTTCGCCATGATCCGCTACCTGGCTGCCGGTTATCTGGTCTGGGTTGGTTGGCAGTTGATCCGGCACGCGGCGGACACCAGGGTTGTGAATGCGGGTCAGGTCACAGGCGGTATGGCGACCAGTTTTCTATCCGGACTGGCGCTGACCCTGGGCGATATCAAGGCTATCCTGTTCTATGCAAGCTTGTTTCCCGCCTTTGTCGATATCGCGTCCCTGACAATGTCCGATGTCGTACTTATTATGCTGGTGACGGTCATTGCCGTCGGCGGTGTCAAGGTTGCCTATGCACTGGCGGCCAATCGGATTGCCTGTCTATCGAAAGACGTTGTATTTCGGCAGGAGGCCAGAGTCGCCGCCGGTGGCCTGCTGGTGGGGGCGGGCGGTTATCTCATTGTGAAGGCCTGAAGGTATTGTGCGGGCTGGACAGTTGAAGCCTCTTTCGGTCGGTTGTACGTCGTGATTATTTCAGGGGTTCTGGTTATTTGGCTCAATTCTTATTGGCCGGACTTATTAATAGTCGCCAGTGTTGTGGCTGTGGTTTTTCTGCACACTGCATATGAAGTGCTTCGAAGCGCAGGTCAATCCTGACGGGGTGGGCCTCAAGTCAATATTTGCAGTTCTGGCGCTTAATGGAAGTATCCGTTGATTGATCTATGTCAATCATCAAGGGCGTTATGTTTGAACTTTCGAGAGAATAAGGTATCTTTCCTAAGGTTAATATAACCATTTGCAGATTATGTGGCTTAGCAGATTCAGATTTTACATGGCGATCTTCGCGTTACTGGCTTTTACCAGCCAGTCGTTCGCTGTTGCGAAATTGCCCTGCCACAAGATGAGTCACGAACCTGATGTTCCAGTAATGACGGGGGCAATGGATCATGGAAGCCATACCAAGGCAAACAATATCCAGATCAATAATGCCCTTACGGCTGATGCCGCTGATTGTTGCAGCCAGGATCACTGCTCTCAGTTGGATTGCATCTCTGCAAGCGTTGCGGTGGTGAGTACACTGTCGCCGTTTTCCGTTCAGTTTTCTCAAACCCTCAATACAGCGTATTCGGTTTCCTTCCTCTCCCAGGCAGCTTCCTCGCTGTTTCGCCCCCCCATTTCCCGCTGAAGTAGGGTTGGTACGCCTGAAATTCAGGCGTCTGACGACTCGATAAGCGGGAGATCAAAACTCCCATAACGTATGTTTAAAACGCGCCATCGCTACGAGCGCGTTCACTGCAACTCTTGATTGGGAGTCATCATGAAGCCGTTACATACCTATCTGCGCTTTCCGGCGCTGATCGTATTCCTGTTATTTCTTGCCGCTTGTTCAGAAAGCGAAAATCACGCAACTAAAAGCGCAACGATTGCCACGTTGGATGTTTATAAAAGCCGCACCTGTCAATGCTGCCAGCAATGGGTTCACCATATGGAAGATGTTGGTTTTGACACAGAAACCCACCACCCGTCGGACTTGAATCGCATAAAAAATGACTATGGCATAGCACCTGAGTTCCAGTCCTGCCATACGGCAGTGACGAGTAACGGTTATGTGTTCGAAGGCCATATCCCTGCGCGCTTTGTTCAGCAGTTTCTGGAAAACCCTCCCGATGACGCCATCGGCCTTAGTGTGCCTGGCATGCCGGCAGGCAGCCCGGGTATGGAGATGGGTGACAGGTTTACGCCTTACAAGGTATGGCTGCTTAAAAAAGACGGTTCGGCTGACGTGTTTGCATCTGTGAATAGTCGCGATCAGCAATAGGACATATAACGATGAACATTCAATGGGTATTTTTATTGTTTTTGCTGGTGGGGCTTCCTGTATTTGCGCAGAGCCCGGCTAATACGTTGAGTCTGGATGAGGCCATCGCCCATGCCATTGCCACGGATCCCTGGCTGAACGGTAGCCGGCATCGCGAAGACGCTTTGACCAGCGAATCAATTTCAGCATCGACGCTGCCAGACCCCAAGGTCAGCCTGATGGCGGCTAACTTTCCTACCGATAGCTTCGATATCAACCAGGAGCCTATGACGCAGCTCACTGTAGGTGTTAGTCAGATGTTTCCTCGCGGCGATAGTCTGGCGCTGTCCAGCCGTCAGAAACAGGAGTTGGCGGAACAGGAGCCATTGCTCAGGCAGAATCGTCAGGCCAGGGTAGCGGCTACTGTCTCGCAGCTGTGGCTGGAAGCATTCAGGGCCCAGGAGAGCATTCGATTGATTGAGCGGGATCGCTCGTTGTTTGAACATTTGGTAGATGCAACCAAAGCGAGCTATTCGTCGGCACTGGGACGTGCCCGCCAGCAGGATATTATCCGGGCCCAATTGGAGCTTACTCGGTTGGACGATCGTTTGACGGTGCTGCGGCAACAGTCGGAGTCAGCCCAACAGCGTTTATCCGAGTGGGTCGGCGGTCGCGCCCGTCTGCCGTTAGCGCAGCTTGTGCCCAGTCAGTACGGTGATGAGCCGACGTCGGTGGGAGGTCAGCCGGATAGTGATCGTTGGCTCTATGAACAGGTCAATCGGCACCCACTCTTGCTGGCACTTGATCAGCGTATTGATGCAATGGAGACCGGGGTCGAATTAGCGCGCCAGAAATATAAACCTGAGTGGGGTCTTTCCGCCCAATACGGCTATAGGGACGATGATCCCATGGGTCGCGACCGCGCTGATTTGTTCTCTGTCGGTGTGACCTTTGACCTGCCGCTTTTCACCGGCAAGCGACAGGATAAAGACGTCAGTGCGGCCACTTCTCGGGCCGAGGCCTTGAAAACTGACAAGTTACTGATGGCGCGAAAGCTGATGGCGGACCTGGATACGGCCTTGGTCCAGCTACAGCGTCTGAATGATCGTCGCGCGCTCTACGCCGAGCAGTTATTGCCGCAAATGTCAGAGCAGGCCGAAGCTGCCCTGGCCGCCTACAACAACGACGACGGCGACTTTGCCGAAGCGGTGCGCGCTCGCATTGCTGAGTTAAATGCCAAGATCGACTTTTTAACGATCAGGATTGATCGGCTGAAGATGATTGCCGAGTTGAATTACCTCTTGTCCAAAAATGGTTCAGAACCGTTTCCCGCCACCAGCAGAGAACACGCTGAAGGATTAACCCCATGAAGATTCAATTGAATAAATCTTTTTTCATTACAGTTGCCTTGTTGATTGCGACAGCGACCCTTGCGCACTACTCGGCCCTATGGCGTATGAAAGAGACCACAGGCAGTGATGACGTTGCTGCCGAGAAAAAACCACTCTACTGGGTCGCGCCGATGGACCCCAATTATAAGCGCGATAATGCGGGTAAATCTCCTATGGGGATGGATCTGATACCTGTGTATAAAGACGCGGTCGGCGATCAGGAGATTGGCACAGTCACCATCTCTCCGGATGTGGTTAACAATCTGGGCGTACGTACAGCTCCTGTCACTCGGGGGCGTTTGGATCTAACCATCAGTACAGTGGGTTATGTGCAATACGATGAAGATCGCCTTGTTCACATTCATCCACGGGTGGAGGGTTGGATCGAAAAGCTCCATGTCAAAGCTGCGGGTGATCCGGTTATACAGGGTGAGCCGCTGTATGCGTTGTATTCGCCGACTTTGGTCAATGCCCAGGAAGAACTGTTGCTGGCATTAAAACGAAATAATCCAACACTAATCACGGCTGCCATGGAGCGGTTATCGGCCTTGCAAGTGCCTCATTCAGAAATCAATCGCCTAAAAAAATCCGGCAAGGTTAGTCAGACCATTACCATCACTGCACCTCAATCTGGGGTATTGGATAATCTGAACACTCGGGAAGGGATGTTTGTTAAGCCGGGTATGGAGATGATGGCCATAGGCCAACTGGAGCATATCTGGGTGATTGGTGAAATATTTGAACGGCAGGCGGCCAGTGTGCAAGTGGGTGATGCAGTGCGCATGCGACTGGATTATTTACCCGGTCGCGAGTGGAAAGGAAATGTTGATTATATTTACCCCTCTCTGAACGCCAAAACGCGTACCGCTCAGGTGAGGGTGCATTTTGACAGCTCGGATAGATTCCTGAGGCCGGGCATGTTTGCGCAAATGACAATAGTTACCAAGCCCTCGCGGGAGACTTTACTCATTCCCCGTGAAGCACTGATTCGTACCGGTAGCCAATCAAGAGTGGTATTGGCAAAAGGTGAAGGGCGTTTTAAGTCCATCGCAGTGAAGGTAGGCAGAATTGGTGAAGATAAGGTGGAAATTCTTTCTGGTTTAAAAGACGGTGAGCGTATTGTTACGTCTGCCCAGTTCCTGATTGATTCCGAATCCAGCAAAACCTCAGACTTCAAGCGCATGGCCCATGCAGATGATCGGATAACCGCAAGTTCCGACTCGGTCTGGGTAAGTGCACGTGTTGAAAGCCTGATGACAGAGCATCGAATGGTAACTCTGGCGCATGCAGCCATCGAAGGTTGGCAGTGGCCGGCTATGGTAATGGACTTTACGGTCGACGAAGCGGTGGATATGAGCCGGTTTGGTTCTGGAATGAATATCCATGTGGAGATTCGCCGGGAAGACAATAATTTCGTGATTAGCCAAGTGCATATTCCCGACATGGATCCAGACAATGTCCAGCCAACCGATGCCATGGAACACAGTGATCTTGAAAGTATGAATCATCAGGAGATGGATCATAGCGGGATGGATCACAGTGAGCACCAGCAGGAGGCCGGACAATGATCGAAGCAATTATTCGCTGGTCCGTTCATAACCGTTTTTTTGTTCTGTTGGCCACCTTGATGTTGGTGGGAATTGGTGGCTGGTCCCTTAAAAATACACCGGTAGATGCTATTCCCGATTTGTCGGACGTGCAGGTGATTATCAAAACCAGTTATCCGGGGCAGGCGCCGCAGGTGGTGGAAGATCAGGTCACCTATCCGCTGACTACTGCCATGTTGTCAGTACCGGGTGCGGTCACCGTACGCGGCTACTCGTTTTTTGGCGACTCCTATGTCTATGTCATTTTTGATGAAGATACCGATGCTTACTGGGCCCGCTCGCGGGTATTGGAATACCTGTCGCAGGTGGCGCCGACGCTGCCACCCAGTGCCAGACCACAATTGGGACCGGATGCGACTGGCGTGGGATGGGTTTATCTCTACGCGTTGGTAGATAGAACTGGTCAGCACGACATCAGTCAGTTGCGCAGCCTGCAGGATTGGTTTTTGAAATACGAACTGCAAACGGTGCCGGGGGTGTCAGAAGTCTCTGCGCTTGGCGGTATGGTCAAACAGTATCAGGTCAAAGTAAATCCGGACAAGCTTCGTGCTTTTAATATTCCTCTCTCTCATATCCAGATGGCCATCCAACGTGGTAATCAGGAAGTTGGTGCTTCTGTTGTGGAGATGAGTGAAGCGGAATATATGGTGCGTGCCAGTGGCTATATCCAGGGTATTGACGATCTGAGAACCATTCCTCTGGGTTTGGATATGAATGGCACACCGCTGTTATTAAAGGATGTGGCCGATATTGAACTGGGTCCGCAAATGCGCCGTGGTATTGCTGAACTTAATGGTGAGGGAGAAGTGGTAGGTGGGATTGTCGTCATGCGCTTTGGCGAGAATGCCCAGAAAACCATTGATGGCGTCAAAGCAAAGTTGGAAAAACTCAAGGTGGGTTTGCCGGAAGGCGTAGAAATTGTCACGGTTTACGACCGATCTCGATTGATCTCTAGCGCCATTGACAGTTTATGGAAAAGTCTGGTTGAAGAGCTTGCTATCGTCGCGTTGATCTGTGTCATTTTCTTATTTCATGTCAGGTCATCACTGGTGGCAGTCGTTAGCCTGCCGCTGGGAATCCTGACGGCCTTTATTGTGATGTACTGGCAAGGCATTAATGCAAACATTATGTCCCTTGGAGGAATCGCGATTGCCATCGGTGCCATGATAGATGGTGCGATTGTGATGATTGAAAATATGCATAAGCATATGGAACGTACGCCGTTGACGCCAGAGAACCGTTGGAAAGTGGTGGCAGAGTCTGCCAGCGAAGTCGGCCCGGCATTGTTTTTCAGTCTGCTGATTATCACCGTCAGCTTTGTGCCGGTATTTACCCTGGAGGCTCAGGAAGGCCGAATGTTTAGTCCCCTAGCCTTCACTAAAACCTATGCCATGGCCGCCAGCGCCGCGTTGGCAGTGACAGTGGTGCCGGTGTTGATGGGGTATTTTATCAGGGGCAAGGTGGTCGCCGAGAGAAAAAACCCCATCAACAGGTTGCTGATTGCAGGCTATATGCCGCTGCTCAAGGGTGTTTTGCGCTTTCCAAAAATCACACTCGCCATGGCTGGCGTTGTGTTTCTTGTTGGGATCTGGCCGCTTAACAAGATTGGCAGCGAATTCATACCCGATCTGGATGAAGGCGACCTGATGTACATGCCCACTACCTATCCGGGCCTGTCCATCGGCAAGGCGCGGGAAATCCTGCAACAGACTGACAAGCTGATTGCCACAGTTCCGGAAGTAGAAACCGTATTTGGCAAAATTGGACGGGCTGAAACTGCTACAGATCCGGCGCCGCTAACCATGATTGAAACCTTTATTCAGTTGAAACCCAGAGAGGCGTGGCGCGATGGCATGACCACCGACAAACTCAAGAAGGAGCTTGATGCGCTGGTGAAGTTTCCCGGCTTGACCAATGCCTGGGTGATGCCCATCAAAACCCGCATCGACATGCTGGCTACCGGTATAAAAACCCCGGTGGGTATTAAGGTGGCTGGCCCCGACCTCAAGGAGATCGAAAAAATCGGCAAGCGTTTGGAGCAGGTGCTCAAAGATGTACCTGGCACAGCCTCAGTATATTCCGAGCGAGTAGCGGGTGGCCGTTATATCAAGGTGGATATTCAGCGAGAAAAAGCCGCACGCTATGGCCTCAATATCGCCGATGTGCAGCTAGTGGTTGCCACCGCTATAGGCGGTATGAACGTAGCGCAGACTATCGAAGGGCTGGAACGTTACCCCGTCAACCTGCGTTACCCACAAGATTATCGCAACTCTCCCGAGCAGTTAGCTCTGCTGCCTATTGTCACGACCAGTGGTCAGCGCATTGCATTGGGGGATGTTGCTCGTGTTTATGTTGAAGACGGGCCGCCTGCCATCAAGAGTGAAAACGCCCGTCTTAATGGTTGGACCTTTGTCGATATCGACGGAGTGGATGTCGGCAGTTATGTGGAAGACGCTATGAAAGTGGTGGCCGATCAGGTCGAACTACCAACAAGCTACTCCCTGAATTGGTCGGGACAGTATGAATACATGTTGCGGGCCAAAGAGAAGCTCTCCTACGTGGTGCCTCTGACTCTGGCAATTATCATCGTGCTGCTCTATTTAAATTTCCGCAGTGTTGCCGAGGTCGCCATCATTATGGGCACCTTACCACTGGCAATGATTGGGTCCATCTGGTTGATGTATTTGCTTGGTTACAACTTTTCCGTTGCTGTGGGTGTGGGTTTTATCGCGTTGGCGGGCGTGGCGGTAGAAATTGGCGTCATTATGCTGGTCTATCTCAACCAGGCACATACGCTTTTCTTGCTTCAGTGTGAGGAGCGGGGCATCACACCGAGTATGAAAGGATTACGGGAAGCTGTTCTTCACGGTGCAGGCTTACGTGTTAGACCGGTGATGATGACGACAGTCTCTACTATTGTCGGCTTACTGCCGATCATGTTCAGTACCGGTACAGGGGCGGAAGTGGTCAGCAGAATTGCTGCACCTATGGTGGGGGGCATGCTCAGTGCTTTGGTATTGACATTGTTGGTATTGCCGGCGGTTTATTTGCTTTGGAAGCAGGGCAAGGTAGATGAATAGCTGGACGAAGAACTTACAAGGCCATTACAGCAATGTAATAAACGAGTCACCTTACCGTCAGGTACCCAGCCCTAGGATAGGCCGGATGTTTTCCTATGATCGGCACTTTGCTTTTTTTCATACGTAAGCTGGCGGACAGACAATTGATCGGTACCGACCGAGACAAATACAGCCAGATTCAGGGTGATTGAAATATTGAAAATCAAAAGTGGAAGACTGTTAAAAATTGCTTGACCTGTGTCTTGGACACAGGTGTAAGGTGACAAAAAGCCGGACAAATTCTTTGGATTTTCTCTCGGGTTTAGAACTGATGATTGACTCATATCAAGGCAAGGAACAGATCTTCGGGGTTAATCTGAATCCTGCGATAGTCAGACTGAGCTGCGAGGAGGGCTGTGTGAAAGTTATCGAAATGGCCAGGCGTTTAGGGGTTACGGCCGATACCGTGCGGTTTTATACCCGGATCAAGATTCTGAAACCGGGTAAGAACAAAGCCAATGGATATCGGGAATACAGCGAAAAGGATTACAACCGCTTGCGATTCGTGCTGAGTGCACGGCAACTGGGCTTTTCCGTTGAGGATATTCAGGAAATTTTGAACCACGCGGATAAGAAGAAATCGCCTTGCCCGACGGTGCGCCGCCTGATTGATCAGCGCCTGCATGAAACCGAGCGACAGCTTAGGGAAACGTTGAAATTGCGGGATCGCATGCAACAGGCTGTGTTGGAGTGGAGTCAAAAGCCGGATAAGGCGCCAACGGGCCATATGCTTTGCCATCTGATCGAAGAATTCACTGCGGAGGAAAGGTTATGAATACACACAAAACGCCAAGTGCGAATCTACACCGAGGTGGTTGTTGCTGCGCCGGCAAATCATCCGTTTCTGCTGAAGCCCGTGATATCCGCAGCGTTAGCGATACGTCTCTTCCTCTTCATCGTTTACAGGTTCAGGGTGCCAGCTGCGGTGGTTGCGTGAAAAGTATCGAGCAGACGTTGAAATCCGTTGCAGGGGTTAGCGAAGTGTCGATGGACCTGGTAACGGGCATCGCTTCAGTCATTGGTGTGGTTGAACCAAAAAACCTTACCGATGCGTTGGATCGTGTGGGTTTTCCCGCAACGCTCATTCGCTAGTTGCTGTCAAGTAAACCAGGAGTATGGATATGAGTTCAACAAACACGGAATCTGGCAATCCATCCTGCCATGAAGGTACGGAAACTGGCCAGCATCACCACCATCATGTTCATGGCGGCAGCGCAGTAAGCCAGGAATTGATGATCGAAGGCGCTGGTTGTGCCAGCTGTGTGGGAAAAATCGAATCCGCCCTAAAAGCGATACCGGGTGTGGAAAACGCGGAAATGAATTTCGCTCAGCGAACCGTCAGCGTGTTGGGTTCGGCGCCTGCCGAGCAATTGATAAAAGCCGTTGAGGGCGCTGGTTATAACGCCAAAATCAGCCTTGCTGACAATGAAGACGATGCATTGGCGGAAAAAGAAAAAGCTGATTGGGCTTACTACAAACGACTGATGCGGGAAATGACCATCGCCCTCAGCCTGGGCGTGCCGCTGATGATTTACAGCATCGTAGTCGGCGAAATGACGGTAACAAGCACTGGTGAGCGCATTGCCTGGTTGGCTGTTGGATTACTGACGCTTGGGGTGATGGTGTTCTCCGGCAAACACTTTTATGTCGGTGCCTGGCAATCCTTTAAAAATCACTCGGCCAATATGGATACCTTGATTGCTTTAGGCACAGGTACGGCGTGGGTGTATTCGATGGTGGTGGTGTTTGTTCCTCACTTGGTGCCGGAAATGGCGCGCCATGTTTATTTCGAGGCGACCGCGATGATTATTGGTTTAATCGATCTCGGTCTTGCCCTGGAATTGAAAGCCCGCGGTCGTACCTCTGAGGCTATTAAGCGCCTGATTGGATTGCAGGCGAAAACGGCGCGGGTTATTCGCGATGACAAAGAACTGGATATCGCTATCGAACAGGTTCTACTGAACGATGTGGTCCGCGTGCGCCCAGGTGAAAAAATTCCCGTCGATGGTGAAGTGGTTGAAGGGCATACGGCGATTGACGAATCCATGCTCACCGGCGAGCCGATGCCGGTTGAAAAAGCCACTGGGAATACCGTAGCGGCGGGCACCATCAATAAATCCGGCTCAATTCTGTTTAAAGCTACCCGCGTTGGTAAAGACACGGCGCTGGCGCAAATCATCAATATGGTCAAGCGCGCACAAAACTCCAAGCCGCCGATTGGTCGTTTGGCTGATGTCATCTCGGCGTATTTTGTACCGGTGGTGATGATTATTGCTGTGGTGAGTGCCTTGACCTGGCTTAATTTTGGACCGGAACCGGCGGTGGCATTTGCCATAGTATCGGCCACGACTGTATTGATTATCGCCTGTCCCTGTGCGCTGGGGCTGGCCACGCCGATGTCGGTGATGGTGGGTGTGGGTAAGGCCGCAGAGGCGGGCGTGCTGATTCGCAACGGTGAAGCCCTGCAAACCGCGTCGAAGATAACGGCGATGATTCTGGATAAAACCGGCACCATTACCTTGGGTGCACCGAAGGTCACCGATGTACTGGTGGCGGGTGAGTATGATGAGCAGGCGGTGTTGCGATTGGCAGCAACGCTTGAATCCGGCTCTGAGCATCCGTTGGCCATGGCTATTGTTGAAAGTGCTCAGGAAAGGGGGATCGAAACCGGCAAAGTCTCCAACTTTAACGCCATTGCTGGCCACGGCGTGCAGGCGGAAGTAGACGGTAAAACGCTGTTGTTTGGCAATGAAAAACTCATGCGCGAGCGCACCATTGAGCTCGGTGATTTTGTTGAAATGGCCCAGGCGCTGGCCGCCGAGGCTAAAACGCCGATGTATTTCGCCGTTGATAATAAGCTCGCAGCGATTATCGCAGTAGCCGATCCGATTAAGGAAGACTCCATCGCTGCCATCAAGCGCCTGCAGCATAACGGCATCCGGGTGGTGATGCTCACCGGCGATAACCGTGCCACGGCCAAAGCGGTAGCGAAAAAAGCCGGTATCAAGGAATTTTTCGCCGAAGTGCTGCCGGAAGAAAAATCCAAAAAGGTGCAGGAACTGCAGATGGAAGGCGAAGTGGTGGGCATGACCGGGGACGGCATTAACGATGCGCCGGCCCTGGCTATCGCCAATGTCGGTTTTGCTATCGGCACCGGTACGGATGTGGCCATTGAGAGTGCCGACATAACACTGATGCGGGGTTCGTTACATGGCCTGGCGGATGCCATTGCCGTCAGCAAGGCTACGTTGCGCAATATCAAACAAAATTTATTTGGCGCCTTTATTTACAACGTGGCCGGTGTACCGTTTGCGGCTGGCGTGTTGTATCCATTTTTCGGTTTGCTGTTAAGTCCGGTGATTGCCGGTGCGGCGATGGCGTTTTCATCGCTGACAGTTGTAACCAATGCTAATAGGCTGCGCTTCTTTAAAGCGCAGGAGCACTAATGAGAATGTCGGGATGAGGGCGTTGCGATGATGATTATTAATATTGCGGGTTTAGCGCTGATTGCACTGATTGTGTGGTGGTTCTGGCTCTACAAGCCGAAAGAAGCCGAGCTGGGTGAAAACGATCTGGTGATAACTGTGGAAAACGGTACCTATTCGCCTTCGCGCATTAAGGTGCCAGCTGGAGCACCATTTGAAATTAAATTTATGCGCAAAGATCAATCACCCTGTTCTGAGACTTTATTGATCCCCGAACTGCAAATCAGCGACACTTTGCCGTTGAATAAACTGAAGACCATTCAGCTGCCAGCAATGTCATCCGGCGAGTATGCGTTTCATTGTCAGATGCAGATGTACCGTGGACAAATCACGGTGAAATAAGCAGGAGGCCCAATGAACATCAACAAAGTCATGGCCATTTTTGACGAGTTTCGCCTGAAAAACGTGGAAGAAACTTTGATTCGACATGGGGTGAAGGGGTTTACCTTGCATCCAGTTCGTGGGCGTGGTCATTACTTTGACAGTTTTAACGAAAACCATTTGATCAAGCATATTCAAATGGAAGTTTACGCCAAGGCGGAGCAGGCCAAGGAAATCGCACGGTTGATTGTGGATGCGGCGCATGCCAATGCCGATAGCGAAGGGCTGGTCTGCATTGTGCCGGTTAACGATCTGCTATGGATACACGATAAACGCGGCGCAATAGACAACGATTTTCAATTACACAGGTGAGGTGTGACATGGCGACTCAAAAAACATCATTCTGGTTAACACCCAAAGGACTGGCGGCACTGGGACTTATCGGCGCGGTCACCTATTTTCTGCTCGTCGAGCACCGGCAACACGTCTGGCAGTTTCTGCCGTTCCTGATTTTCCTTGCCTGCCCCTTTATGCATCTGTTTATGCACGGCGGACACGGTGGTCATGGTAGCCATGATCAGCATGAGGGCGAGTCCGATCAGGATGCCTATCAGCGGGGGCTGGAGGAAGGCCGTCGGGAAAACGAACACCGTCATCACCATTAATCCAACAATATTACAGGAGAAGAAGCATGCACGGTGAATCCGCTTACGGCCTCTGGACGCTGGTGATACTTAATTCGGCGATATTTATTTTCTTTGCCTTCAGCTTTACCAAGCCGCAAACCAAAACTGACTGGCGAAGCTTTGGCGCTTTCTCGGCGTTTATTATTGCCCTATTTACCGAGATGTATGGCTTTCCATTAACCATTTATTTTCTCTCCGGCTGGTTGGCGGAAAAATATCCTGGTATTGATTTTCTGTCCCACGAAAACGGCCATCTTCTGCATACCCTTTTCGGTTTTGAAGGCAACCCTCATTTTGATCCGCTGCATATCGCCAGTAATGTCCTGATCATTTTGGGTTTCTTTTTGCTGGCCTCGGCGTGGAGTGTTCTGCACAAGGCGCAGCAGACCCGTTCGCTAGCGACTACCGGCTGGTATGCCCGTTGCCGCCACCCGCAGTACATCGCATTTATCCTGATCATGTTTGGATTTCTGTTGCAGTGGCCGACGATCCTTACCGTGATTATGTTTCCGGTTCTGGTAGTGGTTTACGTGCGACTCGCTAAGCGTGAGGAGCGCATGGCATTGAAGGAATTCGGTGATGACTATCGCCGCTATATGGAAGTCACGCCGGCATGGATTCCGAAATTTAACGTCGATAAAACTGTTTCCAACTGATGAGGGTACTCCGATGAAAAAACTAATCTCCACTTTGGTAATAGCCGCCGCGATTTCTTCGCCCGTCTTTGCGGAAAAAGGGCACGAACATGGCGACAGTAAAGATCAGCCGATGGGCGGAATGATGATGGGCCATGAGCAAATGATGGCTATGCATGAGCACATGCAAAAGATGCACGACATGATGGGAAAGATCAAAGCCGAAACCGATCCGGAAAAACGCCAGCAACTGATGCAGGAACATATGCGAGTCATGCAGAAGGGTATGCGATTAATGGGTGATGGCATGGGAATGGACATGAACAAAGGTGAGTCATCAAAAATGGACGGCATGGCGATGATGAAACGTATGGACATGATGGAAGAGCGAATGGGCATGATGCAGATGATGATGGGGCAAATGATGGATCATGAGTCTGAATCCCAAAAAACACCTGTCCACAAACACAAAAAATAGATGGGTTGCTTACTCAACCTGTCGATTGGAGGAAAAACACTATGAATGAGCATCGATCGGGTATCAATCCAGGTTTTTTAACCAAGCATACCTTGAGCGTGTGCGGGATCAATGAAAACAATACCAAAGCGATTGTTGAGGAAATTGACGAACTTCCCTGTGTTGACAGCGTTCAGTTCGATGCACGTAGAAAAACCTTAAAAATCGCCTACGACGCTTCTCATCACAATATCGATGAAATGATCGCCATTGTCGAAAAGCATGGTGCGGCAATAAAAGACAGCTGGTGGTCCCGAACCAGGCTGAGTTGGCAACGGCAGACCGATGAGAATATCAGGGATAACGCTAAACATGAGGCGCACTGCTGCAACAAGATGCCGCCTCATTAGATGAAAGAGAAAATGAGCAACAAAGAACATCGATTAGGTGTCTCTGAAATTAATCTGGTGAGGGGCCAATTGACGTTGGAACCTGTCGATATGACTAGCAGTCTGTTGAGAAATGCAGTTTTAAGCATCCTGTATACCTTGCAACGAATGCCCAGGAAGAGGGCTGACCATTATATTAAGGGGGCATGAATGGAGGAAAAAGACGATCGTTCGACACATTATGACGAGGGTAGCCTCTCTCTGTCAGGTACGGTGATGCTCGGGACTGGGGTGATGATCGGCGCAGGAATATTTGCGCTAACCGGGCAAATGGCAGAGATGACTGGTGCATTATTCCCATTGGCATTCCTCGCGGCCGCGATCATCGTTGGTTTCAGTGCTTACTCATACATCAAAATATCCAATGCCTACCCATCAGCAGGGGGGATCGGCATGTATCTGCATAAGGCCTATGGCGACCGGTTGCCCACTGCGTTTAATGCACTACTTATGTATTTTTCGATGGTCATCGCGCAGAGTTTTCTAGCGCGTACGTTCGGTTCTTACACCATGCAATTATTTGGCGGTGACCCTTCAGGGCAAATGACTCCTATACTCGGCGTCTCCCTAATTCTGGCGGCGTTCATTGTGAACCTGTTGGGTAATCGGTTGATTCAAGGGGTTGCAGGATTTATCGGCCTACTGAAAATTGGTGGAATTCTAATCTTTGGTCTCGTCGGCATCTGGTTAGCTGATAGCCTGGCAGTGGACTTTGACCATGTAAGCGAGACCGGTTCAGCCAGTAATTTCCTCGGCGCCACAGCGCTGGGGATTCTGGCATTCAAAGGCTTTACCACTATTACCAATAGTGGTTCCGAGGTGATCGATCCACACCGCAATGTTGGTCGCGCCATTGTTATTTCGATTGCTGCCTGTGTCGTTATCTATACATTGGTTGGTTTTGCGGTGGCCAGTAACCTCTCACTCAGGGAGATTATTCAAACTCGAGATTATTCCCTGGCTGCGGCCGCTCGACCTGCACTCGGTGAGTACGGCGTGTGGTTCACCGTTGCGATTGCCATGCTGGCGACGGCGGGAGGGATTCTTGCCAGTATTTTTGCGGTCTCCAGGATGCTCGCGATGCTAACAGAGATGAAGTTGGTGCCTCACCGACACTTCGGTATGCCTGGCAGCATTCAGAAACATACATTGGTATACACCGTGGTACTCGGTCTTGTGCTCACAGCGTTTTTTGATCTTTCCCGTATAGCAGCACTTGGCATCGTTTTCTATCTAGTGATGGATATCGCCATTCATTGGGGTGTTCTGCGCTACTTGTTGGACGATGTTAAAGCTAAAAGCTGGGTTCCCGTCACTGCGATTATATTAGATTTGCTTGCACTAAGCGGGTTTGTTTGGGTGAAGTTGAATTCAGACCCATTTGTGTTGGGTGTGGCCGTTGTCACAATGATGCTAATCGCTATCGGCGAGCAACTATTTCTGGGATCTAAAAAACGAAAGCAGGTTGTGCACCTGAGTCAGGATAATGAATATCACCATTAAAAATGGTGGTGGAGAAAGCCTGCTGGCCACTGAAAGAAAGGCAATGGCTAAATTTTGTTGTTCAGGAAATGCTAATGGATCAAATTAACACACTTAAGGTGATCGACATGGGCATCGACACCCACCAGGAACCGGTGGTGTATATGCGCAGTGATTGTCACATCTGCCGCTCTGAAGGTTTCACTGCCAACAGCCGTGTCATGCTGCGGTACGGGGAAAACAGCGTTATCGCCACGCTGAATGTGGTGGACGAACAGGTACTGAGTTCCGGGAGTGCAGGGTTGTCTAAAAGTGCCATGCAGCGCTTGGACGTCGATGATGGCGCCGCGGTTAGTGTCGACCACGCACCGGTAGTGACATCACTTGCCGCCGTGCGCAAAAAAATCTTTGGACACAAACTCAGTGATCAAGAGATTACCGCTATTGTCGAGGACATCGGCGACCACCGCTATTCGGATATCGAAATCGCCAGCTTCCTCAGTGTGTGCGCGGGTAGCCGTTTAGACGTAGATGAAATCATCAGTCTCACCCAGGCCATGGTGGCCTGTGGTAAGCGGCTGAACTGGCCAGACGAAGCCATGGTTCTTGATAAACACTGCATCGGTGGGCTGCCGGGCAACCGCACCACACCGCTCGTGGTGTCCATTGTCAGCGCTGCGGGACTCACCATCCCTAAAACCTCCTCGCGGGCGATCACCTCTCCCGCCGGTACTGCGGATACTATGGAGGCACTGACTACCGTCAATCTGGAGCTCAATGAGATTCAACGTGTAGTGGCTGAGACCCATGCCTGTCTTGTTTGGGGTGGCGCTGTCAACCTGAGTCCGGCCGACGATTTGTTGATTCGCATTGAACGGGCCCTGGATTTGGATGGTGAAGGGCAGTTGATCGCCTCGGTTTTATCAAAAAAAATCGCTGCCGGTTCCACTCATGCGGTGATAGATATTCCCGTCGGCCCCACCGCTAAAGTGCGTTCCCAGAACGACGCCGATCGCCTTTCCTCACTCTTTACCCAGGTGGGAGCCGCCTGTGGTATTCAAATTCGCTGCCTTATTACGGATGGTAGTCAGCCGGTTGGGCGTGGTATCGGCCCGGTAGAAGAAGCGCGGGATGTGCTGGCAGTATTGCAGCGCGAGCACAGTGCACCACAGGATCTTCGGGAGCGTGCCTTGTTTCTGGCTGCACATCTGTTTTCACTTGCTTATCAAGAGCGTTATGAACAAGGGCTGGAAAGAGCGATCGCGATTTTGGATGAAGGTAAAGCCTGGCAGCAGTTCCAGCGCATTTTGGCCGCGCAGGGTGGGATGAAAGCCCTGCCTGACGCCAGCTACCAACATACCGAAGCGGCCACAGCAGCGGGCACACTTACCGCTATCGACAATCGTCAACTCGCGCGTCTGGCGAAGCTGGCAGGCGCTCCGGCGACAGCGGCTGCGGGGCTGCGTCTACATGCTCGAGTCGGCGACAAGGTCACCGTCGGACAACCTTTATTTACGCTCTGTTCCGATACGATCGGAGAGCAACAGTATGCGATGGCGTTTTATCGCCAATCGACAATTTTTACGGTCGAGAAGGAACGATGAGCGAGGCGATGGCTGTGAAAGATAAATCTCCAGTGGTGTTTTCCCTGAACAATCATCCGTTGGCTGAGTCACTCAGTAACGCGATTGGTGGTCAACCTGGCGAGTTTAACGCTCGGCAGTTTCCTGATGGGGAGTCCTATCTGCGTATTCAATCTGATGTAGAAAATCGCGCCTGTATTGTGGTGGCTGATCTGTCACACCCAAACATCAAATATCTGCCGTTGTTGTTTTTATTGGAAACACTGCGGGAGCTGGGAGCGTCGCAAGTGGGGTTAGTGGCGCCTTACCTCAGTTATATGCGTCAGGATCGCCGTTTTGTCGATGGGGAAGCGGTTACTTCACGTATTTTTGCCAAGTGCCTTTCTCAACATGCTGATTGGCTGGTTACGGTCGATCCACATTTGCATCGCTATCATTCTCTGGATGAAATCTATTCCATACCCAGTCGTGTTGTGCAAGGGGCTCCGGCATTGGCGCACTGGCTCAAAACGCAAAGCAACCTACTGTTGGTAGGGCCGGACAGCGAAAGCGAGCAATGGGTTGCTGAGATTGCTGCCTTTAGTCAACATCCTTTTGTGATTGGGGAAAAGCAGCGCTTCGGGGATCGCCAAGTCGAAGTGATGCTGCCCGACATCAACGAATTCAGGGATAGAACGGCAGTGATTATCGACGACGTTATTTCCAGCGGGCAAACAATCCTGGAATGCGTTAAAACACTTCGGCTCAAAGGTATCGGCAACATTCAGTGTGTGGCGGTACACGGTATATTTGCCGATCACTCCGATAAAACCTTACTGGCCTCCGGCCTAAGCCAGCTGGTCACGTCCAATACTATCCCCCATTCTTCCAATGTTATTGATATCACGTCGCAACTGATTGAGCCCGTTATCAGTATGCTTAAAATGCCAGGACAATCATTATGAAAATCACCTTTATCGGTGGTACCGAGACTGTTACCGGTTCAAAATTTCTGCTGGAAACAGACACGACAACAGTCTTAGTCGATTGCGGTTTGTTCCAGGGTTACAAATGGCTGCGGGAACGCAACTGGCAAACTTTGCCTCTGGACATCGATAAGCTGGATGCGGTGCTGATCACTCACGCACATCTGGATCACTCCGGTTATATCCCGGTGCTATACAAGCGCGGCTTTCGCGGCCCGGTGTTTACCCATCACGCCACTAAGGCCCTGTGTCAGATTTTATTGGCCGACAGCGGCCATATCCAGGAGGAAGACGCTAAGTATTACAGCAAACATAAATTGGGCAAGCACGCGCACCCTGAGCCGCTTTACGACCGTCAAACGGCGGAAGCCAGCATGAGGCTATTTCAGTCTGTGGAGTTTGATGAACAGATCGAGGTCGGGGATATCCGTTTTTATTTACAGCCTGCCGGTCATATTCTCGGCGCCGCCAGCATTATCGTTGAAGCGGAAGGGAAACGAATCGGCTTTTCTGGTGATGTCGGTCGCTTCGATGATGTGCTGATGACCCCCCCCTCGACCATTGCCGGAGCTGGATCTGCTGTTGATGGAGTCCACCTACGGCAACCGCCGGCACGACACCCAAGATCCGTTTCAGCAGTTGGCGGAAATTGTTAACCGTGTCGCCAAAAGCGGCGGCGTGCTGCTAGTCCCGGCCTTTGCGGTAGGGCGGGCGCAGGCCTTGCAACATCTGTTGGCGACCCTGATGGATCAGGGCGATATCCCCAAAATGCCCATCTATCTCGACAGCCCCATGGCGATCAAAGTATCGGATATTTTCTGCCAGTTCAGTGATCAGCACCGGTTGAGTCACGAGCAATGCTACCGCCTATGCGATGGCGTGACCTATACCCGCACGGTGGACGAATCGAAGGCGATTGCCGGACAGGCTTTCCCCCATATTGTTATCGCTGGCAGCGGCATGGCTACCGGGGGTCGTATTCTCCACCACTTCAAACGCCTGTTAGGCAGTTCTAAAACCACGGTACTGTTTACCGGTTATCAGGCGGGCGGCACTCGCGGCGCAAAAATGCTGGAGGGTGTTGATGCGGTGAAAATCCACGGAGGCTGGGTACCGTTGAGAGCCACTGTCAAAGTCATCTCCGGTTTGTCGGGGCACGCAGACTACCTCGAACTGACCCAGTGGTTACAGCAGTCAGCGCTGACCGATACTACTCGAATTCAACTGATTCACGGTGACCCGGAAGCCCTTGAAGGCCTTCGGGTGCACTTGCAGGAGCACACCACGTTTGCGGTGAATGTGGCGGGTTATCGCGATATTTTGCGCCTGTAATCGAAGAGATAATCCACAGCGGAGAAAAAGTTATGCAAATTGAAACCTTAAAAGATGTGCTGCACTGGACCCGGGAATTTCACCAACACCTCAGCCAGTGTTTATCCCACTGTGCGGACAAGAATATGGATGAACGGGCCCGGATGATCCTTGCGTATCTGTCCGATCATGAGAAGGCACTGACCAAGGTAGTCAGCGGGTTTGAAACCTCAGGCGACGAGCATGCACTGAATACCTGGTGTTACGAATATGTGGCAAAGCACCCCATCGTTCGGCATGCGCATTGCGACGCGCCCTTTGCCGAGCTGGATGCCACGCAAATCATGGAGGTGATAGTCGATCAACACCAGCAGGTGATTGAACTGTATCGCTATCTCGCCTCCAGGGCGGATATCCCCTCTGCCAAAGAGTTGATGGAATCACTCCGGTCGCTGGAAGAGCACGAAATGATGCGTATGGCGCAGTCTGCCAACCGGTTCGGGGATTTGTAGAGACACTAATTTCTCACAGATACACCACCATAAACGGAGGAATAATCATGACACTTAATGCGTTCAAATTCGGGATGGCCAGCGCGATTACCGCGGCGATACTGTGGCTGGCTTGCAGTCTGCTGGTGATGTTAATGCCTTCCATGATGTTGTCCATGTCCGGAGAAATGGTGCATATGCAACTGAATGAGATGGGTTGGCACTTGACTCTCACTGGTGTCGTTATCGGGCTGGTGGCCTGGTTCGTGGTAGCGGGTATCGCCGGGTGGTTGCTGGCGGCCATTTATAACCGCTTGCAGTCATCCGACTGATTATCCAGCTGATGAGCAGTTTGCCGCGCTATGACAAACCGGTTCTGTTGGTGTTGAATCCGGGTAGTTCATCCATCAAGTGGAGCACGCATAACGTCTCGGCGCTTGAATATGCGGGTGCAACGGTGCCTGTTGCTATTGGGCAAGCAGGTGTCGGCCAATCAGCTGCGCAGACTTATCCTGGCGCGCCCCCTTGGCTGACCGATGTGCTGACAAATCATGATGTTCGCGCGGTGATTATCAGAGTCGTACACGGGGGCTCTGAATATCTTAAACCTCTCCCCATCAACGACGATAACTTTCGGCAACTGCAAACCCTGATACCACTGGCGCCACTGCACAATAAGGCGGCCATTGAACTGATTGAGCAGCTTCGGAATACCCGATTTTCCATTCCCGTTTTTGCGGTTTTCGATAGTGAGTTTTTCAGCGACCTGCCGGTGCTGTCACAGACTTATGGACTATCCGTCGCACTCACTGAGAAATATCGATTACGCCGTTACGGGTTTCACGGTTTTGCTCATGAGTCCATGGTCAAACAGTGGGAGACAGTGAATCCCGATATCGAACACTACACCCTGGTGACTGCGCAACTGGGAAGCGGCTGTTCCATGGCTGGCATCCGCGATGGCAAACCGGTCGATACCACCATGGGGTTTACACCCAATGAAGGGTTGTTGATGCGCACGCGCAGCGGTGATATCGATCCCGGATTACTGACCTGGTTGCAGCGGCAGGAGGGGTGGACGCCGGAAGAGACTGATCATGTTTTAAATCACGAATCCGGCTGGCGGGGTCTGTCCGGCGGAATCGATAACATGGCGGATTTGTTTGCGAGTAAACAGCCGCAACACCAACTGGCGTTTGATTTTTTCCGTTATCGATTCCAGAAAGCACTGGGCGCGTATTTCGCCATTCTGGGCGGGCTGGACGGTGTCGTTCTTAGCGGCGGTATTGCGGAAAACAACATCGATATTTGCCGTCGTTTGTTGTCCGGTCTTTCCCACTTAGGCATCGCGTTAAAAGATCCCCTGGCTCGCTCCCCTTTACCACTACTTTTATCGTCACCGGCATCGCCGGTGCAGTGTTGGGTAGTGGTCGCCGATGAGGCAGCGGCCATGTTGCGATCCGTACAACACCACTTGTCTTTTGAGAATGAATTTCAGTCGTTGGCTGATTGAGGAATTTCTATGTATGCCATAGATCAACAAAACGATCATCGGACACAACAGCGCGCAAAGTTATATCGTGATACATATCCTGCCTTTGCGCGCTGGTCGAAAGGTTATGGCGTGATCCAACACCGGGATGAAACGCAGGTGAGAGTGTTCGATCTTTGTCAGCAACTGCTGTGTACAGGGCGTTTTAAACAGATCGATGAAGTGCTGGACATATTGTCTGCCGCAGATCGCCTGGCCAGTGCGTCCATGTGGTTGGTGGTGCATATGACCTATAGCAACAGAGTGGATTTCAGAGGCAGCGCACTCGGGGCATCAGATTTTAAAACTAACCCTCAGGGGCATACCGGCGGTTCCCTGAATATGGTGCCTGCCTATGTGGGCTATATGGCTGCCAATCGCCTGGCCGGTATCACCCGCAGTTGGTTGATGGGACAGGGGCACTGTGTGGCCGCCATCGATGCGGTCAACGCGCTGTTGCAAAACCTCTATCCGGAGCAGTCTGAACGCTATCCGTTGAGTGAAGAGGGGCTGACACAGCTAGCGCAGGATTTTTACAGCTACGCCATAACGGATGATGGTCGACCCGGCGTTCCTCTGGGTAGCCATGTAAATCCGCACACCGCTGGTGGAATGATTGAAGGCGGCTATCTGGGTTTTGCCGAACTGCAATATGTGCATATGCCGCTGCCCGGGGAACGGCTAGTGGCATTTCTAAGTGACGGTGCTTTTGAAGAACAGCGCGGTAGCGACTGGGCCAGCCGCTGGTGGCGCGCCGAGGATTGCGGGCTGGTGACACCGGTGATGATTGCCAATGGCAGGCGAATTGACCAGCGCTCCACCATGTACCAGCAAGGCGGTTTGTCCTGGTTCTACGAGCACCTGGAACAGAATGATTTTCACCCCATCGCCATCGACGGGCGTGATCCGGCGGCGTTTATCTGGGGAATTTTTGAATCCGAAGCGCGGCTCGAAGCCTGCAGTGCGCACATCCGTGAAGGCCATATGCACTATCCGGTGAAACTGCCATATCTGATTGCTGAAACGGAAAAAGGCTACGGATTCTACGGCGCCGGTACCAATGCTGCTCATGGCACACCGCTACCGGGTAACCCCGGTAGCGATGAACGCTCCCGCAACCTATTTAACGAACACGCGGCCAAATTATTTCTTCCACGAAGTGAGTTGGAACTGGCTATCTCACAAATTGCGCAGCATGAGGCGGATAATCGAGTGCCGGAAAAACACCATGCCCTGTGTATGCGCAACGTCAGGCTTCAATCTCCCACAGAGCCACAATGGCATACCGAGGGTGACCCGACATCCCCGATGGCAGCGGTGGACACACGCTTTTGTGAATGGCACCTCGCTAATCCCGATAGGCGGGTGCGGATCGGCAACCCGGATGAGCTGCGCAGTAATCGCATGGGCAAGACGCTTGATCTGCTTAAGCACCGGGTGCTGAAGCCGGAACAGGGTGTGGCCGAATCCATTCACGGCTCGGTGATTACCGCACTCAATGAAGAGGCGGTCGTAAATGCGGCGCTGGGAAACAAAGGCGGTCTGAACCTGGTGGTGAGCTATGAAGCCTTCGCCATGAAAATGATCGGTGCGCTGCGCCAGGAAATCATTTTTGCGCGCCATCAAAAAGCGCTGGGGCGCCCGCCGGGCTGGCTGTCGGTGCCGGTGATTGCCACCTCGCACTTATGGGAGAACGGCAAGAATGAACAATCCCATCAGGATTCCGCCTTTGGCGAGGTGTTGCTGGGGGAAATGAGCGATATGACGAGAGTTGTGTATCCCGCCGATGCCAATAGTGCGGTCGCCTGCCTCGATGCCTGTTACCAGACCCAGGGTCAAATCTGGGGGATGACGATTCCCAAAAATGACGTTGTTACAGCATTCACACCCAAGCAGGCAGCCCAGTTGGCAGAACAGGGCGCATTGACTTTGGATAAGACTGACGGTGCACCGGTACAACTTGTCGCGGTAGGTGCCTATCAATTAGGCGTTTGTGGGGAGGTAAAACGCACCCTGTCTAAACAGGGTATTCAATGCCGCATAACGTACCTGTTAGAGCCGGGTCGCTTCCGGCAGCCGCGAGACCCCTATGAGCAGACTTATGTCTGCGATGTAGCTACCCGCATAAACCTGTTTCCCGATGACATTCGTTTGCGCATTTTTGTATCGCACCTGCGACCGGAAATATTGCTCGGTGTCTGCCGCCCTTTGGATCTTGGCGTTGATCGATGTATCGCTTTTGGTTACCGCAATCAAGGCGGTACCTTGGATACGCCAGGTTTATTACGGGCGAATCAGTCTGATGCGCAGTCCATTGCCACAGTGGTTATGCAGAAAATAGGCAGAGGAGAGGCATGAAATGACTGAAGTGAATGAACCTCGGCGCCGGTTTCTGATAGGAGCCACCTCCTTTGTTGCAGGTGCGGGTGTGGTCGGAGTCGCCACGCCCTTTGTTCAATCCTGGAATCCCAGTGCCAAGGCCAAATCTGTCGGAGCTCCGGTACAGGTGGATATCAGCAAAATTGACCCAGGTGCCATGATTACCGTGGCGTGGCAGGGAAAACCTGTGTGGGTCGTTCGGCGCACTGCCGAAAATATAAAAAACCTGGCTCTGGAAGAGCATAGCGGCGAATTAAGAGATCCCGATTCCGACGTTAATCAACAACCGGATTACGCCAGGAATGCCGTTCGCAGTATCCGGGACGATATCTTTGTGGCGGTGGGTATTTGTACCCATTTGGGGTGTGTACCCAACTATGAGCCGGATGGCAGAGCAGAGGTGAAGCACGCACTTTTCTTCTGCCCCTGTCACGGCTCCAAGTTCGATCTGGCCGGGCGGGTATTTAAAGGGGTGCCGGCCCCTACCAACCTGATTATTCCTCCGCATCAGTACTTGGGAAACAACGTATTGGAGATCGGTTCCGATGCCACCACCAGCTAGCGCCATTCAGCCAAAACCGCGCCACCTAAGCAATCAAAGAAAAGGAAACAGCCATGAACGATAAGTTTGAACAATCATTGCCGGACATACCCATTTCACCGCGTCAGATTGCTTTGGGTATTGTCATCGCGCTCGCGGTGTATCTGGGCTACAGCAGTTTTTACACAGTCTCGGCGGAATCCGTCGGCGTCGTACAGCGCTTTGGTCACTACCACTATGTCGTCGATCCTGGCCTGCATTTCAAAATTCCCTTCGGTGTTGATCAGGTGGTTCAGGTCCCAGTGAAACGTCAGCTCAAAGAAGAATTTGGCTTCGGTACACCCGGCGCGACGTTTACGCGACAGATGTCCGATCCCAGGGAATGGGAGCTGGAAACCACCATCGTTACCGGAGACTTGAATGCGGCGCTGGTGGAGTGGGTGATTCAGTTTCGCATTGAGAACGCCTTCGACTTCCTATTCAAAGTGCGCGATCCGGGGGATGCCCTGCGGGACATTTCCGAATCGGTGATGCGCGAAGTTGTCGGTGATCGTACGGTAGATGAAGTGTTGACCATCGGTCGTCAGGACATTGAGGCCAATGCCCAGACCAAGATGCAGGAGGTGGTTAACCTCTATGAAATGGGCTTGCGCATAGATCAGGTGCAGCTCAAGAACGTCAATCCGCCGAAACCGGTAAAGGCTTCCTTTGATGAAGTCAACGAAGCGCAGCAGGAACGTGAGCGCATGATTAATGTAGCCCGCGGCGAGTACAACAAGGCCGTACCCCAAGCCAGGGGTACGGCGGAACGCTCCATCCAGGCAGGGGAAGGGTATGCGATCCAGCGTGTCAATCAGGCGGAAGGGGACGCGGCCAAATTTAACGCGCTGCTGGCTGAATATATCAAGGCACCGGGGGTTACCAAGCGGCGACTCTACCTGGAAACCCTGCAGGAGGTATTGCCAGTCGTGAAAAACAAAATTGTGCTCGACGATAAAGCAGCGTCCGTTTTGCCGTTGCTGCAACTCAACGCCATGCAAGGAGAACCCCGATGAACAGATTCATCTACATCGCGCTGGCGGTATTATTTCCGCTACTGATCGTTGCCTATGAAGCGTTCTATACCGTGAACGAAACCGAGCAGGTGATCATGACGCAGTTCGGTAAACCCGTGGGCGGAATTGTTAATGAAGCCGGCCTGAAATTAAAGATTCCCTTTATCCAGAAAGTCAATCGTATCGAAAAACGGATATTGCTTTGGGATGGTTCCGCCAACGATATGCCGACCAAGGACAAGCTTTATATCACGGTTGATACCTTCGGCCGCTGGCGCATCAAAGATCCGCTGCAGTACTTCCTGCGGTTACGGGACGAGCGCAGTGCCCAGTCCCGGCTGGAGGATATTCTCGGCAGTGAAACCCGCAATGCCGTCGCCAAACACGAATTGATTGAAATTGTCCGAACCACCAAAGACAGAACGCCTGCTGTTGATCCCCTGCTGGCAGAAGCGGACGTTGGAAAATTGCTACCGATTAAGCGCGGCAGGCGGCAAATTGAAGAGGATATTTTTTCCGCCGCGTCCGTAAAACTGGCGGAATTCGGTATTGAGTTGCTCGATATCCGGTTTAAGCGGATTAACTATAACGAAAGCGTCCGGCAGAAAATCTACGCCAGAATGATCAGTGAACGCCAGCAGATTGCTGAGCGGTTTCGTTCCGAAGGTGCCGGTGAGGCCGCCAAAATTATCGGCAACAAGGAAAAAGACCTGCAGCGTATTGAGTCCGAAGCGTACCGAAAAATTCAATCTATTCAAGGTGTGGCCGATGCCAAAGCCACAGAAATCTATGCGGCGGCCTACAACCAAACCAAGTCGTCACGTGAACTGTATGACCTTGTGAAGACATTGGAAACCTACAAGCAGGTGATTGATCCTTCCACCACGCTGGTATTAACCACCGAAAGCGAGTTGTACCAGTTGTTGAATGGCGTGGGCCAGCAACCCTGAGGAGGTTTTGATGAACAAACTGGAATTCACGATTCACTGCCCTGTTTGTTATATGACAAAAATCAACCGATCACTGTTGGTGAACTATCAGGGCGTTGATCACTATTTTTGTTCGACCCAGTGTCTGGAGCGATTTAAGTCCCATCCACATCTGTTTGTGGGTGACCCCCAACATGGCAAGTCACCCAAGCAGAAAGACCAGGTGGTGTTAAAGAAGCGTCGCATTCGATTTTGCGAAGCCATCAGCGATCCCCTTAAAGCAGAACTGGAAGCCTCACTGCAGATGCTGATGGGTGTTGAAGCAATTGTGTTTGAAGGTGAAGACTTGTACGTGACTTACGACCTCATTCAAGTCTCTCTGGAGGATATTGAAAAAGCCATCGAGAAAGCGGCAGTTGGGTTTCGCAAAGGTGTGTTGGATCAGGTTAAACGGGGACTGATTCATTACAGCGAGGAGTGTGAACTCGACAACCTTGCACACCTGACCAAGGACGGTGGTTGTCACTGAGGAAAATGCAATGAATAAAAAGCAGCAATTGAATCTGGTCTACCTGTTTGTGGCGCTGTGGGGGGTTGTGCTGTTTCAGAGCTTCTGGGGACACACAGCTAGTCAGGCGCAACTGAGTTACAGCGAGTTTGAGCGCTACCTGCAACAGGGCTGGTTAAAAGACCTGGTGGTTGATCAGCAAACCATTCGCGGCAGCTTCAAGGAGCCGATTGAGGGCAAAGACCACTTCGTTACACCCCGGGTCGATATCGATCTGGCGGAAAAACTCGCCCCCTATAACGTGGACTACAAGGGTGTTGTCTCCGGTGGGCCGCTTGCCACATTAATCGGCTGGATCGCTCCGGCACTGGTGTTTTTCCTGGTGTGGTTTTTGATGTTCCGTAAATTTGCCGACAAGCAGGGCATGGGCGGCATGATGAATATCGGTAAGAGCAAAGCCAAGGTGTTGGTTGAGAAAGATACGGGCGTCACGTTTGATGACGTGGCTGGGGTGGATGAGGCCAAGGAAGAATTGGTGGAAGTGGTGCAGTTCTTAAAAGAACCGGGGAGATATAGCCGATTGGGTGCCCATATTCCCAAGGGGGTATTACTGGTTGGCCCGCCGGGTACCGGTAAAACACTGATCGCCCGCGCCGTGGCGGGGGAGGCCGGAGTGGCGTTCTTTTCCATTAGCGGCTCGGAATTTATCGAAATGTTTGTCGGTGTTGGTGCCGCCAGAGTGCGGGATCTGTTTGAACAGGCCAAGCAACATGCCCCCGCCATTATTTTTATCGACGAACTGGATGCCTTGGGTCGTGTGCGCGGTGTAGGCCCCATGTCCGGGGGCCACGATGAGCGTGAACAAACCCTGAATCAGTTACTCAGCGAACTGGATGGTTTTAATCCCTCTGAAGGCGTGATCATTCTCGCAGCCACCAACCGGCCCGAAATCCTCGACCCGGCCTTACTACGCGCTGGCCGCTTTGACCGTCAGGTATTGGTCGACCGCCCGGATAAAGTCGGCCGTGGACAGATACTTCGCGTCCATATGGTAAAGATACAGGCCGATGATACGGTCAGCATAGAAGCAGTTGCGTCGCTAACCACCGGATTCAGTGGCGCGGACCTGGCGAACCTGGTTAATGAAGCGGCGCTGCTCGCCACCCGGCGCGGTGCCGACAGTGTCTCCATGGAGGATTTTGTCAATGCCATCGAGCGCATCATTGCTGGCTTGGAGAAGAAAAACAAACTGATCAATCCACAGGAAAAGGCCGTCGTCGCGCATCACGAAATGGGTCATGCCCTGGTGGGCATGGCGCTCAGCCCGGAACAGCCGATTCAAAAAGTCTCCATAATCCCCCGTGGTGTGGGAGCGCTTGGCTACACCATCCAGCGCCCCTCGGAAGATCGCTATTTAATGAGCAAAAAAGATTTGCAGAATCGTATCGCCGTGCTGTTGGCGGGGAGAGCGGCGGAGCAACTGATCTTCGACGAAGTGACCACCGGCGCCGCCGACGATTTGGTGAAAGCCACGGATATTGCCCGAGCCATGGTGACCCAGTATGGCATGTCGGACGAGATCGGCATGCTGTCCATTGATACGCCAAAATCGCCGTTTCTCGATCCATCCATCACTGATTCCAGCCTGCGTTTCGGCCCCGATATGGCACAGCGGGTATCGGCAGCCGTCAGCCAACTGTTGAATGACGCTTTTGCCCTGGCGACGGATATCCTCACGCTCAATCAGTCGTTACTGGAAGAAACCGCCCAACGGTTGCTGGCGGAGGAAACCCTGGACGATCAACATCTGTCTGGCATCAAACAGAAAATCACTGTGTCCAGGGCGATTCAACAAGTGGCTTTTTCCGCCTTCACGTCTGCGGAGAACCATTAATGCAGGCGAGAGTAAGGCGCATCAATCAGATCGTCTTCAGTCGCCACGGCATTATGGGCCGTGGAGGATGTAATACGTGCTATGAATGACTACCAAACGCAACTTTCCCATCTGATGCTGTTCGCCCAAAGCATCGGCATCGGCTTTCTGATCGGGCTCGAACGGGAGCGCCACAATAACGCCATTGCCGGGGTGCGCACGTTTACCCTGATTGCGCTCGCCGGCAGTCTGGCCGGCTATATTGCTACACCTGAACAGAATGTGGGGCTGGCCATTGCGATTGGTCTGTTGGTTGGTCTTTCATTGGTCGTTGCGCAGGCAAAATCAACATCCGAAGAGTCGGATACGACCACGGTCATGGCCGGGTTGATTGCCTTTGGGCTGGGCTACAGTTTGTGGCTTGGCCATCCGCTGTTACCGTCTGCTTTAGCCATCGCTATCACCGCTATTTTGTATTTCCGCGAGCAATTGAGACAGGTGCCGCAGCAGTTGACGGATAAGGATATCCGGTCGTTCTTCCAGTTTGCGGCGGTCGCGTTTATTTTGCTGCCCATCCTGCCTGATACCACCTATGGTCCCTATGCGGTGTTCAACCCCTATCAAACCGGTTGGCTGGTGGTGTTGATCAGCGGTATCAGTCTCGCCGGTTACGTAGCGCTACGCTGTCTGGACGGCAAGGCAGGGCTGCTGATTCTCGGCTTGTTTGGTGGCCTGGTTTCCACCACCGCGACGACCCTCGTCTATGCGCGACACAGTAAGAGCCTACGGGGATTTTCCACCGTTGCCAGCACCATCATCCTGCTCTCGCACATTGTCCTGTTCATTCGCGTTGGTATCCTGGTTTCAGTGGTAGAGCCTTCGATGTTGCGGCCCATGTTGCCTTGGTTATTAGGCGGCGGTTTAGTGGGTGGTGTTTATGGGCTTTGGGCTTATCGTCGTGCTGTCAGTGCACAAAAAGCCCTCCCGGATCTGGAGGTCAGAAATCCGGCGGAGCTGAAAACGGCGCTGGGCTTTGCGGCGGCATTCGCTGTGGTATTGCTACTGGTATCGTGGATGAACGACAACTTCGCCGATACCGGTGTTTATGTCGTGGCCTTTATCTCAGGTTTGACGGACCTGGATGCCATTACCATTTCCAATCTTAAATTGGTATCGAGCCAGACACTCAGTTCACCAGTGGCGGTAACCGCCATCGTTATCGCCTTCGTAGCCAACCTGATTTTTAAGTACGCGATTGTCCTGACGGCGGGGGCTAAGACGTTGCGTCTTCCGGTGGCCATGGGCTTTTTAACCTTGTTGATCGGCATCGCGTTGGGTCTCGCTGCGGATCGTTTCTTGTAACCCCTATAACCCTGACGATGGAGAAGATTATGACAACGTTGATAAACGCTCGATGGAAACTCAGACCATTATTCCCCCGCGCTCTGCTGGTTCTGTTATTTACGCTGCCGTGGTTAAGCGGCTGCGGCGTTAACAACATCCCCACCTACGATGAGCAGGCGAAAGCTGCCTGGGCCCAGGTGGAGAATCAGTACCAGCGGCGTGCGGATCTGGTTCCCAATCTAGTCGCCACCGTCAAAGGTTATGCCGCCCATGAACAGGAAACGCTGATAGCGGTGACTGAGGCCCGCGCCAAAGTCGGTTCCATTCAGGCGGGCAAAGATCTACTTGATAATCCACAGAAGCTACAGCAGTTTCAGGCAGCTCAGAGCGAGCTGGGAAGTGCGCTACAGCGTCTTATGGTCGTCGTTGAGCGCTATCCCGATTTGAAAGCCAATCAAAATTTTCTGGCGTTGCAATCCCAGTTGGAAGGCACTGAGAACCGAATCAGCGTCGCCCGTCGCGATTTTATTCAGGCAGTCAACCAATACAACAGGGAGATAAGAACCTTTCCCGGCAGGATCTGGCACTGGATTCTTTACAGTGATATGCCGCTACGGGAAACCTATGAGGCTACGAACCAGAATGCAGAACAGGCGCCCAAGGTAGATTTCAATGACTAGCGTATGGCGAATCAGTACCTGCCTACTGCTGCTCTGGGCCAGTCTGCCGCTCTTCGCGGCGGTCTCCTTCCCCCCGCTCAGCGGTCGGGTGGTCGATCAGGCCGGGTTGCTGGATTCCGGCACGGCACAACAGCTTGAGCAGCAGTTGCAGGCCCACGAGGCCGCGACTGGCAATCAACTGGTGGTGGTTACGCTGAAGGACCTGCAAGGGCTGGCAATCGAGGACTACGGCTACCAGCTGGGACGGGCGTGGGGTATCGGACAGAAAGGTAAGGACAATGGCGCCTTGCTGATCGTGGTGCCAGGTCTTCGCAAGGTACGTATCGAAGTGGGATATGGCCTGGAAGGCGAGCTGACCGATGCGCTGTCTGCCAACATTATACAGGCGGTGATCCTGCCGCAGTTTCGTGATAGCAACTTCGCCCAGGGTATTACCGAAGGTGTGGATGCCATTATTCAGGCCATGGGTGGACAATACCGTTTCAGATCGCCCCAGAATCAATCCAATGAATTGCCACCCTGGTGGGTGATTTTCTTTCTTCCCCTGATCTTTCTACGGCGCTTTGGCATGGGGGGATTTTATGGCCACCATGGTGGCCATTACGGTGGTTCGCGCCGGGGCGGTGGATTCGGCGGCGGTGGCGGTGGTTTTGGTGGCGGCGGCGCCTCGGGAGGTTGGTGATGCAGTATTCAAAACGGTTACAGCAACAGATCAGTCAGGCCATCAGTGACGTCGAACAACTCACCGATGCGGAAGTGGTGTGCGTGCTTGCGCCACGCAGCGATGATTATTATTACATTCCAGCCCTTTGGGCAGCGTTGCTCGCGTTGGTGTCACCTCTGCTGTTGGTATTAACACCCTGGTGGGGACACAGTAGCGCAGTGTCACTGTTGCAGTTGCTGGTCTTCGTCGCGTCCTGGCTGCTATTTCGCTGGCAGCCATTTTTTCAGCGGATTATTCCCCAACCGGTTCGCTACTGGCGCGCTGCCAATATGGCGAGGCGGCAGTTTCTGGAGAACGGTCTGCATCATACGCGGGAAGGGATGGGCCTACTGATTTTTGTGTCAGCGCAGGAACGCTATGTGGAAATCCTTACCGACCGGGGTATCGCCCAAAAAATAGCGGATGAGCAATGGCAGGACATTGTTTCTGCCTTTGTCCAACAGGTAAAGCGCAAGCAAATTGCTGAGGGATTTATTCAGTGCATTCAATCCTGTGGTCGCTTACTGGCAGAGCATTACCCGGCAACGCAAGAGAAAAATGAGTTGCCCAACAAGCTGGTGGTACTGCCCGATTGAATCAGTACCACTAACTGACATTCATACGCAAACAGGGAGAAGAGCCATGAAACGATTTGCAATCAATGGCGCCGGCAGAATCGGCCGGTTAGTTATTCGCGAATACCTGCGACGCATGCCTGAAAACCTGCAACTGGTTGCGCTTAATGATTTGACCGACTGCGAGACGCTGGCCTATTTGCTGGAATATGACTCGGTCCATGGTCGTCTCGCGGCGCCTGTTGAAATCAGTGGTGATCAGTTGCGCGTGTCCGGTGTGTCCATTCCGGTGTGTCATCAGCCTGATCCCGGGCAGTTGCCCTGGTCGGATTTGGCGGTGGACTGGGTGCTTGAAGCCACGGGCGTTTTCAGAAAGCGCAACGATGCGGCGAAGCACTTGGCGGCAGGGGCGGGAAGGGTGTTAATCAGCGCCCCGTCTGAATCGGCTGATCTAACCATTATCTATGGCGTTAACCAGGGTGCATTTAACCCGGAGCAACACCAGATCATTTCCAGCGGCTCCTGCACCACCAATTCCCTGGTGCCGCCGCTGGCTGTGCTACTGGAGGCCTGGGGTATTGAGACGGCGTCGGCCACCACCATTCATGCCTACACCTCCTCTCAGGGGCTGGTGGATGTCGCCTCCCGAAAGCGCATTCGCGGTCGCGCGGCGGCCCTCAACCTGGTGCCCACTTCCACCGGTGCGGACAAGGTGGTCGCGGCTGTGCTGCCCGATCTTGCCGGGAAGTTTTCCGCCCTGGCGGTCAGGGCGCCGATAGCTGATGGCGGTTTGACTGATATTACCGTGCGTCTGCAACACGCGGTGACCGTTGATGAAGTCAATCAATGCTTGTTGGGTGCCTGTGGAAACGCTCTTAAAGGTGTCATGGATTTTACCCTGCAGGAGTGGGTGAGCAGCGATATTGTCGGCAACGCCCATTCCGCCATCGTACACGGGCTGTCCACGCGGGTCATCGGTGACCGAACCGTAAAGCTTCAAGTGTGGTACGACAACGAGTATGCCTATGCCTGTCGTCTACTGGATTTGTTGGAAACACTGTGATGAAGGGAAGCATGGACAAAGCATATTTTTCCGAAAACAGTGAATCTGAGATACCAGAAACAAGAAAAGGAAAAGTGAGCAATATCCACCAGAAGCTTTTCTTGCAGGCTTTGAAGTCGCTTCAGTTCGGATCTTTGTCGCTTACCTGGCCCAATGGTCAGACAACACACCATGGAGGGAAAACTGCCTGTGTCAATGCTGAAATGACCCTGTTTCACTGGGATGTGATTGATCGTCTGATCACCCACGGTGACGTGGGCCTGGGGGAAGACTACATGGCGGGGAAATGGTCCACGCCCGATCTGCTGGCGCTCATGCGTTTAGTCGCCGCCAATCTGACCGTTTTCGACCGGTATTTGCAGACCAACCTGTGGCTAAAACTACTGTACTGGTGCAAACACCACCTGTTCCCCAACACGCTCAAACGCAGCCGTCAAAACGTGCATGAGCATTATGACCTGGGCAACGACTTCTACCGGCTCTGGCTGGATAAGAGCATGACCTATTCCAGCGCTCTGTTTAACGGTGATGCCTCCGTCTCACTTTTTGATGCGCAAAAAGCCAAATACCAACGGATCCTTCAGCGATTGGCCCCGTCACCGGGAAGCCGCATGCTGGAAATCGGTTGTGGCTGGGGCGGTTTTATGGAAGTCGCGGCTGCACGTGATTGCCATGTCACGGGTGTGACTCTGTCAAAAGAGCAGGCGCAATATGCTGCTGAACGACTGCAATCCGCCGGACTGGACTCGAATACCGAGGTTCGATTGCAGGATTACCGCGAACTGACGGGATCGTTCGATTACGTGGTATCGATCGGGATGTTTGAACACGTTGGCGAGTCGTATTGGTCTACGTATATGAGGGATGTGTACAACTACCTAAGACCTGCGGGCAAGGCAATGATACAGACGATTACCATCGCAGAAGAGCGGTTTGACCGGTATCGAGCCGGCAGTGATTTTCTCAGAGAGCATATTTTCCCCGGCGGGATGCTGCCCTCCAGGGAACGCTTTGAAGCGATTGCCGTGGACAGCGGGCTGGTGGTGAATGATGTTTTTGAATTCGGCCAGGACTACGCCATTACGTTGGAAAAATGGCTGGTAAACGTTGATAAACAAATCCCGGCAATACAGGCGCTAGGCTACAGCGAAAAATTTATACGCAAATGGCGGTTTTACCTGGCCAGTTGTGCCGGCATGTTTCGCGCCGGGGGAATCAATGTGCTGCAGGTGGAATTGGGCCGACCGTAGCAGCACGGCTTTGCTTCGGTCGTTGCAGATACGGGCTGTGCAATTCACGGCATGAAAAAAACATGAAGAAAAGATATCTCAATCGTTCAGCCATCAGCGACATTTTAGCGCTGACCGAAAGCCTGGGTTTGTTGTTAAAAACCCGGCTTTGGCTGCAAATCCTGGTAGGCATGATCACTGGTATTGGCTTGGGCCTGCTCATTTCGCCACGCGGTATGGCTGTCGTCAGTAACCATACTGCCGAACTGATTGCCGGCTGGGTCGCATTGCCGGGCTATGTGTTTTTGGCCCTCATCCAAATGATTATGGTGGCCCTGATTTTTTCATCGATTGTGTTGGGCATTGCCTCCTGTGGCACAGGTGAGCAGCTCCGTCGGCTGGGCATCAGAATTGTGCCGTACTTTTTACTCACGACAACCATTGCGGTGGGGCTGGGGATCGTATTGACAGAGTGGTTTAAACCGGGGGCTTATATCTCTCAGGTGATGGTCGGTGATTTTTCCATGGAGGCGGTACCCCAGGCTGCTGATGGGGTATCGCTGAATCTGCAGGAAAACCCCGTTGATCGTCATCTGAGTTTACCGAGGAGTCTGGTTAATCTTATCCCCGCCAATCCACTGCGCTCGGCTTTGGATGGCAGCATGTTGCAAATCGTCGTGTTCTCCATTTTCTTTGGTGTGGCATTGCTCTCCATTCAATCCACGCGTGCCAGGCCGTTTTGGGATATCGCCATATCCCTGCAGGAAGTGGCCATGAAAATTGTCAGTTGGGCCATGATGATTGCGCCACTGGCGGTATTCGGCTTACTCACGGAAATCACTGCAAAACTGGGGTTTGATGCCATCGTGGGGATGGGCGGTTACGTCGGCACGGTAATGCTGGGCTTGCTGTGCTTATTGCTGTTCTATCTCGCACTGGTGTATGCCATTGCCCGAATTCCCCCGTTGGCGTTGCTCAGCCATATCCGCGAACTACAGTTATTGGCGTTTTCGACCTCCAGTTCCGCGGCAGTCATGCCGCTATCCATCGAGACGGCGACGAAGCGCCTCGGGGTTACGGAATCTACGGCAAATTTTGTCATCCCCATCGGGGCCACTATCAATATGGACGGCACCGCGATCTATCAGGTGATTGCTGCCGTGTTTTTGGCACAGGTGTACGGCATCGATTTATCCGTCCCTGCGTTATTGCTGTTAAGCGCCACCACCATCGGTGCGTCGATCGGCGCACCTAGCACACCGGGCGTGGGCATCGTGGTATTGGCCACCATTCTGGGGGGGATTGGTGTGCCGGTGTCGGGTATCGCCCTGTTAATCGGTGTTGATCGAATATTGGATATGTCGCGCACGCTGGTTAACGTCACCGGCGATATTACCGCTTGTTTGGTGCTGGACAGGCTATTGTTGAACAAACATGAAATTAACCATAACAGCAAGTGAGTTGGAGGATTAAAGATGGAACAAACGATACAACATTCAGGCGCGTGGGCGCTCGCGATCATTATGATCGTGGTGATTTCCTGGTTTTTTTATCGCTATCTGGCACCCAAATCCTGGCATGAATGGGCCAGTGCGGGCGTGGTGCAGGCATTTATTATCGCGCTATACGCTGAAATGTATGGATT
>CAJXQR010000012.1 GCA_913058345.1 uncultured Gammaproteobacteria bacterium
CATCAATATCTTCTATCAACATAGCTTCAGTTATTTCCAGCATAATACTGCCTGGGGAAATGCTACTTTTATCAATAATGTTTTTTATTAGCAAAACAAAATCTTTACGCCTAAATTGCACAGGACTGATATTGACTGAAGCCTTAAATCCTTTTTTCAGATGGCCTTGAATTTGCCAATCTTTTAGCTGGGTACAGACCGTCTCCATCACCCACTGTCCAATTTCGACAATCACACCAATTTCTTCTGCGACAGTAATGAACTCAGCCGGAAGGATAAGTCCTCTTTGAGGATGGTGCCATCGAACAAGCGCTTCAACCCCAATAGGTTCACCGTCACTATCAATTTTTGACTGATAATATAATTCGAACTGTTGAAGTTTAATTGCCTGTCGCAAATCCTGCTCTATCAATACTCTATTATCCGCATCCTCCTGCTGCTCAGCACGATAAAATGCCACGGCATTACGACCATTTTTCTTCGCCTGGTACATCGCAACATCGGCATTTTGCATAATACTTTCCGCCGTATCGCCATCCTCCGGAAAAATAGCCAGACCAATGCTTGATGACATATGATAATTTTGTCCATCAATCATATAATCAACGGCCAGTGTTGCCCGCAGTTTTTCAGCAATGACTCGCGCTTTATGAGCCACCATATGCGTACCACCAGCTATAACCGGAACGACAACAACAAACTCATCACCACCGATCCTAGCAACCGTATCATCTTGCCTGAAAACATCCAGCAAACGTTTCGCCACCTCTATCAGCAGGCTATCTCCACTGGTATGGCCCAAGCTATCATTGAGTAATTTGAAGCGATCCAGGTCGAGATAAAACACCGCACCGCTATTTTTATTTCTCTTGGCTGCGGCGCAATACTGGTGCAACCTATCAAGCAACAAGCGCCGATTGGCCAGCGTTGTCAATGGATCATAGTAAGCCAGTCGGCTAATTTCTTCCTGGGCATACTTGTACTCACTAATATTAGACACTGCTGCCCGCACCGTGATTGGCACATCGCTACTATCGCATTCAACCTGGCCCTGTGTTCGCAACCAGTGCAACTCTCCATCCGGTGCCACGAAACGGCTTTCGAGTTCAAAAGCTCTCCCGGCATAAATACCTTCAATCACTGAATCAACCAGCTCAATATCATCTTTAAAAATGAGGCGTCGCAACGCCGCCAGTGACTGAGGCAATTCATCAGTTGGTAAGCCGAACAAATGGCTCGCGCCATCAGACCAGGACATATCCTTGGTTTGCAGATCGGCTTCCCAAATCGCAATGCCACCGGCTTTGGTCGCCAGGCGGGTCATTTGCTCTTTGTGGGCCAGCTCATCTAACAGTGCCTGCCGCTCTAATTCCATCCTTTTACGATTGGTAATATCTCTAACGTTCGCAAAGGTGAGCCGCCTATCACAGTAATCAAAGCCGCTAAAGCTCACCTCTACTTCACGAGGTTCGCCATTGGGTAGCTTAAGCTGCCATTCCAAAGTGCCAAAACGTCCCCGTTCAAGAGCGGAGAACACCTGGCTCAGTTTTTCATTGGCAATGGCCCCGTCATTTTGTACCGGCATTAACAATTCACTAATCGGCATACTCAATAGCTCTGTGCTGGCACGCTGTGTCAAACGGGAAAATTGCTCATTAAAAGCGTCTATATGCGTGCCATCCAGAATCACTACGGCCTCTGGTAACGAGTCAATTAGCTGAAGTAACGGCTTTCCCTGATCACTGGATACTATGCAGTGTGGTAGCAAACCAGCGATTTCCTGGCAGGTCATCAAGTACCCCCGGGGCTGGCCAGCCAGCCCCGGGATCACAGTCAAGGATTCCAGCAACTCAAGGCGCTGGCCGTTCGGCGCATCCCGCACTGTTTGACTGGCATAGCGACTCGAAAAAGTCTCTCCCTTCGCATCATATTCCCGATGCTTTTTCAAAAAATCGAGAAAGCCAGCGCCAGTTTGCTCGGTGTAAAGATCATCGAGAAATGAACCCAACAGGGCTTCAGAAGGAACGCCGAAAAGTGCTAAAAAAGAGGGGTTTACTTTGATTATTTTTCTGCTCGCATCAGCAATAACAGATGGCTGGCCGGCATCGAACGCTAATGCAGTGACCTCAATATTGCTATCCGTTATTTTTTGCATGGTTAGTCCCTGCAATACTTGATTATTGCCGTGGCTACTCTTTTAGTAAGCCCCTCATAGCTGAGATAGCTTAAACTAAGATGACTCGGGCCCAAGAAACCGGAGCCTGTTCGCTTCTTTCTTACGTTCGCTTTTACGTAACAAAACCAGTGTCACACCAAGCCCGCCGCTATGTCGGGGCGCACTGTGAAATGCTAATACATCACTCAACTGTGGCAACCAGCAATTAACACAACTCTTCAACAGTGCCGGCGTTTCCCTATGCTCACCTTTACCGTGAGTAATAGAGCTGCAACGAATATCGTGGGCAACACAGTCGCGAATAAAAGCTTGAATTTCTCTACGCGATTGCACGACCGTCAGTCGGTGTAAATCGAGACTGGACTCGACAACGTAGGCCCCTTGTTTCAAACGACGAAAAACACCGTGCTGTACGCCATCCCGTTTAAAGGACAGCGTATCCAGAGCCTTGACCCGGGGCACATGTTCTTCTCCCGCAAGAAAATCATCACTATTCTCAGTCATTTTGGTCGCTGCCAGACGACGGGATACCAGGGCTGGACTATTTCTATCCACCGGTATTTTAAAATGATGACCCGACGGGTTCAGCGGCTGTACATCGCCGACAAACTCTCGAAACAGTTTTTTTTCTTCTTCTTCAACCATCGCACCCTACTCTAAACATCTCTGCCTTCTTTACTCAGAGTACCACCTTGACGATTCTAACACCCACCAAACAGAGTAGATGTATATTCTCTAACATTTACCAAAGCCAAACTGTAGAAAAACCACAACCATTATCACAAACAGCGCAAAACATCAGGCCTTTAATGAAGTGCCGATGCCAATGATGGCGTGCCCAAACATTTGGGCTCATCAGCAGTAGCCACTTTAAACAAAGCGAATTATTGCGAAATTTAACAACGAGGAATCTCGATATTCCAGTCCTCAGATGCAAGTTCGTCGATTACTCAAACGCTTCAGGGCGTCGACAGCTATAAATACGGTGAAAAAAGCCAACAAAGAGCATCGCGACTACGCGTCATCAATGAGCGGCTATCAAGCTCAGCAAGAGTCACCATTGATGATCGCGCAATCAATGCGTCAAACTCCCCCTCCAGCTCGGCAGCCAGCATTTTGTCATAAATTTCAACACCCAACTCATAATTAAGCCGTAGACTGCGCGGATCAAGGTTGGCCGAGCCGATGAGCAGATATTCCCCGTCGACGATAAACAGTTTTGAATGGTTAAACGGCGGGGGCTGATAGGCTACACTGATGTCATAGTACAACAGCTCCCATAGCATATTACGCATTGCCCAGTGGACATACACCAAATTGTTCTTCTCTGGCAACACCAGTGTGACTGCCACACCTCGCAAGGCCGCGGTCTGCAACGCAGCCAGCATTTCCCGGCTTGGCAAAAAGTACGGAGTCATGATCCGAATCGAATTTTTTGCCTGTGCGATGGCGCCCAATAGAACATGGCTGAGTTTATCGAGGTTAAAATCGGGGCCGTCGACTATCACCCGACAACGGCTCTCGCCGAACACCGCTTGCTCTACCTCGGACCTTTGCGGCTCTTCCCCGGTCGCTTGCTGCCACGTTTGAGCGAAACCCGTGACCAATTGCGCGACAACAGGGCCCTGAAACTGAAACTGGATATCGGCTGTGGGCTGGCGAGTCGCTCCCTGCTGAACAAGGTGACGATCACCGATGTTCATACCGCCGGTAAAGCCAATTCTCTCATCGACTATCAGTAACTTGCGGTGGTTACGCAAATTCAGGCCCGGAAGCTGAGAACCCAAACGTGGAGGCCCAAAACGCTCAACATTGACGCCCAAGCGGCTCAAGCGTCGACTTATTCGAGGCCATGAATACAACTCGCCCATGGCATCGACAATGACTCTGACAGTCACACCGCGATTGACCGCAGCGCATAAAGCCTCTGTAAACGCATGCCCAAAATGGTTATTTTCAAAAATATACGTACTTAAATCGATGTTATTTTTCGCTGTGTTCATCGCATTTAGCATCGCGGGATAGGCTATTTCACCATTTCGCAACACGGCCACCTCGTTACCCGCTAGTAGAGGCAAACCGGTGAGCGCGTAGGTGGCTCTAATCAGGGGAGCAAAATCATCTTGTCTATTTTTATTAAAGGGGATATCTGAAAGAGGCACATCCCCCCGTTCAAAGTCGATAAAACGACGTGGGTGGGAGCCACCTTTCCACACCTGAGCGCGATGGTGAATTCGATTGATACCAAACAAAAAATATAGTGCCGGACCCACGATAGGAAACAACAAGCAGACACTCATCCAACCCATGGCAGCACGAGGGTCACGCTTGTAGAGCAAGGCGTGCCACATTGCGAAAGGCGCGGCGATAAGCGCAAGGGTAATAAGGCTGTTGACCACAACATCAAGCCCGCTGAATTCAGTGAAGGCTGTCATCAAATTGAATACCCCTGTTTATTGCAGGCTTCGATTTAGAGTATGGCGTTGAAAATCGACAATAACAATTGCGCTATTAGCCATGTAGCAAGCGACGTCACGGGTATTCATCCTGGCTATAAAATAAGTGGACGCTATTAATTCGTTGATTGCATCAAGCAATGCCCGTGGGCGAGCTATTAAAATAAGGGCAACAAGCCCCTGCGGTTTTCGAGTCTTCCACCCTATTCACTGTTAGCGACACTGTTCACTGAGTTCAATGTGTTCACGAAACTCTAAGCGTCACTTCAAACGGGAGGTCTGTCTTCCAACCCTCTTAGCTAAGCCCAATCCAGAATAACCTAGTTACTGGTCACCAAGAGCTGAGTTAAGGAGTGCTTATTTGAGTTCAAGAGGGCGTCCGCAAGACAGCAACAACTGATAAAAATAGTGTGTGATAAGACTTAAAGAAGAGCAATTACAATAAATGACTGCGGTTTTTTTCCATTATTGCCTTAAACAAATCACTATCGAGTAAGGTTTTTAGCCAACGTTGGAGAGAGGGCAAGGACTGGTCAGCAAACCAGTCGGCATTGGTATTGGCGAACTGACGCACAAAAGGAAATATAGCAATATCAACGAAACTCACTTGCTGTCCCAGCAGATAGGCATTGCCCTTGAGCAGGGTATTTAATTGATGTAAAAATATCAGCCCCTTGTCGCGAGCCACAAGGCTATTCCCCCCAGGGTAGCGCTGGGGATATTTATAGCGATCGAGGTTTAATTTAAACTCCCCATCATTCTCATCAATCAGCGCCTGAGTGAACACCCACGATGATGGCAACCAGTGAGCCGAATCATTTTGTTGCAGTGCCCAACGCATAATGTCCAGGCTCTCATCAATCACCTCACCCGATAATAGTTGCAAAACCGGCACCGAGCCTTTGGGTGATAAGGCCAGCATTGCCGCTGGTTTTGACTTTAACTCAACTTCAACCATCTCACACTGCACACCGGCCTGGTATAAAGCCATACGAGCGCGCATGGCAAATGGACAACGGCGGAAACTGTAGAGAACGGGATACTGACGAGTCGACTCCAAGCTCACTACCCAGCAATCCTCATTCTCATCTCCCTAAAAAAAGCCCCAAAATAAAAGCGAAAATCACTTTCAGCTCGGGGCTACGCTCATCAACCTAACCGGTGACCTAAGCTGCTAATCGACGACTTACAGGTCGTAGAAGCCCTTACCTTCCTTCGCCAATTTCGCCAATAATGGTGCTGGCTGCCAATAATGATCGCCAAGCTGTTTAGCGTATCTGGCATAGGCATCGACAATGTTTTGCAGACCAATTTGATCAGCCCAGAACATGGGACCGCCTTTATAGGCGGGAAAACCGTAGCCGTTGATCCAGATAATATCGATATCCAGTGGTCGCGCGGCAATACCCTCTTCAAGAATTTTGGCACCCTCATTGATCATCGGATAGAGGCAGCGCTCAAGAATCTCCTGATCGCTGATAGTGCGTTGTTCAATCCCCGCTTCTTTAGCACACTCGGCAATAAGCTCTTTAACAACGGGATCCGGAATCGGCGTGCGACCATCCTCGTATTTATAAACACCGGCATTGGTTTTTTGCCCGTGACGACCCATCTCGACTATTTTATCGATCCACACCGAGTCGCGTTTTTCAATCTTGCCAGCCTTGCGGCGTTCTTCGCGCACTTTATAACCAACATCGAGACCGGCCATATCGGCCATGGCGAAAGCCCCCATGGGAAAGCCGAAATCGAACAGCACTTTATCGACCTGCTCGGGGCTTGCACCCTCTTCAACCAAAAACGCTGACTCACGTGTGCGCTGGTGCAACATGCGGTTGCCGACAAAGCCATCACAAACACCGACCATCACGCCAATTTTACCAATGCGTTTGGAAAAGCTCATAACGGTGGCAATCACGTCATCCGCCGTTTTAGCACCACGCACATTTTCGAGCAAACGCATCACATTGGCCGGGCTGAAAAAGTGCATGCCAATCACATCCTGAGGACGCTCAGTAACACCAGCAATTTCATCGACATCGAGGGTTGAGGTATTGGTGGCGAGAATGGCACCGGGACGACACACACTATCAAGCTTTTTAAAGACTTCTTTTTTCACATCCATATTTTCGAAGACGGCTTCAATCACAATATCCACGTCTTTGATGTCATCGTAGCTTAACGTTGGCTCGATCAAAGCCATGCGTTTTTCAACATCAGCCATGGAAATACGGCCTTTTTTTGCCGTGTTTTCATAGTTTTTACGAATTAAAGCGATACCTTTATCGAGAAATTCCTGCTTCATTTCTAACAGCTTGACAGGGATGCCCGCATTGGCAAAGTTCATCGCAATGCCACCGCCCATCGTGCCGGCGCCAACAACCGCGCCGCTGTTTATTTTTCGCTTAACCGTATCTTTCGCCAAACCCGGGACTTTAGCGACTTCGCGCTCAGCAAAGAAGATATGGCGCTGCGCTGCCGACTCCGAGGACTGCATTAATTCCATAAACAGCTCTGCTTCTCGGGCCATGCCTTCATCGAAAGGTAGTTCAAAAGCCGCACGTATAGATTTAATGATATGGAAAGGTGCGAGAAAACCGCGCTGTTTGCGGGCAATACTTTTCTCAAAATCGTCAAACACTTCAGGCCCAGCAGGTTCGGGGGTAATATCGCGTATAGCGCGGGGACCAACACCTTCGGCAAGTCGCTTTTCAGCATAGGCGATGCCAGCTGCTTCCAGATCACCCTCTACAATCTCATCAATAATACCCAGCTCCAGTGCCTTAGTTGCAGGTACATGACCCCCGCCAACAATAAGCTCCAGTGCCGCCTGGGCGCCCACCAGGCGCGGTAATCGCTGAGTGCCACCCGCACCGGGCAACAAGCCGAGGTGAACTTCAGGCAAACCCACTTTGGCCGAAGCCAGAGCAACGCGGTAATGACAGCCCAGGGCAACTTCCAGCCCACCACCAAGGGCAGTACCGTGAATCGCCGCAACGATGGGTTTGCTCGCCGTTTCCATATTACCAATGACCGGCACCAGCCCGGGTTCACCCATACCTTTGGCAAATTCTGTGATATCGGCGCCGGCAATAAAGGTTCTGCCTTCGCAAATCAATACCATGGCTTTAACGCTGTCGTCACTCAGCCCCTGCTCAACGCAGGCTTTCAAACCCGCGCGAACAGATTGGTTCAAGGCATTTACGGGAGGGTTATTGATTTTAATCAGGCCTATTTCGCCCTGCTTTGAAAAACTCACGGTATCGGACATGATGCTTCCTTATTTTGTTGAGTGATACATGAATGAATAGTGTGGTGCTATCAATACTATTTCGCCAAATGCTCTTTTAAAGCCGCAACATAATCATCAGCATGCCGATGTGTAGAGACTATATCGAGCAAGCTCTTGCCCTCGGGGTTGGTGGCATGAAGATTTCTTTTTGCCGCTGTGAAAAAATGTAAAAATGTCATGAAGTTTTCGGCTCGCATACCGCGATAAGCTTTTTCAAGCACATGAAAATCAGCATCGACACCCTTTGGCGCCTCATAATCTAAAAAGCGTTTGATACGCTGGTCGTCCAGCATTTCACCAAGCACTTTTTGCTTATCTTTCTTTAAAGCCATTGTTTATTTCCTAACATTATTTGCTGACTGAATAGAATTAACCAAGTTTGACTATCGGACGAATACTATTTAGAGCAGAGCATTTAGTTTTTGCAGCAAGACCTCATTGACCTGCTGTGGATTGGCTTGCCCCTTGGACGCTTTCATAATTTGACCGACGAAGTAGCCCAGCATTTTGGGCCGTTTGGACTCATCCGCCTGCCGATAATTCTCCACTTGCTTAGAGCTATTGGCAATCACCTCATCAACCATACCTTCAATCGCACCACTATCGGACACTTGCTTCAGACCACGGGCTTCGATAATAGTATCGGGTTCACCTTCACCGGCCCACATGGCAGAAAATACTTCACGAGCCATTTTATTGGAGATCGTTTTGTCGACAATGCGGGCAATTAAAGCCGCCAGTTGTTCTGCGCTCACAGGGCAGTGCTGTATCAGCTGGTCTTCACTATTTAAACGTGCAGCCAATTCGCCCATGACCCAGTTGGCAGCTAGTTTCGCATCGCCACACTGACCCGCAACAGCTTCAAAATAAGTGGCCGTTGCTGGCTCATCGGAAAGAACACCCGCGTCATAAGCCGACAAACCATAGCTCTCGACAAAGCGGGCGCGCCGGGCCTCTGGTAATTCCGGTAACGAAGCACGCACGGCATCGACATAGGCCTGATCAATTTCTACCGGCAGTAGATCCGGGCAAGGGAAGTAGCGATAGTCATTGGCTTCTTCCTTGCTACGCATCGAACGGGCAGTATGGGTGTCGCCATCGTAAAGTCGAGTTTCCTGTACCACACTGCCACCGTCTTCTAGCAAGTCAATTTGGCGCTCCACTTCCTGCTCAATCGCTCGTTCCATAAAACGAAAGGAGTTGAGATTTTTTGTTTCCGTACGCGTTCCCAACGCTTCGCCTTTTTTGCGCACTGACACATTGACGTCGAAACGCATGGAACCCTGTGCCATTTCGCCATCACAAATACCGATAGACACTACCAATGCATGCAGTTTTTTAGCGAAAGCAACCGCCTCTTCCGGGCTGCTCATATCGGGTTCAGAAACAATCTCGATCAGCGGCGTGCCAGCACGATTAAGGTCAATGCCCGACATACCGTGGAAGTCCTCGTGGAGGGATTTACCCGCATCTTCTTCTAGATGAGCGTGATGAATGCGGACAGTTTTAGTGCGGCCATCGTCGAGCTGAATATCAACCTTGCCCTCAAGCACAATAGGTTTTTCAAGCTGGGTCGTTTGGTAGCCCTTGGGTAGATCGGGGTAAAAATAATTTTTTCGTTCGAAAGCGGAAATCAATCCAATCTCAGCATCAATGGCGACGCCAAACATCACCGCCATACGCACCGCTTCTGCATTGAGTACCGGCAATGTGCCGGGCATGGCCAAATCAATAGCACAAGCCTGAGTGTTGGGCTCGGCACCAAATGCAGTACTAGCGCCAGAAAAAATCTTGGTCTTTGTCGCGAGCTGGGTGTGAACTTCCAGGCCGATTACGGTTTCCCATGTCATGCTGTCCGTACTCCTTAATCGATGCCGGGGGCGCAGCGTGAATGCCAATCGCTGGCCTGTTGATAGCGATGAGCAACATTGAGCATGCGTCCCTCGTCAAAATAATTGCCAATGAGTTGCAGGCCAACAGGCTTGTCGTCAACCAAACCGCAAGGCAGGGACATGCCAGGCAAACCAGCTAAGTTGGTGGCAATAGTGTAGATATCTTCCAGATACATGGCCACCGGATCGTCGCCCTTGGCACCAAACTCGAAGGCTGGATTGGGGCAGGTGGGACCGGCAATCATATCCACGTCTCTAAAAGCACTGACAAAATCTTCCTTAATTAAACGCCGTATCTGCATAGCTTTGTTGTAGTAAGCATCGTAATAACCCGCCGATAGGCAATAGGCGCCGACCAAAATACGTCTTTTAACCTCATCGCCAAAGCCCTCGGAACGGCTGCGCATGTACATATCGCGTAAATCGACTGGATTTTCACAGCGATAACCGTAACGCGAACCATCAAAGCGGGACAGGTTAGCTGATGCCTCGGCTGGCGCAATCACATAATAGGCGGGAACAGAGAGATGGGAATGGGGCAAGCTAATAGCCTTCAGTTTCGCACCCTGCTTTTCCAATTCCGCCAGCGCTGCGTTGACAGCTTGTTCAGTCACTGGGTTCAGGCCCTCGCCGAAATACTCTTCCGGGACACCGATGGTCATACCGCTAATATCCTGGCTTAGCCCCGCGCAATAATCGGGGACACTCTGCTCACTCGATGTGGAATCCTTAGTGTCAAAACTCGCCATATGATTGAGCATCAGCGCGAGATCTTCAGCGGTACGCGCCATAGGTCCGCCCTGATCGAGACTCGACGCAAATGCAATCATGCCCCAGCGCGACACACGCCCGTAGGTGGGTTTCAATCCTGTAATACCGCACAGGGCTGCGGGCTGACGGATGGAGCCACCGGTATCAGTGGCCGTTGCCGCTGGCGTCAACCGCGCCGCCACTGCTGCCGCTGATCCCCCGGAGGAACCCCCAGGCACACAATCGCTATGCCAGGGGTTTTTAACCGGGCCGTAATAGCTGGTTTCGTTGGACGAGCCCATGGCAAATTCATCCATATTGGTCTTACCCAATACGACCACCCCGGCAGCGGCCAGATTTTCAACCACAGTGGCATCGTAGGGCGGCACGAAATTGTCGAGCATTTTCGACCCACAGCTGGTGCGGACTCCCGCAGTGCAGAAAATATCTTTATGGGCAATTGGTACGCCGCAAAGTGCCGAAACGCTATCTGCATCTGCAGACCGCTGTTTGTCAGCCTTGCTAGCCTGAGCCAGAGCGCGCTCTTCTGTCACTGTAATAAAACTATTGTAATTGCCATCAAGCCGCTTGATGCGGGCGAGAAAATGCTGCGTCACTTCGACACTGGAAAATTGGCCAGCGTCTAGGCCTGCACTTAATTCGGCCAGGGTTAGGTTGTGCATCCTGTCTCCTCAGACTGTCTCCACAGAGACCGTGCTTAAAATACGACACGCCAACGACTGATGATGTCGCTAACGGCATGCCTGCTTGTGTTCCGCTATAGATACAAAAGCATCTACTCGATGACTTTTGGCACCAAATAGAGACCTTCTTCCGTCGCCGGGGCAATAGCCTGAAATTCTTCTCGACGGTTCGTCTCGCTCACCTCGTCGGGACGCAAGCGCTGTCGAGCTTCCAGAGGATTGGCCAAGGGCTCAATGTTCGCTGTATCGGCAGCCTGTAACTGCTCGACCAGTGCCAACACATCATTAATACTTTTCACACTCGACTTGGCGTTTTCATCGCTGATATCTATACGCGCCAATTCACCAAGTTTTTCAATATCTTCTCTATCGACCGACATAGTGGGATTTCATTCCTGAAATATCTTCAAAGCGGCGTAAGGTATCATATTTACACCTTGCCCTAAATCCCCGCCGTTGTTACAGTTTCGCCAGTTTTATAATCACCGAACCCCGTACTAATTATCTGCGACAAATGCCGCTCTCAGGGAGCGCTTTATTTGAGGAACGATTCACCATTATGTTAAAGCGCTTACGCGGGATGTTTTCCAACGACCTGTCCATTGATCTGGGCACGGCCAACACTCTAATTTATATCAACGGTAAGGGCATTGTTCTCAACGAACCCTCGGTGGTTGCCATTCGCCATCATCACGGACAAAAAACCGTTGAGGCGGTTGGCGTTGAAGCCAAGCGTATGCTCGGCCGCACCCCTGGCAATATCAGCGCAATTCGACCCCTCAAAGATGGCGTCATTGCCGATTTTCAGGTCACCGAAAAAATGCTCCAGCACTTTATTAAAAAAGTGCATTCTCACAGTTTGATACCTCCCAGCCCCCGTGTGCTGGTTTGCGTGCCTTGTCTGGCGACAGAAGTTGAAAAGCGCGCAATTCGCGAGTCCACTGAGGGCGCTGGTGCCCGCATCGTTCACCTGATTGAAGAACCGATGGCTGCAGCGATCGGTGCCGGACTACCAGTAGAAGAAGCCTGTGGCTCGATGGTGGTCGACATCGGCGGTGGCACTACGGAAATTGCCATTCTTTCTCTCAACGGCGTGGTCTATTCTGACTCTGTCCGCATGGGCGGAGATCGCTTTGACGAGGCCATCACCAACTATGTGCGCCGTCGCTACGGCTCAGTCATTGGTGACGCCACGGCCGAGCGCATAAAAGTGGAAGTCGGCAGTGCCTACCCCGGTAGTGAGGTCACGGAAATAGATGTCCGCGGTCGCAACCTTGCGGAAGGTGTACCCAAACAATTTACCCTGAATAGCGACGAAATCCTCGAATCTATTCAAGAACCCTTGGCCGCTATTGTGCAAGGTGTGAAACGCGTACTCGAGCAGTCACCTCCGGAACTGGCCTCGGATATTGCCGAAGCCGGCATTGTCCTGACCGGAGGGGGGGCCTTACTGAAGGGCCTGGACCTGCTTCTGACTCATGAAACCGGACTCCCGGTACTGGTCGCCGAGGACCCACTTACCTGCGTCGCCCGTGGCGGCGGTAAGGCCTTGAACATGATGGATAAACGCCACCTCGACATTTTGTCTCCCTAATTCCGCGCCACTGAGCAAAACCCACCGAGTCAGAGTCATCAAAAACCTTTTTAAGCAAAGTTCGTCGCCACAGCGTATGCTGATTCTCGCATTGGCGGCGCTAACCTTGATCGCTCTCGATTCCTTTACTCCCTGGTTGCATCCCGCCCACGTCTGGTTAGAACCCCTGGCCCAACCCTTTCGGTGGGCATCCACGCTGCCCCTGCGATGGCGCGAGTGGAACGATCAGTCGCTGGAAAGTCGCGCCGTTATCATTGCCAATAATAATAAGCTGAAAACTGAAATTTTAGTCTACAAGGCTCAACTACAGCGTATGGCGGAGCTATCAGCTGAAAACCTGCAATTAAAAAGTTTGCTCAACGGCGCTGAACTGATTAAAAACAACGTGATTGTCGCTGACCTGGTGGGCATTTCATCCGACCCCTTTCGCCATATCATCACGATCAACAGGGGAACATCGGACAATATCAGTGAAGGATTGGCCGTGATCGACGGCGAAGGCTTGATGGGCCAGGTCGTTGAAGTCTTCGAAAACCACAGCCGCGTACTACTGATCACCGACTCCAGTCACGCCCTGCCCGTTTACAATTTGCGGAATAATGTGCGCGGTATTATTGAGGGTAGCGGTGATTTCCAACGCCTGCGTCTACGTCATGTATCGCCAACCCAGGATATCCAGGTCGGTGATACTCTACTTAGCTCGGGACTTGGCCAGCGATTCCCTTCAGGCTATCCGGTCGGCACCGTGAGCATGATCGACAGAGACCCCGGCCAGGCATTCATAGAAGTCAGCATCACCCCAGCCGCCAAGGTCGACCGCAGTCTGCATCTACTCGTTGTTTTTTCATCAGTAGAAGCTCTCGATAATTACCCGCAAACGGCACCGGCACCGGCACCGGCACCGGCACCGGCACCGGCACCGGAAAAACTTGACCCAAACCATGCCTCAGAGCAATAACCCGTTACCGCTGATGGCCCTATGCCTCAGCCTGATAGCCGGTCTGTTTCTTTACAGCTTGCCGTTGCAAGGCGACCTGGCGTTTTGGCGACCTCCTTTTGTACTCCTCATTTCTGCGTATTGGCTGCTTGCCCAGCCGCAACACGTGGGCATTACCTTTGTCTGGTTCAGCGGTCTTCTTCTCGACCTACTATACGGTAACGTTATTGGCCAGAACGCACTCGCCATGTCAGTAACCGCTTACCTCCTGAAAACCCAGGAAAATCGTGCTCGCCATTTAAGTCTTCCCTTCCAATGTCTGGCTGCCATGCTCATTGTGATGCTGTATCAAACTATCTGGATGAGTACTCGCCTTGTGTCAGAAGATATCGTGTTCAGCTGGCCCATATTCTACCCAGCCCTCAGCAGCGCTCTGCTCTGGCCCCTGGTAGCGGGCAGCCTGTATCACCTACAGCGGATTTTTCGATAAGCGTATTGTTGATCAACGACTATGAACCAATCATTCACTGATGCCGGCCTTGTTCTGGCCTCTTCCTCCCCTCGGCGTGCGGCACTTCTGCGTCAAATCGGCGTCAATTTCACTGTTCACCCTGCCAATATTGATGAAACCCATTATCCCAATGAAACTCCTGAGGACTATGTCCAGCGGCTCGCGCTTGGAAAAGCCCGAGCGGTAGCGCAACAAATGACAGAAACTAACCTGCCCATACTCGGTGCAGACACTGCCGTAGTACTCGACAACAAAATTTTTTCCAAACCTGTGGACAAGTCGGCGGCAATTGCCACATTACGGGCTTTGTCAGGGCGAAGCCATAGGGTATTATCCGCCATTGCGGTAGTTGCCGAAGGCCATACAGAACTCAGGCTATCAGAAACCTCTGTGCGTTTTCGAACTCTAAAAGAACAAGAATACGAACGCTACTGGTCAACGGGAGAGCCCCAGGGAAAAGCGGGCGCCTATGCTATACAAGGACTGGGAGCCGTGTTCGTAGAGGGTATTACAGGTAGTTATTCTGGGGCCGTTGGCCTACCGCTGATGCAAACGTTCGAGTTACTTGAACGTTTTAATATTGCCAGCTGGAATGCACGATGAAAGCAGAAATACTCGTTAACATCACGCCCTCGGAAACCCGCGTTGCCCGCATTGAAGAGGGTGTACTGGTCGACATAGCCATTGAAAGAGTGGGCAATCGTAGCCTTGTCGGCAATATTTACAATGGCAAGGTCGTCCGTGTTATGCCCGGTATGCAGGCTGCCTTCGTGGAAATTGGCCTCGAGAAAGCCGGCTTTATCCACGCCAATGACATTGTGCAAACCGCAGCGCCCAGTGGTGAGGAAACCCCGGAGGCAACGCCCGATATTCGTCAATTGTTGCGCGAGGGCCAGGTGCTTCCCGTTCAGGTGATTAAAGAACCAATCAGCAGTAAGGGCGCGCGACTCTCCACCCATTTATCAGTGTCTTCACGCTACCTGGTTTATATGCCCAGCGTTGACCATATTGGCATTTCTCAACGTATCGAGAGCGAAGAAGAAAGGGAACGTCTGCGCAAACAGCTCGATCTCGCCGTCGAAGCGAGCGGTATGAAGCAGGAAGGCGGCGGCTATATTATTCGAACCGTTGCCGATGGCGTCGAGGAAGACGAGTTTCGTACCGATGTCGACTACCTACACCGCCTGTGGGGCCTGGTGAAAGATAAGATGACCCGCCTGCCGCCACGAACCTGTATTTACCACGATCTACCTTTATCGCTGCGTGTGATGCGCGACCTTGCTGCCGAAGAGGTAGAGCGGATTCGTGTCGACTCCATCGACATACACAAACAAATGTCTCGCTTCACCGAGAATTTCAGCCCGGAAATGCTCGAAAACTTGGAGTATTACGAAGAAAAGCGGCCCATATTCAGCCTTTATGGCGTCGAAGATGAGATTAACAAATCTCTGGAGCGTAAAGTCAAGTTGAAGTCCGGCGGCTATCTAATTCTCGACCAAACCGAAGCCATGACGACTATTGACGTCAACACGGGAGGATTTGTTGGGCACCGCAATCTTAGCGAAACTATCTATACCACCAACCTCGAAGCAGCCAGTGCCATTGCACGGCAGCTGCGCCTGCGCAACCTCGGCGGCATTATCATTCTCGATTTTATTGATATGAAGGACACCGAGCACCGACGCCAGGTATTGCGACGTTTAGAAAAAGAACTGGAGCTCGACCATGTCAAAATGAAAGTCACTGGCGTGTCTGAGCTAGGCCTGGTAGAAATGACTCGCAAACGTACTAGCGAAAGTCTGCAGCGTGTGCTTTGTGAACCCTGTGACCACTGCCAAGGACGAGGCTTTTTAAAATCAGTGGAAACGACCGCATTTTCTATCCTGCGCGAAATCGTCAGCCATACCGGCACTGACGCAGCGAAAAAAAGACTGGTTCTGGCTTCACCCGCCGTGGTTGAACGTATTCTTGATAAAGAAGCCGCCTACCTCAGTGCTGCAGAGCAAGAAATCAATTGCCCTATCGAACTCCGCACCGAGGGCAGCTACACTCAGGAGCAGTACGACATTATCACTGTTTAGCGGTCTGTTAGGAGTTGCCCTCATTGGATGTTCCCGCAGTATTAAAGCGTAGCGCCCGCTATGCTTGGTCTGCTCTCGCCTTTTTAATCATTTGCTATGCCCTGCTGGTCATCATCGGCCGTCAGCTATTGCCCTACCTTGAACAACGTCAGGAGTTCATTGGGCAGCTACTTTCAGAGCGACTCGACGTTCAGATCTCTACTGAACACCTGGGCGGTAGCTGGACACGGCTAACCCCCAAGCTTCAGGCCCAAGGCCTAAGCATCGCCTCTCAGGGCGAAGCTCCCGCTATTACTATTAGCAATGTCCAGTCAGAGCTCGACATCTTACGCAGTATTTTCAAGGGAGAAATTATCTGGAATGACCTGAGCATCGGCACGGTAAAACTCGCGCTGCGTGAAAATGCCGAGGGCAAGTGGTTCGTCAACAATTTCCCCCTTTCTAGTCTCGATGATAAAACCAGCACCCAGGGACAGATGGATGCCATCATTCAGACAGTCCTGCTCAGCACGCACATTGGCATCGAGCAAGTTGCTGTCCATGTTACCTTTTATGATGGCACGGCAACGACACTTTTTATCGACGATGCTCAAATCGAAAGCAACGGCAATTTTCATCGCGCACGAGCCCGTCTATCAGTAAACCAGACGGAGGATAGCGCTGAGCTACTTATTGAGGGCAGAGGCGATCCCTCCGACTGGGAGCAGTTCGATGGCAAGGCCTATATCAACTTTAGTCAGATTAACCTGCGCAATGCTCTGGGCATCATTCTTCGCGGTTGGCACCCCCTTTCGCACCTCAAGTCAACAACAGACTCTGACACTCTGCTCAATGCCGAGCTATGGATAACGTCACTTAGACCGGGTCACTTTGATTTACGCGGCAAGATGAAGGCAGAAGAGATCCCTTTAAACTGGGACACTAAGCTGCCACCTATTACGAATCTTGATACAACCCTCACCGGCTGGTTTTCCAGTGGTAAAAACTGGGGCTTACAGTGTCAAAACCTGCATTTTGACTGGGGAGATCTAAGCATCGAACCATTGAACATGCGCTTTCAGCAGGGCCTTGGTAAAGACTGGCATCAAATTGCCGTAGCGGCTGACCACATCAACCTATCCACCCTTAAATACAGCCTGGTGCAAGCTCAGCTGGGGGGCGAAACCGCTGCAAAACTGCTCGAGACACTAAACCCTTCTGGCCAATTGCAAGGTTTAACATTCGCACTCGACCTGGAGGAAACACAGCCTCTCACTCAATTCAGTGCCCATATTAAACAACTGTCTCTCGACTCATGGCACCACGCGCCGGCTGTTCGTGGGCTCAGTGGCTACTTTCAATGGCAGGGCGATGGGGGTTATTTCGATCTGGATACAGACGATAATTTTGCCATGCACTACCCAGGCATCTACACAGATTTTATGCACTACGGCCCCTCGTTGGGTCGCGTTAACATTGCCTGGCTACCTGATGATTCTAGTCTGCAAATTGCTGGTGGACCGATTGATATACGGGGCCAAGAAGGGGAAATTCGCGCCTATATCAGTCTCGATATCCCAACGGCTAGCAACGACCGGGACCCAGAAATGTTTCTTCAGGCAGGTATTAAGAATAGCCATTCCCGCTACCGAGATAACTACATTCCGGCAATACTCAATCCAAATTTACTCGACTGGCTTGAACGCTCAATAGGCGATACACAGATTAACGAAGCAGGCTTTATCTGGCGTGGTTCACTCAACGGCGAAAGCCATCAACAACGCAGTATTCAATTCTATAGTCGGTTGACAAATGGTGTGATCGATTACGACCCAGACTGGCCAAAACTGAGTGACTTTTCCGGCCAGATCACTATCGACAACACGCTTTTCACCGGCATCATAAACAACGCCAAAATTGGCGATGGCCCCCAATCAGCACAGCTCGACAGAGCCCTCATCGCCACTTTGCCCGGTGAGCTGCTGTCGATTAAAGCCAATATTACCTCGTCTCTAGACACTGCTGTCGATAACCTGCTCAATTCACCTCTAGCTAGTAGAGTATCCGCCCTACAAAGTTGGCAAGTACACGGAGAAACTTCTGCGGAGCTTGACCTGGTTATTCCCTTATCAAAAAATCGCCAGGGTGAGTCCTACCGAGTGGCGGCAGACATTCGCCACGGAAGCATGCAACTGCGTGATTTTCAACCTATTCTTTTCAAACAGTTAGAGGGAAGCATTGCGTACAATGACAAGGATGGGCTCTACTCTCCGGATATAACGGGATCAATCTGGGGACAAGCACTCAAGACCACTATCGCCACCCAAAACGGGAGACTACGAATTGACGCAGCAGGGCTTTTCGATTTGTCTCTGGCACCCGCCTGGCAACCCCTGTTTACCGAGAACATCACGGGAACGGCTGCCTACACAGCCTCCTTCCTTGGGCCGGACAAGGACTCGGTTGCAACACTCGCTCTGCGCTCTGACTTGCAGGACATCGACATCGCTTTACCCGCCCCTCTACACAAAACGAGAGGCGATATCTGGCCCCTGCACGCTACTCTGGCGTTTCGCGAAAACGATCTACTCATCAGTGCCCACACTGACAAGCTTAATGCGCAACTCAGTATTGCCAACCATCAGCTAGCTAGCGGTATTATTCACATCGGTGACAAAAACAGCCTCGAAAGCACGAAAAGTAACAGCAAATACGATTTACCTGAGCACAATTTAGCTAAACGCACCTTACCTCAGCAGGCTAAGCAAAAAGGACTCTTCGTAACGGGGCACACCCCCGTGTTCGACCTGGATGAATGGTTAGCCCTACTTCTAAACAATCCGGCATCTGCTAACGGCGCAAGTATGCCCGGCTTTGATACCCGTGCAGTGGTCGATATAGATCACTTTAGCGCAGCCGGGTTTCCACTTAACGGCGTCACTGTCGATGCTCTGCACAGCAAACAACTATGGGATATTGATCTTGACAGCCCAACACTTGCCGGAAAAATTCGCGTCCCCGAAGGCGGGCATCAACCCATAGTGGCACGCTTAAACTACCTCACACTTCCCAGGCCTGAGTTCGGCAGCGAAGAAAGTTTTTTAAGCGATCTCGACCCCAGTACACTGCCCGCCCTGGATTTTGCCACCGAGGGTCTACGCATTGGCGATAAAGAACTAGGCAGCCTCGCCTTTGTTATGCAGGCCAACAAACAAGGCGTTAGCATCGATCAGATTCAGGCAGAAATCACCGGCATCACCATCAACAAAGCGCCCGGTGGCAATACAGCACAACTGAATTGGCAAAAAATAAACGGTGAGCACCATAGTGAATTCACTGGAGCACTGCTCAGCGATGACCTCGGCAGTGTACTCAAAGCCTGGGATATGCCGATGATGCTCACCACCAATCGCGCCGCTTTTCTTACGGATTTAAACTGGCAGGGCAAACCCTGGGACCTTCCGACCCGTCCTCTGAGAGGTAATATCACCCTCCGCTTCGAAAAAGGCCGTTTCTTTCAGGCGCCGGGTACGACCACTAATGCTCTGCTTAAAGTTATTGGCTTAATCAATTTCGACACGTGGTTACGACGCCTGAAATTTGATTTTTCAGATTTATTTTCAACAGGCGTTCAATTCGACAGTATGAAGGGCGGCCTCGCTTTTGATGAACATCAAATCCGCTTTGAAGAGCCCATCGTCGTCACCCTGCCCTCTGGTAAATTACGCTTATTAGGCCAGACCAATCTGGTCGAAGAAACCATCGACGCACGCTTAATTGCAACGTTGCCCGTTGGCACTAATTTACCCTGGATCGCCGCTCTCGCTGGCGGCCTCCCCGCTGCTGCGGGGGTTTACATCACCAGTAGGATTTTTGAAAAACAGGTGGACCGGATCTCCAGTATCAGTTACACCATCACGGGCGACCTCAATAACCCCGAGGTTGAAATCGATCGCATATTCAGCGATAAAACCGACTAACATAGACAGTACGGCATAAACCACAGAACCTCTTATTCAAAATAATGGAAGGAGCTACCATGGCCAAAATCGCCGCTATTCAGCTCAAAAGCGACGGTGACCCGAGAAATAATCTTGCCGCCGCCGCCCGCTATATTGGTGAGGCCGCCCGTGACGGTGCCCAACTCGTGGTACTGCCTGAGCACTTCGTTTACTACAATGTGCGCGATACACAAACCGTTGCTGAAGCTGAGGCCGAAAAAGGTCTGGCTCGACAATTTTTTGCCGAACAAGCGCGTCAACACGGCCTGTGGCTAATCGCCGGCACACTGCCACTGTTCGCTGAGCAGGCTGTTTCAAGAAATAGCGATAAACCCCACGCGACGTCCCTGCTCTACGATGCCGGTGGCCGCGAAGTAGCCGCTTACCAAAAAATTCATCTATTCGATGTCAATGTACAAAAAACCAGCAAGCATTATTGTGAATCCGATAGCTACGCTCACGGCACACACCCGGTGGTCGCACAAACGCCTTGTGGCTGTGTCGGCATGAGCGTTTGTTATGACCTGCGCTTTCCCGAACTCTATCGCCAACTTGCCGAACAGGGTGCTGAAATCCTCGTGGCACCCTCGGCTTTTACTGCTGCCACCGGACAGGCCCATTGGCAACTTTTGTTGCGTGCACGGGCGGTGGAGAACCTGAGTTACGTTGTCGGAGCCAACCTTTGTCACCGCGACCATCCCAAAAAACCCACTTGGGGCGGCTCAGCCATAATCGACCCCTGGGGTGAAGTACTTGCCGAAATGGATGACGAGGAGGGTTTTATCATTGCCGATATCGATCTCGCTCACGTTAAAACACTACGACAAAATATGCCGGTGCTGGAGCATCGTCGTCTACGCTGATATTTCCCAGATCGCTCAATGACTTTCCATTGAACTGTTACAAAGACAGGGAGAACACGTTACTATTCGGCTAAAGGTCGTGAATCTTTTCTTCGACCCTCACTTTGACATAGCGCATTTGAAAGGAAGGCTCAGTATGAATACATCCACTCAATCGCCAGGTATCGAGAAACAGACGTCGGTATTGGCATCCAACAAAGTCATCCGTAACACGTATATTTTGTTGTCGATGACCCTGCTTTTTAGCGCCGCCACTGCGGGCATTTCAATGACGTTAAACCTGCCACATCCCGGTTTTATCGTCACTTTAGTAGGCTATTTTGGTCTTTTGTTTTTAACCACCAAATTTCGTGAAAGCGCCCTCGGCCTGGTATTTGTCTTTGCCCTCACCGGCTTTATGGGCTTCACCCTCGGCCCCATTCTCAATATGTACCTCGGCTTGCCCAATGGCACTGAGCTAGTGATGAATGCATTGGCTGCCACCGCCATCACCTTTGTCGGTCTCTCTTTCTATGCACTGAGCTCGCGCAAAGACTTCAGCTTCCTGGGCGGTTTTATTATGGTGGGCGTTATCGTTGCCTTCCTCGCGGGCATTGGCGCTTATTTCCTTGAAATGCAAGGTCTGTCGCTCATTGTTTCCGCAATGTTCGTCATTTTGATGTCGGCAATGATTCTCTGGCAGACCAGCGAAATTATCAATGGCGGTGAGACTAACTATATTATGGCTACCGTGACGCTCTACGTTGCCATCTATAATTTATTCACTAGCTTGCTGCATCTGATGGGTGTACTTGGCGACGAATAAAACCAACGTCTCACCTCATCGTGTCAGACACGAAAGCCCCACTAGTCTGAAGATATGACACAGGTTAGTGGGGCTTTTTTAATGGCTCAACATGCTTAATGGCTCAATCTTAATAGCTCAATGGCTTTGACGGCTTAACGCCCCCTTTTCTAACAAAAGCTTTCTCTAATCTCCGCTGCTGTTGCAGGTTCACCACCGGCGACACGAATTGCTTTCACCGCCTCTTCAACCCATTGCACATTAGTTTTCGTCGACTGAAAGGGTGCATCTTCCAACCCCACCCGCACATGGCCGCCCAACTCGACGATCTTAGGGATTAAAGGAAGGGTGTTGATATCGAGCCCCGCTACCATCCACGGTGCGCCGGGGGCTTCTTCCTCCATTAATTTTGCTAATGCCTCAATTGCCCACTCTCGAGGAGGAAAGCAAAAGGTAAAGCCGTCAGACAGCATAAAGCGATAAACTGGGGTCTGCATGCCTTTGACAGCCTTGTAGAGTTTCGCGCCCTCACGTACAAAACCCGGCTCATAACAAGCATAGGAGGGTCGCCAACCATACTCTACCGCCATTTCCGCACTGGCTCGCAACACATCCGGCGGGTTGTTGTAAACATTGCCATCGTTGCCAAATATATTGACACCCTTCATGGCAAAATTACACGACCCAGGGTCTAAAATACCCCATTCAAGCACCCCTCGGCGACACAGCTCATTGGTTGTACGGTTGCGGCTTTCAGCATCATCTGCCATGGGTATTTCGAGCGAAGAAGGATAAACAATGGCATCGACCTGCTCGCGGATACCCTCGATAAAGGTTTGGCAAATATCGACATCGGCATTTTGCTTACCGCTTTCGGGGTCTAAACTATGGGCATGAACAATGGCCGCACCAGCATTACAACAGTCGATACCCTCCCGGGTAATCTCCTCAGCCGTCACGGGGATATTAGGTTGCAAGGCCCGCGTCCAGGCACCGTTCATAGCCACTTCCAACCATACTTTATGACGCATTCATCATCTCCTTATTATTAGATTGAGACTCTATGTAGACAGACAAAACGAGCCGGACTGAGCCAGAAAAACCTAATTGAACTATTATTGGCTTATCCGTCTCTTATACCTTATAGATACATTCCATTAGCAGTGAGTACACCCACTATGAAAAGATCCGGCCTCGCCCTTTTATGTGTTATTGCCACCGGTCTTACAGCCAGTCTAGCGCTGTCGCTGGGTTCTGATCAAGAAAATGACAAGCAGCAAGCGATGACACTGGCCGACGCTCGCCAGCTCATTGCAGAGCAGCGACAGCTGGACACCATTAGCAAGGCCACCTGGAAGCAACTGCTCACCAAAGAACAGTACGATATCATGTGGCGGAGCAAAACTGAGCGTGCTTTTACCGGTAAGTTACTCGACAACAAAGATAGTGGCGTCTATGTCACCGCAGGCTGCCAGCTGCCAGTCTTTCACTCCAGCCACAAATTCAAATCGGGAACCGGCTGGCCAAGTTTTTGGGAAGCCTTGGACAAAAACAATATTGTGCTCAAGGATGACTGGTTTCTCGGTTTTAAACGCACAGAAATACTCTCCCGTTGTGGCGAGCATCTAGGACACGTGTTTGACGACGGCCCAGCCCCTACCGGCCTGCGTTATTGCATTAATTCCGTCGCCCTCAATTTTGTGCCTGACAAGAACCCGGCGATGACCCCCATAGAAACCAATCCCATTGAGTAAACGAATTCTGCACCCATCCTGGTCTACTAGGATCTACCGACGACTCGGTAAGCACGGAAAAATTGCTCTCGCATGAATGAGAAATGGGGTCTATATTGTGACACGGCTCCACTCTTCCAAACTCTCCAGAAGAATTTCATGGACAGTGGTTTGCCGCTCCACTGTAATTAAGGTTAAATATGGCCATAAAAGCCAACGCAAACAGGGACGTCAGCGAGGTTCTCAGCACCGCATGCAACGATGACAAAAGAGAGAAAACGTGAATTCCATTGGCTTCGAGTTTGTTCAGTCACTTAGTAATGAGCTGTCTAAGGGAACGGTTAGGCTTCCCTCATTGCCGGATGTTGCGCTAAAAATCAAAAACATTCTGGAAGATCCTGACGTATCAGCGAAACAAGTCGCCACCGTTGTTGGTACCGAACCCTCTTTTTCTGCCCGTTTATTAAAGGTCGCCAATTCTGCTGCCCTAAATAGCTCAGGGACAACGATCAAGGACCTTCCCACAGCAATCACACGTATGGGCTTTAAAATGGCCCACAGTATTGCCGTCGCTATCGCTATGGACCAAGTGCTAAACGCCCACTCCCTGGGTGAGTTAGACAAGTACTTTAAAGAGCTATGGCATCACAGTCTCAACGTCGCCGCAATCTCCTGCGTGATCGCCCGTAAACGCACAAAAATCAAACCCGACGAAGCATTAATTGGCGGTTTACTACACGACGTTGGCAAAATCTACCTGCTCGACCGCATGGACGATTATCCCGAGTTGTGTGAAAATCAGGAGGCTTTTGACAACGTCCTCGCCGAATGGCACACGGGTGTCGGTGCTGCGATTCTCGAAGCGTGGCGCTTTAGTGACGAGCTCATCACCGTCGCAGAGGAACACGAAGAACTCGACCGTGTGCCAACTAATTCCGAGGGCGGAGCCAGCTTTGAAGCCGATTTAACAGATGTTGTTCAAGTGGCTAACCTGTTTTCACAGGCTATTGAACAGGGTCATGAAGCACCCGCCGAATGGGCTGAGGTAAAATCATTTGGACGCCTTAAACTCGATGATGAGCTCATTCACGACATCATGGTGCAATCAAACGAAGAGATTGCCTCAATTGTCAGCGCCCTGCAGGGGTAAGCACTGACACCACCAACCTCTAAAAAGGGTCTTGTGGCAACTGAGAATACGCAAAACCAATGATTCCCCTCTCTCTACTCGATCTCTCGCCGATTAGCGCAGGTAGTACTGTCGGGGCATCTCTGCGCAATAGTCTTGATTTAGCTCAGCATGCCGAAGGCTGGGGGTTTCATCGCTATTGGCTGGCCGAGCACCACGGCATGCCCGGCATTGCCAGCGCAGCCACCGCAGTGCTTATCGCCCATCTTGCGGCGGGCACATCAACACTACGGCTCGGTGCCGGTGGCATTATGTTGCCCAATCACTCGCCACTGGTTATCGCCGAACAATTTGGCACCCTCGACGCCCTACACCCTGGACGCATTGATCTCGGCGTAGGTCGAGCACCAGGCACCGACCCGGCAACCAGTCGCGCATTGCGCAACCATCGCGATGCACAAGTGGAGCAATTCCCTCAGGATGTTGCTGAGCTGATCGGCTATTTCAATGCCGACACCTCAGGCCAGCGCGTACGGGCTATACCCGGTGCCGGTCAACACGTACCCGTGTGGATTCTTGGCTCCAGCCTGTTCGGCGCTCAACTTGCCGCGCATTTGGGTCTGCCTTACGCCTTTGCCTCACACTTTGCGCCGGGGCAATTAATGGATGCCATTAAGGTTTATCGAGAACAATTCAAACCCTCAGCCGCATTAGCTGAGCCCTACGTAATGCTGGGCATCAGTCTATTTGCAGCCGATAGTGATGCAGAGGCCGAGTTACTAGCCAGCTCCTGGCAGCAGGTCTTTGTCAATTTGTTGAATGGTACCCCGGGCCAACTGCCCCCACCCGTCGCTAACTACATGAACAAACTACCCGCCACGCAACAAGCCATGCTGCACGATGTGCTAGCCTGTACCATGGTCGGCACCGCCGACAAAATCCATCAACAAGTGAATGAGTTCATTGCCAAAACTGAGGCCGACGAGTTAATCATTACTTCGCAAATTTACGATCATCAGGCGCGCTTACACTCTTATGACATTGTCGCCAATACATTAATCAATAATAAAGACTAAGCCCCCAGCACTGCTTTTGGCACTCCTCTCCCGCTTAACCCCTCAGTTTTACCCATCCCACAACCGCATAGCCCTTTCAACCGCCTACAGCCTATAAAAATGAATAACTGGCTCACCCAAGCCCTATAATTGGCGGCCAAACTTACCAATAGGAAAAATTCAATGAGAGATTTAACAGGAAAAGTTGCCTTTATTACCGGGGGTGCCAGCGGCATGGGCTTGGGCATGGCGCGAGCTTTTGCCGATGAAGGTATGAAACTGATGCTCGCCGACGTTAACGAAGCGCGTCTTGGCGCAGCCGAAGAGGAGTTCAATGACAAAGGCGTCGACGTCGCCACCATTATTTGCGATGTTACCAAACAGGAGCAAGTCAAGGCCGCTGCCGATGCTACGGTTGAGCGCTTTGGCAAAGTCCATGTGTTGTGTAACAACGCTGGCATTAATGTCGGCGGCACCTATGAAGAACTCTCCCAGCAGGACTGGGATTGGGTTATCGCCGTCAATCAACTCGGAGTGCAGTACGGTATCAGTGCTTTCTTGCCAAAAATTAAAGCCCACGGCGAAGGTGGCCATATTGTCACTACGTCATCCATGGCGGGTATGGTTAACGCAGGACCTGGCTGGGCACCCTACAACGCCAGTAAGTTTGCCGTCGTGGTGATGAATGAGGTGCTTTACAGCGAATTAAAAGAAACCAATATTGGTGTCTCGGTGCTGTGCCCCGGTGCTGTCGCCACCAACATTATTGAAGCCGCCGATAGTCGTCCCTCAGACTTTGGTAGCTCCGGAGACAAACCCGTTATCACCGGTGATGTTGCAGAATTATTAGAACACGGTCTCGACCCCGATGTGGTCGGCAAGCTCGTTCTCGAAGGCATTCAGGAAGAGCAATTCTATCTTTTCACCGACCCTCGAATGTTCAAAGCGGTAGCACGACGCTTTGAGCGGATTCAAAGAGGCTTTGACTGGTCGGCAAATTCCCGCGCCTTAGTTGATGCCAACGCTCCGGGCTCAACGGCTAATTAAAACACCTCAACAGCAATAAGTAGGTGGCCGTGCGACCTGCTTATTGTTCATAGAGTAAAAGCAAAAGCTTAGCTAAGCCCTTTTAAGATCAACAGTACACAGGCGATTTGTCATGAAAAATAAAAGTATTTCTTTTCAGCACTGACAACAAAAAGAACGATTGGTGGGAATAATACAACTTCGTTTGTTTAATCAGCGTAACTCGATGGCACTGTCACAAAGTGATCTGCCCGATGGCAAATCCTCAAATGTCAAACAAACGGCGCTCATCTTCACGTTAATGACACAGTAGTATAGTATTGTTGACTGAGTTATAGAGAGGGGAAACGCATGCAATTGGACACACCCAGTCAATTTAGCAAAACAACCTTAAGGCTCCATTGGATCATCGCTATCACTGTCATCAGCCTACTGGCGGTGGGCATTTATATGGAGGAAACGAAAACCTATAGCCTATATCCCTGGCATAAATCGTTTGGCTTTTTGATCTTTTTTGTCGTTCTGGCACGGGTCTTATGGCGTATTAAAAACGGTTGGCCCGTTCCCGTAGGGCAGTACCAGCGCTGGGAAACGTTGTTGGCAAAAATAGTTCACTACGTATTGATTATCGGCACCGTTCTTATGCCGCTATCCGGCTTTTTAATGTCTGCATACGGAGGTAGTGGTGTCGACGTATTCGGTATTGAAGTGGTCGCCCGCAATACCGATCCGGAAAACCCCATGAAATCGATGCCGCACAACAAAGCCCTAGCCTCCTTCGCCCACGAAACCCACGGCTTGGTCGGTTACGTTTTAATAGGAGCCGTCTTATTACATATCGCCGGCGCTTTAAAACACCATGTGATTGATAAAGACGGGACTTTACGTCGCATGCTAGGTTCTTCAGTATAAATAGTGTCAACAGGAAGCACTGACGCCAGGCGACTTATCGGTTCATTGAGTGCCTGGCGTTTTCTTGCAACGACCACTGTCAATTATTCTCACCCACTAACGGCCAGTAACCTTTTCCCGTATTCATTTTCTTGTGATGTTGTCAGCAACAAACACTCCTGCGCCCTTGTCATCCCCACATAGAGCAAACGTGCATTCTGCTCCCGAGCTGACTCGTCGCTATCCTTCAAATGACCGATACCCAGCATAATCACACGGGGGAACTCCAGCCCCTTACTACTGTGAATAGTAATGGCCGTCAGTTGCTGCACACTGGGATCATAAGCTGCTTTCTGTCGCGCTGTACCCAACAATCTATAGGGAATAGTTGTCTTTTCTAAGGCCCCTGCAAGCAACCCACCCTGATAACCTTGAGTGTACAAAATGGCTATATCAGCCCAGGCAACACCTTGCTGGTGCCACTTTTCAACACACTGTAACGTAAACCTAATCTCTTCAGCGATAGAGTTGAAACGTCTAACCTCAGGAGCAGGTCCCGTATTTCCAGCCGCTTGAGGCTCAACCAAGGCTAATTCATGCTTAGTTCTGGATTGAGGATTTATATAATGATTCGCAAAACTGTAGGCAAAATTTAATATTTCACGGGTATTACGGTAATTGAGCCGTAATATCGAGGTACGGCCAGTGGCTTGAACCCCCACACTCGCTAAACTAAAACCCAAGCCCGACGACTTTTTATAGATTGACTGGGCATCGTCGTAGAGTAAAAGTAAAGAATTACTATCCGGATCAACCATCTGAACAACAAGTTTTAGCCATTGCGCCTCAAAATCATGACCCTCATCAATCAACAGCGCACCATATTGACCTCTTGGAATCTGACCTTTGTCAACAGCATGAATCACTGCCTCAACTTGACGCTCCCAATAGGGCTTTTCAGACGCACATACATCGACATGGTAGGTTTTAAGCTGCTGGCCACACCAATCATGGAAATGATAAACCTGCACTTGACCACCGATTCCTCTCGATGAAATAAATGCCCGTAAATTTGCCGCCAAGGTAATATTAAAGCAAAGTACCAATATCGGTTTACTCATTGTCTGGGCCAAATGTAAACAACGATAACCCAGTATGAGTGTCTTACCCGAGCCCGCCACCCCATGAATAACCCGATGACCATCACCCAGACTGCGCGCTAACTGCTCCTGCTGGATATCCATTATTTTAATAATGTTCGGTAAAGCCTCTTTCACTGTAATGTCTTGATCACCAAGCGCACCAAAAAAATCATAATTTTCACTACCACCAATACGAATTTCAGGAAATAAATGCCATCGAATTCGATCAATTTCAGGTAAGGTCAGTGCACCGCCGAATGTATAATTAAACATACCCCACAGTCGTTCCTGGAAGCATTCAGCATCAGTGCTTGGCGTCATCTCATCTTTGTAGATCATTAAATGATCCGGCAGCAAGCTCTCCCGAGCTTCATCCGGAATAGCTTCTTCAATATGCTGGCGTTTAATATTCGTAAACACAACTCCCCAGCCATAAGGTAGTATTAAATTACCTTTGTAGGCACTATTTTTCTGGCGTAATAGGGGATCGGCCGATAAGGTATTAAGCACCTGATATGCACACTGGCGAACCTGCTCAAGAGGATGTGCTTTAGTCACCAAACCCTGATGGGTTAACAAAGAGACATCAGATTTACTGATTTTTTTCAGGTTTTCTGGCTTCCAGTCCTTCACCTCTAGAAATAACAAACCTCTAGAGGGGTGCAGAATAATAAAATCGGGATAACGACGTTGACGGCCAACAGGAATGTCGTACCAGACCAGATAATCGTCTTCAAGCAGTGTTTCTAAACGCCGAGCGACACGCTTTTCACCCGACGTCATACGACTGAGCGTTTGTTGATTCAAGGGGGGAATTATTTCTGCCATATAATGTATTCCAGATCACTGAACGTTTATGGCCCCCCTTCTTTATATTTGCTCCTGGGTCCGGCTACATCTGCAAGGCTTTACATTCGAGATAATCATCCAGCGCATAGGGACCGTGCTCACGCCCATTGCCCGATTGTTTAAAGCCACCAAAGGGGGCCATCATATTAAACGCGCCACCATTAATAATGACATTGCCGCTTCGCAGGCGGCGAGCGACTCTACGGGCGCGATCCTCATCCTTGGTCCAAACACCACTCGATAAGCCATAAATAGTGTTATTGGCAATAGTAATGGCCTCTTCTTCATCTTTATAAGACATAATGCTCAATACGGGACCAAAGATTTCTTCCCGGGCAATAGTCATATCCTGACTCACGTTGCCGAACACCGTGGGTTTTATAAAAAAGCCGGTGGGTAAGTCATCAGGTTGCTCGGGGCCACCACACAGCAGCTCAGCCCCCTCTTCTATACCCTGACGAATATAGTTTCGTACTCGCTCTTGTTGAACCTTTGAAATAACGGGGCCCAGTTTGGCCTTGGGGTCGTCAGATTGACCAAGCGTTAAACTCTGTGCCACGTCTACGGCTAGCTTGGCGACCCGTTCATACGCCGCTTCAGGCACTAATAGGCGCGTGTGAGCAGCACAGGTTTGACCGCTGTTAAAATAGCAGTCATTAACGGTACCACGCACCGCCTCATCAATATCGGCATCATCGAGAATCAATGAGGGCGACTTTCCACCCAGTTCAACCACTACGCGCTTGACGGTATCGGCGGCCAGTTCAGCGACTCGCTTGCCAGCGCGGGTCGAGCCGGTGAAAGACACCATATCGACTTTAGGATGAGTCGCCAGCGCCTCGCCCACTACGGGCCCAAGTCCAGTAATAACATTAACCACACCGGCTGGAAAACCCGCTTCTTCAACCATTTCTGCCAGCATAAAAGCAGTTAAGGGTGCCACCTCGCTGGGTTTCACGATGACCGTACAACCCGCCGCCAACGCCGGACAAACCTTGGCCATAATTTGATGAAGAGGGAAATTCCACGGCGTAATACAGGCGACAACGCCAACAGGTTCTTTAATAATATCGGAGTTACCCAGCGTTTCTTCAAACGAGTAGTTATCGAGAATTTTAATAAAATTGCTCACGCCCTGTAGCGGTAAACCCGCCTGTATGGACTTGGCCATACTCAAGGGCATGCCCACCTCGCCGGCCATGATCTCGGCGAGTTCATCCTGACGGGCTGCCATCGCCGTATGTAATTTTCTCAAATAGTCCTGGCGCTGTTGGGGTGTCGTCATGCCCCAACTTTCAAAGGCAGCGGACGCCGCTTCTACGGCGTTATTAGCATCTTCCACAGCGCCGGCGGGCACGCAAGCCATCACCTCTTCGGAAGATGCATCGACAACTTCGAGGGTTCCCTGACCAATGGGCGGCACCCACTCGCCATTAATGTAAAATTTGTCGCGAACAATCATCACTATTTCTCCCTGTGTTTTATTCAAACGAAGCTGATTATTTATCGAATAGACCTTTTAGCCCATCAACAGATTTCTCCAACTTATCCTTTTCGGCGTTAAATTTTTCTTTTGCTTGTTTTCCCGCCTCTTTCAATACGCTGGCCTGATTAACTGCAGAGCTGGCACTATTACTGATGGCCGCAATAAGCTGTTCTGCGATTTCTGCACCTGTGGCGCCATTGGATTTTTTACCGATATCAGACAATTGAATATCGGGCAGATTCAGTTCAATGGCTTTAGCTCCCAACAGGGTATTAATATAAGAAACCCGTCCAGCAGTAACCTGTAATTCTTTAATAATGACTTTTTTCCCTTCACCCTCGCCTGTGGCCTCTTCAGGGCGAGTACTCGTCTTCGCAGCTCCGGTGGATTGCTCAATGTTTTTCAGCAACTGCTGCAGGTTTGTACCATTTTCACCCTGTTCAAGAGTGATTTGCGGAGCAACAATACGCACACTATGGATAATAACCGGATCAGCACTCAGTGTTTGCGTATCGACAATGATAGAAATTTCACCGAGATAAAAGGCATTAGCGCCACTAAAGCCCTCGGGATTGCCGACGGCAAGACCCGATAAGCTACCCTTGCCAGAAAGAGGTGAGAGGTCGACGTCAGCCAGCTCAACACGAGTGAGGGTGTAGTCGGGACCAAAGGTTTCGACGGCTTTTTTGATACCGCTGTCGAGATAGTAGAGGCTCAACCCTACCAGTATCATCACTACGATTACTAAGACACTCAGAACTTTAATAATTATTTTCATCACTGCTAGCCTTTGCCATGCATCAAGAGTTTAACCTGATGCTAGTAGCTCTGCCGACGAAAGGCAAACACCCTTGCCAGCTTCAGCTCATTATCAACGGTAACAAACGATCACTCGGGGAAAGGCCTTGTGCCAAAAAAATGCAGCTGGCGCGTCACCCTGAGACAAGGGGTTTTGTCTTTAATGGACTAGTCCTCAGCTGTCATTAGGCAATAACATGATCACGGCGTAGTGCGGCAAGCTCGTCATCTCTAAGGCCGAGTAAATCACCCAGCACTTGATCCGTATCTGCCGAGAGCAAGGGCGCTGGACTGAAAGACTCTTCATTCGTGCGCGACAATTTCACCGGGTTACCCGGTGCTTTTGTAGTTTGTCCATTGGGATGGCTGACGTCTATTACCATATTACGGTAAGCCACTTGAGGGTCGGCCAGTGCGCCGCTAAAGCTGTTGATGGGTGCACAGGGGATACGTTGAGCCTCGAGCAAAGGTAGCCAGTGGGCCATCGTCCTGGTGGCTAGAATTTCGGCCACTCGACCCTCAATAAAGGCTTTGTCGGCGAGCCTGCCAGGCTGATGATCGTACTCAGGTTTACGCAGCGCATCGCAGTCGAGCACCTCGAGTAGACCGGTCCAGAAGTGATCAAAAATCACCGCAATAACAATAAAGCCATCGCTGGTTTTAAAGCTATTGTAGGGCACATGCACAAAATGAGAGTTGCCAATAGGCTCGGGGTCTTCACCAGAGAGAAAATACATGGTGGCCATATAACTGAGCATAGCAATCTGACCGTCGAGCATGGAAATATCAACATGCTGGCCCACCCCACTGCGTTCGCGTTCGTACAACGCAGTCAACACCCCAACCATGCCAAACATACCACCCCCCAAATCGGCAATGGGCAGGCCGGAGCGCAAGGGGTGTTCCGCGCTGTCACCGGTAATCGACATATTGCCGCCGTAAGCCTGCACTACCTGGTCAAACGCCGTGCGGTGCTTACCCGGGCCTTCGGAGCCAAAACCAGTAATAGAGCAGGTAATAATGCGCGGGTTCATATCTTTCAAGACAGCGTAGTCAATACCGAGCTTTTGCGTCACACCGACACTGAAATTATCGAAGACGATGTCAGCTTTTTTCACCAGCTCGTAGAACAGGGCTTTACCTTCCTCGCCTTTTAGGTCGATGGCGACACTTTTTTTATTGCGATTGAGATTAATAAAATAGGCGCCCATACCATCGATAGAATGTTTCGGGTCATTAGCAAGTAAACGCCGCGTACGCTCGCCTTCAAGCGGTTCAATTTTAATCACTTCCGCACCGAGGTCGGCCAGGGTCACGGTGCCAAAGGGACCCGACAGCATGTGTGTTAAATCAAGGATACGTAGACCATCGAGGGGTTTGCTCATTGCGGCTTCTTTTATCAAAGTAGGGGCGCATATTCTGGCATCGCTGAGCCCACATGGCAAAGTGCCGACTAAGCGCCTAAAACGGACGACAGCTCCCACAGTGAGAATCTACAATAGCGCTCACGTTAAACGTCGTCATAGTGGGGCAACGGCATGGGACTGACACATTTTCTGAAAGGGTTTGGACTGCTCGCCGCACCGGGAGTGCGCCTATGGGTGATTATTCCTCTGTTATTAAATCTGACGTTATTTGTCGGTTTAACCTTATACACCTTGCAGCAGTTTGAAAACCTGATGGACTGGCTACTCAATTACTTGCCCGATTGGTTAGCGTTTATTGCCTGGCTCTTTCGACTCTTATTCGGTTTATTATTAGCCGTCTGCTACGCCTATACCTTTACGTTGGTCGGCAACCTAGTGGCCTCCCCTTTTTATGGCCTATTGGCGAATGCCGTCTACATTAAGCTCAGCGGCGAGCAAGATGAAGCGCCTCTCACCTTCAAAACCGCCAGCATTATTGCCGGCCAGGCTTTTCTACGAGAGGTACAAAAACTGGCTTATTTTCTACCCCGCCTACTGGGTGTACTCCTTATTTGCTTCATTCTTTCTTTTATTCCACTGATCAATTTTGCCGTGCCCGCCATCGCCTTTCTATGGGGTGCATGGTCGCTGGCCCTGCAATATTTAGATTACCCTGCCGATGTTAACGGCATTAATTTCAAACGGCTTCGCCAGAGAGCGGGCCGAGATAAAAGCCTATCCATCACCTTTGGCTCAATAGTGTTACTTGGTAGTACGGTACCACTGTTAAATTTACTGGTAATGCCCGCCGCTGTCGCTGGTGCAACCTCTCTCTGGGTTCAACATTTCAAGGAAAACAGCTAGCCAACAAAAAGAGAAGGCATCAAAAAGCCCGGCCTGAAAAACGAATTCAGACCGGGCTCTATTGTGTGCTTAATGCTCGATTTTTGCGCGTACCAACATCTCCTCTGGCGGTTGCTCGCAGGAGAGCTTTTCACCAATCAGAGCCTCTATCGGCTCCAGTAAGAAGGCGTCGTCCTCACAGGCGAAGCTAATAGAGGTGCCCGTTTTACCCGCTCGGCCCGTGCGACCAATGCGGTGCACATAGTCTTCCGCCTCTTCGGGCAGAGTGAAGTTAACGACATGGCTAATACCGTCAATGTGTATGCCTCGACCGGCAACATCAGTGGCCACTAATACCTGTATTTTACCGGACTTAAAATCATCCAGCGTTCGCACACGCTTATTCTGCGCCACTTCACCGGAGAGCAGGCCCACACTAAAGCCCGCTTTGCCGAGAAACTCCTGCAGTCGACGACACTGGTCACGACGGTTGGCAAAGACAATAACGCTTTCAACATCGTCAGCTCTTAGCAGGTTGACAAGAAGATCGCGCTTTTGACGGGTTTGCGTGATGAAAATTTTCTGCGTAACTGAATCGGTCGCGACGTGGTCAGGCTCGATTTCAATTTTCATCGGATCCCGCGTCCACTGCTCGGTCAAGCTCTCGACCTCAGGTGTGAATGTCGCCGAGAACAGCAGGGTTTGACGATGATCATTGCGCGGTGTCTGACGCACAATACGCCTGACCTGGGGAATAAAGCCCATGTCGAGCATACGATCAGCCTCGTCAATCACCAGTACTTCGACTCGGTCGAGATAGACATCGTTACTGCCACAAAAATCCATCAAACGACCCGGCGTTGCCACCAGAATATCGCAATGCTTTTCGTGCAAATGACGACGCTGCTTATCGTAATCCATACCACCCACCAGAGTGTGTACATGCAGATCAGAATACTTGCTTAGATTGCGAGCATCGTCGGCGATCTGCATGACCAGCTCTCGCGTAGGAGCAATAATCAGGGAGCGCGCTTCACCAGCGAAACGCTCATGTGTAATGGGATTCTTTATCAGGTCGTCAATAATAGCCACCAAAAAAGCGGCTGTTTTACCCGTACCCGTCTGCGCCTTACCCACGACATCATGGCCCCGCAAGGTGAGGGGTAATGAGCGCGCCTGAATCGGTGAACAATATTGAAAGCCAGTATCAGCAATCGCATGCATCAATGTATCGGGAAGATCAAGATCGTGGAAGCGTACCTTGCCTTCAACGGGCTCCACTTTGAAGTGCGAAAGTTTCCAGCTGGAACCACTCCTATTGCGACCACCTCGGCCACCACGGCCCCGTCGCCGACGAGCCGCCTGGGGCTTATCACTATTTTTGTCGCTGCTTTTTCCGGTATTGTCTTCGGATTTGGCCGTAGACGCCTGGGGCTTATGACTACTGCTCTGGGGACTTGCTTGTTTTTCTTCGCTCATGCCTGTGCCGAATAGAGCGCTGCTCAAAAAGAAAGACAGCGCGGGTGAAAAAGCAGCGGATTATAGCACAGCCTAAAAGCCTTGCAGGCTTGGCTTTATGTAGAGACGACAGCCAGGCATCAGCCTTCAGCATCACGCCAAAAATGCCGCTTTAACCAATAGTCCAAACTGACATAACGACCACCCCCGGTGAAGAGCAAGCTAAGCAGCATAATCAAATACGTCGCAGCAAATTCAATACCGTTATTGAGCACCACAAAACCACCTTTTTCGGTCAGCCAGCTATAGTTCCCATTTTCTTCCAGTAAGCTTTTAGCTACGGCAACGCGTCGACCCACCTCTTCACTGTTTTCAAGACTGCGCTGGGCTGCAGGAATACCAATGTCAGCAAGGACTTTTGCGGTGCTTGTTTCGGGGTTACCCGGCGCAATGGCGAACCAGCCATGTTCCCAGTGCACCGTCATCATCGCCACTGCCATAGAAATTATCAGTGGAATAGTAAACCAGCGTACAGCTAAACCAACCAACAAGGCCAGGCCTCCGACCAGCTCAGCAAAAATAGCGAGGCTCACCATAAGTTCAGGTACAGGCAAACCCAGACCCCAGTCGGCATTGCCAAACCAGCCCACCATGTCTTCGTAGTTGTGCCATTTGTGCAGACCTGCTGCCATCATTATTGGCGCTAAATACAGGCGAAATAACAATGGTGGTAGGCCGTCGAGCCCCTTAAGACGATCAAAAATAGCATCGTGCAAAATTGTATAAAACAGTGCCAGCTTGCCCATGCTGAGATTCTCTTATGCTGCGTGATTGGGTGCTAGGGAGCCACGTTTGAAAAAGCATCCCTATAAAAAACGTCCTTATAATGACGACTGTTAGGACGTCTGCTTTTCTAACGACGACGGCTCGGCCCCAAAGACCGAGGGTTCAGCCACCTCCGAGCGGAAAAAAACCGGACTCTGCTCCCCCTGTTTACGATAAAACACGTCGAGGGGTTCCGACTGACTCAGCCCAGTAACCATGCGAGCGTGGCGGCGACTGAGCTGCCTCGGCTCGTGAACACCGCAGGAATGGGCGATAGTGCCAACTTCCTGCTCCATATTTCTCACGTAGTTCGCCACCCGGACCGCCTTATCATCGGGGTCAAGTCCTTGTTGCAACTTTTTATTGTGGGTGGTAATGCCAGTGGGGCAGGTATTTTTATTGCACTGCATGGCTTGAATACAGCCTAGAGCAAACATAAAACCACGCGCAGAAACAATAAAATCGGCACCGGCGCAAATTGCCCAGGCGACATCGGAGGGGGTGACCAGTTTACCCGCAGCAATGAGCCGTATCCTATCGCGCAGACCGTGTTCAATCAGCTTATCGTTAACCATGGGCAGGGTTTCTCGAATACTGAGTCCTACGCTGTCTAACAAACTGGGAGGTGCCGCACCTGTCCCCCCATCACCACTATCAAGGCTTATAAAGTCCGGGGCAAATTGCTCGACACCACGCTGCTGTATGCCTTCACACAGATCATCAAAAAAACCTGCGCCCCCAACGACTAACTTAAACCCCACAGGCTTGCCGGTTAGTTCTCGGATATGAGAGATCATCGTCAATAGTTGGTTGACGTTACGAATATCGATGTGGCCATTGGGACTAATGGAGTCTTCCCCAACAGGAATCCCTCGCGTCATAGCAATCACCTCGGTCACTTTAATGCCCGGGAGAATACCGCCCTTGCCCGGCTTTGCCCCCTGGCTAATTTTTATCTCAAACATTTTGACTTGAGCATGAGCAGCCAAGGCCAAAAGTTTTTCGTCATCTAAATTGCCCGCAAGATCGCGCACACCGTATTTGGCGGTGCCAATCTGAAAGACAATATCAGCACCGCCTTTCAAGTGGTGAAGGGATAACCCGCCTTCCCCAGTGTTCAACCAGCATCCCGCCTCAGCGGCTCCCCGCGACAGGGCAGTTATTGCAGGTTCAGAAATAGCGCCAAAACTCATTGCTGAAATATTAAACAATGACGTCGAGGTATAAGGCTCTCGACAGTAAGGACCAATGACCATGGGCTGAGAAGCAACGTAATCTTCGGCTAACGTCGGGAATGCATGGCTAACAAACAGAACCGCACCCGGTTCGCTAATATTGTTGGTCGAACCAAAAGCGAGGGTGGCATCAACGTCTTTGGCCGCACGATACACCCATGAGCGCTTGGCGCGATTAAAGGGCATTTCTTCTCTATCCATCGCAAAGAAGTATTGCCGAAAAAACTCGCCCAACCGCTCAAACAAATAGCGAAAGCGGCCAACCACCGGAAAATTGCGGCGAATCGCATGCTTGGTCTGGCGCGAGTCAACCACATACATATAGGCGATATAAACAACACCCACTCCCAGTATGAATAGCAAGAAATCAACAACAACTCCTAACAAGAATAAGGAGTTCACCTCAAAGCCATCCATAAACTACCCTCTGTCATAGCACTAGATTGCGTCATTTTTCATGCACCTTATAAAGTATCGTCCATACCAGGCGTCAAATAAAATCATCTCAGTTAACCTCGGGGATGCATAGCACTGTTAACATAATAACGTCTTTCGACGTTGAACTGAGCCATGCTGTCTTTTACCCCTGCAAATAATACCTTCACCGCCACTAGCGCAAGAATGTTCAAACTGGCTTTACCGATAACGATCGGACAACTGGCCATTTTCGGCATGAGTGTGACCGATATTATTATTGCCGGACGTCTCAGCACCAACGACCTGGCCGCTGTCACCTTAGGTAGTACTGTTTTTAATCTTTCTATAATGTTGGTGATCGGCATTATTCTCGGCAACGGCCCGATTATTGGCCAGTTATTTAGTGCCGGCAAAACCAGAGCCTTGAAAGAGCAATTTCAAAACTGCTTGTGGTTATCCTTGCCGCTGGGCCTGCTATGTAGCCTTTTTATCGGGACCGGTATCGTACTTTTGCCTCAGCTTGACAGCCCGGCAGAAATCACCAACATTGCCATCCGCTATCTCTTCCCCATGCTCGGTAGCGCTTTCCTTTTACCTTATATCATGACCTTTCGCACCACCTTTGAAAGTATGGGGCAAGCGCGCACGGCAATGGTTTTTAATCTAGCAGGCTTTGCTATTAACATTCCCCTCGACTACATACTGGTTATGGGTGATTGGGGCATGCCTGCTCTCGGGGGCGCGGGCTGTGGCTGGGCAACGTTTATTGTCTCTCTACTTATCGTTGGGGGTGAAGCACTTTACGCTCGTAGTGCTCGCACTTTACGCGCTTATCAACTACTCAACTTCAAACAAGCTTTTGATGGTGAGCGAATTAAAGAAACTTTACGCCTTGGTTTACCGATTGGTGGGGCAATATTGGCGGAAGGAGGCTTCTTTTTGCTCATTCCACTACTAATCGCCCACCTCGGGGCCGTCACCGTCAGCGGCCACTCGGTTGCTATTTCCTTTGACTGGATGATGTTTATGATACCGATGGGTATTTCTCAGGCAATATCCATACTGATCGCCCACGAATTGGGGCGTCATCAGGCTTATCAAGCACAAGTCATGTGCACAACCGGGCTGATACTTACCGCCGCCATCGCTCTTTGCCAGGGCGCTTTCGTTTTGTTGTTTCGCGAGCAAATTGCGGCTTTATTTACTCCGGATACCGCAGTACAAAAACTGGCCGCATCACTACTGGTGTACGCCGCTATCTTTCGCGTTTTTGATGCCATCAACATCGGTGGCAATGGCGCTTTGCGTGGCTATAAGGATACCCGCATTACCCTGATACTGGCTTTTGTGGGCTACTGGTTAATTGGCTTTCCGCTCTCTTACTCCCTGGCTCTGAGCGATTTGTGGGGTGCACCACTAGGTGTTGAAGGGTTCTGGATAGGTATGGTTATCGCTCTGATAATCACTGCGAGCTTAACCACGACGCGGCTCTATTTCACCGCGCGAAACGCTGTGTTAAAATCGCGTCAGGCGTAAGCCTCACGCCGCTAATCAGCGAGACCTAATACAATAAGGAAATCGTATAATGGATTGCCCAATCGGGCAGAGTACCGGGCGACGCAACAGCCCTAATGTCCGTTTAAGGTTCGCTATTTACTGCCAACCAGAGAGTCCAGAGTGAACGAACTCAAGCACCAGCCAGCCAGCCAATTACCTCGCTCACCGCGATCCACCTATACCGCTCTTGCCAAAGTCTACGACATCGTCAACAAATCAACTATCGGCTATATCGCCGATGTTTCCACCAGTGGCCTAATGTTATTTTCCAGCCTCAATCTACCCGTCAACCAACGACGACTGGTTTCCATAGACTTACCCCACCCGCAAAAGGGAAAAACCACCATCGAACTCGGCATCCGCATCGCATGGAGTAAACCAGAACAAAAAAACCAAAAGCTTCAAGCCATTGGCTGTGAGATTATGGCGATAGAGCCACACGATAAACTGAGTTTATTGCACTCATCCATGGCCTATAGTCACAAAGCTTAAAACGCAGCTCACCCGACTCTCTTCAAGGATTTAAAGCGGCGACCACTCAGCATGACAACCCGGAAAGTTACCTTTACTGTCAAGTACGCAAAACTTTACCGTGGGTAGAGTTAATACAGAGACAATAATATAAGCCATTGTGTGACGGCGGGAAAATGGAGATACTCGCCAACGAAGTCGTCCACGACAGGTCTGGCAACGAGTGTCTGCGTACTCACCACGCGAGAGCGCTCTCACCAGGCACTCATAAATGGCGAAGTCATTAATCCAGAGTCGCAAGAAGACTAAGATGTATTTTTGACCGTTATTACGTTACGGGGCTGGCTGCTTAAATATAATTTCGTTCAGCCTAAAAAAGCCGGTACTAAAGATAGCCCCGGCTTTTTTATCATTGTCCTAGCTCAGCACTGCCCTTTACTGGGCGCCCCAGCCACCATCCACTACAAACTCAGCACCAGTGATAAAGGCCGCTTCGTCGGAGCACAAGAATAAAGACATGGTCGCAATATCGATGGGCCGTCCCACTCTCGCCATTGGCGTCGAGGCGATAATGGCCTGCATCTGCTCATCACCCATCGTTTTAGCCAGCGGTGTTTCGATAATGCCGGGATGAACAGAGTTCACTCTGACACCTTGCTGCGCATATTCCAGTCCCGCCGATTTCGTCATCAAACGCACCGCACCTTTAGCACCGTGGTAAGCAATCATGCTCGGCGTGCCAATAATGCCAAACAGCGATGAGATATTAACGATGGCACCGTTACCCGATTTTTTTAAAGCGGGCATGCAGGCCCTCATACCCAACCAGACACCGGTCTGGCAAATAGCGACAACCCGGTTAAAACCTTCGAGCGTTTCCTCTTCAACACCAGTGAAATTACCGACACCTGCATTATTCACCAAGGTTGTAATGGCGCCGTATTTATCAAGGGTGGTTTGAACGACATTTGCCCAGTCCGATTCGCTGGTGACATCCTGACGAATAAAAATGGCATCGCCCCCCTCACTCTTAATCGCACTGACCACCTGTTCACCCAGGTCTTCCTGCACATCGGTGATGACAACGTTTGCGCCCTCACTAGCATAAAGATGCGCATGTGCTTCACCAATGCCACTGGCACCGCCGGTAATGATCGCCACTTTGCCTTCAAGTCTATTACCCATACTATTATTCTCCGTTTTTTATTTGAGTGTGAATTCGAGTGTCGGCACCCACAAGACGTGGCATGCCATACTATTGTCAACCTATTGTCTTAGTATGCGACACTCACGGCTGTAGCATCAACCATGATTCTCCGCCGGATAAAGGTAAAATCGCTCTGGGTTTGAAAAATGATCTCTTATTAAAAGCACCGTAATATATTTTCATACTTTCACACTGAGAACAGAGGAGATAGCTGCCATTTCGGTCAGCACCCTCCCAATTCAACCTCGAATAATTGCCATCTGACTGGCCAGCACATCGGTAGGCAAGCTGTTCTCCAGAGTGAGTCTATCGACCAAACTGCCATAACGCGCCTTCATTTTCTCAGCCACCTGCAAAGGCTCACCGACAAGGGCAAAGGTTTCAAGCATTTCATCACTGATTAGCTCAGGCATTTTGTCCCAACCTTTATTTTTGGACAGATGGTTGAGTTTAGGGTGTAGGTCTTGCCAATCGTGACATTCAAGTACCGTTTTATAAGCGGGTGTAGAGGCATAGAAAGCAATGCGATATTTAACCTTTTGTTTGCAGATCTCGAACGCCTCCTCCGTCTGGCCAGTAACGACAAAGGGTGGCAACGAAATTTCAAAGGCACTGCGCGAGCGGCCATTTTCAGCCAGCGTTTCATTAATAGAAGGGAGAATGCGTTCTTCGATAAACTGTTGGGTACTGAAAGTATGGATAATTAAACCATCGGCATCTCGGGCCGCTGTTTGCAACATCTTTGGCCCCACAGCTGCCATGACGACTTTGGGTCGGCCAAACTCGGTATTTTTTGGCGTAAAGTCAGGCGTCATTAAAGTGTGCTGATAATAATCACCACGAAATCCCAGCGGTTCATCATCGTACCAACAATCCCAAATCGCATGGAGAGAGCGGATGAATTCGCTCATCTGCTTAGCCGGACCATGCCAGGGCATACCAAAACGTTTGGTAACATGGGCCTTGATTTGCGACCCCAAACCCAAGGTAAAGCGACCTCGCGAATAGGCGTTTAAATCGTGTGCAGTATAAGCCGTAGTCATCGGGCTGCGAGCAAAGGCGACAGCAATGCCGGTGCGCAGTTCTAGGTCCTCAGTCGCGTCCGCGCCCATGCCGACAATCAAGAAAGGGTCATTTTGTATCTCGGCCGTAACGACGCCATCAAAACCCTGGCTTTCAAAGGCCCGGTAGCCGTCCTTGATGGAACCTATATCATCCATGTTGTCACCAAAACTAAAGCTGCTATCTATCTTCATTATTTTTCCCCTTGTTTTTTTTATGTGTCACTGATTGTATTCCAGTGTACAAAAACATCCACGTAAAGGCCTTAGCGATGTGCTCACTGATTTGCATGGGGGCTCCTCGGGACAGCCCAATCCCATATTGACACGGCAATACTACGGGTAATGTCGAGTATCAATCTCAGGGGAAATTGGTTTTTTTATCAGCTACAATAGCTCACGAGTATGGCGGTGGAAACGTGGTGGAGACTTATTGAGTACTGACTATTGACACACAGCCAGAAAAGGCCGCCGGACTCGGGCGCACACAAAAACTATTCATAAACGGGTGTCCATTGAATTAGGTCTTAGTACATGTCAAACAAAAAACCTGCCAGCTCTTCGGCACCGGCAACACCGACAAAAGATACCTCAAATATTATTAGCAGCGGGCACGCCGTCTCATCAGCTTACGCCAATTTGGTGTTCAATACTCTGGGCCACAGCGATGAGGTATTGGCTTGCTTTGCCCGCCACGGCATCAGTAAAGAGCAGCTGGCAGATTCTTCTATAAAAATCCCCTTTGACCCGCTATCCGATGCAATTTTTGAGCTGATGGAAACATTAAATATGCCCGATGCGGGCTTATCTATCGGCCGGCAAATTCACATTTCCAGCCACGGCGCCATGGGGGTAGCGGTCATCAGCAGCGAGACCGTTGGTCAGGCCATTCACGATGCCGCTAAGTACTATCACACAGCGATTACCTTTTGCGATCTAGAGGTGTATTACGATCGCGACCACGTCATTGTCGAAATTGTTGAAACACACGGCAATCCAGCATTTCAGGCCGTCGTGATAGAGGCGATGATGTTGACGATGCAAAATGCGCTGGAATTTGTCAGCGGTAAATCTCTTACTTGTGCCAAAGTTGTTTTTGCCTACCCACCGCCCAAATACGCTGGCGATTACAGCAGCTTTTTTTCTGGTGAAGTCTGCTTCAACGGCGACAAGCACATGCTGATTTTGCCCAAGAGCGCACTCGATATGCGCTGCATAACGGCCGATGAGCACATTCACCGGCTCGCCGAAGACCAGCTACAACAAAAAATGCAGGAAATACGTTCCAACAATCTAACTATGTCCCACGTGTTGGAACTCATGCGCCGCCAACCCGATAATATGCCGACACTTGAAGACTTAGCCAAGGTTTTTAATGTTTCGTCGCGCACCATTATTCGCTATCTACAGGCTGAAAACACCACCTACCGAAAACTCCGCGACTCGGTCCACAAACAACTGGCCACCGATGCCCTTCGTAACACCGAGCATTCTATCGACTCCATTGCCTTAAACCTGGGTTACCAGGATACGACCAGTTTCCGTCGCGCCTTCAAACGCTGGTGCAATTGCTCTCCCTCTGAATACCGCAATAAGACGTCTGAATAACATGGAGGGAGGCCCTCCCATTAAATTTTGACGATACCGATGGCGCACTATTGCAAGGTCGTGCAACAAAGGACGCTAACGACTGTGGCTCCCAGATACGCACTCATGACTTTCTCACAGGCCCCTTAGACATAAACTGTTAAACTACGCGTCGAATTTCAAGGGGTCATTGCCCGATTACTGCCAACGAAGGATTAACTCATGTCAAATATTTCAATTTCAATGGAAGGTAAAGTTGCCTTAATTACCGGCTCCGCTCGCGGCCTGGGTGCCGAGATTGCCAAAACCCTGTCCAGGGCCGGGGCGACTATCATGATTACCGACATTCTTGAAGATCTGGGCCGAGCAACGGTTAAAGAAATAGAAGAAGCCGGTGGTCGCGCCGCATTTTTGCCTCACAATGTCACCAGCGAAGCCGATTGGGAACGCGTTACCACCGAAACGGTAAATCAGTTTGGCGGTCTCGATGTAGTCGTCAATAATGCTGGCATCGAGATTTGCGCCTTGCTTGAAAACACCAAGCTTGAAGACTTTCAACGTATTCTCGACATCAATGTCAGTGGTGTCTTCCTCGGCCTCAAACACGCCTGTAAAGCCATGAAACCCGGCGGCATTGCGGGCAAAGGCGGCTCCATCATCAATCTGTCCTCGGTGGCCGGCCTGCGCGGCTACTCCGGCCTCGGAGCCTATTGCGGTAGTAAGGGTGGCGTTAAACTACTGACCAAAGCCGCTGCTGTTGAGTTCGCCAGCTTGAAATACGGCATCCGCGTCAATTCTATCCACCCTGGACTGATCCCGACGAATATGGGTGAAAACGTACTTCAGGGTTTCGTCGATGCCGGCCTCGCACCCTCAGCAGAAAAAGTAAAAGACGCCTTCGAGCGCAGCACTCCGCTAGGTATGATTGGTCAGCCCTCTGACATTGCCAACGCCGCGCTATACCTGGCCAGTGATCAGTCACCCTGGGTCACCGGGGCTGAGATTGTCGTTGATGGCGGTACCACTGCCACCTGACTCGCCAGCTAAATCCAAAAAAACCGCGATTATTCGCGGTTTTTTTTGTGGGCGCTTTGCTGTATGGAAGCACGGCTAGGCCGGCCGATTTGGCAGGCTGCGCTTACTATTCAACCAACGAAAAATTCGCCTCCAGCTGTCCCGGTCATACTCCGTTCTAGCTGGCGAGAACTCAAAGATCGACAAACCTGTCTCTGCAGCACGAATATAGTTTTGGCTGGCCCGTAATAAAGACAGGTAAGGTACTTTTTTACCATTAGGCAATTTTATCATGCCAAGGTAATCATCGAGATCGCCAGCCGCCAGCGTATTTTCCCTGACACGATTGGCGACCGTCGCTAATTTAACCTGAGTATTAAGCACGCGTCGCAGCGCATTTAACTGACCAATGAAATGTTCTGCTGCACGAATATCAATCGGAGAAGGCAAGATGGGAATCAAAATACTATCGGCGCGCTGCACCAGGTTAGCCAACGGGCGACCACTGACCCCAGCGGGGCTATCCATAATCAAATACTCGGTATTTTTAGGTACACGCACCGCATTCTGCCAGGCCTCCAGGCCGCGAATAGGGGGACGATCAGCAGGGCGCGCATCCAACCAGTCCGTACTCGAACCCTGGGGGTCAAAATCAGCCAACACCACCTTTTTACCTTTCAGTGCATAGTAGGCTGCAATGTTCGTTGCCATTGTCGTTTTACCACAACCACCCTTGGCATTGAGCAGTAGTATCGAGCGCATGCAATCACCCTTTCAAGTTATCGACAAACGTAGACCGAGGGCTACCCACCGCTCCCCGGCCATACCAATTTATAACTAGTGGCAGGTATAGCCACCATCAATAATCAACTCCGTGCCCGTCACATACTTCGACTCGTCCGATGCCAGATATAAAATACCGTAACCCTGGTCCAGTGGCTCAGCCATATGCCCGGCCACTATCTCATGCTGAATTCGCACTAAATCGGCGGGGCCAAACAAATCACCGGCACTGGCGGCCATTGGCGTTTTGGTAAAACCGGGATGCACTGAGTTGACCCGAATATTGTATTTTTTCTCGGCACAGTACAGGGCCGCCGACTTGGTAAACAAGCGCACACCGCCCTTGCTGGCATTATAAGCCGCCGAACGAGGATCACCGATAATCCCTTCAATCGAAGAGATATTGACGATGCTACCACCACCATTAAGCTTCATTTGCTTGATGGCATTTTGAGTGCCCATAAAGACAGCCTCCAGATTGACTGACTGAATAAAGCGCCAGTGGGCCAGGTCGCTCTCTTCAAGGTCGGTCGCAGCACCAACACCCGCATTATTCACCAACACATCTAAACGACCGTATTCGGCAACAACGGCGGCAATGACTTCTGGCCAACGACTTTCACTGGTGACATCCTGCTCGATAAAGATGGCCGCATAACCTTGATCTCGTAGTCCCTGAGCCGCCGCTTCGCCTTCTTTGGGACGAAGATCGGTAATCGCCACTTTGCCGCCTTCGCGACACATTAACTCTGCCGCCGAATAACCGATACCAGCAGTCCCCCCGGTAATCAGGCACACCTTGTCCTGTACTCTAGCCATCACCACATCCTCCTTGAGTTTTAATGGCAGGTAAAGCCACCGTCGATAACCAATTCAGTGCCTGTCATATAACGCGACTCGTCAGAGGCCAGGAACAAAATGCCGTAAGCTTGATCAATGGGCTCTGCCATATGACCGATAACAATTTCACGATTGATGCGTTCTGAGTCTTCCGGCGAAAACTGATCAATAGCACCATCAACCATGGGCGTGACGGTGAAACCGGGATGCAGCGAATTGACGCGAATATTGTATTTTTTCTCCGCACAATACAGGGCCGCCGATTTACTAAACAGTCGCACACCACCTTTACTCGCGTTATAAGCGCCAAAGCGGGGATCACCTACCAGACCTTCGATTGAAGAAATATTAATAATGCTGCCACCACCATTAAGTTTCATTTGCTTAATGGCATTTTGGGTGCCCATAAACACCGCTTCCATATTCACCGAATTCACAAAACGCCAGTGGGCCAGGTCGCTCTCCTCGAGATCCGTTTGCTCACCAACACCGGCATTATTAACAAGAATATCGAGGCGGCCATATTTCTCAACCACTGCGGCAACAACCTCTTTCCAACGCTCTTCATCGGTCACATTTTGTTCGAGAAACATCGCGTCATACCCTTGATCGCGCAGTTTTTGCGCAGAGGCTTCGCCCTCCACTGCACGTAAATCGGTGATGACAATTTTGCCACCCTCTTTAGCCATTAATTCGGCGGTGGCATAACCAATACCCGCTGTGCCGCCAGTGATCAATGCTACTTTGTCTTGTACTCGTCCCATCTCTATCTCCCTGTTCTTATTGAATGTTTTAAGTTGTCGTTCAATGGTCGCAAACGTCATAGCGCTTTTCTCAAGCGATCATTGTGCGGTGTCGCCAGTCATCGATACTCACTGCGCTTGTGCTTTACCCTACAGCCCTGTCAAGCCACAACAGAGCATACACTTTGTCGCGACTGCAAAGCACTAGGACCGCTATCACTAACTATTCTTCGATAGCCATCACCTTCGAGAAGCGCAACAGTTTATCGGGGATGTAATTTACCAGTTCCTGAAAAAAGTATCACATCAACCACCTTGCTAGTTCTTAAGATGAAAAGCCCTTTTTTGTAGTCAATGATTTACCGAAGCCGGAAGATCGCCAGAAAGCGTGTAGTGGTTATAGTGGAAACTATCGAAAAGTACGACTCAGAGTACCGGGGTAAAAGAAAACTCACACAAGGCACTTGAGGCAAGCCAGCGTCAGACGAGGGTGCCCCGCTATGTCACGCCGTGTAGATACTTGGCTGTATCCTTCATTCATCAACTGGGCATGCACGGCTTCAGCCTGCAGATAGCCGTGCTCAATTAACAGCCATCCACCATCAATTAAATAGTCTTTTGCCCCAGAAATAATTAGCTCGATATCAGCCAAGCCATTATTACCCGACACGAGAGCAGAGTCCGGTTCAAAGCGTACGTCACCTTCGTTTAAATGAGGATCACCAGCATCAATATAAGGGGGGTTAGTGACAATAAGATCAAATTTTTGCCGAGAAATTTCTGTAAACCAATGACTTTGTAGGAGGTGAACGTTGCGCAAATCTAAACGCTGGCGGTTTTTTTCGGCGAGAAATACTGCTTCCGATACGCTATCGACAGCGATTATTTTCCAGTTCGGGCGCTCGCTTGCCAGGGCCAGAGCAATAGCGCCGGTACCGGTCCCGAGGTCGAGAATATGTGCAGTGGATTTGTCGAGCAAATTGAGAGCGGTTTCAACGAGCAGCTCTGTATCGGGCCGGGGTATCAAGGTCGTCGCATTGACGGCTAAAGAGAGCGACCAAAACTCTTTTGTTTCCGTCAAATGCGCAATGGGCTCACCGTGAGCACGGCGCTGGAGCAAATCATTAAATTGCTCGACCATTTTTGGCTCGAGCATCTTCTCCGGCCAGGTAAAAAGATAGCTACGTGGCTTATCGAGCACATGGCACAACAGCACTTCCAGATCGAGGCGCGGCGTATCACTGACACCATCGAGCACCGAGGCAAGCTGCAGCAACTCAGCGATACTAGATTTTTCTACAGGCATGCTTTAGTTATTTTTATTCTGCCAACGCAGCCAACTGCTCAGTCTGATATTCAGTAATTAAGGGCTGAATAACCTGCCCTAAATCACCCTGCATAATTTCATCAATTTTGTACAGAGTGAGATTAATGCGATGATCAGTCACCCTCCCCTGAGGGAAATTATAGGTGCGGATCCTCTCCGAACGATCGCCACTACCGACAAGATTACGGCGTAAGTCAGACTCTTCCTGTGATTGTTTCTGCTGTAACCCATCGAGAATACGTGCCTGTAATAGAGACATCGCCCGCGCTTTGTTCTTATGCTGCGAGCGTTCGTCCTGACATTCCACCACAATACCCGTCGGCAAGTGTGTTAAGCGAATCGCCGAATCAGTTTTGTTTACGTGCTGCCCCCCCGCCCCCGAAGCACGGAAAGTATCGACGCGCAGGTCGGCTTTATTAATCTCCACAGCGCCAATTTCATCAACCTCCGGTAAAACAGCCACCGTACAGGCCGAGGTATGTACCCGCCCTTGGGATTCGGTCTCGGGCACACGTTGTACACGGTGGGCTCCCGACTCAAATTTAAAACGGGAAAACACATCTTTACCAGCAATGCGCGCGATAATTTCCTTGTAACCGCCATGGTCGCCCTGGCGTTCGTTGACAATCTCCACCTTCCAGCCCTGGGATTCCGCATAGCGCGAGTACATACGGTACAAATCACCCGAAAATATTGCCGCCTCATCGCCCCCCGTGCCAGCACGAATTTCAAGAAACACATTGTTCTTGTCGTTAGGGTCTTTGGGCAGCAACAGGGTTTGCAAGTCCTTCTCTAAACCCGTCAGCGCCTCTTCACCCTCACGCAATTCCTCCTGCGCCAACTCTCGCATATCGGGGTCGCTGTCTTTGAGCATGGCCCGGGCTTCGTCAACATTGCCCATGACCTGGAGAAATTGCTGATAGGTTTTCGCCACGGGCTCCAGCTCCGCATATTCCATCGACAGGCCACGAAAGCGATTTTGCTCAGCAATAACCTCCGCATCGCTGAGCAGGTGCCCGACTTCGTCATAACGCTCAGCAAGACGATCCAGCTTTTCTAGTAGCGAGGCTTTCATGGTTCGTCCTTTATCGTAGTCTTTGTTGTAACGCCGCCGACGCTGGCAGCGTTCTCTGTGAGAGAATCAAGTGCAGGTGTTTCATCCGCTATCGGCAAATCAAACAAATCGTGGGTCCAGCGAATATAGTTTCTATCGCCCTGCTCGCCCGCTTTTTTCAGCCGCGTACTGGGCGCGTGCAAAAACTTATTCGTCAGGCCGTGGGCCAACTGGCGCAACACCTGCTCTGCCGATTGGCCCTGGGCTATTGAGGCCAGGGCCTTATCGAGTTCCGCATCGCGCATCGCACCAAAATTATCGCGAAAGGCGCGAATCGTACCCACCGCTTGCTGACCGCGCAATTGATTCTTCCAGTTGAGCACACCTTGCTCGATAATTGCCTCGGCTTGACTCGCCGCATCTTCTCGATGCCGTAAATTGACTTCGATCACTTCTTGTAAATCATCGACCGTGTATAAATAAACATCATCGAGCTGGGCAACCTGAGGCTCGATATCCCGGGGGACGGCGATATCAACCATAAAAATGGGTCGGTGTTTACGCTGTTTTAAGGCCGATTCGACAGCACCTTTACCCAAAATCGGCAATTGGCTAGCCGTCGATGAAATAACGATATCGGCCCGGTGTAAGTACCCGGGAATGTCTGATAGCAAGATTGCCTCAGCAGAGAATACGTCGGCCATTTCCCTGGCGCGGGCCAGAGTTCGATTAGCGACAATAATATCGCCGACACCTTGCTCACGCAGGTGACGCGCCAAAAGCTCGACCGTTTCGCCGGCACCAATTAACAGCGCACTGACTTCATTCATTGCGCTGAATATACGCTGCGCCAGACTAACCGCTGCATAGGCCACTGACACAGGGTTCTGGCCAATGGCTGTTTCACTGCGCACGCGTTTGGCGGTGCTAAAGACGCTCTGGAAAACCTGGGCCAATAGCCCATCTACCGTACCCGCTTTCTGTGCAACAGCATAACTCGACTTCATTTGGCCAAGTATCTGCGGCTCACCCAAAACCATCGAATCAAGACCGCTGGCGACTTTCATCATATGCTGCACCGCTTTATCATCCTCGAGCACATAATAACTGGTACCCAGCGAATCGACGGACAAGCGATGATGCGCTGCCAGCCACGTCAATAAAGCGTCCTGCGTTATATTGCCAGAGGCATAAAGCTCAGTACGATTACAAGTGGATAAAATAGCCAACGTGTCAGCACCACTGGCCTCACGGCCCTGTTGCAAGCTTAAAATCATTTCATCGGGGGCAAAGGCAACCCGCTCGCGAACGTCGAGACTTGCTGTACGATGGTTGATTCCTAGGACAATCAGGGGCATAAAGGACCAATATAGATGTGTTTCACAGTCGCAACTAGGAATCTTAACGTTTCATAGTTGTCACAATTATACTCACTACTTTCTACGGCAACAGCCCGGAATTACTCTGCTATGCTCGATAAGCCCCTCTTAAGTGGTCAATTCACGCTCGCGAAGCTCAAACCTCGAGCTTTATTGTCAGTTGCCGCACTACTGATAATGACCGCCTGCGCCTCCCCAGAAGTGACAAAAAACGCACAAGCCAAGACTAAAAACACACCAGCCGAGCCCTCATCAAGCAGCCCAGACTTTCCCGTTCGCCCCTTCCCAGAAGATACTTTTTACGACTTGCTGGTTGCTGAAGTCGCTGGCACCCGAGGGAATCTTGACCTGGCGCTCGAAAATTACCACCGCCAGGCTTTCATTACTCGTGACCCCGGTGTTATCGCCAGAGCGGTGAGCACCGCCTCTTATCAAAAAAATAATGACGCCCTTCAGGAGCTTGGTGTTTTGTGGGCTGAGGTCGAGCCCGAGAGTTTGCAAGCCCGCAATATGGCTTTTTACGCGCAAGCTCAACGCGGTAACTTCGATCTCGCTTTCGAACACGCCGAATTTTTACTGCGCCAAAATAACGGCAAATACATGGTGTTGCTGCCCAGCTATACTGCTGAACTCGATGAAGCGCATCGCCTCCGTCTGCTGAAGCATTATGTTGCCGGCGAACAAAACCACCCCAACAACCGAGATCTCTTGCTGGGCAAAACATTGTTGTTGGCCCAACTTGACCGCATCGACGATGCACTAAACACCGTGCAGCAGATTCTAAACAACCACCCCGACGACCAGCCGGCTCGGCTTGTGGTCTCGCAAATTTTACATAAAGCAGGGCGTTACGAGGCATCCATTGAGGCACTAAAGCAGGGCCTCAAGCGCTCACCCCAAAGCCAGCAATTACAACTACAACTCGTCCGCTTTGTGGCCGAAAAAGATCTTCCCCTCGCAGTAGAAAAAATGACAGCACTGGCCGAACAAGCGCCTGCCAACTATAAATTCAAGCTAGCGCTAGCTCTTCTCCATCGTGAAAACCATGACCCCGAACCCGCCAAAGAAATCTACCGCAAGCTGATCGATAATGGCCATTCAACTTCACAGGCACATTATCAACTTGCTGTCATGGCTGAACAGAACCAGCAATTTGATGAGGCCTTGAAGCACTACCACAGTGTCAGCAGCAACGATCTCTTTTTACAGGCCACTGTTCGCATTAGCCAGATATTGGCGAATCGCGATCAACTCAATGACGCTCGACTCTATTTGCACAAATTGCGTCTCGACTACCCCAATCACACCAGCGCTTTCTATCAGATTGAGAGCCAGCTGTTGATTGAACAGCAAGTCCATCAAAGTGCCCAGGCTTTGCTCGACGAGGGGCTCGCAGAGCATCCTGATAATATTGAGCTACTGTACAGCCGCTCCCTAGTCCACGAAAAGCTCGGCAATCTGGCCGCCACCGAAAGGGATCTGCGGGCTATTCTCGAGCGCGACACCAATAATGCCTCAGCCCTCAATGCCCTGGGTTACACATTAGCCAATCGTACCGACCGCTATGATGAGGCTCTCGAACTCATTCAGCGAGCTCTGGCCATTAAACCTAACGACCCTGCCATCAGAGACAGCCTAGGCTGGGTACTTTATAAACGAGGCGAATACGATGAAGCGCTGGGCCATTTGCGTGCAGCGATGAACACGATGCCCGACCCCGAGGTCGCCGCCCACCTGGGAGAGGTATTGTGGGCAACCGGCGAAGAGGAAGAAGCGCGTTCCATCTGGCAAGATGCCATCAACAATCATCCCGGCAGTGAATTCTTGCTCAACACGTTAAAACGTTTAAATGTTCAGCTCTGAATATCCAACTCTGCGCGCTTGCTTTAGAATAGCCCGACTTAAACTGCCAGCATTTTACGCCGATGCCCAATCTGCCAAGGCTCCATCCTCCAAGAACCAAGCTGCCAAGCCGTATCGGCCGGAGGTCTGAGGGCTGGCGTTTTTGGCCCTCTCTCGGCCTCATCATCCCGCTGCTTTTTCTCAATGCCTGTGTGCCGCTACGCGAGCCACCTGCTCTCAGCACTCAGCGTACGCCCCCCTCATGGCTATCCCATCAATCCCAGATGGCAAGCATTGACAGCTGGCAACTCAAAGGCAAGCTGGCTTATCGCAACGACGCAGATTCCGGTAGTGCTTGGTTTGACTGGACCCAGGACGGCGATAACTTCAACATATATTTAAGCGGTCCTTTGGGTATGGGTACCGTGCAAATTAGCGGCAACCCAGAAGCCATCACCCTGAGCCAACCGGGAGAAGCCGACATAAACGCCCGCTCTTCCAGCGCATTAACTCAACAACTTTTTGGCTGGCAATTACCCGTAGACCAAATGCGCCACTGGGTCAGAGGCATTCCTGCCAGTCCATCAAGCAGTGTTATAAAAACGTTCAACGCGGAGGGTTTGCTCGACAGTTTGCAAGAAGATAATTGGCAGCTGACTATCAACCGTTACCAGACAGGGCCTGTCGGGCCATTACCGAGTATCATCAAAGGCCGTAGCGACGATCTGGCGTTTACTCTGCTTTTAAAAGTCTGGTCTTTTCCAGATCACCATCCGCAGCACGACATCTCCGACCCAAGCCACTCACCCAATAAATCAGAATAGTCGTGACACAAAACCTTCTCAGCCTGCCAGCACCGGCGAAAATCAATCTTTTTTTACACATTACCGGACGTCGCCCAGACGGCTATCACCAGTTACAAACCTTGTTTCAGCTTCTCGACTACGGCGACCAATTGGACTTCCGGCGACGCGATGATGCGACGATTACACTTAGCCCCACCCACCCTGCGATTGCCGACAAAGATAATCTTGTCTATCGCGCGGCCAAAGCCCTACAGCAACAAGCTGTGCGAAAAAACCCGGGGCAGCATTACGGCGCCGCTATTCAGTTGACGAAACGCCTACCTCTCGGTGGAGGCCTGGGGGGCGGCAGCAGTGATGCAGCGACCACTTTAATCGGCCTCAATCGACTGTGGCAGCTGGATTTCAGCCGCGAACAACTTGCCACCATAGGCCTAAAACTGGGCGCCGATGTCCCTGTTTTCATCCATGGCCGAACAGCATGGGCGGAGGGAATTGGCGAAATACTCAAGCCTGTCGACATGATCGATTGCTGGTATCTCGTCCTCGCACCCGCCGTTGAAGTCTCAACGGCAACAATATTCTCACACCAACAATTGACAAGGGACGCACGCGCTATCACAATACGCGCCTTTCTCGAGCAGGGTGGCAGAAATGCTTGCCAACCCATAGCGGAAAAGCTCTACCCTGAGGTAAAAACAGCCCGACAATGGCTGGAGCAATACGCAAATGTTCGAATGACCGGCACCGGCGCCTGTATTTTTGCCTCCTTCGAGGATGAAGCACAAGCACGTCGAGTACTGGTCGATGTTCCGCAACGATGGCAGGCTTTTGTCGCCAGGGGAGTTAACCACTCACCAGCCTATTCAAGCGGTTCATCATGAAATAGTTAACACAAGCTTTATTGGGGCGTGGCCAAGTGGTTAAGGCAACGGGTTTTGATCCCGTCACTCGGAGGTTCGAATCCTCCCGCCCCAGCCATATTCTAGCACCCCTGCGCAGTCCGTGATTTCAGGATACCCCCATGCCCAACTTGATGTTGTTCTCAGGAAATTCTAATCCACAGTTGGCAAAGGAAATCGCCACTCACCTCGGCCTCAATATCGGCAATGCTCAGGTGTCACATTTTTCAGACGGCGAAATCAGTGTCCAGATCGATGACAATGTGCGCGGCCGCGATGTCTTTATCATTCAGCCCACCTGTGCACCGACCAATAAAAACTTGATGGAACTGATTTTTATTGTCGATGCCATGCGCCGCTCTTCAGCGGGCCGCATCACAGCGGTCGTGCCCTATTTCGGCTATGCACGCCAGGATAGACGCGTACGTTCAGCCCGCGTACCCATCAGTGCCAAGGTCGTCGCCGACATGATCAACAACGTTGGCGTTAATCGCGTTTTAACTGTCGATCTGCACGCCGAGCAAATCCAGGGGTTTTTCGACTGCGCAGTTGATAACGTCTACGGCTCGCCCGTCTTAATCAATGATATTGAAAAACAAAATTACGAAGACCTCCTCGTGGTGTCCCCCGACATCGGTGGTGTCGTACGTGCGAGGGCCATCGCAAAACAACTCAATACTGATCTGGCGATTATCGACAAACGCAGGCCCGAGGCCAACCAGGCCCAGGTTATGAATATTATTGGTGACGTCGCCGGCCGCACCTGTTTGCTGGTTGATGATATTGTCGATACGGCTGGCACCTTGTGCAAAGCTGCAGATGCCCTCAAAGAACAGGGCGCCAAACACGTCGTTGCCTATTGCACCCACCCGGTGTTGTCCGGCAAGGCAATAGAAAACATACACAACTCCCATCTCGACAGCCTGGTGGTCACAAACAGCATCCCTCTGACTGAGAGAGCTAGCGCTTGCCAGCAAATACGCCAACTGTCATTGGGCCACATGCTGGCCGAGGCCATCCGCCGCGTCAGCAACGAAGAATCCATCAGCGCAATGTTTGTCTAACAACGAGCAAACCTTGCCCGGATACCCCCCCACCAGACTTCTCGGCGGGGATTAACCCATCCGCTATACACTGGGTCGCAACAGCTATAGCGGTACAACATAGGAGTAAAGGCAAATGGTCGATTTCGTCCTCAATGCCAAAGCCCGTAGCGATATAGGGAAAGGTGCGAGCCGCCGCCTACGTCGCTTGGACAACCAAGTCCCCGCTATTATTTATGGCCTGGATAAAACGCCTGAGAATATTTCTCTAGCCAGTAACGAGCTGAGCCACGCGCTGGAGAATGAAGCATTTTATTCTCACATTATCGAGCTTAACATCGACGATAAAAAGCAGAACGTGATTCTTAAAGATCTGCAACGCCACCCGGCAAAAGTCGAAATTCTGCATGCCGATTTTTTGCGAGTCGATTTAACACAGAAGCTCACTATTCGTGTACCCCTGCACTTTATTAATGAAGATGAATGTCACGGCGTTAAGATGGAAGGCGGCCAAATTTCCCACAGCACGAACGAGCTGGAAGTGGAATGTCTGCCTGGGGATATCCCCGAGTACATCGAAGTCGATATGACCGCGATCACTCTCGGTCAAACGCTGCACATCTCCGATGTAAACTTACCCGACGGAGTCACCAGTGTTGCCCTGTCTCACGGGGAAGATCACGATCTACCCGTCGCCGCAGTCAACAAGTCTAAAGCTGTCGAAGAAGAGACAGAAGACGACGCTCCTGAAGCTGCAGACGATACCGGTGAGGAAGAAGCCTAAAGGTTCGCTGGTTTTCGTCCGCTAGGCCCTGGCATTGGATACGGCAGTAAGGCTCGTGGTGGGACTGGGTAATCCCGGCCCCCAATACGCGCACACTCGCCACAATGCTGGGGCCGATTTTGTTACAGCACTGGCCGAATATCACGGTGCCCACTTTAAAACAGAAAGTAAATTTTCCGGCGAAACAGCCCGTTTTACCCTAAACGCTCAGGACATACGCCTACTGAGGCCCTCGACCTATATGAACCTCAGTGGCCAGGCCGTCGGGCCGATGGCCAAGTTTTACAATATTCCCCCCGAGGCCATACTGGTCGCCCACGATGAGCTCGATATTGAACCGGGCAAAGCCCGTCTCAAAATTGGCGGCGGTCACGGCGGGCACAATGGCTTGAAAGATATCATCAAAGCCCTGGGCAACAACAAGAATTTTGCCCGCCTGCGAATTGGCGTCGGTCATCCTGGCCACTCTAGCGACGTGGTCAACTATGTTTTACGCCGCGCACCGCAATCTGAACAACAACTCATCGAAGATAGCATTAGCGCCGCCCTTAAGATCACACCTGAATTGGTCGAAGGGCAGTGGAACAAGGCGATGAAAGCACTGCACACACAATAAGCAGATATTCAAAGGGCACATTACATAAGCAATCATGAGTGCGAGCCGAGTAACAGCCGCGCCCATTCAGCAAACACAGAGGATCACCATGGGTTTCAAATGCGGTATTGTCGGCCTGCCCAACGTGGGCAAATCGACCCTGTTTAACGCACTCACCAAGGCTGGTATCGATGCGGAAAACTTCCCATTCTGCACCATCGAGCCCAACACTGGCGTCGTGCCCGTACCCGATCCGCGCCAGGACGCCCTCGCCGCCATCGTTAAGCCCGAACGCGTCCTACCCACCACCATGGAATTTGTTGATATTGCCGGCCTGGTCGAGGGTGCCTCCAAGGGTGAGGGCCTGGGTAATCAGTTTTTGGCCAATATCCGTGAAACCGATGCCATTGCCCATGTGGTGCGCTGCTTTGAAGACGAGAATGTCATTCACGTCGCCAATCAAATAAACCCGCTCGCTGACATTGAAATCATTAATACTGAGCTCGCCCTGGCTGACCTCGACGCAGTGGAAAAAGCCCTACAAAAAACGGCCCGCGCCGCGAAAGGTAAGGATAAGGACGCGATTGCTTTGCAGGCTGTACTCGAGCGACTCTTACCCCACCTTAACGAAGCCAAGCCGCTGCGAAGCCTCGGGCTATCAGAAGACGATGTTGAGAAACTGAGCGAAGTCAGTCTAATGACCCTGAAACCTACGCTCTACATCGCCAACATTGCCGAAGACGGCTTTGAGGACAATCCTTTGCTCGCCGCGGTCGAAGCACTCGCCGCTACCGAAGGCGCCAAGGTGGTGCCCATTTGCAATAAACTCGAGGCAGAAATCTCTGAGCTGGACGATGAAGATAAGGCCGATTTTCTCGCCGACCTGGGCATGGATGAACCTGGACTCAACAGAGTGATTCGCGTCGGTTACCAATTGCTCAACCTGCAAACCTATTTCACCGCCGGCGTGAAAGAAGTCCGCGCCTGGACCATTCCCGTGGGGGCCACCGCACCACAGGCTGCAGGCAAAATTCACACTGACTTTGAAAAAGGCTTTATTCGCGCCGAGGTTATTAGCTATGACGACTTTATCGCCGGCAATGGCGAGCAGGGCGCCAAAGATGCCGGCAAATGGCGCCTTGAGGGAAAAGACTATATCGTGCAGGATGGTGACGTCATTCACTTCCGGTTTAATGTGTGAGTACTCGCCCCAAGGCCTCAAAAAAAACAACAGCTAGGCCTGATGGAAACAATCTGGGCAGTAGCTCGGCAAACATCGCGGCAAACAGGGGTATCCACACCACCTCTGGGCGTGCTGCCTACGGCTTTGGCCTGGTGCTGCTGGCCTGCGTGACCTGGGGTTTCTTCCCCATTGCCGCCAAGGGCATCACCCACCAGCTCGACGCCCACACTATTAATTTCTATCGTTTCGCCATCGCCGGACTCATGCTATTGCCCGTTTTGATCGCCCGGGGCTCTCTGCCGCGACTCGTCAGTAAAAGCAGCACTCGTCACAATCTGCGTCTCGTCGTCTGCGCCCTACTGCTAGTGACTAACTACTTTTTCTACATCATCGGCGTACAGCACATTACCCCAAGCGCCACACAAATTTTGATCCAGTTTTCCACTGTCTTGCTACTACTCGCGGGCGTCTTTTTTTTTGGTGAACGCCTATCCCGCCGCCAATGGCTAGGTTGCTTAGTATTTTTAGCGGGCCTGGTGATTTTCTTTTATCCGCGTATTATCGCCATGGTCGACGGTTTTAATGACTACGCTCTGGGTATGGGCCTGATCTCTCTAGCGGCCATCTCCTGGACGGGCTATGCCATACTGCAAAAACAACTGCTACTGCACTTCACCTCCTCGCAAATCATGCTGGTGGTTTATCTCCTCGGCTCATTGGCCTTCCTTCCCCTGGCACAACCACTAAGTATTGTTGAGCTCTCCACCCCCGGGCTGTTACTACTACTTTTTTGTGGCACCAGTACCTTGATTGGTTCTGGCAGCTTCTCAGAAGCCATGGCTCATATCGAAGCGTCCAAGGCCAGCGCCATGCTTTCTACCTTACCGATCTTTACGATTCTATTTATGTGGTGCCTGAGCTTTATTCCCGGTTTTGCTATTACACCAGAACCCCTGACAAGCCTGACGCTATCCGGAGCGACTCTCGTGGTCTTAGGCGCCTTGATGGTTGCTCTGAAGAGCACTAGCAAGTCCTAGACGAGCAGTCTATGCTGGCGTCATGAAACGCCGTTTTCTCTTTCTCAGTCTATTACCTGTGCTTCTATTAGTGGCGTGGCTCACTTTATTCTTCAACTCAGGCGGCCTCTACACAAGCCTGCAATTAGGTAGCAAAGCGCTAGGCTTTGAAGTGTCAAAGCCTGAGGATGCCCCCAGCCCTCTCACTGCAGCAGCAGGCTTTAAGGTCGTGCTTTATTACAACGCAATCCCCGGACCCCGAGGGCTAGTCTACAGTCCTGCGGGGCTCATCGTCAGCAGCCCTGGCGAGGGCAGCGTATATCGGCTAATCGACAGCGATAACGACGGTAGCGCCGAAGAGCATCTTACAATCGTCGACCAGCTCAACAAACCCACGGGCCTCGCCATTCACAACGCCTGGCTCTATATTGCAGAAACCGATGCTATCGGTCGTATTGCCTACAATCCCCTGAGCGGCGCAACGCAGGGCAGCTACCAACGAATTATTCACGATTTACCCAGCGGCGGTAATCACTGGCGTCGCGTTATCCACTTTGGGCCTGATAACTGGCTCTATCTCGCCATTGGCTCCAGCTGTAATGTCTGTATTGAAGAAGACCCCCGCCGCGCCACCATCATGCGTTTTCACGCCGATGGCAGCGGCGGTGAGATTGTCGCCACAGGCTTGCGCAATAGCGCTGGCTTTGACTGGGCACCCTGGAATAATCAGCTCTACGCCACCGATAATGGCCGCGACTGGCTTGGCGACGACGAGCCACCCGACGAGCTCAATCACATCACTCACGGCAGCTTCTATGGCTGGCCCTTCAGCAATGGTTTTGGCAAAACCGATCCCGACTACGGCAACCACCCCGGTAAGCCACAGCAGCCGGCAAAACAGCCGGTACATGGCTTTCGCCCCCACAACGCATCACTAGGTATACTTTTTAACCGCAGTTCTCAGCTACCCGTCAACTATCAGCGCAGTGCTTTCGTCGCATTGCATGGCTCCTGGAATCGCACGACACCGGACGGCTATAAAGTGGTATCGCTGCACTGGACGAAAAATGGAAGCATTGTTGAAAAAGACTTCTTAACAGGTTTCTTAACACCCAGGGGCAAAGTTATCGGTCGTCCCGCTGAACTCGCCCAGGACGAAAACGGCAGCCTTTATATCAGCGACGACCATGCAGACACCCTTTACCGTCTATTTCCAACTCATTAGCCACCCCACTAGACACAATAAATAAGCCAGCCAACTTGACAACCCGCACTGAAATCGCCAAAATCCCCCGCCTTCAAAGATCCACCTATTTTGTGGCTATGTAGCTCAGCTGGTTAGAGCACAGCATTCATAATGCTGGGGTCGGCGGTTCAAGTCCGCCCATAGCTACCATATTTAAAGGGTTAGCCGGTTAATACCTGCTAACCCTTTTTCATTTGTGCCCAAAATCGTGCCCTGGCTTACACCGGGCAATTGGTCGGCATATTCCATCAGATGATTCGCTGACAAATGTGCATACTTTCGCACCATCGACGCATCTGACCAACCGCCCAATTCTTGAAGCACATGCAATGGCGTTCCTTGCTGAATATGCCAACTAGCCCAAGTGTGCCTTAAATCGTGCCAACGAAAATCACTGATACCAGCACGCTTTAAGGCTTTTCGCCAGGCATGGTTGTTAGCTCTCCCCACGGGCATACCTTTGTAGGTAAAGACATATGTGGGACAACTCCCTTCCTGACGACTCAATACAGTCAGCGCATCCTGATTCAACGGAACTGCTATTGCCTTTTTGCCCTTGGCTTCATCTGCATGAATCCAGGCGCATCGTCTGATGCTATCCACCTGTGACCACTTAAGCTGTGTGACATTTTTCTCACGCAACCCAGTTGCCAAGGTAAAGCGCATCATCTCCGCCAGATGCTCAGGAAGTTCAGCTAAGACCTTCTCAGCTTCTTCCCTGTTCAACCAGCGAACCCGACGTTTTGGCTCTGGCAGAAAACGAATGTAAGGGGCCTTTTCAAGCCAATCCCATTCACGCTCTGCACACCGAAGTACTGCCCTCACTAAGGCCAAATGCCGATTGACGGTGCCAGGTTTCACACCTTCAGCCAACTTCCTTTGGGTAATCGCTGCAATACACTCTCGGTTAATCTCGTCCAGGTAACTATCACCTAAATAGGTATGTAACCACCTGAACAACAGAACATCTTTATCCAGAGAGCGTTTGCAGCCTTGCTTTTCAGACATCCACCGCAGAACCGCTTCCTGCCAGGTGACTCGGGGTTTTGCCCCAAGTTGCACAACTCGCCAAGACTCAGACCTTAGTCGGTCGTGGAATTCTTGTGCGAGTCGGCGATCGGTAGTTTTAGCAGATCGGCGTACGAATTGTCCGTTGGGGGCCGTAAATTTGACCCACCAGATTTTGCCGCGTTTATAAAGTGACATGGAATAACCTCCTTATCACAGTGCGGCGCTTGCTCAGTTGCAGGATACAAAGAACGGATGTAGGCCACAAGGTCAGATTGCAGGAAGACCCAACATTTTCCCGGTTTGGCCCCGCGAACCAGGCCACGAGCTGCTTTTTGTCGCAGCACTGCTGGCGACATATGCAGAAATTCCGCCGCTTGTTGAAGAGTTAGGGTGAAATCATTGTTCATATTTTCCATGCTAGCCATAGCCCACAGATAAACAACGATAAATCCCTACAGACCTTGAAGAACTTTTCCAAAAAAACTACGACACACCTTGAAAGGATTATTGCGTGAATTTTTCGGTGGCTGTGCTGTAGTAGCGGCACTTATCTGTGGCAGCTACAGACTTAGCTGCAAATAAGCCCTTTATGCAAATTTTGCGTAAAGGCAGGGGTGGTTACAGTGTAACCACCCCTATGAATGCATTGAGGTCAAATTAATCCATTAATCGGGCATCACTGTCATTCATGAACTTAACCCTTAATTCACCCACACCCAAAAGGAGGTGACATCCCCATCCAAATCGTCAGAAGAAGGACCAGGTTCGCGTCTCTGTTTGAGCGACAGCTACACAGAGACGCGAACCCGCAGCCAGGAACAAAGCCAATCGCATCAAGCCGTTACGGTGATTTTGGCCGCTGCAAACCGCTACAAACTGTTTGTACGGTTCAATAAAACAGTTAAATACGTGCTTTGTTGAACACACAGAACCCGCAGGTACCACTACCTGTTCAGATGTGAAGGTACCGACAGTGATTATGCTGATGCTTCTTAACGAAGCCGTCGGAGGGTACGTAACCCTCAAGCGCGGTCGACGCTCTATTCGACTTTATTACTAACCAGTTTCAGGGTTTTAAGATGAGCAAAGTCGGTGGTGGACGTAATTACGGATACGGCAAAAACATCAATTGGGCTGGCAAGAATGCCCTGAAGGATCGCTATGGTGAAGGGCATTACGGTACCCAAGCTGCCCATCAAGAGCGTTGGCAGAACTTTGTGCAGTTTTTAAAGACAGACTGCCATACGAAAGATGCCCGGGATATTACCAAAGGTCATATTGAACAATATGGGCAACACCTCAAACAACAGGTGAATACAGGATCCATGAAAGTGGCCTATGCCCAAAACTTGCTCTCCTCAGTCAATCTCGTGTTATCTGTGCTACGCAGTGATAAGCAGCTAACCGTTTCACCGTCTCAACTGGTGGGAGAACGGACGGTTGTCCGTTCTCAATGCCCGATCACATTAACGCAGGATAAAAAAACAGACACATCTATTCCCGGCACTGTTCAAAACGGTCAGCTCAATCAAACCCTTCGTTATTTACAGTGCAAGGGCGAACATCGCGTTCGATTAACAGCCGCCTTGTGCCGCACCTTTGGTTTACGCTTTAAGGAGGCATCACTACTGAATATAGGATCAGCTTTAAAACAGGCAAGAACCCAGGGCAAGATCAATATCACAGCGGGCACCAAAGGTGGCAGAGGCAAACATGCTGATCGCTGGGTACCCATCACAGAAAAGGGCATCACCCTGCTTACCAAAGCCTATAACGCCCTGGGCAATAGCAACCTGATCCCGGAACAACAAAACTACATTCAATGGCGTAACCATGCCTATAGCCAATGGCGGTTAGCCACGGCTAACACCGACATCAAAGGCTTTCATGATTTAAGGGCGGCCTATGCCTGTGAACGTTACCAACAGATCACCGGCAGCCCCGCACCGGTAGTGACGGCAAAACGAATCGCCACCAAGGAACAAGATCTACAAGCCCGAACCATCATCGCGTTAGAGCTAGGCCATAATCGCACCAACGTGCTGGTGGCTTACGTGGGGTCGGCCAAATAACATGCGCCCCGCCAATATCCCACAGGCACAACAACAAATGCAGAAACTATTGGCCCGCAAAATACCTGGGCGGAAAGCCACCAAGGTGAAAGAACATCTGAAACGAGCCAACACCGTTGCTAGTGTGCTATATCGACGATTTCAGGTGGGGCCGTATCAATACCAGCTTAAACATATGCGATGGTATCTGACGATACAGACCCAACACCTCAAGCCCGGCACCCGATACCGGCATTGGCTGACCCTTCGCTACATCATTAATGCGCTGGATAAGGAAGATCAGTGGGAACCTCATCTGAAAGGATCATGGCAACAACCCACTAAGAAAGACAGTGTTTAGGTGTCGTCTTGAACGGTGTAGGCCAGAGGTCTCTAAAAGCCATAGCTGGCAACAAAGCACTCATTTTCAGCCACGCATCATGGCTCATTTAAGGGGATAGTTGCACACACTTTATTTGGGCTAGGCTTGGCGAAATTAGGGGGGGGGTATTATCATATACCTGTGCACAATCTTGTAACGTTTCATTCAACCTTTACCAACTTAACCTCCGACGACCTCACATAGGCCATGGTTTTCACGATAAGGTTCATTACAGCTCCAGCCATCCCCCATTGAATCAATATGCGCGTTGTCCGGGATGAGAATGGGTGAACAGGAGGAAGCCTGCTTTTTGAACCCTCTGGCACATCGCCAGTCATTGCCTTCGTCTTTCAGGTAAGCGTTTTCCGGAAGAATAATTTTGATGCATGAATCGTCCGTTTTTCGATATCCACGCTCGCATTGCCAGTTTTCCCCACGCCGATCAAGGAAAGCATTGTCTGGAATTTTCAAGGCAATGCAGGCACTGTTATTTTCCTGATAACCTCTCATACACTCCCAGCCCTTATCGTAGGTCGAAGCTGTGGCATAGGCATTGACGGGAATGACAATTGCGTTGCAACTGTTACCAACAGTTTTATAGCCTTGTTCGCATTCCCAACCTGAGCCGTAGCTTGATTCACTCAACACAGCATTTTCAGGTACATCAACCTTAATGCACTGAGTTTGAGCCTCTCCAAAACTATTTTGGTCAGGCTTATAACCTCGCTCACACTCCCAGCCTAAACCATATTGCGCATCAAGCAGGTAGGCGTTGCTTGGAACTCGCACTTTTTTGCAGATGTTATTGTTTTTCAAAAAACCTCTGTTGCATTTCCAGTCTGACCCATAAGAACCCAGATGAGCGTTTTCCGGTATTTTTATGACAGCACAGGTATTGTTGATTTTTTTAAATCCTCTCTCGCAATCCCAACCACTACCGAAACTTTTTCTGTAGGCATTTGTTGGCAGTTCTTCTAAGGCATTAGCTTGTGCCCACAGGTTGCCAGCAGAAGCTGTTAATAATGCAACGATAGTTGCAAAGGCAAATAGGCGTGTTTCCAATTTCATGGTTGTAATCCGTTCTTGTTAAAAGAATACGTTAATGGAGTGTCTTGCCGAGAGGTATAGGTTTTTGAAACAAAGGGCGAGGTCATTGCACGAACCAGTGCGCTGTAATTAAGTTGGAAGCATACTTCGTCGCCAACAAGCAGCTCATTTTCGGCAGGCTCAATAATAAGGTGGTCACTACTGGCGCCTAGAACCTCAATGCCCGCAGGAGCTTGCAGACCACTGGGGTCAATATCTTGTATGCCTATGGCAAGGATGGCTTGCGCCACTATGCCGCGATCAGTCACTGCTGTTGTCTCACCAAAGGCGGATTGTTCAATAGTGCCTGTGGGTTGCGATGGTTTGCTTTTTGATTCAATCACTTCTGTAACCAGTGTGAACGCATCGGTGTATAAGCCGTCAATGGCTTGGCGCTGAAGTGGCTCGCAACCAAGCAAAATAGCTTCGCCTAAGCGTAGGTTATTGACCCGCCCAGTATCTGTTTGCGTGTCATTTAATGCCCATTGAATATTGGCCGAGTTGCCACCCGATACGATATCCAGGGTTAAATCAAATGTGGTTTCAATAAGCTCGGCAAGTTCAGATAACACAGCCATATTGGTGGCATCAGGGGCAACACCGCTACGACAGGCCAAATTGGTGCCGATACCTTTGAGCAGGATATTTGGCAGACTGAGTACTTTGCGCACGGTGTCTATCAAATTTTCAGGCAAAATGCCTTCGCGCAGGTCACCCAGCTCGACCATTAACAGTATTTGATGGGTGCGGCCTTGTTTGTGTGCCTCATCAGACAATTTTTTTATCACCTCGACTTCTGTATTGCAGCTGATATCCGCGTATTGAATAACCTGTGCTATCTGGCTGAGCATGGGTGAGCGAATCAGCAAGAACATCGCGTTATTTATTAGCGGGTTTTCAGTGGCAAGGCGCATGGCTTTTATGTTTTCAATACGTGAATCACCCAGTGAAATAACACCCGCCTGCAACAAGGTATTTGCTATTTCCACTGAGCCGAGAGCGGCCTTGGTTACACCCGTAACTGAAATACCGCGTTCAGCCAGCCGCGAAACCAGTGCATGTGCGTTGTGGTAAATCTTGTCGAGGTCAATCTCCAGCCTGGGTGCGGCCATTAGGCTGCTGCTGGCAAATTCACCTGAAGGTTCGGGAAGGCCGTTAAGACCATTTGCACCAAATGCTTGGGCGAGCGCGTTAAAGCATCTGTCGCTGGAATACGCAATTCCTGTTCATATTGGCTAATCGCGGCTGTTACATCGGCATCGGTCATATTTTCGTGGTTAATGGTTAAACCAATAACTTTGGTGTCGGCAAATGTTTCAATTAAATTAATTTCTGAGGTGGGTGTGGGTGTAGGCATCTGCTCAAAGTCACAACGATGTTTCCGCGCAGGTGCATGTTGTAATACTACAGCGTTTGCACAACTACCTCTCAGAATAAATGACGACGATGAAAAAGCGGGGTGGCTTAAAGCACCCTGGCCTTCAATAACAATCACATCAGGCTGTTCATTTTCAAAGGCTTCAACCATCGTGGCCTCTAATTCACCCACACAAAATTGTGATGGAATTGCATCGAGCGCAACACCATAGCGGGCACCTTGAATTAAGCCCGTTTGTCCCGTGCCAATCATCACGGTTTTGATGCCTTGGTCATTCAGTGCTTGAGTTAAAATAGTGGCGGTGGTGCGTTTGCCAATGGCGCAGTCAGTGCCAAGCACGGCAATTCTGGGGCAAATCACCTCGCTGATACGGCCGCTAAACATACGCAAATCCTTTTTGGCGCGCGGCTTGCGGATGTCGAGAATTTTTACTTTATTTGCTTTGCAGGCCGCTTTAAATACCGGGTCATCGTTCAAAAATTCATGCAGGCCATTGACGATGTTCATGCCATGACTCATGGCCTCTAATATCAGGCTGCGTTCGTGAATAGATAACATGCCGCTGGAAGGTGCCATACCAAAAATGAAATAATCGGGCATGGTGCCCGCTTGTGCCAATGCATCGGCAAGGTCTTTGCAAATGGGGATATAGTTGGCTTTGCCATCAAGTACCCTGCCGCTATCAAGGCCTGATTTTTCGCTGTCGATAACAGAAAGGATTGTGTACTTCTCGGAGTGGCGCACCAGCCCGTTGGCTGTTTTGCCGTCAATGGCAGCGAAGTTTCCTTCGCAATAAACAATAGCGGTAGTTGCTCGATGACGGACACGCAATGGTTTCAACGGCAAATGTTCAGTCCCACCCTTCACAATTGTTGAGTGTTCTATAATAGGTAAACGGCCTGATTTTATTGGCATGATGGATCCTTGAGTAAAGACTCAGGAGGCAGCCAGATCGTGTCGGCCAGAATTAGCCGAATGTCAACGAGAAGTCCCGCTAAGTGAAAATGCCGCGGGAAAGATATCCCGCTGACTGGAAGTGAGGGGCCACCTTAACACAGCCGCCCGTTAACTGATATGGCTAAGGGTGGGGCGGAATGCGTGCGCTACAGCAGAGGCTATAGTTAAATCGATCCCATGCTGTTTTTTCTATCGTTGTTTTTTGCTTTTTTCGCCACCTTTTTTTCTTTCTGGGTCATTAAGGGCTGCTTTTTGGTTTCCTTGTTACTTTTTCGCTCCTTGCTCATACATTACTCCACTTGCGGTTGGGTTATTCCTTAATGGTACTCATGCCTTTAAGGTATTTGAAAAGATCGCTGTCGGTTGACACCACCATGGTGGTGTTTTTGCCAATGATTTCAGAATAGGAAGCCATAGTGCGGGTGAATTCGTAGAACTCCACAGCCTGTGGGGTCTGATTGTAGGCACTGGCATAAATTTCAGTGGCTTTTGCATCGGCCAGGCCGCGTATTTCTTCTACCTGGCGATAGGCTTCGGATTGAATTTTGTTGAGGTCGCGCACCCTGTTACCACGAATTCTAGCCGCCTCGCCATTACCTTCAGAAAGAAAACGCTCGGCGATTTGCCTGCGCTCACTGATCATACGGTCATAAATTTTAGGCCGTACGCTTTCGTTGTAGTTAATGCGCTTAAAGCGAATATCCAGCAGCTCAATGCCAAAAACGCCGACTTTTTCAGCTGCTGCCTGGAATATTTCCTGTTCAACCAATTTGCGGCCTTTTTCAATGGGCACTAAGGCACCCATAGTTGGGCCTTGTTGTTCTGTAGCAGGCAAATCGCCAAGAACCGTTGTATCAATCAGTGGCACACGGTCTTTGGTGGTGCGGATAATTTCAATCAATTCGTGCTTGGCCACGGCGTTTCGGGTTTCACTACCCAGGATATCGTCCAGTCTTGATTGCGCACTACGCTCATCACGCAAGCGCAAAAAATACTGCAGCGGGTCAACAATGCGCCAGCGGGCAAATAAATCAACAGAAATATACAACTTATCTTTGGTCGGCATATCCGAAGGGGCACCATCCCACTCCAGCACCCGCTTATCGATAGGGTTAACCTCTTGCACAAAAGGTATCTTGAACTTTAGACCAGCTTCCGTGACGGGTTCACCAACAGGCTTACCAAATTGGGTAATGATGACTTGTTCAACTTCATCAACGGTGTAAATTGAGCTACCTAAGACAAACACACCGGCAAGAAGAATGGACAACCCGGCAAACATCGTTAAATTTTTCATTATTTGCGCTCCTTTTGCCCATCGAGGTTAAGCAATGGCAACAGGCCCGACATGGCATCGTCCATCAACACTTTGGATTCTATTTTCGGCAGGACTTCTTGCATGGTTTCGATGTAAATACGCCGCCGCGTTACTTCCGGTGCTTTTTGGTATTCCGTAAACAGTGCATTGAATCGCAGAGCATCACCTTCAGCCTCATTGATACGCTTGAGGCGATAACCATCAGCCTCACGGATGCGTTGATCTTTTTCACCCTCGGCTAGTGGGATCACTTTGTTATATTCACGCCGTGCCTCATTAATGAGTTTTTCTTTCGATTGCTGCGCCTGATTCACTTCATTAAAAGATTCTTGTACGGGGCGTGGGGGGTTAATATTTTTTAACTGGACCTGATCGATGCTGATACCCATAACGTATTTGGTGGATAGCTCTTGCATTTTGACCAAGGCTTCCACTTCAATTTCCTGGCGGCCAATGGTAATCACTTCGTCCACCGTTCTATCACCAACCACTTCACGCATGACTGATTCCGACACATAACGCAGGGTTTCGCCGGGTTCGCGCACTTCAAACAAAAATTTGACCGGGTCGGATATGCGGTACTGAACCACCCATTCCACTAAGGCAGCATTCAGGTCGCCGGTGACCATTTGTGTTTCCCGTCCACCATCGCGGGAGCCTTGATAAGGATCGCGGGCACCGGGGGTAGCAAAGCCAAACTCCTGCTTTAATTGCCGCTTAACCGGAACAATCGTGGCGTTATCGATACCCAAAGGCAGTTTAAAATGTAGCCCCGGCGGCACTTCTTTAAGATACATGCCAAACCGCTGTACCACTGCGACGGAATCACTGGGCACAGTGTAATAAGCCGACCACAGGCTTAGTGCTATGATGGCAAACAGGCCAAAGGTAAAAAGTTTACCCAAACTGCCGCCGGAGTTTTTTCCTGAACCACCGCCAGGGAATAAACCTCTTAACCGGTCAATGGCCTGTTTAAAGACTTGCTCAATATCAGGTGGAGATTGGGGGCGAGAACCCCAGGGGATACCAGCATCATCTTTTTGGGACGGCATTAGAAAGCCTTTCGGTAGGAACAGACAAAATTGACTGTTGTTTTATATGTTGGGGCAGATTATCTGTTTGCAAGGTAAGGGCGGGGGATTGATCTTCCGTAGAGTCACTCCTAAGGCTTGCTCGTAAAGAGAGACTGTGCCCAACTTGTACAGAGATACAGTAAAGTCCCACTGTTAATCAGATATCATCGAACTGCGGTTTATAGAGAGCAAGCGTCGCAAGTGATTGATTTAATTAAATTTCAAAACCCCCCAGCCAGTTTCATAATGCTGGGGTCGGCGGTTCAAGTCCGCCCATAGCTACCACACCAATCAGCACGTTAAAGCCCCCAGCGCTTGCCTTGCTTGTGCATTGCCGATGTTATCCGCAAAACACAAACGACCTTTACCTCCCAATCAACAAGCTATTAATGTCGGCCAATCTGCCACGAGCCCTTATATCGTGCTGATATTCCAAGGGGAGGAACCGTGTAATGACACACGATGCGTTGGCCTATCCTGCGGCAGGTCAACATCCCCGTTGACTCCCCGGTGTGGATAACCGAACTTGCGTTTCACTGCAGAAAAGACGTGACAGACGTGTGAAGGCCCCAACCGGTTTGCCGAGACCTTCATGGCAAAGGTCACTGTCCTGCACGACGATATGCCCCTGGTTCAGTCGATGATCTGCGATCAACACATAGCCCGTCAGGCCGAATATCTTCTTGAACCCGTCATCCAGAGTTTTCGCCCATAAGCCATAATGTATCGCCAGGTCATCGAGCAGAGGGAATTTACCCCTCACTTCAAGTAACTCATCATGCCATTGCTCGGTCAAATGCCCCATGCGTGGGTCTCGATATCGAAACCTTGTTCTCGCTATCAATTGGCATTGGCATCGCTTAGTCAGCGGAGGCTATCTTTACAAATTTTTACAAGGGGCTGCGCCAACATTACATACCCGTGGCCTAACATAGCCAGGACCCGAACGAAAGCTCCACCTTTGGACGTGACGCGATGGTTCCACCCCTTGAAGTCAACCCTTGTTAGAGAAGAGATCATGAAAAATGAATTCATACGCGTAAGATCAATCATTAGCAGTAAGCTTCTTATTATCGCAATTCCTCTAGCTTTGACGCTGGGGTGTGCACAGAATGCGCACAAACATCCAGACGAGCGTCCAGCGCCAAAAGAAACTTTCTCTACCAAGGTAACGGCAAACGGGACCAAACTTTTCTCCTATAGCGTTGAAATGCCTGAACGGCCGCACATGAAAGGTGGCGAGCGGAAGCAACGCCCCGGTAAAAAGAAACGAGATCGTGGTGCGGAATCTGGCGCGGCTGACAGGGGGCTATCAACAGAAAAACTCCATAAACAACTGGAACAAAAGATTGCAGAAACAGGTTTCTGCAAGGATGGCTACGTTGTTCTGGATGCGGTCTCCAGAAATCGCTTCGCGTCAATTCGTGGAGAATGCCGAGATGGTGCGGACGACTAGAAAAACAGTATTGTGTCCTGCCATACAGCTTTGTGGCCAGAATGGGCGCTACTGGGCTATCAGGATTCTGCTTAGTTAACCCTTTTTAGTGTAAAAGGTGCTGTGGGGAAATGATCGGGGTACCTGAGAGGCGTCCTCGAATAAGGCTTTAGCCTGGTGCTTATTGCTGACAGTCACATTGCGACGGTTGATTTTTGTACACATGTGGTAGCTTGATTGAAAACTTTGCACCACACAGGGAGTACCAGCGATTGTGGCTAAAAAATTATTGTGCTCAGTCAACCGGCGTTTAGGCTATGCGTTTTAAGATTTATCGAACACAGCAAACCCCATAACATAAAGGTTCATTTGCGATTGTTGGGCAGAGCAATAGACAAACTTTTGTAAAGGAGTCAACGAATGATCAGGAAATTACTTATCTCAGTTTTATCTGCCGGCGCTTTGACCATTGCGTCGACCGCTTATACTGCGCCAAATGACGATCGTCGCCCGGATAAACCTAAACATCATGTTGTAAAAAAAACCTATAAAAGCGCGCCTAAGGTTCGCTTTTACAATCCAGGACATCGGGTTACGCGGCTGCCACAAGGTCATTACCCAATTAACGTGCGCAACAAAAACTATTACTATTTTGGCGGACAGTATTATCGTCCGTCAAACCACGGTTATCTGGTTGTAAGGGCGCCGCTAGGAGCCAGGGTACGGCATTTGCCGGCAGGCTTTTTAACGCTCTTTATCGGTTCCCAAATTTTTTATCAAGTCAACGATACCTATTATCGGCGCGTGGACAGCGAATATGTCGTCGTCGATGAACCTGAGGATATTGAGTCAGCCAGGCTTGAAGAAGTACAGCCATCAGAAGGTGAATCTGTAGCGGAGTTAATCATCTACCCAAAAGAAGCACAGGATGATGAACAGTTGGAAATGGACCGCTACCAATGCCATCGCTGGGCGAGTGAACAGACCAGTTTCGATCCCACTTTGCCGAACCAGCCCGAGGGACATCGTGCAGATTATTATCGTGCCATGGGCGCCTGTTTGGAGGGTCGTGGCTATGTGGTCAAATAAGGGCGCAAGCAGCCTACGTCATACATTTCTACTATCTGCCGTGACGCTCTGGACCACAAGCGTCAGCCAGAGCGCACTGGGCGCTAAACAACTTTATATCTATCCCAACAAGGGGCAGCCTGAGGAGCGCCAGGCGAAGGATCGCTTTGAATGCTATCGATGGGCAGTTAAGAATACGGGTGTCGATCCAAATGCATTAAAAGCGCCTGCAGGCCTGGCGCAAGTTAGGGTGGCCATAGCTGAAAACCCCCAACAAGATGCCGGCGCAAAGGGCACTATCATTGGCGGCGCTACCGGCGCAGTTATCGGTGCATTGGATGACGGCCATGGACGCAGACATCAAGACCATACCGCGCAGGGATTTATTATTGGCGCCGTGGTGGGAAGCATTATTGGCTCGAGTGTAGAGCGAAAAGGAGCAACTCAAGCACGGGAAGCGGCTAGAGCAGAGGCGCGTGAGGAAGCGCAAAAAAATGCAGAAGCCCGAGCGCAGTATGAGAATGCGATAGACAGTTACGGTCGGGCTTTTAGTGCCTGCATGGAGGCCCGATCCTATACC
>CAJXQR010000013.1 GCA_913058345.1 uncultured Gammaproteobacteria bacterium
GATCCTATACCGTGCGTTAGGCTGGAAATGCCATTACATAGACTACATATTAGGCACGACAAAGCCACTTGTCGTTAACCTCCTGTTTTGTGTTTTTTCGACATGCCCTACAAAACGCTGCCCTGATTCTGCGACCTGGTCAAACGATTTCCAGAGTATCCTGTCGACCACTGGCGCCACTTTCCGGTCTGCCGAGCTACGCGTAAGATAAAGGGGTCAGCGCCCTTTAACTCCCAGCAGCTCTTTTTCAAAAATAGGACAGACAGCAAACGCCACAGAGGTGTAAAAACCCGATTTGTGCTGCTGAATACACGATAATTGGACGCTCACGTTCATCCAGTACTTCTGTATTGGACTACAGATAAAACTGGCGGGCACCTCTAAAAACGGGTAACTGTCAGATCAAGTCTGAGCAACTACTGTTAATATCGGTAACGGAGGTCGCCGAATTTTCTGACACACACGGAAAGGTGAGTATGGAAACCTACAAACAGACGTTCAGTATCAAGCGGCTTTGGATCATTCTCATTGTGGGCATGGTCGTTATGTTCGGCATATTGCTGTTGCTCGGGTCGCAAATATACCAGCAGGCGCCTCCGATACCGGATGCAGTCATTTCATCTTCGGGAGAAACGCTTTACACCCGTGACGACATCGAAACCGGACAGAATGTCTGGCAGTCCGTTGGAGGAATGGAACAAGGCTCAATCTGGGGCCATGGCAGTTATCTAGCCCCCGACTGGAGCGCAGACTGGCTTCATCGTGAAGCCGAAACGCTGCTGGAACTTCGCCTGCAATCGCCCATTTCTGGCCTGTCAGAAATGCAGGATATGGCCCTGAAAAAAGCCGCCTTGCAAACTGAGATGCGCACCAATAGTTACGATCCTGTCTCGCGCACGATTACCGTCAGTGACCTGCGTGCGGAGGCCATCAAGCAGGTACAGAAACACTATGTCAGCCTCTACGGCGGAAGCGATCCTGAGGCGCTGGCTCTGCGTCGCGATTACGCCTTCCCAGTGCATGGGCTGCTAGCGCAATCGGAAGCCAAACAGCTCTCCGCCTTTTACTTCTGGACTGCCTGGGGTGCGGCCACTAATCGCCCTGACATGAACATTACCTACACGAGTAACTGGCCACACGAGCCACTGGTTGGCAATAAACCGACAACCGAAGTACTCATCTGGAGTATTGCCTCCATTATTTTTCTGCTTGCTGCCGCTGGCGCGCTGATTGCCTATTACGCGAAGCAGTTTGATCTTTGGCAGCAGGAAATAGTCCCCGAAGAGGGGATCGCCAAAGCAGATATCCTGGACTCCACCGTCATCACCCCGTCAATGCGCTCAACGGCGAAATATTTCTGGCTCGTTGCCGCAATGTTTTTGGGGCAAGTCTTGCTTGGAATAGTGAGTGCTCATTATGCCGTCGAAGGACAGGGGTTCTATGGCCTGCCCTTCGCAGAATATCTACCCTACACGGTGACACGGACCTGGCACACACAACTCGCCGTGCTCTGGATTGCAACGGCCTGGCTCGCAACCGGCCTCTATGTCGCGCCCATGTTAGGGGGCCGAGATCCAAAATTTCAGAGCTTCGGCGTAAATTTTCTCTTTATCAGTTTGTTGATCATTGTCGTGGGGTCATTTGCTGGCCAATGGGCTGCCGTTCACCGCTTCTTTAGTGACCTTGCCATGAACTTCTGGTTTGGGCATCAGGGTTATGAATACGTAGACCTCGGTCGGTTCTGGCAAATTTATCTGACCATTGGCCTGTTTCTCTGGGTTGGCCTGGTTGTTCGGGGTTTGTGGCCGGTCCTGCAGAAGAAGGGCGGCAAATCGTTGATCTATCTCGTGCTTGTCTCGGCGATTGCGATCAGTTTGTTTTATGCCGTTGGTCTGATGTGGGGCCAACACACCCACATCACGATAATGGAATACTGGCGCTGGTGGGTTGTCCACCTCTGGGTGGAAGGCATCTTCGAGGTGTTTGCCACCGCGATTATTTCGCTGCTATTCGTCCGCATGGGCATTTTACGCACCTCCACTGCAACGGTCATGGTGCTGTTCGCGACTATTATTTTCCTGTTTGGGGGAGTACTGGGTACCTTTCATCATCTCTATTTCAGTGGCACACCCACCTCGGTTATCGCGGTCGGGGCAATGATCTCTGCGCTTGAGGTTGTCCCGCTGCTGGTTGTCGGCTTTGAAGCCTACACCCGATACAAGATCGAACATGAAGCCGACTGGGCACGTAATTACCATTGGCCGTTCATGTTTTTTGCAGCGGTTCTATTCTGGAACCTGGTTGGTGCAGGTCTGTTCGGTTTTCTTATCAATCCGCCTATAGCGCTTTATTACATGCAGGGACTGAACACCACCGCTAATCATGGTCACGCGGCGCTGTTTGGTGTCTACGGCATGCTCGGCTTAGGCCTAACGCTCTACTGTATGCGTGGTTTGACTAACACAGCGTTCTGGAACGAAAAGCTTATTAAGGTTTCATTCTGGTCCCTTAATATCGGTCTTGCCATGATGACCTTCCTGTCACTGCTACCTCAGGGCGTGATCCAGGCCTATGTCAGCATTGACCAGGGCTATGTTTTCGCCCGTTCGGCGGAGTTTATGCAAAGCCCGATCATGCAGGCGCTGGTTTGGGCAAGAGTGCCAGGCGATCTAGTGTTTAGTGCAGGGGTCATCACATTTGTCGGATTTGTGTTCAGAGCCTTCGTGCCTGTTAGGAGGCCATCCGGGTAATTTGTTTTTCGACTCGCACGTCACAGCGACTGTTTTAGCGATAGCAGAACGCAACAACCCTGGCATTTATGGTTTACCCTTACGGCGGGCTCCTAAGGCTAAACCGGCCTGAATACCTTTATCTCCTAAGTCTTTCAACGGCCTTCTCGATGAAAAGGAACAGGGTCTTATTCTATCGAAGCTAATGATTCGAACGCGGCTATCGGGTTATCTACCACTTAGAAATTGCCAGCGCTTGATACCTGAACTGACGCTGATTACGCTTGCTCTTCACGGGACTACGTCATTCAGACCTTTGCTACTCCAACTCCTTGGTCAGTGTCGAACCTTCTTCAAACTGACGTTGTTCCTTAACGATTTGCTCATCAATATGTTTATCCGGCTGTAACTCAGAAGCCTCCACCTCGTTAATGACGGCATCGGTCAAATGAACGGCTGAACCATCCTGTTTTGGCGATTCGCTCTCCCCTTGTACACGCTCATTGGTTTCAAAGACACTGGCCACTATTGGCCCGCCAGCGGCTTTTAGTCGGTAAATTGGTTCAGGCATGTCAAAGTCATTATCATCAAACACGCGTTTAATAAGCCGAATAGCTTCCGTGCGCACTTTATTGAAATCAAAGTTGCGTTGATCTATCCATGCCGATATCTTCACCACCACATTCGAGTCACCCAGAGCCATTATGTTGAAACCGGGTGCGGGTTCATCAAGCACACTTTTCATCCCCAGTAACGTGGTTCTCGCGAGCTCTGTTGCCTGCATCAAATCAACGTCGTTACCGAGGCCAACTTCGAAGGTGAATCGACGTTCAGAATTGCGTGAGAAGTTCAGCATCACTGACTTAAAAACGGTCGCATTGGGAATGCGGATATGATTTCCGTCAAAGTTCATGATAATGGTTGCCCGCGACGTTAAGCGAATGACTTTGCCTTCAAAACTGTCGATCTGAATATGCTCATTGGGCAAAAAAGGCCGTTTGATGCTGAGTAGAATACCGGCGATATAATTCTCGATGGTATCCCGGAAAGCAAACCCCATGGCGATACCCACCACCCCCGCCGTACCCAACACAGCGCCCACTAATGCCGTAGCATCCAGTATCTCCAGCGCGACTAGCAGCCCCAGTAATGTAAAGCCGGCCCTTATTGCCTGTGCCAGCAACTCCTGTACAAAGCTATTACTGCTTAGACGACGCAACAACACTTCACGTCTACTGACAAACCGCCCTACCCAGCGGAACAATAATACGACGGCTACGGCAATCAGCAGGAGTGGCAGCAAACTCAAGGTATTTTGGGTCAGGTTTTCAACACTGGTCAGCAGTGGATTGAGGCGATCGAGCACCGAATTCGACACCGCAAGCTTATCCGAAACCTGAACCACACCATCCACTTTAGCCGCAAGATCTACCGCAATGTCACGCTGTTCCTGCGATAACACCATGCCCTGCAATTCAGCGACGCCTGCTTTGCTCTGCACTTCAATGGCGTCGAGTCCATCCAATTCCGATAAAATACTTCGCAGGCGATTTTCAATTTCCCTGTCGCTGGCTGGCTCTATTGCAATGGTTTCTGCTGACTCCACCGCTGTTGGCGGCGCTATTTCGGCAACTGCAGTTCCACTGAAAAGCGCGGACCAAAGATAGAACACAAGGAGGAACGAGGACTTCTTGGCGGGTTTGCTCATGAGTTACCTATACCTATATTGACGCTGTAGAGTTTGAAACGATTACGACGACCCGGCCGACTATTATCTTTACCAGCCTTATCTGCGTCTCGTGATATTGCTTAACTCGGTCAGTTAATGATACAAGTCTTAAAATAAAAAGGGCTCCGGCCCACTGCTGTTGCAGTGGCTCAACTTATTAAAAATCCGAGTTCACGTACTAAGCACGACGCAGGCAAACATTAAAAAACGGGTTGTAAAAAGCCTATTCTGTTCGCACAAAAAGAGAGGTAACCCGCTGTCTTATCGACAGCTCACCTATGAAGGAAGAGTATCGTTATCAATCCTTCACCAGCAAGGCCTTTCAGACCGAACGGTTACAGGCATCATGAAGAGCTAAGGTTGCAGAAAGTGTGCAATACGATATAAATACTGCGATCTCGGCCGGCGAAATCACTCGCTTAAGCTTTGCGATTATAGGTCTCTAAAAAGCAGGCCATTGAGGTTCTAATTTTCAACTATTCCCCACAGCCCAATTATCAGTGTAGCTGCCTAACACCGCTGAGAGTTTAAGATTGTCATACCGTCATTACTGCTGCTATTACTGCTGCTTGTACTCTACACTGAGAGGTTTCCTACCTCGAGACATCATAAAATTCTGTTAGCAACTTCATAGACGATGATGGCTAGTACCCGTTCCTGGTGTCACGTTACCGGCTCCTTCGACATTGAACTCATACTCCAGTATTGAATAAACGAAATGATCCACGTAACGGCTGTATAACCATTCACACTGCCTTAATATTGCCTCATTAATAAAACCCAGACGCTCTGGTATAGCCCTACTTTTTATATTTTCTACTGCGCACCGAATTTCGATTCTATGGAGCCCTAATTCGTCAAAGCCAACTCTTAGAACCTGGGTAACGGCATCGGTCATGATTCCTTTACCCGTGAAGTTTTCAGCTAACCAATAACCCATAGCCGCAGTTCTGTGCTGTTTATCAATTTGTTGAAGACCCACAACGCCACAAACGGCACCATAATATAAAATGGCAAATTTTCTAGCATCTCCTGACGAGGACTCCTCTATAGCAGTTTCGATAAACTTTTTTGTATCATCCTTAGCGTTTATTTGATCTAACCACGGAAGCCATTTCATTAAATACTGTCTATTCGCATTCGTCAGATCATAAATATCATGAGCATGATCCAAAGCTAGCTCCTCTAGCACGATCTCAGTTCGCATGTGTTTTTCCATTTTTGGTAATAATGAATGTCTGCGTTTTCGTCTTGAAAACAATGGGATTTTTTGGATCTCATAAAACGAAAAAATGGCTAAATCAACCAAAGTCCGCATGATGTAGTGGATATATTAAATGCATAATTAACAACCACACCTTTAAAATAAATACCAACGGAAAAATAGCCGTCAATTATTAGATATATTTCTCGCGATCGTTAATGACTTCACTGTTCTTTTAAACTGATGAAGGCTTTCCTTAAAGCTAGTAAGTACTATTTCTGGTTTAATAGGAACAGTCGGTTTTTTTAGTTTGCATAAGTCACAATAAAAAAATACGCCGTTATACTACAGCTAACTGAAGTAACAAAAGCCCTTACATAGTGTTGAGACAAACGTCTGGAGACATGAGCCGCTACATACCCCCCTAGCAAAGCTCCTAAAAGAACAACCGTCCCTTCATACCAGGCAATAACACCATTATAAACAAATAAAACTATCGCTATTAGCGACACAGCAGAAGAAATCAGGAGCTTTATACCGTTCATTGCATTGATATTTTCGTAACCCGCCAAAGCAAGATAACTCAGGGCAATCACTCCGAGACCAGCATTGAAGAAGCCACCATAAACACAGACGCCTAACAGCATCAGAAACAACAAGAAATGACCAAGCACGGGGGCATACCGGTGATGTGAAACTAGCTGCTTTAACTGTCTGTTTATTTTAGCCCCAAAGATAAATAGAACGGTTGCTATTAACAACAGCCAAGGGATAGCTTCCCGAAATACTGATTCAGGTGTCTTTAACAACAACCATCCACCCAACACGCCGCCCACCAAGCTTATTAAAATAATTTTGGGTAATTCTTTTCTGTGTAAAAACAATTCATCTCGCAATGCATAAGTGCCGCTAAGATACCCAGCGCACGATGCAAATGTATTGGTTGCATTGGCACTGATCGGAGCAACACCTACGAAAAGCAATGCAGGGAATGTAATAAAACTTCCGCCGCCAGCAACTGAATTGAGCACGCCACCAAAGAATCCCGCACTAAAAAGAAAGGCAAACTCCAACAGCACTGCTAACCGTTACCTGGGTATTGTTTCATTGTAAATAATCTATCGTCCCGTATAAGCGGCAGTTCAAAGCTACTGAGGGTGGGTATGGCTTTGAACAAAACAAGTTAAGAAATGGTTAGGCCGATTGTTTCTTAGCCACTTCTGCAACGCGTGCTCCCTGAAAGCGGGCAATTGTCAGCTCGTTTTCTGACGGTCGTCGACTACCATCACTGCCAGCAAGAGTGCTCGCTCCATAGGGTGAGCCACCTGTGATTTCATTCATATTCGCAATCTCCTCACAGGAGCTGGGAACCCCCACGATTATCATGCCATGGTGCAATAAGGTCGTGTGAAATGAAGTGATTGTAGTTTCCTGCCCACCGTGCTGTGTACCTGTTGAGGCGAATACACTACCGACTTTTCCAATCAACTTTCCGCCAGCCCAAAGTCCACCTGTTTGGTCAAGAAAATTGCGCATCTGTGCGCACATATTGCCAAAACGTGTGGGCGTGCCAAAGATAATCGCATCGTAATCCGCCAGCTCACTCGCTGTGGCAAACGGTGCTGTCTGGTCAAGCTTGGCGCCCGCCTCTCGAGCGAGATCTTCTGGCATTAACTCGGGCACTCGCTTGATAGTCACCTCGGTATCATCGACACCACGTGCGCCTTCAGCGACTGCTTTTGCCATTTCTTCGGTATGACCATACATGCTGTAGTACAAAACGAGAATTTTAGTCATGTTGCATCTCCTAGTTTCCGTGATTACGCAGTGAGCAGCACGACTGCGGTAACCGGCGCCAGAGTGCCAGCGAAGGGCCGCTGTAAAATGGACCTATCCCATTCCGGCAAGAAAAAAGGATAAACCCTTGTCGTAGAGACAGCTCACCGGTGAAGAAAGAGTAACGTTATCAACCTTGTGCCAGCAAGCCCTTTCAGTCCGTTCGATAGCGCGCATCATAAAACGCCATCATTCCACCCGTACCGGGAGATTGATCGAAACCGCCGCCAAGTCAACGGTGGGCCTTACAGTCCATCAACAGACATCGACGTCCAGGAACGCGTATTTATTAGGGTGAATTTTTCCAACTAGCCATTGTTTGCGATTCTTGAGGACCGAAAGGAAGGCACTAGCATCCAATGCGCAACATTGCTATGACCTCCCCCCTGCCCTACTACCCAAACATTGCTTCGATAGCACGATCAGGATAGGCCAGAAAGCGGTATTCATCAGATCATGCAGGCTCGCCGACCAGCGCATATAGCCCAACGACCTCCAATCGTCGCGTAGATCTAACATTTCCATTGTCACCGCCACAAAGAGAACGGGAAGTCATGCTAAAAGATCGAAGCGTCCACGCCGCCACAGAACTGCCGCCAGAAAAAACACCAGCAAACCAATGTGTAGATGAATGGCATCTTTGGATAAGCCGAGAACATCAAGGATAATGAGTTTCAGACTCTGATACGCAGTAACTTCCATGCTATCTGCTTCGTTATAAGGCCCAATGTCCCGGCACCTGGTGGCTAAGCACCACCGACGGGGCTCGCCCACAGATCATACTCATCGGCGTGCTCGACACGAACAGTCAATTTATCACCGGGCTGGAGATCACACTCTCCGTTCAAATACACATTGCCATCAATGTCAGGGGCATCGGCCCAGGAGCGAGCGACGGCACCTTCTTCGTCAACTTCATCAACCAACACTTCGATAGTGCTGCCGATTTTTTTAGCTAAACGCGCTGTGCTAATGGCCTGTTGGGTCTCCATTAAGCGCTCCCAGCGCTCTTGCTTAATATCTTCCGGGACATGATTCGGCAAGGCATTGGCTGCGGCGCCATCGACGGCTTCGTATTTAAAACAACCAACACGATCGAGCTGAGCTTCCTGTAACCAGTCGAGTAGATGCATGAAGTCATCATCAGTCTCACCGGGAAAGCCAGTAATAAAGGTACTGCGTAGGGTGAGTTCAGGGCATATATCGCGCCAGTGCTGGATACGCTCCAGCGTTTTTTCCTGATGACCTGGGCGCTTCATCGCTTTGAGTACCGAGGGGCTGGAGTGCTGAAAGGGAATATCGAGATAAGGCAGGATTTTGCCTTCAGCCATCAGCGGGATGACATGATCGACATGAGGATAGGGATAAACGTAATGTAGACGCACCCAGGCATCCATATCGCCGAGGGCTTCGCATAATTCGAGCATACGCGACTTCACCGGCTTACCCTGCCAAAAACCAGTGCGATATTTAATATCGACACCATAGGCACTGGTGTCCTGAGAGATCACCAGTAACTCCCGTGTACCGGACTCTACCAGGCGCTGGGCTTCATCGAGCACGTCGCCAACAGGGCGACTGACCAGTTTGCCGCGCAGATCGGGAATAATGCAAAAACTGCAGCTGTGATTACAGCCTTCGGATATCTTCAGGTAGGAGTAGTGCCGGGGTGTCAACTTAATACCCTGCGCTGGCACCAGGTCGACATAGGGGTCGTGACTCACCGGTGGGGGCGTTACTGTGTCGTGAACGGCGCTGACCACTTCCTCATATTGATGGGCGCCGCTCACGGCCAATACGCCGGGATGGGCGGAGCGAATCGCACCTTCATCCTCGCCCATACAGCCGGTAACAATAACCCGTCCATTTTCAGCCATCGCCTCACCAATCGCGTCGAGGGATTCCTGCTTGGCACTATCGAGAAAACCACAGGTATTAACCACCACGACTTCGGCGTCGGTATAACTGGGCGTGACATCATAACCATCGAGTTTTAACTGAGTGAGAATACGCTCAGAATCGACTAAGGCCTTGGGACAACCGAGACTGATAAAACCAACTTTAGGATTTGCCATCACTACGCCCTGCGCCAAAATAGAAGGAAAGAAAAACCGGGGGCAATTCTAGCAGAAGGTGGGTGACAAAAATGCCCGCAAAGAGGAATAGCGCATTAAGAATGTAACTGACTAATGACTCAACGAACGTTTCTTCGCTTCACGTAAAAGTTCAGACTGCTTTTTCAGCACATGGGACATGATGTAGTCCTGATCATCTTGATCGAGATAAACAAAATCCACCGCCACCAGCTTGTTAAAATCTGGCGACGACGGCAAGGCATCGCGACAACTCACCACACGGCCATACGCTTTAATAAAATAGTATTCCGGAAATAAAGTCAGCGATAACTCCAGACAATCGTGAACCCGTACACTCGTCGGCGCATGAAAAGACACACCGCTAGCGCTGAGACTTATCTGATGCGTAGGCCGGGGAATCACGTCCTCATCACCACTCGGCTCAGGATTATCTGACATCTGGCCGACAATATGGATTTTACGATTGAGTAATTTAAGGACTGTGGCAACTTCAGGCAGCTGATCGTCGATATCGAGTACCAGGGCGTTGATTCGACCATCGAGTTCAGCCAGTGCGCTCAATTGTTTTTGTCGACGCCCTGAATTAAGCCTCGCCGCTGCTAGTGCCGCGTCCAGATCGGTTTTGCTAATTGTTTTATAACTTAGGGAAACACTGTCATCAATTCGGTAGAACCGCCTTTTCTCTTCCATGTTTACCAACCTGTTACCTTTGATTATTTCACTCTTCCTCGAGAGAGGTTTCGTTCGTAGCATCATCTAAAGCACGCAATAACTGTTGCAATTCTGCCGGGGTATCCAGCTCACCCCCAAATTCAGGTAGTGGAATATCTGCCCCCGGCAACTCGCGTTCAAGTCCCGCAGGCTCCCTAAAAGCACCACCATCATTCTCTAGCGGGAAATTTCCAGGCTCTCTATCCTTAACGCTATCAGCGCTGGCCTTCTCCTCGGACGTTTCAATCGCCGCCGGGTCAACGGATTCACTACTGTCGGCAGAGTCTTCCACCACTAATTCTTCACTTTCTCCAGAGGCTGAGTCATGACTCTCCGGCTTTAATACAATAACAAGCTCAACTCGCCGGTTTCTAGCCCTATTTTCAGCAGTATCATTAGCGACCAGAGGTTGAGAGTCTCCATGGCCTTCTATCAAAAAGCGCCGTGAATCCAGCAAACCAGAACGCAGCAAAGCATGCACCACCGACACAGCTCGCCCCGCTGATAACTCCCAGTTCGAACGAAAACGTTGCGTGTGAATCGGCCGATTATCTGTGTGTCCCGCTACAGTAACAGTACCTTCAACCTCTGCCAATGCTGTGTGTATTTTATCAAGCACTTCAACAAAGCCGGCTCGCAAGGTAGCCTGTCCAGAGGGAAACGAGGCTTTTTCGTTAATGCGGATAATGATTCTATCAGTCGTACTTTCCAACTCGACAGAACCCGCAGCAATTTCTTCGCTTAACAGTGCCGCCAGTTTTAATGCCTCAGCCTCCGTTTTCTCAGCCTGCATTTCCTCCACTAGCTTAGCCAGTTCCTTTGGATCTAACGAGTCCAGGTCACCCACTTTTTCGAAAAGAGGGGCATCGGACACCTGACCTTCGAGAAACTCTTGGGTTGACGCTGTACGGTCTGAAACCGTCACTTTCTGCACACCAAAAGCTTGCCTCATAGAGCCCGCCACCTGCTTAAACTTGAGAATATCCATTTCGGCAAAACTCAAGAGCAACACAAAGAAGCACATCAGCAGGGTCATTAGATCGGCAAAAGTCATTACCCACGCAGGCACCCCCGCCTTTTTCTTTTTCTGTGGCTCGTCGCTCATGGCACGCCCAGGCTAGAGGTAATTCCCACAGATCTACTTCTCGCCCTCAGCATCCTTCGCTTCGATATCACGCTTAGAGCCCGGCAAATAAGTCCTCAGCATGTCGTCGATAACCCGGGGGTTCCGCCCTTCCTGCATACCGCAAATACCGTCAATAATAATTGATTGCAGCATAAACTCTTCATTGCGCCGCAAGCTGAGCTTGCCGGCTAGCGGTGAAGCAATAACATTCGCTATTAAAGCGCCATATAACGTCGTCAACAAAGCGACTGCCATGGCCGGACCAATGCTCTTCGGGTCATCCATATTGCCTAGCATCAAGACCAGACCAACCAGGGTGCCAATCATGCCCATGGCTGGAGCTACCTCAGCAATTTTTTCAAAAATCGCCGCACCATCATCGTGACGCGCCGCCGCTCTATTCCTTTCAGCTACCAATGTTTCAGAAACAACCTCAGCTTCCATACCATCCACCAGCATCGCGACACCCTTGGCCAGGAACTCACTGCTGGGTTCTTTTTCTTCTAATACCAGCAGCCCGCCAGTACGTGTTTCTTTTGCCATATCGACAATTTCTAAAATCACTTCGCCTGGCACCTGGGCCTTGTAAAGTAACGCTTTTAAACCCGCTTTAATCGCATCGACAAATTGACTGAAGTTGTACTGCATCATCACAGCACCTAGAGTGCCGCCACCAACCACTGCCATAGACGGCAGATCGACAAAGGGCATAACGCCGCCACCCATTATCATGGCGGCAATGATAATACCTACAGCAACAATAAAGCCTACCAGTGTAGCCAGATCCAATTTATTTCCCCTCTAGAAAAAAGCTATCGATCACTGCCGTCGTGCCACTGATACCCACCTCTCAGCTATCGAATCAGCAACCCTGTCAATATATACCAACCCGCACCCACTCGTTATTTTTATCGCGGTGTAGAGCGAGGATTAGCTCACAGGTTTGAGAAATTCTCTCTTTTAAATAGAGCCAACAAGACACCTGCAAATACGAGTAAACGGGGGAAGACGTTGATTGGCAGACAGTTAGAGGAGTGTTGATTCGCCACTCATCAAGCCACGCTGGACTATTTTAATCCTGCAGAATTGGCTGAACCAGGACCCAGGGCCTAACCACCACCGACCACATCAAGGCATTGGCCTCATACCACTCCAGCGCCAATCCATCGCTTATTTGCCCGAGCTCACCGTTATCCTGCCAGATACTAATTTGCGCTTTATTATTGTTCGAGATCTCTGCGGCAACCTCAACCAAGTCGAGAGTCGGCGCCACATAAATGGCTGTACCGTTAGCAAAAAAGCGCTGTAGTTCACGCCAGGCAATTTTTGCAGTTTCGCCCTCCAATTTGGCGCGCAACAATAAATCGGGGTCAGAAGTCGTCATCTTTTTGTTCTCGAGTGATCGGATGGTGCGTCAGCAAAGGCATCGGTAAGTCGAAGTTTTTCACGGCGGGAGAGTTTTTTTATGGCGGCTTCTCGTTGACTGGCACTGGAGCGATCGTGATTCGCCTCACAATAGACGACTTGCTCGGGCCGACGTTTCGAGTGAAAATATTTTGCACCTCGACCACTTTGGTGCTGTAGAAAGCGACGGGGCACATCCGTGCTAATGCCGGTATATAGTGAACCGTCGCTGGTGAGAATCATATATACACTCCAATCTCCCGCCATATTCAAGCACTCGCCGAATTTTTCTTCAGGTTCTTTTTTAACAAACTGTTAGTGACTGTGGGAGCCGTCGGCTCCATGGGAATGACCATGGGATAATTCTTCTTGTGTCGCCTCTCGAACAGCTTTAATGGTAATGTCAAACGTCAGGTCGAGCCCAGCAAAGGGATGATTGGTGTCGACATCGACGGAGAACTTGCCGACCTTAACCACGGTAACTTGGCGCGGCCCTTCTTTAGCCTGTACTGCGACAATGGTGCCGGGCACGGGGCGTTTTTTCGCACGCAGATGTTTGATTGGCACTCGTTGCACACTGTCAGGGTGACTCGGGCCGTAGGGTTGCTGTAAATCAACGGTCAGGTGATCGCCAACCGCCTTACCCTCAAGTTCCTTTTCAAGCGCCGGCAACATGCCGCCGTGACCGTGTAAATACACAGTTGGCTCACCCCCATCCGAATTCTCCAGCACTTTACCTTCACTGTCTTTCAGGCTGTACTCAAACGCAACGACAGCATTTTTACTAATTTTCATACTCACGATTCCACATCAGGTCAGCTCAAAAGACCGCTCAAAATTTAAAACGCGCAGTATCTTGATTAAGTCGTCACTTGGCAAGCCGCGACAAAGCTCAGATTTTCTCCGCATTGGCGGCAGTGATAGTTCACCTCGCCTCGAGCCAGCTTGTTGTGACGTCGGGACGAGAGGCGATGGCTCTGGCACCCGCAGCGATAATCAAAATAACGCTGACGCCGAGTCGGAATACCACGCAAATCATAATCGCCAGTACGGCTGTCGTCGGCCTTAAAGACCTTCATAATCTGACGCCATTCATCGCCATGGGGGCGGATGTTCGACAAGCCGTAGAGACAATCACTAACATAATGAGCCACTTCATGGGGCACGGTAGTCGCGAGATTATCGCTGAAGTACTTAGCAAAAATATGGGGATTAAAACGCATCACTCGTTCATTGCCCCGAACCCGATACATGCCACTGCAACGACCGCGCAAGTCAAACAGCACGGGAATGGCCGAAAATTGCCGACCGTACTCTCGCTCAGCCAGCGCCAGTGTTGCCTGAGTTTTATCGAGCACCTGCGCCTGCTGTTCAGCATTAATCGGCTCGATGAGCGGTGTCGTCAAGGCTGTCATCTCAGCAGCAAACCGGCCGGTGAAAACAGCCCATTAAGAGAGCTTGCGCACTTTAAAGTGGCGGCCTTTTATTTTGCCCTCCCGCAAACTCTTATAGGCAATACCCGAAGACTTACGCGCCACGGCCACATAGGCACGGAAGTCAAAAATATCGATTTTACCGATATCCTTGCCAGGCAGTCCGCCGTCACCCGTTAGCGCACCCAGAATATCGCCGGGGCGTAGCCGATCTTTGCGTCCACCATCAATACACAGCGTAACCATCGGTGCCGGGGCGGGGTTACCCACCCCATCAGCCAGTACTGGCGTACGTTCCAACCGGGGACTAACACCTGAATAGGACTCGATGGCCTCTAGGCGGAAGACTTCACCGGGTTCGTAAAAGTTAATTGCCTTTCCTTCTTCGCCCGCACGACCGGTGCGGCCAATACGATGCACATGCACCTCGGGGTCACGGGCCAAATCGTAGTTGACCACGACTTTGAGGGATTTGACATCTAAGCCCCGAGCGGCAACATCCGTCGCCACCAATAGCGGGCAAGAACTATTGGAAAACTGCACCAGTACCAAATCTCTATCGCGCTGATCCATATCGCCATGCAGAGCGCTAGCGACAAAGCCCGCAGTATTTAAGGCGTCGGCCACAGCCTGGCAATCCCGCTTGGTATTGCAAAAAATCACCGTTGAATCGGGGTAGTGCTTGCTGATCAAGGTCACCAATAGTGCCGGTTTATCTGCCGCTTTCACCTTGTAAAAATGCTGGCTGATAATCTCCTCACTGTGCACCGACTCCACTCGTACCTGCACCGGATCTTGTTGAAACTGCCGACTAATCGCTAACACGTCATCGGGATAGGTTGCGGAAAACATTAAGGTCTGTCGTCCCGCCGGTATGGTTTCAACAATATCGGCAATGGCATCGCGAAAGCCCATGTCGAGCATGCGATCGGCTTCATCCAGCACCAGGGTCTGCACATCGTTCAGCGCCAGAGATCCTTTGCGAAGATGCTCACCAATTCGCCCCGGCGTACCAACCACAATGTGGGCACCGTGCTCCAGCGAACCAAGCTGAGGACCAAAGGGCTTGCCGCCGCAGAGTGTTAAAATTTTAATATTCTGCGTGAAGCGCGCCAAACGACGCAGCTCTTTACTGACCTGATCGGCGAGCTCCCGAGTGGGGCACAACACCAGCACCTGCACGCGATATCGATTCAGCTGTAGCTTTGCCAGTAAACTAATCCCAAAAGCCGCCGTCTTGCCACTGCCGGTTTTCGCCTGGGCCAGCATATCCCGACCGTCGAGCATGGCGGGCAAACTGTCGGCCTGCACCTGAGTCATCTGTTCATAGCCCAAGGTCGAGAGATTATCGTGCATGCCGTCGGGGAGCTGCAGAGTGGAAAATGCCAGTTGCTTATTTGTCGCCATTAATTACTCGTAGAAGCTGATGGTCAGCTTGTCAGCATCAAAAAAGGCTTATTTTATCAGAGCCAGCCGGCTAACCCACACGCATCGCCGTTTTAAATCCACTGGTGTTGCTACAATAGCCGGCTATGAAATACGACTTACACAGCCACACCACTGCGTCTGACGGTGAACTTAGCCCCAGGGCACTCATTATCCGCGCCAAAGCCGCCGATGTTGACGTGCTGGCCATCACCGATCACGACACACTGGCGGCCTACCGAGAAATAGATCACTCGGTGCTGGGGAGCTTAACACTCATACCCGGCACCGAGCTGTCCACCCAGTGGCAGAGAAATAATGTGCATATTGTCGGTCTCAATGTACCCCTCGAATGCAGTACTTTTACCGAGGCCATCGCCAGCCAGCAGCGCTCGCGCATTGAACGCGCCAGTATTATCGCCGACAAGCTGGCTAAAAAAGGCTTCACTGACCTACTTCCCGGGGTGCTTGAAAAGGCCGGCAAGGGCTCCATTGGTCGCCCTCACTTTGCTCAACAACTACTGGAAATGGGTGCGGTAAAAAGTCTAGAAGAAGCCTTTAAGAAATACCTCGGCACCGGGAAAATCGGCGATGTTAAACAAATTTGGCCAGAACTTGACGAAGTCGTCGGCTGGATCCGCGATGCGGGTGGCACCGCCGTACTCGCACATCCCGACAAATACCACCTTACTCGCAGTAAGCTACACCGTTTAGCGGACGAATTTATAGCCGCTGGTGGCGAGGCTATCGAGGTCGTGTCCGGCAAGCAGGACAAGGTCAGAACAAGGGAGCTGGCTAAACTAAGTCTCGAGAAAAATCTGCTGGCTTCCTGCGGATCCGATTTCCATCAACCGGGTAAGTTCTGGGCCGAACTCGGCCAGCAATCCCCCTTGCCGGAAAATTGCACCCCGGTGTGGGACCGCTGGTAAATGCATGTCTCACTGTCTATCAGCATTAGCGCTGCCCATATTGCCCTGCCGTTTATTAGTCCTGCCGTTTTGGCAAAGCGACATCCAGTTTTCAATAGCTGAACTAAGATACTTCTGGCGGTGCAGTATAAAATAGAAATGGCGGCGTAAGTTTCTCTGCGGGACTTTCAGCGGTATCAACGTCCCGCGCGTAAAAGCGTCGCTGAGCGCTACGCGAGACAAGCAGCTAATGCCCAGATCTGCTTCCACAGCGCGCTTAATGGCCTCCGTATGCTCCAACTCAAGGCTTACGGTAATTTGACTCAGTAAACCGGCCATGGCTCGATCAAAAGTTTGCCGCGTACCGGAACCGCTTTCTCGCAGTATCCAGCTAGCATCCAGCAGATCTTTATCATTGAGCTTTTTGCGCTTTGCCAGAGGATGTGTCGGCGAGCAAAAAACCACCAGTTCATCTTCCAACCAGGGGATAACGTTCAACTCAGGACTCTGCAGCTCGCCTTCGATCAAGCCAATATCCAGTTCAAAATTTCGCACCTGTTCACTAATGATCGCCGTATTGGCAACATGCAGCTGCACCTGGGCACCGCCATATTGTTTCATGTATTGCGCCATAAGCCCGGCGGCCAAATAGTTGCCGATAGTCAGCGTAGCGCCCACCCGCAGTCCAGGAATAGTGTTTTGCTGTTGCAAGTGCTGCTCAAAAGCTTGAGCCTGCTCAAATAAAGCTTGAGCCTGCGGACGCAGGGCGCGACCGAGTTCATTGAGCTGCAACTTCTTACCCGTGCGATCAAAAAGCTGGATATCGTAATGCCTTTCGAAGTCAGAGAGCGCACTACTCACGGCAGATTGAGACATCGACAAATCCTGTGCCGCCTTACTAATATTTTCATAGCGGGCAACGTTGAGAAATACCTGAACTTGTTTCAAGCTGTATCGCATATCGATAATACCGAACATCTATATCATTAATACCCATTTTGCCGATATAAAAAAGCCTTGTATAGTCCTCTCCATACTTTTCAAACGCGAGTTTAAGGAGCCATCTATGTCAGGTTTTATCGAAGCACAGGTCACCAGCGTACGTCACTGGAATGACACCTTGTTCAGCTTTAGAACCAATAGAGAAACGTCATTTCGTTTTAAGAATGGCCATTTTATTATGATGGGTCTGCCCCAGGAGACGAGGCCTCTGATGCGCGCCTACAGTATTGCCAGCGCCAACTACGAAGATGAACTGGAGTTTTTCAGTATTAAGGTACCCGATGGCGCACTGACTTCGCAGTTAAAAAATGTCGTGGTGGGCGACACGATTTTGCTCAGCAAAAAACCCACGGGCACCTTGTTACAGGACAATTTATTGCCAGGTAAAAATCTCTACCTGCTGAGCACCGGTACGGGGTTAGCGCCTTTTATGAGTATTATTAAAGACCCGGAAATTTACGAAAACTTTGACAAAGTGATTCTCACTCATGGCGTGCGCTACGTTTCTGAATTAGCTTACAGCGAGAGAATTATCAACGAATTACCCAACGACGAGTTTCTCGGTGAAGAAATTAGCAACAAGCTAATCTACTACCCCACCGTTACGCGAGAAACTTTCTCCAATCAGGGTCGCCTCACCGATTTAATGACCAGCGGCAAACTGTTCGATGATATAGGCCTGCCCGCTTTTAATATCGAAACAGATCGCTTTATGATTTGCGGCAGTCCCGCCATGCTGAAAGATTGCTGCACCCTGTTAGATGAAAGAGGCTTCAAGGAATCTCGTCAGGGTGAAATTGGCCAGTATGTGATCGAACGGGCCTTTGTCGAAAGCTAAGTCAAGGCCTTATATAAACTCACATGCAAGCCCTGCTGTAGGGCTTGCAATAGCCCGTTTCTTCATTGACAACGACCATCATCCCCCCAGATTAACACTGCCGTCTCTTTAACTTCCCCTCCGAGAAAACCTCAGGTACGCAAAGGTTGCGTGCCATTTGCCATTGTCCAGCTGCATAAGACGAGCTATGATCGACGACTAGCCGGCTAACACCTGATGAAAACAAAAGGGTTCAATAATAAGGGCTCTCTGGCTAGCTGGAAAAACTATGCACACACCTATTTTTTGGCAGTTTCCCTTTTTTTCCTCCACTCTATTCGTCATAGGCGCACTCCTGTGCACTGGCACATTCACAGCCACGGCCGCCTTTGCCCACAGCCCCATTTGCAACTGTTACAACGACGATGAAAATGGCGACAAGGTGATCTGCGAAGGCGGGTTTTCTGACGGCGGCTCAGCCAAAGGCGTAGGTGTAAAAGTACTGAATGACAGGGACCGGGTGCTGATTAAGGGCGCAATGAACGCAGACAGCACCTTTACATTTACCAAGCCCGACGATGACTTCCATATCCTCTACGACGCAGGCCCAAGCCACCAGGTGATCATCTACATGGATGATATAGAATAGCCTTAATGAACACTGCTTTCAGCGCCATGCCAAGACACTATTTCGACGACAAAAGGAATTCAGGATGATACGCAATCTCCATCGTTTATTAGTTCGCAGCTCTGCCATTGCCCTCAGTCTTGCAGGTTTTAGCACGACTGCCCTTGCTCACTTCCAAGTACTTTACACCCCCGAGATGGCACCCTCCCGCGCCAATACAACACGATTTACGATGGTGTTTACCCACCCTGTTCACGGCGGCCCCCATATGAGCATGGAACAGCCCGAGCAATTTTACGTTGTCAGTCAACGTGGTAGCGATAGCGAACCTAAGCGCACCGACCTAATGAAACATGTCAAGCCCATTGACTGGCTTTCTAACACGAAGGCAAATGCTGACGAAACTCAAACACCCATAAAAGCCTTTCACGCCAGCTTGCCCCGCGCTGTTACCCGCTCATTGGGTGATCACATATTTGTCCTCCACCCCGCGCCCTATTACGAAAGCAGTGAAGACAAATATATTCAGCAATTTACCCGCACCATGGTCAACGTTGGCGGCGTGCCGGGTAATTGGGCTGAACCCATGAACTTACCCGCTGAAATTCAGCCGCTCAATAAACCTTATGCCAACTGGACGGGTGGTGTTTTCAGAGGCCGCGTACTAGCGGACGGCAAACCCGTACCCAATGCAGAAATGGAAATCGAGTTTATTAACCACGCCCTCGACCAGGAAGGACGTCGCTTTGCCGCAAAGGGCGAAGTTGAGCTGCCACAAGATGCCTACGGCACACAAACGATCTATGCCGACGCTCAGGGCGAATTCACCATTGGTTTACCCCGGGCAGGATGGTGGGGCATTTGTGCATTGGCCATTGGTGCTAACACCGAGCATGAAGGTAAAGCCCTCTCTCAGGACGCGGTGCTCTGGGTGCAGGTTAAGGATATGAAGTGAGTGCAGCTGTCAACACAGCGCAAGCCATAAGCACGGTAAGGCCCAGGTCTGGCCGCCAGGAGACTCTCACCATTGGTGCCGTCTTCCTGGGCATTTTAATTGTTGCTGGCGTGGCCATTAGCCAGCGGCAAGTTGCCAACCCCCTGCCCCGCCTGTACGACTGGCAGCTCAGCGCCTTCTATGATTTAAGCAAAACCGATCAGGCCATTCACACTTCTTTAGTTACCGCCATTCCGGAACTATGGTTGCTACATGCCGATATGCTCTCGCTCCAGAAAAGAGGCAAAAGTAAAGAAACCTGGCCCGATATTAAGCAGTTGGCGGAATACTACTACGTCGCACCCTTTGCTCAGGATTTATTCTGGACGCAAAACGGTAGCGTCAAATGGACCCGCGTGACCGCTTTTTCCTTTGAAGGATCGACGGTTTACCACGGTTACGCGGGTACGGCTGACCGGCAAAGCGCATATTTAGTCGTCCTTTCCCACGCGCACAAGGGGGCCACTTTTAACAGCGTCGGTAACATTTGGATGCACCCCAACCCCAACGCCCCAGCACCCAACACGGTTGTGCGCGACTCGTTAATCCGCAGTGGCTGGAAGCAAGTCGTGCCCTACAGCGGCGAAATAGAAAGGAAACGCATAAGAAGTTAAGACCGGCCACCCTACCTTCAGCCAGGCATTCAATTAAACCCAGGACATCACCATGAAGTTTCAACGACTGCTTGCAGCCCCGCTACTCGTTGTATTGAGCACCCTGCTTATAGGTGCCGTAGAGGCAAGGCCACTACGCGTGGGTATTACCCTGCACCCCTATTACAGTTTCGTCGCCAATATCGTGGGCGATAGGGCCGAAATCCTTCCCCTGATCGAGGCCGGCAATAACCCCCACAACTACCGCCCGCGTGCCGAGGATATGCGCCGAGTGATGAATATGGATGTCCTCGTCGTCAACGGCATTGGTCACGACGAATGGGCTTTTGAAATCATTCAGGCTGCAGGACGAGAAGAGAAACTACCCTTAATTTATGCCAACAGCGGTGTGCCACTGATCCCCATTGCTGCTGACGAGGGTGAGGCCAAAGTCGTCAACCCACACACCTTTGTGTCTGTCACCGTGGCCATACAACAGATTTACACCATTGCCCGCGAGCTGGGCAAACTCGATCCCGACAATGCAGTCTTTTTTCGCAAAAATGCTCGCGACTACACCCTCAAACTACGCCGAATGAAAGCCAAATTCATGGGTGAACTGGTCAAGCTGAACACCTCAAACTTACGCTGTGCAACCATGCACGGTGCCTATGGCTACCTAATGCAGGAGTTTGGCCTACAAGTGGTTGCCGTTATCGAGCCCCGCCACGGCGTATCTCCCACCGCTCGACAGCTGGGTAACACTATCGACAAAATTAAGGCCGCCAATGTGAATGTCCTATTTGCCGAAAAGTTTTTTGCCAGCAACTTGGCGGACACCATTCGTGAAGCGACCGGCATCAGTATGTATGCCTTTTCCCATATGTCCGATGGCGACTACTCGCCTGAGCTGTTTGAGCGAGAAACCCGCGCCAATCTGGAAACACTGGTAAAGGCCATGCGTGTCATTAACACAGAAACCTCTGCAAGCGCGACGGAGTCGTAGCCTATGTCAGGACCTAGCATTCAATGCCAGCAACTGGGGCTCAGCCTGGGTGGTGTCGATATTTTATCCGGCATCGACCTCACCATTCCCGCCGGTGAAATTCACTGCGTTATCGGCCCCAATGGTGGCGGCAAAACGTCTTTTGTACGTTCGCTGTTAGGGCAAATGCCCCATACGGGCAACATTGAAATGCGTTGGAATAGCGACGCTAAACAACACACTATTGGCTATGTGCCGCAGTTTTTAGATTTCGATAAATCGCTCCCGGTTAGTGTTGACGATTTCATGGCGATGGTTTGCAATCACAAGCGGCCCGCCTTTGCCGGTTTTAGCCGTGGTAAACGCGAGCTGGCAGAAAGGGCTCTCGAACGAGTAGGTCTAGCTGGCAAGTACAAAACCCAGTTGGGCAGCCTTTCTGGCGGCGAACGCCAGCGCATGCTCTTTGCTCAGGCACTCATCCCGCAGCCCGAACTCCTCATCCTCGACGAACCCATGACTAGTCTAGACAATCGTGGCGAAGAAATATTCCTCAGCTTAATCGAAGAGCTGCGCAGCCAGGGGGTCACCATCGTCTGGATAGCCCACGATTTGCAGCAGGTGCGGGAGCTAGCCGCCACCATCAGCTGCATAGATCGCACGCTGGTGTATGTCGGGCCACCCCAGCCTTTTCTCGACAGCGACACCGCCGCTAAACTATTTCGCTTTACACGCCCCCACGCCGACACAGCTCCCCTTTCAGCATTAGCATCAACAGGTTCCGCACAATGACTGACTTCTACGAGTGGGTGCGCACCTCCCTTCAGGCATTGGCACAACAAGGTACGCTACCCCAGGCCTTCGAATACGGTTTTGTGATTAACGCCCTGCTGTGCGCCCTGCTAATCGGCCCTCTACTGGGCGGCGTGGGCACCATGGTAGTAGCCAAACGCATGGCCTTTTTCTCCCAATCCATCGGCAACGCGGCCATGACCGGGGTCGCGATAGGCGTGATACTGGGTGAGTCCTACACTGAACCGTATATCTCGATGTTTTGTTTCTGTATTTTATTTGCACTGTTACTGAACTACACCAAGGGCCGTACCCAGCTTTCGTCAGACACCTTAATCGGTGTCTTTCTTTCAGTCTCTCTCGCTGTGGGGGCCTCTTTATTATTGTTTGTCTCCGCCAAGGTCAACACCCACATTTTAGAGGCCGTACTCTTCGGCTCGGTATTAACCGTCAGCAATACCGACATGAACGTGCTCCTGATTGTCACCTGTGTAGTGCTTGCCCTCGGCATCCCTCTGTTTAACAACATGCTATTGGCCAGCCTCAACCCCAGCCTCGCCCACGCACGAAAGATACGGGTTGAGTTAATGGAATACATGTTTGTATTAATCATTACCTTGCTCACGGTGGCCTGCTTAAAAATTGTCGGAGCCGTGTTGGTTGAAGCTCTACTGCTGATTCCCGCTGCAGCGGCGCGCAATGTGATAACTTCACTGCGCGGCTTTGTCATTCTCAGCATGATTATTTCAACCATCAGCTGTATTGCCGGAGTGCTAATCCCCATGCAATTCGACCTGCCTCTGCCTTCCGGTGGCGCCATTATTATGGTCGCAGCCAGCTTTTTTATGATCACAACAATTATGCGCGCCGCTTTCCCCGCCTACCGAACGGCAAGGAATTAAGGTCATGAAAAGATTGTATCAACACAGCCCTGCAACAAACCCGCTAAACAGCCTCATGCGGGGTTTATTATTTGCACTCACTCTCAGCACCCAACTACTGATTGCGCCGCAGGTTTTCGCTGCAGACGAGCCCCCTAAAAACCATAGAACAAGCAGCCAGACAGATCGTGACAACACGCTTATTATCACCTCCCTGCCCATCACTTATTATCTCGCCAGCGCCCTGACTGCCAACACCCCCATTGAGGTGAAAAATCTACCGAAGAAAGGCCGACGTCTAAATGGGCAGGCAAGTTTTTTCACCTCTCGCGCCGAAAAACTGGCAGAAACGTTTAAATCGGCATCAGCCGTTATCACTATCGGCAAATTGTGGCGCGAGGATCCGCTCTTCACCGCAGCGCGCTCTGCCAATATTCGCATTGTAGAAATCGATGCCACCAAACCCTGGTCGAACTCCCTGGAAGGCATCTCCGTGGCCATGACGCCTGCTCAGGACTCACCCTGGACAACTGACGGGCGTCAATCAGGGCATGGAGCAAAGCCCATGGAAACAAAGCCATCCGTTTTCTACTGGCTCAGTCTTGCTAATAGCGCCCGCTCTGCTGACATCATCGCCCAGGACTTAATGCGCCTGGTGCCCAGCGAAGCAGACACCATAAAAACCAATTTGGCGAGTGTACGCAGTAAACTAATGGCATTACAGCGAAGCAGTGAACTGGCTCTGCTCAATGCGCCTGACATCACCGTATTTTCCCTCGCCCCCGAACTGATCTACCTCACCAGCGAACAGAACCTTTTTGTCGACGGCAGCTTTTATAAGCAAGACATTGAGTGGACAAGTAACGATATTGCCGCTTTTGAGAAACACCTGAAAGACCATCAAATCGGCGTGGTATTGCATAAGTGGCAACCGGCAGAGCCCATTCTTAAGGCCATAAACGCCGCCAACGCAAAACTGCTTGTGATAGAAACCCTAGATGCCGGTATTGCCAAACAAGGCCGTATGCTGCCCGATAGTTATTTTTCATTGATGGAGGAAAATCTTAAGAGATTAAGGCTCGCATTAATCGAGAAGCCCCACTGACTTTCTTCCAGATAGCACTAGTGTCTGCCCTATAAAACAGACACTAGCAACGCTGATCTGCTAAACCACCACTATCAAACGCAGAGCATCGAACTTTAATTGTGCCTGGGCCAGATAGCTTTGCGACAGCTCCATCGATTCGCGAAGATAATCAATTTCTTCACTGCGAATACTCGAATTGACGGCTGCCAATGCCTGCAGGCGCTCAAGTTCAGCTTTTTGCCTCTCGGCCATGCGGCGCCGAGCCTCCGCAATTAAGTCGACTTGCTGTGCCTCAACAATCCTTTCTGCGTGAGCTACCAGGGTATCAACCTGTTTGCGTACATGTTTCACCATATCCACTGCGGTGCGACGCTTAACCCGCTGACACAGTTTCGCAAAGTGGGCCTCAGTCAGTACTTCACTAAAATCTTTACCCTGCTCATCGACCACCACTCGCACCACCGACTGAGGAATATAGCGACCCAACTGCATGACTTTGGGGGCCGGGCAAGAGACATTGAACATGCCTTCCAATAAAAGAGTTCCGGCCTTTAGGGGTGGTAATTTTAAGGTACAAACCGTGGTGCTACCAAAGTCACCATTGGCAATTTGTTCCATCGCGGCGACAACCAGGGGGTGTTCCCAGGTAAAGAAACGCATGTCTTCACGACTAAGGGCGCGGCGACGCGAATAGGTTGCGGTAAGACCGTCTTCAGGCAGGCCTGGCAAATTCTGACCCAGCATATGATCGCTCGGCGTCACCACAATACTATCGGCGCTGTGGTGGCTCTGCTCAATGCCGAACTCATCAAAGACTTTGCTTAAATAGTCTTCCAGCTCACCACTCTGTTCAGCCTCGAGCATGGCATCGATAACAGCATTGGCGACTTCGGTGTTACAGGAATTCATCTCCAGCAAGCGGTCGCGTCCCTTCTGCATCGCCGCCAGTGCCGTCTCGGTGAGTTGGTGGGTTTCCTCCACCAAACTGGCTAGAGCGGTGGTATCACCCGGGCAGCGTAGACAATGGTGTAACTGCTCAGCCACTTGTTGATAAATGCTCAGGCCCACTGGGCAAACTCGCTGGAAGGCACCGAGGCCTTCACTGTACCAGCGTAGCATCACCTCCTGTGCACTACCCTCGTGGTAGGGTACATGGATTTGCACATCCTGGCGTTGACCGATGCGGTCGAGACGACCAATACGCTGCTCAAGCAGGTCAGGGTTAATCGGCAGGTCGAATAGCACCAAGTGATTGGCAAATTGAAAGTTGCGGCCCTCGCTGCCAATTTCAGAACAAATCAGCGTTTGCGCGCTGTCCTGCTCATCGGCAAAGTAGGCTGCTGCACGATCTCGGGCAATCAAACTCATGCCCTCGTGGAAGACGCCAGAGCGCACACCTTCACGCAGACGCAAGTGCTCTTCTAATTCTTGCGCTGTCACCGACTGAGCACAAATCACCAGTACTTTTTCCTGACGGTGTTCGGCCAGCCAGTCGGTCAGCCATTCGACCCTGGGGTCGAGCAGCAACCACTCCTCGCCGAGGACACTTTCAGGCTGTAGATAGGTTCGTAAATCGTCCTCACTTTGCCCCGCGCCATCTGTAGTAGCGGAGGCGTCGATAGGATTGGGTAGTGCATAGCCCTGTAAATAGCGTTGCGGGAAGCCTTCAACGGCATCACGGGTATTGCGAAACAACACGCGCCCGGTGCCATGACGGTCAAGTAAGTCCTGCACCAGACCATCGATTAGGGCATTCAAGCGCTCTTCATCACCACTTTGCAGGGCCACCTGTAATTCATCGGCGGCGCTAGCGCCAAGATAGGCGCTAACCTGGCCAATCACCTCGGCATCAAGCGCCAAGGCATCTCCGCCCTGTAACGATTGCACCAGTTCACTCACCGCCTGATAGCGGCCTTCTTCTTCCACAAAGGTAGACAGGTCATAGTAACGGTCGGGGTCAAGCAAACGCAGACGTGCAAAGTGGCCCGCCACACCCAGTTGTTCCGGCGTTGCCGTTAACAGTAAAAGACTGGGGATGCGCGCAGCCAGAGTTTCAATACAGTGATAGGCCGGACTGACTTGTTCTTCGCTCCAGCTTAAATGATGAGCCTCATCGACGATCAACATATCCCAGCCTGCCGCTAGTGCCTGGCTGTGGCGACGCGGGTTGTCGCTTAAAAAACGGGTACTACACAATACCAGCTGGGCGCTTTCAAAAGGATTATGATCGCCGCTTGGTGTTAACGCTGACTCATCTTCGAGGCCATCCTCCAGCTCATCGCCAAAACCATCGTCGACCTCTTCGTCAGTTTGCTCCAGCGCTTCGCAGCGCGCCTCGTCAAGAATGGTGAAGTGCAGATTAAAACGCCGCAGCATTTCAACTAGCCACTGATGCACAAGACTATCGGGCACTGCGATCAACACACGGCTGGCACGGCCAGTGTAAAGCTGCTGGTGAAGAATCAAGCCCGCTTCAATGGTTTTACCAAGGCCCACTTCATCGGCAAGCAGTACCCGAGGTGCGTGACGCACACCAACACGACTCGCGATATAAAGCTGATGAGGCAACAATTGCACGCGCCCACCAAGTAAACCACAGGCAGGAGACTGCTGATGTTGATGTAGAAACTTCAGGGTTTGCTGACGCAGTTCAAAGCGTGTCACTTTATCAACTTGCCCGGCAAACAAACGATCTTGCGGCTTGGAGAAATGTACAAAGCTGTCGAGATCCATCTCGTGAAGCACCACCTCTTGCCCCTCGGCATTTTCGCAAAGATAAATAACGCAGCCATTGCCCTCTTGTCGATCGATGATGGTCAGCTCGACCCCTTCGGAGTCTTTCACTTTATCCTCAATCGGATAAATCACACGACCCAACGGGGCGTTGTCGGTGGCGTAAACACGGCGTTCAGCAGCGGAGGGGAAACTCAGCTCCACTCGGCGATTGGCGACTTCGATAACAATGCCAAGACCTAACTCAGCTTCGGTATGACTAATCCAGCGTTGGCCTGAAACAAAATCAGCTGGGGGTTCGGATCTGCGGGACAAGGGCGGCCTCTTTGTTGATAGCGAGAGGAGAGAAAACGGATAGATCGTTTTTCCTGTAATCGGCGCGCATTGTAGTGCTTACATCTGCTGGGGACAAAAAATATGTATGATCCTTATCATTTTAGTCGCAATAAATATCATTGCGAGGGATGGAACACTGATGCCACAGCTGGGTCTGCTTGAAACCGACACGCTACACGATAGCTTAATCGACGATTACGGCTCCTACGGGAAAATGTTCGCAAATTTTTTTGACGCTCTCGGTGGTCAGCTCAGTTATCGCCACTATCAGGTGCAAGCCGGCGAATTACCGCAGCACATCGATGAGTGCGATGCCTATTTAATCACCGGTTCAAAAGCCGGTGTCTATGACCCGCTGCCCTGGATAGCAACTCTACAAAACTGGATCATCGACTTTCACCACCAGCGTGCCCGCATTATCGGCATTTGTTTTGGGCATCAGATCATAGCTCACAGCCTTGGTGGCATAGCGGCAAAAAGTGAAAAGGGCTGGGGGCTTGGCGTGCTCAGCTGTGGGCAAGACCTGAACGGGGACGCGTCGACATTACGTTTGATTTACAGCCATCAGGACCAGGTTATCACCTTACCACCCCGAGCTATTCGCTTAGCTGGCTGCGACTTTTGCCCCAATGCAGCATTCGCTATCGGCAATAGCGTGTTAACTTTTCAGGGCCACCCAGAATTCACCCCGGCTTATTTACGGCGCCTGTTAGCGCAACGCAAGGGCAGAATTGATAGCGGAGTGATCGCACGCGCGCTGGCTTCACTGAGCCAAACCACCGATCACCGGGTGGTTGGGCATTATTTATTAGATTTTATCAGTAGAGAAAGACAAGGTAGCGGGTCTAGCGAATAAATTTTCGCGCATACCAGCAACTGGCTCGCACATCGTAGCCCTCGCCTTTGGCCCAGGACAGGCCGGTGCGCACGAGCACCTCGGCGATGCCACGGCCTCGTAGAGCATCAGGCACATAGGTACGGCAAAAATCGACATTTTTGCCGATCAAGCGATAGTCGACTACTGATTTAAGGCCATCTGTTACCAACAGGAAGCGTTGCTCCTCGGGTTGATGAACGATGGTGCTTTCTTGCTCGCTCACTATTCTCTATCCGATCTCAAAGTATTGACTCGACATTCTACGCTATCGCGCCATCGCATAAAACTCTTCGTTGGGGCGCATACTTGTCAGGTTGGCCATGCGGTTGGATAAACAGAAAAAGGCGCTGATGGCACCGATGTCCCAAATATCGTCATCTTCAAAGCCGTGACTGTGTAAATGTGCGAAATCGTCATCGTCGATAGTCCCAGAGGCCTGACTGACTTTCACCGCGAAATCAAGCATAGCTCGCTGGCGAGGCGTGATATCAGCCTTGCGATAGTTGATTGCCAACTGGTCAGCCAAGAGAGAATTTTTCGCCACAATACGCAATATCGCGCCGTGGGCAACCACGCAATAGTGGCACTCGTTACCTCCACTGACTGCGACCACGATCATCTCTTTCTCGGCTTTGCTGAGGTTGCCTTTGCGCAGCATCAAAGCGTCGTGCATGGCAAAGAAAGCCCGGCACTCATCAGGCCGGTGGGCCAAAACCAAGAACACATTGGGAATAAAACCGGTTTTTTCCTGTACTTCCAAAATTAACGTGCGCAGATCTTCGGGCAGCTCATTGAGCTCTGGCACAGGAAATCGACTAATGCTTTTATTACTTTTGCTGCTACTCACACAACACCTCCTTCATGAACTTCATTGACTGCATAGCTTAGTGCAGCGAAGACCTCTACACAATTGCCCCTGGATCATCAGCGCATTTAGCTAAACAAATGCCCTCGCGCTGACAGGCCACCATCAATCGTCACCACGGTGCCAGAAATATAGGCTGCGCGATCGGAAACAAGAAAGGCACAGAGGTCGGCTACCTCTTCAGACTCGGCGAGACGACCGAAAGGCATGGTCGTCGTCAGCTGCCGCCAATCATCAGGGTCGAGGCCTTTATTCACCGCATTTTGACGCATGAGGTTAACGAGCCTTTCCGTCGCCGTCATGCCCGGATTAATACCCAGCACACGGATATTATCAGCCGGACTGCCACCCCCCATGGCGCGAGTGAACGCTGCCAAACCCGCGTTACCGGTGGTGCCGGCAATATAATTGAACTCGGTCACTTCGCCACCGGCAATGCCGATGACATTCAGTATGACGCCATGCCCCCGCGCCTTCATGGCCCGATACATCTCTCGCGCTAAATTCACAAAACCATAAACTTTCAGGTCCCAACCACCACGCCAGGTGGCTTCGTCAATATCTTCAATTGAACCAGCGGCTATCGCCCCGGCATTATTCACCAGAATATCAACAGCTGCACAGGCCTCAACCAAAGCGACGGCGTTGTCACTATCGCTTAAGTCTAAAGGGTGAACAAACACGGACACAGGGTATTTTCCCCGCAGTTCTACTGCGACCTTCTCAAGGTCTTCCGCGTTGCGAGCAGCCAGGTGAAGGTGGCAGCCCTCTTGCGCTAAACGTACGGCTATAGCCTTGCCGATTCCCTTAGACCCTCCGGTAATTAATGCGGTTTTGCCCTGTAAATGTAAATCCATAAAGCAACCCTTGAAATAAAGTTATCGTTATTTTTATTAGACGGGCAGGCAAGACAGCCCGGTCACGCCGAGTCAAGTTTAGCGCTACCGACTACTCGCCCACGCGGTATAACCACCATCGAGGCTATAAACGTCGGAAAAACCCTGCTCCACGAGATAATTGGCAGCGTTCTGGCTAGAGTGACCGTGATAGCACACCACAACCACAGTGCTCGTTTTTTCGGTGTCATGGACAATGCTACTTACGCTGTGCTCATTTAAATGCAACGAGCCATCAATGTGACCGGCTTCAAACGAGGCATCATCACGGGTGTCGAGTAAAACCAGGTCGCGTTCATCAAGCATGGTTTTTAACTCGTCAACCGACAAATGTTGAAATGACATGGTTGCCCCCTTTCTGTTTGGGTACCCATTAGTGGATACGTTTATTATGCCAACACTAAGCTCAATCACCTCATCAGTGATTATAGCCTTAGTCTTACCAGGCTTTCCCAGGCGTCTTGATAATACGACTAGCCATACGTACAAAGATAAGCTGTAGCCACCGCCACCTGTAACTGAAAACTTGTACCGGCGGCGACTTCAAAGGAATCACCGGTAGCAAAAACCTGCCACTCCTCCTGGTCTGGCAACTTCACGGTGAGCGCACCACTCACCACACTCATCACTTCTCGCTCACTGGTGGCAAACTCATAGTCGCCCGGCGCCATAACACCCACTGTTGCGGGCAGCGTTTCTGTCGCAAAACCAATGGATTTAACCTTGCCGTCAAAGTATTCGTTAACTGCTAGCATGTTTATTTATCCCTCAGGAGACTGTGTTTACGTTTGGCCGACACAAGAGGCGTAGTGCAAAGCTTTGCAAACAAAACCAAAGGTTTAGCCACTGTTTTAAACCTTAGAGACGAGTTCACAACTTGCTCAAAGGCTTCTCAATAACGGCAAGAGGTGGGTGGCCACTTAGAGATGATCTATTTGGTTGAAAAATTTAATCTCTGCATTCAACGTACAAATTTCGGTCACCGAAGTGTTACTGATTTGATAGTTCACCCACTTCGAACGGTCTTGGTCGATCCAATGCGACAAGGCAAAAGCGATAGCAAGACCATGGGCAACCACCACCAGATTCTCTCCCGGGTGATTGACTAAAAAGCTGTCGACAGCTTCAACAAAACGTTCGGTTACTTCAGCACGCGTCTCGCCACCCGGGGGGCGATGGTGCTCATCAGCAATCACTTTATTAATAAAGCCGTGCTCGCCCTTAAGCTCATCAAAACTTTTGCCTTCAAAATCGCCGGCTCCAAATTCCATAAGACGGGGGTCAAACCTCACCTCATGGGCACCAGCGCGCGCAATTTGTTCAGCGGTATATTTGGCTCGCTGCAAGGGACTGGAATAGATGGCATGAATATCCGGCAGATAATTATGAAAGTAATCACCCAGACGATTGGCCTGCTCCAAACCGAGATCGGTCAGCGCGGTATCGGTGTGGCCATGCCACAACTGGTCGACATTAGCGGCAGTCTGACCATGACGAACCAATAACAAGCGGCCCTTTGGCTGCATCACTCACCTCAATCTAAATGTAACAACAAGAAAGACAATAATAACAAATTTCAAGAGCACCGATAACGTCAAGCTCAAATCAAAAACAGCGTGTTAACTGTGGGTTTACGCCTTAAGCACCGATAGTTTAAAACCCGCAGCGTCGAGTCTCGACGTTTCGTCTGTCAGTTCAGAAAAAGTGAGTGGATAATCATCAAAACTATCGTCTATTAATCTCAAACTCAAAGCATCTTCTGCCTGAACTGTTAATGTAACCGCCGATGGCGGCGCTTCACCTCGCCCTCGGTTTAAGAGCACCGCTATACGCAGTAACACACAGAGACGGAGCAGAGAGGGCTTCGCTTTTTCTGAAAAATCATCAAGCAATTGCTGCCGCAAACGACGCCGGTGGCCACGCACCAGAAAAGCCATGCTCTGCTGCTCCTGACGCGTAAAACCGGGCATATCAGCGCCATTGAGAATATATTCCCCATGCTTGTGGAACTGCACATGTGAAATAGATAAACCCACTTCATGCAATTCAGCAGCCCATCTTAGCCGCGTCCAGTCCGATTTCGACAAACCCCAATCATCGGCTACTTGCCTGAAAAGCTGCTTGGCACAAATTCTCACACGCTCTGCCTGGGCCACATCGACGTTAAAACGCCCCTGCATAGATTGCACTGAGCGCAGACAAACATCTTCGTGATCAGAGCGGCCAACGAGATCATAAAGAGCCCCCTCTCTGAGAGCTCCACTCGAATATTGCATTTCTTCAATCTTTAATACATCAAAAATAGCCGTCAAAATAGCAAGCCCGGCGATAACATTATCGCGCCGAGCACGACTCAACCACTCAACATTGATCTCACGAGTGTTTGAATATTCAAGAATCTTTGTTTTTAAACGCTTTAAGGCTGGTTTGGTAATGACGTCCTGGCCACAGTATTGCTGACAGGCCTGAGCTATTGCACGCACCGAACCCGAAGAGCCATAGCACATTGACCAGCCTTCATTGCGATAGCGCTTACTGATCCTGACGAGTTCGTTAGAAGCGTGATGATAGGCCTGCTCAAAATGATGATTCGACAGCTCACCAGCAGGGAAAAAACGATCCATAAACGAGACACAGCCCATCGCCAGGCTTTCCATCAACCGGGCTTGAAACTGCTCGCCAATAATAAACTCTGTACTCCCCCCACCGATGTCCACTACCAAGCGATGCTTTGGATCTGATGGCAGCGAATGGGCAACACCGAGATAAATGAGTCGTGCCTCTTCAACCCCGGAAACCACTTGAACAGGGTATCCCAGAGCCGCCTGAGCCTGGCGAAGAAAGGCCCGGCTATTACTGGCAATGCGCAAAGCATTAGTGGCAATAGCGACAACATTTTCATCCGGCAAACCCTCGAGCCGCTGACCAAATTGCTTTAAACAAGCCAGGCTGCGTTGCTGTGCTGCCTTACTCAAACTGCCGCTTTCGTTTAAGCCTTCACCTAACCGCACGCCTTCGCGGAAAGTTTGTAAAGTTCGAATTTCGCCATGCTCTATGCGGGCAACTACCAAATGAAAGCTGTTAGAGCCCATATCCAAAACGGCAATGGAGCCCTCTGTGTTAAGCGATGCTATTGTCACTATTTTCCCTTAAAAATAAGCAGAGACGAGTATGAAAAGCACCATTCTAACAAATTGAAGGCGTCTATTAAGAAGCTAATCGACCTCCACCTCACGACGAAGTAACTTATGAATATATTGCTGCGAGCGGATTTTTTTCCGGTTACCACGAGGGCTAATGATATTTTTTTGTCGCTCATCAATCACACGGGCCTTCACACAATCACCCCATTGCGTGTCGAGTATTAATTGAATTTTTCTCTGCAACTTTTTATCGTACACAGGACAGCTAACCTCAACTCGATGATCCAGGTTTCTCGTCATAAGGTCGGCAGATGAAATATAGTAGAGCGGCTTTCCCGAGTTTTCAAAGGCAAAGACACGTGGATGCTCGAGATAACGATCAACAATACTAATGCCCTTGATGTTCTCACTCATATTTTTAACACCCGGTATCAGTGAGCACATACCACGAACAATTAACTTGATCTTAACTCCCGCCTTGCCTGCCTCGTACAAAGCATCAATAATTTCCTTGTCTACCAGGTTATTACACTTGATAAAGATACCCGACATTTTGCCTTTTATGGCACATTTTTTTTCACTTTCAATCAGCGCCAAAAGACCACTACGATTACTAAAAGGAGAGACTAAAAGATGACTAAACTCATGCCGGCGATGAGCAAACTGAATAAAATCAAAAACTTTTTCGACATCCTGACCAACCTCTTGATTGTACGTTAGCAAACTAAAATCAGTGTACAGTTTTGCCGTTTTTTCATTAAAGTTGCCCGTGCCAATATGGCTATATAAACGCACAACACCTTCTTCAATACGTTTAAACAAAATCATTTTAGAATGCACTTTAAGCCCTGGCACACCAAACACCACGTGCACACCCGCTTCAATCATTCTTTCAGCCCAGGTGATATTTGCCTCTTCATCAAAGCGAGCCTGAAGCTCAACAACTGCGGTTACTTTTTTACCGTTTTCAACAGCGCTTATTAACGAATCAACAACTCTTGACGACGAGGCTACTCGATATAAATTGATTTTTATCTCGCTCACTGCAGGATCAATTGCCGCAGCCCTCAACCATTTAATGATGTAGGAAAATGAATTGTAGGGATAATATAGAAGACAGTCTTCTTTCTTAACACAATCGAATATATTTTTGTTTTTATCCAGCGCGGGATAACTAATAGGCGACTGAGGCTTTAATTCAAGATAAGGCGCACCTGGATTAGGAAAACCCATAAAGTCTTTCGAATTATGATATCGACCACCGGGTATCAGGCTATCTTTTTTTCTCAAATTCATTTTTTTTGTCAAAAATTGCAGCAAATCATCCGCAATCTCTTCATCGTAAACAAAACGTACTGGCTCTCCCTTAGAGCGCTTTTTTAAGCTAGCCGACATTTTTTCTACCAGGCTTTCAGAAATACCATCACCTAGCTCAAGCTCTGCATCACGAGTAATCTTTATCGTATAAGCCGCTATTTTTTCTATAGGCAATGCCCCCATGAAAACCTCTTCAAGGCAATGCCGAATAATATTATCAAGCGTGATAAAAACTCGCTCGCGACCCTTTGAACGACTGGGCAGTCGAACAAAACGATCGAGGCGATTACTGGGTATTTCTAAAACAGCATAATTAATATGCTTTTTATGTGATATTTTTACTGCAAAATAAATTGACCCTTCTTTTAAGAAAGGAAATTTCTGTGTTTCACTCACCATAATAGGCGACAACTCTGGGAGCACTTTGTTTTCAAAGTAGCTTTTTACAAAGTCAGATTGACGATCAGTAAGCTGCATTTCATTGATCAGAAATATATTTCGCTTTCTCAGTTCTTTTAGAATTTCCTGATAGGTTTTATCGTAAACATTATTCAATTGACGAACTCTGGACATCACTTTATCCAGTAATTCCTTACACTCTTCTTTTTTAACGCCACTAGAAAAATCCACCAAACGCTTGACATCAGCGACTCTGACTCTGAAAAACTCATCAAGGTTACTAGAGAAAATACCTAGATAGCGCACGCGCTGAATAATAGGTACTGATTCGTCAGCCGCTTCCTGCAAAACCCTCTCGTTGAACAATAGCCAACTGAGCTCTTTGGGGGTATAGCACCAATTGTCCCCACTATCACTCACAACACTCATCGCTTCCACCTCTAGCATTTCATCAAACAGTCCAGCAGACTAGCCCAGCCTTATGACAACGCCATGACGATGGCAAACCTCTTCGTTCTTTATTTGCCAAATGCCGGCAGTGCTATTGACTCGATCATTCCTCGCTTATGGAACTGCTCCTTAGCTAGATGGTCTCAAAATATCTAGCCATACCGATCAACAATGCATGACACGCCTATAGGTTCAATCTTTGCACACATCTCTTATACTATGTCATATTTCACTAACAACAATAGAAGCCTCATGAAATTACTACTCACCCTGCTCACTGTATGCGCACTCACTCCAACTCTGTGGGCTTCATGCCTTGATGAGACCTTAAATGCCGAACAAAATTTCACAGCCTGTCATCTCGCTGCCGAAAAAGGACAGGCCGATGCCCAAAAGGAACTCGGCAGCCTCTATTTAACTGGCGAAGGTGTGCAACAAAACTACTCGAAAGCATTACACTGGTTCGAGCAAGCGGCAGCACAAGGCCATGCAGTAGCCACCTATAATATCGGCGTGCTGTACGACAAAGGGCTTGGCTTGGAAAAAGACTACAAAGAGGCTAATAAGTGGTATCGGAAATCAGCCGATATGGGCTATTCCTCCGCTCAATATAATTTGGGCATTATGTACGAATACGGCCAAACTGTTGAAGAAGATCCAGCGCGCGCCATGGAGCTTTACTTAAAGGCTGCAGAGCAAGGTGAAGCCGCAGCGCAGTTTGCCATTGGCTTAATGTATGACAAGGGCACCGGTGTCGAAAAGGACCCTACGCAAGCTTACATGTGGTGGCAGATCGCCGGTGAAGGCCACCCCCATGCCATTCACAATCGCGATTCCATTGCCGAAGAAATGACCCCTATGCAAATCAGCGAAGGGAAACGTCTCGCCAAAGCATGGCAGGATGCCCGCCCGGGGCTGGTACAATTACCTTCACCTGAACTTCAGTAAACAATCTACTTAGGAGAAACTATCATGGCTTCAGCAAGCGCAAGACACATATTGGTGAGTAGCGAAGAACAATGCCAGCAACTCAAAAATGACATCGAAGGCGGCGCCGACTTTACTGAGCTGGCCAAACAGCACTCCTCATGCCCCTCCGGCAGTAAAGGTGGCGACCTTGGTGAGTTTAGCCCCGGCATGATGGTTCCAGAATTTGATCAAGTTGTTTTTAGTGCCGACATCAATACGGTGCAAGGCCCCGTTAAAACCCAGTTTGGTTACCACCTTTTAGAAGTCACAGCTCGCAGCGAATAAAGTAGCGGCAATAGATTCGCGAAAAAAAGGTCTGCTATGCTAACGCAAGCAGACCTTTTTTATGATGTTCAAAAAATAAGACACGCGCAATATGCCAACCCTGCTCTCGATTAATCACAACGTTCACCATGAATAAAATTGCAATTTTTGCCGACGTGCAAAATATTTACTACACCACCCGGGACTCCTTCGGCCGACAATTTAACTACCGAAAATTCTGGCATGACATTAACGCACAAGGCGATATCACTCGCGCCATTGCCTATGCTACACAACGCGACGACGACCAACAAACTCGCTTCCATGATGCACTAAAACACATTGGCTTCACTTTAAAACGTAAACCCTATATTCAGCGTAGCGACGGCTCGGCAAAAGGGGACTGGGATGTCGGGATTACTATTGATGTTATGGAAACAGCGAAGGATGTCGACACCATCATCCTACTATCCGGTGATGGTGACTTTGATATGCTGCTAAAAAAGGTGATGACTAAGTACGGGGTCAGTACAGAAGTTTACGGTGTCCCCGCACTGACTGCTCGATCGTTGATGGATGCAGCGAGCATTTACCATCCTATTAATAGCCTGTTATTACTCTAAACCTATTATCAAAAGCAGACTACAAGGCCACAACGGCCCCTAGTAACGAAGTTTACTCACGAAAAGATGAATGGGGTAAACGGGTATCATCACAAACAGCACCAAGAATAGAGTCCCTGAGTTTGCGTCATAATGATTATTAAAAAATAGCAAAAAAAGCGACATTGATTACCGATACAAGCGCGCATTTAAGCCATAATCAGCATCCCTATTCCAGCTCCAAATGCAATCCCCAGCGGCCCTCAGATCAATAATAAGACAAACCACACTAACACCACATAAAAGAAATAGACGGATCACTTAAGCCTTGTCACCAGCAGTAGCATCATCTTTTTCACCTCGCCCAAAACTTCTGCGCAATTCGGCAAATTCTTGCAATCGCGCCTGTACTTTGCCATTTATGCTGGCTGCCGGATAATTACCCACTGCATCGGGCTCACCAGCGGAAATACCTGTCAGTAGTTGTATGGCTTCATCAATATGGCTAACGGGGTAAATCGTAAAATGTCCAGCGTCAATAGCTTCTTTAACGTCGTGGCGCAGCAATAAATTGTCGATATTATTCCGGGGGATTAACACACCCTGTTCACCGTTGAGACCGCGGGTATTACAAATGTCAAAAAAGCCTTCGATTTTTTCATTCACACCGCCAATCACCTGAGCCTGGCCACGCTGGTTCATTGAGCCCGTAATGGCAAAACACTGTTTGATGGGCGCATTGCTGAGTGAGGACAAAAGGGCACAGAGCTCGGCAAGTGAGGCACTGTCACCATCGACACCCCCGTAACTTTGCTCAAAAGCAAGGCTGGCGGTCAACGATAGCGGCACCTTTTGCCCATAGCGGGCCCCCAGGAAACTGCTTAATATAAATACTCCTTTCGTGTGCGTCGGACCACCCATATCGGCCTCACGGGCAATGTCAATTAATTTACCATCGCCCAAACGCGTAGTGGCTGTAATCCGCGAGGGCTGGCCAAAACTAAAATTACCTATTTGCAATACAGAGAGTCCATTGACCTGCCCCACCACTTCGCCTTCCGTTGCAATCATTATTTGCTCGCGCAAAATACCTTCATGCACTTGATCGCGCACGCGGTCAACGCGGTTGATTTGAGTTTCGATAACTTTGCGCACATCTTCTTCAGAGGCCACTTTTCGCCCAGCTTCGCTGGCCCAATAACTGGCTTCGCCGAGCATGTCGGCAATACTGCGCATATGGGTGGAAAGTTTTTTGGAATCATCCACCAGCCTCATACTTTGCTGAATAACAGCCGCTACAGCACTGCAATCAAAGGGCAGCAAGTCTTTATCCCCAACCATAGTGGCTATCATTCGCGCATAGAGCATGTCGTTTTCGGGGCTGCGCTCCAAACCCGCTTCAAAGTCTGCAGGGACTTTAAATAGCTCGGCAAAGTCGGGGTCGTAGGCGTACAGCATGTAGTAGAGCATGCGGTCACCGAGTAAAACGACTTTCACATCGAGGGGGATCGGTTGTGGCTCAAGAGACACCGTACTACCCAAACTGAGCACTTGCTCTAGGGACTCAATGCGAAGCTCGCGGGAGTAAAGCGCCTGCTTCAGACCCTCCCAGGCGTAGGGCTGCATCAGCAATTTACGCGCTTCGAGTATTAAGTAACCACCATTCGCTTTATGCAGAGCACCAGGCTTCACCAAAGTAAAATCGGTCACCAAAGCGCCCATAAAGGCTTTGTTTTCGACCCGACCCAGTAGATTGCTATAACTGGGATGTTCTTCAAAAACCACTGGCACACCTCGGGCCTGAGCCTGATCGAGCATCAGGTTAACTTCGTAACGATTAAGAGTGTCCTCAGTGTTAAACATCATCACTTGTTGTTGCTGCCCACTGTCGGGGCGAAAGGCCACCGCGTTGGCAACAATGTCAGCTTGCACGTCACTCAGGTAATCGAGTATTTGCGGCAGGTCGGCATATTTTTCGCTCAATGCCTCCATGTAAAGTCCAACAGCTTCCATGGTGACTTCGTTATTCAGCTTTCGGAAGTGCTCCCCTGCTTCTTTGCGCCAGGCTGGAATTTGCTTGGTAACAATATTGCGCAGCTCTTCGCGCAAACCCGCAATATCCTTTTCGATACGCTTCTGTTCGTCCTTATCGAGCTTTTCAAAAACCTCTGGTGTTAATTCTTCGTCATTGAGAATGGGAATAAACGAAAATTCCCCCGGTGCCTGATACACCTTGATGCTCTTTTCATGGGCCAATTCATGAAGACCTCGGAAGGCGGCCTCTTGGTGTTTTTGCAGCTCGGCCTCAATTTGCTGCGCCCGCGCTTTATATTCGTCGCTATCAAACGCAGTGGGAATAGCATCCTGTAGATCTTCAACCAGACGACGCATATCGTTGCGCAGCACACTGCCGCGACCGGGGGGCAATTCGAGTAGAGTTGGTTTGGTGGCATCATCAAAATTATTAACATAACACCAGTCGGAAGGTACAGAACCCTTGCCGGCGATTCCCTGTAGATATTTATTGATCGCGGTAAATTTTCCGGTACCTGAAGGGCCTAAAACAAAAAGGTTATAACCTTCATTCTTCATGCCCACACCAAAACGAATCGCCTCCAGCGCTCTATCCTGACCGATAATTTCACTGAGCGGTTCTAGTTCGCTGGTGGTCTTAAAGTCGAACTGATCAGGATCGCAGCAGGGAGGAAAATCTTCTGCTTTTAGGGGTGCTACCGTATTATTATTCATAGACATGGCTTTCCTTGAATGTACATTGCGCTATTGCAAAGACTTAACCATAACAAACATTATTGATACTTTACTCAAACAATCGACTCTTGATTGCGGCCGATCAACGGCTGAATTAGAAAAACAGGCGACGCAACCAGCCCCCTTCAAGCCGTTCTTTACAGGTGTTGTACTGCGCACTATAAATTTTGGAACGCTGTTCTACCTTACGAGCAACGCGCTTAAGCCAGGTTTTATTGTTATACGACCCCCGCGCATAACCACCATGGCCCTCGTGATAATTTAAGTATTGATTATAGCCATCCCATTTGGAAACACCGTTGCGCCGCTGGCTGATATTCATGTACCAAAAAACGAAATCAATGGCATCTGAAAAATCATCTCTATCGCTAAACATTGACCCTGCATCTTTTTTATAATCCGCCCAGGTACCCGTTTTCACCTGTGCATAACCGTAGGCCGAGCTGGCTCTACCGTAGGGTATAATCCATAAAAAATAGCGCATCGGCGGCTTTGCATCGTGTTGAAACTTCGACTCTTGATATATGATCGCCATCGGCACAGTCACCGGGCCACCCCAACGCTTACTGGCAGATCTAGCCGCTTTATACCAACTCCGCTTCTCGGTAAAGATGTCGCAAATATTATTGGGTTTAGCTGGAGGGGAAGCACAACCTGTCATCAACAAAGAAAAACTTACCCATAAGATAAAGCGCGGTGTTTTTAAAAATTGTCCTGGCATTTTCCTAAACTCAAGGCCTGAGCAAAATTTAAATAAAGGCTTTATATGAGTGATGTGTGTTTAAAAAAGGCCCAAAATACAAATTTATTTCTCCTTCTGCCTGGCATTCATTTTTTCCAGCTGTTCAGGCGTTGCGGCAGTTTGGTACTTTTCTTTCCATTCACTATAGGGCATGCCATAGACAGTAGCCCGAGCCTCTTCATAGTCAACACTTTCGCCACGCTCTTCGGCTTCAGCCATATACCATTTTGACAAGCAGTTGCGACAGAAACTCGCGAGGTTCATTAATTCGATATTTTGCACCTCTTTATGCTCATCCAAGTGTTTTAGCAAACGGCGAAAGACGGCAGCTTCTATTTCTGTTTCCTGTGACTTGTTCATCAATTAATGTCCTCTCCGTGTGCCTGTTTATCCGCATGATACGAGGAGCGTACCAGGGGCCCTGAGGCAACATGAATGAAACCGATGGCCTCAGCGTATTCTTTATATTCCTGAAATTCATCGGGATGCACAAAGCGCTCCACCGGTAAATGATTTTTTGAGGGTTGTAAATATTGTCCTACCGTCAACATATCCACATCGTGGGCGCGTAAATCGTCGAGGGTAGCAAACAACTCTTCTTTTGTTTCACCGAGCCCCACCATGAGACCCGATTTTGTTGGCACTCGCACATTCCTCGATTTATATTGCTGCAGTAGTTTTAACGACCAGGCGTAATTGGCCCCAGGGCGGGCCTGTCGATAAAGACGAGAGACGGTTTCAATGTTGTGATTAAACACATCCGGTGGGGTGGCGCTGAGAAGATCAAGAGCCGGCTCCATACGACCGCGGAAATCAGGCACCAGAATTTCTACCTCCAGGGTCGGATTAAGAAGGCGAGCCTCTCGTATACAGTCAGCAAAATGCCCAGCACCGCCATCGCGCAAATCGTCCCTGTCAACCGAGGTGATCACCACGTATTTTAGCTGCATTTCGGCAATGGCCTGAGCGAGATGCGCCGGCTCTTCCAGATCGAGCGGGTTGGGTTTGCCGTGGCCAACATCGCAAAAAGGGCAGCGGCGAGTACAGATCTCCCCCATAATCATAAAGGTTGCCGTGCCGCCACTAAAGCATTCACTGAGATTGGGACAGGCCGCTTCTTCGCAAACGGTGGACAGTTTATTTTTACGCAGGATTTTCTTAATGCGCGCCACCTCGGGGGAGCTCGACAAGCGAATTTTCAACCAGGGTGGTTTACGTAGATAGGTTTCAGTGGGAATCACCTTAACGGGGATGCGTTCAACCTTATCGGCGCTACGCAACTTCTCCCCCTGGCGAAGCCGACGCGTTCGTTTTACCGGGTCCTTACCTGTCGTACTGGTAGCAGTACCGATACGAATACTGGACTTGTCATGATTACTCGGATTACCGTCCATTTATTTTGTCCAAACTGTTAATACGCCCAATTCCTATAGTGCCACATCTGTTTTTTAAGACGAGGCTGCTCTGCTCCCCCAGGCCCGAAGCGTCGTACCAGCTCATTAATCAATTGTCTTTCTAAAACCTGCCAGGTCGGCATATCGCTGTCCGATAATAAATCTTTCAACCGTGTCATTTGCAAGCCCCGATACCCGCAGGGGTTAATACGCTGAAAAGGCTCCAGTGCAACATCAACATTGAAGGCCAAGCCGTGATAGCTGCGCCCACGGCGTATACGCAAGCCCAACGAGGCAATTTTGGCATCACCGACGTAGACGCCCGGTGCTTTGTCTCGGATTTCGGCGGCAATACCATAGCTCGCCAACAGCGTTATTAAGCTCAGTTCTATTGCAGAGACCAGCTCACGGACATTGAGACCCGCTCGCTTTAAATCTACCAGAGTGTAAACCACCATCTGACCAGGACCGTGATAGGTCACCTGACCGCCTCGGTCAACTTTAAGCACGGGAATATCGCCCGGCATGAGTAAATGCTCGGCCTTGCCCGCCTGTCCCTGTGTAAATACTGGTGGATGTTGTACAACCCAGAGCTGGTCGGGAGACTGTTCAGTGCGTGATTCGGTGTAGTCTTTCATTGCCGCAAAGACCTGCTCATAAGGTTGTAGACCGAGCTGGCAAACAGCAATGGGCATTTCAGATACCGCTGACATTAATCCCATCCGCCAATAGGGTTACAGCACCATCCGCACTCGGGAGCTGGTTTTTAAATCAACAAAAATAGCCTCTAACTGATCCTTGCCGGTAGCAGTAATAACGACCGTCACCGATTGGTAGGTGGCTTTACGGCTATCGCGAATACTGACTTTGGTTTGATCGAAGCCCGGCGCGTGTTTCTCCATCACAGTGAACACATGTTGGCGAAATTCTTCACAGGTTTCGCCCATAACCTTGATCGGATAGTCACAGGGAAATTCAATACGCGGCGCTTCGGGTTCAGTCATAGCGACCTCATATGTTGGATTCATGATTTTGGTTTCATCGCACGGCCGCCTCATAAGGTCTGACCTCATAAAAAGATGATCTCATAAGAGATTGAGTACAAACTGCACCAATCTGTCCCACAAGCGGGAGAAAAACCCCGCTTCGGCGATAGGCTGATCGGCAACCAGTTTCTTGTCGGCGAGCACTTCATCTTTGTAGGTCACCACCAAACGGCCCAACTCCTGCTGTGAAGTCAGTGGCGCTTCGAGAGTGGCATCGACATGAATATTACTAGCCAGCTGTTTTATAGCTCCGCGGGGAAATGTTAAAAAGACATCTTCAGCCAGTACCAAATCAACACTATCTTGTTTGCCAAACCAGACACGATTATCCGCCTGAAGGACATCACCTGCGCTAAAAACTTTCGCTGTTTCATAATAACGAAATCCGTAGGACAGTAGTTTTTGTGACTCCTGAGCTCGCGCCTCTTCGCTGCGCGCACCCATTACCACCGAGATCAAGCGCATACCATTGCGCTCGGCAGAGGCCACGAGACAATAACCCGCTTCTTCAGTATGGCCTGTTTTCATGCCATCGACGGACTTGTCCCGCCACAGTAAACGATTGCGGTTTGGTTGTTTGATACCGTTATACTCATAATATTTTTCTGAGTACAAGGCGTAGTGGTTGGGGTGTTCGTTAATCAGGGCCTGGGCCAGCAGAGATAAATCGCGGGCGGTGGTGACATGCCCTTCAGCAGGCCACCCCGTGGCATTCACAAAGTAGCTATTGCTCATTCCCAATAATACGGCCTGCTGATTCATGACATCGGCAAAAGCACTTTCACTGCCCGCTAAATATTCAGCGACAGCTACGGTGGCATCATTGCCCGACTGAATAATAATGCCTTTCAGCAATTCACCGAGAGGGACTTCCGTGCCCTCGCGCACAAACATTTTAGAGCCACCCATCTTCCAGGCCGTAACGCTAATGGGCACCTTACTAGCGTTGGTATATTTACCGCTGGCCATTTCGCCCGCCACTACATATGAGCTCATCATTTTGGTCAGACTAGCAGGAGGCAAGGGTAAGTCAGCATTTTCTTCGACGAGCACCCGCCCGGTATTAGCATCAATTAAGATCCACGATTTTGCGGCCAATTGTGGCGACGCCGGAATCAAGGTTTGAGCCTGCGCGCTCGCAACACTGATCGCAACAATAATAAATAGCGAAATAAGCTGCGCAGAAAGGAGCTTCAACATAATCATCAACCTTGTTTTAATAAGATGCTGGTATCGTATAACCACGTTTAAACCAGAATGTGTTGGATGGCGGCGGGTTCAATGGAGGACATAATAACATGGCCAACCATGGCGCCCCCTCGCAGAACAATCAAACCAGCAGCGGCTAAATATCTCGGACAGCATTAACCACAAAAGGTTTATGTCGCCCCTGTTCTATAAGGCGCTCCCGTAGCGCAACCATTTGCAACGGATCGACGATAGGGCCAATCCACACTTTAAATACCGGCGCTTCTATTAGCTCAAAACGCCGTACTGAAACGGGGTAGTCTGTCATTGCGGACAGTTGCTCTTGCAGCTGCCTTGCCGAGCTCATCGAGCTATAGACGCCCACCTGCAAGAAGGGCTCGCCGACTGGTTTTTCAGCGGTCACAGCTAGCCCAGTTGCAAGCACCGAAGGAGCGGCGGACGAAACGGCTTGCTGTGGCAGTTCTTGTTTCGGTTTATTGACCTGCTGATGCAACGTCGGCACTGACACGCTGTTTCGCTGAAAATTAACCGGGTCGATAGCATCCACCCTAACTCGTGCCGTTCCATGTTGGTGATAGCCGAGCTTTTTAGCACCCGCATAAGACAAATCAATAATGCGACCACCGTGGAAGGGACCTCGGTCGTTAACACGCACAATAATCTGGCGGCCATTGGCTAAATTGGTGACGCGCACATAGGCCGGAATGGGTAGAGTTTTATGGGCCGCCGTCATACCGTACATATCGTAGGTTTCGCCGTTGGATGTTTTACGCCCATGGAATTTATTACCATACCAGGAGGCCATGCCTTCTTCGCTGTAACCCTTTGCTGAGGGCATTAATTGATAGGTAACACCATTGACGGTATAAGGGTTTTTATTGCCCGCAATAGTAATCGGGTCAACTCGAGGAACCGCATCGGCAAGCTGGCTAACATCGACTTCGTGAGCAGGACCGCTATCTTTTTGTCGCGAAAATGCATCTCCACTTTGGCAACCACTCAAGCTTGAAAGCAATAACAACCCTGCTATCAACACTGTCAACGTCACTGGTGTTGAGAGCTTCACGCTGCCTCTACCTGCTAAATTGCCTGCACTAGCTGAGCAATAAAAGTTAGCCACCTTTACGCATCCCTTCGGCAATTTGTTCAGCCAATTGGTTTACAGCCATCGCATAACGAAAGCTATGATTGTAGCGTGTAATCGTGTAAAAATTTTGCAGCCCCAGCCAGAATTCAACACCCGCCTGACCCTGTAAGCGCAGGGGAATCGCTTTCACGTCAAGGCTCATTTCAGGTACGGGCGTAAAACCCTGTTCAGCCAACTGCTGGAGACTGAGTGCAGGCTTTACGAGCTTGTTGATCGCCTCGCTACTGTAATCAGCGGTGATCCTTGCTCGGACTACGACCTCTTCACCACTCAACCAGCCATGGCGAATGAAGTAATTTGCCACACTACCAATAGCATCTGCTGGGTCGCCCCAAATGTCAGCTACCCCATCGCTGTTGTAATCGACAGCATAAGCACGATAGCTGGAGGGCATAAATTGACCGTAGCCCATAGCCCCTGCATAGGAACCCTTTAATTTAGCGGGATCAAGCTTCTGTTCTTTAGTCAACAATAGGAAATGCTCTAACTCTTTGGTGAAAAAAGAACTACGCGCTGGGTAGTCAAAAGCCAGCGTTGAAAGAGCGTCGATAACTCGATAGTTGCCAGTCACCCTACCGTAAAAAGTTTCAACACCAATTATCGCCACTACATATTCAATAGGCACCCCGTAGTCAGCCTGCATTTTTTCCAGCCATCCGCGCTGCTCACGCCAGAACTGCAAACCCTGTCGAATACGTTTTTCGGTAATAAAAATCTTACGGTAATCTTTCCACAATTTAACCTTTTCGGCAGGCCTGTTCATGGCATCAATAATTGATTGCTTGTACTGTGCCCCCGTAAATAGTGCGACTAGCTCGGCCCGATCAGCGCCGTGTTCCGCAACCATCTTATCGATAAAAGCCTGCGCTTTGGCATGACTTTCATAGCTTCTTTCTGTGTGCTCGCTGGCCTGGGAGAGTCCGGCAAGGAAAAGGCTGAAGATACACATTAACCCGATTTTTACTATTAGTTTCACAGCTGTTCACCCATCCGTTTTTTCTCTTTGCTCACTGCCATCAGCATACCAAACCCTAGTAACAAGGTCACAATCGATGTGCCGCCGTAACTGATCATTGGCAGGGGCACCCCCACCACCGGTAAAATACCGGAAACCATGCCCATATTGACAAAAATATAGACAAAAAAGGTCAGTGTAATACTACCCGCCAGTAGGCGACTAAACATACTTTGAGCATAAATACTGATCATCATGCCGCGCAAGATAATCAGGACATAGACCAGTAATAGGCATACGACGCCGGTAAATCCGAATTCCTCTGATAGCACGGCAATTATAAAATCGGTATGACTCTCGGGTAAAAAATCCAGCTGTGACTGAGTGCCCTGCATCCAGCCTTTACCAGAGATGCCACCCGCACCGATGGCAGTCGTTGATTGAATAATATTCCAGCCCGCCCCCAACTTGTCCGACTGGGGGTCGAGCAAAGTCAAAATGCGCGTTTTCTGATAATCACGTAATAAGTAAAACCAAAAGACAGGCGCCACACTCAGTGCAAAAAATAGCGCACCGAGTAAATATGTCTTGCCCAGACCGGCAAGGAAAAGGACAAAGAAACCGGCGGCAAAAATCAGTAGCGCCGTTCCTAAATCGGGCTGTATTCCCACCAGTGTGGCCGGTATACCAATCAGCAACAAAGCCACCAAAACGTGCTTAAAGCGCGGCGGTAACACCCGTTGGCCAAGGTAGCTCGAAAGCATCAGAGGTACACCCACCTTCAGCACTTCTGAAGGCTGAAAGCGAAAGAAACCAAGATCGAGCCAACGCTGGGCACCCTTGGCCCCCGTCCCAGCAAAAATCACAGCAACCAGCAATCCCACTCCGCCAATGTAGAGAATAAAGGCCCAGCGCTGCATAAATCTTGGCTCAAGCTGTGCCACCACCAGCATGGCAATCATGCCAATACCCATGAAGACACCTTGCCGTTTAACGTAATTAAGGTCCTGGCCACTGGCGCTGTAAAGCACAGAAATACCTATCGCCATTAATAGCAATAACAGCAACAATAGTGGAAAATCGATTCGCAGAGCCTGCCAGCTCTTACGCTCACCATACACTGTGGAGCCGTGTTCTTTTAGACTGCGCTTAAAGTCACCCTGACTCATGGGCTCTCTCGCTTGGGTTTACTGGGGCTAATAAAGCACTCCCCTCCTCGACCTCACTCTCGCTAACTTCGAGGAGCTCGGGATAATAGTTGAAGTAGGCATTAATCACATCCCGCGCGACCGGCGCCGCTGTGGAGCTACCATGTTCACCGTTTTCAACAATCACCGCCACGGCTATTCGGGGGTTTTCAACGGGCGCGAAGGCAATAAAAAGGGCGTGATCGAGCTGTAATTTGGCGAGCTTACTGGCATCGTACCTTTCATCCTGTTTAATGCCGACCACCTGTGCAGTGCCTGTTTTACCGGCCATGGTGTAATCGATTTTACCCACGGCACGGCGGGCCGTACCCCGTAAATCCCTCACCACACCGACCATAGAATCGAGCACCAGATCCCAATAGCGCTCTGGGATTTCAGTCATTGCCGCTTGAGACACCGACGGCGTTGCTTCGTTGCCAATCCGGTTCACCAATTTGGGCTTATGTACCTCCCCCCGCATTGCCAGGCGACTGGTTACGACCGCCATTTGTAAAGGAGTTGCCAGCATGAAGCCCTGACCAATGCTGACATTAATCGTATCACCAGGATACCAGGCTCGCCCGCGAACACCTCGTTTCCAGTCCCGCGAAGGCATAATACCCTGAGCTTCTGCGGGTAGATCGATACCTGTCTTAACGCCATAACCAAAACGTGTTCCGTAGTCGTGAAGCACGTCAATACCGGCGCGAAAGCCAGTATCATAAAAATACACATCACAGGATTGTACGATGGCATCGTAAAGACTAATTTTGCTGCCATGACCGCCACGCTTCCAGTCACGGTATTTATGTTCTTTATTTTCCAACTGATAAAAGCCCGGATCATAAATGCGATAACCCATGGTCACCGTCCCCGAGTCGAGAACCGCCAGGCCAAACGCGGGCTTCACCGTCGAACCCGGTGGGTATTGACCGCGTAAAGCGCGATCAAACAGCGGCTGCGCAGGTGAGCTGGTCAGCGCTTTATAAGCTTTCGTAGAGATACCTGTCACAAAGAGGTTGGGGTCATAAGAAGGCATACTGGCGAGTGCAAGCACCCCTCCAGTCACAGTATCGAGAGCAACTACAGCGCCACGCTCTTCACCCAGAGCCTCAATGGCAACCTTCTGCAACCGACTGTCGAGGTTCAACTGTAAATCAGCACCCGGTACAGGGTCTGTCCGTTCGAGCACCCGCATGACCCGACCGCGGGCATTGGTCTCGACATTCTCATAACCGACTTCGCCCAGTAATTGATCTTCATAAAATTTTTCAAGCCCGGTTTTACCGGTCATATGCGACCCTTTATAACGCCTGGGGTCGAAACTTTTTAATTCACGCTCATTAATGCGCCCTGTGTAGCCGAGCACATGGGCCAGCTCCTGGCCCAGAGGATATTCTCGGATAAGTTGCGCAGAAACTTCGACCCCGGACAAACGGTGTTCGTTAACCGCGAGAAGGGCTTGCTCTGCCTCACTGAGATTAAAGCGCAAAGGTACAGACTCGTAGGGACGGCGGCGTTTAACGAGTTTTTCAAAACGTGCCAATTCCGTCTCTTTGAAAACCAGCAATTCGCCAATATCGCTGAGTAATTGTTCAAGGTTTTCAGTGCGTTCGACAACGATGGACAGGGTAAAACTAGGGCGATTGTCGGCCAGGAGTACGCCATTGCGGTCGTAAATCAAGCCCCGTGCCGGCGGCAAAGCGCGCACAAGAATCCGATTGTTATCAGCCAGGGTGGCGAAATCCTGATGTCGATTAATCTGTAAATCGTGATAACGCCACAGTAAGACACCTAACATCAAAAACAGCACCAACAGAGTAAAACTGGCGCGTGCGGTATAAAGTCGCGACTCCCACTGGGGGTTTTTCAGGGTGCTGAAGTCTGCCATTTTTAACTAAAGGAATTCCCGGCTACACACATCTTGGCCTATAAACAGTAAAGCGACGAATGATGCCAAAGACGCTGCCACCCGTATATTTTTTATTGTCGTTATTTAACGGCGGTTCTATTGATAGCCCTCTACCTATGATAAGGGTGCCCCGCATTAATTGACCAGGCGCGGTAAAGCTGCTCGATCAAAATAATGCGCACTAGCGGATGCGGAAGAGTCAACGCCGACAGGGACCAGCAACTATTTGCCCGAGCTATGCACGTTTGGGCCAGTCCATCGGGGCCGCCAATTAATAAACTGAAGTTATCGCCACTACCCTGCCAGTCGAGCAAATTGCGCGCCAACTGATCGGTACCCCAGGGTTTGCCCTTTACCTCCAGTGCAATCACCCGGTCACCCTGACCAATGGCTTTGAGCATAGCTTCGCCTTCACTGGCGATGGCGCGATCCGGCGCCTCGTTCTTACGCCGCGCACCCAGTGGCACTTCAACCAGCTCAAGATGAAATTCGCCCGGTAGACGTTTGGCATATTCATCGTAGCCACTTTGCACCCAGCCCGGCATTTTGCTGCCGACGGCAATAATGCGCAGTCTCACCTCTCGTTACCTTGCACTAAGAACGACATATCATGAATCATTGTCATCGAAATCGACATTCACTGCATTATCGGCCGCCGAACTGGGGCGCAGCGACCACAGTTTTTCCAGCTCGTAGAAAGCCCGCGTTGCCGGCTGCATCACGTGGACAATGACATCACCAAAATCAACCAGCACCCATTCGCCCTCGTCCAGCCCTTCGACGCCAATGGGCTGGAAGCCCGCTTTCTTACCCGCTTCGACGGCGTTTTGTGCCAGCGCCTTGACCTGACGATTACTGGCGCCGCTAACCACGACCATGGTGTCAGTTATATCGCTGAGTTCGCGCACATCAATAGTGACCACGTCTTGACCTTTGACGTCTTCCAGCGCTGCAATAACAATCTTGTAAATATCATTACTCATGAATTTTCCTGCTTGTACAAGCCGTGTTGGTGAATATATTGAATGACCGCATCGGGCACCAGGTAGCGCACCGAGTGGCCAGTAGCGAGGTTCTCGCGGATTTGTGTTGCCGACACCGGCAGCAAGGTCATGGCTTCAACCAGCACACGGCCACTCGGTGAATGTGATATTAATTGCACATCATCGGTGTAACGCCCCGCCAACCACTGCGCGACAGGACCTGTCTCGGGCAAATGCCAACCGGGGCGGGCGGCAACGACAATATGGGCATAATCGCTCAATTCCTGCCAGCGCTGCCAGGTGTGTAAATTAACCAGTGAATCCATGCCAATGCAAAGACAGAGGGCAACGTCGCCACCCAACTCATTGCGCAACTGCGCTAATGTTTCAACGGTATAGGATAAACCTTCGCGGCGCAGCTCTCTGTCATCCGCGAGCAAGCCATCACAATCCAGGCCCCCGTCGCCCGGCTCCCCACCGTCAATTGCGAGACGCAACATAGCGAGACGATGCTCAGCACTCACCCCAGGCCGTTCACGGTGGGGCGGTCGAGCCGACGGCATTAAATGCAATTCATCAAGGCCGAGGTGCTCGCGCAATTCGACAGCGGTGCGTAAATGTCCGATATGCACAGGATCAAAAGTGCCGCCAAATATACCGACCGCTTTCAAAATTGGGACGTTTCCTGATAGCCCGCGTCTGCTTTATTCACACCTACTTTATTCACGTATGTGCCCATCGCCCAGCACAATATATTTCTGGCTGGTAAGTCCCTCAAGACCCACCGGGCCACGCGCATGAATTTTATCGGTCGAAATACCAATCTCTGCACCAAGACCATATTCAAAGCCATCGGCAAAGCGGGTGGAGGCGTTGATCATCACTGAGCTGGAGTCGACCTCATTCAAAAAGCGCCGCCCTCGAGTGTAATCTTCGGTAACGATGGCTTCGGTGTGGCGCGAGCTATACCGCTCGATATGATCCATCGCCCCATCCATATCAGCCACCACACGGATCGCCAAAATCGGCGCCAGATATTCCGCCTGCCAGTCGTTTTCGCTGGCCGCTGAGCAGGCCTGTTTTGATGCGGCAATAATTGCGCGGCCCCGCTCACAGGCGCGCATTTCAACGCCCTCGTCGCCATAAGCGACTGCCAGACGAGGTAAAATGGCCTCTGCCACCCCCTCGGCAACCAGTAGCGTTTCCATGGCATTACAGACACCGTAGCGATGGGTTTTGGCATTAAACGCGATATTAAAGGCTTTTTCGAGATCCGCCTTATCGTCGATGTAAACATGGCAAACACCGTCTAAGTGCTTGATAACAGGGATGGTCGCCTCGCGACTAATGCGCTCGATCAAGCCTTTGCCGCCCCGTGGCACAATCACATCGACATAATCAGACAACGTGACCAACTCACCCACCGCGCTGCGATCAGTCGTTTCCACCACTTGCACTGCCGTATCAGGCAAGCCGGCCTTTTCCAGGCCTTTACGAATACAGCCCGCAATGGCCTGGTTAGAATGAATAGATTCGCTACCACCGCGCAAAATAGCGGCATTGCCAGATTTCAAGCACAGGCTTGCCGCTTCGACCGTCACATTGGGGCGGGACTCATAGATAATGCCAATCACGCCCAAGGGCACACGCATTTTACCCACCTGGATACCACTCGGTCGGTAATTCATAGACGTCACTTCGCCGATTGGATCGGGTAATGCCGCCACCTGGCGCAAGCCTTCTATCATACCGTCGACGCGAGCGGGCGTTAGCTCGAGCCGGTCGAGCAGTGCCGCGTCCAGGTCATTACTGCGACCACTGTCCATATCACGGGCATTGGCATTGGCCAGCAGGGCACGACCCGCATCCAGAGCGTCGGCAATCGCCAGCAAGGCTTTGTTCTTTACCCCGCTGTCAGAACGCGCCATCACTCGGCCAGCAGCACGGGCGCTGCCACCCAGACTTTGCATATACGCTTTAATATCCATTCGATTTCTCTGTGCTATTTTTCAGTGCTAATTCTATAAACTCTAGCCTGTTTTAAGCTGAGCTCATCATGCGCTTCATTATAGCGCGAGGCCCGTGTCTACCGCGAGAGACAAAGACTGCTCTATCGGACGCTATTTGCACAGGCGCCGTTTGCAGACGGGTAATGCTTTGTGCATTATCAACCTCACCTTCTCATCAGTACAGGTTTCCTATCAATTCAATGACGACTTCCAACATCAGGAGAAAAACGTGAAACAACTCGGTCAAGGCTTCTACTGGCAGGATCTATCCGTCGGTGATCAATATAAATCCTGGGGCAGGACGGTACTCGAAGCTGATATCTGCGCCTTTGTTAACCTTATTGGCCTGCACGAAGTGGTGTTTAGCGACCGGGAGTTTCTGCGTGAAAAGTCAGTGATTAAAGAACCTTTCGCGCCCGGCGCTCTCGTTTACAGTTTTGCCGAAGGTCTGCTGCTCCCCACTATGCAAGGCACCGGCATGGCTTTTCTCAATATGGAGCTGGATATGAAGCGCCCCTGCCTGGCGGGCGATACTATTCACGTCGAACTGGAAATTACTGAAGTGCGCGAAACCAGCAAGGGTAATCGCGGCCTGGTGCGCACCTTTAACAAAGTGGTCAATCAGAACGGAGACATTGTGCTGACGTATAACCCTCTGCGCATGCTCAAGGGCCGTCCGGCTGACGAATAGGAATATAGGTACTGAAAATAAAAAAAGCTGAGCTGTATTGAACGCTCAGCCGAACTTTTTATTAACAGCTTTTCAGGCTACGGTGCAGGCCTAGCGCCACGCATACGTAGCTCAATCACCCACTTTTTAATTTCCAGTAAACGCTCGTCCACCGTCGCCATAGCCAACAACGAGCGTTTGCGCTCCGGGTCAACCGGCAGTACCCCAGCCAAACGCCAAACTAATGTCGCCCTGGTTAAATCGGCAAGAAATAGCGATTTATCAATCCCCATATGAGAGGCCAGACTTTCCAGCATATCCACCAGGTCATCTTCAGCGAAACCGATAGGTTCATCGTTATCGACAGCGAAAATTTCGGCATCACCAAACATCAGTCCGTCTTCTTCAACACGGGTAGCCCCAATATGAACACGCTGCTCGCCTTGCACGACAATTGAGAGCAGGCCGTTAGGTTGTTGCTCAAAATCGCGGATCGTGACTAGCGTACCCCAGGGGAAAACCTCAGGCGTAGCACCCACTTCTCTGCCGCCCACGATGGGCAAGATGCCGAAGGGTTTACTATTAGCCATCGATTCTTTCACCAACCGCAAATAGCGCTGTTCAAAAATTTGCATACGGCTGCTGATGGTCGGGTACAAAATAATCTGCAGAGGGAACAGGGCTATTTCTTCTTGACGCAACATCTATAATGCCCTCGCTAAAAAGTATTATTTTAATCCGTGCTTAACCTACCAATGACCTGCCAACAGCCTTGTATCAAAAATGACTTACAGACGATATAGACCATTGAGTGCAGCCATTCGATACGCTTCTGCCATAGTAGGGTAATTAAAGGTCGTGTTTACAAAATATTCAATCGTATTCGCTGTTCCCTTCTGCTTCATTATCGCCTGACCAATATGAATAATCTCTGCAGCCTGATACCCGAAACAATGAATACCCAGTATTTGAAGAGTTTCTCGGTGAAAATAAATCTTCAGCATACCCACCGCCTCCCGTGCAATTTGCGCTCGCGCTAAGTTTGCAAAGCTGGCCGTCCCTATTTCATAGGGAATATTTTCCTTCGACAACTCTTCACCGGTCTTACCGACCGAGCTAATCTCTGGAATGGTGTAAATACCGATGGGGACATCATCAACAAAGTAATTATCCTCTCCCAACAATGCAACTGCTGCCGCCCGCCCCTGATCATAAGCAGCGCTCGCCAGACTGGGCCAGCCAATCACATCACCCGCCGCATAAATATCAGGATTGGCTGTTTGGTAATGCTCGTTTACCTCCAACTGCCCTCTATGGTTGGCCTTCAGATTGACCTTTTCAAGCCCCAAGTTGGCGGTATTGCCACTGCGACCATTACACCAAAGCAGAGCATCGGCTCGCACACGCCTGCCAGAATGCAGGTGTAAGGTGATATTTTTATCAGTGGTTTCCAACGACTTAAACGCTTCATTCTGGTGGATAACCACCCGCTGATCCCGCAGGTGGTAGCTTAATGCATCTGAGATTTCACTATCCAGAAAGGACAGCAAGCGCGGATTGCTGTCAACAAGATCAACCTTCATACCAAGCCCGGCAAATATCGAGGCATATTCGCAACCGATAACGCCACCTCCATACACCAAAATACGTTTTGGGGTATGGGCCATAGATAGTATTGTGTCGCTGTCATAAACTCGCGCGTGTTCAAAATCGATGTCATTGGGGTGATACGGGCTTGAACCCGTTGCAATGACACTTTTTTTATAGAACACGAAATCTGTCGAGCCCTGCAGGGTTTTAACTTCAATGCAACCCTCTTCACGAAATGCAGCCTGACCGAAAATAATATCGATACGGTTACGTGCATAGAGAGAGGTACGCAGCTTAACCTGACTTTCGATAATCTTTTCTGTGCGTTTCAATAGATTGGGAAATGAAAACCAACGGGGCTCACCCACATCGCGAAACATACTGTCAGAATTATAGCGGATAGTATGGCGTACCGAATGTCTGAGTGCTTTGGAAGGAATCGTGCCTAAATGCGCACAGGAACCACCAACTTCATTTCTATTTTCAATAATCGCGACTCGATTACCTCGTTTTGAGGCTCTCATTGCGGCGGCTTCACCCGCCGGGCCAGCACCAATAATCACTAAATCATAGTTAAAGCTGGGCATAACAATCCTTATAGGGAGACTGCACAAGGCGATAAGTTAACACAACATGTTTCAGAAGGGCGTTCAACGCTAGGCGTGACCGCCTTCATTATATTTCTCAAAGGGTTTTTCGGCCATGCATTTTTACAAGTGACGATAATTAAACACCATCGGTTTTCAGGATTTACCCCCCATGATGGTTGGAGTAGCATGCAGCTTCCATCAATTAGAGATAAGAATAATGAATGCACCAGATATACTGACCATGAACCCCGCCCTCTTCGCTCTCGCCGGATTTGCCGGCTGGACGATACTACTGTTATTAACCGTCGCCAATTTGCGCATGGCGAATTTCTTCACCGGCAAAAAAGCCATTAATGCTTTCTCGCCCAGTGGTGACGACCTACCCGGTTTTGGCCAACGCGTCACGCGCGCCCATTTAAACTGCACCGAAACCCTGCCGGTTTTTGCCGCACTGGTCGCCGCTGCGGGCTTATCTGGACAATTTTCAATCATGGAAGGTACGGTGATGTTCGTACTGTATGCGCGCATCGGCCAATCCCTTGCCCATATGATATCTACAGCCACTCTCGTCGTTTGGGTACGCGCCACGTTTTTCTTTGTACAGGTTTTATTAATGGCCTGGTATGCCATACAACTCGTGTTCTAATAAACTGATCGATAAAAACACATGGGCTGCTGACATAAGCACCGGCGTGAGCAGCCCATTCATCATTACCGAACCCACTGATCACTGTTTATTCGACCCCAGCTCAAACCGCTATTTCACACTGTTTAATTAACCGCGTTTATCGAGCCCTCCGAATGTTTGAAAATGCCTTGTTGCTCGCTGTTGCCTGCATGGTTACCGCACTACTGTTTCATCCGAAAGTACGCTTTTCTCGCAACTGGCGGGCGACAGTCACTCCACTGGCATCCATTATTGGCAGCGGTTTTTTAGTTGCGGCACCATTGTTGTCCCACGCTGTTAACGGCTGGGCCTTCTTTGCCATGGCCGGTATTGTGATACTCGCCTACGGCATTGGCGAAGTGATTCGCTTTAATATCTATCATAGCGAACCTCTCTTAAAGAGTCCGCAGACACCACCTTTACTACTCAACTTGGAACGAATTTCCAGCCTGACGTTGAGTATCGCCTATGTAATTTCAGTCGCCTTTTATTTGCGTTTACTGGCGTCCTTTCTCTTGCACTCAATGGACCTCAAGGACGGTATTTACGCCAACATACTGACCACTGTCGTATTACTTAGCATTGCATTCATCGGGCTATGGCGCGGACTGGAGGGACTGGAAAAGCTAGAAGAATCAGCTGTCAATATCAAGCTGGCAATTATTGCTGCACTCTTAGTAGGCTTGGTGGGATACGACCTAAACTGGCTGAGCCAGTCTGAAAATCAAATCAATTACACACCGTTAGCCGACTGGCCCCATGCCATGCGCCTATTGGCTGGCATACTATTGATTGTGCAGGGTTTTGAAACTTCACGTTACCTGGGTGATGAATACGATGCTCAAACCCGTATCCGCACCATGCGCTTTGCCCAGTTACTTACAGCCGCTATCTATTTACTGTTTATTGGCCTTTCTCTACCCCTGCTCAATGGCTTCAATGAGCCACGCAACGAAACCGCCATCATTACATTATCAGGGATGATCTCACCCTTATTGCCGGCGATGCTAGTCATCGCCGCAGTAATGAGCCAATTTAGTGCGGCCGTGGCCGATACTGCCGGCTCGGGCGGGCTTTTTGCAGAATTCAGTCGTCGTCGTTTTAGCCCGCGTTTGGGTTATGTCCTGGTCGTAATACTCGCGATTGTTTTAGTCTGGTCGGCGGATATTTTTGAAATTATTACCATCGCTTCAAGAGCTTTCGTTGCCTATTATCTACTGCAATGTCTGGTTGCATTGTGCATTAGTTATCGTCGCGGGTGCTGGCTGCAAAGTATTGGATTTATGTTCATTGCCTGTATCTTGCTACTAGTACTACTGTTTGCCACCCCCAATGGCGCGTAGCTAATCACACTGAGTTTGAGGCAGAGTCTTTTGGGCGCACAACTGAAAACGCAGTGAGTCTTTGTTTAAACCGGGTTTCTACACTGTGCCGGGTATGGACGTCGGCACAACGCCCTATTTTTCCTGAAACCGTCGATAGATATCGTGCAAAACAAAGCCATAAATAAGTAAATTAGCACCGAGCGCAATCCCACCCAAAACTAGTGTCATTGTTTGAGTCATACCATCAGGATAAAACAGCGCGACCAGATAGTGCTCAATAAACCCACCGGTATAAGCCCTTTCACCGGCCAGCACGCGCAACTGTTTTTCCAACGGTGTTAAAGGACAGGTCCACTGGAAAAACTCGATAAGAGAAATCCATACCGCTAAGGGCAAATGCAGCCACACTAGCCATGAGCGCCAGAAATAAAGCAGACCACCAAGCAGGCCATAAAGAATAAACAATAAATGACTAACAAGTACGACATCTGCCAGCACCTGAAACAACATAACTTTTTCTCCCTCCTATTGATAAAAGCTGGAAAACCGCCTATAGCTTGTTAACCGGTTAACACCTTTTAACCTAACCTTACCTTTTCACAGAACATAACTTGTAAGCCAGCCGACAAAACCTTATCTTCCACCATAACGACAATAACTAGTCCATTCTTTGATTTATTTTTTTGTGTTTAGGCTGGTAAATACCGCAAATAAAAAAGCCAGTTATCGACACATAAAGAGATTAACCGATATGAAGAACAACGCGACTCGAGAGAAAACCGATGGCAATGGGTAACAAATTGAAAAGCCTGGCCCTTGCCATCCAGCCCGCAAGCCTTGCCGCCTTTATAACAGCAGCCAGCCTCTCCTCGCACCCAGCCTTTGCTCTCGACACGTTTACGCCAAGTTATTCGTTTTACGGTTTCGGCACTTTAGGTGTTGTTTATTCTGACGAAGATCAGGCCGATTTTGTCTCAAGCTGGTTACTGCAGCCCAATGGCGCCGGTCACACTCACCAGTGGCACGCCGGTGTCGACAGTAAACTAGGCGGACAAGTTAATGTCCAGGTTAATGAACACCTGTCCGCAGTTTTACAAGTCGTCGTTGAGCGCCAGGAAGACAATGCCTGGACCCCCGCCATTGAGTGGGCCAACATTCGATATCGGCTTAACGACAACGTCAGTATCCGACTCGGTCGTACTGTACTCGCTACTTTTATGGTATCTGACACCCGGCTGGTGGGTTATGCCAACCCTTGGATACGGGGCCCTCAGGAGCTCTATCAGATCGTGCCCATCACCAATATCGATGGCGTTGATGTTATTTACACCCGGGACTTTGGTGACTGGCGGAACACTTTGCAAGTGACCTTTGGGCAAACGAATCAGGATTTAATCACCGATGGAGAACTGCGCGCCAGAAATAGCTTCCTGCTCAGTAACAGCCTGGAATATGACTACGCCACCTTCCGCCTCGCCTACCTTACTGCCCATCTTGATCTGGACACCCCTGAGTCTAATGCCCTCGTCAATGCCTACAACACACTGAGTGATACCTTAGCCTTAATCCCAGGCCTGGAAGAGGCCGCTGCCCAGGCCAGCGTAATGCCCGGACGCTATGCCTTGAACGACGCCCCTATTGAAGTCTACAGTGCCGGTCTACGCTTGGAGCCCGAGAATTGGTTATTCATGGCGGAATGGGCACTTGTCACTGAGGCCAATGCTCTAAGCAAGGCCGAGGCCTGGTACACCACCCTTGGCTACCGGTTTACCTCAGTGACGCCTTACTTGACCCTTGCTGAAGTCAACGGCGATACGCCTCAAGAACCCGGCGTCAGCACTAGTGGCTTGCCGCCCTCCCTGGCCACGACAGTAAGCACAATGAATTCTGGCCTACATCAATTTTTGTCTGGGGCCAGCCATGCGCAAAAATCCATAACGCTTGGTATTCGCTGGGACTTCATCAGCAATGCAGCGTTGAAATTACAGTACCAGCATGTTGATCTCGATGAAAAATCTGCCGGGCGTCTAGCCAATGTACAACCCCATTTCGAACCCGGCAATCGGATGAATACCTTCAGTGCCGCCATCGACTTTGTTTTTTAAAAAATATCATGACCTATAGAAAACAAGCTCATTATCGACTCCTCAAACTCGTCCTGCTAACGATCTGTTTTTTCGTGACTAGCGCACACAGCGATATTGTTGTTGTGGTGCCGGCTACCAGTCCCATAAAGCACCTCAGCAAGACTCAAGTCGCGAAAATTTTTCTCGGTAAAAGTCGTCGCTTTCCCGACGGCACAAAAGCACTGCCCCTCAACCAGAAAGAAGGCAATTTAGAACGAGATGCTTTCTATCAGCTGGTAAGTGGCAAGTCCCCAGCCCAGATCAAGGCCCACTGGTCCAAGTTAATTTTTACTGGCCGAGGTCAACCCCCCAAAGAAGCTGCGAGTAATGAGGTCGTGAAACAGTTACTAATAAATAACGCTGTCAATATTGGTTATATCGACCGGGCAGCAGTGGACAATTCAGTGAAAATTGTGGCGCTTAAATAATGCTAGGCCAACGCAAGGGAAAAGAGGATAGGACTCAGGACGACAACGACGTTAGCTCACCTGAAGAACAAAACCATCGCCAGAATCTCATTGATCCCCTTTTATTCTACCCGACCGCTCTGATTGCGACACTAATCATTCTCTGGGTCATCACCTTTGATTTGATAGCCGCCAATCACCAGCGCGCTCGAGAGAGCGCCATCACCTCTGCAACAGCCCTCGTTCACACTTACGAAGCTCAAGTCGTGCGGGCCCTGCGTGAAATTGACCACGCTTTGAATGTGGCCAAAAGGGCTTACGAACTTAACGACGACAACTCTATGCTGCCCATCATCAATGACTGGGGTTTACTGTTGCCGGGTTTTCTCTTTGTGACCAGTATTAGCG
>CAJXQR010000014.1 GCA_913058345.1 uncultured Gammaproteobacteria bacterium
CACTATTGCGCACGTAGAAAAACTGTAAGCCATCGGGATCAGCACGGTATTCTGGTTCGGCTTGCACAAAAACCTTATACAACCTGCCAAAACGATTGAAATCATTAACGTAGGCACCGCCGAGAAAAGCGCCTATAGAGGTCTGTAAATCCTGCAAAGGCACGCCCAGCTTTAACGCTTTGCTATTATCAATATCGAGCATTAATTGGGGAGTATTCACCCGATAGAAGGTGCGGGCGCTGCCAATCGCAGGGTGCTCATTCGCTGCTTTAATAAAAGCCGTACTTTGTTCTGCCAGGTACTCGGGCGGATGACCCCCTCGATCCTGTAGCATCAAAGTGAAACCAGAGCCGGTGCCGAGCCCCGGAATCGCTGGTGGACCGAAGGCAAAAGCGACGGCGCCTTTCACGCGTTGGGCAAGCGCTCCATTCAGCTGACGCACAATATTATTGGCATGATCTTTTTTGTCAGTTCGTTGATCCCAGTCTTTGAGCTGCAGAAAAACAAAACCAGCATTGGATTGAATCGTGCCTGTCAACAAACTAAAACCTGAAATTGTAGCGGCGTTTTCAACCGCGCCGATCTCCGCGACAATCTCTTCTACGGTTAGCATGACTTCTTGAGTACGCTCTAACGAGGCGGCATCAGGCAACATCACGCTGGCCATGATGTAGCCCTGATCTTCACCCGCGATAAAGCCCCCTGGCAGAGTCTGAAACAGAACCACCATGCCAATGACAAGCCCTAGTAGCAGGATGCCTGTGCGGTACAGCTTCTCACTGAAGAATCGAACGAGCCGCATAAACGCTTCGGTGATTTTTTCAAACATGCGATTAAAGCCATCGAAAAAACGCTGAACCGCATTTTTATTTTCTGATGGAGGCTTCAATAACATGGCCGCTAACGCCGGGCTCAAGGTCAGGGCATTAAGAGACGAAACTGTCACCGCTACAGCAATGGTAATAGCGAACTGCTGGTAAAGTTGCCCAGTAATACCCGCCATTGACGCCACAGGGATAAACACAGCGATCAATGCCAGAGACGTCCCGACAATCGGACCAGAAACTTCACGCATTGCTGCAATTGTGGCTTCACTGGAGGACATGCCTGCCTCCATCTTTGTGGCCACCGCTTCGACCACAACAATGGCATCGTCCACCACGATACCGATCGCTAACACCAAACCCAGCAGGGACAATGTGTTGACCGAAAACCCCAGCAGGGGAAAGACAACAAATACACCTATCAGCGAAACCGGCACGGCCAAGGCCGGAATAAGCGTAGAGCGACTGTTCTGGAGGAAGAGATAAACCACCACTATCACCAAAACCAGAGCCTGAAAAAGCGTGATCACTATTTCACGGATGCCCGCGGTAATAGGCTTCGTCGTATCCAGAGATATCACATATTCCATATCATCGGGAAAATCTTCAGCGACCTTTTCCATGCTGGCAATCACTTTTTCAGCGACATCAAGGCCATTGGCATCGGGTAACTGGAAGACCTGTAGTGCCGCAGAATCTGAACCGTCGAGGCGGGCCTTGATCTGATAACCCTGAGTCCCCAATTCGATACGAGCCACATCTTTCAACAAAACATGCGACCCATCAGGGTTGGCTCTGACAATAATCCCACCAAACTCTTGCGCGGTTTCAAAGCGTCCACCAGTTTGTACCGTATATGTATGTTCCGTCCCTAACGGCGCTGGTGGACCGCCGATTTGCCCAGCGGGTACCAAGACATTTTGCTGTCGAATGGCGGCGGTGATATCCGATACGGTCAAAGCCAGTTTGGAGAGCTGATCAGGCTTAATCCACACCCGCATGGAATATTCAGTCAAACTACTGCCCAGTACTTCTGCTAAACCCACACCTCGGATACGTGACAGCTGATCAATAATATTGATGGTGGCATAATTCATCAAAAAGCTTTCGTCGTAGGTACCGTTAGGCGAAACCAGTGAAATCAAAAGCAACGGGAAAGATAGCCTCTTTTTCACCGTAACACCTTGTCGTGCCACGTCTTCAGGTAGCACTGCTGTCGCCTCAGACACACGGTTTTGCACCAGTACATTGGCCATATCGAGATCGGTACCCACCTCGAAAGAAACCGACAGGTTCATGGTGCCGTTACTGGTGTTGGTCGATTTCATGTAAAGCATGTTCTCAACACCATTGACCTTCTGCTCAATAGGCGTCGCCACCGATTGCTCAACAACAACCGAATTAGCCCCCCGATAAGTGCCTGAAACACTCACCACTGGCGGCGTTATTTCGGGGTACTGAGCAATCGGCAAATTGCCCAGGGAGAGAAGACCCAATAAGACAATAAAGATCGCAATGACGATCGCCACGATGGGACGTCTTACAAAAAACTCGGCCATGATCTAAGCCTTCGGTGCCTTACTGTTCGATGAATTACCGTTTGCTGTTTTACGGGAAGGCGCTGCAGCCCTTTCCTCAAAGTCAGTTACTGTCGGTTGAATGGTCATACCATTTTTGAGCTTTTGTACGCCTTCAAGTACGACCCTTTCACCGGGCTGCAAACCCTCTGTAATAATTTGCAGCCTGTTAATTTTGGCACCGACACTGACATTGCGCCGCTCTACCTTGCCACCCGCGTCCACAACAAACAGACTAAAAAGCCCCTGTTGTTCAACGAGACTCCTCTGGGGCACCAACAGGGCATCTTTACGTACCGCTGTGTTAGCACGGATTCGTGCATATTGACCGGCAATGACTAAGCCATCCGGGTTGGGGAAATCGGCTTCTAACGTGAAGGTGCCTGTCTTTGGGTCAATCGCAGCATTAGTGGTCACGATGTGCCCTGAACCATCAAATACCGAACCGTCTGACAGAATCAGCGCCAACTCCAAGTCTTTCCTGTTGTGTGATCCTTCCCGCTTCCCATTCGCACGCATCGCAATAGCATGACGTGCAATTCTCAGATAACTTTGCTCGTCAATAGAAAACCTGACTCGGATCGGGTCAACCTGTGAAACAAAATTAAGCGCCTCGCTGCCTGGCCCTCCAACGTACTCCCCCACCTCAACCCTGGAAATCCCAATGAGGCCGTCAATCGGCGAATAAATTCGGCAATAGCCCAACTGTATTTTTGCCTGGTCGAGCTGAGCATTAGCCGCCTGAACTGCACCCATTGCCGCTTTGTGCATGGCCTCTGCACTGTCAAGTTCCATCTGGCTCATGGCGTTGATCTCAGCCAAGGGGCGGATCCGATCAAGGTTAGACTTTGCATTAGCCAGCGTAGTCAGCGCTTCAGCCAAATAGCCCTGAGCTTCAATGACGCCAGCCTGAAACGGCACATCATCAATGCTATACAACAAATCACCTTTTTTGACGTTACCCCCTTCATGAAAAGCGATACTTTCGAGGAAACCGTCGACACGAGCGCGAATGGGGATATCAGAGGAGCCAAGGGTCTGGCCCACCATTTCAATTTTGATCGCTTGATCACGCTGAATAACATTCACTACGGGTAGCTCAAGTGGGAGCCGCGCCGGTGGTGTCTGTTTAGAACAGGCTCCCAGAAAAACCAGAATCAGGAATAATGGAATGAATGCGTCTGCACGAAAAGTTGAAGCCCACCGATAAGAACAACGGGAAAATAACATCTGCAACACATTGAACTCCTTGTCATGATTTGAAATTATACCGCCCCGGACTCTAGCACAGTCAACCAGACGATATAGAGAAGGACCTTAAAAATAACCCGGCAGCACTGCAATATGGCAGCATGCCCACTTTTGGAGCATAGCGATCAGTTCATCCTCTGCCAAAACCCCATAACTAATTGTTAAGCGTTGGCACAGCTATTGCTTACTCCGGCTGTAGAAATCAACACTTTCGCAGGTAAGTGCAAGCACTTTTATCAATAACGAGTAACTACTATGTCTTATTTAGTCCCCGCAGAATTTGTCACCAAAATGGTGGATGCTGGCGAATCCAAAATCTTTATGTCGACGCGCGATACACTCATTCGAGCTTTCATGGCGGGGGCCATTCTCGCGTTAGCCGCAGTCTTCGCCATCAACACTGCCGTACAAACCGGCTCACCACTGATCGGTGCCATCCTTTTCCCGGTTGGATTTTGCATGTTGTACTTAATGGGCTTCGATTTACTCACGGGCGTTTTTGTACTCGCCCCCCTGGCCCTGTTGGATAAAAGACCGGGGGTCACCGTCGGTGGCGTATTGCGCAACTGGGGCCTGGTGTTTATTGGTAACTTTGGGGGGGCACTCACCGTCGCCTTTATGATGGCCTATGTCTATACCTACGGTTTTTCGATTGATCCCGGCCCGGTTGGACAAAAAATTGCGACCATCGGTGAATCTCGAACTGTAGGCTATGCTGAATACGGAGCCGCTGGTTGGATCACTATCTTTTTCCGCGGCATGCTATGTAACTGGATGGTTTCCATGGGCGTGGTCGGCGCGATGATCTCCACCACCGTCAGCGGTAAAGTCATCGCCATGTGGATGCCCATTATGCTGTTCTTCGCCATGGGTTTTGAGCACTCTGTGGTCAATATGTTTCTCTTCCCCTCCGGCATAATTATGGGCGGTGACTTTTCTATAATGGACTATTTAGTGTGGAACGAAATTCCCACGGTCATCGGCAATTTAGTCGGCGGCTTATCACTCACCGGCCTGACGCTCTACACCACGCACGTCAGGACTGCCGCGAAACGTCCTATTAATTAGTTGATAAAAAACCACTTAGATAAAGTTAGCTTATACAATCAGAAGCGTCCTGGCTTCAACACCAGGGCGCTTTTGCATAAACACTCCAACACAGGGTAATCAAGCTCGAAAAAAACAAGCCCAATAAAAGAGCGTACAACAAAATAGGGCCAAAACGTGTCTCCACACTTGAAAGTCACTATCGGTCAATACTCCGATAAAGGTCGTAAGGCCATTAATCAGGATTTCCACGGTACCCACACGCCCAGTGAACCCCTCCTCAGCTCAAAAGGTATCGCCATCGCCCTGGCCGATGGCATTAGCAGCAGCGAGGTCAGCCAGGTCGCCAGCAAGGCCGCGGTCACCGGCTTTTTAAACGACTACTTTGACACCTCCGAAGCCTGGACGGTAAAGACTTCCGCACAACGGGTACTGGTCGCCAGCAACTCCTGGCTCTACGCCCAAAGCCGACAGGGCCAATATCGCTACGAGGCCGACAAAGGCTATGTTTGCACCCTCAGTGCTCTGGTCATTAAATCGACGACCGCCCATATTTTCCATATCGGCGATGGACGCGTTTACCGCGTGCAAGGTAACGCGCTAGAACAGCTCACTGAAGATCATCGCCTCTGGGTGTCACAAACAGAAAGCCACCTCAGTCGTGCATTGGGTTTTAGCCAACACCTTGATATTGACTATCACTCTCTCGCCATTGAAAAAGGCGACATTTTTTTTCTGGCTACCGATGGTGTTTATGAGTTTGCCGATGCCGACTTTATCACCAGGGCCATCGACAAGCATAAAAACAACCTGGACGCTGCCGCGAAGGCTATCATCGACGAGGCCTATGCTCAGGGCAGCGATGACAACTTGAGTGCACAAATTGTCCGCATTGACGATCTACCCACCCAAAATGCCGATGAGCTTTACCAGCATTTAACCGAGCTGCCTTTCCCGCCGCTGTTAGAAGCACGAATGGATTTTGATGGCTATAAAATTATTCGCGAAGTACACGTTAGCAGTCGCAGCCACGTTTACCTGGCGGTGGATAAAGACACCGATACTCAGGTGATACTCAAAGCGCCATCGATTGATCTACGTAGTGAACCCGCCTACCTCGAGCGCTTCCTGATGGAAGAGTGGGTGGGGCGGCGCATCAACAGCCCCTACGTCGTCAAGTCTTGTGAGCAAACCCGCAAGCGCAATTACCTCTACATTGTCAGTGAATTTATTGCAGGCCAAACCCTGGCGCAATGGATGAAGGACAACCCCAGGCCGACTATAGAAACGGTGCGTAGTATCGTTGAGCAAATCGCCAAAGGTCTGGGCAGCTTCCATCGGCAAGAGATGTTGCATCAAGATTTAAGACCCGCCAACATTATGATCGACAACACCGGCACGGTAAAAATCATTGATTTTGGTTCGACCAAAGTCGCTGGCATCAATGAAATGGCAAAACCCATCGACCAGGAAGCCATACTTGGCACCGCCCAGTACAGTGCTCCGGAATATTTTCTCGGGGAAAGCCCCACCACCCGCTCCGACCTGTTTTCGCTGGGCGTAATAACCTACCAGATGCTCACTGGAAAATTACCCTACGGCATCAAAGTATCGCAGGCTAGAAGCAGGCTGGCGCAAAGTAAATTGCGCTACAACTCAGCTCTGGCCGCTGATCGCGAGATACCAACCTGGATTGACGAAGTGATAAAAAAGGCCGTACAGCCCAATCCACAAAAACGTTATCAGGAATTATCAGAGTTTATTTTTGACCTGCGCCAACCGAATAAAGCGTTTTTGAACAAAACCCGCCCACCATTTTTAGAACGCAATCCTCTTATCTTTTGGAAAAGCGTGTCATTCATTCTGGCAACGTTTGTGCTTATATTGTTGCTTCGCCTCTATTAGCTATAAAGCTTGGTTACCCCCACAGTCTGGTTTGACTTATCTTTTCTCTTACTCGCCCTCATTCAGCACTGATAGTCGAGCAATGTTTATTAGGGCGTCTCTGATGAAGAAAGATACTAACGTTGTTCGCCATCAACTACGTGTCATGACGGGTTGAGAGGCGCCTTCGGCAATCTAGGCACTTGATCGAGCGCTACCTGAGCCACAACGACGCTCTCATCCTGTGTCCAGGCGAGAAAAAGCACGTCGTCTAATAGCGCCAATTGCGGAATACCTGTCGACCGATCTGCAGCAATCTTAGCCACCTCAAAATAATCGCCCATGGCCCCGCTTTCACCCACCCGGCGCAATAATAAACTGGCGGTATTGTCAGATCCCAACTGAGCGATCCAACTGACAATAGCTTCGTCTTGAGCCGTTATGGTTAGGCCTACTCGCCCCATTGGTCCTGCCGGTGAAATAGCGTCGATATCCATTGGGGCGCCAAAATGTTCACCGTTATCGCGAGACCAGGCAAGTCTCACTCGGGGCTTCTCGTCTGCTCCGCTGTACCAAACAACCGCCACTCGTTTGCCATTACTCACAGCTTTGGGCCCATTCACCGGACAGCCGTTAATTTTCCAGCCCTCGTCGGACAAAGATTTTGGCGGCAACCATTGATCTTGTTGCTGCCTTACATAGTAAATATCGCGTATTTCTTCGGGTGTGTGATTACGGTAGAAAACTATCGGCCCCTCTTCTGTTTGCACAGCAGTCGTTGTACAGCAACTACAGATATCGCCATCCAGTTCTAAGGCCATACTTTCATCGCCGCCCAACAAGCGCGTTTGCAACGTCATGCGCGGCTTGATTACACCCTTTAGATTGGGTTTAGAGGGCTCACCCGCTCGGGCACTAATCCATAAAACCCGTGCCTCATTGCCTACTGGCCCCGCTGGTAGAAAGCTAAGAAAACCATCGTAAGATTGCTGGTGGGCTTTTTGGGCTCGATCAACTCGACCTAAGTTCTGCCAGTGGTCGCCACCATCCTCTGAGCGAGCGAGGTGGATATCATAGGCATAAGGCACATCAGAGCGGTTTTTCTCCAGCCAATGGGCGTAAAACTCAGTATCACTCAGGGCAATCATGGACGGCGCATCGGCCCAATTCAAAAACAGCTGAGTCGATGAATAAATAATGGCGCCCGGTGTCCAAACTTGCCGTTCTGGCAACCAGCGCGCCCATTTAAGATGCCATAGCCCATTCACGCTATTAGCTTGTGTTGGCTGATCGGGCTCCAGCCATGTCATGTAAAGCCTTTGCCCTGCCCTGCTCAGTCGTGGTGCCATTGCACCTTGGCCTGCAGGACTACTAAGGTCAAATAATACCGGCTCGGCGCGGGTAGATGTCTTGAAAAAGTAGAACCCGCCAAAGCCAATGAATAAAAGATTGATGGGAAGTAAACACAGCACAACAAGTTTGGCTCTATCCACGCGACACCAGCCCGTTCTGGAGACAGAAGCCCTCTGCCTTAGATGTAACTAACAAGCGTGACATCGATTATCCCCCCCCTTTAGCCAGCCCAAAACCCCAGTCATCTATCACTGCAGCATTTAGTATTTGGCATACCAACCCAGTGTAAAACCACGGGGCTCCCCAAGCATAAATTGACCATCACCGTAGGAGTGATTAGCATAGACTTCGTCGCTGATATTACGCAGATGTAAGGTCAATTCACCGGGCCCAACCTGACGGCCAATATAGGCATCCACTGTGGTGTAACTATCCATAAAGACCGTGTTGTCCCGGTTGGCCGCCCGCTCGGCAACATAGTGAACGCCCAGACCGCTTCGCCACAAACCATTTGGGCGCCAGCTGAGCCACAGGTTGGCAAGCTTTTCCGGCACATCCGTGGGTACATTACCGGCTCGAGAAACCGGCACGCCACTGCTGTTATCAATATAGTCATCATACTGAGCGTCGATCAATGACATGTTGGCATGAATAGACCAATACTCACTGGGGCGATAAGCTATTTCAAACTCAACACCTTCCGATGATTGTTCACCAATTTGCGTGCGTTTATCGGGGTCTACCGGATCGCGAGTAAGAATATTGCTACGAGTGATATCGAAAAGTGCCACAGTCGCTTCGATCCTACCTTCGGCAAAAATACCTTTAAGGCCCACCTCTGTCTGACGCGACTCCGTCAGTGCAAATTCCTTAAGCGATTCAGCTAAGGTCACAATCTGACTCGGCGGCTCAAAAGCGCGACCTATTTGTGCGTAAGCACTAACAGTTTCATTGAATTGATAGATTCCCCCAATACGCCAAGAGTTGGCCGAGTAGTGTTTGGAAAAATCATTGCTGGCACGCAAATCAAAAGAATCAAGATCCGAGACATCGTGGCGCAGTGCCAAAGACAGGCTAAACGCTTCCGTTAGCTCAAGAAAATCTTCTAGATAATAACCCAGGCTCTTCACCTCAGTACGCCGCTGAGAGCTAAAAGGGTCTGGTGAGAAAAAGAGTCCAGATACGGGGTTGTCAAAGTCGACCGTGTCAACACCGCCGTAGGGTGAGTTATTATCACGTTGATGACGGTTGTAAGAATAGTCAAACCCGACTAACAAACGGTTCTGCATACCACCAATAGCATGCTTTAAAATCAGGTCAGTGCGGTTACCATAAATGCGTTGATCGTGGGTGATGTGCAAAAAATCACCGCGATCGACCAGATGAGTCACTGAATTATAGCTATAGCCTTCTGCATTTTGCCACAAGCGGTCTTCATTGTTGGCGTAGGTTTCGTTGCGCAAGGTTAACTGCTCGTCGATCTGCCACTGCAATTTTAAACTGGCCCAGAAGACTTTTTTGGAGATACGATCATTACCAATATTATAATTATTATCATCGACACTTTCGTCAATCTTGCCATTGACCACCGGCGTGCCGAAATAACCTTCACCCTGATCTTTAAAACTATCAAAACTAAGCGCGGCACTAAAGTCGTCACTAAAATTATGGGTGATTTCTCCTGAGAGATGGTAATCCTCGTAACTGGTGTCGTCGACAAAACCATAGGACCCCTGGTTGCCAGAGACAAAATGCCCATCAATACGGTAGGCCGTATCCTCGTCCAGGCGCCCACCCTTGCCAATGCCCACGCTCTGGGTGTCAGAACTCCCCATGCTGACAGCGACTTCGGTTTCTTCCCGACCATCCGCCTTTTTGGTGACGTAATTCACAGCACCTGTCGTCGCACCAAAACCATGTTGCACAGATGAGGCGCCTTTAATCACTTCAATACGTTCATAGTTAAAGGTGGAACGCGGAGACATCGCCAAACCGGGGTAACGATTACCGTTAAACAAAAAGGGCAAACTGGTGGTTCCCGCAAAGCCGCGCGTTGAGAAACACACGAGCCCAAAACATTGCCCAGACTGCACCCCGACCACGCTATCGAGAGCTTGCAGGGTAGTACTAAAACCACGTTCGCGCATCGTCTCCTGATCAATAATATGGATACTGGCAGGCGTTTCTAAAACACTCAGGTCCAGCCTGCTACCGGTATCATTCTGCCTGTTCAAAATAAGCGCGTCACTCTGCGTACCCGTCACCGTTATTTCTTCAATTTTAAGTGGCTTAGCGTCATCGGCAAAAGCACTACAAAGAAACGCCAAAGTGGCTAGAAAAGCGGCTCGGGGAAATTGTTTATTCAAAAATACCTCCAAATGAATAGCCGATAAATATCAGCGAGACTGTCGATGCAACCCGTTTGTTGAACACGACAAAAGTGGCGCGAAGTATAGGAGGAGGAAAACTGAAAAGCCTGTGACAAAAAGCCGCAGTTCAGTAAAAGTTCAGAAAATAACGTGGATATAAGTGCGGTATATTGTCGCACCTGCAACACGATATTATCCCGCGATGGAAGAACTTAAAACTCGCAATCTTAGAATAAATAGTATTAATCAAGGGTAGTACCCCGCTAAGGGCTTAAAAACCTCTGATTCAGTAGCGTGTCAGCGTAATTGATGCGAATTCTCACCGAATTTTGTCACGGCCACTGACAGCAATGTCACTGTCAGAATATAAGTTGTAAAGGTCAAATACTACCTGACAGAGCTTCAAACGATACTAAGAATCAAAGCCTTCATCGATACCCAAAAGCTACAGGCATCAACTTGATCGGGATGGCTCTATGCCTATCAGCTCTTGGATTATGTGAAGTGTCAGTCAAAGCTGATAAACCTCGGATGGAAAATTGACGACGCAGCCATGATAAAACGAGTAATGTACGACTCGATCAGCATCACATTGTATGGACCCATGGTCGGTAACGTAGCTTTCTGGGCGACACAAGTGTTAAGTCATTATTTGTAGCAAAGCTGACAAAAACTGCTTGCACAGAATTTCACTAGTTTATTAGAACCCCACCAAGACACGCTGTATAAGGGTTTTTTAATTGGGCACTCAAGTCTCTTCCTTCTGAGAGCGTTCAGCAATGCCTGGCGTGTAATTTGCAGCACCTCAACGACTATTCGAACAGCTTAATCAAATACCCAAGGGAGAAGAAAGTGGTAATAGCACACGAAGTGAACTGCGTAGTAGATGCCCTAAAAAATAATGATGCATTAATTGTTGCTTTCGCATCGATGGATAACGACATGGTAGACCAGCACTTCGGCTCGGCATCTGCCTTTTTTGTCTATGAGATCAGTGAAGGTCAAGCTGAGTGCATTGCCCAACAGTCTTTTGGCCATGAGAAAAAAGACGGTAATGAAGATAAGCTTAAACCAAAACTAGCCTGGCTGATGGGTTGTGACATTGTCTATTGCGGCTCTATTGGTGGCTCGGCGACACGGCAGCTAATCACTCTGGGGGTTAACCCAATTCAAGTCAAAGGTGGACCCGATATCGAAGAAATCATTGAGGAATTACAGTCTCAGCTTAAAGATAAGCCCCCCTTTTGGCTGGCCAATATCCTCAAACAAAAGCAACGTCAAGATCAGAGTCGCTTTGAATTAATGGCTAACGAAGGGTGGGATGGATGACTAAAATCGAATAGCAGGCAAAGAGAGAAGACTCTATAAAGCCAATAAGCGATAGTCTACAGCCTGCGTAAAAATACGGGTTCCACCGGCCTCTGCCGCGATGGTCCACAATTGATCGGCATCTGCTATAGCAACCCCGGCCAGGTAATCGACGCCAAAATTTCGCCATTCCGCTAACCAGGGCAGGCTAGGGCCCATTAATACCACCTTCGCATCAATGCTTAACTGTAATAGCCGGGGTAAAGTTTTGTTGGCAATACTCGAAGCGGTAATAAATACCCAGTCCATTTCTGGCAGAACATATTCGGCAGCACTATCGGGCAGGTCACCCGCTTGTGGGTTTCGTTCCAGACACAGCTGGCACGTAAGACCCTGAATTTCGTCCAGGCCTGGATAATGCCCGATAATTGCAACCTTTTTACTGCGTAATTGCGGAGCAAAATAGTGAAACACGAGCAAATGCGGAGGACAGGCTCGGTCAACAAAATCGGCAGGGTTAAGTGCTTCAGTTAAACACATGGCCTTGCCATCAGCATTATCGTTAATCAAAGCATTGGCCAGAGCCAGGGCCACTGCAGACTGACAGGCATCCCAACTCCCTAGCGCAGCGAGTTTTTCAATCAGCAAACCATCACTTAGCTTTCCCGCTTCGGGGAAGGTACGCAGAGGTGCCGGTGGGCTAAAACACAAACCTGTCGATTGAGTCAGGCGAGGCGATTGGCTTTCATTTTCATCATTTAATTGAGCATTTTTCCTAGTATCGCCCTGTCTACTTAAATCGACTTGCGCCGCCAGTTGCTCATACTCAATTTTCACCAGACTCCAGTTTAAACCCAATAATACCGTTGAGATACTAGCATTTTTCTTTCGTGCAATAGCTTCAGCCTGTGAATATATCAGCTGGTAAATATCGTGTTGCAGAACCTGATTCATAGTGCGATTTCTTATGTCGATAGGCTGGGCGAAGTGGAAACAAAGGGCTAATCACAGCGGGGTAAATTTCATGAGCGGTAATGACTATGAGGAGTCATAATTGTTAGTTAACACACTACACGGCCGCTAAAAGGCTTAACTCAGAACCCAGTGCGCCAGCTTTTCCCCAAACTGTCACCGCCTCAACAAACCAGCGCTTATCCTGCGGATGCGCACAGACCACATCCCACTCTGCGAATACCTGGCCACCCTGATGGATCAACAGACTACCGCATTTGTAACCATCTCTGTCTTTCCACTCACCATATAAGGAGGTCCTTTTGTCATAGCTATCGAAGCGCAATTCATAGTGCGCTTTCCCAGGATCAGGTAGAAGCCTGGCTTTTTCAGACAAATCAGCTTTTATCAACTCTGCTTGCATGGCAGCATGGATAGCCTTGAGCAGAGATTCTTGCTCGGCAATATATTGTTCCAGAACGGCTGTAATTCTCTCGTCCACAGCGTCATCATCTGCCTCACTGTAAAATGTTTTCACCTTCAATCACACCTCATTAATCCAGTTGCGGTGTCAGTTTTTCATTGAATACAATTAATTAATTCAAAATAATATGGCGTATTAATAGCTATTAGCATCAATCATTTTATGAGCGAGGCGATGAAAAAAGACACTCACTTAAATACGCCTTTTTCCATCGAAATAACTGTTACTTCGTAGCTACCCGTCGCTAAGCTTATGGTCACAAGACATGACGGAGCCCAGACATAGCGCGAACTCCCTGAGTAATGAGATTTTCAGCGTTGATGCTAGTCGAAGAAAGAGTGATCTACCTAGGCCGCAACTGTTTCCGCTATGGCCGCCGATGTATGGCTATGGCAACCCTTGGGGCAAACTCTGGAACAGGACATACAACCAATGCAGTCGAGTCCATTAGCTATGCTCATTACCATCATTTCATCATCGTCATCATAAAAATCATCGTCGTCATCGTCATCATCATCACTCAGGCCTTTGAGTGCTTCTCCCCGGTCGACTAATGTAAAAACATCCCTCGGGCATACCTTATAGCAACGACCACAGCCAATGCAGTTTTGTTGATTAAGATCGACGACAAATTCTGGCACCCATTCTGTCCCGCCACGGGTATGACCAACTATTACTGCCTTAGACATTGCTCTATGACTCCCGCGCTGCTTATACGTTTATAAACTTAGGCCGTCTCACTATTATTGAGCTCGGCACCTTCAAATTTTTCCTGCGCCTGCTGCCATTCGATACAGGCAACACGCACTTTTTCTGCCATTTCAGGTAACATTTCGTAATCCGACCAAAGACGATCTTCAACCAGATCATGCACTTGTGACGCAAACTCTGTGGCAATGCGCTTGCATTTTTTTGCCTGCTTATTAAGGGCCTTTAACTCTTCCTCGTTCACCTTTCACCTCAATATTTTCTGACTACATTCATTAATTAAAGCTTGGCAATTTCGCGGTATGCCTCTACTAATTCCAAGGCTTGATCAATTAATTTTCCACCCTCAGCCGACAACTTGTCGGTTGAGTCAAAACCAAAGCGGTGGACATCACGCAGGGTTTTATCTAGCACCACCAATTTCCCGATAGTAATTAATACCCGACCAAATCCTTCATGACTGATATTGACAATAGGCACGGCCATTAAGTTACAGCCTCGCTCTATCGTGGAGGCAATCGCGTTGTAATAAGCTTTCACCCTGGAAATAACCACTTCGTCGGGATCGCCGACAATGGGGATTTCGCGCCGACGCTCTTTGGTTAAAATCATTGGGTCCAACACTCTGGCGTCACTCCAGGTATCGTAGGTTCCGTAACTATCCATGGCGCGTAACTGCACAATAATTTGCCGAATAAAAGGATCCTCAAGAGCACTTGAATCGTCCATAACAACTGCTTCAGCTTGACTCATATTTTTCTCCTAAAAAATGTCCAATACGATAATTTTTCGCCAATTTTTAACGAAACGTACACCCATAAATCAGCAGGTTACAAAAGCGTTATTTTTCCCAACCTTCACTCGCCATAGAGCCAAAGCGCTCGGGATCAACATCTTCCTGTAGTTGAATTGCCCTGGCCAACCAGTTCGAGGGGCCCTCCCGCAACTCCATCTGCAATGCCTCAAGCAACTCGGCTATTATCGCCTCATCACTGACCTTCACCGGCTGCACACCTTGCTCCAGTAGCTGAGTGAGCGCCGAGGCACCGCAAGCTCGGCAGTAAACGGCAATACAGCCTTTAAGTGCCTGTAACTTAATAGGCAGCTTATCTTCGCTACTATCCTTAAAATCACCGAACTCACTCACCGATATCAAACTGGCCTGATCCATAGATACCGCATAAATCACGAGACAAGAGGTAGAACCAAAATGTTGATTAACATGCTTGCGGTCGGATGAAGCGAAGGCCACCTTTAGATCAGTGGAATGATCAGCACCATCGAGTACACGCAGTCGGCGGGTAAGCTCAACCATAACTTTCAACCAACGTGTGCTCACTGCCTGTGGCTTCCACATCACGCTTTTGACTATAGACAGAATGATAGGGTGCAATTTCATTGTGCGGTGCATGGAGAAGATTGGCGATATCAAATAAGGCCTGTCGCACACCTCGATAACCGGACCAACAACGCTGATAGCCGCCCAGTAAATCGTACTGGGGAAAACCCACATGCAATTGTGGGATTCCCAGGCGTATTGCACTCTCGGTGGCGTGTGAATTACCCAGCAGCACATCTGCTTTGTGCTCTCTGGCGAGCTTTTCGAGATCCTCCAAATCACCCACTTTTACACTTTTTAAGCGCATACTTTTAATCGCAGGTGAGGATGCAGGCACAACAGCGGCTACGGTTCTCGCACCAACGCTCGCGATCAGGTCATTAAAAGCAATTAATAAATCAGGATCAGCAGCGATGGCGACACGTCTATCACCGATCATAAAGTGAGTATCAAGCAGAGCGTCCTGTAATTGCCGACGCTGTCGATCGAAACGGGGGGGGACAGCCCGACCACTGAGCTCGGCTAAGGTACTTAGCCAACGATCATTCGACGCAAGATCCATCAAATGATTAAAGCGGTACTCGGGCACCCCACTGCGTTTATGCAATGCTTTTGCTGCGGGAAAAACACTGGCACCAATCACCAACGTCGCGATACTTTCTCCAGCGATTTTTACATCGGCCACCGAAGTGCCGCCGGTCGTTAAAGGATCGTACGCCGAGTCGTTCAAATGCCCATCCATAGAGCCCGATAGATCAGGGATCAGGAGGGGACGCAGGCCAAACTGCTCGATACTTTCGCTGACAAATTCTAGATCGCCCGGTGTTAGCTGGGCTCCGCACAGCACGTTGACCTGACGTTTGCGCAAGCCCACCCTGTTCTCATCCACAGGGCTGGTATCGGGTACCAGGGTTTGTATCATCGCTTTAAGAGCGAGGGCATAACCACTTTCAAAACTTCCGCTAAAATCAGGAGTATTCACCGCGACCACTTCCGTATTGGCGAATTGAGGATATTCTTTGCGAAAGTTAAGTAGCCCTCCGCGAAGATCGCAACCCTGAGTTTCAGCGAGCCCCGTGGTCACCAGGCCAATAATATCAGGGCTGTTTTTCTCACAGATAGCGCGCAGAGCTTCCACAATATTGTCGTCGGCACCCATTACTGAGCTTACCTGGTCCATTGCCGTAGTTTGTAGAGGCACCGGTTCGCGAAAGTGGCGCACGAAAAAAACAATCGCAAAAGCAGTGCAACCCTGCGCACCGTGCATTAAGGGGATACTGCGTTGCAGACCGAGAAAAGCCAGCGAAGCACCAACAGTCTGGCTCGCTTTTAGTGGGCTGACCGACATCGCTTTTTTACGTTTCTGAATCTCAGTCATTAGCCCACCTCCCCTGCAACTTGCCTACTGGGCAAGGGTGATGTTTCTTTTAAGCTTAAACCGCCAACCATGACCTGATCAGTCGTACTTTGAAGAAATGGGATCGGTGCCGTTAGCGCTTGCCCGGTCGACGAGGAACCCCAGGGAGCAGGCGTACGTGCTTGTTGCCACACCGGACTTTCTATCGTCAGCGACAACTGGCGCACTAGCTCCAACATACCTTCGTAGCCCGCGTAGCCAAAATCCCGCTCCTGATTAATATCGAGAAACGGCACTTTGGCTTTTAAGGCCGTGTACATATTGCGTCCACCGGCAATTAAAATATCAGCGTGATATTCATCGACGATACGCAATAATTCCTTCGGATTACCGTCGTCGATCATCATCGTATCTTCGCCCATTAATTCACGAATACGTGCTTTATCTTCTTCTGTCGATTTTTTCGTGCCGGTCGCCACCACCACCATGCCCAAATCCTGCAAGGCCGAAATGACTGACCAGGACTTTACGCCACCGGTATAGAGCAACACGCGCTTGCCAGCCAGGCGAGCTCGCCAGGGTGCCAGTGCGCTACGAATACGTGCTTCCTCCCGTTGAATAAGCGCCTCGGTTCGGGCGCTTAAGCTGTCATCTTCAAGTAAACGGGCAAAACTACGCAGCGCCTCAGAGGTGTCAGTAATGCCGTAAAAACTGCCTTCAAACCAGGGGATGTTGTATTTGTCTTCCATCTTGCGCGCAATATTCAACATCGCTTTGGAGCAAACCATCATATTCACTTCGGCCCGATGCATGGTTTGCACTTCGTGAAAACGTGCATCCCCCGATAAGGTACACAATACGCGTATGCCCAACTCATCGAGCAACGGTAGAACATGCCAGAATTCACCGGCGATGTTGTACTCACCCACTAAATTCACATCGTGCACGATAATATCTTCGCGTCCATCAATAACAGGTGCCGGAGAAGGTTCAGCCGTACCGATAACATGTTTGAACATGGCATCGCCGGCGATACGATTACCCAGATTTTTAGTGCCGTAAAAACCTGCCGAGTCTATGGGCACTACGGGTACCTGACAGTGCTCAGCAGCGGCCAGACACACGGCATCAACATCATCACCAATGAGGGCCGGTACACAGGTGTTGTAAACAAACACAGCCGGCGGCGCATAGTCGGCAACGGTCTGTTTAATGGCGTGATAAAGACGCTGCTCACCACGGCCCATCACCACATCTTCCTCAGTAAGGTCTGTGGTCATACCAATGCGATACAGATCGGGCCCGCTAGAACGAGTACCCCGGTTATCCCAGGAGCTACCCGCACAGGCAATGGGACCATGAACAATGTGGGCAACATCGGCAATGGGTAGTAGCGCAATCTGGGCGCCGTCAAAAGCACAGCCCCCAGCGGATGCACCAGGCTTGGGTTTGGCGCAGCCAGACTTTGACTTGGCGTTGTGCTCGCAGGCTGGCTCGTCGAGTAATTCCGCTATGTCTTTTGACTTTAAGGCCATGATTCAAGCTCCCAACTTTAATCTACAAAACTCCACAAAGATCTAATGGAACAGACAAATGGAATAGTGCAATTCGCCTGCCAACAACAAAACCCTTGAATTTATTGGTTATTTAGAGAATTTACATTGTCGTAAAGAGGACAAAGAGTGGCGTTGTAGTACCAGTGACAACTATTTTCACAGGCTAGCATCACCACCAAAAGAAACGGGCAATAAAGAATGGTGATGGTGTTAAAAGGTAGCCACGAATTTCTTAATGACGAGAAAGTATTCTTTAATAACGAGCTAGTGACGATTTATTTTATATAAAATACTAGAAAAAGTTGAATTTACCCTGTCTAGCGCGTGCTCTCTGACGACAGATCTCGCGATTCTAAACGATCCGTAACGGCACGGCGAACTTCTTCGTCGCTATCAGTAATCATCCCCACTAATGCCTCTACAGGTGCTCTTTCGACGGCTGTCAGACGCACCGTCCAGTCGGGGTCCTCCAGCAACAAGTCCAGGTCATTAGGGTTCAAACGGGAAGCCACCACACGGCGCACTTCTGGCTCACTGTCTGTTGCCATCAGCCCGAGACTGACCTGGGGCAAACGATGAGCGACAATTTTTCTCACTTGCCTGTCGGGGTCGCGAATCATTCTAAACAGCCGACCAGTCGGCAAACGCTGGGCCACATAAGCGCGCACCAAATAATCGGTATCGCCCGCCAACTGCTCAAGTTCGTCTACGGCAATCCGGTCTGCAACAGTGATTCGCACTTCCCTGTCGGGATCAATCGCTAAAGCGCCCAGCTGGGCGGGTGGCAGGCGATAGGCGACAGCCCGACGCACGACTTCATCCTTGTCGTTGATTAAAGGGCTTAGTTGCTGCAAGGGTGCGTAACGAACTGCTATCGCACGCCGCTCCCAAAACACATCATTAAGATAACGAGCAGCTAACTCGGGATTCAACTTAAAAAAACGATCAATTTGACGTCCACTTTCAGCAACCACACAGGCTTCACCTGGACTACAACGCCCACCCAGTAAAAGGTTGAGTCGATATTGGCAGATTCTGCAGTCAGCTACTGGCGTGTCGTTATCATCAACAACCCCGCCACTCTTCGAAGTACCAGGCCCCGAGCCACCTCTGCCGTGAATCGACATTACCAATCTTCCACGACTTCAGCCAAAACCAAACCCGTTGCTGTATCGAGTGAGCTGGTCAGTTTTGAACAGTGTTCACTTGAATCAACGTAATAAACATTAAAGCCCTGGCATTCATTGGGTACACTCATGGCAACCATGTCGTCGTCAAATGCGTACGTCAGATGTATACCTGGGTATTCCTTGCGCAAGGTAATAACTGTTTGTTCGCTAAGGCCAACACGTTCTACGTATAAGATAATTGATGCAAGTTGCTGCTCTGCGATCATCAGCCCGAACCCTCCAGCTTCTCCTCAATATCGTCATCTCTGCGCGTAGTATCGCCGTAGAGATGAAGAGCATTGGCTATCTCCATGCCCATTGCTTTCGCTAACCAGGGCGGTGGTGAAATCAGCACTGCCTGAAGTTTGCTCATTTCGTCCAGCGCTGAACCGGCATTGGGTAATTTGATGGGAAACACACCAGCCTTAACGACTTTAGCTGCAGCCGGTCCTCCGATTGAGCTGGTATACAACAGCGCGCAGTCAGCAATTAATTGCGCCCGATAAGCATTTTTATCTTCATCGGCATCAGGCTTGCCTACGGCGCGGGCATCGATTAAACGAACTTGGGAAGGAGACACCTGATAAATAAGAAAACGCGCACAGGAACCAAAATGTCCATCAATACGTTCAGCTCCATTGGAGGAGCAGGCAACGCGTATCGAGTCGGGAATATCGCCTTCCTGATAGGGCACAACATCCGGGGCTGGCTTCTGATACTCCACACCTTTACCTTTAAGATAGGAGACTGCGCGCTGTAAGGACTCCTGCTCGGCACCCTCTTTGCCAAAAATATCGAGTGCTTCAGCGGCTTGGCGCAGGCGGTTAACCCGCACTTTAGCTAGCTTGGCTTTTGTTATCGGCGCGCCCATCAAATTAATGAGCACTTGCAGCAAATCACCAATTTCGCAATTGGGCAGTTCCCGTGCTGCGAGTGCAACACACAAAGCCGCCTCTTCAGTCAGCGGCAAATTTGCTTTATCAACCATGTTTAAGCACCTCCACCACGGCGTGCTCTAAGTGTAATGGGCAGCTTGGGGGCTTCGGGTAACGGGTCTAGATAAAAAAGACTACCGTCAGAAAGTGTTACCTCCCCTCCCCAACCATCACTACCCTCTTTTTCCATAGAGACGACTGTTTCTTCTAGATCTTTTTTGGGGACGTAGAAGGTTAATTGACCCGCTTCGTTCATCCTTAACATGACAGTTGGCATAACATGCTTCCTTTTTCGCTGCGCTAAAACTGTAAATTCAAGATTTTAAACACAAGCGATTAATCAAGGGAAAACACCGAGGCAACATACACCCCGGTGCTAATAAAACGACCCGTCTAACGTATTAAGTCGTAGTTATAGTCGGTGGTTTGCATGCCGCGAGTTGCCGCATCGAGATGCTCAAGCTCAGTATTAACCAATGTAGTCAGAATTTGCATCGCACCTTCGTAACCAAGTGTCGTACAACGATGAAGATGATGGCGGTCGAAAATAGGAAAGCCAATACGAATCAGAGGCACCTCAAACTCTTCACCTTTATAAAGGGTGTCGCGCTGAATAAACTTGCCGTAGGAGTTACCGATCATATAGTCCGGCTTGTTGGTAAACACCAGTGAGCGCATGTGCCATAGGTCCTTGCCAATATGCACTTCTGAATTGGCGCCATAGGGTGACTCGGCAAGCATAGCGACCATCGCTTTTTTCCAACGTTTGTTACCATTGTTGGCAAGAATATGAATAGGCTCGGCGCCCAGCTCCAAAATAAACTTACTCATGCCCATCACAAAGTCGGGATCACCCCACAAGGCGTAGCGCTTACCGTGTAACCAGGTGTGGGAGTCGGTCATCATATCGACCAGGCGACCACGCTCCTTGGCCAATTCTGGCGATATCTCCTTGCCGCTAAGTTCGGACATTTTCATTAGAAATTCATCCGTCCAATCCAGGCCCATGGGAATGTTGAGCTTAGGTACCTCGTGCTTCCAGGTCGCGGTAATAGACTTTGTCGATTTAGCCGACTGCCAGGGCTGTAGAAAAACCGTGGTCAAGGCATTAGGCGCATCTTTAATTTCATCCTGCGTGGTGCCACCGGCATACATTCTAAATTCACCATCAGCAGGCGTATCGAGCACCTCCTCCGGATCAGACAACAGAGTAAAATCGACATCCATGTCTTTTAGCATGCGTTTAATCACACGGTAATTACCGAGGTAGGTCTCAAAGCCTGGCACGATATTGATCTTACCGTTACTACCCACTTCTTTATCGTCCATGTAATTCAAAGTGAAGTAGCGGGCAATGCCTTCAAACATATTGTCCCAACCGGTAGTATGACTCCCTACAAAACTGGGTGTATGAGCAAAAGGTGTAGGGTATTCGTCTGGGACGTGTCCTTCGAGCTTGGCATTTCCAATAAATGCATTGAGATCATCACCAATAACCTCAGCCATACAGGTTGTAGAGACTGCGATCATATCCGGCTTATAAGTAGCCTTACAGTTTTCAAGGCCGTCCTTCATATTTTGCTGGCCACCGAATACTGCTGCATCCTCAGTCATAGAGTCTGATACACATGATATTGGCTCTTTAAAATGACGATTAAAATACGTACGGAAATAGGCAACGCAGCCCTGACTGCCATGTACGTAGGGCATGGTCTTTTCAAAGCCTAGTGAGCACAATACTGCACCGAGGGGTTGGCAAGCCTTGGCGGGGTTAACTGTCAGCGCCTTACGCTCGAAATTAAGCGCCTGGTATTCCTCAGTCGTTGTCCATTCAAAAACTTCGTCAATTTTTTCCTGTGAATGGGGCTCTTCAAAGGACTCACGTTTGTTTTTCAAGCTTTCCTTATAGTCATCTTCACGAAATAGTGGATAACTGGGTTTGATGTTGTCAACGTCCTGACTCATGATAACTTCTCCTGCCGAGCCACTAATCTGTGGACTGCGGTATTAGGGATTTAGTGAGTGCACTCTTCAATATTTTCCTTCGAACAGTGCACTTCCAATAAAAATTTACGTACGACAATAACTGAATGGTTAAGCACTAGCGGCCAGAGCTTCCTCAGCTGACTCATCCTTTAACCATGGCGCTTTGAGTTTGGCCCAACAGGGGTTATTCAACGTCATGTCCATATCACGGGCAAAAATGGCAAAGCCGTCAAAGCCGTGATAAGGGCCGGAATAATCCCAGGAGTGCATTTGCCGGAAAGGCACACCCATTTTCTGGAAAATGTATTTTTCTTTAATGCCAGAACCAATAAGGTCTGGTTTAACTTTCTTTACAAACTCTTCAAACTCGTAGCCGGTAACATCATCATAGAGTAACGTTGCATTACCCATTTCTTTAATGGTTCGATCGTAATCATCATTGTGACCAAACTCGTACCCGGTACCGACAACATCCATACCGAGATCTTCATAAGCACCGATAACGTGACGAGGGCGAAGACCACCGACGTACAACATAACGCGTTTGCCTTCTAAGCGAGGACGGTACTTGGCGATCACCTGTTCCCACTCTGTTCGATACTTTGCAATCACTTCTTCGCACTTTGCCTGAATACTTTCATCAAAGTGTGAAGCGATTTTGCGCATTGATTCTGCGGTTTTTGTCGGACCAAAAAAATTGTACTCAATCCAGGGAATGTCGTACTTCTCTTCCATATGACGAGAGATATAGTTCATTGAACGATAACAGTGGACCAGATTAAGTTTAACCTTGGGGGTCAGCTCTATCTCGGCAATAGAACCATCACCAGACCATTGGGCAACAACACGCAAACCCATTTCTTCGAGCAAAATACGTGAAGACCAGGCATCACCGCCAATATTGTAATCACCAATAATGGCGACATCGTAGGGTGTCGTTGCAAAACTGTCATCATCGTCGCGTGCATCCAGTGCCCAGTCTCTTACGGCATCATTTGCAATGTGATGACCAAGTGACTGAGAAACGCCCCGAAAGCCCTCACAACGAACCGGCACAACGGTTTTACCTGTTTCCTTGTTCTTCTTTTTCGCGACGGCCTCAATATCGTCACCGATCAAACCAATCGGGCATTCGGACTGAATAGTGATACCTTTATTGAGCGGAAACAATTTCTCAATTTCATCGATCATGGTGTCGAGTTTTTTATCACCACCGAAAACGATATCTTTTTCCTGAAAATCAGACGTAAAGTTCATCGTCACAAAAGTATTAACGCCCGTTGTTCCAATGTAGTAATTACGACGTCCCGCTCGTGAGTACTGACCACATCCCACGGGCCCATGGGAAATATGAATCATATCTTTAATCGGTCCCCACACTACACCTTTAGAGCCGGCGTAAGCACAGCCACGAATGGTCATCATCCCAGGCAGTGATTTTTTGTTAGAAGTAATACATTTTTTAGCTTGTTCTGCCTCGTGGTCGTTCAGCGCTAAATGCGCGGCACGATCAACTTTTGCTTTCTCAGGATAAATTTCCAGTACTTCCTGGATAAGCGCTTCAGTTTCTTCTCTCGTCATGACAGTCATGATCTGTCTCCTCAATGATAGGGTAACAGGGTCCGGGACAGTGGCAGCCGATACGCGACAGCCACCAATCAGGCCCACCTGATAGGGCCAATCTGCCCTATCCCTTCAAAAAAAATCGTCCGTGAAATAAATATCTTCCCTAATAGGCTGACAATTAGCGTACTTAGGCTTGTGCTGTTGCCGTTTGGCCGACAATGCTTTCGTCCTCTTCGTCCATAACGCCAAATTCCATCAATAGCTCTTCGAGTTGATCCATGGTGATAGGCGTCGGAATAATGAACTTTTCATTCTCGAAAATTTTACGCGCCAGAGTCCGATATTCGTCAGCCTGTTTCGAACCTGGGTCATATTCGATAACCGTCATACGGCGAATTTCTGCACGTTGCACAACGTTGTCACGCGGTACAAAATGGATCATAAAGGTACCAAGCCGAGCTGCCAGGGCTTCAATGAGCTCATCTTCACGGTCAGTTTCTCGAGAGTTACAAATGAGACCGGCCAAACGGACACTGCCGGAGTTTGCGTATTTAACAATACCTTTGGCGATGTTGTTGGCGGCATACATTGCCATCATCTCACCAGAAACAACGATGTAAATTTCCTGCGCTTTGTTTTCACGAATTGGCATTGCAAAACCACCGCAAACAACGTCGCCTAAAACATCGTAAAAAACAAAATCCAGATCTTCGTCATAAGCGCCTTCTTCTTCAAGGAAGTTAATCGCTGTAATAACACCGCGACCTGCACAGCCGACACCGGGCTCAGGACCACCAGATTCAACACACTTAATATCACCATAACCAACCTTAAGTACATCTTCGAGTTCAAGATCTTCAACGGTGCCAGCTTCGGCAGCCATTTCCATAATGCTATTCTGTGCCTTGGCATGAAGGATGAGGCGCGTTGAATCGGCTTTTGGGTCACAGCCAACAATCATCACTTTTTTGCCCATTTCAGCTAACCCGGCCACCAGGTTTTGAGTCGTCGTTGATTTGCCGATACCACCTTTACCATAAATTGCTGCTTGACGTAATGCCATCTCTGTATCTCCTTTGCTTTCTTAATATCTCTACGTTTTGCAGAGACGTGTTGGTAACACACCGATGACATTGCAGGCGGCATGCCAAAATATAAAATCAGCGTATCCCCTTGATTTATTAGAGATTTATTTTTCCATTACGGGCGTCAGAGATTGACTACTTCGCGACAAAGTCAAACAAAAAGGTGTTATTTTATCGACAAAGGTTCCAGTAAAAATCGACTATAGAGGGGCATGAAAAACCAACTTATTGCCAGTGAATAGATAATGACTATCTAGAAAGCATAAAACGTCTATAAGAAGGGATTAATTTTAACGAAACACGGTTTAGTCTCAATGTATCGCTTGAAAAAAGACTGTTGCAAAAACAACAATGTCACTTAGAGAACCAAATTAATAAGATAATTTTATACGATAAACTGCAAATACAGCGGCGAATCATTAGGTTAAGTAAAATACACAAAATGTAAATGTTGGCGCGTATATTGCGAACATCTTACCAGGACAGAGAAAAACCCTACTAGTTTTCACGCATGATTTGTCGAGAAAATAGATAACTATTTCTATTTTATATAGCCATTTTACGACGCTTATCATCAGCAAGAAAGATTGATAATTTTATATAGCTACTTTCATCTACAGGCCATCAATACAAATCAGGTTAAATCAAAACAATGGAGACACTCGTGGATAAAGATTTTATAGAAAAAATAACTGAAAGTATCAGCCGTGGTGATCTTGTTCCTTATCTCGGACCCCATTCTCTAAAAGGGGTTACGCATATAAACACAGGACACCCCATACCTGCCGATAGTGAATCGTTAATACTCGCCATGAATAAGGGCACACCAATGGCACCCCGGCTCATGTATGAATTTCCTCGCGCCGCAATGAATCTTGAATTAAAACGTGGACGAAAATTTGTCGAGGATTTTTTAACGACAACCTATGGCGGCAGTCAATGGACCCAGGGACCGATGCATCGCTGGATAGCCTCACTTAATGCACCCTACGTTATTGACATTAATCGCGACACGCAATTGCAAGATCTTTATAGCGACCGGGAATATTTATTAATTCTCGGCACGGCTAGAATAAGCGCTACAGACTATCGTTTTAAGTTATTCCACCATAACAAGGGTGTGTATACGGAAATTGAACAAAAACAGGCCGATCACAGCTTGCCTGTATTGTTTAAACCTATGGGCTCGCCCGTACCACAAGCTACTTATGTCGCTGCTGATGCTGACTATGTCGATTACATTACCGAGCTTATGGGTGGCTTCGCTATACCTGATTTCCTGAAGAAATATCGCATAGGAAAAAGCTACCTGCTACTCGGCCTACCCTTAACCCGTGACACCGAGCGGATGGTTTTGAGCGATTTAATCTACGGCGCTAACGAACAAACGGGCTTTGCATTCATTAGCGAGCCGAATAAAAAAGAGCTGCGCTTTTGCGCCAATAAAAATATTGAATTGATTAGTGAAGATTGCTTAACACTACTTTACGACAGCTCTGAGAAAGCTGCTGCCGTTGGCTAGCTAGCATAGATAATAGTTATCAGTGAGTATCCCTGTTTTATACATTTTGCAAATTTAACAGCTTACTATATGCCTTGAAATGAGGATTGAGAAATGGCAGAATTTTATGTAACGAAAGAGTCACAAAGTGATACCGGCCATCAGGTACATCGCAAGGACTGTGGAGAGCTACCTATAATCGACAGGCTTTGGTACCTGGGTTCCTTTGCTACGGCGCAGGCCGCCACCAACAAGGCCAATGGCATTTATAGCCCAGTCACAAAGTGTCCAAACTGTCTAAAAGACATTAGGTGAGTCTAATTTTTGTAATTAATCTGACCGTGTATCAATCCTGCGGGTTTATTTTATCAATTCGGTCCAGCACCCACCTGGTTTTGAAAATGTGGATTGGCTAAGGTGATGATCATTAAATCCTCACAGCTTTCGCATCGCTGTGTCGAGCGGCTGCTAACATCAATCTTTTCTTTCTGTGATTTCACCCCATGCATGCATCGAACTTTATTATCCGGCTTGACGGCAATCTCAGAATGACCGTTACTTTACTTCCCGTAGAAAACACTCAGGTGCTAGAAACTGATCTACAATCCTGGTTGCTAAATACAGAAATATTCGATGGTACATACAGAATTGCCGATACCAGTTTTACTTTACATGCCTACAGCGCTAGCGAGGCAGAGGATCTTGCCAGGAATATTCGTTCTAATCCTGTACTGATGCGCGCCATTGATGATGAACTTGCCGGGGATATGGACTGAGCGACCCACTACCGAAACAACAGTAATCCTTAAAACAGATAGCACAACTCATTACAATGCCTAATACGGTCTTACTTTTACCACTAATGGCAGAGAGATTTAAAAAATTACAGCATCAACTACTCTCAGCTTCTTTATGCTGATAACGGATGCGGTCTTTGGTGCTAGCACCCATAATCTTAGCTAACCAGGGTGGAGGTGAGTCGTTCATTACATCCTGTAGTCGCATTAAAATTTCCTGTGCCTCGCCACCTTCTAATTGTTTAATAGGATATATCCCCGCTCTGACTACTTTAGCGGCAGCGGGTCCACCAACTGAAACCACATAAAGCACCTGACAGTCCTTAATTAAATTTGTACGATAGCCATTTTTGTCTGCTTCAAAATCTGCTTGAAGGGCTGACCGTACGTCTACCAATTGACATTGGGTATTATTCATCTGGTAAATCAAATAGCGAATACAGGAGCCAAAATGGCCATTTAGCGTTTCACCACTATTGGACGCAATAGCCACACGGATTGCGTTTTCTAAGGGCTTTGCCAAGGTTTCAGGTTTCGGTATGTTCGCCTCCCAGTCTTCACCCCACAGTATGCGTACAGCTTCTTTCATTTCATCCAGCCCGATGCCAATATCCTCACCATCCTCTTCACCGTCGAGGCTACTAAAGGCAGTTTTTAGATCGGTTACCGTCACTAGTTTCAGGCTATTTTCATCAATATCTCCACTAATGCGCTGATGCAACAGCTCTACTAACTGACCGAGTTCGATACCCGGTAATGTACGCGCTGCCAGCGCGATGCGCAGGGCGGCTTCGCGACCTAAGCAGGGTATAACTGGGGCTGGCATACTCATCTCAATTTCTCCTACATCTTCTCTTGCAATAACAAACAGACCACTACATCTTTATTGAAACCAGGTGTTGGCTGTACTTGACTTCCCATTCCGCCAAAGTGAATGCGCTAACAGATAAAGCATGGATTTCACCACTCGTTAGTTTGTCGTGCACAGTAGCCAACACTTGTTGTTGGCGATTAACTACACTTAAGCCGTCAAAGCCGTCGCTAATAACCGTCACCTGAAAGCTACAATCTTCACCATCGAGATTAATGGCCGCATCTGGGAAGGACGATTTAATCGCCTGATGAATCTCATCACTCAACACCTCACACCTCCTTTAGCGATCCTGCTTGCGCATTTTTTACTAATGGGTGCAGTGTGCCATCGTCGAGCATATCGGTAATGACATCGCTACCGCCTATCAACTCGCCATTGACAAATAACTGGGGAAACGTAGGCCAGTGAGATATAGACGGTAATTTCTCACGAATAAAGGGTGCCGCAAGGATATCGATATAACTAAAGTTAACTTCCGTTTTATTGAGAGCCTCTACCGCATCCTTAGAGAAGCCACATTTTGGCGCGTCCGGCTCACCTTTCATATATAAGAGAACAGGGTTTTCTGAAATTTGCTGACGAATTCTTTCTTCTGTTGTGCTCATTGTTCACTTCTCCTGATTTCTATCAACTTCTTCTCGGACATTTCTGCCCTATCATTTTCAATTAGAGGAGGAGTAAGTGCCTAGTCCTCGTACCATTGGCCAGTTAATATTCCTCACTGCCAAAGCATTCATCGTATGACACACACGCCTCGCAATTTGGCGAGCGACAAACATAGTCGCCGCCCATCTCACACAGTTTTTTATACAGAAATTTTTTCCATTTCATATCACGTGTGTTTTCAAGAAATAAGGCAGGAAAGTTATAGCGCAATAGTCGGTTCAACACTTTACGGTCTGGCAATCCCAAGTCTCGCCATAAGTGATCACTGCCCATACAGGCAGCGCTGACAATATCCGCCATCCACAACTCCATCTCTTGTACACCAGCACGATATTCCACCAGGAGTGCGCTTAGCTCTGCCACTTCATCTGTCCGCAGATCAAGCAACTGTTGACGCATGATTGACCGATCTGTAAGCAATTTATCATCAGAGTTATTAGGGTCACTAGCTGACAGCCTTTCTCTGGCATTGAGCATAAGAATATTTCGAACTTGAGAAAATTTATTTTTGTCAAGGCCTATATAATGAGGCAAACAACCCAATCCCTGGCGCTGCGAATTAATGATGGTCAGTAAAAACTCTGCATTTAACGAGCACAGAGGCGATGTCAAAACAACAGCCTTACTGTGTATAAAATCTTCATTATTTTCTATATCTACAGACTTTGAATTATTACAGCCAGTATTTATCCTCTGGTGCTTATACATCATTGATCACCTTTAATCTGAAGAATAATAAGCCACCATGATTTTCATGCACTAGTGAGCTTGTTTGATCTTGGGTATGTTTCAATATCCATCTTTACAAGCGCATTGTGTAGACGCCTTTTGTGGTTGGAAGAGACAGCCTGAGAAAGAACACAATTGTTATTCCCAAACTCTTATTTAAGTGCGCATCACCCAATGAGCTACTACGAAGTAGTTTATTCCATTTATATCAAGCAATAAGCGAATTAGGGATAAGTCACAGTCCCACACAACCTGTTTAACGCAACTGAATTTCCTTTATCGCCGCTTCCATTCGTTCCGGTGGAATACCTGTCAATGAACCTGGTGGATTTAACGGCATGCCTTCCGCATCAAGAATGGCACTTTCTATGGGGCATATACTGGCACACTGAGGGTCAGCATAGTCACCATCGCATTCCGTACATTTTTTCGCAGAGATAACGAAATGCGTATCACCCATGGCAATGGCTTCGCTTGGGCATACATCAATACAGGCCCAGCAGTTAACACAAGATTCAACAATCTCCAGGGACATAATCTGTACTCCAATAATTACTCATCTAAACAATCGCGAGAAGCGCACCTGTGCCCGCGCCTCTCGCGTATTCGTCACGCGCTGACGCTCTCCTCCATCGGCTGTGCTGTCTCATTTAATTTGCCGCTATCTATCATTTCCTGATAAACACTTTGAATCGCCTCTTCTATGGGTTCCATGGCATGTTCACCATTAGGTTGAATTCCGGCATTTTCTAATTGTTCCCAGGGTTCATAACCAATTTTCGAACAAAGTACAACTTCGCAGCCTTGTAAAGATCGAATGCTTCCGGCCAGTGCGCTTTCCTTTTCTCCACACTCATCATCACCAATACAAAATTGGTCAACCTTGCGATGACTAATAAACCGCACACCTTTTGTCGACGCTTCGTACACTAAAAACTCAGTTGCATGTCCAAAATGTTTGTTGATAACACCGCCGCCGCTGGTCGCCACGGCCATCAACACCGGGGGTAAATCAAGGCCCTGTGAAGAATCACTCTGAGGCACAACAACACCTGCAATACGGGCTTTTTTCTCTTCTTTTTCTGCCAGTTCTTCTGCAATTCCAGCATGAACAACAGCCCTGACTTTCATTGCCGCATCGTAATCGATATCCATTTTTGCAATTTTATCCAGGGTAAATTCAGAACCGCGATCTTCACCCAGAAGACCGACAGCATCAGCGCGACATTGACGACAGTGACGCATCATATTCATATCACCGGCACAGGCGTCTTGCAGATCTTGTAACTCTTCAGCATCGGGGCTTCGCTGACCCATTACACCGTAGAAAGTACCGTGTTCTGCTTCAGCTATCAGCGGCATAACATTGTGCAGAAAGGCACCTTTGCTCTTTACTGTCCGACTGACTTCCTTCAAGTGTTCGTCGTTGACGCCAGGAATCAATACCGAATTAACCTTCACTAAAATCCCCCGATCAACGAGCATTTCCAGGCCTTTTTGTTGTTGTGCGATGAGAATTTTCGCGCCCTTTTCTCCATAAATACGACGGTTATTCCAATATATCCATGGGTGTATTTGCGCCCCAATTTTTGGGTCGAGCGTATTAATTGTGATGGTTACATGGTCAATATTATGTTTAGACAGCTCATCGACAGAGTCCGGCAGAGCCAAACCGTTCGTCGACACACAGAGTTTAATATCCGGCGCCTCGGCACTGAGCCGACGGAATGTATCAAAGGTTTTCTCCGGATTGGCTAGGGGATCGCCGGGGCCGGCAATGCCCAGTACCGTCATCTGCGGAATATTTGCTGCTACAGCCTTGGTTTTCATCACTGCTTCGTCTGGCGTTAATAATTCTGATACAACTCCGGGGCGAGATTCATTCGCACAATCGTATTTTCTATTGCAGTAATGACACTGAATATTACAGGCAGGTGCTACCGCGACATGCATGCGTGCAAAATAGTGGTGAGCTTCTTCCGAATAACACGGATGATTTTGCACCTTCTCACGAATCGATTCAGGCAGCTGGGATACCTGGTCGTCGGTACTACCACAAGCACCAGCGCTACAGCCTTTAACATCAGTCTCTGTCGCTATCTCTCCCTCACTTACTGGATCAGAATCTAATACTGTCAAGTCCATCACTAAAACTCCTCTCGGTTATACACCGTTTGCTCTGTCATAAGCCTTCATTAGTGAGGTTAATTGGTTGCCTGTTTTCAGCTGACTTGCGCCAATCACCTACTGCTATTCATATTCTGCAACAGTCATACCAATCAGGTAATTCTATTTTTGTTCTATTTTTCAATAGCTTAATAAAACACTTAAATGAATACACAGGGGATAAAGGTACAGCGTGTCCTTACAATGTGGGTTTTATGACAGTCGTCAGTTGATACATGAAAAAATATAAGAACACGACCCGTGTACAGAGCAGTATTGAGGGAATCACCGCTTAACTTAAAGGTTTTAAGCTTTGTCTAACTAACAGAAGAACTTCCGTTAGTTATTTCAGTTAGTACGAGAGTAGTCGCGCACTTCAATGCCGTCGAATACAGCTAACCACTACCGGGACTCTTGAGACACTGAAATCGAATTACAGAAGATCACACCCGAGTTTATTCGTTGTTGCTAAATATACGCGCATTGATCTGTTACAGGGTCAGCTCTAACAGCTGCTTGAAGCACCTACCCTAGATTTTACGCATATTGATATTCATGTTTTGAATACGATAAGCAATTTGTCGAGGGGTCATACCCAGCAGGCGCGCTGCTTTCGCCTGTACCCAGCCGGCTTGCTCAAGGGCGGCCACCACGCGCTCACGCTCATCCATATCAGCATCTGCAAAATCCATAGCAGGGACATTATTTGTCGGTTGACGTGCAGGCGGTGGAAAGTCCACATCAAGACCACTTAAATAAATTACATCGCGATCAATAATGCCGCCCTCGGCCATAACCGCTGCGCGCTCCAGACAATTTTGGAGGTCTCGAACATTACCCGGCCAACTATGGCTCATTAGCATGCGCACCGCATTATCCGTAATCGTGAGTTCACAGCCTTGCTGCTTGGCTAATTGCTCGACAATAAACTGGGTCAATTCAGGGATATCTTCAAGACGTTCGCGCAATGGAGGAATTTTAAGTGGCATCACATTGAGTCGATAATAAAGATCTTCCCTAAACTTACCCTGTTCCACCTCACCCTCAAGGTTGCGATTAGTGGCTGCCACAATACGCACGTCGACCCGAATGGTACTATTGCCTCCAACACGTTCAAACTCACCTTCCTGTAAAACCCGTAACAACTTGGCCTGAAATAATGGCGAAATTTCACCAATTTCGTCAAGGAATAACGTACCTCCATTGGCCTGCTCAAAACGTCCCTTCCGTTGTTTCATCGCGCCGGTAAAAGCCCCTTTTTCATGTCCGAATAATTCAGACTCCAACAATGTTTCTGGCAGTGCTGCGCAATTTAATTTAACAAAAGGACTTGTCACTCGTGGCGAGTTGTAGTGAATGGCACTGGCAATTAATTCCTTACCAGTGCCCGACTCACCACGAATAAGTACGGTGCTATCCCACTTAGCCACCCTGCGCACCTGGTCAAAAACACGGCGCATGGCGTCAGTATTACCCACCACCATATTTTCAAAACCGTATTTACCTCTCACCTCGCGGCGCAACTCATCACGCTCTTCTGCAATGTCTCGCTTTTCATTTTCGACATTATTTACCAGCGTCACGGTTTGGACGATGAGGTTAGCGATCATCTGCATAAACCGGGTACGCTCAGGCAGTAGTTCATCGGCTGGGACATTCGGTTGCGCGGCTAATACACCAATGACGTCACTGCCACGTTTAATAGGTACGCCGATGAAGGGCAGGTTGATGTCATAAACTTCGAGTTTATCGAGAAAGCGCGGTTCAGACAAAATCTGGCCCAGCACAATGGATTCACCTATTTGTAAAATGCGCCCCACTATACCTTCACCCTCGCGATATCGAACCGCATTTGACGACTTTCTAACGCTGTCTGAATTGACGTGGATTGCTCTGACTTTTAATTGACTATTTTCCGGATCAGACAAGGTCACGAGGCCATGTAACATGCCCGCCTCGTTATGTAAGATTTCCAATAATTCTTTTAGCATTTCCTCCATGTCGAGGGACTTTGTCAATACGCGCGACACGCGGTAAAGAACATTGAACTGTAATTCCAGCAACTCGATATGACGATTTGTTGGGGCATCTACGAAGGGCATTGCTGGGTTCATAGGTTCACCACGCAGTCCTTAGACTTTGTATACCCTGACGACAAGAATGGATGACAACAGGAAATCATGATGATACCGGCAAAATCACACGCATCAGGCAGCCCTGTTGGTAATGCCGATCGACCTCAACAGTCCCCAGATGTTCATTAACAATTTCCTGAACCAGAGATAGACCCATACCCCGCGAACGTTGCCCAGGCGGCTTGGTACTATAAAAAGGCTCAAATACTTTTACGGCCAAATCTGGGGCAATACCCGCACCGCTATCTGTCACCTCAATAATAACGCTGTTATTTTCGACTCTGGTACATAAGCTTATTTCCCGTAAATCGATGTTGCGTGTACTCACTGCATCAATCGCATTATCTAATAGTTTCTTAAATAGTGAGCGCAAGCGTTGCTCCGCTCCCATTATCGCCGGTAAATGCACAGCAGGTTTCCACTCAATGACCACACCGTTAGCAAGCAGTCGATTAACGGCTATGCCAATCACTTCACGTAAAACTTGATTAATATTGACGGGGGCCTTTGATTCTTTAGGTCTTACGGGAATAGTCCTCTGCATATCTTCTAATGCCAGAACACCTGCATCTCGCGCTTGAGTCAACGCCTCTACCAGCGCACCATCGTCGCTGTTTTGCTTGCGCGCCAATATCGCCAAAGCGGCATCAAGTAGGTTAACCGGCCCCTCTAGCTGGTGAATGGCACCACTAAATGCCTCTTCCATGCCCTCGAGTAATTCTTCTTCCGCCATGAGTACGCGCAGAGCATTCATTTGTGACTCTTGCTGCCTATTGCGCATTTTTGTTATGTCAATAACAACCAATAGCAAATGGCATTGTTCAGAGCGTTCAAAAAAGGCCTCTGCACCTTCAGTTTCTGTTTCTACCCAGTTGCCGAAACAATTAAACCAGCGGTAATTATTGTTACCTAGCTCAAGACCAATCTCCTGATTTTCAAAACTGGCACCATCTTTGAGAAGATCCGGGTAGCTATCTTCCAAGGCGTGCAAGACAACTTCTGCGGGAGCTCGCGGTGAAAGTTCACTGGCCATTGTTTGATAGGTCCTGTTACTCATCATCACACGCTTGTCTTTAGTGAGCATGGCAATGGCTGCTGGCGCCTGGTCAAGCACCTTTTCCAGCAATTTATTTTGATTTCGAACACTCTGTTCGAGAAAATACACATCACTCACATCCCGATGCATACCCAGGTAATGAATAACCTCTCCCGCTTCGTCAAGAACAGGCGCAACAGTTAACTCCGCGAGATAACAACTGCCATCCTTACGTCGATTAACGAGTAGGCCCGACCAGGATTTCTTTTGCCATAGCCGACCCCACAAAGCCTGATAAACAAGGCGTGGTGTCGCTTTATTGGAAAGAATAGATTCATTATTATCAATGACTTCATCAAGCCCATAGCCAGTAACATCACAAAAAGCAGCATTGGTATAAAGTATATTTGCATGAAGATCGGTAATAGATATTGCTACCGGCGCATTTTCGACTGCCTGTAAAAATACAGAGTTCTCCAGCTTTCCCGCTTCAAGATTAGCCAGTGCAGCTAAATTTCGCGCGGCGTTTTCATTACATTGTCTATATTCCGTCTCTGAAGATTTATCCAGAACAGTCTTATCCGTCGACCCGGAATTTGACGTATTGGGAAAGCGATAATTAGGCATTATCTCACCTACTTAAAATTGTGTTGGTGTACGCACACCCGCTATAAATATAGCCTTCTGGTTTATCGATGCTCATCATTAGCGGCCCGTTGTTACTCTCTCAGTATTACCTATAAGCAGAAAGCAACTTTTGCGCCACTGCATTAATAAATGCCAAGTTGCTGTTTACTTTAGATAAAGTCGACGGTCTGTTGCCCATACCAGACCATTATGTAGGACAGATAACATAGCCCGGCTTAGCTATCGTCAATTTTTGTAACGAATACGACAATCACTCCCTCGACGCCGGTACAACAACGTATCAACTACTTGAAAATATGCATATTTATTTTCTATTTATCAAAAATCCATCGGTGGCACGCTTCATGCAAAACCACCGGTAATTACTGCATAAACAATAGTGTTTCTCATGCAGGACTGGAAAAATTGAAACGGGGCGTTCGAATTAGACCATGGAATACCTTCATTTATTTATTGGCACGGTGTTGATCAACAATGTTGTTCTGGTCAAATTTCTCGGCCTGTGCCCCTTTATGGGCGCATCCAATAATTTAAATACGGCCATAGGCATGGGCCTGGCAACAACTTTCGTACTGACTTTATCTTCGGTTTGTAGCTGGCTATTACAAACTTACTTGTTGGTACCACTCAATATTGAATTTCTTCGTATCCTGACTTTCATTTTAGTGGTTGCCGCTTTGGTGCAATTCACTGAAATGGTGACGCGAAAAATAAGCCCTGCATTGTATAAAGCTTTGGGCATTTATCTACCACTCATTACTACTAATTGCGCCGTCTTAGGTGTCGCTCTGATTAACGTCAGTGAACAACATGATTTTATTCAAAGTTTCGTTTATGGGCTGGGTGCTTCGTTGGGCTTCACACTGGTGATGTTCATTTTTGGCGGTTTGCGTCAACGCCTGGCCCTGGCCGATGTGCCAGAAGTATTTGACGGCGCTCCCGTTGGCCTGGTGACGGCAGGTTTGTTATCAATGATTTTTATGGGATTTTCCGGACTTGTTTAAAGCTCAGTTCACGACTGTACTTCCCACACTGACTTAAACTCGGCAAATCTCTCCACAAGGAGAACACTATGTATATTGCCCTCGGTGTACTGACCCTTTTAGGCTTATCGATAGGCACCTTATTAGCCTATGCCGATCGCTTTCTGGCTGTTGACGAAGATCCCCTCGCACTCGAAATTCAGAACTTAATGCCCGGCACACAATGTGGGCAGTGTGGCTTCGCTGGCTGTGCACCCGCTGCCGAAGCCATAGCCAAGCACCAAGCACCGGTGACCAGCTGCCCTCCCGGTGGACGCCAACTTGCAGACACTCTAGCAGAGATGCTGGGTGTTGATCTCGATGTCAGTGATATAAAAGGACAACTGATCGCACACATCGTGGAAGACAGGTGCACCGGATGCACACGGTGTTACAAAGTTTGCCCTACCGACGCCATTATGGGTGCCAACAAACAAATGCATAGCGTGTTTGCAGCCGCCTGTACTGGCTGCGGGGACTGTCTTGAGGCCTGCCCTGAAGATTGCATCGAACTCTCACCAGAGTCGGTGAATGTAGAAAACTGGCAATGGCCGCGTTTGGTGGCCTGACATGTCTTATTTTAAACCCCGTCTTTACACTAAAGGTTGGCTTCAACAACACGGTTTGAAAAATACCGCTAACGAAGACGGCACTCGCACGAGGAGAAACACGGCTTATGTTTAAGCTTTCCCAGTTATTTTCCTCGCGTGGAGGTGTCCATCCCGAGCCCCATAAGCAGCATACTGCTGATAAACCCATTGCATACGCTTCTTTACCACCACAGCTTTATTTGCCCTTGCGCCAGCATGCTGGCGTGGCAGCCGAGCCTATCGTTAAAATCGGGGATAAAGTATTAAAGGGTCAGCCACTGGCATTATCTGCAGGTAATGTGTCAGCACCCGTTCACGCCCCCACCTCCGGTGCCATCGTCGCCATCGACAACATTCAGGTGCCCCACCCAATGGGCCTGTTGGCACCCGGCATTATTCTTGAAAGTGACGGTGATGATAAGCCAGTTACGAACATCGATACGGGTAAAACCAACGGCGATCTTTTTCAAGAACCGCCCGAACGATTAGCAAAACGTATTGCCGATGCTGGCATCGTCGGTATGGGTGGAGCGGTTTTTCCATCCGCAGTGAAATTAAATAAAAGCCGACAAAAAGTTGAACGTGTTTTGCTCAACGGTAGCGAGTGCGAACCCTATTTAACAGCAGACGATTTACTCATGCGGGAATGGGCCGAGGATATCATCGATGGAGCACGTTTGATTGCCTACATCACCGGCGCTCCCCGCTCATCCATCGGTATAGAAGACAACAAGCCCGAAGCCATCGCGGCCATGACTAAAGTATGTGAGAGCTTTAGTGATATTGACGTGGTAGTTGTACCCGCCCGCTACCCCATGGGCTCAGCTAAACAGTTAATACATGCCGTGACAGGAAGAGAGGTGCCCAGCGGCGGGCGCTCCTCGGATATCGGTGTAATTATGCACAACGTCGCTACCGCGCGTGCCATTAGTCAGAGTTTGCGCGGTGGCTTGCCGCTTATTTCCCGGGTAGTCACTGTTGCCGGCGGGGCCGTTAAAAACCCGCAAAATATAGAGGCACTAATCGGTACGCCCATGCGCGATTTAATTGAACAGTGCGGTGGCTTAAGCCATGATCCAGCTCGTCTGTTAATGGGTGGGCCAATGATGGGTCAGCTTATTCATTCATTGAATGCGCCTATAACCAAGGGTTCATCGGGACTACTGGCGCTCGCGAGCGACGAAGTCAACGCCACCCCTTCATCGCCCTGTATCCGCTGTGCTCGTTGCGTATCCGCCTGCCCAATGGGGCTGATGCCCCTGGAAATTGCCTCTCGTGCGAAATCTGACGACCTTGATGGCGCACAGGATTACGGCCTGGCCGATTGCATCCTCTGTGGCTCGTGCGCCTATGTCTGCCCCTCCCATATTCCTTTAGTGCACTATTTCCAATATGCCAAAGGCGAGCTCAGCCTGCGTTCCCTCGAACAACGCAAACTCGAATACACCCGAGATTTATCAGCGTCAAAAGAACAACGACTGATAAGAGAGGCCGCCATAAAGGCCGCAGAAAAAGCCGCTAAAGTAGCGGCAAAGAAAGCTAAGTCTGAAGCTAATAAGAAAGCCCGAGAGGCTAAAGCCGCAGCGGCTAATGCAAGGGAAAACCAAGCCGGTTCAGAGGCACAAAGCAATAAAATCGTCGATGCAGCTGAAACGGAAGCGCTATAGCCATGACATATAACACGACACATGCAGCTGATCATGATTGATCCTATCGCCTCACCCCACGCCCACGACCGTTTCAATGTCGACTGGATGATGCGCCAGGTCTGTTACGCTCTGCTACCCGCAACACTTTTTGGTTTTTATTTATTTGGCTGGCCCTCCCTTGTGCTGTGGGTAATAACCTGCCTTAGCGCTTTAGTAACGGAGGCTATTTGTCTCATTATCCGCGGCAAAAAAAGCCAGCTCATTGCTCGGCTTAGCGACAGTTCTGCCCTGCTAACCGGCTGGCTTCTTGCTATGAGCTTGCCGCCCTGGGCTCCGTGGTGGATTGGCGTGCTGGGCAGCGCCTTTGCCATCGCCATTGGTAAGCACCTTTACGGCGGTATCGGCCACAATTTATTTAATCCGGCTATGTTAGCGCGCACCGCTTTGCTGATTTCTTTCCCGGTGCAGATGACCACGTGGGCACATGTACTGCCAATTAACAGTGCCCAAGCACCGGGGTTAATCGATAGTATCGGTATTATTTTTAATCATCAGGTACCTGCCGATGGCAGCACGGGTGCCACCGCCCTTGGACACCTTAAAACCGCACTCAGCCAGGGCCTCGACGCCATTGAGATACTATCCAGCGATAGTGTGTCACCAGCAACGACCTTATGGGGTGCCAGCAGCGGCAGTATGGGAGAGACTTCTGCACTTCTGCTGAGCTTTGGCGGCATCTGGTTATTGGCTTTACGCATTATTCGTTGGTATATCCCCATCTCAATGCTGCTCTGTGTAGCGATACTTGCCAGCCTGTTTGAAACGATCGATCCACAGCACTATGCCCCACCGCTATTTCATCTCTCATCCGGTGGCCTGGTACTCGGTGCGTTTTTTATTGCCACCGATTTAGTCACCTCGCCAAGCAGTCGCCTGGGACAACTTATCTTTGGCGCAGGCTGTGGTGCTTTGGCGTTCATCATTCGCACCTGGGGCGGCTACCCCGAAGCAGTAGCCTTTGCGGTAGTGATTATGAATGCCGTAACACCCTTAATTGATCTTTACTGTCGACCCCGCATTTATGGGCATCGGCGCAAAATCAGCAGGCAGTCAACTATTCATCCCAACCTTGAACCCAACTCGGTAAGCGAAGGTAAGTCCGGTCAGGGTAAAGAGACAAAGCCCCTTGTAAAACCGGAGAGACCTTAAATGGAAAGATCAACGACACCCGTTGCCAATCCTAGTTATCGACAGCGTGTTGGCTATCACGCGGGGCTATTGGGTGGGGTATGTTTTCTGGTCAGTGTACTCATATTACTCGGCCATAGCAGAACGCAAGGGCCCATTGCCCAACGCCTTGAAGAAGACCGCCTGGCCCTCTTGCAACAGGTCTTGCCACACCACCTCTATGACAACAACCCACTTATTAACGTCGTCAGGGTCAATGACCCCGCTTATTCGAAGCAAGCGGTGCCTGCCTACGTCGCTATTAAAAAGGGCGAAACCAACGCCGTTGCCTTTGAAAGCATGGGGCGTGGCTACAGCGGTGATATTCGTCTCATTGTTGGCCTCGCCGCGAGGGGTGAGATTCTTGGCGTGCGGGTAATTAGCCACACTGAAACCCCAGGGCTTGGCGATAAGATCGAGCTTGCGAAAGATCCTTGGATCACGACGTTTAATGGCCGGTCGCTAGCTAACACCAGTGAAAAGCAGTGGCATGTGCGTAAAGATGGCGGCGATTTCGATCAATTTACGGGTGCCACCATCACCCCGAGAGCAGTCGTTGCCGCGGTTCATAAAGCACTATTGCTCTATCAAAACGAGATTGCCGCAAAAGCAGAAGCTCGAGGTAAAACTGATGGACAAACCCACCTATAAAGAAATTATTAATGACGGCTTCTGGAGCAACAATGTTGCTCTAGAACAAATGTTGGCCCTTTGCCCACTATTAGCTGTCACCACCACGGCGACTAATGGCCTGGGCATGGGGCTGGCAACCATCGCAGTGATGGTAGCCGCTAGCCTGCTGGTCTCCCTGTTAAAAGACTCTATCACCCCTCAGGTGCGTATTCCGGTGTTTATCGTCCTCATTGCCACCGTTGTCACACTGGTCGACATGCTTCTCAACGCCTGGATGCACGAACTCTACAAAGTACTCGGTCTGTTCATTCCCTTGATTGTCACTAACTGCGCCATTCTCGGACGGGTCGAAGCGTTTGCTTCACGCCAAAGTATAGGCCATGCCATCGTCGATGCTTTGGCCATGGGTGTGGGTTTTAGCTGGGTACTAGTGGTTGTCGGCGCTATCCGGGAGATTATCAGCAGCGGTACTCTATTTGCTCACGCATCATTATTACTCGGTGAACAAATGCACTGGGCGGAAACTGTGTTGATGGAGGATTGTCAAGGTGTGCTTATTGTAGCCCTGCCCCCCGGCGGATTTTTAGTACTGGGCTTGTTGTTGGCCTTAAAACGTCTACTTGATAAACGTTTTAAAAAACCTGCGAAAGAGCAACTGGTCACACTGGAGCCGAACCCACAACTTACCCAGCCCCCCGCTGCTTAAAGCACCATGCTGGATAAAATGGACTCATATATGAGATCAGTGTCTTCCGCTCATCAGAGAAATGACTGCGCCTCAAGCAATGAAGAAAACAGGAGAAAACCATGAACGTAAGTGTTGCCTACACAGAGGAAAACCGGCAGGCCTGGTTACCCATCAGCATTGATGACAATGCCAGTATCGAGGATGTAATTCAGGCCTCCGGCATTACCCAGCGTTTTCCCCACATCGATCTCAAGACCCAGCGCGTCGGTATATTCGGCAAGCTGGCCAAACTCGACACCACCGTCAACGAGGGAGATCGTATCGAGATCTATCGCAAGGTCACCCGCGTGCTCGACGAAGATGATGACGACGACGACGAATAATTCCGAGAGAAAAAACCACGATGTTAAAACTGGGCATACCCAAAGAGACCAAGGTGATGGAAGGCAGGGTCAGCTTGTTACCCTCGGCTGTCGCAGAAATCGTCGACAAAGGCGGCGAGGTATTTATCGAATCGAATGCCGGTCTACTCAGTGGTTACGACAATCTCAGCTATGGCGATGCTGGCGCGATCATTTGCGCATCCCCCGAAGCGCTTTATGAAGAAGCGGAGCTCATTGTCAAAGTCAAAGAACCGATAACCACAGACTTACAATATCTACGGAGAGAACATCAGCTTTTTTGTTATCTCCATCTCGCCGCTAACCCCTGTCTACTTGAACAATTACAGAATATTGGCCTGAGGGCCATAGCCTTTGAAACCGTAGAAGAAGGCAAACAGTTACCTTTACTGTCGCCAATGAGTGAAATTGCTGGCCGCGTTGCCGTTCAAAGTGCCTCCTATTGGCTGCAGGGCCACACCGTCTACGGCACGGCGGGCAGAGGTGTATTACTCGGTGGTGCCACAGCAACGGAACGCGGTCATGTGACGGTGCTAGGTGCGGGCACAGCGGGAACCTTCGCCATTATGGAAGCTGCGGCACTGGGTGCTAATGTCACCGTGTTTGATATTAATCCACAAGCGTTGAAGCGAGTTCGCGCAATTGCAGCTAATATTACTGCCCTGCATCCAAGCCGACAGGCGCTGACTAAAACGCTGACGAATACCGATTTACTCATCGGCGCAGTATTAATTCCAGGTGCAGTCGCGCCGACGTTAATTACCCGCGAGATGGTGCACGCCATGCCTAAAGGCTCAGTTATCGTCGATATTTCCATCGACCAGGGTGGCTGCATAGAAACCATGCGCGCCACAGATTACAGTGCGCCGACATACCTCGACGAAGGGGTGATACATGCGGGGGTTACCAATCTACCCGGCAGTGTTCCCCGCACGGCCTCTGCCGCCCTCTCCACCGCACTGTTACCTTATGTCACGACTTTATTGAAAGGCCGCCTTGAACAGTGCCCCGCACTGGTAAAGGCTATTAATGTCGATGAAGGCGCGACTGTTCACCCCGCACTTATGTAAGCCTAGCCTCAAACAATACCCTTTGTCGCAATCACCACAATAGCGGGGCTGAGTTAAATTTTGTTATGTTAACAAACCAACAAAATTGTTTAATCACGATGAAAACACTTCTATAAGCGTTGTTTTTCAAAGACTTAAAATAGGAGCGAGAATCATAAAACGGCACAAGTTCTGCAATAAAACAGGGACACACAGCGACATTCTTTCTCTTAATAAATTACAAGTGGAAAGAACTTATTGACCTTGAGGACTTTATAATGGCAAAAATTGGACTTTTTTTCGGTAGCGACACGGGAAAAACTCGCAAAGTAGCGAAAATGATTAAAAAAATGTTCGACGATGACACCGTTGCAGCCCCACTAAATGTCAACCGCATCACGGCTGAAGATCTTACTACCTACGAATATCTTATTCTTGGGACCCCCACACTTGGCGATGGCTTATTACCGGGACTATCAGCGGAGTGTGAAAATGAGAGCTGGGAAGAGTTTTTACCCAAGTTGGAAGATGCTGACTTTACAGGTAAAACAGTAGCTATTTATGGCTTGGGTGACCAAATAGGCTATGCCCATGAATTCCTGGACGCTATGTTAGAGTTGTATGACTTCCTGATTGAGCGCGGTGCCAAGGTGGTCGGTGCCTGGCCGACAGATGGGTATGAATTTGACCACTCAGAAGCCATTGTCGATGACAAGTTCGTCGGCCTTGCGCTAGATCTCGACAATCAGGCAAAACTCACTGAGGAGCGACTAAAGGCCTGGTTCGAATTAATTGCTGAAGACTTTGGCCTCAGCGAAGCTCTGGCCGCCTAATTCTTTTGTCAAATCAGATAAGCAGCGGGAAGGCGCAGTTCACAGCTCTTTCCCAATGCTGGCGGCACTCTACTCTTAGGTGTCAGCACCGTACAGTCTAAGCCATAAACCAGCTACTTCAAGGAGCTAGCCATGAGTACCGTAATAGAGGTTTCTCCGCATGAGGCAAAGATAATTATCGAAACCCATGGCCCAATTCTACTCGATACCCGCGACGCTCATTCCTATAAAGAGCAGCATATCGACGGCGCCATGCTCGCCCACGATTCACTGACCGAATCATTGATTAAGAAAAAAGAGTACAATCGTTCAATCATTGTGTATTGCTATCAAGGTATCAGCAGTAAAGACCTGGCAGAATTACTCAGTAAAGTAGGCTTTAAATCTGTTTATAGCCTTAAGGGTGGTTTCACAGCCTGGAAAAGTACGTTTCTGGAAAATAGCGTAAATACTGGCGCTCAAGATAAAGCAGGCCAAGGGTCATAAAATACCGATGCCTATTCGTTGTCGATCAACCTAGCACGTTTCGCTCATTTATCGGGCCGATAAGCTTCAGGTTTTCAACGGTCATCTTACTCGCGAGCTACTGTGTTCTGTATCCGATTATGCAATAACGGGTATTGTGCATCATCCCGCTTTAAAAATTATTTAATGACCGGCGGTTCATTCGATACCTTGCTGATCGACATTTTAGTGATGCTCTACGTCACGACAAAATGTTCCTGTGTAAACCACCAATCTCAATAAATGTTATTGATCAGTAAGACAAACTGGCCCTTCTGCCGGCATTATGCAAACGGCTAAACCACTGCACGGCAAAAGATTTCACCACGCATGTTTTAAAAAAACATCAAATTCAATTTATCGCATTCAATTTTTAACAGGACGAATCAACCATGTTGAAAACAAGGCGTATCTACTGTCATTGCTTAGGATAGACTTTTCTTGCGAACACTTAGATACCGATGGCTTAACCCAAGCTTTCCTAACCAGGTTCACTCACAACGGCTAGCGGGTTCTCATCAGAAGATTTTGCAATAGAACCCGAGGCCTGATTCAAAAACTCATCAACAAAAACATCAACCTTATCATCAACTGTCCGCACATCAACAACACATTTTTTTAGCCTTTCTTTTGAAGGCATACTAAACATAGTATTGCGCAATATCGATTCGAGGACACCACGTAGGCCGCGAGCGCCGGTATTGCGATCGACTGCTTCCTGCGCAATGTGCTTAAGGGCCGCATCGGTAAACACCAGCTCTACATTCTGATAGGAAAATAACTTGACGTATTGTTTGATCAGTGCATTACGAGGCTCTTGCAACACCCGCAATAACGCATCGACATCGAGAGCCTGCAAGAAAGTAATAATAGGAAAGCGGCCAATAAACTCAGGGATTAGACCAAAGCGTTGAAGGTCATCAGGCCGCATGGCACTCAGTAACTCTTCAATTTCACTTTCAGATTCGTCGTCATAGGAGGCTTGAAAACCGATACTACGAGTTTCCGGTTTTATCCGCTTGCCGATCAACTCTTCAAGACCTGCAAAGGCACCACCAACGATGAACAAAATGTGAGTCGTATCAATGGTTTTTTCGTTATCATCTCGAGACTGCTGTCGCCCGTTCGACTTTGTGAGTCGAACTTCGCTGCCCTCGACCATTTTTAGCAGGGCCTGCTGTACGCCTTCACCTGACACATCACGTACTGCTGTAGCGTTATCACTGCTACGGGCAATCTTGTCTATTTCATCGATGTAAACAATACCCCACTGAGCCAACTGTACATCGTCACCCGCAGCTTCCAGTAAGCGCTGCAAAATAGTGTCGGCATCGTCACCCACATAGCCCGCCTGAGTAAGCGTTGTGGCGTCGGCAACCACAAAGGGCACGCCAATAATTTTCGCTAGTGTTTTAACCAACAGAGTTTTACCTGTTCCGGAAGGGCCAGCCATTAATACATTAGATTTTTCCAGCTCTGTATAGTGATCAGCACAAAGAGTGGTGTGGCTTTCCTGGTTGAGTAAACGCATGTAGTGATTATAAGCAGCGACCGCTAGCGTTGTTTTCGCATTGTCTTGACCGATAATATAGTCATCAAGAAAATCTTTGATCTGTTGTGGTGTGCGTAGATTTTCCGCAACAGATTGGCCTTTATTTCGCCCGCCCCAACTACTGACAACCTGGTGGGCTAAGGTCACACAATCCTCACAAATCCTGCCGTCATTGCCCGCTATCAATGGCACACTAGCGCTTTGCTCTACACCACAGAAGGAGCAATGAGCATCATCTATTGAAACAGTGTCAGCCATGATTAAGCCACCTCATTCGTTGCTTCTGATGCACCCGTTTTTAATATCTTGGCAAGCCATTGACGCTGATATTTTTCACGGGCGTCGAGGGTTAATTTCTCACAAAGGCGTGGTAATATTTCTCTTAGAGGCATAATGCCGGGTGGTTCTATTTCATGACAAAAAAGCAAATGGAGTCCCACCTCCGTTTCAATAACAGCGCTTAAATCACCTGCTTTTAGACTAAATAGTTCCCGTTCTAGCTCTGGAAATAAAACACCTTTTTTAACTTTACCCAGCAAACCACCATTCATGGCAGTTGGACATTCGGAGTGTTTGCTTGCCTGATCGCTGAAGCTGTACTTTTTTTTATTCAGGCGCACGGCTATTTCATTTATTGTTCGCTGGGCATTGTCCCGAGTGTTCTCGGGGTAATCATCATTGATAGTGATAAGAATATGGCTGGCTGTACGTGTTTCCGGCCGTTTAAATTTATCTTTATTCACGTAGTAATAGAGGCCAGCCTCGGTTTCATCGGTCGCGGGAATTTGGTTTGCCACACGTTCCATCACAGCATCGACTTTTAGCTCTTGTGCAATAGCTTTACGTAACGAGGCAAGGTTTAACCCATTCGCAATTATTGACTGCTCGAATTCATCTTTACTGTCGTAGCGCGCCCTCACCTTCTCTATGGCTTCGTCAAGTATACTCTCTGGAATCGTAACCCCTACCGCCATTTCTGTGCCAAGCACTTTATCTTCAATAACAGATTTACGTGCAGCAACCCGCTCAGCCTGTCGCCTTTGTTCATCATCAAGTTCAGTAACATGACGACCAAATTGCTCTTGAGCCACGACTAGCAGGTGGTATCGATGGGCTATCTTATCGCTCGTTGGTACTGTCGATGTCACCTCGTTACAGACCTCAGTCATTTGCCCTCACCCAGCTCAGATCAACCATCCGAAATAATAAATTCAACATTTACGACTCAAAACCGATTCCGGCATTGTGAAGGTGCGTTGATGAAAACGTATGTGATAGTGAAAGCTAGTATCAGATTCACGTACAACCTTAACAACTTCACCCTCATCGCCACAGCGGGCTATTAATTCACTGCCAACGGAGATATCCCGATTGGCTACTACTCGGTCTCTAAATTCAAACGCGTTCGACAGCCATTCACGGTCAGCAGCAATCAGCTCTTCGCCACGGCAGCCCACGGTTCGCCCCGCCGTGACGAAATTAACCCGGTAAATTAATTGATCCTGCAAATATGTACCGACATCATGTACAAAGCCATCGCTGCCCCTTGGAATCAAAACCTGACCCACTTCAAGCCCTGGGTAGGTGCCGTCATTACGGACGGTTCGTATCAGGCGCACATGAGAGCCATATTCGTACTCAGGGCGCATTGTTAAGAACCCAAGAGCTGATCGACCGACACAAAACCAACCTGCGGTTCGTCCGCATGGAACACTTTGAATACTTTTTCAGTCTGTGCATCGGAAGCAACAAAGTCCTCGTAAGCTTGTGTTAGCAGGGTTTTGTACAATCCCGAAAGAGCTTGTCCCTGCTTTGGCAATTCGCTGACTTTATGCAGGTAATCATGGAAACGTTGCATAATGTGCAAACGATTCACATGAACAACTTTTGGGTCAAACTCAATCGAGAAGTACTCAAGGAAATCTTCTGCTGAACTCAGCTCTTCTAGGTCATTAAAAAAATCGTTGTCTCTCATCATAATTCCTCCGCCACTCGCGTTTCGTTTTCAAACTGGCTAATGTCATAAGTATAGACAAGCATCAGTAGCTGTTTAGCGCCTATCCTGTCCGCCTTATCGAGATCAACTACCTTGTCGAGTATTGCTCTCGCCTCAGTAATTCTTCTTAGTCTTAAGTTTAAAAATGCGATACCTTTCAAAGCGAATAAATAGAACCGCACCATCTGCATGGAGTTCATTGCGCCAAGGCCCATGTGATCTAGTGTTAAATCGTTCCAGCATTCGGGGAAACTTATCTTTTTACCAATCACCTCGAGTACACGATAAGCTACCTGTAAAGCATTTTCATAACGGTGTTGATAGTAGTAAAAGCGATACAGACCCACTAAAACTGAAAGATTTTCAGGTGAAATAGCGGCCGCCCTCAACAGTAAAGTTTCCGATTCTTTACTGTAGACAATGTCACCGCTTGCCCTACCATAATTTTTTGCAGCCTCATCAAGCAAAGCGGTAACTGATTCATTATCTTCATCATCGAAGTAAAGATCACCGCCTTCAAATTTCAATAAATCCATTTTTATCCTCAACGCTTAATCAATATCAGTGTCTATTTGTGCGGTAGTAGTAGAACGATAAGTACCACTCGAGTATTGACAAAATACCTACCTTGCTGCGGTCGCACAGTTAATTTCACAAATTTCATTATCGGGTTCGCAATACATCTCATCAGCATCCCCTTGAGCGATGCCAGTAAGGTGAACCACACGATTTTCAAGTGTTTCAATGCGCTGTAGCATGCAGGCAATTAGCTTACCCACAGGGTCTGGAATTAAATGATGGTCGAGATCAACACCATAGGCATTTTGCCGACCCGCTTCACGAACCTTGACGATCCTACCGGGGATACCGACGACTGTGCATGATTCCGGTACATCCGTAACAACGACTGAATTGGCTCCCACGCGGCTACCGTTACCAATAGTAATTGGGCCAAGAATTTTTGCACCAGCACCAACCATGACATTATCACCAAGGCTAGGATGGCGCTTACCTTTGCTCCAGCTTGTACCGCCCAAAGTGACACCGTGATAAAGAGTGACGCCATTGCCTATTACAGACGTTTCACCGATCACCACACCTGCACCGTGATCGATAAAGAAATTCTCGCCGATCACCGCACCAGGATGAATATCAACATTGGTTATAAGTCGAGTGATACAGGCTAATAATCGAGCGAGATAACGCGCACCCCGCAACCACAACCGATGATTGATACGATGAATCATGATGGCGTGAACACCGGGGTAAGTAGTGAGAACCTCCAGGCTATTACGTGCTGCGGGGTCACGTTCCAGTGCCGTTCGGACATCTTTTCGCCACAGGCTCAATACACTTTTTTTTGGGATAATTTTATTAACCGAGTCATTATTTCTACTATCCCCGTTAACCATAGGCCCTCTCTCTTCACACGCAGAATAACTTCCCGATTCGTCTATTATTCCCTCACTGCGTTCAGCACTATTTATGTCGACAAATGTGTTCACTGTACTCGTCCTCCTTTAGTTATGGGAGTCTTGCTAACATCCCGCTGTAATACCAAGGGTTCGAAGTCACAAAGCTGAAGATAGAAATTATGAAGTTCTGAATGTTGGGGAACACGTTTATATTGACTGGTGAACGTCCTCACCATCTGTAGCAGAGGATCGACCTGCCATACTTGAAGTTCAATACCCAGTTCTGTGTAGCAATGACGAATCGTCCGTCCGCCCGAATGTTTTCCTAGCACCAAGCTGTGACTTCGTCCCAACTCAGCCGGGTCGAGACCCTGATAATTTCGCGGGTCTTTTATTAATCCATCCACATGAATACCCGCCTCATGGGTGAATACCCCTTCACCTACAACACTTTTTTGCCAACCGACGTCTCGCCCTGATGCCCGCTGCACCAAGTCAGACAAGGCCATCAACCGTCCGCTATCAACACCGGTTTCCACCTGATAGAGATGTCGCAGGGCGACAACTGCCTCCTCAAGTGGCGCATTCCCTGCACGCTCACCTAAGCCATTAACCGTGGTATTGATATGCGTTGCCCCTCCGTAAACCGCCGCCATTGTATTGGCAGACGCTAGACCAAAATCGTTATGGGCGTGCATTTCAAGTTCCAGGTCACTACCCTCACGCAGCATGCGAAATATATCAGCGACAGAAAAAGGCTCCATAATTCCGACAGTATCAGCAAAGCGAATTCTTCTAGCGCCTACATTTTGTGCTGTTTCCATCACTATTTGTACATAGTTAAGGTCAGCACGAGAAGCATCTTCACAACCCAAACAGACCTCAAATCCTGCGTCGAGTGCTTTTGGTATAAGGCGTTTAATGTCTTTAAGTACCTCTTTACGGGTTCGGCCCAGCTTGTGACGAATTTGTTGGTCTGAAACTGGCACCGACAAATCAATCATAGCCACGCCTGTATTTTTCGCCGCTGCCAAATCAGCATCGACCAAGCGACACCACCCAAGTAGCTTAAGCGGAAGTCTAAGATCAACGATGGCGCGCATGGTGTACTGTTCTTCTTCACCCATTGCCGGTATACCAATCTCTAGCTCTGGCACTCCTGCAGCTGCCAGGCCCTGAGCAATCGCGATTTTCTCTTCCACCGTAAATGCAATGCCCGCGCTCTGCTCACCGTCGCGCAAAGTGGTGTCATCTATTACCACTTGCTTCCAGCGTGTTGCCGAATACTTCCCCGAATTATCAGGGCAACCGGTCATAGCATCGTTTCTACGATTATCCAGACTATTGTTAATCATCATTAATCTCTCACTTACCTCTAAGCTGGGGTTAATCCCAATCTTGTGATTTTATTATTGCAAAGCCCGTTCCAATTTTTAACAACGATTAATCAATGACTTATGTCTAAAAATTATTATTTTCGCGTAACAATAATGACGGCTGTGAATCTTTTGTCGCAAAACCCACATCGCATTTTTTTGACTTATAATATGTGAAACTAACCACACAGAGATTTTTTATAAAAACAACAGGTACAAAAAAACCCGCAACTCTGCGGGTTAATAAGAAAACTAGAGACCGATATAAAATTATGCGTAAACCGGCTCAAATAGAGCCTCTGGGTTTTCAACCGGACCGTTGCCTTCCCAATAGGGTGAGAGCTTTCGCAACTGGGCAACAATCGGTGGCAACGTCTCAATAACACGCTCAATTTCTTCCATGGTGTTATAGCGCGATAGTGAAAATCGTGTAGTGCCATGGGCCGCTGTATACGGAATATCCATCGCTCGCATAACATGACTGGGCTCAAGGGAGCCCGAGGTGCAGGCCGAACCACTGGAAGCGGCGATACCGATCTTATTCAGCAGTAACAGTATCGCTTCACCCTCAATAAATTCGAAGGCTATGCTAGCAGTATTTGGTAGGCGATTCTCTTTATCACCCGTAACAAAACAGTAGGGCACTGCGGTAAGAATCCCTTCCTCAAGACGATCGCGCATAGCCTTCACTACTGTATTTTCGTACTCCAAATTTTCAAGAGCCAATTCAGCTGCCTTACCGAGTCCAATAATACTTGTGGTATTTTCGGTCCCAGCGCGACGACCACGTTCCTGATGGCCGCCCCTTAACAGAGGTCGAAAACGAGTACCCCGTTTTAAATAAAGCACTCCGATACCCTTCGGTGCGTGTAGCTTATGCCCAGACACCGATAACATGTGGATATCACTGTCAGCCAAATTAATCGGTATTTTTCCCACGGCCTGAACAGCATCGGTATGCAACATTACCCCAGCATCTGCAGCCAATTCGGCCATTTTTTCTACTGGGAAAATAGTTCCACTTTCGTTATTCGCCCACATAACACTGACAATAGCGACTTTATCGGAAAGTAAATTTTTGTAGTCATCCAGATCAAGACGTCCCTGCTTATCCACTGGTAGACGATGAACAATGTAACCTTCTGACCCCAGATGTTCACACAAAGTGAGAACGGCGGGATGCTCGACAACTGTAGTAATAATTTCTTTTCTTTCTGGCTGGGCAGCTAACGCAGAGAGAATTGCAGTGGCATCTGATTCGCTACCACAGGAAGTAAAAATTATTTCTGATTCATGCTCTGCACCCAATAATTTTTGCACTTGTTTTCTTGCCTTTTTCAGTGCAAAGCCTACCTTGTTGCCAAAGTTATGTAGCGAGGAAGGATTGCCAAATTGTTCGCTAAAATAAGGCAACATCTCCTCTACAACGGCAGGGTCAACCATCGTTGTCGCGTTATTATCCAAATATATATCAGCCATCTTTACGCCTCCGCAGATAATTGTACGGGTATTTCAGTATCTGGAATTACCTTGATGTACTCACCAAGATCTTCAATTAACTGCTGCTGAATACCACCGAGTGTCATCGCAGCCATTTGGCAGCCACTACAGGCACCGGTCAAATGGACGTAGATATTGCGACCGTCAACGTCTACCAGGTTTACATCACCGCCATCGCGCTGTAAGTTGGGTCGTATCGATTCCAGCACTGTTTCGATACGGCGAATACGCTGCAAGTTGGTCATACCACCCGTTGATGTTGCCGCGTCGGGTATGGGTTCTGCGGCTGAATTTATGGAATCATCAGCTGGGGCAGGTTGCTTTTTCCGTTTAGGCAGCGCACCGACACCATCAGCAACAAATATCTCACCACGCTCTTCAAGCACCCGGCTTAATACGCCTTCAATACCCTCGTGGCAGGAGGCGCAACCACCACCAGCCTTCGTGTAGTTGCTAACCTCTTCGACTGTACTCAAATTATTTGCGCGAACCGTGTCTTCGATCATCACTTCGTCGATCGCAAAACACTTACAAATCATTGCGCCTTCATCATGATCATCTGTCCACACCTCCCCCCGAAAATTGGCGACAGCCGATTGCAGCGCTTCACGACCCATAACTGAGCAATGCATTTTCTCTGCTGGTAAGCCGTCGAGGTAATCGGCAATGTCCTGATTACTAATCTCCAATGATTGATCGACAGTCAGCCCTTTAACCATTTCTGTTAAAGCGGATGATGAAGCTATCGCTGAACCACAGCCGAAGGTTTGAAATCCTGCATCTAGAATAATTTCGGTCTCGGGTTCAACTTTTAACGTCAGGCGTAATGCGTCACCACAACTCAATGAACCGACATCTCCCACTGCATTTGCGTCTTCTACTGCGCCTGCGTTTCTTGGACTAAAAAAATGTTCCTTAACTTTTTCCGAATAATCCCACATGGCTTTAGTCTCCTGAATCTTGACAAGCTAATAAATGCCTGCCAATCAATAAATAATTAGAACAGCGTGTGAAAAAAATAAGTTATAAATTGAACAGTGCGGCACCAAAGCCATTAGCTGGAGAATGATTTTCCGCAACCACAACTATTCTTTGCATTTGGGTTTTCGAACTTAAACCCACTGGATTCCATGGTTTCTACATAATCGATGGTAATGCCTTCTAATAGTGGGAAGCTCAGTTCATCAACCAACATGGTTAAACCTGAGACCTTAATTACCTGGTCGTCTTTTCCAACGCTTTCCTCTAACTTCATGCCATACTGAAATCCAGAACAACCACCACCATCGACCTTAATTCGCAATCCGGCAATGGGCTTGCTTGATGACTCGATAAAGCGATTGACCGCCGTTGCTGCACTACTGGTTAAATTAATCATTACTCTATCTCCGCTTGCACAATCTCTGTTGTTGTCGCTGTAAATTTTTTACTGGCAAGAACCTTGCAACGCCTATAAATAGAACTCGAACTTTGCTTTGAGCGGTACCTGTTCAGTTTATGCTTGACTTAACTTAGGGATTGCAACGCTTGTGCCAATATTTATGTCAGGCCTAACCCCCTGTAAAACAGGCATTTATTGAGCGATAACAATCAAAGCCTGGGGTAGGTGTGAACCAACAATGAATGTAATTTGTCAGCTTTACTACAACCATAAATAGAACATAGAGAGAAAACTAATGAACAAGAAAACGAAAGAAATGAACATCAACCAAGACAGCGCCTCCAGCAAAAAGGCAGACAATAAACATGCTAGTGGACATCTTATTAGCATTGGAAACCTACAGCAGGGCGATGTCGTTTACGCGGCTCACACAATTTACAACGATGGTAGTCTTCCCGAACATGGTAAAGATGCGGTACTTGCACCAGCAGGATCTCGTGGTGTTATTGTCAATATTGGACACCTTGAACAACAGCCGGAGAAGATTCTATTTTTGGTTCGCTTTGAAAGCCAGAACGAGGAAGCATTGCTAGGCCCACCCGTTGGCTGCTGGCCCGATGACCTTAGCGCAAGTGTTGTGGCTGTTTGCTGACATCCTCATCACACAGTCATTGACCTGTATAAGGAATAACGCACTGGCCTCTAACTTTACGTCTAATGTTGACCTTTACTGTTACGTATAAGATTCGCTTTTAAAGATAGACTCAAACGATCACATTTAAATATTCAGCACCCTACTTCCGGAACTACAATGACCCAATCGTTAAATTCAACCCCATTAACTTCACCCCCTTTTATATTTGGCTCATCAGCTCTGAAAAGATGCCTACTTCGACTGTGCGCTGGTTTAATTCTCGGGTTCTGTATAAATAGCACTACTCACGCAGAACAAGTGACAGCCGCTGTTGCTGCTAACTTCGCAAGCGCAATTAAACAATTAAAACCTGTATTTGAGGACGAAACTGGCCACCACTTAACTGCCAGCCTGGCCTCCACTGGGACGCTTTACGCCCAAATCCTTAATGGTGCACCTTTTGATGTTTTTCTCTCTGCGGACAACAAACGCCCCCAGCAATTAGTTGATGATGGACTTGCGATTAATAACAGTCTTTTTACCTATGCCATTGGCCGACTAACCCTGTGGAGTCGACACCCTGATCTGATTGATGATGAAGGTCAGGTCTTAAGCAAAGGCAAGTGGCCTGCAAAAGCTGTCGAACGCATCGCGCTGGCCAACCCTAAAACGGCCCCGTACGGTGCGGCGGCTATCGAAACCTTGAAGGCACTGGATATTAGTGAAGCCATGAATGGAATGCTCGTTACTGGGCAGAATGTTGCTCAGGTCTTCCAGTTCGTGGTCTCGGATAATGCTCAGATGGGGTTTCTGGCATACGCTCAGGTTCTCGCCCTGCCTGAAACTGAGCGTGGTTCCTACTGGCTCATACCCACTGCTTTGTACACGCCTATTCAACAAGCCGCTGTAAAATTGAAAAATGGGAACGGTAATATCGCCAGTGACGCTTTTCTCGCTTTCCTGAAATCTCCTCAAGCCACCGCGATCATAGAAGCCAATGGTTATCTCAATGGTAATAGCCCCATTGAGACAAATCCTCACGCTAACAAAAATGACGAATAGCTGAGAAATATCCCCATGGATTTTACTCAATTTGATCCCCAACCCATCTACCTGACCTTGCGCCTCGCGACGATCACTACCGTGTTATTACTGTGTATTGCCACGCCCTTGGCCTGGTGGCTGGCTAATAGTCGCTGGCGTTATCGACAAGTAATCAATGCTTTGGTTGCACTACCGCTGGTACTACCGCCGACGGTATTGGGCTTTTATTTATTATTATTACTTGGCCCCCGAGGGTGGGTGGGCCAATTTACCGAGAGCCTCGGCATTGGCATCTTACCCTTTACTTTCACGGGTCTTGTTATAGCTTCGGTGATTTACTCCCTGCCCTTTGCGGTGCAACCTATTCAAAATGCTTTTGCTGCTATCGGCAGGCGACCGCTAGAAGTCGCCGCCACGCTGCGGGCATCGCCCTGGGGTCGTTTTATCAGCGTCGCCCTGCCCTTAGCAAAACCCGGCTTGATAACCGGCGCGGTGCTAGGCTTTGCCCACACCCTGGGAGAGTTTGGCGTGGTATTGATGATCGGCGGCAATATTCCTGGGGAAACTCAGGTACTTTCGATGGCAATCTTCGATCACGTCGAAGCTTACGAATACGACAAGGCTCATGTGCTCGCCGCTGGTATGTTGGTGTTTTCCTTTATAGTTCTACTCGTACTTTACTGGCGCACAGATCAATGTCCACCTCGCCATGTTTAGTTCACAAATGTTTATTCTCAACACGCTTAAATGAGGCCTATGAGTGACCGAAAACTATCAGAGCATTGAGGCAAACTTCCGTTTAAAGCGTAACGAATTCGAGCTCGATGTCGATTTTAAGGCACCGGGCAAAGGTGTCAGCGCAATATTCGGCCAGTCAGGCTCCGGTAAAACCACTCTACTGCGCTGTATCGCCGGTTTAGAAAACCCTGACCGGGGTTACTTTAATCTTAAAGGCACTTGCTGGCACGACGACAAACAATCCTGGCCCGTTCATCGCCGCCCCATCGCTTATGTATTTCAGGAAGCCAGCCTGTTTGCCCATTTAAATGTACGCAAAAATATGGAATACGGCTGGCAACGCATCACCAAAGACCAGCGCAAAATACAGATTGATGAGGTTGTTGCCTGGCTCGGCCTGGAAACACTGCTCGACCGCCAGCCCGATCAACTCTCCGGTGGCCAACGTCAGCGTGTAGCCATCGCCCGAGCCTTGCTCACCAGTCCGCAACTACTGCTAATGGACGAACCCCTGGCCAGCCTGGATACACCCGGAAAAGCTGAGATTTTGCCCTATCTGGAAAGCCTCTATCAGACACTGGATATTCCCGTGCTGTACGTCAGCCACTCGCCGCAGGAAGTGCAACAACTGGCGGATTATCTCATCCTCTTAGATCAGGGCAAGGTAAAAGCCGCGGGCGAAATCAATACCCTACTTACCGAACCTCAATTACCCCTTGCTCACTTTGAAGATGCTGCAGCCGTACTGAACGCCTGTGTTGTCGGCCACGATAAAACGTTTCATCTTACTAGCCTCGCCTTCAACGGTGGCCAGGTTTCCGTATCCTACAATGCTTTGCCCATCGGCCATAAAGCACGTTTGCGAGTCTGCGCCCGTGACGTCAGCCTCGCGTTAATACCTCCACAACACATCAGTATTAATAATAGCTTTCCCGTACGGGTCGTGAGCGTTAACCCTGACCGCGACCCTTCGCAAATGCTCGTGCGCTGCGATGTTGGCGGACAGAGTCTTTTGTCACGTATCACTCGTCGCTCAGTACAGACCCTAAATATTTCGCCAGACAAAATTGTTTATGCCCAGGTTAAAAGTGTTGCCTTGATGAAATAAGTAATAATAGCTCGGAGCAGCTTATCAATTGATAGGCATAGCCTTGTTACTGAATCTACATTACTGCCACGGCCAACTGGGGTAATAGAAGTGAGGTTAATCGCGCCCCTATTTACCCTTTAAACCCGGCACTTTTTTCGGCCCGTGTCAGGGAACTATCAAACTGGCTGACAAAACTCCCTAGCCAAACTTCAGGTCAGCGGACACTACGGCGTCGAATCGATGCTGGCGTGAAATATCTCTTCTTCAGACGAAGAGTAAAATCGGGGGCATCCACTTCATTATCGAGATACAAGGCCAGCATGCGGTTTGCACTCAGGTCATAATGTACGTCGAGAGTAGAGCCGAGGAAACCGATGTCATACCACATAAGGCTATGTGTCTCCTGTAAACGCCAAATACCAGCATCAGTATCATAGCCATCCATCAGGGCAATCATCCAGGAATCCTCATCAAGATAAAACACCCGCTTCGAATAATCATGCCGATAGCCTTCTCTCAAAGAAGCTTCAACCACCCACACTCGGTGTAATTCATAACGCGCGTGATTCTGATTCAAACGCCCATTTTGACTGATAACATCTTCGTATTTGAGGTCGCCTGAGTTGATCTTGTAGGAATTATAGGGAATATAGATTTCACGCTTGCCCAGCAACTTATAGTTAAATCGATCTTTTGGCCCATTCAAGCCAAACCTCTGATCGGTTGTTGCCAAACCGTCGCTTTCTGGCAACGGGTTGTCGTGAACAATTTGTGGCGCGCGCTTCACCCGCCGTTGACCTGGGTTATAAATCCAGGCACTACGAAATTTTTCAGTAAAATGCACGGGATCATTTGCAACGATGACCTGTCCTGCAGACTTCGCTG
>CAJXQR010000015.1 GCA_913058345.1 uncultured Gammaproteobacteria bacterium
GCATCAAATTCGTTCCGGCCCGATGGGCCTCCACCGGACGGCTTTTTCTCCGCTTCGCTGCGTAAAAGCCGCCGTTTATGCAGGCGTTAGCGGTCAAAGGTAGTTATGAGTAAAGATTCAGATTGGTATATCTTTCAGGAAGACATAAAAGATCACTTTGATTCGCTAGGAGCTGATGCAGAGACTAACGTCCGAGTTCAAGGTGTACGAACTTGCCATGACGTTGATGTATTCGTCAAAACCAAATTTTTGGGTGAAAACATTACTTGGATTGTTGAGGCGAAACATTGGAAGAGTAAAGTGACCAAGGCTCAAGTGTTAGCACTTAGGTCGATTGTAGACGACATAGGTGCAGATCGCGGATTTATTATATCTATAGCAGGGTTTCAAAGCGGTGCATTTGAAGCGGCTGAAAGCACCAATGTAAAACTTAAGACCTTCGATGAACTGAAGTCTGACACTAAGGGCCTCATTGAGGCTGAGATTTTAAAAACCTACTATAAACGCCTTGTACTTTTGGAAGATAGGTATTGGTCTCACTCTAAAAGGGTGAGACTTGAATATGGTCTTCGTCACGATGTAATAGACTATTCAATGCAATTTACAGGGCAACAATTACTAACAACAGCGCGAACAGCAATAATGGCTGCTGAGGAGCGAAACTACCCAATCGACTTGGAATCCTTTCTAAAGGAGCAACAGGGCGAAAAAATTGCACATAACTTTCAACAGCTTTCCATGTGGTTGAATCTCAACTTAAATCATTTTGAAGAGAAGCTACTTAATGCTGAGTGGGAAATGTACAAAAATGGTGATTATAGCCCTGATACAAGTAGAACTAGAGATAATGAAACAACCACCACTGAAATGATGGCTAAAGCAATCTACAACGCAGGAAAAGACCGCTAACAAGGCCAGCCAGAGGGACCAAAAAACCGCCGCTTCGCTCTGGTTTTTCGGCCCCTGCTGGCGGCGTTATGCATATTGTTAAAACTTAGGAAGTTGTGTAAAAACATATTGGGATCGGGGATTTCTAAAGGCAATAATTCTTGGTTTCGGTATAACTTAGAAAACTATCGTAGATTAAGGAGATTTTTATGAGTTGTCCAAATTGTGGTGCGCCGGGTGGAGGCCCAGCAGGGTGCGGTTCCTGTGGTCTAGGAAAAGACCCTAACGTTGGTGGAGCATTTAATGCCGGTCAGGACGAGCTTAGGCGGCAGCAGAACAGTAAAAATGATAATGGATGTTTTCCAGGTGATTCATTAATTCTGACTCCAGCTGGCTATAAAGCGCTTAGTTCACTTAAAAAGGGTGATGTTGTATCCAGCATGGATTCTAATGGAAATATAGTACCTGTAAATATCAAGCGCTTTGATTCACATAGGCCGCATCATCTTGTTAGCGTGAAATCGAATGTTCATGGCCTTTCGTTTAGAGCTACCAAATTACATCCAGTGCAAACAACACGCGGCTGGGTGCCTGTAAAAGATTTAAAGGTCGGTGACGAGCTAGTCTATGTAACAGATAGCGGTCAACAAGAAACTCATACCGTCGAAAATGTTTGTTTTACTGACGAATTTGTGCCGGTATATAACCTCACTGTTGATGGTGACCATACTTTTATAGTTAAGGGGTGCGTGGCACATAGTTTTGTATCATTCCGAGCGTTTCGGTGCATGCTGAGTAAGCTTTTAAATGTTGCGAGCTACCCGCTTCGACTTAGTGCCTCACCTGTATGAGGCTTGCATAACAAAGCCAGCCAGTGGGACTGCCAAACCGCCGCTTTGCTCTGGTTTATCAGCCCCTGCTGGCGGCGTTATGTGCCAGTTAAAGTCAGAGGCCACGGATAATGTCAGGTGAAAAATTAAACGACCATATATCTGCTTACAAAGAAGCTTTCGCTAGTGGAGAAATCCAGAAAACTTACCAAAGCTTGGTCGGTATTGTTCAAATCCTTCGGACTGAATTCTCAAAAAAATACAAAGGGGAGTTCTCTGTAGCAAACGTAATGCATGGCTACATAGACTTCACATACTTTTATCTACAAAATGAATATTTAAAGCGGAACAAACTCAAGCTTGCTATTGTGCTTAACCACCAGAAAGCACACTTCGAACTGTGGCTGCTCGGACAAACGAAAGATGTACAAATTCGCTATTGGGAAAAGCTGAAAGGCGTTGCGTGGGTAAACCCTGAAGCAATGCCAGAGTATTCTATTTTCGAAGTTGCGCTTCTGGCTAATCCAAATTTCGACAATATTACAGCCCTGTCTGAATCTATTCACAGCGAATTCAGGGGGTTATCACAGGAAATATTCGACACGCTGGAGGCAAACGAGTAGTGGCACATAACTAGGCCAATCACGGCGACGCCTTTTTCGTTGCGGCTTAGCCTTCACTACAAAGCCGCGCGTGTTGGCGGCGTTGAGGCTGTAGAAAAACCCGGTCAAACCCTGTTTTTACCGAGATTAATGCATCTCAATCTTTTAAAATAAAGCCATTAGCCCTTTAGTTGATTTTGTTATGGCTCGCTATAAGAACTACAACCTTGACCAAACAAAATTCATTCCCATTGTTTTTTCTGATCAAATCATTCCGGGTACCTTTGAGCATACCCTGAGCTTTTTAATTGACGAACATCTCGACATGTCGGTGTTTGATGCGCGTTATAAAAACGATGACGTTGGCAGCCCTGCCTATGATCCATCCCTGTTGCTAAAAATTATTCTCGCCGCTTATGCACGCGGCCATACCTCTAGCCGACAAATCGAAAGGCTGTGCCGGGAAAATATTATTTTCATGGCGCTGTCTGCCGATAGCCAGCCCCATTTCACCACTATCGCAAGCTTTATCACCCAAATGGACGATGTCATTCAGCCCCTATTTACGGAAGTGCTGCTGGTCTGTAGTCATCAGGGTTTAATTGGTGGTGAAATGTTCGCTATTGACGGCTGCAAGATGCCTTCCAATGCTTCAAAAGACCATTCGGGTACTCACGCCGAATTTGCAAAGAAACAAAAAAAGATCAATCGCGCCGTGCGGCGCCTACTCGCCAAACACCGGGAAGAGGATGCCTCAGGGCAAGACAACAATCCTACCCGCCGTGGGGCAGAAGAAAAGAACATCGATAGCCTCAGACGGGCCTCTCGAAAAATAAAAAAGTTCTGCGCGGTCAATGAAGACCGCAAGGGCCTCAAAGGCAAGGTGGTTAAAAGCAATATCACCGATAATGACAGCGCTAAAATGCTCACCTCACACGGCGTGATACAAGGCTATAACGGTGTTGCAGCGGTTGATGACAAGCACCAGATCATCGTCGGTGCGCAAGCGTTCGGCCAGGGACCAGAAAACAACCTGCTCAAACCCATGATATAGACCGTCGCCAACAACCTGGGTGAGGCCTATGTAAAAGAAAGTAAAGTCACCGCAGATTCCGGCTTTCACTGTGGCGATAGTGTTGACTATTGTTTTGATCAAAACCTCGATGCTTATATCGCTGATGGTAACTTCAGAAAGCGGGATCCCCGGTTTATTGATCGTGATCGCTATCAACCCAAAGCCAGAAAGGCGCGCTGGTTTAAAGCCGAAGACTTTAGCTATGACCCCGATAGTGAAACCTGTCGATGCCCAGCGGGCAACGCCATGTGGTCAGGTGGCACCCGTGTTATTGACGGCAATCGCTATCGCAACTTCACGGGCTATCTCGAGAAATGTCGCGATTGCCCTCTACTAGAAAAATGTATGCGTAAGCCGATAAAAGAGCAGGGGCGACAAGTCTCGATCAAATTAACGACAAACAAAAAGTCTGGCTTAACGACTATCGATAAAATGAAGGAAAGGACCGATAGTGATGAGGGTCGGCATTGTTATAGCCGACGCCTGGGTACAGTAGAACCCGTATTTGGTAATATCAATACGACAAAGCGGCTCAACAGATTCAGTTTGCGCGGTAAAATCAAGGTAAATGCCCAATGGCTGATGTATTGTATGGTGCATAATATCGAGAAGATACAACGATACGGCCAGATGGCCTGATAGTGGGTCAAGTACGCAAATACAAGGTGATATACGCCTTGTTAAAATACAGAGCTGTTATTGATACCCTCAAAAACAAGGAGTGAAACAAAGGCTATGTATTTTGACCTTGCCCTTCCTGATATTGGTGTTTGGATTAATCTACAGCCTCGTTATGCTCTAAAAGTACATCGAGGATAGTATGATAAAAGGAAGTTGTCTCTGCGGAGAAGTTAAGTATGAGTTCAATGGTTCAATCAGTGAAGTAGCTGTTTGTCATTGCAACCAATGTAAAAGAGCTCAGGGAACGCCATTTGTCACCAACGCTCCGATTGAATTAGCAAAATGTAAATTTACAAATGATTCTGGTTCAATAAAAACATACTTTTCAAGTCCTAATAAAAAGCGTGTATTTTGTGGTAACTGTGGCACACCTTTGTATAGTCAAAGAACTGACATGCCAGAAATAGCAAGATTGAGGCTTGGCACAGTAACTGAAGGTCATATTCCTGAACCAAACTATGAAATATACTGTGAATCAAAATCAGATTGGTTTAGTGCAAATACTGACAGACCTAAATATGAACAAAATAAAGCATAACCAGTGCGTCTTGCAGGACTTGGGTAAACTGTCACCTTTTTCGCGCTGCGCGGCAAAAAAGCCGTCAGTTCACCCAAGCCGCAAACGCAGGCGTTAGGCAATTCTGAATCATCGAGGAAATATGCAAAATCTATATACAAACAGAAATTCCAAGAAAGATTTTGTTCAAAATGGCTTATATGAAAGCGCTAACGAAGGCATGGATATTTTTATCGCATCAGCCTTCTTTACTGAATTTGATGTCATTAACATGCTATTAGAAAAAAATTGCCATGTTCGAATTGTTGTTCGATTAGGATTTCCTACGTCTCCATCGGCACTTAAAAATCTCTTAAACAACAACAGTATTGAGGCCAGATTCTATACCAGTCATTCATTTCACCCAAAGATGTACATTTTTGGTGATAAATCAGTATTGATTGGATCTGCCAATCTCACAAGGTCTGCAATATTAACTAATCAAGAGGTTATGGTTGGTTTGCCATCGGATGACTCAAGGTTTGATGAGTTGACACATTTATTTTCAGAGTACTGGGATGAAGCGGAAGTTTTAAATTAAGGATGCTGTTTCTTCTTATAAATCCATATATGAAAAGTTCAAAAAAGCATCTCAATTGGTTAGTGAATTGGATAGTGAAGTTATAAACACTTTGGGCGACAAGACGTTCTCTAATATCAATAGAGGAAAGAAAAAAACGACAAAAAAATCCATATTCCTAGATACATATAGAAAGTCTTACCAGGAATCAGTATCAGCCTTTAAAAAGATTGAGTCGGTATACTCCCTCAGATATCGTAAGGTGAGCGAAGATGATATTCAGAATAATAGGGGACGTAGCACAATTAATCCCCGCTCTAAGTTACTCTATAAGCTCTTTTTTCGATCAAGGATGATGCGATGCCAAGGCGAGCAAGGATCAGCTTAGCCGATATACCCCACCACATAGTCCAGCGCGGCAATAACCGTGATGCCTGTTTTTATAGCGATCAGGATTATCTTTTTTATCTTGAATGCTTACAGGAGAACGCAGAGTTAACAGGGTGCTCTATTCATGCGTATGTCTTGATGACGAACCACGTTCACTTGTTGGTCACACCGCAAACGACTGATGGTATCGGTGTGATGATGCGTCGTTTAGGGCAGCGGTATGTGCAGTACATTAATCGAACCTATAAGCGCAGTGGTACTTTGTGGGAGGGACGCTATAAGTCGTGTATTACTTCTGAAGAAACCTACGTTCTTGCCTGTTATCGGTATATTGAATTAAATCCAGTAGCGGCCGGAATGGTTACGCATCCAGCCGACTATCCCTGGTCGAGTTATCGTGCCAATGCGCTAGGTGAGGTAAACAAAGTCGTCACGACAGCAGCGATGTATGAAGCGTTAGGGATCGATCGATTCGTACGTGTAAAGGCTTACCGTGGGATTTTTCGTCACCACCTAGATCCTGGTGTTGTTGACGAAATACAAACGGCCACTCAGGGTAACTATGCATTGGGCAGTGATCGATTTAAACAGCAAGTTGAGGCCGCACTGGGGCGTCGTGCCGTGCGTGGTGTAGCGGGGCGTCCGCGCAAGAAAAATGAAAGCTAGATAAAATTAGATCTGATAAGAATTAAATAAAATTAAGTGACCAACGCCAATGTCTCTGCAGTCAAAAGAGTATCGTTAAGGGGTTGCTACCCTTTAGTTTGATGAGTAGGGCTATGACGAAGATGTTCAATTTTTTTGTGGTATGCCCTACCACAGGGGGAACGAAGCACGGCGGATTAATATGGTGTTGATGGCTGGGCTAAGAATGGATCAAATAAGTCGGATGGGTGTCGTGCTTTTGTGCAGTAAGTTTCAAAATGGGTGCAAAAACGAAAAATACAGCACCTGATAGGTGGGTTATTATTTATCAGGTGCTTGTGGGGATAAATGGCGGAGGGGCAGGGATTCGAACCCTGGGACGGTCTCCCGTCGCCGGTTTTCAAGACCGGTGCTTTCGGCCACTCAGCCACCCCTCCTTTTGAGGCGGGATTATACCGCCTCAAAAACAGTAAACAAGGAAAAGTTTATTCGTTTTCCTGTTTAGGCGTTTCCGTCTCACTAGTCCCCGTATTTTTGTAGCGCGGATCGTTTTTTGCGCGTTTGATAGGTGTCGTGGGTTGTGTTACGGGAGCGTGTTGAGTTGTATCAAGCGGCGCTGATAAACCGATCTCAATAGTGTTGGAACTAATGACGGTTTCCACTTTTTGACTTTTGAGGCGTGGGTCATTACTGGCCCGGGCGGTTGGTTTCTCTGTTGTTAGGCTGGCAGTTTGATTGTCGTCTGAGCTGTCCGTAAAAGGTAGGCCTATTTGGCCTGTAGCGTCCTCTTCCACGGAGTCCGTTGTGGGTGTGGCCTGTGATGTTTCTGGTTCTACAACCTTAGCGCTTGTTTCGGCCTTTATGGCTTCGTCAGGGCTAGAAGAGGGTAGTAGTTCGTCCTGAGGAGGCGTGTTGAATTCATCCCGAGCTTGCGTGGCTTCATGACGGTCGTCAGTAGCAACACTTTCTTTATCTGAGGCTTGGGCTTCAAGCACTTGTTGTTCGTCCGTGAGAGGTTGATTGCTGTCCTCGGTGCCTTCGTCAGCAATAACTACAGCAACGGGAGGGTTCTCCTTTGTTATCTCAGGACTTGTGCTGCCTACTTGGGTCTCAATAACTGGATTGCTTTGAGCTGGATTGGCTATGACTTCAGAGCTGACTTCAGAGCTGACTTCAGAGCTGACTTCAGAGCTTACTTCAGAGCTTACTTCAGAGCTTACTTCGGCTGCCACAGGTACGCTGGACTGTTTAGCTGCTACGGGTGCTGCCTGTTCCTTGGACGTTGCGCTATCGCTTGGTATTGGGGCATCGATAGCCAGGTGTTCAGGGATCTCCAGGCGCTCGCGACGACGCTTGGGGGGGTGCTGATGATCACTGGGTCGACGTGCGAGTTTTTTGGTTGTCGGCGTAGCGGTTTTTTCGTTACTGTCCTGAGGTGCATTTGTTGTTTTTTTCTCTTTGTCAGAGCGCTCTGTCCGTGTACGTTTGTTGCTGCTGCGCTCGGCCTGATCTTTGTTGTCAGGGCGTTGTGTCTTATTGCGGTTGCTTCTTTGGTTAGTATTGGTTTTAGCTGTCGTATCGCTGCTCTGCGAATTCTCTTTATTGCGTGAATTATCGCGATTGCGATTATTGGTTGATCGGTTGCGGGAATTTCTATTACGGTTGTCCGGGCGTTTGTCCCCGTCACGGGCTTTTCGCGCCGCAGGTTTTTCTTTGACGGTTTCGTCAACCGGTTCTGCTGCTGGGGCTTCGCTGATGGCAAAAAGTGTGCGCCACAGTCGCTTGAGCATGCTTTCTGACTTTTCCTTTGGCGCGGCTTTTCCAGAATTGCCGTCTTTAGTTGAATCGGCGACTTTTGAAGTGGCTGTCTGAGTGGGCGGTGGTAAGTTTTCAACGGCTGGTTTTAGGATTGGCGGTAGTTTGGATGGCTCTATGAGGTCGACGGTGTCGTCTTTGGTGGCCTGTGCTGCGAGTTTATAGCTGTACTCTTTGCCGTCCTCGACTTCGTCTTGGGCGCGTATGCGCTGTACGTCAAAGTGAGGTGTTTCCATTGATGGGTTGGGCAGAATGGTCAGGCGAATATTGTTTCGTTCCTCAATTTCGCTGATTTCATTGCGCTTCTCATTGAGTAGGAAGGTGGCGACGGGCACGGGTGTAATTGCACGAATTTCTTTGCTGCTCTCTTTCTGTGCCTCCTCTTCCATCAATCTGAGAATAGATAAGGCGATAGACCGGGTGCCGCGGATAGTACCCTGACCATTGCAGCGGGGGCACACTTTAAAGGTCATTTCTTCCAATGAGGGCTTAAGACGCTGGCGGGACATTTCGAGCAGTCCGAAACGGGAGATCCGGCCGACCTGCACGCGAGCGCGGTCAATTTCCAGTGCTTTGCGAATACGGCTCTCAACTTCACGCTGGTTTTTGTTAGCCAACATGTCAATAAAGTCGATAACGATCAGGCCGCCAACATCGCGAAGACGTAACTGACGACCGATTTCGTCCGCGGCTTCAAGGTTTGTCTGATAGGCAGTTTCCTCGATGCCGGCACCTTTGGTGGCGCGAGAGGAGTTGATATCAATCGAGACCAGGGCTTCGGTAATGTCGATAACAATCGAGCCGCCCGAAGGTAATTTAACTTCGCGTTCAAAGGCCGTTTCGATTTGATTTTCAACCTGATAGCGATTGAATAGAGGGATCTTGTCTTCGTAAAACTTGACCTTGTTGTGGTCGTTGGGCATGACTTGCTGGATAAAAGCAGAGGCTAGTTGGAATACTTCGGGGCTGTCGACAATGACTTCACCAATGTCGGGGCGAAGGTAGTCGCGGATGGCGCGAATAACGACATTGCTTTCCTGAAACAAGAAGTGGGGGGCAGAAGATTGCTGAGCTTCGTTATCAATGGTTTCCCAGAGGTGCAAGAGGTAATCGAGATCGCCTTGGAGCTCTTCAGCGGAACGACCAATGCCTGCAGTGCGAACAATAATGCCGCAGCCTTCGGGGATATCCATGCTGCGCATCGCTTCGCGCAGTTCGCTACGTTCATCACCTTCAATACGCCGGGATATGCCACCAGCTCTTGGGTTGTTAGGCATTAGCACCATATAACGCCCAGCAAGGCTGATAAAGGTCGTTAGTGCCGCACCTTTGTTGCCTCGCTCTTCTTTTTCAACCTGGACAATAACTTCCTGGCCTTCTTTGACCAGATCTTTTATTTTTTGTCGGCCTTCACCGCTGCCAGAGCCTTTTTTGAAGTACTGGCGAGAAATCTCTTTGAGGGGGAGAAAGCCGTGACGTTCTGCTCCGTATTCAACAAATGCAGCTTCCAGGCTGGGTTCTACGCGGGTAATTTTACCCTTATAGATATTGGACTTTTTTTGGGTACGGGTACGATTTTCAATATCGAGGTCATAAAGACGTTGACCGTCGACCAGAGCCACGCGCAATTCTTCAGATTGGGTGGCATTAATCAGCATTCTTTTCATGGTATTCCTACATTTTCCTGCGGTGTATCAGTGCAGCGAAAATGCCCGGAGTTGGCACAAAAAAGTCTTGTCGTAAATTATTCTAAATAAAAGGCTAAATTTCCCTGTTATCGGGGGGCATAAATCCTTTATTACGACATCGCAGGTCGGTCGTTTTCACTCTTCACTGTAAAGTGACGAGCACTTTGAAGCTGGGTTAAAGCTAGCGTCGAATTCCTTTGCGTGACCTGCATTTACTATCAGTGGGTTTTGGCTTATTTTAATTTTTAGCGGACTTATACATCAGAGTTATAAAATATAAGGGCTGTAAATTAACGATGTTCAACAGCTGGTTTATCGTGCGCTTTTGTCTCCTTCGACGGCCTTATTGCGGGTCGAAAGCGCATCGTTATTCTCAATTCTTGCTTGCCAACGTTCACTAATAACAATAGTGCTTGTTTGTACTTTGTGTCTGGGCATATCGTGTGCATTTCAACACGAGTGATAAAAAGTGCCTGCATTACTATTGCCAGGCAGGCACTCGATAAAATTTAGTTAGTTAGTGTGAGCCCCGTTTCTGAGGGCTGTATCACAGCTGAATTTCACTAGGCGATGCTAGTTTGAGTAATGGCGAGGTACGCCAAATTCTGCTCAGGCATGAATATAGCAATATCTCAGTCATGAATACAGCAATATTTAGTAAGTTGTTCAATTGAAAGAAAAAATTGAGGCTTATTGGTAGAATAGCGAGATTTAGTCGTGGGTATGGCAAGGTGGGCAAAATAGAAACAGTGTTTAACAGGGTGCAGCTTCTTGAGATTAATGCCGATCAAGCTGGCCAGCGCATCGATAACTTTCTTTTGACTCGTTTAAAAGGCGTGCCTAAATCGCGGGTTTACCGGCTTCTGCGCAAAGGAGAGGTGCGGGTTAATAAAGGGCGCATTCGTCCTGAGTACCGTCTGATGCAAAATGACGTGGTCAGGGTTCCTCCTATCCGTGTGTCTCAGCAAGTGACTGCTGTCCCTGGTCGTTCACTGCGAGATGTACTGTCGCAGAGCATTTTGTTGGAAACCGAAGAGTTTTTGGTTCTCAATAAACCATTTGGCCTCGCTGTGCATGGCGGTAGCGGGATTAATCTTGGTGTGATTGAATCCTTACGAGCAATGCGTGAGCCCCATGCTTATCTTGAGTTGGCCCATCGACTGGATCGAGACACGTCCGGCTGCTTGTTGATAGCTAAAAGTCGCCGTGTACTGAAGCACCTGCAGGATCAAATGCGTCATCGTTCCATGGACAAGCGCTATATAACATTGGTTTCTGGGCGGTGGGCTAAAGAACGCCGAGAGGTCAATGCCCCCCTGCTGAAACAAACTGTGGCATCGGGTGAGCGCATAGTGCGGGTCAGTAATCAGGGTAAGGCTTCCTTTACGCGTTTTAAGCTATTGCAGCATTACGCAAACGCGAGCTTACTGGAGGTTAAGCTGGAGACTGGTCGCACACACCAAATAAGAGTGCACTGCCAGCTAGTCGGTCACCCACTGGCTGGTGACCCTAAATACGGTAATGAAGGTTTTAATCAGACACTGCGGGAAGTTGGCTTGAAGCGTCTCTTTCTGCATGCTGCGCAGTTGGCCTTCATATCGCCAGCCAGCGGTGAAAAAGTCAAAGTAGAAGCCCCTCTACCAGATGAGCTTGCGGCTCTACTCAAGAAGCTTTAATTCAATCGAACCCAGTAGCTTTTAATATTCCGTGCTAATTCGCTAGCGGATACAGTATTGACCAGGACCCAGCATTGACTAAGGAGTGCTTTATGTCTGAATTACTCATTTTTGACTGGGATGGCACTCTCTGTGACTCCCTGTCCAGGATCGCGCATTGTTTACAGTTGTCGGCTGCCGATGTGGGTTTGCCTGAGCCGAGTTTGGCCGCGGCCAAAAATATTGTTGGGCTAGGGCTCGATGAGGTCATGAACGAGCTATTTCCCACGTCTGATAGGGCGACAAAAGAGCGTTTGCGGAGGTGTTATTCACAGCATTTTCTACGAGAAGACAATACACCATCGGCTTTTTTCCCTGGGGTCAGAGAGCAACTGGAAACATTGCGTGAACAAGGTTTTACTTTGGCTGTCGCGACGGGGAAGAGTCGTAAAGGGCTTGATCGAGTGCTCGATGCGCTCGGTATGAGGGATTTTTTCCATAGCACACGCTGCGCTGATGAAACGGCCTCGAAGCCTCATCCTGCTATGCTGTTTTCTTTGTTGCATGAATTTAAGCTGGCACCAGAGACAGCGTTGATGGTAGGGGATACTAGTTACGACATGGCGATGGCCAGGACGGCAGGAGTGCCACGCCTGGCTGTTAGCTACGGGGCTCACTCTCGAGAACGGCTTCTGGGATACCAGCCGATAGCCTGCATTGATGAGTTTGAAGGGATTCACGCTTTACTTTCAAAGGACGAAGTGGCAACTCTGGATTAACGTAAAAGTGTTTTATGCGCGAGTTATATTCACTTTGGACATATAGCGCGGGGTTTTTGCTACAAGATAGACTTGCGACAAGGAGTACTTGGTGGCAGTGTAAAAGGCCCTCAAGCTGTTGACAGGGGCAGGCTCTTATCGATAACTATTATAAGGTGTCCACTATGTCACAGAAAAACCCGTTACGGAAAACGTCGCAAAAGACAGAAAAACAACCGGTAGTTGCTTCCCCTAAGCCGACTAATGATATCGGTAAACGTCCAGTTGAACCCAATAAAACCAGGCAAAATTCAGTTGACCCCGCCAGTATTTATCTGCGGGAAATTGGCTGTGCCCGCCTATTGTCCGCAGAGGAGGAGGTCTATTATGCGCGCTTAGTTCAGGAGGGTGACGAGGCCTCCCGGCAGCGTATGATAGAAAGCAACCTGCGTCTTGTGGTTAAAATAGCGCGACGCTATGTCAATCGAGGTCTCAATTTACTCGATCTGGTTGAAGAGGGAAACCTGGGTCTCATTCGTGCTGTTGAGAAGTTTGATCCGGAGTTAGGTTTTCGTTTTTCCACCTATGCGACCTGGTGGATTCGTCAAAATATCGAGCGGGCGTTGATGAATCAAACGCGCACTATCCGTTTGCCAGTGCATGTGGTGAAGGAGCTTAATCAGTGTGTGCGGGCGACACGGCAGTTGAGTCAGACCCTCGATCACGCGCCAACCGCTCAGGATATTGCCGATAAGCTGGATAAAACACCTGAGCAGGTATTGAAGCTTTTACGCTTTAATGAGCGGGTGAGTTCGGTTGATGTCTTAATTGGCGACGATGCCAAGTCTCTAGTGGATACGATAGCGGATGAGCATGTTTCGAATCCAGAAGAGTTGAGCGGTGACGATGATATTGCTGCGACTCTCGATAAGCTGGTGGCTGAATTAACGCCAAAACAGCAGGAGATTATCTGCCGCCGTTTTGGTTTGCGAAATTATGATGTCTCAACTCTTGAGGAAGTTGGTAAAGCTGTAGGCCTGACTCGGGAGCGTGTCAGACAAATTCAAATTGAAATATTGGCCCAGCTTCAGTCGACAATGAAAAAGCTTGGCATCGAGAGCGACATGCTATTTGAAGAGGTGTAATTTAGAGCCAAAATCACTTGCTGGTTGAGGCGCCAATTGTCTTAGCGTTCGAGCAATTCTAATTTGCCGCTTTTGCCATCCCACTCTTCCGCATCTGGAAGTGGGTCTTTTTTGATGGTGATGTTGGGCCAGATATCGGCCAGTTCGGTATTCAGCTCAAAGAAAACTTCCTGACCAGCGGGAATTTCATCTTCTGCAAAAATAGCTTCGGCGGGGCACTCGGGTTCACACAGGGCGCAGTCAATACATTCGTCTGGGTGGATAACTAAAAAGTTTGGTCCCTCATAAAAACAGTCGACAGGACAGACTTCCACGCAATCTGTGTATTTACATTTAATGCAGTTTTCACCGACGATGAATGTCATGTTAGAGGTCTCCTGATCGAGCTAAAGTATCAAAGGCGGCGAATTATAGCTGAAAATAGACGCTGTTTGCAGACAGTGCTCAGTCTATTTTTCTTTAGCCAATAGCTTTAAGTTATAAAGCGCATCGAGGGCGGCGCGAGGGCTGAGGTCATCGGGGTCGAGTTTACATAGCGCATCGACGAGTCGGGTATCCGTTGCGGGGCTGAACAAATCACTTTGCAGCGGTGCTGGTGTGGCTGGATTTTTGTTAGAGGGTTTTTCTGGGTTTTCCAGACGTTGAAGTTCCTCACGGGCACTGTCGATTACCTCGCTGGGTAAACCGGCCAGGCGGGCGACCTGTATGCCATAGCTTTGGCTGGCCGGGCCGTTTTGAACCCGGTGTAAGAAAACGATATCGTCGTTATATTCAGAGGCATCGAGATGCACATTCGCGACATTCCCGGCAGTTTCGGCTAGCGTAGTGAGTTCAAAATAGTGGGTGGCGAACAGGCAAAAGGCGCGCACCTGTTCGGCCAGATGAACGGCACAAGCCCATGCGAGTGATAAGCCGTCAAAGGTGCTGGTGCCACGACCAATCTCATCCACTAATACCAGGCTTTGCTCGGTGGCATTATGAAGAATATTAGCGGTTTCCGTCATTTCAACCATAAACGTCGAACGTCCGCTGGCAAGATCATCGGATGAGCCTATGCGGGTAAAAATTCTATCAACCATACCGATGCGAGCGGACGTTGCTGGTACGTGACTGCCGATATGGGCGAGTAATACGATCAGGGCTGCCTGGCGCATATAGGTCGATTTGCCCCCCATATTCGGGCCCGTGATGATGAGCATTTGCCGCTTAGGATTGAAGTCCAGGTCGTTTGCTACGAAGGGCTTGTCGAGTACCTGCTCAATCACCAAATGGCGGCCATTAGAGAATTGAATGCCGGGTTCTTTGCAGAGTTGAGGGGGGGATAAGTCCAGAGTCTCCGCTCGTTCGGCCAGGTTAACCAGCACGTCCAGTTCTGCGATAGCATTCGCACTTTGCTGAAGTGATGCCAATTCGTCATTGAGTTTGTCTATTAAGCCCTCATAAAGCGTTTTTTCTCGCGTCAATGCTCGGCTTTTGGCACTCAGGGCTTTGTCTTCGTAATCCTTGAGTTCAGGGGTGATGTAACGTTCAGCATTTTTTAGGGTTTGGCGACGGATATAGTGGGCGGGAGCCTGCTTGGCTTGACCCTTGCTGATTTCAATAAAGTAGCCATGTACGCGGTTGTAGCCCACTTTTAAGGTGGCGATACCACTGGTTTCGCGTTCACGCTTTTCCAGCGCTATCAGGTAGTCTCCCGCATTAGAGCTAATGGCGCGTAGTTCATCCAGTTCGCTGTCAAAGCCTTCGGCAATAACACCACCCTCTCTGATGATCACTGGGGGATTCTCGATGACGGCTGTCTTGAGTAAGGACACCAGGTCGGGAAAGGTGGCAATTTGTGCGCTTAACTGACTTAAGCGGGCAGCAGCACAGGTCCCAAGGGAGGAGTGTAGTTCAGGAAGAACAGCCAGGGAATCACGTAGTCGGGCAAGGTCGCGAGGTCGTGCCGATCGTAGGGCGACACGGGCGAGAATGCGCTCGATATCACCAATATTTTTTAAGATGTCGGCGCTGGTTTCGTAATGATAGTCGGTTTGCAGTTCAAGTATTGCCTGTTGTCGGGCTTGTAGTGTCTCGAGCTGACGTAAGGGTCTATTGAGCCAGCGTTGTAGCAGCCGCCCACCCATTGGCGTAGCGGTATTATCCATCACTGCAAGCAAGGTATGATCTTGTCCGCCTCTCGGATTGACGTCTATTTCAAGGTTGCGACGTGTCGCGGCATCGAGAATAACGCTTTCATCTCGATTTTCGTGCTGTATGTTGCGCACATGGGGTATAGCGGTGCGTTGTGTTTCTCTGGTGTAACTAAGTAGGCACCCTGCAGCCATTAGCCCTAGAGTGAGCTGCTCGCAGCCAAACCCTGATAAGTCACGGGTTGAAAATTGCTCACAAAGATTCGTGCGGGCCGTATCGATGTCGAAGTCCCAGGGGGGTTGGCGGCGCAGCCCACGGAAATTATTGACCAGGCCACGCTCAGCAAGCTCTTCACTAACCAGTAACTCTGCAGGATTCAAGCGCTGTAGTTCGCCGAGCAGGGCATCTTGTCCAGTGACTTCGAGAACGAGAAAACGGCCGCTACCGATATCGAGACTGGCGATGCCAAAATGATCATCCTTGGAACTGACAGCGACTAGCAGACTTTCGCGACTACCCTGTAATAAAGCTTCATCGGTGATAGTGCCCGGTGTCACGATACGTATGACTTCTCGTTCCACCGGCCCCTTGCTCGTAGCGGGATCACCGACCTGTTCGCAGATAGCGACGGATTCTCCGAGTTTAACGAGGCGAGCGAGATAGTTGTCAGCGGCGTGGAAAGGCAGGCCTGCCATGGGGATGGGTTGGCCAGCTGACTTACCTCGCGAGGTCAGGGTGATATCAAGCAGCTGCGCTGCCTTTTTAGCATCATCGAAAAAGAGCTCGTAGAAATCGCCCATTCTGTAAAACAATAAGGTATCGGGATACTGAGATTTGATGCGCATGAACTGCTGCATCATTGGCGTGTGTGGGTTTTTTGCCATGCTTTTTTTACTGGCCGTGGGGTTGCTTGTTGCTTGAGGCATTAGGACGATGGCTCGTCGCTGGCACTCTCTTTTGCCGGTGAGCGATGAACGAGTCGGCCGAACAGTATACCGATCTCAAATAGCAGCCACATAGGTACTGCGAGTAAAGATTGGGAGATAACGTCGGGTGGGGTTAGCAACATGCCAAGCACAAAGCAACCGACGAGAACGTAGGGGCGCTTTCCTGCGAGGTTTGACGGGGTAATCATACCCGTCCAAATTAAGATAAAGGTGGCGATGGGGATCTCAAAGGCAATTCCAAAAGCAAAGAAGAGTTTGAGAACAAAATCGAGGTAGCTGGATATATCTGTCATCACAGTGACATTTTCAGGGCCAACGCTGGTGAAAAAACCAAAGATTAAAGGGAAGACTACAAAGTACGCAAAAGCCATCCCGGCGTAAAAAAGTAGTACGCTTGAGCCGAACAAAGGCAATACGATAAAGCGTTCTTTTTTATACAGGCCAGGAGCGATAAAGGCCCAGGTTTGGTAGAGGATAAAAGGCATTGCCGCAAATATTGACAGCACCATGGTTAGCTTGAAGGGGGTCAGAAATGGAGAGGCCACCTGAGTGGCAATCATGGTTGAGTTTTCGGGCAAATAAGCGCGCAAAGGCTCTGATACAAAGCCATAAATTTCATTGGCAAAGGGGAACATCGCGACAAAGAGGAGGAGCACGATAACGATAGTGCGCAGTAAGCGATCGCGTAGCTCGATGAGATGAGCAACCATAGGCTGGGCTTTACCCGCTGTGTCTATTTCTTCTTTAGTTGGTTCTGGAGTTGACTCGTTTGGCATAAGTTATTTTGTTGATGCCGTTTTACGGGGCTTTGTCGGCAGAGGTTTTAGTGGTTGAGGCATTATTTGACGAAGGATTTCGTTCTATTGTTGTCTTATCAGAAGCGTGTGTACCACTGGGCTGTTCTTCTCTGGACGGATCGCCAGGCGCTTGTTCATTGGACGGCGGTGCTTCAGTAGACTGAGCATCAGAGGGTTGTACATCAGTGGAGAGCCCTTCATCCGGTCCGTCATCAATAAAATCTTCTTCATTGGGAATCTTTAAGTTAGCGGGAGTGGGTTCATCATTGGAGGTGGGTGATCCTAAGCGTCGTTCTATTTGTTTACGCTCATTCTCCATACGCGCTAATAACTCTTCGTTGTAAAGCTCTCTGCGTATTTCATCGAGTCCAAATTCGCGTTCCATATCCTGTCGGGCGCCTTGTATAGAGCGGCGAATTTTACCGAGCCAGTAACCGAGAAAACGAACAGTCTCAGGTAGCCTTTTGGGGCCAATAACAATCAGGCCGACCACGGCGATCAGTACTATCTCAGTAAAGCCAATGTCGAACATGGGGTCGGGTCCAGGTTAAAACGATGTGATATCAGTGTGCCGTTGTGTATCAGGCGTTCTTGTCGGGTTTGTCGCTCCTGTTAGGCGTTTCACTTGTCTCTTTGTTGACGGTGTTATTGTTAGCGTCTGCCGTTTTATCAGCTTCCAGGTTTTGTTTTTTATCAGCTTCCTCATCTGTGGCGACGGCATCTTTGAAGCCTTTTAGGGCGCCACCGAGATCAGAACCCATGCCTTTGAGGCGCTTAGTGCCAAAAATCAATACAACGATAGCGAGTATAATCAACAACTGCCAAATACTAATTCCACCCAGTCCCATACCTACCTCTTTCGTTATTTTCGAATTGCCGTGCTTCGAGTTTGCATGTTTTTTGTAAAAAATCGCCGGCTAAGAATTTTTACGGCTGGCTTTTTCGTCCAGTCCAGAAATGTTGAAGCGGCGCGCAAGCTCTGCCAACACTGAATCTGCATTTTCGCCCAAGTGCGAGAGCATTACCAGCGAGTGAAACCACAGATCGGCAGTTTCTGCTATCAATTCTTTATTGTCGCTGCTGTGCTCGGCATCTTTGGCGGCAATCAAGGTTTCGGTGCACTCTTCACCGACTTTCTCAAGAATTTTATTTAGCCCTTTTTGATGTAAGCTGGCGACATAGGATTTGTCGACGTCAGCGTTTTTGCGGGCGGCAAGTATGGTGTCGAGTTGCTTCAATACGGTGTCCATGGCGTTTTCCTGGTGCTTTTATATCGATTGGCTGTAAATGGTTTTGGGGTCTTTTAGCACCGGTTCAACAACCTGCCATTTTTCGTCCTTGAGTACTTTGAAGAAACAACTGCGCCGCCCAGTATGGCAAGCGATACCACCGAGTTGCTCTATTTTCAAAATAATGACATCACTGTCGCAATCGAGGCGTATTTCGCTGACGATTTGCACATGCCCAGATTCTTCGCCCTTGTGCCATAGCTTTTTCCGTGAGCGGGACCAGTAGACAGCGCGGCCCTCGGCAACTGTTAAGCTGAGGGCTTCGCGATTCATCCAGGCAACCATTAGAATTTCATGACTGTCTTGATCTTGAGCAATGGCGGGCACCAGTCCCTGATCATTCCAGGTGATTTGATCGAGCCAGTGGCTGTTGGCGGATTCGCTCATAGCAGTGGGTATATCCTCAATTGTGGTGTTACTGGGTGTCGGAGTGAGGAAGTATGCCAGTCTTAAGACAGTAGTAATAGCAAGGTGCCAGTAGCGATCAATAGTAAGCCGGTGGGGCTTGTCTGCTGTGCTACATCATGTAGGGCAGTGTAGGTGCTACCGAGGCCGATCCCCACTAAAAAGGTGCCCGCGATGACTTTGTTGCGCTGGCGAAGTACCTGGCTCTGGCTTTCGTTATGCTGATGACTGTTGAGTGTTGTGTCGATGCGCTTCACCTGTTCCATAGAGTCGACGACGAGCTGTGGCAAGTGGGGCAGTTGTTCGAGCCAGTCGGGGGCATGGCGTTTGATCTGCTTGAAGACTTGGCCGGGTTCGAAACGCTGTACTATCCAGCGCTCGAGAAAAGGGTGGGCAGTGGCCCAAAGATCGAGGTCAGGGTAGAGTTGGCGACCGAGACCTTCAATATTGAGTAGGGTTTTTTGCAATAAAACGAGTGAGGGCTGAACTTCTGCGTCAAAGCGTCGGGCTATCTGGAATAGGCTGACCAGTAGCTGACCGCAGGAAATATCTTTGAGTGGCCGCTGAAAAATCGGTTCGCAGACAGTGCGCACGGCCGACTCGACTTCGTTGAGAGGTGCATCGGGTTTTACCCAGCCAGCGAGGATATGTAACTCGGCAACCTGGCGGTAATCGCGGCGAAAGATAGCGAGTAAGTTGCGGGCTAGATAGAACTGATCCTCAGCGGAAAGACTGCCGACAATAGCGCAGTCAATTGCGACATACTTTGGTAGACGCGGTTTTGAGGCGTCGACAAAAATATTCCCGGGGTGCATGTCGGCATGAAAAAAATTGTGCTCAAAAACCTGGGTAAAGAAAATCTCAACGCCTCGTTCCGCCAGCACTTTGAAGTCCGTGCCGGCGGTTCTCAGGCTTTCAACATCGGTGACCGGGGTGGCGTAAATCCGCTCCATTACTAGCACGTTCTCGTTGGTGTAAGGCCAATAGATCTCGGGAATATAGAGCAGAGTGGAGTCTTCAAAATTGCGGCGCAGTGTTGCCGTATTGCTGGCTTCGCGCTGTAAATTTAATTCATCAAGAATCGTTGTACGGTAGTCTCTGGCGACGTCTATCGGGCGCAGGCGCTTGCCATCGGCGAGGTACTTTTCTATCAGGCGGGCGAGACTGAGCATTAGAGCGCAATCATGCTCAATGGTGGCTCTAATACCGGGGCGTACCGCTTTAACAATCACTTTTCGACCATCGTCTAATACCGCGGCGTGTACTTGAGCAATGGAAGCGGATGCCAGTGGCTCGGGATCAAAACTGGCGAAGAGCTGATCGACGGATTGCCCCAAAGCCTCCTCAACGATGGCAATGAATGTTGTCGATTCAAAGGGCGGTACATTGTCTTGTAGTTTGTCGAGTTCACAGCAAACATCGCTGGGAATAAGATCGGGTCGGGTTGAAAGAAGCTGGCCGAACTTGACAAAAACCGGGCCTAATTCTTCCAGCGCAAGGCGCAAACGTTCGCCCCGAGGAGTCTGGGGCGCTGGGAAAAAAGCCATTACCCAGAGTATAAAGCGCCCTAATAAAGAAGACTGGCTTCTGTCCGTACTGATAGCGGAACTACTGGCAAAGGTGTCGAGACGATAACGCAAGCTGATGCGCAGGATCCTTAAAGCTCGGGTTAGGCGCAGCATGACAATGGGCTCACGGCAACAAAACTTTTAATTGAGCGCCAATCAGATCGAGTGGTGATCGCGGTTTGCCGTCGTCCTTTTGGTGGTTGTGGCTGTTGGTCTCAGTAGTGTTTCCCGCATCCGTATTATAGGTGGCCCAGCCGTTTTTGCTGCGAGCGGCAATATCCTGCTGCAGCTGTAGTGCCTTGCGTAGGGATTTGCCGACAAAGTGGGCCGCTACATCTCCCGTGTGCTCAGCGAGAAGGGCTTCCCAATCGGTGTCAATTTTTCCGCTCAAAGCCAGTAGAGTGGAGATAAGCTCATCTTCATCGCTAACATCAACCTGACACTTCTCTGCCGCCGCGCTATCACCTGCTAGTAATAATCGGACGAGGGCAGGGGCGGTGCCACTGAGCATGGTGCGTGCAGAACATTCATCACTGGGCGTGATCACTAGCTGGTTTTCGGTGAAGAATACCGCAACTGTAAAACGCGGTGCGGTAGATTGGATCAACAAACTTTTACCCGCCACCTCGGCAAGCGTCTGTGGTGCATGGCGATCGTATTCAAGCACCTGATTGACGGCCTTGCCAAGACTTTCGCAAGCCAGCGCGATGGCAGTATCGTTCACTCTTTAATGCCTCGATGCAGGGCAACAATGCCTCCAGTCATATTGTAGTACTGACAGTGCCTGAAGCCGGCCTCACTCATCATGGCTTTGAGCGTTTCTTGATCGGGGTGCATACGAATAGACTCTGCCAAATAGCGATAGCTATCGGCATCATCGGCAACTAGCTTGCCAACCCGAGGCAAGACCTGGAAAGAATAGGTATCGTAAATTTTAGCCAGCAATGGGTTCTTTGGCTTCGAAAACTCGAGTACGAGTAAGCGCCCGCCGGGCTTTAGGACGCGCAGCATGGAACGTAATGCCAGATCCTTGTCGGTGACATTGCGCAGACCAAAGGCGATGGTAATGCAGTCGATGCTGTTGTCTGCAAAGGGTAGATATTGGGCGTCAGTCTGTGCGTAGCTGATGTTGCTCAGGGCGCCATTATCGATCAAACGATCGCGGCCGACCTTGAGCATAGAATCGTTGATATCGGCGAGAATGACCCGACCCTGTTCGCCAACGAGCCGCGAAAATTTGAGGCTGAGATCACCAGTGCCTCCAGCAATGTCGAGTACGGTATGGCCGGGACGCACGCCGGACAGCTCAATGGTAGTGCGCTTCCAGAGCCGATGGATACCACCGGACATCAGATCGTTCATAATGTCGTATTTAGCTGCGACCGAGTGGAAAACATCAGCCACGTGCTCGGCTTTTTTCTCCACGGCTACTTCACTAAAGCCGAAATGGGTGGTTTTTTTTGAGTCCTGTTCTGAGCTCATGGCGCCCTCTCAATAGACAACCGTTATTGTACACCGCTTAAGCGCCGTCTTGAACGTTGTAGAGGTCTGACGGTTGGTTTTATGGTGCACGCTCCGCACGCTCTGTCGGGCGGAAGAATTGATTTTAGCGCAAATGGCCGAGGTGTTTGCCGACAGTTTTCAGGGTGGGTTTTAGGAGGCGTGGGGTGCAGCCAATGATGTGCCCGTTATTGAGGTAGTCATCGCCACCTTGAAAATCGGCGACTCTGCCCCCGGCTTCTTTCACAAGCAAGATGCCCGCGGCGATATCCCAAGGCTGTAAATACATTTCCCAAAAAGCATCGACGCGACCTGCGGCGACATAAGCCAGGTCGAGAGAGGCGGCGCCCATGCGTCGTATCCCCGACGACTGATCAGCAAGGGCTGTCAGGCATGCCAGATAAGGTTGCATATTCTCAAAAGGCTGGCCGCTAAAAGGGATGCCGGTGGCGTAGAGAGCGCTGCGAGGCTGGTCGAGGCCCGATACGCGGATTCGTGAGCCATTGAGCTGGGCTCCGCGGCCACGACTCGCGGTGAATTCTTCCTGTTTGGATGGATCGTAAACCACGGCGTGTTCGATGCGACCCTTGTGACGAAAGGCAATAGATACAGCGTAGTGGGGAATGCCGCGAATAAAATTGGTGGTGCCGTCGAGTGGATCGATAATCCACTGGGAGTCGCTATCCTTGCCTTTGATCGTGCCGCTTTCTTCGCCAATAAAACAGTGATCGGGATAAGCGTTGCGCAATTGGTCGATGATTTCTTTTTCGGCCATGCGATCAATGTCGGTCACGAAATCGTTTTGGCCCTTTTCGTCAATCTGTAGTCGATCGATTCTTTGGGAAGCCTTGACGATTAAATCTCCGGCACTGCGTGCCGCACGCAGTGCGATGTTGACCATAGGTTCCATAAGGTTTGCGTGCCTGGATTTTGAAAGGCGCGCATTGTAGCAAAACCCAGACGCCGTGACAGTGTGCGCTACGTATATATATGACTATGTTAAGGAATACGCTCTGTTATACTGCGCGCCGAAAATCAGGCCCCCCTATGAGCCCGCTTTATGAAGCAACGTTTTAATAAAATTCGCGTCGTTTTAGTCAATACTAGCCACCCTGGTAATATCGGGGCTGCAGCGCGCGCGCTAAAAAATATGGGTTTGAGCCGGCTTTATTTGGTCGCGCCGAAGGACTTTCCGGCTGATCGAGCCGTTTGGCGCGCGGCCAGTGCGGTCGATGTGCTCGATAATGCGGTGGTGGTGGAAAGCCTTGATGAAGCAATCAGCGGTTGCGGTCTGGTGGTCGGTACAAGTGCTCGCGATCGTCGTATCCCCTGGCCCTTGCTCAACCCGCGTGAATGTGGTGAAAAACTGTGGCATGAAACCCAGGTGCACGATGTGGCGATCGTCTTTGGCCGTGAAGACCGAGGGCTTAAAAATGAAGAGCTTCATAAGTGCACCTACCATGTACATATCCCCGCTAATCCCGACTACAGCTCTCTCAATTTGGCGGCTGCGGTTCAGGTTCTGACTTACGAGGTGAGAATGGCGGCTCTGGCCGATAGTGAGAATCCTCGTGATCAGCTCCTTGGTGGTGAGTGGGATGTGCCTCCAGCGCGGGTCGAGGAGCTAGAATTGTATTACGCGCACCTGGAGCAAACGCTGGTCGATTTGAATTTCCATGATCGCGATAATCCGCGTCAAACCATGCAGCGATTGCGACGCCTGTTTGGTCGTATCCGGCTTGATGCTATGGAGTTGTCAATTATGCGCGGAGTTCTGACAGGCGTTCAAAATGCAGCTCATCGCTTGAGTGAGCTCAGTAAAAAAGAGTGACTTGAGTGTTCGGTCTTTGTCTCAATGCCTTTGAGCTGCGCGAGGTATCCGACTAAATTACTTGGTTATTTACTTGACTAAAAAGCTCGGTTATTTGATAATTGCGCCATTGCATTTTGGAGCGCAGATTGCGCGGGGGCGGGTAAATGAAGCTGACAACCCGAGGGCGTTACGCTGTTACGGCGATGCTTGATTTGGCGTTGAACGGAAATCAGGGGCCGATCAGTTTGGCGGCTATTTCGCAGCGCCAGGATATCTCTCTGTCGTATCTGGAACAGCTGTTCGCCAAGTTGCGTAAGAATGAGCTGGTGGCTAGTGTCCGTGGCCCAGGTGGAGGCTATCGCCTCAGTCGCGCGCATGAACAAATTAATGTCGCTGATATTATCAGTGCAGTCAATGAATCGACGGATTCGACCAGTTGTCAGGGCAAAGGGGATTGCCAAAAAGGCGATCCATGCCTCACTCATCAGCTGTGGGACGATTTGAGTGAACAGATACACACCTTTTTGAGTGGCATTTCTCTAGCTGCGTTAACCGAACAGCGCGCTGTTAAATCGGTGAATGAGCGTCAAATTAAACTGTCTGGCGAACGGGACGACGTGAATGTTGAAGCGCTGATTAATGCTAAAGCACTTAATCTGTAGAGAGAAAATTAATCGTATCGTCCTCTGGTGAAATTGACACTGAAATTGAACAAGAGGGTATTTGGAGTATTAGCAATGAAGTTGCCTGTTTATCTTGATTATTCCGCCACAACCCCGGTTGACCCTCGCGTGGCAGAGCGTATGGCCGAATGCCTGACCATGGACGGTGTGTTTGGCAATGCTGCCTCGCGCTCCCATTCTTTTGGTTGGCAAGCCGAGGCGGCGGTTGAGGAATCTCGTCAACAAGTCGCCACTCTCATCAATGCTGATCCTCGGGAAATCGTCTGGACATCGGGCGCTACCGAATCTGACAATCTCGCGATTAAGGGCTGTGCTCATTTCAATGAGCGCAAGGGTAAGCATATCGTTACTTCCAAAATCGAGCATAAAGCGGTTCTTGATAGCTGTCGACAGCTGGAGCGTGAAGGCTACGAGATCACCTATCTCGACCCCTGCGCCAATGGTTTGATCGAGCCCCAAGCTGTCGCTGATGCGATTCGTGACGACACCACTCTGGTATCACTGATGCACGTTAATAACGAAATTGGCACTATTACTGATATTGCCGCGATTGGTGAGATTTGTCGTCAGCGCGGTGTCTTTTTCCATGTTGATGCCGCGCAAAGTGCGGGCAAGATTAAGATCGATATGGCCGAAATGAAAGTTGATTTAATGTCTTTCTCCGCACATAAAATTTACGGTCCCAAAGGCATGGGAGCTCTCTACGTGCGTCGTAAACCACGGGTTCGTATCGAAGCGCAAATGCATGGCGGTGGTCACGAGCGGGGTATGCGTTCAGGCACTTTACCGACCCATCAAATCGTCGGTATGGGTGAAGCCTTCCGCATTGCCCACGAAGAGATGGAGGCAGAGAATGCCCGCATCCTCGCCCTTCGCAATCGTCTATGGGCGGGTTTTAACGATATGGAACAAGTTCATCTCAACGGTACACTCGATCAGCATGTGGCCGGCAATCTCAATGTTAGTTTTGCCTTTGTCGAGGGCGAATCACTGATTATGGCACTAAAAGATCTGGCCGTTTCATCAGGTTCCGCGTGTACCTCGGCCAGCCTTGAGCCCTCTTATGTACTCCGAGCCTTGGGTCTTGAGGATGAGCTGGCACATAGCTCTATCCGCTTTAGTATCGGTCGTTTTACGACGGAAGAAGAAGTGGATTACACCATCGAAAAAGTGCTCACGGCGGTCACTAAGCTAAGGGAACTATCACCGCTTTGGGATATGCACAAGGCAGGTGTCGACTTAAGCACGGTGCAATGGGCTGCCCATTAAGCCTGGTTTTTACTAATCGTTTTAAGGGCTTGATGAGATCAAGCTCTATTTGGAGGAAGTGAGTTATGGCTTATAGTGAGAAAGTTCTCGATCATTATGACAACCCCCGTAATGTCGGTGTGCTGGACGATAGTGCATTGAATGTGGGTACTGGTATGGTGGGGGCGCCAGCCTGTGGTGATGTGATGCGCCTGCAAATTCAGATTAGTGATGACGGTGTGATTGAAGATGCTAAATTTAAAACCTATGGTTGCGGTTCGGCAATAGCGTCAAGTTCCTTGCTCACCGAATGGGTTAAGGGCAAGACCCTGGAAGATGCGGCCAAAATTAAAAATTCTGAAATCGCTGAAGAGTTGGCTTTGCCACCGGTGAAGATCCACTGTTCAGTACTGGCAGAAGATGCCATTCAGGCGGCTATTCAGGATATTCGCAAAAAACGCGGTGAAGACTGAACTAGCTAACGTAGCAGTAAAGGAGATAGTAGATGGCTATATCAATGAGTGAAGCAGCTCAAGAGCATGTTGCCAACCACTTGAAAAACAGGGGTAAAGGGCAGGGTATTCGTCTGGGCGTGCGGACTAACGGTTGCTCAGGCATGTCCTATGTGCTGGAGTTTGTCGACGAGGCGGATCCAGCTGATGCGGTCTTTCCCGCTGGCGATGTCAAACTTTTTGTCGATCCGAAAAGCCTGCTTTATCTTGAAGGCACTGAGCTGGATTTTGTTAAAGAAGGTCTCAACGAAGGTTTTCAATTCAACAACCCGAATGTGAAAGATGAGTGTGGTTGTGGTGAGAGCTTTAATATTTAATGTTTCTTAAGCAATGTCGTTGCAGGTAGTCAATACATGAAGTTAAGCGACGACTATTTTCACATCATGCAGTTGCCGCAAACGTATGATGTCGATGGCACTGTCTTGAGTGAGAACTACCTTAAGCTGCAACGTCAGTTCCATCCCGATCGTTTTGCCGCTAAGTCTGTTCAAGAGCAGCGTCTGGCTGTGCAGATGGCCTCAGCAGTTAATCAAGCCTATGAGACTTTGCGCTCACCGTTGTTGCGAGCGGCTTATTTATTGAAATTGCGTGGTCTGGATAGTTCCGGTGAGAACACGACCGTCAGTGATATGACTTTTTTAATGTCGCAAATGCAGCTGCGTGAGCAACTAGGAACCGTTGCCACTGCGGCTGAGCCTTTTGCTGAGCTGGAGATTGTCGCTACTGAAGTGACTAAACAGTTGGACTCGTTGCAGGAACAGTTTGGTAGCCAATACGGCCAGAAAGCTTTCGACGACGCGGCTCAGACACTGGTTAAAATGCAATTTTACAGTAAGTTACAGCTGGAAGTTGATGCGCTGGAAGAGTCTTTGGAAGAAGCTTAGCGCCTACGCTGCCCACTGAAAGTCATTAACATCTTCTATAGGTAATTTCCTTGGCACTCTTGCAAATTTCTGAACCCGGTCAGTCACCCGAACCCCATCAGCAGCGTCGTGGTGTCGGTATTGATTTGGGAACGACCAATACTCTCGTGGCAACAGTGCGCAGTGGTAGTGCTGAACCTTTGTCTGACGCTTTGGGGGCAGTATTGCTGCCGTCTGTCGTTCGCTATAGTGAAGAAGGCATTACGGTGGGCGGCGCTGCGAAAGCAATGGCCAGTAGTGACCCAAAGAACAGCATTGTTTCCGCGAAGCGATTTATGGGCCGGGGTCGCGAAACTATCGATGAGAGTGTTTATGACTTTGCCACGGGTGAGGGCATGGTTCGTTTCGTTACACGTGCCGGAAATATCAGCCCTGTAGAAGCTTCTGCTGAGATTTTAAAAGTTGTCAATCGCCGCGCTGAGCAAGCGCTTGATGGCCCTCTTGATGGTGCAGTCATCACCGTACCTGCCTATTTTGATGATGCTCAACGTCAGGCTACCAAAGATGCTGCGACTCTAGCAGGGATTAAAGTACTCCGCCTACTCAGCGAGCCCACGGCGGCAGCCATCGCCTACGGCCTGGATAAGAATGACGCCGGGTTGATTGCTGTGTTCGACCTGGGTGGGGGCACTTTTGATATCTCTATTTTGCGTCTGTCGCGAGGTGTGTTCGAAGTCCTGGCCACGGGCGGCGATTCGGCTCTCGGTGGTGATGATTTTGATGCGGCGATAGCTGCCTGGATACGCGAGCAGGTGGGTTTACCTATTACTGTCAACGCTGCGCAACAGCGCAACTTACTCGATGTTGCCCGTGATGCAAAAGAGCGTTTGTCGCAAGCGGATACAGTGACGGTCATTTTTGAAGATTGGCAGGGCGAGCTTGGCCAATCTCAGTTGCATCGCGCGGTCGATGGTTTAATCGACAAAACTCTGCGGGCTTGTAAGCGAACTCTACGTGATGCCGGTGTCAGTGCCGCTGAGATCGTTGACGTAGTGATGGTGGGGGGGTCGACCCGTATGCCGCGAGTTCGTGAAAAAGTTGAGCAACTTTTCGGTCGTCCACCTTTAGTGAGTATCGATCCGGACACGGTGGTTGCCGTTGGCGCCGCCTTGCAGGCCGACGTGCTGGTGGGCAATAAGCCCGGCGACGAAATGCTATTGCTCGACGTCATTCCTCTGTCTTTGGGACTTGAAACGATGGGGGGGTTGGTGGAAAAAATTATTCACCGCAACACCACTATACCGGTTGCCAAAGCTCAGGAATTTACCACATTTAAAGATGGTCAAACGGCGCTTGCGGTGCACATTGTTCAAGGTGAGCGTGAGTTGGTCAGTGATTGCCGTTCTCTGGCCCGCTTCGAGCTGCACGATATTCCACCGATGGCCGCCGGGGCGGCGAAAATACGTATTACCTTCCAGGTTGATGCTGATGGCTTACTCAATGTTACTGCCGAAGAAGTCAATAGTGGCGTGCAAGCACGAATTGAAGTCAAGCCCTCTTACGGCCTTGATGATGAAGAAGTGAGTCAAATGTTACTCGATTCTTTTGCTCACGCGAATGACGATATGAGAGCCCGTGCCTTGAGGGAACAACAGGTGGAAGCGGACCGTTTAATTGAAGATATTAGTGCAGCGTTGTTACACGATGGTGAACGCTTACTGGATGAGAACGCTTTGAATTGTTTGAATCAGGCTGTTGGTGAACTGGAGCAGTCACGTAAGGTGAGCAGTGATCATCGTGAACTGCAGCGTCAAATCGAAAGCGTTGCAAAACTCAGTGAAGACTTTGCTGCTCGGCGTATGGATCTGGCGATTAAAGGTGCTCTGTCGGGGCATCGTTTAGAAGAATTTGAGAAAGAAAACCAATAGGTAAATCGATAAATGGCAAAAATTGTATTTCTACCCCATCATGAGGTTTGCCCTGAAGGTGTGGTGATTGAGGCCGAGAGGGGGGAGTCAATTTGCTCGGCAGCCTTGCGCAATGGCGTGGAGATTGAGCATGCCTGTGAAATGGCGGCCGCCTGTACCACTTGCCACGTCTATGTGCGTGAGGGTTTTGAGCACCTCGAGCCAGCTGATGATCTGGAAGAAGATTTACTGGATAAGGCCTGGGGTGTTGATCCCGATTCTCGTTTGAGTTGTCAGGTTGTGCTGACGGATAATGATTTGGTGGTGGAAATCCCTAAATACACGCTCAACATGGTGTCGGAGCGGCATTAAGGATTTAAGAATGAAGCTGCAGAGAAGGGGATAAAAATGCAATTTAAGTGGGTCGATGTGCGTGATATTGCCATTGAGCTCAGCGAAGCCTGGCCTGATACGAATCCAGCAACGATTAATTTTGTCGATTTACGAGCCAAGGTCATGGGCTTGCCGGGTTTCGATGATGACCCTGACCGCTGTGGTGAAAAGGTGCTCGAAGCTATACAAATGGCATGGATGGATGAGGTGGGATAGACTAGGACTGCTGGCAAACTGCCGCACTAAAAAAATGGTTTTTACTGACGGTAGATAGCTATGGGTTTTGTGTCGAGTCCGCCAACTAATAATTATAAATTAGAACTCTATCAATCTCTCTTTGAGCATTCTCCCTTCGGCACCCTGATTTTTGTTTATGGTGTTTGTGTCGAATGTAATCCTTGCGCTGAAAAAATTCTTACTTGCGAGCGTCGCGCTTTGCTCGGTTCTTGCCTGCAAGAAAACCGGCTTGATGAGCCCCTGGCTCTGGTTGCTCTCAAACAACAGGTGAATATGGCTCTGGAAGAGGGTGTTGAGCGTTTAGAATGGCATCCGGGTTTTGGTCGCAATGAAAAGAATCTCGCATTCGATATTTATATTACGGCTAAGGCCGCCAATGAAATCATCGTCACGTTGCTTGAGCAGAAAAACAGCACTCTAGCTCAGACCAAATTGCCCGAATCCGGTGTCCAGGCGATAAGTGAAACAATGAAGACTGTCGCGGTAGAAGGCGTGGCGCCGATTATTGGTGCCAGCGTTGGTGCTGAGATCGTTTCACGAGATCATGTCGAGGAAGGTGGTGACAGAGCTATTGTGATGGCCCAGGAAGTTCTTGTTAAAGAAGAGCCATCAACGCAACAAAAGTCATCAGCGCAACCAAAGCCATCCGTGGAACAAGAACCATCTGTCGTACAAGAGCCATCAGCGGAACCAGCCTCAGCCGCTTACACGCAAGACCAGGCGCTCAAAACGGTGATTAAAAAGGCCTTTGCGCCGGACCAGCTTGATAGTCGTTCAGTGGTGTTGGAAAAGCTTGCCGGCCGGGATATTTATGCCCCTCACCACCCCCTCAATCCCGACCTTGATCGGGCTATGTATTTTGATGCTTTAACCCAGTTACCTAACCGCCAATTGTTACTAGAAAGATTGGGTGATTGCTTGGCCGGTGCTGGCGGTGAAGTGCAGCTGACGGCGCTGTTACTCATCGACCTCGATCAGTTTAAGAATATTAACGATTCCTGGGGTCACGACGTTGGCGATCGTGTGCTGTTTAAAGTCGGTCGCATTTTAGCCACTCTCGTTGATGAAAATATGTTGTTGGCGCGAATCAGTGGTGATGAATTTGTATTACTGCTCCAGTATCTCGGTGATAACTCAAGACAGGCGATGGCGACTGGTCGGAGTATGGCAGAAAAGGTCCAGGCGGCGATATTACGGCCAATTACGGATGGCGAGAATGATTTCACACTCACCGCCAGCACGGGCATTGCTTTACTTGAAGAGGATGGTCTCTCAAGTCAACGCGCCCTGCAATATGCCGAAATGGCAATGCATGAGGCTAAGCGTAAAGGCCGTAATGGTATTGCTTTTTACGACCGCAGTATTGGTGACAAAGCCCAGCAGCATATCGGCATGAATACACGCTTGCGCAAGGCACTCGATAATCAAGAGTTTGTTCTCTATGTGCAGCCGAAAATCGCCATTGGCAACGGGCGCGTTGTCGGCTGCGAAGCTTTGCTGCGCTGGATTAATACCGACCGAGTGACGAATATGCCTGCGGAATTTATTCCCTTGCTCGAGGCTTCCGGCCTGATCGTTGATGTCGGCCACTGGGTTATCCGTACCGCTTGTGAATATGTGCGCAGTTTCATCGATGAGGGGCTTTGGGGAGACAGCATGCAAATGAGCATTAATATCAGTCCTCGGCAGTTCAACGACCCAGCGCTATTCGAGGTAATAGAACACAGCCTGCGCAGTTATGAGATCGACCCCGGATGCCTCAATTTTGAAGTAACAGAAAATCTTATCATTGAAAATATTGATGAGGTGATCCAAAAAATGAAGCAAATAAAAGCCCTGGGCTCGAAATTTTCCATTGATGATTTCGGTATCGGTTATTTGTCAATGGTTCACCTTAAGCGCTTGCCCTTTGATTTGCTGAAAATCGATCGGGAGTTTATCCGCAATATCCACAGTGACCCCGATAGTCGTGGTGTTGTTGAGGCCATTCTCGCCGTTTCCCGCCAGTACGGCTTGGAAGTCACGGCCGAAGGTGTTGAAGACCTTGACTCCTTGGAGGTGCTGCGTACCGTCGGTTGCGATACCTATCAGGGGGCATATTTCAGCATGCCGGTTCCGGTCGAGCAGTTTCGTTCACTATTGGCAGCTTGAGCCCAATCGCTTTCTTGTAAGCCCTTGTCTCTAAGAGTAAAATGCCATCCCTTTTATTTCTGCCGCTGATGGCGGAAGTTACATTCTGGAGTTAAGAATTCATGGCAATTGAGCGCACGCTATCCATTATCAAACCTGACGCTGTTGCAAAAAATGTGATTGGCGAAATTATCGCCCGTTTTGAGAAAGCTGGACTGAAGATCGTTGGTGCTAAGCTGATGCAGCTGTCTGAAGAAAAAGCCGGTGGCTTTTATGCCGAACATAAAGAACGTCCTTTTTTCGGCGATTTAGTCGGCTTTATGACCTCTGGCCCTGTCGTTGTACAGGTGCTCGAAGGCGAAAATGCAATTGCTCTGAACCGTGATCTGATGGGTGCAACGAACCCTGAAGAAGCTGATGCTGGCACTATTCGTGCGGATTTTGCCGAGACTATCGACGCTAATGCCGTACACGGTTCTGACTCACCAGCTTCTGCTGAACGAGAAATTGCCTACTTCTTTGAAGCCGGAGAAATCTGCCCCCGCTAATGTTGCTTCCGAGCAACGACGACGAACGCAGAGAGAAATGATGACAAAAAACGCGATGCCTGATGTGGCAGTACTCGATGACGAACAGAATGTCAGCCAGAGTGTGGAAAAAGTTAACCTGCTTGGCATGAGTGAGCAAAAACTCACCGCGTTTTTTGAATCGCTGGGAGAGAAGCGCTTTCGTGTTAAACAGGTAATGCAGTGGATGCACCAGCGTGGGGTGATCGATTTCGATGCGATGTCCGACCTGTCGAAAGCTCTGCGCGCTAAGCTCGCTGATCTGGCGGAGATTAACTTGCCGGAGTTGGTCAGTGAGCAAACCTCCGAAGACGGTACTCGAAAATGGTTGGTGAAAGTTGCCGGGGGTAGTTGTATTGAGATGGTTTACATTCCCGAAGGCAATCGCGGTACGCTGTGTGTGTCCTCCCAAATTGGCTGTTCTCTGGATTGTAGTTTTTGCTCCACGGGTAAACAGGGCTTTAATCGCGATCTCAGTGCCGCCGAAATCATCGGCCAGCTATGGATTGCGGCAAAGTCTATGGATTCCCTTGATCCCACAAAAGATCGCATCATTAGCAATGTCGTGCTGATGGGCATGGGCGAGCCCCTGCTCAATTTCGACAATGTCGTTGATGCTATGAACCTGATGATGCACGATTGCGCCTATGGCTTGTCCAAGCGACGCGTGACCCTCAGTACAGCGGGTGTCGTTCCCGCTCTCGACAGGCTGGGTGATGTCACTGATGTATCGCTGGCGATCTCTCTGCACGCGCCTAACGATGAGTTGCGTAACCAATTGGTGCCTCTTAACCGCAAATATCCTATTGCAGAGCTACTACGCTCAGCGCAGGGTTATCTCGCCAAACTGCCCGACAAACGGCGTAAAATCACTCTTGAATACACCTTGATTCGTGAGGTGAACGATCGTCCGGAACACGCTCGAGAACTGGCTGCTTTGCTGGTCGATACCCCCTGTAAAATTAACCTTATTCCCTTTAATCCCTTTGATCAGTCCGATTACCAGCGGGTGTCGAATAATGCCCTCTACCGTTTTCGCGATATCCTTATTGAAGCGGGTTACACTGTGACGCTGAGAACTACACGTGGCGATGATATCGACGCCGCCTGTGGACAGCTAGCAGGACAGGTTAATGACAGAACAAAACGTAGTCAGCGCTATCGGCAGGAGCAAGGTCTTGAAGCAATACGCATTATTCCCGGTTGAATTCTTGTCTGTCGCTGCGTTAAAAGTGGAATTGAAATGACAGGTCAACGGGTGACGAGTTTCAGCTTGGCCATTGCTATGGTCTTGTGTGCTGCCTGTACTGTTACGGAAATGGATTACACAAAAACCATTGGCTCCAGTTCGGGAAGTGAAAAATCTGCTAAACGGCATGATAAAAAACGCGATAAGCAAGAGGAAGCTGCTGAAAACTATGTCCAGCTGGGGCTAGGCTATTTACGCCGGGGTGACAGACAGCGGTCCCGGGCTAACTTAATGAAAGCATTGGAGAGGGATGAGACTTCTGCATCGGCCCACAATGGGCTTGCTTTGATTTTTCAGCTCGAAGATGAAAATGCACTAGCTGAGGAGCATTTTAAGAAAGCCATTAATTTTGAGCCTGAGCTGACTCGCGTACGGAGTAATTATGGCGTTTTTCTGTTTCGCCAGCAGCGTTACGAAGATGCAGAGCAACAGTTTTTAATTGCTGCAGAGGACATCAATTACCCGCGTCGCGCTAATGTCTTATTTAATATTGGCCAAATTGCAAAACAGTTAAAGAAGCCTGATGAAGCACAGGAGGCTTGGGAAAAAGCGATTAAATTAAACCCCGATCTGTCAGGGCCATTTCTTGAACTCGCCGATGTTTATTTTAAATCGGGTGACTACCCCAAAGCTAAGCGTTACCTTGAACGCTATGAAACGCTAAGTAAACCCTCTCCCAGAGCGCTTTGGCTAGCTGTTCGTCTTGAGCATGTTTTTGGCAATAAAAACGGTGTAGCGAGCAAGGCCTTGGCTTTAAGGAATATGTTTCCTTATTCTAAGGAAACCCTTGAATACAAGGAATGGTTGATAGCACAGAAAAAAGATATAGGGAGCTTGTCCACCGATGCCGGAGACACACTAGAGTATAAAAAAGATGTTTCAAAAATCCCGTGAGTTCCTGTTAATGGTTTCGTTGGGTTTGCCCTGTGTCCAGCGGTTCATTTTCTCTGCGATTGGCGTTTATAAACGCTGTATAGAGTATTAATTAAGATGTTTGCAGAAAATCCTATTCGACGGCGCAAGAGCCGCCAGGTAATGGTCGGCGATATTGCCGTTGGCGGTGATGCACCGATCGCTATTCAAAGTATGACGAATACTGATACCTGTGATGTGTCTGCCACGGTCGCTCAAATACAGCGAATTGTCGATGCTGGTGCCGATATTGTCCGTGTGTCTGTACCCACCCTGGACGCTGCTGATGCCTTTGGCATGATTCGCCAGCAAGTGACAGTACCACTGGTTGCAGATATTCATTTTGACCACAAAATCGCCCTTAAAGTGGCTGATCTCGGCGTTGATTGTCTGCGTATTAACCCCGGTAATATTGGTCGTGATGAGAGAGTCCGGGCGGTGGTGGAAAAAGCGCGAGACTTGAATATTCCCATTCGTATTGGGGTTAATGCTGGTTCACTGGGCAAAGAGTTGCAGCGTAAATACGGTGAGCCGACTCCTGAGGCCATGGTTGAATCGGCCCTGCGCCATATCGATATCCTCGATAAAATGAATTTCGATAACTTTAAATTAAGCCTTAAAGCCTCGGATATATTTATGACCCTGGCCGCCTATCGATTGATTGCCGATCAAACCGATTGCCCCTTGCATTTAGGCATAACGGAGGCCGGTGGTTTACGTGCGGGTACGGTAAAGTCGGCTGTGGGCATTGGCGCTTTACTGCTGGACGGCATTGGTGACACGCTGCGGGTCTCGTTAGCAGCCGACCCGGTTGAGGAAATAAAAGTGGGTTGGGATTTGTTGAAAAGCTTACGATTGCGCAGTAAAGGTATTAACTTTATTGCCTGTCCCAGTTGTTCACGACAAAATTTTGATGTCATTAAAACCATGGAAGCTCTCGAAAACCGACTGGATGATGTTCGCGTGCCGATGGATGTCGCCGTCATAGGCTGTATCGTCAATGGGCCGGGTGAGGCCAAAGTGGCCGATATGGGCTTGACAGGGGGTTCCCCGCAAAATTTACTTTATATTGATGGTAAACCGTTTACTAAAATTAAACCGGACAATCTGGTCGAAGATCTTGAACGTGCCATTCGCGCCAAGGCAAAAGAAAAATCCCTGGCTCGTGAACAGGTGATCGCCAGCGATATCGCGGCTTCTGATCAAAAGAACAATTAAACCTGCAACTAAATCTACGATTAACTGATAGCGACGAAAAAGAGAGCCGCCACCTTGAGTAAAATACAGTCCCTGCGGGGCATGAGCGATTTGCTCCCCGAGCAATCAGCACTTTGGCAATACCTCGAAGATAAAATCCTCACGGTGTTACAGAGTTACGGCTACCGCGAGATTCGTTTTCCCATCCTTGAAAGTACCGAGTTATTTAAGCGTTCCATCGGCGAGGTCACAGATATCGTCGAGAAAGAAATGTACACCTTTGCCGATCGCAATGACGAAAGCGTCACCTTACGTCCTGAAGGCACAGCGGGTTGCGTGCGCGCCAGCGAGCAAAATGGCTTGCTTTACAATCAAGTGCAACGCCTGTGGTATCGCGGTCCGATGTTTCGCTACGAGCGTCCACAAAAGGGCCGACTACGGCAGTTCCACCAGTTCGGTGCGGAGGTCTTTGGCTTGCAGGGGCCGGACATTGATGCGGAGCTGTTAATCATGACCGCGCGCCTGTGGCGCGAGCTGGGTATTAGCGAGCATCTCACTTTACAACTTAATTCACTGGGCAGTGTAGCTTGTCGGGCTAGCTATAAAGAGGCCCTGGTTCTTTACTTAAGCGCCTATAAAGAGCAGCTCGATGAAGATAGCCAGCGTCGCCTCGGCAGCAATCCCCTGCGTATCCTCGACAGTAAAAGCCCACAAACCCAGGACATTTTGGCTGACGCGCCGAAGCTTGATGAGTTCCTCAATGAGGAATCACAAGACCATTTCCAGCAGTTGTGCGATTTGCTTGATAGCGCAGGTGTCGCTTATGACATCAACCATAAGCTGGTACGAGGTCTTGATTACTACGGTAAAACGGTTTTTGAATGGGTAACAGATGCACTGGGTGCTCAGGGCACCGTGTGTGCTGGCGGGCGTTACGATGGCCTGGTTGAACAACTCGGCGGCAAACCGATACCCGCTGTAGGCTTTGGTCTTGGCGAAGAGCGATTAGCCTTGTTACTTGACGCCGTTGGAGCTGTGCCTGATAGTGTCGGCCGACATTTGGATGCCTATCTGGTGGCGGTCGGAGATGTTTCTGCGACGGCATTGCTGGTGAGTGAAGCGTTACGAACAAAGTGCCCCCAATTGCGCTTGCAGAATCATTGCGGTGGTGGCAGTTTCAAAAGCCAATTGAAAAAAGCTGATCGTAGTGGTGCTGACATTGCCTTGATTGTGGGCGAAGATGAAGCGTCGGCAGGCACTCTAAGTATCAAGTACTTACGGCAGAGTAAAGATCAGGTGACAGTTTCTCTGGATGAAGCGGTTGTGCTCTTAAGTAAGACCTGAAAGTGCGCCTTCGAAGTATTTTGTACTTAAGCATTGTCGAATCCAACAAAATACAGCGCTCTTTATTGTGGGCTGTCGTGCAAATTGAAAATGTTATGGAAATAAATTGTGGCTGAGCATCTTACCGACGAACAACAATTCGAATCTTTGAAGCAGTGGTGGAAGGAAAACGGCATGCAGCTGGTGCTGCTGGTCGTCCTTGCTGTGGGTGGCTGGTACGCCTGGCAACAGTGGCAGGTTAATAAAAAAGCGAAGGCCGAAATGGGCTCCCTGATTTATATTGAAATGATGGACATTGCCTCTCTGGCGCCCCTAAGCTCCCTGCTCGACGAGCAGCGCGAAGCCATGGTCGAAAAATCACAAGTTTTGAAAAACGACTATGCAAATACTCAATATGCCCACTATGCTGGTCTGCTATTAGCAAAGCTCGCCGTGGCCGAGAAGCGCTTCGACGATGCGGCTCGTGAATTGCAAACAGTGCTTGAAAACACCGAAGGTGAAGAGCTGTCTTACATTGCGCGTATGCGCCTGGCTCGCCTGGAAATGGGTAGAAAGAATTACCCACAAGCCTTAGAGCTGCTCGAAGGCGATATGCCGGCGGCGATATTGGCGAGCGTTGCAGAGTTGCGTGGTGACATACACTGGCTTGCCGGTGATCAGTCGGCATCTCGTGCTGCTTATCAGAGTGCACTCGATGCCCTTAGCGAGGCTGATCAGCGACAGAAAGCCTTACTGGAACTTAAGCTTAATCAGGTTTTACCCGGCTCCGCCAACGTTATTGACGCCACCAGTGAGAAAGATACATGAACCGCCTAGTCTGCGTTTTAGTCTGTGCCTTGTTTTTGAGCGGCTGTAGCTGGCTCTGGAATGATGAGAACAAAGGGGATGCTGGGCAAGCTGAAGTGAGTGAAGCAACGAGTTTTGATGACGATGCCTTTGACGACACTGACGAAGAAGAACAAGCTGAGATTGAACCGAAAGATCTAGAATCCATCGACGCTACGGTCAACATCAAAAAAATCTGGCGCAAATCGATTGGTAGCAGTGAAGAAGTTTATCTGCCAACACTACATCCGGCATTATTTGATGGTTATGTGTATGCGGCTAGCAACCAGGGCCGAATCAGTGCCTGGTCTATAGATAACGGTAAACGCCTGTGGCGCACGGATCTAGATTCGCCGCTTACCGGTGGCGTGGGCGTTGGCGCAGGGTTGGTCGCCGTGGGTACCTCAAAGGGTGAACTCATCGCCCTCGACGCAATGACGGGTGAAGAGCTCTGGCGAGTCAGCTTGAGCAGTGAAATTCTTTCGGCACCCACTGCGTTTGGCGAGATGCTGGTTGCTCAAACGCAGGATGGGATAGTTTATGGTCTGTCTGTGGCCAGTGGTGAAGAGGTCTGGCGCTATATTGTTGAAGTCCCCGTACTGACGCTCAGGGGCACAGCAGCCCCTTTGATGACTGAACGTCTGGTGATCACGGGATTTGCTAGCGGCAAGCTGGTTGCACTTAACTCGGCGACGGGAGCTCTCCTCTGGGAGGCTAAGTTGGCAACTGGAGAGGGCAAAACCGAGTTAGAGAAAATGGTCGACGTCAATAGCCCGGTTATGGGTGACGGCGTGGTTTACGCCACTAGTTATCAGGGTCGTGCCGGCGCATTCAGCCGTGGTACGGGCCGTGAACTTTGGGCGCAAAAAAGCTCCAGTTACCACCCTCCCGCTTTTGCCAGAGGGCGCTTATTTGTTGTTGATACTCAGGATCAGGTTTTGCGTTTGAGGTCATCAGGCGGGCGTGCTGAATGGACGAATAGCGATTTATTGCGGCGCAGCCTGACACCACCACTGGCAGTGGGCAGCTATCTACTGGTAGCCGATGGAGAAGGCTATCTTCATGCTTTATCGCAAACAGATGGGTCTATTGTTGGTCGTGTTAAAGTCGACGGTGATGGGGTAAGCGTAGCGATGGTCACCGATGGCGAGACTATTTTTGTCCAGGATAACAACGACGATCTCACAGCCTATCAGTTACAGGAAAAGGAATAGCTCCTTAGCTGTCTTCAGGTCAATACACAGCAACATCCTTTGGCCCTACGACACCAACAATTCGTGTAAAATAGCGGCCCTTTAGTCAGAATTAGAGCCTGGGCGTATAGAGCCCGGGCTTCTTGCCTTAATTCTGAACCCTTTTTATTTTTCTGAAAGTCACGGCTTATGTTACCTGTAATCGCACTTGTCGGACGACCCAACGTCGGTAAATCCACTCTGTTTAATCGGCTCACCCGCAGCCGTGACGCGCTGGTCGCTAACTACTCTGGCCTCACCCGTGATCGAAAATTTGGTGAGGGGGAAATTGACGAGCAGCGCTACATGGTGGTCGATACCGGTGGTATTACCGGTGAAGAAGAAGGTATCGACTCGGCCATGGCCCGGCAGTCCGAGCAGGCGATGGAAGAGGCCGATTTAATTTTCTTCATCGTCGACGCCCGCGCTGGTTTGACCCCAGTTGATGAAGCTATTGCCCGACGCCTACGTCAAAAATCCCTGCCGGTCATGCTTGTCGTGAATAAAATTGACGGTGTTGATCCCGATGTTGCCCTGGCAGATTTTTACCGTCTGGGCATCGGCGATGTTTATCCGACGACCGCCACCCACGGACGGGGGGTGAAAACCCTCATGGTGACAGCCTTAGAGCGTTTCCCGAAAAATGTCGAGGGTAATAACAAACTTGCGACTGGTATTAAAATGGCCGTGGTCGGTCGTCCCAATGTTGGCAAGTCCACCTTGGTTAATCGCTTGCTCGGTGAGCAACGAGTCGTCGTTTATGACGAACCGGGTACCACCCGCGACAGTATTTATATTGAATACGAGCGCAATGGCAAGCAGTACACCTTGATTGATACTGCCGGGGTGCGACGCCGTAAAAACGTCTCACTAAGCGTTGAGAAATTTTCCATCGTCAAAACCCTGCAGGCCATAGACGACGCCAACGTGGTCATTTTATTGATCGACGCCCATGAAGGCCTGGTTGAGCAAGACATGCATTTAATGGGGGCTGCTATCGATGCAGGTCGTGCCCTGGTGGTTGCTGTCAATAAATGGGACGGTCTGGAAGACGGTGAGCGCGAGTGGTTGAAAAAAGAACTCAAACGCCGTCTGCGTTTCGCGGAATTCGCCGACATCCATTTTATTTCTGCTCTCCACGGCACCGGCGTTGGCCACCTTTATAAATCCGTAGAAAAAGCCTACCACTCGGCGACCGACAGCCTCAGCACCAACCGCCTCACCCAGGTGTTAGAAGATGCCGTTAGCGACCACGCCCCGCCGATGGTCAATGGCCGCCGCATTAAACTGCGCTATGCCCACGCTGGGGGGCGAAATCCACCGGTCATCGTTATTCACGGTACGCAGACGGAATCCGTACCTGCCCACTACAAACGCTTTCTCGAAAAAACCTTCCGCCGCGCCCTCGATCTCCACGGCACGCCGATACGTATAGAACTGCGCTCCGGCGACAACCCCTATGCCGGGCGAAAAAAAGCAGCTGCCAAGCAGACGGGTAAAAAACGTCATTTAATGCGTGGGAAGAAAGATAGGCCTTTGCGGTAGCTGAAGGGTAGTTCTGTTTTATCATTCCCAAAGTAGGAATAAACACATTCGACGCAAAAGTTTCTGAGGGCTTATTTTCTCAGTACTTAGATAAGCACAAAATATTTTATCGACGAGACTTTCCTGTTGCAGGGAAAAAGAATATTGATTTTAAGGTTGGGTCAACATCAGTCGTGTTGTGTGGGGTGAAGGAAGTTAGGGAATCAAAGTTGGACCCTGAGAGCGAAATTGATGCATATGGTCATATCAGGGGAGATACCCAAAACTTCAGGAAAAATTCAGTTGTCGCGAGGTGCAACAAAGTTGGATGTACTTGAACTTTCAACCATAATGTTTTGGCCATATTGCAACTCTAGTAGATAGCTGCGGCGGCTTGAAAAAGTGAGCATTTTTTAGATATCCTGCTTAGCTAGGTTCTCCTGTATAGAATTACTTTCACTAATTGATGAGCTTGGAATTACCGCATCTGACATCCCCGTTTTTATTTCATAACTAGCTCTTCCACCTCATCCATCACCTGCTCAAAGCGTCGAATCACCGCCGCATAAACCTCGGGCGAAGCCATATCGACACCGGCCTTTTTAAGAATGTCGTAGGGGTAGTCAGAGCCACCAGCGCGCAGTATTGCTAAATAATTCTCCCTTTCTTTCTCGTCACCACTCTGTACTTTTTCCATCAAATAATAAGCCGCCGAAATGGAGGTGGCGTATTGATAGACGTAAAAGTTGCGGTAGAAGTGGGGAACATAGGCCCATTCGACGGTGTATTGCTGGTCGATATTCATGACGCCTTCGACGTGACCGTAGTAACGTTTTAGCAGGTCGCCGTAGAGGGTGTTAAGTGTATCGGCGGATAAGGCCTCGCCGTTTTCTACCCGCTGATGAATAGCCAGTTCAAATTCGGCAAATTGAGTCTGGCGAAAAAAAGTACCGCGCAAATTTTGCAATTCCTGCAGTAGATAAAATAATTTTTCCTCTTTGCTTCCGGCATTATCCTGTAGATAGTCCATCAATAGCACTTGATGGCTAATAGCTGCTATCTCGGCGATAAAGGTGGCATATCCGGCCTTGGAAAAAGGCTGGCTTTGATTGGCGAGCAGGGAGTGCATGGCGTGTCCCCACTCATGGGCGTAGGTCGAGAGGGAATCAAAGTCGTCGTTGTGATTAAGCAGTAGATAGGGGTGCACATCGTAGGCGGCCCCCATCATATAAGCGCCACTGCGTTTGCCGGGCGCCGGGTAGGCATGCACCCAGCTCTGCATTGCGGCTTGCTGCTGTATGTTTTGGTAATCCTCCCCCAACGGTGCCAGGGCCAGGGTGAGTGTTTGCTGGGATGTGGCAATAGTGTAGGACTTGTCGATGGCGCTAACGGGGGGGTAAACGTCGTAATAACCGGCGTCTTCAATACCCATTAATTTGGCGCGTAGGGCCAGGTAGCGATGCAGTGAACTGAGGTTGTCATTCACAGTCGAGACCAGCGATAGATAAACCTGCTCAGGAATGTTATCGGCGGCTAATGCTTGCGTAAGTGCGGATGAATAGTTGCGAGCTTTGGCTTCAAATATGTGGGCTTTTACCTGTCCCTCCAAGGTCACGGCGAGCGTCTGCGCGTAATTTTGGTAGCGACCAAAAAACTGGTCGAAGACTTGTTTGCGTAGCTCTCGCGAGGCGTTAGCACGGTAAAGGGTGTAAGCAGCCGGATTTAGAGTGATAGTTTCATCGTCGGGTAATGTCAGCTCTGGCCACGGGATTTCGGCATTGGTGAGTATGCTGTAGGTTTCGGCAGCAGTGGCGAGAGGGCTGCTTGCGGCGGCGAGTAGCTTTTCTTCATTTTCTGACAAGACGTGGGGTGACTGGCGAAGAATATTGCGGATAAAAAAATCATGATCTTCTAATAGATTATTCGCGCTAAAAAAGCCCTTTGCACTGAGAAATTTTTCTAGCCGATCTTGACCAACGGCGAGGAGCTCTGGGGCTATAAAGCTGCTGCTTTCCTGATAACGGGTCATTAAATTTTCAACCAGGGCATGCTGTTCTCGGCGATGTGAATTACTCAAGTCAGTGTCTTTATTGAGAAAGCTGTAGGTATATAGCCGTGCTAAGGTACGATAAATGTCTGAATTAAGTGTCAAGCAGTTTGAAAGCCGTTTGGCACTACTGCTCAGTTTTCCCTGGCAACTGTCGAGGTTGGCGAGTTGATCGGCAACCGTAGCCTTATCCTCCTCCCAGCTGGCATCGTCAACATACAGTTCAGTTAAATCCCATACGCCGAATTTTTCTATTGGCACAGATGCCTCGGGTGTTGGCACTGGTTCAGCGGCATTGAGGCTTAAGGGTAAAAGTAAAACTGAACAGAACAAGATAGCGGGTGTTTTAAGGCTCAATCGTGAGTGGATAGGCATACGCATGGGGCTAATCTCTCGTCTTTTTTTCTGTGTCATTGCTATTTTGTCGCTAATCGTCGTTAGTGGGTGTTCGATTCGCGGCCTCAACCGTCTCTTCAACCAGGCAATGCAGCACGCCATCGCTCAGGGTGACGGCGACCTTGTCGTTATCGTGTGCGTCACCAATATGGCTGATAACCTGACCCTGCGCATTTTGCACGATGGCATAGCCTCTTTCTAGGGTGTTGAGGGGGCTGACGGTCTGGAGTAACGCCATAGCAGAAGACATGCCCTGGCGTTTGTCTGCCAGTGTGTTGTCCATAGCGCTAGACAGCCTTTCTTCTAGATAGCCTAGCTGTAATGCTAGTTGTGAAAGTCGCAGTTGGGGTGTCTGAGCCTGGTGTCGTGCCCGCACCTGTTGTAAGCGGGTCTCTACATTGTGCAGGCAGCGCTCCATTGCTTTGTGCAAACGAATGCCGAGGTGATCGAGATGTTGGCTATGGGTGTTAATAATATCACTGGGGTGGCGCAGGCGTTTGCGCAGGCTATTGAGTTGTTGATGTGCATTGGATAGCGTGAGCCTGGCTCGCTGGCGAAACCAATTGTCATAGGCTTGTAGGTTCTGTAACAGTTCTTCCCCATCCGGGCTGGCGAGTTCGGCCGCCGCAGAGGGTGTGGGAGCGCGCGCGTCGGCGACAAAGTCGGCGATGGTGGTGTCGGTCTCGTGGCCGACGCCGCAAATCACCGGTATTTGACTAGCGGCGATGGCCAGGGCGACAGCTTCCTCATTAAATGACCACAGGTCCTCAATAGAGCCGCCGCCGCGGCTGACAATTAATAGATCACATTCACCATGCTGGTTGGCCTTTTGCACAGCGGCAATGATTTCAGTCACACTGGCATCGCCCTGTACTGCACAGGGGTAGATAGTGACGGGTAGTAAAGGAAAGCGACGTTTCAGAACATGAAGAATATCCCTCAGCGCGGCACCAGTTGGCGAGGTCACAATACCCAGATGTCTGGGGAAGAGTGGCAGTTCTTTTTTACGCGTGGCAGAAAACAAACCCTGTTCAGCAAGTTTTTCTTTCAATCGTTCAAAACGGCGCTGTAACTCGCCGAGGCCCGCAGGTTCGATATGCTCGGCAATGAGTTGGTAATCACCTCGGTTTTCATAGAGTCCAACACGGCCTCGAATCAGAATTTGCTGACCACTTTCCAATTTAAATTTGACGTCACGGTTGCGGTTGCGAAACATCGCGCAGCGGATCTGCGCTTTGTCGTCTTTAAGGGTGAAGTACCAATGCCCAGATGCAGGACGCGATAGATTGCTGACCTCACCATCGACCCACAACAAAGAAAGATGGGTTTCCAGCAATTGCCGGGCGCGGCGATTGAGCTGGCTGACGCTAAAAATCTGTTTTCCAGCGCTGGGGTTTGTGGGTGATAAGGTAGGGCTCGAGAGGTTATTTTCCATCGTCAGATTGTAGATAAAAGCTAAGCCTTTGTAGAGGGAAGTGGTGATGTATTTTCTCTTATCGTTTTGCACCCCGGTTTGCTGGCGCAGGGGTTTTCTGGATTACTGCGTTAGCGACTTTTTTCTGATGACAAGACTTTTCTTGCGAAAGGGCTTGACTTCATATTTTATAATGATAATAATTCTCATTCGTATTTATGGTTGTGCCTAATAATGTCGGACCAGAGTTCACCAGAAGAGAAACAATTACGGGGGACCAGCGTAAGAATGGTGCCCGTCATTGAAAACACAGTGACCACGCTCGCGTTGATGGACGAGAGCCAAGTGTTGACGGTTCGTCACGATAATGCGTCTTATCAATTGCGCATCACCAGTAAAAATAAATTGATATTGACTAAATAAAACCAGAAAACACCCAGCTAAGACAGCGTTTATCTAGCCAGGCAGTTAACGAACAACAGCAAACATTGCTGCTGAAACTGTTTTAGGAGAGGGCTAGCGTGTCAAGTGCGTGTCAAAATTCAGCGTTAAATATCCGTCAGCAATTACTGCTTGGGGGCAGCCTGACAGCTGTGTTCGCTATGCCGAGCATTGCGCTGGCAGCAGAAGCATCCCCGGTCATCTCGCCCCTGGACACCGTGTCCGTGGTGGCGACAAAATCAGCACATAAAGCCTTTGACTTACCGGCCATGGTAACGGTAGTCGATGTTAACGAACCCGCTGTGGCAGCTTCTTCGCGGATTAAAGATGTTTTACGCGATGTGCCGGGTGTTGAATTCAATGGCAGTGCGCGCCGCAATGGGCAGAACATAGCACTGCGCGGGTACAGTACTGAAGGCATTGTTATTTTACTTGACGGTGTGCGGCAACGCTTTGAAGCGGGCCACGATGGCCAGTTCTTTGTCGACCCTGCGCTACTAAAAAAAATCGAAGTAGTACGGGGCCCCAGTTCGACCTTGTACGGCGCTGGGGGGCTGGGGGGTGTCGTCGCCTTTGAAACTGTCAGTGCCAGTGATTTATTAGCCCCGGGTGAGAACAGTGGCGCAGCAATGAGTCTCGCCAACCAGTCGGTGAATAATGAATGGTTGGTATCGGCCACGGGCTTTATGCGCAATGATCAATTCGATGCCCTGGCCAGTATTGTCAGTCGTAATTCGGGTGATATTGCGCTGGGTGATGGTAGTGACCTGGCCGCCGATGATGAAGTCATCAGTGGTCTTGTTAAGTTTGGATATTCACTGACACCGCAGAGCACGTTCAAGATTGATTTACAGCACTACCAAAATGACAGTCGTGAGCCAAATAATCCGCAAAGTTCAAGTAGCCTGGACCTTTACGATAAAACGACGACATCGACGACAGCCAGCCTGCGTTATCTATACGATGAGCCTGGTAACGACCTGCTGGCTTTAACGAGCCGTGTCTATTACACCAATACCGAGATAGAAGAAAGCGAGCGCCATAGCGCTCGAGATATGTCGCGACAACTCGATAGCCTCGGTTTTAGTCTAGAAAACAAGAGTCGATTCGGTCTGGGGCGCGATTTTTCTCAAACCTTTCACTATGGTTTTGAGTTTTATCGTGAGAATCAGGAGGGCAGCGACAACAGTGGCTTTCAGGGTGAGGCGGGGGGTATTCCCGATGCGGAAACCGATTTTTGGGGCGTCTTTATACAGGACGAAATTCGCATCGTCGGCGTGTCGGGCCTGCCCGGTGAGTTCTTTATTGTGCCTGGACTGCGCCTTGACAACTATGCGATTGAAAATGCGGCGGGGGTGGATTTAGACGCAGACGAAGTCTCGCCAAAACTCGCGGTAAGTTATGCACCGCAGACATGGTTGATGGTGTTTGCTAGTTATGCCCATGGTTTTCGCGCACCGAACATGACGGAAACTTTTGCCACTGGTGTGCATTTCTCGATTCCAGGTCAGGGTTCAAATAATTTTGTCCCAAACCCTGACCTCAAACCTGAGACGAACGATACCTTTGAATACGGTGTTGGCATGCAGTTTCACAACGTTTTATCACCTGACGATAGCTTGCGCTTCAAGTGGTCACACTTTGACACCGATGCCGATGACTTTATTGATCTTGAAGTGAACTTTTCGTTCGCTCCTGTTTGTTGTGGCACCAGCCGTTCGGTGAATGTGTCCCAGGCTGAGTTATGGGGTTACGAATTTGAGGGAGCCTATGAAAATCCGCGTTGGCGTTTCTCACTGACAGCTGCCGATGTCGATGGTAAAAACCGTAAAACTCGAGACTATTTGACCAATATTACCCCGGCAACAGTGGTCGCAAATATCCAGCTAAAGCTACCCGAGTGGAATTCGTCGCTGGGGTGGCGTGCGACGTTTGCCGATGAGCACGATGAAGTTAATGAGGCCAGCGAAGCCAGAGACAGTTATCGGGTACACGATGTGTACTATCAATGGCGTAGCAGTGGAGCCCGCCAAGTGCACATTAATGTGGGTATCGATAATCTTTTTGATGAAAGTTACGAGCGTGTTTTTTCCGGCTCATTAGAATCCGGCCGCAATTATCGTGCACAGCTTAATTACCAATGGTGAGCAGGATGAATGGAGACATTGATACCTCAAGTTTTACAACAGTAAAATGGCTGGTTTTTTTGGCATTTTCGCTGAGTGTCAATCTCTGGTTGGCAATGATCAGTGAGGTTGAATTTCTTGCCGCCGCGCCCGTGACGGCAAGTTCTACCCTGGCGATGAAATTTATATCGCCGCTATCAGTGTCGCGACACGCTGCCTACCATTCTGTCGATACTGCTGTTAACACCTCTCAAGAGTCAGCACCACCCATAATATCCACGCAAGTCCCTGTGCAGGCTGTGGGTGGAAAAAGCGTGCAACAAAAACCTAAAAACAATCGGGCTGAGGTCGACAAAAATGTATTGTTGATAGAAAAAAATAAGCGTGAAGTGTCACCAAAAAAATCCGTTGCAATACATCAATCGCAACAAGATAAGAGGGTTTTATTAGCTCAGCGTAATGAGCAAGAGTATCAATTAAAGAAGCACATTCAGAACGTATCACCAACACCTGCCTATCAACCGCATGTAGAACAACAACGCATGGCGCAGCTGAAAGGCTCTGTAGAAAATGTCGAGAAGGTTTCCCTCTTAGATGAAGGTTTGACAGATAAAAATGCGCGTCTTAAAGGAGCGGGGGGGCTGCTGGGTGACGAAAAGGCTACAAAATATACCAAGGCGCAATACCTGCGCCGTGATCCACCCCAGTATCCAGAACGCGCTCGTACACTGGGCCAACAGGGCACGGTGGTACTGCACGCAGAGATCTTACCCAACGGTTATTCCCAACATTTGAAAATTGCTGTCTCGTCGGGTCATCAATTACTCGATGGGGCTGCAATAGCCGCCGTAAAGCGCTGGCAGTTTGTGCCTGCCTACGAGCAAGGCTATCCCGTCGCGCACTGGGTGAGTGTACCCGTGCGCTTTACTCTGCAATGACAATAGCAAGGAAATGATCCATGGATATTTTAGCGAAAGAAGTCACCTACGACCGCGCTATATTGAAACAGCGTTACCAGGAATTACAAGGCCGTAACCCGAAGCTATACGCACGCGATGCGGCGCAGCAACTCGGGGTGTCGGAGTGTGAATTGTTGGTATGCGAGGTGGGTGATGGTGTTACCCGTTTACTTGATGACGCGCAAACAATACTTAACCAGCTGCTTCTGCTCGGTGAAGTACTGGCTTTAACGCGCAATGATGAATGTGTTCATGAGCGTAAAGGTATTTACAACAACCCAAGTTTTTTTAACCAGGGCCAGATGGAAATGGGATTGTTTGTCAATTCTGACATCGATTTACGTTTGTTTATGGGCCATTGGAAATATTGTTTTGCCTGTGTCGAGCCGATATCGAAGGGCTTGCGAAAAAGTATTCAGTTTTTTGATAAATCGGGAATGGCAGTACACAAAGTTTTTTTAACAAAAAATTCTAATGAGTTCGCTTATGATTTGCTGGTAAAAAAATTTCAACATGCCGATCAGCAAGAAGACATTCATTTTGTCGAGTATGCGGCAAAAAATGTTGAGCGAGCTGACACGTCAATAGATTGGCCGGGCTTTCGAGAGGCGTGGAAGGGTTTGCAGGATAGCCATGATTTCTTACCGTTACTACACAAATTTCAAGTCGGTCGCGAACAGAGCTTTCGCAATATTGGCAGTGATTTCGCGCTGCGTGTCGACAACACAGCGACCGCGCGTGTATTAGAAATGGTGTGCGAGCGGCATTGTGAGATCATGATTTTTGTTGGCAATCGAGGCTGTATTCAAATTCATACAGGGCCTGTTGAGTCATGCGGCCAGTCCGCGGGTTGGTTTAATGTTAATGATCCATTATTTAATCTGCATCTCAATACTGAAACCATCGCCAGTAGCTGGATCACTCGAAAGCCCATTAGCGAGGGTATTGTCACAGCTTTGGAATTATTTAATCGCGAGGGGGACGCTATAGCCACGTTGTTCGGCAAGCGTAAACCGGGTGAACAGGAATTACCGCTGTGGCGAGAGATTCTAGCGGAGGTGGCCAACAGGAGTGCACCCTATGCTGCCTGATCTGGTGTTGCCAGAGAATGCTTCGCGGCTTGGCCCCATGGCCTGGCCGCTGCTGGTGTGCTCAGTGATTACACTGGCTATTTGTCTTGAACGCAGTGTGTTTTTTATTCTCAATCGTTGGCGTATTAAAAGTGAGTTTGAGGGGCTTTGTCGTCAGCTTGAAGCCTATAAATATCAGCCAAAGTTGTTGCGGGATGAGGCGATGAGTCTACTTTTATTGCAGCTTCGTAGCCGTTACTGCAGTGGTGTGAAGTCTTTGCGTATCTTAGGCGCACTCAGCCCGATGATCGGTTTGCTCGGCACTATTCTCGGTATTATCAGCGCATTCAACGTCATTGCTCTGCACCCCGGTCCGGTTTCCCCGAGCTTAATTGCGGATGGTCTGGGTGAAGCCATGTTAACCACCGCAGCCGGTTTACTGATTGCACTGCCCGCACTCTTAATGGCCCATGTTTTTCAAGCTTTAGGCGATCGACAGCTCGAGGCGATGAGTTTGCGGCTCAATAGATTATCACTGGCTTTCGCGGTAGCGATGACAGAACAGCGAGAGGGTCATGACAAAGTAGGATCACCGCATTTGCCAGTTGACGCGCCTGGTGCTGACGGGTGGGCTCGTTCACCCCTGCATAAGGAGGCGCCATTTAATGACCGTGAAGAGAGCACGGCCGATGCCGCGAGATTACTCACATGATCAGAGCTGCTACTGACTCGGCATCAAGTCAGAGTGTACTTCATGAGCTCGCACCAGACCTGACGCCACTACTCGATATTGTGTTTATTTTACTGGTGTTTTTTATGTTATCAGCGGGGGTGGTTTTGCAG
>CAJXQR010000016.1 GCA_913058345.1 uncultured Gammaproteobacteria bacterium
GCTCTATGAGTGTTCGGTTTTCGGTGGAGTCTGCACCGAGCAAGGTATAGTTACTAACCTGTGTTGGTTCGCGATGAACCGCAAGATAAAAAGCAGCTTTGTCACGGTATGTCTGGCTGTTAAAAAAGCGTTCGATATAGCGCGCTAAGCGAAATTGCTGATTGCGAACGGCAAGGGTGTAACGTTGCCAGGCAATGGCTTCAGTGATTTCCTCTCCGTCTGTTAACAGTTTAAAGAGCGGATCACAGGCTTGCGGCTGTGACTTTCCGACAGTCCATAGTGACAGAGCGTCGCGCAGGGCTACATCGCGCAAGCCATTTTTAAAGCGTGCGTATTGATATTGGCATTGTTGTGCAGTGGCGGCTGTGCTTGCTGAGTAATAATCTATAAATAACTGCCAACGCTTTTTTTTGTAAAGCAATTGTAACCAGCGTTTTCTCAGCGTTTTTGATGCCGGCACATCTTTGAAAGTGCGTAGAAAGTAGTCAATAGCACTTTGGCTGTCTAAGTTTATCTTGTGGCTGATATGCGCGTATTGCAGATAGGGATAAAGCGGATAAGTTTTAAGCGTGTCATGGTGGCGGGCAAAACTCGCTGTAGAGCCGCGCTTTAAATCGAGCTTGACGCGTTTGTAGAGCTGTCGTTGCTTTTCAAGCGCGTTGTCAGATGCGGGTGTTGCCTGCCTGGTTATCGTTGCAGGTGTCGAGGATGCGTTCTTGTGGTCACTGCTATGAGTGACCGTAAGCTCTGCGTGAGCCAGGGTGAGCACAAAAAATGAACTGGCGATGACGCTTAGTCGCGTAAGAAAAAAACGGCACGGGTAGCTGCGAATAGGCCGAGTCAGGCGTGAGTATCGGCAAAAAATAAAGAAAAAAATCATGGCTTAGTCAACAGCTCGGTCCGTGTGAAATAGGGGGTCAATCCTATGACCCCACCGTCGGCGAAATGTTGCTAGTTTTCTTCTTTGATTCTCACTGCCAGTACATCACAGACTGCACCGTGTAATACCCCGTTGGCGGTCGAGCCAAAAACCAGAGCCAGGCCATGGCGCCCGTGGCTACCTACTACGGTCAGGTCAACATCATTCTCTTTGGCGAAATGGTGCATTTCCTGGGCCGGTTGCCCGATTAATACGTGAGCGTGATCAGTTGACAACTCAAGTTGCTGGCAAAAGCTCCGCAGACGGCCCTGAGCCTGTTGTTCCATTTGTGTTTGTACTTCGCTGAGATCCATCGGTATATCGCCACCGTAGGCAAAGGATAGAGGCTCCTGCACGTGTACCAGGCTGATGCGAACATCTTTGTCTTCGAAGAGTTCTTTGACGCGATCGATAACTTGCTGTGATTCGGGTGATAAATCGAGGCCAACGAGAACGTGGTTATAGTAAGACATAAATAAAGTTACTCCGTGATTCGCGCTATAGTGTAAACCTATCATCACCCAGAGTTGAACCGTTGTGAGTTATTTTGTTATTGCCGTCGCCGTGTTGGTGATGATCTCTGTCTTGACCTCGTTTCGGCCCTCGACCCGGCAGAAGCAACAGATGGTTTTACGCCGCTACGCCAATGAGCGTGGTTTACATGTGGAAATTGTCGCTGACGCGGTGACCGATCAAAAAGGTAGTAGTCCAACGGCAGTACGCTACTTGTTGCCCTGGACAGCGAAAAATATTCGTCATGATGACCAGCGTCATTGGTTGCTTGTGCGGGGGCAGCGGGGCAAATTGTCACCGTGGGAGGGCTGGTGCTGGTTTCAGCAGGAGGCCCCAAAGGATTGCCATCGTTCAATTAGCCGGGCTCTGGATAAAATGCCCAGCAGTGTGAATGCTGTCTGCAGTAATAGTTTTGGCCTGGGAGCCTATTGGCCTGAAAAGGGCAAGGTTGAAGAAATTGATCAAATAGCCGAAGGCCTACGTATCATCTCGAGAAATATAAAAACCGATTAAATACCGTTATGGCAGGCTTAAAACGCTATCTACGATACCTGCCCAGGGCCTGTATGGCGATTTCAACACTGAGGCTCACAGCAAATAAATTTAGGAAACTCCTTGACCGCCGAGGGTTCAGGCCTTATATATCGCTCCTTGTCAGCCCTGTCGGGCTTTTTCAACCAAATGAAATTGTAGGTTTGCATGGGTAAATCACTGGTAATTGTTGAATCACCAGCAAAAGCGAAAACCATTAACAAATATCTGGGCAGCGATTTTATCGTCAAATCCAGTATCGGCCATGTGCGTGATCTGCCCACTGGAGCCTCCAATCGTAAACCTGCCGATCCCAAAGAGCGAGCCAGGCAAGCGGCGATAACCCGTAAGTTGTCACCGGCAAAAAAGATTATTCATAAACAAAAGAAAGCTAAGCAGCAGCTGATTGCCCGTATGGGGATCAACCCCGAAAAAGACTGGGCTGCGGATTATCAGATATTACCCGGCAAGGAAAAGGTCGTTAGTGAGCTGGTTAAACTGGCAAAAAATGCTGACACTATTTATCTGGCGACGGATTTGGATCGCGAAGGTGAGGCGATTGCCTGGCATTTACAGCAAACCATTGGTGGTGACGACAGTCGTTACAAACGGGTGGTGTTTAACGAAATTACCAAGAAAGCCATTCAGGAAGCTTTCGCCAAGCCGGGTAAGCTTGACACGCATCAAGTCAACGCCCAACAAGCGCGGCGTTTTCTCGATCGTGTCGTGGGTTTTATGGTGTCGCCTTTGCTCTGGGCCAAAATTGCTCGTGGTCTTTCAGCGGGACGAGTGCAGTCAGTCGCCGTAAAGCTGGTCGTTGAGCGTGAGCGTGAAATTCAGGCTTTTGTCCCCGAAGAATACTGGACACTCCACGCTGACCTGGAAAAGAAAACCGAAGAACAGGTGCGCTTTGAAGTGCGCAGCCACAACGGCAAAGCTTATCGCCCGGTTGATGAAGCGGGCAGTGCGGCAGCCGTTGCAGCCATGAAAAACGCTGAGTTTGTAGTAACTTCACGTGATGACAAGCCGACACAAACAAAGCCGCCTAAGCCCTTTATCACCTCGACCTTACAGCAGGCGGCCAGCACGCGCCTGGGTTTTGGCGTGAAGAAAACCATGATGATGGCTCAGCGTTTGTACGAGGCGGGTTATATCACCTACATGCGAACCGACTCAACGAATCTGAGCAAAGATGCAGTGGAGGATTGCCGCGCATTAATTGCGACCCGCTACGGCAAAAACTATTTGCCCGAGCAGCCCAATGTTTATTCCAGTAAGGAGGGTGCTCAGGAAGCTCACGAAGCGGTACGACCATCGAATGTTGATATTTCTGTGGCCGACATACAGGGGGTGGATGAAGACGCTAAGCGGCTTTATGAGATGATCTGGCAGCAATTTGTTGCCTGCCAGATGGTGCCTGCCCAATTTACCAGCACCAGTGTTGGTGTCACGGCAGGGGAATATGGTTTACAGGTACGTGGTCGTGTGGTGCGCTTTGACGGTTTTCTCCGGGCGATCCCTGTCTTGCGCAGCAAAGACGATACCGAACTGCCCGAATACAGCGTTGGCGAAATATTAAACATGCTGGTGCTAGTCCCACGGCAGCACTTTACCAAGCCGCCGGCCCGTTTCAGCGAAGCTGCATTGGTGCGCGAACTTGAAAAAAGAGGCATTGGTCGTCCCTCGACCTATGCGGCCATTATTTCCACCATTCAAGACCGGGGTTATGTGCGTTTAGAGAATAAACGTTTTTACGCGGAAAAAATTGGCGATATTGTCACCAGTCGCTTGAGTGATAGTTTTAGTGACCTTATGGATTACGGCTTTACCGCTGTACTTGAAGAGCAGCTCGATGAAATTGCCGAAGGCAGCCTCGAGTGGAAAGATGTGCTTAATCATTTTTATGAAGGTTTTAGTGACAAGCTTGAAAAAGCTCAGTCGGAAGAGGGTGGAATGGCGCCTAATGGCGCCACTGCAACTGATATTCCCTGTCCTAAGTGCGGACGCCCAATGATGATTCGCACCGGTAGCACTGGTGTCTTTCTCGGTTGCTCTGGTTACGATTTACCACCAAAAGAACGCTGCAAAGCGACATTGAACCTGGTGTCTGGGGATGAGGCCATTAATGCCGATGAGGATGATGAGGCTGAATCCAAGCGTTTAATGAACAAGCATCACTGTCCTATATGTGCAACGCAAATGGATAGCTATCTCATAGATGAAACACGCAAGCTGCACGTTTGCGGTAAAAACCCTGATTGCCCTGGCTACGAAGTTGAGAGTGGCACCTATCGTATTAAAGGCTACGAAGGCCCTGTTATCGAATGCGACAAATGCGGTGCCGACATGCAATTGAAGTCAGGCCGTTTTGGTAAATACTTCGGTTGTACAAACGATGAGTGTAAAAACACCCGCAAACTGTTGCGCAGTGGTCAGGCGGCACCGCCGAAAATGGACCCGGTGCCGATGCCAGAATTGGCCTGTGTCAAAGTTGACGATACTTATATTTTGCGCGATGGCGCTGCCGGACTCTTTCTTGCTGCCAGTCAATTTCCGAAGAATCGTGAAACGCGTGCACCTCTGGTAAAAGAATTACTGCCCCATAAAGATGAAATAGACCCCAAGTACACTTTTTTGTTTTCAGCGCCCACGGAAGATCCCGATGGCAATAAAACGGTGGTGCGTTTTAGCCGCAAGACACAGGAGATTTATGTGCAGTCAGAAGTTGAAGGCAAGGCCAGTGGCTGGAAAGCGTTTTATAAAAATGAAAAATGGGTCGTTACTGACAAGCGTAAAAATTAGATGTTGTTAGTGTTTATGCGGTGAATATTAATGACTTTTCGACGTCGGGTTAATCAGCACTTATTTTCTGCGCAGCTCATTCTCAGTGAGCTTGAGCATCAGGTGGATGCCAGTGATGCTCTGCAGTGCGCTTTTCAACACAGCGCACTGTCTTTACTCAATAGTGCCTATCTTTGCCAGTTGCGCGCTATTGCCGAAAATTACCGTTGCTCAGATATTCCTGCTGTTAACGGGGTTAAAACGTTGCAGGCGGCACTTACGACGCTTGATATACCTGCTCCGGAAGCCAGAGAAATAGAGGTATTGGTCAACGAAGGCTGGATAGGGGAGTTTCTTCAAGCCCACCGGCAGCTCTGTCTACCCGAGCCTTCTCCGTATTCTATAGACCCGCTGCCCGATGTTAGTCAATCAGATATTGCACTGCGCGACGAGAGGGTAGAGAAGCCAGTGCTCAATGCCACTCAGCTACGTCAGTGGATGCTCGCCCTTGAAGAATTAGTACAACGTCAGGCTGAAATGATGGCGGAATATTAAAGACTATTTTTAGCCTTTTTCATTGTTTAACTTTATTATTGTTTAAGAAGGGCTGAAAACGCACCTTCTCACCATCGATGGTGGTTTGCATACGTGCGTGAAAGAGCTGCTCATCGGCCGCACGCAATCTGCGTGTGACTTCTCTGCCCATGTTCATTTGTAATAGGGTAAATTGTTCAAGGTCCCGATGATAAATATCACGTAAATCAGCCGCCGTTATTACAATTAATGTTGTATTTTCTGTGCTAATAATAGAGGCACTGCGGGGCAAAAAATCAAATAGCGCCATTTCGCCAATACAATCTCCCTGGGTCAGCTCTTTCAATAAATACTCTTCTGCACCCCATTTTTTCAGAGCGGCCATGCGACCGTTTTCAATAATATACATTGAGGTGCCTCGGTCGCCTTCGCGAAATAAATAAGCACCATTTTTAACGTTTACGAGTGGGGCTTTTTCGACCAGATGAGCAATAATCTCCTCACGAATAGCACCAAAAACAGGTGTTTGCATGAGTAAATCAATCCGTTGTTTATTCATTGTGTGGTTATCAGTGAGCGGCTATTAGTCAGTACGAAATAGCTTCTGTTGTGTTAAAAAATCCGCATTACACGATACGCAGCGCGGGTTGTTAGTAGCTACTACCTAAAGAATTAAAAGCCGCCTGTTTAATTAAGCAGCTTTACCACCACGCAAAAGCTGGCCGGGAAGCTTGCCTCGGGGATCCAGTTGATCTTCGCCCCATTGGCGTAAAAGCGTGCCATTGACGATGACAGACTCTATGCCAAAGGCTTCGGCAATTAATCGGTCTTGACCGGCGGGCTGATCGTAAACACGATCCAGCTTTCCACAGTGGACAGTTTGCGGATCGATTATCAGTACATCGGCGGGGCGACCTATTTTTAATAAACCACGGTCACTAATGCCAAACACCTCGGCGGGGCGAGAAGTGAGCATGCGGATAGCTTCTTCGAAGGCGATCACTTGTTTTTCTCGGACCCAGTGGCCGAGCAGATACGTCGGCAGACCAGCATCGCAAAGCTGACTGGCGTGGGCACCAGCATCGGAGAGACCAATGACCGTGTTTTTATCGGTGATGAGTTTTTCAACTTCATCTTCGTCGGCATTGGCCACAGGCATACGGAAGCGAGTTTCGAGCGCATTTTCCAGAGCCAGATCAAAGCCCAGGTCTAGAGTGTGTACGCCCAGCTCAGTGGCCACGTCGATAACGCGTCGCTCTTCGTACTGGGGTTTGCTGGGACAGCTGGAAATTAGTGAGTTTTCCCAGGCAAGGCGAAAAGAGGGGCGCACATTGTCCATCGTTTGTTTCGCTGCGGCTCTGAATTCAGCGTCTGCGTAGAGTTGTTTTTTTCCTTCGAAGTCGGCACTTGAAATGGGTTTGAAGACTGGTAGTGCCTCAAAGGGGAAAGGTTCTTTAAACTGAAATTCAAAGCACAATGGGCGTGGTGTCACCTGGGGCACGATGTCCAGGCCCTGTTCGGCAAGTTCTCGCGAACGCTGCTGTTGGGCGAGGTGCGCATCGGGGGATGCCATACCGGCGAGCATGGCTGTCCAGCTAATCGTCATGCCGTATTTACGCGTGAGTTCTGCGTACTCGTCAAACCAGAACCCCTTACCGGCTGTGACTTGCATTACCGCATTACGGTTTTCCAGCGTTGATGCGAGGCTCTCCAGCTCGTTCAGAGAAGCAACGCGGCTGGGTACCGGCTTGCCCTTAAAGCCAACATGGGTGGGTGATTTTGAGGTGGCAAAGCCGAGAGCGCCTGCATCCAGTGCCTCGGCAACAATTTGGCGCATTTGCGCAATTTCGTTGTCGTTGGCTTCGCGTTCAGAAGCCTCTTCTCCCATCACATACAGGCGGGTTGGGGTGTGACCCACCAGCACACCAACGTTAATAGCCGTGCCGATGTCTTCAATGGCATCGAGGTATTCGGGAAAGGTTTCAAAGGGCCAGTTGTCGCCCAGTCCCGCGTTGAGGGTGGCGGCGCTCATGCCCTCGACTTTTTCCAGGGTGCCGACAATCAGGTCGCGTTGACGGGGCCGTGTGGGTGCGACACCAAAACCACAGTTACCGAGAACGACGGTGGTTACGCCGTGCCAGGGTGAAATCGTTAACATGCGGTCCCACACGACCTGTGCATCGTAATGGGTGTGGATGTCGACAAAGCCGGGAGTGACGGCTTTGCCGCTGGCGTCGAGGGTCTGAGTCGCGTCGCCAGGGGCTCGGCCCAGAGCGACAATTTTACCGTTTTTAATACCGATATCACCGGCATAACCTGGTTTGCCACTACCGTCGACGAGGGTGCCGCCGACAATTTTAATATCGTAATTCATTGGGTATCCCTCTCATTTACGAGTTGTTTTTAGAGGTTTTGTCGTGTTAATAATCGACAAAAATGCTAGCTACAAAACCCCGGTTGGCGCTTGCCGAACCGGGTACTATGATGCGATATATTTTATTTAATTCTGTCATAACAGCCTGATTATAAGGAAATATTTTAACGGCAGTTAAATAGGCAGGTTGTAACACTCCGCGACATTATCGTGGAGAATCCAGTCCTTTTCTTGCTGGTTCATATCCTTGGTGTGCTCTTCCAGAATGCCTTGCGACCAGGGCCAGGTTGAGTCGCTGTGAGGGAAGTCGTTGGCCCACATTAGACGCTGGGGGTTCATTTCATTGCGGTGCTTAAAGGCGGTCCAGTCATCTTGAAAGGTTAAATAAATATTATTGAGGAAATACTCGCTGGGCATTTTTTCCAGTGGTGGACACTTCATCCAGTAACGATGACGGTCGTAGGCGTGATCCATGCGGTAGATGAAGTGCGGCACCCAGCCGGCATCCGCTTCAGCGCAAACCACCTTTAAATTTGGATGTCGTTCAAAAACACCGCCAAAAACGAAGGTGCCGAGCACGTCCTGGCAGCCGCGCATAATACCTAGAAAGCCGTTGATTTTTGGCCCGCGTTGGGCGGCAATCTGGTCGGCCTTCGATGTCAGGATGTGGAATGACAGGGGCATGTCCATCGCCACTGAGGCTTCCCACAACGGGTCATACATCGGGTCGTGGTAATCGGCCTCGGGAGGATTGCCGGTCATCATGACACCGACGAAACCGCGTTTTTTGGCATCTTCTATTTCTTTTATGCCCTCTTCAACACTCCGCAGGGCGACTTGGCCGAGGCCGAAGAGACGGTTCTCGGGTGCGCCGCCAACGTACTCTTCCAACCAGCGATTGTAGGCCCCGAAGCAGGCTGCTTGATAATCAATATCGGGGTGGTTGCAGAGCATCATGCCGACAGTGGGGTAAATGATTTCTGCACTGACACCATCGGTGTTCTGGTCGGCAACGCGAAAACTGGCGTCCCATGCGCTTTTGGGAAGCTCCTCGAAACTGACACCACTGGCGGTAAGGTCTGAAGGCTTTTTGCCCGCAGCGGCAATCAGGCCCATAGGAATGGGTTGATCGAGACCTTCGATGACAAAGACATCACCGTATTCGGGGTGTACTTCAATATGGGGAGCGCGGTTTTTAAAGGCAGGGTCGATGTAGTCAAGATAACAATTGGGCGGCTCGGCGATATGGGAATCGGCAGAGATAATAGGTTTATTAGTGGTGCTCATTGTTGAAGCCTCTCTATGAATGAATAGTTATAATTTTTTTACATGCCCGCATTATTAATAATTGTTGTGGCGGAATAGAGTGCTAACTAGTTAAGCGGAAAAAAGGGAAAATTGCTACTGACAAGAAAGGCTGTGTTTGGTTTTTTATGACTGTCAGAAAAGGCTCAAATTTTTCGTCGTTTCATGTCGCGAATAATAAAGCGCGCAGGATTGAGTGCCGTCAATAATTCTCGCTCCAGGGGTGGTGGTTCGCGATTGATGTGGCTGGCTAATAGTTCCGCGCCAAGGGGGGCATAACTCAGGCCTCTGGAGCCCAGTCCGCAGTGAATAAAAAGTCCCGGCCAATACTGACCCGGCGTGGGGATATCGATACTGGCATCGCGTCGCAGGTCGGCGTAGTCATCAAGAAAAGCATCAATTTTGGGCGCTGGACCAATAATGGGTAAATAGTCGAGCGTAGTGCAACGTAGGGCAGCACGCCCGCCGAGTTCGTCGACGCGGGGTATTTGCAGTGTCATGGGCAAGCCAGCGGCGCTTTTTTCCAGTAGCTCGATATTGTGTTGATGGTCTTCGTGGCGAATTTCAAGTCCGTTGTGATTGAGATTATAGCTGGCGCCAAACGTCTGTTGAGTACTGTCGGCGGGTGCAATATAACCCGCGCCACAAAGGACGGTTTTTAATGGTTGAGTGTTTGCCAGATAATTGCGGTTCGGTGCAATAGAGATTTGCCCGCGAATGGCTTTAAGAGGGAGGTGTCTGGTTTGACTAAATTGCCCCGTTGCTGTGCTGGTGGCGAGTACCACTGTATCGGCTGTCGCGAAATATTCGCTCTCATTGTTGCTTAATAGCCAGTTCGATGAAGTGCTGTCGTAGCTTAAGGCAGTGATAGTAGCCTGCTTGATAGCAATTAATGGATTGTCTGTCAGGGCTCGGCAAATATGGGGCGGATTAAGCCACCCCAGCTGCGGGTAATAAAGACCGATTGTGGCATTGATTGCAAGACCGGCGGTTTTTTCGATCATTTTTTTATCGAGTAATTGAATAAAATCTTTTTGTTGTTTGAAATGATTGGCAATGGTTTTAAAAACGGTTGTTTCTTTTTCATTTTCGGGCAGTACCAGCACACCGCATTGTTGTCCAAAAGGCATTTGTTCTGCCACCGTTCGCCAGTAAGGCTGGTAGTAACGACTGGCAAACTGAATAGCACTCAAATTAAAGCGGCTCAATGGAGAAGCCTGAGGCGATAACTTAGGGTAGACAATACCTTGAGGATTGCCTGAGCCCTCATTGGCCAGGCTGTTGTGTTGTTCGTACAAAGTGACTCGCCAACCGCGCTGGGCGAGTGCTGCTGCCGTGGTGCAACCGGCAATGCCACCGCCGATCACGCTTGCGTGCCGAGAACTAGAGTGGTGGGCCGCAGAGCAGATAGACCAGAGGGACTGATGATGTGATTTTCTTTTGTGTTTGTGTTTGTGTTTGTGTTGATAGGACGGGAGTTTTTCTAGAGCCCTTTGCGTGTTGGTTTCGGGTGCCTGCCATTGGCCATACAATAGACTAGGGGTGTCAAGCTGATCGTTTGTCGTGTTCAGTGTAAAACGAATATCTTGTAAATGGTTTTGTGTTGTCTCGTCGGCTTTTAAATTCACCAGGGTTGTTGTTGCAGCGCTGAAATATCGGATCTGCTCGCACACTGCTTCTGGCAGCGTATTGGACAGAAACCAGGCGTCGACCCTAAAGGGCTTGATATGTCGCGCACCGGGGTGGCTGCTAGATTTCAGTAATGCCAGACCTTGGTCGAGAGTGGTGTTGGCATCAATAAAAATAAGGCTTAGGCAAATACGTTGATTGGCAAAAAACAGGCGATGAAAACCGGGACTCAGTACAGGGTAGTGTTCAATCAGTTGAGCTGCCAGCTCTTTGTCTGGGGTGGCTTGGTCTAAGGACTTTTTAAGGTCGGCCCTGCACAGCGGAGCTGCTTCAAAGGCAATAAAGTGTAGTCTAGCTGCCAGCGGTGCAGATTGTAGCCAAAGTGCGGCGGCCGCTAAGAAGTGATGACCGGCACCAAACTGGGTTTCAGCAATCACAAAGTCAGTGTTTATCGGCGTGTCCAGCGCCTGCCAGCGTTCAAGAAGGTGGTTCCCGCCGAGCAGGTTGTTAGCTGCTTGAATGTTGAGCTGGTGTCGCTCGCTCAATTGAGCGGCCGGTATTTCTGTAAGCGGCTTGCTCATTGGCTTGCGCTGCTAGAGTTGGATAGTAGTTGAATAAAGGCTTCCGCGGCATTCGACAGGCTACGATTCTGGTGGTGAATATAGCCGAGAGTGCGCTCCAGAGCGAGCCCTTCGCAGTTAAGTTGACGCAGGCTATCGTCGATCATTATCGCCGGTAGCATGCTCCAGCCGAGCCCAACGGAGACCATCATTTTAATGGTCTCCAAATAATTGGTGGCGATGCTGGTCGAGAGTTTGCAATCGCGTTGATCAAAGAACTGTTTGATTTTACGCCCCGTGTAGGTCGAGAGGTCGGGAAGAATAGCCGGATAGCTACTGAGCTCTGCCACCTTGAGTGTGGCTATTTGTGTCAACGGGTGGTCTGGCGCAACCACCAATTGCAGGCGGTCTTGCCACAGAGTTAATGCCTGCAAACTGGGGTGTTGTTCGGGCGCAAGGGTGATCACGGCAATTTCAAAACGTCCTTGGCGCACCGCTTCGTAGGCCGTTTCCGACTCCATAAAATCAATATCGACTCTCACTTTAGGGTGGCGAATGGTAAACGCTTTCAACACTGAAGGCAGGCGATGCAGGCCGATATGATGACTAATAGCGAGCCGTAAATTACCGGCTACCGACCCCGATAAATCACGGATGCTCTGACGGGTTTCCTCCACCGCGAGTAAGATATTTCGCGCTTTTGGGAGTAAGGCGATACCGGCTTCGGTAAGGCTGACATTGCGAGCAATACGATCAAACAAGCGGCAGTCGAGTTGTTGTTCGAGCTGGGCGATGCGCTTGCTCACAGCGGGCTGAGTGAGGTGTACCCGCTCGGCGGCAACAGAAAATGAGCCACTTTCAACGACGGCAATAAAAGCTTCGAGTAATTGTGTATCCATAGTGTTTCTATTTAAAGCATTTAAAACATCTATTCTAGTTTGGAATCCAAATAATAAAAATTATAAATTTGTTTTATTGGGGCGGCGACCCTAAAATCAGCTCATCGCTAACATTTGGAGAGAGCAATGGCTGGCAAAACCTTATACGACAAACTTTGGGATTCTCATCTCGTTAAGCAGCGCGAGGACGGTTCGGCACTGCTTTATATCGACCGGCACTTGCTGCACGAAGTGACATCGCCCCAGGCTTTTGAAGGTTTGCGACTCGCAGGCCGCAAACCCTGGCGCATCGACGCCAATCTGGCCACGGCAGACCACAACGTGCCGACCACGACCAGTGAGCGAGCCGGTGGTATTGCGGCTATCAGCGATAGCGTGGCACGCATTCAGGTGCAAACCCTCGATGATAACTGTGAAGCCTTTGGTATCTCTGAATACAAAATGAACGATGCCGGCCAGGGCATTGTCCACGTTATTGGCCCCGAGCAGGGTGCTACCTTACCCGGCATGACGGTGGTTTGTGGTGATTCCCATACTGCGACTCACGGTGCGCTCGGAGCTCTGGCCCACGGTATCGGTACTTCTGAAGTCGAGCATGTATTAGCGAGTCAGTGCCTGGTTGCAAAAAAGATGAAAAATATGCTGGTGCGTGTTGATGGTGAGCTTGGCATCGGTGTGACGGCCAAGGATGTCGTTTTAGCAGTGATTGCGCGCTTAGGCACCGCGGGCGGAACCGGCTATGCCATTGAGTTTGGTGGCGATGTCTTCCGCACTATGTCGATGGAAGGGCGCATGACGGTGTGCAATATGGCCATTGAAGCCGGAGCCCGTGTCGGTATGGTTGCCGTTGATGACATTACGCTGGATTATGTGAAAGGTCGTAAGTTTGCACCGACGGGTGAACTTTGGGAGCGTGCTGTCGCCAATTGGCAGACCTTGCACAGCGATGACAATGCGGTATTTGATGCCGTCATTGAGTTGCGGGGCGAGGATATTCAGCCTCAGGTGAGCTGGGGTACATCACCCGAAATGGTGTTGCCAGTAAGTGCTTTAGTCCCCGATCCCGAGCAAATGGACGACCCCGTAAAGCGTGAAGGCGCGACCCGTGCCCTGAGTTATATGGGTTTGAAAGCCGGGCAGCCTCTGACTGATATCAAGTTGGATCGCGTTTTTATTGGCTCTTGCACTAATTCTCGCATTGAAGATCTACGCGCAGCTGCAGCAGTGGCCAGGGGGCGTAAAGTGGCGGCTAACGTCAAACAAGTACTGATTGTCCCTGGCTCTCAGGCGGTTAAAGCACAGGCCGAGGCTGAACAACTCGATCAGATTTTTATTGACGCGGGTATGGAGTGGCGCGAACCGGGGTGTTCGATGTGTCTGGCTATGAATGCCGATAAACTGGGGGCGGGTGAACACTGCGCATCAACCTCCAACCGGAATTTTGAAGGGCGCCAGGGCAATGGCGGTAGAACACATTTGGTGGGTCCCGCTATGGCGGCGGCCGCGGCAGTGACAGGGCACTTTGTTGATGTGCGTGAACTGATGTCGAACGAGACGGCTTAGGGCTAACCAGGAGGAGCAAAGATGAAAAGTTTTAAACAACACACCGGCCTCGTGGCCCCGATTGATCGCGCTAATGTCGATACTGACATGATCATTCCCAAGCAGTTTTTAAAATCGATTAAGCGCAGTGGTTTTGGGCCAAACTTATTCGATGAACTGCGTTATCTCGATGAAGGTCACCCGGATCAGGACAATAGCCAACGGCCTTTAAATATGGACTTCTCTCTTAACCAGCCGCGCTTTAAAGGGGCGTCTATTTTACTGGCGCGCGAGAATTTTGGTTGCGGTTCTAGCCGAGAGCATGCGCCCTGGGCGCTTGACGACTATGGCTTTCGTGCGATTATTGCCCCGAGCTTTGCAGATATTTTCTATAACAACTGCTTTAAAAATGGCCTGTTACCCATTGTTTTATCGAAAGATATTGTTGACAGCCTTTTTCTTGCTTTGGCTGAGAACGAGGGCTACGAGCTATTGATTGACCTTGAACAGCAGTGCATTGTTCTACCCGACGGCACCAGCCTTAGTTTTGAAATAGATGCCTTTTACAAGCAGTGTTTACTTGAAGGGCTTGACGAGATAGGCCTCACCTTGCAGGACAAGGAAAGCATCAGCGCTTTTGAGCAACAATGGCGCAAGGATAGCCCCTGGCTATTTGATGTCTTATAGAATTCAAAAGACTTTAAATATAGTTTATAACATTTTGAAAATTAAAGATTAGGTGGTTGAAGTATGAAGCAAGTAGGTATTGTTGGTTGGCGTGGTATGGTGGGTTCTGTGTTGGTAGAGCGGATGTTGGCAGAGAACGATTTCGCTCTTATTGAGCCGCTGTTTTTTACCACCTCTCAAAAAGGCCAGCCGGGTCCAGATATTGGTCAGGATGTGCCGCCTTTAGCAGATGCTTTTGATATTCAAGCGCTACAGGCAATGGATATTATCCTCACCTGTCAGGGGGGCGATTATACCAAAGAGATCTATCCCAAGCTGCGCGCTGCAGGCTGGGCTGGCGCCTGGATTGATGCTGCTTCGGCCTTACGCATGGCTGATGAAGCTGTGATCGTACTCGATCCAGTGAACAGCCCGGTTATCGAGCAGGCACTGGCGAACGGCGGCAATTGTTTTGTTGGCGGTAATTGCACGGTCAGCTTGATGTTAATGGCTCTCGGTGGCTTGTTCGCTGGCGGACATGTCGAGTGGGCCAGCGCCATGACCTATCAGGCAGCCTCTGGTGCTGGGGCGCAAAATATGCGCGAACTGATTGGCCAAATGGGTGCGATTCATCATCACGTTGCTAGCGAGCTGGCCGACCCGGCCTCGGCTATTTTAGAAATTGATCGTAAAGTGTCAGACTTTATTAACAGTGAGGCTATGCCGACGGATAATTTCGGTTACCCATTGGCGGGTAGTTTATTACCCTGGATTGATACGGAACTGGAGAACGGGCAAAGCCGTGAAGAGTGGAAAGGGCAGGCTGAGACGAATAAAATTCTCGGTCGTGAAAGCAATCCTATTGCTTTAGATGGTCTATGTGTGCGCGTCGGCGCCATGCGCAGTCATAGTCAGGCGCTAACCATCAAGTTGAAAAAAGACCTGCCGATAGCGGATGTTGAAGATGTTTTGGCCTCTGCCAACGACTGGGTGAAGGTTGTACCCAATCACCGCGATGACAGCTTAAATGAGCTTTCACCAGCAGCGGTGAGCGGTAAGTTACACGTGCCCGTTGGGCGTTTGCGAAAAATGAATATGGGCGGTGAGTACCTGTCAGCATTCACTGTCGGCGACCAATTACTCTGGGGTGCAGCTGAACCCCTACGTCGTATGTTGCGGATTCTTCTGGACCAATAGTCCTAGGCAAGCACTGTTTTTACCCTTTGAATCATTGATACATGCGTGGAGTAGTAAATGTCAGAACTGATTGATATTGCGGTTATCGGTGCCACGGGCGCTGTCGGCGAGGCCATTATTGAGCAGCTCGGGGAACTCGAATGTGCTACCGGCCAAATCTTCCCAGTAGCGAGTTCGGCCTCTGTCGGTGACACGGCGCTAATCGCCAACCGCCCTGTGGGTATTTGCGACCTGGCTGAGTTTGATTTCTCGACAGTGCGCCTGGCCCTATTTGCCGTGCCTGCCGATGTCTCGGTCGAGCACGTACCCCGGGCTGTCGATGCCGGTTGTACAGTGATTGACTGTTCTTCCGCTTTTCGCTCTGACAGCACTGTGCCACTCGTGCTAGCAGCGGGTTTACAAGGGGAAGATCTTGCCAGTCTCGGCGGCCATTCAATTATTGCCATGCCGGGGAGTCTTTCCGCAGAGTTGGCTCTACTGCTTAAGCCAGTCAATGCGGAAGTAGAAATTACCCGTGTCAGTGTTGTCGCCTGCATCTCTGCTTCAAATGCCGGAAAGGCGGGTGTGAGTGAACTGGCCAGTCAATCTGCGGGCTTACTCGGCGGTAAGTCCGCACAGGCCTCTGTTTTTGCCCATCAATCGGCCTTTAATCTGATTCCTGAGGTGGGCCCTGTCGGTGAGGACGGCTACACCTCGGTGGAAGCCAGCACGGCAAGTGAGCTGCAACGCTTATTGGAAGCTGGAGGAATGGCTGTCGATGTCAGTTGTATTCAAGTGCCGGTGTTTTACGGCAACAGCATGTCCGTAAGCCTCGAAACCCGCTATCCCCTTGGTACTGACGAGTTGATAAACGTCTTGAATGGCATTGAGGGGGTTAGTCTATTTGAAGGGCTTGAAAACAGCGGACTACCGACGCCTGTAACCGATCTGCAAAACTTTGATAAAACCTGTGTGGGCCGTATTCGTGAAAGTAAGGCCCACGACAATGCTTTCAATTTGTGGATTACGTCAGATAATGTGCGTAAAAGTGCCGCAAAAAACGTAATAGCTGTTACCCAACTCTTGCTAGAATCTTATTTATAATAAATGCTTACAACCTTCTACTGTTGTAACTTATACATTAACTATTGGTGGGAGTGATGGAGCGTTTGATTTGACTCCATTTCGTCAAAGAACTTGACCTGCTTTTCCCTCATAAGCCAGTTAAAGTTGAAGGACATACTAAGGGTAAAGGATCATGTTGTTGCGTAAATTATCTGTACTGACCGGACTTGCGGCTCTGGGCTTTTCTTGCTGGGTTTCTGCACTGGGCTTGGGTGAGTTGACATTACACTCTGCACTCGATGAGCCTTTTGATGCGGAGATTGAGCTCGTAAATATCGGTGAGGCAGATGAAAATCAAATTCTCGTGGGCCTGGCGTCTAAATCTGACTTTGCACGCGCCGGCGTCACCTGGGAGTTCCACCTCTTAAACTTGAAGTTTAAAACAGATTTGTCTGATGCTGATCGCCCCGTCGTAAAAATCAGCTCTAAAGAACCGATTAAAGAACCGTATCTTGATTTTGTCGCACAGCTGCAGTGGCCATCAGGGCTACTACTTCGTGAATACACACTGTTCCTTGATTTGCCTGTTTTTGATTCGAATAAAGCTGTCTCGAGTACGGCCTCGGCTGTTACGGCGAAGCCGGCCAAGCAGTCCGCTTCAAAATCTGATACCCGTGTTAATCAAGTGCCTGCTGGACAAACAGTAGCCGCTGGTTCGACATCGAGTCCCGCGAGTACGATGGCTGGCAATGATGCTGATTATCGAGTTAAGAGTGGCGATACCCTCTGGCATATTGCATCCAGTGCTGACATTGGCGCGACGACCGTTCAACAGCGCATGGTGGCAATTCATGCGGCTAATCCTCAAGCCTTTACCGATGGCAATGCGAACCTGTTGAGAAAGGGTGCGGTCATACGCATGCCTGACCTGGCTAGTGCTGAGTCAGTAAATCCTGTTGAAGCCCGGCAACTTGTCAATGATCAAGTGAAAGCCTGGGACGAAAAGAACCGACAGGCCACTGTTCGCGAGTTAATTGGCGATGTGCCAGTCGCAACACAAAGTAAGAAGGCCGATTCAAAAGAGGGTTTACTGCGTTTATCGACGCCAACTGAGAACGAAGCCTCGTATGCTCAGCAACTTGGTCGAACGACCGGTAGCGAAGGAAATTCCACCACGTCCGACGTATTACAAAATGAGCTGAGTATCACCCGGGAGGAGCTTGATCGTTCCAAACGAGAAAACCTGGAGTTAAAAGCAAAGCTAGAAGGCCTCGAAGCCCAGTTGACGACACAGTCGAAGTTATTTGAGCTGGAAAACGATGAGTTGAAAGCTGTCCAGATGGGTGTTTTAGCCGATAAAACCACTGAGGAGGCTGATACTTCTAGCAGAGATGAAGTCGCAGACACTGCTACCAGAGGTCAAACCCCAGGCATTGTTGCCATTGATGAAACCACTGATATTGCTACGAGGAATGAAACCGAAGAAGTGGCCGAAGATACATCTGAAGTTGCCAGCCAGCTGGATGACGTTGGCGGGGTGGGGGCCGGCACTGAAATTGAGAGTGCAGATAAGAGTCCACTGAGTGGGCTTTTTGCTTTTTTGCAGTCTAACTGGATACCTCTGCTTGGCTTTATCGGGGTACTGCTAGGCGTTATCTTTCTGGTTGCTAAAAGCAAAAAAGAGGATCAGCCAGAGCCGATCGACCCATTTTTAAGCCCGGATGCCGACACAACTAACATCGACCAGGAAAACCTTAGCGCTATCGAACTTCTGGCAGACATTGAACCCCTGACAGCAAGCGAGCCAAAGGGTGAAGAAGAACCGGCTGTCCAGCAGCCTGTCAACCTGGAAGTTGCCGAACCTGAAGAGATAGAGGAAGTTGACCCAATTGGTGAGGCTGATATTTATCAATCCTTAGGTAATTTCACTGAAGCTGAGAGCGTTATTGAAAAAGCTATTGAGGCCTCGCCGAATGATAGCAAGCTACATTTAAAACGCCTCGATCTGTTTGCTAGTCAGCATGATATTGAACGTTTTGATGCCTACTATCCCGCTTTGGTTGCCTTCGGAGATGCTTCAGCAACGGCAACAGCAGATCGTTTGCGAGCGAACATACCTGAGCCAGAACCTGAGGTGGCGGAGGAGCCTGGCCCGCTAACACTTGAGCAACAGGTCGCCGAAGAATTAGGTATTGCCGGTTTGGAGCTGGATCTTTCGGGAACCTCGGATCGAGAGGATGAGCCGACTGATGATCTTGACAGCTTGCTGGGCGATGCTCCACTTAGCGAAGAGCTTGAGGCAGAGCTGGAAAGTAGTTTTGTAGACAGCAAGGACGATGAGCTTGATCTAAGTGGCATTGAGCTGGATCTTGAATCTACTACAAGCTCAGCAGAAACAGAGAGTGAAGAGCTTGATGAAGATTTTGAAGCTTCTATGTTCGGTGATATTTCACTGCCTGATGAGCTTGAAGAGTTATCGGCTGGTCTTGAGGGTGAAAAGGACGCAAGCGAGGATGACTTAGAACTGCCAGATCTTGACATCGAGCTGGAGGACACCAAGCTTGAAAGTAAGGAAGACGAAGGCTTGGAGCTAAATCTGGATAGCCTGGATTTTGATAGTGACGAAGGACTTGAGCTTGTTGCTGGTGCTGATGAGCGCAATACGCAGCTAGAGTTGGCCCAGGCTTATATTGAAATGGGTGATGAACCTGGCGCTAAAGATATTCTGATTGAGGTCGCCAACAATGGTAGCGAAGAGCAAAAACAGCAAGCTGATGAACTGCTTGCCAAGCTGGGCTGAATAAAAGGACAATGACGACCTAATTGAGTGATAGTGTAAGGATATATGCCAGCAGACAGTCACTGGACGTATTTGGCTAATTGCAAAGTGCCCGCGGGAGAGAAGCTGCCTGCGGGCACTTTTCGTTATGGCGCAGTCGTGGAATACGAAGGGAGTCAGTTTTGTGGCTGGCAGCGACAAGCCCACTGTACAGGGGTGCAGCAGGTTGTCGAAAAGGCGTTGTCTAAGGTTGCTGCAGAACCAGTGACTATCGCTTGCGCCGGCAGAACAGATACTGGCGTTCACGCCTGGCATCAGGTTATACATTTTGATACGACCACCGAACGCGCACCGCGAAACTGGATGCTTGGCGCCAATGCTAACCTGCCGGCCAGTGTTCGCTTGCATTGGGTTGAGCAAATGCAGGCGCAGTTTCATGCTCGCTTCAGTGCAAGCTCCCGGACCTACCGATATTTGATAGTGAACCGACCAGTGAAGCCGGCTGTCATGAGCACAGGTTTATCGTGGTGTCGTTACCCTTTGTCTGTTCAAGCCATGGCCGAGGCTGCAAAGGCCTTAATAGGCGAACAGGATTTTTCAGCCTTTCGGGGCGCGGGTTGCCAGTCAAATACGGCCATGCGTAATGTCCAGTCGGTTGAGGTGTTCCAACAAGGCGAAATTGTTGCCATCGACATATGCGCAAACGCTTTCCTGTTACACATGGTGCGCAATATTGCAGGTGCGTTAATCGAGGTTGGTCGGGGTAATCAACAAGAGTCCTGGATTGGTAAATTACTGGCTGGACGCGATCGTACCCAATCTGCAGCAACCGCACCGGCGGCAGGTTTGTACTTGATTGGCGTGAGTTATCCCGAGCCATTTGTGTTGCCTTATAGGCAGCCGCCAGCGTATTTATTAGGGGCAGGTGCCACTCATTGATTTTCCTTTAGATGGGATAAATGCTGTAATAACTAAACCAATCATCCCCTATAAATCCTAAAGCTCGTTACGAGTTTTTAGCGCCACCTCAACTTCCTTTCGAGATGCTAATTTGGCCTCCTCTACGATAAAAACCAAAGTAAAAATTTGTGGTATTACTTGCCTTGAAGATGCTCAGGCTGCAGTCGCGGCCGGTGCTGATGCCATAGGCCTCGTGTTTTATCCACCCAGTTCCCGTTACGTCGCGCCTGAGACAGCGGCAGAGATTGTTGCCGGTCTCGGTCCTTTTGTGACGACAGTTGGTCTCTTCGTCAACGAAAATAGCACTGTGGTGAAAAAAATTTTAGCGCTTACAGGCTTGCAATTGTTACAGTTTCACGGGGACGAATCCGCACAATATTGTGGCCAGTTCGATAGGCCCTATATTAAAGCGCTGCGCATGTCGCCAGATCTTGACCCGGTAATCGCGATGTCAGCATACCCACAGGCTAGTGGCTTTCTTTTTGATGCCTGGCAAGCGGATCAGTTTGGTGGCACAGGTATTACCTTCGATTGGCAACGAATGGCTAACCTGAGCGGAAAAAACCTGATTCTTGCGGGCGGCTTAAACCCCGATAATGTCGCGTCTGCTGTGCGGATTGTGGCTCCCTATGCGGTAGATGTGAGTGGTGGGGTAGAGTTATTGCCGGGTAAGAAAGACCATAGGGCATTAAAAGCATTTATCAGCGCAGCAAAGCGCAGTAAATCGGTGTAATTACAGGTTATAATTTGCAACAGTAGGGCAGATGATAGGCGATGGCAGCAACCAGTCGGTATTAGTGTATAGCTGGTGTTGAACTAGTTGCTGAGTTGTTGCCGCTAGTTGTTGCTAATAATGGCGATACAAACTTCTTATTTGGATTAAACGGATGAGCTGGCTAGACAGGATAAGACCCAGTGGCCTGGGTACAAAGAAAAATGAACGCAGCACGAGTGTTCCCGAAGGTTTATGGCAAAAGTGTCCTCGCTGTAATGCGTTGCTATACAGGCCTGAGTTAGAAAGAAACCTGGATGTTTGTCCAAAGTGCGAACACCACCACCGTATTGGTGCTCGGCGGCGTCTCGATATCTTTTTCGACGATGAAAATCGTGTTGAACTCGGTGTTGATATTGAACCTGTTGACAGGCTCAAGTTTAAAGATGTCAAAAAATATAAAGATCGCCTCACGGCTGCGCAAAAAGCGACCGGTGAAAAAGATGCATTGATTGCCATGCGCGGAGAGCTTTACCAACAGCCTCTCGTTGCCGTCGCCTTTGAATTTGCTTTTCACGGTGGATCTATGGGTTACGCAGTTGGTGAAAAGTTTACCCAGGCAGCTCAGCTGTGTTTGAAAGAAGGCTTACCCCTGGTGTGTTTTTCCGCCACTGGTGGAGCACGTATGCAAGAAGCCTTGATCTCTCTGATGCAAATGGCCAAGACCAGCGCCATTCTTGAGCGGCTTAAACAAGCGGGCATTCCCTACATTTCAGTTATGACCGACCCCGTATATGGCGGTGTTTCGGCAAGTCTGGCTATGCTAGGTGACGTGAATATTGCAGAACCTGGGGCGCGCGCTGGGTTTGCAGGCCCGAATATTATTGAACAAACTATTCGGCAAAAGTTACCGCCAGGCTTTCAACGCAGTGAGTTTTTGCTTGAGCATGGCTCGATTGACATGATTGTGTCGCGTCTTGAAATGCGCAACACGGTAGCGAGCTTATTGAGCAAGTTTATGAATGTTCCCGAACCTTTAGCGACGACTGAAGTCGAGCCCGAGGTTCAGCCCATTATGGATGAGACTGAGGCTGAAGTCCCTGCCGACGAATAAGGTATGGCAGACGCAGGGAGAACCTAAGCACATGCCGCACTCACTGAAAGAGTGGTTGGGCCTGCTAGAGACTCGTCACCCCTGCGAGATTGAACTCGGGCTTGAGAGAATGACAAAAGTCGGGGAAGCTCTTGAGCTGACCCGACCGGCACCTAAGGTTGTCACCGTTGCCGGCACTAATGGTAAGGGTTCTACGATCGCTATTATGGAGGCTCTACTGCGACACGAGGGCCGCCGTGTCGGAGCCTATACCTCGCCTCATTTGCTGGACTACAACGAGCGGGTACGTATCGATGGCCAGCCGGTCAGCGATGAAGCACTGTGCGAGGCCTTTACTCGGATTGAAGTCGCTCGCGGTGAGCTTAGCCTGAGCTATTTTGAATTTGGCACCCTTGCGGCACTATTAATATTTGAGCAAGCGGGGCTTGATGTCGCTCTGCTCGAAGTGGGGCTGGGCGGCCGTCTTGATGCGGTGAATATTGTCGATGCTGATGTCGGCATTATTACCAGTATCGCATTGGATCATGAAACTTGGCTGGGTGATAGCCGAGAGCAAATTGCTGTCGAAAAAGCGGGTATTGCCCGTGCCAATAGGCCTTTGGTTTGCGCTGAGGTCGATATGCCTGCAACACTTTTACCCCACTTGCACAAACGAGGTGCTAAGCCTTATCTTCTTGGTGGCAGCGACTTTTTTTACAGTATGTCGGATCGAGGCATCACCTTGAATTGCGTCGATAGCCGTGGGGAGTCACAGGCCTATAACAATCTGCCGTTGCCCCATGTGCCTCTACCCAGTGCTCTTTGTGCGGTGCAGGCGCTGCTGCTTCTCAATGAGCCTGACGGGGTACCCGTTGGTGAGCAGGACTTGCAGTACGTGTTCAATGGCACCCACCTGCAAGGTCGTTTACAGAAACTGCGTTTTCAAGAGAAAAGTATTATTCTCGATGTTGCCCATAACCCAGCTGCGGCGACACTATTAGCGCAAAATTTATCGACCGAAAAGCAGGGGGGCATACACGCATTATTTTCTGTGATGGCAGATAAAAATATTGCCGGTATCATTTCGCCTTTGTGCCAATTTGTTAGTCACTGGCATATTGCCGATCTGCCAAATATTACCCGCGCTGCCAGGGTTGGCGATATTGTTGATGTCTTGAAGACTTGCGACGCTGGTAACGTTGAATGGAGTACTTATCCAACTATTGAAGCAGGCATGTTAGGGGCTCTACAGCAGATGCAGCCAGAAGATACTTTGTTAGGTTTTGGTTCTTTTTATACGGTGGCAGATATACTGGCATTTATCGAATCAAAGTCTCAGCCAAAGGATGCCGGGGCCAATGAAAGCCATGAATGAAAGCAGGAGACAGCGCCTTGTTGGCGCTCTCGTGTTACTTGCTCTGGGTACGGTTATATTACCTATCTTGTTTGATTTTAAGGGTGCTTACCACGTTGATACTCGCACCACCATTCCCCCTGCTCCCGATATCCAGGCGATTGAGATTGAAAAGGCAGGCCCGGTACCTGGTGCCACAGCAGCGGCTTCTCACGAGGAGATGTTTCGCTATGACGACAGTCGTGAAAAAGCCGTGGAGAGTGATAGTGACGAGAGCAACGTGCAATATCAGCCCCCGGGTCTTAACGCAGAAGGCATACCGCTTGCCTGGATAGTGCAAGTCGCGAGCTTTAGTGATACGGAGAAAGCACAGGCCTTAACCGAGCAACTATTAGCCGATGGCTACAAGGCATATCGCCGCAGAGCCGTTGTTAAGGGTGATGTTAATTATCGCATTTATGTTGGCCCTAAAGTGTCGAAAGACAGCATGCTCGCGGAAAAGCGCGCCATTGAAGAGAAATACAAGCTCAAAGCGCTATTGTTGACGTTTGAGCCCTGATCCACATGCTCATTTTTGTTAAACTTCAAGTCCCTATCAAGAGTTGTAAAATCCTGTGAATTGGGCTGACTGGGCAATTATCGCCCTCATTTGCTTATCTATGACGATTGGATGCGCCCGAGGCTTCGTTAAAGAAGCGATGTCCCTGGCCGTGTGGTTTGCTGCTGGGGCTCTCGCCATCTTGTTTTATCAGCCCCTGGCCTCTTACTTGATTGATATTATTAGCACCGCCTCTTTGCGCTTTCTGGCAGCTTGGGTAGCTATTTTTGTCGCAGTACTACTCGTTGGCGGTCTCTTGAACTATTTGCTCGGCAAGCTGGTTGACGCCACGGGTCTGAGTGGCACTGATCGCCTGTTGGGCCTGTTATTTGGCGCAGCTAGAGGCTGCATCATTGTGATGGTCATTTTAATAATATTACCAAGTCTACTCCCTGTTGAGCAGGATGCCTGGTGGCAGCAGTCGATACTTATTCCCCAATTCTTACGTTTTGAAGATTGGGCGCGGGAGGCTGCAACTGCAGTTTCTACTTTGATTAAACAGCTTTTTTAGAGGAAGCTTACGATGTGTGGCGTAGTTGGAATTGTTGGTAAAAGTGATGTGAATGTGCGGCTTTACGATGCCTTAATTATGCTACAGCACCGTGGTCAGGATGCGGCAGGTATTATGACCTGCATGAACGGCCAGTTGCATCAGCGCAAGAATGTCGGTCAGGTGAATGATGTTTTTAAAAGCAGCGACATGAAGGAATTGCTCGGCCCTATGGGTGTTGGCCATGTGCGTTATCCTACAGCGGGCAGTTCCGGGCCCTCTTTGGCACAGCCTTTTTATGTCAATTCGCCCTATGGCATTTGTATGGCTCACAACGGTAACTTGACCAACTCTACAGAGTTGTTAGAGCATGTGTATAAATCAGACTTGCGCCACGTTAATACCGATTCTGACTCAGAAATACTGCTCAATGTTTTCGCCCATGAATTACAATTACAGGGTAAATTACAACCCGAACCGGCGGATGTCTTTGCCGCTGTCGCACGGGTTCATCGTCGCTGCCGTGGTGCCTATGCAGTGGTGGGTATGATTGCCAATTACGGGCTGTTTGCCTTTCGCGACCCCCATGGCATACGACCTTTAATCTTTGGCAAACGTCGCACCTATTCGGGCTATGAATATATGGTGGCTTCCGAAAGCGTCGCCCTTGATGTACTGGGTTTTGAGTTGGAGCGCGATGTCGCCCCCGGCGAGGCCATTTTCATTGATAACGACGGCAATTTTTTCTCTCAACAATGTGCAGAAAACCCTGAGCTCGCGCCTTGCATGTTTGAGCAAGTGTATTTCGCGCGGCCCGATTCCTTGATCGATAACATATCGGTGTATAAAGCTCGCCTGCGCATGGGCGAAAAACTTGCCGCTAAGTTATTGCGCGAAAGACCCAACCACGACATTGATGTAGTGATTCCGGTACCCGATACCAGCCGTGTGTCAGCACAGGCTATGGCCGAAGTGATGGGTGTAAAATTTCGCGAAGGCCTGATGAAAAATCGCTATATCGGCCGCACTTTTATTATGCCGGGGCAAAAGCAGCGCAAGAAATCTGTTCAGCAAAAACTCAACCCCGTGAAGCTGGAGTTTCAAGGCAAAAATGTATTGCTGGTTGATGACTCTATTGTTCGTGGTACGACTTCGGGAGAAATTATACAAATGGCCCGAGACGCGGGTGCCAATAAGGTTTACATGGCTTCTGCGGCACCCCCAGTGCGCTACCCGAACGTCTACGGTATCGATATGCCTGCGGCCAGTGAGCTCGTCGCCCATGGGCGCAGTGTTGAAGAAGTCGCAGAACTTATCGGTGCTGACTGGCTGATTTATCAGGATATTGAAGACCTTATTACCAGCGGTAAAGAGGGCAATCCTGACATCGAACGCTTCGATTGTGCAGTGTTTACGGGCGAATACATTACCTGTGATGTCGACGAGCAGTATCTCGAACAACTGGCGACAAATCGCAGCGAAAATGCCAAGCAAAAAAAGAAGGCGGGCTCTTCCCCCGAAGTGATTGGCCTGCATAATTCTTCGGCAGGAGTTCATTAATGCCTGATTTTGACGACGAATATTACGAGGATCCACTATCAGGTGCCTTGCTTGATACCCTGGCGGTCAGGGCAGGGCAGCGACGTTCTATGGAGGGTGAGCACAGCGAAGCGATCTACACGACATCAAGCTTTGTTTTCGCTAATGCGGCGGAGGCCGCGGCACGTTTCAGTGGCGAGCAGCCTGGCAATGTGTACTCTCGTTACACAAACCCCACTGTACGGACGTTTGAGGATCGTATTGCGGCTCTCGAAGGAGCCGAGCAGGCAGTGGCGACATCATCAGGCATGGCGGCGATCCTCAGCACCTGTTTGGCGCTGTTGAAAAATGGCGACCATATTGTTTGTTCGCGCAGTGTGTTTGGCACCACTACAGTGCTGTTAAATAAATTTCTCGGTAAATTTGGCGTCGACACCAGCGTGGTTCCATTGACTGATATCGCCGCCTGGGAGGCAGCGATTCGCCCCGAAACAAAAATACTGTTTCTTGAAACACCTTCCAACCCACTTTGTGAAGTGGGTGATCTCGCGGCCTTGTCTGCCCTGGCCAAACGTCACAACGTTTTGTTGGTCGTTGATAATTGTTTTTGCACCCCAGCCCTGCAGAGACCTCTGGCCTTGGGTGCTGATATTGTTATCCACTCCGCCACCAAATACCTTGATGGGCAGGGACGGTGTATGGGCGGTGTCGTATTAGGTCGCCGCGAATTAATGGACGAGGTCCTGGGTTTTGTGCGTTCTGCCGGGCCCACGATGAGCCCCTTTAATGCCTGGGTATTCCTCAAGGGACTCGAAACCTTGCGCTTGCGCATGGAGGCCCACAGCGCCAGCGCCTTGACCTTGGCTCGCTGGTTATATGAGCAGCCCACTGTGGAGACCGTTTTTTATACCGGGCTGGAAAATCATTCCGGCCATCAACTGGCCGCACAGCAGCAAAGTGGGTTTGGTGGCGTCTTGTCTTTCCGTGTTGTGGGTGATCGGGAGCAAGCCTGGCAGGTGATCGACAGTACTCGTATTCTTTCACTAACCGCTAACCTGGGTGATGCAAAAACGACGATTGTTCACCCCGCGACAACTACTCACGGTCGACTCAGCGCCGAAGAAAAAACAGCATCGGGTATTACTGAAAATCTGATACGTATCGCCGTTGGTCTTGAAGCGATTGAAGATATTAAAGCCGATTTACAACGTGGTCTGGCGATCATTTAAATGACGTTTCTTGCCAATAGCCAACGTGATCACACGAGTTTGAGTTGGCTGACTTGAGTGTCCTGATTTGAGTACACAACCTTGAGTAAACAAAGCCAGGAAATTACGGCAGCCATTATCGAACGTGTTGAAAGCGTGCTGGTGGGTAAACAAGACTCGGTGCGTTTGGCGCTGGCCTGTCTCTATGCAGGCGGGCATTTGTTGATCGAAGATTTACCGGGTATGGGTAAAACCACGCTAGCCCAGGCCCTCGCCGCTGCCATCGGTTTGAGTTATACCCGCGTGCAGTTCACCAGTGACTTGTTACCGGCCGATATTATTGGCGTTTCGGTTTACGACAGAAATAAAGCGGCCTTTGACTTTCATCCCGGCCCTTTATTTAATCAGCTGGTTTTGGCCGATGAAATTAATCGTACGACGCCAAAAACCCAAAGTGCTCTACTTGAAGCGATGGCGGAGGGGCAGATCAGTGTTGAAGGTGAAACTCGTCAGTTGCCACACCCTTTTTATGTGATCGCCACGCAAAACCCCTTATCTCAATCGGGCACGTTCCCACTACCAGAATCGCAGCTAGACCGTTTTTTAATGCGTTTGCGCCTCGGTTATCCTGACCCGGAGGCTGAGCGTCAATTACTTTCCGGTGCCGATCCGCGGTTAAAACTTGCCGAATTGAAGCGAGGTATTACGCCCGCTCAGTTAGAGGCCATTCAAGCGGCCGTCAACCAGGTTAAGGTATCCGACAGTTTGGTGGACTATTTGCAACGCCTGCTGCAATTCACTCGCAGCAGTGCCGATATTGAATATGGCATTTCCCCCCGTGGCGGCATAGCGGTGTTGAAAAGTGCTCGCGCATGGGCCTTGATGGCGGGGCGGGACTATGTGATACCAGAAGACATTCAGGCCGTTTTCGCGCCGGTCTGTGCTCATCGCTTGCCAGTGAGTGGTGGCGAGCATGGGGCCGACAACTTTATTCAGCAGGCCTTAAATTCGGTCGACATCATTTAAGTCCCTATGATTCTCCTCCGATAATGCTTAAGCGCTGGCGCCAGGTCTTTCACAAACGCTATCAGCAATGGATATTTCGGCGCTTGCCGCCCGTTAAAAAAATCAAGCTCGACAATCGCAAACTCTTTATTTTCCCCACGCATAGCGGTTTTGTGTTCTTCGGTTTATTGCTCTTACTTTGGTTAATCGCCACTAACTTTGAAAACAATGTCGTTTTTGCTTTCACCTTTTTATTGACCTCCCTGTTTATTGTGGGTGTTTTCCACACTTTTTTGAACGTGTCCGGCTTGAGCATTGAAGGGGGTAAAGCGGCACCAGGCTTTGCTGGGCAGACGGTAGAGTTTGAATATTTATTGAGCCAGAGTGGCAAACGTCGACGTTGCAATATTGAATTTACATACCCTGGCGTTGAGCCTGCCTTCGTGACACTCACCGGTAGTGAAATAAAAGCGATTTATCTTTCCATTCCCGTCAAGCAGCGGGGGTGGTTTCAGGCTCAGCGCATTACGGTTAAAAGTGTTTACCCCCTGGGTCTACTTAAAGTTTGGACTTATCTGCAATTTGAGATGACCGCCCTGGTTTACCCTCGCGTTATTGATGCACCCCTACCGTCTCAGTTCGCCGCTAAGCAGGGCGATAAAACGCCACCCCAGCGCTACATCCCCCAGAACAGCGGCAGCGAGGATTTTCTTGGTCTGGAAAAATATCGGCTCGGTGAGTCTCGACATCATATCGCCTGGAAACAATATGCTCGCGAGCAAGGCCTGCAAACCAAGCATTACGCCGATGTAATCGATGACGAGTTTTGGCTCGATTGGCAGGCATTAAAAGGCATGGATACCGAGGCCCGCTTGTCGCGGCTCTGTGCCTGGGCTTTGCATTTTAGCGAAGGGCCCCAGCCCTATGGCCTGCGACTTCCGGGTTTTGAATTGCCGCCAGATACGGGGCGTGCCCACCGCGATGCCGTGTTGCGCGAGCTGGCATTGTTTGAACGGGGCAAAGAAACAGGGGGACAAGCATGAGGCCCCTCTGGCAAATCCCCAGGGATTGCCTGTTTTGGTTGCTGGTCAGTGTGGTTATCAGTATTGGCCTACATCTTGAACACCTGCCACCCTGGATTGTACTGTCGGGAATCGTTGCGACCCTCTGGCAAATTCAGCTTTATCGAGAGCGTTGGCGTCAGCCGGGCCGTTTTATCAAATGGAGTTTGGTGGGCGCCTGTGCCGCTGGCTTAGTTCTACACTATGGCCGTATCTCGGGGCTTGAACCCATGGTAGCGCTGTTATTTGCGGGCTATGTCTTGAAATTGTTGGAGATCCACCACAAGCGCGATGCCTTGGTACTGCTTTATCTCTCCTATTTGATCATTATTTTACAAAGTTTGTTTTCAAGCAGTATCGTCTCCAGCCTACTGGTATTTGGTGCATTGTTACCCGTGACAGCGGCGTTGGTGGCTATGCACGCGGATGTTGAAAGCCGTCGTCCCGCATCGGCTCTGCGCACCGCTTTGACAATGACTCTGCAGGCGATACCGCTGATGTTGGTGATGTTTGTTGTTATGCCGCGCATGGGTTCTCTATGGGCTGTACCGCAACACAATAGTGGTACTACCGGTGTGAGTGACAGTATGTCACCGGGCGATATGACCCAGCTGGGGCGCAACGGTGATGTCGCTTTTCGCGTTGAGTTTGACGGGCCTATCCCAGAGCAACGTGAGTTGTATTGGCGGGGTCTGGTTTTTTCCGGTTTTGATGGACGGCGTTGGCAGCAAGAAGGGCCCTGGGGCTATAACGACGGTGAGTTTCTACAATGGTCTGACGAAGCGCCTGAGGCCTGGGATAAAGTCATTGTGCGTCATGGTGAGCCCCTGGCCTATCAAATCACTTTAGAGACCACCAACAGTCCCTGGCTTTTTGCATTATCGACCCCCGTATCGCAATCGCCAACAGTGGCACTAAGCCGTGATTTTCGTTTAGTAAACCGCGAGCCCGTTACCTCTAAACTGCAATATTCTGTGAATTCCTGGCTCGATAACCAACTTGAACCTGAGGTGTTACCGGGCTGGCGCGCCAGGTTAGAGCTTGCCATTCCTTCAGGTTTTAATCCGAAAACGATTGCGGTTGCTCAGCAATGGCGTCAAGAAACGCCAGAAACCGAGGCCTTAATTAATCGTTTATTAGCGCTTTACCATCGAGAGTTTATTTATACCCTACGACCTCCGGCACTGGGCAAGCATACGGTGGACGAATTTTTGTGGGACACAAAAAAAGGGTTTTGTGAGTTTTACGCCAGTAGCTTTGTCTTTTTTATGCGCGCTGCTGGCGTGCCCGCCCGTGTGGTTGTCGGTTATCAGGGCGGTGAGCGTCACCCCACAGAGAATTATTTATTAGTGCACCAGTACGACGCCCACGCCTGGGCCGAGGTTTGGATAGAGGGACGTGGCTGGTTGCGTGTAGACCCCACAGCAGCTGTTGCTCCGGAGCGAATTGAAATGAGTTTCGCCGACTTGTTCAACGAACAGGATGACTTCCTAGCGGCGTCGCCTTTTTCCCTTGAACGCCTACGCCATATCGACTGGCTCAATAGATTGCGTTTAAAGCTGGACTCGCTCGACTATGCCTGGGCGAAATGGGTGCTGGGTTATGACAATCGACAAAATGATTTTCTAATGAATCTATTGGGTGCTGTTAATCCGCAGCGCATTGCGCTATTTATCGTACTGGCGGGTGGCATTGCCTTATTACCCGTTTTTATCATGCTGTATTTAAGTCGCGAGAAAAACACGCGGGATCAGCTCGACCGTTTATTTCTGCAGTTTTGTTCACGCCTGGAGAAAATAGGTCTACCTCGAAAACCGGGAGAGGGGCCGCGTGATTACGCCCAGCGTATACGCTTACAAGCGCCGAGCCTTGCCGAGCAGGTCGACAGCTTAACTCGACGCTATGAACGTGCGCGCTATGCAGAGCAACAGGAAGCAGAATTTAAACAGTTCAAAGCAGCGCTCAGCAAGTTTAAACCTGGCCGCAAAGACCGGCTGACAAGACCTTAATGGTTCGATAGGGACTGGCCAAACTGTAGGGCCGATACTTTTGCACCCAACACGTGATCCTCATAGATAGCTCTGCCTGGGTCATCCGCAGCGGCACCTGCGACAAGCATAAGTGGTAATAAATGTTCCTCTCGGGGGTGCGCTTCACGGGCGGCAGGGGCCTTTTGCCAATGACAGAGCAAGTCCTCCCGTGCCTGACCTTGAGTGGCGCAAGTATCTTGCAACCAGCGGTCGAATTGCTCAGCATCAAGCTTATTCTCCCCCGGTCTCATCAAGGTTTGCATGTTGTGGTAGCTTATGCCGCTGCCCACTATTAATGTACCGGCCTGACGCAGCGGCGCCAAGGCTCGGCCCACTGCAATATGATGGGCAGGATCGAGATCATTGCGTAAGGAAATCTGCACAATGGGGATGTCGGCATCGGGGTAGATCAATTTAAAAGGAATAAAAACACCGTGGTCGAAACCGTGTTCGGCATCTAAGCGGGCATTAATATTGGCATTATTCAGTAGACTCTCTATCTGCAGCGCTAATTGTGGCGAACCGGGTGCCGGGTACTTCAGCTCGTAGGTATGGGCTGGGAAACCCTTGTAATCGTAAATTAGCGGTGGCTTTGACCGGAAATTAATCAAAGTCTGTTCGCCCTCCCAATGGGCTGAACAAACTACAATTTGGCTGGGGCTGGCGCCAATGGAGTGAGCCAGTTGGAGCAACCAGCTTTTCATTTTCTCCCAGGTATCTGCGGGCCCCATCGTCCAGTCCATAAAAAAGCAGGGGCCTCCTCCATGGGGAATGTAAAGGGTGGGAAAAATGTCAGCTGTACTGTTTGTCTTCATCGTGTTGAAACCCTTTTTGCCTGAGAGCACGTTTTCTCTGTTCACTCGCGACTCTTTGTTTCTGAGGTTGATGATTAGTTCAACGTCAGGTTTTGCCATGTGCCCTGAGAGCTCCTTATTATGCAGGATGGCACTGGCTACAGGTTGTCGTTGGTTTGAGGCGTAATGGGTCGCGGATTCAATAGATAATTGATTCAGCCGCTGTATTAAAAAAGGGACGCTCTACTTAGAGCCTCCCTTTTGTTTATACAGAGTTGATAGTAAGCCTTATCTTAACCACTCACAGGGCTTAACAGTGGCTCACCAGGCATCTTGCGCAACTCTGGCAGTACATCTTTTGCAAACAAGCGCAGGCTCTTCTCGACGTCGTCATAGGGCATGCCGCCGTAGCTGAAGACACCGTTGTAGGCGCCGGCACCGGTGCGGGCGGTGAAGTCTTGAATGCGCTCGAGACATTGCTTGGGTGTACCGTAGACCTGAATACTCATAAAGAAACGGACCACGTCTTCGAGATTTTTGGTGACATGGTCGACCATGGCACCGTAGGTTTCATAACCTTTGGTGCTTTTCAGGTGATCGCTGGCCATTTCGTAGTGCTCGATCACAGAGCGGTAGTAGCCGCCGATATATTGGTAAGCCATTTCTTCGGCGCGGTCAGCACTTTCGTCGCAATACGTCCAGCCGCCGAGAATAGGGGCGGGGGCTTCTTCACCGTTGACCTCACGATAAATGGCGCGATAGTCGTTCATCTCTTTTTCGACGTGGTCCCAGGGCTTTTGCGGAATAATCAAAATACCGACACCCAGTTCGGCCATGATTTTCGACGATTCGGGAGAGACGGCAGCCGCATAAGTGCGGCCTTTAAAAGATTTGTAGGGGCGGGGCCGGATTTCGCGACGTGGTTGTTTAACATACTTGCCGTCAGCTTCGCAGAAGCCGGTCTCGAGACCGTCAAGAATCATGGTGGCGGCTTCAGTGAAGGTCTCACGACTGGCGTTCATATCTTTGCCAAAACCCTCAAATTCAACACGACCCAAACCGCGCCCAACACCGAGAATCATGCGGCCATTGGACATGTTGTCGAGCATAGAGACTTCTTCAGCGACGCGCATGGGGTCGTGCCAGGGTAGGACGATAACCATGGAGCCCAGACCGAGGTCAGGGTTGCGGCCAGCCCAGTAAGAGAGATACTGGGTCACATCAGGGCACATGGTGTAGTCGGTAAAGTGGTGCTCGACACCCCATATAGATTGAAAGCCGAGTTCACTGGCTAAATCGCCCATGCGCAGGTCGTTAGTGTAGACCTCGTGGTCTGTCATATTAGGGTCTACGCCCTGAAAAATTAAAGATAATCCTACGTCCATTTTTGTTTCCTCTGTCGGTTAGTTAATTGTTTTGGCTTTTATATCCAGATAAAAGCTCTTGGCGTTCTTTGTCAATAAAAGGCATTGGCGGGTGCCTTTTATTGGTTAAACATTCTTAGACTGCCATCAAGGCGGATGACTTCGCCGTTAAGCATTTTATTGCAGCATATATCGCGCACCAATGCACCGAATTCATCCGGTTGGCCGAGGCGTTTCGGAAAGGGGACTTCCTTGATGATTTCGTTCCACAGTTCTTCGGGTACGGTTTTTGTCAAGGGTGTTTCAAAGGCGCCGGGAGCGATGGTCATCACGCGGATGCCGTATTTGGCCAAATCACGTGCCATTGGCAAGGTCATGCCGATAACACCGGCTTTTGAGGCGCCATAGGCGACCTGTCCCGCTGGAGATTCATAACCGGCAATGGAAGCCACGTTGATGATAACGCCGCGCTCACCATCATCGTCCAGTGGCTCGGCGTCAATCATTTGCCTGGCGGCAAGACGGGCACAACTAAAGGAGCCGGTGAGGTTGACGTTGAGCATGTGCTGGAAATCGTCGAGGCTGTGAATACCTTTGCGACTGGCCGTTTTAGCAATGACATCGACGCCAGCAGCGTTGAGCAGTACGCGCACGGGGCCGAGCTCTGTTTGTATTTTTTCAAAGGCGGCGACGACACTCGTTTCATTAGCAACATCACAAGCAATAGCTGTTGCCCCGAGGCTTTTTGCCGTTGCCTGGGCCAGGCTTTCATTGCGGTCGAGAATAACGACCTGAGCGCCGGCTTCGCTAAGCACGCGGGCAGCGCCTGCGCCCAGGCCCGATGCGCCACCGGTAATGGCGACGATTTGATGATTAAGATCCATTGATAAGCTCCTTGTATGTTTATAATTTAGTAAAGCCTTGTCCTGAAAATTAAAAAACCCGAACGCAAAAGCAGCTCGGGTTTTTGTTTTGCGATGCGTCAGCTAGAGAGCTAGCTGGGCATTTTTAGATGGCGAGTGACAAACCACCGTCCATAACAATAATGGAGCCAGTAATGAAGCTAGATGCCTCACTTGCTAGCAATACGGACATTCCCTCGAAGTCCTCCGGCTGGCCGTAGGCGCCGGTTGCTGTTTTTGATACGGCAAAGTCAACGAGAGGAACTTTGTTTTCGCCTTCACAAGGCATCATTTCAGTGTTAACCAGGCCGGGTAGTAAAGCGTTAACCGTAATACCGTGTTTGCCCCAGCCCTGGGCCAGACTCTGTGTCATGTGATCCATACCACCTTTGGCCGCTGCGTAGTGAACCAGCTTGCCAAAGCCAAGTTTAGTGATAATAGAACCAACATTGACGATTCTACCGCCGCCCGCTTCAACCATATGGGGGAAGACGGCTCGGCAGGTGAGAAAGCAGGAAGTCAGGTTGATGGCAATAAAGTTGTTCCACTCATCGAGAGTCATGCTCTCAGCGGGGATACCCCAGCTAATGGCCGCGTTATTAAAGAGGATGTCGATGCGCCCGTAGTGCTCGGCAACGGCAGCAACCATATTGTTAACATCATCTTCTTTCGATACATCACACTGCACACCAAAAGCTGTTGCGCCGTTGCCTTCAAGAACTGACACGGCGTTATTAATTTTGTCCTGGTTGCGACCAACTACGGCAACCTTGGCGCCAGCTTTGGCCAGGCCTCCGGCAATACCCAGCCCGAGTCCACCGTTGCCGCCGGTGATAATGGCGACTTTGCCCGTTAAATCAAATTTGCTATTCATTTACTTATCTCCAAAAAAACACTACGGCATGCATTGCTTCTGTTACATTTTTGCGTAGTGGTGAATCCTGTAGGGTTAGGGAATAAACCTGTAGTGGTTTAAATACCCAGGGTCATTCCGCCATCGGCAACGATGATAGAGCCAGTGATAAATTTAGAGGCTTCACTTGAGAGTACCAGTGATAAACCTTCGAAATCATCGGGCATGCCGTAGCGACCCACCGGAGTTTTCTTGGTGATGTAATCGACCACTGGGCCAATTTTGTTTTCGCCGAAGCAGGGCATCATCTCGGTGTGTACCAAGCCTGGAAGAATGGCGTTGACTTGAATGTTGTCCTTGCCCCAGGCTAGTGCCAGGCTTTGGGTCATATGGTCCATACCGCCTTTTGCCGCTGCGTAGTGAACCAGTTTGCCCATGGCTTTTTGAGTGATAGCAGAGCCAACGTTAATAATTTTACCGCCACCCACTTTAACCATTTCAGGGTGCACTGCTTTAGAACAGAGGAAGCAAGATGTCAGGTCGATAGCAATAAATTGATCCCAGTCTTCTATGGTCAGCTTCTCCGGTGCAACGCCCCAGCTAATAGCAGCATTGTTAAAAAGAATATCAACACGACCGAGTTGCTCAACAGTTTCGGCGACCATACGGTTAACGTCATCTTCCTTGGAAACGTCAGCCTTAACGCCTATAGCAGTGGCTCCGACGTCTTTCATCTCGGCGACTGCTTTATCAATTTTTTCCTGGTTACGGCCAACAAGGGCAACTGCGCAACCTTCGGATGCCAGACCCTTGGCAATGCCGAGGCCGAGGCCGCCGTTACCGCCGGTAATAATGGCTACTTTTCCTGTTAAATCAAAACACTTCACGGGTGTACCTCCAATCGTCTTACATGGTCAAAATGCATTAAATGCTAGGTGGCGAGCAATCTCGCCGTTGCTGCTGGTCTTATCAGTGCACGAGGTCATTTAGTGATAATTAACCTCGATTCACGTTGTTATTTTCCTGTCACTTTCCGCCTTGTGTATCGTTTCTCGACACATAGGGTTGTTCCAACAGGGCGATACTCGCATTTTTCTTGCTGAAAAGGAACTTTTTTTTACCTATTGGTAACATCGCATGGGCAGTTTTTGAGTCAAGTCCTTGATGTGTTTTGCAAAATTTGGCGACGCAGTGGGTAGGTTTTGCCCTGCGCTGCGTGTCTGTTGGCGAGTTCTGCAATGTCTGTCGGTGTGTTTATTTTTTTAAATTATGTATAAAAAATAGCAAGTTAAAGGATATGTTTTATGTTAATAATAGATCCTTGCTTATTCTTTTCTCGCCCCCTGGCCTATGCAATTGCGTTGTCGTTGTGGAGCCTTTTGACGAAAAATGAATGCTCGATACTGCTCTTAACCCCGCTTAATCACTCCTCCCTTTGATGTGTCAGGGATTCTCGCTCAGGACAAAGTGTGAATCGGCAGTAACCCCTTATTAATGACGGTAAAAGTCGGAAAGGCCGGTGTTCTCCTCCATACAGGGCTTGCTATTAGCCCTAGTTTTGTGCGGATGTAAACCCACACTATCGGTTTTTGTTTTTTTATGTCAATCAGTTGTCAGGAATTAGTAGGGCAATACTCTGTTTTTCCCCCGTTGCTTTATTGTATAGTTTTAAGCATTCGGTAATGATAGCCATAGCGGTGAGTAATAATGATTATAAAATTTGCCGCCTGTTAAAAAAAGGGGAAAGCATGAGTAGGTACCGTCTCGACACGGTGGACGAATACGGCCATCAACCCACTGCAGATAGTAATTTCAACGAAAGTGTCTATCTTAACGGCTGGGACCCGCAGCAGAAGATGGGCGTGTGGATGCGCCTCGGTAACCGCGTTAATGAGGGCCATGCGGAGCTTTCTGTGTGTATCTATTTACCGGATGGCCGCGTTGCCTGCCAGTTCTTGCGGCCTGCGATAGACACTAACGAGCGCCACAGCGCTGGCGGTCTTGACTATGAAGTGCAGGAGCCTTTCAAAGCGGTGAGCATGAGGTACTGCGGTGAGGCGATGATGCTCGACGATCCTCAAGTATTGCGCGAGCCGCGTAAAATGTTTAAAACCGCACCGCGAGCGTCTTGCGAGATCACACTATCCCATATTGGGCTATCGCCCATGAATGGTGGTGAACCCACCAACCATGAAACAGATACTATGTACGGTCGGGATTTTTCCCTTGGCCATTTTAATCAACACTCTCGCATCACCGGCAAAATCACGCTGGGCGATGAAAGCTGGGACTTAAAAGGCTTCGGCTGGCGCGACCATTCATGGGGCCCCCGTTATTGGACCAATATCAACTTCTATCGCTTGTTTGTCGCGAATTTTGGTGAAGATCGCGGCATTATGATGCTCAAGCGCACTGATTGTGAAATGAAGGTACACCGTCGGGGCGTGCTGATGTTCGACGGTCAATACGAAGAGATTATCGATATGGATGTGATGACCGAGTGGGATGAAAATAAAGACCCCAAAGCTGTTCGTCTCGGTGTGCGTACGGCCAATCGAGCTGTGGTGTTGAATGGCAAGATTATTACCCTGGCGCCGCTGCGCAACCATCGACAAATTGATGGGCAGACTGTAGAGAGCCGTATTGCCGAAGGTTTCACTGAATGGTCTTGGGATGATGGTCGCCCAGGTATCGGTATTACGGAATATATCGAGCGTCTCGAAGATGGAGAGCCAGTCGGCTTTCCACTTTGAAGACAGCGGCTAATACTGCCTACAGAAGGTAAAATTGTCGATAATGGCTGAGGTTTCTGAGCAACAAGCAGAGCTTGCTGACAGCGTCGCTAAACTCCAACTGGCCTTAAAACGGCGCTACGGCGAGGCTGCCCGTGTTGAGAATGTGTCTATCGCCACTCTCGGTGCATCCAATAGAACCTTGTTGTTTGACTTGGTGGAGCCAGTGGGCCAACGTCGTCTGGTGTTACGCCAGGAAACTGTGAAATCTGAAGTCTCTCCTTTTATCTCTCCCCACGATCAGTTTGAAATTTTAAACGTCGTCTATCGCCACTGCGTGCCGGTGCCCGAGCCGATATTTGAACTCGAGCTCGAAGATGACCTCGATGTCGGTTATGTTATGGCCTGTGTGGAAGGAGAAACCCTGCCGAAAACCTTGCTTAATGCCCCTGAGTTTGCAGTGGCGCGTCAGCGTTTCGCGGCACAGACTGGCGAAATCTTTGCCAAACTGCACGCCATTGATCCCCGCGAGGTCGCCTTTTTGGAAAAGGTTGTCGATAGCGTTGACCCCCTGGCGGCACAAATCAGCCGTTACGATGCCTACTGTGAATATCATCCGGGGCTTGATGTCGGCATTCGCTGGTTGGAAAATAATCGCCCTAAAGAAAAGCCTCGCGTGTTTGTCCATGGGGATTACCGCAATGGCAATGTTATTCTCAGCCCCGACGGTATCGAGGCCGTGCTCGACTGGGAATGTGCCCATATCGGCAGTGCCATGGAAGACTTTGGCTGGGTCTGTTTGCGTGCCTGGCGCTTTGGTAATATCAATCAGCCCGTGGGTGGTTTCGGTCCGCGTGATGAATTTTACCAGGCCTATACCAGCAATGGCGGTCAGGCGATTGATGAAGATGAGATTCGCTGGTGGGAAATTTTTGGCTCACTGCGCTGGGCCGTTTTGAACATGATGCAGGCCGACGGTCATATTCGCGGGGTCAGGCGGTCATTGCCCTTTGCCTGTTGTGGGCGCAATACCAGCATGATCGAATACGATATGTTGATGACCATTGATGGTCAATTTTCTTAAGCGAGAAAGCGCAAGGTTCCTGACAGTTTGAGATAGGTTTTGTCCTGACCAACTGTTTAGCAGGGGAGTTCGTTTGGCACGGTTATTAAGGGCATTCTTTTACTCGCCGTAGCACCGAAGTAAGCCCGCTTCTGTACATGAATTTTCTACACATGCTTTCAATCAATAAGAATAAACGTTGCTGGAGTAAGCGCTTTGAGTCAGGATAAGCCCGATATAAAAGAAATTCTTGTCACCGTAAAACAGCTGTTAGAAAGCATCGCCAATAGATCCAAAGGGGGAGAGCGCTACGATGCTCTGTGCGGTGCTTTTCTGATTGGTGTGGTTGATAGAGAGCTCGAATGTGATCGACACCAAGACGAACGTCAGCGTCGCGAGCTGCAAGTTTTACTTGGGCGAAAGGGCTCTATCAGCGATCTCTATCTGCAGTTCTGCCAGCAAGTGCGTCACGGTGAATTAGACGATCAATGGCCCGCTGCTTTCGATTTTGCCTTGCAACAGGTGATTGATAAAGTCAGCGTCACTAAGCCCGATTACCTTACCGCCGTGCATCGCTCAGACTAGAGGGTTGATAGTTAAGCGCCCGCCAGTCCAAAAAGTTTTTAATGCGTTAGTTATTTCGTTTATTCAATGTTTAATAAAAGAGAGGAGTTATTCTTATGTCAGGAAGAGTAGAAGGACAAGTAGCCATCGTCACCGGTGCCAGTGGTGGAATTGGCCGTGCGGCGAGTGAGATTTTTGCCCGCGAAGGTGCCAGTGTTGTGGTCGCTGATATGAATATCGTTGGCGGTGAAGAGACGGCCCACCTCATCGAACAGGCGGGGGGCAAAGCAATATTCGTTAAAACCGATGTCTCCAGTGCCGCCGATACTGAGGCAATGGTCAGCGCCGCCGTAGCGGAGTTTGGCAAGCTCAACTGTGCCTTTAACAATGCCGGTGTCGAGGGTGAGCAATCCCTGGCCGCCGATGCCACTGAAGAAAATTTCATGCTTAACTACAAGGTCAATATGCTGGGTGTATGGCTGTGCATGAAATACCAAATCCAACAAATGATGGCCCAGGGCACGGGCGGGGCGATCGTTAATACGGCTTCCGATGCGGGTTTGATCGGTGTCAAAGGTCTCAGCCATTATTCAGCCGCTAAGCACGCGGTTATTGGCTTGACCAAATCGACAGCACTGGACTACGCCACCAAGAACATTCGTGTCAATGCGGTGTGCCCTGGCCCCATTCGCACGCAAATGCTTGAGCGGGTATTCGAAGAAAACCCCAAGTTTGCCGAAGCAATGATTTCAGCCCAGCCGGTTAAGCGCTTAGGTGAGCCCCATGAGATCGGCGACGCCGCTGTTTATTTGTGTTCGGATGCTGCCAGCTACATCACTGGTCACGCACTGCCAGTCGATGGTGGTTATATGGCGACCTAGGCCGGGGTAGGCTGAAAGAATCGACTTCCCAGGGCTGTTCGACTTTGTGTAGTATGGCCCGGGTTTTATAACAAATAGCCCTTAATTTTATGGGCATGGAGAAAATGAATGAAAATCAAGGCCGCAGTATTGCGCGGGGTAGACCAGCCTTTCGAGATTGAAGAACTGGAGCTCGCGCCACCAAAAGAAAATGAAGTGTTGGTTAAAACCACTGCCAGTGGTATTTGCCACAGTGACTACTCTGTCGCTCATGGCATTTTGCGCTGTCCTTTTCCCATCGTCCTCGGTCACGAAGGCGCGGGGGTCGTTGAGGCCGTAGGGCCTGGCGTTACGGAGCTGAAGCCCGGTGATAAAGTGATCGCTTCTCTAACGCCCAGTTGTGGCAATTGCAGCATGTGTAAAGAAGGTAAAGAGTTTATGTGTTCGGGCATGGGTAAATTACTCACCGATTGCACTCAGCTCGATGGCACTACGCGCCACAAAACCGCAAGTGGCGAAGATGTTTACACGCTGTGTGGTGTTGGCTCCTTCGGCGAATATATGGTGATGCCAGTGGGTTCAGCCATTAAAGTGCCAGATGATACCCCCCTCGATACTACTTGCCTGATTGGCTGCGGTGTCACCACCGGCACTGGTGCTGCGCTTAATACCGCTAATGTACAACCCGGCGAGGCGACAGCGGTTATTGGCTGTGGTGGTGTTGGCTTGTCTATTATTCAGGGCTGCCGCATTGGTGGTTCAACGATTATTATTGCTATTGACCCCATGGAAGAAAAACGCGAGCTGGCGCTGTCTCTGGGTGCTACTCACGCAATTAATCCCTTTGAGGAAGACGCCGCTGCGAAAGTGAAAGAACTGACCGGTGGTTTAGGCGTGCACTACGCCTTTGAAGCATTAGGCCGTGTTGAAACCATGGCGCAAACCTGGGACATGATTCGACCCACCGGTACATGCGTGATTGTTGGTGTCGCCTCGCTGGACCAATCGGTAAAAATTCCCTCAGCCGGTTTGTTGGCCGAGTATGAAATTCAGGGTTCTTGCTATGGCTCATCAACCCCGAAGAAAGATATCCCCCGTTTCGTTGAATTGTATAAGAGCGGTGATCTAAAGCTGGACGAAATGATTACCCAGCGTATAGGCCTGGAAGATATCGGTCGTGCCTTTGACGAAATGGGCCGCGGTGAAGGTGCCCGTTCTGTGATCATGTACGGTTAATAAGCTATTTACAGTTTAATGTCGATTGTCCGCCTAAGGGCGCGACTGGGAGAAAAACAATGAAAACAAAAGCCGCAGTGCTTTATGAAGTGGGTTCGCCTCTGGTTGTTGAAGAGCTAGAGCTTGAAGGCCCAAAAGAAAATGAAATTTTAGTGAACTATACCGCCAGTGGTATTTGCCATAGTGACTACTCCTTTGCTCACGGCGTACTACCAACGCAACTACCTGCCGTACTGGGTCACGAAGGGGCAGGGGTAGTTGAAGAAGTGGGTGCCAATGTTACCAACGTGAAAGTGGGTGACCACGTGGTGGCCGCACTCACACCGGCTTGTGGCAAGTGCACCTTCTGTCTCGAGCGCAAGCCTTTTCTCTGTGCAGAAATGTCCAATGTTATTTGGGAAGGCAGCTTGCTGGACGGCACGAAGCGCTTTAAAAACAGCAAGGGCGAAGATATTGGTCAACTGGTTTGTGTTGGTACTTTTTCTGAACGCTCTGTTATCCCCGCGGGCATGGCGATAAAAGTCGATGACAAAGCACCCCTTGATACTATTTGCTTAATTGGTTGTGGCGTTACCACCGGTGTTGGCGCCGCGTTAAATACCGTCGATATTAAAGAAGGTGACAGCTGTGCCGTTATCGGCTGTGGTGGTGTGGGTTTGTCCATTATTCAGGGCTGTCGTATCGCCGGAGCCGGACAGATTATTGCTATTGACCCCGTTGCTGAAAAGCGTGAGCTAGCTCTGCAAATGGGTGCGACAGATGTCATTGACCCCACTGATATTAATGTCGTCAAAGAAGTGCGTAAACTCAGCGGTGGCGGTGTGCACTTTGCCTTTGAAGCCTTGGGTTTGAAAGTCACTATCGAGCAAGCCTGGGCTATGCCGCGCGTTACCGGTACCGCCGTCATCGTCGGTGTGCCAAAAATGGATACTGAGTTAGAACTGCCTGTACTGGGTTTCTTTGGCGAGAAGCACTTTAAGGGTTCTGCCTACGGTAGCTCTGTTCCGTCAGAGGATATACCCAAGTTTGTCGACCTGTATATGACCGGCGAGTTAAAGCTCGACGACATGATTACCAAACGTATAAAACTTGAAGAGGTGAATACCGCTTTTGAGGAAATGGGTCGTGGTGAAGGTGCTCGTTCAGTCATTATGCATGGCTAAACAGCAGGTTATTTAAGCGTAGATAAAAACCTGTGCAGGGGAGGGAGTAATTCTTATGTGCAGGTTTAAAAAAGGAAATAAATCATGAAAGAATTAACAAGCTCCTCCTTTGTCGATGACTTTGTCTTTCTCGAAGGCCCGCGCTGGAACGATGGTAAGCTCTGGGTATCCGATATGTTTGGCAATACCGTTTATACCATTACGCCAGACGGTGAACGCACGGCTATGGCCACGTTACCCAATCGTCCTTCCGGTATTAACTTTATGCCCGATGGCTCTGTGGTTGTGGTCTCTATGGCCGACCGCAAGTTAATGACACTGGCTGACGATGGCTCTTTAAGTGAGTACGCGGACCTGTCTGGCAATCTTGAATACGACATTAACGACTGCGTGTGTGCGCCCAACGGCAATATTTATGTGGGTACGTTCGGTTACGACGTATTTGCCCATCAAGAACCAAAGCCGGCGACTTTAACCCTGGTTAAGACTGACGGCACGATTCAAACGGTTGCTGAGGATATGCACTTCCCCAATGGCGCGTGTATTACCCCCGATGGCAAAACCTTGATTGTGGCGGAAACCTTTGTGGGTCGTATTACGGCATTTACCATTGAAGCCGATGGTACATTGTCTGGACGTCGAGTCTTTGCCGACCTGGGTGAGTACACACCCGATGGTATTTGTCTCGATGCCGAGGGAGCTGTTTGGGTTGCTGCCTTCGAAAATGGCGAATTTATTCGCGTGCTGGACGGCGGAGAAATCACCCATAAAATTGATACCGGTGATCGCCGTGCCGTTGCTTGTAATCTGGGCGGAGCTGATGGAAAGACTCTTTACTGCCTGATTTATGACGGTAGTTTAGATGATATTCCCGAAGGTAAGCGCAACGCTATCATCGAAACAGCCAGGGTTGATGTTGCCGGAGCGGGTTCCCCCTAGTATTTGATAATTCATTACCCATAAAAAAACCGGAGATAATCTCTCCGGTTTTTTTATGGGTGTTATTTGATGATAGTGGTGTTGCCGTGTGAATTATTTTTGAGTGGAGAGAACTGCTGCGGTGAGAGGTTCGAGCCGATGCGTCTTGGCTATTTGCGGGCCAGCGCCTATACTGTATTTTTATACAGTGTTGGTGCTAATGGTGAAGCTGATTTCTCTTACCCCTGCGTGCGCGCGCACGACAGTATTATTTCCACTCTATCTCAGTCGTGTGGCGGCGGGTTTTCCCAGCCCGGCTGATGACTATCTCGATGGGGGGCTAGATCTTAACGAGCATTTGGTCGACCATCCGGCGGCAACTTATTTTGCTCGCGCCGAAGGTGACTCAATGATCGAGCTGGGGATATCCACGGGCGACTTGCTGATTATTGATCGTGCTGTGCCAGCTGTCGACGGCGATGTCGTCGTGGTTGCCGTCGATGGTGAGCTCACCATCAAACTGCTTGATTTGGCCCACTCCCGTTTATTACCCGCTAATAAATTGTACCGGCCCATTGAAATATCGCCAGAATCTCAAGTTGATGTTGAGGGTGTGGTGATTCATGCGGTCCATCATTTAAAGGGAGCTGGCAAAGGACTGAACCTGTGATTGGTCTGTGCGACATGCGTAGCTTTTACTGCGCCTGCGAAAAGGTGTTTCGTCCTGATATTCGCCACAGAGGCGTGGTAGTCACTTCAAATAATGATGGCGTGGTGGTGGCGCTGGATGACAGAGCCAAAGCGGCGGGTATCAAAAAATTTGAGCCCTACTTTAAGCAGCGCCAGTTGATTGAACGGACCGGCGTGCTGGCCTTTTCCAGCAACTATGAGCTTTATGGTGAGATTAGTGCGCGCATTATGACAACCCTGGCCGAATTGGCGCCCAATGGTATCGAGATTTATTCCATCGATGAGTGTTTTGTGGATTTTAGCGCCGTGCCCCGGTGCGAATTAAAAGCTTTTGCCGCTATGTTGCGCGATACGATCTGGCAGCAGCAGGGTATAAGAATGGGCGTGTCAATTGCGCCGACAAAAACCCTGGCCAAGCTTGGACAGTGTGCCACCAAACTCTTTCCGCAAATTGATGGCATCTGCGTACTTGAGCATGAAGCCCAATGGCAATGGCTCGCGGCTCGGGTGGCTGTCAGTGAGGTCTGGGGGATTGGCCGCAAACTGACGCGAAAGCTCGAGACCAGGGGGATCAATACGGTGGGCGATTTATGGGGGATGGCTACAGTCGACGCCCGAACCTTACAGGGAATCACTCTGGTGCGCACAGTGCGCGAGCTACGGGGTGAGCCTTGTATTGATATCGATGGCCAGCCCCCGCCGAAGCAGAGCATTATTTCCAGCCGTTCCTTTGGTCAAAAGCAAACGAGTTTAAAACCTCTGCAGGAGGCCGTGAGCCACTATGCCGTGAGAGCGGGGGCTAAGCTCAGAGCGCAGGCATCGTTGTGCTTTCGCCTCTCGGCCTGGCTACAAACCAGTGTGCACGATACGAGACCTTGTGCTGATGAACTCTCGGTGAGCTTGCCCGGTGGCACGGCCGATAGCAGAGAGCTATCAAGGGCTGCCGTAGCGCTGGTGGCTAAGCTTTATCGACCGGGTTACAAGTACGCCAAGGCGGGGGTAATGCTGCAGGATATTCGTCCTGAACAATTTACTCAGCAAGACTTACTGGCGCCTCGGTCGGAGAATGCCGCTCATTTAATGGCGGTGGTAGACAGGGTGAATCAGCGTTTCGGCTCGGGAGCTATCAAACTGGCTCGCCAGGGCGGTGAAGGTCGTTTTACCATGAAGCGGGCCATGAGGTCTCCCAGCTATCTGACCCGCTGGCACGAAATCCCGCGTATCAGGTTTGGTTGATTGAAACCTGCAGACGCGCTAAAGCGCTATGTTTCTCGCTGTCTCAGCCTGTCGTCTAGTAGGATTGTTGAAACCTAAGGCGGGTCTTGATGAAGTTGCCGGGATGATAAGAGGCCATGACATCCCTTTTTGCTTGAAGAGGGTGTAAGAAATAAAGATTTTCTCCTGCCAATAGGCTTTTAGAGCTCGCCTGGACGTTTACCTGAGTGGTGATTGAACGGTTAAGCGTTCTATGCTGCAAAAGTCTCGATATTGCCTTGCTCCTTCACATGGGGGGCAGCAGAGGGTATAGCATCTACCTTGTATCAATCTGGGGAGTCTTTATGCTTGGCGTTCGCTTTAAGAGATTTGGCTACTCGCGGTTTTTCAGTGCTGCAAGCGGCTTTGTGTCGGGGGTCTATTTTAACGAATGAAGAAAGGAGCGTGGCTTTCTGCTTTTGCGGAAGTCTACTTTCGCGGTAGAAAGACATTCTGGTGAGAGGGTTTGATGATGCTTTTAATCCCCACGAAACTACCTGATCTTTTGAAGCCTTAAGTAGTTTGAGTGGGGGTGTAAAAGATGGCGCACTCGGAAGGATTCGAACCTTCGACCGCCCGGTTCGTAGCCGGGTACTCTATCCAGCTGAGCTACGAGTGCAGAGGGCGGCACTATAGGCAAATGGCCGCTTTGAGTCAAGGTTAATTGCCCTTTTAATGCTTCCTATAAGGCTTTTTTCCACGGTGGGTTATACCCCTCGGTTGTGATTGGCCCAATAGGGCGCGCGCAGTTCGCGACGCAAAATTTTGCCGCTGGGGTTGCGTGGTAATTCAGGAATGAAATCGATAGATTTTGGCGCTTTAAAACCGGCAATTTGGGTGCGGGCGTAGGCGATGATGTCTTCTTCGCTGAGCTCGGCTCCAGACCGCAGCACGACGCAGGCTTTGATTGACTCGCCCCATTGTTCGTCGGGGATCCCGATCACGGCGACATCAAGAATGTCTTCATGGCTGTGTACGGCATTTTCAACTTCGGCGGGAAAGACATTTTCGCCGCCTGTGATGATCATGTCTTTGACGCGATCCTTGATAAACAGAAAGCCTTCGTCGTCGAGGTAGGCGGCATCGCCAGTGTGATACCAACCGCCGGCTTTGACCTCTTCGGTAGCTACGGTGTTGCGCCAGTAGCTTTTTAAGATCCAGGTACTTTTGAGGAGAATTTCACCGACTTCACCATTGGGCAGGGTGTTGCCATCATTGTCGACGATCTTAACTTCTGAGCCTTCAGCCGGCTTGCCACAGGAACGTAGCTTATTGCGATGTGGTGCATGATCTTCGGGGGCCAGCTTGCTGATAATGCCGTAGTTCTCAGTGGCGCCGTAAAGCTGCATAAAGTTACAGCCAAACACTTCGCCAGCTTCAACCAATACAGATTCAGAGATGGGCGAGGCGCCGTAGTAGAGGCACTGTAGGCTGCTGTAGTCGCGTTCGCGTACTTTGGGTTCCTGTAGCAACATCTGGATCATGGCAGGCACAAATAGCGCGTGGGTGATTTTGTCATTGTCGAGGGTGTCGAGAACGGTGGTGGCATCGAACTCGGCCAGTAGATTGATTCGAGCGCCGCGCAGTAGAGGTATGATCGTCAGGTTAATACCGCCAACGTGGAACAGCGGCATGACGTTAATAAAGCGGGCACTTGGATCAACAGCGAGAATATCGTTGTCGACAAAGGCGTTATAGGCGTTGACGTAACCCTGATTGGTGAGCTGTACGCCCTTGGGTAGGCCAGTGGTGCCGCTGGTGTACAGCTGGAGAATATCGTCTTCGCCTTCAAGGTTGACCTCGGGGCGTTGTTTGGATTGTTGGTCGCGCCAGTTTGTATAATCGAGCCAGCGATCGTGGCCACCGTCGATGGCGATAATGTTTTTAATGAACGTCAGTTCGCTTTCAATGGCTTCGATGGTGGGGTAGAACTCCTTGCCGACGAACAGAGTACTATTTTCGGTGGCGTTGAGAATCTGTAATATCTCAGGGCCTGCTAAACGCCAGTTAATGCCCGCAGTGGCGAAGGCTGATGCGCTAGCGCCAATGAAGATTTCAAAGAACTCTGTGGAATTTTTTGCCAGGTGAGCGACGCGATCCTGACGTTCTACGCCGAGTTCGAGCAAGCCATTGGCAACCTGCCAGCTGTGTTCCATCAGCTCATTGTAACTGGTGTCATGTCCTTCAAAGCTGATGGCTATATGGTCGGGTTGGGTACGCTGAAGCTGTTGAAACTGATCGGCAAAAAACATGAAATCTCCCAATTAAAGCTATTAATAATAAGTATGGTTAAGCTAATGGCGCCGCAGTCTAATACTTGAACGTTTGTTCTTCAAGTTTGCAGTCTGTTTGCAGGGCCATGGACAAGAGAAAAGCGTCGGACCGGCAGGGTGGCAATTAACACTCGGCGACAAACACCGCTCTACGCGGTGCTGGAT
>CAJXQR010000017.1 GCA_913058345.1 uncultured Gammaproteobacteria bacterium
TATTGTGTTTATTTTACTGGTGTTTTTTATGTTATCAGCGGGGGTGGTTTTGCAGTCAGTCGATATCAAACTTCCAGCGGGTGTGGCTGAAGCCTTGTCACCGCTGCCACCTTCGTCCCATGTTGTACTCGAAATACAGCCACATCATTATGTGCTGGGTGGGCAAAATATATTGCAATTTAGTGCGCTTAAACAAGCTGTTAAGGCAGCAGTCGCCGTACAACCTGGCCGGGAATTTATTATTGCAGGTGACCGGGACATTTCTATGGCTCGCTTATTAAAAGTGCTCACTTATTTACAGTCGCAGGGCATTGTAAACGCAAATATTTTAATGGAGGAGGAGAACAATTGAAGCCTTTAAAAATATTAATGAGGGGTTTACTCATTGTTAGCCTGATGGTTAGTGGGGTGAGTTATGTGCTAGCGGCTCCGGCGCGTGTTGTTGCCATTGGCGGCGCATTGACTGAAACAATTTACGCCCTGGGTGCAGAAGACTTATTGGTTGGCAATGACACCACCAGCTATTACCCGCCTGCGGCTAACGAACTGCCGAAAGTAGGCTACCAGCGCGCCCTGTCTGCAGAGGGAATATTATCGCTATCGCCCGACCTGGTGATATTGACCGACGACGCCGGTCCTCCAGCGGTATTAAAACAGCTTTCTCAGGCGGGGGTTCAATTACTCAAAGTGCCGGTGGGTCGAAGTTTTTCGGATGTTAAAAGTACTATTTTACACGTTGCCGACGCGCTTGATTACCGAGCAAAGTCAACGCTATTGATTGAGCAGTTAGAGGCACAGATCAGGGCATTAAAGGCTTCTGTAGCGACACAAGGCAAAACAACACAGGTATTGTTTGTTCTCCAGCACAGTGGTGGCGCACCCCTGGTGGCGGGTGCGAATACTGCAGCTGACAGCATGATTCATTTGTCGGGGGCTGATAATGTCGTTAGTGCTTACAGTGGCTACAAACCTCTTACCCCCGAAGCACTGGTTGCTCTGCAGCCTGATGTCATTCTCGTTACCTCCCAGGGCTTACAGCAAACGGGTGGGGTACAGCAATTATTGAAAATACCGGGGTTGGCCTTCACACCAGCGGCTAAGTCTGGCCACGTGATTGCGATGGATGCATTGTTGCTATTGGGTTTTGGCCCCCGCAGTGCCGAGGCTGCTTTACAACTCAACCAAGATTATCAGCAATTATGAACACACTTAGCCGTCAGCTCATCCGGCCTCTACCCGTGCTTGGCCTGCGAATTCCTGTGCTCGCCTTGTTGGGCCTGCTATTACTGTTTGCACTACTTGTAGTCATTTCCATTGGTGCGGTGTCTGTCCCCCTATCGGCATTGTTTTCTGCGCAATTGTCAGACCAGCAACTCGCTGTCATTAGCGCAATACGCCTGCCGCGCGTATTACTCTCGGCTATTGTTGGCGCAGCGCTGGCCGTCTCGGGTGCGGCCATGCAAAGTTTATTTCGCAATCCGCTGGCTGATCCAGGTGTTATTGGTATCGCCAGTGGCGCGGCACTGGCTGTGGCCTTGGTGATTGTATTGGCGGGGCCGCTCAGCGGTGTCTTTGCGCTTTATAGTCTGAGTTTCGCGGCATTTGTCGGTGGTTTAATGACCTGCTTACTGATTTTTCTTTTTACCGGTATTAATGGTTCTTTTTCTGCCAGCTATATGTTGCTCGCGGGTATTGCCATTAATACCTTGTCGGGGGCGGCCACGGGTCTTTTAAGCTATCTTAGCGACGATCAGCAATTACGTGCATTGACCTTTTGGACCATGGGCAGCTTTGGCGGTGCGCTATGGCCGGGGGTTATTGTCGCCGCGACAATTGTACTGCCCGCGTTATTTTTATTGATCCGCAACGCCAGGGCATTAAATATTTTGTTGCTAGGTAATGAAGAGGCGCGCCAGCTGGGTGTTGATAGCAAACGTTTACAGCGTCGCGTCATTATTTGTACCGCATTGTGCGTGGGTGCTGCAGTAGCGGTGAGCGGTATTATAGGCTTTGTTGGTCTTGTCGTTCCTCATCTTATTCGTTTGACCCTGGGACCTGATAATCGCCTCCTACTACCGGCTTCGGCGTTGTTGGGAGCCTTATTAGTGGTACTTGCCGATACGGTCGCACGGACGTTGGTTTCTCCCGCCGAGTTACCGGTTGGCATTTTAACCAGCTTAATCGGTGGTCCTTTCTTTTTGTGGCTGCTGGTAAAACAGTACGGGGGACGAATGGGTTTATGATTACTGCGAAACATATTGCTTACGGTGTGGGGGATACCCAGATACTGGATGATGTTTGTGTGTCGTTGAAACCGGGAACAGTGACTGCGATATTAGGGCCTAACGGTGCGGGTAAGTCGTCTTTATTGAAATGCTTGAGTGGCACTTTAAGCCCTTGTAGGGGTGATATTTATTTCAATGGTGTTAATTTGCAGGGCTATCCCCTGGAAGATTTATCCCGTCGACGTGGTGTTCTGTCACAAAGCATAGCACTTCATTTTCCTTTTACAGTATTCGAGTTAGTGATGATGGGGCGCTATCCCTACATTGATAGTCCCGCAAGTCAAGATGACAAGCAGGTTGTTCAATGGGCGCTGGAAAGTGTCGATGCCTGGTCTCTAAAAGATAGAGTCTTTCCCTCCTTATCTGGCGGTGAACAACAGCGTGTACAACTCGCGCGTGTTCTGGGTCAGATATGGGCTCAGCAACAAGCCTGTTTGTTTCTCGATGAGCCGACAGCGGCACTCGACCTAAAATACCAACATCAAATATTTCAGTTAATTGGCCAGCTTGCGGACGATTATGCTCTCACCGTCTGTGTGATTTTACACGACCCTCAATTGGCTCGGCGTTATTGTGACCAAGCAATTTTGATGCAACAGGGTCAAGTTTTTGCGGCCGGGTCAACCGCCAGGGTTTTGGCGCCTGAGAATATTGAATGTGTGTATGAGGTTCCACCAGACTGGATCGGTGGCTGGGTACCCCTTTAATGGAGAAACGTTATGCAACCCTTAAAAATTGTCAACGCCTATCACCTGGATATAAAGCGCCAGGTGCGATTGGAACTGTCTGCGGATACACTACTGAGACTTTTAAAAAGTGGAGAGGTTACGGTGTGCGGCTTTCGCTGTCTTGACCGAGCGTCTAAACAATGTGTAAGGCAGTTACTGCTGGATAGTGTGGGCCATGGGCCCAGGCTATCCAGCGATCTATGCCCCGCCCCAACACAGCGTTGACAGAGAGACTTGAGCACCTACAACGAATCTTAAGGCGTAAGGAGAATCTATCCCTGTTTGAGTTTCGTCGTGCTGTGAACACTGTCGTCGTTTAAAGCCCGGTTAATGGGGTAGCGTTTGAGGAAAATAATATGCAGGACATAACGTTGTTTACTTTTGCTCGTGCACTGCATGTGGCGGGCGTTGTATTGTGGATCGGTGGTGTTGCGTTTGTAACAACAGTGCTTCTTCCTGCCCTCAAAAAAAGGAGGGATGCAGAGGATAAGTTTGAATTATTTGAGCAGCTCGAAGGGCGGTTTTCTCTACAGGCCAAAGTTACCACCTTGCTGACCGGCTTAACGGGTTTTTACATGCTTGACTTTATGCAAGCCTGGGATCGCTATCTGCAACCACAGTTTTGGTGGTTGCATTTGATGACAGCAGTCTGGGTTATTTTTACTCTGGTTTTATTCTTTCTTGAGCCGCTTTTTTTACATCGCTGGTTTCGTGAACGGGCACTCATGAATAGCGATAAGGCATTTGCTGTACTTCATAGAATGCACAAAATCCTGTTAGCAGTGAGTGTGTTGGCTGTCTTGGGTGCCGTTGGAGGATCCCATGGGTTTGTTTTTTAATGTTTCACGGGCGTGAAAGTTTGCGCTTACGCGCTTTCATGATAAAAAAGATACTGATAGCCAGGCCAGTAAATACGATTGCCATCGATACACCCAAAGGGCGGGCAGCAGCGTCGGGAAAACGGATAAAGAAGCCTGCGCTGAGCACTAGCAATGATAAGCTAAGAAAGCCTTGTAAAGTGGTCGCACTGCGGTGCGCATCTTTTCGATATAAGCAAAAGAGCAATGCCAGAAAACTGATGCTGATGAAACTCATCAGCGCCGATAGATTGAGTAAAACACTGGCGATAGCGGCGCAAGACAGTGCCAGAGGAAGGCCCCAAACCGTTGCCGTCCAAGCATCGTTGGCCCAGTTGCGGCCGCCCCGACGGGCCAGCCAAATATTGATACCACTGGCTGCTATGACGGTTAACCCAAGGCCCATGACACTATAAGCAACCCGTACCCAGATGTTGCCATAGTAGCCAAAGTGTAAACGATAAGTGGAATAGAGGGCCTGCCGTCCCAGCGAACCATCTGCCAAACCCTGCTGGCCAAGATAGTGTCCATCAACGGTGTAGCGATACATTTCGGCATAAATCAAACGCTCGGGAAGGGTGGCTCCTATTTCCAGAAATTGTTCGCGTGTTCCCAATTGGTGGGCAACAATAAAAATAGGTTCGGCCTGGGGGTGGAGCTCCTGTTGGGTTTCTAATGCACGCCCTATATCCAGTGCCACCACAGGTGCGTCGAGCACGGGATCTGCGCCGTAAATATCATCGATCAATGCCTGAGTGTCACCGCTGTAAAACGCTGTGGCACTAAGGTAAACGAGTGGGCCAACGAGACCAAAGAAGGCCCCGGTAATACCCATCATTAGATAGAAAGGTAAGCCCCACACTGAGAGGCGATTATGGATGTCAGCCTGCTCAAGGCGGCGTGTGCCACCCAGACGCAGCTTAAATGCGTCTTTGAAAATGCGGGGGTGGGCAATAAGACCGCTAATAATCAGGGCTAGTAACAAGGCACCTAAGCTGCCCGTGATAATTAAGCCGACCGTTTCGGGCAGATGTAAATGATAATGGAGCTCGCGCAGCATGTGAGTCCAGCCTTCAACAACGGGTTCACCGAGAGAGCCATCGGGCTGTAAATACCATTCCTGATGGTCGCCAGAAACATGCATGCGTGGCTGGCTTTCACTGGGAAGTACAACGAACAGGCTGTCGGCAAAGCTGCCAATACGCTGCCGGTGGCCTTCCATGGCGGTGGTGATAGTTTGTGCGTCGTAGTCAGTAAATTCCGCTACCAGGGGCTGCTCCCAGCGGTCAAAAAATTCAACGAAGACAGCCAGGGTGCCAGTTAAACAAATGAGGTAGAGCAGGCCGCCAGCACATAAGCCAATGACCGAGTGGGCGTTTAGTGACGCCTTTACTTGTGTCGGTGAGACGATATTTTTCATAAGAATAAGTAGGCGCTGGAGGCTCCGCTGATTGCAAAAAGAAGTAGACCGTTACGCATCAGCCTACCACTACTGCAGATCCAATAAATGGCTACAGCAATGAGCAGGGGATAGACAAAAGCGCCCATGACGAGTTGCTCATTAAGCGCAATGGGCAATAGACTGGCGAGAGCTATTGTCACCAGGCAAGCTGTCACTACAGTGAGCGGGCCGGCCACGACAAAGGTTGCTACTTTGTGCGTGGTTGAGGTGTTTAACAGTTGTTTGGGTAGGGCCGGGGGTGTTTGCTTTACGGCTCTAAATTCAACGCCCTTGGTAGTCGTGATCCAGGCGGTAAACGTCAAGGTAAGAAGGGTGTAAATGACCGCAAACTCTATACCGACTCGTTGAGCCCACAGGTTAATGGCGGCGACTATGAGCAAGCTGGCTAAAGGCATCATCATCCGATGCCTCAAGCCAGGTTTTCTCCAGCCTGTTCGCAGGGCAATTATGGCACCACCCGCTAACAATAGTGGCAGCCAGACCAGCAGTGTGTTGATCAACATCGACAGTTAAAACTTATAGCGCATGCGAGCAACGGCGGTACGTTCCTTGCCGACCCAGCAATCACCCCGCACCAGACAGGTAGCGAAGTAATCTTTGTTGGTGAGGTTGTGCACGTTGACGGCAAAATCCCAGCGGCCAATTTCATAACCGATCATGGCATCGTGGAGGGTGTATGAGGGTGTTCTTATTGTATCTGCACCACCGTAACTTTCGCCGACATAGCGTATGCCCGCGCCCACTTTAAACCCTTGCCAGTGGTGGGTGGGCCGATAGCTGATCCAGCTTGAGGCCTGTTTCTCAGGGACGCTATTGAGTTGGTAGCCATAGGCACTTTCTGTGTCCAGTTTGCTGACGTTGAGTTCGAGGCTAATATCGCCAAAGTTCAGCACGCTTTCAAGCTCAACACCCTTAATGTTAGCTTCGCCACCTTGCTGTTCAAAACTGCCTGGCAGGGAGAAGGGGTCTGACAGATTGCTTTGCTTGATATCAAAGTAGGCGAGGGTGATGATACCGGGAAACCGTTGCGGCTCATATTTGATCCCCACTTCTGTTTGCTGACCTTCCTGTGGATCTAATGCCTGACCGTTGCCATTGTCGCCAATCACTGGCTCGAAGGATTCTGCATAGCTGATATACGCTGATAGGCCACTCTCAAATTGATAGAGTACGCCGACACTGGTGCTGAGTGCTTCATCATCCTGGCGTTCACTGCCGGTTTCGGTCTCCGTATTGTCATAGCGCAGGCCAAGAGTAATGATCCAGCGATGAAAACTCATTTCATCGCTCATATAGAAACCCATGTCTTTGGAGGTCGTTGCAGGTCTATGGGTGTATAAGCTATTGAGCATTGCGGCGGGTGGTATGGCCCCATATTGTGGGTTGAAAACATTGATCCAGTAGGTGTCATCGTAGGTCGAGGCACCGACAGCAAAAGCAGTATAGCCGTCGTTATCGGTGGTGACATCTTGATAAGTGCCGCCAAACAGCACCCGATGTTCTACATCGCCCTGCATAAAGTCGGCACGAAAACGTAAGTCTGCAGCTATTTGATCCGAGCTTGCATCACTCTTATAGAAAGTACGTGGCACGGTGCCGTCTTTGTAAAGAGAGCCATCGGGATTGCGAACGTAGCGATCACCGCCTATAAATGAAGGCCACGCCTGCTGATAGTCGACTGTTGCGTCGGTATAGCGTGTGGTGAGCTCAACACCCCAGGTGTCATTGATTTGGTGATTGGCCAATAGTGTCACCGACAGTGTTTCGGCGTCATATTGATTAAAGTCAGGCTCGCCGAGGTAGGTGTCGGTATCAATACGTTTGCCATTGTCTGCCGGGAACAAGGTGCCCGGTATGGGTAAAAACTGGGCGGCGGTATCGCTTTCGGTTTCGGTGTAGTTGATGAGCAAAGTAGCAGTGGTGGCATCGTTGGGTTGCCAGGTGAGAGAGGGAGCAATAACCTTGGTTTTGTCCTCGACAAAATTGACCTGGGTTTCATTGTCGCGGTGGACGCCAATGACGCGATACAACCATTGCCCATCGTCGCTAAGAGGCCCTGTTGAGTCGAAAGCCAGTTGTTGATGGCTAAAGGTGCCGCCTTCTAATACCACTTCATGCTGTGATTCAGCTTGTGGCCGTTTGCTCACCACATTGATCAGGCCGCCCGGCGATCCTTTGCCGTAAAGCACTGAGGCCGGGCCCTTCAGAATTTCAACTTGCTCAAGCGTGTAGATATCGGGGCGGGTATTGTTGTAGTTGCCAAACAAAGATTGCAGGCTGTCCTGATATTGGGGGACATCTAAGCCCCGCACCTTGACCCAGTCGCCTCGTGTCGCAAAGCCGTAGGTTTCACCGGTTACCCCTGCTGAATAAGTGTAAGTTTGATCGAGAGTAAGGGCGCCTTTGTCGATGATTTGCTGCTGGTTTTCTATGGACACCGAACGCGTGGTCGCAATGATGGGGGTGTCAGATTTAGTGGCGGAATAACGGGTTAATTTCCCAGTGGTAAACACTTCCTCCATAATTTTTTGATCGGGGTCTTGTGTTTCGGCAAGCAAGACAGGGCCGTGCAATAAAAGTAAAAGAGGTGGGAATAAATAACACGTTTTCATTGTAATGCTCTCCGTAATCGCGGGAGGTGAAGGGCCACAGTGGGCAACCAAACACCTCTTTATAAAATACAGCCGAACCTCCACCTACAATCTGCGGCTGGGGTTCGGCTAGTAGGGCAGTTGATAAATTGCACTTGATCAATCGGGTTATAGGTTGGGCTACTAAGTCGGGCTATAAATCAGGTTCTAACTCAAAACAAATCTCTAAAAACTCACACCAAAGCTGTGGCGAAAAAGCCTGTCGGCGTCATTCTGCACACATGAAAATGGCTAATTTCAGCTAGTCATTCTCAAGTCCATTGGGGTGGGTTTTTATACCGATCCTTACTGGGTTGCCTCTGGTTTTTTGCAGGGCAGCAGTGTGTTTTTAGTGGGCGCGCGTTCGCGATGTATCGTTCACCGCCACTTGCCCACGGCACATCTGTACCCAATCCATTGCTAATGAGCGATATAAAAAACGTGGTTTCGAATCAGTGTCACAGCGTACGGCAAGCATGTGCAAATGCTGGTAAACCGCTTCGGCGTACGACTTTTCCTGAGTGAGCGCAAATTTACTCATCAAGTACATGAGCGATAGTTGCAAGGTTTCCTCGGAAGGTTGTGTCTCATCACTGTTGCCTGAGTCTAAGAAGGCGGTGTTTTTAGAACCGCTTCGAACTGAGGTGTCATCGATCTTTGCTGTCGCCGAAGCGCTATTTTTACAGGCCAATGTTTCACAGGCCGACGCTGTTTTTTTCTTCATTCCCTTCCCTCTGGGTCATTAAGCGCTGAATTTTATTAAATAGTAATACTATTGATAACGATTATCATTTAATGATTTGGGTGTGTCAACACTTTTGATCTTTACGATGATTAAGTCGACCCTGAGTAAATATTGAAGGGGCCTAAAAACCGCAGATGATTGAGTTTACCCGGCGGTTTGTGCAAGATATAATGCGCTGCTTCCTCACTTCCACCCACCTTGGAATTAAGCTTTATGCTGCGAATTTCTCAGGAAGCACTGACCTTCGATGACGTTCTACTCATTCCCGGATATTCCGAGGTGGTAGCCACTGACGTCAGTCTGAAAACCCGTTTGACGCGGGGCATTTCTCTCAATATTCCCCTGGTTTCCGCTGCCATGGACACCGTTACTGAATCTCGCCTTGCCATTGCTCTGGCGCAAGAGGGGGGGATTGGCATTATCCATAAAAACCTCACTATTGCGGAGCAGGCGCTGGAAGTGCGGGCGGTGAAAAAGTTTGAAAGTGGCGTGGTCAAAGACCCCATCACTATTACGGGCGATGCCACTGTTCGCGAATTACTGGCTTTGACACAGGAGCACAATATTTCAGGTGTGCCAGTGGTTGAGAACGGTGAGTTGTTAGGTATTGTCACCCGCCGCGATGTGCGTTTTGAGAATGACCTCGATGCTACTGTGGCAACCGTGATGACACCGAAAAAGCGCCTGGTTACCGTGCAGGAAGGTGAACATCCGGATGAAGTGAAGCGTTTACTGCACAAATACCGTATCGAGAGAATTTTGGTCGTTAACGAAAATTTCGACCTTAGGGGCTTGATTACCGTAAAAGATATCGATAAAGCAGCGCGCTACCCTAATGCTTGTAAAGATGACCAGGGCCGTTTGCGCGTTGGTGCGTCAGTGGGTACGGGCGCTGATACTGACTCACGAGTTGACGCGTTGGTGAATGCTGGAGTCGACGTCCTGGTCGTCGATACGGCTCACGGTCATTCCAAAAATGTTATCGAGCGGGTGCGCTCAATAAAAGCTCAGCACCCGGACATTCAGGTAATTGGCGGCAATATTGCCTCAGCAGAAGCTGCTATTGCCCTGGCGGAGGCTGGTGCCGATGGCGTCAAAGTGGGTATAGGTCCGGGTTCAATTTGTACCACGCGTATTGTCACCGGTGTTGGTGTGCCTCAGGTATCGGCCATCGCCAATGTGGTTGAAGCCCTTGAAGGGCGGGATATACCGGTTATTGCCGATGGTGGTATTCGTTACTCAGGTGACATTTGCAAGGCAGTCGCTGCGGGTGCGAATGTGATTATGGTCGGCTCTATGTTTGCCGGTACCGAAGAGTCACCGGGTGAGATCGAACTCTATCAGGGCAGAACCTATAAAGCTTATCGTGGTATGGGTTCTCTCGGTGCAATGGCCCAGGTGCAGGGCTCCAGTGACCGCTATTTTCAGGATGCCTCGGCGGGTGCAGAGAAGCTAGTGCCCGAGGGGATTGAGGGTCGCGTGCCGTACAAAGGCCCAGTCTCGGTGATTATCCATCAAATGATGGGCGGCCTGCGTTCATCAATGGGCTACACCGGTAGTCCCGATATCGAAACCATGCGCACCCGTCCCGAGTTTGTTCGTGTGACCAGTGCGGGTATGGGAGAGAGTCATGTACACGATGTCAGTATTACCAAAGAGGCACCGAATTATCCGGTGAGTGGCGGCTGAAGCTGCCTGTCATCGTCGCATAAACATTTAAAAAATCACGGGGCCAATGGGCTCCGTTTTTTATTGACCATACAGGGTGTTGCGCCGTCAGTATCTTGCAAAAACCCTGCTCTAGTATTGAAGGAAACCTCATGAGCGCAAACCTGCACACCGCCAAACTTTTGATCCTCGACTTCGGCTCACAGTACACCCAGTTAATTGCCCGCCAGGTGAGGGAAGCTGGCGTTTATTGCGAGGTTCGCGCCTATGATATCAGTGTCGACGAGCTGCGCGAGTTTGACCCTGCAGGCATTATTCTATCGGGTGGCCCCGAGTCCGCTACCCTAGGCGAAGCACCACGGACTGATGACAGTGTCTTTGAATTTGGCGTCCCCGTGTTGGGTATCTGCTATGGCATGCAGACAATGGCAGCCCAACTGGGAGGCGAGGTCTTGTCTTCTAAAGTACACGAGTTTGGCTACGCCAAAGTCGATGTCAGCGGTGATAGTATTCTGCTGCGCGATATTAGCGACCACCTCAACACCAATGATGGCAGAGCCCAGCTCGATGTGTGGATGAGCCACGGTGATAGAGTGACTGTCATGCCCGAGGGTTTTCAACTAATGGCCTCGACAGGCTCGTGCCCCATCGCCGGTATGTACCATCCTGAGCGGCACTGGTACGGCCTGCAATTTCATCCTGAAGTCACCCATACCTTGCAGGGGCAGCGTATTTTTGCCCACTTTATTATCGATATTTGCGGCTGCGAAACTCTGTGGACGCCAGCCAATATTATCGACGATGCCATTGAGCGGGTGAGGGCAACCGTGGGTAGTGAAAAAGTACTGCTCGGTTTGTCGGGTGGTGTCGACTCCTCCGTGGTAGCAGCATTGTTACACCGTGCCATTGGCGATCAGCTCACCTGTGTCTTCGTCGACAATGGCCTGCTGCGCAAAAACGAGGGCGAGCAGGTGATGGACATGTTCGCCCTCAATATGGGGGTGAAGGTGATTCGGGTCGATGCCGAAGATGAATTTCTCGATGCACTCGCGGGCGAAAGTGACCCGGAGAAAAAACGCAAAATTATTGGCAATACTTTTATTGATGTTTTTGATCGAGAAGCAACGCGCTTAAAAGACGTGAACTGGCTTGCTCAGGGGACTATTTACCCCGATGTCATCGAATCGGCCGCCTCAAAAACGGGCAAGTCTCACGTCATTAAATCCCATCACAATGTCGGTGGCTTGCCTGATGATATGAACTTAAAATTGGTTGAGCCGCTGCGTGAGCTGTTTAAAGACGAAGTCAGAAAAATTGGTCTCGAATTGGGTTTGCCCTACGACATGGTTTATCGTCACCCCTTTCCCGGTCCAGGACTCGGTGTACGTATTCTCGGCGAAGTAAAAAAAGAATTTGCAGACTTACTCCGCGAAGCCGATGCTATTTTTATTGAAGAACTCTACCGTGCTGATCTCTACCATAAAACCAGCCAGGCCTTTGTTGTCTTCCTACCGGTGAAATCCGTCGGTGTGGTGGGCGATGCGCGACGTTACGAATATGTGGTCTCCCTGCGGGCAGTAGAGACTATCGACTTTATGACCGCCCGCTGGGCTCATTTGCCCTATGATTTTCTCGAGCGAGTATCGGGCCGTATTATTAATGAAATACCGGGTATTTCCCGTGTTGCCTACGATATATCTTCAAAGCCACCGGCCACTATTGAGTGGGAGTGACAGGAACTGGCAGGCATCAAACATTCACCTATAAAGATAGAGAACATTATGAGAATATTGGTCTCTCCATGGAATGGAGAGCGATATGCCTCAAGCCGCGATCACGGATCGGTCACCACAAAGCACACCCTATAAACGTCATTGTCCTGAACAGAGACACTTCTCTATCAAATCGTCGAGCGGCATTACCGGAATTCAGGGAAGTGTTGGCCATGCAGGGAAAAGGCCTTGCCCTGCATGTACAACAGGAATTTGCCGAGTATCTCAAATGTGGCCGTCTGGAGCATGGATTCCTGTGGGTGCAATGCACCGAATGCCATCATGAACACCTGGTTGCGTTCAGTTGCAAGCGGCGTGGATTTTGCCCAAGCTGCGGGGCAAGGCACATGGCCGAAAGCGCCGCACTGCTGGTGGATGAGGTATTGCCTGAACAGCCCATTCGCCAATGGGTGCTGAGCTTTCCGTTTCAGTTGAGATTTCTGTTTGCCAGTCGTCCGCAACTGATGGGGTGTGTGCTGGGGATCGTTTACAGGGCCATATCGTCTCATCTCATTAAGAAGGCGGGTTTCACTCGAAAAACCGCACAGATTGGCGCGGTAACGCTGATCCAGCGATTCGGCAGTGCGCTCAATTTGAACGTGCATTTCCACATGCTATTCCTCGACGGCGTTTACACCGCTACGCCCTGGGGTAAAAGTCGCTTTCATCGTACCAACGCACCGGATAGGCAAGAATTGACGGAGCTGGCGCATACGATCAGCCATCGGGTTGCCAGGTTTCTGGAGCGCGAAGGAATTCTTGAGCACGATGAGGAAAACAGCTACCTGAGCCTGGAGGGTGATGAAGACCCCATGCAACAGGTATTGGGCTGTTCGGTGAGCTACCGCATTGCCTCCGGGCCGCAGCAAGGGCGTAAAGTGTTCACCTTGCAGACCATTCCGGCCTTGGAAGATGACGACCGTTTTGCCCAGGTGGCGAAAGTGGCTGGGTTTAGCCTGCATGCAGGGCTTGCGGCACAGGCGTGGGAAAGGTCAAAGCTCGAACGCCTTTGTCGCTACATTACTAGACCAGCGGTATCAGAGAAACGGCTTTCGCTCACCCCGTCAGCCAATATCCGTTACCAGCTCAAAACGCCCTACAATGATGGGACTACCCATGTCATCTTCGAACCGATGGATTTCATTGCCAAGCTGGCAGCACTGGTGCCGAAGCCCAGAGTGAACCTGACTCGATTCCACGGGGTTTTTGCGCCCAACAGCAAGCCCGGGGTGATGTAACGCCGGCCAAACGCGATAAAGGTCGCGTCCAAAAGGAAAACAAAGACAAAACACCCGAACAGCGCCACCAGGCCATGACCTGAGCACAGCGCCTGAAGCGCGTGTTCAACATTGATGTCTCAGTCTGCCCAAAGTGTGGCGGAGAATCGAAGGTGATTGCCAGCATCGAAGATCAGTCGATCATCGATGCTGGCTCACCTCATGAAGAAGGGCGCGTTACCGCCACCACCTGAGTTGCTGCCGGCAACGCAAGTCTCGCCTGATTCAGGCTGAGTTGCATAGCTCCGGGTTTCACACTTCTCTATACGGCACAGCAACAGAAGGAAAGGTTGCCTGGCAGCCTTTTTCCCGAACTAGGCCGGAAGGCCAGAAAGGCAGTGGAAGAGGGTTGATTCAGCCGAAAATCTGGGGATTGAATAGATTGGAGGCCGGAAAGACGAATAGTTCAGGCATATCCAGGTTCAAGTGTTCTACCTTGATATACATGGGTGATAGCAGTTATTCTCCTTATACTTTTTGGTTTGCATTTTCGACATGGAATAGTTTTGAGAACAGCCACGATTATAAAAAATTATTTTGCCGTTGCATCACTTTTTCGTGTTGCATTAGGACTCAGCTTCGCAACGTTTAGTTTTTTAGCTCAATCAGAAGAGCTAGTGAGTTTTAATAATGTGTCTGCCAGTGTTCCCCGTGAGCACCAATGTCAAGCTGAAGTGAATGTTCGACTAGATGCACCAGAAGAAGAGAGTTATCGCAAGAGTCGTGTGGATATGCAGAAACTCGCTCAAATTGTTAAAACTTATTTGTGGCTTGATTGCAAAGAAATAGAATCCATTGACTTTGAGGGCTATACCGAAGGAGATAATGAAGCGCTGTATCGTGCAACGATAGAGAAGAAAAATGATTGGTTTTTACAGGAGCGACCTGTTGGTGAGTCTGACGAGGGTAAACAAAAGGAAGCTGAAAAGAATCAGGACGAACAATCTTCTTCTCTAACAGACGCGACCAAAGACACCGAGCCTGCCAACGAAGAGTCAGTAAAGTTCCAAGCAGAACTAGCCCAGCAGAATAATTCATCATCAAGCGCTAAAGAAGGCAACCAATTTTCCAGCCTTGACTCGCTGGAGGCAGCAGCAGTCACTTCCTCTGACGCTCAATTGGAACTCGCCAAAGGCCTTCTGGACCTGCCGGATAAAATAGAAGGAATTGAGTTTCCAGATGATGCTGCCAGAGGGATAGAGATACTGGAAAAGCTGGCAGCAGAAGGAAACCCAGATGCCACTCAGTTGTTAAGCCAGTCTTACTCCTCGGATAATAATATTGATTTGAATATTCCGCTGATTGAAGCACTAACTGGACGGCCTATGATTGATGGCGAGGAGCAGCGCGGCACAGCCTCAGCCATGATGACGCTGGATGCCGCAGCCAAGGGCAGTGAGCTGGCTGTCGATGCGCTACAGGATGCAGGGCAAGCGGGCTCTAATATGTCTTATTACGCCCTAGGTATGATGTATCTTTTGGATCAGGCGATGAACATGCCATATGATCAAACATTTTTAGAGCAGGAGTTAGAGATAGAGTCTGATGTTGCGGGTTCCGGTGGAAGCGGTAATGTCGATGTGGGCTTATATTTTTTGACATTAGCTGCAGAAAACGGCAATTCAGAGGCTCAGGAATTATTGACGGATATGGAAGTCGAGTTTGAAATGCCAGGCTCTTCTCCAGAGCCAGCCCCAGCCCCAGCCCCAGCCCCTGAACCCTCAAGCGGCTCATCAGGTGAGGTTATCACATCATTACTCAGTAGATCTTCAGCAACAGCGTCAGCCGACAACCCTTCAGAATCAGAGTCGCAGAGTAGCGTCCAAACGGGAGAATCGGAAGAGACAGAATCTAATCAGTCAGTTAACCCATCTGAGGAAAGCGCACAGGCAGGGGCTGTAGCTGCAACAACATCTGTCAGTAATACGGCTGCGAAAAATGAGAATTACACTGAGTCCTTAATGGCCGAGGGAGCACTTCATGACGTGCTGGATCGCCGTAACCAAGCTGGCAGTTCTGAACCAGACACTACGACACGTAACTCCATTGCTTCCCCTCAACGACGACCCTCAAGTAAACCCGAGCTAGGGCCAGAGTCGAAACATAATATTGGTAGTGGTGTGGGCATGCGATCGAGCAGGCAAACAGTCCAAGAAGCGGCTCAGAGGAGGCAATCATCGATGCAGCGGCGTGGCCATACAGAATACGGAAATATGAATACAGAACAAAATGAAGCCGAGATTATTGACTAAGCTTGGGGCCACTTGATCGTCTCGAAGACATGTTTGATAGAAAATCATGCACGGGTTTCGTGCCATCAACCCAAAGCAATCAAATTAGAAATAGAGTTGAATAATTCACAGGAGTTTTTTATGTCGGGCAATCATAGTAATGCCAGTTCCCTTGAAGGGGTTTCCGGGCTGAGACGGTGGATAATCTGGCTGATGATACTATCGGCAATCAGTATTGCCGTGACACTTGCATTCCTGTTGAGTGGTACTTATCAGGGGCTAATTAACTGGGCCATGTATATTGTTATCTCAGGCTTGGGGGTTGGTTTGATTGTCAGAGGTTTTTTTGATGCTCGATTTCTCCAAAATCAGACTGATTTAGCCTCAAGCCAGATTCGGCTTTTAGAACAGGTGGATAATTTTGAAGATTTTTTGAAAAAATCAAGACCAAGTCTATTCCGTACACATATTGAGAATTTGTTTACTATTTCTCAATCGCATGTGGATATTAGCCAGGATAACTTGATCGAGTTTTTACATACCCGGTTATTGGCGAGAAATAAAGTAGTGGAACTGTTCTCCAGTATTCTGATTACTCTGGGCTTGATTGGTACGATCCTCGGTTTAATATTGATGATGAATGGGTTGACTGAAGTGATGGGTAACTCGGCTATGGACGAAAACCTGATTAAAGCTTTAGTGAGCGAGCACGGCCCCTTGTCTGGTCTTGGTGTAGCCTTTTTTACGACCCTACTTGGCGCCATATTGGGTGGTGTTGTTCTCCGTGTTTTAACCAGTGTCGTTGATTCAAATATCATGGAATACACAGCACATATTGCCGAGTTGACAGAAGTGCATGTACTGCCGTACCTGAGGAAAGCCGCAGAGCAAGGGCACTAATTTATAGGTCGTTGGTTATTAGTTGGTTCGTTTGGTGCGTAGGACAGACATTTGGATAAGGTTTAAGAGTGAAACTTAAACAGACAAAAAGTAACACAAGTTTTTACGAAACGTTTAGTGACTTAATCTTTGCCACCATGGCAATTTTTGTGTTGCTGATGATTGTTTTTATGGTGCAAATTAATTTGTCTCAAAGCGTCGATGAACTACTGGAGAAAATTAAAAAAGAAACGACTGAATTAAAGCACGAGGAAAAAAATCTCGAAAAAAAGAATGAGCAGCTGAGTAAACTGGAAAAGTCGAAGCAAAGTGTCCAACAATATAATTTCGAAGTGGTTATTGCAGTTGATACCACGGGCAGTATGCAATGGGAGTTGGATCAACTCACAAATACCATAGGTTTAATTGGAAAGATCCTGCCAAAAATTGGCCAGAGCGTGAAAATGGGTGTTATTGCCTATCGCCGTGATGAACATAATCGAGCCGACATCAAAGTTTTTCCATTACAGGTCATCAAAGATGATGATACTGACGGTAAAAAAAGCTTTCGGAAAATACATGGTTTTGTCAGCAGGTTACGTGCGCAGCCCGGTTCAGCCCCTATCGAGGAGGCGATGGATCAGGCACTAAAAATGTTTTCAAACTCGGAATCATTTACTGGGCATCAGACTTTTATGCTGTTGGGCGATGTGGGGCCTTATGAAGACCGGTATAGAGATCAGCTGATTGATGGGAGAAATCGTGAGCAGGAAAAAGGAATGATTAACCAACTCAAGTTATGGACAGAGGAAAGCTTGCATAGAAATTTGTTAATTTTGTTTTCAGGCGATGATGAAATTGGCAAAACATCAGGTAACCAGCACCAGAAATTTGTGGAGAGTAGAAAGTTTTTCGAACAGTTGGCAACAGAAGCGGGGCAACCCCAAGGATTTACCAGTAATCATGCTGAAATGATTCCACAATTGCTCTCGGTTATTTTGAAGTGAGCGGCTATATATTTGGGTTTTCACTCAAAAGGCTGGTCAAACATTGAAGCTGCGTGATCAAAAAGAAAGTATAGGGTTCTATGAATTCTTCAGTGACATCATCTTTGCCACCATGGCAATTTTTGTGTTGCTGATGATTATTTTTATTGTCTTAGCTCAGGAAAGTAGTCCGGCCAGAAAAGCTAAAAAACAAATAGAATCCATCCAGGAACAGAAGGCCGAGGTCATTGCAAAAATTGGCGAGTCTGAGGGTAAAGCCAAAGAACTGGAATCTGTCATAGATAAGCTGGCAAGAAAGGACATTGAAATAGCGATTGCCGTCGATAAGACCGGGAGTATGGAGCAGGAACTCTATAACTTGACTTCGGCGATACAGAAGTTGGCAGATATCCTTCCAAAGGTGTCCGAAAGTGTCAAGATTAGTATCGTTTCCTATCGCATTTCAGAGAGCATGAGAAATGAAACGGTACTTTTTCCGATGACTCGTATTTTGGATCCTAAGGCAGATGGCGGTAAATCATATCAACAGCTAGTCCGGTTCTTGAAAAATCAGCGTCACAAAAGTGGCTTGGCACCAATTTTAAATGCCTCTGAATTGGCTTTATCCCAATTTGATTCATCCCCTGATTTTAAAGGGCATCAGGTGTTTATGTTGTTGGGTGATGTGGGGCCGTATGAAGAATCAATTAGTGATACGGATAGAATTACCACAGCTGGCGAGCACCGGGCCAACAAGTTGGTTAGTTTGGTTGGGGATTGGGCCAAGGGGAAGAAGAATCGTAATATGATCATTCTATTCTCTGGGCGAGATGAGGTTTTCCGGTCCGGGTTTGGTTTTGGTGGTGCGCGTCGTCATAAGCATAAAGTCAGTATGGATTTATTTAAGAAAATCGCAGTGGAAGCGGGGCAACCCAAGGCCTACACTGAAAATCAATCTACTATGTTGGCAGATTTTTTGGTGGCAGCGCTGAAGCGCCAATAACTCGGTTAGCAACATATTACATAACAGGAAAACGATAGAGGCATGAAATTTAAATGGCAATAATCAATAGACCGTCTAGTGAGGTTGAGGTCAAGCAAGAGGAAGAAGTGCCGGGTATTATTTCTCGCCCTAAAATTGAGGCCGAAGATCACTCTCTCTTTAATGATGTTGAATTGGGGAAGACAGGAAGGGAGGCTAAATCAGGTTCTGGTCTCGCCTTTTTCAAGTGGTTTAAATGGGTGCTACTTGTCTTGATTTTTGCCGGGGTTGCTGTCTTTGCCATGCAATCACTACAGGGCGTTAGTCGAGGCCACCAAGTGAATTCGGATAATATTGCTCTGGATGTAGATCGATTAATTCGTATTGACAGTGTTGTCGCATTGTTGGAAAAGAAGATAGAGCAAAATCAGTTCTCTTTACAGCGTTCAGAAAAACTGGGTGACAAGGTGTTGGTGGACACAATGCGCTTGGCATTGGCGCAAAATTTGATGGATCTTGAAAAGCATCAAGATAATTTTATTGATGTATTAGTGGGGTTGCAGTCAGATTTTCATTCAAATTCTGAGAGTGTTGTTTCTGCATTAAGGGCGCAGCTGAAGTCTGGCACAGATAACTACAAATTAGGTCGGGTTGATACCATTAATAAGGTTTTGGCGCTGATTGAGTCTGTGCCAGATGACAAGTCGGCCCTCGAATATTTTAATGAGAAAGTAAAGAAACAGAATAAAGGACCAAATGATGAGTAAACTGACGAGAAATATGTTAAGCAGCGTACTGTTGGGCGCTTTGGTAATGGGTTCTTCCATTGAGTCTATGGCGTGGAGCCTGCAGGATACTTGGGATAAGACGAAGGACGTGGTGGGGGAAACGGTAGAAAAAACTAAAGAATCTGTCGGTCTGGACAAGCCTTTGGGTGGCAATAATACGGCTTCCGAACAAAAAGATTTTAGTGTTGCGGAAGACGCTGCTATAGGGGCAGTCGCCTGTGGGGGGTTGGCTAAGGTTTTGGGTAAAGAGAATGGGACTGTGGCCAAGGCTGCCGTTGCTTGTGGCGCTGCCAATGCCGCTGTTACTGTTTTAGCGAATCAGGGCAAGAAAGAGTATTCAGAAAAATATACTCAAATTAATAATGATATAGCCACATCTGAAACTGAGATTCTCGAGCTGGAGAAAGAAACAGCGATGAATAATCAAAAGGTGTCTTCGTATCAGCGTGAAGTTGATAGTTTGGTTGCGAAAGAAAAGGATGACAAAACATTTCTTGGTAAAGCGGCTGATCTACGTCGAGAACTTGATGACCAAATAAGAACGAACAAAATGGCCAAATCCAAGGCAGAGGCTAAATTGGAAATTCTCGATAAGCAGGTTGATGATATGGATGAAATTATCAAGGATTCACCGGATATCGACAGCCTAAAAACAACAAAAACTGCGTTGTTGGATCAGAAAAAGCGTTTAACGGACTCGGTCAAACAGGCTAACGGTGTTAATGATACCCTGCTGGCACAAAAGTCCAAACTTGATAATGAGATTATCAAGCGTAGTTGATGGAGTTGTACATAAAATAAAGTAAGTCGCATGTGTAAGGTTGACCAATATGCTTTTTTCTAGTGTTACCAAATATACTTTGATTCCACTTATTCTCGTCATGGTGGGGTGTGCCTCTACGAACTGTTCTACCAACCCGAATGAGGTGAGCCGCTTATGTGCTGCGCGTTATAAGTTAGGGGCAAATCAACATTTGGAAGATCATCTGGCTGCGCGTCAGATGGAAGCCGACAGCCTCAAGAGGCAAGTTGAAGACTCTAGGCAGGGGTTGGAGGTGAGTCAAAAGCGAGCGTCAGATGCTGCACTAAAATTGGCTGCTGTTGATGCGAAAACTGCTGCGGTAAGAGAGCAAGCCGATAAAGTTGCTGCAGAATTGAAATTGAAGCAACTTGATATTGACAGCAGGAAAGAGGACTTAAGAGCTCTAGAACAGCGTATTGATCAGCTGAAGCGAGCCAAGGGCAATAATCAGGAAACCATTGCCCAGTTAAATCAGGCGCAACGGGATCTTATGCAAATCAAACAAGAAATCAAAGTGCTGACAGATTATTTAGATACCGATTTGTTAATCCGGGCAGAGAATGCACTTGCCTATGATTAGTTTTTCATTGTAGGGGATATACGATGATTCTTTTTAAAAAAGTTTATTAAGGATAAAGTTTTCTTGTTAGCTCTTTTGTCTGTTTTTGTGGTTGATACTTCGGCTGGCGACGGTGTTCCTTTGATGTTCCTTGAAGGTGAATGGGTTAGCTCTGACTATGATTGTCCTGCAGGGGTTTTCCATAAAAAAGTGGCTATTTCTATTTCAGATAATGATATGAAAGCCGTAAATGCGGATAGTGAAGGGGATAATTGTGTGTCGACAGGTAGTGATTCTTTTAGAGGGTCATTACCCTCTGAGCTTTCAATGGAACAGGCTCTTCCAATAGTGATGATCCTTGGATGGCCAAGCAGACCAGCCTGTTGTACAGGAAGAGCCTATATTGTCATGCAAGATGTGGATAATTTTAAGATATGTCTTCAGTCAGATTGTAGTCGGCGGGGGAGGAATTGGGACATAGGTTTTTCAAGAATAAAGTTCGTGCCGCAGTTGTAGGAAGGTAGTAAAAAATAGAGATAACTATATATTGAAAACCCCATAGTGAAGCATCAGAACGAGCCCGTTTTAGCGGGTTTTTTTATGCCTGTATAAAAATAGTACCGGGTCGGGTCCGACCGTTCCCGACATACTCTACGGCTTGGCTGAGTGCCTGCTGGTGAATAACCGCCTATTCGAACTGTCATTCCTGCCCGCATCTATTGCGGTATTTGGGGCTGGTGTGGTGGGGTTGGAACTGGACCAGGCACTGAGTCGGCTGGGTGTCGGGGTTCGTATGTTCAGCCGTAGTGGCTCTCTTGGCGGAGTTACCGACGAAGAAATACGCACTTATGCTGAACAGTGTTTCAACGAGGAGTTCTATCTGGGTGCCCGATCCGGGGTGGGGGAATAGCTTGTCCGGTGTGTCGTGGTCGAAAGTCACAGGTTGATCGCCCATTGCGGCAACAGGTTCTGCGCCCAGGTTTCCAGCACTTTATCAAACCCGGTAACCACCATAAGGCCGAGGGCCAATAGCAGTACCCCGAGTAGCCTTTCGCCGCGACCGGGGTTTGCCATAATCCCCGGACGCCAGCGGTTAAGCAGCTTGCCCGAGGCCAGCCCGGCAAAAAGCAACACAGACCCAGTGCCAACGCCGAAGGTGAACATCACCACAAAGGCCATAGCCATGCTTTCGCCCATGGACGCCAGGGCAATGGCCGCCGCCAGGGTGGGGCTGACGCAGGGCAGCCACACCAGGCCGAACAGGGCGCCGACACCGAATTGACCGGAGCGCTGACGCCGCCACCATTAAACCGGCTACTGAGCAATGACAGGCGCCGACTGATCCAGTTTTCCAGTGGTTTGACCATTAGCGCCAGGGCAACCAAGATCAACAGCCCCGCCGCCAGATAGCGCAGCACATCCGGGTGCAGGCCCAGATTGAGTATCACCAGGGTGAGGAAAGTCCCGGCCACGGCAAAGGCGGTGGCTAGCCCCGGGGGGCGAGAAACCAGGGGCCGCTACGGCCACTGGTGGCGGCAGAGGACTTGACTACCGGCACCAATGGCCAGACGCAGGGAGACATCACGATAAAAACGCCAAAGCGCAGTAGCAACAGGGCGCTGGCGATACGTTGTTGTGCTTCGTTTAGTGATGCCATAATCAGTTACCCCTCTGATTGTTAAAGGCAGATTCGAGATCCTTGGCAACGCTGGTCCAGGTGGAGACGCAGTAGGGCATCGCAAAGGTCAATGCCACTTTCAGCCAGTCGAGCTGGGCGCCGCTGAACATCCTGTCTCCCTGGTTGATAAGCACCAGGATGGGTCCCACCACCAGTGCCAGCTTAGCGGCACGGGTTATGGTTGTGCTACTGGTGGCCAAACGTAGTGCAGCACGGGTTTTATTGTCGTAGTCTTTTGCCAGCTCCACGGTAAGAGCATTCACCTCCCCGTTAAGGGCCGTTTGTCTGATGGCTGTGAATATGCTCCATCACCTGGGACACTTCGGCTTCGCTTGCCTTGCCATGCATAAAAGGAATGGCTCGCAGCAGTACCCACAATTGACGCACATATCGGCGACAGTGGCGGCACATCAGCAGGTGCATTTTTATGGCGAGCCGCTGGCGCCGGTTTAGGTCGCCGTTCAGCAATTGATCGGCGTTATCTTCGGTTTCTCGACATTTCAACACTGGCCTGTTTCCTCGTAATGATCGACAAGTTGAAACAATTGACTTCTCGCTCTGTGCAGGGTGACTCTGGCATTGGATGCAGAGATCGACAGTTCGTTACAGATGTCCTCAAAAGAAAACCCGGAGGTGTCGCGCAGTTCAAGCAAAGCGCGTTGGTTGGCAGGCATGGCTTTGAGTAATTCTTCCAGACAATTGGCCAGATCCTGCCGCATCAACAGACCTTCCGGTGTATCAATATCCCACTGCATGGGCGGAGATTCTCATCTGCCCTCGTGGCTAAAGCGATCTGCCAGGGCATCACCTGACTCTTCATTCGATTGCCAGACACTGAACAGCAGCTCCCGCTTGTGTGGCCTCAGTTGCATTTTGGCTTCGCTGATGACGATCCTTCCAAGCCAGGTGCGGATCTGTGAGCGGCCCTAGAGCTGTTCGATGCTCTGAGAAATTCAGTATTTTTTGTCATCGAAAACCCTGAGCCTCTTTCAGTTTTGCCAGGTTGGTTGCTGGTGTTTATGGTCTTTGTTTTTAGCTTTTTTAACGATGGAGTGTGAAGACGGGTTCACTCGTAGGTCGGTTGTTTATTGACCCAATTTAATGGATTTTCGGTTTGGTTAGCCGAGACGTTTATTAAACGAAAAAGAATTTTTCCCAAGAAATTTTTGAGCATGGTATTTTCCATGGTATTGATAGTGTTTTGATTTATAACTGTATGAGTATAAAGAGAAATAACTGATTATTTACAATCGATTGGGGTGTGATCTGAATTTGTAACTCGTTGATTTATAAAAATTAAAATAATCTAATCGATAATATAGTCTACATCATCAATGGTATTTTTTATGGTGTTTTCCGCGCTATAACGTCAAAACCGGTGATACCACGAGGGGTAGATTGAAGCTGGCATGGTATCAGCCACGCTGAGCATTACTTGTTTGAGCAAGACCTCAGCCTGCCAGTCATTAAAGACATGATCGGTTCTCATGCCACGAAGGGGATGCGCATCTTTGCTTGTTTTGCGCCGAAGATAGCGGAGTGCGGCGTCTAGAGTGACAGCAGTAATCTGACCACTGTCGAGACCTATCCTTCGGCCTGCAAAAGTTCAGAAACCATTCAGGCACTGCGCCGATCTTGATTCGGCTTCGATACCTTCTCCACGGTCTAACTGGTCTCCCCCGGCTTTAAGTTGCTCACGTAGTCGAGTCAGTTTGATCTCATGACCCCGGTCTTCATTAGCTTCCATCAAACGGAGCGCCTCGCGGATGACTTCGCTAGCCTTGTTGTAAAAACCGGTTTCCACTTTGGCCTTAACGCGAGACTCGAGTTCAGGAATTAGTGAAATATGCATATTGGCCTCCGAGGTAAGATGCTGTCCTAAAGAATGCCAGGCTGAAATACAAAGATTGTCAAACTTTGTATAGGTGTGGGTTTCTACCTCACTTTCACAGACGACCCTAAACCAGCTGAACACTCAAGATCATTTTTGGCCACTTGCCACCGCTTTCTTGGATTATGAACCGCTTTCTTGGATTATGAACCGCTTAATTGGCGCAACGCACTAATTCTTGTATTTGTCCTTGATTGCCTGAGTCTCGCGCTCGATTGTGGTTCGAATTTGCGCCGTTTCATTGTTGAATTCGCGCAACATCTCCAACCGTTCCGCGTCAGTACCCGCATTCCGCATGTCCGCCTGAAAGTTGGCGTTGAGGCTGTTAATTTCGGCAACGAAGGCGTCTGAAAGTGTTTTTATCTCGGCATTCATTTTCGCGTAACGCTCTGCAGTACTCAGTGTGCTTGTAGGCGATTTGGCTGGTGCTGCCATGGGGGCTACCTGGCGGGTTTCGTCAGGTGCCTGTTGCACCGGAGCTTCTGTCGATGGTGCGGGTGATGCAGGCTGTGTCGGCCGGGCTGGTTTCGCAACTTCAACCGCGGGAGCTGATAGCAACCGCAAAGGCTGTCCGTTCAGATCGTCCTCGGCCAGGGCGATTAGATTCCGTTCAAAGCGGGCGACTTCCGGGCTGGTGCAATCGTAGTTGTTCTTCATCTTTACTAGCCCCTGCAGCACCAGACGCTGTGCTTTGTTGAGCAGGGGTGAGGTGCTGTCCTGTGCGCCGTAGTGAGAGCCGACCCGTTCCAGCAGTGGAAAAAACTCTGGATTGGTTGTGTATTCGGCCTCATAGGTTTTCCCGGGCTCATAGTCTGTGCTGCCGTCGAAATTGACGATTTCAGTACCGGGTGTTGTATGTACGAAAGTGCGGGTCTTGGCCCCAGATTTGAGGCACTGAGCTCCCCAGGCGGCGTAGGCGTACATATACTTGTTAGCGGCACCAACAATGAGTCCGTTATCTGCTTCGATCATGTCGGAGAACATCTGTGTTATTGGATTCTCTTTCATGTTGACCTGGGCCATTTGACCGCTGAGTATCTCATGCACTTCCGCTCGATGGAGCTGATCCATCTGCTGTATTAAATCGCCACGGCCATTGTAGATGGCGTTGAGGTAACGTCCGCCTGGCAGCTCGCAGAATGGTGCGTCGCTGCAGGCGGGCCCGAGATGATTCGCGTTTAGATAGTCCAGATGGGCTTGTGCCCGTTCGCTCAGATGTTGGTCGAGCAGCTTCAGGTATCCCTTGTCATCGCCGAACGCGGAAGCCTGAATGGGCCGGAACTGGAAAGACATGCGATCCCATGGGGTCTCGTCTCCCTCGCGGTAGTTTGAGACGCTGGCTGTCAGCGCATCGCCGCAATACTCGTTGACCACCTGCCTGGCTCGCTCGCCCAGTGCCTCGGCGTAGTTGCCGCCGAACGCCTGGTTTCGATCTTCGCTGGGTACTGTGTAATAAGCATCCATCCGCCGGTTCATGCACCAGTTGTCCTGGGCCGGATAGAGGGTGAGCTTCTGGCTCTTATAGAGGGCTTTGCGGGTGCGGGCGAAAGTTTGCGGGTCGTCCGCCGTGTCGAGATCCATAGCAGCAAGTTGTTCGTGCAGGGGATCCGTGAACTTGACCCACTCAATACCCCAGACCCGCTTGAATCCGGAAGGAGAGGGGGTGGATAGGTACAGTTCATCGCCGTGACCTTTTTCGCCGGCTTCGGCACAGAATTTCCTCATCATCTGGATATCGGAATGGCCGCGGTTGATCACCATGGTGAACGACCCCCAGAGTGCGTAACCATCGCGGCTGGTTGCGCATTGGCCATTCGGCCGCTCGCTGCCCGGTTCGTACCAGTGCCCGGAAATGGTGTGATGAGACACCCGCGGTGGCGATGCGCCTTCCTGCATATGGCGCTTAATGTCGGTACCAACTAGGTGGGATCTGAGCCTTTTTCCATAGATGGCCTCGAAGTGCCCGTCCTGTAATCGAACCAGCCCATTGTGATAGCCCATATCTGCCGGCAGATAACCTTCGGCGAGGGTGGCGCGGACGCGATCACTGTACCAAAGTGCACTCTGTGCTGCCCATCCCGCATTCCGGTGCATCTCGAACTGGTAGACCGGACGCGGATTGCCAGTTCGTCCGGGCACATTCACCAGGATGATGTCGGCCTGTGGGCACTGGCTGAGCACATGAGGCACCGCTCCGCGCGCGTAGTCGGTTACCCGAGGCAGCATATTCTGTATTTCGGAATGCCCCGTGTAGCCGATCTCGATGCTAACCCGTTCCGCGCAAGCACCTGACCAGTGAGTGGACCACGCCTCCAGGGTTGGCCCGTAGCCAGTTTTTATAGCGGCTTCCGGGAGAAACACAGCACCTCGAGCACCACTGACAGTGAGCAGCACGAGCAGACACAGGATGATACGAATAGACACGAAGTCGGCTCCAGAGCGAGTTGGGAGAATTGGACGAATGTAGCACGACGACGGTTGTAGGTTAAGTCGCCCGCCTGCGGCGCAAGGCGATTGCCGTAGTAGCGACAACACTGGACATGCCGCGCCGCCCGACGCAGGACACCTTCAGCAGTAGAATCTCCTCCGCCCCCACGACTATCACTGGAAGATCGATAGTTCTTGGTCTTACCGCTTAGTAGGAAAATATGCCGTTGATAATAAAAGATAAAAAAGGTTTATTTACACTCGAGAGGAATGATTCCGCGTCCAGTACTGGCTGGTACCATCAAACAGACCATTTTTAATGGTCTGTTTGATGGTGCTGAGCGAGCTAATACCACGACTTGAAAGTAAGGCGTTTGCTCTAGCTGCAGAAGATAATACTTAACGCAATAGCGCTTTTACCATTTTTTCCGATAGCTGGTCTTCTGTAAATTGGGGTTCGTTCGGGGGATACATGGATACTTCATCCATTTCAAAGCCATGATCTTTTCCGAGTTGCAGAATTTCTTTAACCTTTATACATTCCTTCAATTGCAGGCCCAGCCCATAATCGGATCTGGCTTTATCTGAAAAAGCCTTGATAACAGCTTCGCTCATAATATTTTTCACCTCAAAAATAATATTAAAAATAATGTTAGTGTCTCGCTTAACTAAGCTAGCTAGATCTATATCAAATAACGTGCCACGTTATTTTTAATACTTGAAACTAATAATTCGAGCTAAATATGCCCGGGTTATATGTATGGCAAGCTCATTTTTGTTTGAATTCGGTCATCCTAATGTAACAAATACCACCTTTTTTATAACAATATTTTTTGAAAAACCTCTGTTTCAGAGGTGTTGTTATAAACACTAACTTGATGTCGTTATCGGCTTTATATAATTTTCAGGGCTATAGTTGAGTGTGTTTCGCGATGAATTTTTTTCTATGGTGATGGCTTAGTATTTGCAGAAGATCTCATTGAGTATGTATAGAAACGTGCCTATTATTGACAAGTTGTTTTCAGTATTTATCTATCCTATTGAGAGTGTTATATATGCGATATGCCCCTTATGAGAAGGAATATGTTGAAGCCGCTGCTCTCGATAATAGTCAGAGATTAGAGTATTTTCTCACGCGAGTCTTTGAAACGGAGGAGGTATGGGGTCTGGCTGATGGCGCAGAATGGGTGATGAGAGACAGACAGGCTGCGGAAAAAAGCTTACTTGTGTGGCCTTATCAGAAATACGCTGTGGAGGCTGCTGAAGGGCCTTGGCGAGATCTAGAAGCTCAAGCTGAGTCGCTGGAATGCTTTATTAGCAATACCCTAAAAATGTTGATTGATGAAAATGCTGTCATTGAAATAATGGGCCAGGAAAACAAGCTGGGTTGTATAATCAGCCCTCATCGCCTGCTCAGTATACTCACTGGTATGATTGACACTGGTGAATATACCCTGGATGGCTGATTGAGCAGTTTTTGAAAGCCCAGGATTGTAAAGCAGCTAGATTTTTACTAGTACTGGTGCCAGCTTGGAGAGCTTTGCTTTTACGTCATCTGTTAGCGGATTTTCCTGTATTAGTAGCTTTTCAAGCTTGGTGTTTCTCGTTAAATCCAGGTCTGAGATGTCGTTACTGTTGACACGCAAATCCACCAATTCGGCGCTGCTGCTCAGGTCGATAGTTTTCAAGTTGTTGAGGTCGGCCCAAAGCTCTTCTATAAAAATGTTTTTTGAAATATCGATTTCTTCGAGCTCATTCATAAAAACTTCCAGGTGCGTCAATGCGGTACAGCCGCTGATATTTAAAGATTCGATAGCATTATTACCCAAAAACAGCTCTTCTAGTTTTGTGTTTTTCGATAAATCTATATCGCTCAGTTGGTTTCTAGTCAAGTCTAACAATGTTAGTTCAGTAAGATGCTCAACACCTTTAATGCTCTTTATCTTCTTTTTTCGGCAAATCAGTTCTACAACATCATTGGTGTCCTCAAACCCGCCTTCAAGCACGCAGGTTTTAAAGTTAATGTCTTCAAATTCAATATCGGATAATTTCATACTAATAACTCCTTTGGAAAAGTTGCGGTACCACTAGTTAAAATAAACTTGTCGCAAGTAAAGTTTCAGCAAGTGTTATGCCAACAGATGAGACGAGTAGCCTGCATCATATGGGTGTCAAATTGCCCCCTGACCGATAACTTTTTCTGCGCGTAACATGGCTTTAAAGCGTTTCATTACAGGCCTGGAAATCATCGTCTCCGCCATCAAACGCTGCTCGTAAAGTTCTTCAAGGATTTTGTCGCTAGTCGCTGAGCGAGCAGTGCTGATGAGCTGGTGAACGGACGTGTCGAGCAGCTTGCCGGGCTGTTCCTTTATTACATCGTAGACGGCCTCCATAGCTGCTTTGCCTTCAGTACTCATCTTGCACTTGCCATCAAGAATTTTTAGCATAATGGTTGTTACACAATCTACGTGCAGGGCAGAAAGCTCGATGTTCTGTGCCCAGGTGATGGCGGGGTGTTGCTTATGTGTGAGACCAGGTCTGGAATTCATAGCGAAGCTCGAATTGTGATCAAGGGACATGCTGATTAGCCTTGCAAAAAGGTGTCGCCGTATTTTTCCTTATGCGCCGCCATATAGGCATCGAGCAAGTCCTGTTCGCTGCAGTCGCCCAAATTTTTTACTACGGCGCTTTTAATATCAGCATCCATAAAGCTGGCGACAATATCGAACGCCATAGTCATACCATTAAATGTAACATCTGCCATTGCCTTATCCCCTGGTTTTCTGAATGCATGATGTGCTTCGGTGTTGATTTAGGCCTACGCTGGTTTCTGCTGAATTTCCATGCCTCGGAATATCGAGCATCGCTTGAAGACATCGAGTTCTAGTTGCGCATTTTTATGCTGGCAAAATTTAGCGACCAGCTTTGTCAGGCCTTTAATGTCGCGCCCCGTGGCAGTGGGGAAGAGTTCAACCAATGCTTCAATGAGGGCGTCGTCGACATCGAGAGAAAATTGCCGGGTCATCACTTGCCAGATCATACGTCGGTCTGCTTTGTTGGGTGGGTGATACTTAATCATGGCGATACAGCGTGAAATAATCGCTTCGTCAATATCATCGACTCGGTTAGTGGTGAGGAAGAGCAGCCCGTTAAAGTACTCTAGAACTCTTAAAAAAACACCCACCACAGCGTTGGCTGCAATATTGTCATCGCGGCGTTTGATGTAGACATCGGCTTCATCGATGAGCATGACGGCCCCCCAACGTTGTGCGCGGGTTAAGGTGTCTTTCAAGGCTTTTTCCATCTCGGTAACGCTGAGGCCGAGCTGGCCGGAATGCACGCGATACAAGGGTCGCTTAATGATTTCCGAATACACTTCCGCCGTCAAGGTTTTACCAACACCCGATGGCCCAGCGCATAGGACAGTGGTACCACCGGATTTTCCGGCGACGATATCTTCCATTAATATGTCCATTTCCCCGGTGAGAATATCAATCAGATCGATCTGTTCGCTTGGTAATATGAGTTTATCTTTGAGTTGAGGCCGGTATTCATAGGATTTCAAATCATCTACATGCACCCATAAATGATGGTGTAATTCGAGATGAAACATCAAAATATAGCCATGCACGGGCAGCTCGGTAAATACGCCTTTGGGTATGGTGTCTTTTGACCGTTCTATTTTGCTTTCAACGTTTTCGTTGAAACGATCACTTTTACCCGCTTTGCGTAAGTAGGCATTGAGAATGTCACCAGAACCTTCAAAACCCAATTCGCGGTTGCTGATGATACTTTCGTCGTTGACCAGCCTCGCGGCCTTGCCATTAGAGGAAAGAACAACAAGGTTTTTACGCGACCAGTCGGTATTGCGATGTGATGCGCTAGGGTCTTCGGCATAGTAGCCTGTACCCATTGCGGCAAACTGCCTGCCATAGTCCGCCCGCCAGGAAAAATAGCGTTGGTTGGATTCGTCGTAGCTCTGTATTAAATCTGGTGTTTCTTTCAGATAACCCTTGTTAGCGAAAATTTCGCTAACGGTTTTATTGTCAATATCTCTACTGCGAATAATAATATTTTCAATAGCGACTTTTCCGCGTGAGTTGGCTTTGATTTCTAAGAGGATACGCCCGGCTTCCTCTTCACCGGGCGGCGTATAATCCAGACGGGTTATCACATAGGCAATGGCCTTTGCCGAGGTGTTAACTTTAAACAACCAGCCGCGTATACAGTCGCTTAGCAGGTACTCGGCAATGGCTGCCAATAAACATTCAAGGTCGTCGACACCAAAACGTTGGCCTTTGTTATGCAGTGCCTTGTGCAATGTGCCCAGTTGCGCGGTGCGGGCTTGCATTTCAGGCCCAGCGTCAAGATAAAGGTTGTTTAAAAATTTTAACTGCTGGGCAGAAAAATGCTTCGGGGGCACCATGGCGTGATTGCTGAAACGCAATTGTTCTTTTAATACTGTGATATCTGGAAACTCTGCCAGCATGGCCTCAACAAAGGGGCGTTCAAGTTGTAGTTTCATATTTATACTATGCTTGCCGGATTAAGTTGCTACTCGTGTATTTGATCCCCGCCACGTCCTATTCTTTAGCTTAATTCAATAGTTCAGTCTTACCTTGCAAGTAGGCATTGATTCTGTTGTTTATAGAATAGTAATTATAGAGCACTAATCATGCCGTTCTTTTCAATTAGAAAATCCATGATAAAACAAATAATTAGCACACCACATAAGCACAAAGTCCGACATTAATTGTTACAAGTACGTCAAAAATACGCTCAGCGTCCTAAAGCCTACTCGCATTAATAAATGGGATAAGCGATTACCTGTTGATTTTTATTGGAGTTTTTTCGGCTGTCATGGTGTGCTTATTGCTAGATCAAGGAATAGGGGAAAACTAATTTGAAAATTATTTTCAGACAATGCATTGATTCAAGCGAGAGTAATAAAATATGGCTTTGTATATTAGTATTAATACACCCAGTTCAAGTCATTCAAAAAGTCCTATCGAAAATGCAATCGTACTTTTTGCTGCACAGGCGGCTGTTGAAAAACGAAAGGGAGGGCTGCCAGACGGACCTTCATTGGATGTGACGTTTTTGTTACCCGGTGAATTTGAAACGCCACCCTTTGAGGGTATGCGCATGGGCGGCTATACCGAGGAATATCGTACCCTCCATTTCGAAAAGGCGGTACCCGAGCACATCCTCAATTCAGCACTGGCGCCAAACTATGTTTCTGCGGTTATGGCTGACGTGGTCGAGCATGCCCATGATTTTTTTGCTAGCAACAAGCTTGCGTTCGACAGGGGTCATTGGCGGCGTGTGGTCAGCAATATGACCGTGGTAACGGCCCCTGTCGGCCATGTTGGAAATCTCTAGGGCCTAATTAAGATCAGGCCAATAGATGGCGCTTAATAGCAAAAATACAGGCCGCTGAAATCATTCAGCGCAATTCAGTCAGTGCAAGTCAATCAGTGTATCAGCACAGCGACGCAAGCACCCATTAATGAGGATTTAAGAGTATGAATAAAATTGGTATTTTCTTTGGTACCGACAGTGGTACAACACGGCTTATGGCAAAAAAAATGGCGAAGATATTAGGTGATGTTGCCAGTAAGCCGCTCAATGTAAACCGTATTAGTATTGACGAGATGTTGCAATACGACAGCCTGATTTTAGGTACGCCAAGTTATGGCGAAGGGCAATTGCCTGGGCTCTCCCTCGGTATAAAAGGGGGTAGTTGGGAAGAGCTTATTCCGCAACTGGAAGGCGCTGATTTTTCCGGCAAGCGCATTGCTCTTTATGGCCTTGGCAATCAAGATAAATATTCAGACCGCTTTGCAGACTCGCTGTTTTGTTTGTATGAGAAACTCTGCGCACTCGGCGCTGTACCTATCGGTTCCTGGCCAGTTGAGGGGTATACATTCGAACATTCCAAAGCTGTTGTCGACGGGAAATTTGTTGGACTTATTCTTGATCAGCAAAATCAGGCCTTATTAAGCGAGGCCCGAATGAAAACCTGGCTTGAGCAAATAGGGCCAGAATTAACCGGGAATCTCCCTCTCGATGAACCACTGCTTGCTACCCCTGAGCTTTGATGACCGTCGGTCTAAATAGGCTATGACTGTGAAACGCATGCCGCTTGGTCGCACTAACCACTGCTATCAAATGCAATGAATATTTGGGCTCTGGATAAAGATATATCGATTAAACACCTATTGTTACTGGTTGAGAATGGTAAACCGAGCCTTAAATATAAGCTTATCACCGATGACACTCTGGATTGCAAAGCGGTGCGCCTGATTAGCAATGACGAGTCTGTATCTGTGTATATCTATACCTACGGACAAGATCATCAGCGCTACGGTGTACACCTGGAGTATCCCGATGTAGCAAATCGCAACACGGGCACCAGCCCTCTCGACCCGCTGGGCGAGGAGTACGACAATCTGTCATTTGCTCAATTGCTGAGTATTTTGCAGGTCCAATTCTCGCCGCAGTGATATGACTGTGTATTAACTGATACCGATTTTAATTGAGTGCTTTTTTTGCGGTCTTTTTATTTAGAAGACGAGGTACAAGAAGAGGTAGAAGAATAGGGCGCTAGGCTGGCGAGGCGAGCGTCGTTGATCGGCGCGCCGACGGTAAAGTGGTAGATAGACTGTAGCGTTTTACCCTGTAGTCCAAGGGTCTCGTGAACAGGGTCGTCAAAGAAGCACCCAATCCCTGTGCCGCGCATGCCGATAGCTTCCGCTTCGAGGTAGAGGGATTGGCCAGTCATACCGGCCTCACAAAATAAGTCTTTATAGCGCCAGGCTTGCGCACCGACCACAGGCTCGAATTCGGCCAGCATCGACAGTGAAAAAACGCCATCACCGGCTATTGCCTGTTGGCAGCTCAACTTCATGGCGGCGCGTCGTGCATTGGCTTTCACCAGGCGATAAAAGGGTAAGTGAGTGGGTGCATTATCAACAACCTCCCATAGCAGATCCTCACGCAACTCTGCTTTCATCGTATCCAGAGCAGCCCTGCGCCGAGGCATGGCATATAGCCCTGGCGCAAGCCCCTCTACGCTATGGACGAATACGACAATATGAATTCTGCCTGGCGCTGTTTGTGCTGACCAGGGCGGCAGTTCACTACGGGGTAATAGGCGATCCATAAGGCGGAAAAAGTCATCACTTGTCATCGTCGCATTGGCATCGAAGGCCTGGGCTGAACGGCGTTGCAGAAACAATGTTCGTGCACTTTGCTGCGAAAGGGGGTGTTCTGCTGCGGCAATGGCGCCAGGCCAGAATTCTGCTTGATGTTTTTGCTCGCTGGGCCGGGCAGGGCTATGTACCGCGTTAGCCACTTCATCAACAAGTGGCCACTTATAAAGATGACGAGAGTCTAGTCGGTTGGCGCGGCCATGCCATTCGCCACTGCCACATAGTTGTAAAAGAGCTTCAATGAGGCTATCTGTATAAGGGTGTGTTTCACCGGCAGGGTGGAGGCTAACGAGCATATCGCCGTACTCAGCTTCATCGGCATAAAACTCATCGCTGCGCTCAAGGCCCAATAGCTGTTGCAAGGCTACCGTACCTATCTCGTGGATGGGTTTAGCTTCGCAACCCAAGGTAGCAGCCGCATAGCTGAGCGCTGCCAGGGCATGGCCAAGATCGTGCTGGGTGTATCGAAGAGCCCTTTCGCCATATTTCCAGGCTTCTCGCCAGGGGACTGAACTGAAGCCGAGCAGCAGCAGGGGTTGCTTACATAAGGCTTGCTTGTTTAATACTTCAGTATTCGGATAGCGACAGCGCAGCTCCAGTTGATGCTGGTCGACGCAGTAGTGGTAGAGACCATCTTCAAAGCCATCGATGGCGATGATAATGAGATAGGTTTCAGTGGGGTGGAGATTGCCGCTGGATGGATTACAACGCAGAGACCAGCGTGAATTGCCAAACTGCTTCCAGGCTGAGAGAGCGAGGGAGAACTGCAGAAGCTGGGAGATGGTTGTTTCATTCCAGTTTAACGAAGTAATACTTTTACCGCTAAATAGCTCGGCATAGCTTGGGCCTTCGTTACTTTTTTGCAGGGGTAATGGTCGCTGTGGTGCCCCAGCAAAATGACGAAAGGGACTGGGTTGGGCCTCCCAATCCAATGTTCCCGGCCCGCGAGCGTAGCCATCGAAGCGGTGTTTGGTGCGCTCGTGGTAGTCGAGGACAGTGACGGTATTTGTGCCCGCTGAAATTGTCTGTGAATTTTTTTCTAGTTCATGGTGCATGAGTATTTGCCGACGTTAATTTTGACTGTGTTGTCCATTTTTATGTCAGGCGTGTGGTAAGTCCGACAATTCATCGCTGCAAAAGCAAACGGTAAGGAGCGCACCTGTCGCCACTTGTTTTTGTAAAACTCACATTAAATCAGAGTAATAGACCTTAATAGGGTATTGGAAAAGAATTTATAAGGCCTGTCGGTACGGGAGTTGCAATCCCCTTGCCAAATTGCATGACTTAAATGGAGTGGTGATGTTAAGTAACAAAACGAAACAATGGATGGCGGACAATGGTTTTAACCCAGAGCAAATAAATGACGAAGGTCAGCATCAGGACAGTGCGCTCATTCTGGCATGTCGTAAGGGTGAGAGAGTTTATGTTGAGGATTTACTTGCGGCTGGGGCAAATGTCAATTTACGTAATATGGATGGTACCGATGCACTTTGGGCGGCTTGTGTAGCTGACGACTATGTTATCGCTGATCTCTTATTACAGCAGGGTGCTAACATCGATAATCAAAACGATAATGGTGCCAGTGTGCTCATGTATGCGGCATCGAATGGCCGTAGTCCATGGGTCAATTATTTGCTAGAGGCTGGAGCAAATATAAGCCTTCGTTCTCTCGATGACTTCAGCGCCCTTGACCTGGCCAGTACTGTCACGATTTTACGCACCTTGAAAAAAGCCGAGTAAGACGAGCAAGAGAAGAGGGTTGAGGGCGTTGTTAAAATTAGCAGTGAAGCTACTGTACACATTTTGGTGTAACCCATGATTAAAACGAAAGCCGACTGTACTTAAACGTGTTGGCTTTGTTTTTCCTCCGCAGTTTCTCTAATACCTCGACAGCCAGTGCAATATTTCCCTGGCGCAGACAGACAAAACCGCTGGCTTTCAACGTGTAAAGATATGCGCGTATAACGCCACTTGCGTTATTCCAGTTGGCACTGCCAGCGTTAAGCGTACACCAGTTATCCGGGAACCGGTCCTGAGCTGTAGTCTCGGCTAACACTTTATAGATAGTCACGATGGCCTTTTCAAACTGGTTGGAATAGGCGTACATTTCGTATATTGCCATCGATACTTTCAGTTAGCCTGATTGCATCGCTTTGGCGTCGAAGAGTAGTTGCTCGGTGCGCTTCCCGTCAGCGTAAACATCCTGTGGTTCGCGCAATAGTTTTTGCAGAGCAATGGGTACGGTATCGTTGTTACTTAGGGGGAGTTCATCAAAAAGATCGCGTAATAGCATGGTGATTACCCTCTCAATCTTTATTTCATCATGGCAACGCTTTTAACCTGAGCATAAACAATTTTGTCAGGCGATATATTAAGGGTATGTACTGAGCAGCGAGTAAAGCGTGACAAGAGGCTCTGTCCGCCAACATCGCAACGTACGAACATTTGTGAAGACTTGAACCTTCCCGCCGCAGAGGGAGATTTATCAAATGGGACTTCTGATGTCTAAGATAAGAACTACTGTCTACGCATTTTTCGCGCTCCTTTGTTGCAGCAGCCTTACCTTAGCTGATTCAAGTCCCTTGGAAATACAGAAGTCCACTCGGATTAACCAGCTCAACAGTTCGTTTCTTAAGGTTGCGCTTGGTGATGCCGCACCGAAAAACACTATGGTGTCTTCAGTATCAATGTTCTACGCCTTATCAATTCTGGAGATGGGAGCATCCGGTAATACCAACGCTCTTTTGAGGAATTTACTGCTAACGAAGCCGGTAGAGTCGCAGTCTGTGGCTAAGCTGGTCGCTTTACTCTCCTTTCAGCTAGTTAATGAACCGGTAGACTCTGATTCTGCGCATGGACGATTTCAGCTGAGTCATTCTGTGTGGGCAACGACAGGTGAAACGAGTGGTCTTCCATTTGTACTCGCCAGTCAATTTACTGAAGGGGTGCGCGATGCCTACACCGCGGAGGTTCATAACATAGATTTCCTTTCACCGGGCGCATCGGCCCTCATTAACAAATGGAGCCTTGATTCAACCAATGGTTTAATCAAGGACGTCATTGACGACCAGACACTGCAATCGCTAACGTGGGTTATCGCCAATACGACTTACTTTGAAGGCGCCTGGGCCAATCCCATGCGCAAGACGCCGCCGAGCGAGAACTATCGGTTTATGACAAGTGATGGACACCTCCTGAAAGTCGACTCAATTAGTTCTTCTCAGAGTTTACGGGTGGTCGACAACGATAATGGAAGCCTAACTCTGTCAATACCCTTCTCAGGTGGGAAGTACTACATGGTCTTACAGGTACCAGCCAAGTCCGAGAACAATATCGGTGCTTGGTTGCGCGATGTTGCGGTGCCAGAGCAATCTGCAGCGATAGAACGTATTTTTTCTCCCCAGGTGCCGCGCTTCAATGTGCACCTTCGTATGCCAGTGTTCAGCTTTGGTCAAAGGCATAGATTTTTAGCCAATACCCCTGCAACGAGAAAACTTGGATTGTTACCCTTGTTTACTAACGCAGCGAATTTGACCAACTTAGTCAATACCGCGTTGTCGCATCCTGCTGTTCAAGAAACCAGAGTAGGACTTATTCAACAGGACACTCGTATCGAGCTGGATGAGAAGGGTGTTAAGGCGGCAGCCGTTACGGTGATCGACGGAATGATTAAGTCGAAGGCGCTTTTAAGTTTTGAGTACCGCCATATTGACATCGATCGACCGTTTGTTTGGTCGATTGTTGAGGGGCAGTCTCAAACCGTACTCTTCAGTGGTGTTTTGGCTAACCCGCTTGAACGCTGATTAGACCGGGTTTCATGGGCTATCGGTAGCAATCGAAAAAATAACGTAAGCTTATAATTTATATAAATTTACGTCTTATGGCCTATCGGTGCTTGTCAGTGGAAAATAGTAACACTGACACGCTCGCCGACCGCGATTGCAACGCTATCATCGGTGACCTGGGCGGGACAGCCGCTCCTAAAGGGTCTGTCCCGAAAAGATCTGTAGGAGAAAGGCCCATGGATTGTTTCACGGGTTATCTTGTTGGGTGTTCTATTAGGGCGGCTACCGTTGATCCGCTGGTTCATATGGAGTCCAGTGTTAGCAGTAGTCGCTGCTGTCCAGCGTCGACAGTGGGGGAGCGGTGGACAAGGCCGGCCCCCTCGTTACCCTCCCAGGCTTCGCCCTTGAGCAGCGCCACATCTCCAGGATTTAGCGTCTGAACAGCGCGCGGAGCCAAATACAAACCGCTTTCCGCATCGCTCAGTCCGTTGCTGCCAACACCCAGCTTGCTGCGATCCACTCGGTCATGGGGCAACCACTCGGTGGCAGTGCCTACATAGGTCGTGATGAGACGGCAGGGTACGCGATCGACATGAAATCGGGGGCACATGCTGCCGTTCAGCGGCGTCAGACGCAGGCCGATAGTCCGGAGCCCGAACAGACAACTGTACATTTCCGCAAGCAGGCGAATATCCGCCTTGAGTTGAGGATAAGGCGCGAGCCCAGGAAGGGCTTTATCCAGATGACGCAATTTGTTAGTGGACAGTGCCAGGCGATGCCCCGTGCCTCCCGTTTTGGCAAGCAGTGTCTGGCACTCCATGGTCAAGGAAGTGCTCGGTTGACGCTCCCAAACGGCCATGTTGACGTGGTCCTGATAGATACTTGTCAGCGTAGACGGAGCGCAGCCAAACAGGGTTTGACGCCCATTTGGGGCCTTGATTGTCAGCGCAGCGGTCATGCCTCCGCCTCCCAGACCGGGAAAGGGTCGGGCAGACGCTGCCAGGAGTCAAGCCCAGCCAGTAGCTCCTCTTCATCGAGCAGGCACTTGTCCAGCGAGCTAATGAATTGTTCTTGGTTCAGGTTCTGGCCGATAAATACCAGTTCCTGACGCATATCGCCAAAGGGTTCCTGCCAGTCGTTTTCAATGGAGGCAAGGTCGTCTTCATTCTCGGGCCAATGCTCTCGGGGAATCGCCTTCCAGAACATGCCAGCAAAATCGAAACGCGCCATGCCACCAGCTTGGCTCCACTGTCCTGCAAACTCTGGGCGGCTAGCTAGCCAGAAGTACCCCTTGGAGCGAATCAGTTTGCCCTGAATATCTCTGCTGTGCAGAAAGTCGTGGAATTTTTGCGGGTGAAACGGCCGGCGGGCGGTGTAAGTAAAGCTGCCAATACCGTACTCCTCGGTCTCGGGTACATGCTCGCCACGCATTTCCTTGAGCCAACCGGGGGCCTGCTGGGCGCGTTCAAAGCTGAATTTGCCGGTGCCTAATACCTGCTCGATGGGTGCCTGACCATGATGAATCGGCACAATCTCTGCTTCGGTGTTGAGGGTTTTCAGTACCGCGATCAGGCGCTTTAACGTGGCGGCATCCGCCAAATCGGTTTTACTGATCAGAATGACATCGGCGAATTCCACCTGATCCACCAGCAGATCCGTTACGCTGCGTTGGTCTTCTTCACCCAGGTGCTCGCCCGTTTCCTGGAGATCTTTGGCTTCCTCGTAATCGGCAAGAAAATTCACTGCATCGACCACGGTCACCATGGTGTCCAGAGTGGCTACATCTGATAGGCTGATACCGTCCTCATCGGCGAAGGTGAAAGTCTCCGCGACAGGGAGGGGTTCGGATATGCCGGTGGATTCGATCAGCAGATAGTCAAAACGTTCCTCATTGGCCAGGCGGCGAACTTCCAATAGCAGATCTTCGCGCAGGGTGCAGCAAATGCAGCCATTGCTCATCTCCACCAGCTTTTCCTCGCTGTGGTGCAGTTGTACCTCATTCTGCACGGCACTGGCGTCGATGTTGATTTCGCTCATGTCGTTGACGATCACCGCCACCCGACGCCCTTCACGATTGTTAAGAACGTGACTGAGTACAGTCGTTTTGCCAGCGCCGAGGAAACCGGACAGAACGGTGACCGGTAGTGGCTTAGTGGCGTTTACCATAATGTTTTTCCTTTTTCTCCATTTGGTTTTTCACTTCTGCGCAATATTCGGCGGTGGGGCGAATCAGTAGACGGGCGATGCCAATGGGCTCGCCGCTTTCCAGGCAGTAGCCATAGTCACCGGTATGAATATGCTTCAGAGCTTTGTCGATTTTGCGTAACAGTTTTGTTTCCCGTTCAATGACACGCAGGCCCATGCGGGATGTTTCCTCATACTGTGCCAAGTCGGCTCCATCGTTGAGTTCGGGTCGTTCACCCAGTCGACGCTGTTCTGCTTCAATGGTTTGCAGGCTTTGTTGTCGCAGCACCTGAAGACGATCGCGGAAAAACGCCCGCTGTTTGATATTCATGTAAGACGAGGGGGAAGCTTTTATAAGTTCTTGTTCGGTCATCATGCTGCCTCCGATTCCGGCACAAACACCAGGGTACTTGCTATTTTGTGGTCGATGCCGCCGCGAATCATCTCACTAGAAGCTGCCGGCGCATTCTTGTTTTCTATGTCGGTTCGGGTCGTTGTGACAATGAGGTGCTCTAGCTTCTTACGGGTTGCTTCGTGCACAGTTTGCTCCAATGCCCTAGTCGAGGTAGGAAGCGTGGCCAGAATGATCGCCAGCGGTATTACGTTGTTTTTACGTTTTTTCATGTATCCCTTCCTTAAGGGGGCTTAGCGAAATGAGAGCTGAGGTCGATAAGAGGACTGCAATATTGTTATGATATAACATAACAATAAAGAGAGTAAACATTCCTCCGCATGTTGGAAAATTGAAATTGTCTTGGGAGGTGATTCGAGGGGCAGTCGTTGTCTTCCGAGCTCTACAACGAGACAACATCAGCGTAGAAACGATGACGAGCCTGTTTAACTGGCGTTTCAGAAAGAGTAAATCTAGCCCCGGCTGTTGTGAGCTTAAGAAGTGAAAAACATGGAACCAGGTCATGAGCGCTGCTTCCTGCTGTCGTTGAAGAATGGCACTTTGTCCGTGTAGCGGGAGGTCTGCACATCCAATAGTCACTGCGGTCTCGGGCAATAAAGGCGCTGGAAAATAATTTGTGGGATTGCCGGTTCAATCGGCCGCCGCGGTTGGGCCGCCCCCGTCACACTGGTACCTTACTCGTCGGCGATGTAAGACCTGAGTTTGTACACAGAGATGCGCGACTGCGCGAGTCCATCGCGCCGATCTATCGGTACAAACTCTATCTACGTGCTATTGCTATTTTGATCCCTATTGGAGGGAGTGATCATGGTATTCTGCGAGGTATACAGCATAAATTCGGCCATCCTAAACGGTCGCAAAGTACTTTCGGTACAGGAGTTTAAGGCGCAGCAGGCTGATCTGCAGGCGCATGTCAAAAGCACTGTCTGGGCGAGACGGTCTTGCAGTCTTTTATCTTTCGACAGACAATATTAGGTAGAGAAATCAAGGATCAACAGTATAAACCTGTGCTGTAACATCAGCAGGCGCGCAAAGCGAGAGAGTGAACAGGTGCTTTCAGGGGGACGTAAAGTAGGCATTGAACAGATAGTAAACAGATAGGTTGAAGGTATAGGTTATGGAATTATTCAACAATATTCTCTATGTCTCCGAAGCATCCGTGCCACAGGAGGCATCGTTAGCCAGGGCGGTTTCACTGGCTGAAAATAACCAGGCGAACCTGTCTGTACTAGACGTTGTCCCCACCGTCCCGACCGGTCTGCGAATGCTACCTGGCGGACGAGCCGCCCAACAGCTACAAGAGGCGATGGTGAATGATCGGCTTCAGATGTTAGAGGCCTTGATAGAGCCCTACAGTAAACGTCTTAACATCCGGCTGGAGGTGTTGGTGGGCACCACTTTTCTCAAGGCGATTCAGTCGGTTGTACTTAATGAGTACGATCTTTTAGTGAAGCCGGCGGAAAACCCTAGTTACAATGAACGTTTGTTTGGCAGTGACGACATGCAGTTGCTCCGCAATTGCCCCTGCCCAGTGTGGTTGATGCCGGCTGGCGAGCAGTCCGGTTATGCAAATATTCTGGCGGCGATTGACTTAGACCCCTATATGGAAAATGTAGTCAACGACGATCTCAATCAACAAATTCTTGCCTTGTCGAGCTCTCTGGCCTTATTCGACCTGGGTACGCTGCATTTTGTTCACGCCTGGGAAGCTCCTGGTGAGTTGACAGTTTCGATATGGAACGATAGCTCCAGCGAGGCTAGCACAGACTATGTAGAGGGTGTGCGCCTAAGGCACGAAAGCGCGTTACTGCGTTTTCGAGACCAACTGAAAGAGCGAATTGGTCTGGACGCCTACAATCATCTGGCACCTCAATTTCACATGCGCAGGGGAATGCCTTCTCAGGTGATACCCGAGATGACAAAAAAATTGCAGGCGGATTTGGTGATTATGGGAACTGTGGCGCGAACCGGCATTGCCGGATTATTGATCGGCAACACCGCAGAATCCATCCTTGAGCAAGTAGCGTGCTCGGTGCTTGCCATTAAGCCATCCGGATTTGTCTCTCCGGTGAAATTGCCCGATAGTGGGAGGCCTCTTTCCGGTTAATCATTCGGATCTGCCGCAGTCGATAACGACAGGCTGCTGTTTAGTGAAGGCCCCGCTGGTCGATAAGCTCCGTGTCACCAAAAACGCAATTATCAACAGCTTGTTCGCAATCTACCGTTTTGCGCGCCGGACGTCGGCCGCAGAAACCACAATGGAACGAAATTACAATGGAAAATCTGGCGCAAATCCTTCTTCTTCTGGCTGTTGCAATTACTATCGTGGTGACGTTCCAGCGTTTGCATGTTCCCACCAGCCTCGGTTACTTACTGGTGGGTGTGGTGCTGGGTCCTTATACGATGGGGCCAGTGGTTTCGATGCCCGAGCTGACGACACTTGCTGAATTCGGGATCGTCTTTCTGCTATTCACCATCGGACTGAATTACTCGATACCCCAGTTAATTGCACTGCGACATCAGATTCTTGGCCTGGGGACAGGGCAGGTAGTCTTCACCACTTTGGTGGCGGGTACCGTAGTGTGGCTGGCAGGGTTGCCGATAGCGGTGGCCTTTGTCTTCGGCGCCGTTTTTGCTCAGTCATCCACAACTATTATTTCCAGCTTGCTGACCGAACAGGGAGAAGAGAACAGCCAGCATGGTCGGTTTGGTTTGGCCATGTCAGTTTTTCAGGATGTCACGGCAGTGCCGTTTCTGGTGATTATTCCGGTGCTTGGTATGTCGGTGGCGGCGGATGTCCTGGCGACAACGCTCGCTTGGGCCATAGCCAAAGCTATTTTTGCCTTTGTGCTGGTGTTTTTTATGGGCCGCTGGTTACTTGGACCGTTACTGCATCTAGTTTCCAAACGTAGATCTCTGGAGACGTTTACTCTGGCGACGCTTCTGGTCGCGTTGTTTGCCGCCTGGACCACCAATGGCCTGGGTCTGTCGCTGGCCTTCGGTGGCTTTCTCGCGGGCATGATGCTGGGAGAAACGGAGTTTCGCCACCAGGTTGAATCCAGCGTAAGCCCTTTTCGCGATGTTTTGCTGGGGTTGTTTTTCATTGGTATTGGCATGCGTTTCGAACCGGCAGCGATTCCGCCTATTTGGGAGTGGGTCGTGCTCGGCGCGCTACTCATACTGGTCAGCAAAATCCTCATAGTGGCGCTGATGATGCATCGGGTCACAACCGACAAGCGTGTAGCATGGCGCACCGGCTTGATGTTGAGCGTAGGTGGTGAGTTTGGCCTGGCGCTTGTAGCTATTGCGCTTGATTCTGGCGTGCTGAGTACGGTGCTCGGCCAGGTCGCCATAACATCAGTGCTGCTTTCCATGGTGGTCGGTGCCGTACTGATTCGCTTCAATGGTTCTATTGTGAATTTTCTGGTAAAGAAAACCGACGCGAAGAGTTATTCCTCAGATGGATTGCAAGACGGCCCTGAACAGCGCGTGGTGATCGCTGGTTACGGGCGGGTAGGACACACTATAGCCGTACTGTTGCACTCGAGAGGGATCCCTTTTGTGGCCGTGGATACCGATGTCCAGCGGGTGGCTCAGGGGCGTGCGGACGGGCATCAGGTCTTTTTTGGTGACATCATGGATCCGGGTTTACTGGCCGCAATCCGTGTGGAGCGGGCATCCTTGCTGTTGATCACGGTTGACAGTGCCACTGCTGCTTTGGGTGCGCTGTCGTATATGAACAGTACCTGTCCGCAGGTGCCTGTCATCGTGCGTGCGCGGGACCTTGAGTCCAGCACGCGTCTGCTCAATGCGGGGGCGGTTCATGCCTATCCGGAAACCATCGAGGCCAGTCTGCGGTTAGGCGCCAGTGCATTACAGATGCTTAATGTGCCTGACGAAGAAATCGATCAGATTGTTCAGGGCGTGCGTGACTGGGGCTACCGCCCGATTCTGGAAAAAGAGTCGGACCAAGCCTAAGTACGAGAGCTTGGTCGAATCGCCTGTCTGGCAGTAGGTTCGAGGTCGACAAAAGGCCGTAAGGCATGAGCAATTCTTCGATTCATTGACATAGGTCGTTCGAGTATCCGCCTGGCGCAAGTAAAATAAATATTGGAATTTGATCACATAGCAATCAGTCCTGCAGTACGTTAATCAGGAGGCGAATATGCAGAAGATAGATCGCAAGGGAGCGGAGTCAACATGGCACAGCGCCTCGGCAGACGAAGCGCTTCAGGACCTGCAAACCTCTGCCGATGGTTTATCTCAAGCCGAGGCGGCCAGGCGTCTTACAAGCCATGGCCCCAACCGTCTACCACAGGCGGCCCGCCGCCATCCATTGCTGCGTTTCATTCTGCATTTTCACAATATTCTGATTTATGTATTGATTGCTGCCGCGGTTATTACCGCACTGCTCGGTCATTGGGTGGATACTGGCGTCATTCTGGCGGTGATCATTGCGAACGCCATCATTGGTTTTATCCAGGAGGGTAAGGCGGAACAGGCCATGGATGCCATTCGCCATATGCTGGCCCCGCAGGCCCATGTTATTCGTGGCGGAGAACGTGTCACGGTAGAAGGGGAAGACCTGGTTCCCGGCGACATTGTACTGTTGGAGGCCGGCGATAAGGTGCCCGCTGATCTCAGGCTCCTCACCGCCCATGGTTTATCGGTGCAGGAGGCTATTTTAACCGGGGAATCTGTGCCGGTGGAAAAACAGACTCAGCCTGTGCCCGCAGCTTCACCCGCGGGGGATCGCTCTTGCATGGCCTTTTCCGGTACCTTCGTTACCAGTGGTCAGGGTAAAGGTGTGGTGGTCGTTACCGGTTCAGATACCGAGATTGGCCGGATCAGTGGATTGTTATCGAAGGTGGAAACACTGACGACACCATTAGTGGCCCAGATGAGTGTATTTGCCAAATGGCTCACGATGTTGATTCTCCTTATCGCTGCGGTATTGCTCACCTTCGGGTATTTCGTGGCGCATCACGATTTTTCAGAGATGTTCATGGCGGTGGTGGGGCTGTCGGTGGCGGCAATTCCGGAAGGGCTGCCCGCTGTGCTGACGATAACCCTTGCGATTGGCGTACAGGCGATGGCGCGGCGTAATGCCATTGTGCGACGTCTGCCCGCTATTGAAACCCTGGGATCGGTATCGGTGATTTGCACCGATAAGACCGGTACGCTGACCCGCAACGAAATGATGGTTGCCTCAGTACTGACACACCGGGACCTCTTTACGCTGGACGGCAGTGGCTACGAACCCAAAGGTGCTTTGCATTTGGAGGATGCCCGTGTGTCTCCTGCGGAACATACTGTTCTGGAAGAGCTCGCCCGTGCTGCGACACTCTGCAACGATGCCGCTTTGCGCGAACATGACGGTGTTTGGGTAGTGGAAGGCGATCCGATGGAGGGCGCACTGCTGAGCTTTAGCGGCAAAATGGATGTCAACGTCCGGCAGGAGCAAGCAACGTGGACGCGTACCGATGCCATCCCCTTTGATGCCAAACATCGCTTCATGGCAACGCTGAATCATGATCATGAACAGCATGCGTGCATATTTGTCAAAGGTGCGCCGGAGCAGATGTTGACAATGTGCTCAAATCAGCGCACAGCCGATGGCGGTGCAGAGCCGCTGGATACGGATTATTGGAATAAACAGGCAAACGCTATCGCTGCACTGGGTCAGCGTGTGCTGGCTTTCGCAGTTAAACCGATGCTGCCGAAGACACAAACGGTTTTGGAGCACTCGGATGTCAGGGGCTCTCTGACCCTCGTTGGTATGGTGGGGATGATAGACCCACCACGCGCCGAGGCCATCGCAGCTGTGGCTGAATGCCATGATGCGGGGATTCGGATAAAAATGATCACCGGTGACCACACCAAAACGGCTGCGGCTATCGCTAAACAGATCGGCCTGGAAAATACGGAAAAAGTGCTCACAGGCGCTGATTTGGATGGTCTGGATGACACCGCATTACGTCAAGCTGTATTGGATTGCGACATTTTTGCGCGGACCAGTCCAGAGCACAAATTACGACTCGTTATGGCCTTGCAATCACAGGGTATGACTGTGGCCATGACGGGCGATGGGGTCAATGATGCGCCCGCTCTCAAACGCGCCGATGCGGGTATCGCTATGGGGAAAAAGGGCAGTGAAACCGCCAAAGAAGCCGCCGACCTGGTATTGGTCGACGATAACTTCGCCTCAATTGTTGCCGCCGTACGCGAAGGGCGTACTGTTTACGATAATCTCAAGAAAGTCATCAGTTGGACCTTGCCGACGAATGCGGGCGAAGCAATGACAATAACCTTAGCGTTGCTGCTGGGAATGACACTGCCCATTACGCCGATTCAGATTCTTTGGGTCAATCTTATTACAGCCATTACGCTCGGTATTGCGTTGGCGTTTGAGCCAACCGAAGAAAACACCATGCGTCGCCCACCGCGCGCTCGTCAGGAGCCGCTGTTGAACCCAGAGCTAGTTTGGCATATCGTATTGGTCTCCATCCTTTTTCTCTGCGGTGTATTTGGTACGTACTTCTACGCTATTGACCGTGGTCATTCTGTGGAGTTAGCTCGCACCATAGCGTTGAACACCCTGGTGGTGATGGAGATTTTTCATCTATTTTTTATCCGCAATATCTATAGCACCTCGCTGACCTGGCAGGCTGTCCGTGGAACGAAAGTGGTGTGGTCGGTTGTAATCGCCGTAGTGGTAGCGCAATTTGCCATTACCTATTTACCGCCACTGCAAACCGTATTTGCGACCGTGTCTATCCCATTCCTTGATGGCTTGTTGATCGTCGGCGTCGGTATAGCTTTGTTTGCGATCATTGAGATAGAAAAGCAGTTGAGACTGACATTGCGACGGGTAAAGGGATAAAGGGGGTAGATTATTACCCTCGCGGCAAAATTGCTGTACTGGTCCAGCCCGGTCTGGGCGATTGGGGCTGCGAATGGCATCAGGTGGCCAAGAGCGAGTTTTGCGACCTGCTCTTGGTCCGTTAAGGGACCGCAAATCGCTGCTTTCGCGGAGCCATCAATGGTTTGATGAACGAGGTGTTGGAGGGCCATAATATTGTTCGCATTTTGGATGCTCACAATATTATGACTGCAGAGCGCGAGGCGGATGTCGAAAAGGGGGTAAGCGTGTTACGCTCTTACCCGAAATAACAAGGTTTCCTTATATCTATACCCATGCCCTCGAAGTATCACACGAAAATACGTTTTGCAGCGTAACCGCTCATTCTGAGACGTCATAGTCCAGCCGTTAAAATCGCGATACTGTTC
>CAJXQR010000018.1 GCA_913058345.1 uncultured Gammaproteobacteria bacterium
TGGTTGAAGCTTCTTTGAGAGAAGGCTATCGGCATGATTATTCGAAGCGGGTGTTCTACCTTGACGAGGATTCCTGGTTTATAGCTCTTATGGATGGCTATGATCATAACAATGACCTCTGGCGTCTACAGGAGATACACAACCTTATGTGGTATGACGTTGGTTTCCTCGGTTCTACTCTCGACGTACATTATGACCTAAGTGCGAATCGTATGTTGGCCTTGTATGTTGACAATGAAATGGATGCCCCCGATTTTACTGTTCGTCTAAAGAAAAGATATTTTACACCAGCATCGATTCGACGCCGTGGTGTGCGCTGATTGAGGTTTTAGCGAGTTAGAATTGGCGTGTGTTGCGAATAGATCGCGCTTTATTGCAGTGTTTATATTGCCAGACACAAATTGCAATTCTATTCATGAATTTAAACGAGTAACAGGTAAATATAAGGTGATTTTATGTCGATCAAAAAAATACTGGTCTGTGATGATTCTAAAGCCGATCGTACAAATTTAGAAACTATTGTTAGTGGAGCAGGATGTGTAGTGATTTCGGCTTCTTGTGGTAAGGATGCCGTGGAAAAGGCTGTTTCGGAACAACCTGATCTCATTTTCCTCGATGTGATAATGCCTGATATGGATGGTTTTGAAACTTGTCGAGCATTACAGAAAGATTCATTAACAAAGTCGATTCCGATAATTTTTGTGACTAGCAAGGGACAAAAAGCCGATCGCGTTTGGGCTCAATTACAAGGAGGAAAGGACTTAGTTTCAAAGCCTTATTCTAGCGAGGATATTATTTCCCAAATTAACAAAACGACTTAACCTTTATTTTATCTATTGGTTGATGATGTGGCGACTTGGTGTGAAGAGGGGGGATGATGTCTACTTTAAATGATAGTGCTTGTGAGCAAGTTCAACTTTTGCCGTCAATGGCCTTGCACAGGGATGCGAGTTCTGTTGATTTGATGGTAGAGGGCGACGGTGTTTTTGATGGCTCTCAAATACGCTACGGCTTTCAAATTGCAGGCATGGGTTTGCTTGTAGACGCCAATACTGTCGCTGAAGTCGTGCCAAGACCGGTACCCATTCGGATACCTAGAACACCCGCTTGGTTTTCAGGGCTGACAAATTTACGTGGCACTTTGGTGCCAATGTTTGATCTTAAATTATTGATGGGACTCGATGATAATTTGAGGGGTCATGATAACTTTGCACTGATTGTTGGACAGGGAGACGAGGCAATGGGTTTTTTTATCGAGAATTATCCCTTGGGTCTCGATAACCTGGAGGTGGTGAAAGAAAAACCGCCTCTCTCAAAGTTGTTAATGCCTTTTTCTGGGCAAGCCTATTATGCCAATGATTCGATTTATGTCGAATTAAATTACCCGCGTTTTTTTTCGTCATTGTCAGCAAAGCTGGCAGCATAAATTATCACAGCTTTATTGCTAAAGTATTTTTGACAAGGAATTGAAAAACTCATGAAATTTAATCCTCGAGAATTTATTCAAAACAATCAACAGGTATTTAAAAATAGTGTAGGTAATCGACTCGTTGCCGCTATCGTTGTTATGGCATTGCCTATCGTTTTGTTGACTATAACGGTCTATCAAACTCAGCAGGAAAAAGTGTCTCAGGCCATCGCAGAAGCAGAGGGGCTTTCTTATCTTCGGCCCGTTTTGGGTTTGATGGTGAGCTTGTCTGAGCGGCGTGATATTACGGCCCTACAACTGAGTAGTTATTCTAGCTTTCAAAATCTACTTGAGGAACAAACTGCCCGAGTTGATGAGAGAGTGGCTGCTGTGGCTGCAGCGCAGAATCAGTATGCCGATAACCTTGGTGAGTCTAATAGCTGGCAGCAAATTGAGAGCAACTGGCAGGCTCTTCGAGAAGATAATCTCAACTTTTCTGAAGATAGAGGGCTGCCGGAACACAATTTGCTGCTGGCTGAGCTTTTTGATCATAGCTCTACTGTTGCCGACGTGTCGGGTCTTAGCCTTGACCCCGGTACTGAGAGTTCTCGTATGATTGATTTTTCTGTTTATAAAATGCCGCGTTTTCTCGATCAACTTGGTTTGTTGCGTCTGCGACTTACAGAAGTTTCTGAGCGAGGTAGTTTGACGGTTGAGGATAACATTGAGCTGACGGGTGCGAAGTTCGTTGTTAACGAGCAAATCGCGGAACTTAAAACTACTTTTGATCTTAGCTTTGAAGATGGTACTGCTGTTCGCGCTCAACTAGAGCCAACCTTCCTGGCTTTTATCGAAAGTGTTGAACGGGTAATTGAAGATGCCAATATTATTGAAGATGACTTCTTACTGGGTATTGAAACTAATACAGGTGAAGGCTATCTCTTAGAAGTCGAGCTGGAGGGTAGAACTGAGCAGGTTTTTGAAAATGCTACGAAGTCCATTGCACTTGGAGCTGAGTTTCTTCGTGCAGTGGAGCAAAACTTGAAGTCTCACTTGCAGTCTCGGGTAGATGAAGCTATCGCCACGCAGAATCTTTACCTCGGGTCCGCGGCTCTGGCCCTTATTGTAGCTCTGCTACTTGCTGTATTTACCATTCGTTCAGTTACCACGCCGATCGCAAAACTCAATGCGGTGGCGTTGGCCGTTGCAAAAGGTGATTCAGATGCCCGTTCGGGTCTGACTAGCAGCGATGAGATTGGTGAACTAGGGCGCCAGGTTGATTTAATGATTGACACGCAGGTTGCTACTGCGCAACAAATTACTGAAGAGAACGATCAGCTTAACGAATCGATTATCAGTATTTTGCAGGCGGCCAGCGTATTAACGACCAATGACCTTACGGTAAAAGTCCCGGTCGCCGAGGATATTACGGGCGCTATCTCAGATGCTCTCAACACCATTTCTAATTCCACCGCCGAGGTTCTCGGCGAGGTTGTGGGTATTGCTGAGTTGGTGGCGGAGCGTGCCAATGAGGTTCAGGGGCAGGCGTCAGCGGTCACCTCTCTGTCAGAAGAAGAACGCAAAGTGGTCGCTAACGCTAAGCAGCGATTGGACTCAGCTTCTACCTCGATGATGAAAATTGCCCAGACTGCCCGTTTGTGTAATGAGGCTGCTGGTGAAGCGATTGGTACGACCGAGCAGGCGCAGGCTACGGTTGGCGATACCATCGGGGGTATTAATCTGATTCGAGATACTATTCGTGAAACTGAGAAGCGTATTAAGCGTCTTGGTGAGCGATCACAGGAAGTTGGTGGCGTGGTTAGCTTGATTAATAACATCGCGGAACGAACGCATATTCTCGCCCTTAATGCGAGTATGCACGCTGCTTCAGCGGGTGAAGCGGGACGGGGTTTTGCGGTAGTGGCAAATGAAGTACAGCGTCTTGCAGAAAACTCCCGTGAGGCAACAGCAGATATTTCCAGCCTGGTGAATAATATTCAGGTTGAAACGGCCGATACCGTTGTCACTATGAACGAGGTGATTAGTCGCGTTGTCTCGGGTACTGCTCTGGCTGAACAAGCCGGTAACGAGATGAAAGAAACTCAGCAGACCACTGCCAAACTGGTAAGTCTGGTAGAACAAATCGCCAATGACTCTTTAAATCAGGCCAAGCTGAGCAAGGTGCTGCGTGAAGATCACGATGCGATTGAGGATAGTTCGACGCAAACCTATAAAAACCTAGAAGCTCAGATGGGCAATACCAAAAGCCTGGTTAGTCTTTCGACGAATCTGCTTGCGTCGGTGGGTGTGTTCACTCTGCCTCGCAAGGTGAGTAATGTCACGCCAATTGACAGTGCGGTTGATGTCGGGCTGCAGTCTGCCGAACTGGGTGCGTGAACAATGTTTTCTGGGCGTTTGAGGGAGCTGGCAGGCAATGGTTGAACCACTAGGAAATGAATTCGCTTTGGTCGAGCTCGAGGGTTTGCCAGAGGCCTTTGCTGAACTGAGTTCTGCCATGCTCGCCGTGCCGGATTCTCGACAGGTTAAGACGCTTGAGTTTGCCGCTTTGCTACACCATGCTGGAGACTTGGCAGTAAGCAAAAAATGGTTCGGCTTGTTCGATGTGTGCTCGTTACTTGGCGGCCAGCTGGACGCCTTTGCCGAGCAAGCTGAGATGTTGACTGCGCCGCTGTTAAGCGCCTGCGCTGAATGGGCTGGCATATTACAGTATTATTTGAATCATCCCAAGGACCCTACTGCTGCTACAGCCCTGGTCGAATATTTGGGCCAGCCCTGCTGGAGCCTGTTCATTGAACCTGGGTATGAGGCCGATTTACAAAAGATGCTGAATTTTATCGGTGTTGATGACGGGCTTTCCTCGGTTGCCGAGGATGCTGGAGAGCTGCTTTCTATTGATGAGCTGGACTGTTTGGCTGATGACATCGGCAATGCGTCATCGGATCAGGAGATGGAGGCAATGTTTGCTGACGATTCTTTGTCTGATGGCCTCGAGAGTTTTGGCGAAGAGGAGATGAATTCTCCTGCGGAAAGAGATGGTGCCACCGATGTCGATCCTGCCTGGGCTGCACTAGAATCTTTGTCTGCTAGTGATGGGGCAGAATGTCATATGCCAGATCTGCAGGCATCGCTTGGGAATGAAACTGAAGGAGGAATTGATCCAGGTGCATTTGAAGAGGCATTGGCATTGGTGGCTGCTGATGTTCCGCATACTGATTCGCTCTTGACGGACATGACTACCAATGATCTGGAAGTTTTTGCTGCTGAGGCTGGTGCTGAGAATACTAATGTTGATGATGCCGTCTCGATGGATGATCTGGAGTACCTACTGACCTCAGAAGAGGAAGAAGATGGCTTAGCTGCCTTTGCCGATGCTTTGGTAGCAGAAGATTTAGCTCAAATCGGTTTAGGTGATGTCGAGGCGGGTAGGCTTTCTGGAACCGTAGATTTGCCAGGCTCCGATAGTAGCCTTGTCGAACCGGGTGTTGATACACCTGTCTTGGCCGTGTCAGGCGCCGGCGATAGAGACTTGCCTGAAGGCGTCACTCAGTTACTGGCTATTCTTATTGCAGAGTTGCCACAAATTGAAGTCGCGCTCAATGAATGGGTGGGTTTGTTGTCTACCTCAGGTGTTGCTGACGATATTAAAACGGAAGCCTGCACGACAATGCAGGAGCTCTTCGGTCGTCTACAGATGGCATCAGACTCCATGGGTTTGAGGGGAGTATCCCAAGCGTGTGAAAAAATAATTATCAATCTGATACAGATCGATAGTGACAAGGACCAGTCGCACTGGGTGCAAATTCTGGCTTTACTTCGTGACTACCTGAACAACCCGTTGAATGATGAGGTAAGTAAGGAGGTGCTTCGCTTTTTAAGCGATGAGCGCCTGCCTGAACCTCTTGCCCAGGATGAGGCTATCGTGCTTCATCAGGCTCTTTCGCAGCCCGATTTTTCTCTCTTTGCCGACGAGGTAGAAGACCGAGTGCAAGAGGCGACTGCCGAGCATGTCAGTCTTAACGTTGGCGACGATGTGAGTCCTGATTTGCTCGATGGCTTGCTGCAAGAATTGCCACAATACAGCGAGGAGTTTTCCCTGGCTGTACAGCGGCTGATTAATGGCGGCAGTATGGAAGATGTGAATGACGCCCAAAGAGTTGCCCATACCTTAAAAGGAGCGGGCAACGTCGTGGGTGTTCGGGGTGTGGCAGAATTAACTCATCATCTTGAAGATATTCTGATTGTGTTGGCAAAGCACGAGACTCTGCCTTCCCGTGCGTTGGCAGAGAGCCTGATAAAAGCATCGGATTGCCTGGAAAGTATGTCTGATGCTCTGCAGGGTTTTAGTGATGCGCCAGAAAATGCACAGCAGGTATTACAGGAGGTGCTCGATTGGGCGAACTTGATTGACAGTGAAGGCCCTCCAGAGCCTGACTCCGAGTTCACTATTGAACCCCGCCCGACACCCATACCGCTGCTTAACACGGGTGAACCATCAAATATTAACACCTTACATGACATTCCTGCAGTACTGACGTCTCAGGATACCATAGCAGTTGGTAGCGTATCTGAGGCTCCCTCCCCCCCTGCCCAGAATGGTGGTCAGCAGAGCGGTAAACTGGAAAATGCCACTTTACGTGTCTCTGCTACTCTGGTTGATGACTTGTTGCGCCTGGTGGGTGAGGCCACCATTCTTAATGCTCAGTTGCGTGAGCGAGTAGAGCAAACTCAGGAGCGCGCGCTGTTATTGGAAACGCAGTTTGATGCCATTCACCGCCTGGGGTCTGAGCTCGAAGAATTAGTTGATATTAAGGATTTCTCCAGTCATCGCGAAGTGGATGATGACTTTGATGCGCTGGAAATGGATCAGTATAACGAACTGCATAGTTATAGCCGCCGTATGATCGAAGCGGCTGTCGATGCGAAAGAGATGGGTCTGGAAATTTTCGGCGAGCTCGGCAAGCTCGACGATATGATCGTCACGCAGGGGCAGATCAATAGTGAAACACATGAGGGGGTGTTGAAGACGCGGATGGTGCCGGTTGACTCTGTTTTTGCGCGCTTGCAGCGTTGTGTGCGGCAGACTTGCCGCACCACGGGCAAGCAAGTGGATTTAGTGCTGCAAGGTGGCGATACGCTGATGGACAGCGAGGTTCTGCGCAATGTCGTCGATCCTATTATGCACCTATTACGCAATGCCGTTGATCATGGTATTGAGGCGGCAGAGAGTCGCATTAATATGGGTAAAAGTAGCAGTGGCAAATTGGAATTAAGCTTTTTACGAGACGGCAATCATATTCTGGTGCGCTGTAAAGATGATGGTGGCGGGTTGGACTATGAGGCGATTCGCTCCTCTGCAGTACTTGGCGGTTTGCTTGAAGAGGGTGCTGAGGTCTCTGAAGAGGAGCTCAAGCGTATGGTGCTGCGACCAAACTTTACCACCCGGGGTAACGTTACTCAGGTGTCTGGGCGCGGCATTGGTTTAAATGCAGTTTATGGGCAAGTTCTGGACCTTAAAGGCTCGCTGCAGCTCGAATCAGTGAAAGACGAGGGCTGCACCATGGATATTCGTCTTCCCGTTACACTGTTGTCTACTCATGCATTACTGGTGAAGGTGGGTCAGCAAACTTATGCCCTGGCCAGCCGGGGTATCGAGCGCATTGTGCATGTAGGTGATGGCGAGTTTGCCTTTTTTGGCGGTGAGCAGGTCTATCGCCTCGATCAACAACCCTACCGCGCTCGTCGTTTAGCTAACGTTCTCGGGCTTGAGGCGGAAGCAGTGGACGATGTTCAGCGCTCAGGTTCAGTGATTTTGATGGAAATTGACGAGCAGATTGAGGCCGTTGTCGTTGACGAAGTGGTAGGTAGTCGGGAGTTGGTCGTTAAAACTCTCGGTCAATACATGCCTAAACTTACTGGCATTGTTGGGGCTACCATCCTTGGTGATGGCCAGGTGTCACCCGTGCTGGATTTAGTCGAAATGCTCAGGCAACCAGTCGCTTACGAACAGCATGCTGCCAACGAATACGGACGAGCGCATAACGACAAAGTGTCTAACCGTCCTATTGCTATCGTCGTAGATGACTCATTAAGTGCTCGACGCGCCCTGGCTCAATTGCTGGGTGATGCTGGTTACGAGGTACAGACGGCCTGTGATGGTATGGAGGCTGTTGACCTGCTCAGTTCTGTTCGTCCCGACATTATGTTTGTCGATATGGAAATGCCGCGCATGAATGGCATTGAATTAACTGCTCATGTGCGTTCACGAGGTAGCTTTGATGAGTTGCCAGTGGTGATGATCACCTCGAGAAGTACTGAGAAGCATCGCCGACAGGCGGCCGAGGCGGGGGTTAATCTCTATCTCACCAAGCCCTTTTCTGATGATCAGTTGATTGGGCAGATTGAAGAATTAACGGACAGCTTGCATGCGTAATCAGGCTATCAGTTCAGTGGGGGGGCAACGAATGGCTGCTATGAACTTTGCAGGCCTGCGCCTCGCTGTGCCTCTTGTGGAGGTGAACTCATTAGTTTCGGTATTAGATCTCGATGATAGCCGGTCCGGAGCTTCTATTTTGTCAAGCGTTGAGGTCAATGGGCAGGAATTGCCTGCTTTTGGTTTTGACGCTGAGTTGGACCTTTTACGCTCCGTGCCTGACGATTATCGGGTGTGTGTTAACTTGGGTGACGACAATCCCGAGCTGGGTATTCTTTGTCAGAGCGTTGAAACACTAGAGCAGCCGGTGACAGAGGAGGCCTTACCCGTTTGTATGTCTAGTGATCACTCCATGGTGACAGGTCTGGCTTTAAATGACGGTGAGATTTTACTTTGTACTAATCTGTCAGCTCTCGTCGAGTATATCGCTACGATGGATAAGTCCAATGCAGGGCCTTTTTTGCGTAGTAGCGAGGCGAATTGATATGCCACTACAGAGTCAGCAAACGGCTGCGACGATCGAACCGACATCCTCTGCCTGGCTACTCGATATTTCGGGAGGTCTCACAGTAGCAGTGGCGTTACAGGATGTGATTTATGTTTATCCCGAAGCGCCGCAGGTTTTTCCCGTTCCCCAAACCCCAGACCACGTGCTTGGTGTGTTGAATTGGCAGCAGCACCTGGTTCCGATTATTGATCTCGGTCTCTATCTGGGTTTGCAGCAGATCGACAGCCATAGCTCAGTTATTAAAATGATGGTGTTGCTTAATTTGGGCGATTCGAAGCTGGGTGCATTAGCGCTCGAACAAATACCTGAGCGCGCAGACGTTGCAGATAGTAGTCAGTGCGAGCTGCCCGCTAGTTTACAAGCCTGGGGCTGCTTGGCACCCTCTTGCTTTATGCACAATACTCGTGGAGCGGTGCCAATACTCGATCTCAAAGCCGTCTTTGGTAGCGAGCTAAGCCCGGGCGGGCTGGAGGAATGAGTTTTTTGTTTTTAAATGTTGTTGCTATAAGTCAAGGGAGGGAGCGTGGATAATATTCTTCGGGTATCACAAATAGGTTTGTCAGCGCGAGAAGTGACTGTGTTGAGAAGCATGTTTGGCGTGCTGCCACAATTGAAAGGTGGCCATGTATTTATTGATTTAGATGAGGGCATTAAGCCTAATGTGGTACTCCTCAACGCGGATTCACATGAGGCCATTGCCCAGTGGAAAGCCTTTGCGGCCATGAATAAAGGCGTTGTCCCGGTGTTAACCTCGGCGACCAAGTCGAGTGATAGTGTTAAACATTTAAAGTTAATTTTTATGCCGCGCCCGATTACGGTCAAGCGTTTGTTGACAATGCTTGAGCAGGTTGTTGCCGCGAGTCTATCTGCCCGCACTGCTAGAGCGGCCAGTGTCAAAGGGGGGGGTAAAAAAGACGATCTGAGCATTCTCGTTGTCGATGATAGTCTCTCGGTGCGCAAATATATGGAGTTAAAGCTGCCAGAGATTATATCTGGGCCACTGGCCATTGAGTTCGCCAGCAACGGGCGGGATGCGATGGAATATATTTGGTCAAAAGGTATCCATATTGTTTTTCTTGATGTGGTTATGCCTGGTATGGATGGTTATAACGTTTGTAAAGCTATCAAGGCTGAAAAGCTCTCCGATGTTATTATGTTGACGGGTAAAAAATCACCGATTGACAGAGTGCGGGGCTCATTATCGGGATGTGATGCCTACCTCACCAAGCCGCCACAAGACAGAAAGCTGCGAGAGGTTGTACAGCAAAGCTTAAAACGGCTAGGACGTGAAGGCGTCAACTCAGTCTGTGAAGCTCGTCCTGCGCGGAGCGGAGTGCGAGCACTGGCTGGCCAGTAATTAACGGCCGCCTATTTGCAGAGGAAGAATAATTTCAACATCGGTACTGGTTGAAAGACTACGACGCCAGTTTCGAATTATTGATGGTCAATGCTCTGAAATATAAAGCGGGGCTTATGGCCTTGTCTGGCTTTTCATCCATATCGTTTTTAACAAAGAAGAGATATCAGGCCAGGAAAACGATTTAAGAGTCTTCAAAAGTGCCGGCGCGACATCTCACCATTATTATGTGTACGTATATGTAAGTGTCTCTCAATCTAAAAATAACACTTCTTCCTCAATGTTGGCGCGGGGCACGATGGTGCGGTTGGCCGGCACAGTGATATCTTCGTAGCCAAAAGAGATGCCGATCAATACGGCGAGACTATCGTCAAGACCAAAGTGCTCGCGAATGATATCGGGATAACGACTGACGCTAGCCTGGGCACAGGAACCGATACCGTGTGCGGTCATCGAGAGCATTAGTGTTTGGGCATACATACCGACGTCGATGGCGACAGTTTCATTGAATATTTTTGGCATGGAAATGAAAGCAATATGAGGGGCGTCGAAAAGCTCAAAGTTACGCATCATCGCCCACAAGCGTCCTTTCTTGTCATTGCGATCAATACCCATATTGTTGTAAAGCTCGACGGCAGTATCCACCTGGCGTTGGCGAAAAACACCCTCGAAGCGCTCGGTGCGAGAATAGTCAGAGTTGGGTGGTACCTGTTGCTCGACTGCGGCGACGAGCTTATCCCGCAGTGCCTTACAAGATTTTCCCGAGGCGACAGCAACATTCCAGGGCTGGATATTACAGTTTGATGGTGCCTGTTGGGCGAGGGTGAAAATTTTGTGTAGCTTCTCTTTAGGAATGGACTTGGGCAGAAAACCACGTACGGATTTACGCTGCTCGATCACTTGGTCAAAAGTGAGGGTTTTCGCTGTATCGTTGTCTATCATGATTGGGCTCTGTCATGGATCGTAGGGGTGACTTCATTATTGCTACCTAGTCTACTATGAGATGAGCCTACTATAAAAATACTCTTAGTAGCATGAGTCGTTTCCTGTGTCCTCACGATGCTACAATTTCACTTCTACATTCATTAGCGAGAGGAAGAGAAATGGCCGGTTACTATTTTGAAGATTTTGAAGAGGGTGCAGTGTTTGATCATCAGGTGCGTCGCACTGTGAGTGAATACGATAATACCTTGTTTAGCTGTCTGACGATGAACACCCAACCCTTGCATATCGATGCCGAGTTTTCTAAAGATAGTATTTACGGCGAGCGCATTGTCAATAGTATGTTTACGCTAGCTCTCGTGGTTGGTGTACAGGTGACAGAGCTGACTCTAGGGACAACCTTGGGCAATCTCGGCATGACGGATATCTCTTTCCCGCGCCCTACCTTCCACGGTGATACCATTCGCGCTCGCACCACAGTGCTCGATAAGCGTATCAGCAAGTCTCGTAATGACTCTGGCATCGTCAACTTTATTCACGAAGGCTTTAATCAGCGCGATGAGCTGGTTGCCACGGTTAAACGTACTGCTTTGATGGCCACTCGTCCTAAAGACTAACTACGGAGAATCGTGATGCGATCTATGCTTTTTTTACCCGCTGACAGTGAGAAGAAAATTCTTAAAGGTGCGGGTACCAATGCCGATGGTTTGATTCTTGATCTGGAGGACTCCGTTGCTCTGAGCCGTAAGGATGAAGGTCGACGTCTCGCACGAGAATATCTCGATGCCAATCCCCTGGGTTCGCGCACAAAGAAACTGCTGGTGAGAGTGAATCCTTTGTGTGGTGATATGACTCTGGGTGATCTGTCCGCTGTTGTGGGTGGGGCACCCGATTATATTTTGCTCCCCAAATATCGCACTCGTGAGGATGTGATCCGTTTCGATCACTATATCAGTGCTCTTGAAGCGCGAGATGGTGTTCCTGCAGGCCATATTAAAATACTGGTGATCGGGACAGAAACTGGTCAGGGTGTACTGAGTATGGGAGGCTTGACCAACTGTAGTGATCGACTGGCCTACGTGAGCTGGGGCGAGTTCGACCTGTCTGCTGATGTCGGTGCTGAAACTCATCGCTTGCCGGATGGTAACTGGGATGATCTTTTTCGTACTGCTCGCAGTTTGTGTTTGGCCGCAGCAGCCTCGGCAGGGATAGAAGCTTGCAATACGGTCTTCACTGACTTCAAAGATGATGACGGTTTACGTGATGCCTGTCTTGGTGCGCGCCGAGCGGGTTTTACCTGCATGATGGCAATACACCCCAATCAAGTAGACATTATCAATGAGTCTTTTTCGTTTACTGCTGAACAGTTGGCGTGGTCACGTCGTGTGGTGGAGGTCTTCGAAGCAAACCCTGACATGGGCGTTGTCGGTCTTGATGGCATTATGCTGGACAAGCCTCATTATACTCAGGCGCAACGTATGATCGCACGCTCCAAAGCTTATGGGTGAGTGGCATTAAGAGTTTGTAAAGTTTCGAATAGCACACAGTAGCGATAGTCGACACTTGCTATCTTGGTTGTTAGCCTATCGCTGCTATGTGCTGATATTAGAATTTGGAGGCGGTTAATCAATTTTGTAGGGTGACCTTTTAAATATTAGAGCGGGTATTCGTTATGTTAGAAAGCGAAAGCTTTAACCCATAAGGATATGATATGCCTGACTTAACTTATGTTGGTCGCCAGTCAATCTATGATCGGGATTTTACTGTTGCGGCTTATGAATTACTCTATCGCTTAGATAATAATAACTTTGTAGACATCGAAGATCACAGCTTGGCGACCGCAGAGCTATTGAGTAACGTCTTTACCTCAATTGGCTTTGAAGAGTTGGTTGGTGATAAAACGGCTTTTATTAATATGCCACGGGAGTTCCTGGTTGGCAGTTATCCGATTCCTGAAATCAGCTCAAATTTAGTCATCGAAATACTGGAACATATAGAGCCTGATGAGGAGGTCATAGATGCCCTTTTCATGTTAAAAAAACGAGGTTATACCCTCGCCCTTGATGATTATAATTTTGATCCCTGGCATCAGCCCTATCTTAAAATTGTCGACATTATTAAGATTGATGTGGCCGATATTGGTATCGACCAGTTGAGTCAAAAAATGACTCAACTCAAAAAATTCAATGTGAAGTTACTAGCTGAAAAGGTTGAGACAGAGGATGAAGTGGAGCGATGCCTTGCTATGGGTTTTGACCTCTTCCAGGGCTATTATTTCTCTTATCCAAAGATTGTTACTGGCAGAAAAATAAATAGTCATCAAATAGCTATTGTCGAGCTCGCCACTAAATTCAACCAGCCAAATGTCAGTATTAAGGAGTTGACAGAGCTGGTTTCACACGATGTTGCCCTCAGTTATAAGTTGTTGCGCTATGTTAATTCGGCGATGTATGGCTTTTCCGGTGAAATTACATCAATTGATGAAACGGTGTTTATTCTCGGTCTCGATACCCTGATGCGCTTGGTGTACGTTGTGATGGCAGGGAGGCTCAGTGAAAATAATACCGATATTCTAGAGTCTGCTTTAGTGCGTGCTCTGATGTGTGAAGCTTTGGCTATTGAATTAGGGAAAAAATCTGAAAAGGGGGCCTATTTTATGACGGGCTTATTCTCACGGCTCGATGCGCTTCTAGGTATTTCTTTGGAAGATGCTCTGGAAGAGCTACCTATTGATGAAGATATTAAGCAGGCTCTGCTAGAAGGCTCTGGTGAACTGGGTAACGCTTTGCGCATGACTGTCAATTATTGTGAGGGCGATATCTCCGAACTATCGACGACAGATGTGGCCTCGAAACGGCTGATGGATTTTTACCTGCATGTTGTTCCAATGGCGCGCCAGTACGTAGAGTTTAGTTATTAACGCTTTTTAGCCACTTTTACGCCTACTGGCTGAATCAGATGGCCCTTAATCCGCCGAGTGTAAGCTAAAGGCAATTTTTAATTGTTCTCGATTAATTGCTCTCGATGATTCGGTCAATAAATTCTTTTAGTTCTCGCTGGGCGTCATCGTTGATAAAAGTAAATTCGAGCTGGCAATAAAACTGATTGTCTAATTCCTGCACGTGAAGTACTTTGGCATAGATTTCACTGGTTTGGTTGGACATCATCGAAAGGGCAAAGTGGATCTTAATTTCTGCACTGGGCTGTATGGGCATGGGTAAAACAGCCATCATGCCGTTGTAGCTGATATTGTTAATACGGCCTTCGTATTCTTCAGTTTGTACGGTTTTACCCGCGACCGTTTGAAAATTAAGTGGCATGTTGACAGCGATGCGTGGGCTTTTACGTATTTCTCGCTGGGGGACTTCCAAGGTTCGTGGTCGGCTTGTCGATAGCAATTCGTAGAGGCGAACGCTCTTCGAACGGCCTTTTACAAGTACGTCGTTAATGGTTCCCACACTGACGTAATCTTCAGCCAGGTCATAAGTGCTCTCGCTGAGCATAATTTGTCCCCGCAAGCTATGGGCCTCAATGCGCGAGGTGAGATTGACTTCGTTGCCGATAACGGTGTATTCACTGTGTAGTTTAGAGCCGAGATTGCCAGCTACCACCGTCCCCGTGTTGAGTCCGATGCCCATATAAATATTGGGCAGCCCTAGTGCGTTATTGGTGGCGTTAACCTCATTCATCGCCAATTGCATTTCAACGGCACAGGCAAGAGCTCTTTCCAGGTCATCTTCACCACTGGAGGGGGCGCCAAACAGCGCCATTACCGAGTCGCCCATAAATTTATCAATGGTGCCACCATAATGTAGGATGATTTCGCTCATTTTATGGAAATAGCGATTCAGCAGATCAATTAATTCCTCTGCGGTATGTTTTTCTGACATGGAACTAAAGCCACGTAAATCGGCTAATAAGATGGTTACCTGTTTTTGTTCAGATTTGTGATTGTCCCCAGTGGCTTCACTGATAAGCTCATAAAATGTTTGAGCAAGAGAGCTTTCATCCAGTGTTTTTTGTACGCCGTTAGAGGCGGCCGGAACAGGACGACTACGAATGCTGTGAAGCAGTTTTTCTATTAGGATCTGTTTCTGATTTTCTTGCATAAGTTGTTGTCTATTCGTTAAAAAATGTTCGCTGCGGTATTGTAATTGGGCGAGGGGCAATTTGAAATAGTCCGTTATTAGGACGCACTAAATACAAGCATAACGTGGTGTCGACATCGTCTAGCGGCATCACTTTTGAGATATAAAGAAGTGACGCCTATGACGACTTCTTAATCGTGTGATTTAGGCGACAAAAATTCTGGTCACAAAAAAGAAGTGAGATAAGCTCGAAAAGTAATCGGATTGTTTGACAGAAACCGAGTCGGTTTGCAAAATGTAAATATCTTTACAGGATTGTTTGCCGTATTCATTCAGAGCTGCAAACTCAAATAACTAAATAAAAAAAGGATGGAGGTTACATGGCTACTCGTAAACCAGGTATTTCAGCGGATTCTCATATTGTCGAACCGCCCAATACTTATATTGATTTTATTGACCCCAAATTTCGTGATCGCGCACCCACCGTTATCGATGGACCCACTGGGGGTTCGATTTTTAATATTCCCGGTCTTGATGACATCATCCCCCTGGCTTTGCTGGGCGCCGCAGGCGTACCCGCTGCTGAATTACCCAAGTATCGCGATGCCAAATTCGACCAGCTACCGAATGCGGCCTGGAACCCGAACTTTCGTGCTGAAGTTCAGGATCAGGATGGTGTTTGCGCAGAAGTTATTTATGCTTCTGTGGGAATGGTCATGTGCGGCCATCCGGACCTTGAATATAAAGATGCGTGTATGCAGGCCTATAACCGATGGTTGGAGACTTTCTGCGGCGCTGTGCCCAATCGGCTCTTTGGTTTGGCTCAATCTGCTGTACTATCAGTCGATTCTGCCATCGCTGATGTCAAGCGTGCAAAAGCCCAGGGCCATGTTGGTATGATGATGCCTGGTCGCCCCGGCTACGCCGATTATGACCACGCCGATTACGATGCCCTTTGGGAATGTGCTGTCGACCTCGATATGCCTATGTGCTTCCACATCCTCACGTCTGACGATTGTGGTGTTAAAGAAGTACTAGCACCCAAGCGTGGTCATGCGGCCAATGGCTTTATGAATATTATTCGTGGTGTTCAAGATGTATTGGGTGTCTTTTTATTTGGTGGCGTTTTTGAACGTCACCCCAAGCTGAAAATGGTGGTGGCTGAAGGCGATGCGGGTTGGATTCCTCACTACAAGTACCGGGCCGATCATGCTATTGCTCGCCTGGGGCCTGCGACTGAATGTCAGTTGACACGTCCGCCCAGTGAATATATCGACCAGAATGTCTCCTTTACTTTTCAGGATGACGAAACGGCTTATCGCAACCAGGATGTCATCGATAGTGGCTGTCTGATGTGGGCCAACGATTATCCCCATACTGATGCTTGCTGGCCTATTTCGCAGCAAATTCTCGACGAGCAGATGGGGCACCTTAGCCTGGAGCAGCAGAATGCTTGTATTCACGACAACGTCAAAAAACTGTTTAATTTGAATGTGAACGTGTAATGTAAGTTCAATAAATGATTTGAAAAAACCCTGTGGCAGCTATCTGTCGCAGGTTTTTTTTTGCCTTTCATTTGCTGAGGCGCCACTATCAATAATTTAATGCGAGGTGTAACAATGAATAATCGTTTTGCAGCGTTACACGGTCAACAAGCCGTAGAACCTTGTTTGCTGGCCGGTTGGCAATTAAGCCGGATCACTCCGCCCAGTGCTTTATTCGGCGCCAATGGCATACAGTTTGGCACCGATGGCAGGTTGTATGTTGCCCAGGCTATGGGGAGTCAGGTGACAGCCATCGATACCACGAGTGGTGAATTAGAAGTGATTGCCCCCAATGGTGGGTCGATTACCGGTCCCGATGATGTTGCCTTCGACTCAGTTGGCAACATGTATGCTACCGAGGTGATGAGCGCCCAGGTGACTATGCGCAAACCCAGTGGGGAGGTCACGGTCGTCGCCGATGAATTACCCTCGGCCAACGGCGTCACTGTCTTCAATGACCGTCTATTTGTTGATGAGCATCGATCTAAGGGCCGCTTGCTTGAACTTTATCCTCACGATGACCGAGCACCACGTTTAATTACCAAAGACCTCGATAGTCCTAATGCTCTAGCGGGCGGACCCGATGGTAAGCTTTATTTTCCTTTGGTGCCGAAGGGTGAGGTCTGGCGCATAGACCTCGAAACTGGCGTGCAGGAGCAGGTGGCAACGGGGTTATCTCATCCAACGGCTGTGAAATTCACTCCCTCGGGTGAGCTATTATCGCCTCAAGCGGGCAATGGCGAAGTGGTAAAAATTGATATCGAAAACGGTGAGCAAACTATAGTCGCGAAGGTTCGCCCCGGTATCGATAACCTCGCGATTGATGCCCGCGGTAAACTCTACCTCTCCCACTTTGTCGATGGCGGCGTTGCCGAAGTGGCGATGGACGGTAGCAATGATGAACGTGTGTTTGTGGCACCCGGCTGGGTCGGCCCCTGGGGTATTGCCTGCGATATGGCTTCAGGTACTTTTTGTGTCGTCGACGGCCTTAGCCTGGTGATGCTCGCCCCCAGCGGTGAGCGTAGTGCCGTTGGTAGTCCGCTGGATACTTCCGCGCCTCGCTTTGTTCGGGCCATTGCCGCCGGCAAACCGGGTGAGTTTTTAATGAGTACCGCCCGAGGCGATGTTTTACGTTACGACTTCAAGATGGAAAGGACAAACATACTGGTTGCCAAGCAGGGGCAATTAAAAGGACTGTGTGCCGCAGAGGATGGCGCTGTGCTGGTGGTGCGGGAAAATACCAATTCAGTGCTTGCCATTACCGCTTCGGGTGAAATCAGCACCGTGGTCGAAGACTTGAATGCCCCCAGTGATGTTTTGCAGTGGCAGGGTAAGTGCTATGTCTCGGATAGTGGTGACGGGTGTGTACTAGAAATCAGCCCAGCAGGTGAGGTGTCAACAGTGCTTGGGGGCCTGCTTGATCCACGAGGTATGACTGCCATCGGCAATACCCTTTATGTGCTGGATCGGGCTAGCCATTCCATTTGGGCGATTGAGCTTGGTAGTGAGAGTAAACCTGAGCAAATTGCCACGCATTTACCCATTGGCGCTATTTGCCCACTGGATTTCGCCGGCGGACTCTGTGTCGATGGACAGGGTGGCCTGTTGGTTGCGGCTGATGGTGAGGGCAGCGTTTTGCGTTTAAGCAGAGTTTAAACCGCCGGCTTGACTGGGGGGCTAGTAGGACTAGCCTTAGTTTTGTCCGGCCCTGTTTGGCAATAAAAGCGGGCTGCTAATCGCTGTATTTAGATTCCCTGATTACACCTCACGTCCGTCATCGCGCAGCCAGACATACATGGCAGGTATCACCATTAGTGTCAGCAGGGTCGATGAAGCGAGGCCGAACATCAGGGCTACACCCATGCCGTGCAGCATGGCGTCGGGCAAGATAAAAGCGGCACCAGCAATGCCAGCCAGAGCGGCGAGAAAGATGGGTTTGGCGCGAATAGCCGCTGCTTCCAGGGCCGCCGTGCGCATTGGCACGCCCTCACGGCTTTTCATGTGGATAAACTCGATTAATAAAATCGAGTTGCGCACCACAATACTCGAGAGGGCAATCAAGTCAATGGTGGGGGCATAGAAAATGCGGTGTTCGCCTCTTATGTTGAACGCAATGCCGCTGGCAGTCCGCTGAAGGGTTCGCATCTCGTTTTCCGGTAAGCCTGGGAGATTTTTGATCAGCTAGGCTCGAGGCGATGTCTTGTGCAACGTTTTTGCCACGGAAAGGACAGATATACTGGCTGCCAAGCAGGGCAGCTATAAGGCCTGTGTACCACAGAGGATAGCAGTCTATTGATAGCGGCGGATAGTGAGGGTAGCGGTTTGCGTTTGAGGCGGGTTTAGGTGCGCCCTTTTTTTGCCATTTTTACTCCCCCTACTTGATGTGTACTGTTAATGGGCTGCGGTTGCATTATTGAGAATATCAGAGAATAGGGTGGGGTTTTTCTTTGCGTATATACGACCACTCATTTCGGAAAATTCAAGAGAAATATGATGCTTGTCAAAACTATAGGGCACGCCTCGGGGCGACTGTGACAAGCATGAAGCTAAATTTTCGTTGGCACACAAGAGATCGAGCCGGTCAATATAGAGATCAATAAGAAAAGAAAATTCGAGGTAAAGCTCCTGCGTTTCAACGTTAGTTACGGCATAAGCAATATTATCACTTGCAAAGCAACTCTCGGTATTCCCAGTTTCGTTTAAAAACTTTACACAAGGTGTGTTTGTTTCAATGTAGTCCCCGATTGTAATAATTTTTATGGCGTGATTGATTTTCTTAAGATCATTCATTATTTCCCACCCGCCCCTATTGTGGGGAAGAAAGGTGTGGTGAGCGGAGTAAATAATGACATCTATATTCGCAACAAAATCGGGATCAAGAAGGTGATTTAAACGATTTTGGCAGTGCTCATTATCACTTTTCCACTGTTGTTTTTTACGAAGTAAGTTCTTGCAATCATTGAATGTTCCAAAAGTCACAAGATTATATTTTTTTAGTGTTTCTGAGTAGCCCGCTTGCATGAAGCTAATGCCATCAGGCTCATGGGAGTTGCCAAAAAAAAGAATCGTTTTAGCATCACGGCCAATACAGTTTTCGTTTGAAGGCCATTTTTCAACGGGGCAGGATTTGGAGAAATAAGCGAATCGTTTATATGAGGCTGCTTTAATATCTTCGGCTGAATAACTTAAATTATCGAACCGCCAGGGCCATCCATTGTTCAGCCAGGCGTGTAAAGAAATAGCGGCCATGAAAAGCCCCAACGCTAAAGTAATCAGTGTTTGCCGGGGCTGAGTTTTATGTTGTGGCTGAGAATTATCAATATTGAAACGACTCGCATAGAATTTTTTCTCAATGCAATAATGCAGAATGGCTCCAGTTATAATGGATGCCGTAAGTAATGACAGTACCTCAACCGGTGTTAATGTTTCGTTGGTTGAATAACGATAAAGTACAATAATCGGCCAGTGCGTCAAGTATAGAGAGTAAGAGATTCTACCAAGCCAGGAGAAAACAGGGTTTTCGAGAAAAATCCTGCCGAGGCAGCCCTGTCCGATGGCAGAACTGCCAGACATGATGACTAATAGCGCACCTAAAGAGGGTGCCAGTGCATAAAGACCTGGATAGAGGGTGTTGCCGAATGCCACACAGGCATAGAGAATTAAGCCTAAACCAGTGCATAGCAATAGCCATCTAGCATGTTTTTTTATAATCAGTTTCTGAATAGCCCCTTCATGTACTAGCGCAGCAAGAGCGCCGCCAATGAAGAATTGAAAAAAACGTGCTGGGAGTAAAAAAAAGGCACCAGAAGTGTCTGCCTGCGTATAAAAATAGCAAATAATGACCCCAAGTACGGTTAGTGCCAAAAGAAATTTTGCGGTATTGATGCGAGTCCGAAAAATAAATAGCAGCAGCAACGGGTAGATTAAATAAAATTGCTCTTCGACACCGAGAGACCAAGTATGTAATAGGGGCTTAGTATTGGATGAAACATCCCAGTAACCGGCTTCACTCCAAAATAGAAAATTGGATGCTGAGAATAAGGCAGCAATGGAAGAAAGTGAAAATCGTTCAAAATCGTTGGGTAGCAACACAAATAACGAGGCGATAAAGGTTGCACCTACAGTGGCTAGTAGCGCGGGGAAGAGCCGATTGATTCGCTGTAGATAAAACGTTTTGATAGAAAATTTTTTGTTGAGTGTTTTTTGGGTAATTGTAAAGGTAATTAGGAACCCAGAGAGGACAAAGAAAACGTCGACACCGATATGTCCCCCAGCAAACAGGCTTAAATCCAAATGAAAGGCGATGACAGCAAGTACAGCTATGGCCCTGAGTCCGTCGATATCAGGTCTATAGGTCTTTAACGGTCTGGTTATTTGTTGCATCTAGTGACTTCCTTATCTCAATAAGTTATTTATCAATTGAAAATCTATTGAAGGTGTATCTCGTTGAATTAATTCTACACCTCACGTCCGTCATCGCGCAGCCAGACATACATGGCAGGTATCACCATTAGTGTCAGCAGGGTCGATGAAGCGAGGCCGAACATCAGGGCTACACCCATGCCGTGCAGCATGGCGTCGGGCAAGATAAAAGCGGCACCAGCAATGCCAGCCAGAGCGGCGAGAAAGATGGGTTTGGCGCGAATAGCCGCTGCTTCCAGGGCCGCCGTGCGCATTGGCACGCCCTCACGGCTTTTCATGTGGATAAACTCGATTAATAAAATCGAGTTGCGCACCACGATACCCGAGAGGGCAATCAGACCAATAGTGGAGGGCATGGAATAGGTGGCGTCCATGATCCAGTGACCGAGAATGATCCCCGAAAAACCCAGAGGCACGGGCAGTAGGACAACCAGTGGTGTTTTAAAGCTGCTGAATTGGCCAACGACGAGAATATAAATACCGAGTATGGCGTAGTTAAAGGCGGAGCCAAGCTCGGTGAAGGTCTCACGGGTGACATCCCACTCACCCATCCACAGTAAGGTGGGTTTGCTCTCATCTTCGGGTTGGCCGAAGTAGCGAACATCGGGCTTCATCCCTTCCGGCCAGTCCATGTCATTGATAACCTGTTCAACGTCATACAGGGCATACATGGGGGCATCTTCGTGCCGGCCACGAATACTGGCCGTTACCATGTCGGCAAAGCGTCCATCGCGACGATAGATGGGGTAGGAGGCAGGCTCGTTACTAATGCTGACCACATCGCCCAGCTCTCTTGTTTCACCGGTCATCGTGGGAATAGGCGTGGATAGCAAGCGCTCACCCAAGGTGAGTGACTCTTTGGGGAGGTGTAGGACAATGGGAATAGGGTTGCGGCCATCGCCACGGTGGGAGTAACCGAGGTCTACGCCCTGCAGCAGAGCGGCGAGGGTGCTGTAAACGACGCCTTCATCAACCTGATGGAACTCGAGATTTTCCTGGTCAATGGCGATGCGCATACGCAGGGTTGGATTGCCAAGAGAGTTGTCTGTTTCAGCGAGGGCCGGCACCTGGTCAATGGCTTGCTGAATTTTGCGCGCGTTCTGGCGTCGGGTTTCGGCGTCGGGCCCATAGACCTCGGCCAGCACTATGTAAGGCGCCGGTGGTCCTGGGGGTGATTCGACTAACTCTACCGTGGTATTTTCGGGTAGTACTAAGGCTTTTAAGCGCTGCCTTATTTCCATGGCGATATCGTGGCTTTCGCGGTCGCGCTCCCAGGTAGACGACAAGCGAATGCGAATCTCCCCTAATTCAGGCGAATTGCGTAGATAATCCTGGCGCACTAGCCCGTAAAAGTTAAAGGGCCCGGCGATACCGGCGTAGAGTTGTATGTTTTGTATTTCTTCAATATCGCCAATTAAATTGGCCGCTTCGACTAAGGTGCGGTCTGTCATTTCAAGAGTGGCACCCTCGGGTAAATCAAACTGTATTTGAATGTCTTGTTTGTCGTCAAAAGGCATGATTTTAAACAGGACAAGTTTGTAATACGGGAGTAAAAAGGTCAGTAGGGTGAAGCCGACAATGGCAAATACGGTGTATTTGGCCCGCTTGGGGGTGCTGATCATGCGACTTAGCGTGGCGCGAACAGCCTGGCCAAAAATACCGCCCTGAACCTCCTTTTCGTCCTCCAGCATATCTGCTCTTGATTCGCTTTTTGTACTGTCGTCGTTAGCCCCGGGGTGCAATTTCAGCATGGCCCAGGGCACAACACTAAAGGCGAGGAAGAGGGAGAAAATCATTGCGGCAATGGCAGCGATAGGAATGGGTTCGAGAAAGGGGGCAATAAAGCCGTGAATAAAAAGCATTGGCAGCATTGCCATCACAACGGTAAAAGTGGCGATAATCGTCGGATTACCAACTTCGGAAACCCCGTCAATGGTTTTTTGTAACAGGCTACGCTCGTCAAACATTTTCCAGTGCCGTGAGACATTTTCTATCACCACAATGGCATCGTCGGCGAGAATCGCAATGGAAAAAATAATACCGTACATGGTCAGCCGGTTGAGCGTGACGTCTAACATCCAACAGGTAAAAAAGGTGAGGAGAATGGTCGCTGGTACCACCAGCAGCACGACGATGCCTTCTCTCCAGCCCAAAAAAGCAGCCATAATAACAACGATGGCGGCGGTGGCCAGAATGAGGTGGAGCATCATTTCGTTGGATTTGTGGCCCGCAGTTTCTCCGAAATCACGGGTGATTTCGACGTTGATATCATCGGGAATCAAACCGCCACGCACCAGCTCAAGACGCTTTAAGATGTCTTCGCTAATGGCCACGCCGTTGGCACCATTACGCTTGCCGATGGATAAGCTGACCGCTGGTAGACGCTCGTAGCTTTTGCCATCTGCGCTGACCGGTAGGAGCTGTGAGACACGATGCTCTCCCAGGCTGGCGTCGATAACAACCTTGGCAACATCGCGTAAATAGACAGGACGGCCATCGACTGTCGTGATGACTAACAGGCCAATCTCTGTGGTGTTATGCAGGGTTTGGCCGACAATTATCGGGGTGAGTTGGTTGTTATTACGCAGGCTGCCGGCGGAAAATGACGAGTTGGCATTACGAATTTTTTCGACTACCTGATTGAGCGTTATGCCATAGAGCGCGAGCAGTTCGGGATCGGGTTCGATGCGCAGTTCTTTGGGGTGGCCGCCAATAATATAGGTCAGGCCGACATCGTCGACCTTGATGATTTCGTGCTTTAGTTCTTCAGTAAGGTCGTAAAGAGTGTCGGCACTCCAGCGACCTTTATTGCCGGGTTTGGGTGACAGCGTCAGGACTACGACGGCGGCATCGTCGATGCTGCGGCCGATCACTAAGGGTGGCGGCAAATGAGCTGGCATACGATAGCGGTTGGCATCAATCGCATCGTTAACCCGAGCCACAGCAGTGTCGTCATCGAAGCCAGTATCGAAACGTACGGTAAGAGCGATGCCGTCATCGCGGGTCATGGAGTAGATGTGCTCGACATTGTCGATGCCCTTTAAAATATCTTCAAAGGGCTTGGTGACTAGCTCGGCGACATCTTCCGCCTTTAGACCGGGGGTAGTGATGAAAATATCAACGAAGGGTACGGTGATCTGGGGGTCTTCTTCCTGAGGCATACTGATGAGAGCCATGCCGCCGAGAATCACCGAAACAATCAGAATCACTGGCGTTAACGCTGACTGAATAAAGGACTGGGCAGTGCGCCCTGCGATACCCATGGACATAATTATTGCCCCGCGCTATTGGCGTGGGCTGCGTTTGGTGTCGGTCGCTGCACCAATGTGTCGCCGGTGTGTAGACCGGATAGCACTTCTATACCACCATCGAGTTTACTGCCGGGTTGGATGACGATTTCAGTACCGTCGCTGAGATAGACAAAACTTAAACCGTAGCGGCGGTGGATATAAGATTCGGGAATGACATAGGTCTGGCGCTGATCGGTGGAAACCCAAACTCGAACTCTCTCGCCAACAAAGAAATCACCGAGACCCTCGACGTTAACATCGGCCACCACACGACCATTGTCGAGCTCTGGGTAAACCTGTGACACGATGCCCTCGCGGCGTACTGATTGCGACGTCTCATCACTGACATCGAGCATGCCTCGCTCTGCCACCAAGACCGTGTCGCTTTTTTTGATAAAACGGGCATGACGCTCGGGCAGTAGCAGGCGCAAGATATAGCGATCAGCGGCGATATCGGCAATCACCTCGCCTGGCATTACCACCGCGCCTTGAATGACTTTAACACTCAGGACTCGTCCACCGGCGGGGGCGAAAACATCGCCCTGCGACTGGGCTTCGCGGACGACGGCCTGATCAAGTTTAAGTGCGGCGATATCGGCAGTGACCACATCGACCTGCGTCTGTGCTTTGTCGAGCTCAGACTGGCTGGCTTTACCGCTTTTTTGCAGGGTCGACACGCGCTGTAAGGTTGTTTGGGCGAGCTGTAACTGCGCTTGCAGAGAGTGCAACTTTGAAGCGAAAGCTTCGATTTGTAGTTTCTGTTTAGCGTCGCGCACCAGAGCCAGTTTTTGCCCGGCTTCGACAATATCACCTTCATCAACGAGTAGTTCGACCAGAGTGCCCCCGATACGGGCTCTACCCTGAGTGATATCCATCGATTGTACCGAGGCAAAAACGGACTTTAGGTCATAAACTGTTTGCTGTTCCACCGAGTAAGAGCTAGGGTTGGCGTTGGCGCTGGGGCCCAATAGCATGAAAACAGCCATTGCTTGTGTGGCGAAGCGCAGACTCACGGATAGGCTTTTAGAGGTCAGTATCATTCCCAGTGGTTCCCTGTCTTGGATAGCGATGTAGAGTGAGTTTTATTCTGTGTTTTATTATTGAAGGTACTGTCTAGTTTACAAAGCAAAGACTTTACGTAAAAGGCTTAAGTGGCAGGAGGGCGTTAACTGTCTTTGAGGGTGCCAAATAAGACAAAACAGTAGTTTTTACAGCATTTTGGCGTAATAAGCCCGGTTTTGACTGTGTGAAGATTGTCGCTATATCCTGGCTTTTGTACCCTTATTTACGGCGAATCGCGTCTGTTCTCACCGGGAAAATACCGCTTTCCCTATCCTTGAAAAAATGCTTAAGCGTTCTTTTCACTGAGGGGAAAGCGATGTCTTGCCAGGGTATTTGTTCTTCGTCAAAAAGCTGGACTTCGAGGGATTCAATGCCTGCTGAAAATTCGGGTTTCGCCAGCTCGCCACGGAAAAATACATAAACCTGATTGATATGGGGAATGTCTATCATGCTATAGAGTTCCAGCGAGTGCAGGTGGGCGTTGGCCTCTTCCACACATTCGCGCATGGCGCCTTCGAGCATGGTTTCGCCGTTCTCCATGAAGCCTGCCGGCAAAGTCCAATAGCCGTAAGCGGGTTCAATGGCACGCCGGCAGAGCAGTACCTGATTTTGAAAAACGGGAATGCAACCAGCGATAATGCACGGGTTTTGATAATGTATGGTTTCACAACCATCACAAATGTGGCGGTGACGATCGTCCCCTTCGGGGATACGACGGGTGATAGTTCCGCCGCAACTACTGCAGTATTTCAAGGGACTGGTTTATCCTGAATAGTTTATGACAATGGGTTTTCCTGAGTATAACCTTGCCCCTACAGGGCTTGGCAATTAAAGAAGCAGGTTTTATTGGTGTTAAAGACAATTACTGAACAGCTCTATAGCCTTCCTCCCGCACCTTTGCAGCCCGAAGAAGGGCAGCGAGAGGCTGCTGTGCTGCTTGCCTTAACACGAGAAATTGACCCCAGACTAGTCTTTACTCAGCGTGCTCAACACCTGAAGAATCACCCTGGGCAGGTTGCCTTTCCCGGCGGCAAGTGGGAGCAGAGCGACAGCAGCCTGCTGTTTACAGCCTTGCGTGAAAGCGAAGAAGAAGTTGCGCTGGCTCCGTCAGAAGTTGAGCTGATCGCCGCATTACCCCAGCGACGTACGCGTCTGGGGGTGAAAGTGACGCCCTATTTGGGCTTCATTCGTCCCGATCTGCCCCTCTTACCTGACTTTACTGAACTGGAAGCCATTTTTCACGTACCTCTGTCGTACCTGCTGGAGCCGCAGCACTTAATAAAAAAACGTGTGGACGTACTGGGCACCTGGTGCTGGATGCCCTGCTATCATTACGCAGGCTACACCATTTGGGGTTTTACGCTAACGGTGCTGATAGATATGCTTAATCGTGTCTTTGATGTCGGCTTGAGTGCCGAGGTCGACCGAGCGGATTTGCCAGCGGAAATACGCCAACAATTTCCGAACTTTCCTGAAAGTAAGTTTTGAAGGTAAGCCCTGAGTGCAAGAGCTCTGAAAGACAATAAGGGCCCCGGCAGTAAGCGGAGAGGTGGGCGGGGCCAATCAACTAGTGATTAATAAAATAGGTGAATAGATGATTTATCAATACGAAGACCGGGTACCGACTCTGGGTAAGGATGTCTTTGTCGCTCCCAGTGCCGACGTTATTGGCTCCGTTAATTTGGGCGACCAGGCCAGCGTCTGGTTTGGCGCCGTGATTCGTGGCGATACCGATATTATCAATATCGGGGCTGGCACCAATGTGCAGGACACAGCCGTGATTCACACCGACCCGGGGATACAGGCAAACATCGGCTGCAATATCACCATCGGCCATTGCGCTATGATTCATGGGTGTACCATTGGCGATAACTCGCTAATAGGTATTAATGCGGTGATTCTCAATGGCGCTGTCATTGGTAAAAATTGTTTAATTGGTGCCAATGCGTTGGTGCCTGAAGGCATGGTGATCCCTGACAACTCGATGGTACTGGGTACGCCGGCAAAAGTCGTCCGTCAACTGGACGAAAAAACCATCGCCGTTTTGCAGGGTTCTGCGGCGACATATATTGAAAAAGCGGCGAGTTTCCGCACATCGCTCAAGCCTTTGCATGTTGTATAGAAGGGCTTAGTGAACGTGGCTAATAAATGGCGAAACTTACGCGGCAAGGGTGAGGGCGGAGAAGACACACCGCTGATGTCACCTTGTGTCGCCATTTGCCTCCTCAACAGGGACGATATCTGTACCGGTTGCCACCGCAGCGGCGGGGAAATTCGAGAGTGGGGCTCACTAGACAATGCTGCACGACGAGCAGTGCTAATAAAGGCTCACGCTCGAAGCAAGATTGGCAATCCCTTTGGTTGATTTACAATGGCTTGCTAAAGTGTTTCTTCTTTAGGGGCTGTTATCTGCCAAACCTTTAATTTGCTGATTCTTTTTTCTGAGAGTGCGAGTACTTCCATGCGATAGCTGTCAATAGTGAAACTGACTCTGGCATCGGGGAAACTTTCAAGATGCTCAAGGGCCAGGCCGTTCAAGGTTTTTGGCCCATCCACCGGCAAATCCCAGTGTGTGGTTTTGTTGATGTCGCGAATACTGGCGGCACCGTCGATCAAGTAAGCGCCGTCATCCTGCAGGGCTATTTCATCTTCGTGCTCGAAAATATTGGTTGTGAAGTCGCCGACGATCTCTTCGAGAATGTCGTCGAGAGTAGCCAGACCCTCAATCTCTCCATATTCATCGACCACTAGTCCCAGACGATACTTGTTCTTTTGAAAGTTAATTAGCTGTATATGCAGAGGTGTTTCTGCCGGAATGAAGTAGGTCGGATTAGTGAAGCGCTGGATGGCTTCCTTGGTTAATTCGCCCTCGCCGCCCCGCAAAATACGACTCATTTTGCGGATATGCAGAATGCCGACTATCTGATTTATATCGCCCTTATAGACGGGCAGGCGAGTGTGCTGGGTATTAATAATGTGCTCGACTAGTGTATCGATGTCATCGTCAAGATTCAGGCCGAGGATCTCACTGCGCGGCACCATAATATCGTTGACGCTAATTTTTTCCAGATCGAGAACGCTGATCAGCATGTCCTGATGACGTGAGGAAAGGTTTTCTTCCTTGCTCTCATCAACGACAGTGCGCAGTTCTTCTTTACTCAGACTGTCGTCAACTTTTTTCAAAGGGTTAAAACCCAGGATACGCACCAGGGTGTTGGATAGATGGTTGACTATCCATACCAGTGGATAGGCTACTTTTAATAGAGGTTTGAGGATATGGCTGGCCTTGAAAGCAACCGCCTCAGGGTGCAGTGCGGCGATGGTTTTCGGAGTGACCTCCGAAAAGATCAAAATGGCAAGAGTTAAGCCTAAAGTAGCCACAAAAATGCCGATGTCAGGACCAAAAAGACGAATACTAATGATGGAGGCAATGATGGAGGCAAGAATATTAACGGCATTGTTGCCGATAAGAATGATGCCAATCAGCCGGTCGGGGCGTTCGAGAAGCTTTTGGGCCCGGCGGGCTCCACGGCTTTTTTTAGCGAGATGCTTTAGTCGGTAACGGTTGAGAGACATCATGCCCGTTTCAGAACCAGAGAAAAAAGCAGAAATCATTAGCAAGCCAGCCAGTACACTGGTTAGCAACCATATCGGGGCGTCGTTCAAAGAGGGCTAAGCTCTCGTGGCTAAGGATGCGTCATGTTGACGGAGTTTGCACAGTAAGGCAACTGGCTTTAATGACTGGCTCTAAGCCAAAATAACCTCGAGGACAAATTTGGTGCCCCAGAAAGCCAGCACTAATAAGATAAACCCGCCAAGTGTCCATAGTGTTGCTGTTTTTCCACGCCAACCCCAGCGGAAATGCCCCCACAATAAAATAGCGTAAACCAGCCAGGCGACAATGGAAAAAGTCGTCTTGTGCACCAGGTGCTGGGCAAAAAAATTGTCGACGAAGAGTAGTCCGCTAATCAGAGCCAGTGTCAGTAGGGTAAAACCGGTGATAACCAGACCAAACAACAGCGTTTCCATGGTTTGCAAGGGTGGCAATATACGCATCAAAGCACTGCTGTGGTGCTGGTGGAGTTGACGGTTCTGGTAGGCGAGAAAGAGGGCTTCAAGCGCAGCAATGCTCAACAGGCTGTAGGCAATAATCGATAATAAAATATGTAGGCTTAGGCCCAAAGGCAGGTTGTTGCGGGGAGGGCTTTGCCATACAGGCAATAAAGATAGCGCTAGGGCTAATGCACTAAAGGGAAATAATAAGAGAAATAGGCTCTGAAAGGGCTGACGCAGACTGCCACAAATCACCATAAAGTTGATAATCAGGAAAACGGCAACCGATAAGGGCAGCAAGCTAAAATCGGTGCCCGAGCTGGTAAAGATCTGTTGTGTGCTGGTGGCTAAATGGGCGCCTAAACCGAGGACGCTAAGTCCAAGTATCGCGCCTTTTGAAGCAGAACTTGTGCCGTTAGATGTTTGTAGACTGGTGCGGACCTGCAGCCCGAAAGCAGACAGGTAGCAGACAATAGCAAACGCGGCAGTAATTTGTACGGACATAAGAGCTGTTCGTGTTGATCAGATTCGTTGAGTTTGGCACAGAAAAGCAGTCGCGCAAAGCCTGCGCTTAAGGCTTTCGTTGAGTGGAGCTGTTCGCTAAATGATTCACTCCCAGTCTCGCCAGGTGGCTGCCGGTAAGGGTTTTGATCGGTTATACTGCGTGACTGATATCGCCAATTTGAACGCCGTACCTGAAGCGTAAATAACCTTTTTAAGCGGGGAGAACAAGACCATGGCTCTATTTGAAAATCTTAGTGATCGCCTTTCACATAGCCTGAAAGCCATCTCTGGAAAATCGACCCTAAGCGAAGAAAACATTAAGGACACTTTACGAGAAGTGCGCATGGCGCTACTAGAGGCCGATGTCGCGCTGCCAGTGGTGAAGGCGTTTATTGACCAGGTGCGCGATAGAGCGGTGGGCCAGGAAGTTAATCTCAGCCTCAACCCGGGCCAACAGTTTTTAAAGATTGTACAAGACCAGCTCGAATTGGTAATGGGCGCTAGTAACGAGAGCCTCGACCTCGCTGCCGCGCCGCCAGCTGTGATTTTAATGGCGGGTTTGCAGGGGGCGGGTAAAACCACCTCTGTTGCCAAGTTAGCCCGGTACCTCAGCGAGCGAGAAAAGAAAAAAGTCATGGTCGTGAGTGCCGATGTTTATCGTCCAGCGGCGATTAAGCAACTTGAAGTGCTGGCCACAGAGGTTGGTGCTGAGTTCTTCCCCAGTGCTGCCGAGCAAAGCCCGATTGACATTGCCGAGGCGGCACTGGCCGCAGCGCGCAAAAGTTTTGCCGATGTATTGATTGTCGATACGGCGGGGCGCTTACATATTGACGAAGCCTTGATGACTGAAATTAAGGGCCTTCATGCTGCCGTTAAGCCGGTCGAAACCCTTTTCGTGGTTGACGCCATGATTGGTCAGGATGCCGTCAATACGGCCAGTGCTTTTAATGAAGCGCTGCCTCTAACCGGCGTTATTCTGACCAAGGTCGATGGCGATGCCCGTGGTGGCGCGGCGCTATCTGTTCGACAGGTCACCGGCAAGCCCATCAAATTTTTGGGTGTTGGCGAAAAAACTGATGCACTGGAGCCTTTTCATCCCGAGCGCGTCGCCTCACGTATCCTCGGCATGGGTGACATGCTCTCGTTGATCGAGGAAGTTGAACGCAAGGTCGATAAAAAGAAAGCTGATAAGCTGGTCAAAAAAGTACAAAAGGGCAAGCGCTTTGACCTTAATGACCTGCGTGACCAGTTACAGCAAATGCAAAATATGGGCGGCATGGGCGGTATGCTCGATAAATTGCCGGGTATGGGCAATATGGCGCAGATGGCCGAACAAGCAAACCTGAGCTCGCAGTTGGGTCGTATGACCATCATTATTGACTCGATGACACTGGCCGAGAGATCTAACCCGGATATTCTCAATGGTTCGCGCAAGCGGCGTATTACCCAGGGCTCAGGTACTAGTATTCAAGATCTTAATCGCCTGCTCAAGCAATACAAACAAATGAGCAAGATGATGAAGAAAATGAAGGGTAAAGGCATGAACAAAATGATGCGCGGCATGGAAAGCATGATGGCGCAAAACGGTACTCAGGGCGGTGGTATGCCACCCGGCGGTTTCCGCCGTTAAGTGTCTGTTCCTGTATATGAATCCTTTGTTGCTTCTCCAGCCAAGCTTTATTAAGCGGCACTTCCGTGGATTAAAAGAAAATAGAATCTGAGCCCAGCTTAAAAATCAAAGTTGGCTGATGTGACGCTACAGGGGTATTTGAGAGGATGCCCCAAGTAGCGCTAACCCATGCCTAAAGCACTCACCTTATATAAAAAGAATGCCAGTAGTCGAAATGGGCCATCGTTAAAGCCTATCTCAGTGGAGACGATAACAGCACAGAAATCGTTGCCTATTTTAGGCTGTTTTTATTCGGCGGTGAGCGGCATTGTTAGAAATCATAAATCAAAGAGCTGACCGCATAGGGCTGCGCCTGGACCTCATGCCTGTACAGTGACCGAGCCAGTGACTGATCCTTGGTGTAGCGGACATCGTCTTCGAAAACGTTATAGAGGGTGACGCTGTCTTTGGTGGCCTAGTGGGAGTACCGGTAAGGAACTTGATGATGAAAAGAAAACAATCAATAGTCCTTGCCTGCGAAACGGCAACGGCGTTAGTCTAGTTTCTAGGAAAGGGGCCTGATCAGAATAAAAAGCCATTAACGCAAAGGACTTGCACATGAATACTCTAAATATCCAAATACCGGAACAAAAAAACACGCCTTTTTTCTATTTATCGCCTGTTTCTTTAAGAAACGAAACAGTGATAAAAAAGCCAATGACCAATTGCAATGGTATTTTCCTCAATGCACTGAGTTTATAGCCACTATTTATTTAATGCAGGTTGTACACGAGCGGCATTGTTAAGCATCATAAATCAAAGGCCTGACGCTATATCTGCTAATTCTACTGGCAGTTAACTCCGCTATCATTCAAGCGTTGCAATTATTATCTGAACTCAGCGATTCTTGATTACAAAAAGTCGCGCATTGCGTGATCGTAGTAAAAATCAATACTATCTCACCTAACACTTCACTAAGGAAAGACTCAATATGAACAGGAAAACTATCGTCCTAACTGGAGCCTCCTCGGGCATCGGTGAGGCTGCCGCAAAAATAATGATAGATGAGGGGCACAAACTGATCACTCTTGATCTTCAAGGACCACCACCAGGATCTAGTCAGCATATAAAATGTGATTTAAATAATCCTAAAGAGATCGAACAAGCCGTTGCTCAAATCGATGGAGATATTGACGCACTACTCAATGTTGCAGGCGTACCGGGCACTCTACCGGGAGAAGTAGTGATCGGTGTGAATATTTTAGGACTACGATATCTCAGCGATTTATTGATTCCTCGTTTAAATAACGGTGGAGCAGTAGCCAATATCGCTTCCATTGCAGGCTTTAGCTGGCAACGGCGAATAGCTGAAATCAACGATTTTCTTGATACTCCCGATTTCAGTTCGGGTTTGGCCTGGTGGGAAGCTCATAAAAACGAGCTTAAAATAGATCCTTATAGCTTTTCTAAAGAATGTGTTGTCGTCCTCACCATGCGTCAAGCAGGATTGACACTTGGTCGCGGTGCCCGAGCAAACAGCGTCAGCCCAGGTCCTGTTGAAACCTCTTTGCTGCCTGATTTCAAGCGTCAAATGGGAGAAGAACAACTTCAGTGGGTCATCAACAAAATAGGCCGCGCAGCACAACCAAAGGATATAGCAGAAGTGCTGTGCTTCTTGGCCACTGGCCCTTCTACCTGGGTCAATGGACGAGATATAATTGTAGATGGAGGTTATAGTGCTGGAATAAGCGCTCGCTGGATAGATCCTGGCGAGGCCCCTATCCGTCACGCAAAAGTCAATAAATCCGAGAATAATTAAATCCAGTAATACCCTCCATAATGCACTGAATACAGTTTTTAAAAACTGTATTCAGTGCATTAATTTCAAGTTGTATTTTTTGGTGGGGTAATGCCTAGCGGTGTTAGGACAGCCCCCATAATCATATCTTCAGTATGACCTCGGTCCTGGTATTTGTAGCTTGCTTGAGCAGTTAGGCTACAAATTACTGATAGATCGTAAGTAATCAATTCATTTGTGGGAATAGGGTTAAGTCTATGATTTATGCCTGAGAGGCAGTTAGCGTGTAGTTTATTACTATGCGGAGCGGGTGCTTATAGCCAGGCTAATGCGACTTGAGCTTACGGGGGCAATTTTTCACGTTACTTCTCGCGGTGACCGCCGGAAGGATAACTACGTCTTCGATGCTGATCGAGAGCATTTTATAAAATACTGGGCTGGCGTGTCTTTCAAGGACGTTACAAAGCCATTATGGTTGATAAGCAGGGTTATTTATTAGAATTGTCGCGTTATATTGTTTTAAATCCCATTCGGGCAAGTAGGCTGCGCTCAGCAAACTAATGGCGCTGGAGTAGTTATCGGGTCACTACTAGACAGCTACTTAAAGCCGTCTGTTTGAATACAGATTGGCTATTGTCCAGTCTTAGCAAGCACAAGGGTCAGGCCGTTACGTGCTACAAAGCCTTATTGTTGTGGAAGGCCAGCGGCAGTCCTCGCCTTGGTTGCAGCTAAACAATCAGGTTTATCTGGGCGATGATGAAGTTATGGCACAGATGATTGCTTTGATCGATGCTGATAAGGAACGCGATGAGATACCTTTATCGCAACGCTGGCTCCTACCTAAAGCGCTCGCGTTGTATAAATAGAAAACCAGCAGCCGAAATGAAGCCATCGTTGAGCGCTATCGAAGCGGGGAGTATAGCCTCAAAGAAGTTGGTGACTCTTTCGGTTGGCGCTATTCGACGGAGAGCAACATTGTCAAGAATCATAAATTAAAGATCTCGTGTCTCATGTTAGTCTGGCCTATAGGAAAAAGGCCTGATAACGATAATAAAGCCATCAACGCAAAGGACTTGCGCATGAACATTCTGAACACCCATCCCACTTCGTCTTCGCCAGTATTGCGCCCTAAGCCTTATCCAGTGGCCCCAGAACTATGATTATCGGCCACCTGCCCTCGGGCTACATACTGTCAAAATTGCTTGTGAGATACACCAGCGGCCAACGACAAAATATCACGTTTTTTATTGCTGCCGGTGTTCTGGGGGGCATCACCCCAGATTTTGATATGTTGTATTTCTACCTTGTCGATAACCGACAACATCATCACCATACCTACTGGCCGCATTGGCCTATTATTTGGTTTTGCCTCCTCGCTCTCACTGCCATTTGGTACTGCGTTGTGGACAATAAAACCAACGCTCTTCGGGGGCTTGTTTTCGCTGCTGGCGGTATCCTGCATTTATTACTCGATAGCATCGTAGGTGACATTTGGTGGCTGGCGCCAATAGTGGATCAACCCTATGCTTTATTTAGGGTGCCTGCCATCTACGATCCATGGTGGCTGAATTTTATATTGCACTGGTCGTTTGCACTGGAGGTTATGGTTGTTTTATGGACCGTTTTATTGTTTTGGCGCGGTAAGTCTTCCCAAAAAAAATCAAACAACCCTGATAAAAGCTGTGAAGGCTGAAGCCACAACACAGGTGGCAAGCTCATGAACGCGCCTGATCTGAAAAACTCATTGAGGTGACATCTGCCAAAGCACGCGTGAGTGTTGCTATCACTGGTGGGAGGCTCGCTGCCCTGCCGGTTATCGCTTAGTAAGGTCTCATTGATTGCAGATTTATTCTGTAATGAAAAATGTCTAAAAAGAAGTGGCAATCAATTTCATCGGGAATAACAAGGTTCTACTCATGGCTATAAACACTAAGCCCTATATTTATTTTAGCGTATGGCTACTTTTTTCTTTAGTGATAAGCGCTTGCGATAAGGCGGGGGATAGGTTTGCCAAAAACAGAATAGAAGAAAATGAGCGCGTTGAATTTAAAATCCTCAATACAGAATTTGATATACCCACAAAATACGTGCAAGGGGGATCACGGACAAGAGCTAATATACTTGAAACGGCCAGCCTATGGGCCTTACTGCCGAATTTTGAAGGCTATGATGAGAGTGTCAATCATCACGATTTTGTTGAGGTCTATCATCAAGGGCGGCGCATAAAGATCATGCTAATTACCTGAGGGCGGCGCATGACGGTGCCGCAAATCGTCATCAAAAACAATGCACGAAATAAACTCTCTGTACTGGGTGGCAGGCATCAAGGGGGTAATTACGATGAAATTCGCTATGGACTCGAGTATTACCACTCTGATTTTAATCACCAAGATTTCGTGTATTTATATCGAGAAAAGAATAACCCAAAAGTCTATATTAGGTGCCCAGAAGATCTAAGGATCCCCTTTCCGGGCTGCCAATTGCTTTGGGACTATAACGATGAGGTTGCTGTTCAGGCAAACTTTTCAATTAAGTACTTACCGCAATGGCGTGAAATAAGGCTGAATATTCAGAAATTATTGGATCGCGAGATAGATTGCTGCCTTCCCGAATCAAAAAAGATTACTACATCAAAATCAAATAAAGAGCAGACAAAAAAAATGGTGAGTAACTATGTCATTACTCACCAGAAAATTTCTCAGGTTTTTGATTCGGAATCTAACAGCGCAGGGTTTCTGCTGTAAGGCTGTTGCTCGCCAGGCCAGTGCACACTGCTTTTTCTGAGCGATTTAGCCTATCACGACTTGAGTTCTCATCGCCGCGATATTTGCGCACCTAAAAAGCATATTTAATCCCTGTATTGATAGATCGTCCCTGCCCTGGCAGGCTTTCGAATTGCCCTGTCTTACCTCCTGCCGACCAGCCCGCAAAGTTTACGCCGCCAAGGGGGAGGTCGTAGTTGCGATCAAATAGGTTGCTAATCCCCACTGTTATCGAGAATGCTTGCCAATCGTAATTGGTGCTGAGATTGACTAGCGTGTAACTCCCCGTTTTATTTTCTAAACGGATGGCGTCAACTTTGTCTTTGTTATCAACCCACTCAAACTCAAGACGATTGGTCCAGCTTAGTACTTGATGTTCCAGTGCGAGTTTAATATTGATAGGCATAATATGGTACAGATCGCCCCCATCGCGTTTACGCTCTCCATGGGTATAGGACAAGTTGCCGGTGAGGTTTACCTTATGCTTACTTTGCGTGAATAGTTGAGTACTGGCGTTTATATCAATACCGTAAAGCTCTGCGTCGAGGTTGGTGAACTGGAGGCGAGGGCGGGTGACTTGCATCGCCATGCGAGGGTTGAAGGTCCCTATTTTCTTTGCATCGATATAGTTATCGACATAAGTATAGTAAGGGGTTGCAGTTAACATACTGGTTCGGTTGTCGTTATGCCATGCCAGTGTTGCACTCAAGATGTGAGCTATTTCTGGTTCCAGTTTAATGTCGCCGACATAACCGTTAGCATCACCAAACCAGCCGATCATCGTCATTGCCATGGTTCCGCGGCCCCATGTATAGCGTTCATATAAGTTGGGTGAGCGTGTCTTGCGTGCGTAGCCAAAATCAATGTTGGTATTTTGCGTAGCAGTGTAGCTAAGTACGGCCGTCACATCGAAATTATCATCACGGCGGTGCCGGTCACTGGCATTAAATGCCAATGCTGCGGGGGCATCTACATTCATGCTTCCCATGCTCATCGACATGCTGTTATAGGGTTGTACTTCGTCGGCATCCATGATCACGTGTTCATAACGTAGACCGGCTAAAAATTTCCAGGAATTGTTGAGGGCGTGTTCTGATTCAATATAAACAGCATAACGACTGCGCTCACCGTCGTTGATATTGACGTAATCATCCGGCCCCATCATCATCGAGCCTTCAAGGGCAGGCCACCAATCATCCAGTGTAAATCGGTGGAACTCATTGCCAATGCGCAGAGTGTGATCATCGCTGAGTGGTATTTCGGCGGCGATTTTATAAGCAATGTCCCGGCCTTCGGTCATCATTGGCATAGAGCCGGTTTTTTCGCCGGTAAAAAAGCCCATTTCGTGATCGACATCTTGCCAGGTCAAGCGTGTGTCTAATTGCCCCCAGTTAAAATTGCGTAAATAATGGAAGTTAATACCGTTGCTGATATTGCCGACCATATCCATATATTGGTTAGGGAAGCCTTGATAAGGCACTTCATGATGGTTGAGCTTAAGGGTCATGGATTGCTGTTCATCGCGCATACCCAGTGTCAGGTTGTGGCTTTCGCTGCGGTACAAAGTATCAAGTACTTTGTCACCATTGCCGTCGCGATAACTTTCTGCTTTATCAAAGCTGCCGCTATAGCTAAGGCTAACTTTTTCACTGGCGATAGTTGCGTTCAGAGCAGTGCCATGGTTATGGTTATTGCTGCGATAGGTGTAAGCGACGGCACCCGATTTTAATAATGTATCAGGACTGTCTGCATAACGGGCTTGCTCTGATTCGATCATAATCGTACCTGCAATACTATCGCCGCCCATGCTGACGGGGGTGATGCCGGCGAGTACATTAACCGATTGCACACGGCTAGCGTCAATATAGGAGAGAGCTGGGTTCATGTGATTGGCACAGGATGAAGTTGTTTCAGCACCATCAATTAATAACTTAACCCGATCATCATTAAGCCCGCGAAGAATGGGTAGCGGTGAAATCCCACCAGCACTAGAAAAGTTCACACCTTTTTCGCGGAGCTGATCAGAGGCATCTCCGGTGCCGTTTGGCAAGTTTAAGTACTGACCTGTCACTTCAATATGTTCAATGACCGCTTGTTGGTCTTCTTGCTGGGCGGCAAGATCCTGACTAAACCCTGTAGTGAGTAATGGGCATATTAAAAAAGCTGTGCGAACTTTAGTCTGAAGAACAAAGGGTGATGCCTGCAGTAAGCGTTTCATTGCAGTAAGAGCTCCCTAAAAAATTCCAATATCATACTGGCATTTGAGAGGAGTAGAATGCGGCATAAGGTCGCAGTCAGTAATGACCTGTATCTCAAATGCTAACCACTAGGGCTGTACATAAAACCTTGTCATGATGTTTATGTACTGGCTATCGATCGCGGAATATTTTACCCGCTGAAACAAATTGAAGGGCCAGGGTAAGTCAGAAAATTAGTATTGTTAAATCCCCTCTCATTGGATCAACCCGGTGGTCAGCGGCTAAGAAATCGTTATAGAACTGAAGTCGCCTTTGATGACTAATGGTCGCAGTGATGGCGCAAATGAAAACTTTGACGATGAAAAGAAAACAGTCAATAGTACTTGCCCACGAAACGGCAACGAGGTTAGTCTGACCTATAGGAAAGCGGCCTGATCACAATAAAAAGCCATCAACGCAAAGGACTTGCACATAAATACTCTGAATATCCAAATAGCGGGACAAAAAAGACACGTCTTTTTTCTATCTATCGCCTGTTCTTTGAAAAAGCGAAGCCGTAATAAAAATACCAATGGCCAGTTGCAACGGTATTTTCCTAAATACACTGAGTTTATAAGCGCTATTTATTTAAAACAGTTCGCTGCCCGAGCGACGTTGCTGCGAATCATAAATCAAAGATCTGACACCATATTCCTCTATCCGATATGTATTTAAAACAGGTAGCAACATGAGCGGCATTATTTTCTTTGGTATTTTGGCGGTTTGGTTTTTTGTAGCTATCAAGCTAACAAACCTTTTCACCTCGGGCATAAGAACACAAAGTAAGAGAAACTGGCTTTATCCTTTAATCCTTGTCCTGATTTTTTTTGGACCTGTATTAGATGAAATTATTGGTGGTTTTCAATTTAGGGCACTGTGTACGCCTGAAAATATGTTGATTTATGATGCGGAGAAGGTGAAAGGAAAGACGGTTCAATATAAAAGTATGCCTAGTTATTCTATAACAGGAAAGATGCTTCCTATACGTGTCACACATACTCAATTCGTTGACCCTAAAACAAATGCAGTGCTGATTGAATATAGAATATTTCGTGCAAGACGTGGCTGGTTGGTTAAGTCCATTGGCTGGCCTCACTCTTTAAATGGGAGGTGTAGTTCAAAGGAATATTACCAATTGTTCGAGAAATTGGACATTACAAAAGTTGAAGAATAAAAGGAATTAAATTATGACTTCTATAAATGATACTTATATTAATGCTTTGTTGGCAGATGCAACTTATGCGTTATCTGGCGACACACCGAATGAACTGGGTGGTAGTGACCTTAAAATAATGCTTAAAGATGACATGCCTCTCCCCTTAGCCGAATACATCGGCAGTAATTTCACCGTTGTCACTCACAAAGATACCAGTGACATAATAGGCAGTGGCTTTGATGCCACGGTTTGGCGCGATGAAGCGGGTAAGACCTACGTCTCCATGACCGGCTCAACACCGGGTGCTGACTTTGCAACGGATCTTGATTTAACCATCACTGGTGTTGCTGGGGCGCAGATTGTTGATATGGTCAACAGGTGGTTAAAAAATACGACGGTTGTCGGCGATATTGCCAAACAAATCGCGCGTGTTGAAATTCCTGTGCCCGGCCCGAAGTATACAATCTCATTTGTGGAGGCGCCTTCAACCACCGGCACGGGTGTGCTCAGTACGGTCACTAATGTCACGGTTAATGGCCATAGCCTGGGCGGCCATTTGACGACAGTGTTTAGTCGTTTGTTTGGCATGCAATGGCCAGTGGATCATTCATATACCTACAACGGCGCTGGATTTACAGTCACAAGCGGACTGCTATTGGATCAAATTAGCGCCATATTAGGTAACGGTGTTGGTACAGAACAATTTCCAACAGAAAGCCAACAAAGCAATATTTATGCTGAAAATGGCATTAATGTCACTACACAAAACTGGTTTGATGGCCAGCATGGGCAACGTATCCCTTTGTTTAATGAGGAGGATACGGGCATTGCTAATCATTCGATGTCCAAACTCACTGATGCTCTGGCATTAGGTAATCTTATTGCGAGCATTGATAGCGCATTTGACATTGCTCAAATGAGAGCCTTATTTGACGCTTGCTCCAATCAAGCAGAAGCCTCCCTGGAAAAAATTCTGGATGGTTTGATCGAGATTTTTACCGGTTCGGTCAGTAATGTGCCGATTAGTGATAGCGAAGCGCTGCGAGCTAATTATCACGAAGAGTTAAGTGCGTTACAGGCCGGTCTTTTTGTCAACAATCAGGCACTTGCACTACAGCTCAAACCCCAATATCAAAACCTAAAAATAGTATCCGTCGACAGCCTAGTCAACCACGCCACTGCCAACACCCCCGAAGGCCTCGCCTATCGCTATGCACTGCTTGAACTCAACCCCTTTGCGGTCGTTGGCTTAGATCAGTCGGCTTCAGATGCGCTCTATAAAACGGCCTACAATCCCAATGGTGAGCTGGATTGGTGCCACTCTGCCACCGGGCAAGGTACCTTTAGCTCCGCTTATCTCAAAGATCGCGCTGAGATGTTGCAGGATAATTTCAACGACAGTGAATGCAGCGATGCTATTGCCTGGTCAGACCGCTATTATCTCGACAATAGCACTGGGTTTGGTGTGGGCGCTCATAATGCAGGCAAACGCATTGTGTTTAGTGATGGTAGGAGTGAAAGTTTAGCAGGTAGTGCTGGTTTAGATCTCATGACAGGCAGTGGCAATGAAAAAGTGTCGGTCATGTTTACAGGGTAGGTAGACACGAAGTGAAAAGGATTAGTTTGTCGATACTCGTGGGCCGCTAATGCTAGTGTCCATGGGCAAGTCTAGTAGTGCTATTTCTCTATTTCCTGTTGATGTAATTTTCGAGAGTGGTCCGTAGATTCCCGTTGTCAAGTGGTGTTTCCAAAATCACGAGGAGAAAAATCAGGTTTTTAGTGGTTGTATAAGTGAGCGTGAGGTGTTTTTTCTTGAGTCAATTGTTAATGTCGAAAAAAATTGTAGCGTTTGTTAAATGCTTTTTTCGAGAAAAAGCGTTATGAATGAAATGCACAATAAACGCCGATTTAATATTCTTATCAAGTTTCTTCAGGGTTCAAAAAAGAATAAACGTTTATTATATAAACTATTAGTCATACTGTATGTTATTTAGATCCCCATTATTATTTATCTCGCAGCCTTTATCACACCTGGTGAATATCCCGCCTGGTGGCAAGCCATTGTCGATTGGGGGCAGCGCAATATACCTTCGGCCCAGGGTTGGACAGGCCGGACGATTGTGCATCGCGAACAAATGCCTGCCATTTATATGGTGTGGTTTATTTTTAGTTTTCCAACAATAATCTTTGCCATTCTCCTGGATGATAAGTGTTATTACCTGTCTCTTATACACATCTCCGAGCCCACGAGACCGTACTAGATCT
>CAJXQR010000019.1 GCA_913058345.1 uncultured Gammaproteobacteria bacterium
AAGCGGAGAAAAAGCCGTCCGGTGGAGGCCCATCGGGCCGGAACGAATTTGATGCGATTGTTAGCTGAGTAGCACCGGCGGGCGACAAACCCCGATCTTTGGCAACCAACATGACCGCCTGCTCCGTTGCTTTATGCACAGGCCTTGGCCCATGCACCCTGATTAAAAACACTGCCACTGATGCGGCAAGTGAACCTGAACTTCAGAGTAGCAGGTAAGCAAGGAACCAGGTTTCGCCGGACACCTGGTACCGGCAAACACCAACCTTTATACCAACTCCACTGGCTGATTTTGGCTACCCACTCGCCGCGGATTCTGACGGCCTTGGCAAACCACCAAAATGACCGGTTCTGAGGCCGGTTTACGGCCAAGGCCAATACCACCGAGCCGCCCAAAAGGCACAACGCACTATCCAGCTAACAGCTAAGTCTGCGTCACCCGACGCAAAAAAATACGTCAGGTGACGTACTTCTCCAACTTAAATTATTAACAACAACACCTAAGCCCCTGACTTTAATCTATATATTTATTCGGCAACGCTATTTTTTACGGAAAAATACGTCAGGTGAGGTAAAACTTTACGTCACCTGACGTATTTCACACAAAGTCAGTAGTGAAAACAACTTGAAATACTATTTAATACAACAGCTTAGGAAAAAACACTACATGTTTAACTGGAATTTTACGTCATATGACGCAATATTCTACGTTACTGAGCTTGCTTTCCATCATTCCAAGGACCACTGATTATAGAAACAGTGATTGAGCGACTTATGCATAATGATATTTCTACCCCAAATACCAGTTCTTTCCTAAAGCAGGTATGCCAGGTCATTCTTTGCAAGCATTACCGTATTAAAACTGAGCATACTTACAGTGGATTAAGAATTTCATTCACTTCCATAATAAACGCCACCCGCTGGATATGGGAGCTGATGAGGTCTGGGCTTATTTGAATCATCTCGCTATTGATGGGCATGTAGCATCTCTATGTATAAAGAGGCTGTAGATCAACTCAAATACCAACATCAGAGCGGGCAAGGTCTAAAGGGATAGCCGCTGTTTCATTCCTTGTTTTTAGGGGTTTCAACAAGTACTCCGTATTTTGACAAGGCGTATATCGCCCTGTATTCACGTAGTCGACTGGCTATCAGGTCATCTGGTCGTATCGCTGCATCTTCTCGATATTATGCACCTACAATGCATCAATCAGGGCGCATTGACTTTTTTTACCGCGCAGATTAAATCGGTGGAGCCGCTTTGTCGTATTGATATTACCAAATACAGGTCCTACTGCACCCAGGCGTAGGCCGTAACAATTCCTACCCTCATCGCTAACATTCCTTGTTACATTTTATCGATAACCGTCAAGTCTAACTTTTTGTTTCTCGTTAGTTTAATCGACACTTGTCAGCCCTCTTCTTTTATCGGCTTGCGCATGTATTGCTTGAGCAGAGGGCAATCGCAGCATTTCTCGACATTACCTGTGAAGCTACAATAGCGATTTCCGTCGATAACACGTGTGCCACCTGACCACATGGCGTTGCCAGCAGCGTAACAACAGGTATAGGTGTCGGGGTCGTAGCTAAAGTCTTCGGTTTTGAACCAACGCGCCTTACTGGCTTTCGGTTGATGGCGATCCCGATCTATAAACCGGGGGCCCGTTCTCTGAAGTTACCATCAGCGATATAGACATCGAGGTTTTAATTAAAATAATGATCAACGCTGTCTTTACATTCGCTAACTCAAGCGCCAATGTGATATTGCATAGAGCCTGCCTTAGCATACCCAAAACGCTACGCGGGGCACGAAGAATGCTTTGGGTAAGGTAGCGGCTTTTTTCGCCCAGGCGGCGTTCGACTCGGCAACTGTTCCTGCCTTGCCCTACTATCATCCATCTCTGGGCATACGCAAACCCCGTTGATGGTGTCCTTTTCGATCAGTACCATCATCACTACGGTGTCGCAGCCTATCTACAGATTGGACCGTCCACGTACCACGGTCACGAACGACTAGAGCAGTACCCTGAACGACTTAATACTCGCACCAAGCATGATGAACAGAACATGCTTGAGATTCGGTGAAGTGGCGTAATTTCAATACTTTGAATAAATGTTTTTGCAGAGGCCGCCACTCTTATTACTCTCTCAAATTATTTTGAGCACATAACGGAGACAAGGCTTCCCCGATAACACGGGGACTGCTAGCCATTATTGAGTGGCTCCCGTGTCGGCGATCAATTCCGTGAGGGGCCGAGCTGAATCGATTTAAGTAAACACCGCGCTTACACTAATCTTGGGTTGGGCTTTTCTGACGGGATGCCCAGGGATTCACGCGCCGTTTCTACAACATCGGATGAGACCTGCTGTAGTTCGGCGAGCTCCGACAACGCGGCCAATACGATAAAACGACGATCCACTTCGAAAAAATCTCGTAGCTTCTCGCGCGTATCACTGCGGCCAAAACCATCAGTTCCCAGAACATGGAAACGGCCTATGACCTCACCACGAAGTGGCTCTATAAGTGTCTTAATATAGTCACTGGCGGCAACAATGGGCACCTCAGCCACCCCGCCTTCCAGCACCTGTGCGAAATAGCTTTGTTGACGCGGCTGTTGTGGATGCAGAAGGTTCCAGCGTGCAACATCACGAGCATCACGCGCCAACTCATTGGAGCTGGTAAGACTGTAGACTTCAGCTATAACGCCATAATCGGAATAGAGCATCTCAGCGGCCGCTTCAACCTCTCGCAAGATAGCTCCACTGCCCAGGAGGCGCACTCGATTCCCGTCCCCCTCGCCGACCGTACGCAGTTGGTATATACCGTTCAAAATTCCTTCCTCTACCCCTTCCGGCATAGCCGGCTGTGGGTAGCTTTCGTTCATCAGCGTGATGTAATAGAAAATGTCCTCGTTAGCTGTAAACATTCGTCGCAATCCATCCTGGATGATCACAGCTAATTCGTAGCCATAACACGGGTCGTAAGTGAGACAGTTGGGAATGGTCGAGAATAAAACGTGGCTATGCCCATCTTGGTGCTGCAGGCCTTCGCCATTTAACGTTGTTCGGCCTGAGGTAGCGCCCAACAAGAAACCACGGGCGCGAATATCCCCCGCTGCCCACGCCAGATCGCCCACGCGCTGAAAGCCAAACATGGAGTAATAAATATAAAAAGGTATCAGCGGGAGGTTGTGGGTGCTATAGGAGGTGGCGGCGGCAAGCCAGGAAGAAAAAGCGCCCGCCTCCGTGATTCCTTCTTGTAACACCTGTCCGTCCTGAGCTTCGCGATAAGCGCTTATTTGGCCGACATCTTGGGGCTCATATAACTGCCCGATCGCCGAGTAGATACCTATTTGACGGAATAAGCCCTGCATTCCAAATGTTCTTGCTTCGTCCGGCACAATGGGGACAATACGCTGACCGATGTTCTTGTCTTTTAATAAGGTTGCCAGCAGTTTCACAAAGACCATTGTCGTTGAGTTTTTACGGGTACCTGTGCCAGCCAGTTGTTTCGCGAAGGCGTCGAGGCCCGGCACCTCAAGCGCTTCGCTACGGGCAGTTCGTTGTGGGAGCTCCCCACCCAGTGCTTCGCGCCGTTGACGCAAGTAAATTGCTTCGGGAGAGTCTATGGGCGGCCGGTAAAATGGTGCTTCAGCAAGCTTTTCACGAGGGATCGGAATGTTAAACCGATCGCGAAAATACTCTAAGTCAGCGGTATCAAGCTTCTTGACTTGATGCGTATTGTACTCTGCCTCGACCGCAGAACCCATGCCGTAGCCTTTCACGGTTTTTGCGAGAATGACAGTCGGTGAACCCACATGGTTAACGGCCTCATGATAGGCGGCGTAGACCTTATAGGGATCATGTCCACCTCTGTTCAAACGCATGATGTCATCGTCAGACAAGTGCTCTACCATTTTCAATAAGTCGGGGTGTTTGCCAAAAAAATGCTCGCGGGTATAAGCTCCTCCTCTGGCCACGTAATTCTGGTATTCACCATCTACTACTTCGTCGGCGCGCCGTTGTAGTTCACCGTTCGTATCATTTGCAAAAAGCGGATCCCATAAACGGCCCCAGATGACCTTGATGACGTTCCAGCCAGCGCCCCGAAAGTTTCCTTCCAACTCCTGAATAATTTTGCCATTACCCCTCACCGGGCCATCGAGGCGCTGCAGATTACAGTTGACCACAAAAATCAAGTTATCAAGATGTTCCCGACCAGCCAATGACAACGCGCCTAATGATTCAGGTTCGTCGCATTCGCCATCCCCCAAAAAGGCCCAGACCTTGCGCTGACCCATTGTTGCCAAACCGCGGTTGTCGAGATATTTCATGATGTGTGCCTGGTAAATTGCCTGTAGTGGCCCCAAGCCCATCGATACTGTGGGAAATTGCCAATAATCAGGCATCAGCCAAGGATGGGGGTAGGATGGCAAACCCTGGCCGTCAACTTCCTGTCGAAAATTATCCAGTTGCTTTTCAGTTAGACGGCCTTCGAGAAAAGAACGCGCGTAAATTCCCGGTGAACTATGGCCCTGAAAATAGATGACATCAGCGAGACGGGTATCGCTGGCCCCGCGGAAGAAATGATTGAAACCCACATCGTATAAAGTAGCGGCAGACGCAAATGTCGAGACGTGTCCACCCAAATCACCCGGACGCTTATTAGCCCGCAGCACCATCGCCAATGCATTCCAACGCGTCAACGAGCGAATTCGTCGCTCAAGAAAAAGGTCACCAGACATCATGGCTTCGCGGTCGGGCAGAATGGTATTGCGATACGGTGTCGCGAGAGTGGAGGGCATTCTAGCGCCCGCTTGTGTCATGTGATCAGCCAGTTCTTTCAACAGAAAATTAGCACGTTCAACGCCGTCAAACGCGAGTATATTCTCAAGGGACTCAAGCCATTCTTTAGTTTCTTCGGGGTTTACATCCCCGGCGGGTTCTGAATTATCCACGATCACCTCAATCAAAGTTGAATGAAATTACTAACAGCAATGGTGAAAACTCGGGCACATCAAAGTGTGCCCGAGAATAGACTTAATTAGCGCGTAATTTACGTTTCACAGGTATTTCTTGTCGTTTTTCACGCTTCTCCTGTCTTTTTTCTTTCAGGCTTTTTTGGGGATTTTTTTTAGCTTTATTTTTGCTCATTACCTAATTTCTCCAGCATTGCCCGTACCAACAGAGCTGCCGCCACGCCCCGTCGCTTTCGGTAGATATATAAACGGTCTAATGGACGGCAAATATAAGACTTCATGATGGGGATTCCTCCTTTCTTGTTTTCAATGTGTCGCTGTATTGAATATTAAGAATATGGAATTTGTGCGTGCGCCCAAACAAATTGACGCGACTAACGTCACCGCGCTCCAAGCCCAACAAGCTTGAACCCAGTGGCGACAATACCGAAATCCGTCCGTGTCCCGGAGAAGCATCCTTGGGCATGACCAATTCAACACTGATCAGGTGCTGTTCTTTAAAATCTAAGAGGTCGACAACACAACCTGGGGCAGCTCGTCTAGGAATTTTTCTGTCAAAATTGTGTTTTTCAGCTAACTCCTCAAGTTTTTCAATGACTGAAGACAACAACACCGGTGTGTTGTAGATATGGGTTTCAGCCTGTAGAAAGCCCTTTCGAGGGTATAAATAACTGTACATATTCACTCCCAATAAGGACCAGAAAAGGTCCGAACGACATACGTGGAAAATATGAATATGAGAGAAAATAAGCCAAGCACCCATAGGCGCTTGGCCTAAATGAGTAAGGCGGAAGCAGACTCGTACAAGTAGCGATGTGAGATGTTCATAGGCTAGCTAGAACCTAAATAATAGTTAGTTTGAACGCAAGAAAGACCATAGCTGATAGAGACAAAAAAGGCAAAGCCTTCCCCCATATAAGGTGTGACTAAACTCATTAATGAGGTGAATTATAATCACTGATTAAAATAATGAGCGGAGCCGCAATCTCAGTATCACACGTGATACCTTTCATAATTCAAAAACTCATCAACAGCAGTGCGACATATTAAGCAACCCCCTTACACAGGGATCTAAATATCCACTATTCACAGTCATGAAATGAGAGGAAAATACGACTCCCAGCTGCTATCATAAAAAGAGTTTATGACTTTCCTCCCGACGTTTATTATTTTAACATTAAGGGAATTATCGGAAATAAACGCCATAGAAAATGCAAATTTATAGTTTCAAGAAAATGCTCAGATGGATATATCCTATACTGGTTTACGGCCGATAAGAGGCTGCCATAACCATTAAACCGAGTCATAATCACGGCATAATGAAAATGACAAAAAAGCCCGATAGCCAAGCACAATTCAACTCAAGCCCTTGTATGATGCACGATACCGATCCTTCCTATCACGGATTTTTATCCGGCGATGAAACTGTAGCCTTACTATTGTCTCTGCTCCATGCCGAGCGGGCAGGCACAAAGGTTTGTCTATTGTCTGAGAAAGAGGCGCCATCAATTCAACACAAACAACTTCTCCGCGATATTTGTCAAGATGAGCAGAAGTCTTGCCAAGGTTTGCTCGAAAGCCTCACCATAATGGGTGCCATTCCTGACAAGAAGGTGGGTGAATTTGCGGCTAAGTGTCTTGCCATTAACGATTTCGACGAACGTCTACAGTTTTTAAACCGGGGGCAAGGGTGGGTTGTCCGTGAAATAGAGAAAAATCTGGCGGCAATCTCAGATACTGGCGTACAGAAACAACTGCGAGTGATGCTGGAGGAACACCGCCAGAATATCGATAAATTAAACCAATTCCTAAACAGTCATACGGCCTAAAACCAGGCTGGAAGAATCGCTTCACCGTTGCCATACGTCTTTATAACGTTGCCATTCGTCCTTATATAGAGGCTTTACGGCAGTGTTCGCTTCAAAATCTCGGCATAGCTTATGTTCTACCCCACAGCCCCCTGTACCGCCAATAGGACGAAATAATTTGTAAGCATCTTGGGAAAACACACTCAACTCGATGCACCAGACAGTCAAAACACCTTGCCCGCATTTTCTCCTTCCATCTGAATTTCCGCCCAGGTCTCGCTAGCCATTGAACTATCAGCTCTATTAACATCGCAATAAATTTTTTAGCGGCCCAAAATGAGTCATTTGTCTGTAATATGACCCGTTAAAACAACCAAAGATCCATTTCAGCGATGACCTTGCAAACGCTTTTAGACATAGAGCTCCCTATCATTCAGGCACCCATGGCTGGCGTGCAAGACAGCGCATTAACGCTTGCCGTCTCCAATGTAGGCGGTCTCGGTTCACTGCCCTGCGCCATGCTCAGCAATGATGCTTTAGACAAAGCACTCACCACACTGCGATCACAAACCAACAAACCCTATAACCTCAACTTTTTTTGTCACGCATCCCCAGCACCTCAATCTGGGCAGGAAGCAGCCTGGCGCAAGTTATTGGCGCCCTATTACAACGAATACGGACTGGATCGTGAGGCGATACCCAAGCCACCCGAACGCAGGCCTTTTAGTCATGCGACGGCGGACCGAGTGGAGGCGTTTAAACCCGCCGTGGTGAGCTTTCATTTTGGTCTACCCAACAAAACCTTGTTGGCACGTGTAAAAAGCTGTGGCAGTAAGATTATTGCCACCGCCACAACCCTCGATGAGGCTTTGTTCTTAGAAGCAGCAGGTGTCGATGCCATTATTGCCCAGGGACTTGAGGCTGGCGGCCATCGTGGCCACTTTTTATCCGATGATCTCGGCAAGCAGGCAGGACTCTTTGCTCTGTTGCCACAAATTGTTAAGGCCGTAAAACTACCAGTGATCGCTGCTGGCGGTATCGTCGACGCCCAAGGCGTGAAAGCAGCCAGGGCTCTTGGTGCCGCTGGTGTACAAGCGGGAACAGCTTACTTACTTTGTCCTGAAAGTACGACAAGCCCCCTGCACCGTGCCGCATTAAAAAGTCACGCCGCCCGCGAGACAGCACTCACCAATATTTTCTCGGGGCGAGCAGCTCGCGGCATCACTAACCGTGCAATAAAGGAGCTGGGACCATTGAATCAATCAGCTCCAGCTTTCCCCCTGGCTAGTACGCCCATGGCAGCGCTACGTTCTGCCGCTGAAAAACAAGGTTCGAGTGATTTTAGCCCACTGTGGTGCGGTCAAAGTGCCCCGGCTTGCAAAGAGATCTCCGCTGCCGAAATAACGCGATCTCTCGCTTCGACCCTGGCGCTATAATTATTTAGCCTTCAGTAAGTCGTGGACGTAGCGCACGGGAATGGCGTAGCTAATACCCGAAGGCTTCTCAAGTGCCGTCTCTTTTGCGCCTTTCACAAAAACACTATTGATAACGCCGATGACCTCACCGGTGTTCCGCTTGTAAACAGGGCTACCGCTGTTCCCGGGATACGCTGTAGCGTCGAGCTGATACACATCAAAGGGGGCACGTAAACGTTTCATCTGGGCAGCCGTAATGGTGCGCGATGAAACCGAGGGTATCGCAATGGGCGTAATAGCAGAAATAATACCTTTGTGTGTGACCGGAAACAGCCCCAGTACCACGCCGATGGGGAAACCGGTAAAAGCAATATCCGAACCCTCCCGCAAGAAAGCGGAGTCTGCCAGGCGCATCGCAGGCAAAGAACCACTAACAATTTCAAGTAAAGCCAGGTCATGGTCTCTATCTTTGCGCAGGACTTTTACCGCCATGACTTTGCCCCCCTTGCCACGCCCGACAAATATGGCCAGACTTTCCTTCGTCTCTCGGTCGAGGTTCTCAGGTAACACGTGGTTATTGGTTATCACCTGACGGCCATTGCCAGTCACAAAACCCGTGCCGCGAAAACGGATCGCTGGTTTTTTACTACCCGGGATGGAACGTACCGTGCCAATACCAACAATACTGGGACGCAGACCATCGATAACATCCGCAAGCTCGGTGGCTTTAGCCAACTGCGCGAGAAATAAAAGGGTGGCGCAAAAGGCTATCCCTAACCAGGCTTTCATAAGGTAACTCCAGTAGTACAGGTTATAATGCCACTGCGATCGGTTGTAGGAGGAAATAGCACTCCAGATACAGGTTTGGAACAGGCAATGCAAGAAACACTTTAACAAAAGCACAGAACAATGTGGACAGGCCACCCGCCCTCCTCGTAGCAAGGTATAATCATAGCGTTCACCCATCTTTAATAAAGCGTAAGTACTCTTAAGTACTCAAATGACACAAGGATTTGTAGCGCAATGCTCTCGCACCACTTCTCTACCAAGACTCGCCTTACTCTCAACACTGGCCCCATGTTTCAACAACAGGTTTCGATAGCATGAAAATATCAGTATTCGGCACTGGTTACGTCGGTCTTGTCACCGGAGCCTGCCTCGCCGAGGTGGGTCACGACGTTATTTGCATGGACGTCGACCAACATAAAATAGATCAACTCAACAGTGGCATTCTGCCTATCTGGGAGGCGGGACTCGAAGACATCGTGCAACGCAATCGCGAGGACGGCCGTCTGCGCTTCACCAGCGATGCGGATCTCGTTGTCGCCCACGGGCTTATCCAGCTAATCGCCGTCGGCACGCCACCCGACGAAGACGGCTCTGCGGATTTACAGTATGTCTTAGCGGTGGCAAAAACCATTGCCGAACGAATGACAGAACAGCGTATTATTGTCGACAAATCTACTGTGCCGGTCGGTACAGCCGATAAAGTGAAAGCGCAAATACAGGCTACACTGCAAGAGCGTCGTCAAGACATTCCCTTCGCCGTCGTCTCCAACCCCGAGTTTCTCAAAGAGGGGGCTGCGATTAATGATTTTATGAAGCCCGACCGTATTATTATTGGCACAGATTCTCACGAAGCAGAAAAACTACTACGCGAACTCTACGAACCTTTTAACCGCCAGCAAGAGCGCACAATGTTTATGGACATTCGCTCTGCCGAGCTGACAAAATATGCCGCCAACGCCATGCTCGCCACCAAAATTAGCTTTATGAATGAGCTATCAAACATGGCTGAATTACTGGGTGCCGATATTGAAGCGGTACGTAAAGGCATGGGCTCTGACCCCCGCATCGGCTACCACTTTATTTATCCAGGCTGCGGCTATGGCGGTTCCTGCTTTCCCAAGGATGTTAAAGCCCTCTCCAGGACAGCCGAACAACTAGGCTATAACGCCGAACTCTTAAAGTCTGTGGACCAGGTGAATGAGCAACAAAAAACTCGCCTGTTTAGTAAACTCGCCCATTATTTTGGCGACACCGAAAAACTCGCCGGTAAAACCATTGCACTATGGGGCCTGGCTTTCAAACCCAATACCGACGACATGCGCGAAGCTCCGAGCCGTACTGTCATGGAGGCCCTCTGGCAAGTCGGCGCCAAAGTAAAAGCCTTCGACCCGGTGGCCATGGATGAAACACAGCGCATTTATGCAGGCAACGAAAATCTGCAGCTTTGCGATGACAAATACTCAGTATTAAACGGCTGCGATGCACTGGTGATTTGTACCGAGTGGCAACAATTTCGCGCACCAGACTTTGATGAAATAGCCCTGCGCTTGAACAACAAAGTGATTGTCGATGGTCGCAACCTCTATTCACCCGAACGGCTTGAAAAGGATAACTGGGCTTACTACGCTATTGGCCGTGGTAGATCTTAAGCCACAAACCAGAGATAAAAAGACACATGAAAATATTAATTACTGGCACCGCCGGTTTTATCGGCTCTCATCTGGCCCTAAAATTACTGGCGCGGGGCGATGAAGTTGTTGGACTCGACAATATCAACGACTACTACGATCAGCGCGTTAAATATGGCCGATTAGAGCGCGCCGGTATTGATAAAAGCGCCATCAGCTATAACCGATGTGTTGCCAGCAAGCAACATCCCAATTACCAGTTTATTAAACTCAACCTCGAAGATACTGAAAATCTGAACGCCCTGTTTGCCGAGCAGCAATTCGATGCGGTCTGCAACCTCGCCGCACAAGCTGGTGTACGTTACAGTCTGACTAATCCCCAGGCCTATATCAGCAGTAATATTGTTGGCTTTTGTAATATTCTTGAAGGCTGCCGCCACAATGGCGTGAAAAAACTCAGCTACGCCAGCAGCTCTTCTGTTTACGGCCTTAACGAAGCTCAACCTTTTTCTACCTCGGCCAATGTCGATCACCCCATTAGCCTCTATGCCGCCAGTAAAAAGTCCAATGAACTAATGGCCCACACCTACTCCCACCTCTACCAACTACCCACGACGGGGCTGCGTTTTTTTACAGTTTACGGCCCCTGGGGCAGGCCTGACATGGCTCTATACCTGTTTACCAAAGCTATTCTTGAAGACAAAGCAATCGACGTCTTCAACCACGGCGAAATGCAGCGGGACTTCACCTACATTGACGATATTGTCGAGGGTATTACTCGCGTCATTGACAATCCACCCAAGGGCAATACACATTGGAATGCAAAAGATCCCGACCCTTCGAGCTCGCCAGCACCCTATAAAATATACAACATTGGCAACAATAACCCGGTGCGTTTAATGGACTTTATCAGTGCTCTGGAAAACAAACTGGGCAAGACTGCAAAAAAGAATATGCTACCGCTACAGCCTGGCGACGTACCCAGCACGTATGCCGATGTCAGTGATTTGATTAGCGATCTCGACTACCAACCACAAACATCCATTCAAGAAGGTATTAATCGCTTCGTCGACTGGTATACCGACTTTTTTGACTGTCATTAACCCAGCTTACGAAAGGGGTTACACGCCTTTTCAAACACAAAAACGTGAGCTTTATGGATAATAAAAGACTTCATGTCGTCAACACGCACACGTCTTGATCGCTTTATGAGCCAACAGCTCAGCATCAAGCGCCAGGCGATTCGATCAATAATCGCCCAGGGTCGTATTGTGGTAGACGGCAAAGTGGCTGATGATGTTCAACAGACTATTCATCAATTCAGCCATGTCATCTTTGATCGAAAAATTCTGCAAAATAACAAACCTCGCTACGTCATGCTGCACAAGCCCAAGGGTGTCGTCAGCGCTACCAAAGACCTTAAACATCAAACCGTGATCGATTTACTCGATAAGAATGAACGCGACAAACTACATATTGCCGGGCGCTTAGACATGAACTCTTCGGGCTTAATCCTGCTCACTAACGATGGGCGCTGGTCACGCCAATTGTCCTCGCCCCTTAATCACATTATCAAACGCTATCGTGTTGACTTAGAAAAGCCGCTTGATGAACGCTATATCTCCGCATTTTCTCAAGGTATGTATTTTGAGTATGAGGGCATCACCACACAGCCAGCTCAGCTGAAAATTATCAGTAGCCACGTTGGTGAAGTAAGTTTAACCGAGGGTCGCTACCATCACATCAAAAGAATGTTTGGCCGCTTTCAAAATAAGGTATTACAGCTTCACCGGCTATCCATCGGCAATCTGCTTTTAGATCCCGCATTATCGCCTGGAGAAAGCAGGCAATTACATCAGGGAGAAGTCACCGGTATTTTTGCAAGGGAAAGGAAAGATTTACAATAAACTCTGTCAACTACAGAATTTTCACAAGGCCGTCAGTAAGCAATCGTGTTAACCAGCACAATCAAAGCAATAATGACCAACAAAAAATACATCACAGCCACGGCAAAAACATGCACGCCATTGGCCCTTGCAAAATCCGTTTTTCGTTGTTCCGTCGTCCTGACTCCCAAATGTCCACAGAGCACAATAACAACCGTTTTCCAGAAACCATAGGTTTCGGGTCGCTTAGCCTGTGTAGGTTGCTGGGGATCGGTACCTTGAGGGCTATCGTTGGTCACCTTTTCATCCTGATTGTAGCTCATCAGATCGACAGAGGGCTTACTGTTGTGAGGGGTATTCATTATAGAACAATTCATAGCCAAGAAAAGGTCCTCGTTGACAGCTCGAAGACACTTTAGAGCGAGCTACTCCAAAAAATCAGAACTTAGGGGGCAAGCACTGTCATGCAACGGGCGGTTCTTTAACGGCTTTGTCAGCCCGCTCATCAGGACAAAATCGCAACCACAAATAGCCACAGAGACCTGCGATAAACGAAGCGATAAGAATCCCTGTTTTCGCCAGATAAAGCTCATTATCAACATCAAAGGTCAATACGGCGATAAACGTTGACATGGTAAAGCCCATGCCACCCAATAGCGCTAAACCCACGATATGTGGGAGCGTTACCGCGTCGGGCAAACGTCCCCAGCCCAGGCGTACTGTGAGCCAAACCAACACACTGATGCCCACCGTTTTTCCGATAACCAGACCCCCGACAATACCCCAGGCGATGGGACTCACCGATAACTCGGCAAATCGCTCCCAACTCAAAGGAATGCCCGCATTAGCGAAGGCAAACAAAGGCAATATGAGCCAAAGAACGGCCGGTTCAAGGGAGCGTTCCCAGCGTCTTAAGGGTGTCGTGGCTAGGGCCGCTGCCTGCTCCACCGCTTCCACAGCGCCATGTTGCTGGGGATTGCCCAATATTTTCTCCTGAACTCTCTCGCGTTTTTCTAGCCTCTCAACTTTGTCGATCAACTTCTGAGCGCGGCGAAGAAACCAAAGCCGTCCATGTTTGGCGCGCGCAGGTACTACCAGGGCAACCAAAACACCCGCCACCGTACCGTGCACCCCAGCGTTCATCAGACCAGCCCAGAGCAATATACCGGTCGCCATATACACGAAAAAATGGCGCAGTCCGATGACGTTACAAGCAATCATTACAGTTAGACAGGCCACACTGATACCCAGATAGTTGATGTTAAGCGTATCCGTGTAGAACAGCGCAATGACCATGATGGCCCCGAGATCATCAATGATGGCATACCCGACGAGGAAGGCTTTTAAGTTCAGTGGCACCCTGTCTCCCAGCAACAGCAACACACCCAGGGCAAACGCCGAATCGGTGGCCATCGGGATGCCCCAGCCGTGCTGCGAAGATGTGTTCTGATTAAAGAGAAAATAAATTAACGCGGGTACGGCCATGCCTCCGATAGCGGCGGCCACCAAGGCCGTTGCGCGTTTCGGGTCGCGCAGCTCCCCGACCAGAAATTCACGTTTTATTTCCAGCCCCAATATGAAAAAAAACAGCGCCATTAAGCCGTCATTGATGAGCTGATGCGCATCGAACCTTAGAGCCACATCACCAACACCCAGTATGATCGGCAGATGCACCAAGGCAAAATACTGTTCTGCTAGCGGCGAGTTAGCGGCGAGCAGCGCGAGTACAGCTGCCAGAAAGAGAAAGATACTGGCCAGGGATTCATCACGCACAAATGCCTGGAAAGGAGAGCGAAACTTTTCAAATTTTTGTTCGGCAATATTTACCATAGTGATTTTCTCTATTAACGCCGCTCTACACTGGCGTTTATCTCATCGCCGCAAGGGCCATTAATGAGACACCATAGATACGAAAATGACAGGATTCTGGCTCTGTGACGAATCAGAGAGTAAGCGTGCCTTGATGATAGCCGCTAACTCTTCCTAATTTCTGCTTTCATCGATAATAACTTTGCGCTCGCGCCACAGTATAAGCACGGCACCGCCTGCCAACATTCCCGGCAAGCCTTCGTACACGGCGTGATGCCAGTCCAAATAACGCCATAATAACGCGGTGGCCAGTCCCGTTAGCGCGGCGACAATGCTCGTGAATTGAGCAGGTCTCATACCGAGACAGAGCGCGATAAGTAATGGCGCAAAAGCGCTGGCCAGACCGGACCAGGCCATAATAACCAAACTGAAAACGCTTTGGTTATTGGATAGTGCCAACAATAGCGCACAGCCGGTGATGGCAAGCGTCGTCAGTTTAATCAATAGCGGTCGTTCTATCCTATGGGGCAGAAGATCGTGGGTAATCGCCGCGGAACAACTGAGGATCAGCGAGTCGGCGGTGGACATAGTCGCGGCGAAAATACCCGCTAGGACTAAACCAACGACCAAGGGCGGTAGTAATTCAAGAGCCATCATCGGCAATGCCAGTTCGGCATCGAAACTACCACTATCCGACAAATAAACGCGGGACAGTAAACCGACGCCCGTGGTGATGCAGTAAAAAGCAATAAACCACAGGTAGTACCAGGCCCGCGCCTGCCGCATGCTGGTCTGATCGTTGAGGGCCATAAAGCGTACCATGATGTGGGGTTGTCCGATGACTGATAGTCCTGCAAACAGCCAACTCACCGCAAACAGCACGCCCCCGGCAATACCGGGCAACGCCAGATCTTTGGGAAACCAGTCGAGGAAGCCCGCCACCTCCTGCATACTTGAAATGGCCCCACCCACTCCACCCAGCGTTTGTGTGGCGACTACCAGTAATGACACCATGGCGACAATCATCACCATCGACTGGGCGGCATCTGTCCAGATGGAGGCTCGAATACCTCCGGCAAAACAATAGAGTGATACCAGTACAGCGCCGATAACGGCGCCCATCCACGGAGCCCAGCCAAATAGCACATGCAGGGCTTTGCCCCCTGCAACCAGCTGAGCACCTGCATAGGCCAATAGAAAAACCAGGGAAATGACACCGATTAACCGCTGTAGCTGATGGTTATTATCCCCATACCAGCCACTCAGCACACCAGCGTAACTGGCTTCGTCACTATTTTCAGTCGCTGCCCGTAAACGTGAATGTACGAACAAAGACGCCAGAAAATCACCGGCGATCCAGCCAATCATCAGCCAGATAGAGGCCAGGCCCGTGGCATAGGTATAACCAATCACACCGATAAACATATACCCACTGTTATTAGTGGATACTGCGGATAAACCCACTAGCCAGGGTTTGACAGTGTTGTCAGCGAGGTAGTAATCCTGGCGGGTGCCCCGGCTTTTAAACAGCGACGATAGACCGATCAGCGTGAAGCCTAATAGGCATCCGATAAAGGATAGGGCGATTAAGGTGTCATCCATGGTTGAATCTCGAACACAGCATAGGGGTCAATAAAAGGACAAGGCCTTTTAACAAATACCCGGCCAAACGAATAAAATAATTACAATCGCGAACCGCCAGAAGACAGAGGTCGAAGCTAAGGGGTGCCTTTTTCAGAAACGGCGACGTGTCTATGCACAGCGCTGGGCCTCTGTGTATCTGTGACCGCACAGCACAGATTGCTGGACGCCCAACCTCACTCCTTGTCAAAAGCATCAACAATAATAGCGCCCATTGAAGCCGGCATCGCAATGATGATTAAGCGTTTAATCGCAACGACTGTCTGAGAAATTATCGGAAACTTATCCAGAGCTGTTAGCACCAGAGCCACCACAAGTCCGGCAACCACATAAGCAATCAATATTCGTATAAGAAAAACGGGGATACGATAGGTAATATCCCCCTGAAAAACGCTTTCATAGGCAAAGAACGCCAAAAACATCACTGATAAACAAGCCATGAGAATGATGTTTCCGACCGGCAGAGTTTCGCTCAGACGCCAGGCTTCTTCCGAAAAAGAGATGGGCACCGCTAAAGCAAAAGCGCCTATGGCTACTTGACTGGCGTCTTCAAGATCGAAATTAAGTTTCACGAACCTGATCCAACAACTGGTTAAAGGGTTCATACCGTTTTAAGGGCACTAAAGCAGGATCGCTCAGCAAGTCATCTCGATAGGTTTCTGAGCGCGCCAAGGCTTCGGTCAGATACCCCATCGCCTCATCAAACTGGTTCAACGCCGTGTAAGCACAGGCCAGTTGATAAAAGGCATGACCATTTTCTGGATCAATGGCAAGCGCCTGATTACAGAGGTTCACAGCCCATTGTGGTTCATCCATCTCTAAAGCGGCGTCGGCTTTATAGGTCAGCGCCTCAGTGTCTTCGGGTTGCAGTTTTAATATCTGGTCGTAGGTCGCGATCTTATTATGAGCACCGAGATCCTGCCCCGCTCGTAACCACAACGAGTGTATTTCCTGGGTCAATGCAATTTCGGCACGGTTTTCTTCATACAATTCCGTTTTCTGGCTCAGTTGATTTTCTATATTGCGAAGCCGGTCTTCATAGGTTTCGATTAATCCTGCCACTTGCTGATCCGCATTTGAATGCACCCGCTCCTTGATGTCGCGTATTGATGACCAGCCCACTAAGACTAATATCGAACTAGCACCCGCTATCAAATAAAAAAAGTAGCTGATGGTATCGGTGGCGTATTCAACACCCCGGTCGATGGACTTGATTTCACGATCGACAACCTGCTGCAGCAACTCATTCTTTTGCGCGGCCATGTCAACACGCAGTTGCTTAAGCTCATCCAGTACATAGAGTTCAACAAAGGGTGATTTTGCAATGCGCTCGCCAAACGGCGGATTATCCTCCGTCAGTTCTTTGGCAAAGACCTGCCCAAAGGATAACAGCAACACGCAACACGCTAACGTCTTCCACCTTATGCCGCGCATATCGCTTTACCGTGATCATGCACTTCCACCAAGCACGCATGTAGGCTTTTCACCGCCAGCTCATAATCCTCTTCATTGACCACGAACTGCATATCCACTTGACGCATGGATTGATGCATAGCCAGCACATTTATATTCTGTGCCGCCAGCGCCGAAACTGCTTTGGACAACATACCCGCCACCCGCATATCGCTACCAATAGCCGAGACAATGGCGGCTTTGCGCTGGTCCAGCTCAGCATCGGGGTATCTATCCTGAAGCGCACCGCGTATACGTTTGATGGTTTTCAGATTCGTCGCAAGGTAGTGAGTAATCGTATTCGCATTTACATCCTTGGCAACGATCTCAGCCTTAAAACGTCGCACTATTTCCAGAAACTCCCGGTCGTAGAGGTCGATCTGTCCCATCATATCCTGATCAAATAGCTCCAGTGCATGAATGCCCTTGCTGCCGGCAATAATTTCTACACGGGGCGTTTCACTGACATAATCCTGAGCAATGACCGTACCGGCGTGTTCCGGTTCAAAGGTATTTTTGATGCGCAGAGGAATCGCATTTTGGCGCAAGCCTTTGGCCGCTTTCGGGTGAATAGCCTCCATGCCGAGATTCGCTAGCTGGTCGGCCACATCGTAGTTAGTTCGACCAATAGGCACGGCATTTGATTCGCCGACCAAGTGCGGGTCGGCACTGCTAAGGTGAAACTCTTTATGAATAATTGCTTCCCGAGCACCGGTCAATACAGCGATACGGCTAAAAGTGATTTCGCTGTAACCGCGATTAAAGCTGGCCATTAAACCACTGTTAGTATGTGCATACCCGGTGACGATCGGTAATTCTGCTGACAGATCAACGGCGTCAAACGCCTGTAAAATACGCTCATCCAGCGACATGTGGGCCTCAGTTTGCCAACCACTTAAGTCGACAAAGCATGCATTAACACCATCGCGCTGCAATAAGGCCGCTGTGTTCCAGGCGCTGTGGGCTTCACCAATACTGGCGAGCATTTCACGTACCGTATCGAGGTGCTCGGACAATGAAAAATGGCCATGCCGGCAGACCCCTTGCAAATCGGTTAAACATTGGTGTGCCGCTTCAAGGCGCGTATCGATAAACCGATTGGCACGTTCCAGATCTTCATCGCCGACAAAGAGAGCCTGGTTAATGCTGTGCAGTTTGCTCTGCAAACGAGCCATCGCGTCATACCAGTCGTCATCGTTTTCACTACTGGCAAATAAACCATAAACGCCGGGCTGGCCAGATTTTTTATGCTCCAGAAGGTCGTTGGTGATGCCGCTATAAGCCGACACGACAAAGACTCTTTGGTATAAATTCTGACTAAAACCAGGTTTCAAAACGATATTATCGCGTACGGCTTTGTAATCGCTCATTGACGTGCCGCCGATTTTCTCAACACTGTGTTGTGCTGCTGCTTGTCCGTTTATTGTCCTATCTCCTATTACGAAAAATTGAATTAAACACTGAATTAGGTCAGGCTATCCCGGCTTATGAGCGTTCAGCGCAGCCAATACATAGACGCGTCGCTGGCACGGCCTGTAAGCGTGCGAAAGGAATTTCCTCCCCACATCGCTGGCAATAGCCCGCGTCATCGCTGTCCAGCCATTGTAAGTTATTACGTATCAGGGCGAGTTCGCGCTTTTCATTTTGGCTGACCTGAGAGTTAACAGCCGATGCGATTTTTTGATCGAGGCTCGCTGACTCATCATCTGGATCGCTATCGTCTCCGGTGGGTGATAAAAACCCCTCAATTTCGTTAATACGGGTTTTCATCAATTGCTTAAGGCTATCGCGTTGTTGATTATTCACCCTTCACGACCTTCAGTGTCTACGATGACAGGATCGATCGTCTCACGACTACAGATATACTCGGGTCGTGGCGGTTGATCGCAAAAAGGCTCGACCACTTGATTGCTAATGGCGTTATAGACGAAGAAAGCATTAGAGCGGGGTAATGGCGTGATATTACCGTTTGAGCCATGCATGGTATTGCAATCAAACACGATGACACTACCCGGTTTGCCGGTTGCAGTGACGATACCACCTTCATCAACCAATTGACTTAAACAACGGTCACTGGGCACGCCATACTCCTGCTTACGCAAGGAGGATTTAAAGTGGTTGTCCGGTGTTTCTCCTTCGCACACGACATAGCGGCGGTGCGATCCAGGGATCAGCATCAACGGGCCATTAGTATCGTGGTTTTCTGTCAATGTGATAGACATACTCAATGCCCGCATGGCCGGCATACCGTCCTCAACATGCCAGGTTTCAAAGTCCGAATGCCAGTAAAACTCCTTGCCCCGGAACCCTGGCTTGTAGTTTAAGCGCGACTGGTGGATATACACCTGATCATTTAATAGATATTGAGCGAGACCTGCCAAACGCGGATCTTTTGCTAGTTTTCTAAAGACGGCACTGATCTCATGAATTTTGAAAATTGAGCGGACTTCACCACTACCGGGTTCGGTAATTGTCTCATCCAACCCTGCGACCTGCTCGTCATGTCTCAGCAGATTCAGTTCTTGCTGAAAGCCACTAACCTCTGCTTCGCTAAACACATCTTCTAAAACAAGAAAGCCGTTTTCTTGATACTCATCCACCAATTTCCTGTCGATCGGGGCCGTGGTGGTTTCCGCTGCGTAAATGACTGGGTCTATACGTTTCACCAGTTGTGCTTTCAACGCGCCTCTCGAGGGATAACGGTCTTGTTGCATTTTCATTTCTGATACGGTTGCCGATTTCATAATCTGGCGGCTGTCCTCTAGTTATTGGGTTCGCATCTACATCTATTTAATGGTTTTATCCCCTAACGCCTTCCTCCGTCAGCTTATGGCTTTTACTCACTAACGGCCTCGGCATCCAATTCATAGGAGCCTTCTGCGTTGTGAACTTCTTTGCCATTGAGCGGCGGGTTAAAAACACAGGCCAATTTCAATTCCTTAAATGCACGTAAATTATGTTTATCGTGTTTATTCAGGTTGTATAAGGTACCTGGGGTAATGGAATACACCTTGCCATCAGCCACCGTTTCCACCTCACCTTCGCCTGAAATACAGTAAACCGCTTCAAGGTGACGTTGGTAATGCATCTGGAAGTCAACGCCTTCGTAGATAGTGGTGATGTGAAAGGAAAAACCCATTTCGTCATCTTTCAACAACAGTCGAGTGCTTTCCCAGTTGCCATCGGGGGATACAATGCGTCGATCCGTTTTCTCTGCGTCTTTCAAGTTTCTAACTAACAATGCAATACTCCTCGTTATCTCAAATACTTTAGGGTGAGCAGACAGACTGCTCGAGTTCATGATTTTACCTCTGCAGCATTAAGCCGCACCGGCTCGGCATACTATCAAGCGCTGGCAGACTGAGGTTCTTCGAAATAATCCACCTCTTCTGGTATCGGCGTTTCTTTAGCGCATACTTCCTTAATGGCCTGCTCGACAATATCGATACCTTTTTTCAAGTTTTCATCACTAATGGTCAGCGGGCATAGGAATTTCACCACCTGGTCGTCAGCGCCGCTAGTTTCGATAATGAGCCCGCTTTTGAACGCGCGCTGGGTAATCGCACCAGCTAACTCACCATTCACACAGTTGATGCCCTGAAACATGCCTCGTCCCCGCGCCGTAAAATTGCCTTCGCCGTAGTTTTTAACAATGTCTGCCAATCGTCGCGAGACGTACTGTCCTTTATTCTTGACCTCGGCTGAGAAGTCTCCATCCGACCAAAAGTGATCAATGGCGGCCTTTGCGGTGACAAAAGCAAAGTTATTACCGCGGAAAGTACCGTTGTGTTCACCGGGTTTCCATTGATCCAATGCGGGTTTCATCAAGACTACGGCAAAGGGTAAACCGTAACCGCCCAGAGATTTGGACAGCGTGATGATGTCAGGCTCAATACCGGCCTCTTCAAAGCTAAAGTAATCACCGGTACGGCCACAGCCCGCCTGAATATCATCAATAATCAGTAATAATCCGTGTTTTTTGCACACGGTCTGCAAATTACGCAACCACTCAAAGCTGGCAACGTTAATACCGCCTTCGCCCTGTACAGTTTCTACCATCACAGCCGCCGGGGAGTTAATGCCGCTACTGGAATCTGACAACACTTTATCCAGATACGCGGTGGTATCAATACCATCACCGAGATACCCATCGTAAGGCATACGATGCACCCCGCTGAGAGCCGCACCTGCTGCGTCACGATGATGGGAGTTACCCGTTGCCGCCAGCGCACCCAGGCTGACACCGTGAAAACCGTTCGTGAAAGTCACTATATTTTGCTGGCCCGTCACATTGCGGGCAATTTTCATTGCCGCTTCAACGGCATTGGTACCGGTTGGCCCAGTAAACTGCACGAGGTAGTCCATATTGCGTGGCTTGAGGATTTTTTCGTTAAAGGCTTCTAGAAACTCACCTTTAGCCTTAGTGTGCATATCAAGACCGTGCGTAATGCCGTTGTTATTAATGTAATCAAGCAGTTTTTCCTTGAAAACCGGATTATTATGGCCGTAGTTCAGCGTGCCTGCACCAGCGAGAAAATCGAGATACTGGTTGTCCTCCGTATCGTAGAGGTACTCCCCCTGAGCTTTATGAAAAACCCGTGGAAATGCTCGTGCATAACTCTGTACTTCCGACTCTATTTCGTCAAATATTTTCATTCTGGTTTCCTTTTGTTACGTGTATTGCGTGTATTGCGTTGTCACCTAAATGCGGTATGGGTGAGGCACTTTCGCCTGCCTGCACAGCGGCGCGTTTTAACACCCCATCAGCGACTGACCCCTGTGTTTCACTCTAACGAGTCAAGTCTAAGGGACCAATGGTGACCAACAATTCGGTGTCGTGCTGCCCGGCAAAATGCTGTTCTTTAGTAAACAAGTCCTCGCGAGCTAAGGGGGCACCGTAGCGTTTTGCCACTCGCCCAAATAGTGCCCAGGAAGCTTCGTTCTCCGCTGTAATAGTCGTTTCTATATAACGGACGGGTTGAGCAGCTTCTCTTGCCACAATGTGCTCGATCATCTGCGATGCCAGGCCATGTCCGCGGGCACTCTCTGCGACAGCTACCTGCCAGACAAAGAGTGTTTCGGGTTTATCAGGAATCCGATAAGCGCTGATAAAACCGACCAGATCATCACCCTTGCGTACCGCAACCGACGTGCCGGCAAAGTGATGACATTGCAACAAGTTGCAGTAAACCGAGTTAGTGTCGAGGGGCGGACAAGCCCTAATCAGTTGAGAAACGTCCCAGCCGTCATCCATAGATGGCTGATAAAAAACAAATTGTTGATTCATTAATAACGAGACCATAAATAAAATTTGACGTTAATATCCTTAGAGCGCTAAGAAAAAATCTCTAACCAGAAAACAAAACCCATAAGAATCCTGTCAATTCCGAACAATCGCTCCAAAAAAAACCGCCAATTGGCAGTTTCATGTTTTGCTTAGTACACGAAGCATTGTACACTAAAGGTATTTCTGCGCAAGTACTGCCCTCGCGTGCAGCCGTCAAGGCCATTGAGCCCACACAGCGAGTGACGCTCTTATTAGATTTTATTTCCCTGGAAGACAGGGACAGATAGCAAGCCCTGCTCAGTCAAAATATAATCGCGACAGAGAATTCCTTGAAATAACATTTGAGAGTAATGAATTGGATAATATAGACGACGTTTTAGTTGCCTTGAGACGTGTAATCCGGGCCACTGACCTGCATTCAAAGCATCTGGCAAAAACAACCGGGTTAACAACTCCGCAAATTTTACTGCTACAGGCTATTCGCGCCGGAAACGACATCACCATTGGCGAACTGGCAAATGATGTCAGCCTCAGCCAGGCCACTGTCACCACCATTCTCGATCGGCTGGAAAAACGAGAGCTGGTTTACCGGGAACGCTCCACAAAAGATAAGCGTAAAGTGCACGCTCATTTAACAGATGCCGGCGTCAGCATTTTGAAAGATGCACCCACTCCGTTACAGGAACACTTCACTCTTCAATTTAATAACTTGCAGCAGTGGGAACAAATGATGATTATCGCTGCTCTACAACGGGTCGCCCATATGATGGACGCCCAACAAATCGATGCCGCACCGGTATTAGATATCGGCTCAATTGACCGACAAAGTACACGAGTTGATAAAACTTGAGCTCCCACTCTTTTGCGATGACCTGGCCTGTGTCAGAAAACCACCTCTCTACAGAGAACGTTCGATTTTTTCCTGATGAACTTCTTCACTAAACTGACGACAAAGCGGGCCCGAGCACAATAAAGTACATTGCTGTAAATTTCAGTTGTTTAGTTCATAAGGAGAAGGCAGAGTGCTATTGCTTGCCTCGGCTCCACACTTGACAAAATCACGCTCCATTTCGATGAATTTTGCTTATCGAAAGAGTCAATTACCGCTAAGGAATTCCTATCAGTGAATAACACACCGATTATCCTGGGATGGCGCGAGTGGGTTCTTTTACCGGAACTCAATCTTCCACTCATCAAAGCCAAGATTGATACCGGCGCAAGGACCTCCTGCCTACATGCCTTTAGTCTTGAACCCTTCAACAAGGGTCGAACAGCCTGGATTCGTTTCGGCATGCATCCCCGACAACATGACTCAGAACCCGAGTTGTTTTGCGAGGCGCAAGTCGTCGACAAACGCACAGTCACCGATTCTGGCGGTCATAGGGAAGAGCGCTATGTCATCTCAACACTACTAGAGCTGGACAATTCACAATGGCCTATCGAAATAACGCTCACTAACCGCGACTCTATGCGTTTTCGTATGTTACTTGGACGAACCGCTATGCAAAACAGGGCCATCGTCAACCCTGGCGCATCCTACCTACTCGGCAATGCAGAAAACACGCTACGTGACGTGCCCACCCCGGAGCCTACCCAGTGAAAATAGCGATTTTATCTCGCAACAAAAAACTCTACTCCACCCGACGCCTGGTCGAAGCCTGCGAACAACGCGGTCACGAACCCATGGTCATTGATGTATTACGCAGCTATATGAACGTCGCATCCAGCAATCCGGAAGTTCATTTCAAAGGCGAGACCCTTCCTGCTTTTGACGCGATTATCCCTCGTATTGGCGCGTCGGTGACCTTCTATGGCACCGCGGTGTTGCGCCAATTCGAAATGATGGGGGCCTACCCACTAAACGAATCCGTCGCTATTAGCCGCTCTCGTGACAAATTACGTTCTTTACAGTTGTTATCACGCAGAGGGGTCGGCATGCCGAACACCGGCTTTGCTCATGATCCCGACGATATTCCCGACCTGATCAAAATGGCAGGCGGCGCCCCTCTGGTCATCAAATTGCTGGAAGGCACACAAGGGATAGGTGTAGTTCTGGCCGAAACAAGAAAAGCGGCAGAAAGTGTTATTGAAGCTTTTATGGGATTAAAAGCGAATATTATGGTTCAGGAATATATTAAAGAGGCTGGTGGCTCAGATATTCGCTGTTTCGTGGTAGGCGACAAAGTGGTTGCCGCGATAAAGCGGCAGGCTCAACCCGGCGAATTTCGCTCTAACCTGCATCGCGGCGGCTCCGCTTCATTGGTCAAGATTAGCCCCTCAGAGCGCGCCACAGCGGTTAAAGCGGCCCATATTATGGGCCTTCATGTGGCCGGGGTTGATCTGCTTCGCTCAGAGCGCGGCCCCCTGGTCATGGAAGTTAATTCATCCCCCGGCCTTGAGGGGATAGAAACTGCAACAGGCAAAGATGTTGCCGGTATGATCATTGAGTTTATTGAAAAAAATGCCAAACCTCACAGAACACGCACACGAGGTAAGGGCTAATTACCATGAGCACTGAGCCTTTCACTATTAATGGAGTTGCCGTTAAACCGGGCACGCGAACTACTATCGACCTACCCGCTGGACGCCTCTATACACACGCCCCCATGACGATACCCGTACATGTCGTCGCGGGAAAACGCGCGGGGCCCTGCTTATTCCTCAGCGCAGCTATTCATGGTGACGAAATCAACGGGGTTGAAATCATTCGCCGCGTACTGAAACTCCCGGTACTTAAACGGCTTAAAGGCACGGTTCTGGCCGTACCGATTGTCAATATCCATGGCCTAATCAGCCATTCTCGTTATTTACCCGACCGCCGCGATCTGAACCGTTCTTTCCCGGGCACAGAAAAAGGCTCTCTTGCGGCAAGGCTAGCCCACTTGTTCATGACTGAAATTGTGGCAAAGAGCACCCACGGTATCGATTTGCACACTGGAGCTATTCACCGCAGCAATCTGCCACAGATCAGAGCAAACCTGGATGACGACGAAACCAACCGTATGGCCAGGGCTTTTCAGGCTCCCGTGATTATTTCTTCGAACCTACGTGATGGTTCCCTGAGAGAATCTGCCTCGGAGTTTGGCATCCCCACACTGTTATACGAGGCAGGTGAGGCGCTTCGATTTGATGAAGTGGGGATTCGAGCGGGTGTTAAGGGGATAGTAAATGTCATGCGCTTACTGGGCATGCTGCCCGCCTCACGAACCGTGCCGAAAAGACAAACCGACCCCGTAGTAGCGCGCTCCAGCTCATGGGTACGCGCACCGAGCAGTGGCATCCTCAGAGCGATGGTGCCTCTGGGCGGCAGGGTTAAAAACGGAACCCTGCTGGGCATCGTCGCCGACCCCTTTGGTGAAAGAGAAGCGGAAATCACTGCAACATTCAGTGGCATTATCATCGGACGAACTAACTTACCACTCGTCAACGAAGGTGACGCCCTCTATCACATCGCCCGCTTTGAAGATATCGAGGAAATTGAAGCTAAAGTTGACGAGTTTCAGGAAGAACATTCACCAGAACCTATATCTGCCACTCACTCCGAGAGTCCTATTATTTAAAGACTTATAACCTTAAAACCCAAAAGAACCGCACCTTCTTATACCTATACAGTCCAATATTTCAGTCTTTTATCTATTATTTTTTTGTGCTTTTGTCTATTTTTGTCTATTTTTATCTAAGTAAAGTGTAGACGTATGATTTAACGAGTGATGACTTTGTAGCAAAAAATATAAAGCAAAAAATAGATGAGGCTAATGGATGGCTATAAAAATAAGAATTTCCTCGCATGGCGAATTAGCTTCCCAAGAACGTAGTATCAGTACAGATACAATCACATTAGACAAACCTAGCGATATTTCTTTAGATATCACGCCTCAAGAAGTACTTGAACTCGAACGGCTTGGTGACGATCTCATCGTCCATTTAATCGATGGTGCGAAAATTAGCATTGGTGATTTTTTTCAGTTCGATGATAAGAGTCATTTATATTTTCAGGATCAGGATTTTGAAGGGGAAATTTGGCGTGCGGGAATTCCAGAGTCGCCTGCAGAAGGATTAATTTCTTGGACGACTGACTCAAGATTAACGACTGATGAAGATGCAGAAGCAGCTGGATTATTGCCTGCAGATGACTCATCACTTCTTATTGGCGGCTTAGTTGGCTTAGGAGGAATTACTGCAGTAGCATTTAGTTCAGGCTCAACGGGTTCAAGGAGCGACCCCAATACACCAGATACACCAGATGCGCTGGAGATTGACCCAACAAGAGGTGATGTCGTCACCGGTACGGCTGAGCCAGGCAGCACAATCACGCTAACCGTAAAAGGTGAAGTGGTTGGAGAAAGTGAGGTGGATGACAATGGCCACTGGACTATCCATGTAGAAGCAGGCCTTGAGCATGGGGACATTATCCAGGCAGCTGTAACTGACACCGATGGCAATAAGAGCGCCACGGCCGAAGAGATAGTGGACCGACTGGGCCCAACAGTCACCTTAGATACGCCACTCACCAACGATGCCACGCCTCCGCTTTCCGGTACTGTGGACGACAATGAGGCCATCATTGTCGTCACTGTCGACGGTGTAGAATATACCGCTGTCAATAATGGCGATGGCAGTTGGAGCCTGCCAAACGACGCTATGGCAGCCCTTCCGGAAGGACAGATCAATGTTAACGTCAGTGCCACTGACCCTCTGAGCAATATCGGCTCCACTCAAGGTCAAATTGAAATAGACCTAAGCGCTCCGCCCGCACCGGAAATCAACCCATCCAATGGCACACTGGTGACCGGCACCGCAGAACCCGGTACCCACGTCTCCCTCAGTATTAATGGCGATGAAGCGGTAACAGTATTGCCGGACAATGATGGCAACTGGTCTTGGGACCCACAGCCAGATTTGCCAGACGATACCGAAATCATCGCGGTAGCCACCGACGACGCTGGCAATATCAGTCCACCAGAGGTCGAGATTGTCGACATTGAAGTTGCGGGTAATAACCCGCCAGACGCTCCTCTTATCAGCCATATTTACGATGACAAATCACCCGTCACAGGCTCTCTTACTTCAGGAGATAGAACCGATGATGCAAGGCCCACCTTTGTTGGTAGCGCTGAAGCTCACAGCACAGTAACTCTCTTTCAAAATGACGTTGCTATTGGAACGACGACTGTGATGGAAGACGGCAGTTGGTCACTCACACCCGGCTCACTTGAAGATGGGAACTACGATTTCACGGCGATCGCCACCAATGCCTCTGGCAACATGTCCTCCACCAGCACCTTGTTTAACTTAACAATCGATACGACCATCGATGTTATTACACCGGTCAATCCCACACCAGGGACTACTCCCACGGTGGTGATCACCGAAGATGCCAATAACGATGGCACCCTCAATGCCTCCGAGCTCAGTGGCGCCGTCGATATCACCGTCACCCTGCCCGCCGGGGCCCTCGCCGGCGATACCATCCAGGTCAGTGATGGCACCACAACCACCGATCTGCTGCTCGATGCCACGGCCATCGGCAACGGCAGTGTCACCACCGCCTTTGCCAGTCCCGGTGAAGGCAATACCATTTCCGTCACCGCGGTGCTGATCGATCAGGTCGGCAATACCTCGCCCGCCGGCAGTGACAGTGCAACGGTCGATACCACCCCGGGCAGCGCTCCCACGGTGGTGATCACCGAAGATGCCAATAACGATGGCACCCTCAATGCCTCCGAGCTCAGTGGCGCCGTCGATATCACCGTCACCCTGCCCGCCGGGGCCCTCGCCGGCGATACCATCCAGGTCAGTGATGGCACCACAACCACCGATCTGCTGCTCGATGCCACGGCCATCGGCAACGGCAGTGTCACCACCGCCTTTGCCAGTCCCGGTGAAGGCAATACCATTTCCGTCACCGCGGTGCTGATCGATCAGGTCGGCAATACCTCGCCCGCCGGCAGTGACAGTGCAACGGTCGATACCACGGCAGATAACGATGGCGATACACAAACCGTTACCGTTGATAGCATTACCAACGACACGGGCAACAATACCAACGATTTTGTCACGAACGACAACACACTCGTGATCAGCGGGACAGTGGATCTCGGTGACATCGGAAATGACCTCACTATCAACTTTGCTGGCACGGACTACGCCACTAGCAATCCCGAACTCGACGTGGATGGTAGTGGGAACTGGACGCTCGACCTCACGGCAATGACTCTAGTTGATGATACCTATACCGTCACCGCAACGGTCACTGACCCCGCCGGCAATGAGGCATCCGCAGTTCAACACATTACCATTGGTCAATTGGCGACTGATGATCAAGCCACTGCTTTGTTCGAAACAAATTTGCCCGGAGCAGATGTCACGAATGGCGTATTTACTTTTGTAGATATAGACGGAGACTCACTGACGGCGACATTGGTGGAACCTGCCTTTGCGCTGATATCCAACGAGGAAGCCGTGACCTGGACCGGCGATGGCACGCAATTATTGATAGGCAGTACTCTGGGTAATGGCGAGGTTATACGCGTCACCATCGATAACACCGGTAGCTATGTCGTTACTCTGTCGGGCCCACTGGATCACCCGGTTGGTAACGCTCAGGATATTCTCGCTTTTGATGTATCAATGTAACCGCTCATTCTGAGACGTCATAGTCCAGCCGTTAAAATCGCGATACTGTTC
>CAJXQR010000020.1 GCA_913058345.1 uncultured Gammaproteobacteria bacterium
GCCCATGAAGCCCATGAAGCCCATGAAGCCCATGAAGCCCATGAAGCCCATGAAGATCATGAAGATCATGAATCCCATAAAGATCATGAATCCCATGGGCAGGAAAATAATCACAGCGATGTTGTTGCCACTTACAAGTATCGTTGTGATGATATTGCCCAGTTATCTGGGATAACTGTCGATTTGTTTGAAGTCTTCCCTGGTATTCAGAAAATGAATGCTCTATGGGTCACGCCAATACGGCAAGGCGCTGTTACGCTCACACTGAATCATCGTATTATCGAATTTAGGTAACCATTATGAATAATATTCAGAGCATCATTCAACATGCAGAGCAGCATTGTAAAGCCCATCAGACTCGCTTGACTGTAAAGCGCAAGCAGATTTTAAGTGGCCTAGTTCAGTCCGATAAAGCGTTGTCCGCCTATGAGCTGATCGACTTCTGTAAAGAACACTATGGCTTAGGTATATCCGCGATGTCGGTCTATCGCATTTTAGAATTTCTGGAAAGTGAGCACCTAGTACACAAACTCAAATTGGCAAACAAATATGTCTCTTGTGCGCACATCAGCTGTTCCCATACCCATGGTGCCTCGCAATTCTTGATTTGCAGTAAATGCAGTAAAGTTAAAGAAGTCTATATTAAACCAGCCACCATGGAAGACCTTCAAGCCAGCGCGCAAGACGCTGGGTTCACGCTGATCGGCCCACAATTAGAAATGAATTGTTTGTGTGACGACTGTCTCGCACATGCAGCTTAACTCGGTAGGAAGAGCTTTCTATGAATACAGCACAAGCAGTAACAGATAAATTAGCCATTGGCTTATCACTTGGATGCGCAATCCACTGTCTTTCTTTACCTGTTTTATTGGCACTACTGCCGAGTATGGCAGCCTTGCAGCTGGATAATGAAGTTTTTCATTTCTGGATGCTTGTTGCCGTACTGCCAACCAGTGTGTATGCCCTGACCTTGGGTTGTAAACAGCATAAGCGTTATCGCTTATTGATCCTGGGATTAATTGGTTTAGGACTGCTTGTTTTGGCGCTCGTGTTAGGTGAGGAGAGAATTGGTGAGGTTGGTGAGAAGATACTGACGGTTATTGGGGGCAGCTTTGTTGCGTTCGGACATTGGTTCAATTATCGCCTTTGTGATGCGCAAAAGCAGAAAGCCTGCGCCTGCCCCAATTAACTATAAGCGCACCGGTTTAGAATGAAACGTGATTATTTTATCGCTCTGGAGAAACGCAGCAGTGACAATCCGCTGTCGCTACCAGAGGTCATTGAGCAACTTGCATTTAATGAACAAGGTTTAATTCCTGTTATTGTTCAAGATGCAAACACTCTATTCATACTGATGTTTGCCTGGATGAATAAAGAGGCTCTCCAAAAAACACTGGCGACCCATCGGATGACGTATTGGTCGCGAAGTCGCCAAAAACTGTGGGTCAAAGGTGAAACCAGCGGTCATGCGCAAAGGTTGCTTGCGATGTCATTCGATTGCGATGGCGATGCTATTCTCTGCCAGGTCGTACAGCAAGGCGCCGCCTGCCATACCGGTAGGTCGTCTTGCTTTTATTTGCACATCGAGAGCGATAAACAACGTGTCTGGGTAAGGGGAGAACAGGACGATCCGAGCATAATTCTGAAAAACACGGGGCGTAATAGGTGAAGGCGAAATTACAGAAATAGAGTTGCCTGTTGCTAGTGATGAGCTTGAAAAAAATTGCTCGTCAACTTCTCAGTGTTATCAGAAAAACGCTCTGACTCTGGCAGAACATACTGGGCTAACACTGATGTAGCATGTGCTATGAAGTGTATTAGAGTGATGCAAGGCGAACCACCTTCGACCAGACATTTAAAAACGATGCGCACAGGCCTTCGTTCATCTTTTCCAAACAGGTTTTCTCGTGAGGGATATGTGAAGATTTAGTGCTCGTCAAAAGTAAATCACCGACAACGCTCGATCACGAGAACAGGTTTTATATCTGGGTCAATGGTCAGCAGATGTTCAACGGTAACATCACCATTGCCAAATCGCGGGTATGGCATTCCACTTTGCTCGATAATTATCGAGTTTTTAATGCGTCATTTTCCAATCTTATTATTCAGGTATAACCGACATGCAAGCACTTAAAACACTTCCCGATATTGCCAGGAATCGCTCAGAAACAGCAAGTTACACCTTGCAGTGGGTGGGGATGGAGGATATTGCTGTTCCAATCACCCTCGATGTGAACGATGGAAAACAGCAGACGATCAGTGCAAAGGCAAATGTTTATGTCAGTCTTGATGATGCTGCCGAGAAAGGCATTCATATGTCACGCTTACATGCCATTCTTAATCGGCTTGACACCAATATCTGTTCTAAGAATGAACTCGACTTATTGCTGGAAAATATGGTTAGCTCTCAAGCTGGCATTAGCCAAAGCGCAAAGATTGATTTAGCGTTTGATTTGTTGCTGCCAAAGGCCTCTCTACTCAGTAATGAAACGGGCTTTCAAACATATCGTATCGAAATAAATGGCCAACTGCTCAGTGGAAAATTTGATTATGGCCTAAAAATTACTGTTCCCTATTCAAGTACTTGTCCTTGTTCCGCCGCGCTTTCACGCCAGTTATTTGCCAATGCCATAGACAATGAATTTTCTTCACCTCGTATTGATAAACAAGCACTATTGCCATGGGCGCATACAACAACAATTGCCACACCGCATAGCCAGCGCTCGTATGCCTATCTAGAACTCTCTTTGGGTAACCATGACTGGCCTGCATTGCCATCGCTCATTATGCAAATTGAAGAGACTATTGGTACTCCAGTGCAGACCATGGTGAAGCGCAGCGACGAACAGGAATTTGCTCGATTAAATGCTGACAATTTGATGTTCTGCGAAGATGCAGCACGAAAAATAAAAACGATGCTAGAGCAATTGGTATGGATTAAAGACTACTGGTTTAAAGTGGAGCATCAAGAAAGCCTGCATGCACACAATGCGGTAGTCATTGATCAAAAATATAACAAGCAGTGAGATGAAGGCCTGATGACTGAAGACATTAAACCACCCGTTCAGAACATTAATAATAGCGAATCCTGCTGTAGTCTCGGTAGTTGTCGACCTTCACCAGCCCCTGTTATGCGCACAGCGCCGAAAGTGGGGCGCAATGACCCTTGCCCCTGTGGCAATGGTCGTAAATTCAAGAAGTGTTGCGGGCAGAATTTTTAATCATTGCTTTTACACCGACTTCCAGGGCCGGTAATACGTCAAACAATTTGTAGGCGCTTCCGCAGGGCTAAATCATTTACTGTGCATGCAGTTATAACCCGGGAAGCTAAAGGGAAATAGGCGGTTTTAAGATCCGCAAGCCAATGAACTTTATCATGACGGCCTTTCGCCATTTAAAGCCGATACGGGGACCTCTATCTATTGGTTCGCAAAACGCCGTAACGATCTGACATGATGACAGAATTTAAACGTTTATAGATGAGGGCGAAGCATGTTACGAAAAAACCCAAGCGGCGATATACCCGTGGTTTCGGAAAGTGCCTTTATTGATCCCACCGCTATTATTTGTGGGAAAGTGATAGTTGAAGATAACGTTTTTGTTGGCCCTTATGTGGTCATTCGTGCCGACGAGGTTGATGAAGCCGGGGAGATGGAGCCCGTCGTTATTAAGCGCGATACCAATATTCAAGATGGCGTAGTCATTCACTCTAAATCAGGTGCAGCAGTGACCATTGGTGAACGGACATCTATCGCCCACCGTTCCATCATACATGGGCCCTGTGTGGTTAAGGATGATGTCTTTATCGGTTTTAACTCTGTCGTTTTTCGAGCGATTATTGGCCGCGGTTGTGTCATTCGCCACAATTGTGTTGTCGATGGTCTCGATCTACCTGAAAACTTTCATGTGCCGCCGATGAGCAATATTGGCCCTGGTTTTGACCTCAATAGCATTTCACAAGTGCCGCCTGAATATTCTGCTTTTTCAGAATCTGTCGTATCCGCTAATCATGCCCTGGTTCAGGGCTATAAGAAGCTAGCTAATGAACTCTGAGCGATCCCGTATCCATGCGGTGCCCACCAACATCATCACTGGTTTCCTGGGAGTTGGAAAAACATCTGCGATCTTGCATTTGCTCAAGGGCAAACCAGAGGGTGAGCGCTGGGCTATTTTGGTGAATGAGTTCGGCGAGATTGGTGTTGATGGTAGTTTCTTTGAAGGTCAGTGCTCAAACAGAGATGGGGTGTTCATTCGTGAAGTTCCGGGTGGGTGTATGTGCTGCGCTGCAGGCCTGCCCATGCAGGTCGCGTTAAACCAATTGCTGGCCAAAGCCCGGCCAGATCGCTTGCTTATTGAGCCTACGGGGCTCGGGCACCCGCGAGAAGTGTTGCAGGTACTCTCGGCGCAACATTATCAGGAGGTACTGTCGCTACAGAAAACGCTAACTTTGGTGGATGCGAGAAAATTGTCTGACCATCGCTATACCAGCCACGACACCTTTAACCAGCAGATCGCGATTGCTGACACTGTCATTGGTAACAAACTAGACTTGATTGAAGACGAGGACAAGGCGCGTTTAGTGGAGTATGTCAAGCGACAAGGCCAGCCTCATACTCAAGTACTCTTTACTCAGCACGGCGAGGTGCCACTGTCAGCATTACAAAGCTCAACCCCAAACTCGCAACGCCTAGCGCTAAAGGACCCCTTACCCTCGCATCACCACCATTCCAGTGAACAAGCCAATTCACTGCCTTCTCTAGTGCCCATTCCAGTGTGTGGTTTTATGAAGGCGAAGAATGAAAGAGAGGGTTTTAGCAGTGTCGGTTGGCGCTTTAGGTCGAATAAAGTTTTTAATCGAAAAAAGTTGTTGGCGTTTTTAACAGGTTTGCGGGTTGAGCGAATGAAAGCGGTGTTTATCACTGATGTTGGTGTGTTTGGCTATAATCTCACCTCTGATTCACTCACAGAGATTGAGCTGGACAACTGTCTGGAAAGCCGCATCGAGATGATATCCGTTGATCATCTCGAGGATTTATGGCAGACGCAGTTACTGGCTTGCGTGGCAGCCTGAACAGGTAGTTCTTAGTCTGTATACGCTTCTGTATAAGGTTCATACGACTGCATTTCAAGGCTATAAGCGGCTGTTGCTGTTTCGTTCTCGACAAGCGTTGTTTTCAGAATTCCCGAGATCCAGAAGGGATCATACAAAGCATGTAGTTTTAACCCTTTAGGGTAATTAACAAAAATAATTTGATTGGGTGGGGGTGGTGGCACATGAATGCAGGCGCCAAAAAAAGGCACTAGAAAAAACTGAGTAATGGTTTGCTCATCATCAAATTCAAGCGGCACAATAAAACCTGGAATTCGAATAGCTTGACCTTCCAGTTCTGAGATAATGCGCGTTGAAGAGAGTGCTTGCTGGTAACGATCATCGCCGGCAGCAGCAAGTGTATTTTGGATTTGGCTACTGATTTGATCCTCGAAAGAGCCGTCTTCAACATCAGTCACGTAACTGGGGGGGTTGAGTAGGGCGTCTAAGTCTTCTTTCGGCATTAAATCAACCCACTCGACAGTCTTGAAGGCTGATGCGGGCAGTGTTGGCAGGACCGCCTCTAAGGGCGCTTGTGAGTCATTTTTCGGCTCGACGGTCGTTGTTGCCACCTCTTGCTTGGCCGGAGTCGTGTCTGGCGTTTCACTGGTGTTATTGTTCACCGGTTTTCCACACGCCAGCAGAAGGAGTGAGCCTATGCCTAGCAGGATTACATTCAACATTCGAAGCATATTTTTATCACGTCAGATTGAAATCATTGGTTTTGGTTAGTAGCGTTAAATTGTATCATTTAGAAATCAAGTCGTAACAGAAAGCATCGAGTCTTAGGGAACAGGATGGCCATTGATCTTAAAGATGTTAATTTCCACTATCCAGAAGAGCCAAACCAAAGGGTGTTACATATACCTTCCTGGACCTTATCAGCTGGCGAACAGGTTTTTATTCACGGCCCTTCTGGCGGCGGTAAATCGACGCTGTTAAGCGTGCTCAGCGGATTGTTTCTGCCAAGTGAAGGACAAGTGAATGTCCTGGGGCAGCGTCTGGATCAAATGACGAGTCGTCGACGTGACCGTTTCCGAGCCAGGCATATTGGTTATATGTTTCAGCAGTTCAATTTGATTCCCTATCTGAATGCTTTCGATAATATACGCTTAGCGAGTCAGTTTTCTCAGCAAAAAAAAACACCAGAGCTACATGAGGAGATTCAAAAACTGCTCAGCGTTTTAAATATTTCAGCAAACGACTGGTATCGACCTGCTCGTCATCTCAGTATTGGGCAGCAACAACGGGTTGCTATTGCGCGTGCACTCATTAATAAGCCCGAACTGCTGATTGCTGATGAGCCTACATCATCACTTGACCCCCTCAATAAAGAGGCTTTTATGGGGGTATTGCTGTCGATAGTTGCAGAGAACGACATTACCTTGGTGTTTGTCAGCCATGATCTTTCACTGTCGAACTATTTCAACAGGATTGAGTCCCTTAGTGATATTAACCGACCTGAGGGCTCAGCATAATGTTCGGTAAACTTGCTCTGCAAAGTTTGCTCGACCGTAAAGGATCGGTTGTGCTTTCTCTCATGGCCATGACTGTCAGTATCTTTGTTCTTTTGGGGGTCGAGCATATTCGTCATCAAACCAAAGAGAATTTTTCAAATACTGTTTCTGGTGTCGACCTTATTGTCGGCGCTAGAACTGGCAGCTTAAATTTATTGTTGTACTCTGTTTTTAGGGTTGGAGCTCCGACGAATAATATCAGCTGGGAAACTTATAAAACTATTGCCAACACGACGAAGGTGAAATGGGCGATCCCGATTTCTCTTGGTGATTCACACAAAGGTTTTCGTGTGCTGGGTACCAGCAGCGATTACTTTGAACATTACAGCTATGGCAGTCAGCATCACCTAAGTTTTATCAAGGGCAAAGCATTTCATCAGGTATTTGATGTGGTTCTTGGGTCGACGGTGGCGAAAAAACTAGGTTATCAACTAGGTGACAAGTTGACCTTGGCCCATGGTATTACCGCAACCAGCTTCAGTCTGCATGACGATCGGCCGTTTACGGTAGTCGGTATATTAGCGCCCACCGGTACGCCCGTTGATCAAACTTTACATGTTAGCCTGCAAGGTATTGAGGCTATTCATATTGATTGGCAGCAGGGCGTTAAAATGCCCGGCAGCACTATCACTCAGGCCGAACTGGAACAAGCAGAGCTACAACCCAAGAGTGTAACTGCCTTCATGTTGGGCCTCGAATCAAAAATGGCAACGTTTCGGGTTCAAAGAGCCATCAACAATTATACAAAGGAACCGTTATTGGCCATTCTCCCGGGCGTTGCGTTGTCTGAATTGTGGCAAATGATGAGTATTTTAGAAAATACACTGTTACTGGTGTCTGCATTGGTTTTTATCGCGGCCTGTTTGGGCGTTAGCGCGATGCTGCTTTCATCCATTCGAGAACGTAACCGTGAAATTCAGCTGCTGCGCGTCATTGGTGCCCCTGCGTATTTTTTGTTCTTTCTGATAGAGCTGGAAGCACTACTGATTGCGTTACTGAGTTGCGTTTTAGCCACGGGGCTTCTGGCAGCCTGCTTAGTCTTCTTGCAGGATTACCTGGTATCGCATTTCGGGCTACATATCGGTATAAATTTTCTGACGGAAAATAACCTTTATTTAATGCTCGCTATGATCTGTGCCTCCGCTATCGTGGCTATTATTCCCTCGTTCAGTGGGTACCACCAAGCGAGAACGGTTAAGCATTAAAGCTTTCTCGATTCACTTTGGGATGCGGTTTGACGTTAAGCGTCTGTTTGGAAGACGTGCCTCTATCAATAGAAAAAATATAGCCTACGAATAGCGAGGCCATCTCTTTATTTTATTCATGCCAGTACTATTTAAAAGTAGCTATTGATCGCTTGGGGTGATCCTTTTCACTAGTGATAGAGTGCTGAGATGGAATGCCGCGTCAACGATTGCTACGCTTGTAGTATGACAGACGTAAAACGGGTCAGTAATTGTCTTTTCAAGGCAGAGATGTGGCGTTTACTCGTATCTCTAATAGCAGGTTTCTCGATAAACGGTTCTTTAGATTAAGCTTTAGCACGTGCGGATAATACCTGCATAAATACCTTCAATCGCAAATTCCTGTTCACGTAAGTCGATCCGTATGGGTTCATAGTCGGTGTTTTCTGGCAGTAGTGAAATCACGTGACGGCTACGGGTTTTTTTCAGTCGCTTGACGGTCACTTCATTTTCAATTCGGGCTACGACAACTTGGCCGTTTTCAGCAATGGATGTGCTGTGTACGGCCAGTAAATCGCCATCCAAAATACCAATATCTTGCATGCTCTCACCGCGAACTCGTAAAAAAAAGTCGACAGCGGGGTGAAAAAGATGAGTGGGTACTTCACAGTAATCGTCAATATTTTCCTCTGCCAGAATAGGGTTGCCGGCTGCGACTTGACCTACGATGGGGATGCCTTTGGGTGAGTTGTTCATTTCGACGATACGGATACCCCGAGAGGCACCGGGAATCATTTCGATAGCGCCTTTACGATGCAGGGCTCGCAGATGTTCCTCGGCAGCATTGGCAGAACGAAAGCCAAGTTCCTTGGCAATTTCAACACGCGTAGGGGGGAAGCCCGTGTCATCAATATGGCGTTGAATAAGCTCGAAGATTTGTTGTTGACGCGCAGTCAGATCTTTAGCCATATATTTTCTCGCTTTTATTAATCGTTCACGTGGTGTAGATACCAAGACTGTTATTTTATACAGTATTGTAGGATAGGCAAGGGTCTAAAGAATATAATTGAATTACAGGCATGAATATCGAAGCGAGTTTATAGTCTCTAAGTTATTTGTATTCTTGCCTTAGATTGATGGAATAGTGTTCCCAGCTGAGTGTGGGGTTTTATCAAAATAAGTTTCCGATTGAGCAATGCTGATGAATGGCCACGAGTCCAGAGACTGTTTTTAACAAGGTTTTAACCGTGTAAGTCTCGTGAAGTGCTTCTGCAATGTCGGGATTGAGGGTCTGGCATTGACGGCCTTTATATCGGCTTCGTCAGCGGGGATGGGTCTGGTTCTGTGCCTTACTTACCAGAAACTTGAATGTCGGCAGTTTTTGCAGCCGTTTTAGCCTGTTCTGAGCTTTGAGCACAGGGGAAATAGAAGACAAATTGTGTTCCCTGGTTGGGTTCTGAATACACTTTAATAGCTCCCTTACTCTGTTTAATAAAGCCATAGACCTGAGATAGTCCAAGCCCTGTACCCTCGGCACCCTTAGTGGAGAAGAATGGGTCGAATACCTGCTCCCTTGTCTCCTTATCCATGCCGCAGCCCGTATCGGTGATACTGACGAGTACATAGTCACCGGGTGGTAGTTGTAGTGCCTGACTATCGATGGGGCCTACTTCTTCATTGCGAGTCTGCAGACTCAGTTGACAATTATCGCTATGCTCCATGGCGTGCATGGCATTAATGCACATGTTGAGAATAGCATCTTCCAGTTCGCCACTATTGACTTTAACGGGCCAGAGGTTTTCCTCTAAATGTAAAATCAGAGCAATGCGCGGGGTTAGGGTTTTTTCGAGCATGTGCTGCTGGCTTTGCAATAAGGTATTAATGTTCACCAGCTCTGTGACCGTAGGACTGCGCTCATTACTAGCAAAAGACAGAAGGCGCTGTGTCAGCTTTGCACCACGCTGGCCGGCGTGAGCAATTTCGTCCACGTATTTCGCCAGCTCTGGTTTGCTGGCAAGCGCGGCCTGCAATAACTCTGAATAACCGGAAACGACACCGAGCATATTATTAAAGTCGTGGGCAATGCCGCCGGTAAGTTTACCCAGGGCGTCCATTTTCTGGCTGCGACGAAGCTGTTCCTCTTGCTGTTTGACCTGACTTAAATTCTGACAGGTGACAATAAAACGGCGTTTGCCATCTTTTGTGACACTAAATTCAGCGACCGAAAGCCGGGTGGGGAAAAGCTCACCATTTTTGCGCAGGGCTTGTATTTCACTATCGGCACCCAGCTTGCTGAGGTTTCCGGTTCTTAAGTACTCGCTCATGTTTTGTGTAAATTCCCTGCTAAGGGGTTCCGGTATTAATTGAAGGACACTATGCCCGACGATTTCATCGGCACAGTAACCAAATAATTTTTCCGCCGTTTTATTCACACTCAGTACAGTACCCGTTTCCTCAATGGTAATCAGGGCTTCTCGCATCGAACTGAGAATGTCGCGTTGCTCGGCCTCACTCACTGCCAGAGCCCTTTGCGCTTCTCGCTCGGCGGTAATGTCACGTAGAATTGAGTCGCAGCCAATCAGCTCTCCCGCTGCATCTTTGAGAGGTGCGTTGTACCATTGGCAATAAATAATACGGCCATCTTTTGTTAAGTTTTTTGAAATCAGTGTCTCACTACTGGTACGTGCTTTGAGGTTGCTAATCAGCTGGTCGAGTTTCAAATCCAGCTTCGCCGGGGCAAGGAATTGGGGCCTTTTCCCTTTGACTTCTTCAAAGGTGTAACCAAACATTTTCTCAGCGGCTTTATTCCAACTGCATACCACGCCATCGGCCTGAGTGGCATCCCATTCGATAATGGCCAATGGGGACTGATCCCGATAGACCTGCAGGTGTTGGTTTGATTCGCGCAGCATTTCTTCGGTTAACTTGCGTTTATGAATAGCCACGCCTTCGGCAACTAGTTGGATAATACGACCATTGTCATCTCTAACGGGGTAGACATTGAGCTGAACCCAGAATAAACCCCGAGGTGAAAAGCCGAGCACATCGCGGCTTGTCGATTTCCCAGCTCTTGCTTGAATAACATCACTTTTTACCAGGGCTCGGATTTTGGAATCGTAGTTCCACCAGGGGCAGTCCCAGAATTTCTTACCAATCACATCCGCCATTTGGATTTCAGTCGCTTTTAAAGGCGTATCGTTGGTAAACACCAGTGTGCCGTCACAGTTGAGGATACCCGTGGTAGTGCGCAACCCATTGAGCAAGCCCTGCATTTGTTGGTAGACGGCTTTGTCCCTTTCTCTGTCCTTCTCTCTTAGGCGAGACTCTTCGTTAATGCTATTAAAAACCAGTACCATGCCAAGAATCGCGTTATCGCTACGGCGCAGGGGAGCGGTGAAATTGGCGATGTGGTATTCATTTCCATCTTTGGCGAGCAGCAAGGTGTGGTTGCTGAGATCAGCTGTTTCACCTCTATACAGCGCTTGCCAAGAAGGGTCATCAATGGGCTCGCGGGTGCTCGCATCGATAAGGCTTATTACGGATTTCAGTGGCATGTCCTTTGCGGCTGTAAAAGACCAGCTGGTGAGCTGTTCGGCGATCGGGTTCATCTGTGTTACCAAACCTTCGGCATTGCTGATAATGACCGCGTCACCAATGTTATTGAGGGTCGCTGCTAATTCTTGCTCTCGTTGATCGGCATGCTGAAGCGCGCTTTTCTGAATTTCTGCAATGCCTTTTAGGGCTTTACGCAGCTGGATCAACTCTTCAAACTCGCCGTCAGATGAATTGTTGATAATGGTTTGATTCTGGTTTTGATTGTATTCGTCCAATTCAGTGGTGAGTTGTTCGATGGGACGGGTGAGCTTGCGGGCGAAGTAGTAGCCAATACAAAATAACAGGAAAGTTGAAGCGAAGCCCGCCAGTATCAGGCTGACGGTATTACTGTGATTCAGCGTATGGTTCAAGGTTTCCTGGCTGGCTGCGAGTAACTGTCTCTGCTGGTATCGAGCTAGCAGTATCAGTGTCAGACTATTTAATAACAGGCTGAAGAGGATGATTAACGTCAATTGTCGGAGCAGTTTCATGATAGTGACTCCTGATGGGCGGTAATGGCGAAGTGCCTCTAGTACGGCCTTGCCCTTACTATTAAAATTATCAGGTGACCGTTGCTGTTCTCTACGTATGAAATGAGCATCCACATTTTTCTGAGCCGAGTCAATGAGGCAAGGCTCGAACGACTGTATGTGATCAGTACTAGCTCACAAAATACAAACCCTTTTGAGAATATGACATGAAAATAAATGTTTTAAAACTTTGTACGGCTCTGGTTTCTCTGTTGATCGGTTATGCCATTGTTCATAGCCTGAGCCCCAGGCAAGAGCTAACTGCGATTGAAGAAAAAGCAGCTATGGAGCCTTTTGAGTTTAAAAATGAGGCTAAACTAACACTCGATTGTATTTACGGTAGGGAACCCTACGTGGTGCGCTTTTCCGCGTATCAGAGGCCTGATGTCCCGTTGGAAGGGGTGAACTATCAGCGTGCATTTTGCGAGAAAATACCCAGTTTAGGGGCAACTAAAATAACCATAGACATTCTTGACAAGACTTCACGTGAACGTCCGGTGGCGCTTACATTTATTCACCACGATGAGGCTAGCCCATCCATTGAGAGCTTGTCCGCTGGCAAGGTTGTTAATCAGAGTTTTCAAAATGGTATCCCGCGGGGGTTCATTCAGAGCCGCCTTGACTTGTCTGAAGCAGGATTTTATACCCTTGTTCTGGAATTTGGCGGAGGTGTCGTTTCAGAGGACGAAATCGTAAGAATCCCTTTTGAAGTCGGTAAAGGTTTGTAAGTTCTGCTGTCACCAGTCAGTCGCTCTTAATAAGCTCCCTGTTCCCTTCACACGCTGGGAGTACGATTCTCTTATTTAATGAGTTTTTGCGACAAGTGCAATGCTAGCAGGAACGCGCTAATCGATAAGCTGCCTCGATAATGAATGGCCGGGAGACTGACAATAGGCTGGTAAGGCACGTGAGCGGGATGACGCCATCTATACGGGGCAAAAGATGTCATTGATGGGCATGCTTTCAAAGCGACGGTTTGGGCAAAGCCCAACATTCTATCCTGCCATTAATACGTATTTTGGTTTCAGTCAAGTGGTTACCGTATTCTAAAAAAATGCTTGCCGCCTATTTTTGATCTGCTCAATCTGCACCCGCTGCGACGAGTGTTCTTGAGATCATGTCGGGTGTGAGTGTCTTAAATTTGTCTTCGAGCCATCAGGGGTGCGGCAAAGTAACTCAGCCAATGGGTTTGAATCCAAAGATTATTCGAGCGACCAACTATGATGCTATTACCAGATCACTTGAATGTAGTCTGCTGAGTTAATTGATCGGGCTCCTGAATAAAATCCTTAAAGGCGTTCCAGGGGCCGCTGGCTCGTACGCCAGTAGAGGGTGAGTAAAACAATAAATGAAAACCCCAGCATACCCGCTGCAAGTAGGTGAGCGGCGCCATATTCATAGGCTTCGACATGATCGTAAATTGCCATCGACAGTACTTGTGTTTGGCCGGGAATGTTACCGCCAATCATCAGCACGACGCCGAATTCGCCGAGGGTGTGAGCAAAACCGAGCACTGCGCCAGTTATTAAGCCGGGCTTTGCTAGTGGTAGCGCGACGCTGACAAAACGATCCCAAGGTGAAGCACGCAAGGTGGCGGCAACTTCAAGCGGGCGACGCCCAATGCTTAGAAATGCATTTTGAATAGGTTGCACGGCAAAAGGCAGGGAGTAAATGACTGAGCCAATTACCAGGCCGCCAAAAGTGAACGGTAGAACGCCAATGCCGAGACTTTCTGTTAACTGGCCAACCCAACCTTTTGGACCCAGTATCAGCAGTAAATAAAAGCCCAATACTGTTGGTGGGAGAACCAGAGGCAGGGCGACGAGGGCATTCACAACTTGCCGATAGCGCCAGCGGGTATTAGCTAGCCACCAGGCTAAAGGAGTCGCGACACACAGGAGTAGTAGTGTCGTGACGCTAGCGAGTCGTAAAGTTAGCCAGACGGCTTGTAAGTCGAGTTGGGTTAATTCCATGGGCGCTATTTTGTCAGTTCTTCACTGACTTTGTTAGCCATAGAATGGTTCGCAGGGTCGATGGGGATGAGTGCTATTTGAGGTGAGAGGGCTGCTATCAGCCCTCTTCACATGGGACTTATTTGAGATAGTCGTTTGAGGTATTCTTTAGAAGACCGCTTTCTATAGAAGTACTATAGGTCATAGGAAGTGCTATAGATTACTTTGAGCGAGAATTTTTTGCTGTGAGGCCTGCATTTTGAAGCCTTCTGTTTGGTCTTCACGGCCTTCTCGCCAGCCCTTCATCCACTCATGGGCAAAAATGCTATTCGACTGATGGGGACAAGTATCTTCAGAACGACCATCAAATCCGAGCTGATATCCTTTAATATAGGCGCGTTGGGAGGGGTCTCTTTTTTGTCTTTTCATCGGGGATAAAACTCCTTCTTCCACAAAGTCGTGGTAGCCAATCAATGTATTTTTTATTACAGCTAAATAAGTTGACCAAAAACCTTGGACTCTGTCGAAGATTTTGTTTGTCTATCAATTGTTCGTTTTAATATCCCCATGGAATCATCAATGAAAGATCACAATGCGCTGAGCTACTGGTTTGCTAGTTGTCCCAAAGGTTTGGAAGGCCTTCTTCTTAAAGAACTTGAGCTTCTAGGTTTAAGTCAGTTACGTGAAACTGTCGCTGGCGTTGAATTTAAAGGTGACCTCGAAAGCGCTTATCGGGTTTGCCTGTGGTCGCGCCTGGCCAATCGCTTACTGTTGCCCATCAGTAGCTTCTCAGTGGCCAGTGCCGATGAACTCTACGCGGGAGTGGCTGCCACTAACTGGGCAGAGCTCTTCTCTGATCAGTTCAGCATTGCCATTGATTTTATCGGTACTGGCGAGGGTATCAATAACACCCAATTTGGCGCACAGCGGGTGAAAGATGCGATTGTCGATCATTTCCGTGAGACCACGGGTAATCGCCCCGATGTTGACTTGCGTCAGCCCGATATTCGCATCAATGCTCGCTTCGCCCGTGAAAAAGTTACCTTGAGTCTCGATTTCTCGGGTGAGAGTTTACACAAGCGTGGTTATCGCATTGCCCAGACGACCGCACCCTTAAAAGAAAACCTTGCCGCTGCATTGCTGATACGTGCCGGGTGGCCTGGCGATTACGGGGCGCTGATAGACCCCATGTGTGGCAGTGGTACTTTACTGATCGAAGGAGCCATGATGGCAGCGGACATCGCGCCTAATTTGCAGCGCCAGAAGTTTGGTTTTAACCATTGGCGTGGTCATCAGCCTGAGATTTGGCAGTCTTTGCGCGAGGAGGCTGAGGCGCGTCGTGAGCGTGGATTAGAGAACCCGTTGCCATTCATCATTGGCTACGATCAAGAGGGGCGCGCTCTCACTGCGGCCCAGCGCAATGTCGAGCAAGCGGGGCTCAGTGGGCATATCGAGCTTAAGCGTCAGCCATTGAATGCATTGCAGCGCCCGGTTCTTGGCGGTAGCGCAACGGGTTTAGTCCTCACCAATCCCCCTTATGGTGCGCGCTTGGGTGACCAGGAAACACTGAAGGGGCTCTACCAGGAATTGGGCGGGGTGCTGAAACGTGAGTTTAGCGGCTGGTCGGCGGGGGTCTTTACCGGCAATGAATACCTCGGCTTTGCCCTGGGTTTGCGCAGCCACAAAATCTACAAATTATTTAACGGCGCTATACCTAGCCAGTTACTGCTTTTTGACCTGTTCAAGGGAGAACGGGTATCCCAACAAGATACTGCCAACGGTACGGCGCAAGACTCTGGAAAAGAGGGCACCGTTAAGCCCTGGGGGAAATCAGGTAAGCTGAGTGACGGCGCCACTATGCTCGCCAATCGCCTACGCAAAAATCAGCGCAAATTTACACCCTGGTTAAAGCGACAGGGTATCCATTGTTATCGACTTTATGATGCCGATTTGCCTGAGTATGCCGTGGCCATCGATTGCTATGGCAGTGCTATTCATGTGCAGGAATATGAGCCACCCGCTAGTATTGACGCTAGTGCGGCGCGGCGGCGACTGGCCGAAGTTAGCGATGCGGTTTTTGCTGTGTTAAAGCCCGAGCAGAGTGAATTCTTTGTTAAGCAGCGCCAGCGCCAACGCGGTGACAAGCAGTATCAACGGCTCACCGAGCAGAATAGGCACACCGGTAAGCAAGCGTTTGAGGTTGTAGAAAATGGTGCTCGTTACGAGGTGAACCTGGCCGATTACCTCGATAGCGGCCTGTTTCTCGATCATCGGCCCGTGCGAAAATTACTGGCCGAGCGCTGTGTGGGTCAACGCTTCCTCAACCTGTTTTGCTACACGGCTACGGCGACGGTACAGGTGGCATTAGCGGGTGCCGCAGAGAGCCTGAGTATCGATATGTCGAATACCTATCTCGACTGGGCGGGGAGGAATTTTGCTCTTAATAAGCTCGATACTGAACGCCACAAGTTATTGCGAGCTGATTGCATGAGTTGGTTGGCTGCGACCGAAGGCGCAGGCCTTGAAGACAGTTTTGATGTCATTTTACTCGACCCGCCGACTTTTTCGAACTCCGCTAAAATGGACAGCGTACTCGATATACAGCGCGATCATCAGCGCCTTGTGGAGCAGTGTATGGGTTTGTTGAGCGATGATGGTGTGTTAGTTTTTTCTAACAACTTCCGTCGTTTTAAACTAGCGTCTGAACTGGCAGAAAAGTTTGCCGTAGAAAATATTACCCCGGCGACTATTGATAAAGATTTTGCCCGCCGCCCACGTATTCACCAGTGCTGGCTAATTCGCAAGCGTCGCGAGCAATCTGCGTGACCTCTGCCATTGATGGAGAGTCGGTGGTAGTAAACTGCAGTAAGGTGCTTACGCTTTATGGGGGCGCCGGCTGTCATTTATGCGAGCAGGCAAAGGACGTTATAGGGCCGGTGCTGGACCAGCTGGACTGGTTTTGTGAAGAAGTGAATATTCGTGGTGATGAGAATTTAGAAGCGCTCTACGGCGTGCGTATTCCTGTGCTGAAAACACCCTCGGGTGCGGAAAAAAGCTGGCCCTTTAGTGAGGGCCAGGTGAGGCGTTTATTACTAGCCGAACAAAAGAAAACCTGAAGTCTTAGTGAGGCTTGCCTTGAATCAGAGCGCGCAGTTCTTTAATTTTTCGCTGTAGTGCCTGCTGGCCCTGTAAAGGCGGCTTATGTTTGAGTAGTTGTTCAAGATCCTGAGCGGCCGGCTCATAACATTCAAGTTTTTCAAGCACCCCGGCACGGTCAATGCGGTCTTGCACAGAATTGTTATCGAGTAACAGCAGTCGGTCACAAAGACTTAAGGCCTGTGGATAATCGGCTGTGTTGAGATAGATGGCCTTTAGGTTGCCGAGCATGCGCTGCAGGATCGCCCGTTTGCTAATGCTGTTGAGAAACTCGGGTTTAAAGGGCAGGCTGTTGCCCGATGAAACGCCCAATAAGTCTTTGCAATCGGCAATGCTTAGTATTTGGCCGGCAAAGGGGTCAATAATAACGCTCTCTGTTTGTGGCTTGCCGGATGACTTGTCATCCTCGGCAGGGCGAAGCTTTAACAGGAAGTGGCCAGGAAACCCCACCCCATCAATGTTTAAGCCCAGCGCTTCGCCCACGCCCATGTACACCAGGGCAAGGGTGATAGGGATACCGCGGTGAGTTTCTAAAACTCGGTTGATATAGCTGTTGTCTGGATTGTAGTAGTCCTTACTATCACCACTAAACCCCACTTGCTGGTACAGCAAGTAACAAAGCTGACTGGCGATTTCCTCCAGGCTTTGTCGGGTATCGATGTGCTCTCGAGCTTGTTCGACCAGCTTGGCAAGGCGCTGGTAGCTGTCTTCAGGCTCGAGTTGAGGGTAGTGTTCAGCGGCAATACAGAGTGCAGCACGAAACAGGTCGATAGCTTCATCGTCACCGTCTAGCAAGGCAGCGAATTCGGCTTTTGGCGCAAAGGCAGATGTGTTCAAAAGTGGCTTCCAGGTAACAGTCTTCTTCGTTGTTGTGTGTGAAGCTTTAGAGAATCACAGTTTACAGTATGGACGAAAAGAGATAGCTAAACATGTAAACGGAAAAAATGCTGGCTCGTCGCACTGGTGGCGTGGGCGATGGTGTCTGCCGATTCGTCGCGAAATTCTGCCACGGAATCCAACACCCAGGGCAGGTAAGCAGGCTCGTTGCGACTGGACTTGGGTTTGGGCCGCAGAGTACGCGGTGTCAGGTAAGGAGCATCCGTTTCCAGCATGAGTCGATTGAGGGGAATATTCTTGACGATCTGCTGTAGAGTCTGGCCTCTGCGCTCGTCGCAAATCCAACCGGTAATGCCGATGTGTAAATCCAGGTCGAGATAATTAAACAACGCTGTTTTATCGCCGCTAAAACAGTGCAACACCGCATCGACCAGATGGTCTCGGTAGCACCGGAGTATTTCCAACTGTCTTTTATGGGCGTCTCGTTCATGGAGAAACACCGGTAGCTGTAGTTCGCTAGCCAGCTCGAGTTGGGCCTCAAAGGCTAATTCCTGCGCCGGGCGCGGGGAGAAATCGCGATTGAAGTCGAGTCCCGTTTCACCGATGGCAACAACAGCCTGGTGACGTGCCAGATCTCTAATAACGTCCGCGCTGGTCTTGTGCCAATGTTTCGCATCGTGTGGGTGTACGCCGGCTGTACAGTGCAGCATGTTGGGGAATTCTTCGCCGTAGCGCTCACACAGCTCAATCACCTCATGGCAGATAGATTCGCTGGTGGCGGTGAGAATGCAGCTGCCAACGCCGGCGTCGCGCGCGCGTTCGAGTACGGCATGCGTCTCACCTTTAAAGCGCTTGTCGGCGAGATTGACGCCGATATCGATCAATGGACGGGAATGTTGATCACAGGTCATGGAAACAACTACAACAATTGCTGCTTTTCAGCGGGGGTCAGTAGGGGCTGATCAAGCTCGAGATGATGGGCAAAAATCAGCGTATAAGCGAGGACATTTTGTACATATTGTCGTGTTTCATTGAAGGGTATGACTTCTATCCATACATCGTAGGGCAATGTGCCTGCAGTTTTTTCCTGCCAGGTGGAGACGCGATGGGGACCGGCATTATAGGAAGCGATGGAGAGAATGCGATTATTAGCGAAACGCACCATCATGTCTTTTAAGTAATGGCTGCCGAGACGTATGTTTTTCTCCGGATCGAAGAGTTGTTGGCGACTTTTGTAGTGAATATCGTGGCGTCTTGCGACTTCCTTTGCTGTAGCAGGCATTAACTGCATTAAGCCTCTCGCCCCTGCGGGGGAGGTGACGTCAGCGGCAAAAGCGCTCTCCTGACGAGACATGGCGAACAAAAGGGTAAGTGGTAAATCGACTTTGTTGGCCTGTTCTTCAAAGGCCTGGCGGTAGGCCTGAGGGAAGCGGATGTCGATATCGTCCCAATATTTAGCGGCAGCCATAGCCTGAACGGCCTGGGGAAACCAACGGTTTTGGTTGGCAAGTTGGGCAGCGACGAGCCATTGATCGGAGGTGAAATTTTTAGTTGCGGCATACCATTCCCGGCGCGCCGACAGGTTTTCGCCTTGCACAAACAACTCACGAACGCGCAGCATTGCGGCAGTGTTGGCCAAGGTGTCAATCTCGGTAAGACTCGACGATAGTGGCTTTTCTGCCATGCGGTAGGGATTAGCGACCCGGTCACTGGCCAGAAAGCCGTAAAAACTGCGAAAACGCGATAACTCTCGAAAGGTGGTTTTCGCCTCATCAATAACGACGGGGTCGTTGCTGATAACCAGTTGTGCCCGAGCTTGCCAGTAACGCCACCGTTGTTCGTCACGAATGGCCTTAGGCAGGGTAGGGATCCAGTCGTTAAGCACTCGCCATTGATTACCGCGTAGCAGAATGCGTAACTGCCATTCCAGTAAGCGGCTATCTGCCAGGGTGATGTTATCGTTGAGATAACCTAGAGCCGCTGTTTCGTACTGCTGCTTGTGTAGTCCTCTGACCAGGTGGGGTAACACACGTTTTTGAGCGGCATCATCGAAACTATGGCTCTGGCGATAGCGTGCCCAGTGCTTCATTGCCTCAGTGGCTCGTTGTTTCGCGAGCTTAATAATGCCCCGCTCTATGAGTGTTCGGTTTTCGGTGGAGTCTGCACCGAGCAAGGTATAGTTACT
>CAJXQR010000021.1 GCA_913058345.1 uncultured Gammaproteobacteria bacterium
TGATCGTCCAGGTGCTCGTCAAGGTTCTGCGCCGACAGCACAAACCCGGTTGGAATTTCCTCAGCCAGTGTGGGCATGGTGATCACTCCCAGCGAGAGAACCAGGGCGGTCTGGGCATTGCGCAGTGCGCGTCGAAATCGATAAGTCATTTCGGTACTCCTGTGTACCACTGCCATACAGGTGGGCAGCGGGGGGGTTGGGTTGAGATTCAGAATTGATAGGTGATGCGTAGAAGGGCTTGGTCGCTGTCGTGAAACGCACCGATCAAGCTTTGACCCTGTGGATCCATGGGGCTGTTTTTGTAGCGGCCGCCATTGAAAAAATCGGCTTCGAACATCACCCGCCAGTGGTCTCCGATCGAAAAGGTCAAGCCAGGTACGAGAATGGTGCCGTCGTATGCCAGGTCGTAGATCACAGCGAAGGAGAAGTTCACCGAATCATGACGAAACGGCATCATCACCAGAGCTGTCAGGATGCTGGAGTGCTCCTTTTTGGCGGAGCCGAAATCCACGACTTGTTCGCTGTCTTTGTGGTCGATAATCCAGGTATCGAACAGCTGTAGACTGATTGAAGTGGGCGCGCTGGTGCCGAGCCAGCTCTGGGTACGCAGGGGCTTGTCGATACCGATCATCGCGCGCAAGGTGTCTTTTTCAATGATGCCATTGCCGCCGGCGGAGGGCGTGTTGGCGAAACCAAAGTTGTAGGGTTTGTCTGGTGTATAAGCCAGCTCCGCACGGAACGTGGCATTGATACTCTCCACATAACCATTCAGGGTGGCACCGAAGATGTCGATCTCTGGGTAGATAAACTCTGCAAAGCCATTTGCCGGGGCTTCGCCATAGGACTGAAACGCCGGGTTGAAGCCTCCACTGAGATCCGCGAAGTTCACCACAGGCTCCTGGCTCAAGGTGTGGTAATAGTTGAGGGTGTAGCTAAGCCCTAGAATTGTCCCCGACCAGCGAATGCCGTAGGAGGGGTCATCGGCATCCGCCTTGGAGTGATCGTAGTTCACCGGAATCAGTGCCTCGGTGTTGAATCCGCGGCTGCCATTGAGGCTCCAGCGCCCACCGAAGGTATCCAGGCTGTTGCCCATGTCCTCGTCATCGTCGAAGCCCGGGCGCAGCACAAGCTGCACGGAACTGTCCGAATCGACTAAAAAGTACTGCAGGTTGATCAGCCACAGGGGCTTGCGCCACTCCTCGTTTTCGGGTTCGAGAAACGCGCGCCAGGTTTGGTCGTAACCGTGAATTACATCCATGGCCTGGAAGAAATCGGTTTCTCCCCACACCACCTGTTGTTTGCCGATGCGTGCTGAAAACTGCGAACCCACCGGAATATCCAGGTAGGCCTCGCGCAGTTCTTCGTCGTCGTAGTGATCTCGAAAGTCCGCACCGGGTAGGGAGGGTGTATTCATGGCACCAGACACCGCCGTGAGGTCTTCCAGACGTTCGAGGTAATCGGTCATGTATTCACGGGTAAAACGGCCAATCGCTACCCCGTAGGCCCAACCCAGATCGGCGTCAGCCTGCAGCAGCAGACTGGTTCTTGACATGGCCAGGTCGTATTTATCGTCTTCCTGGGTTTCTGGCACGTCGCTGAGATTGGTGGCGAGATGCTGGCGTACATAACCAGAAATTCGGATATCTGTAGCGCTAGCAGGTGAAGAGACAAGGAAAACGCTAGCCGTTACGGCACAAAGGAGGGGCAGCGTTGCGAAGCCTTGACGGTGGCCTGTTGCTGTTGTTGGCGATTTTGGCATTTTGTGAACTCCGTACTGAAAGTGTGAGCATCGTGACGTCATAAACTAACCTAACGTTTGTTTGGTTTATGCGAAAGTTGTGCCATATTCTTATTCTTAAGTGAAAGTGCTTATAAAACAGATAGATAAGATCGGTATTGAATTTTTTCCACAATGATGCAAAATATCGCCGGAGCACCAAAACCAAACAAATGTTTGACTGATGGCACTAGGTCGGTGCAGCATAGGGGGGCATAAAAGCGATTTTGCAATGAAAGGGAGTTTTGCTTGATGACAAATAAATCCGCTGCCTCGGTTGATAACCCGGCGGGAAAAACACGCACCGCAGTACTTGAAAAAGCACTGGAATTATTCGCGGAGACTGGCTTCAATGGCGTGTCGATGCGGCGCATTGCCCAAGAAGTTGGCATCAACCCGGCGACGCTTTACCATCATTTTGCCCACAAGGAGGATTTGTACGAACAGGTATTGCGGTTCGCCTACGCAGAGCAGGCCGCGCAGTTTTCAGCACTCGTCTCCACCGAGGGCACACCTCTAACTCAGCTCGGCGAGTTTATTCGTGAGTTCGCACTCTATATAGCCAAGGATCAATATTTTTTCCGCATGGTCAAGCGCGAGCAGTTGGAGGGCAATAACGAGCGTCAGAAAATACTGGTGGACTTGTTATTCGGTAAACAGTACGAGGCGATGGTGCGCAGTATTAGCCGGGTAACGCAGGATTTCGATGCGCACATGCTGGCCACGTCGATTTTGGGTCTCGTGCTGCACCACTATGAAACTCGGCACATGCGGCAGTTTTTTGCTGAATACTCACCCTCACAAGATGACCCAGAGGTCGTTGCAGATCATTGCTGTCGGCTGTTCTTTTTTGGCATTCAGGGCGAGGTTGCTGCTCCACAGAAGGTGGACCCTTCGATCCAGGTCGTGGGTTAGACTTTGAGAAAATAGGGGCACATTCTGCGTTAAGCAGTAACTGAAGGTCTTCTTAAAGGACAGGTCATTTTCAGAAGGGCACAGTTTCAAATGTAGTGGTTTGCGTAGAGCAGATCCAACACTCGATATTTCTGGCTTACTCTCTGTGACTTGTCGGCAAGCGTTCGTTTCATAGCGAAGCTGCTGTCGCGAGGCTTGTTTTGCCTATGCGCTTCGTTAGCGTTTAGCGAGCCTGCTTCAGCGGTAGGTGAATGTGCACATTGAGACCACTACTGGGCTCATTGCTTGCGGATATCACGCCACCGTGCAGATGTATCGCGCGTTCGGCGATCGCTAAGCCCAGGCCGTAGCCCCCACTTTCTCTGTCGCGGGCATCACCGACACGCACGAAGGGTTCAAATAATCGCGTCAACATATCGTCCGGCACGCCAGAACCGTGGTCGCGCACATGAATGACTAGCCAGCCAGCTTGCTCAGGGTCATGCTGCAGGGTGATGTCGACCGAGGTATTCTCATTGGTATATCTGACGGCGTTGCGCACGACATTTTCCAGGGCGCTTCTCAGCAGGGCTTCGTTGGCCTCGATGGTTGCCGACGCGCTATTGATGATGCGCACCTGGCGATTTGCTGCGTGTGCCTCAAAATCGGCGTTTTCAGCAACTTCCTCCAAAAGAGTGGCGATATCCACGGGTTCTGAATGGGTGAGCTGCTTTCCGGATTCCAGACGTGTCAGTGATAAGAGTTGTCCGATGAGCTCATTCAGGCGTTCGGCTTCGCGTTCGATACGATCCAGTTCGGCGTTGCTTTGATGCTGCTCGCGCTGGCGCGCGAGCCCCAGGGCCACCTGTAGGCGCGCCAGGGGTGAGCGCAGTTCATGGGAGACGTCGCTGAGTAATTGTTTCTGTGAACCAATAAGGGCTTGCAGGCGTTCGGCCATATGATCGAAATCGTGGGCAAGATCGGCAACTTCATCCCGGCGCTTACCCATGGTTGATGCGACGCGAAGACTAAGATTACCTGCTGCGAATTGCTGGGTTGCACTGCTGAGACGCCGGATAGGCCGGGTGAGGTAGCCCGCCAAGAGAAAGCAGACCAGGCCGCTGATAATCGCCGCTACGACCACGGGCAGCGCAATAACCCGGGGCCTGCTCAGCACTCTATTGAGAGTGACGGCCTGGAAGTCGGGCACTAGCAGGTATTCGCCCTTGCCGGGCACCTGAATCAGTTCTCGGCGCTTAGGCGCTGGTCGATCACCCATTGAACGGCGTGGCTTGTTCCAGCGTTCTAGGTGTTTCGTGAGATGGGACGATACGGGGCGATCCAGCAAATCTTTGCCTGTTTGATCGATCAATAAGAAGGGGATTGCTTCGCTCCGGTCCAGCTTTTGCAACCATAACCTGAGGCCTTGAAGCCCCTCATGCTTCGCGACCATCCGCGCCTCGCCAACATAGTTCAGATGCCGGTCGCGCGGACTTTCGATCTCATTCTGCGCTCGCGTGTATTCCAGAAAGAGTGAGGCTGCCAGTAGACCGGCGCCAGCGAAGAGGATGAGCGACACCCAGAAGGAGAGAAAAATTTTCCAGAAGAGACGGTTCATCATGGTTAACAACGTATGTACTGGTAGCCAACGCCACGCACGGTTTTAATTCTCTCTTCGCCATTGGCAAGTGGTCCGAGCTTTTTTCGCAGGCTGCTAAGATGCATGTCGATACTGCGATCATAGCGCATTAACTCTCTGCCTAAGGCGCGCTCTGACAGCTCCGCCTTGGACACCACATGGCCGGCTTCACGCAGTAGCACCTCAAGCACGCTGTACTCTGTGCTCGTCATGGCGACAGGCTGCCCGTGCAGAGTCACCGTGCGCGCCCCGGTTTGAATTTCGAGTCCGTCAAGTTCTAATATTTCCGGTGGTGCTGATTCTTCACCTTGTGGTGTTGCTGAGGGTAAACGCCGGAGTATGGCGCGGATACGGGCGACCAGTACGCGCGGGTTACAAGGTTTTGGCAGGTAGTCGTCAGCGCCCAGCTCAAGACCGACAATACTATCGACATCCTCACCGCGGGCGGTCAGCATCAGCACTGGCATTAAAGAGTCTGTTCGCAATTGGCGTAATACATCAAAACCATTGAGTTGGGGCATCATTACATCGAGTACTACCAGGTCGTAATCGCCTGTGCGGGCCTGGCTTAACGCAGACTGGCCGTCATGGGCCATACCCACCTGGAAGCCTTCGACATCCAAGTATTCCTTTAGCATCTCGCACAGCTCAATGTCATCATCTGCCAACAATATTCGATTCATGGCATATTTCCGATCTTAGTGAAAATCTGATATTCATGTTGGCATAAAGAGAGGCATAAGTAATGGCTCGTTGTTCGATAAGCACCAATCTTTACACAATCTTACTCGGCCCTGACATACATTGACGTCGGAATTCTCTAACCTGTCAGCATGCTTTGATTTACAGAGCATTTCATTGACTAAGAAAGGACATTAATTATGAATAAGTCATTCAAAGCAGTGCTGGCCAGTACCTTGATTGTAAGTTCTCTGGGGCTTGTTGCCCCCGTGTCTGCCAAGCCATCTGGTGATAGACCGGACTGTGACCGGGGTCGTCATATGGAGGCGGTTGATAAGCGTGGTGACAAGGGGTTTAACGTCGACCGTATGGCTAAAAAGCTGGATCTCAGCGATGACCAACGTACGCAGATTGACGGCATTATGGCAGCTGAAAAGCAGCAGATGAAAGATCAGCGCGACAAACTTCGGGCGAATCGCGAACATCTGAGATCGTTAATGAGACAAAGTCCCCTCGATGAAACAGCGCTGCGTAAGGTTGCAGATGCCCAGGGCGATTTGGAGGCCGATATGATTGTGCTGCGAGCGCAGCAACGGGCTAAAATTGGTGATATTCTCACCGAAGAGCAGCGCGTGAAACTGGCAGACAGGGCTGGCAAAAGACGCGCACATCGTTAATTTTGTAAAAACCTTTTTGTAAAAACCCATTACGCGGCGGTTCGCCCAGAACTACCGCGTAATGAGGGATGCAATAATAAATGACTCTGATTTAGAGCGATGTTAACTATATATCCAGCATCTTCACTGCAAAATAAGCCGGGGTTGTTTTCTGTGTGCAGAAAAACCAAACACGCGGGGCCTTAAATAGCCCCGGCACATGGTTGCCCTCGCGGATCGCTTAGTTGTCAAAACTGGCCAGCGCCTCGTCAAGCGCCGCTTTGAAGCGGTCAAAATCTTCAACCTGGGGTAAATGACCAAGGTCAGTTAATTCGTACAGAGTGGCATCAGGTATAAGAGCGGCTGCGGCTTTGCCGAGGCGATCGTAACGCCCCAGCTCGTAGTCGACCCCTGGCTTTTTCCAGTGACGGCCCGGGCCGGTGCGATCACGGGTGCCAATAATCAAACTCACAGGAACAGATAAATGATTAAACTCGGTAATAACCGGCTGGGTAAATATTATATCGTAAGTTTTTGCATTGACTCGGGCAATTAAATCCTTATCTGGCCCCTGGATCTGCCCGATCATAAAATGTGTGAGCGCTTCATAGCGCTCGTTCCACTGTCCGGCATAGTAGTTTTTCTGTTGATAACGTTTAATGCTTTCGGCTGTTTTTTCCAGCTCAATGTTATAGAAAAAATCAGGGTCTTTGTATTCGACGTATTGCAAATAATTTTCCAGGCCAATGGGGTTGAGCAAAATAAGCATCTCTGTTGATTGCGGGTACATCAGTGCAAATCGGCTGGCGAGCATTCCGCCCATTGAATGGCCCATAACAATGGTCTTTGTAATGCTCAAGGAATGCATTAACGCCTGGGTGTGGTGTGCCAATGCAGCGAAAGAGTATTGATAGTCTGCCGGTTTCGATGATTTGCCAAAGCCTATCTGGTCAGGGATCAGCACCCCGTAACCTTTATTGTTTAAATAGCGTGCCGTAGGTGTCCAGTAGTGGGCATTAAAGTTTTTTCCGTGTAGCAAAGTGACTACCGGTTTATCAGGCTTACCCTGAAGAAAAGTATAAGCCATCTTTAAACTGTGTTGCTGGGACTCGATGGAAAAATAGCGCACCGTAAAATCATATTGATAAGCACTAAGCTGTGCGTCATAAGCAAGCTCTGGAGACTTTTCTATCTTTTGTGCAAGCAGCGATTGAGACCATAAAATAGTAATAAAAAGAATGCCTAGCCTGTACATTGTGTTGACTCCCTGATGGTGGTTATTAAGTTTCATTCTAACCTACAACGTTAACGTCTAGACAATGTGCAGAACGTCGGTAGAACTCAAGAAATAGATTCAAAAATGACCGCTTTAACACCAGTCGGGGCTTGGCTATGCAGAGAACAATGAGAGTGCAATAGCAGGAGACTATAGAGCAATAGCAAGTGTAAGCTGCGTAGAAAACTTCCTTGGTTAGAAAAATTAATAAAAACTAAAGAATAATCTACTGCGCAATTTTTAAAACTGAAGTGGATTTATTTCCTTTAGTTTTAATTTGGGTCTGACAATATCCGGATCATTGTTCTATATGAGCCTATTTCTAACACAGTTTAACTCTCTTAATTAAAATTCTGGTATTGATGTTGGCACAGAGAAAGCGATCAGTAATGGCTCGTTCTTCGATAAGCTCCAATCTTTACTCAATCTTACTCAGCCCTGACATACATTGACGTCGGAATTCTCTAAGCTGTCAGCATGCTTTGATTTACAGAGCATTTCATTGACTAAGAAAGGACATTAATTATGAATAAGTCATTCAAAGCAGTGCTGGCCAGTACCTTGATTGTAAGTTCTCTGGGGCTTGTTGCCCCCGTGTCTGCCAAGCCATCTGGTGATAGACCGGACTGTGACCGGGGTCGTCATATGGAGGCGGTTGATAAGCGTGGTGACAAGGGGTTTAACGTCGACCGTATGGCTAAAAAGCTGGATCTCAGCGATGACCAACGTACGCAGATTGACGGCATTATGGCAGCTGAAAAGCAGCAGATGAAAGATCAGCGCGACAAACTTCGGGCGAATCGCGAACATCTGAGATCGTTAATGAGACAAAGTCCCCTCGATGAAACAGCGCTGCGTAAGGTTGCAGATGCCCAGGGCGATTTGGAGGCCGATATGATTGTGCTGCGAGCGCAGCAACGGGCTAAAATTGGTGATATTCTCACCGAAGAGCAGCGCGTGAAACTGGCAGACAGGGCTGGCAAAAGACGCGCACATCGTTAATTTTGTAAAAACCTTTTTGTAAAAACCCATTACGCGGCGGTTCGCCCAGAACTACCGCGTAATGAGGGATGCAATAATAAATGACTCTGATTTAGAGCGATGTTATCCAGATATCCAGGTTCTTCTAGTCTTGCTTAAGTACAGTGGCAAGCGCTCCGGGTGAACAATTTAATACACCACAGTAGGCGGCACTGGTGCTGAATCTGGTCTCACTGCTTAAATTAAGTGCGCGCCAGGCTAGCTGTTGCGCTGTGTAAAAGCGGCGCATAGCTAGTTCCTCAGGAAATCGATGAGCTGGCCCTGTGGGGTGTATGCAAAATCTAAAGGGAATCGCCTGTCAGTCTTGGCTGTCGAATGGAGAGCCTTTCGGCACAAAGATCATTAGGCTGCCGTCGTCGAGGCCAGTGTTCGTTCATCGTACGAGGTGTCCAGGTCGATCTGATCAATCAATCTTTGTGCGATCTCTATTTACGTGCATATTCCTCATCAGGTAAGGTTTAACTATTTTAAGCAATACGAGAAATGATAAACAGAGAAGGCAGGTATCGAGCCGCTAGCTGTGAAGGGTAATTGTGATAATGGGTCTGTTGATTTGCTGTCATATTGCTTAATATTAAAACTTAATTGTTCATGGTTTTCTTGTATTTATCGCAATATCTTGTTCTATCTATAAATTTTGTTAAATTTATTGCGTATTTTCTTATCTGAATTATAGTGATAATTCCGTTATCAAAACTCTATTCCTTAAAGTTAGATTAATTTTTCAATAACATCTTTAAATAGATGTTTTTATTTAAACTTTATGCATAGAGAGTGTAGAGATATGACTCAATTTTAAATTGTTATTTTTGTCATGAAATGATAGTGAGTTTTTTTCAGATTAATCATCGGAGAACAAGGGATACCTGGTATGCAGCAAGCTTTAATAACACTGGCATTGGCCATTATTTTAGTTTTTATGGGCAATATTTTAGGGAAAGTATTTCCTGTATTGAAACGATTTTCACTGCCAGGTGCTGTTTTAGGTGGAATTATTGCGTTGTTGCTCGGTCCTCAGATAGCCGGCGTAGATGAAAACTTGAAGGACATAGAAGTGGGGGCAGTCTATGAACAGCTCGCCGACTTCCCTGGGATTTTTATAAATCTGGTGTTTGCGTGCCTGATGTTAGGCCGGCGTTTTGATTCGCCAAAAGAGATTTGGACTCGCGCTCGCCCTCAAGTGATTATGGGTCACATCTACGCTTGGGGGCAATATGTTGTAGGTCTTGTGATTGTTCTATTAGTACTCGTGCCAATGTTTGATATCAGTGAATTAGCCGGCGCTGTCATAGCGATCGGTTTTCAAGGCGGACATGGTACAGCAGCGGGACTGGGAGAAAACTTTTCAGCGCTTGGGTTCGAACAAGGCGAGGCATTTGCTATGGCTGTGGCGACGGTTGGTATTCTGTCCGGTGTAATTCTTGGCCCGATACTGGCTAATATCTTGGTGAAACGCTACAAACTAGGGGGAGAAGAACCAGTAAAAGAGAATGTTCAGAACAAAAATAATGATGCCGATTTACCACAGGTATTAAAGCCAAACCCCCTAACTGGGCGGCTTACGGTTCACCTCGGTTTAGTTTGTCTAGTGGTTGTTGCGGGATGGTCGGTTTTGCAGGCATTTAACTCCTTGGAGTATAGTATTCGAGGTGAAAATGCAAAACAGTATATTACAGATTTTATACCTCTTTTTTCGGTGGTGCTTGTTATAGGAATGGCTGTTCAGGCTATTCTTCAATCCCTTTCATGGGATCGCCTTTTTGATAGGGCCTTATTTGAAAAAATATCGTCGTTTGCTTTAGATATGGTTATTTTTGCTGCCTTAGCTACCTTATCTCTTGAAGTGATCAGTAGTAATTGGCAATCACTACTAATATTGTGTGCTGCTGGGTTGGGCTGGAACCTTTTAGTCTTTTTTAGCCTGGGGAGGTACATCTATCGTAAGCCCTGGCACGCATACGGTGTTGGCGATCTGGGCGGTGGAACAGCAACCACGGCATCCGGAATTCTATTGATAAAAGTTGTTGACCCAGATAACAAAACAGATGCTATGGATTCCTATGCTGATAAGCAACCTTTCTACGAGCCGATTATGGGGGGTGGTTTAGTAACAGCATTTGCCTTGCCTACTGTCGCTACCTTAGGTGCTGGCGTATCGTTAGCCATAACAGGCACTATTTTAACAGCTTGGCTTGTGTTGGCTTGGTGGACTTGGCGGGAATGAGTGAGAGCTGATTAACCGATAACATACGGCCTCTCAGCAGGCGGTGGCTTTATGGCAGTAGCTTATAGCGTTATTCTCATCAGCTTAAAACATTCGATAACCACCACAGTAGTAAAATCACCAGGGTGATAGCAATAATGGCTTTCGTTTTATAGCGCGTTATAAGCTCTTCAGCTTTGTCACCTGCGTAGTAAACTACAGCGGCTAGACCAAAGTATCGCAGTGACCTGGCTATTACGGTGGCCAGTAAAAATAAAGCCAGTGAGTATTGCATGGCTCCTGCAGCGAGCATAGCGACTTGAAACGGAATAGGTACAACACCAAGGGTCATAACAAACCAAAAACCCTGGTTTTTCATATGTTGTTTTACGTTATCGAATTGCTGCTGGCTGAAAAAAGTATCAATAATCCATTGGCCCGCCATATCAAAAAGGTAGTAGCCTAGCGCGTAGCCAAAACCGGCACCAATAATACAGCCAATAGTAGCCATGAGTGCAATTTTCCACAGTGAATCTCGTCTGGCTTGCATTAATGGCGCCATAATAGCTTCAAGAGGGATAGGCACAATCGTCGATTCTAAGAACGAGGCGAATGTAATGCTTTTAAGCATGTGCTTCGAATCAACTAATTCCTGAGTTTTCTTTTCTATTTTTTTACTGAGTGGCATGGAACCTCTATATTAATACTACGAAATCACCTCGGCTCAAATAGACCTTTCTGCCATTATTTATTATTGACTACATGGCTTGCAGAGCAGTCCGCAGCCATGGCTATAGACTAGATGCGAAAAATGCAGGCAATCATAATGGCACGGTCTTCGTGAGATTTATTCAAGTTGCCTGCATGATAGGGGCATGTATAGAGCCGATTGGAAACCTTTAAACTCGTTTTTTCCCTACAGTGCTGCGTTAAAATCGATCCAATCGGCGTGTGGTTCCATCAAGTCTGCTTCGTCTTGTATCTCTCAGAGCAAAAACAGTGTGCTAACAGTTGGTCCACACAATATGATGGCTATCTATTTGCAATGATACAGTCATAAACGACCGGTAAGAAACATAACCAGTACTACGACCAAAATTAGTGTGCCCAGGCCCCCTATATAAACATTTTGTAGTACGGCTGCTAGAACCAATATGATCAGCAGTAGACTTAACAGGCTCGCGTTCATGGTGAATCCTCTTTGTTCTGTTTGTTTTGAATTTCGTTTTTTGATTGACTACACACGTGTTTCGGTAACCGGATAAATTCTGCGAACCGTGCCTGCGCCACTCGCGCCGCCAAGGAAACCGGCCACTAAACCTAAAGTGGAGGCTAAGAATAATGTCCAGAGGACCGCTTGCGTATAAGTTGCTGCAGCTTCACTAACTTGATTGAGTTGAGTCTGTACGTCGTTAATTAATTGATCCACTTCAGCTTCTGCACCATCAATGATGGCGTCGATATCATGCTCCGAGAGATTAGTGCGCGATATCATTACGTCTTTGGCGCGATTCGGAGAGCCGGTTATCAGATACTCTCCAGCCTGTGTCAGAGTGTCAGCGTCTATCTCATCAACCGCCCGTCGCAGCTCGCGACGGCTGACAGCCTCGCCGCCCAGCTCACTGACCGCTTGGACCGTAGAAGTGCGTGCTTCAGCAATAGCCTGATTTAGCCATTGTTCAGCCTGCTGCACTGGCTTAGTGTTTGCCCAGCTCTTCATTTCCTGTTCAGCGCCGCTAATAACAGAATCGATTTGTGAGTTTGATAAATCAGTGCTTGAGGTCAGGCGTTGTTTCGCTGCGTCGGTATCCCCTGATACCAGAGAATTCGCAATCGCGCTTGAATCTTCAGCATTCAGATCATTAATCGCCTGGCGAACCTCAGTTTTACTCGGCCCGTTGGTACCGGTCGCGACATTGGCCAGTAGCTTAGCGCTCTGGCGTTTAATTGTTGCGGCGACTGCAGTGGTGAGACCGTCGCTGATGTTGCTGGTATGGGTTATTTCTGAATTAGCATCGACCAGCATTTTTTTGCCAGCGCTCGTGCTGCTGGAAACGACACCACTCATGGCATTGAACGCGCCACCTATACCCAACGCACCTAGGGTGACAATTAAGGCAGTGGCTGCCGACCACAACGTTACGCCGTGCAACACTCCGATCCGATCATCAGGGCTACCCGCTAGACTGGCGGCCAGCACAGAGCCAGCGAATGTCGCCAATAGGGAAGTCAACACTATCCATATTATTGAGCCGATACCGAGTCCATCGCCTATCGCTTTCAGATCCGTAGCATCGGCAATGCCAACGCCAAGTGCAGCCCCTAGTAACAACAGTAGCCAGCTTAGCGCAAGGAACAAAGTCAGGCCGGCAAAAATCCCTCCCCAGCTGATGTCCTTCCGTGTCACTGTCGCAGACTGCGGCTGGGCTGCGATTACTGATGATTCGTTTTGATCAATCATTTTTATTCTCCTGAATAGGTGTTTATGACTATTCGAAATGGACTATTTATTTTTCATGCGTTGCAGTTGCGCCCGCATAGTATTTGTTAGGAGCAGTTTCTATGCCAACAATAGTTTTATTGTGTTTGTCTTTTTTCCGCTGGAATAATGGGTAGATGAGGTTTTTTTCTTATTTAATAGATTTAAATTGGTAATTTTTACATTGTGCTTGTAATAGTTGCTGATGAAAGGTTTTTTATACACTGATTAAATAATGTTTTTATGGGTCAAAAATTTTCCGAAAATAGTCGTGAAGCTAATGCCTGGAAAAGTTATCGTCAGAAGAAATACAAATAACTTTGTGCCTTAAATTCATTGAAGAAATAGCGGAAAAGGTGCAAGGCGTACACGACTCAGTCTGTACGCTATGGAAAGATAGACTTTGATTATAGTGTTGGTATGCAATTTGCTCTTTCTACAGTGTTCGTAAATGTTTACGACACTAACTTACTTTTGGAGAACTCGTATGATTGCTGGAAACCCTGTAATGTCAGCTGACTCGTTGGTTGGTAACGATGTAAAAAACAACGCTAATGAAGACCTTGGTGACATCAAAGACTTTATGATTGATTGTCAATCTGGAAAAGTCGCTTACGCCGTACTGGGTTTTGGTGGTGTATTTGGTATTGGAGAGAAGCTATTCGCCGTACCAATGTCAGCGTTGACCCTGGACACTGAAGAAGAATGCTTTCGATTGAACTCTACTAAGGAATATTTAAAAAACGCGCCTGGTTTCGATTCCGATAACTGGCCCAATATGGCTGATCCTGCCTGGGTTGATGAAATTCACAGCTTCTATAAGTTTTAAGTACTCCTTTTATACTGAAATCCTCAACTGTATAAAAACTAGAGCCCAGAAAGTGATTGCTCGCTGAAATCTCACGTGCCTGCCAGTATCTAGATACTGGCAGGCATCTAAAACCACGCCTTGTATAGATTCCCAAGTTACACTGTTTCATTAGACGGCTACTTAGATGGGGAGATTAACCGGGTTTATCAGGCCCAGCTATTTCTGATGGCACATCGATGTTGTTTTCAAACACTCTCCCGCACGCCGTACCTGTACTACTCGCTTTATTAAATAAGCCTTGAGCAAGTAGCGACAGCCCACCGGTTGAGATGGCAGCACCGATAGTCGCACTGCTTTTCAAAACGCCTTTTGGGTCTGGGACTGGTCTAGGCTTTCCTAGCGTGCCGCCAATGCGAACAAATTTCGCGAGGTCTGACAGACCCACCCCAAAACCAGAACGGGCTTTGGGGATAAGGTCTATACGCAGCGTTTCATCGTTTAAATTAATATCGCCGCCACCACGGATTTTCATCTTCTGGGTTTCCAAAATGATTTGATCCGGGCTGTGAAGAAGACCATCAGTGGCTTGAAAACGTAGGGCTGCGCATTCCAGCTCTGTGGCGTCATCCCTGCTGGCAAAGGGGTTGATCAAGTTGACCGTCTGCGTCACCAGGTCTGAACCTATGACTTCAAATAAGCTATTGCGCAGGGTCGCGCGTTGTATTTCAAGCGCGAACTCGCCATTCAAGTTTGACGCCAGCTGTTGTGCCGTTTTACCCTGGGTAGTCAGATCGAACCCCAAATCCGTTTCACCACCATCAATCAGGCCGCTGCCCGGCGTTCCCAGGTCTGCGGGTGTTATTTCTCGAGCGTACAGCTTGGCCCGGATGGTTGCAGAAGCGTCAGCCTGCTGTTCCACTACCACCGTGCCCCTGATGCCGCCTTTGTTCATGTCAGCTCGTATCGGATTCAGGCTGAGCTTGCCGTTAACTAAAGCAGCGGTGATTTGAGTATTCCGCAAAAGACTTTTGTTTAAATGTAGACGATCGATTTGTACATCAGCGTTGACCGTGGCGGCAGTCAGCCATGTGAAATCCAGACGGGTATTAGGGATCACATTGGTCGTCGGTTCGTCAATCGCTGCTGCACTGTCTTTGAGTTGCACTGGGGAGCTGGTACGAAAATCATTGATATCCAGCGTATCTGTTTGCATCGTGAGGTCAATTTCAATGGGTTCAGCCGTGTGAGTCACGCCCAGTCGCCCATTGATATTGCTGTTAGAAAAACTGGCCATCAGAGGATCTACGATAACTTCATTGGCGAGAATCTCGACATCGCCGCTAAGGCTAGCTGGTAAAAAAACTGACCATGGGTGCTCGTCACTCGCTTTACGCTTGCCAACCGTTGCTGAGACGTGCAGTGGTTGTGCATCACCCGGTTCAAGTACGGTCAGTTCCAGAGTGGTCGGTACGTTATGGGCCGCCACCTTGGCACGAATTTTCCATTCATTTGGCGTGGGCGCTTGAATACGTACTTCAATGTGTAGCGGGGCGTAGGCTTGCAGTGGCCATCCGCTTAGATTGGACAGTGTGGCAAGTTCCTCCGCGCTAAGAATAATCTTCAAGTCTCCTGGTACCAGGCCATCGTGGCCAAGCTGACCACTGACACTGAGGTCACTTCCTGGCATGCTGGCTTGTAGTTCTATTTGTTTGCTGCGAGATCCTGTTGGCAGCGTGACCGTGCCTTCGGCATGCATCGGATGAGAACCGTACTGACCGTTCAGAAGAAGCTCCAATACGCGCTGTGGTTTTTTCTCCAACGTTAGTGACGCCAATTCAATTGGCTGTGCGGAACTTTCCTCAGGGAATATTAATAAAAGCTTCTTTACTCTGATTTTCTCAAAACGAAACCACAAGGGTAAATCAGAGTCGTCCAGTTCCAGACTTTTCAGAATCGTATTGGCGCGTTGTAGCGTATTGCTGTCGTTTTGCTCATTTTTCTCGCTTTTATCGTTTTCAGAGTCATCCTCAGGTATACGTGCCTCAATATCTCCCGCTCGTAGATTCCAGCATCTATCGTCTGAAAGCCAGCAGTCTGCTACCCTGGCTTCTAGCTGGAATTCACCGACGCGAAGCGCTGTCTTCTCATCACTGATGGTTGATACCGTATTAACAATGGTGATGTTGGATGCCTTCATCACTAAGGGTGCAATATCTAGCTCTAAGGTATCAAAACGGATTTTGGTTCCTGTGAGTTTGTAGGTGGCCGATTCAATTAAGCCCGCGAAGGCCATTGGCATGATAAATAGCCCGACTAGCGGAAGTACAATTATCAATACTACTGTCGCTACTATTGCTACATAAACACGTTTCATTATTTTTACTTCCAATTATTATTTAGCCGGCTTTGCTATACACCATTGTGTGTCAGTAGGTTGTTAGGGCCTCTACCTACCGAGAGTCACTGGCGAATAAACTTTATGTACGCGCTAGCTAACAATAAAAGATGTTTCGTCATCGGCTAGCTATCGGGCTAAGGATGTATTGCTTGTGCCTCTGTGCTAAATGCATTGTTCACTGCGATTTCACCGGCTTCACCCAGTACATCCTGATTCATGGCTAATGGGCTTTTAAGGAAAGCATCACCAATGTCGCTGTTAACGAGTCGAGTGGCTACAAGCTCCAGGGCCGCTGCCACGGATTCTAGAGATTCGCCATACAGTACTCGTTGCTCTACCTCCGTTGATGATGCCGTTGCCTCGAAGACCCAGCGTCGGAACAGCACTTTTGCCAACTGTTTATAGCGCGGTTGGTGTCCCGCACAAATGACGTAGAAGGTTTGTTTCCATCGTTTGTCATCATCAACCAGTGCTTCTAGCGTATGTAACGCCTTTAGTGTCTGTTCTACTTCATCTTTGGCTGCCTGCGTAATTAGTGCTTGAAAAGCGGGTTGTAGTGCCTCGTTGTACTGCCGTACGGCGGAAAATTCCAGGATTGGCCATTGTGAGTCGTCAGTGAGTGAAGTGACGGCTTCCTGCATGATCGACAGTGTTGAAGGAGGTAAGCAATCCCCGTTTTGCAGCTGGGACAGGGCTTCCTGCACTTCAGTGCTGATTGCGGCGGTATCCCCATTGTTCCGCGCGGCAAGAAACAACATTATCGGGAGATGTGCCACCGCTTTGAGCTGGTGAAAGTAGGTGTCGTTGACGTTGAGTATTGTGCGCTTATCGCCAAGGGCTAAAATAAGGCGACTATCCAGGCGCACTACCACGGGGATATTTCCGTCGTCCAACTTTTTGCGCATTGACGTTCTCAGTTCTTCCAGTTGATCATGGAAGTGCTGGTTAATGTCGTACAGGGGGTAGGCGTCGGGGCGTTTTGTCGTATCTTCCAGCTGAATATTAGTCATGATGAGTTTACAACCCAGTGAGTTTGTGCTTTTTTCGTGCTTTGTGGAGCCTATTTAATTTGACAATGCATCGCCGTTCCCTTTGATTCTTATAAGAGGCTTATTAGTGCTGATTACTACGCTACGGAAGCTCATCATTTATCAGGTCTGGTGAATAATTAAGCTTCCCAAAACCTCGTGGGTAAATCGCGCTCAGACTCTAATCAATTCCCGTGGGCCAGCCCTTCACTTCAAAATAGGCATCGGCGCGGCGTTGGTTGTTAGTATTCCGCGATAATATGCTTAGCGACGCGTCAGTCTCGAGAACCATGGCTCTTACATCACTAATACTTTGCAGTCCCTGTTCTCGAACAGCAGCGAGCACCTCTTTTTCGCTGATCCGTTCATCCAACAGGGCTTTTTCAAGCAGTTGACCCTCGTAGACTAATAACCTCGGGCTGGCTTTGACCAGGTTGGCAACTCTTTCACTGTGAACGACCGCCTTCGTGACGCAATATTGCATCGCCAGTAGGAGCCCGATGGCCAACACTACCTCTGTAAGGGCAACATCTTTGAGAATAATACCTGAGCCGACCAGCGAGCCTATGGCCACCGTCACTATCCAGTCGAAATTATTCATTTGCGAGGTGGATCGCTTACCCGATAGACGAATATAAGCGATGACCGAGATATACAAGAGTGGGGCAGAAATCGCTACCCGCCAGAGATTATCTGCACTGTCGAAAAAGAGCTTCTCCACTTTCACCTCCTTGCTGAAATATCGGGATGCAGACCATTATCGGTTTAATTGCTAGGCTTCCTTCAGCTCAGCGTCTTTACGATTGTTGAAAGCTTCCGCAAGCTGCTGGGCCTGATCCTCGTCAATGATCTTCCGGGCCTTGCCAAAGACCTCCTTTTCCTCTTCCTCCATATGGTGATCAAGGTCTTCCTTTAACTTTTTGAATGTCTGCAACCAGCCACTGGAGCTCATGTCCATTTCACTGATCTCTTCAATCAGGTCGTCTGCTTCTTTGTGTTCGCTGATAGAATGACGGGCCTGTTCCTGAGTATCCGGATCTTCAATCAAGGCTGCATAGAAGGTTTGTTCTTCGGCGTTGGCATGAGCAATCGCTTCGGGTTGAAATTCCTTCCAAAGCTGCTGACGTTCTTCTGAATTGCCTTCTGTGTTCAGTATGCTTGCGGTCAGATCCCGTTGTGTTTGATGGTCTGCAATTATTCGTTCGTAGATGTCCACGAGAATCTCCTTAGTGATATGTTGTTATCTGAAGGAAGCAAAAAGTAAGCCACGTTTCATGGCGCTTAAGACGACTTGTTTCGCGATGGTGGGACCAGTCAACTAGTCGGATATTTGTAAATAAAGAGTAGTTATTTTGTAAAAACTGCACTGTCGAAAGGAGAGGGGTGACAAACACCTCCGATTATCGCTTGAACGCTCAGGTCTGATAGCTCTACTTTAATTAGTGGCTCTTAAGGCATTCTGATGGTGGTTTTTAACCCATCGCTTGTTCCGGGACTGTGGATGTTTGCGGCTGACCGAGCGCAGGTGGTCCGGTAATGATAGGCGGAATATTGTAGGTCTTGCGCGACAATCGCACTTACCTTTCACTACTGCTACTACTGGTAACTTAAACAGGGCCAGCTTCAATTGATGCGTACCTAAACAGGGTAAGCTCGTCTGGCTGTTTTTGACTCGAAATTTGAGGTGTCATTAGAATCCACCTATCAACTGAGCTTATCGGGCTTTTGTTCGGATTGTTTAATCATGCCTACACTTTGTTGGTATTGCGTGTAATGAACGACAAAATAAGGTGTGTTTAACCGCGGCAAATAAATTCACTAGCACTTGAAAATGCTATGTTGTAACATTGGATGCAGCGAAGAAGACGGGCTATTACGAAAGGTGCTTAACTGATGAAAATACGTTTATCTAACATCGTTACGCTGACTCTCGCTTACGCTGCTGTGGCTCAGTTCGCACGTGCGGAAGAGGGTACAGTTAGTTTAGAGGCACACGTGCATGGTCTATCGGAACTGGCCATAGCAATGGAAGGTGCCAGTCTTGAAATTCAATTCACTTCTCCAGCGATGAATTTGGTTGGCTTTGAGCATAAGGCTCGCTCGCCAAAAGACAGGTCGGCAATCGAAGATGCAGGCTCGAAGTTAGATCAGCATGAAACGCTTTTTTTGTTGTCGGGTGGTGGTTGCGACCATGTTGATACGTCCACAGATCTGGCGGATCTCATCGAAAATGATGAGCGTAGAGATGATGGGCATAAAAAAGAACATGAAGCCCATGAAGCCCATGAGGCCCATGAAGCCCATGAAGCCCATGAAGCCCATGAAGCCCATGAAGCCCATGAAG
>CAJXQR010000022.1 GCA_913058345.1 uncultured Gammaproteobacteria bacterium
CCAGAATACCGTGCTGATCCCGATGGCTTACAGTTTTTCTACGTGCGCAATAGTGAAGGCGGGATGGTGCCTCTTTCGACGCTGATTGATGTCTCTCGAACCAGCGGGACAGAGTTTACCAATCGATTTAACCTCTATCGTTCAGCAGAAATTTCGGGCGAGGCCGCAAAAGGGTACACCTCTGCTCAGGCACAGGCTGCTTTGAAGGAGGTGGCTGCAAAGGTACTTCCAGGAGATATGTCTTATGACTGGAGCGATATGTCATTTCAGGAAAACGCCGCCTCGGGCAGTGGCAGTATTGTCTTTGTAATGGCCCTGGTATTTGTGTTTTTGATTCTGGCAGCGCTTTACGAAAGTTGGTCTTTGCCCTTATCAGTCTTGGCTGGAACACCGATTGCTATTTTTGGTGCTCTGGCGGGTTTATCAATTGCCCGATTGATGAGTGATAGCTATGAAAATAATGTCTATGCACAGATCGGCCTGGTCATGCTGATCGGCATGGCGGCTAAAAATGCCATTCTTATTGTTGAATTTGCCAAGCTTGAAATGGAGAAGGGTCAGTCTGCCTTTGAAGCGGCGATAGAGGCTGCACATCAGCGTTTTCGTCCCATTGTAATGACGGCGCTGTCATTTATTTTGGGGGTGTTGCCATTATTGATTGCTAGCGGTGCAGGAGCCGAAGCGAGGAAGGTGATGGGTATGACCGTCTTTAGTGGGATGTTAGTCGCCACTTTGGTTGGCTTATTGTTAGTGCCCGCCTTGTTCATTGCCGTGGAGACAGGCTTTGGTCGTCGTAAAAGAAACTCCGGGCCGGATGCTGCCGTGTCTGCTCAATCTCCTGAGCCTGGAGCCCCACGGCGAGAGGATCTGTAAATGCGCCGTCTTGGTTTTTCACTCTTCAGGTTCAGGGCTGGCTTAGTTTCTATTTTGTTACTGACAGGTTGTGCGCTAACGCCCGACTATCAACGCCCTGAGCTGGATGTGCCCGAAACCTTTTCGGCCGGCCGCGCGCAGCCGATAAACCTGACTCAGGGTGACAGCATTGCCAATCTAGGCTGGTGGGAGGTCTTCGAGGATACGCAACTACAGCGCTTAATTCGTAGTGCTTTACTGGAAAATAAAGACATCGACATCGCCCTCAGCCGCGTCGCTCAGGCCAATGCACAATTGACAAGCACTCGCGCTAATCAATACCCTTTTTTTGACATTACGGGCAGTGTCGGACGAGGCAGACAAACGCAGTTATTAGCACCAGGGGCGGGCGTTGAAAATAGTTTTTCTGTGATGGGCAATCTTTCTTTTGACCTTGATTTATGGGGTGAGCTGAGTCGTTCTACAGAAAGTGCCCAGGCTTCTCTTTTGGCTTCTGAAGCGGTGCAACGCCATGTCACTCTAGGTATTGTCGCCAATGTGGCAAGTGCTTATTTTTTGCTCCTTGATCTCGATGAGCGGGTGCTTATCGCACAGCGTACGGTGGACAGTCGCCAAAGTAGTTTGGGTATTATTCAATCACGCTTCGAAAAGGGTGTGGTGCCGGAGCTCGACCTTAACCAAGCCCAGATTGAACTCGCGGTGGCGGAAGTCGCGGTGGCCACCTTCCAGCGCCAAATGGCACAGGTGGAGAATGCTTTGGCTCTTTTACTGGGGCGTAATCCCGGGCCAATTGATCGTGGTTTGTCACTCAAGGAGCAACAGCTATTGCCAGACATACCAACTGGTCTGCCTTCTGAATTGCTACGGCGTCGTCCCGATGTGGTCGCGGCGGAGCACACCCTTCACGCCGAGACCGCATTGATTGGCGTTACGGAAGCGCTGCGCTATCCGTCTCTTTCATTGACAGGGCGTTATGGGGCTGTCAGTAGTGAGCTGTCCGACCTCAACAATAGCGGTGCTAAAAGTTGGAGTGTGGCCGGTAATATTTTTGCCCCAATATTTAACTGGGGGCAGCTAAAAGCCCAAAGTGATGTACAGCGGGCTCGCGCTGAACAGGCTCTGTATGCCTACGAAGCAACTGTGCAACAGGCTTTTCGTGAAGTGGCAGATGCCCTGGTGGCAGTGCGTACTTACCGTCAGGAATACCTGGCTTATCGTCGGCAGGCTGCGGCAGCGCGCAATGCGGAGCGTTTGTCCCAGGCGCGTTATGATGCCGGTGTCGTCGATTATCTTGAAGTACAGGATGCGAGTCGCAGCTTGTTCGCTGCAGAACTGAACGAGAGTCAATCCTACCAGCAGGTCATGACATCACTGCTTGAATTGTATCAGGCGCTGGGCGGAGGCTGGATGCCCGAGTCGGCGGATACCTCACCCAGGCAATCGCCCTAGCACATAGCGTTTATTACTTTTCTCTTGCGTTCAACTGTTTGTTTGTTGACCTTGAAATGAAAGCACCCCGGTTTTAAACGTTTGAAAATAGTAACACCAGCCATTCTGGACTTGTCACTGTGCTTGATACCTCGGTAAGCCAGTGACGGTTTTGTCTCGTCAAAGAAACCCCTGTAAAGGTCTGATGGTTGCGCTGTGGCTGCGCTGTGCTAAATTGCCGCCCAGCGTTAGTTGATTCAGATAACTTATTTACAGCAGAGAGTAGGGTAAACACATGGTAGCGACAAAACAGCCGGCCGCATTAAACGTTGAATCCATTCGTCAGCACTTTGTAGACGGGGTGACGGTATTTATTAGTGGTGGCTGTGGTCAGCCCGATGCGGTATTAGCTTTGGTGGCAGAGGCGGCACTGAGTTCAGCGTTTCGTGTTATCGATTGCTCAGTACCAGGTATGACGGCAATGGCGCTTGACCAATTATCGAGCAAGGCCGTGCTCAATACGGGTTTTTTGCTCGGCACTTATCGACCCTTTCATGAGCAGGGGCGGCTAGAGTATGTGCCTGCCTATCACTCCGCTCGCTACCGGGCAATGGAGGAAGAATACAATATTGATATTGCTTTAATTAAAGTATCAAAGCCCAATGCCCAAGGGTTCTGCAGTGCCAGTTTGCATGCCGACTACTCCCCGGAAATGCTGGCCAAGACGGATGTGATCATTGCCGAAATTAACCCCAATATGCCTTTTATTGACGATGCCCTACAGATAGCGTTGGCTGATATCGACTATACCGTGAGCTCCGATGCGCCGCTACGAGAGTACGGGGTTTCAGCGGGCAGTGAGCTTGATTTGGTGATTGCCCAGCATATTGCTGAATTGGTAGATGACGGCGACTGTTTGCAATTGGGTATCGGCGCATTGCCGGTGTCTATTTTGCAAACGCTGGGCGATAAAAAAGACCTCGGCGTGCATACGGGTTTGTTGACCGAAGCGTTTGTGCCGCTGGTTGAGGCGGGGGTGGTGAATGGCCGCAAAAAAACCATTGATAAAGGCAAAATGACCACGGGTATTGTCGCCGGGAGTCGCGATTTCTATCAGTGGTGCGGCAACTACTCGGGCCTGTCGATGCGCCCTGTTTCCTACACCCACAATGCTGGTGTGCTGGCGCAGATTGATAATCTGGTGGCGATTAATACCACCCTTGAAATCGACCTCTTTGGGCAGATTAACAGCGAAACCATCAGGGGCAAGCAAATTGGTGGTGGTGGTGGGCTAGTGGACTTCTTGCGCGGTGCTCGCTCGTCTCGTGGTGGGCGCAGTATCATCGCACTGCAGGCGACGGCCAAGGGCGGTAGTATTTCGAAAATCGCCCCTTTACTAAAAACGGCACCAGTAACGGCGATTCGCAACGATGTGGACTATGTGGTGACGGAGTACGGTGTTGCGCGACTCTCAAACCTCTCTGTGGAGAAGCGTGCCGAGGCGCTGATCGCCATTGCTCACCCTGACTTTCGCGAAGAGCTGACTGTTCAGTGGTCAGCGCTAATGTCGGCTTTTTAATCCTCTGTTTTTGGGGCACATTTTTTCTCTTAGATAAACGCTACCGTGGGCAACGCCGGTATGGCCTCTGCTGCAAACTGACTGGCCAGAGAGCGGCGGGTTACGTGCTATTAATTAATGCGAAGCCAGTGACCTCGCGCCCAAGAGGTGCCTCGCCTGAATAAAAAAGGCCGACGGATTGACACGTCGGCCTTTTTTATTGTTCTGGATCAAGGGTGCTCAATATTCCACGTTCGCTTTATACAGGGCGGTGGCAGAATGCGTGTTCAAAATATGAGCCACCCTTTTCAATCTATGGAGAAGACCCTATGAAAGTTGGACACTTAATGTTGTTCCAAAACCATCCCAACCTGCCTCAGACCGATTACGATATGTATCAGAACGAGTTGGAAATCGCTCTCATGACTGAGCCTCTCGGTCTAGATTCCATTTGGGCGGTTGAGCATCACTTTACCGATTATACCGTCAGCCCAGATATCCCACAGTTTTTGGCCTTTATGGCTGGACAGACGTCGCGTATCAGCTTAGGTACTGCCGCGCTGATCTTGCCCTGGCACAAGGATCCCATTCGCCTGGCGACGAGCATGTCAATGCTAGATAACGTCTCTAAGGGACGTGCGATGATGGGCCTGGGCCGTGGTTTGGCACAAATTGAATATGATGGCTTTGGCATTGATATGGCCGAGTCTCGCGACCGCATGAATGAGTCGGCCGCAATGATTATTGAAGCGCTTGACACCGGCTTTATGGAAGGTGATGGCCCTTACTTTAAACAGCCGCGCCGAGAAATTCGCCCCCGTCCTTTCAAATCTTTTAAAGATCGCACTTTGATTGTTTCCATGTCACCCGATACGGCGCCACATGCAGCTAAGCTCGGTGGTGCCATCATGACCTTTGCCATTGGTCCCTGGGAAAGCCGTGCCAAAGAGATAGATATCTGGCGTGAGCACTACCAGCGTGAGCAGGGCTGCAAGGCGCCACCCACGAGTGCTAACTTGTTTGTGATCTGCGACAGGGATCCGAAGAAAGCTGAAGAGATGGCCTATAAGTACATGTCCGATTACTGGATTTCAGCGATGGCCCACTACGAAATGACAGGCGATCATTTTGCCTCAAAAGGTGGCGGTGCTTACGACTTTTACCACGAAGCGGCGAAATCGGCACGGGCGGCCGGTGATGATGCAATGGGTAGAGCCTTCACCGATTTGCAAATCTGGGGTACGCCTGAGCAGTGTTTGGAGAAGATCCAGGGGATTCAGGATATTATCGGCGCCATGAACATGAACGTTTCCTTTAGCTTTGCCGGTATGCCTTACGATTATGCCAAGGAGAGTATGACTCTCTTCGCTGAGGAAGTGGTACCGGTAGTACAGAGATGGGATACAGAGAATCACAAAGTGGCTTGATGGCTTGTTTCCGTATAATAAACGGCGGCTTAGGCTGCCGTTTTTTTATGCGTGAAGGTTTTTCAACCACCGGTAATGAAAATCTGGTCTGATAGTTACGAATAAACTGTGAGCTGTGACCTGTGTCCGGGACGGATAGGGGCGGCAAGATTATGCTTTCTACCCTGATGTGGTGACGCAGTGACGCAGGCTGAACCCTAACAATAAAAATGGTCAGAGCAATACAAGGTGAAAATTGACATGAGTGTTCCCTTACTGATCGTTGATGATTCTGGGTTTTCACGAAAAGCCATGTTGAAATGCATACCCGAAGGTTGGGATGTGGATATTACTCAGGCCGCTAATGGTGAAGAAGCCCTGGCAGCTTTACGCAAGGGCTTGGGAGAAGTCGTTCTTCTCGACCTCACCATGCCTGTACTCGATGGTTTCAGCGTGCTGGAAAGTATTCGTGATGAAGGCATAAAGACAAAAGTCATTGTGGTCTCTGCCGATATTCAACCCAAAGCCAAGTTACGTGTTGTATCACTCGGGGCATTAGCTTTCTTGCAAAAACCCTTTGATAAAAAATCGTTGGCCGCGATTTTGGCTGAATGCGGGGTTTACAGTGAAGACTGAGTCTTTAAATGAAGAAGAAAATGAAATCCTTCAAGAAGTCATCAATATTGGTATGGGGCAAGCAGGAGCGTCTCTCGCTAAGTTGCTTGATGTCTTCGTCAATTTGTCGGTACCGCGGGTCAGCTGGGTGAATGACGACGACTTTGTTGTGAAAGTGGGTGAGTTGGTTGCAGGCAGTGACGATAGTTGGGCTGGTGTGCGTCAAGCTTTTTACAATCAGCTAGAAGGTGAAGCCTTTGTTCTCTACGGGACGAATGGCTGTGGACAACTGGCAGATTTGATGGGCTATGACAACAATGAAGGAATGGCGCAGGAGGAATTGCTACTTGATGTTACGAATATTTTGATCGGTGCCTGTTTGGTGGGGGTTGCCCAACAAGTTGATAAAGAAATTGATTTTGCCGCTCCAACCTTGGTGGGTCTTGACAAACCCATTGACGATCTCCTTTACAGCCGAGATCGAGAGTGGGATCAATGCTTGTTGATCGAAGTGAATTTTCACCTGGAAGCCACTAATTTCGCCTGCCATCTGGTGATGCTGATGTCAGAGGGATCGATTGAACAACTGCGCAGTGGTTTGCTGAGCTTCATGGAAAGCTATTAAATGACAGTGAGGCTTGGTGATAATAGTCTTGGGTATATTATCGACCGTGTCGATGTAGGCATTTTAGTTGTTACCGAGACTCTCGACGTCGTGTTGTGGAATCGTTTTATGGAGGCTAACAGTAAAGTACTTGCAACATCAATCGTTGGGAAAAACCTGCTCGACTACTTTCCAGAGCTGCCGGGTCAGTGGCTTGATAAAAAAGTCCGCAGCGTTCAACTATTAAATAATTTTGCCTTCACCTCCTGGCAACAGCGCCCCTATCTTTTCCAGTTCAAACACCACCGGCCCATTACAGGTGGCGTGACGCATATGTACCAGAATTGCACGTTTATCCCCTTTGAAGGTTCCGGTGGAGAGAGTCTGGTTTGCATTACCTTATTTGATGTGACCGATACGGCAATTTCTCATCGAGAAGTATTGCAAGCCCATGCCGACCTTGAGGAGCTGAGTCATAGAGACGCTCTGACGGGTGTTTATAATCGACGTTTTATGGAAGCTGAACTTCATAAGGAGTTTAAACGCGTAGAGCGCTACGGTGGCAAGTTGTCGGTGTTATTCCTTGATCTGGATTTTTTTAAGAGGGTCAACGACACCTACGGTCATCAGGCTGGGGACAAGGTCCTGATAGAGGTAACGCAACGAATCAGTGATGTTGTTAGAGCAACTGATTATGTGGCGCGTTACGGCGGTGAAGAATTTGCGATTATCTTACCCGAGACCGACATCGCAGGAGCTTTAATTTTTGCCAATAGAGTGAGAGAGGTGATAGAAAAAACACCGGTGCTCTACGAAGAACATGCCCTGTCGGTGACGGCCAGTTTGGGTTTAAGTGAATATCGAGAGGGTATCGAAAGCTATGATGCCCTGCTCGATCAAAGTGACAAGGCTCTTTATATGGCCAAAAAGCAAGGACGCAATCGCGTGGCTTGTTATTGACCCAATCGTTGAACAAGGTCTAGCGGTCCTCGTTTGCCCCCGATTTTCTAACCACTGCCTTCCCCATTTTTTGTCACTTCAAGCGTATGCGTCTGGCCTGACGATACATCACTGCCCCTGGTGTCTTATAGGGTTCCTTTCTTTATCCTGTCTTCGGGTATTCATGATGCTCTTTACTTGTGAGTAACGAGACTATACCCTCGGCTCGCCATTTATTAATCATGAACCATAGGGTTATCAGTTGGGGGAGTTGATGGATTCATTGCAAGTCTGGGCCTGGATGTTTTTGTTTCTCTATGTTGGCGCGATGATAGGTTTTGGTTATCTCGGCATGCGCCAGGTTCAAAGTAGCGACGATTTTTCTACAGCCCGTGGCGGCTACGGCATGTGGTTTTTAGCCTTTGCGATGACAGCGACTACCGCATCGGGAGCGACCTTTTTGGGGATCCCCGGTCTGGGTTACACCTTTGGCCTGCCAGCCCTCGGCTATGCGCTGGTTTACCCCTTTGCTGTTTATCTTGGTGTCTGGTTGTGTTTCAGGCAGGTACAGAAAGCGGGTAATGCCTTTGGCAATCGCTCTATCCCTGAATTTATCGGTGATCGTTACCAGTCAGATGTCCTGCGTATTATCGTCGCTGTTTTTTCCATCGTTCTGTTGTTCTACCTTGCCGCACAATTATTGGCTGGCCTCGTGATGTTTGAGCAAGTACTCGGCCTGGATGCTTTTTGGGCGTTGACAGTGACTATTTTAGTCTTACTGGTTTACGTGGTGCTGGGCGGCGCTCATGCCGATATTCTCACAGACGGTGTGCAGGGCGCGATGATGTTGGCAGTGGCCATTGCCATTGTGGTGATGTTTGTTAAAGGCGCCGGTGTCGAGGGTGGATTAGATGAAGTGCTGGTTCGCTTACAGAACCTCGATCCCCAAACGGTCGGTGTCTTTTATGAGGGCTCAGGGATTCTCGGCTCTTATTGGGATTTTTCGGCTATTTTTCTGGCCCATCTTTCCCTCGGTATGTTGCCCCATATCGGCAATAAAGTATGGGCTTTGAAAGAGGGAATAGGGCGCACGCGCTTCCTTCTATTGTGCCTGTTGTTTGGTGTGGTGCTGGCAGCAATGATTTTTGGTGGTGTCTTAGCGCGCGCAGTCTTGGGTGACGAGTTGCTGACCAGTCCGGGTGGGCCTAACCAGGCTATCCCCGCTTTGTTTATCGCACTGTTTCCTCAATGGTTGGCGGCATTACTCGGCGTTGCTATCCTCTCGGCGATTATGTCGACCGCTGATGGTTTAGTGATTTCCACTTCGCAAGTTTTTGCCAATGATATTTATCGGCGCTCACTCTCCAGGGTGCTGTTCCCTAATGCCAGCGAAGAAGATGTTGATCACCACGTATTAATAATCAGTCGCTGGGGCATTGTTGGCGTCTTACTCGGGGCGGGCATTTTGGCCTGGTATTCCATCGGGCAAAATATTGCCTTAATGGTATGGGCGGGGCTGGGTGGCATGATGGCAGCTCTAGCGGGGCCTTTAATTCTTGGTGTGTTTTGGCGCGGTGTGACGAAACAGGGCGCGATCTGGGGCTTTATGATGGGTGCTGTTTCTTTTACGGTGTTGCGTAATAGCTGGTTACCTATCGGTGATGCTGGAGGCAATATGCTTCAGCAAGGGTTATTCTGGGTACATAGTCAGGCCAATAATCCTTTTGCCTGCACCACCCTGGCAGAGGGGCTTTCGGTATTGACTACAGTTGTGGTGTCACTCTTTAGCGCGCCTCTACCCAAAGAGCACCTTGATAAAGTGTTTGGTGGTCACCTCAGTCAGTGATTAATTGATACCTTGAGCATTAAAAAACCCGGCAATGCCGGGTTTTTTAATGCTGTTGTTGAGGTCTAAAGTGCGCTTAGAACTGATAGCTAAGCCGTAGTGTCACCTCATCAGCCCAGGCCAGTGGTTGTAAAGCCCCCGCATTATCTTTGCTGTCCAGAAAGCTGGCAAAAGTTTCAATAGTCCAGCTTCTGTTGGGTTTATAGCGCACACCAGGCTGAATCAAATAGCTGCCGTTCAGGTCGTAAAGGACGTTCATATCGAGTCGCCATATCAATCCCGGTAGAGGTTGTTGTATCGCGAAGGATACGGCGTCCCAACCGCCAGATTCCTCACCGCCACTGGGTGATTTGGTGGGGGAGCCACCGAGCAGGCTTAGATGACGTCCCGAGAGGTCACTTTCAGATTTATGCATCCATTGGAATACTAGGAAGGTAGCGGGGTAGCTGTCGCTAAAGCGCTTGTACTTTTCGAGGACTAAACCCGTGACCCATTCATCCTCTTCAATGAACTTTCTTGACAAGTTATTCGTGAATTTCTTGTTGGGTGTATAGGTCATTTCAAAGCGAACAACCAGTTGGTCAAGCCAGGTATCAGGCTCTGCATAAAAAATGTAGTTGGCTCCAAAACCGAAAACATTTTCTGAGGCGTAAATGGGGACAATATCGGCTTCAAGATCGCCAATAGCCGTCGACAGAGTATCCAGAACAAGACTGCCTTCTGCCACTGAATTGACGTAGTCCGGGCCGGTAAAGCCCAAAGCGCCGGTCATAAAATTGCCAACCATAGCAAACTCCTGGCCCAGAATGTTGATCGCCTCAACGCCATCGAGTCCCATGATATGGGCAGCGCTCATCCAGTCGTGACCACCGTAAGTGCCTGAGTTGGGCGCACCAACTGCACCGGGGGCGCTGGTGCCGCGGAAAGGCTGATCTGAGAAGTTGCCAAAGGATGCAAAGGCCGGGTCTAGTGCCGTTTGACCACTAGGACCCCATTTAAAAATGGGGTCGGGGTTATGCCGGCTAGTAGCCATAAATTGTAGGCCAAGGTCACCGAGTTGACCGACAAGTCTGACGCCGGCGTTAATTTGGTCATCAACTTTATCGAAGCCAATGTCGTTTCTGACTCGGAAGGGTGAGTTGATAATACTATAGGCCGTGCCTGTTTGTGGTAGTACGGAGGGTTGGAACATTTGCGCGAACGCTTCGACTTCCCAATTGCTGTTCAAGTTGTAGCTAACCCGAATGGCAGGGGAGGAGATACGCTCGTCTGCATATTCCTCAGTCGCTAAGTCCAGAAAGGTGTGACGACGTAAATCGAGGCCATTGGGTACGTCCATAACGCGAAAGAAGATTGCCTCGCCCCAGGCGATTTGTTGATTACCGATACGCACCCAGAGCTTATCTTTCGAATAATCAACATAGGCAGAGGGCAGGTCAATCATAAAATCATCGTCGCAGACCTCGAGAATACTGGCACATTTGCCGTGATGGTCGACTTTAAACTGATTGACGTCTTTTGCACCACTTTTAATGCTGACGTCGTTAAAGACATCGGCAGAATAAAAACCCCGTACTTTAACAAAGGCTTTTACGTTTTCACTGATGCCAATACTGAAATTCACTTCAGCCCGGGTGGCCATCATGTTCCAGTCATTGTCGTACTCATAATCCTTCTTGATAAAATCAGCACCCCCTGTGGTATTGGGTAAGGCTCCCGATACCATAGCGGTACCTCGGTTCAAGGGGTTCTGGTCATCGCTGATGCTGTAAGCCATTTCCTGGCGAATAAACCCTGATACATCGACCTCCACTGCCTGGGCAAGAGGCATGGCGAGTAGGCCTGCTGAAACTACTGCTGGTAGTTTGGTGAGAGTTGTTTTTTTCATTGCCATATCCTTCTCAATTAATTTCTCAGTTTGGCGATTTCTCTGTCATACGCCGGCTTATCGAGTCTGGTTAACTACCGAGCTTGCGAATTGCTTGCACAGTCAGGTATTTTTCATAAGCATTATCAGAATTAAACTGAGTTTTTATACCGCCTTTTATTTTCTTGGCCTGGTTGAATCGAGTGAATCGTTCGCTCTGTACATCGTGGGAATGGATGTAAGACCATGACCATTCAGGGTTGCCATTGATATCAAGGTTGGCCTTATTACCCTGTTTCTGTTGGCTGAATCCCATTTCGAAGGAACGCCAAATTTCACCTTTGCGATCGTAGGTAACATAGGCAATGGGGACCATATTGCGTGCGTCGAGCCAGACACGTTTTTTACTCACGGGCGCTCTGGGAAAGCCCGTGGGTTCGGCTTCCACAACGATCACTTCGGGGCAAAGTTGATACTTGGCTTCGTAAAACGTGTTGCCTTTTTTACCTCCGTGAACCAGATGCTCTTTCGACCAGTTTTCCTTGTCTCCTTGCCACATGCCTGACTGACAACCCAGGAAGGGGCCGCGGCCGACAATTTTATGATTGCCCCATGTCAGCATGGGATCCCCCCGCTGCCCAGGCATCGGAGAGGAAAAATGTAATGCCAGGAACGAGTGGCTCAAAGCGCTGGTTAGTGGGAAAGCGTCTAACGCGCTTGAAAGCGGGTAGATAACCGAAAAGATCGGGGAATTCCCGCTGGTCATACTTCCATATATTCAAAAAAGAGGTGCCGCGAGTATCGTCAGGTGCTGTAAACCAAATGGACTGATGACGGAGCTTGTCATCAAAACCTTCCAGGTAGGGGCCACTGGGGTTGCTAACCAGAGCTGAGAAGTTTTTCTCACACCAGGCAATTTGGTATTGGTATTCGATGCTGCCACTGGGGCCGATATCGTAATCGTCCACGGCATAAATAGAAGTGTCGTGGCGACCCCAACTGAGGGTAATGTTGGCGAAGGCCTCCAGGCCATTTTGTGGATCGACAAAAGGCGTGCCGCCAATCCATTGGTTAGTGCTGTTTTTGACGACGACGTTACCGTCCAAATCAAGGGCTGCTTTACCTTGATTAGAAAGGGTCGCCTTGAGGTAGTCATGGGGATAGAGTTGAGTGACATCGGTGGTCGTCGGTACCAGCTTGATACGACGTCCCTGTTGTGAAACCTGTAGATAAGCAATGGGGTCAATGAGATCTTTGACGATTTCTACATTGCTGGCATCAATAATATCACCATCTTTTAATTTGCCCTGAGTGAAGGCTTCAATGGACAATAATTCTTCAGGGTAGGCCTTAGTAATGTCGGCAGACTCGCCGATCAATGGCCATAGAGAGCTCAATACGCCAGCGCCCATTATGCCTTTACTCATTTTTTCGAGAAAGAATCGGCGGCTATAATCTACGTCGTACTTCTTGATATGTATAGGCACAGTGGCCCTCCGCATTGCGAGTGTGAATGGTGAGGTGAAGCCGTCGTTAGCGCTTTCTTTTACCACCTCATGGGCGCCTGAACGTGTTCTATTGCCAACGATTTAATCTTCAACTAACAAAGACCTCATCTGTGGCGCCAGCCGGGGAGTTTAGTTGAACGGGCTGACCCTGTTTGACAGGGCTTCATGTTTTGTGACTGTCTCTAAGGTCTTTGTGGGTACTTGTGATCGAGGACTTATTTTGGATGTCCTTTAGTTGCAAAGAGCCGGGTACTGAGGCGACAGCAAACAAGAGGAAAATTATCTGGTTTAAAGAGCTGTAGTGGCGACTGAGTGATTCCCTTCCTTTTGTCAGGCACGAGTAAGCGGGTTAATCTCAGGTTTTTTGAATGCTATGGTTTGCGATGCCGAGTATTCAATGTTCTTTTGTCGCAGCCCATCGAGGTTCTGGTACGTAGGCATTGACCATTGCCCCGCCGAGAATAAGAAAAGCCATAGAAGAAATAAACACAGCTTCATAGCCTAACCATGCGGCTAAAACCCCGCCTAATAAGGGCCCCAGAGTGCCAGCCACTTCTGAGCTGGAATTGGCAATGGCGATGCGCAGGGGTACGTCGTCGCGGTGGCCAAACTCCAGGGTTAAATTGATCGCGGTACTTTGAAACCCCTGGGTCGCGGCGCCAATACCCATAAACACGACGACATGTAGAAACAGCCCCTGACTCAATAGCAGCAATAAAGTTGAGGCTATCCACAGCGCGATGGAGGTGAGAAAGGCCAGGCGAAAGCCACGGTGGTCGGCGATAAAGCCCCAGACCAGGTTTGAAAGGGTGCCGGCTAATGTAAAGGCAACCGTTAAGGTGCCCAGTACAGCGCCCGTCAAACCCAGATTTTGCCCGGCGTAAAGAATATAAAAAGGCATCGCCATACGTCCCATGGTAGCCAGAGATCGGGCCAGAAAATAATGACTGAAAGCGGGATCGTCCCGCAGCAAGGCGGGGATGTGTGAGAGGCGTTCTTTGAGGCTGACATTGGCGGCAACGGTGGGTGGCTCCGGCTCGTCGACAAACAGCAACATCGCCAAACCGATACTGGTGAGAACGAAGGCCAGCAAAAAGGTCATCGAATAACCAAAGGCCTGTGGGTTATCGCCAATCAAATAATGACCGCCAATATAAGCGACTCCTGCAGCGGTAATGCCGGCGAGAAAATATCTCAGGCCAGTCAGCCGTCCGCGGTGGCTAACCGGTATGACTTTGCTCAACAGCACATTAAAAATTACACCTTGCATACCCTGAAAAAGACCCAGCAAGGCCAGAAAAAAACAGATGGCCAACAACGCTGAAGAAGGCGGAAGTAAGAGTCCCGCTAAGGCTATACACAGCACCATTGCCCGCATACCGCCGCCGATAAGAAAGCCCATGGGTAACACGCGCGTTCTGTGTTCAATTAAATTGGCGCCCAACAGGGGAGTGATCGCCATACCGAGTGACTGCATGGCCAGAGCAATGCCGACGGCTACGGTGGAGCCATTGGCAAGCAGTAAGATATAAGCGGGCAGAAAGGTGGGTGCGGTCAACAGCCGAAAACCCGTTTGTCCCAACAGACCATGGGCGAGGTGGGCGGAAAAATTTCGTTTGAGTTGCCGTCGTACCTGAAGTTGGTAGTACCGTTCAGCTCGGTGGCTAGGTTGCTTTTTTGTCACGGTGAGAGTGGGCCTGCTTGTGCGGGTGGGCTGCTAATAATTATCTTCAAAGCGTCTGTCGACAACAGGGCTTATAGAGTATCGTGCTTAGTCGTCGTTGCGCTAATTTATTTACATATTCCAGCTTGTTGGTAGGCCTTGTAATCACTTGGCCACAATTGTTTCACTCTTTTCCTGTACTGTTATAGCCGTATTACAAATAATAAAATGGCCAAATAAATAAGCCTGTCTTATGTTCTTGACGGTAATTGCTTATTTTCTTTTTCAGCGCGAACGTACTGGAAAAGGCCTGTATCTCGATATTTTCTTGCCCGATACCTACTTTCATCATGAGGTTATTGCCCAGAGCTTACAGTGCCAGTAAAGGTAAGTCCCTGTCCCGGTGCTTGGGTACTCATCACAATGGAGCCCAGTGGGTATGTTTAAGGGTCGCCAGCCTGACTTTTTTATTCTCGTCTTAACTTATCAGTGCTCCGCTTTCTACGAGACGATCCATAGGCCCGAAATTCAGCAGCCGTGCGTTTTTTTGATCCGGCTATGTGTATTGAAAATGCTTTGAGCTAGCAAAAAATATCGAACAGTGGATCTCTGAGCAAGACAGTGATGGTACACAACCGGTGCCCTATTAACTGGAAATAATGCTTTAGGTAAACAGGCGTCTGGTCTTCGCCTCAGGGCCGGTCTTTCTTCTGCTTCGCGCCACTGATCAGCGAATAATTTTTATCCATTCTCCCACGGTGGGTTCACTACTAGGGTAATCGCCGTTAATCAGCCGCAGGTGATCGGCACCGTAACGGCCGAGCTTGAGGTGTGCTGACAGCCGCGCATAAGTGGCACCGGCTTTGGCTTTTACGTAGTAAATAGCCTGGGGTTTTTGACTTTGAATTTCACGTAGTGAACGGGGTTTGAAACTTGAGGCGATGCTGAGAAAGTCCTTGTCATAGCTTTGCTCGGTTTTGTGAGTCGTTTTTTCACTGGCATTGTCATTAGCGTTGTTATCGGCTTTGTCGTTAAGGCTGCCATCGTTTACCTGGCCACGGAAAACATAGGCGCTTCGCCCATAATAAATCACAGTTATTCGCTGCTCTATGGTGTCGTTTGTAGTAGGAATAATGCC